>NZ_CP114040.1:4800000-7595000 GCF_026965555.1 Nannocystis punicea | reverse complement strand
GATGTCAGCGCAAGCGAAGCATCGAATCGAAGCCCCGGTAAACGGCGGCCGTAACTATAACGGTCCTAAGGTAGCGAAATTCCTTGGCGGGTAAGTTCCGTCCTGCACGAATGGCGTAACGACTTCCCCACTGTCTCGACCCGGGACTCAGCGAAATTGAAATCGGGGTGAAGATGCCCCGTACCCGCGGCAAGACGGAAAGACCCCGTGAACCTTTACTGCAGCTTGGCACTGGTTTTCGGACTTGTCTGTGTAGGATAGGTGGGAGGCTATGATGTGGGGCCGCTAGGTTCCACGGAGCCAACGTTGAAATACCACCCTGAGAAGTCTGAAAGCCTAACCGTGACCAGTGAGCCTGGTCCGGGACACTGCCTGGTGGGTAGTTTGACTGGGGCGGTCACCTCCGAAAGAGTAACGGAGGCGCGCAAAGGTTCCCTCAGGCTGATTGGAAACCAGCCGAAGAGTGTAAAGGCATAAGGGAGCTTGACTGCGACTCATACAAGAGGAGCAGGCACGAAAGTGGGCCTTAGTGATCCGGTGGTTCTGAATGGAAGGGCCATCGCTCAACGGATAAAAGGTACTCCGGGGATAACAGGCTTATCACGCCCAAGAGTTCACATCGACGGCGTGGTTTGGCACCTCGATGTCGGCTCATCGCATCCTGGGGCTGTAGTAGGTCCCAAGGGTTTGGCTGTTCGCCAATTAAAGCGGTACGCGAGCTGGGTTCAAAACGTCGTGAGACAGTTTGGTCCCTATCTGCCGTGGGCGCAGGAATCTTGAAGTGGAGCTGTCCCTAGTACGAGAGGACCGGGATGGACAGACCCCTGGTGTTCCGGTTGTTTTGCCAAGAGCATCGCCGGGTAGCCATGTCTGGAACGGATAACCGCTGAAAGCATCTAAGCGGGAAGCCAACCACAAGATGAGGATTCCCTGAAGGTCCGTCGTAGACGACGACGTTAATAGGCCGGGTGTGGAAGCGCGGTGACGCGCGGAGCTAACCGGTACTAATCGACCGTTCGGCTTGACCTTGGGCGCCGCTCCCGTGTGGCGCGTTTGAGGTCCGAGGTTCCGAGCGATACACGCACGAGGGTCAGTAGGACCCGCTCCGAAATGGAGCCCCGTGCACAGCGCACAATCTCTTTGCGAGCCCCGAACCGCCTCGCGCGGTCAGTCTCGCAGCTCGTCGACAAGTTTTGCTGGTGGCTATGGCGGAAGGGCCACACCCGATCCCATCCCGAACTCGGTCGTTAAGACTTCCAGCGCCGATGGTACTGCAGGGGAGACCCTGTGGGAGAGTAGGACGCCGCCAGCGCTATGCCCCCTTCGAAAGAAGGGGGCTTTTTTATTTGGGTCTCGCTCGCGCGCGGCCGCCTGGATACGCCACGATTTCGTGGAAGGGCCCGCGCTGCAGGCCTCCCCCTTCGCCTGGCGGTGCTTGGGCACTCAGGGGCGAGAGCCGACAGCGGATGGACCCGTGGCGGTGCGACGGGAGCAGGCTCGAGTTCGTGTCCCGGGCGGGTGCGGGCTGCAGGTGCCGGTTACTTGGCGATCGGGATGAACTTCACCGCACCGCCGGCGATCTCAAGGATCTCGGCCGGGCCGCTGGCATCGCCCGCAGCAGCTCCCACCCGCACGAGTTTGCCGTCGCACATGACGGCGTCGATCTTCTCGGCGGCGGGGCGGGCGATCACGAGCCGCTTCACCGCGAGGTCGGTGACGACCTGCTCGACCACCTCGCAGGCGGGCTCGTTGCCGCGGAGGCGAGGTGTCCGCGCGGGGCCAGGGCCTGCGAGCATGTCCGGCATCATGGCGATCTCCCCGAGCATCCACTTGGTGCTCTCGTCGTTGATGTTGTCGATGCCCTTCTGGACGTGCTCGCCGAGCAGGCCGGCGTGGGCGAAGACGCTGTCGCCGGCGACGAGGATCAGCTTCTGCTCCGACAGCTTCTTGGCGGTGGGACCACCGGAGGCGAACACGGCGGCCCGGCCGCGCTGATTGGCCGGCAGGCTCTCGACCCGCGGGTCGTCGCTCTTCTCCTTGGCGTAATCCTTGAAACCCTGGGCGTGGACGATGTCCTTGAAGTTGAGCGCGACGTTGAGGATCTCGTTCTCGCCGGTCAGACGGTAGAGCGCGCCCCCGGCGGCCTGCGCCTGCGCGGCGAGGTCGTCGAGGAGGGCGAGGGTGGCCTTCTCGTCCTTGCTGTTGCCGAATTGATTGCCGAGCTGGACGACGACGAGGTCGCCCCCGGTCCACTTGCCGGCGTCGTCGATCACGCCGGCCGTCTTGAGCGCGGCCTTGGTGGCGACCAGGTCGCCATTGAGCGAGCCGATGACGACCGTGCGGCCCTTGGGATCGGCGACCCGCGACTTCTCGCTGGCGGGAGCCCGCGGCCGCGGCTTCTTCGCCGCGTCCGTGGCGGGTTCCTCCTTGGCGTCGGCCTTGGCCTCGACCTTCTTCTCGTCGGTCTTGGGAGCCGTCTTGGTGTCGCCTCCGCAGGCGGCGAAGGCGAAGGCGAAGACGAGGGCGGAACGGGGCAGGAGGGCAGACATGGCACCAGAGACTACACCGGCGAGCCGGGCTCCGTCACCCGTCGCAGGCTTCGTCGTCCTGGGCGGCCCTTTTCAAAAAGGGTCGGTCCGCCGCAGATCGGTCCGCCTGCGTGCCGTCATGGGGTACACAGGCGACGGCTGTCCTTGGAACAAGTTCCATGGCTGCGGCTCGTTCGGGCGTAAGGCGGGTGCGGGCAGAACTCGGAGGCCGGCAGCGAGGTTCGGCTCGTCGTGCGCAGTTCGGGGTCCGTCCGTCGGGCAGAGCTGGGGAGCACGAGGCAGCGAGGTCCGGTTGTCCGTGCACACGCAGGAGATTGCTGCTGTGAGCGTCGAGGGCCGCGAGGGCAGTCGCTGGCGAGCTCGCGGGTGAGACGTGGAATGAACCGACGGGCTGGTGCCGATCGATTCGGCGTGGGTCTCGGGGAGCTCTCGCACGGCCGCGCGCTGGAAGTGTTCGGCAGCGGCGACGAACGGCTGGCCCTCGGAGGAGGTGGACGAGCTCGAAATGGTCGACGAGAGCTTCGGAGCGATGCGGGTGGAGAGAGCGGCTCTGCCCGGGCGGAGCGCTCGCCGACGCGCTCGCCGATGACTCGCGGCCGAGACGGAGCTCGTCGACGGAGGTGCAGGCAGCGGCCTCGCGCCGGGTTTTCGGAAGATGTCCTCATGAACATGTTCGAAAAGGCATGTCTCGCTGGTTCGGCGAATCGACGGGCCCGCGGTCGCCGTACCCCCCGCAGGAATCACGGGGATCCCGCGCGTGCGCGGGGTGAAGGCCCGCGAGGACAGGAGTCGGCGCACGACGGGGCGAGGGCACGGTGCGCGGCGGTCGGGCGGCCTCGTGCGGGATCGTGATACTGTGCGCGGAGATCTTGGAGGCGACCATGCGCAAGTGGGCGAGCATCGTGAGCGGAGCGCTGTGGATCGGGGCCTGCAACGGGTCGGGGAACGAGACCGGCGCGGCCAGCGAGACGTCGTCGTCGACGGGGACCACGGCGACCGGCACGACCACGACCGGGACCCCCACGGGACCGACCGAGCCGACCACGACGACGCCGACGACGACGGACGAGGCGACGACGGCGACCGATACGACCGGGGTCGAGGGTGGGTGCGCAGACACTGCGCCGCCGGACATGCCGATCGCGTGGGACAAGGGCCAGCCGGACATCTCCGGCTGCGCGACGATCCGCGGCCTGCGCGAGGTGAGGGCGATCATGCATCTGCACTCGCACCACTCGCACGACGCCTGCGACGGCGACCCGCAGCCGAACGGGGTGCCCGACGAGGATTGTCTGGCGGACCTCCGCGCGGGGCTGTGCACGCCGCGGATCGACGTGGCGATGCTGAGCGATCACCCGGTGCACGCGAGCGAGGCGGCCTACGAGGAGCTGCTGCTGATGCGCGGGATGGACGAGCCGATCCTGGGCGACGGCGGCACGCCGATCGCCAGCTGGTTGAAGTGCCCGGACGGGCACAAGGTCATGGTGCTGCCGGGGATCGAGAGCGCGGAGATGATGCCGTTCGGGCTCGAGAAGCACGTGACCGACGTGTACGGCACGAGCTCGCCGGCGGCGTTCGCGGCGATCAAGGAGGCCGGCGCGCTGGCCTGGGTGGCGCACACGGAGGGCCGCGACGTCGCCGAGCTGGCGACGCTCGGGCTCGACGGCATCGAGCTGTACCAGCTGCACGCCAACCTCGACCCCGACATCCGCATGCAGGACCTCGGGCTCGAGGACGACGACTACTTCGCGGCGATCATCCCGTTCTTCCTGCAGCCGGGCCGACAGCCCGACCTGGCGACGCTGGCGTTCCTGCTGCCCAACGAGCCGTCCATCGTGGCGCTCGAGACGCTGGGACAGACGCAGCGGCTGACGATCTCGGCCGGCACGGACGCGCACCAGAACGTGTTCGACAGCATCGCCACCGACGGCGAGCGCGGCGACTCGTACCGGCGCATGATCCGGTGGTTCAACAACCGCATCCGCACGGCTGAGCTGACGCCGCAGGCGGTCAAGGCGGCGCTGCGCGCCGGCAACAACCACATCGTGTTCGAGTCGCTCGGCACGCCGGTCGGGTTCGACTTCCACGGCGAAGGGGCGGCGGTGGTCGAGATGGGCGCCGAGGTGTCGCTGGCCGGCGGCCCGCTCACGCTGCGGGCGGTGCTGCCGACGCTCGACCCGCGCAGCCCGCAGGGCGCGGAGGCGCCGGGGGTCCGCGGCGTGCTCTACCGGGCGACCGGAGACCAGCGCGAGGAGCTCATGACCTGGTCGAGCGGACAGATCGAGGTCGAGGCCCCGGGCCCCGGCGTGTACCGCGTCGAGGTCTGGATCACGCCGAAGCACCTGCTGCCGTACCTCGGCGACGCGCTCGAATACGCCGACATCGAGGCGCCGTGGATCTACAGCGGCGCGCTGTTCGTTCGGCCCTGATTGTCAGCACATGTCTAATAAGACAGCCGGAGGCCCGGGGGCCTCCGGCTGAATCGTCGGATCAGAAGTTGTACTCGGCGTTGGACGGGTCGAAGTCGAGGTCGGTGAGGCCGACGTTGATCTTGGTGTCCTGGAAGCCGTAGTCCTCGAGCAGGTCGCCGTCGGCGTCCCACACCTGGATCCGCGTCGGCATCTTGGTCTTCACGTCGAAGCAGATCTTGGCCCGCGCGGCGTAGTAGACGCTGAACACGCCGCCCGCCGGGGTGCGGGCCTCGACACAGCGGCTGCGGGCGCCGTGGACGACCTTCTCGCCGAGGTCGAGGTAACGGACGCCGTCCTGCGGGCGCGACTCGCTGAGCCGCGCGTCGCGGGCGATGACGCCGATCGCGTGGCCGAAGTGGGCCTCGGTGATCATGTGGCGGTTGCCCTGCATCGCCATGCTCGAGTCGGGGCGCAGGTTGACCGTCATGTCGGGGAAGGAGCCCTTGTGGGCCCGGATCTTGTCGTCGTTCCAGCCCTTGGCGTAGATGACCTCGCGGGTCTGGTTCACCTCGCCGGTCCACTTGAGATAGATGTCGAGCGGCTTGCGGAACTTGACCTGGAGCTCTTCGCGCGGCATCAGGCGGCCTTTGACGCGCTCTTGCTTGTACATGGTGGTGGTGTAGTCGTGGACCTGCTCGAACGCCTTCTCCATGTCGAACACGAGCTGGCGGATCTTCGCAGCGTCGGCCTCGACGCCGGCGACGGCGGCGGGCTCCTCGGCGCGAGCGACGAGCGCGGCGCCGGCGACGACCGTGACCGCCGCGATCAGCGACGGCACATGACGCGTAAGCCATTTCATGGGGTGGAGCTTTTGCATGGCTTTCTTCCTCTCGTCAACCGCGGCGGCCCCGCAAATGAGCAAGAGCGAGCGCGACCGCAGATAGACGTTGTTCGGGGGGGCCGCTGCGACGCCGGCCCCCAGGCCCTATTCACGCGCGGGCGGGCGCCCGTGCGAACGCGCCTTATGTCATTTGTGGCTTATCCCGTGCGGATCATTCGAATGCGCGATGTCGTGCCCGGGCGCGAATCGGCGCAGTGCGTATCGCAGGCCCCGCGGATTGTCGGGCGGCCCGCGTGTTCAACGAATGATAGCGACGATCAGCGCTTCAGCACCTGCAGCAGGTTGCTGTACGCGTCGGTCCACAGCGGATAAGGCGCGTCGGGGTCGATCTTGGGCGCGAGCGCGTTGATCAGGTCGGGGCTGTTCATGTCGGCCTCACGGCGGGCGAGCAGCATCCAGTCGCTCTGCCACACGACCTCGTCGTTCTCGAGGTCCTCGACGTACTCGACGTGGAGCCCGAGCTTCTCGCCGATGCCGCGCACGACGGGGTCGAGGTCGAGGTAGCGGTTCGAGATGTGGACGGCGAGGATGCCGCCCTCGCGCAGGTGGCGGAAGTAGAGCTCGACGGCCTCGACCGTGAGCAGGTGCGCGGGGATCGAGTCGCTGCTGAACGCGTCGATGGCGAGCACGTCGAAGCCCTGCGGCTGCTCGCGCTCGAGCGCGACGCGGGCGTCGCCGATGACGACGGCGACCTCGCCTGCGCACTGCTGCAAGTACGTGAAGTAGGGCTCGTCGCCGGTCGAGAGCGCGACCACGGCCGGGTTGATCTCGTAGAAGCGCACGCGGTCGCCCGCTCGCCCGTAGCTGGCCATGGTGCCGGCGCCGAGGCCGACGACGCCGATGTGCAGGCGCTCCCCGGCGAGCCGCCGCGGGTGCTTCTCGACGGCGAGGCCGACGCCGCTGGTCTGCCCGTAGTAGCTCGTGGGCGCGGAGCTCAGCGGCTCGCTCTCGAACTGGATGCCGTGGGTGATCCGGCCGTGGCGCAGGCGCGTGTACGCGAGGTTGCCCCCGCTCGCCCGGTCGACGCGGAGCACGCCGAAGAAGTTCCGCGTGACGACCATGTTGTCGTCGAGCTGCTCGCGCATGTGATAGACGAGCGCGCCCGCGAGGGCGAGCGACCCCACGAGCACGCCGAAGGCCGACAGGGCCGACAGCCACAGCCGCTGCGGCCAGGCGCCGCGGTACAGCACGTACATCGCCAGGGCGAAGCCGACGAACAGCGCGATCGGCAGCTCCCAGAACTCGGGGAACAAGAGCGGCGCGACCACGCCCGTGAAGATCCCGCCGGCCGCGCCGCCGGCCGAGACGATCAGGTAGAACTGCGTCAGGTACTTCGGGTCAGGTTTCTGCCGCACCAGCTCGCCGTGGCAGACCATGCAGTAGGCCAGCAAGGTCACCAGGTAGATGACGAGCTGCAGGACCATGCCGGCGTAGACGCCCGCGAACAGGGCGTAGGTGGCGGCGCCGGCGCCGAGGACGAGCAGCGGCAGCCACAGCGCGCGGACGTAGCTGCGCTCGTACTCGAAGCAGAGGATGAAGCTCAGCAGGTAGAGCGCGAGCGGCAACATCCACAGGAACGGGATGACGGCGACCTCCTGGCTGATCTGGCTGGTGGTCGCCAGCAGCATGGTCGAGGGGATGGTCGCCAGGGCGAACCACAGCAGCCGGCGACCGCCCGAGGGCTTGCTGTCCGATCCGACATGTCCCGAAGGCTTGGCCGGCGCGGGCGCGGCCCCGGCCAGCACGGCACAGGCGGCGCAAGCGACCGCGAACACGAAGAAGCCGATCGACCACACCCAGCCCTGGCCGGCGATCGGCAGGGCGGGCTCGAGCGCGAACGGGTACGAGAACATGCCGAGCAGCGAGCCGAGGTTCGACAGCGCGTACAGGCGGTAGGGCGAGACGCCGGGGCGCACGCGGGCGAACCAGCTCTGCAGCAGCGGGCCGGTGGCGGCGAGGACCAGGAAGGGCAGGCCGACGGTGAAGGCGAGGAGGCCGAGGATGGCGAGGATCGGGCTGGCCTCGGCGTCGGGCTTCCAGGCGTCCGAGGGGCTGATCGGCGCCGGCCACACGAACGCCCGCACGAGCAGCAGCACCGCGGCGAGCGCGAGCGCGGCGAGGTGGATGTCGCGCTGACGCGCCGGCGTGAACCGGTCGGCGAGCAGGTGGGCGTAGCCGTAGCCGCCGAGCAGCAGCAGCTGGAAGAACAGCATGCAGGTGGTCCACACCGCCGGCGCGCCGCCGAACCACGGGAGCAGCTGCTTGCCGAGGATGAACTGCACGAGGAACAGCAGGAACGCGCCGAGCCCGATCGCTACGGCGAACAGCGCGGAGGAGGCGGGGGTGCGGGCAGGGGCGGGCACAGCCGCGCGAGAGTACTTCAATCGCGCAGGCGACGGCCACGCGGCTCGTGCTGCTCGACGTGCTTCGCTGCGCGTTCCGCCGCATGAGGCCGGCCGACGCGCCGCGCGAGGGTCGGGCGCCGGCGGAGATCCGCCGCGAATTCGCGGACCCAGGGGCTTGCACGGGCGCCCGGGGCGGTGCGAAGCTCGCTTCATGGTCGCGTTCATCTGCCTCCGCTGAGCCCCGCCGCCGCCCGCGTGCGCGTCGGCTCGGCGCGTGCGTCGGCGATGACGGCCACGCGCGAGGCGCTGGAGCCGTCGCCGCGCATGTGGGCGCGCTGGCCACGGTGGCTGCACGCCGATGCGCTGTGGCCGACCCACACGGCGCTCGTGCACGGCGACCTGCACCCGGCCACCTGCTGCTCGCCGACGACGCGCGCGTGAGCAGGGTGCTCGACTGGACCGCGGCGCGGGTCGACGACCCGTCGATCGATCTGGCGCTGCTGCTCGGTGGCTTCGGTCGCGACGCGCTGGTGCGGCTGATCGAGCGCTTCGCGGCGGCCGGCGGGACCACCTGGCCGGGCCTCGTCGAACACGCGGCCGAGCGCTGGGCGGCGTTCGCGGTGCTGTCCGCCGAATGGGCGCTGCGGATCGGCCACACCGAGGCAATGGCGCACGCGCGGGCGCACCTGGCGACGGTCGAATCCGCCGCCGGCGATTGATCACAGTCGACGAAAGCGAGCGCGCGGCGATTGTCGGGACCGTCCCGCGAGCGCCGCGCGCGATTCGGGCCGGTAGCCGCGCGTTGGGGCCGTGGGACCCCGAACGTGCAATGATCACAGTTGGGCTGGCTCGAGAATTGCTGCGGTCGCGGCCGCGGCTCTTCTCCAGGGGCGATTCGCCGGCGCGCTCGCCGTGTGCACAATCGAGCGCGGCCGTATGATGGCTCTCGGACGCTCGTCCGCGGTGATTTCGGCGCTCCGTGCTGTGAGTCGCATTGCGGCACACAGCACCCGCGCTACCCCCGAGACATGCGAACTGCATCGATCACCGCAACGCTCCTGGCATTGCTGCTCGCTCCCTTCGTCGCCGCGCCGAGCGCCGATGCGGCCGAAGATGCCGCGGGGGCGCCGAGCACGGCGCCGACGGTCTCGAAGCGTGAGCGCGAGCGCGAGTACGACGGCGGCCTGGCGAAGGCCTCGCGCTGCATGGCGGCCTGCCACAACCGCGGCACCGGCCGCGACGCCTGCCTGCAGTCGTGCGCCAAACGGGCCGAGCGCGTCGTCAACGCGCCGACGCCGGCGACGCTCGAGCAGCTGTCGGCGTGCCTCGACGACTGCTACACCGACACCTCGTTGCGCAAGACCGACCGCGAGACCTGCAAGCTGACGTGCGAGCAGATCGCGACGCTGTCGGGCCCGAGCAAGCAGCGCTGAGGGCTCAGGTGAACGGGGTGACCAGCGGGGCCAGCTCGAAGCCGTCGAGGGCGACCTTCGCCGAGTCGCCGGGCTGCAGCGCCGCGACGCCCTCGGGCGTGCCGGTGAAGATCAGGTCGCCCGGCATCAGCGTCATGCAGGCGCTGATGTACGCGAACAGGTACGGCATGTCGAACACCATGTCGGCCAGCGGGGCGGATTGTTTGGCCTGTCCGTTGAGCCAGCCGCAGATCCGGGCCTCCGCCGGCGGCACGAACCCGGGCGGGGTGAGGCGGATCCAGGCGGCGAGCGGGCCGAAGCCGTCGAAGCCCTTGGCGCGGGTCCACTGCTTGTCGCGCTTCTGCAGGTCGCGGTTCGAGACGTCGTTGCCGACGGCGTAGCCGGCGACGTGCTCGAAGGCCCGCTCGGCGGCGACGTGGCTGGCCTTGCGGCCGACCACCACGACGAGCTCGCTCTCCATGTCGATGCGCTCGTAGCCGCGGGGCAGCTGCACCGCCTGGCCCGACGGCACCAGGCAGCTCGGCGGCTTGAAGAACAGGAGCGGCTCGGTCGGGACCTCGTTGCCGAGCTCGGCCGCGTGGGCGCGGAAGTTGCGGCCGACGCAGATCACCTTGCTCGGCCGTAACGGCGCCAGCAGCTCGAGCGCGGCGATCGGCGCTCGCAGGCCGCCGGCGCGCGCCTCGGCGGCCCGCTGCCACGGGTCGCCGTCGTCGTCGGCGAACGGATCGTCGATCTCCTCGGCGACGTCGTCCGGACCGGGCGCAGCGCCGCGCGTCCGCACTCGCACCGCCCGCGCACCTGCCGCTCCGGGCGCCCGGGCGCGCCCGAGCCACAGCACCTCGTCGTTGCCTCCGCTGGTCATCGCCGCGATGCTGCCCGCCTCGCCGCCCGCGCGCAAGTCGGCGCCCGCCGCCGCGCAGGCCGCCGGGCGGCCTTGTCTCGCCCGCCGGGGCCGCTATCCTCGCCCCCCATGCCCAAACGCCCCCGGGAGCTCGCGTGAGCCGCTTCGTCCGCCGCGCCCTCGTCGGCGTCGCGCTCGGCGTGCTGGTCTACGCGGCGGCGGTGCTGTGGGTCGACGCTGGACGTGTCCGAGAGGCCATGTCCGAATATACATGGTCGATGGTGCTGGCGGCGCTGGGGCTGTCGAGCGTCAACTACCTGCTGCGCTTCCTCAAGTGGGAGCTGTGCCTCGGGTGGCTCGGGGTCCGCAGGGCCGGGCCGGGAGCCGCGCCCGGGCTGTCGTACGGGCGCTCGCTGCTGGTCTACCTGGCCGGCCTCAGCATGTCGGTGACGCCGGGCAAGATCGGCGAGGTGCTGCGCAGCTACCTGTTGCGCGAGACCGACGGCGTGCCGTTCACCCGCACCGCGCCGGTGGTGGTCGCCGATCGCCTGACGGACCTGGTCGCGCTGGTGGTGCTCAGCCTGGTCGGGATCGCCGAGCACCGCGAGTACCTGCCGGTCGCCCTCGTCACGCTGGCGCTGGTGGTCGCCGGCGTGGTGGTGCTCGGCAGCCCGCGGCTGTGTCGCGGCCTCCTCGCGCTGCTCGGCCGGCTGCCGCGGCTGCGCGGGCTGGTCGCGCGCGCGGAGGGCCTGGTCGACAGCAGCGCGGCAGTGCTGCGCCTGCGGGCGCTGGTGGTGCTGAGCGTGATCAGCGTGGCGGGCTGGGGCCTCGAGTGCGTCGGCTACTGGCTGATCTTGCACGGCTTCGCCGGGGTCGAGGCGAGCCTGTCCCTTTGTACATTCTTGTGGGCGACGACGACGCTGATCGGCGCGCTGAGTTTTTTACCCGGCGGGCTCGGGGCGACGGAGGGCTCGCTGGCCGTGCTGGTGGCGCGACTGGCCCACGGGGTGACGCAGCCGATCGCGCTGGCGTCGACGATCCTCATCCGCGCTTGCACCCTGTGGTACGGCGAGGTGGTCGGCGGGGTCGCGCTGGCGGTGCTGATCCGCCGCGGCCCCGGCACGCGGCAGGCGTGCGTCGAGCCGACCGCCGGGCCGCAGTGACGACGCGCCGTGCGTCGCCAGGCGCCGGTCGGCAGGAGGCTGCACGCGGCGCACTCCACGGTCCTGTCCGCCGCGAGCGGAGCGGCCCGCGCCGCGGTGTTGCGAGGAGTCTTCCGTGACGGTTCGGCGGGGTTGATCCGGACCGGATCAACCCCCGTGTCGGTGGGCCGGACGAGCGACGCCAGCGTCGACCGTCCGGGTGTGACGCGAGCCGTGAAGCCGCACCGAGGCGCTGCAGCACCTCGTCGGGTGCACGCGCTCGCGTCATGCGAGGACGGGCGGCGCGCTCGCCAGCGCGCGGGTCTCCGCGGTCCCCGCGAGTACGCGGCCACATGCCGCGCGACGCACGAAACACAAGCCGGTCGCTGTTCAGAGGCCGCGCGCTTGTTCTCCGTTGGATCAAGCGGGTGTTCTAGGTTGTCGTCATGCAGATCGTCCTCGACAGCTTCAACCTCACCGCCGCCGAACGCCTTCTTTGCGAGACCGCCCTCCACACCGCGGGCAGCATCGTCGAAGCAGCCAAACTGCTCGGTATCACCCGGCACGCGCTCAAGCGGCGCATCATCAAGCACAACATCCGCTGGATCCGCGACGTCGGTGCCCGGCCCGGCTTCGGCGACTCCGCGCCGCGCTCGTCCGCGAGCGTCGCCGGCGTCGCCGCGATGACCGCGTGAACCATTGAAGACCGGGGGCGGCTCCTCAACGCCTCTCGCGCGGCCCGTCGCTCCGGCGTCGGGCCGCTGGTCATTTAAAAAAGGGCCGACGGACGAGGACCAGCGGACCTGCGCGATCGAGCATGTCCTCGGGGGCATGGGCTTCAGGAAATGTCCGATGGGACATGTCCTTCGGTGGTGTACGAGCTTCAGGGCTTGAGCGCCTGGCCGAGGGCGGGCTGGGCCTCGACGCCGCCGTGCAGGCGCTTGCCGAAGGTGCGGCCCATCTCGTACTCGAGCTCGATGACCTGGGTGGCGCCGACTGCCTGGAGGATCCGCGACTCGCGGGCGGAGCGGGAGCGGGCGACGATGTCGCGCACGCCGACCTCCTTGAGGGCGGCGAGGGTGAGCACGGTCGCCTCGAAGTTCTCGCCGATGGCGACGATGGCGGCGCGGCACTTCTGCGGGTCGATGGACAGCAGCGCCTGGGGATCGGTGGCGTCGAGCTCGATCGCGTAGGCGACCTTCTGCTTGACTGCGTCGACCATCGCCATGTCGCGGTCGACGGCGATGACTTCGGCGCCCTGCTCGGCGAGCGATTCGGCGAGGGCGGCGCCGAAGCGCCCGAGGCCGATGATGAGGTAACGGCTCTGTGCCATGGCGACAGCTTACCCGACCGGGAGGTCCTCGCGGGCGAGGCGGTGGCGCGAGTGGGCGGCGGCTCGGTCGGCGACGGCGAGGGCGATCGTGAAGGGGCCGACGCGGCCGAGGAACATCGCGGCGGTGAGAATCAGCTTGCCGGCGACCGAGAAGGAGCCGGTGATCCCGGTCGACAGCCCGACGGTGGCCAGCGCCGACACTGCCTCGAAGGCGACGTGGAGGAACGGCAGGTCCTCGGTGAGGCTGAGCAGGAGGACGAAGGCCATCAAGAGGCCGCCCATCATCACCAGGACGGCGGTGGCCTTGCGCACGACCTCGGGGGCGAGGGCGCGACCGGCGAGCTCGGGCTCGCGGCCGCGCAGCTCCGCGCGCAGGGTGGCGACAACGGTGGCGAAGGTGGTGGTCTTGATCCCGCCGGCGGTGGAGGCCGGGGCGCCGCCGATGAACATCAGCACGCACAGCACCAGCAGCGTGGCGTCGCGCATGCCGCCGACGCCGACGGTGTCGAGCCCGCCGCTGCGGGTGTTGGCGGAGATGAACAGCGCGGACCACAGGCGGTGGAAGATCCCGTGCTCGCCCGCGGGCGAAAGTCCCGACCCGAACTCGAGCGCGAGCACTGCGACGGTGCCGGCGACGATCAGCGCGAGGGTCGTCGACAGCACCACGCGCGTGGCCAGCGACAGCCGCGGCGGCGCCGGGGTGGCCGGCTTGACGACGCGGAGCAGGCGGCGCCAGCCGTGGCGGACGAGCTCGACGAGGATCGGGAAGCCGAGGCCGCCGACGATCATCAGGGTCATGACGACGGCCTGGACGCCGATGTCGCCGACGAACGCGCCCATGCCGCCCGGGAACAGCGCGAAGCCGGCGTTGCAGAACGACGACACCGCGTGGAACACGGCCGTCCACAGCGGCGAGGCGTCGCCGATCCGCGGGTCGCCGGCGAGCATCATCCACAGGAGGAGCGCGCCGATGGCCTCGACGACGAAGGTGCCGGCGAGGATGCCGACGACGATCTTGCGCAGGTCGGCGACGGTGCGGGCGTCGAGCATGGCGGCGTAGCGCAGCTGGCTCTGCAGCGAGCTGTTGTTGCTGAACGCCAGCGCCAGCGCGGCCACGGTCATGATGCCGATCCCGCCGAGCTGGACGCCGGTGAGGATCACGCCCTGGCCGAACAGGCTGTAGGTCGCGCCGAGGTCGTTGACCGCCAGGCCGGTGACGCACACGGCGCTGGCCATGGTGAACAGGGAGTCGACGAAGGAGGTGTGGGCCGCGTCGGTCAGCGACACCGGCAAGGTGAGCAGCAGGCTGCCGAGCGAGATCAGCGCGGCGAAGCTGCCGATCAGCATCATGGCTGGCCGCTGGGACATGTTCAAAAGGACACGTCCGGTGCGCTCGGGGGCGATCACCAGCGCGCCGGCGATCGCGGCCAGGGTGGTGAACACGAGGTCGTAGGTCTCGGCGGCCGCCAGCCGGCGATCGCTCAGCGGGCCGTCGAAGCTGTCGCCGAGGAGCAGGGCGCGGGCGAGGAGGAAGCCGAGCAGGGCGAGCAGCAGGGCGACCTCGAACCACACGACGCCGCCGAGGTTCGGGTCCTTGCGGCGGGTGGCGATCATCTGCCGCACCTGCTCGGCGACCGCGAGGGTGACGATGCCCATGCCGAGCATGACGAGGAGTCCGGTCCACGGCGAGGCGACGGCGACGTCGAGCGCGGCGACGGCGACGGCGACGACGAGGACGATCAGGCTGCCGATCGACACGGTGCCACTATATCGGCGCCGGCGGCCCGCGAGCCGCGCAGCAGGAGCGGGCGATTGCTCGGCGCTGGAGGGTCGATTTGAAATGGCGAAGTGGAGTTCGCGGATGATGTCGCAGCGGAGGTGGGCGACATCGAGACGATGTCACGGCGGCGGCTCGGCGAGGTCGCGACGCGGGCTGACGAGGTCGCGGAGGGCGGGAGCCCGGGTGAGAATCGATGATCGACGTGCGAGGTCGCTGCGGGCTCGCGGGGCGTCAGCCGACCGGGAGGTCCTCGCGGGCGAGGCGGTAGCGCGGGGACGTCGCGGCGCTCTCGCCGACGGCGAGGGCGATCGTGAAGGGGCCGACGCGGCCGAGGAACATCGCGCCGGAGATGATCAACTTGCCGGCGACCGTCAGCGAGCCGGTGATGCCGGTGGACAGGCCGACGGTGGCCAGCGCCGAGATGGCCTCGAGCGAGAGCTTGAGGAACGGCTGGTCCTCGGTGAGGGTGAGCAGGAGGATGATGCACAGGGCGATGCCGCTCATCATCACCAGCACCGCGGTGGCCTTGCGCAGGACCTCGGGGGCGATGGCGCGGCCGCCGAGCTCGGGCTCGCGGCCGCGCAGCTCGGCGCGCAGGGCGGCGACGACCGTGGCGAAGGTGGTGGTCTTGATGCCGCCGGCGGTCGAGGCGGGCGAGCCGCCGATGAACATCAGGGCGCAGGTGACGAGGATCGTCGCGTCGCGCAGGACGGCCATGTCGTAGGAGTTGAAGCCGGCGGTGCGGGTGTTGACCGAGGCGAACAGGGCGGCCATGAAGCGGCGGCCGAAGCCCTGCTCCGAGGCGGGCACCAGGGCGTTCGAGAACTCGAGCGCATAGATGGCGACGGTGCCGGCGACGATCAGCGCGAGGCTCATCGACAGGACCACGCGGGTGGTCAGCGACAGGCGCGCGGGCGCCGGCGCGGAGGGCTTCACGAGGCGGACGAGGCGACGCCAGCCGTGGCGCACCAGCTCGACCATGACCGGGAAGCCGAGGCCGCCGAGGATGATGAGGCCCATGATGACCGTCTGGACCCCGAACTCGCCGGCGAACTGGGTGATGCTGCCGGGGAACAGCGAGAAGCCGGCGTTGCAGAAGGCGGAGATCGAGTGGAACACGGCCATCCACAGCGCCGAGTGCTCGTCGAGGCGCGGGTCGCCGACCAGCAAGAACCACAGAAGGAGCGCGCCGATGGCCTCGACGATGAAGGTGCCGGCGAGGATGCCGACGACGATCTTGCGCAGGTCGGCGACGGTGCGGGCGTCGAGCATGGCGGCGTACTGCAGCTGGCTCTGCAGCGAGCTGTTGTTGCTGAACGCCAGCGCCAGGGCGGCCACGGTCATGATGCCGACGCCGCCGAGCTGGATGCCGGCGAGGATGACGCCCTGGCCGAACGGGGTGTAGACCGTCGGCACGTCGTTGACCGTCAGGCCGGTGACGCACACCGCGCTGGCCATGGTGAACAGCGAGTCGACGTAGGAGGTGTGCGCGGCCTCGGTCAGCGACACCGGCAAGGTCAGGAGCAGGCTGCCGACCAGGATCATCGCGGCGAAGCTGCCGATCAGCATCATGGCTGGCCTCTGGGACATGTTTAAAAGGACATGTCCCGTGCGCTCGGGGGCGATCACCAGGCCGCCGGCGACCGCGGCCAGAGTGGCGAACACGAGGTCGTAGGTCTTGAGGGCGGCGACCCCGCTGGCTTCGAGGGTGCCGCCGAACTGGCCGGTGAGCGCGAGGGTGCGCGCGAGCAGGAAGCCGAGCAGGGCGAGGAGCAGCGAGACCTCGAACCACAGCACCCCGGCGATGCCGGCCGCCTTGCGGCGGGCGAAGATCATCTGCCTCACCTCCTCGGCGACCGCGAGGGTGACCCCGGCCATGCCGAACACGATGACGAGGCCGGTCCAGGAGGAGGCGACGGCGACATCGAGGGCCACGACCCCGAGGGCGACGAGGAGGACGAGGACGCTGCCGATCGACACCGCGCCACTATACCTGTCGAGACCGATAGACTGGGCCCACATGCGCGCTCGTCCCGCCCCCGGCCTCGGCCTCGTCCTCGCCCCGCTGATCCCGCTGCTGCTCGCGCCCGCCGGCTGCGCGAGCTCGGTCTGCTCCAAGGTGCAGGCCGACCGCGCCGCGTTCACCCGCCGCGCGGCCACGCCCGGGCCGCACCTGGCGCTGGCGGTGCCCTACGCGACGCTGAGCCAGAGCGTGCAGCGCTCGCTGGCCGGAATGCCACAAGTGCGGCTGCCGCTGCCCGACCTCGGTCCGGTCGATCTCGGATCGCTCGCGGTGGCGATCCGCAGCGTCGCGTTCCGCCCGGCCCCGGCCGGCAGCGTGGGCGCGCGCGTGACCGTGGCCCTCACCAGCCAGGGCAAGCCGGTCACCGCGCTCGAGCTCGACGCAGTGATCGCGCCGCGCCTCGACCCGCGCGAGGGCAGCGTGCGCCTGCGCCTCGGCGCCGCCGACCTGCGCGAGGTGAGGCCGAGCCTGCCGCCGGCCGAGCGCAAGCGGTTCGCCGAGTTCTTGCTGTCGATCGTGCCCGGGGCCGCGCGCGCGCTGGTCGGGCGCGAGCAGGTCGAGGCGCTGGCCGAGACCTTCCTGCGCGAGCTGGTCGGCGGGCGCTGGCCGCAGATCCGCGACAACCTGCTCCAAGGGACAGACGACCTGGTCGACGTCGAGATCGACCTCGGCGACGTCCCGCTGACGAAGATCGAGCTGAAGAGCGGGGCGGCCGACCTCGAGCTGTGGGCCCACGCGGCGCTGCCGGCCGCGGCCCTGTCCTCGGGGACAGCTCGCCCCGCGGGCAGCGACGCCCGCCTGGTCGGCCTGCGGATGTCGGGCGGAGTGGCGGCGGCGCTGGCCAACCGGGCCATCGCCAGCGGCCAGATCCCCGAGCGCTACAACCGCGACGGCGCCCCCGACCCGCGCGGCGAGCTGGTCGCCGGCGTCGACTGGCGGGCGGGCGAGCGGCCGCTCAAGGTCCACGCGTGGAGCACCGAGGGCACCTGCGCCCGCCTCACGTTCGGCGGCACGCCGAAGGTCGGGGCCCGCGGCGGCGAGCTGGCGGTGGACGTCGCCGACGGCACGCTCGAGGAGGTGACCGGCGCGCTGCGGGTGCGCGCGGCGGTGTGGTTCTCCGGACTCGGCCGTCAGACCTTCACGATCAGCGAGTCGGTCGCCGACGCGATCGAGTTCGAGATCCTCGGCGTCGACTACCGGGCCCGCGTCGTCGCGGCCGCGGTGTCGCCGGCCGAGCTCGAGTTCTCGCTCGCATTGGCGGAGGCCCCGCAGCCCGCGACACCCCGTCGGTGATCCGGAGGAGGGAGTGATCCACCGTGAGCCGCTGCACGCCACGCGAGGACGAGCGCAGACGCGCCGTCGGCTGCTGCCGTGATTGTGTTGCCCCTTACAAAAACTACAATGTGACAGTTGTCCGAAGGACGAAACCGATCTCTGCTGGCAGATTTATCCACAGATCCAATTGTGGCGAATTCGTGCCTTCAGGGCACGCTAGCGCGCATCGGGTGGGATCGGTGTCCACCCCGGGACGGGCGCCTCGCCGGGCCCGGCGGTCGGTGTCGGCGGGGTCGGCGACGGCCTGCGCTTTCCGAGTACCGAAAGCGAACCAGTGTGCATATAGTCCGGCCGTACAGCCGCTCGCGGAATCGACCGCGGCGTCACCATGGAAGCTGCTCCATGAAACAGCCGATGCGAACGAGAAGCCGCCGCTGCCCCCCCAAGATTCTGGGCAACACTGCGCAGGCCCCTCAGCCGCTCCGCTCGCTCGCCCGGCCGAGCAGCACGCTCGGAGCCGCTCCTCCCTCGGGCCGCCCCGGTGTTCGCAACTTCCCCAGGCAACGGCACGCAGCACCCCTCGGCGAGTGTCATCGCTCGATCGCCGTCGCCAAGTACCTCGCCCGTCGCAACGAGGTCGCCGCCAAGGCCGAGACCGCTAGCACCACCGGCCGCAAGGGCAAGCGCAAGCCCTGGCGCGGCCGCCCAGGGCAAGAGGCCCCGGGGCTCGCGCACAGCCCCGCGGTGGCCCGCCCCGCCACTCCGCCGCGTGAAGCCGGCGCCAACACCCCCGACCTGACTCCGTGGACAGCTCGTCGCAATGCCGCCAGGTCGTGCGTGCGCGACCGCGTCCACCCGGCCCGCCCGCGGCCTTCGCGGGTCCTCGCCGAGCTGGTGACCGACGCCACGCCCTGAGCGAGCCCACAGTTTTTGGACGAGGCGCACCAAGGGCGGCCCGGGCAATGGTGCTCGGGCCGCCCCCGTCCAATTTGCCGTCCAATTTTGGGCCCTGACGCGCGGACTCGAGCGCGCAGTACTGTCCTGGACTTGCGGACATGCCGCAGGGGACATGTCCGGCGTGACATGCGCTATCGGGCATGTCCCGTAGTTCAGCTCGGTGGCGCCCTCCGCTCGGGTACGAAGCGCAGCGACAGGCCGAGCAGCACCGCCGCCGCGGCGAGCACGGTGCGGTCGTCGAGGCGCTCGCCGTGCCACATCGCGGCGGTGGCGGCGGCGATGATGAACTGGACGTTGATGAACAGGCCGACCAGCGAGGTCGGCAGGCGGCGCAGGGCGTAGAGGCTGAGGATGTAGGCGACGGCGGTCGGGCCGACGATGACGAGCGCGCCGAGCAGCCACACGTGGCCGGGGACGGCGGCGAGGTCGACGGCGAGGAGCGCGGGCACGCCGACGACGGCGATCATCGGCAAGGAGCAGGCGTAGATCGCGGCCGAGAGGATCAGCGGGTCGGTCGTCTCCGACACCCGCTTCGACAGGGCGAGGAACACCGAGTAGGCGGCGGCGTTGCCGAAGATCAGGAGGTCGCCGCACAGGACGGTGTCGCTGAAGCGGGCGGCGATCTGGCCGTCGCGGGTGCGCAGCCAGGCGCCTGTCCCGACGGCCAGCTGGTCGACGCCGAACAGGGCGGCGATGCCGACGGCCCCGAGCGCGACGCTGACGAGCTTGCGCCGGGTCAGCCGCTCCTGCCCGAGCAGCACGCCGAGCGCGAGCGTCTGCGCCGGCACCGTGGCCATGACCAGCGCGCCGTGGACGGCCGTGGAGCGCTGGATGCCGGCGTTGAACAGCAGCTGGTTCAGGACCACGCCGAGCAGGCCGAGCACGCCGAGGAGACCCCAGCCGCGCCGCGGCCAGGCCTTGCGCAGGACCAGCGCGGCGCCGACGAGGAGCACGGCGCCGCCGAACTGGCGGATCGCGGTCCAGGCGATCGGGTCGAGGTACGCGGTGATCTCGCGCGCCGCGCTGTAGTGGGTGCCGAACAGCAGCTGCACGACGAGCAGGGCGGCGACGGCCCTGGCGGTGTCCTGGCCGGAGGTCGGTTGCAAGTGGCGAGACGGTAGCGGACGCGGTGGTTCCGGTCGAGGTCGGCGCGAGGCCTACGCGCGATCGTCAGGCGTAGCGAGGTCCGCGACGAGTCACCGGTCCGCGTTCACCGAGCGCTCGCAGATGCAAGCGTGGCGCGGCGATCGTGGCCCGGCGGCGCCGCCGACGCGAGCGGCTCGCGGACGTTCGTCACCGCCAGACGCGTCCGGGGGCAGCGGCCGCTCTGGCGAATCGTCCATTTGTCAGGAGAGCTCGCCGGACAGGTGCCCGCATTTCGGAGGCGCCGGTGAATCGCGGCACTCTGCGCGAATCGTCGGCGAGTGAATGAGCGGAGTCCGGCCAGTGCGGACATCGTCGGCGGGTGCCCTGATTCGCCGCGCCGACCGGCGGGTCCGCGCAGGGCAGGCGCCTACGGCTCCAGCGCGCAGGCGCCGCCCCCCGCGGGCCACCCTCCGTATTCGTCGCTCACGTCCTGGCAGGTCTGCCCGGGCAGCTCACAATCGAAGGCGGGGTCGTCGAGGGCGCAGATCTTGGAGCAGCAGAAGCTGCCCGGTGCGCAGCCCGGGACGTCGCTGGCGCTCATGCAGGCGAGCGACGGAGCGCAGTCCAGGTCCCCCGTGCACGGCTCTCCGGGCCCGGCGTGCGGAGGAGCGGAGTCGGGGATGCACGCGAAGTCGTACGCCCCGTACTCCAGGCTGCAGCGGAACCCGAGCGGACAGTCCTGCACCAGCGGGTCGCACACCTGGACGCAGTGCCAGTGCGTGCGACCGCCGGTGCATATCGAGCCCTCGGGGCAGTGCGTTTGTTCGTAGCTGCCCATGCACATCGCCACGCACAGGCCGTGGTAGCCGTCGCCGTTCGGCCAGCACATCAGGGACTTGTCGCAGTCGTCCTGGCCCGAGATCCAGCTGTACTCGGGGTCGGGCACGAACGTGCATGGCTCGCCGAGCTGCTGCGGATCCCGGTCCAGCAGGAAACAGAAGCTGCCTTGCTCGTACGAGCTGGACCAGGCGCACTTCTGTCCTTCGGGACAGTCCTGGGCGAACACGTCGCAATCGACGGGCCCGCCGCCGTCGGGGAGAGGCGGCGCGAGGAAGCTGCCGCCGTCGCTGGTCGAGGCGGCGCTGCTGCTGGCGTCGGCGCCGGTCGTCGTGCTGGTGATACCGGTCGTCGGTGTGCCCGCGGTGGTGGTGGTCCCGGTCGTGGTGCTCGCGCCAGGCGTGTTCCCGCTCGACGTCGAGGACACGGCGTCGGAGGGCGAAAGCTGGAGAGTACAGCCGACGAGGGTGGTCAAAAACGGCCAAAGCGACCAATGCATTCGATAATATTTCCGTTAAAACATACAAGACGCATCGTCGGCGTTTGCGGGTAGACGCGCGAAAGCGCGCCAAGCCGTGAGGCCCGACGCGCTGGCGCGAAAAACATGTCCCGCAGGACATGTCTCTTGCGACTACTTGTTGTGGAGCTCGCCGCGGCGCAGCCGCTTGTACAGCTCGAAGGCCTCGCGGATGACGACCAGGGCCTCGGCGGTGCCGAGGATGTCGTCGATGACGACGGTCTTGTTCTCGAGGATCTTGTAGTCCTCGAAGAAGCGCCGGACCTCGCGCATGACGTGGTGGGGCAGCTGCGACTGGTCGGTGTACTCGTTGAACCACGGATCGTGGGTGCTGACGGCGACGATCTTGTCGTCGATGCCCTTGTCGTCGCGCATGCGCATGACGCCGATCGGTCGGGCAGTGACGATGCACAGCGGGTGCACCGGGCTCTGCTGCAGCACCAGGATGTCGAGGGCGTCGCCGTCGTCGCAGTAGGTGCGCGGGATGAAGCCGTAGTTGGCGGGGTAGTGCACCGCGCTGAACAGCACGCGGTCGAGGCGGAGGAAGCCGGTCTCCTTGTCGACCTCGTACTTGTTCTTGCTGCCCTGCGGGACCTCGATCACCGCCGGTACGTGGGGGAGCTGGCCTTCGTCGACATAGATGTCGTGCCAAGGATGCATCGCGCGGAGCGTGGTGCGGACCCCCTCCGCCTGTCAAGCAATCGCGCGTGAATCGCCGCGCGCGAGGCCGCGGCGACGTCGAGGCCGTCGCCGCGGAGGATCGGCCTCACGCGGCTCCGGCGCGGAGCGCGGCGAGATCGCGCGCCGACGTCAGCCGCGGATCTGCAGCCGCTTGAGCGCCTGCCGCAGGCCCTCGCCCGACATCTCGGCGGCCCGGGCGGCCTTGGCCTTGGTCGGATGTTGGGCGAGCAGGCTGGTGAAGTAGAGCCGCTCGAACTCGTCGACGGCGCGGTCGTGCGGCAGCAGCAAGAGGCCGTCGTGGACGACGACGCGGCGCGCGCTGGCCTCGGGCGCGAGCGACAGATCGTCGGCGGTGATCTCGGGGCCGTCGGCCATGACGTGGGCCCGCTCGATGACGCTCTTCAGCTCGCGCACGTTGCCGGGCCAGGTGTGGGCCTGCAGCGCGGCGCGGGCCGACTGCGACAGGGTGCGCGGCTCGCCGGCGCCGGCGCAGCGGCGCAGGAACAGCTCGGCGAGCAGGAGGACGTCGTCCTCGCGCTCGCGCAGGCTGGGGACCTCGACGCGCACGTCGGCGATCCGGAAGAACAGGTCCTGGCGGAAGCGGGCCTCGGCGACCATCGCCCGCAGGTCGCGGTGGGTGGCGCACAGGACCCGCACGTCGACCTTGCGCGGGCTGCGTTCGCCGACCCGCACGACCTCGCCCTCCTGGATGACGCGCAGCAGCTTGCTCTGCAGGTCGAGCGGGAGCTCGCCGATCTCGTCGAGGAAGATGGTGCCGCCGTCGGCCTCCTCGAAGCTGCCGGGGCGGTCGCCGACGGCCCCGGTGAAGGCGCCCTTGCTGTGGCCGAACAGCACGGCCTCGGCGAGCTCGCGCGGGATGGCGGTGCAGTCCTGGACGATGAACGGGCCGGCGCGCCGCGACGAGCGGTGATGCAGCGCGCGCGCGACCAGCTCCTTGCCGGTGCCGGTCTCGCCGCCGATCAGCACGCGCAGGCGATCGCCGCGGGTGGCCAGCCGCTCGAGGGTGGAGAACAGCTCGCGCATGGCGGCGCTGCGGCCGTACAGCTCGTCGAAGCGGTCGATCAGCGGCAGCGCGATCTGGACGTCGTCGGTGCCGAGCAGGCGGAAGGTCGACTGGCCGGCGCGAAATACGGTCTGCGCCGTCAGCCAGACCTCACGCACGCGCACGTCGCCGACGTGGACGCCGTTGGTGCTGTCGAGGTCGCGCAGCAACAGGCCGCGCGGGGTGACGGCGATCTGGAAGTGGTTGCCGCTGACGTGGGTGTCGGTCAGGACGATGTCGTTGACCTCGTCGCGCCCGGCCGTGATGAGCCGCCGATCGGACAGGTCGACGTGGAACTCCTTGCCGCGATCGGGCCCCTCGAGGACGCGCAGGTTGACGCGCCCGAGCCGCTGGTAGGTGCGGGAGAACTGCGGGACGGCGGCGGTCGGCTCGAGCGGTTTCTCGCGGGGAGTGCTCACTGCGGAACGGTGACTCCGGCGCGCAAGGTACCATGCGGCCGCGCAGACCGGCTAGTGCCGCGGCGGGAGCATTTCGAGCAGCCGACGGGCTGGCGAGCGATGCGGCCGGCGTGGCGGGGCGCCGCTCGAAATTCCCGGGGTCGCGGCAGACGTGCGGCGACCCGCCATCCGCGCTGCCTCGTTCGTCCTCGCCGCGCCGGCCGCCTCGCGCGTCGCTCGCGAGTGAGCCCGATCCGCGCCTTTTTCGCGGAGCCGCCGAGGTCGCTATCTGTCCCTGGGGGCAGCACTCTGGGTCGCGATGTTTCCAGGCTGGCCCCGAGGGCATGTCTTCAAGGACAGTCGCTCAGGCCGGGTCGATGCGGGCCGGGTCCGGGGGGCTGGCGTAGAGGCGGGCGACGTCGGCGGCGCGGCGGCGGAGGACCGCGCGCTGATTGATATAACCCTTGTCGGTGATCTCGCCGGCGTCGATCGCGGGCGGCTCGGCGAGGACGACGGCGGCGGCGAGCTTGCGGCTGCTACTGCCGGGGTTGGCGGCGTTGTGGGCGGCCAGCGCGGCGGCCAGGTGGGCCCGGATCCGCGGGTCGGCGGCGTACCTGTCCGCAGGGACATCCGGGGCGATGGCGCGGCAGCCGTCCGGGTTCAGGAACACCAGCGCGCCGGCGGCGGCCCGGCCCTCGCCGGCGACGACGACGTCCTGCACGAGCGGCGCGGCGGCGGCGATGAAGGCGACCCGCAGGGCGCCGGCGCTGACCCATGTGCCGCTGGTGAGCTTGAAGTCCTCGGCGACGCGGCCATCGAAGACCACGCCCTTGCGCGGGTCGGCGGGGTCGGCGAGGCGGCCGGCGTCGCCGATGCAGTAGTAGCCCTCGTCGTCGAAGGCGTCGGCGGTCAGCCGGGGCTCGCGGTGGTAGCCGGGCGTGACGTTGGGCCCGCGCACCCGCAGCTCGAGCTTGCCCTCGCGCGGGACCAGCTTGAGCTCGCAGCCGGGCGCGGGCAGGCCGATGACGCCGGCGTGGTCGATCGGGTAGTGCACGCTGGTGACGAGCGGCGACGTCTCGGTCGAGCCCCACGCCGAGGTCATGAGCACGCGCCCCGCCGCGCCGGCCTTGTCGGCCACCGCGGCCAGGCGGGCCCACAGGTTGGGCGGCAGGGCGGCGCCGGCGTAGAAGATGACGTCGAGGCGCGAGAAGAACCGCTCGCGCAGGTCCTCGTCGCGCTCGAGGTAGGGCAGCAGCACCTCGAAGCCGCGCGGGACGTTGAAGTAGAGGGTCGGCGGGACCGCGCGCAGGTTGTCGACGGTGCGCTCGATGAGGCCGGGCGCCGGCTTGCCCTCGTCGACGTAGAGCGAGCCGCCGTGGTAGAGCGCCATGTTGAAGTTGTGGTTGCCGCCGAAGGTGTGGTGCCACGGCAGCCAGTCGACCAGCACCGGCGGGTGCGCGCGCAGGAACGGCCAGCACTGGGCGATCGCCTGCTGGTTCGAGCACAGCATCCGCTGGGTGTTGATCACGCCCTTGGGCCGGCTGGTCGAGCCCGAGGTGAACAGGATCTTCGCCACGGTGTCCGGGCCGGTGGCGGCGTGGGCGGCGTCGGCGTGCTCCAAGGAGCATGTCTCGGAGAGCAGGTCGGAAAGGACAGCGTGGGCGGAGCCCGGGTCGCGGCCGACCACCGCCGGGGCGCCGACGGCCGTGAGCGCGCGGGCGAAGCGGGCGCCGTCGGTGGCGAACACCAGGCCGGGCTCGACCTGGGCGGCGATGTGGCGCAGGTTCTCGAGGTCCTGCGAGACCAGGCTGTAGGCCGGCGAGACGGGGACCGCCGGCACGCCGACGTACATGGCCGCCAGCTGCAGCAGGGCGTTGTCGACGCTGTTGTCGGACAGCAGCAGCAGCGGGCGCGCGGCCGTGAGCCCGCGCGCCAGCAGGGCCGCGCCGAGCCGGCGGATCTTCGCCCACGCCTCGCCGTAGGTCAGCTCGAACAGCTGCCCGTCGCGGCGCTCGCCGAACAGCACCCGCTCGGGCGCCTCGTCGGCCCAGCGGCGCAGCGCGGCCGCCAGCGTCGCCGGGTACGGCCGCAGCGGCTGCGGCGAGCGCAGCTCGAGGACGCCGCCCTCGCGGTAGGTGACGACGACCTCGGCGGGCGCGAGCGCGAGGGACAGGGGCTTCGGGTCGTCGGTCATGGCTCCTCGGCGCGGGCGGTTCGAAGGTGGTGGAAGTGACATGTTCAAGAGGACATTTCCGGAAGGACATGTCCTCGAGGACAAGGGAGGAGGGCTCAGCCGCAGGCCCAGCGGCCGAGGGTCTGGAGGCCGTCGGGGCCGCGAGCCTCGAGCGACAGCGAGAAGGCGTCGTCGCCGTAGGTGTTGAGGTAGAGCTCGCGCGGGCCGTCGCCGTCGAGGTCGAGGGCGCCGAGCAGGGCGTAGCGCTCGCGGGTGTCGGCGCGCGAGCGCAGCAGCACCGGGGCGCCGGCGGGCGGGACGAGGAACAGGCCGCTGAAGCGGAAATCGGCCTCGGCGTCCTTGGGATCGGGGACGACCGCGGCGACGACCTCGTCGGGGACGCCGTCGCCGTCGAGGTCGAGGCTGGCGCGCTGATCGATGCGCGGCTTGATGGCCTTGAGGCCAGGTGCAGCGGCGCCGATGGCCTCGGCGATCCGCGCCCGCAGCTCCTTGGGCGCGTCGCGGTCGACCTCGGGCGGCGGGGTCGGCGTGACGTAGATCAGCGCGTCCTTGAGGCCCGCCGGGACGACGGCGTCGCCGCGAAGGGCCTCGCCTGGGGCGTCGATCACGAGCGTGGGCTCGGGTGTGGTGACCCCGGGACAGGCAGCGACTGCGCGGCCCACGACCTTCGCGGCCGCGCCGCTCATCAACCACACCTCGGCGCCGACGGGGGCGAGATCGAGGCAGTCGGCGCCGCCGGCGAATTGTTTGCTCGCGTCGAGGAAGCAGGCGAGCGGCGAGAGGCCGAATTCGCTGGCGACCAGCAACGCGCGGCCGGTCGGCGGCGGGGGAGGTTCGGGCGCGGGGGCGGGGGCCGGCGCGGGGGCGGGGGCCGGGGCCGGGGCAGGAGGCGGGGCTTCGCCGCCGCAGCCGACGAGGAACGAGACGAACAGCGCGAGCGGGACGGACCTCATGGCCGCGGCACGATACCATGTCCGGCTCGCCGCCCGCGGCCGCCCGATCGCGCCCGTGGCTGCGAGGCCTGCCGCCGGCGGCGAACGGGACGAGCGGACGGCCGCTCGCTCGCGCCGCGACCGGGGCGTCTCGCGGGGTCCTGCGGTGGCGAGCCGTCGGGCCGGAGCGGCGAGGCGAGGAAGCATCTCGCTCCTCCGGCGAGTGACGCGGCCTGGCGTGGCGGATCGCTCGAGACGCCGCGGTCGCGCTAGAAGCCGGCCTGCAGCTGCAGCCGCATCTGGTCGGCGACGCCGGCGGGCAGGCCCGGGCCGTACTGGCGGAAGTAGTCGAACTGCAGCTTGAGCGAGTGGCGGTAGAAGTAATAGTTGAGGCCGGCGCCGTACTCGTCGAGGCGACCCAGGCTGGTCTCGGTGCGCCGCGACGGGCGCACGCCGGACGAGCGGGCGGTGAGCTCGAGGCGGGTGCGCGGGATGAAGAGGCCCATCTGCGCCGTCCAGCCGACGCCGTTGCGGGCGGCCTCGACGGCGACTGGCTCTCCGAACATGTCCTTTGCGTCACCCGGCAGGCGCCAGCCCTGCCGCCAGTAGAAGTCGAGCAGCAGCGACATGCCGGCGATCTTGAACATGGCGTCGACGGTCACGTTGTTGCTGCGCATGGTGCCGCCGTCGGCGAAGGCGGTGCCGCTGATGGCGCGGGTGCGGTGGTCGCGGTCGCTGAAGGCGTAAGCGGCGCCGATGGCGAGGCGCGGGGTGGCCTTGCGCTCGAAGTCGGCCTCGCTGTAGTCGTCGAACATGCCGAAGGGCAGGTAGTCGACGCGGGCCATGTACGTCAGGCCGAAGTCACTGGCCTTGTAGTAGTCGTAGCCCTCGCCCATGAAGACGCCGGCGAAGTAGCGCAGCTTGCCGAGGCCGGCGACGTCGGGCGAGCTCACCTGCACGCCGATGTCCTGGTCGAGCGTGAACTCGTAGCTGGCCGACGAGTTGTCGACCATCTGCAGCTTGGCCAGCGGCGCCATGCGCTGGCGCGCGTACGGCACGAAGAAGAAGCCGGCCTGGACGTTGGCGTGGCGGTAGCGGGTCCACGTCGTGTACCACTGGAAGATCGGCGGGCGCCGCGGCGTGCCGTCCTTGAACCCGAGGTCCTTCGGCGCGAACATCAGGTGCACGTAGTAGCCGACGTACGGGCTGAAGATGTTGCCGGAGAGGATCAGGCGCGCACGCCTGAACTCGAGGCTGCTCGACCAGGGCTCCATGCCGGCGGCGGGGATGGCCTCGCGCCGGACAGTGGCCAGCAGCTGGGCCCACATGTTGAAGTTGATGGTGAAGCGGCGATCCTCGGTGGCCAGCTCGATGCCCTTGCCGGGTCGCCACAGCGCCTTGCCGACCGGCACCTCGGCCTGACGCCCGGCCTCGCCCGCGGGCATCCACGCGGGCGGCGGCGGCGGCGGCCCGCTCGGCTTCGGCAGCACCGGCGCCGGCGGGTTGGCCCACGCCCGCCCGCCGGTGACGAGCACGAGTAGCGCGGCGGCGTACCGGAGCAGAGCGAGGGGACGCATGCGGGCTGCCGGAATGAAGCCCGAAGCGGCGCGCGCGTGTCAAGCTTTCACTTAACATGTGCGCTTTCGCGGCCGCGATCGCGGCCTCGTCGCAGTGATATGGCCTAAAGGCCAGATCCGCTGTCCTGCGCCTCCGGCTCGTGCGGCTCGTCCTCGTGCTCGCGTACGCTATGGGTCGGGCTGCCGTTGCCGTGCGAGTGGTGCCCGCCCTCGCGGCCGATCTCGGCCATGTGCTCGCGGTCCTGGCTGACGGTCTCGCCGCCGCGACGGCCGATCATCGCCATGTGCTCGCGGTTCTGGCTGACGGCCTCGCCGCCGCGGCGGCCGATCATCGCCATGTACTCGCGGTTCTGACTGACCGCGGCTCCGCCTCGCCGGCCGATGGTCGCCATGTGCTGCCGGTCCTGGCTGACGGTCTCGCCGCCGCGGCTGGCGATCACGCGCTGCCTGTCCGGGTCCATACCTGCGAATCCGCGGGCGTCGCCGCGGCCCTTACCTCGATTGCTCGACATCGCTTTTACTCCTGCGCATAGCGAGGGGGCGCGGCCGGACAGGCCGATGGTCTCGCCCCTCGCGGGTCGACTCGCAGCGTGTGCGATGTTGACCCAGCCGCAAGTGCAGCGGTGTGGCCGCCCGGCGGCGGGTTCGCCGGCTCGCGGACGGCCGAATCAACTGTCCTTTTCGACATGTCCGAAGGTGCGTGTCGCGGGTCCGCGCGTCCGGGAACATTCGCCGATTCGAGCCGTCTCAGGGCGGCCTCGTATGACCCCGCGCATCTCGTCGTCCGCCGCCCTCGTCGCCGCGCTGCTCGCGTGCAAGAACTCCGGCCCGGCGGATCCCGAGCCCTCGCTGCCCGACGCGGACATGCTCGCGGCCTTCGATCCCGCGGCCCTCGTCGATCGTCCGGGTGCGCCGCCGCAGGTCCCCGCGGGCGCACCCCTCGCCGTCGCCGACTACTCGCCGCAGGGAAGGACCGCGGGCGGCGCCGCGATCAAGGTGCGCTTCAACCAACCGGTGGTCGCGCTCGGCAGCGAGCCGATCGCCGACGTCTCCCGCTTCCTCTCCTTCGACCCGCCGATCCCGGGCACGGCGGCGTTCCAGACCCCCGACCTGCTGGTGTTCTACCCGGACGACGAGCTGCAGGACGCCACGACCTACACCGCGCGCCTCGCCCCCGGCCTGGTCGGACTCGACGGTCAGCGGCTGGCCCAGGGGGTCGAGTGGACGTTCGAGACGCCCAGGCCGCAGGCGGTCGGGGCCGAGCCGCTCCACCGCTACCAGCGGGATTTGCCGGCCACGCGCCGTGACACGCCGTTCGTCGTCAGCTTCGATCACCCGACGACGCTCGCCGAGGTCCGCGCGCACCTCACGGCGACCGCACGGCCGCTCGCTCGAGAAGATGCGAAGCCGGCGCCGGTGCAGCTGCAGATCCGCGAATCCACCGCCGCGGAGCGTGAGGAGGCCGAATACTACGGCTACGACGGCCGCAACGATCGCGGGCGCCACTACACGGTGCGCGCGCAGGGCCTGTGGCCGGGCGACAGCGAGGTGGTGCTGGCCGTCACACCGGGCCTGGTCGGCCGCCGCGGCAAGCTGCCGCTCGACACGCCGTGGGAGATGTCCTTCGAGACATACAGCCCGCAGGCGGTGGTCTCGCTGCCGTGCGGCGAGGCGACCCGCTGCGGGCTCGAGCCGATCCACATCGGCCTGCGCAACCCGGTGCGCGAGGCCCAGGCGAAGCAGGTCTCGATCAGCCCGCGGCCGAAGTCGTTGAACATCGAGGTCTCGGACGCGTACGGCGAGTCGGGCGGGACCGACATCGAGATCCTCGGGCAGTTCGTGCCCGGCACCACGTACACGGTCTCGATCGCACCTGGCCTGCGGGACATCTACGGCCAGACGCTCCCCGGCGGGTTCAAGCGCTCGGTGGTGTTCGAGCGCCGGCCCGAGCTGTCGCTGTCGAGCGAGCACGGCACGCTGCTGCCGGGGCGCAAGCAGACCGTCGGGATCGAGGCGCGCTTCCTCAAATCGGTGCGGGTGCGCGCGGCGGTGGTCGACGAGCTCGAGCTGGCGCGGCAGGCGTGGCAGGGCCTGCCGGTGCCCGCCGACGCGACCGAGCGGACGATCGCGCTCGAGCCGAAGGGGGCAGGCGGCTGGGCCTCGATCGCGCTCGACGTCGGCGAGCTCGTCGGCGGCAAGCGCGGGGCGGTGCTGGTCGAGGTGTCGCCCGGAGAGCTCACGGCCAACGCGCACCGCGGGCGGCCCGACGCGGTGCGCGGGCTGTACCGCGTGACCGACCTCGGGCCGGTGGTGATCGACTCGCCGACCCGCGCGGTGGTCCAGGTGCTGCGCCTGTCCGACAGCACGCCGGTGGCCGGGGCCGCGGTGGCGCGGCTGGTGACGGTCGACGAAAAGCTGACGACGCGCGCGCTCGGCACGACCGACGCGAACGGCCTGCTCGCGCTGCCACCTGTCTCGGAGTACATGGCCAAAGGTGTCGTCAAGGCCGGCGAGGGCTCGCAGGCGCAGCGGCTGGTGATCGTCGATCCGGCCGCCGGCGACCGCACTGCCATCGCCGCCGGCGAGGTGCCCGCCGCCGAGAGCTTGAAGGCCGACCTCGCGCCGCACGAGCGGGTGATCGCCCGCATCGTCCCCGACCGCGGGGCCTACCGCCCGGGCGAGAAGGTCAAGGTGGTCGCCTGGGCCGCGATCGAGACGCCGCACCGCAAGAGCGGCCTGAAGCACCTGGCCCAAAAGACAGAGGCGAAGTTCGTCCTCACCGACCCGCGCGGCGGCGAGGTGGCGACCCGCACGGTCAAGACCACCTCCGAGGGCAAGTACTGGGCCGAGCTCGAGCTGCCGGCCGAGGCCGCGCTGGGCTCGTACCACCTGACCGCGACGGTTCTCGGCGCCGAGGCGCGGGCGACCGTCAAGGTCGAGGACTACCGGGTGCCCGAGTTCCAGGTCACGGCCAGCGTCGCCGCGCCGGACGTGCTGGCCGGCGACAAGGCCGGCCTGCGCGTGGCCGCCAACTACTACTTCGGCGGGGCGGTGCCGATCGTGCACATGACGCATCGAGCCAGCTGCAGCCCGCACCGCTGGCGCCCGCCCGGGCTCGATTCGAGCTGGGCGGTCGGCACGCCGATCCCCTACAACGTCCGCGCGCCGGCCGGACCGCGCACCGGCACGTCGCCCGATCCGGCGGCCAAGCCGGGCTTCCTCGAGGCCGCGGTCCCGCTCGACCTCGGCTCGCCCTTGTACCCGCACAGCTGCTCGATCAGCGCCGAGGTCCGCGACGCCAGCAACCAGGCGATCGGCGCCGAGACGCAGGTCCAGGTCCACCCGGCCGACTTCTACCTGGCGCTGGCGCTGCCCCCCGGCTACCGCCGCGCCGGCGATCGCGTCGGCGTCCCGATCCGCGCGGTCGGCATCGCCGGCCAGCGGGTGGCCGTGGCTGGCGCGAAGGTCCTGGTCGAAAGGACATGGTCGGAGGTGCAGGAGCGCGCCGAGGGCGGGCGCATGGTGTTCGACGGGACCGTCGACAAGACCGAGCGGATCAAGACCTGCGAGCTGGCGATCGCGGCCGAGGGCGACGACGTCCGCTGCGACCTGCCGCCGCTCAAGGAGGGCCACTACCAGCTGCGCGTCGAGGTGCGCACGGCCGACAGGCGGGACGTCGCGACCGAGGGGCACTTCTGGGTGTCGGGGGCGCCTCGGCCCAAGTGGACCCCGACGCCGCAGCCGAAGACGCTGTCGATCGAGGCCAGCGCGCAGCAGGTGACCCCGGGCGAGACCGTGGACGTCGCAGTGCACGCGCCGTGGAAGGGCGGGCGCGGCGTGCTCGTGCTCGATCGCAAGGGCCTGCGCGAGTTCCAGCCGTTCGCGTTCGACGGCGCCGACGTCGGCACCGCGAGCTTCCGCTTCACCGCCGACGACAGCTGGACCCCGCAGGTCCACCTGCGCGCGTTCGTGGTCGCGCCGATCGATCCCAAGCGGCGGCCCGAGCGGCCCGAGGTGCAGAACACGCGGGCGACCGTGACGCAGGCCGCCGAGCACCGGCGGCTGCAGGTGCGGGTCGAGGCGCCGGCCAAGGCCGGGCCCGGCGACAAGATCGAGCTGGCCGCGTTCGTGCGCGACGCCGCCGGCGAGCCGGTCGCGGGCCGCGTGGCGCTGTGGGCGGTCGACGAGGCGGTGCTGGCGTTGACCGGCTACGAGCTCCCCGACCTGCTGCCGAGCTTCCTCCCCGGGGGCGACGCCGGCACCAGCTCGTACGACGACTACCGCGCGGTGCTGTGGCCGTACACGCCGGTCCGCGACGATCCGTGGCTGTCGGGCCTGTGGGGCTACGGCCACGGCTACGGCTACGGCGCCGGCGGCAGCAGCCACGGCGGCGCCGTGATGGGGGGCTCGGTCGCCGGGATCCCGGCGGCGCGCGAGCGGTTCGAGACCACGCCGGTGTTCCTCGCCGACCTCGCGGCCGGGGCCGACGGGGTGGCGCGCACCAAGGCGCAGCTGCCCGAGAACCTGACGACGTTCCGGATCTTCGCCCTGGCCTCGGCGCGCCTGGCCGACCAGTCGGCGCCGGGCCGCTTCGGCCACGGCGACGCGCGCACCACCGTGACCACGCCGTTCATCGTCCGCGCCGCCGCGCCGCGCCAGCTCCGCCCGGGCGACGCGGCCGAGGTCGCGGCGATCGTGCAGAACTTCACCGCGGTCGACGGCCGGGCCCGGGTCGAGCTGGTGCTGCACGATGATGCAGGTACGAAGGGACAGGACCTTGTGGCCATGTCTGAGAAGACAGCCGAGGTCGAGGTCCCGGCCGGCGGGCAGGTGCGGATCCCGTTCACGATCCGCGCCGACGCGGCCGGCGAGGCCAAGCTCGAGCTGCGGGCGGCGCTGCGGGCGGGGGCGGGCGACGCGGGCCGCGACGCGATCAAGCTGGCGCTGCCGGTCGCGCCCGAGCGCACCCTGACCGAGAAGGTGGCGATGTACGGCAGCCTGGCCGACGACCGCGCGATCGCCATCCCGGTGGTGATGCCCGGCGCGGTGCGGCCCGACGTCGGCGGGGTGTCGGTGTCGGCCAGCTCGAGCCTGCTCGGCGGGCTCGAGGACGCCGCCGACGCGCTGCTCACGTATCCGTACGGCTGCGTCGAGCAGACCGCGAGCCGACTGCTGCCGGTGGTCTCGCTGCTGGCGCTGCACTCGACGTACCCGCTGGGGCTGCGCGAGGACCCGCAGGTGTTCGTCAAGGCGGGGGTCGAGCGGATCCTGTCGATGCAGACCGGCACCGGCGGGTTCGCCTACTGGCCCGGCGGCACCGACGTGCACCCGTACGCCAGCGGCTACGCGACGTGGGTGCTCGGCCTGGCGGCGCGGGCCGGTCACCCGGTGCCCGCCCGCGCGCTCGAGCGGGCGCTCGCGGACCTCGAGTCCCGCCTGCCGCCGGTGGACCAGCTGCAGCGGTGGCGCGGCGAGCTCGAGCGCCACGCGCTGGCGCTGCACGTGCTGGCCGAGGCCGACCATCATCACCGCGAGCACGTCGACGCGCTGTTCGTCCGCCGCGCCGATCTGCCGGCCTACGCCCGCGCGTTCCTGCTGATGGCGATGCACCGCGGCGATCCGCAGCGGCCCGAGGTGGCGACGTTGACGCAGGAGCTGCTGGCCGACCTCGAGGAGCTGCCGGCCACTGCGCACGTGATCGAGCGCGAGGACTGGTCCGGCGGCCAGTACTTCCACTCCGACGGCCGCAGCGACGCGATCATCCTCTCGGCGCTGCTGCGGGTCCGGCCCGAGCACGCGGTGATCGAGAAGCTGGCCCGCGGCCTGCTCGAGCGGCGGATCGGCGGCGCGTGGCGCAACACCCAGGAGAACGCCTACGCGCTGGTCGCCATCACCGACTACGCCCGCGTCCGCGAGGCCGAGCCGCCCGACTTCGTCGGCCGCGCGTGGGTCGGGACGAAACCTGTCTTCGAGGCCAGCTTCCTCGGTCGCGACCTCAAGGGCCAGGAGGCGACCGCGAAGATGCCCGACATCCTCAAGCCGGCGAGCGCCGACAAGCCGGTGACGACGGCCGCGCCGCTGACCGTGGTCCTCCAGCGCCAGGGCCAGGGCCGCATGTACTACCGGCTCGGGGCCGAGTGGGCGTCGGCCGAGCCGAACCCGCCGGCGCGCGCGCACGGGCTCGAGATCGGCCGCGAGCTGCGGCTCGCCGATGGGGCGCTGCGCGGGCGACCGATAGCGATAGGCGACGCCGTGGCGATCGACCTGACGCTGAGCGCGCGCACGCGGATCCGCTACGTAGCGATCGAGGTCCCGTTGCCGGCCGGGCTCGAGGCGGTCCAGCAGAACGTCGGCAAGGGCCAGGCGGCCGCCAGGCTGTCCGGCTCGCGCGGCTGGTGGGCGTCGTTCGAGGAGCTGCGCAGCGATCGCGTGGTGGTGTTCGCCGACGACCTGCCCCCGGGGACACATCACCACACTGTGTTCCTGCGCGCGACCGGCCGCGGCGAGTTCTCGCTGCCGCCGGCCCACGCCGAGGCCATGTACATGCCCGAGGTGTGGGGCCGCTCGGAGGGCGCGCGCGTGACGGTGCGCTGAGGCCTGGATCCCTCAAGACGCCTCGCCGGCCGCAGACGGCCGGCGAACGGCGCTTGTCGGCCCCGCGCGCTCGAGGTAGACGGGCGACTGTGACCACCGCGTCCAGGCTCATCTCCACTCTCCTTGTCGTCGGCCTCTCGCTCGGCGGGTGCAAGGATGACGACGGCACTCTCGACTCCGGCATCGACGGCGCCAAGAAAGGCGACGAGCTCACCGACGACGAGAAGGCCCAGTTCTGCGAGGCCGCCGACGCCTACGGCGAGAAGGTGCTGTCGGACGCCGACTTCGCCGCCGCGATGTGCACCCTCAAGGCGATCCAGGACGCGCTGTCGGCCGACGGCAGCGTCGACACCTGCAACACGCTGCGCCAGGGCTGCCTCGCCAACCAGCCCGACCCCGAGCCCGAGGGAGAGTGCGACCTCGGCATCGACTGGGCCAGCTGCCAGGCGACGATCGGCGAGATCGAGGCCTGCTACGAGGAGTTCGGGGCCAGCTTCGCCGCCCGCCTGCGCTCGTTCTCGTGCTCGAAGATGGCCGAGTACGCGGAGACGCCGCCGAACGCCGAGATCGAGGCCGGCCCCGACTGCAGCATCGCCCGCGCCGAGTGCCCGTCCGTCATGGGCGGAGGCTGAGCTGTCCCGAGGGACAGCCGAACATGCCCTTCGGGGCAGGTCGTTCGCAGGCATCGCCTGGCTGTCCTGAGAGACAGGTGAAGCCTCAGGGCCCCGCGGGCCAGGCGAGGTCGACGCGGACCGGAAGGTGGTCCGAGCCGAGCGCCGGCCCGAGCGCGCGGGCGGCGGTCACCAGGGCCGGGTCGTGGAGGCAGTGGTCGATGGCGATCGGCGGGAGCGGGTGGCCCACCGGCCAGCTGGCCTGGAGGCCGAAGCCGCGCTGCGAGTCGACCAGCCCGCCCTCGGCCAGCAGGCGGCGCAGCGGGGCGCTGAACGGCGAGGCGTTGAGGTCGCCGACGATCACCGGCACGCGCCCGGCGTCCCGCTGCTCGCGCGCCCACTCGGCCGCGCGCGCCAGCTGGGCGTCGCGCCGCGCGGCGTAGTCGCGGCCGACCGGCGGCAGGGTGTGGACCGCGAGCAGGGCGATCGATTGCCCGCGGACGGTGAGCTCGGCGGCGAGGGCGGGGATCTGCGGGACAAGGTCTTCGCGCCATGTCCGAACGACCCTGTCCTTGAAGTCATGGCGCACGAGCAAGGTCATGCCGAAGTTGTCGGCCCGCGGCGCCGACTCGAGGGCGACGTGGTCGGGCATGGCCTGCAGGGCGGCGCTCCAGTCGGCGTCGACCTCCTGCACGATCACCACGTCGGCGCCGGTGTCGGCCAGCCAGGTCACCGCTTCGGCCTTGCGCGGGTTGCTCGACAGGCCGTTGAAGTGGACCAGGCGCAGCGCCGGCTCGCCGGCCGCTGGCGGGCGCGCCAGCCAGAACGGCGCCACCTGCGACAGCTCCGCCAGCAGCAGGACGCCCGCCGCCGCGGCGAGGCGACGCCGGCCGAGCGCCGCCGCCAGGACCAGCGCGAGCGCGGCGGCGGCGGCGTACCACGGGCGGAAGTGACTGGCGAGGTCGAGCCGCCAGTCGAGCGCGCCGAGGTGGCCCGCCAGGCTGAAGAGACATGTCCCGAGGACCAGGAAGAGCGTGAGGCCCGCGAGCACCCGCGCGGGCAGGCGCGCGCGCGGCCGGACGGGGCGGGGGTCGGACGCGGTCGGCGGGGGCAAGCCCGGTGACTCTAACGCAGACGGCCGGCGCCCGCTCGTCGGGCGGCGAGCCCCGCGCGCGGCGGACGGCTGCGAGCCTGTCGCGGGTCGTGCGAGAGGGCGCAGTCGGGTCGGCGGCGCCAAGCGACGTCGCGTTAGATGCTGTCTCAAGGGACAGGCCGATGTCGGGCCGCCGGCGGGCTGCGAGCCGGCGGGGTGGCTGTCCCGAGGGACATGGCCTGAACTCGCGCGAGAGGGCGCGGTCGGGTCGGCGGCGCCAAGCGACGGCGCGCTCGATGCTGTCTCAAGGGCCAGGCCGATGCCGGGCCGCCGGCGGCTGCGACCCGGCGGCGTTGCTGTCCCGAGGGACATGGCCTGAACTCGCGCGAGAGGGCGCGGTCGGGTCGGCGGCGCCAAGCGACGTCGCGCTCGATGCTGTCTCAAGGGACAGGCCGATGCCGGGCCGCCGGCGGGCTGCGAGCCGGCGGCGTGGCTGTCCCGAGGGACATGGCCTGAATTCGCGTGGCGAGCCAAGGGTGGCTGTCTCGAGGGACAGGTCGACCGGCTCACGGTTGCGGCCGGCGGATCGAGGACGGCGATCTCAAGGGACAGGCAGCGTCGGCTCGGGCCGTGGGCTCACCGGCGCGGCGGCCACGAGGAGGCTGTCGGCGAGTCGGAGGCCGTCGTCTCGCGGGACAGGCCGAATCGCCCGCGCGGGGCGGCCTCGATGAGGCTGTCCCGAGAGACAGGTGCCCGGCGCCTCACTCGCTGCGCGCGTCCTCGGGTTGGAGCCCGCGCAGCAGGGCGGCGGCGTGGGCCTGCAGCGCCGCGGCGAAGTCGAGGCGCAGCGGGAGGAGCGTCGGGCAGGCCAGAGTCGCCGCCAGCTCGGGGGCGGGGTGGGTCATCTGGTGCAGGCCCACGGCGGCGGCGTGGAGGTGGAGGAAGAAGCGCAGGCCTTCGCCGGGTCGCATGGCCGGGCTGCAGCGCTCGAGCAGCGCGGCCGTCTGCAGCATCTGCGCCAGCATGCTTCGCCGCCACGCGAGCACCACCGCGGGCGCGACGTTGTGCTCGAGCACGCCGTGCTGCAGCGCCAGCAGCCGGGCCAGGCGGACCCGGCCGGCCAGCGAGCGGGCCAGCAGCTCCGAGAGCGCCTCGGGGCCGAGCGGCGCGCCGTCGCCGACCAGCGCGGACTCCACCTCGCCGAACCACTCGCCGAGCTGCTCGAGCGCGAGCTGCAGGAACAGCTCCTCCTTGGTCGCGAAGTAGAGGTAGACTGTCCCTTTGGCCAGGTTCGCCCGGCGGGCGATGTCGGCCACCGTGACCGCGTTGTACGGCATCTCGTCGAACGCCTCGGCGGCGGCGCACAGCAGGGCGCGCCGACGCGATTGCTTGTCCGCGTCGGCCCGCGCGCGTCGCTTCGGCGGGACATCTACCATCGTCCAGGTGGCCTCACGGTGAATGAGACGACCGCCGGAGTCAATATGCGTAGTCGCGTTCGCAGGGCCGTCGCCGAGATGTCCCGAGGGACAGGTCATCCGCGCCCGGACTCGTCGTGATGTGCGCGCTTAGTTGCGTTCAGCTGTCAATTCGGACATCGTCCCGCGCATGCTTCCACCACGCGGCGAGCGGCTCATCGACATCGGCGGCGTGCAACTCGCCGCGCTGTGCTTCGGGCCCGAGGACGGTGTTCCGGTGCTGGCGATGCACGGCTGGCTCGACAACGCGGCGAGCTTCGAGCGGCTGGCCGAACAGCTTTCCGGCGTCAACCTGGTCGCCATCGATCTCGCGGGTCACGGGCTGTCGCAGCGACGCGCCGACGGTGTCTACGTGTTCCTCGATTACGTCGCCGACGCGTCGCTGGCGATCTCGGCCCTCGGCTGGTCGCGCTGCGTCGTCGTCGGCCATTCGCTCGGCGCCGGCGTGGCGGCCCTGCTCGCCGGGACATGTCCCGAACAGGTCGCCAGGCTGGTCCTGCTCGAAGGCCTCGGCCCGCTCACCAACCCCGACGAGGCCGCGCCCAGGCAGCTGCGCGAGGCGCTGCAGGCCGAACAGGCCGCGCGGGCCCGCGACGAGCACGGTGGTTACGCGGACGCCGAACAGGTCGCGCAGCGACTGGCGAGCGCGACGGGCATGCGCGTCGACTCGGCGCGGATCTTGCTGCGGCGCGGGCTCGAGACCCACGAGGGTCGAGTCCGCTGGCGGGCCGATCCCCGCCTGCGCTTGCCCTCGCGTCAGCGCCTGACGGAGGCGCAGGTGCGGGCTTTCTTCACCGCCGTGACGTGCCCGACTCTGGTGGTGCGCGCCGTCCCGGGGATGACGTTCGACGAGGCGCTGATGAAGGAGCGGCTGGCCCTGCTCGCCGGCGCCGTGCTCGCCGAGGTGCCCGGGGGTCATCACGTGCACCTCGACGAGGCCGCGGCGGTGGCTGAGATCGTCGGTCCGTTCGTGACGTCGACGTGACGGCCCTGCGTGACGCTGTTCTGCGCGCGCTTCGCGCTTGAGGCCCGCGAGACCCGGCGATCCGAATTTGGCCGCCGATCCGACCCGCGATACCCTGCGGCCGGATACGCCCATGGGTGAACAAAACATCGCGACGTCCGACGACGACCAGCTGCGCAATTTCATGAAGAAGCTCCTCGACGACGTGGTCGCGCTCGAGCGGCTGCTCGAGACCGATCGCTTCGAGACCGGCGTGCGCCGGGTCGGCGCCGAGCAAGAGATGTTCCTCGTCGACCGCAGCCTGCGTCCCGCCTCGGTGGTGATGGAGGTGCTCGAGCGGGCCCAGGACCCGCGCCTCACCACCGAGCTCGCGCGCTTCAACCTCGAGGCCAACCTGTCGCCGCAGGTGTTCAACGCCGCCTGCCTGCGCCGCATGGAGGACGAGCTCAACGAGGTCGTCGGGGTCGCCCGCGACGCCGCGCGCCACTGCGGCGCCGACATCCTGCTGACCGGCATCCTGCCGACGCTGCGCAAGGCCGACCTCGGGCTCGACAACATGACGCCCAAGCCGCGCTACCTCGAGCTGAACCGCACCCTGCGGCGGCTCCGCGGCGACGACTTCCACGTGCTGATCCGCGGCATCGAGGAGCTCGAGACGACGCACGACAACGTGATGCTCGAGTCGTGCAACACCAGCTTCCAGGTCCACTTCCAGGTCAGCCCGCGCGAGTTCGCCAAGTTCTACAACCTCGCCCAGGCCGTCACCGGGCCGCTCCTGGCCGCGGCGGTCAACTCGCCGGTGCTGCTCAAGCACCGCCTGTGGCACGAGACGCGCATCGCCCTGTTCGAGCGCTCGGTCGACACCCGCTCGCAGATGCGGGTCGACCGCGCCGCCCGCCCGCGCGTGCACTTCGGCGACGGGTGGATCCAGCAGAGCGTGCTCGAGATCTTCCGCGAGGACATCGCCCGCTTCCGGATCCTCATCGCCAACGCGATCGACGAGGACCCGATGCAGGTGATCGAGCGCGGCGGGATCCCGCAGTTCGGCGCGCTGCGCCTGCACAACGGCACGGTGTACCGCTGGAACCGCGCCTGCTACGGCATCAGCGGCGACAAGGCCCACCTGCGCATCGAGAACCGCGTGCTGCCGTCGGGCCCGACGGTGCTCGACGAGGTCGCCAACGCGGCGTTCTTCTTCGGCATGATGGCGGCGCTCGCCGAGGACGAGCGGCCTGTCTTCAAGGACATGTCCTTCGAGGACGCCAAGTCCAACTTCTTCAACGCCGCGCGGGACGGCCTCAAGGCCCAGCAGTCGTGGAAGGGCCGGACGATGTCGGCGCAGGAGCTGATCCTGAACGAGCTGCTGCCGGTGGCCCGCTGGGGCCTGCAGCACGTCAAGGTCGACGGCAGCGACATCGACCGCTACCTCGGCACCATCGAGGAGCGCGTCCGCAAGGGCACCACCGGCGCGCAGTGGATGCTCAACTCGCTGCACGCGATGGGCGAGCAGGGCACCTCGGACGTCCGCTACCGCACGCTGTCGTCGGCGATGCTCGCCAACCAGAAGAGCGGCGCGCCGGTCCACACGTGGGAGACCGCGCGGCTCGAGGGCGAGCCGAAGACGTGGCGCGACTCGTATCAGACGGCCGGTCAGTTCATGTCGACCGACATCTTCACGGTCCAGCCGAGCGACATCATCGACCTCGCGGCCAACATCATGGACTGGAAGAAGATCCGCCACATCCTCGTCGAGGACGAGGAGGGCCGGCTGGTCGGCCTGCTGTCGCACCGGGCGCTGATCCGCATGGTCGCCCGCGGGTCCCGCGTGGCCCAGGACAACGCCACGGTCGCCCAGCTGATGGTCAAGAACCCGCTGACGATCGGCCCGGAGATGCCGACGCTCGAGGTGATGAAGCTGATGCGCGAGCGCGGCATCTCGTGCCTGCCGGTGGTCGAGGGCGACAAGCTGGTCGGCGTGATCACCGAGCGCGACCTGATTGACGTGTCGGGCAAATTGCTCGAAAGCTACCTGCGTGACGCTCAGCAGTAGCGCGCCGCCGTCTCCGCTCCCCGATGGCCCGGGCGCGCACCCGCGCGTGCTCGGGCGCTACAGCAGCGGGCGCCCCGGGCCCACGGTCGTGTGCGTCGGGGCGATCCACGGCAACGAGCCGGCTGGTCTTTCGGCCATCTCGCGCGTGCTCGCCCGCCTGCGCGAGGCCGACGTGCCGCTGCGCGGCGAGCTGATCGGCGTGACCGGCAACCGGCGCGCGCTGGTCGAGCGCCGCCGGTACGTCGACCGCGATCTCAACCGCCGCTGGACGCCGGAGAACATCGCCCGGATCGCTCAGGGCACCGTCGAGACGGCCGAGGACCAGGAGACCCGCGAGCTGCTCGCGGTGTTCCTGCCGCTCCTGCGCCACGGGCCGGTCAGCTTCATCGACCTCCACAGCACGTCGGCGCTGTCGACCCCGTTCTCGTGCATGGCCGACGTCCTGCGCAACCGGCCGCTGGCGCTGGCGCTGCCGATCCCGGTGGTGCTCGGGCTCGAGGAGGTGATCGAGGGCTCGATGCTGGGCTACCTGTGCGACCTCGGCCACGTCGGCGTGGCGGTCGAGGGCGGGCAGCACGACGACCCGCGCACGATCGACTTCCACGAGTCGGCGCTCCTCCTGATGCTGGTCGCCGCCGGCTCGCTCGAGCCGCGCCACGTGCCCGACCTCGCGGCCCACCGCGCCCGCCTCGCGGCCGGAGGCGACGGTATGCCCGCGGTCTGCGAGATCCGCCACCGCCACGTCGTCAAGCCCGAGGACGAGCCGTTCGTCATGGCGCCGGACTTCGTCAACTTCCAGATCGTCGAGCGCGGCCAGGTCGTCGCCGACGATCGCCGCGGCCAGGTGCGCGTGCCCGAGACCGGCCTGATGATGCTGCCGCGCTATCAGGGCCAGGGCGACGACGGCTTCTTCATCGCCCGCCCGGTGTCGCGCACCGCCCTGCGCGTGTCGGCGGCGCTGCGGACGCTGCGGCTCGACGTGCTGGTGCCGTACCTGCCCGGCGTGTCGCGCGACCCGGAGCGCGCCGATCACTTCATCGCCGACCCGGCGGTCGCCCGCGTGGCGGTGACGCAGGTGTTCCACCTGTTCGGCTACCGCCACGTGCGCGCGCAGGCCGAGCGGCTGGTGTTCAGCCGCCGCAGCCCCGCGGCCCGCCCGGTGCTGCCGGCCGAGCTGGCGCCGCTGCTGCGCGCGCACGAGGAGTCGACCGAGGGGTGAGGGCGGCGAGCCGGCCGGCGGATGTCGATGAGGACATGTCCGCCGGTACATGCTCGAAAAGGCATGTAACAATGGAAATGTCCGAACGGACATGTCCTCTGCGCTGCGCTCGGCTGTTCGTCGCGCTCGCGCTCGCGGCCGGCTGCCACGGGCCCAAGGGCGACCCGAGCACGGCGAGCGAGGCCACCAGTGGCGGGCCCGAGCCGACGAGCGCGGGCTCCGGGCCGACGAGCGCGGGCTCGGAGCCGACGTCGACGACCGGAGAGGCGTGCGCGACGGTGATCGAGGGCGACCTGAGGATCGACGACGGCACCGATGTCGCCGGGCTCGCGTGCGTGGTCGAGGTGCGGGGCGAGCTGCGGCTGGAGGACACGACGGGCTGGTCGGACATGACGGCGCTGTCGGCGTTGCGGGCGGTCGGCGGGGACCTGCGGATCGTCGGCAACGCCGCGCTCGTCAGCCTCGACGGGCTGCAGGCGCTGGAGCGCATCGGCGGGTGGTTGAGCGTCGGCGACAACCCGCAGCTCGTCAGCCTCGACGGGCTGCAGGCGCTGGCGCGCATCGGCGGTTACGTGGGGCTGAGAAACAACACGAAGCTCGGCGACCTGTCTGGGCTGAGCGGGGTGCGGCAGCTGGGCGGCCTGTACCTGCAGGGCAACGGCCTGACGAGCGTCGCGGGGCTGCAGGGCGAGGTCGCGTTCTCGCCGGCGCTGGCCGGGCATGCGAGCGTCCTCCTCGTCGAGGAGACCCTGACCGGACTCGACGGCTTCGCGGCGCTGTCCGTGTCTGCCCCGCAGGGGCTCCGGATCACCCTGCGGACGATGCCGGCGCTCACGGACGCGTCCGGGCTCGAGGTGTTCGCGGCGGCGGCGGGGCCGATCGAGGTGGAGCTGTGGGACCTGCCGGCGCTGCCGCGCTTTGCGTGGCCGGGACGGCTCGCGGCGCTGAAGGTCCTCGACACGCCGGCGTTGCAGGAGCTGGAGCTGCCGGCGGTGACATCGGCGCGAGAGATCACCGTCGAGGACGCTCCGGCGCTGACCAGCCTCGCCGGCCTGTCGGCGCTGCGCTCCGTGTCCGACTGGCTGTCGCTCGGGTGGTGTCGGGGCAGCGGGGGTCTGGGGGGCATCGTCGACCTGCACGGCCTCGAGGCGCTCGAGCAGGTCGAGCTGCTGCAGATCGACGGCAACGCCTCCCTCACCTCGTTGACCGGGCTGTCGGTCGACTTGCAGGCCGAGCACGTGTTCATCCGCGACAACCCGATGCTGCCGCAGGCGGAGGCGGAGGCCTGGTTGGCGGCCGCGTCGCACGTCGGCAAGAGCTACTCGGAGGCGTGCGAGAACCAGGGCGGGCCGGAGTGCGTCGTCGGCTGCCCGCCCCAGGGCGAGTGATCCTTGGTCTGTCTCTTGAGGCATGTCTCGAGAGACACTCTATTGCAGCGTCGCTATTCGTGAGCCGGCGGGTCACGGCTGGCGCGGCCGGGCGGGCCGGCGCGGAAGGACATGTCATCTAGATAATGTCTGAAAGAGCATGTTCTTTAGCACATGCTCTGAAGCACATGTTCTGGTGGACATATCACCGCTCGCTCGGCGTGAAGGTGTACTCGTGCTGGGCGTCGCGCAGGATCAGGGCCCGCTCCGGGCCGGCCACGAACTCGAAGCCGACGAGGCCGGGGAGGGCGAGTACGTACGACAGGGTGCCGTCGGGGTGCTCGCGCGAGCCGACCTCGCCGGCGAACTCGCCGAAGTCGAACACCGTCCGTTCGCCGGTGGTGACGGCGATCGGGCCGAGCGCGGCGTTGTGGTAGCCGGGCGCCAGTCGGGCGGCCGCGGCCGGGTCGGCGGGCAGGGTCACCGACTTGCGGTCGGCCGCCAGCTCGTCGAGGTACTGACGGGTCTCCGTCGCCAGGCGGGTCTCCGCCGCGGGCTTGCCGGCGAACAGCAGCTCGAGCAGCTTGCGCCGGAAGGCGGTGACGACCAGCCAGCCCGGTTCGCCGTTGGTCAGGATCACCGCGCCCACCTGATGTTCGGGCAGCCACAGCACGTCGCTGTGGAAGCCGAACAGCATGCCGCCGTGGTGGACCAGGGGCACGCCGTGGTCGTCCGCGGCCACCAGGCCCATGCCGTAGGTCTCGTCGGCGTCGATGCGGACCTGCGGCGCGCGGCGGGCCAGCAGCGCGCGCTTGCCGATGTACCTCTCGCCGCCGGGCAGCGTGCCCTCGGCGAGCTCCATCTGCACGAGCTTGAGCAGGTCGTGGACCGTGCTCCACGCGCCGCCGGTCGGCCGCAGCGGCAGGACGGTGTGGTTGAGCTGCACGAGCGAGGGCTGCTGGTGGCCGTCGAAGTCGCGCGCGTGTTCGCGGGCGAGCGGACCGCGCTGGGCCTGGACGGGGTCGAAGGTGGTCGCGTGCATGCCGAGTGGGTCGAACACCAGGGTCTGCATCGCCCGGTCGTAGGCCGGGCCGAGCTCCAGCTCGGGGAAGAGGACATGGCCGCCGAGGAAGCCGGCGGCGGCGGCCATCGGGTTCGAGTACTGGTACAGCTCGCCGAACCCGCTGGTCGGCTGGGTCGTCGCCAGCGTCGCCAGCACCTGCTCCGGCGTCGTCACGCTCGACTCGAACTGCCACTCGAGGTCCCGGCGGGGCATCCCCGTGCAGGCGCAGATCAGGTGCTGGATCTGCACCTTCCGGGTCGTGTCCGGATCGCCGAGCGCGAACGACGGCAGCCGCGCCGTCGCGGCCGTGTCCCAGCCGATCTTCCCGGCGTCGACGAGCTTGGCCAGCATCAGCGTGGTCAGCTGCTTGGTGTTCGAGGCGATCATGAAGCGCGTGTCGGCGTCGACGGGGGCCGGCTTGCCGAGCTCGCGCACGCCGACGCCGCCGGCGAACACGACCTCGCCGCGCTCGATCAGGCCGTACGCCACGCCGGGCACGCCCGTGACGGCCTGCGCGCGCTGCAGGAAGCCGTCGAGCTCGGCGAGCGCCGCGGGGTCGAGCGCGCGCGCCGGCTCGCCGGCGAACGACTCGCGCTCGTGGCCGCGGGGCAGCAGTCGGCCGGTGAGCAGGCCGCGCTGGGCGAGCCGCCTCTCGAGCACCTCCCACGCGAGGTCCTGGACGATCACGGTCCAGCCCTGGCCGCCGCGGCGCGCCTCCGCGGTGAGATCACGGCGGGCGTTCGGCGGGGTCTGGTAGGTGAACACGTGGCGCTCGGTCCAGCCGTCCTGGTCGGCCGCGGCGACGCAGGCCCTGAGCGGCAGGCGGAGCGCCGGGTCGTAGGCCGTCAGCGCGGCCGCGACGGCGGAGTCGGCGTCGCTGGCGGCGACGTCGACGAGCGCGACGTGGCTGCCGCCCTCCGGGGCCGTGAGCACCGTCGCCGGGCCGCGGACCGACAGGGTCCAGCCCGCGGGCGCGACGAAGGGGTTGCCGGTGACGGTGGTGCGCGGCGAATCGGCGGCGAGCCGTTCGGGCGTCGCCGCCGCCGGGGACGCGAGAGCGGGCTTCGTCGCCGCGACGGGCGCGGGCGCCGGCGCCCCGGGGGTGGACGGGCCGCAGGCGGCGAGCAGGAGGGCGAGGGCGGCACGCATGGCGCCAGCGTACCGCGCTTTGTTCGCCCGCGGGTACCATCCTCGGGGACATGTCCAATCGCGCAGGGTTTTATCGGCATGTCGCATGGGACATGCTCTTTCAGTCATGCCGCCGCTTCACTTGCGCGGCTGGATCATCTGGAAGTAGCGCTTGATGCGGCGGCGCTGCTCGGCGGGCAGGGCCTCGCTGTCGAGGGTGCTCTGGGCGAACGACTTGTAGTCGCGGTACATGTCGCGGTAGGGCGCGGAGGCGAAGCCTTCCTGGCTGGCGGTCTTGATGATCTCGGCCTTGGTGGTGCCCTTGCCCTGCTTGGGGTCGACGCGGACGTCCTTGGGCTTGACCTTGAGGCCGGTGGGGTCGCCGAGCGCCTCGGCCGAGCCCTGGCCGATGCCGTCGCCCTGGGCCTGGCCGTCGCCGGCGGAGTCCTGGCCCGAGCTGTCCTGGCCGTCGCCGCCGGAGTCGCCGCTGTCCTGCGGGTCGCCGCCGTCGCCGCTGTCCTGCGGGTCGCCGCCGGAGTCGCCCTCCATCTGCATCGACGGCTCGCCGTCGCCGAGGTCGCCCTCGACCAGCAGGGTCGGGCCGTCCTTCTTGTCGCCGCGCTTGCCCTTGGCGGCCTTGGCGAACTTCTGCATCTGCTGCTTGCGCTTGTCGTCCTGCTCGCCGCCCTGGCCGGCGCGGCGCATGAAGCTCTTGGCCTCCTCGAGGTCGTCGCGGGCCTGGCCGAGCCGGCGCGACTGCGAGGCCTTGCGCGCGGCGTCGCCGGCCCCGCGGCGCAGCTGCTCCAGCGCGCGCTTCTTCTGCTGCGAGCCCTGCCGGCCCTTCTGGGCGTCGTTGGCCTGGCGGCGCAGCTCGTCGAGCTTGCGCTGGGCGGCCTTCTCGCGCTCGTGCTGGCGGCGCAGCTCCTCGACCTTCTGCTGCTGCTTCTTGAGCCGGCGCTCCTGCTCCTCGGGGTCGGCGGCGGGCTGCTCCTGCTGGCGCTTGAGCCGGCGCTCGGCCTCGGCCAGCTGCGACGCGGTGTCGGTGTTCTCGCCGGCCGCCTTGCCGAGCGACTTCTCGGCCTGCTGCATGGCCCGCTGCATCGAGCGCTCGGCCTCGTCGCTCGCCTCGGCCGCGGCCTCCGCGTCGGCCAGCGCCTTCTCGGCCTCGTCGCCGTCGCCGCGCGCGAGCGCCTCCGCGGCGTCCTGCGTGATCTCCTCCTGCTTGAGCGCCTCGGCCAGCTGGCGCACGCCCTCGGCCAGCACCGCCGGGTCCTCTTCCATGCGCGCCTCGAGGTCGGCCTCGGCCTCGGCGAGCGACTTGTCGAGCTCCTCGAGCTGGGCGTAGGCGGCCTCGCGGTCGAGCTCGCCGCGCCCGTAGGCGTCGAGGATCTGCAGCATCCGCTCGGCCAGCGCGGCGGCCCGGTCCTCGCCCTCCTTGAGCGCGCGCAGGTCCTCGCGCAGCGGCTCGGCCAAGGCGCGGTCGGTCGGCGGCTTCTTGGCCGCGGCCTTGGCTGCCTCTTCGGGCATGTCCGGAGGGACATCCTCGTCGACCACCGGCGGCGGCGGCCGGGGGACCAGCATCGCCAGAGCCAGCAGCGCGACCGCGGCGAAGTCGTGCAGGCGCAGCCCGGGCGGGCGCAGCGGCACGACCGGGCGGGGGTCGATCGCCGGCGCGGCGGCCTCGGCGTCGGCGACGTGCAGCGCCATCAGATCGGCGGCCTCGGGCGCGGCGGCGGCCGAGCTGCCGGCGAACTCGAGGGCGTTGCCGATCAGGTCGTAGAGGCCGTAGTGGGCGTCGATCCGCCGCGCGACCCGACGCGGCCGGGCCGGCCGGGCTGCGGCGTAGACGAGCACGACGACCACCGGGGCGAGGCCGAGCCAGCCGAGCCAGGCGGGCGCGTCGAGCCTGCGGGTAGCGACGACGCCGACCGCCGCGAGGGCGCAGCCGAGCGGCAAGGCGATGCGGGTCAGGAGGGCCGCGGCGTCGGCGATCCGCTCGCGCCGGCAGGCGGCCCGGACCAGGCGGGTGACGCGCGGCGCGGCCGCGCTTGCGCGTTCGGACATGTCGCGAGGGACCTGGCTCATCGGACACCTCCGGAGGCGGCGCGGCGAGGCGCGCACTCGCGGCCGAGCGCTGCGGCCGTGGACGCGACGCGGGCAGCGGCCTGCAGCTCGAACTCCTCCGAGCGATACACCCGGCTGTGCATCAGGACATGTCGCAAAGGCCCTGGTGCACCGGACACGTCCGCCGGCGAGCCGGCGACGCGCCGCGCGGTCGACCGGACGGCGGGTAGGATGCGCGTCAGGACATGTCTCGAGGGACCTGGCCCAACAGACACCTGCCGGGAGGACCCGCGCGCGGGCGAGCGGGGCGGGGCGATCCCGGAGGCGCGGCGGGAGGTCGGCACGTGGGACCGATTCTAGCCGCGCCCGCCGGGCTCGGCGAGGGCCCAGGGCCGAGAAGGCCGTGAAAGCCCGCTGCGGCGGCCCCGCCGGCGCGCTCCCGAACGCCCCGGTCCGGGAGCCGGGCCCTCGGCGCAGCGCGGCGAAGAAGGCGCGCAGGTCGGCGAGGAGCAACTGGGGACCTCGAGCGAGGCAAGGTGACCGCCGCGGTCGTGCTCGGACCAGAAGACGATGCGCTCGTGGGTAGCGCTCGGCGAACCGGCGGGTCGAGCGAAAAGTCGGAGCGGAACACCGAGACGCCCATCGGCGCGCGGGTCGTGCCGGGGCTGCTCCCCCGCGCGGGTGGGCGCCGATGAGCCGCTCGGGCGCGGCGAGGGCGATCTCGCGGCCGACGATCGAGCCGAAGTCGTTGCCGTGGACGTCGAAGCGACCATGGCCGGGCTCGATCATGAGCCGGACGAAGCCCGCGCGCCGAGCTCCGGACTCCAACCCCTGTCCCGCGTCGGCCCGAGAAGCCGAAGCCCGCACCGGGGGCAGGACGACGTGAAAGGCATCCTCGGCCGACCGCCGTGAGCTACGGGATCGTTGAGGGCGTCGATCATGGGCAGATACTCGCGGACGGACCCAGGCCAGCCGTGGATCAGCAGCAGCGGCCTGACCTCCGCGTGACGCGGGTGGACGAGCACGACGCCGACCGTCCGGGTGTCGGCCCATCGGCCTGCGCGCGCCGTCACTTCACTTCACGTCACGACTATCCGCCGCTTTCCGTGGCGCACGCGAGGGCCTTCTCGATCTCGCAAACTTCGAGGCAGGCGGGGTTCGTGAACATGCAACCGAAGGGCTCGCAAATGTCATACGTACACTTGTCCTGGCAATCGGTGTCACAGCTCGTCGCCGCCGGCGAAGCCTCGTCGGTGAGATCGAGGTCTTCCTCCTCTACCTGGGCGTCTTCCTGTCGAGGAGGCGTTTCTTCGGGCGCCGCCGTCGCCATGAGCCCGAAGCCGAAGAGGGCGCACTGAACCCCTACGAATGCGCTGAACGTCAACATTCCATCATCTCCTGTCCGTCGGCCCGGCCCAATGCCGGGACGGATCAGGGGTACGAGACGCAGCGAACGCCGCAAGCAGGCGACCGAAGATTCGAGCCTCGGTGTCCTGGCGGCTTCGAGGTCCGGCCCGTTCTACGGCCAGGCGCGCGAACGGCCGCCGAAGCGTAGCGATCGCCTTTGACCACGAGTCAAGTCGAACGAAGATGTTCTTTGAGACATGTTCGTTCGGTCGTGTAGTGATCGTGAAGCCGCCCGGCGGCGGCTCAGGCGGCGGTGCGCGCGTCGGCGTCGGCGCGCTCGGAGAACAGCCACTCGAGGGCCTCGGGGGCGCGCTTGCGCCAGTGCAATTCGGAGTGCGCGCCGTACGGATCGGGGCGCCACATGAGGTCGTCGTCGCCGTAGCCGGCGCCCTTGAGCTGCGCGACGAGGCGTTCGGCGTCGGACAGCATGTCGCCCTCGTGAGCGCCGGCGTCGACGTAGATCCGCGAGGTCGTGGGGCGCGGGAACTCGGCGAGCCTGGCGTAGATCCGGCGGTCGGCGGCCCATAGCGAGGGAGACATGCACAGGGCGGCGCCGAACACGTCGGGGCGGCGGAAATGGGCGTAGAGGGCGGCGAGCCCGCCCATCGACGAGCCTCCGATCGCGGTCCCGGCGACGTCGCCGCGAACCGTGAACTCGCGCTGGATCCGCGGCGCCAGCTCGTCGGTCACCCAGTCGATCAGGTGGTCCGCCTCGCCACGGCTGTCCTCCCACGCGAAAGGCGACAATTCGTGGATCCGATCGACGCCGCCGTGATCGATGCCGACGATCACGGGCGCCGGTTTGCCGACGGCGTGCAGGTCGTGGGCGGCGTGGTGCAGGTACCAACCTCCCGCCATCGAGGGGTCGTCGTGGAAGATGTTCTGCCCGTCGAAGATGTAGAGCACCGGCAGCGGCGCGCCTTCGGTCCGCTCGGTCGGGAGATACACGCGGACGTGCCGCTCGCCGGCGAACTTGGGCAGGCCGAACGGGCCGAGCTTGTAGATGACGTGGGTGGCCATGACTCTCCTTGAAGAGTGGCATAGGCGGATGGCGGCACTCGGCACGCGGTTCGGCCCCCGTCTTTGCTCACGCCCTGAACTGGGGGCCGCAGCGAGGGCAGCAACGCGAGGTCGGTGATCGCGCGGCTCGTACCGCGTGCGCGGCGGCCGGATCGGGGCCATACCTCCGGATCTGCAGGTCTGGAGCCATCCCGGGGCGAGGGGCCCGCCGGCGTCCGGAGTCGTGGACAGACATGTCCTGGAGGACATGCATGGGTCGGCGGCGCGAGGGCGATCGCACGCCGCGAGCGCGCCCCGGATGGATGCGCGGCGAGGTCGCGGGGCCGGTGTCCGGGGCGCCCTGTCCCTTCAGACAGGTGCTCGGACTTCGTGACGAACGGGGTGCTTCGAGGCAGCAATTGCCTCGTCCTGCGCAACTCAGGGAAAGAGCGCCCCGGCCCCCGTCGTCCGGGAGCTCTCTTGGGGCGGTGACGGTCGGCTGCGCCGAGAGCCGGGGCCCGCTCGCGGCTGAAACTCGACCGTCCACTCGCGCGAGATGGGCACGCGAAGGCGTCATCGCGGTAGCGATGCATTCGGGTGCGTAAAATCATGGATGTCCATGGAGACATGTCTTGGAGGACATGCCGTGGTGGGGCAGGCGGAGGCGATCGTACGCCGCGAGCGCGCCCCGGATGGATGCGCGGCGAGGGTCGCGGGGCCGGTGTCCGGGGCGCCCTGTCCCTTCAGACAGGTTCTCGGACTTCGTGACGAACGGGGTACTTCGAGGCAGCAATTGCCTCGTCCTGCGCAACTCGGGGCCAGAGCGCCCCGCCCCCGGGCTTCCGGAGCTCGAGCGGGGGTCTCACGGAATGGGTTCGTCGCCGTAGCGCTCGCGGCGCTCGTGCTCCCAGGCGACGTACCACTCGTTGCCGAGGGTTCGGCGTGGCTTCCCGTAGGGGCGTTCGGTGAGGGCGAGGGCGGCGATCCGGTCGGTGCGGAAGTGGCGGAAGGCGGCGCGGAGGCAGCACCAGGCGGCGATGACTTGTTTGCCCTCGTAATAGGCGATCTGCACCGGCCAGATGTCGCGCTCGCTGGTGCGCCCGGATTCGTCGTCGTAGCGCAGGGCCAGCGCTCGCTCTTGCCGCATCGCCTGACGCACGAGCCCCAGCACCGGCACCGGCGCGGCCGAGCCGCTCAGGACGACGGGCCACAGTCCGAGGTCGTCCATCCGGCCGCGGAGGTCGTCGGGCGAGGCGGTGGCGATCTTGGCCAGCGCGTTCGCGGCGGCGCTGGCGAGCCCCTCGTCGGCCTGCGCCCCGACCCATCGCGCGCCGAGCACCAGCGCTTCGAGCTCGTCGGCCGTGAACATCAGCGGCGGCAGGAAGAAGCCGGGGCGCAAGACGTAGCCGACGCCGGCCTCGCCGTCGATCGGCGCGCCGAGGCCGATCAGCGTCTGCACGTCGCGGTAGAGCGTCCGCACCGACACTCCTTGCTCCTCCGCCAGTTGCGCCGCAGTGACCGGATGCCGGTGCCGGCGAAGTGCATCCATCACCGCGAAGAGCCGCAGGGTCCTGTCCATCGTCGGCACCATCGCAGGTCCACCGCGGGCCTGTCGAGGTCGGCGCGGCCAGAGGTTGCCCTGTAGCCCGTCTTGCGCGCTGGACGGCCGAAGTTCGGCCGCGACCCGGCCCAAATCTCGGCGGTGCCGACCGTCAGCGCCAGAAGAGAGCTCCCGGAGGAGGGCGACTGGCCCTGAGCTGCGCAGAACGATGCACTTCTCGTCTCGAAGCGCCCGTTCGCCCCGGAACGTGTTTGAAGAGACAGATATCACGGACGCGGCCCTAGCGACTTCGCAGCGCATCGATTCTGGGCTGCGATCGCAGCGTGCGGTTCTTGTGGCCGAGTGTCCGAAGAAACATGTCTTCATGGCCATCCAGAACTCGCACGGCGGATGCACCTCGCCCCCCCTGGCTTTTGTGCGGCCGTTTCGCGCGGGTGGACGGCCGAGGTTCAGGCGCGAGCGGGCCCCGGATCTCGGCGGAGCCGACCGTCACCGCCCAAAGAGAGCTCCCGAAGGACGGGGGCCGGGACGCCCTGGAACCGAGTTTGCGCAGGACGAGGCAATTGCAGCCTCGAAGCGCGCCAGCCGCCACGACGTCCGAGCAACTGTCTGAGGGGACAGGGCGTCCCGGACACCGGCCCCGCGACCCTCGCCGCGCATCGATCCGGGGCCCGCTCGCGGCGTGCGATCGCCCTCGCGCGGCCGTGATCGTCGCGTGGCAATCGCCCGCCGGACACGATACGAGCGCACGCGCTATCAAGCACATGCTCCAAAGCACATGCCCCGAAGCACATGCCCCGAGGCACATGCTCCGAGGCACATGCTCTAAGCGCCCTGTCCCTTCGCGCGGGCTGCCGGCGGGAACGCGTTCCAGGCCGCGGGGTCGAGCGCACCGCCGAGGCCTTGCGGGATCCCGGTGGCGAACAGCACCCGGTCGGCGCGGCGGCGGACCAGCGACGTCGTCGGCATCTTCTCCATCAGGTATTTTGTGAAGGCCGCCTCGAACTCGCGGGCGTCGGCCTCGGAGTCCCAGGCGATCATCCCGATCACCAGCGGCGACACGTCGGGGCTCGCCTTGCGGTCGAATACCAGCAGGCGGTCGCCGCCCCAGCCGGCGGCAGCGGCGCGGGCGTCGCTGGTCGGCACCGAGTCGGCCAGCATGCACAGGAGCGTCGCCTCGCCGAGAGTGTCTTGCCAGACCAGCGCGTGTTCGGGCAGGGCGGCGGCCAGCGCCTTCGGCTCCGACTTGACCGGCACGGCCGGCTCGCGGGCGATCAGCTTCTCCACGTGGAGCATCTGCTCGCTGGTGGTCGGCAGGTCGCGGTAGAGCGCGTCGACTGCGGCCCAGCCGTTCGCGCGCACCAGCGCCGCCACCGTGGCTGCGCCGTCGGCGTAGGGCAGTTGCAGCGAGCGGTTGAGGATCGGGTGGTCGAGCATCGACGACAGGCTGAGCGCCTGGTCGCCGACGGTGGCCAGGACCTCGGGGGGGATCGCAGCCAGGCCGGTGGGGCCGGAGACCCAGGCCAGGTAGGCCGCCTGCGCGTCGCCCTCGACCAGGAACGTGCGGGCGGTCTCCGCGTCGGAGTCGCCGGGGATCGGCTTCTGCAGGCGCAGCAGGTCGAAGTGCATGTCCTGGAGGCCATGTGCGATCTCGTGGCCCACCACCATGTCGAGCTGCGACTCGCTGACGTGGGTGCCGATCAGCATCGCCTTCTTCTTCGGCTCGTAGATCCCCATCACCCCGAGCTCGAGCATGTCGAGCAGGATCTGCTCGCCGTCGGCCCCGGGCGGCAGCACCCCGAGGCTGGCCTCGATGCGGGTGAACAGCCGGATCTCCTCGCGGCTGTGGTGCTCGTACATCGACTTCTCGGCGAAGCTGCGCACGTCGCCGCGGCTCAGCACCTCGACCGCCACGCCGCCGGTGATCGGCAGGCCGCGGGCGGCGGCCACCGCCTCCATGATCTTCTTGGTGATCGCCTCGGCCCGCGGCTGCGACACCCCGCCGGCGGGCGCCGTGGGGCTGGCCGAAGGGGCATGTCCTGAAGGACTGGTCGTCTCCGGGTCGGCGGCCACCGCCGGGCCGCTGGGCGCGCCGTGACCGCAGGCCAGGCCGGCCATCAGCGCCAGGGCGGCGAGCCGCGTCGGGTCGCGGATGAGGTCGGTCGCGGGCCGGTGACGGGGCAGGGACGGGCTCGCGTCCTCGCGGTGTGACGGCGGCGCAGACTCACGGCGGGTTCGCGGGGCAGTGCGACGCAACACGACGAGCAGGGTAGCGGGGGCGGGGCGGCGCCGCTACCCTCCCGCGGTTCCGTCGTGCCCGGTCGTCCTGTCTCCAACGCCCCGCTGCGCGGGGGTCCTGTCGTCCCTGGCGATCCGCTGGAGCGCGTGCTCACGGCGCTGCGCGAGGGCAGCGACGTGCGGCTCGTCGGCGCGGTCGGCGGCTTCCGCGGCTACGCGCTGGCGATGGCGGCCAGTCGGGTCGAGGCGCCGGTGTTCACCGTGGCCCCGGACGAGGCGAGCGCGCGGGCGCTGGCGGGCGACGCGGCGTTCTTCCTCGGTGCCCCGCTGCGGGACGCGAGCGACGGGCCGGTGCTGGTGGTCCCCGAGATCGACACCTCACCGTACGCCGACGCCGCGGCCGACCCGCGGACCATGGCGCTGCGGCTGGCGGCGCTGTACCGCCTGGTCGATCGGCACAGCGAGCCGCCGAAGCTGATCGTCGCCAGCGTCCGTTCGCTGCGCCGGCGGGTGATCCCGCCGCCGCAGTTCCAGGAGTTGTGCACGCGCTGGGGCGAGGGCGACGAGCTGCCGCGCGAGGCCGCGATCGCGGCGCTGCAGCGGGCCGGCTACACCCGCGTCGACGTGGTCGAGGACCCGGGCACCTACGCGGTGCGCGGCGGCGTGATCGACCTGTTCGTCGGCTGCTCGCGCTTCCCGACGCGGGTCGAGTTCGACGACGACCTGATCGAGCGCCTGCGCCTGTTCGACCCCGAGTCGCAGCGCAGCCTGCGGCCGGTCACCTCGGTCTCGATCCACCCGGTGCGGGAGACGGTCGCCACCACCGCGGCCTCGCTGCGCGCGCGGGTGCTGGCGCTGGCCGACGCCGCCCTGGCGCCGTCGAGCAAGAGCCGGCAGATCGTCGACAACCTCGAGCAGGGCCTCGAGTTCTTCGGCGTCGAGGCGCTGACCCCGATCTTCCACGACGCGATGGCGCCGCTGTGGGACTACCTGCCGCGCGGCACCCGGTGGGTCATCGAGGAGCCCGACGCGCTGCTGCAGGTCGCCGAGGAGCAGGCCCAGGAGGCCGCGGAGCAGTACGGCCGCGCCCAGGCCGAGCGCGGCGTGGTCGCCCCGCCCGAGCAGTTCTTCGTCCCCGACGCCGACCTCGGCCGCCGCCTGCGCGCCGCCCCGGTGGTGCTGTCGCGGCTGCTGGTCGAGGGCGAGGCGGCGGAGTCTCCTGAATCAGGGGACAGGCCCGAAGATGCAGGTCCGAAGGAGCATGCCCCCAAGGGCATGTCCAAAAAGGCAGCCGAGGAGCGGCCGGCGGTGTGGCTGCAGGTCGGCTCGAACAAGCCGCTGCGGACCGCGCTCGAGGCGTCGCGGGCCGACCGCAGCGGCGAGGCGATGCGCCCGCTGGTCGACCAGATCCGGGCGCTGCAGGCCGAGACGCCGACGGCCGCCGGCGACCTCGGCGAGCTGCTGCCGTGGACGGTGCTGCTGGTGGTGCCCGGGCGGGCCCAGGTCGACCGCCTGATCGGGGCGCTGCGCGGCCACGGGCTCGCCCCGGAGGCGCTCTCGCCGGAGCAGGCGCCGATCGAGCTGCGGGCGCCGACGACGGGCACGCGGGTGCAGGTCGCCGTCGGCGAGCTCAGCGAGGGCTTCGACTACCCGGCCGCGCGCCTCCTGGTGCTGTCGGAGTTCGACCTGTTCGGCAAGTCGACGCGGCGGGCCCAGTCGCGGCGGCGCACCGGGCTGTCGAGCCTGTCGCAGCTCGGGGTCGGCGACTACGTGGTGCACCTGCAGCACGGCGTCGGCCGCTACGCGGGGCTGGTGCAGCTGCAGCTGGGCGGGGCGCCCGGCGACTACGTGCAGCTCGAGTACGCGGGCGGCGACAAGCTGTACCTGCCGGTCTACCGCCTGTCGGAGATCGAGCGCTACGTGGCCGCCGAGGGCAAGCCGCCGAAGCTCGACAAGATGGGCGGCAGCACCTTCCTGGTCAAGGCCAACAAGGTCAAGACCGAGGTGCGGCAGATGGCCGAGGAGCTGCTGCAGATCTACGCCCAGCGCGAGTCGACCCCCGGCACCGCGTTCCCCGGCCCCGACGAGTACGACCAGTCGTTCGCCGACAGCTTCCCGTTCCAGGAGACGCCCGACCAGGAGACCGCGATCGACGCGGTCCAGGGCGACCTCGGCCGCGCGCGCCCGATGGACCGCCTGATCTGCGGCGACGTCGGCTTCGGCAAGACCGAGGTCGCGCTGCGGGCGGCCTTCCGCGTGGCCCAGAACGGCAGGCAGGTCGCGGTGCTGGCGCCGACGACGGTGCTCGTGCAGCAGCACGGCATCACCTTCCGCGAGCGCCTGGCGCCGTTCGACCTGCGCGTCGAGGTGCTGAACCGCTTCAGCAGCGACCGCCAGCAGAAGCGCGTGATCGAGGGCATCGCCGCCGGCGAGGTCGACGTGGTGGTCGGCACCCACCGCCTGCTCGGCAAGGACGTCCGCTTCAAGGACCTCGGCCTGCTCGTCATCGACGAGGAGCAGCGGTTCGGGGTGGCCCAGAAGGAGCGGTTCAAGAAGTTCAAGGCCCAGGTCGACGTGCTGACGATGTCGGCCACGCCGATCCCGCGCACGCTGCACATGTCGCTGCTCGGCCTGCGCGAGATCAGCATGATCCGCACCCCGCCGATCGACCGCCTGGCCGTTCGGACAGCCATCGTCCGGATCGGCGACGCGGTGATCGAGGAGGGCATCACCCGCGAGCTGGCCCGCGGCGGCCAGGTGTTCTACGTCGTGCCGAAGATCCTCGGCATCGAGGAGCACGCGGTCCGGATCCGCGAGCTGGTCCCGCACGCCCGCGTCCTCGTCGCCCACGGCCAGATGCCGGAGGAGATGCTCGAGCGCACCATGCTCGAGTTCGTCGAGCACCGCGCCGACGTGCTGGTGTCGACGACGATCATCGAGAGCGGCCTCGACATCCCGCGCGCCAACACGATGTTCATCGCCCACGCCGAGCAGTTCGGGCTGGCCCAGCTGTACCAGCTGCGCGGCCGCGTCGGCCGCAGCAAGCAGCGCGCCCACTGCTACCTGATGGTGCAGGCGCTCGAGCGGCTGTCGCCCGAGGCGCGCCGCCGGCTCGAGGCGATCCAGCGCCACGCGGAGCTCGGCTCGGGCTTCGGCGTGGCGGTCCACGACCTCGAGATCCGCGGCGCCGGCGAGCTGCTGGGGGCGCGCCAGAGCGGGCAGATCCAGGCGATCGGCTTCGACGCCTACGCCCGGATCCTGCAAGAAGCGGTGGCCGAGCTGCGCGGCGAGCCGATCCTGCGGGAGACCGATCCGGAGATCGCGTTCGACACCCCGGCCTACCTGCCCGAGGCGTACGTGCGCGACGTCGGCCAGCGCCTCGACCTGTACCGCCGGCTGTCGGCCGCGCGCGACCGCGACGCCGTCGAGGACGTGATGAGCGAGATCACCGACCGCTACGGCGAGGCGCCGCTCGAGGCGGAGCACCTCGGCCTGGTGATGATCTGCAAGACCTACGGCCGCCGCCTCGGCGCGCTCGCGGTCGAGCTCAAGGGCACGCGCCTGGCGGTCCGCCTCGGGCCCGACACGCCCCTGTCCGGAGAGACAGCCGGCCGGCTGAACGCGACCACCCACGGCAAGTTCAAGCTGCAGGGCGACCGCGTGGTCGCGACGGTCCCCGAGGCGCGCGGGCCCGACCGCCGCACGCAGCTCAAGGTCGCGGTCGCGGCGCTGGCCGAGCTGACGCAGATCGCCGAGAGCAAACCGGTCGCGCCGGCGAAAAAGCGGTAGCTCACCCGCAGGCGAGCCGCGGCGCCGCCGCAGGCGACGATCCCGGGATCGTCGCCGCAGGTGGAACCCCGCGAGCGGCGATCTCCCGCGAGCTCGCGGACGAATTCCCGGCGGCGCGAGCCGTCGCGGCGAATCGGACGATCCGGGCGTGGTGATGCCATTTCGGCGAGCGCCGATTGTCGGGACGTCCGGCCGACAATGTGCAATCGGGACTGGCCTTATTCGCCAAAGTCGGGGGATCCGGCGGGGCCTCGGGTCCACGCGGTGAGGCCGCTGTGACCCTATCGGGCCCCGAGCGGGTGGGATCGTGTGCGCGCATGGGCGCTCGGACCCGCGCCCGGCGGCTGCGGCTGCGCATAGGGCGGAGATGGCCTGGTCTGCGATCGCCAGGAGCTCGCGTCGTCGCCGTCCCCGAGGCGGCGGTTCGGGCCGCGCTCGCAGCGCCTCACACGGCGCCCGGGGCCGGACACGTTGGTATACAATCCCCCGCGATGCTGCCGAGCTCACCCGGGCCCCCGCTGCGTGTGGGGGCGACCCGCCCCGGGATCGCAGTGCTCGCGTTCGGTGACGCTCGTCCGCGCGAGGGCTCGACGTCGTGACGCACATGTTCCCGCACGCGCGCGACTCGCTGCAGTGCCCGTACTGCTCCGAGCTGCACGCCGAGGACGTCGAGGTCTGCCCGACCTCCGGCGAGGTCGTGCTGCTCGACCAGAAGTACCGGCTCAAGCGCCTGATCGGCGAGGGCAGCTTCGGCCTGGTGTGGGACGCCCGCAACATCGACACGCAGAAGGAGGTCGCGGTCAAGTCGCTGCGCGCCGAGGTCGTCAGCGACCCCGCCGTGCTCGCGCGCTTCTTCTGGGAGGCGACCGCGGCCGGGCGAGTCCACGACCCGCACGTGTGCGACGTCCTCGACCTCGTCAAGAGCAGCGCGCACGGGCCCTACATCGTGCTCGAGCGGCTGTCGGGGCGCTCGCTCGAGAAGCTGATCCTCGAGGAGGGCAAGCTGCAGCCCGAGCTGGCGGTGCACCTGATGCGGCAGGCGCTGATCGGCCTCGAGGCGGTGCACCGCGCCGGCATCGTCCACCGCGACATCAAGCCGGAGAACATCTACCTCCACGAGCTCGGCGACGACCGCGTGCTGGTCAAGCTGCTCGACTTCGGGATCTCCAAGTTCTCGGCGGCCTCGGCCGGCAGCAAGTCGCGCACCGCGGCCGACCTGTTCATGGGCACGCCCGAGTACATGTCGCCCGAGCAGGCCCGCGGCGCCGCGTTCGTCGACCCGCGCACCGACATCTGGGCGATCGGGGCGATCCTCTACCGCGCGCTGGCCGGCGGGCCGGTGTTCATCGGGCCCGACGTGCCGTCGGTGCTGACGGCGATCCTGCACTTCCCGCACGTGCCGATCGTCGAGCGGGTGCCGCAGCTGCAGCCCGAGCTGGCCGCGGTGATCGAGCGTTGCCTGTGCAAGGACCGCGAGCAGCGCTACGCGTCGTGCGCCGAGCTGCGCGCGGCGCTCGAGCCGTTCGAGGGCGCCTACGCGGCGTCGTCGCCCGACAACTCGTTCGGCCGGGTCGAGCGCTCGGGCCTGCTCACGGTGTTCGAGGCGGTGGCGCAGGCGCCCAGCGAGCCCGAGACCCCGGGGCTCCGGCGCGCCGACGTCAGCGCGCCGCGGCCGGTGGCGCCGCCGGGCGACCACGTGATCCTCGCCCACGGCCGCGGCGACCGGAAGTGGTACGAGCACCTGCGCGAGCACCTGCGGGTGCACCGCGACACCACGCAGCTCGAGATCTGGAACGCCGGCGACTCGTCGTCGCGGGCGTCTCGCATCGACGTGCTGGCCGAGGCGTTCGCGCGGGCGCGGGCGGTCATCCTGCTGATCTCGCCGCGCTTCCTCGCCGAAGAGCTGGCGCCCGGCGGCGAGCTGTACTCGCTGGTGCTGATGGCCCAGGAGCGCGGCCTGCCGGTGATGTGGCTGATGATCAGCGAGACGCCCTACGAGGGCACCGACCTGCTCGACTTCCGCGCGCTCGGCGACCCGTCGCAGCCGCTCGACCGCCTGACCGCGGCCGACGCCGACCGCGTGCTCGAGCAGGTGTGCGACCAACTGGTGGTCAGCCTCGGCCTGCCGCAGACGGCCCCGCCCCGCGGCGGCACGAAGATCGGCGTGCCGGTCGGCGACACCCGCCTCGACAACATCCGCGACCTCGAGCAGCGCATCGAGGCCGCGCGCGCCCGCAAGGCCCGACTCGAGGCGCTCGGCGAGGACACGCGCGAGATCCACGAGGAGATCAAGTCGCTGCGCCGGTCGCTGCGCATGGGCCGGCCGCTGCACCGCGGCGACGTGCTCGACGAGCGCTTCATGGTCCTCGACCAGCTCGGCGCCGGCGGCTTCGCCACGGTCTGGCGCGCGCTCGATCAGACGACCGACACCGAGGTGGCGCTCAAGGTGCTGCACGGCCAGCACGTGCACAACGCCGAGCGGCGCGAGCGCTTCTTCCGCGGGGCGCGGATCATGGCGCAGATCGAGCACCCCAACATCGTCCGCATCATCGAGCCCTCGGCCAGCGACGGCGAGTACGAGTACTTCGCCATGCAGTTCGTGCCGGGCGGCAACCTGCGCGACGCGGTGATGAGCGGGCGGCTGTCGGTCAGCAAGCGGCTGCAGATCCTGCTGGCGGTGGCCGACGCGCTGGCGTTCGCCCACGAGCGCGGGATCTTCCACCGCGACGTCAAGCCGAGCAACATCCTCGTCTCCGACGAGTTCACGCCGTACCTCACCGACTTCGACCTGGTCCGCGCCGAGGACACCACCGGCGGCACCGCGGGCGGGCTCGGGACGGTCATCTACGCCGCGCCCGAGATGATGGAGCGGGCCAGCGAGGCCGACGCGCGCGCCGACGTGTACGGCCTCGGCATGACGCTCGCGTTCCTGTTCTACGAGCGCGACCTGACGATGGACGTCATCCGCAACACCGACCGGCTGATCGGCGAGCTCAGCGTGCCCGAGTCGATCCGGATGGTGATCCGCACCGCGATCACGTGGAACCGCGAGCACCGGTTCCGCACCGCCGCGGAGTTCCGCGCGGCCCTGTCGGCGGCCGTCGCCCGGCGCGAGCCGCAGAGGATCGACGGCCGCACCGCCACCTTGCTGGCCACCAGCGCGTCGGTGATGGAAGAGACGCTGCGCCCCATCAACACGCCGCGCGAGGCTGTGCCCCCGCGGCCGGTCGACTCGTCGCTCGAGATCGCCGAGATCGAGGAGGTCGACGAGGTCGACACGATCGAGGAGCTGGCGGCCGACGCGGTCGAGCTCGAGGAGTCGCCACCTGTCCGGCGCGAGCGGCCCGTGACGCAGCCGCCGAAGCGGGCCAACGTGTCGCTGGTCAAGGCGTTCGCGACGATGGCCGAGGAGTCGGAGGCGCTCGGCGAGACGGCGGTGTCGGAGGTGTTCTCGGCGCTCGAGGTGCACGAGGTGGTGGCGACCGACGCCGAGCCGCTGCCGGCCGAGATCCTGTCGTCGCGCTCCCTGCCGTCGCAGCCGCTGCCGCTCGAGGACGAGACGCTGCCCGACTGGCCGCCGCGGATGTCGGCCGGCTCGCTCGCGGCGGTGGCGATCGGCGGGGTGGCGCTGGTCGTCCTCGCGTACTTGATTTTCGCCGGTTGACGCGGGAGGTCGAGGTGGCGGTCACGCGGGAAGATGTCGTCGCATATCTCAGCCGGCTGGGCCCCGTCGAGCTGCAGGAGCTGCTCCTCGAGCTCGAGGACCGCTGGGGGATGGAGCCGGTCTACACCGGGCCGGAGTACGTGATCATGGGCGCGCCGCTCGACGGCCCGTTCGTGGAGATGGGGATCCCGGAATTCGACGTCGTGCTGGTGTGGGCCGGGCCGCATCGGGTGCAGGTGATGAAGGCGCTGCGCGCGGCGGTGCCGAAGCTCAGCCTGGCCGACGTGATGGTGATGGCCGACCAGACGCCGAGCGTGGTCATGCGCGGCCACCACAGCGAGGTGCACGCGCTGCGGATGGCGCTCGAGGAGCTGGGCGCCAAGGTCGAGATCCGCTAGGAGGCGAGATGGCGCCGATCCGCAGCCTCCGCCTCAAGTTCGCCTGCGACGAGGACTGGCACGCGTTCGCGGGCGACGCCGGGGTGCGCCGGTGCGAGACGTGTAGGACGGCGGTGCACGATCTTTCGGCGCTGACACGCAGCGAGGCGACGGCGCTGTTCCGCGATCCGCCGGCGAGCGGCCTGTGCGTCCGCTACCAGCACGACGCGATGGGCCGGATCCTGTTCCGCTCGGAGACGCGGCCGGGGCAGCTGGTGTGGCAGCGCTTCGTGCCGCCGACAGTCGAGGCCGCTGCGGACGCGGACACGGGCGCGGGCGAGCGGCGCGGCGATTGAGGCGCTCGCCCGGGCAGGGCGCGGGTTATAGTGCGGGGCCGTGAGCGGCTCGCGCGACGAGCGGTCCGACGAGGTCCTGGGCGCATCGGCGCCGACCCTGCGCCTCGGACCGCAGCAGGACGTATCGACCGAGCCGCCGCGCTCCAGTCGCAAGGGACATGCCCGTAAGGACATGCCCAAAGAGCCAGCCATGCCGGCGCGGATCGGCCGCTTCGCCATCGAGGCCAGGCTCGGCACCGGCGGGATGGGGGTGGTCTACAAGGCCGAAGACCGCCAGCTCGGGCGCAAGATCGCCATCAAGCTGCTGCGCGCCGCCGGCGACGACGGCGGCGACGGGGCGGCCAGGCTGCTGCGCGAGGCGCAGGCGCTGGCCCGCCTCGACCACCCGAACGTGGTCGCGGTCCACGAGGTCGGGGTGCTCGCCGACGAGGTGTTCGTGGCGATGGAGTTCATCGAGGGCGAGACGCTGCGCAAGTGGATGGCGCGCGGCGGGCCGCGGCCGTGGCAGGAGGTGACCGCGGCGTTCGTGCAAGCCGGGCGCGGGCTGGCGGCGGCCCACCGCGCGGAGCTGGTCCACCGCGACTTCAAGCCGGAGAACGCGATGATCGACGTGCACGGGCGGGTGCGCGTGCTCGACTTCGGGCTGGCGCGCACGGCCGGGGTGGGGCCGCCGTCGTCGCTGGTCGCGCGGATCTTGCACGCGGGCGCGCCGGGGCCGCAGACGTCGATGATCGCCGGGACGCCGCCCTACATGGCGCCGGAGCAGCACCTCGGGCTGCCGTGCGACGCCCGCTCGGACCAGTTCAGCTTCTGCGTGGCGTTCTACGAGGCGCTGTTCGGGGTGCGGCCGTTCCCCGACGGCGACCCGGCGCAGCGGTTCCAGGCGGTGATGGCCGGCGAGCTGCACCGACCGCCGCGGCCGGCGAAGGTGCCGAAATTCCTGCGAGCGGCGCTGGCCCGCGGCCTGGCGGCGGTGCCGAACCGCCGCCACGAGTCGATGGACGCGCTGCTGCACGCGATCACCGAGGCGCCGCGGCTGCGCCGGCGCCGGCGGTCGGCGGCGGCGCTGGGGCTGCTGCTGGCGACCGCCGGCGGGCTGGCGCTCTCGCTGTGGCGCGAGACCCACGGCGAGTGCGAGGGCCACGCGGACCGGGTGGCGCGCCTGTGGGCCGAGCGCCAGGCGCCGCTGCGCGCGGCGATCACCGGCGTCGAGGCGCCCTACGCCGTCGAGGTGTGGCAGACGCTGGCGGCGGCGATGGAGGCCCGCGCCGACCGCTGGGGCGAGCTGTACCTGGCCGCCTGCGAGGCCTACACGGAGGCGGCGCCGGAGCAGCAGGCGGCGCTGGTCGGGCGCATGACCTGTCTCAGCGGACAGGCGCGCGAGCTGGCGGCGATGCTGACGGCCCTGGCCGAAGAGCCAGCTTCGGCGGCGCGCCACGCGGTGAAGGCGGAGGGCCAGCTCGAGCCGGTGGCGGCCTGCGTGGAGGTGGAGGGCCTGCCGACGTGGCTGCACGGCAGCGACGTGCGCCAGACGATGCGCGCGGAGGAGGTCCGCCGCTGGCTGGCCGAGATCAAGACGGCCAACGAGGTCGGCCGCTACAAGCCGGCGCTGGCCCGCGCGGAGGTGGTGCTGGCGGCCGCGCGCGAGCTCGGCGAGCCGGCGCTGGTGGCCGAGGCGCTGCTGCGGATCGGCAACCTCCAGCGCTCGCTGGTCGACTACGAGCGGGCGGCGTCGATCCTGAGCGACGCTTACTTTATGGCCCTCGGGACAGGTGCGGCGGAGGTGGCGGCGGAGGCCGCGAGCGCGCTGCTGGTGGTCGACGGCTACCACCGCAACGACCGCGAGCGCGCGGACCTGTGGGAGCGCAGCGCGGCGGCCCTGCTGCTCCGCGTGGCCGATCGGCCGCGGATCGCGGCGGCGTTCTACAACAACCGCGCGGTGGTCCGCGCCGCCGAGGGCCGCCACGACGAGGCAGCCGCCGATTACCGCCGGGCGCTGGCGATCTACGAGGCCGAGGAGGTGCTCGACAACCCGAAGGTGGCGCTGGTGCTCGGTAACATGAGCCGGGTCGAGTTCCTGCGCGGCGATCTGGCAGCCGCCGCGGAGCACCTCGAGCGCTCGCTGGCGATCCGCGAGGCGCGGTTCGGCAAGGACCACCCGGAGGTGGCGATCGGCCGCAGCAACCTGGCGATCGTGCTGACGGAGGTGGGCGAGCTGGAGCGCGCGACGGGGCTGCTGCGCCGGGCGCTGGCGACCGAGGAGACGCTGTACGGGCCGCGCCACGCGAAGCTGGCGCCGACGCTCGACAACCTGGCGAAGACGCTGGCGCGCCAGGCCCAGTGGGACGACGCAGGGCAGCTGTCGCAGCGCGCGCTGGCGCTGCTGACGGGGGCCGAGCGCGCCGACGCGGCGGCGATCGCCGACGTGCACACGGGCATCGGCGCAGCGCTGGTCTGGCAGGGCCGCTTCGAGGAGGCGCTGGTCGAGCTGCGACAGGCGCTGACGCTGCGCGAGCAAGACCGCGGGGCGGACCACCCCGACACCGACCTGGCCCGCGCCGAGCTGACCGAGGCGCTGCTGCTGGCCGGCGACGCCGAGGCGGCCGAGGCGACGCTGCCCCGCCCGCGCGACGGAGCGACGCCGGCGCAGACGGCCGCGGTGCAGGCGCTGCGCGCCCGGGTGCTGCTGGCCCGCGGGTTCGTCGAATTGGCGGAACCACTGCTGACGCAGACGCTGCCGCTGCTCCCGGCCCCGCTGGCCCGCGGACGCGCCCGCCTTGCGCTGGCGAAGATCCACGCGGCCCGCGGCGAGGCCGATGCGGCGACGCTGGCCGGGCAGGCGCAGGCAGACCTGCAGGCCGCAGGAGCGGCGTTCGAGCGCGAACGCGCGGCCGCGGCAGAGCTGCGCGGGGGACGGTAGTCGTGGATGGCGCTTGGGGCATGTCTTGAGAGACATGTCTCGAAGGCGCGTGAGGCGATCGCACGCCGCGAGCTGCGCGGCGAGGGTCGCGGGGCCCCATGGCGAGGGCGAGGGCGATCGCACGCCGCGAGCGGACCCCGGATCGATGCGCGGCGAGGGTCGCGGGGCCGGTGTCCGGGACGCCCTGTCCCCTCAGACAGTTGCTCGGACTTCGTGACGGCTGGGGCGCTTCGAGGCTGTGATTGCCTCGTCCTGCGCAAACTCGGTGCCAGGGCGTCCCGGCCCCCGTCCTCCGGGAGCTCTCTTTGGGCGGGGACGGTCGGCTCCGCCGAGATCCGGGGTCCGCTCGCGGCTGAACGTCGGACGTCGACGTGCGTGGGACGAGCGACGCGAATGCTCGGCCTGGGCGCGGTGCGTCGAGAGGCGCGAGACTCGAGTGCATCGCGTGGCGAGGGCGATCGCACGCCGCGAGCGGACCCCGGATCGATGCGCGGCGAGGGTCGCGGGGCCGGTGTCCGGGACGCCCTGTCCCCTCAGACAGTTGCTCGGACTTCGTGACGGCTGGGGCGCTTCGAGGCTGCAATTGCCTCGTCCTGCGCAAACTCGGTGCCAGGGCGTCCCGGCCCCCGTCCTCCGGGAGCTCTCTTTGGGCGGGGACGGTCGGCTGCGCCGAGATCCGGGGTCCGCTCGCGGCTGAACGTCGACCGTCGACGTGCGTGGGACGAGCGACGCGAATGCTCGGCCTGGGCGCGGTGTGAACGGGGGGCGCACGATTCGAGTGATTTGCCGTACCTCGGCGGAGGGCCTCGGAGCGGCGATGCGCGGGGGCATGTCGCGAGGGCCATGTCGTGACGCCGCGTGAGGCGAGCGAGGTTGCGGCGGTCCCGGGAAGATGTCGCAAGGGACATGTCGTACGAGCGTGGGCGGCGAGCGGGGATTGCGGCGCTCCTGGGAAGATGTCGCAAGGGTGCATCGGGGCGGGGCGGCGGACGGATGATGGCGGCGCACGTGAAGATGTCGCAAGGGACATGTGATTGGGATTGCGAGTACGGCGGCGCGATTGGCAAGATGTCGCAAGGGACATGTCTCGGCGCCGCGAACGGCGAGGGGGGACGATCGCGGCGGTGTATGGAAGATGTCGCAAGGGACATGTCTTGTCACACCGGGCGCGGCGAGAGGGACTGTTGGCGGCACGTCTGGGGAGCTGTTGCGAGGCCGAGGTCATGGGAGCGCCGGGCGCGGAGAAGGTCCGGGGGATGAGGCCATTGCCAACGGAGCAGGGTCCCGGGCTCGCAGCGGCGGCTTCGCCGGCGTGCGGCCGGGTCGCTCCCGACGGGCGAGGCCGCGGCCGGCGGGCACGGGCCGATGCTGCTGGACAGGCGCGGGGAGCGTGATAGGTTGCCGGCGCAATGTCTCGCGGCGCCCTGTTCGTCCTGTTCGCGGTCTCGATGGTCCTCGGTCTCGCCTGTGCCGGCCGCGGCGGGGGGTCGGCGCGTTGTCCGGGGGAGGGCTGGTGCGGGCCGGCAGAGGCGGCGGAGCGGATGGCGGAGACGGCGGCGGGCTCGACGTTGACTTGCCCGATCCACGTCGAGTCGGCCTACGCCAGAGCGCCGGCGGCGACGGAGGGCGAGTCGGCGGCGCCGGCCGCGGAGTCGGCAGGGCTGCCGTCCGGGGTGCCGGACGGGGCCCACGGCACGCTCGACGAGAAGCGCACGCGCAAGCTGCGGGACGACGGCGACGCGACCACGTGCTGCTACACGTGGGTCGCGCCGTGCCCGGGCTGACCGCATGGTACTTCGGACATGTCCAACGAGACATTGCCTTCGGGTCAGAAGTTCATCCTCCACCGCGACGAGGACCTGCTGATCGTCGCCAAGCCGGCGGGGCTGGTGGTCCACCGCGGTTGGGCGGACGACGAGGTCGCGCTCCTCGACCTCGCGCGCGAGGCGGTCGGGGCGTACGTGTACCCGGTCCACCGCCTCGACCGTGGGGCCAGCGGGGCGCTGGTGTTCGCGCTCGATCCGGCGGGGGCGCGGGCGCTGCAGGAGAGCTGGACTTCGGGACAGGTGGAGAAGCGCTACCTGGCGCTGGTCCGCGGCAACCCGCCGGAGGCGGCGACGATCGATCATCCCATCCCGCGCGCGGAGGACGGGCCGCGCGTGCCGGCGGTGACGGAGGTGACGACCCTGGCGCGCACCGGTCGTTATGCGCTGGTGGAGGCGCGGCCGCTCACCGGGCGCCTCCACCAGATCCGCCGCCACCTGAAGCACATCAGCTGCCCGCTGATCGGCGACGTGCGCTACGGCAAGGGCGAGCACAACCGGCTGTTCCGCGAGCGCCACGACCTGCACCGGCTGGCGCTGCACGCGTGGTCCTTGCAGCTGCCGCACCCGCGCACGCGCGCGCCGGTCCGCGTGGTCGCACCGCTGCCGCCCGACCTGGCAGGCGCGCTCGCCGGCCTGGGCATCACTGTGGAGCTGGAGGCGAGCGCGGGGGCGCGGGCGCGAGCGGATGGTGACGCGGTCGACATCGCGGGCGCTGCCGACCGCGAGGGTTGATCCACCGCGCATGGCGGGGCGCACACGGTCGGGCGGCGCTGGCAGCGACCGTGGCCCATGCCATGAAGTCGTCGTGGCGAAGTCGATTCGAGTCTTCTACGGCAAGGAGCACGGCCTGCTCGGGCGCAAGCGCCTGGACTTCAAGTGGGGCATCTACCCGCCGATCACGCCGCTGTCGATCGTCCACGTGACGGCCGCAGAGGCGACCGACTACGGGGCGGGCTACGTGATCGGCCCCAACGGCGACGCGCTGCAGGAGTTCATCTTCTCGCTCGGCGACGCGGACGTGTGGGTGTCGAACGTGTCGCCGCACTCGGGCGGAGTGGCGTTCATCCTCCACGTGGCCGCGGCGGGGCCCGTCGACGTGGTGGTGACGATCACGGTCGAGGACGGCATGCCCCAACAATTCCGGGCGACCTGAGGCCTGCGAGACTGGCTCGCGGCCGGACGTTCGAGTACGTACACTCTGCCGCCATGACGACGACGATGCGAGCGTACGTGTTGACGCGCTACGGCGGCCCGGCGGCGGCAGAGCTGCGCGAGGTGCCGGTGCCGACGCCCGGCCCGAACGAGCTGCGGATCCGCGTGCACGCGGCGGGCCTCAACCCGGTCGACTACAAGACCCGCGCGGGCCAGCTGCGGGTCATCCGCAGCTATCCGCTGCCGATCGTGCTGGGCAACGAGCTGGCGGGGATCGTCGAGGCGTGCGGGCCGGGCGTGACACGCTTCGCGCCCGGCGACCGCGTGTTCGCGCGGGTCGACAAGGACTTGATGGGGGCGTTCGCGGAGTACGCGTGCGTGGCCGAGTCGCTGGTGGCGAAGATGCCGCAGCAGCTCGACTTCGCGGCCGCGGCCGCGGTGCCGCTGGCAGGGCTGACGGCCCTCCAGGGGCTGCGCGACGAGCTGCACGCGTCCCCCGGCCGGCGCCTGTTCATCCCCGGCGGAGCGGGCGGGGTCGGGACGTTCGCGCTGCAGCTGGCCAAACAGTTCGGCGCGGAGGTGGCGACCACGGCCTCGCCCCGGGGTGAGGCGCTGGTCCGCCGCCTCGGCGCCGATGTGGTCGTCGATTACACGAAGCAGGCGTTCGAGACGGTGCTGGCGGATTACGACGGGGCGTTCGACCTCGTCGGCGGCGACACTCTGACGCGATCGTTCGCGGTGGTAAAGCGCGGCGGGCTGGTGCTGTCGATCGCGGGGGTCCCGGAGCCGCAGACGGCCCTGAAGGACCTCGGCGGCCGCTACGGGCTGGCGGCGCTGTTCTGGGTGGCGAGCGCCGGGCTGCGCGTCCGCGGGGCCTTCCGCAAGGTCCGCTACCGCTATTTGTTCATGCACCCGAGCGGCGCCGATCTGGCCGACCTGGCGCGTCGCATCGACGAAGGGACGCTCGAGGTGGTGATCGACCGTGTGGTCCCGTTCGCGCAGATCGGCGAGGCCTTCGCGCACCTCGAGTCCGGGCGCGCGAAGGGCAAGGTGGTGGTCCGCATGGTCGACTGACGCTGAAGCAACCTGTCTGAAGGGACAGGACCCATCGGACATCTGCATAGCGACCTCCGACGCGCGCCTGATCCGGGGCCGCCGCAGCTGCGGCGGCTGGACGTCTCACACCGCGAGTCACGCCTCGGCCGGCGACCGCCCGTGCTCGGCCCGGAGAACCCTGCCGGCCTGTGACACGCGCGGCCGCCCGCGCTATAGTGCTCGGTCGTGGCCACCGAGAGCGACGACGACGAGGCCCTGCTGGAAGCCTGGCGACGAGGCGAGCGCGCGGCGGGTCAGCGGCTGTTCGAGCGCTACTACGAGGCCGTCGCGCGCTTCTTCGTCAACAAGGTCGGCGACGCCGGGACCGAGCTGATCCAAAAGACCTTCCTCGCCTGCGTCGAGGGCATGCCGCGCTTCCGCGGCGACGGCAGCTTCCGCAGCTACCTGTTCGCGATCGCGTACCGCCAGCTCTGCCTCCACTACAAGCGCCGCGCCAGCGCCCCGGTCGACCTCGCCAGCCAATCGGTCGCAGGCCTCGATCCCTCGCTCGCGGGGGTCCTCGTCGAGCGCGAGGAGCAGCGGCTGCTGCTCGCCGCGCTGCGGTCGATCGCGCTCGAGCTGCAGGTCGTGCTCGAGCTGCACTACTGGGAGCAGTGCTCGGTCGCCGAGGTCGCGGCGGCGCTCGAGATCCCGCAGGGCACGGTGAAGTCGCGGCTCCGCCGCGGGCGCGAGCAGCTGCGCGAGGCGATCGAGCGGCTGGCGGCCACCCCCGAGCTCGCGCTCAGCACCTTCCGCGGCCTCGAGAGCTGGGCCGCCGCGGTCCGCGCGCGTGCGCGCGAACGACCGTGAAAATTTCCGTGATCCGGATCGGCGCGGCTCGAACCACGCCGGCATGCTCCACCACCTCGCTCAGCTCGTGAAGAAGATCGAAGAAGGCGACGCCACGCACCCCGACGGCTCCGCAGGCGCCGACTCGCTGTCGCCGGACACCCTGCTGTCGCCGGAGATGCGGCCGGACGTGCTGGTCACGCCGGAACACGTCCGCGCCAAGCGCACCGTCGCCGCCGCCCTGTTCGGGACCGACCCCGAGCCCGTGCAGCTCGGTCGCTACCGCCTGCTCGAGCGCCTCGGCGCCGGCGGCATGGGCATCGTCTACGCCGCCTACGACGGCCGCCTCGAACGCAAGCTCGCGCTCAAGCTGTTGCGACCGAGCCGGCTCGGCAGCCCCGAGGCGGTCGCGCGGACCCTCCGCGAGGCGCGGGCGCTGGCCCGGCTGTCGCACCCCAACGTCGTCCACGTCTACGAGGTCGGCGAGCTCGACGGCCGCGAGATCTTCGTCGCCATGGAGCACCTCGCCGGGCCGACCTTGCGCGCCTGGCTCGACGCCGAGCCGCGCCCGTGGCGAGCCGTCCTCGAGGTGTTCCGCCAGGCCGGCGAGGGTCTGGCCGCCGCGCACGCGCACGGCATCGTCCACCGCGACTTCAAGCCGCACAACGCGATGTTCGGCGGCGACGGCCGCGTCCGCGTCCTCGACTTCGGCCTCGCGCAGGTCGACGGCGCCGCCGAGGTCCGCGGTCTCGCCGACGCCGCGGAGCCCCACGACCTCACGCACACGCTCACCACCACCGGCGCAGTGCTCGGCACGCCCGCGTACATGGCTCCCGAGCAGCTCGCGGCCGGCAAGGGCGACGCTCGCACCGATCAATTCAGCTTCTGCGTCGCCCTCTACGAGGCGCTCTACGGCAACCGGCCGTTCGCCGGCAAGACCCTCGACGAGCTCGTCGACTCGGTCCGTTCGGAGCGGGTGACCCCGCCGCCGAGGTCGACCGACGTGCCGCCGTGGGTCCGCGCGGCCTTGCTGCGCGGCCTGAGAGCCGATCCGGAGCAGCGCTGGCCGTCGATGTCGGCCCTGCTCGCTGCGCTGTCCGGCGATCCCGCGGCCCGAAGGCGCCGGCGACAGCGCTGGACCGCGGCCTCCATGGGCCTCGCCGGCTTCCTCACCGCCGGCGCGTGGTGGGCCGGTGAACACCTCCGGCGCGCCGACGCCGAGCAGCGCGCCGAGCTCGGACGCGAAGTGGTGAGCGCCCGCGCCGAGGTCGATCGACAGACCCTCGCCAGGAGCCTCGCGCACGCGCGGGGCCTGCTCGAGCGCGACCCGGCCGGAGTGATTCGGACGCTCGCGCAGCTCGAGGCGATCGTGCCCGCCGACGCCGTCGAAGCGCGCACCCTGGCCCTCGCGGCGCTGGCCCGCGGCCTCCCGGACGTCGCCCTCGTCGGTCCCGAGGCCGAGCTCCTGAGCGTCGCTCCGGCCGCGCAGGCCGGGGCGGTCTTCGCCCAGGACGCGGCAGGCGGCGTCTGGCGCTGGACCGCCGACGATCGGCCGGGCGAGCGGATCGCAAACCTCGGCCAGCGCGCCGGCGAGATGGTCTTGGCCCCGAGCGGACAGGCGTGGAGCGCCGCGCTCGGCGACTCCCTGGTCGGCGCCTCCGCGCAGGCTGGCGCGTGGCCGACCTGGCGCGCCGCGCCGCCGCAGGCTTCGTCGCCTCACACCGATCTCATGATCACCGCCGACGAGCGGTGGTTGATCCGCCAGCGCGCCCTGCCGATCGTCGCCCTCGATCTGCGGACCGGGCAGCCGGTCGAGGGCGCCTTCCCCGAGCACGACGGCGGCGATCGAGAGTCCCGCGGGCTCGTATCGCCCGACGCCCGGTTCTTCGTGCGCGGGCGCCTCGGCGACGACACCCTCACGATCTGGGACCGCACCACGGGCGAGACCCGCAGCGCTCCCGCGCTCGGCGTCCTGAGCGACCTCATCGACGTCGTCGGCGACGGTCGGACCCTGCTCGGCACGAGCGAGCGCGACGGGGTGACGCGCCTGATCGCGTGGGACCTCGCGGGTGCGACCGCGCAGGAGTGGCGCAGCGACGTGGTCGTCGCCGCGGAGCTCGGCGGGCTCGTCGGCCTCACGCGCCGCACCGACGACGGCCGGATCCTGTGCGCCGCCCTGCCGCTGGCCGCGGATTGTCAATGGCAGCACTCAATCCAGGACTTCGATCGCCTGCTCGCCGACTCCCGCCATTACGCGCTCGAGACCCCGCGGGAGCAGCAGCCCCGGCGACCGCTCGATCTCGGCGATCTGACCACCGGCGCCGTCGTCCGTCGCTTCGTCGCCGGATCCGCCCGCGATGGGGGCCAGCTCGATCACGCCGGGCGCTACCTCGCCGCGCGAGGCGCTGCGATCGACGTGTGGGAGCGACGCGACCCCGCGCACGCGATCGTCGACCTGTACCGTGGCATGGCCGACACCGCCCACCACAACTCGCCGGACGGCAAGTTCCTCGTCCGCCACCACAAGCCGAGCGGCGCGCTGGTGCGGATCGACAGCCGCACCGGCGCGGCCCAGCCGCTCGCGCCGTGCCTCGCCGCCGACGAAAAAACCGGGTGGATGGCGATCGACGAGGACGGCCGGGTGCTCGTGCCGCACGGCGACGCTCTCCATCTCTACCCCGCCGATTCGGCGCAGCCGCGGGCGATCGCCGGCGTCGCCGAGCCGATCCGCAGGGCCTTCCTCGCGCCCGACGGCCGGGGCTTCGCCGTGCTTACCGTCCGCGGCGCCGCCCATGTGTGGACCGACCCCGACGCCGCCCCGCGCAGCTTCGACGTCGGCACCAAGAAGCTCCCCAACCTCGTCTACGCTCGCGCCGGTTCTCGGCTCGTAGCGACGTCCGCGGACCGCGGCGTGCAGGTGTTCCGCGACGGCGCGATCACTCCGGTGCCCGTTCCGGGAGATCCGATGGAGACGATCATGGCGGACCTGTCCGGCGACGACCGCTGGCTGGTCGCGCTCCGGCTCGGCACCGGGACGATCGTCCTCCACGACCTCACGACCGGCGCGACGCGTCAGCTCGACCTCGGCCGGAGCCTGGGCACCGAGGGCTCCTTCGGCCTGCGTATTGCCCACGACGGCGCACGGATCGCCGTCACCGAGAGTGAGCGGCTGCTCCTCGTCGACGTCGCGAACGGCTCGGTCCGCACGGTCGACGCCGGCGCCAACATCTGGAACCTGCAATTCGAGCCCGGCGGCGACTTGCTGTTCGCCGCCGTCGGCGACTTCGTGCAGGCGTGGGACCTCGAGCGCTTGACCGCCACGCCGCTGTGGAAGACCCGGGGCTTCGCGCGCCTGTTGCACGTCACGCCCGACCGAGAGCTCGTGACGCGCGAGGACGGCGAGATCCATCGCTTCGCTTTCGGCATGGTCCCGCGCGAGCCGGAGGCGCTGCACGCCTGGCTGCGCGAGCGCGCGGCCAGGCTCGGGCCGTGACGCGGGCGCGCGCCGCTCTCCGGGCACGGCTGGCCGAAAAGCCATCCGCGCCCGCGCACCTCGATCCCGTCATGCATGCATGCATGGACATGTTACAATGTACATGTCTAGACAGACATGTCTCATGAGCAACCCCCCGGCGACCGAAACCGCGCGGTCGCGGCGCTCCAGTGTGCCGGCGGGGTTGTCACCGCCTCCCTGGTGAAGCGAGGCGAACGCGGCTACTCTGCGCCGATGCGGATCGTGCAGATCGACCGCGAGCCGTTCCACGTGCTCACGTACCTCGACGCCGCGCCGCGCGGCGGGTCGCAGACGCGCGAGCTGCCGCTGCTGCGCGCGCGCGTCGACCAATTGCCGGCGCAGCTCGACGCCCTGCTCGTCACCTCCGACCTGCAGGGGCGGGCTGCGACGAGCGAGGCCGGTGGGGCCCTGCGGCTGCTCGGCGAGGCGCTGGCCGAGGAGTACGGCACCCTGGCCGAGCTCGATTCCGTGCCCGATCCCGCCTTCACCGGCGTCGTCCTCGCGGGCGACCTCTACGCCGCGCCGGCGGCCGATCGCCTCGGCGCGACCGGGGAAGTCCGCGACGTCTGGCGGGCCTTCGCCGCGCGCTTCCGCTGGGTCGCCGGCGTCGCCGGCAACCACGATCTGTTCGGCAAGCCGACCGAGCAGACCCGCTTCGCGCGCGAGCCCGGGGTCCACCTCCTCGACGGTCGCCAGGTCGAGCTCGACGACCTGCGAATCGCCGGCGTCGGCGGGATCTGCGGGCGCCCCGGCAAGCCCAACCGTCGCCCGCCCGACGAGTTCGTGGCCGCGATCCGCCGCCTCCTGCCGGCGCGCCCGCACCTGCTCGTCCTCCACGAGGGCCCCGACGCCGGCCCGCGCCGGTTCGGCAACCCCGACGTGCGCGACGCCGTCGACGGCCGCGACACCCTCGTCGTCTGCGGCCACTCTCACTGGCACGAGCCGCTCGCCGAGCTGGCGCGCGGCACCCAGGTCCTCAACGTCGACGCCCGCGCCGTCCTCCTCGAGCGGGCAGAGCTGTGAGCTGGAAGACATGTCTCACAGGACATGCTCGTTCACCCATGCCCCTCAAGACATGTTCGAGCGACCATCCTCCGCGCCGGCCGCCAATCAGCGCAGGGGCAGGCGGACCGTGAAGCACGAGCCGCGGCCGGGCGCGCTGTAGACGGCGATCGTGCCGCCGAGGAGGGTGCAGAGGCCGCGGCAGAGCGTCAGGCCGAGGCCGGTGCCGCCGGCGCGGCGGCCGAGGCGGGGGTCGGCCTGGCGGTAGGGCTCGAACAGCTGGGCGCACTGTTCTTCGGTCATGCCGACGCCCGTGTCGGCGACCGAGAGCTGGAACCACGGCGCGCCGCTCGGGTCGGTCGGGCGCGAGGCGGCGATCGTGATCGTCCCGGCGTCGGTGAACTTCGAGGCGTTGCTGATCAGGTTGAACAGGATCTGGCGCACCAGAGTGGGGTCGGTCTCGACGTCGGCGAGCTCGGCCGAGATGTCGAGGCAGGCCACGTTGTTGCGGCGATCCATCAGGGGTTTGAGCAGGTCGGCGGTGTCGCGGATCAGCGCCGCGAGGTCGAAGCGCTCGCACAGCACCGGCATGCGGCCGGCCTCGACCTTCGACAGGTCGAGGATGTTGTTGATGAGGCCCAGCAGGTGCTCGCCGGCCTGGCGGATCCGGACGATGTCGTCGCGCAGGTCTTTCTCGCCCTGCTCGTCGAGGATCTCGTGCACGAGGTCGGCGTAGCCGAGGATCGCGTTCAGCGGGGTCCGCAGCTCGTGGCTCATCCCGGCCAGGAAGGCGCTCTTGGTCCGGCTGGCGCCCTCGGCGGCGTCGCGGGCCTGGGCCACCGCCTCGTCGGCGCGCAGGCGCGCGAGCACGCGGCCGATCTCGGCGCCGATGGTCGCCATCGCCAGCATCAGCGCGGTCGCGGTGCCCTCGCCGGCGGTGCCGAAGAACTCGACGACCGCGATCACCTGGCCGCCGACCACGACCGGCAGCGCCGCGCCGCCGCGCAGGCCGAGCGCCGCGGCGCGCTCGATCCACGGCGCGTCGAGGCGGGCCCGCAGATCGGGCGCCCACACCGGTTTGCCGCTGCGCAGGGCGTCGAGGCCGAGCACGGTCGGCTCGCCGTCGACGAGCTGGCCGGTGAACTCGGCGGCGAGGCGGTCGGCGACGTGCCAGCGGCTGCTCACGCCGCTGGCGGGGGTCAGGCGCGCGAGCGACCAGCCGGAGGCGGAGCAGACCTTGTGCATGCAGATCCGGTAGACGTCGGCCTCGGTCTGGGCCTCGTTGGCGGCGATCGTGATGCTCGAGATCATCGCCAGCAGCGCGTTCTTCTGCAGGACCTCGCGCGTGCTGACCTTGTGGACCCGCTCGAGGTTGGCCATCCGCTGCTCGGTGCGATCGACGTCGACCCGCAGCTCGGCCAGCTCGCGCTCGGCCTGGCGGGCCCGGCTGGCGGCGCGCCGCAGGTTGCGGGCGCTGTCCTGCAGGCGCGCGAGCAGGATCCGGCCGGGGCCGTGCTGTACTTTGGGACATGTCCCACAGCGCTCGACCTGCTCGAGCAGCTCGTCGTCGCCGAACCCGGGCAGCTCGGGGCGCTCGAACACGCAGTCACAGTCAGTCATGGCCTTCAGCCCTCGATGACGACGGCGGTGAAGGTGGCGTCGTGGTGCTCGGTCTGCCCGGCCACCGGCGCCAGCTCGCCGTAGGTGTAAAAGCCGACGCGGGTGAGGTCGGGCGACAGGCGCGAATAGGCGGCGGCGACCTCTTCCTTGTAGCGGGCGCCGAGGACCATCTTGCGCGAGAAGCAGTCGAAGACGAGCGCGATCCGGCCGCCCGGGAGCGCGCGGCCGAGGTCGGCGGCGGCCTCGGAGGCGCTGCGGATGAGGTCGTCCTTGGTGGCGCGGAGCATGCGGATCTCGGCGCCCTCGGGGATGTCGCGGTTGCACCGCAGGCCGCCGCGGGCCTCGTCGACGCCACAGACCGCGCGCACGACCTGCACCCTGTCGTCCTCGCAATACGGCCGGTCGGGCAGGCCGACGATGCCGAGCGGGAACTCGATGCCGGCGGTCTTGAGGTCGCGACCCTGGGCCCCGAGGTACTCGCGATAGAGGTTGAGCGCGGGCTGGCCGTCGAGCTCGAGCACGACGCGGTCGCGCTCGACGCGGGTGCACCGGCGAGTGGCGCCGATCGGCTCCCAGCCGCCGCGGGCCACCGTGGCGTGGCGCAGCCGGCCCGCCAGCGCGAGGCCGACAGCGGCACCCTCGAACACGTCGCGGCCGCAAAACTCGCGCGGGCGCTCGAAGCTGGCGTCGTCGGCCGCGAGGCCGCCGACGATCGGGAACTCGGGGCCGAGCACCGACTGGGCGCCGCGCAGGACACTGGCGCCTTCGAGCCGCACGCCGTCGACGAACAGCAGCAGCATCGCGGCGCTTCGCTCGCGCGCCTGCTCGCCCAGCGCCTGGCCGACGGCGAAGCTGTCCCCGCTGGCGCGCGTGGCGTAGAGGGCCTGGGCGTCGAGGTCGCGCGTACGCACGCCGAGGGCGGTGACGGAGCCGCTGATCGCCCCCTCGTGGCCGATCTCGGCGAAGCTCGTGCAGCCGACGAGCTGCACGCGCGGGGCGAGGCGTCGGTGGAGGCCGGCGAGCAGGCGATGAGGGTCGTAGGTGGGCGCGGCGAACAGCAGGACGACGTCGGGCGAGGCCCCGAGCGCGTCGTTCAATTCGGCCGCGAGGTCGCGACCGGCCTGATACGGATCGTCGTGAGTGATCGATGCGGTGGTCGCAGCGAGCATAAAAGCCAGGACTGTCGCCGAAGGTAACGCAGGCCGGGCGAGGCGCACGCGCGAGGCCTGCGGGCGGGCGCAGAACGGCTGCGCACGACGGAATCGTCACCCGGCGTCGCGGAGGTCCGCGGGGTGCACCGCCGGATCGAGCGTCACGACCCACAGGCCACGCAGCCGTGCGAGGTCGACCACGCCGTCTTCGCTGGTCGGGCCGGCGCCGAGGTGAAGCTCGCTGCCCCCGCCCTCGCGGTCCAGCTCGACGCCGATCAGAACGCCGTGACCGGCCGCGGCGATATGGACCGAGAGCGCCTGAAACGGGCAGCGGCCGCGGCCGCGGCCCGACGGCACGAGGCGCGCGAAGCTGTGACCCCACGGCGCGAGCAGCTGCCCGTAGACGCGCGCGAATCCGGGGATGAGCACGCTCTGGAACAGGAAGTAGGCCCGCAGGTTCTCGGTGCTGTAGACCTGGACCCGCGCCACGCCGAGCGCGGCGTAGCGCTGGCGCAGACGATGCGCGAGCTCGGCGTCGACGAACTCGGCGACGATCCGCAGGTGCGGCGCGGCCGGCTCGCTGCGCGTGAGCAGGGCGTCGAGGGTCATGAGGGTCTGGGCGCCGCGGGCGTCGGAGTCCTGCCCGGCGCTCGAGAGGATGTAGACGAGGTCGAACTGCGAGACGTGGCCGAAGCCGCCGGGCAGGTCGACGAACTGCAGCGGCGACGTGGTGTCGCCGACGACGATCTGCACCCGGCCTCTCGGGGCCCCGCCGTCGCGCGGCTCGTAATGATGCGAGAAGTCGGCCTCGGGCCGCGGGGCGAGGGCGCCGTGGTATCCGCGCAGGAGACGCCTCTGGACCATGTCCCGATGGACATTGATGCGATCGAGGGCGGCCCGCCGCTCGGCCTCGCTCGGCACGAGCACGAGGATGTCGGCGGCGGGCTCGGCGAGGATCAGCGCCTCGCACAGGGCGATCGTGACCGGCCGGAAGCCGCAGATCAGGACCTTCTTCAGCGGGAGGTGCGGCTCGCGGACGAACCCGGGGGCGCCGGCGGCGGCCCGCAAGGCGGTGGTCTCCTGGTCTTCGGACCAGGTCACCGCATTGGGCTCGCGCCGCAGGGTCTCGGAGAACTCGCGCACGTGCGAGAAGCTCGGGGCCAGCGCGACGAAGCCGCTGCAGGCGGGGGCCTGGGCGCCAGGTGGGCGGGTGCCGCCGCCGATGGCGACCCCGAGGTCGGGCATGCCGAGCTCGTCGATCTCCTCGTACAGGAGGCCGATCGGGACCAGCCGCTGGCGCGGCGGCAACATCCGGGCCCGCCGCGTCAGGCTGTCCATCGCCGCCTGCGGCTCGTGCGGCAGCTGCGGCGGGGTCTCGCAGTTGTAGCTGAGCTCGGGCAGGTCGAAGAAGCAGGTGTAGATCTCGTGGCCGGTGCAGGTCAGGAGCTCGGCCAGCAGCGGGCCGATGCCGGCGGTGCGGCCGACGCAGGCGAGGAACAGGGCGATCATGCGGTCGACGACGACGATGAAGGCCCGCAGCTCGCCGCCGCCCGAGGCCAGCGCGGCCCAGGCGGCCGGGACGTTGCGCTCGTCGAGGATCTCGGCGATGAGCAGCTTGCCGCGCCCGCGCTGGTGGGTGAGGTGGCCGTCGGTGACGCGACCTGTCCGTCGGGACCTGTTCTTTTGGACCTGTATGTTCGAACCGGTGACCGCGCCCTCCTCGGGGTCGGCCGGGCTCGGGTCGCGCAGGCCCTCGACGATCGCCAGCGAGGCGCGGATGGTCTCGGCGTCGGGCTCGGCGGCGGCGGTGTCGGCGAGGAGCACGACCCGCTGGGCCACGGCGATGTCGGCCCGGTGCATGAACGCCTCGTCGGTGGCGCTGCCGTGGCGGTAGACGATCCGCGCCAGCTCGCTGCGGCGGAGGAAGTCGGGCCGCTCGGGGCTGGTGCCGACGACGACGTAGCGCGGGCCCATCAGCGCCCGCCGCAGGTTCTCGAGCAGGAGCGCGAACCACCAGCGCGACAGCGGCCGGACGTCCTGCGGCAGGAGCTTTTGATAGTACCGCATCAGCTCCTCGAGCAGCTGGCGGGTGGCGGCGGTGATGTTGACGATCACCGTGTGGCCGTGTAGGCCCGGCGGCCTCAGCTGGCTCAGCTCCATCATCTCGCGCACGACGTCGCTGCCGAGGCCGATAAGGAAGCTGACGAGGAACAGGCCGGCGACGGTCAACCACAGGCTGACGACGACCACGCCCGTGGCCGTCGGCGCGGTCATCATGTTGCCGGGGTCCTGGATCTGCCGGAACGCCCACCAAAGCTTGGTGAAGAAGTCGCGGTCGTCGCGGTCGACCTGGCCGTCCTCGTCGTAGTCGACGCCGCGGTCGTCGACCTCGCTCTGCTGCAGGAACAGGGCGCCGGCGAACGACAACAGGCCGACGACCATGGCCATGACGACGACCTGCCGCGCCCGCTCGCGCCGCAGCATGACGGTCCGCAGGTCCTTCATCAGCGGGGCCCAGTAGCCGAGCAGGACGACGAATCGCAGCAGGCGGAGGCTCCGCATCCACGGCGAGGCCCGCGGATCGATCGGCAAGAAGCTGACGAGCGCGACGAGGTCGAGGGCCAGCAGCGCGAGCGCCCCGGGCCGCGGAAAGCGCCAGCCTTGCTGCCGCGGATCGTCGACGGACTCGCGCCGCAGGGCGAGGAGCAGCCGCAGCGAGAACTCGAGCGCGAACAGCCCCAGCAGCAGCGGCTCGTACTGCTTGACCCACGGCTCGGGGATGAGGCTGAAGATGATCGCGGCGCTGAGCAGCAGCCTCACGCCGGCGCTGCCCAGGATCCGGCCGAGGCGCGTGAGCGCGGCGGAGGTCCTGTCCGGCACGCGGAGAAAGATAGCCGAGGGACTGGCCGAAGGGGCGCTCCCGCGCGACACTGAGAGCATGTGCGGCCGCTACACGCTGACGACCCCCGACCTCGAGGCGCTCGCGCGCGTGGTGCAGGCGGAGATCTCGCCGCAGCTGCGCGCAGAGTACCGTCCGCGCTACAACATCGCGCCGACGCAGCCGACGACGATCGTGTGCGAGGCGCCGCAGGAGGGCCGCCGCCTCGAGCTCGGCGTGTGGGGCCTCCACCTCGCCGGGGGCCGCCCGGGCGCGCAGATCAACGTGCGCGCGGAGTCGGCCGCGACGGCGCCGAGCTCGCGCGAGGTGTTCGCCCAGGGCCGCTGCGGGGTCCTGGCCGACGGGTTCTACGAGTGGTCGGGCCCGAAGGAGCACCGCCAGCCGCACTGGTTCCACGCCGCGAACGGTCGCCTCATCGTGTTCGCCGGCATCTACAAGGACGTCCGCGACGAGGAGACCGGCGAGGTGACGCGCCGCTTCGCGATCCTGACGACGGGCGCCAATCAGACCGTGGGGCGCCACCACGACCGCATGCCGGCGATCGTGCCGCGCGGCCAGCTGGGCCGCTGGCTGGCCCCGCTGCCGCGCGCGGCGAACATGGCCGAAAAGACAGCTCTGGCGCACCTGCTCGGCCCGGCGCCGGACGACATGCTGGTCGACACGCCCGTGTCGACGCGGGTCAACAGCCCGCGCTTCGACGACCCGGCCTGCCTCGAGCCCGAGCCGACGCTGCTCGACGACGTCAGCGAGGCGCCGCGCCGGCGGACGAAGTGAGGCCGGATGGGTCGCGCGGGGCCGCGGTGAGCGAGCGGCCGCCGCTGCGCAGACCCGGGGCGCGCAGGCTGCGGGCCCCGGCCGCGGCCTCGGGGATCGGCGCGAACCACAAGCCGAGGCCGTCACCCACCGCGTCGAGGTAATAGACGCCGTACTCGGGCACATAGGCGAACTGGGAGACGATGTCCTCGGCGATGGTGGTGTCGTGGTCGGTGCCGGGCTCGACCACGGCCAGGCGGGCGAACAGGCTGTCGCTGTTCTCCAGCGCGGTGACGAAGCGGCCGTCCGCGAGCTCGTAGAACGGCACGCCGAGGGCGGGCAGGACCTTCGTCCAGGCGCCGGTGGTGCGATCGATGCGCCACCAGCTGCCGCGATTGTAGTTGTCCTGATCGTCGAGGAGGAAGTGCCACTCGTCGCCCTCGATCATCGGCAGGCGAACGAGGCGGTACTTCGACGGCTGGCGGTACCACTCGAACAATTCATCGTCGCGCGGGTTCCACAGCGCGGCGACGGTCTCGTCGGCGTCGGACGAGAGCTCGAGCCAGAAGCCGTGGGGCGAGGCCGCGAGGACGCGGGTGTGTGCGGGCACGTCGAGCGTCGCACCGGCGGCGTCGTGGACGGCCACGAGGGTGCGTTCGGGGCCGACGAGGCCGAGGAAGTCGTCGTCGACCCAGTGCCAGGTGCCGGTCTCACGCTGCTCGGAGTCGACGCGACCCCACGACACCGCAGTGTGAGTATTAGCGGTCAGCTCGCGGTCGATGCCGGTGGCCAGGTCGCGCAGGAAGGTCGCCTCGACCTCGCCGTCGCCGAGCTGCTGCCATACCGCGCGGCTGCCTCCGGGCGCCAGCTGGGCGTAACGCACCTGGTCGATGGCGGCGACCTCCACGCCCTGCAGGTCGTAGAGGTGGAGCTCGCCGGCGTCGGTGAGGGTGAGGGACGGGCCGGCGCCGAGCGGCTGGTCGATGAACGGGTCGGTGAAGTCGACGTGGACGAACTCGCCGGGCTGACGCTCGAGGAGGTCACCGGGCTGGCTGCCGAGGCGCCAGAGCGTCAGCGGACGGCTGCCCACGCCCGCCGCGGGGAGCTGCTCGCCGTCGGGCTCGCGAGTGCTCGTGAAGTACACCGCGTGGACGCCTGGGTACGCCTGCCCCGCGAGCTTCTCGCCGACGAATCGACCGACCTCGACCGGGACGTCGATGCCCGCGACCTCGAGGCGGTCGAGCTGGACGACGGCGGCGTCGTCCCGGCGATAGCCGAAGACGACGAGGCCGAAGTCGGCGGTCCTGCTCATCAGGAAGCGATCGACGAGGGCCTCGTCGGGGTCGAGCCGCACGACCTCGTCGCCGCACAGGTCGGAGGCGTACAAACCCCACTCGAACGGGTCGCGGCCCCAGCGGAAATACACGGTGTCGGCGGCCTCGAACACGTCGGCCAGATGCGCGTTGAGCTCGGGGACCTTGTCGGGGGGCGAGGCCCATAAACGCGTGGGAACCTCGGCAGGGCACTGGCCCGATGCGGGCTCGTCGCAGGCGGCGCCGAGGGCGAAGAAGATGCAGCAGGACCCCAGGAGCCGAATGGTGGGCGACACGCGCGAAGCGTGGGCGAGCGATGGATGCCGTCAAGGACGCTGCATGCTCGAACGACCGCACCAGGCGCGAGCGGTCCAGCCGCGCGGCGGCGACTCGACGCGGGAACGAGCCCGCGAGCGCGATGGGTCCGCCGGCGCGAGCGACCTGGAGCGGAGGGATGGGGAGACCAGAGGCGAGGCGGGCCGGGGCGTGCGCCAGCGCGAGCGACCTGTGCCGGCTTGCCGTGAAAGGTGCGCTCGAGGTTCGTTGCGAGAGCTTGGCGCGTGCTCGCAGCCGGGGGGCGCGGGAATCCTATGTCCGTCGGAGCAGGTGAGCCGGCGCGCGCGACCGCGGCTCCGTGGGCGTGAGAATCACATGTCCGTTGCGACAGGTGGTCCGGCCACGCGCCCGATCGGCTGCAGTGTGGTGATTCGCGAGATAACATGTCCGTTGCGACAGGTGGGCCGGCCTCGGGTGTGCAGGGTAGGAGGGAGCCACATGCCTCTTGAGTCATGTTTGCCGGCGCGCGCGACTCGCGTCCCGGAGTTCGGGGGTGCGCGAGAATCACATGTCCGTGAGGACATGTTCCGAGATGCGGGGCCGCGAGCCTCGTGGCCGAGATCTACGGGCCTTTCGCCGCGTTCGCGCCAGGACATGTCGCGCACCCCCATGCTCGTCCGCGCCCTCGCCCTCGCGCTGCCCTTCTGCGGGGCGGCCCTGACCCAGCCGGCCATCACTCTCGGGACCTGCGGAGAGCAGGTCGAGCGGATGCGCCGGAGCTTCGCCGACCTGGAGGCGCGCCTGGGCAGCCCGCACGTGCAGCGCGAGGACTGGCCGTTGCCGGTGTCGTCCGCGGGCGCGCCGATGCACGGCGCGAAGCCGGGCCCGGTGCTCTACGGGCCGACCTCGGACCACGAGTGGCCGGAGCTGGCGCGAGCGGTCGCGGCGCTCGAGGACGAGCGCCGTCTGTGGCGCGGCTGGGACGATGCGCGCCCGCCGGAGCCGATCTATCTGGCGCTGCGCAGCGACGTCCGCCTCGACAAGCACTGGCCGGCGCTGCAGCGGCTCGCCGCCGAATGGGAGTTGCGGCTGGTGGTGACGGCGCCAGAGCCGGCGATCCCGCGGCCGATCGCGCCGGGGTGGGTGCGCGAGGCGCTGGCGGGGCGCACGTTGACGGGGCAGGCGGGCTTCGATCGGTTCGAGGAATTGCGCGACGTGTGGGCGAAGGCGGATACCTGTCCGGCGACGGTCCACGTCGACACTCAATTCGGGTTCGGGCCGCGGCAGATGATGACCCTGTGGGCCGAGCGGGCCGAGGTCTGTCACTGCTTCTCGATCGACGAGGAGGCGTTGATCGCCGTGGCCTGGCGGGCGTTCGCGCCGCAAGGAGCGCCGCAGCGGTGGTTGCCGCTGAAGATCGCGGTGAACGAGGCGGCCCGGCACCGCGCCGAGCGTGAGTTCGGAACAGACTCGGTGTATTCGGAGGACCCGACGGCGATGCTGTTGCCGGGCGCGGCCACGGTCGAACGACTGGTCGCGCTGCTCACCCGCGACCATACGCCGACCATTCACTTCGGTACGCCCAATCGCGGGCCTTTGTTCGATCCGCTGTTCGATTACACCGCGTGGGCCAACGGCAAGTCCGGGCGTCGACGCGGGCGGTGAGGGCGTGCGGGCGCGGCGCACGGGGGCGTCGCGAATGAGGGCGTTCGTCGCGGCTCGTCCGGCGACGTGCCGTGCGGAGGACGACGGCCGGGCGAGGAGCTTCGGCGCTCGCGGACGGCCGCGCTCGCCGGCCAGCGGCGCGAGGCATGGCAGTCCGGCGCGGCCGGAATGTACGGACGCGAATCGATGCTCGTCGGTCGCGGTACGACGGTGCGGCCATTCGACGGCCGCGGAATTCGAAGCGGTCGCGGCGCGCGGAGGGCCGCGCGCCGCGACGGGTTCAGTTGTACTCGGTGCCGCCGCTGCGGAGCAGGTACTTCTCGGACACGCTCTTGAGCTGGACGCGGCCGAGCTCGGGGTGACGGCGCTCGAGCTGCGGGCGGATGACGATGCCCTCGCGGACGTGGAGGGCCTGGCCGGAGATGGTCTCGCGGCCGTCGGTGTGCTCGGTCATCACGGCGCGGCTGAACGGACCGCGGTAGAGGACCGGCACGCGCGGCAGGTCGAGGGCGGCGCAGGCGGCCTGCAGGTCGGCGTCGGACAGGTAGGCGCCCTGGCCGTACCAGCCGGTGTAGATGTCGAACACGCGGAACCCGAGGTTGCGGTCCTGGTCGGTCTTGGAACCATAGGACAGGTCCTGGACGCCGGCCCCGAACACCTCGCCCAGCACGAACACCGGGCGACCGGCGGCGAGCTCGTCGGCGAACACCTTCGCGGCCCGGGCCTCGAAGTCGAGGTGGCGAGCGACGCGGAGGTAGAGGTTGTGGGCGTTCTCGGCCGCCGAGGGGGTGAAGGCGAGGCCCTTGGCGGCCAGGCCCTTGCTGCTGACGAGCAGCGGGCCGTGCTCGCCGGCGGCGTCGCCCGGGACGAGCCCGAGCTGGCACCACGTGCCGTGGATCTTCTCGGTGAAGACCACGGGCTCGCCCTCGGCCAGGACGTCGGGATACGCCTTGACGTTCTCGATGTCGTACTTGACGCAGCGATCGGGGCCGGCGCCGTAGACGTGGCCGTTCATGTGCGAGGGCACGACCGGCTCGTACTTGACGATGCCGAGCTCGGCGGTGACGTCCTGTCCTTCAGACCAGGTCGGACGCGCGGGGTAGACGATGCCCTGCGACAGCACCCCGCGCAGCTTGATCGCCTTGACCCGGTTCATGTCCTTGCCGGACAGGCGCCCCCGCAGGCCGAGCTCGTCGAGCAGCGGGTCGGGGACGATGGCCTGCTCCGGGATGTATGCGACGAGGTCTCCGCTGACGAATTGGCCCTTGCGGACGATCGAGCGGTAATCGCCGACGCGGGCGATCTCGAGGGCGTCGGCGTTCCCGTGCGGCTCGATGGCCACACGCACGACGTGGACGGCGAAGCTGGACATGATGCACCTGTGCTTTCGTGGACTGGGTCCTGACAATGCGCGGACACGGCGATACCCGACGTGCCCGCAGACGCGACCGCCCCAGGGACGGCCGCGCCGGAGGTTTGTTACGAGCCGCGGAGGCCCGGAAACAGAATCAGCGTACTGTCGCTGGTGCCGCCGGATACGCTCCTGGCACGCTCGCGGCGGCCGAATCGGCCGGGGCGTACGAGGATGCGCAGAAGAAATTGCGGGCGTCGAGCGACATAGAGAGACCCAGGGAGGGCGAGACTACGCGAGGACCGGCCCGGCTGTCAATATGCCATGATCGCGCGACCCGTCGATTGCGGCCGCGGGCGCGAACTCGAACCCGATGAGTGCGGACGTCGGCGGTATGCGAGGAGTTCGCGGCCCGGACGCGAGATGGCCTTTGCGACAGGTCCGGGGGGCCCCGGGGCGGCGGCCTTCAGGTATTCGGTGCCACCATTCGCCGGCGAATCATAGCAGTTCGACGCAGCCGTCGGGCCCGGGGCGGCCGAGGCCGGGGGCGAGGGCGGCGGCGGTGATCGTCGGGACCACGAGCAGGGCGTCGAAGGCGGACGCCAGCGACTTGTAGAGGTCGTTGTAGCGGGCGGCGTCGGCGGGGTCGTAGGCGCCCTCGATCGCGCGGATGGCCGGCTTGCCGCCGAGGCTGCGCTGCAGGCTCGAGCCGCGCAAGAGGTCCGGGACCGCCAGCAAGGCCGGGCCGGCGAGGCCGGCGAACACCGCGTCGAAGCTGCCCGAAGGGGCAGGTGGCAGGTCGAGCGGACAGAGGCGGCCGTCGGTCCGCTCGAGCACGGCGCGGCCGCGGACGAACAGGCCGCCGATGGCGACGTAGCCGCGGCCGTGCCACTGCCGCAGGTACTCGCCGACCGAGGGCGCGGCGCCGGGGACGTCGGCGGCGGCGCGGCGGTTCTCGCCCCAGAAGAACAGCTTGTTGCCGGGGCCGCCGAGCTGCAGCGCGAGGTCGAGGTTGCGCGCGCGGTGGAACTCGGGGGCGTCGAAGGCCCAGCTCTCGGCCTGGTCGAGCAGCTGCACTGCGGCCTCGGCCTGCATGCGCGCGCGCGCGTAGGCCGAGGCGGAGCTGCGCTCGACGTAGGCGGGCCGCTGCTCGTCGAGGCGCTTCAGCAGGGCCATCAGCCCCGGGCCGTCGCCGCCGCGGAGGATGGTGGTGGCCTTGGCGGCGTGCTCGGGATCGACGGCCTGAAGGTAGGCGAGGAAGCCGCGGGCGACCGCGTCGAGCTCGCCGGGGTCGGTGCCGTGGACGCGCAACATGGTCTTCGGGCCAGCTGCGTTGTGGGCCCGCACCGCGGCGATGAAGTCGCGCAATTCGGCGGTGCGCAGGGCGGGCTCCTCGAGGTCGAGGAGGATGGCGTCGAGGGCGTCGAGGTCGGGCGCGCCGGCGGCGGTGACCCACGCGTCGAGGGCGAAGCCGGCCTGGATGCTGACGTCGAGCGCGAGGCCGGTGACGCCGTGATCGCGGACGAGGGCGAGGAACAGCTCGCGCGCGAGGACGACGAACTCGTGCCCGCCGGCGAGCGGACGCCCGAGGCCGATGACGCGGGCCTCGGCGAAGCGGGCGCTGAACGGCGCGAGCGCGGCGGCGGCGATCGGCTCGCCGGCCTTGACTGCGCCGCGGGCCGCGAGGGCGTCGAGCTCGGCGCGAGCCTCGGCGCGCAGACTACGGTTGCCGGCGCAGGCCGATGCGAGGAGGAGGAGGGCGAGAGGGATCCAGCGCACGCGCGGCGAAGTTATCACGGCTCCGCGAGCGCGCGAGGCCGGATCCGGCCGCGCAACTCCTGCGAATCCACGAGCGGTATGCGTCGGCGAGAGCCTCGGCGGATCACCGAGCGAACCTCACGGCCCTCCGGCGAGGTTGCGAATCCGCGGGTGATATTCGTCGGCGTGAGCTTCGGCGGATCGGCGAGTGACGCCCACACGGCCTGCCGGCGAAGCCTGTAATCCGTGGGCAGTGTTCGTCGGCGTGAGCTTCGGCGGATCCGCGAGCGAAGCCCACGGATCGCGGTGAACGTGCGGACCGGCGGGGTGCGAGATCCTCGACCATGACGCGGACGTGACAGGTTCGCGAGGAACGGCGGCTGTCCGATGTAGGACGAGGAGGATTCGCAGCGCGAGCGCGAGGAGATCCGGCGGCGCACGCAGCGACGCACGTGGGGCCGGGCCATGGATGCGGCTGGTTGACGGTCGAGCGCGGACGTGTACCATGCCCGCGATGCGACTCTTACGAATGGTTGTCCTGGTGAGTCTGGCCCTGGCGAGCATGGGCGAGGGTGAGGCGAAGGCGTGCTCCTGCCTGCGGCAGGACTTCGGCGGCGGCAAGCTCTACGTCGGCTCGGGCGGCTCGATCCCCGCCGACGCGGAGGGCTTCGCGTGGACCGGCGGCGAGAAGCTGACCAGCGCGAAGGGCCGCGTGACGGTGGTGCGCGTCGACGGCAAGAAGAAGGTCCCGGTCAAGTACACGGTCGTCGAGAAGGGGCCGATCGAGGTGATCGTCCCGACCGCGAAGTTCAAGCCGGGTCAGGTGTACGAGGTGACGGTGCGCGAGGGGCCGCAGGCGGCCGAGACCCGCAAGTCGCTCGACCCGGCGGCGACCAACGTGCCGCCGCCGGAGACGACGACGACGGTGACGATCGCGGCCGAGCCGCTGGCGCTGCCGCAGGCGACGGTGAGCGTCGCTGCCCCGGCGCAGGAGAAGATCAAGGTGGCTCATTCCGCGAGCTGCAGCGCGGAGGTGGAGGCGGCCACGGCGGCGCTCAAGGTCGAGCTGCCGGCCGAGGCCGAGGCGATGCGCGAGTACCTGGTCTATGAGACCCGGGTCGACGGCGCGGTGTGGAACGCCAGCAGCGGGCTGTGCAACCAGATCGATCCGGGCCGCACCTGGACCGAGGCGGCCGGGACCGACAAGCTGTTCGTGCCCTGCGAGAACCCCGAGGCGCTCAAGCCGGGCCGCCACAAGGTCGAGGTCGAGGTGGCTTCGCCCGACCGCGCCAAGGTGATCACGACGCCGGCGGTCGAGCTCGAGCTGGCCTGCGCCGCCCCGGTCCCGGCGGAGCCGCCGGCTCCCGCGCCCACGGGCGCCGAGCCGCAAGAGCCGCCGCCGGTGGCGAAGAAGGGCTGCAGCGTCGGCGAGCCCGGGTTCGCGTGGGTGCTCGGCGTCGGCCTGCTGTTCGCGCGCCGCCGCCGGCGCGCTGCCTGAACTTCCGGGCATGCGCTCGGGGACATGTCGGTTGCGACATGTCCTCGAGTTCGGGTGATACGCGGGCGACAGCGTCTGCGGGGAGCCCCGAGCCGGCGGTGCTCGGAACGTGTCCGCGGGGACAGGCTACAAACGGCCAGTCGCTCGCGGGCGCTGTGAGCGGACGGCGGCCTGCCGGTTCGCGGTGGGGCGGGTGAGTCGACTGCGACGGTATGTGTCCTCGGGGACAGGCTGCGAGAGGTCGATCGAGCGCGTCCTCTGTCGAGCGGCGGGGGCCTCCCGGGCCGTGGTTGGACCGGGACGAGTTGCCTGCGACGGCAGGTGTCCCCGGGGACAGGCTGCGAATCGAGCGCCCGTCCCGCGTCTGCGAGCCGGCGTGCGCCTGCGGGTCTGCAGGCCCGGACGAATCGCTAACGACGGGATGTGTCCTCGGAGACAGGTTGCGAGAGGAATGGAGCGCCCGTCTCGCGTGTGCGAGCGGGCGTGCGCCTGCGGGTTGACAGGCCGGACGAATCGCTAGCGACGGCATGTGTCCTCGGAGGCAGGTTGCGAGAGGAATGGAGCGTCCGTCCCGCGTGTGCGAGCGGGCGTGCGCCTGCGGGTTTTGCAGGCCGGGCGAATCGCTCGCGGCGGCATGTGTCCTCGGAGACAGGTTGCGAGAGGCCGGTCGCCTGCTCGCGCGGGCGCGGGCGTGCGGGTTCGCGCGTGCGGCGGTCATGACATCGGCCGGCGGAGCCGGTATCGTTGTGGCGCATCATGCTCGTGCCGTCGCTCCTCCTCGCCGTCGTGCTCGCTGCTCCGGAGGCGGCGGCGTCGGATGAGCCCGAGCCCGCGACGCCGGCGGCGGTGGACGGGACGCCGGCCGACGCGGCGACGCCGGCCACGCCGGCCGATGCGACGGCGACCGGGGCGATGACGCCGGCTGCGCCGGTCCCCGAGGCGTCGCCCGGCCGCAAGGCGAAGACGGGGCGCGGGCTGCTGATCGCCGGCGGGGTCCTGACCGGGCTCGGCGTGGTCGGGCGGATTGCCCTCGAGGCGTACTGGTCGACTGCGGCGCAGATCGTGCCGACCGATCCGTTCGCCCGCTGGAGCACCGCGAACCTGGTGTTCGTGACCAACTGGAACAACCTGATGTTCTTCGGGCCAGGTCTCGGGCTGCTGACCGCGGGGGCGTACCGCCGCGGCGCCCACGAGGCGAGCCTCGGCAAGGTGCGCGACGCCCAGCGCATGCGCCGGGTCGGGATCGGGCTGCTCGGCGGCGGCCTGGGCCTGTGGGTGCTGTCGCGGGCGCTGTTCCTGCCGATCGCGGAGGCGTGCCCGAGCAACCGCTGCGCCTACACGACGCTCGAGACGACCTTCTGGATCGGGGCCGGGGCGATCTTCGCCGGCGCGGCGCACCTGGCTTATGGGACAGGTTATTTGCGAGCCGGGGCGCGGGCCCGCGTCCGCGTCCAGGTGGCGCCGAGCTTCGGGCCGGGCTTCGGCGGGCTGGCGCTGGCCGGTCGATTCTGAGGGAGGACCGCCGATGCACGCGCACCGCCTGACGCTCGCCGCCCTGCTGCTCCTCGCGCCGGCCTGCGCCGACGACGAGATCCCCGACGACCTCGGCACGCGGGCGGAAGACGACGTGCTGCTGATCGACAGCCCGATCTTGCAGCACCTCGCGGCGACGCTGGAGAGCGGCGAGACGCTGCGGGTGAGCGACCTTTTCTTCGCCGAGCGGCTGCGCTTCACCGCGGCGCCCGATCCGTCTGAATTGTTGGCGGCGCAGGCGAGCGAGCACGCCGCGTTGCCGCCGCTGGCCGAACCGGCGACGCTGAAGGTGCTGACGTACAACACGGGGCTGCTCAATCGCTGGTACCCGTTCACCCACGTCGGGGTGCCGCGTTACCTCGAGCGCCGCGCGGAGGCGCCGGCGCGGCTGCTCGCCGACGGCTGGGACGTGCTGTTCCTGCAAGAGACGTGGGAGCTGGTCGACGTCGAGCGCTTCGCGGCGGAGGCGAAGCGGCAGGGCTATGCGATCTACGCCGGCAGCGAAGAGAAGCACGCGCAGCACGGGCTGGTGATCCTGGTCCGCGAGGCGCTGATCGGCGAGGCGAAGCAGGAGTTCGGCGAGGAGCAGTACGCGGCCCAGCGGGAGATCGAGCTGTTCCCGGGGCCGGGGATCAAGCGCGGGCTCATCCGCTGGAGCTTCACGCACGCGCCGACCGGGCGGCGGATCCACCTTTATGCGACGCACCTGACGGCATTCCCGGAATTGTGGCAGGAGCGCGACGTGCAGGCGCGGGTGCTCGGCGGGCGGGCGAAGAGCCACGCCGACGGCGACGTGGTGCTGGTCGGCGGCGACTTCAACGCCGGGCCGTATTACCCGGAGGACCGGTTCGGCAGCACCGGCGAGGAGGTGCTGTCGGGCTGGTGGCACAACGCGATGATGTACCCGCTGATGCTGCACTACGGCGGGCTGTACGACAGCCGCAGCGCGCTGCAGCCGGCCGCCGACGTGACTCGCATGCACCAGCTGCTGCTGCCGTTCGAGTTCGGGCCGTACCGCGACGAGCCGCTGGCCGGCCGCTGCGCGACCATCCCGGCCGACACGTTCACCGGCACCGACTGCAACTCGCTGTATTTTTCTCAATACGGGGCGACCGAGTACCCGGCGCGCCTCGACTACGTCTTCATCCGCGACGTGGAGCGCCACGTCCGGGTGGTCTCGACTGCGCTCGAGTACACCGAGCCGCTCGACTTCGGCGCGGCCGGCAGCTTCGAGCTGTCGGACCATTACGGACAGTCGGCGACGCTGCAGATCGAGTGAGTACAAAGCCGCGGCGCGCGACCCCGCGACAGCCGCGCCGTCGAACATCGGGTCCTGGCGACGGCGGTCGCGGTTCGACCTCGGGCGGCCGGCTGAGCTGTCGGACTCTTGCGGACAGTCGGCGACGTCGCCGATCGCGGGAAATAGCGCCCGGGGGGCGGTGGTTGTCTCCCGGCCGCATGCGACCCGCCGGCGTCATTTCGGAGCAGCGCCAGGCCCGGCGCTTCGCGGACTACCTGCTGACCCAGGGCATCGCCGCGCGGCTGGGCCCGACACCGGAGGGCTGGACCGTGTGGGTGATCGAGGAGGAGGCGCTGCCGCGGGTGCGCGACGAGCTGGCCTCGTTCTGCCGCGAGCCGGGGGCCGCCCGCTTCGCAGTGTCGCGCGAGGCCGAGCGGATCCGCGCCGAGAGCCGGGCGGCGCGCCGCGGGCCGGCCGCCGCAGCGCTGCCTCAAACGCCGGCCGGGGCGCCGTGGTCGCTGGCATCGCCGACGCCGCTGACGTGGGCGCTGCTGGCGTTCTGCGGGATCGCGGCGGTGCTGACCCGGCTCGGCGATCCGCGCGCGCCGCTGGTCGCCCGGCTGCTGCCTGGCGCCGAGGGTCTGCCTCCGAGCGCGCCGTGGCAGTGGCTCACGCCGGTGTTCGTGCACTCGGGGCCGCTGCACCTGCTGTTCGTCGCCGCCGTCTGGCCCGAGCTGGCCCGCCGGGTCGAGGCCCGCTCCGGCACCGCGGCGCTGGCGGCGGCGGTGATCGGCTTCGGTCTCTTGGGCAATGTCGTTCAGGCCATGTTCTTCGGGCCAGCTTGCCTCGGCCTGTCGACGCCGGCGTTCGGGCTGCTCGGCATCGCGGCCGCCGAGCGGCGCGGGGGCGCGGCGGGCGAGGTCGAGGTGGTGCTGGCGGCGGGCTGGCTCGGCGCCTGTCTCTTGGGACTGGTCGGCTCGGTCGGCGGCGCGGCCCACGTGGCGGCGCTGGCGGGCGGGCTCGCGATCGGCGCGGCGGTGCGGCGAGGTCGGAGACCGCGAGCCTCACCGTGACCCTCGCGCGGCGGGAGGGCTCCCGGCGCCGACTCGCAGCGGACGCGGCGAGAATTTCGCTGGCGAGGGGCCGGGCCAGCGCCTATTGTGCGAGTCGATGGTGAAGGCGGCGGAGAGCAACCTCGACAGCCTGCGCGAGAAGATCGCCGGTCGGTACAGCGACGGCGCGGTGCTGGTCGGCAAGGCCCATGAGCTGGCGGCGGCGGGCGACGCGGCGGCGGCCCAGCGCGGGGTGGTCGCGTCCGACATGTTGACCGAGCTGCGCCTCGACCCGCCGGCGCTGGCGGCCGCGATGGTGGCCGACGCGACCATCACGGGGGCGATCAAGCTCGAGGCGGTCGGCGAGGCGCTCGGCGGCGACACGCAGGCGATCGTCGACGGCGTGCGCCGGGTGGCGACGATGCGCTGGGACCGGACGGCCGGCGACGACGGCGAGAGCCTGCGCAAGATGTTCATGGCGATCGCCGCCGACGTGCGGGTGGTGATCGTGGCGCTGGCGCTGCGCCTCCGCGACATGCGGGCGCTGCGGAGCCAGGCCGACGAGGCCGAGCGGCGGCGGATCGCCCGCGAGACGCTCGAGATCTACGCGCCGCTGGCCAATCGCCTCGGCATCTTCCACCTCAAGTGGGAGCTCGAGGACCTGTGCCTCCGCGAGCTCGAGCCGGACATCTACCGCCAGATCGGCGCGGCCCTGGCGGCCAAGCGGGACGAGCGCGACGGCATGATCCGCGACGCGATCCTGACGCTGCAGGCCCGGCTCGAGGAGGCCGGCATCCAGGGCAAGATCAGCGGCCGGCCCAAGCACATCTACAGCATCTACAAGAAGATGCAGCGCAAGCGGGTGTCGTTCGCCGAGATCTACGACGTCAGCGCGGTGCGGGTGCTGGTCGACTCGGTGCCCGACTGCTACGCGGTGCTCGGCATCGTCCACGGGCTGTGGACGCCGATCGCCGGCGAATTCGACGACTACATCGCCCGCCCGAAGCCGAACGGCTACCAGTCGCTGCACACCGCGATCGTCGGTCCCGGCGGGCGCTCGCTCGAGGTCCAGATCCGCACCGCCGAGATGCACCAATTCGGCGAGTACGGCGTGGCCGCCCACTGGGCCTACAAGGAGAGCCGCAAGGCCGGGCGCCTGGCCGACGCCAAGTTCAACTGGTTGCGGCAGCTCATCGACTGGCAGAAGGAGGTCACCGATCCGCACGACATGGTGGAGTCGCTCAAGACCGACATCTTCCAGGACCAGGTCTACGTGTTCACGCCGGGCGGCGCCGTCATCGACCTGCCGGTCGGGGCGACGCCGGTCGACTTCGCCTACCGGGTGCACACCGACGTCGGCCACCGCTGCCGCGGGGCGCTGGTGAACGGCCAGATCGTGCCGCTCGACCACAAGCTGCAGACCGGCGACCGCGTCGAGATCTTGACTCAAAAGGCGCCCCAGCCGAGCCGCGATTGGCTCAGCCCGCAGCTCGGCTATGTGATCACCTCGAGCGCGCGCCACAAGATCCGGCAGTGGTTCCGCCAGCAGGGCCGCGAGGCGGCGATCGTGCAGGGCCGCGAGTCGCTCGAGCGCGAGCTGCGGCGCCTCGGCATCGAGCGCCCGCGCTACGACGAGTACGTCAAGCTGTTCGCCAATCACAACACGCCGGAGGAGCTGTTCTCGGCGATCGGGTTCGGCGACATCGCCACCCAGGCGGTGACGACCAAGATCCTCGACGCCGAGCGCGCGCAGCAGGAGGCGGCCAAGCTCGCGGCCGAGGCGGCCCGCCTGGCCGCGACGGCGACGTCGACGCATTCGGCGCCTGTCCCCGAGGCCAGCCCGAAGCGCCCGCCGAGCAAGCCGGCCGCCGCCGGCGGGGTCAGCGTCGAGGGCCAGGGCGCAGTGCTGAGCCACCCGGCCCGCTGCTGCACGCCGGTGCCGGGCGACGCGGTGATCGGCTATATCACCCGCGGCCGCGGGATCGCCATCCACCGCCGCGATTGCCCCAACATCCTCAGCAGCCCCGAGCCCGAGCGCCTGATCGAGATCGCGTGGGGCCACGAGAACCGGCGCCGCTATCCGGTGACGATCCTGATCCAGGGCAGCGACCGGATCGGCCTCCTGCGCGACATCGTCGAGGTGTTCGCGGACCTCGGCATCAACGTCAGCGGGACGACGGTGACGACCAACAAGAAGGACCAGTCGGCGTCGATCTCGGCCACGCTCGAGGTGTCGAGCAACGAGCAATTGGTGCGCGTGCTGGCGAAGATCGAGCGGGTGCCGGGGGTCGAACGGGCGCGCCGGCAGGCGGGCTGAGCCGACTTCGGCGGGTGCCCCCAGTCGGGCGGAGAGATCCCGGCCGATCGGTCGATTGATGGCAGGATCGCCGGCGAGGTCCGTGGCCGAAAGGCCAGGCCGCCGGTTCGAAGCCTGGCTCGCTCCTACGTCGATTCGCCGTTCATTCGTCGCTGCCGCGACGCGCCGCAGACCGCCGCGCAGGATGTGGGCCAGATTCCGCCGGTGCCCGGGGGCGCTTGCGAAACGGCCGAGCCGGCGTGTATCACACAAGCGAAGGCGAGGTACCCGGATGGCGAAGAAGACGGCGGGGGCGAAGAAGACGGCGGCGAAGGCGACGGAACGAACAGCAGCCGCAGGCAAGACGCAGGCGACGACCGGCACGGCGTCCAAGGCCGCGAAGGGGACCTCGGCGAAGGCCGCGCCCGCGAGCAAGGCGGCGAAGAAAGCCGCGAGCAAGACGGCGAAGGCGAAGAAGCCGGCCGCGAGCGAGGCGAAGAAGAAGCCGGCCGCGGCCGAGGCGAAGACGCCGGCCGTGAGCAAGGCGAAGAAGGCGGCGAAGAAGGCTGCCGCGGCCGAGGTGAAGACGCCGGCAGTGAGCAAGGCGAAGAAGGCGGCCGCGAGCGAGCCGGCGAAGAAGCCGGCCGCGAAGAAGGCGGCCGCGAAGAAGCCCGCGAAGAAGGCGGCGAAGAAGGCGGCCAGGGCCCCCGAGGCGGTGACGGAGACGGCCGCGGCGCCGTGGAAGGCCGGCAAGACTGGCGCGGCGAAGAAGCGCGGCAAGCTGGCGCCGCCGCGCACCGCCGAGTCGAGCAAGGGCGCGGCGCAGGTGATCGACACGGCCGCGTACGCGCCGAAGAGCCCGGCGAAGGGGAAGAAGGCGGCGAAGGCGAGCCTGGGAGCCGAGTACGGGGCCAAGGTGACGCCGGCGGCCGAGTACGCGGCGAAGGGCAAGAAGGCGGCGAAGGCCAAGGCGCCGGCGAAGGCGAGCCTGGGGGCCGAATACGCCAAGGCGACGCCGGCGGCCGAGTACGCGGCGAAGGGCAAGAAGGCGACGAAGAAGGGCGCGAAGGCGGCGGCCGCGGAGCCCGCGGCGGCGGCGAAGAAGCAGGCCAAGAAGGGCGCGGGCAAGGCCGCCCCGACGGCCCTGGCGAACGCGGTGCAGACGGTCGCCAACGTGACGAAGGCGGCGGTCGAGGCCGCGACGTCGACGGTGAAGGCGGTGCTGGCGAAGGCCGCGAAGCGGGGCCCGCACAAGAAGAAGGCGGCGAAGTCGGCGGCGACGGGCGCGGCGAAGACCAAGGGCGCGCCGGCGAAGTCGGGGCCGGTGGCCAAGCCGGCCAAGAAGGCGGCGAAGAAGGTCGCTGCGCCCGCGAAGGCGGCCGCCGGCGCGGGCAAGCAGGCCGAGGTCGCGGCGCCGCGCAAGGGTACGACGAAGGCCAAGAAGAGCGGGGCGAAGGCGGCGAAGGGGAAGAAGTCCGGCAAGAGCTCGGACGATTCCAAGCCTGCGAGAGGGGCGAAGGCGGCGGCTCCGAACGGCTCGGCGAAGTCGGGCGGCGCGAAGGCTGCGGCGAAGAAGGGCTCGGCCACGCCGGCGCAGCGGATCGCCCAGATCGAGGCGGCCGCGCGCGCGGCCGGGGTCAAGTTGCCGAAGGGCGCCAGCCCGGCGGCGATCGCCAAGCTCGAGCAGACGCTCGGGCAGACCCTGCCGGACGAGGTCAAGGCGTGGTACCTCGCGCACGACGGCGGCGGCGACCGGTTCGTGGTCGTGAGCCGCGAGCTGCTGTCGCTGAAGCGGATCGCCGACGAGTGGAAGATCTGGAAGGACCTGCTCGACAAGGGCGTGTTCGGCGACAACGCCCACAGCGAACCCGGCCGCGGCGTGCAGCAGAAGTGGTGGATCCCCGAGTGGGTGCCCGTCACCTACGACGGCGCGGGCAACCACGACGTGGTCGACCTGGCTCCCGCCAAGGGCGGGAAGCGCGGGCAGATCCTGTCGTTCTGGCACGACGACGAGAGCCGCGAGGTCGAGGGCCCCGACTTCCTCACCTGGCTCGCGGGCCAGAAGTGGGGCACCGACTGAGCGGCGCGGCCTGAGGGCCCTGCAGGTGCCCCCTGGAGCGTGTTCGGGAGAGCATGCTCTTGGGGGCATGTTCTTTGGGGCATGCGCTTTGGGGCATGCGCTTTGGGGCATGCGCTTTGGGGCATGTGCCTGAACTCCGCGAGCGTCGGAGCATGCGCTTTGGGCACGCGCTTCAGGGCATGTCGTGAGCGCGCGGCCGTCCGCCCGAGGCCGGCCGTTTGTGCTCACTCAGGCCTGTCCTAAAGGACCGACGAGTCCGTCGATTCAGCGCCTGCGAGCCGCGCGGCGGCGGAGAAGAAGAGGCAACAGCAGGAGCCAGGCGCCAGCAGGCGGCGTGCCGCGACAGCCGCATCCCCCCTCGTCGCCCGACGCCCCGGCGTCGCCGGTGTCGGACGCGGTCGCGTCCTCGGTGGGCGAGGAGGTGACGATCTCGCCGGAGCCGCCGGAGCTGCTCGTGGACGAGCTGCCGCCGTCGCCGGTGGATTCGTCGTCAGGGCCGGTCGCGCTGCCGGCGGAGGTCGTGGTCTCGCCTGGGTCGCCGGTCGTGGGCTCGGGCGGCTCGGCGCACGCGGGGTGAGGATCGTCGGCGCCGCACTGGTGCTCGTCGAGCAGCCACACCTCGGGACCTGTCCCCTGGACCAGCATCGGCCGCGCGGCCAGCGGGGTGCCCTCGGGCAACGCGTCGAGGGCGTCGGCCGGCATGACTGCGGCCGTCGCCGGATCGAAGCGCCAGGCGCCGAGGACCTCGGGGGCGACGAGGCGGCGAAAGCCCTGATCGAGCAGCCACAGCGGCGCAGTGGTCCCCTCGGCGACGGCGAGCTGGGGCGGGCCGTCGACGGTGGTCCCGACCGGGGTGCCGGCGAGGTCGAGGTCGGCGGCCTTCATCAGGTCGAAGTAGGTGGAGAAGTGCCACTGATCGAGGATCGACGGGCCGGCGATGTGGCGCTTGACGCCGCCGGCGATCGGCAGCGGCGGGCAGGTGTAGACGGCAGGCGAGGCCGACAGCTCGAGGTTGGGGTCGCCGTTGGTGTCGATCCCGTAGGCGTGCACGCCGTGCGGCTGACCGTCGAGGCGGCTCAGCGGGAGTGCGCCGAAAAAGCCGTGTTGACATTGCTCGCCCCGACAGCCGGCGTCGAGGATCCGATTGGCGGTGAGGGGGACGCCGACGGCGGCAGGATCGCCGGCCGGGCCGTCGAAGTAGAGGTGGACGTCGATCTGGGTGGCCGGGGCGTCCGGATCTTGCGACCAGCCGGAGACGCCGGCGCAGTCGGCAGCGACTGCGCCGACGGGGCCGGCGGCGTGGACCGCCGGCGCGGCGCCGACGAGCGCGAGGAGGACCAGGGCGGACCGGGTCCTCGCGCTCACACGCGGATGCCGTCGAACCGAGCCGACGGGGCCGGGAGAGTGGACGGCACGCAGGAGGACCAGGGCGGACCGGGTCATCGCGCTCACACGAGGATGCCGTCGATCGAGGCGTTGCCGTCGTCGCCGAACACCGCGCCGTCGAAGCCGAAGCTGCCCTCGACGCCGTAGGCCTCGAGCAGGCTGACGTGCAGGTTGGGCAGCGGCGGCGCAGCGTCGGCCGGGAAGGCGAGCTTGCGGTGGCCGGTGGCGAGCACGCCGGCGCCGCCGAACAACATCGGACAGTTGTGCCCGTGGTCGTGGCCGTTGCCCTCGCCCATGCTGGCGATCGCCAGGACGATCGTCTCGTCGAGCAGGCTGGCGGAGGTCGTGCCCGGAGTGTCGCGCAACAGGCCGAGCAACGCGCCGAGCTGCTGACATTGCCAGGTCTCGACCTTTTCCAGGCGATCCTTGGCGATCTGATCGCCGAAGTGCGACAGGGCGTGGTGACCTCCGGGAGCGTCGAGGAAGTCGTGCGAGCGGCAGCTCAGGCCGAACTCGATCATGAAGCTCAAGATCCGCGTCTGGTCGCAGAGGAAGGCGAGGCGGATCAATTGGTGGAAGGCGTCGACGCGGCCGGCGTAGTCGAGCCCCGGCACCGGCGGCTGCGGATCGGCAGCGCACTCGGCCCCGCTGTTCTCGAGGCTGAGCTCGAGGTCGCGCAACGCGTCGAAGTAGGCCTCGAGCGTGGTGCGATCGGCGGCGCCGAGCTGCTGCTGCAGGACCCGCGCGTCGTCGCGGACGAAGTCGATCACCGATTGCTTGGTCTGCCGCCGCAGGTCGGCCGCAGGCCCGGTGAGGCCGTCGACGCCGGCGCCGAACAGGCGCTCGAAGGCGGCACTCGGATCGATGGTGGCGACCAGCGGCGAGCCGGGGCCGGTCCACGAGATGCTCTGGGTGAAGGCGCACGAGGAGCCGCCGACGTCGCACGGGCCGGGCTCGCCGGCGCTCCACTGCAGCGACTTGAAGCGGGTGTCCGGCGCGAGCTGCTGCGCGAGCAGCTGGTCGAGCGAGACCCCGTTCTGCCCGTTGCCGCCGAGGTCGACGATGTGCCGGCCGGTCATGATGGTGCCGGTGCCCATGGCGTGCGCGGCCCCGGGGCTGGCGATGGCGGCGTTGTTCGACAGGTTCTCGAGCGCGAGCGCCCGGTCGGCGAACGGCTGCAGCGCCGCGGCCTGGGCCGGGTACACGAGCTGGTTGTCGACCAGCGCGGGCACCCACCACTCGGGCCGGCGACCGTTGGGGAAGTAATAGACGAGCAGCCGCGGCTTCGGCCCGGCGGCGCTGGCCTTGCCGGGATGGAAGTACTCGAGCGCGGGCAAGACGAGGCTCGCGGAGCCGACCCCGAGCAGCCAGCGACGGCGCGAGAAGCGATGAGACACGGGCATCTCTTATTCTCCGAGAGCGGCCGGCGAGCGGAAGGCCGGGGTGTGGACGATGGCGTCGATGAGCTCGCCGAGAGTGTGCCGCTCGGCGGTCGCGGCGGCGGCGATCTCGTCGAGGTAGTCGGCGTCGTAGAGGGCGAGCGGCCGACCGGCGGCGTAGGTGAACAGCTTGCGGGTGAGGCAGCCGACGAACACCTCGCTGTCGGCGTAGAGCTCGGCGAGCTCGGCGGCGCCCTCGAAGGTGCGACCGTCGGGGAGCTCGCCGAGGTTGTCGAGGTTCGGATCGATCACGGGCTGGGCGACGCCGTCGTACTCCTCGAGGCCGATGCCGAGGACGTCGAGGAGGGCGTGACAGCCGGCGCAGGTCGGGTCGGACCGGTGCTTCTCCAGCGCCTCGCGCACGGAGCCGGCGCCGCCGAGATCGGGCGGCTCGAACATGAGGCCCGGAGGCGGCGGCGCGACCGGGGTGCAGAGCAGCTTCTCCGACAGCCAGCGCCCGCGACGGATCGGCGAGGAGTGCTCGGCGTCGGAGGTGGCGGTGAGCCAGGCGCCCAGCGACAACAGGCCGCGCCGCTCGCCGTCGCCGACAGGGACGCGCACGAGCTCGCTCGAGCCGACCGGCGGGAGGCCGTAGTGCGTGGCCAGGCGATCGTTGCGCCAGGCGAAGTCGGGGCCCAGAATGGCGGCGACGGGCAGGCCGTTGCTGACGAAGTCGCCGAAGAACCGCTTGGACTCGGCGATCATGGCGGCCCGCACGTCGTCGTCGAAGCCGGGGAACTTGTCGGGGCTGGGGCTGAAGCTCTGGAGGTGCCGCGTCGACAGCCACTGCTCGGCGAAGCCGTCCAGCAGCGCGCCGGCCTTCGGGTCGGCGAGCATGTAGTCGACGGCCTCGGACAGGCCCTCGTCGGTGGCCAGCCGACCCTCGGCGGCCATGTCGAACAGCCGCTGGTCGGGCATCGAGCTCCACAGGAAGTACGACAGCCGGCTGGCGAGGACGTAGTCGTCGAGCCACCCGTCGCTGTCGGCGTCGGCGGCGGTGCGGGCGCGGTAGAAGAACCGCGGCGAGAGCATGACGGCGCGCATGACCAGCCGCAGCGCGTCGTCGGCGGTCTCGCCCTGCTCGCGCAGGCGAGTGAACAGGTCGACGAGCCCGAGCTCGTCGGCCGGCGCGAGCGGGCGCCGCCAGGCGCGGAAGGCGAAGTTCTTGACGATCTGCGCGTAGCAGTCGAGGTCGCCCTCGCCCTGCGGCTCGCACACGTAGAGGCGCGAGCGACCTGGCCCCGGGGCCAGCTCGAGCGAGCGCACGCCGAGGGCGGCGACGAAGATGTTGTTGAAGGTGTTCTCGGCCGGGAGGTTGACCCAGTTGGTCGGGATGACCTCGATGGTGTGGACGCCGGCCGCGAGGGTGATCGGCTGGACGTGCTCGGCGGGGATCGCCGAGCTGCCCTGGACCGCGAACACCGGCAGCGAGACGCCGTTGACCCGCAGCCGCGCCTCGGCGGCCGGGGCCGGGCCGCCGAGACCGGCCCCGGCGCGCAGGACGATCTGCGCCTCGGTGGCCGCGGGCACGCTGACCTGGACGCCGAGGACGTTGCCGGTGAGCGCCCACAGGTCGCCGATCGAGTAGCCAGGGGCCGGCACCGCCAGCTGATCGCCGGTGAAGCTGGCGGCGAAGGCGGGCCGATCGGCGAGGGCGTCGGCGATGACGTCGCGCGCGGCCTTGTCGTAGGCGTCGAGCAGGGCGGCCGAGACGTGCAGCTGCCCCGCCATGTTGTCGAAGCCGCTGGCCTCCGGGTCGGGGCCGAAGGCGTCGGCCGGCCGCAGGCCGGTGCCCAGCAGGTCGCGCACGGTGTTGTTGTATTCGAGCCGGTTGAGCCGGTGCAGCGGCTGCGCCGGCTGCTCGGGGCCGTCGTCGCCGGTGGTGCTGTCGTCCGCTCCGCCAGAGCCGCCCTCGCTGGTGCCGGGGCCGCCGTCGCTGCCGGCCGTGGTGTCGGCCGTGGAGGCCTGGGCGGGGCCGTCGTCGCGGTAACAGCCGAATGTCAGCAGCGCGCCGACGAGGGTCCCCGCGACGATACTGCGGGGGGACGGGCTCGCCGGCGAACGATCGCGCGCGGGCCAGGACAGCAAGGCGAGTGGTGCAGGCATGGACGGCGGCGACGAGGGTGGATCGACCAGACTCGACCATAGCCAGGTGAGAGGCGCCTGAGAAGAGCGAACCACGGTTCACTCGATCGCGTGTTCGCGGGTGAGGCCACCCGTCCGCGGGTGCGGGCGACGCAGCGCAGGGTCGCTCCGCGGGCGTCCCTGGCCATTGTGTGCATGTGTCCCGAAGGACATGCGCGGAGGCGCCGGGCGTGCGGCGCGATACAGGCGCGCAATCGTGGGAGGAGGACAGGTCCGCGGCCGCGCTGCCGGGGGTGAGCCGCGCGGCGGGCGAGGGCCCGAGCATTGCGGGTCCGAAAGGTGAGGCTCGGCCGCGAGGCCGGGGCGTGCTTTCGGTCGAGCCTCGCCGCCTCGCGCACGGAACGCGACCGGTGCGATCCCTGAGCGTCGCACTGGGTGGCTAGCGAGGTCGAGCAGCGAGGCAGGCGGCAAGAATCATGGTTCCCATGAGACATGCACTTGCGAGCGGAGCAGGGCTCACGCGCCGCGCGGCCGGTCACGCCTGGCGACCCCTGGGAGGTCGAGATCACGGCGGGACGACGGGCGCCGGGAGATCATGGGTCTCATGGGACATGCACTGCGACCGGCGGCCGCCGGTGCGTCGGGCGCGTCGCGGGGCGTGGCGAAATCACATGTCTCATGGGACATGTACGTGCGGCCGGCGACGGCCGCTCCTCGCGTGCGGCGATCCCGTGGCCTCGGAGCGTGGCGCGACGCAGGACGGCGCGGAATCACATGTCTCAAGGGACATTCACGGCGCGAGCGGTGCAGGGCATCCGCGGCGCCTCGGCCGACTTGCCGAGGCGGATCTCGACGTCGACGGGCGGCTCGGGGCGGGGGCGGCGTCTGGCCCGGTGGGCACGGGCGCGGGCGACCAGGGGCGGGCCGACGACCGAGGCGGCGGTGGCGGTGGTGGCGGAGGCGGCGGCGATGCCGAGGCCGATCGGGCCGAGCGGGCGGCAGCCGAACAGGTGGCTGAGGCCGGGGGTCTCGACGACCGCGAGCATGAGGGCGAGCGAGCCCACGCTGGTGACGACGACCGCGCGGCTCAGCTTGCCGGCGACGAGGGTCTGGCCGAGCTGGCTGCCGACGAGGGCCAGCAGGCCGACGGTCGAGGCGCCGCGGCGGCCGCCCGGGAGCACGTGCGCGGCCATCCACGCCGCTCCGGCGCCGCCGGCGGTGGTGATCGCCCGCAGGGTGATGTCGCGGTCGAGGGCCTCGCCGAGGGCGACTTCTGGCCCTTCGGACAGGAGGTGACGCAGGCTCTCCGGCGCGGGCGGGCGCAGGGCGATCGCCATGGTCGGGGCGACGTCGGTGAGGAGGTTGATGAGCAGCAGCTGGCGGGCGTTGAGCGGGGCGCCGCCGAACAGGCCGGAGACCAGCGAGAAGCCGATCTCGCCGAGGTTGCCGCCGGTGAGGATGGCGACCGCGTCGCGCACGGCCGACCACATGGCCCGGCCCTCGGCGATGGCGTCGACGATGGTGTCGATGCGCTCGTCGACGACCAGCAGGTCGGCGGCGTCGCGCGCGGCCAGGGTGGCGCGCGCGCCGAGAGCGATGCCGACGTCGGCGAGGCGGATCGCGGCGGCGTCGTTGGCCCCGTCGCCGGTCATGCCGACGACCCGCCCGGCGGCCTGCAGGGCCTTGACGATCCGCACCTTGTGCGCCGGGGTGGCGCGGGCGATCACGCCGATGTCCGGGAGGGCGGCGTCGAGTGCTTCATCGGACATGTCCTCGAGTTCAGGTCCGGTGAGGATCCGGCGCCCGCCCAGGAGGCCGAGCTGATCGGCGATCCGGCGGGCGGTCCGCGGGTGGTCGCCGGTGATCATGATGAGGTCGACGCGGGCCTCCTGCAGGCGCGCGATGGCGTCGGCCGCGGAGGCGCGCGGGGGGTCGCTGAGGAGGATGAAGCCGCAGAAGCGCAGGCGATCGATGCGGGCGTCGTCGAGGTCGCGCTCCTCGCTGGCCGGCCGCTCGGCCAGCGCGAGCACCCGCAGGCCCTCGCCGGCGAGGTCCTCGGCGCGCGCGAGGACGACGGCGCGCTGGTCCTCGGGCAGGTCGCAGCGGCGCAGGACGACCTCCGGCGCGCCCTTGACGGTGAGCCGCAGGCCGGCGTCGGTGGTCCCGAGGACCGCGTGGTAGCCCCGACCTGGCTCGAAGGGCATCTCGTGCAGGCGCTGCCAGCCGGGCACGCCCTGCTCGGGGACGATGCCGGCCCGTCGCCCGCCGTCGACGACCGCGCGGTCGGTCGGGTGCGGCAGGACGTCGCGACCGTTGGTGGGCGGGGAGGCGCGCAGGGCCGCGGCCAGCAGGGCGCGAGCCCACTCGGGCGGCTCGCCGTCGTCGAGGGCGACGATGTGCTCGCCGTCGGCGAGGCCGTGGAGGAGGATCTGGCCCTCGGTGAGGGTGCCGGTCTTGTCGGCGCAGAGGACGTCGAGCCGGCCGAGCGCCTCGACGGTCCGCGGGTTGCGGACCAGCGCGCCGCGCTCCGACAGCCGCCGCGAGGCCGCCAGCTGGGCGACGGTGGCGAGCAGCGGCAGACCCTCGGGCACGGCGGCGATCGTCATGCTGATGCCGAGGTCGATGAGGCTGTGGATGTCTTGATGGCGGAACAGGCCGGCGCCGACGAGCAGGGCGCCGCTGAGGCCGGCGATCGGGAGGGTGCTCTCGGTCAGCTTGCGCAGGCGCGCCTCGACGCCGGTCTCGGGGCTGAGCTCGCGCAGGGCGAACAGGCCGCGCCGCGCCTCGGTGTCGGGGCCGATGGCGACGACGACGGCGCGCGCGACCCCGGCCGCGATCGCGGTGCCCTCGTACAGCATGCTGCTGCGGTCGGCGATCGCGGCGGCGTAGGAGGGCGCGGGGTCCTTGGCGATCGGCAGCGACTCGCCGGTGAGGCTCGACTCGTCGACCTCGAGGTCGTCGGCGGCGAGGAGGCGACAGTCGGCCGGGACGACCTCGCCGGCGTGCAGCTCGATGATGTCGCCCTCGACCAGCTCGTCGCCCGGGATCGGGCCCAGGTGGCCGCCGCGGAGGGCCCGGACGGCCGGGCGCTCGCGGTCGGCGAGGGCGGCGATGGCCCCCTCGGCCTGGTAGCGCTCGGCGCCGCCGATGACCGCGTTGAAGCCGAACACCGCGGTGATGAGGCCGGCGTCGAGGAACGAGCCGGTGACGGCCGAGAGCGCGGCGCCGGTGACGAGCACGGGGGTCAGCGGGTTGACGATCTCGTGGGCGACGGCCCGCGCGAGGCGGACCGGACGCGACGCCAGCCGCGGCGGCTCGCGCCGGCGCTCCCGCGCCAGCGCGTCGGACAGGCCGGCGTCGAGGCTGGCGCCCAGGCGCGCGAGCACGAGGTCGGGCGGGAGCCGGTGCCACGGGGTCGGGTCGACGGCGGGCGGCGGCGGTCGCCTGGCCAAAAGGACAGCTCGTCGGAGGCCGTTGGCGAGGGCGACCACGCTGGCGGCGTAGGTGGCGAGCATGACCTGCTGCGGCCGGGTCTTCTTGAGCCCGCCGAGCGCGAGCGCGGCCCCGAGGGCGGCGCCGACGCCGGCGAGGACGACGCTCTGCTCGGCGACCTGGCGGGCGGCCATGCAGGCGTCGACGAGGAAGGTGGCGTCGGCGAGGTCGTCGCGCAGGAGGATGTCGGCGGTCCACGGCGGGTCGGTCGGATCGAGGGCGAGGCCGAGGCCGACGTCGGCGGCGGCGAGGGCGACGCGATCGCACGGCGAGAGCACGGCGACGACGCGTCCGTGGCGTTGCAGGCCGTCGACTGCGTCGACCAGGTGCGCCGGGCCGACGCGCTCGTGCGCGGTCAGGACGCGCGCCAGCGCCGGGTCGTCGCAGGCGAGCACGAAGTGCAGGCGCGAGTGACGGATCGCCGCCAGCAGGGCGTCGGCGCCGCGGCGCAGGGCCGGCCGCAGGTGGACGACCGCGACCGGCTCGCCGCGGCGGGCGAGCAGCAGCGAGTCACCCGTCCAGGCGTCGACTGCGGCGCGCAGCGGGCCGCCCCAGTCGGGCGGGGCGAGGGCGGCGGGCGGGCCGATCGACCAGTCCTCGTGGACATGTACCGAAGACCAGTCGTCCTCGCTGAACAACATGCCGGCGTGGTGGACGACCGGCTCGCGGACGACGCCGGGGCCGGGGACGATGCCGGCCATGGTGCGGGCGTCGGTGAGGATGGCGCGGGCGTCGACGACGAGGGTGTCGACGCGGTCGAGCAGGCGCACGGCGGCGTTGCGCAGGACCAGGCAGCGGCGGCGGCCGAGGGCGACGCCGAGCTCGGCGGCGAAGATCGTGCGGCCGTAGAAGGCGGCCTTCGGCAGGCCGCCGAACAGCGGGGTGAGGGCGGACTCGAGGTTGTGGGTGTCGGCGATGCCGACGACGAAGCCGCCCAGCGAGGCGAACAGGGCGTCGTCGGCGTAGCGCTCGATGATGCTGTCTGGCAGCGGCACCGGCCGCTCGCGCGCGGGCACCGGGGCCAGCCGCGTGGGCGCCCGCGGGTCGCCGCACAGCTCCGGCTCGCGCTCGGTCCAGGCGGCGGCGCGGGCCCGCTCGGCCCGCAGCTTGACGGTCTGCACGACCATGTCGACGAGCAGGCCGATCGGCCCGACGCCGACGGCCTGGACCACCGCGTTGGTGATGCCGACGCCGACCTCGGTGGCGGCGGCGCCGAGTCGATCGACCAGCAACTTGCGCAGCCGCGGGGTGTTGTCGACGACGGTCATCAGCGCGGCGAGGTCGAAGCCGGCCCGCGTCGGGGCGAAGTCGACGATCCGCAGGGCGCTGCCGAGGACCACGCCGAAGGCGTCGGCCCCGAGGTCGACGGCCTTGCGCAGCAGCGGCTCGCGATCGCCGGGGTAGTCGGGGATGATCTCGGCGAACGGGAGGTCGTGCAGGCCGAGGCGCAGCTCGATGGCGTCGACGATCCGCGCCAGGGTCTCGGGCGTCCAGACGTTCGCGTCGTAGTCGAGGATGGCGCGGCCGACGAGGCCGTTGATCCGCACGGCCCCGACGCCGCCGAGCCCCTCGAAGGTGGCCTCGACGGCGTCGGCGAACCGCACGAAGTCGGCCTCGTCGAGCGACCGCAGCTCGATGTGGGCCCGCGCGCCGTCGGTCCAGGTCCGCCGATGGCGATGACCGAACAGGTTGATCGCGGTGCGCAGCCACGACGGCGAGCGCAGCGGCGGGATCGAGGCGAGGCGGTCGAACAGGCCCACACGCGAAAGATGGGCCCACTCGGCCGCGGCGCGGGGAATTTCGCGGCGCGGCGGCGGGGCCTCGCAGGTGCTGCGGCGCGGTCGGCTCGCGTCGGACAGGGTCGCCGCACGCGCGGCGAGCTCGACGGGGTGATGCCAGCGGGCTCGAGGGCGACATGGAACATGGCCTTTCGGATATGCGCCGCGCCGAGGTGCGGCTGTCCCTCGGGACATGCGTCACTTCGGGTCGAACCAGCGGCCGGGCACTCGGCGTCGAAGCGCACGTCTCGCCGGCGCAGGCGTACCCCTCGGGCTCGCCTTTGAGGACCCACCATTGCCGGCTGTCGTCGCACTCGAGCGGCTCGAGGCGGTCGAGCAGCGACGAATACGCCCCGGCACACGAAGCGCCGAGGTCGACGGATTCGGAGTGGCGGTCGACACGAGCATCCGCGCAGGACCGGGCGCGGCGATGCACGTCGCGACGATGCCTGCACCGGCGACTGCTTCGCGGCGCAGGGGCGGCGACGGGCCCCGGCAGCCGACGACCGCCTGCATGGTCGGAGCCGTTCGCGTCGGCAGAGGCGCCCGCGGCGGGCGATCGCGCCGGGGGAGGGCGGCGCGGCAGGCCGCGCCGCGCGCTCGCGGTCGCGCCGTGATCTGGCCTTCAGGGCAGGCGGCGCGGATCGGCCATGGCCTTCGGGACAGCTCAAGGCTGCCGGCGCCCGTCGAGATGTCCGAGAGGACAGGTGAATCGTGGATGTCCCTGGGGACATGTCCCATGTCGTCCACGCGCGCGGCCTGCGGCCCGCGGGTGAGGGTTCTCGGCGACTCGTTGACAGGCCCGGGAGCCGGCGGGAACCATGTTCCCCATGGCGGCGAGGCGGAAGCGGACGAGGGCGAGCTGGGCGCTGGGGTTCGGGCTGGCGGCGTGCGGCGGCGATCCGGCGGCAGGGACCGAGGGGGCGACGACGACGGAGGCGGCCACGGGCGATGCGTCGACGATGTCCACCGGCACGAGCGGCGAGGCGACGACGAGCGGGGTGGTGCCGACGACGGGCGAGGCGACGGCGAGCGGCGGAGAGACGAATGGGACGACGACGACGGACCCGACGCTGACGACGGGCGAGCCGACCACCGCGGCGACGACGGGCGAGCCGGGTCCGGAGCTCGGGCCGCCGGTGCTGCGGATCAACGTCGGGGGGCCGGCGGTCGGCGAGTTCCTGGCCGACGACGGGCCGGAGTCGCCGTACCGCGCCAGCCCGGACACGCAGGTGTTCGCCGCCGACGCGGTGGTCGCCGGCCCGAGCGTGCCGGCCGAGCTGCGAGGTGCTCGCCAGCGGGCGCGTCGAGCCGCCCGAGCTGATGGGCGGGACGGGGCAGCTGCGCTACAGCGTGCCGATCCTGCCGGGGTCGTATCAATTGCGGCTCCACTTCTCGGGGCCGTCGCAGGGGTCGGGGACGCGGCTGGTGCAGCTGTGGATCGACGGGGCGACGGTCGGCGAGCCGATCGACGTGTCGGCGCTGACGGCCGGCGATTCGAGCGGGTCGGTGACGTTCGCGATCACCGCCGACGAGTGGCTCGACGTCGAGCTGGTGCGCGCGCCGGGCAGCGAGATGCCGCTGCTGTCGGCGCTCGAGCTGTTCGGCGAGGGCGGGCTGCGCGACGGGCCGGCGGGGGTGGTCCGGCACATCGCGCCCGCAGGCGGCGGCAGCGGCGACAGCGTCGACGACGCGGCCGGGCTCGGCCAGCTGCCGGCGCTGATCGCCGCGTCGGCGCCGGGCGACGAGGTGTGGATCCACGCCGGCGATTACGAGGTCGGCGGCGAGCTGTTCATCACCAGCGGCGGCACTGCCGAGGCGCCGATCGTGGTCCGCGGCGTCGGGGCGGACTGGCACTCGCCGGGGCGGCCGCGGATCGTCGGCACGCGCGCCAACCCGTGGACGGCCGAGGGGGCGATCGGCGGGACGGTGTTCCGCCTGAGCGGCGGGGCCGACCACCTGCACTTCGTCAACCTCGGCTTCGCCGACCAGGGCAACGGCTGCTGGCGCGTGGCCGAGCCGATCAGCGGACTCTTGCTCGACAACATCGTCGCCACCAACGTGCATCGCCTGCTCGAGGACTACGTCGGCGGCGGCCAGACCGACGCGTCGATCACCGGCCTGGTGATGAAGGACGTGTCGGTCCGCGGCTACGCCCGCGCGGTCGCCCGCCTGCAGTACCAGACGAACGAGGTCCTGCTCGAGGACGTGTTCGGCGACTCGGAGGCGCAGCCGTTCGAGTCGTTCTCGACCGGGGTGACCCTGTACGAGGAGGCGCACCACGTGACGCTGCGGCGGGCGGTGATGCTGAACCACCGGCAGGTCGACGTCGAGGGCTACTGGAACGCCGACGGCTTCTCGACCGAGCGCGACAACCACGCGATCCGCTTCGAGGACACGTATGCGGCCGGCAACACCGACGGCGGCTACGACCTCAAGTCGACCGACACGACGCTGGTGCGCGCGGTCGCGGCCGACAACAAGCGCAACTTCCGGCTGTGGGGCCAGATCGCGCTCGAGCAGTGCGTCGGCCTCGATCCGCACAAGCGCGGCGGCTCGGGCACGCAGGCGCAGGTCCACGGCAACCCGCAGGGGGAGTTCACGGTCACCGACTCGCGCTTCGTCGACGACGACCCCGACACGATCGTGTTCGACCTCGACGACGACGCCGCCGGGACGGTGGTCGGCGGCTGCGTCGAGCACCACCCCGACGCGAGCTACCAGACGGTCGAGCCGGCCGCCAGCCTGATGCTCACGGACGTCGCCGATGGCTGCTGAGGGAGAGAGGGTCGCAGGGACATGTCCTTAAGGACCTGCCCGAACGGGCATGCTTCTTGGGATATGTCCCAGAAGGCAGGCGCCTCGGACCTCGACGGTGCGGGGCGAAGCAGCGGTCTTGAGGGCGTCGACCCGCGGCTGACGTGTCCCTGAGGTCAGGCGCCTCGACGATGCGAGCCTGGACCGGGGCGAGGCAGCGGGTCTTGAGGGCCTGGGCCCGCGGCTGACGTGTCCTTGAAGTCAGGCGCCTCGACGATGCGAGCCTGGACCGGGGCGAGGCAGCGGATCTTGAGGGCCTCGCCCGCGGCTGACGTGTCCTTGAAGTCAGGCGCTTCAGACCTCGACGATGCGGCCCTGGACCGGGGCGAAGCAGCGGATCTTGAGGGCGTCGGCGTCGGCCCGCGGCTCGGCGGCGAGCGGGGCCTCGGAGATCAGCCAGACCTGGCCCTCGGGGAAGGAGGCGTCCGCGAGGCGCTTGCGGGCGTCGCCGGCGAGGGCGCTGAGCTGGTGGTCGTCGAGCTCGGCGCCCCGGGCGGCGCACAGGACGGCCAGCGCGGGGGCGCTGCGGTCGAGGCGGCGGCCGACCACGAAGGAGGCGATGCTCAGGCCGCCGAGGGTGTAGCCGGCGATGGCTCGCACCGAGGCGGCCGGCGCCGGCTGACCCTCGGCCTTGGCCGGGCGTGCGCCGGCCATGAGCGCCATCGAGGCGGCGAACAGGCCGACCAGGCCGCCGAACTTGAGGCCGAGCGCGGCCTTTCGCGGGACACGGGCGCGGACCTCGTCGACGGCCGGTGCGACGGGCTTCGGCTCACCCTCGACCCGGACGCCCGCCTGGGAATAGAGCCAAGGGACGCAGCGCTCGCCAGAGAAGGTCTTCGACATGACAGCAGGTCTAGCAGGTCCTGCCGCCCTGCTGACCTTTCATGCGCGACAGCACGCCGCGGTGCACGAAGCGGCGAGCACTGCCGGCCATGGCGAGCTCGGCCGGCTCGCGGCGCCGGGGCCGGCGCGCAGAACATTGCTTCACTGGAGAGGGTCGCGCGCGTCGGGCGAGCCGGCCGCCGGCGGGACGTGGGAGGACGGCGCGTCCCCTGGGGACAGGTCACGGCGATCGCCACGGGCCGACGGCGCGAGGGCCGGCGAGGGGGCCGCCGCCCCGCGGCGGGCCCGAGTTGGGCCCGCCGCTCCCGCTGCCCGCGGGTGAGCGGAGTCGGCGACCTCGACGGCGACGGGCGCGTCGACGGGGTCGCGCAGGACGGGTGCTCACGGCCGACGAGGGCGGGGCGGCCGAGCCCTGAATGCCTCCGAGGATGTCCTGGGAGACATGTCGATGAGGTCATGCAATGACATGGCGCCTCGGACAGGTCGACGTCGGCACAGTCAGGCCCGACGAGCGCTCGCTCCCGGGTCCTGGAGACATGGCACTTCGGACAGGTCGATACCGGCGCCTCCAGACCTCGGTGAGCGCGTGTTCCTGATGGCATGGCGCTTCGGACAGGTAGACGTGGGCGCCGTCAGACCCCGGCGAGCGCGCGCTCCTGATGACATGGCACTTCGGACAGGTGGACGTCGGCGCCGTCAGACCTCGGCGAGCGCGTGCTCCTGATGGCATGTCACTTCGGACAGGTCGACGTCGGCCCTCGTCAGGCTCCGGCGAGCGCGTGCTCGAGGGTCTGATGACATGGCACTTCGGACAGGTCGATGCCGGCCCTCGTCAGGCTCCGGCGAGCGCGTGCTCGAGGGTCTGATGACATGGCACTTCGGACAGGTCGATGCCGGCGCCGACGATCGCCCTGGCGAGGGCGGGCGGGACGCCGCTGAGCGCCGGGGCGACGCCCTGGAGGCGCAGGACGCGGACGATCCGCAGCACGGCGGCGGCGACGTCCGGGTCGTCGACGGCGGCGCCCGTGAGGTCGAGGACGACGCGGTCGACGCGGCCGCGCCCGGTGTGGTCGAGCAGGGCGGCGAGGGCGAGGTCGACGCGGCGGCGGTCGAGGGCGCCGATCAGGGGCAGGGCGAGGACGCCGGCGCCGACGCGGATCACGGGCGCGGCCAGGCGCAGGAGGGCGTCGGCCTGCTCGGCGATCTGCTGGCGGTTGCGCTCGAGCTCGGCGAGGTGGGCGCGGCGCTCGGTGATGTCGGCCTGGGTGACGAGCAGCGCCGGTGCGCCGGTGATCGGGTCGAGGGTGCTGCGAACCGTGGTGTCGTACCAGCGCTCGCCGGTCCGCGTGCGGAGCTCGACGTCGAGCCGCTGCGGGCCGGCGTCGAGGCGGCGGCGCAGCGCGTGGGCCTGGGCCGGATCGACGAAGCCGGTCGCGAAGGCGTCGCCCGCCGGCAGATCGCCGAGCGCCGCGACCGCGGCGGGGTTGCGCATCAGGACCTCGCCGGCCTCGCTGTAGAGCGAGACGAGCTCGCCGAGGTAGCGCAGGGCCTCGATGCCGCGGCGATCCTGCAGCTCGGCCTCGCCCTCGCCGAGCACGCGGGCCTCGACGAGCATGCCGAGCCGACCCGGTTCGCCGCGGTGCTCGGCGATCCGGATGCCCTGCTGCCGGCACTCGGCGACGAACGGCCTGGTGTGCTCGGGGTAGAGGGTCCAGCGATCGACGGCCCGCTCGCCGCGCTCGAAGCGGGCCCGCAGGGCGTCGAGGCGGAGCCGCGAGGTCGGCGAGGGCGACGGGCTCGCCGCGCTGTCGGCCAGCAGCCGCTCGCGGTCGACGGCGCCCCACATCGGCACGCACGCGAGGTTGGCCCACCACTGGTGGCCGCGCTCGAGATCGACGATCCACACCGGCGTGCTCAGGACGTCGAACATGGCCAGATCCTCGGGGACGTAGACGGAGTCGGTGGCCATGCGGCGGTGTGTGCGGGAGGCTAGCGCGTCCGCGGGCCGTCCCGTGGGGTCTGCGGGGGCGTACCGGGGAGCTCCCGTGCGCGTGCGCGCGGCTCGCCGGGCGTGAACGATACGGTTTGGCGACAGGAGGGCGGAATCGGCGGTGGCCGGGGCTTGGCGCACGGATTGCGGAGAGCCTCGCGGGCGCGCCCGAAGAGCGCGGGAAAGCGAGGGAACGGGGTCCGCGCCGGCGGTCTGCGGCGAATGGCGTGATATGTTGCGGCGATGCGCTTCTCTTATCATTCGCTCGCAATCGTCATCTTCCTCCAGGCCGCGGGTTGCGACGCGCCGGGCGGCCAGGGCGGCGAGACCGACGCGGGCACGACGTCGACCGCCGCCGGGCCGGATCCGTCCGGCGAGGTCGGGACGACGACGACGACCGGCGAGACCTCGACCGGCGAACCGACGACGACCGGCGGGGAGCCGACGACGACGACCGGAGAGCCGACGACGACGACCGGCGGCGACGTCGACATCCTCGAGCAGCTGACTGCGATCGACGGCCTGTGGGTCGACGAATTGCCGACGCCGATCGCGGGCTACCGCCTGTTCACGATGCTCTACGAGCAGCCGGCCGACCACGACGCGCAGGGCGGGCCGAGCTTCAATCAGCGCATGACGCTCCTGCACCGCGACGTCGACGCGCCGCTGGTGATCGTGACCGCGGGGTACAATATCAACACCAAGCAGGCGGCGCTCGGCGAGCCGGCGACGATGGTCGGGGCCAATCAGCTGACCGTGGAGCACCGCTTCTTCGAAGAGTCGCGGCCGAGCATGGCCGACTGGACGAAGCTCGACATCCGCCAGGCGGCCAGCGATCACCACCGGATCGCCGCGGCCCTGCACCCGCTGTACCCGGGCCGCTGGCTGGCCACCGGCGCGAGCAAGGGCGGGCTGGCGGCGCTGTACTTCCGCCGGTTCTTTCCGGACGACGTCGACGGCACGATCGCCTACGTCGCGCCCTACAGCCGCGAGGAGTCCGACCCTCGCTATGGGGATTTCCTCGCCACGGTCGGCGACGAGGCCTGCCGTCAGGCGCTGCGCGACGTGCAGCGCGAGGTGCTGCTGCGGCGGTCGGCGATGCTGGAGCGCATGGCCGCGGTGGACGCGACCTACACGCTGTTCGGCGTCGACGAGGTGCTCGAGACGGCGGCGCTCGACCTGCCGTTCGCGTTCTGGCAGTACCAGTCGGCGAGCCTGTGCGCCTCGGTGCCGACAGCGGTCGCCAGCGACGACGAGGTGTGGGCGTTCCTCAAGAAGGTGAGCGAGCCCAGCTCGGACGCCGACCTGCTGCGGGTCGAACCGTATTACTGGCAGGCGGCGACGCAGCTCGGCGGGGTCCAGTGCGACGAATCGGGGGTCGCCGACCTGCTGCTGTTCCCCGGCTTCAACGAGGCCCGCAACTTCATCGTGCCCGGGCCGGGGAAGACGCCCGGCCCGTACGATCCGGCGGCGGCGCAGGACGTCGCCGATTGGCTGGCCAGCGCGGGCGAGCGGCTGCTGTTCGTGTACGGCGAGAGCGACCCGTGGACGGCCGGGGCGTTCGAGCTGGGCGACGCGGTCGATTCCTACCTGTTCACCGCGCCGGGCACGAACCACGGGGCGCTGATCGCCGATCTGGACGACGCCGACCGGGCGCAGGCGGTCGCGGCCGTGGAGGCGTGGGCGGGCACGCGGGCGCGCAGCGACGGGCTGGTCCGCCCGGCGCCGATCCGCGAGACGCTGCAGCAATTCGGCTGGTGACGGCGCGGATACGCGATCGGTCGTCTTCCAGACCAGGCCCCGGACGTGCCCGGGGTTCTTCGGAGCGAACGCCGGGGGTGTCCTCGACGGCATGAGGTGACATGCCCCAAGGGACAGCCCTTCGGCGAGGATCCAGCGGCCGCGCGGAATCTTCCCCGCAGGCGCGTCGCCCCCTATACTCCGCGGCCCGGCGCTGTCCGGAGCCCCCATGACGAGGAAGCTGAAGATCTTCGGAACGCTCGTATTGCTGGCAGCGCTCGGCGTCGGCGTCGCCCTGTGGGTCCGCCACGAGGCGGTGAACGAGCAGCGCGCCGCATCGGCCAGGGAGGCGGCGTCGCGCGGCACCCAGGCGACCTTGACGGCCGAGGACGCGTGCTGGCTGGCCATCGACTTCTACCACTCCGGCCGCGGCCTCGCCGGTCGCGCTCCGCTCGTCGAGTGCAGCGGGGAGCTCGTCGCCGTCCCGGGCGGCTACAAGCTCACGCGCGTGCTGACGGCGTCGGAATTCATGTCGGGGCAGATGGGCCACGACCTGTGCATCGGCCGCGGGCAGACGTGGGCCGTGCTCGGGGAGGCGTACCAGCTCGACGACTGCCGCTCGCTCCCGGTCGGCAGCGCAGACCCGGCGGCCGACGCGGCGCGCCACGTGCGTGGGCTGGTGGCCGAGGACGTCGCGCGCGCGCGGGCGGCCGTGAAGACCGCCCTGGCTCAGCCCCCGCCGCCCGAGACCTGCGCATCCGCGGCCCCGGCGGACGGCACGGCCCACCTCGACGGCCGGCGCCTGGAGCCCGGAGCGTCGATTCCACCGTGGACGAGCGTGATCCCCCACGACGCGGCCTTCGAGCTGTGCGTCGATCCCGACTCCGCGGATCCGCAGGCAGACTTCGCGTGCAAGCAGCGGCGACCGTGGACGCACGTGATCGTGACGCAAGTGCAGCAGATCGAGCCGCCGCGTCGCCACCCGGACACCAAGGAGTTCTCGGGCGGGCAGGCCGTCGGCGAGCTGTGGCTCGTCGACGTCGCGGCGGCCCGCGCCCTGTGCCGCCGCCCGTTCGCGGCGAAGATGCCGGAACTGGTGCTCGAGGCCTCGGTCGAGACGACCTTCCAGGACGCCGTGCGGCGAGCCGTCGAGGAGGCCGAACTCGGGCTGCGAGCCGGCGCGCAATGACATGTCCCGAGAGACAGGCGAGCGCCGGACGGGCGGTGAGGCGAAGGTGATCCGCTGCGGCGGGTGGGCGCGCGATGAATCGGGGCTCCGCACGTTCGCCGCGGCTCCCTCGCGCGGCGCGACGTGCGAGTGGCCGCGAGGCTCTCGTCGCTCGGTCGGTGAGGCGAAGGTGATCCGCCGCGACGGGTGGGCGCGATGAATCGGGGCTCTGCACGTTCGCCGCAGTTCACTCGCGCGGCGTGACCGCGCGAGTGAACCGGCAGGTCCTCGCTATCGAACACGGCGGCGGCGGGCGAGGCCGCCGAGGAGCAGGAGGCCGAGCGCCCACGGCGGGGTCGCGCCGGCGTCCGAGCGGCAGGCGCAACCGCCCGCGTCGGCCTGGTCGTTGCCGGCGGTGCCGCTGCTGGCGCTGCCGGCCGGGCCCCCCGCGGTCTCGGAGGTGCTCCCGCCGGTGCTCGCGTCGGAGTCGGCGCCCGTCGAATCATGACCGCCGTCGCCACCGCTGGTGGTCGGCGCCTCGCCGGTCGGATCGTCGCCGGTGGTGGCGTCGATCTGGCACTCGGGGTCGCGGCTGTCGGGCGCGCATTGACGATCGTCGAGCTGATAGACCTCGGGCCCGGCGCCCTGGACGAGGATCGGCTTGTCCCACACGGGCGTGCCGAGCGGGATTGCATAGACCTCGGCGGCCGGGACGGTGACGACGGTGCCGAGGTCGAAGTCCCAGTTGTCGGCGACCTCGGGGCTCGGGATGTGGCGGCGGAACTCACCGTCCCTGAGCCACACCTCGGGGATGCCGTCGTCGGCGCGGATCATCTGCGGCGCGGGGTCGATGGCGTTCCACTCGGGGATCGCCAGCAAGGTCGGATCGTCGAGGTGGACGAGCTGCCAGAAGAGGTCGAACTTCCACGCGGCGAGGATGTTCGGGTCGGGGACGTGGCGACGGACGGCCGGCGGCAAGGCCGGCGGGGCGCAGGTGAACGACAGCGGGCTCTGGGCCAGCTGCGGGTTCTGCTGGCCCTCGATGTCGATGCCGTAGACGTGGACCGGGTGGGTGGCGCCGTCGCGCAGGCTGTTCGGGACGGCGAGCTCGTAGCCGTGGGCGCACGAGCCGAGGGCCATGCACAGGTCCTCGCGGTGCAGGTTGGCGGTGGTCGCCACGCTGATGCCGTTGGGATCGCCGGCCGGGGCGTTGAAGTAGACGTGGACGTCGATCGCGGCGTCGGGCGCGTCGGGGTCCTGGGCCCAGCCGTAGACGGTCTCGCAATCGACGGTGTCGAGGTAGCCCTGCGGGGGGATGCTGATGTCGCAGATCCCCCCGCCGGGGCCGCCGCCCCACCACTCCCAGTGCCACGGCTCGCCGGGGACGGTCTCGGTGAACCCGTAGGCGCCGCCGTTGGCGTTGAGCCAGTTGTAGACGCCGGGCGTGGCGGTGTTGATGTCGAGGGCGTGGCCGCTCTGGTGGTTCGAATAGCCGGGCTTGGCCGCCAGGTTGCAATCATTACAGTTGCAATTGACGTAGCAGCCGTAGAGGTACTCCTGCTCGGACATGGTGCGGAAGCCGCTGTTGATGTGCATGTCGACGCCGGCGGCGGCGGCGGCCTCGCGCATGACCCAGTAGGCGTTGGCGGTGAGCTTCTCGACCGGGCGCCCGTCGATGTGGACGACGGTGATCTCGAACGGGTTGCCGCTCATGTAGCCGGTGTCCTTGCTCTCGGCGCAGTCGACCGGCGCGGGGTGCTCGGCGACGTCGGGCGGGGCCGTCAGCTCGCAGACGTCCTGGTGATCGTGCGGCCCGTCGGCGCGCGCGGTGGCGGACGGGGCCACGCACAGGGTGGCGAGTGCGGCGAGTCGGAGCGAGGGCGCGGTCGGCATGGACGCCCACCGTATCACGGGCCCGTCGGGGACGGGCGGGGAACGCGAGGTCCGCAGAACGTGCGCCAAAGATCGGGGGGATGCACCGGCGACTGGGGCCTGTGGGCCGCCGACGCGAGCCGGGGCAATCGTGCGGCCCTGCGCTCACACGAAGGGGAGTTCTCCGATTGTCGGGACCCGACGGCGGGGTCGTGAGGACGCCGGCGCTCGCAGAGGCGGCAGGGACGGCCCGCCGGGGCGGTGAAGAGAGGCGCGGACGACCTGTCTCTTCGGTCCTATCATCGACGCGGGGGCGAAGGGTCGAGTGATGGCATGTCCTTGGGGACATGTACACTCAATCGAGGCTGGAGCGACGCGGCGGACGTAGCGAGCGCGTCGACTTCACGGGGCGGCGAGCAGCGCCTCGAGCGCGTCCCACATGGCGGCGAAGCGATCGCTGTAGAGGGCGGCGCGGAAGTCGGCCTGCTCTCGCCGGTAGACGTCGAGCATCCGCGACTGCGTCCTGGCCGAGTGACCGGCGTTGGCGAGGCGGTCGCAGATCTTCACGAAGGTGGCGACCTCGTGGGCGCGGATGCCCTCGTAGTAGCGCTCGTTGGCCCGCTCCTTGCGGGTGCGCCCCTTCTCGTTGGTCAGGGCGAACGCGACCTCGGCCACGGCCTCGCTGGTGGCCTTCTTGACGTCGTTGTAGGTCTGCCGGGCGTCCTCGATGCTGTCGTGAACCCAGGCGCCGGCGAGGGCGATCGGGCGGTCGGCGTCGTCGAGCAGGTGGAGGAACTCGACCGCGCGATCGACGACCATGCTCAGGTGGCTGGCGTACGGCCGGCCGTCGTAAAGGTGATTGGTCTCCGCGTGGGCGCGGGTGGCGTAGCTCTGGGCCGCCTGCACCAGGGGGTGGAGAAGAAGCTCGCTCATACTTCTCCATACGCCCGGTGGTTCGAGCGATTCAAAGCGGCGCAGGAGGCCGCGTGCGAGTCCAGATCCGTGAGAGACCGCTCGCGGCCCCGAGCGCGCGGGCGTTGCATTCGACGCGGGGCTCCAGGTGGCGGTCGGCGGACCGCGAGGACGACCCGCGGGGTGGCGCCCTCGAAGGATATGTCTCCGAGGACAGGTATGCACTCGCCGATGTCACGGCGACGTGACGGCTCGGCCGGGCGCGGCGGCGTGAGGTTCCGGCTGTCCCTCGGGACATATCGTCGTCGTGGCCCGGGGCCGAGGAGGCCTTCATGGGTGAATGCAGCGGCCGGGGCGCACGACCTTGCGGTCGTTCGTCCGGCGTCGGCGAACGCAGCAGGTGGGGCGCCACTGGCCCCGGGGAGCCAGCGATCGCGCGCTCCGTGTCATACTGGCGGTCATGATTCGGATGCGCGGGATCGGTAGGCTCTGTCTCGTCACCTTCGGCGTCCGGGGGCTGTTCGCCTGTGCGGGGGGCGAGGGGTCCGAGAGCCGCGGCAGCACTGCCACCGAGACGACGGTCGGGGCGATGACTGCCACCGAGGTGACGGCGACGGCTACCGAGGCGTTGACCGGCACCGAGACGATCGGCGGGACGACCCCGACCGAGGGCGGCGGGACCGACTCGATGGGGACCACTGCGGTGGTGCCGACGACCACCGAGGCGGTCACGACCGAGGGGCCGACCGCGACGACCGATCCGACGACCGGCGAGCCGTGCGAGCCGGTCACGTGCTCCGCCGATCTGAAGGGGCTCGAGTGCGACGGGCAGCCGGTGTCGAGCTGCGAGGAGGACTCGTACTGCATCGAGGGCGTGTGCACGCCGCTGGCGCCGTGCGAGGCGGCGGCGCTGCTGCAGGGCAGCGAGGGCTGCGAGTTCTGGGCGGTGAAGACGCAGACGACCAAGACGGGCGGGTGCTTCGCGGTCTTCGTGGCCAACACGTGGGACGAGCCGGTCCACATCGAGGTCGAGTACGACGGCCAGAGCCTCGACGTCGCCGGGTTCACGCGGATCCCCGAGGGCCAGGGCGAGAGCATCAGCTACGCGCCGTACGACCCGGTGGCCGGCCTGCCGGTGGGGCAGGTGGCGCTTGTGTTCCTGTCCCGAGGGACAGGTATCAACCCGGACTGCCCGGCGCCCGCGGGCGTGGCGACGGAGACCGAGGTGGCCGGGACGGGGCGCGGGAAGGGTTTCCGGATCTCGACCGACCGGCCGGTGGCGGCGTATCAGATGTTGCCGTACGGCGGCGGCGCGGTGGCGATCACGTCGGCGACGCTGATGCTGCCGACGAGCGTGTGGGACACCAACTACGTGGTCGTCAACGCCTATGCGCAGAGCGTGGCGGTGCCGGCGGCGCGGCCGTTGTGGGCGGTCGTCGCCGGCGAGGACGGCACCGAGGTGACGATCGATCCGAAGGTCGCCATCGACGGCGGACCGGGCGTCGCCGCCGGCGCGGCCGGGGTGCCGATCAAGTACAACCTCGCCCGTGGTGAGACGATCCAGTTCGCGCAGTCGGCCGAGCTGACGGGCTCGCCGCTGGTCGCCAACAAGCCGGTCGGGGTGTTCGGCGGGGCGAGCTGCTTCAACGTGCCGGTGGATGCGTCGTACTGCGACGGGGCGCACCAGCAGATCCCGCCGATCAAGGCGCTGGGCAGCGCGTACGTGGCGGTGCGCTACAAGAACCGGCTGGCGATGGGCCTGGAGGAGACGCCGCCGTGGCGGCTGGTGGGCACGGTCGACGGGACGACGCTGACGTGGCAGCCGGCCAAGCCGGCGGGGGCGCCCGACACCTTGTCTTTCGGACAGGTCGCCGAATTCACGGCGGCCGGGCCGTTCACGGTCCGCAGCCAGGACAGCGAGCACCCGTTCTACCTGGCCGGGTACATGACCGGCGGGCAGCAGTACGACAACCGCGGCGACCCCGAATGGGTCAACGTGATCCCGTCGGAGCAGTACCTCGATCGCTACGTGTTCTTCACCGACCCGACCTACTCGGAGACCAGTTTGGTGGTGGTGCGGCGCAAGCAGGACGGCGCCTACGCCGACGTGACGCTCGGCTGCGCCGGCGTGCTCGACGGCTGGGCGATGGTCGACGACGAGCACGAGTACACCCGCGTCGACCTGGTGACCGGCAACTTCGAGGACGTCGGCCAGTGCTCGAACGGCCGCCACGAGGTCGCGAGCGCCAACCCGATCGGCGTGACCGTGTGGGGCTGGGGCTCGCCGGAGTCGGTCGAGTTCAACACGCTGAACGTGTCGTACGCGTACCCGGCGGGCGCGGCGCTCCGGCCGATCAACGACGTGACGATCATGCCGCAGTGAGCCTGCGGCCGCGCTCCTGCCCGGTGCTCAATTGAGCAGGCGCCCCGGCGGCCGCGGCGGGCCGGGTTCGCCGCGCGTCCGGGCGAATCGGCCGCGATCGTAGAGGGCCAGGCGGTAGAGGTGGCCGCGCTCGCAGTAGAAGGTGATCGTGCAGTAGCCGTCGCCGTGGATCGAGGCGGGCAGGTCGATCCACGACACGTGAATCGGCAGGCCGTCGAGCTCGGCCAGGCGGTCGCGCACGAGCGGGAGGTCCTCCGCCAGGTCGTCGAGGTCGTGCCAGACGCCGGGCTCGGCGGCGAACAGGCGGGCCAGCAGCGGCTCGTGGCGCCGCTCGCTGACCAGATCGGCGGCGAGGTCCTCGAACAGGAGCTCGGCGTCGGCGGGTTCGTCGGGGTCGTGTTCCGTCAATGGAGCTGCAGGTTCAGGCCCGCGAGGTCGGGGTTGATTTCCGGATTGGTGCCACCCGCCCCGCCGAAGCCGGGCACGCCGGTGGTGCTGTGGTTCGTGCCGTCGACGGCCATGATGCCGGCGAGGCGCGTGCGAGGAGCCGAGGAGCCGCCGCCGGCGTCGCGGTCGTCGTGGGTGCCACCATTGTCGCCGAAACCCCGCGAGTCAGCGGCGAATGGGCCGTCGATCGGAGCGTCGCTCTTTTTGACACAGGAGTCGTTGCATCCGCATTCGCCGGTGAGGGGGGTCGCGATCGACGGCGAAGAAGCCGTCGGGACAGCCGAGATCGCGCACCCCCGGACCGCTGCTCGAGTCGGTCTCGGCGTCGGTGGTCGAGTCGTCGGGGGTCGAGTCGGGGTCGGGGCCGGTGGTCGTGATCCTGGGGTCGTCGACGCCGAGACCGCGGTGGCGGTCGAGGCCGTCGCGCTGCCATCCGCGGTCGACGTCGCGGTCGTCGAGGCGTTGGTGGTCGGTGCGGTGGATGTCGCGGCGCCCGTCGAGCCGGTGATGGCCGAGCTCGTCGTCCGATCGGCGCCGTAAGCCGGCGCCCTGAGCGTCCCATGGACGCGCGGGTCGGCGGAAAAACGGCGTGCTCGGGTCATTGCCGCGCCGATCTTCGGCAGGAGCGGTGCTCGCTTTCAAGGGATGAGAGCGGTCGTCGACCTGTCACCCACGAAAGTCGAGGTCGGGGAGCCGCGGGTGTGCAGCAGCTCGCACACTGCTCGGTGGAGCGTAGCGAAGCCGCCGCTGAGCCGCAATTGGGGCACGTTTTTGTGTCGGGATGTCCCTGTTGACGAGGTGACCTCGAGGGTATGGTCCGCGCCATGCGAGTAAGCATTTGTTCGAAGCGGCAGATCCTTGGTTATTTCCTGAGCGCGGCGCCGGTTGTGCTCCTGAGCGCGTGTCCGAGCACGCCGTCGGCCACGACGGAGGGGACAGAGTCCGATACCGAGACGTCCACGGACACGGATACGACCGGCTCGATGACGAGCGCGCCGGACCCGACCGAGACCGTGCCGACGACCGGGCCGACGACCACAACCGAGGGCACCACCGAGACGACGACGACCGAGCCGGGCACGGACACCGACACCGACACCGACAGCGACACCGATGGGCCGATGCCGGTGTGCGGCGACGGCAACGTCGATGCGGGCGAGGAGTGTGACAACGGGGCCAACAACGGCGACCGCGCGGCCTGCACCTCGGAGTGCAAGGAGAACGTGTGCGGCGACGGCAAGGTCGGCCCCGGCGAGGGCTGCGACGAGGGCCGCGACAACGGCGGCGAGACCTGCTCGGCCGAGTGCAAGGTGCCGAGCTGCGGCGACGGCAACGTCGACCTCAACGAGGAGTGCGACGACGCCAACGCCGAGGACACCGACGAGTGCACCAACGCGTGCACCAGCGCGGTCTGCGGCGACGGCTTCACGCAGGAGGTCAACACGGAGGAGTGCGACGACGGGGCCGGCAACGGCGCCAACGCGATGTGCACCCCCGAGTGCAAGGGCAACGTCTGCGGCGACGGCTTCGCGTGGACCGACGGCGGCGAGGAGTGCGACGCGGGCAAGGACAACGGCTCGGGCCAGTCCTGCCTCGAGGGCTGCGTGCTCAACGTCTGCGGCGACGGCGACGTCGGCCCGGGCGAGACCTGCGACGACGGCAACACGGACGAGGGCGACGGCTGCGGCGCGACCTGCGTCCTCGAGGGCTGCGGCAACGCGGTCGTCGAGGACATGGAGGTCTGCGACGACGGCGCCAACGGCGACCAGGACGACGGCTGCACCGACCTGTGCCAGGAGCCGAAGTGCGGCGACGCGTTCGTCCAGGCCAGCCTGACGGAGCAGTGCGACGACGGGGCCGAGAACAGCAACACCGGCGATTGCACGCTCGAGTGCAAGAACGCCAAGTGCGGCGACGGCCTCATCCACGAGAACGTCGAGCAGTGCGACGACGGGGTCGGCAACGGCGACGACAAGGCGTGCCTGTCGACCTGCGTGACCGCGATCTGCGGCGACGCCAAGGTGCAGGCCGGCGTCGAGCAGTGCGACGACGGCAACGTGGTCAACGAGGACGGCTGCACCAACGTGTGCAAGCTGGCCTCCTGCGGCGACGGCTTCAAGCAGGGCGGCGAGCAGTGCGACGACGGCAACATGGAGTCGACCGACGCCTGCACCAACGCCTGCAAGAACGCGGTCTGCGGCGACGGCTTCGTCCAGCAGGGCGTCGAGGAGTGCGACGACGGCAACCAGAACCTGACCGACGGCTGCGTGGCCATGTGCAAGGCCAACGTGTGCGGCGACGGGCTCATCAACATCGGCGTCGAGCAGTGCGAGGACGGCAACACCGCCGCCGGCGACGGCTGCAGCCCGACCTGCCAGTTCGAGACGCCCAACGAGACCGTCAAGAAGAACGCGCTCAACCAGTCGATCCCCGACGACCTGTACACCGGCACCATCGCGACGATGGCGTGCACCACCATGAACGTCGCCGGCGGCGGCAACGGCACGGTCAAGGACGTGACGCTGCTGATCGGCTTCACCCACCCGTGGATCGGTGACCTGACGATCAAGGTCGTCAACCCGGCCAATCAGGTGGTGACCGTGATGCGCAGCCCGGGCGTGGTCGAGGGCGCCGACGACGGCGGCTTCTGGAACGGCGACTCGTCGAACGCGAACGCCATGTTCCCGCTGTTCTTCCGCGACGCCGGGACCACCGACGCCGAGGCGATGGGCAACACGATCGGCATCGACCTGGTCGTCTGCAAGGACGACTTCCGCTGCGACTACAAGCCGAACCCCGGCAAGGGCCCCGGCGTGAACTTCGCATCGTTCGCCGGCAGCATGGGCGCGGGCAACTGGCAGGTCTGCGTCGGTGACGGCATGGCCGGCGACGCGGGCACCCTGCAGAGCGCCGAGCTCACGGTCGTTTTCAACCCCTGAGCGGCGCGCCGGGGCGGTGAAGGCCGCTTCGGCGAAACATGTTCCATGCGATCGGCCGATCGCACGTGTGTGTCGGCCCCACAAGAGCGGCGTTCGGGACGCGGTCCCGGCGCCGCTCTTCGTGTGTCTCGAATGGGCTGTGCCCGCGGCGAGAAAGCGCTATGAATTGTCCCGTGACCCGCGCGCGCGTCACGAGCTTCGCTCTCGCCTGTCTGGCCGGCTCCGCCGGCTGTTGGATGTCGGTGCCGGTGCTCGAGTCTTCGGCCAGCCCCGGCATGGTGCCCGCAGTGATCGCGCCGGAGTCCGACGCGGCGGTGGCGGTCGCCGACGACGAGGAGGAGGCCGCCGACGACATCGACGGCGGCGACCCGTCGGCGCTGCCGGAGCCGTCGAGCCGGCTCGAGGTCGAGGCCGAGCTGGTCGAGGCCCGCAGCGCGGCGCACTGCGGCAAGAACAAGTTCATGGTGGTGATGCGCTACGCGGTGAAGCGCGTGCTGGCCGGCAGCTACGACGAGCGCGACCTCTACGTCGCCCACCAGTGCCCCGAGCACGGCCTGCCGGCCTGCCGCGACGGCAAGGGCGCGCGCGTCCGCAGCTTCCGCGCCGGCGACGTGCTCCGGCTGCAGCTGGTCCAGGGGGCCGGCAGCGGGAAGATCGTCGACAAGTTCGCCGACGGCCCCGGCGCCGAGCTGCCGCGCTACCACGCCCGTTGCGGCGCGGCCGGGGCGTAGCGGCTTCGGTCCTGTCTCGAAGGGCATGCCCTCGGGGGCATGTGCTTCAGGACATGATGAATCCGACATGTCGCCGAGGACATGGGCGTCACGGCGCGTGGCCGTGGGCCATCGGCTGGGTGGCGGCGACGCCCCAGCCGCCGCGGTCGACGGCGATGAGGCCGACGTCCCAGCGAGGGTCGAAGTCGGCGGCGGCGCGGGCCACTGCCTCGCGCGCGGGGGTGCCGGCGGCCAGGGCCTGGTAGACGGTGCGCGCCAGCGCCTGGCGGATGATCTCCTCGCCGTGGCCGGTACAGGCGACCGCGCCCGCGGGGCCGGCGTAGAGGCCGGCGCCGTAGATCGGCACGTCGCCGACGCGGCCGTAGAGCGTGACGGAGGTGCCGCCGGTCGACAGGGTGGCGGCGAAGCGGTGGTCGGCGGTGCGGGCGACTGCGCCGACGGTGTCGCCGCCGTAGCGCCAGGCGACCATGTCGGGCGGCATCTCGCCGGGGTAGTTCCAGTAGGTCCGCCAGTCGGGCTCGGTGGTGCCGGGGGTCTCGATGACCTCGCGCAGGCGCTTCATGCGGGCCTCGTACTTGGCCTCGGCCTCGGGCGAGCGCGGGACCTCGTCGGGCAGGCCGAGCTTGTGGGCGAAGCGGGTCGCGCCCTCGCCGACCAGGAGGACGTGCGGCGAGTCGAGCACCAGGCGGGCGGCGCGGATCGGGTTCTTGACCCGCTCGATCGCCGCCACCGCGGCGAAGCGGCCGTCGTCGGTCATGAGCGCGGCGTCGAGCTGGATCGTCTTGCCGTCGAGGCGGATGTTGGCGCCGGTGCCGGCGTTGTAGCGCGGGTCGTCCTCGAGCACGACGGCGGCGGCGATCGCCGCTTCGAGGGCGCTGCCGCCGGAGGCCAGGACGTCGCCGCCGGCCGCGGCCGCTCGCGCTGCGCCGTCGGCCTGGCTCAGCGGCGAGCCGACGCCGGCGTGGGTGGTCACCAGCGGGCCGGTCGGGACGTCGGCGCCGGTCCGGACCGGGAGGTCGCGGGCCGTTGAGGTGTCCTTCGGGGCAGGTTGCTCGGGGGTGACCTTGGGGACAGATGAAGTGTCCTTCGGGGCAGGCGGAGGAAGACTGTCCTTCGGGGCAGGCGAGGTGTCTCTGGGGGCAGGTGGCGCGTTGCAAGCGAGCGCGGCGGCGAGGACGACGAGCGGGCGGAGCTGCACGGGCACATCATGCCGCAGGCGGGCGTCATCGGCCGCGGTCGCACGAGCCGAGGCAGCGGCGGGCGGCCGGATCGCAGGTGCTTGCGAAGCACGGGCCGGAGTCGCCGCCCGCGCCGGGGCTGCAGGGCTCGCCGGGGGCGAGGTCGGGCCGGCAGGTGCCGAGATCGCAATGGTGATAGGGGCCGCAGTCGTTGCGTTCGCGGCAGGTGGCCCCGGTGTCGCCGCGCGGGCGACAGGTGCCGGCGTCGCTGCACGACATGCTGTCGGGGCATTGCGTCTCGGCGGCGGCGGGATCGCAGGCGGTGCCGACGTCGCCGACGAGGTGGCACACGCCGGCGGTGGCCAGGGTCGGCTGGTCGGAGCCGCCGATGGGCTGGGCGAGGCGCAGGCCGTCGCAGCGCAGGCCGTCGGCGCAGGTGCCGAGCCAGGTGCAGGCGGCCCCGACCGGCGAGCGGGCGCGACAGGTCGGCACGGCGCCGCTGAAGTCACACGGGGAGGCGGGGGCGCAGTCGTCGTCGAGGCCGAGCCGGCGACAGGGACGACCGACGTCGCCTCGCGCCTCGCACACGCCGAGCTGCTCGTGGCGGTAGGCGTGCGGGTTGCGGTTGGGCGCGACGTAGCCGCGGCACACGAGGCCGGGCCGACAGGCCTGCCAGTGGCCGCTGCAGGCGGCGCCGATGTCTCCGCGCGGGCGACAGACGTCGCGGTCGCAGTAGAGGCCGGGGCCGCACAGGGTGTCGGAGCCACAGGGGCCGCCGGCGGCGAGGGTGTGGGCGCGACAGACCCCGGGGCAGCCGAGGCCGCCGGTGCAGCGGCCGTCGATGCACTCCTCGTCACGCTCGCAGGCGCCGCCAGCGGGCACCGCGGGCGCGAGGCCGGTCGGGACTGCGCCGCCGAGGCAGCCGGAGGGGAGGACGTGGTGGTCGACGGCGCAGGCGGCCCCGGCGAGGAGCTTCAGACAGGTGGCGGCGAGCTGCGGGTCGAAGCGATAGCGGCCCGCTTGCAGGCCGCGCTCTACGCCGAGGAGGACGCGGGCGCGCGGGGCCTCGCGCAGGCATCGTTCGCGTTCGGAGGCGCCGATCTCTCCGCAGCGGACCGCGCGAGCGCAGCGCAGCGGATCGGCGAGCGCGAAGTAGCCGGCAGGGTCGCGCGGGGCCGCGGGCGAGAGCGGTGAATCGGTGGGGTCGTGCGGGAGGACGGATGATGCCTCGGTGGGGAAGCGTGGGGAGGTCGACGATGGGCCGGCGGGCTCGCGCGCTCGGGACGACGAAGGCTCGGTGGAGGCGGGGGTCGGGACGTTGGGAGCCGTGGCGGGCTCTGCGGTCGCGGTGCGGGAGGGGACCGCCGCTCGCTCGCCGGCGCTGCAGGCGGTGACGCAGGTCAGCGCGAGGAGGAGCGGGCGCATGGGCTCACCGTACCACGGCGAGCGGGCGACAGTGGATGTCTCTCGGGACATGTCTCAAGAGGCGGTAGCGTCCGGGCCGTGATCGGCGCGACACCAAGCGAACGGCCAGGGCGCGGGCCTTGACGCTGGCGCGCGGCCGGCGATAGCGTGCCGCCATGCGCTCTCCTTCGCCCCGCTGGCTCGTCGCGCTCGCGCTCGCTTGCAACGAGGATTCAGGCCCGGAAGCGACCGGCGCCGCGGGGACGTACCCGGCCACGTTGCCCGACCTGACGCTGCCGGGCGACCCGGGCGAGACGAGCACCGGCGAGGCGAGCGAGTCGCAGGGGACAGGCGCGACGACGGGCGCGGGGCCCACGTCGGAGGGCGCGGTGACGACCGGGGCCGGGGTGAAGTTCGACCTCGGCGAGGACTCGGGCCCGAGCACGACGACCGGACCCGACGAGGCGCTGTGCCCCTGCGCGCCGAAGCTCGACCTCATCTACGTGCTCTCCGACGACCGCGAGCTGTGGACGTACGATCCGCTGGGCAACAGCTTCGAGCTGGTCGGACCGCTCGGCTGTCCGACCACCGACGGGACGTTCTCCATGGGAGTGGGCCGCGACGGGTTCGCGTGGATCCAGACGACGATCCCGCAAGGCGTCAGCAATTACGTCGGTGACCTGTTCCGCCTCGACGTGACCAACCCGCAGAATTGCGTCGACCCCGGCTACATGCCCGGCGCCAACGGCTGGGTGCACTTCGGCATGGCGTTCGTGTCGGAGAGCGCGCAAAATCCGTGCGACAGGCTGTACGGCCAGCACTGGAACGGCCAGGCGGGGTTATGGTCCGAGGGGCCCGGCGCGGGCAAGCTCGGGGTGTTCGACCCGGTGGCGATGCAGATGAACACGATCGGGACGACGAACTACAACGGCGCGGAGCTGACGGGCACCGGCGACGGCCGACTGTACGCGTTCGGCGGGGTGCCGAACGCGAAGCTGATCCAGTTCGACAAGCAGACGGCCCAGGCCGTCGAGACCCTGCCGTTCAACAACCTGCCGCTGACGAGCGCGTTCGCGTTCGCGTTCTGGGGCGGCGATTTTTATTTCTTCACCCTCGCCGACCCGAACGGCGAGAGCGGCAACAGCAAGGTGACGAAGCTCGACTACGACGACAGCGACAACAGCGGGAAGGCGCTGACGACGGTCAACGCGAACGCGCCGATCGCCATCGTCGGGGCCGGAGTGTCGACCTGCGCGCCGATCGAGCCGCCGGGGTAGAGCGGCTTCATTCACTGCTAGAACGCGAGCTGCGGGAGAGAGGAAGCCGTGCCGGTATACGAGACGATCGAACTCCATTTTCGCCCGATCGCCGGAGCAAAGGTGCAGCACCTGTCGATTCCGGTCGCCCCCATCAACGTGTTCGTCGGGCCGAACTCGTCCGGCAAGAGCACCGCGATCAACGAGCTCGCCGGGGTTCGAAGGGAACACCTGGTGGTATGCGACCGGTCGGTGCTCGGGCGCGAGACGGAAGCCGCGTTGCGGTTGTTCGTCCGGGCGAACCCGCAGTTTTTGTCCACGTACGAATACCCGCGCGTCAAGGAGATCGTCGAGGCCGAGCGCGAGGGCACGAGGTTTATAGCGAGAGCGGAACGTCAGGTGAGGACATCCCTGGATAGTATTCTGCGCCAAATACATCAGGAATACGAATCGGCTCAGCGGGTGGTCCTCTCGGTGTCGAACAGCCTCGGGCTCATCGCCAAGGGAGGTCGTGGGCGGTTGAAATTCGCTCCGCAGAGTCGCCTCGATGCGCTCTTTCGCGACGACGGCGCCGGCGAAAGATTCAAGGCTCTCGTTCATGAGATGTTTGGCCTGTATCCGGTGATCGACGCCTTGCACGGCGAGCTCCAGCTGCGGCTGTCAAGTCAGCCTCTTCCCGAGAACGTCGGTGTTCTGATTCAGCGCGAGAATGAAGAATTCTTGGATGCGGCGCTCACCCCGGACGCGCTGTCCGACGGCACCAGGAGCTATATCGGACTCTGGGGGCACTTGCTGTCGGGGAAAGAGCGCCTCGTCTTCCTCGACGAGGCCGGCGCGTTTCTTCATCCGCCGCTCGCTCGCAAGCTGGGCAAGCAGCTGACGCAGCTGGCGATCGAGCGCGACGGGCACGTGTTCGCGGCGACCCACAGCCCGGACTTCGTGTTCGGGTGCGTCCAGGCCGGGTGTCAGTCCAACGTCATCCGACTCACGTACCGCGACGGCGTGTCGACGGCGCGCTTGTTGTCGACGGGCGACCTGCTGCCGCTGATGCGCGACCCGCTGCTGCGCTCGGCGAACATCCTGTCCGGGCTCTTTCACGACGGGGTGGTCGTGTGCGAGGCGGACTCCGATCGCGCGTTCTATCAGGAGATCAACGAGCGGCTCCTCGATCGCCGGGAAGGGCTGGAGAGCTGCCACTTCGTCAATGCGCAGAACTGGCAGACGATCCCCCGGATCGTCCGTGCGCTACGTCGGCTCGGGATCCCGGCGGCGTTGCTCGTCGATCTCGACGCCGTGATCCACGACGACGCCAGGATGCTGCTCGAGGCAGCGGGAGTGCCGGAGACCATCACGCGCAGCATGGGGCAGATGCGCGGCGATCTGGCCCGGGGCGTCGACGATCGCAGGCAGTTGAAGCTCCTCGGATTGAACGCGGTCGCGGCCGGCGAACGCGAGGGATGGGAGAAATACCTCCGAGACCTGGCGGAGTACGGGATCTTCGCCGTGCCCGTGGGCGAGCTCGAGGGATGGTTCCCCGAGCTGGAGATCCCCCGAGCGGACAAGAAGCAGTGGATCGTCGACATGTTCGCCCGCATGGGCTCCGATCCGGGCGATGCGGGCTATGTTCGGCCGGCGGCTGGCGGTCCGTGGGACTTTGTGCGGGCGATTGCCCGCTGGATCCTCGAGCCCAGGCGGCGAGGCATGCCGCAACTCGTCGGGACCGAGCTGGACGACTGCCCTTGAGGGAGCACTCCGAGGCGTGATCGGACATGTCTCGAGAGACATGTCCGTCGCGCGACGGGTCGTGATCGTGCGGGCCGCGAGGGTGCCCGGCTGGTGAGACCTCGCGGTCGGCTCGGTGATCGCCGACGTCGCGCCGACACTCGTCGTCACTCCGCAGCGGCGGGCGGAGGTTCTCGGCTCGCGGCGGCCGCGACGCGATCGTGGTAGGCGAGCGACTGGGTCGCCATTTCGGCCATGCGCAGGGCCATGATGCGTTCGGCCATGACTGCGGCGTCGGCTCCATGGCGCAGGAGGTGTTCGACCTCGCCGTCGGAGTGGCCGCGGGCGATGATGGTGAGTTCGGGCTTGGCCTCGCGCAGGCGGGCGATGATCTCGCCGGCCTCGAGGGCTTGCGGGATCGCCAGCAGGGCGAGGCGGGCCTGGGCGGGGTTCGTCTCGTCGAGGACGCGAGGGCTGGCCGCGTTGCCGCAGATCGCCGGGATCCCGAGCGCCTGGGCGCGGTCGATGAGGTCGGGGTCGGTGTCGACGACCAGCAGCGGCGCGCCGCGCTCGCGCAGGAGCTGGGCGATCGCGCTGCCGACCCGGCCGAAGCCGATGAGCAGCACGAACGGGCCCTCGGGCGCGGGCGGGCCAGAGGCGACGAGCGCCTTCTTCTCGACCTCCGCGGTGGCGCGGCGGCGCTGCCAGCGGTCGAGGGCGGCGAACAGCAGCGGGTTGCAGAGGATCGAGAGGATGGCGCCGGCGAGGATGAGATCGCGCGCCTCCGGCGGGATGAGGCCGAGCTCGATGCCGAGGCCGGCGAGGATGAACGAGAACTCGCCGATCTGGGCCAGGCTGACGGCGATCGTCAACGCGGTGGCGAGCGGGTGCCGGAATGCGAGCACCAGCGCCAGGGCGGCGACCGACTTGCCGATGATGATGATGCCGCAGGTGGCGAGCACGAGCAGCGGCTCGTCGACGAGGATCCGCGGGTCGAACAGCATGCCGACGGAGACGAAGAACAGCACCGCGAAGGCGTCGCGCAGCGGCAGGGAGTCGCTGGCGGCCTTGTGGCTGAACTCGGACTCTGCCAGCAGCATGCCGGCGAAGAAGGCGCCGAGGGCGAACGAGACGTTGAACAGCAGGGCCGCGCCGAGAGCGACGCCGAGGGCGATCGCCAGGACGCACAGGGTGAACAGCTCGCGCGAGCCGGTGCCCGCGATCTGCTCGAGGATCCACGGGATGACGCGTCGGCCGACGACGAGCATGAGGGCGAGGAAGCCGGCGACCTTGAAGAGGGTCCGGACGAGCGACAGCCACACCTCGCTCCCGCCGTCCGCGGGCGCGCCGGCGACGGCGGGCACGAGCACGAGGGCGAGCACCATGGCGAGGTCCTCGACGATGAGCCAGCCGATGGCGATCTTGCCGCGCGGGCTGTCGAGCAGGCGCCGCTCCTCGAGCGCGCGCAGCAGGACGACGGTGCTGGCGACCGACAGCGCCAGGCCGAACATCAAGCCGGCGTGGAACGGCCAGCCGAGCAGCCACGCCAGGCCGGCGCCGAGCCCGGTGGCGAACGCGATCTGGGCGACTGCGCCGGGGATCGCGATCGCCTTGACCTCGAGCAGGTCGCGCAGGGAGAAGTGCAGGCCGACGCCGAACATCAGCAGGATGACGCCGATCTCCGACAGCTGATTGGCCAGCGACTGGTCGGCGACGATGCCCGGCGTGAACGGGCCGACGACGATCCCCGCCGCGAGGTAGCCGACGAGCGGCGACAGCCGGGCGCGCGTGGCCAGGGCACCGAGCGCGAACGCGAAGACCAGGCCGGCGGCGATGGTGTCGAGCAGGGGGGTGTGATGGAGCATCGCTGCCATGGATGCTAACCGCCGCGGTCGGGGGCGCTGAGCTGTGGATACGGCAAAAGGCCGGTCACGCCCGCCGCGAATCCGAATTCGGGGCCCCGGACCGACGTGTCGTGCGGCCTGAATCGCAGGTCCGACGAGCGGGCTCGGCCGCGGCGCAAATCGCAGGCCGCGCGCCGCGGGCGGGCGGGCGACGGGATGTCCTTGCGGACATGTCATGTCGCGACCGCGCGCGCCGGACGGCCGCGGCGAGCGAGCGGCGGCGAAGGAGCGGCGAGGCGCGGCCCCACTCGCCGGCGCGAGCGACGAGATGTCCTTGCGGACATGTCATGTGGCGCGGCCGGCGACGCTCTCATCGCCGTCACGACGGCGCGGGGGCGCGGGCGGATGGCGAGATGTCCTTCGGGTCATGTGATGCCGCCGGCCCGGCCGTCGTCCTCCGCTCGGCGGGCGAGCTCGCCGGAGAGATGTCCTTCGGGTCATGTGACGTCGCGGGCCAGTCGGACGCTGTCGCCGGCGTCATGCGCCCTGTCGGCCGAGCTCGCCGGCGAGGTGTCCTTCGGGTCATGTGACGTCGCGGGCCCGTCGGACGTTTTCGCCGGCGTCATGCGCCGTGCCGGGCGAGCTCGCCGGCGAGGTGTCCTTCGGATCATGTAGCGTCGCGGGCCGTCGGACGCTGTCGCCGCGTCATGCGCCGTGCCGGCCGAGCTCGCCAGCGAGGTGTCCTTCGGGTCATGTGACGTCGCGGGCCCGTCGGACGCTGTCGCCGGCGTCATGCGCCGTGCCGGCCGAGCTCGCCAGCGAGGTGTCCTTGGGGTCATGTGGCGTCGCGGGCCGTCGGATGCTGTCGCCGGCGTCATGCGCCGTGCCGGCCGAGCTCGCCAGCGGGCGCCGAGACGTCCTTCGGTCCTTTGGCGTCGCCGGCCCGTCCGGACGCTGTCGCCGGCGTCATGCGCCCCGCCGGCGAGCTGAACGGCGGGGCGGACGAGTCGCCGGGCCGCGAGGGCGGCGGGACGGGGCGAGGGCGCGGCCCGGTGGTATGGTGGGAGCTCTCCGGGGCGAGCGTCGTGGCGTACCTGTTCCTTTCGGCGGCGATCCTCTTCGAGGTGATCGCAACTTCGTTCTTGCGCTTCACGACCGGCGAGCGGGCCGCCTGGTGGTCGTATCCGGTCGTGGTCGGCGGCTACACGCTGGCGTTCGTCGCGCTCGCCCTCGCGCTCGGCCGCGGGATCCCGCTGGGGATCGCCTACGCCGTGTGGGCGGGCGTCGGCGTGGTGCTGGTGACGCTGGTGAGCCGGTTCGTCTTCGGCGAGTTCATGACGGGGGCGCAGATCATCGGCGTCGGGCTGGTGGTCGCCGGGGTGGTCCTGCTCGAGCTCGGCGTCGAGAGCGGGTGAGCGGCGGAACTGGGGACATGTCTGGATCGACATGTCCTCGAGGACAAGTCGTGTCCGGCCTGGAGGTCGACGTGGCACGGCGGGCTCTCGGGGCATGTCTGGATGGACATGTCCTCGAGGGCACGTCATGTCCGGATCGAGGGAAACACATGTCTCTCAGGTCATGTCGTCGGCGTCGACGGCGTGCGCGAGCGGGAGGGTGAAGGTGAACACGGTGCCGCTGTGGTCGCTGTGGACGATCATGCGGCCGTCGTGGGCGTCGACGATGCTGCGGGCGATCGAGAGGCCGAGGCCGAGGCCCTTCTTGCCGCCGCGGACGGTCGACCAGAACGGCTCGAAGATGTGCGGGAGGTCGGCGTCGTCGATCCCGGGGCCGTGGTCGCGGACGGAGAAGCGGACCTGGCCGTCGACGAGGTCGCCGTCGACGGCGACCTCCTGGCCGGAGGCGCTGAACTTGATGGCGTTGTCGAGGAGGTTGCCGAACACCTGGGCGATCCGGGTGCGGTCGCAGAACAGCGGGGCCTGGGCGATCCGCAGGCCGGCGATCAGGCGCACGCCCTTCTTGTCGGCGAGCGGCTTCTGCAGCGCGAGCGCCTCCTCGACGATCTCACGGGCGTCGGCGACCTCGCGCTCGAGCACGGTGGTCTGGCCGGCCTGGGCGCCGGCGAGGTCGAGCAGGTTCTCGGTGAGGCGCTCGATGCGGGCGGCGCTGCGCTGGATGACTGCGACGTTCTCCTCGGCGTCGCGCAGCTTCTTGACGAGCACCGTGGCGCCGAGGGTGATGGCGCTGAGCGGGTTGCGGAGGTCGTGGGAGACGACGGTGAGCACGTCCTCGCGGGCCTGGCTGGCGCGCAGGGCCTCGGCGTGCTGGCGGGCGTTGTCGAGGGCGAGGGCGATCCGGTCGGCGACGCGGCGCGCGAGCTCGAGGTCGTCGGCGTCGAGGCGGCGCGCGGAGAGCAGGCGCAGGACCCCGAGCGCACGATCGCGGGCGATCAGCGGGGCGATCAGGCCGGCGCGCAGGCCGAGCTCGCGGAGCGGCGGATCGAGGGGGCCGAGGTCGGCGACGAGGCGAGAGCGGCTGTCCTGAAGGACATCCCAGGCGCGGTCCTGCAGCGGGAAGATGTCGTGCAGCGGCCGCTCGTGGGCGAGGGCGGCCGGGTCGGCGTGGGCGAGGCCGAAGAGGTGCAGCTCGTCGTCGGCCGCGAGCAGGGAGACGAGGCAGAAGTCGCCGAGGCGCGGGACCAGCAGCTCGGCGCCGAGCTGGGCGACGCGGGCGAGGTCCAGGGACTCGAGCAGGACGCTGCCGGCGGCCTCGAGCACGGCGGCGGCGGCGAGGCGGCGGCGCTGGGCGGCGACGTCGGCGAGGACGGCGACGGCGGCGATGACTGCGCCGCTGGCGTCGCGCACGGGCACGCCGCGCACGTGGATGTGGGTGACGGCGCCGGTCTCGGCGATCCGGCGGACCTCCTCCTCGACGGGGACGCCGGCGAGGCAGCGCGCGAGCGGGTGGCGCCGCGGGTCGTCGGGGAAGTGGGCGAGGAGGGCGGCGGCGGAGCCGGTGGCGGCCACGATGGCGCCGTGCGGCGGGGCGGCGACGACGATCTCGAGGTCGCCGAGGCCGGCGAGCGCGTCGACGATCCGGCGCGCGGGATCGGGGAGGAGAGCGGCAGGCTCGCGCATGCCCAAGCCAACGTAGCACCCGCGCCAGTCGCACCCGGCGCGGGTGTGGAGCAGCGCACGCGGACGCGTCGCCGACGATTTACGCGAGCGCTGCGGAGCCGGCGCCGGTCAGCGGCGGTCGTCGCAATGCTCGGGCGCGTGGACATCGGCGACGAGGTCGGCGCGCGGAGCGACGTCCGCCGGCGGGGCGGGCAGCGGCGGGTCGCTCATCGCGAACGACTCGAGCACGTGGGCGGTGGCGCGGGTGTTCTCGAGCAAGGCGTCGCGGCTGTAGTTGTCGCGGTCGTCGCAGAGGGCGTGGTAACAGGGGTCGTAGGCGACCTCGGCCTCGCCGCCGAACAGCTGGGCCTCGTGGGCGCTCTTGCGGGCCTCGGCGCCGGTGAACAGGCCGCCCGCGGCGATGTCGTGGCGGATGAAGGCCCAGTAGTCGGAGCGGCCGTCGAAGGCGGTCTCGCGGGTGGGCACTGCGAGGGCGGCGAAGTAGTCGGTGAACGCGGCCTCGATCGCGGCCGAGCCGGGCGGCCCGGCCTTCTGCCACGCCGAGCCGTCGCCGTCGTAGACGAAGCGGACCGGGTTGGGCGAGGCGACCATGTCGAGGTTGAGGTAGAGCGCGATCGCGGACCGTTCGCTCGCGGACAGCGACTCGACGTGGTGGATCGATCCGAGCAGGCCGAGCTCCTCGGCGCCCCAGAAGGCGAAGCGGACCTGATGGCGCAGATCACAGCGCGGCAGGGCGCCGGCGATGCCCAGGAGGGCGGCGACGCCCGAGCCGTTGTCGTTGACGCCCGGGCCCGCGGGCACCGAGTCGAGGTGGGCGCCGAGCATGACGACGCGGCCGCTGGCGGTCGGCGCGGAGTCGGCGATCACGTTGACGGTGTCGCGCACGACGGCCGCGGCGGAGACGACGAGGTGCAGTCGCAGGTCGCTCTCCTGCGCGAGCGCCTCGCCGAGCGCGTACGGCACTGCGACGACCGGGAGGGTGGTGCCACGGTCGAGGCGCGGCGTGAACAGGGGCAGGCGCTCGGGGACGTCGCCCTGGTTGAAGTAGACGACCGCGGCGGCGCCGGCCCGGATCGCGTTGTCGACCTTCTGCTGATGGACGCAGCCGCCGCGCTGGAGCAGGGCGATGCTGTTCGGGAAGAAGCCGGCGAAGTCCTCGATCTGGCAGCCGCTGGTGGATTCTTTGCCTGCCCCGAGGGACAGGTCGACGGGGATCACCGGGCCGGCGACGTCGCCGCTGGCCGAGAAGGTGGCGACGCGGAAGTCGACGTCGGCGATGTACTCGGGGCCCGGCGCGGCGGGCCGGAGCAGGCGCGGAGGGGCGAGCAGAGCGAAGTCGTCGTAGGTGAACGGCTCGCGGCGGACGCTCAGGCCGGCGGCGGCGAGCTGCTCGGCGACGTAATCGGCGGAGGCCGAGAAGCCGGGGGTCCCGGCCGCGCGGGTGTTCGCGTGGGCCTGACCGAGGTCGGCGAGGGCGAGCAGGTGCTGCTCGATCGCGTCGAGGTCGAGCGATTCGGCGAGCGGTGCGGGGCAGCCGGTCGGGGCGTCGGGCGGCGCGGAGCAGGCCGACGCGGCGGCGGCGAGGGCGAGCGCGGGGGCTCGCGCGACGGACCATGGGGAGCGGACCCGGGGCTCGCGGCGCACGCGACAACGATAGCCGATCCGGCGCGTGCGGCGGACGGGCGGTGGCGCGCGTGCGGACGCGGCCTGGGGCGGCTCACCCGGTCGGGACTGCGCCGAGGGGCGGCGTGGCGTCCCGGGTCTGGGACTCGCGGTCCTCGTCGTCTTCGTCGCCGAAGTTGATGAAGATGCAATCGTCGAGCGTAAGCGCCGTGGTCGCCAATGCTATGAATAATCCGAACGTCAATTTGGTGGGCATCCGCGTGGGTCTCCCGTACGGCTAGAACCTAGCGGACGGCGACCGCGCCGCAATGCATGCGGATGATATTCACCACACCGCGACGACCGACGAGTGGGACCCGACGCGTGGACCCTGCCTTCGATCGTCGCGGGTGGGCGGAGATTCGCGCGGCGGCTACGGCGTCGCGGCCTCGCGGGCGACGACATAGCCGAGGTCGCGCAGGCAGAAGCGCAGGCCCTCGCGCAGGCTGCGGAGGGTGACGACGCCGGGGAGGGCGAGGCCGAGGCCGACGATGATCTGCGCGACCGACGGCTGGATCCCCGTGATCACGCAGCGGGCCCCGAGCAGCTGGACCGCGCGCATGACCCGGAGCAGGTGGTCGGCGGTCGCGGTGTCGACGATGTCGACGCCGGTGAGGTCGACGATCGCGAACTTGGCCCCGGTGCGCGAGACCGCGGCGAGCAGCGCGGCCTTCATGTCGGCCGCGCGCACGCTGTCGACGAGGCCGACGACCGGCATCGTGACGATGTCGTCCCACACCTGAATGATCGGGGTCGAGACCGCGGCGCACAGGGCCTCGCGGCGGATGTCGCCGAGGCTGGCCTGGGCGGCGTCGGCGGCGTCGGGGGTGACGAGCGGGCGGGCGACGGCGCAGATCGGCTCGCCCGGGCCGTGCGGGGCCGACGAGGCCCACTCGAGCGCCATGTAGGAGCCGTCCTTCTTGCGGTAGCGGTTCTCGAAGCGGACGATGTCGCTGCCGCCGGCGAGGCGCGCGGTGGCGGCGAGCGTGGATTCGCGGTCGGCCGGGTCGACGAACTCGATGAACGGCGCGCTGCGCAGCTCGTCGAGGGTCCAGCCGAGGACGCGCTCCCAGGCGGGGCTGAGCTCGACGAAGAAGCCGTTGCTGTCGGCGGTGCAGAACAGCTCGGCGGAGAGGTCGAAGAAGCGGCGGTGCAGGTCAGGCATGGCGACGGCTCCTCGCGGGTTCGGCGAGGCAGGCCTTGAGGGCCTCGCGGAGGTTGGCGAAGGTGCGGACGCCGGACAGGTCGACGCCGAGGTCGACCAGCGTCTGCGCGACCGCGGGGACGATGCCGGACAGCACGCCGTGGGCGCCGAGCAGCTGCACCGCGCGGATGATGCGGACGAAGTTGTCGGCGGTGGCGGCGTCGATGGCCTCGACGCCGGTGACGTCGAGGATGGCGAAGCGCGACTTGCTGTCGATGATGCTGGTCAGCAGCTTCTCCATCAGCCGGCCGGTCCGCTCGGCGTCGATCGCCCCGACGATCGGGACGGCCAGCACCTCGTCCCACAGCTGGACGATCGGGGTCGAGAGGGCGGCGATGGCGACCCGCTGCTCGGCGATGATGTGCAGCTTGTCCTGCAGCTCCTCGACCATGCGGTCGCGCTCGGTCAGGGCGCGCTCGCGGGCGGCGGCGCTGGTCTTGAGATCGGCGAGCAGGCGGTGCAGGTCGGCGTTGGTCGCCAGGCCGGCGTCGGCCAGCGCCCCGAGCTCGTCGGCGACGGTGCGCGCCGAGGGCTCGACGACGAGCTCGTCCCAGGCGTCGCCGTCGGCGATGAACCGGGTCTGGCGCGGCCAGCAGTTGCAGCCGAACAGCTTTTGACAGAAGGCGGTGAACTTGCCGGCGACCAGGCCGACGCCCCAGTTGAGGGCCGTGGCCCGCTGGACCGAGCCCTCCCAGCCGTTGTGGACGCGGAACACGCCGCGCCGCGCCTCGGGGTCGATGCGGACCAGCTCCCAGCGCCCCCACCCCGCCGTGTACGCATATTTGGCGAGCTCGGTGAAGCCGGCCTCGAAGCTGGGGTAGGCGCGGATGATCTCCCAATCCTCGTCGATGCTGCGCTGACCCTCGGCGAGCATCATCAGCGAGAAGCGGTGCGGGCCGAGGGTGGTCAAAAAACCGACCAGGAGCCGCGCCAGGGTCGAGTCGCGGAAGAACGCGACGCCGGGGACGCCGCCGATCGTGAAGCTGCCGCGGGCCAGGTCCCAGCGGTATTCGAGGCCGCATACTTCGAGGGTTGGTGATTCGGGGGACCTAGGGGGGTGGGTGTCCATTGGTAATTTCTCCTGGTTCGGGCGACGGGGGGCCCTGGGCCTCGAGGTCGACGTCGCGGAGCGACGGCTCGACGCCGAGCCGCTCGAGCGCGTCCTCGAGGGTCAGGGCGGTGTGGAGCTGGCGGAAGTCGATGCCCATGGTCTGCAGGGTGATGGCGATCGCCCCGCTCATTCCGCAGAGGATCGTGGGCGTGCCCATCAGCCGGGCGGCGGCGGCGAGGCCGGCGATGACGTGACAGAGGTGGCTGTCGATCGTCCACATGCCGGTGACGTCGATGACGAGGCCGGCCGCAGAGACGTCGCGGATCCGCCGCAGGACGTCGTCGACCAGCGCCGCCGCGACCTCGTCGGTGATGTCGCCCTGCAGCGGGACGACGAGGCGGCCCCACAGCTGAATTACCGGTGTTCGGTACTCGATATGTGTCCTGTCGTCGTCGAACGTCATGTCCATCGCTATCGTCGGCATGACCGTCGGGCGTCGCCGCCGACGGTCGGAGGCCGCCCGCGTCGCGCCCGAAAGGCCGCGCGGGCGACTCACAGCATTTTCATCAATTTGACAGAGGAACCACGCTGGCGCAATCGAAAACACCGCAGGACGAGCGACGGGCCGGCGCAAGACGTACGCGGGCCGGGCGGCGGAATGCGCGGTGTTCGCGGTGGCAGAACATTGGACAATCGCCGTATGTACAGTCGATACGACAGGTGCCATTCAGCGAATGCTGCAATCGCCCCGAGCGTTGAGGGTTGGAGGGGGTGGTCGGCCAACGGTAAAAACCCCTGAATGGGTGCCGGCGCAGCTCAGGTGCGGCCTCATATGGGAGGCGATGGAGGCGATGGGTCGCGCGCGTTCGAGCGAGTACGAGGCCGCACCTGCTTCGCTGTCACGGGCTCGAGCGCGGCGAAGGGGCGCGCCCGGAGGTCACGAGGGCGCGTCCCAGACGGGCGCATGGAGGCCATGCGGCGGCTCGAGTGCGGCCGGAGAGGCGCGAGGGCGGGGCGGCGCGTCGAGGGGACGCGGGGCCGGGGCGAGGACGTGGCGCGTGATGAGGCTGCGCGTCGCCAGGAGCCTGCCTGAGAAACGCGCGCCCGAAGGCGCGGGGCATGGGGAGCTGGGTGACGGCGGGCGCGGAGCGGGTCTCGCGGATCTTGGCCAGGCGCTCTTCCTTACTCTGGACTCATGCCGGCATCTCGTCGCCACGATCGTCACCGTTGGCTCGTCGCTAGGATTCTCATGTCCCCGAGACATCTCGCATGCACGGCCTGCGCGATAACCTCGCACGGCGACAAGCGGGGCCGGCGACGTTCTCCGCAGGCGGGCACGGGGCGGCGGAGTGGGACGCAGGCGGGAGGGGCCGCAGGCAACCGCGCGCAGGCGCCATCATCCGCGAAGCACGAATGAGCCTGTCCTCAACGACAGCTCACCATCGAAGCCCGAGGGCGCCGAGCACGTTGCCTGGGAGGGCCCCGCCGTAGCGAGGGACCCGCTCCGCCGCCCCGTGCCTGCCGTCACCCAGATCCCCACGGCCCCGCGTCCTCGGCCGCGCGATTTCCTGGACGGGCTCCTGGGCCGTCGAGATCGGGGTGCGCGGCGGGGGTCGTCGAGAGCGGGCGAGCGACGACCGCGTGGGGCTGCGCGCGGCGAATCTCAGCGAGCGGCGGAGGCGGTCAGGCGCCGGGGCTCACGGGCCGGTCCACACGTAGCCGGCGACCGCCTCGTATTGATAGCCGTACATCGCCACGGCGTTGTCGCGCTCGGCCTCGCTGGTCGTATAGAAGTGGTCGCCGGCGCCGTAGAGGCGGAACAGCGGGACCGCGCCGCACTGCGGGTCGGTGGCGATGTGGCCGAGCGGGCCCTCGAGGGTGGCCGCGTTCTCGCAGGTGCCGCTGGTGGTGTAGAAGCGGCGGCCGTCGCCCTTGAGGCAGCGGTAGAACGGCACCAGGCCGGCGCCCGGGGCCGAGTACAGATAATAGAAGTTGAGGAACTCGGGGGTGAAATCGCCGGACATCGCCTCGGCGGCGTCGATCGTGTAGAAGTGGCCGAGCGTCGGGCTCGAGCAGCGGTGCACGCCGACGCGGCAGCCGGGCAGGGCGCCCTCGTCGCACTGGCCGTCGCAGTTGTCGTCGAACAGGTTGCACGCCTCGGCCTTGTCGGGCTTGCAGACGAGGCCGCACATCTGCCCGGGCGCGAGCTGCTGCTCGCAGCCGGTGTTGGGATCCTCGTCGCAGTCGAACCAGCCGTCGTCGCACTCGCCGAGGGCGCACTGGCCCGCGGCGCAGGCGGCGGTGGCCCGCGGGATCACGCAGCTCACCCCGCACTTGCCGCAATTGGCGGCGTCGGTCATCAGGTCGACGCACTGCACGCCGCAGGTGGTCAGCGGATCGCACACGAGCGGCGGGTCGTCGACGCCCTCGCTCGTGCTGCTGCTGCTGCTCGAGGTCGGCGGGTCGTCGCCGGTGGTGTCGGGTTCGGTCGAGCCGGCGGTGCCGGTCGAGTCGGCGCCGGTCGAATCGGTGCCGGTCGGGCCGGGCGCGGCGGTGCTGGCGGCGTCGCCCCGGCCCTCGCCGCCGGCGCAGGCGGGCGAGAGGGCCGCGAGCGCGGCGAAGAGCCATGTCCCCGGGGACAGTATGCGAGGGCCAGGTTGCAGGGGACAGGTCCTGCGGGGCATGGCGCTCAGGCCAGGATCCCGGTGAGGTGCTCGGTGGTCTCGGCGCCGTTGAAGCCGTAGCTCGGGGTGTCGATGCCGAGCGCGCGCAGGATGGTGACGTGGACCTTGCACAGGTTGCCGCCCTGCTCGCGGTAGTGGTAGCCGCGGACCAGCTTGCCGCCGGCGCCGCCGGCCAGGACCACCGGCATCTCGGCGACGCTGTGCTTGTAGCCCTCGCCGTACTCGGACACGCCGTAGACGCAGGCGCGGTCGAGGACGCTGACGCCCATCGGGTCGACGGCGGCGGCGAGGTGGTCGAGCAGGCGGGCGAAGGCCAGCATCTGGTACTCGGTGATGCTGCGGACGTACTCCCACTGGCCGTCGTGGCAGACCTGGTGCATCCCGTTCGGCACGCCCAGGTTGTTGAACACGTGGGTGGTGGCCGGGGAGCTCAGCATGAACGAGAACACGCGGGTGAGGCCGCAATTGAGCGCGGCGGCCAGGAGCCCGGCCATGATGTCGGTGCGGGCGACGACGTCGGCCGAGTCGCCGGGGGCGGCGGGGATGACGTCGCATGTCCCCGAGGACAGGTCGAGCCGGCGCTGGACCTCGCGCAGGTGGTCGAGGTGGGCCTCGAGGCGCTGCTTGTCGGTGCCGCCGAGGCGGCCGCGCAGGCCCTCGGCGTCGGCCATGACCGCGTCGATGAGGGTGACGCGGCGGGTCAGGGCCATCAGGTCGGCCGGCACGTCGAACAGCATCGAGTAGAGCTGCGCGGGGCTGTGGATCGCCGCCACCGGCGAGTCGGGGCCGGTGAACGAGATGGCGTTCCAGTGGCCGTAGTCGTGGAAGCGGGCCTCGCTGACGCCGAGGCACAGCGAGCGGAACCGCGACGGCGAGTTGCCGTAGAACTGCTCGTGGGTGGCGACGTACTGGTCGAGCGTCGGCCGCAGGCAGGTCAGGGTGTGCGACGGATGATCGAAGCCCTCGGGGCGGATCCGGTCGCCCGTCATCGCCACCATGAAGCCGCGCATGTGGCCGTCGCTCTGGCCGTTGTCGGGCTGCGGGACCTCGGTCTTGGGCTCGAGGCCGGTGGCGACGCTGACCTTGTGGGCCGCGAGCGGGGTGAGCAGCGGCGAGGGCGTGAAGTCGGCGCCGACGGTCGGCGGGGTCCAGACGTCGCCGCCGGGGCTGTTGGCGCCCTGATCGGCGCCGTGACCGGCGTGCCACGGGACGCCGTTGGCCCAGTAGAACAGGCCGAAGATCGGGTCGCTGGACGGATCGGCGGCGCGGGCGGTCTCGCCGAACATCGCCTCGAGCGGCGGCAGGGCGAGGGCCACGGCGGCGCCGCCGAGGGCCCCGCGGAGGACGGTGCGGCGCGAGATGGGCGGCTTGCGGATCAGGAAGCTCATGCGTCGGTCTCCTCGGCGACGGTGCGGAACGCCTCGCTGACGACGAGGTCGAGCAGCAGCTGCTTGAAGCGGTGGTCGGCCTTGATGAAGCGCTGCTCGAGCGCCTCGAGGGCCGGGGTCTCGGACAGCTCGGGCAGGCGGCCGGTGGCGTGGCGGTACAGCTGGTTGACGATGCAGCGACCGACGCGCGGGTCGGTCTTGAGCGCCTCGGCGAGGTCGCGCGCGCCGTCCAGCGGCATGCCGTCGAGGTTGCCGGTGGCGTCGACGGGGTAGCCGTTGTCGAGCGTGCGGTAGCCGCCGATCGAGTCGAAGTGCTCGAACAGGAACCCGGGCGGGTCGATGATCGAGTGGCAGCCGGCGCAGATCGGGTCCTTCTGGTGCTGCTCGAGCTTCTCGCGCACGGTCTGGGCGTCCATGTTCTCGTCGTCGCCGAGGTCGGTGTCGACGTCGCCCGGCGGCGGCGGGATGACCTGGCAGAGGACGCGCTCGCGCAGGTACTTGCCGCGGTTGGTCGGCGAGGTGATGGTCTCGTGCGCGTTCATGGTGAGGAAGGCGCCGAGAGTGAGGATGCCGGCGCGCGGGCCGTCCTCCGGCAGCTCGACCGGGACGAAGGTGATCGGCGAGGCGCCCTCGGCGGCGACGCCGTAGAGCGCGGCCAGCTCGGCGTTGACGAAGGTGCGGCGGGTGCTGAACAGCTGGCGGATGTCGCCGTCGTTGCGGTGGATCAGGTCGTCGACGAGCAGCTGGACCTCGGTGCGCATCGACGCGGTCATGGTCGGGCTGAACATCGGCCAGCGCGCGGGGTCGCGGCTGACGTGCTCGAGCCGCGCGAGGTCGAGGTACTGGGCGAAGAACTCCTGCAGGGCGACGCGCGCCCGCGGGTCGTCGAGCAGGCGCTGGGCCTCGGCGGTGAGGCCGGCGTCGGTGTGGAGGTCGCCGCGCCCGGCCGCGTCGAGCAGGAGGTCGTCGGGCGGGCCGTTCCACAGCAGGAAGGACAGGCGCGTCGCCATCTCCCAGCCGGTGAAGCGCAGCCGCGTGGGGTCGCCGGGGTCGGGCTCACCGAGCTCGACGCGGTAGAGGAAGTGCGGCGACTGCAGGACGCCGGCGACCGCGAACTGCAGGCCGCGCCAGGCGTCGCCCTCGGCCAATTGAGCGGCGACGTCGGTCCAGCGCCCGAGCTCGTCGGGAGTGAGCGGCCGGCGATAGGCGCGGCGACCGAAGGTGGCGAGGAAGTTCTGCACGCAACCGTCGCCGGGCGACAGCGGCACGCAGCCGACCAGCGCCTCGCGCCGCGCCTGGTCGGCGAACACCGCCCGCGACAGCGCGTCGGCGGCCTCCTCGTACTGCTGCACCCCGAGCTCCGACAGGAAGGTGGTCGTCGCGCCGATGTTGTAGAAGAGATACGGGTTGGTGTCGGGCTCGAGCGGCATGCCGGGCAGGCCGGGGCCGAGCAGGTGCTCGATGGCGTTGCGGTACTGCGTGGCGGTCAGGCGCGGCAGCACCGGCTCGGCCGGCTCAAAGGCCTCGGGCGCGTCGCCGCTGTCGCTGTCCGACTCGCCGCCGCTCCCGGTCGGCTCGCCGGTGCCGGTCGGCGCGTCGGTGCCGGCCGACTCGCCGGTGCTGCTCGCGGCCTGGTCGCTGTCCCGGGCGCTGTTGTCGTCGTAGCAGGCGCTGCCGAGCAAGATCAGCGCGCCGGCGATTCCGAGCCGTGGGAGCCTCACCATACAGCCGGGTGTTCTAACACGGATCGCCGCGGGCCCGCGGGCCCGCGCGTGCGGACGCTGCTGTCTCCGAGGACAGGTCAGGATCGGGGGCGGCGGGCGACCAGGTCGACCTGGGCGTGGCGGATGCCGTCCTGCAGGGTGCCGCGGGTGACGAGCCCCATCAGGTCGGTCCCGAGCGAAACCAGGGCCGCGGCGACTTCGGGCCGGATCCCGGTCAGGACCACGCGCGCGCCCAGGAGGCCGACGGCCCGCGCGGCGCGGACCAGCGCGTCGGCGACGGGGGCGTCGACGACCGCGACGCCGGTGACGTCGAGGATCACGACGGCGGCGCGGGTCCGCTGCACGCCTTCGAGCAGGGTCTGGAGGACGTGATCGATGCGGGTGCCGTCGAGCCGACCGACCAGCGGCATGACGACGAGATCGTCGCTGATCGGGATCAGCGGGGTCGAGAGCTGGAGGAGCGCGGCCTCGTGGGCGCGCAGCAGCTCCTGCTGGCGCAGGCTGTCCTGCAGCAGCAGCTCGTTGCGCTTGCGCTCGGTGACGTCGCGGCACACGAGCACGACCGCGTCGTCGGACAGCGGCGAGATGTTGGCGGAGAACCACACCTCGCGGTCGTCGAGGGGCAGGCTGTAATCCATGCTGACGACGCTCTGGTGGTCGAGGGCGCGGCGGATGTGCTCGAGGAAGAAGTCGGCGGCGGCAGCCGGCATGACGTCGTGCATGCGCTGGCCGACGAGGTCGGCGGAGGGCTTGTAGAGCAGGTCGGGCGCGGTGTCGCCGATCCGCAGGTAATGGCCGTCGCGGCTCATCACCAGGACGACGTCGGACATCGCCCGGAACATCGCCCGCAGCTCGGCCTCGGACGGCCGCAGCACCGCGAGTTCGGCCTCGAGCTCGACGACGCGTCGCTGCAGGCGCGCGAGCTCGGCGGTCGGGTCGTCCAGCGATTCGGGCTCGGTCACGCCGCACACTCCCGCATCACGCGAGGATAGCGAGGGTGAGCCGTTGATTCGTGAACTTTTAAGCAGAGGTCGGCGTGACGCGATCGTGACGGCGACGCGGGCGCCGGCGCTCGCGTCGCCGGTGAGGACGTCGCAGGCTCGCGTCAGCTGGCGTAGCTGAGGAACTTCGGGTCGACCGCCGGGCCCTTTTGCAGGATCTCGGTGGCCTGGTCGACCGCCTCGCGCGAGCCGGCGAGGGTGACGACCTCGCCGAGCGCGAGCTTGTGGCGGGTGATCGGCTGCGGGACCTCGGTGCCGTCGGGGCGGTGGATGGTGAGGATGGCGACGCCGGTGCGCAGGCGCAGGTTGAGCTGGGACAGGCTGCGACCGAGGCCGGCGCAACCCTCGACGATCTGGACGGCGGTCATGCCGGGCAGGCCGGGCAGAATCTCCTCGACCGTGGGCTCCGGCTCGACCGTGGGGGTGCCGTGGTGCGACTCGGCGGCCTTGCGGCTCTGTCGCCCGAGCATCTCGACCACCAGCTCGGCGCCGGCGCGCACGTGGCCCTGGAGGTTCTTGATGCTGCGCCAGGCGTTGACCGCGAGGGCGAGGATGATGAGGGCGAACACCGCGAAGGTGGAGCCCGGGGGGACGAACGGCTGGGTGATGGCGACCAGCGGCAGGCCGACGGCGAGGCCGAGGGCGAGCTGGAAGACGACGGTGATGAGGTTGCGCGGGGCGGCGCCGAGGTCGGGCCTGGGCGTGCCGTCGCTCGGGCGCTCGGGCATGACGATGCGGGCGAGGATGTTGGCGAGGTTGACGCTCTGGCGGATGACGCCGACGAAGAAGATCGCGGCGACCAGCAGGGTGGCGCCGGTGTACGCGGGCTCGACCAGCCAGGTCGGCAGAGTGAAGCGCTCGTGCAGGGTCGCGACCACGCGCTGGTGGACCAGGCGCGCGCCGGCGAGGCTGGCGCTCAGCAGCACGGCGTCGACGGCGAGCAGGATGATCGTGCGGCGGATCCGCTGCCAGGTGGAGATCGGGCCGCGGGCGGTCTTGAGCTGCTCGATCCAGGCCTCGTAGAAGGTGACGAAGGTCTGCAGGCGCGCGGGCAGGCGGCGATCGACGGACTCGGCGATCCGCTCGGAGTTGCGGACCATCCACGGGGTGGTGAGGGAGGTGAGCAGCGAGACGGCGACCGCGACCGGGTAGATGAAGCTGCCGGTGGCGCCGCGGGCGATGCCGAGGCCGGCGATGATGAACGAGAACTCGCCGATCTGCGCCAGGCTCATGCCGGAGCGCACCGAGTGCTTGACGCCGTTGCCGGTGAGGAAGGCGCCGAGGGCGACGCCGACGGTCTTGCCGACCAGGACCAGCACCGTCAGCACGAGCACCGGCAGCCAGTGGGTGACGACGTCCATCGGGTTGATCGAGAGGCCGACGGCGATAAAGAAGATCGCGGCGAAGATGTCGCGCAGCGGCTGCACGAGGTGCTCGACCTTGCCGCCCTCGCCCGACTCGGACACCAGCATGCCGGCGAGGAAGGCCCCGAGCGCGACCGAGTAGCCGGCCTCCGCGGCCAGAGTGGCCATGGTGAAGCAGACGGCGATGCCGGCGATCAGGGTGGTCTCGGAGCGGCTGAGGCGGACGACGCCGCGGATGAAGCGCGGGACGACGAGCAGGCCGATCGCCAGCAGCGCGAGCAGGAAGCCGAGCAGCTTGCCGATCTCGAGCGCGAACTCGCCGGTGGTCAGGCCGCTGCCCGAGGACACCGCGGTGAGCACGGCGAGCAGGAGGATGGCGATGATGTCCTCGAACACGAGGACGCCGAACACGACCTCGGCGAAGCCGCCCTTCAGCTTCTGCTCCTCGAAGGCCTTGGCGACCAGCATGGTCGAGGAGATGCCGACGCAGGCGCCGACGAACAGCGACTCGATGGGCGTGAAGCCGAGCAGCCGCGAGGCGACGAAGCCGAGGCTGAGCATGAGGCCGACCTCGACGACCGCGGTGAAGCCGGCGACGGGGCCGATCCGGGCGATCTTGCGCAGGTTGAACTCGAGGCCGATGGTGAACATCAGCAGGATGACGCCGAGCTCGGACAGGCTGTGGGTGAGCTCCGTGCTCTCCTCGCCGCCGAGCACGATCCCCGGGACGTGCGGGCCGAGCAGGATGCCGGCGAGCAGATAGCCGAGCACCGGCGGCTGTTTGAGGCGCTGCGAGATCAGGCTCGTGACGGCGGCGGTGCTGAGGACGATGCTCAGATCGCGGATGTGGTCGGCGAAGCCGGCTGCGCTCATGCGACCGCAAGAATAACCCAAGGCCGCGCGGGCTCGCGGGGGTCCCGCGCACGCGAGCGGCGCCGAGGTGGACGCGCGGGCGGTCGTGGTATGGTCGCAGGCCGGTCGCCCCCATGTCGTCGCCGCCGGTCCCGCGCCCGACCCGCCGCCTTCAGGCCGCTCGACTCGTCGGCCTCGCCGTCGTCGGCGTCCTGGGGATGATCGTCACCCATGCGCCTCACGGCCACTTCGGTGCGTCGAGTCAGGTGACGTTGCTCGGGGCGATCTACGCCTCGGTGCTGGTGGCGCTGTCGGGGCTGTTCTCCCTTGCAGCGCTGCAAGGTCGGCGCTGGGCGACTCTGGGTTCGCTGGTCCTGCTGTCGCTCAACGTCGGCGCGTTCCTGCCGGCGCTGATCCACGACTTCCCGGTCGCGGGCTCCGTGATGCTGTGGAGCGCCGTCCACGTCGCCAACGAGTACTTCGTCGACGACACGCGGGCGCAGCGGGGCCGCCGGCAAGAACAGAAGGTCACGCCCGATTCGGTGTGGATCCAGCGCTACGGGGCCGCGGCGCGCCACATCCTGGCGGTGTCGCTGATCGCCAACCTGTCGATCGTCGGCTTCGAGATCGCGGCGTCGCGGGTGGCCGACGTGACGTGCCTGCTGCTCGGGATCGGGGTGGTGGGGCTCACCGGGCCGTTCATGCTGGCGGTGGTGCGGCAGACGCCGCGCCACCTGATCTGGCCGGCGCTGGTGCTGCTGGGCGTGCCGTGGGGGACGAACCCGCTGGGCGCGGTGCTGGTGGCGCTGTCGCTGTACCAGGTCGTGGTGTTCGCGTTCGTGCTGGCCCGCGGCCCGCTGTTCGACGACCTCGTGCAGAGCTTCCTGCACCGCCCGGCGCTGCTGCTGCTGTCGACGTTCGGGTCGATGGCGGTGACCGGCGCGCTGGTGCTGAGCTTCCCGGCGTCGGCCCAGGGCGAGCCGCTGTCGTTCCTCGACGCGCTGTTCACCGCGACCAGCGCGGCGTGCATCACCGGCCTGGCGGTGCTCGACACCGCGAGCACGTTCTCGCCGTTCGGCCAGGGCGTGATCCTGATCTTGATCCAGCTCGGCGGGCTCGGGATCATGGTGCTGTCGACGTTCGCGACCATCCTCCTCGGCGGCCGGCTGGCGCTGCGCAGCGAGCAGGCGCTCGAGGAGATCCTCGACATCCAGAGCCCGGGCGCGGCCTACGAGCTGGCGAGCTTCATCGTCGTGGCGACGCTGGCGCTCGAGGCCCTGGGCGCGGGGATCCTGGCGCTGCGCTTCTCGCAGCACGGGATGCCGGCGCTCGACGCGATCTGGCACGGGGTGTTCCACGCCGTCGGGGCGTTCTGCCACGCCGGGTTCGCGCTGTGGCCGGACTCGCTGATCTCGCAGCAGAGCGACCCGGTGGTGCTGGGGGTCATCATGGCGCTGGTGGTGGTCGGCAGCGTCGGCTTCTCGGTGCTGGCGGCGCTGTGGCTGCGCGCGCGCGGGGTCCACCGCCGCTTCTCGCTGCAGACGCGGGTGGTGCTGTGGATGACTCTGGCGCTGATCGTGGTCGGGACGCTGCTGTATGCGCTGCTCGAGTGGGACGCGACGCTGGCGGGGATGTCGACGTTCGACAAGTGGATGAACGCGGCGTTTCAGTCGATCACGCTGCGCTCCGGCGGGTTCAACACGGTCGACTTCGCCGCCGTCGAGCAGGCGACGATCGCGGTGATGATCGTGTGGATGTTCATCGGCGCGGCGCCGGGCGGGACCGGCGGCGGGATCAAGGTGACGACCCTTGCGGTGCTGGCGGCGGCGCTGCCAGCCCTGCTCTACAACCAGCCGCGCGCGGTGCTGATGCGCCGCGCGATCCCCAACGAGATCGTGTACCGCGCGGCGACCATCGTCACCGTCGCCGGCCTCATCACTGCGATCGCGCTGGTGATCATGCTGGCCACCCACAACCTGCCGTTCGCGTTCGTGGTGTTCGAGGTCGTCAGCGCGGTTGGGACCGTCGGCCTGTCGCTCGGGATCACCGACGACCTGCACGCGATCGGCAAGTGGGTCCTGATCGTCCTGATGTTCATCGGCCGCGTCGGGCCGACGTCGCTGGCGCTGGCGCTCGGGGCCCAGAAGACCGGGCGGGTGACGTTCCCCGAGGGCCGGCTGATGGTCGGCTAGCGGCTGTCCGAGGGGGCATGCTCCGAGGGGCATGTCCCCGGGAGCATGCTCCGAGGGGCATGGCCGAAGACGCACGCGGGCGGCCCTCACGGCGCGAGGGTGCACAGGCCGGGGCCGCCGGGGACGGGCTGACTCCAGCCGGGGTGGACGAACGGCAGGCACTGCTGGCCGGCGCCGGGGCACGCGGGGGGCTGGTCGAGGTCGCAGAACGGCAGGCAGCAGAAGCCCGTCTGCTGCGGGTCGCACTCGGCGGCGAGCCCCGCGTCGACGCAGGCGAGGCCGGGGTCGCAGGCGGCCTCGTCGGCGCAGGGGCTGAACGCCTGGCCCCCGGCGCCCGAGAGGTCGGGCGCGCAGGCGAAGTCCTGGTGCGAGGTCGGGATGCAGACCTGTCCCATGGGACAGTCCGCGAGCAAGGGATCGCACTGCGGCAGGCAGAGGGCCAGGTTGCCGTCGTGGCTGACGTGGCAGGCGCGGCCCGCGGGGCACTCGGGCGCCTCCGGCGAGCCGGCGCACCGGCGCACGCAGGTGCCGACGAGGGTGTCGGGGTCGACGTGGAAGCACATCGAGTCGAGGTCGCAGCTGTCGATGCCGCTCATCGGAGCGCCCTCGACGGTGCACGGCTCGCCGGCATGGTCGGGGTCGGGGAACAGCGGGACGCACTTGAGGGCGTCCCACGTGCCGTCCGGATGGGGCGCGTACGCGTTGCACTTGCCGTCGGCGGGGCAATTTTGCGACCAGGGGTCGCACTCGATGCAGCGGACCTGCCCGTCGCCGCTGTGGCCGACCAAACAGGTGCCGCCGTCGGAGAGAGGGATGAAGCCGGCGCCGGTCGTGGAGGCGGCGCCTGTGGTCGAGTCGTCGGTGGAGGCCGGGCTGGTCGTCGACGAGGTCGTGGTTCCGGGCTCACCGCCGGTGGTGACGGGTGCGCCGCCGGTCGTCGACCCGGTCGTGGTGGTGCTCTCGCCCGTGGTGCCGTCGGTGGTGGCCGGCTGCGGGCCGCAGGCGAGGAGCAACGCGAACGCGAGCGACGACGAGAGGCTGGCGAGGTGCGCCGCGGCGGCGGGGAAGAAAGAGGCGGGCGTGGAGGAAGTCACGGGTTCGAGGTTAGCAAACGGCGAGCGCGAATTCATTGTTATTATTGAAATGTTAGAATGTCAGGGACTTCGAGATGCAGGAGGAGGCCGAATAAACGATGTTTGTGTCCGGGGTGGATTCGCGCCTGCTCTCGGCGGGAGTGCGTCCGGCGATCTGTCTCCGGATGCATGGGTGGATGTCGACTGGAGGAGCGTGCGTCGGTGGTCCAAAGAGCCTGTCCGAAAGAGCATGCCCTCGAGGGCATGTTCTTCGGAGCACGTCGTTGCGGTGCTGCGTCAGGGCAGCTGGCACACGCCGAGGTGGGCCCACTCCGGCGGCGGGGGGTCGATGGCCCAGAACGGCAGGCACTCCTGCATGACCCCGGGGCAGCTCGGCATGCCGAGGTCGCAGTGGGCCAGGCAGCAGCGGGCCGACTGCTGCGGGTCGCACTCCTCGGCGAGCGCGGCGTCCATGCAGGCGAGGCCGGGGGCGCAGTCGAGGACGGCGTCGCACGGGGCGAACAGCGGCGCGAGGGCGGCCGGGTCGTTCTCGAGGCAGACGAAGTTGTCGGGGTCGCTGAAGTTGATCTGGCACGCCTGGCCCTCGGGACATGTCGAACCCAGCGGGTCGCAGGTCGGGAGGCAGGGGATCAGGGCGCCCTCGTGGCTGATGACGCAGGCGGTGCCGGCCGGGCACTCCGGCGCGTCCTGCGAGCCCTGGCACAGCGGGACGCAGGTGCCGGTGAGGGTCTCGGGATCGACGCCGAGGCAGATCGCGCCCAGCTCGCAGGTGTCGGCGCGGTGGCTCCCCTTATCCTCGACGGTGCACGGTTCGCCGATCGCGGCGGGGTCGGGGGCGAGCGGGACGCAGGTCGTATCGTTCCAGTCGCCCTGGCCGCTGTCGTCCTCCGGGACGCACTTGTAGCCGGGAATACAGTCGAATTCTAACCACAGGTCGCACGGCTTGCAGCGCACGGCGCCGTCGCCCTCAAACACGGCGCCGCAGGCGACGCCGCCATCGTTCGGCCGGATGAAGGCGACGCCGTCGGTGGTCACTTCCGAGGCGGTCGTCGTCGTGCCGGACGTGGTCGTGGAGGTGGGGAGCGGAGCGCCGCTCGTGGTCGAGGTGGTCGTGGACGTGGTGGTGGCGCTGTCGGTGTCGGTCTCCGGCGGCGTCTTGGGGCCGCAGGCGACGAGGAGCACGAGGACGAGGGTGGTTCGCGCGGGCACTGCGTGAGCTCCGAAATTGGCTGGTCGAAGGGACAGGTGGCGAGTTTGGGGGCGGCCGGAGATGCGCTCGATCGTGGACACCGGCGGTGAACGATGGGCATGGTTTTCAGGCATGTTCAGAAGAACATGCCCAAAAGGTCAGCGGACGATCCACGCGTCGCGGACCGGGTCGTGGGCGATGACCGTGCCGTCCTCGAGCTCGACGCCGGGCGGGTCGCCGGGGTGCAGGGTGAGCTCGGCGAAGCTGGTGTACGAGCCGACGCCCTGCGCGCCGGTGGGGACGCGCTGCTGCAGCTTGGGCCGGCCGGCGACCGGGAAGGTGCCGCGGCTCTGCCACAGGCCGCCCTCGAGGGCCTGGACCTGCAGGGCGCTCGGGGCGACGTCGCTGAGGTCCCACAGGGTGGTGGGCGGGAGGTACTCGACGAGGTAGACGAGCTCGCCGGGGCGCAGCTGGTCGCTCCAGCCCCATACGTAGGTCTGCTGGCTGCCGGTGAGGCCCTGGCCGGTGCGCTCGTCGACGACCTGCATGCCCCACTTGCCGGAGGCCTGCTTGTTCTTGGCGAAGCAGCCGTACCAGGCGTCGGCCTTCTCGTCGGTCCACGTGGGCGGCTGATAGAGGGCGAACTGCTCGTCGAGGCAGAGGTCGACGGGCGCGTCCATGGCGAAGTAGTTGACGAGCAGGACCTCCTGGCCGTCCATGACGGTGCGGCTGTCGGCGTAGCGGTGGATGCAGCCGTCGACGGCGTCGGCGAGGCGGGCGACGTCGGCCATCGGGTCGCCGGCGTGGACCGGGTCGTAGGTCTTGAAGATGCTCGAGGAGAACGAGAAGTAGGTCGACCAGGCGAGCTTGCGCGTGGCCGGCTGACCGGGGCTCGACTCGAGGACTGCGAGGAAGCGGCTGACGTTGCACAGGTCGTCGCCGAAGCTGCCGACCGGGGCGCCGCCGACGACGACGAGCCGCTGCTGGCCGTCGCCGCCGACGACGGCGGCGTGGGTGCCGTAGTTGCGGCCGGAGTGGAACCACTTCGGGCTCTGCGGCTCGCTGGCGGCGGCGACGTCGTACTCGAGGTCGTTCACGAGCGCGAGCGTGGCGGCGGAGACGGTGTGCTGGCGGCGGTGGTAGATCAGGTTGATGTCCTCCCAGCCGTCGCCGTCGAGGTCCTGCAGGGTGCCGCCGACCTCGCGGAACTCGCCCGGGGCGAGCAAGGTCGAGATGGCCGAAAAGCCAGGTCCGCAGCCGTCGCCCGGCGGGAGGTCGGGCCGGTAGACGCACAGCCGACCCCAGTCGCCGAGCGGGTTCTCGCCGTCGCCGTAGGAGGGGGCGAGGAACGGGTGAAGCAGGCCCTGCGGATCGCGGAGGTCGTCGCTCCAGGCGTTGTCCTGGACCGCAGGGGCGTCGGCGCGGGCGCTGACGGCGGCGGCGGGGAGGCTGACGACGGCGAGCGCGGGCGGGCCCTGGACGCCGTCGAACCGGCAGTGACGCGCGGCGACCTCGCTGAGGCCGTCGCCGTCGTGATCGCCGATCAGGGTGATCCGCGGGGCGCCGAACAGGTTGCCGTCGCACTGGTCGGGCAGGGGGCCGAGGCTGACCTCGAGGACAGGGACGAGGTCGCTGCCGACGCGCAGGCAGGTGAGGTCGGCGGATTGAGTGCATGTCCCGAGGGACAGGTCGGTGTCGGGCTGGCCGTCGTCGTCGAGGTCGTACTGGCGGGCGGGAGACGGGGGCGCGCCGGTGGTGGGGTCTTCGGTGGTGGTCCCGGTGGTCGAGGTGGTGGTCCCGTCGGTGAGCGAATCGACGGAGATGGTGGTGTCGAAGGTGGTCGACCAGGTGGTGCTGGTGCTGGTGCTGGTGCTGGTGCTGGTGTCGAAGCTGGTGCCGATGTCGAGGGTGGCGGTGTCGGGGAAACCGTCGGCGCAGGCGAGGACGAACACGAGAGGGACCGCGAAGGCGAGGCGCACGTCGCGACGGTAGCGTGATTCGCCGGCGCCGGGACAGGCGTGCGGACGCGCGGGCGCGGGCATTCCCAGGCTCACGCGTGCGGGCGGGGACGCGAAGGCGAGGCGGTACGGACTCGCGCGCGTCGCGGGTGGTCGCCGATGCCGTGGTGCTCGACCGCTCGCAGGACGATCCTCGCGCGGGTGACCGGTGATGCGTCGACCCACCATCGATGGCCGACCGCCGGGCGAGAGGCGCCGGGCAGGCGATCCGGCGGGTCGCCGAGGCGACGTTCGGGACGACGGGGGCGTGAGGCCGGCGAAGGTCGGGAGGGCCGCGGGCGCGTCACAGCTCTGCGGCCGTGGGGGCGCCGCAGGCGAGCCACTCGCCGAGGCGGGCGCGCTCGTCGGCGGAGGGCGGGCCGACCGGCGGCATGGTGGCGTTCTGATCGGCGGCGCGGGCCCAGATCCGGTCGGCCTGGGCGCGGACTTTTTTGAGACTCTCGAAGTCGATGCCGAGGGGGGCGCCGGCGCGCTCGCCCTCCTTCAGGGCGACGTGGTGGCAGCCGGTGCAGTGGGTCAGCATGAACGGGGCGCCGAAGTTCTCGGCGGTGAGGATGCTGTCCTCGGGGCAAGGTCGCTCGTCGAGGCTCGGGTAGTCGGCGCCGGTCGACTCGTCGGCGCCGGTGGTGCCGGTGGTGCTCGTGTCGTCGCCGGTGGTGTCGGTGTCGCTGTCCGAAGGGACAGGGTCTTCGGTACAGGACGCGAGGGACAGGCAGGTGAGCAGGGCGAGCGCCGGCAGGTCAGGCCGAGAGGGCATGCAGGGGCTCTCCGGTGGGGATGTGCGCGGAGGGGTCGACGCCGACGAGCTGGAGGATGCCGGCGGCCAGGTCGGCGTAGGCGATCGGGCGGCCCTTGGGGTCGACTGCGCCGGTGGTGAAGTCGACGGGGGCGGCGTCGAGGGCGTCGGTGGTGGCGCCGACGACCCGGCCGCCGGCGACGCCGGCGCCGAGCACGAGGGTGCTGGTGATCGGCCAGTGGTCCTTGCCCTCGGCGGCGTTGAGCCGCGGGGTGCGGCCCATCTCGGAGGCGACGACGACGACGGTGTCGTCGAGCAGCTTCGCGGCGGCGAGCGACTGCATGAGGCCGGCGAGGCTCTGAAACAGCGCCTGGTGCTTGGGGCCCTGGGCGTCGTTGCCGGTGTGGGTGTCCCAGTCGGCGCTCTCGATCTGGACCGAGTGACACAGGCCGCGGCTCAGGGCGTCGACCGCGAGTTTAATTTGGGTGTCGAAGGTGCGGGTCAGCTCGAGCTTGCTGACCTCGCCGAGGTCGCGCAAAAGGTCGCCGCGCGGCAAGGCGTCGAGGAAGTCCTGGACGCGCTTGCTGCCCTTCGCGGCCGCGAGCTCGCGCTCGGCTCGCAGCTCGACGTGGGCGCGGATCAGGGCCTCCTCGGCGTCGGTCGGGACGAGCGGGAGGAGCGGGGCGCCCATGGCCGGGAAGGTGAGCTTCGGATCGAGGAGGGTGACGATCTGGTTGACGGAACCTGTCCTCGCGGACAGCGCGCCCCAGGGGCCGCTGTAGGCGGTGCGGCCGAGGATCAGGTAAGGGGCAGGGAGGTCGGGGGCGTGGGCGGCGGCGGCGATGGCGGCGACGTCGGGGGCGGTGTCGTCGAGCACGCCGGTGAGGATCCGGTGCATGCAGTCGGGGTGGGCGACGCTGGCGACCGAGACGCCGCGGACGAGGGCGCAGCGGTCGCCCCAGGCGTCGAAGAAGGCGCCCACGGCCGGCCGCGCGGGGTCGGTGAGGACGTCGAGGCCGTGGAAGTCCTGGACCGCGCCGACCGGGGCGTCGACGCCGCCGACGCCGGGCTTGGGGTCGATGGCGTAGGTGGTGTCCCAGCCGCCCTGGACGAGCACGAGGACGAGCCGCCGGGCCGGGCCCGGCTCGGCGGCGGCAAGCCGGCGACCGCCCGCGAGCGCGCCGGCGGCGGCGAGGGCGTAGAGGCCGCGCTTCAGCCAGGACCTTCGGGACATGTCACTAGGAACATGTCGCATGAGGCATGGTTGTTTGGACATGGCGTTCATGACATGTTCCTCAGTAGAAGGCGATCCGGACGTCCTGCAGGAGGGCGGTGAGGGTGATCTTCCAGGCGCGCTCGGCGTCGCCGGGGGCCAGGGCGAGCGCGGCCTTGAACAGCTCGAGGGTCTCGCTCACCTCGGGGGCGTCGTCGGCGAGGTCGCGGCCGAAGAAGCGGCGGTGGAGCAGGGCGATCTGCGGGCGCAGCTTGGCCTGGCCGGTGTCGACCGCGGACACGAGGGTGAAGAGGCGACGCGCGGCCTTGTCGGCGAGGGCGAAGTCGTCCTCGACGACGTCGTTGGCGGCCTGACGCGCGAGCGCCCGCAGGACCAGGCTGGTGGTGGCGCTGTAGGTGTAGGAGGCGGTGTTGACGAAGATGGCGTCGAGGCCGCCGGCGAGGACGTGGTAGCCGATCAGGCTGTCGTCCATGAGGTCGAGGACGCCGGCGCCGAAGCCGGTGAGGTCGCTGCGCCAGCGGAAGCCGGTGAGGTCCTCGACGAGGCGCGCGAGCTGGTGCGGGCGGGCGCGCTTGCGGCCGAGCTCGCCGTCGCCGCGGGCGAAGTCGTCGGCGAGCACGAGGGCCTTGATCATGGCCTTGTAGTCGTCGCTGTCCTGAAGGACAGCTTGGAGCTGGCCGGCGCGCTCCAGCGGGACTGCGCCGAGGTCGGTCTGGTGGAAGTAGGCGTAGGCCCGCCGGGCGGCGCACAGGCTGAAGCGCGGGTCGACGCTGAGGAGGGCGCCGAGGTCGGCCAGCGAGCCGCCGACGCTGCCGAAGTAGTGCGGGTCGCGGCGCGGGACGCCGAGGATGGTGGTGAAGAAGCCCTCGGCGTAGTGGTCCTGCGGGTAGTCGACCAGGAGCGGGACGAACTGCGGCTTGTAGCCCCAGAAGAAGGCGGCCAGCGGGTCGAGGGTCTGATGACAGGCGGCGCAGGTGGGGTTCTCCTGCACCGCGTCGGCGACCGCCTCGGGGTCGGCGAGGTTGACGCTGGGGTCGATCTCGAGGTCGCGGTCGTTGAAGTCGACGCACAGGAAGGCGCGCGCGATCGCGTTGGCCCGCCCGCGGTTGGCGTTGGTGCGGGTCGAGCCGTGGCGCTGAAACAGCCACGAGTCGGCGAGGACGCCGGCGTTGCGCAGGTCGCTGGGCGGATCCTGGACCTGCCAGGCGTCGCCGGCCGGATCGAAGGGGAGGCCCCAGGCGGCCGCAGAGGCGGCGCTGACGAGGGTGTAGTCGGCGGTGACGATGTCGCTGTAGGGGCGATCGCCGGCGACGACGTGCTCGATGAGCCGCAGCGGAGCCTCCATGATGGCGCGGTTGGCCGCGACGAGGTCCATGCCGGCGAGGCCGTCCTTGGCGAGGAAGCCGGCCGGCGGGGCCGCGAAGTCGGCGAGCACCAGCAGGGCGTCGTTGTGGAGGTCGCGGACCGTGGCGCCGAAGTCGGGGGAGTCGAGGTATTCGTCGACGCGCTGCGAGAGGGCCTGCGGGTCGGCCTCGACGGCGGCGTAGTCGGCGTCGCTCGGCCGCACGCCGCGGAGGGCCATCGAGATCCGCAAGAGGCGGTCGCGCGGCCCGAGCAGGATCGGTTCGCCGTCCCCGGGGTCGCCGGTGGTGCCCGCGGTGGGGTCGTCGCCGGACGTGGTGGCGATGGTCGTGTCCGGCTCGTGGCCGTCGCTGTCGCTGCCGGCCGGCAGGTCGCTGCCGCAGGCGCCGAGAAAGAGGAGGGAGAGCGCGAGTGCCCGGGTCACGAAGATCCTCCGTCGCTCGCGATTCAAGCCTCGTTCCAGGCCGCGCGCGAGGGTCGGCGCTTGCACACGGGCAGGGCGTGGCGAGACGCGACGTTGCGTCCTGCGACAGCGCCCGGACGCACCGGCGAAGGGGGACCGGCGGGGACGGGCGATCACTCGCCGTCGAGCAGGCCGCGGAGGTCGGGATCGTCGCGGGCGACGGGCCGGATCAACTGGTCGAGGCGCTCACGCCGCCACCAGGCCGGGTCGCCGAGCGGGGCGAACCAGTAGCGGTAGACCTCGACGCGGACGAAGGTGGGCTTGCCGCCCGCGAACTGCGGCGGGTCGGCGAACAGGCTCAGGACGGTCGGCTCGCCGGCGAGCAGTCGATCGAGGAGGTTGAAGAGCCATGTCTCTCGGGCCAGGGTGCCGTTGCCGAGGACGTCGAGCGCGGCGAACCACATGAGCCAGTCGAGGCGGCGGTGGTAGGGGGAGAGCCAGCACGGCCGCCGATCGACGGGGCCGGGCTTGCACGGGAGGTGATAGGGGCGCCAGGTGGCCGAGTCGTCGGGGGCTGCGGCGTCGGTGCCCTCGATCTGCAGCTCGAGGCGGATGGTGCTGATGCTGCCGAAGGCGCCGTAGGTGTTGACGAGGTGCAGGCGATCGAAGGAGGCGTTCATCTGCTGGCCTCGCCCGGCGAGGTTGGCGACGACGTCGATGCTGAGCCAGGCGACGACGAGGGCGTAGGAGGCGGCGGCGACGACCGCGGCGCGGGTCGGGCGGGCGGTGCCGTCGCCGGCGCGGGCGCGCAGGCGGGCGGGGAGGAGTCGGCCGAGGAAGTGGTCGTCGAGGCAGGCGAGCAGCGGGACGAGGGTGAGCCAGTTGAGGAAGGAGAGGTTGCCGCTGACGATCAGGGTGAGCTGAAAGGCGATCATGCCGAGCGCGGCGAGCAGACGCAGGCGGCGCGGGCCGAACACGAACCACGGGAGGACGAGCTCGGCGAGGTGGTTGAAGACGACGCCGGCGCGCAGCGCCGCCGGCGGGAGGTGATGGAAGTAGAAGCTGACGGGGTTGGGGATCGGCTGGGTCTCGAAGTGGCTCTCGAGACAGGTGAGCTCGGTCCAGCAGGGGTCGCCGCGCAGCTTGATGAGGCCGGCGCCGAGCATGATGCGGAAGGCGAGCCAGCGCAGCAGGACGACCGCGACGTAGGCGGGCGGGCGATCGCCGGCGAGCGGGCGCAGGCGGGCGAGCGGGCCCAGCAAGGCGCACAGGAGCGCCGTCTCGAGCAGCTGGATCTCCCAGCCGAAGGCGTACCAGCGGCCGCCGACGTGGACGATCGAGAGGTAGAGGACCCAGAGGACGAGGAGGAGGAGGACGTTCTCGCAGCCGAGCAAGAGCAGGACCGAGAGGACGAGGCCGAGGACGCTGACTGTCCCGAGCGCCGCGTCGGAGGCGCTCCACCAGAAGAGGGTCGGACGGGCCCAGAAGTCGTCGATCGGCCCCATCGGCGTGATGCCGTGAGACCCGACGAGCGGGACGAGCTGCGTGACCGCCGTGGCGAACGCGGCGACGAAGACGAGGCCGAGGACGCGGAGGACGACGAAGCGGGTGAGGACGTAGTTGCCCTCGGGGTGTTCGCCGGAGACGAGGCGAGAGAGCCGCGACAGGACGCGCTGGCCGGGCGTCTGCAGCTCGCGCGGATCGGGCTCCATCGTCGCGGATGGTAGCGCGGGCGTCCTGCACGGGCGCGGACCGGGCTCCGCGTGCCGGCAGCGGAGCAGCCACGGCGCGCCCGAACGCTCGCTCGCCGGCGACGCGGCGCAGGAGCCGCGGCGCACCGCCGTTCGCCCGGCGAGCGAGCGGCGAACAGCGACATGTCCGAAGAGACATGCGATGCTCGCGTCCGGGCGGTTCCGCGCGTGCAGACCGATGGCCAAGGGCTGGCGCTTCGGCGTAGGCTGCCGGCAACGAGGGGACGTATGAGACTGAAGGACAAGGTCGCGGTCATCACGGGTGGCAACAGCGGGATCGGTCTGGCGATCGCCAAGGCGTTCGTGCGCGAGGGGGCGAAGGTGGCGATCGCGGGGCGCAGCGCGTCGTCGCTGCACGCGGCGCAGCAGGAGCTGGGCGCGGACACCCTGGCGGTCGAGGCCGACGTCACCCGCGTCGCCGACATCGAGCGGCTGTACGCCGAGGTGAAGGAGAAGTTCGGCCGCGTCGACGTGGTGGTCGCCAACGCCGGTCGCAGCGTGATGGGCCCGGTCGACGTGGTCGACGAGACGTCGCTCGACATGCTGCTCGACACCAACATCAAGGGCGTGTTCTTCACGGTGCAGAAGGCGCTGCCGCTGATGCCGGCCGGCAGCTCGGTGGTCCTGATCGCGTCGGGGCTGCACCAGAAGGCGACGCCGTACATGTCCGTGTACGGGGCGACCAAGGCGGCGGTCCGGCAGTTCGCCCGCACCTTCGCGGTCGAGCTCGCGCCGCGGAAGATCCGCGTCAACTCGCTCAGCCCCGGCCTCACCGAGACGCCGATCCTGGTCAACATGGGCCTCGACGAGGCCACCATCGCCCACGTCAAGGCCTCGACCCACAGCGGCTCGCCGCTCGGCCGCAGCGGTACGCCCGACGAGATCGCCAACGCGGCGGTGTTCCTCGCGTCCGACGAGTCGTCGTTCATGACCGCGGCCGACGTCGTGGCCGACGGCGGCTACTCGCTGGTCTAGCTGGCTTTCGAGACAGGCGCGTTCCAGGGGGCGTCTGTCGGCTGTCCTTTGGGGCAGGATGTCTTCGAGGACAGGTTGAAAATCGGACCGTCAGCCGCCCTGCGCGGTCGGCTGGCGCGGCTCGAGGAGCTGGGCCTCGAGGGCCCGGCCGATCGGGCCGCGGCGGTCGCCGAGCACGGCGTCGACCAGGCCGCGGCCGTCCGGCTGCGAGATGTGGCGGGTCCGCAGGCGGACGTACTCGCCCTCGAGCTCGCGGTGGAGGTAGACGGTGAGGTCGGCGTTGACGAAGGTCCAGCGGGCGAACTCGAGGGCGAAGCCGACGCCGTTGATCGCGTCGGCGGCGACGGCGACCCGCTGGGCCGGGCTCGGCGCCTCGCCGGCGACCAGGCGGCCGCGCAGGCGCAGCCACCCGTCCCCGGAGCCAGGTTCCAGAGGACATGTCCCGACGCGCAGCTCGATGGCGGTGTGATAGCCGACTGGGTCGGGGAAGAAGTCGAAGGTGTGCTCGGGGAGGCCGCGCGGGTCGAGCGGATCGTCGGGGAGCGCGAGCTCGGGCGGGACCGGGACGTCGGCGCGGCGGATGAACAGGGCGCTGGCGCGGGCGCACGGGCGGCCGTCGACGGCGAGGGTGCACTGGAGGCCGAGGGCGCGCCGGCCGGGACGGAGCGGCTCGACGACGAGGTCGCAGGCGGCGATCGGGATGGCGCGCAGGAAGTCGGCGGTGACGCGGGCGAGCTGGAAGTCACCGAGCTCGGCGGCGCGGCGCTCCATGGCCCGCACCATGAGCGCGGTCGGGGGGCCGCCGTGCTGGGTCCGCATGTCCCAGGGGCCGCGGGTCCAGGGGGTGGCGATGAAGCGGACGGCGCGGTCCGCTTCGCCGTCCGGGAGGTAGAGCGCGTCGTCGGGCCGCATGCGCGGCGACGTTAACTCAACCGAGGCCGAGGAGCCGCGTGAGGTGGCCGATGAACTGCTCCTCGCTCGCGGTGATCTTGCCGTCGGCGCGGGCGAGCTCGATGAGGTTGACCAGCACCGCGCTGCGCTGCTTCTCGCTCATCTGCTCCTTCATCAGGTGCGCGTAGGTCTCGGCCTGCGCGAGCCGCTCCTCGTCGCTGGTGATGCCGTTGACCCACGCGGCGCTGTCGACGATGACCTTGGAGATCTGGTCGCTGGTGGCCTCGGGGAGCCAGCCGTGGAGCACCCGCGCGATGGTGTCGATCTCCTCGCGGCTCAGCTCGCCGTCGGTGACGTGGCTGAAGGTGAGATACACGAAGGCGAGGATGTGCAAAGCGGACGGGTTCTGCGGCTTCATCGGGGCCGAGAATACCGCAAGGGACTTCGGGTGACCGGACGATCACCGCACCACGAGCGGGCGAAGGTGCGCCCGCCGGCTCAGTGGTGATGATGGCCGAAGGCGTCGCCGCCCTCGTGGGCGCCCGGCGCGAGCTCCATCGGCCGGTTGTTGCTGCGCGCGAACTGCACCGCCTCGCGCAGGCGCTCGAACAGCTGGCGGTGGTTCGGCAAGCCGTAGAGGAGCAGGTTCGGATGGGTCTGGTCGGTGCCGATCAGGGTGATCTTGGCGTTGTCGAAGATCCGGTCGAGCAGGCTCTGCTCGTAGCGCACGTCGAGCACGCGCCACAGCTCGAGCGAGTCGAGCCGGCGGCTGACGACGCCCTTCTGGAACTCGACCCGCCGGCGCGAGATCTTGTAGCGGGTGCTGATGTGCTGCAGGTACGACCACAGCAGCATCGGCGTGCCGATCAGCGCCAGCAGCCACAGCGGCTTGCCCTGCAGGGCCTCGATCTGCAACAGGCCGTAGGCGATGCCGCCGCCGAGGATGCAGACACCCACCCACCAGAGGTAGGTGCCGATGTTGGCGCTGTGCTTGGCGATGCCCTCGAAGAAGAGCTCGTCGGTGGCCTGCGTCGGCGAGGAGCCGAGCGGCGGCTGCGCTTGCGGAGGCACTCCCGGGGGCGAGTGGTTGGCCTGCGGCTCTTGCATCCACCAAGGGTGGCACGACGACCCGGGCCGGCGCAATCGCCCGCCCCGGGCGCCCGCTCAGCTGGTCTTCGGGGCAGGTTCGAGGTCGAGCGCCCGGTCGAATCGGTGCCCGTCGGCGATGGTGACGGGAGTGGCGGTGTGGACCACGCCGTGCTCCCCGCAGAGTGTCGTCGATGAGCTGCGCGACCTGGCCGACCAGCGCGGTGCGAAGGCGTGGCGAGCCGGGCCGAGGAAACCGCCGCACGAGGTCGGGGTTGCTGCCGCGATCGAGTTCGGCCTCGACCCGGGCGAGGTAGCGGGCGGGCGGGCGGTCGAAGGGGTCGGCGAGGGCGATCTCGCAGGAGCGATGGGCGGTGAGCACGCCCTCGTAGAGGACCGCGACGGGTGCTGCCGCTCAGCGACCCCAGAGGCGCGCCGGCGCAGTGACGGGCAAGCGGTCGCGTCGGCGCGAATGATGGTCTAGCTTGCTGGCATGTCCTGGACCGACCCGCGCGCCGAGATCGAGGCGCTCACCGATCGCCTGCGAGAGATCCGCCACGACCTCCACCGCCACCCGGAGCTGGGCTTCGAGGAGGTGCGCACGCAAGCGCTGGTCCGCGCGTGGCTCATGGAGCGCGGGTACCAGCCGCGCAATTGCGCCGAGACGGGGCTGGTGGCCGATCTACACCCGCACTCCTCCGGGCCGACGATCGCGCTGCGCGCCGACCTCGACTGCCTGCCGATGCACGAGAGCACCGACCTGCCGTATCGCTCGGTCCACCAGGGCCGCGCGCACAAGTGCGGGCACGACGGCCACACGGCGATCCTGCTCGGGGTCGCCGACATCCTCGCGCGTCACCGCGAGTCGGTGCGCGGCAACATCCGCCTGCTCTTTCAGCCAGCCGAGGAAGGGGTCCGGGGCGGCGGCGCGAAGGTGATGGTGGAGGAGGGTGCGCTGGCCGGGGTGCGCGAGATCTACGGGCTGCACAACTGGCCGGCGTACCCGAAAGGCGAGCTGCGCGTGCAGGTCGGGCCGATGCTGGCGCAGGTGCACGAGCTGACGCTCACGATCCGCGGCAAGGGCGGCCACGGCAGCCAGCCGCAATTGTGCCGCGACCCGATCGTGGCCGGGGCTCACCTGGTGACTGCGCTGCAGACGGTGGTGTCGCGCGGGCTCGGCTACGCCGGCGGGGCGGTGGTGTCCATCACCCAATTCACGGCGGGCACGACGCACAACGTGATCCCCGACGTCGCGCGCATGAAGGGCACGATCCGCTCGTTCGAGCCGAGCACCACCGAGCGGGTGATGGAGCGCGTGCGCGAGGTGGTGAGCGGCACTGCGGCGACGTTCGCGGTCGACATCGACCTGCAGATCGAGGTCGGCTACCCGGTGACGATGAACGACGCGAACTGCGTGGACGCAGTGACTCGCGTCGGCGCCGCCGTGCTCGGTCGTGAACGGGTTTCGAACGCGGGTCTGCCGCTGGCGGGCGGGGAAGACTTCGCCTACTTTGCGCAGGCGGTGCCGGCGGCGTACTTTTTTCTCGGGGCCCGTCGCGGCGACGAGGACACGCCGGTCTGCCACCACCCCGACTTCGACTTCGACGACGACCTCATCCCGACGGGCGTGGCGATGTTCCTCGGCATCGTCCGCGATCGCCTCGCGGCGCTGGCATGACTGGACGACCGATCGCCGTCGTGACGGGGGCGTCGTCGGGGCTCGGCGAGACGTTCGCACGGGCGATCGCCGCGCACCCGGCGTTCGCCGACCTGGCGCAGATCTGGCTGGTCGCACGCCGCGAGCAGCGCCTGCACGCGATCGCGCGCGAGCTGCCGCGCGAGCTCGGGGTGCCGATCACTGCCGACCTGGCGACGTCCGCCGGGGTCGAGGCCGTGCTCGCGCGCGTGCGAGACGAACGACCTGCCGTGCGCCTGTTCGTGGCCAGCGCCGGTGTCGGTCACCTCGGGGCATTCGCCGACCAGGACGCCGCGTCGCTGGCGAGCATGCTCGACCTGAACATTCGCGCACTTTCCTTGCTGACACACGGGCTTTTGCCCTGGATGTCGCGCGGGTCGAAGGTGATTCTGGTGGCATCTGCGGCGGGGTATGTGCCTTCGCCCTATTTCGCGGCGTATGCAGCCAGCAAGAGTTTCGTGATCTCCCTGGCCTATGCGTTGCGCGAGGAATTGCGCCCGCGTGGGATCGATGTGTGTGCGGTGTGTCCAGGGCCGGTGGCGACCGAGTTCTTCGCGGTCGCCGGCGTGCGTGGGCCGATCTCCGCTGCCACGATGCCGGAGCAGGTGGTGGCCCTAGCGCTGCGCGATGCGCTGGCCGGACGGGCCGTATCGCACGATGGCGCGGCCTCGGCTCTGGTGGCGCTGCTCGCCCGCGCGTTGCCGCGGCGGACGCTCGCCTGGCTCGCAAGACGTCGCAATGTGCGACGTTCTCCCGCCGCTGGTGCCACTCGCGGCGGACCCGAGAGCGCGTAAAATCCGGAGGTCGGGCGAGAAAGCGAGCGGGCGAAATCCCCAGGATTGCCAAGCGCGAAGGCCCGTGCAAAAACCATAACCCCACGGCCCTTCGGGCCGGCGTGCCCTGGCTTTCCCATGTCTTCTCTACCCCAACTCGACGCGATCGCGACCCTGCTGAACCAGGGTGCCGCGGATTCGGCGGTCCGCTTGTTGCGAAGCTGTTGGGAGCCGGACCTCCCGCCCGACGACCTGGTGCGCATGTACTGCATGTGGGTCCGCGGGTTGTGTGAGACGGGCGAACTGGACCACGCGCTGACGCTCGCGCGCAGGGCCGCCAACGAGTTCCCCCGCGAGGCCGACGTCCTGATCGCACTCGGCAACGTGCAAGACCTGGTCGGCGACCTCGAGAAGGCCCGCGAGGCGTTCGAGGCGGCGATCGATCACGACCCGGGCGGCGGCCTGCAGCACTACAACCTCGGCGCGGTGCTCGAGCGACTCGGCCGCGAGATGGACGCGGAGGTCTGTTATCGCCGGGCCAACGAGTGTGACCCGCACGGCGGGATGTACGAGGCGATCGCGGCGCTGGGGGCGTTGCTGCGGCGCCAGGGTCGGCTCGAAGAGGCCGAACAGATCTACGACGCCTATCTCAGCGACGACTCGATCAACGTCGAGATCCTGGTCGAGCACGGCATCTGTCTGTCCGACCTCGATCGCCTCGACGAGGCGATCGATCGCTTCGACTTCGCGCTGAGCCTCGACCCCGAGAACGCGGGGGCGCAGTACAACAAGGCGATCACGCTGTACCGCCTGGGCCGCTACGAGCAGGCCCTGGGCGCGCTCGAGCGGGCGCGTCAGCTCGACAAGGGCAACGCGTTGACGCTGGCGGTGCTCGGCGGCTGGCGATTGTCGGCCGCCGACTGCGACCTCGACGAGGCGCTCGGCCTGCTGTACGGCGCGCTCGAGCTGCTCGAGCGGCGCTACGCACAGGACCCGGGGCAGATCGGCTATTGCAGCCTGGTCGCGGAGGAGATCTTCGAGGCGCTGTGGCAGAACGGCCGCCAGGGCGAGGCCCGCGAGGTGGCGCGGCTGGCCGGCCAGCGCGAGTGGATCACGCCGCACATCCTCGATTGCCTCAACGAGGCCGACCACGGGCGCTCGCCGCAGGTCAGCATGTACACGGTGGTGGCGCGCGCCGAGGCGGGCGAGCGGCCGGAGCACTGGCCCGAGAACACCGACGGCTACACCACGGGGCTGACGGTGCTGGCCACCGACGAGAACGAGGCGCGCGAGTTCTGCATGCAATACCTGCGGTCGATCGAGCCCTCGCCGAGCATCCGCTTCACGCTCGATGTTGTGCCGCCGCAGTCGCCGAGCGACCCGAGCCCGACCCTCGAGATGATGGCCGAGCTGCGCGGGGCGATGCAGCCGCGCCCGCGCGGGGTCGCCCGGGTCCACGGCCAGCGGTCTTACATCTTCCGCACCTGAGCGCAGAGCAGCGTTCCGGGCCCGCCTTGTGGCCGCAATTTCGCCGTCGCTGGCGGGATGCGCACGCCTGTGCGACCCTGCCGTGACAGGCTGTTTTGACTTGCGAGATCGGAGCACGGTGATGCGGACTTCCATGTTGTTGGGTGCGGCGTTCGCCGCGGCGGGGGCCGTGGCGCTGCCGCAGACGGCCGAGGCGTGCGGCGGCGTGTTCTGCGACGGCGGCCTGCCGAACTCGATGCCCGTCAATCAAGACGGCGAGAACGTGCTCTTCGTCCTCAATCAGAACGAGGTCGAGGTCCACATCCAGATCAGCATCGACCCCAACACCAACGCGCAGAAGTTCGCGTGGCTGGTCCCGATCGCGCAGATCCCCGAGTTCGAGGTCGGCTCGCAGCCGCTGTTCGACGCGCTGCTGAATTCGTCGGTGCCGACCTACCAGCTGCAGCAGACCTTCGAGATCTGCGGCGAGAACGGCATCTCCGGCGGGCTCACGACCAACGCGACGGGGACCGCCGGCGACACTGCCGGCGGCAGCACCAGCGGCGAGGAGCCGGCCCCGGGCGAGGACCCGGTGGTGTTCAAGACCACGGCCGGCGCGTTCGAGATCGTGGTCCTGCAGGACCAGACGATCGAGCCGATCAAGCAGTGGCTGCTCGACAACGACTATCAGTGGATCGACGGCTCGGAGATGGTGCTGCAGCAGTACCTCGACGAGGGCAACGTGATCGTCGCGCTCAAGCTGGCGGCGGGGTCCGACGGCGGCGACGTGCACCCGATCGTCCTGCGCTACCCGTCGAACGAGAACTGCTTCCCGCTGCGACTGACCCGCTTCGCCTCGATCGAGAACATGGACATCCGCGTGTTCGTGCTCGGCGACCAGCGGGCGGCGCCGACCAACTACCGCCACGTCCTCGTCAACCCGCTGAAGATCGACTGGCTGCAGTTCGCGGCGAACTACAAGGAGGTCATCACCAAGGCGGTCGACGACCTCGAGGCCGACGGGCTGGCGTTCGTGACCGAGTACGCCGGGCCGTCGAACGTGGTCCAGCCGTTCTCGTTCAACTTCTACAGCACGTCGTGGAACGAGGCGGCGTTCGTCGGCCTGCCGCCCGAGCAGGTGATCACCACCCTCAACGACCAGGGCCTGGCCAACTGCTTCGGCGCCGACTTCTGCTTCTACAACCACCCGCTGCTCGAGAGCCTGCTGAACGACTTCCTGCCGGTGCCCGACGGCCTCGCTGCGGAGGAGTTCTACGCGAACCTCCCGGCCTACGCGGGGCAGATCGACGCGATGGCGTGGGGCGACGGCAGCGGCTTCGCGCAGGCGCTCGACAGCCGGATCATCGCGCCCGGGGAGCACGCGCAGGAGCTGCTCGACACGTACTCGTACCTCACGCGCATGTACACGGTCATCTCGCCCAACGAGATGATCGCGGACCCGATCTTCCATATCAACCCGGACCTGCCGGAGGTGCCGAGCTTCCGCTCGGCCACCGAGTACAACCTGTGCGACGGCAACAGCGTGGTGACGCTGCCCGACGAGCGCGAGATCTTCGTGCCCAACGGCGGGCCGTGGCCGGACTTCATCGGCGAGATGTGGTGGGCCGAGGAGGTCCAGCAGGTCGCCCTCAAGGGCAAGCCGATGCACCTCGTCAACAACACCGCGGCGATCAACAAGAAGATCGAGGAGTGGAACCTGGCCCACGGCTGGCCCCGCTTCCCCGACGCGCCGACCACCAGCGCCAGCGACACCGACTCCGACGGCCCTGGCAGCAGCGACGGCGGGCCCGACTCTGCCACCGGCGGCGGGCAGGACGACGCCAGCGGCTGCGGCTGCCGCACGGGCGGCGGACGGGGCGGCGCGGCGCTGATGCTCGCGGGGCTAGGGCTGCTGGCGGCGCGCCGGCGGCGGCGCTGAGCCGCTGGGGGAGCCGGCAGGAGCCTCGCTGTGCGAGAGCGTCGACGGGTGGGCCGGCCGGCCTATGACCGAAGGGGCATGTCCAGGCGGACATGCCCCTTCCAGCGGGTCTCGACGGACATGTCCGTCGGGACATGCCCGGAAGCGCAGGCTCAGGCGAGCGGCGCGTTGGCGACCCGGTGGACCAGCCAGAACAGGTTGGGGCCGTGGCGGTCGGGCAGCTCGCGCCGGACCGCGCGCAGGCTGTCGCACAGGGTCTCGAGGCCGCGATCGAGGACGCCGGCCCGGCGGGCCTCCAGGCGCTGGCCGACGCCGATCGGCTGCCAGCTGGTGCCCCACGGGATCGTCCAGGTCAGGACGCGGTCGCCCGGGCGCAGGACCTGGGACATGTTGTTGTCGGTGAGGGTGACCGGCTCGTCGCGCAGGAGGTCCTTGCCGCGGACGCGCTGCTTGCCGGGGTGGACGTCGTCGACGGCGACCAGCAGCAGCCGCGCCTGCAGGCAGGCGTCGAGCGCGGCGCGCTGGCGGCCCTCGAGGGGCAGGCCGGCGCTGGCGAACATATCGATCAGGCGGATGCCCTTGGGGTCGCGGTAGCCGTACAGGCAGAAGGTCTGGGCGGCGCGCCGCAGGTCGGCGTTGTTCTTCTCGGCCGGCGTGGCGCCGCCGAAGAAGCCGTTCATGACCTGGGTGACGAACGGGCCGAACCGCCGGGTGGCGAAGCTGCCGAGCATCGTCTCGACGCGCTCGAAGTCGGCGCGCTCGTAGCGGCCGAACTTCGGGGTGAGCGGCCGCTCGCTCGTCAGCGGAGCCGCGGGTGCAGGGTTGCGGGCGGCGGCCTCCGCCTGCGCCTGCGCGATCTCCTGCTCGGAGGTCAGGAACGGGCCGGTGCCGCGACGCTTGCGCCGCGAGTCCGAGCGAGGCGCCGATGCGGCGGGCGCGGCCGGGGTGCCGGGTTGTTCGGGTGTGTCGGTCATGGTTGCATTCCGGCGCAGGCGCCGTCGAAAGAGATCCGCGGCAGCTCGACGGCCAGACTGGCGTTCGGGGCCGCCGGCACCGGGTCGTCGCCGTTGCCGTAGCAGGCCACGTCGGAGTCGGGCGCGAGCGCCTCGATGCGCAGGAACAGCGCCTCGTGACCCGGCGCGGCGTCGTCCCACACCAGCGGCTCGATGTCGCGGATCTTGCCGAGCTGCGCGCACGGGACGGTGGCCACGCCGTCGAGCACGATCGGCGGGTTCTGGCCGTCGCGCAGCGCGGCGGTCGGGACGACCTGGAGGTCGGCGTCGAGGACGGTGATCCGCGCGCGGTCGAGGACGAGGCCCGGCTCCGGCTCACAGGTCGTGAGGGGCAGCTCGTCGGGGCCGCTGAGGATCGCCAGGGAGAACGAGAAGCCGGCGTCGATCGGCGCGAGGAAGCTGGCGATCGTGAAGTCGGCGATCAGGTCGACGCTGCGGAAGCCCTCCGGCGCGAGGGTGAAGGCGGTGACGTCCGCGTCGAGCATGGGGACGGCGAGCGGCTTGCCGTTGGTGCCGAGGCCGGTGACCGAGAGGGTGTAATCGCCGGGGTCGAGCGGCTCGCTGATGGTCTGGGCGGTGGTGGTGCAGGGGAAGCGGATCTTCCTCGCCGTCGGGCCGTCGATGGCGAGCTCGATCTCGCCGAGCTGCAGGCCGCCGCAGTAAGCGTTCGGGTTGCCGCTCATCAGCTCGGGGCGGACCAGGATCTGCGCGCCGGCGCTGTCGCCGACCTCGAGCGCGGTGCGGTCCCCGGCGCACGAGGGGTCGGCGAGGTCGGTGTAGCCGTCGCGGTCGTTGTCGATGCCGTCGCTGCACTGCGGCGCGCCGACGATGACGAAGTCGGGCAGCTGCTTGCCCTCCCCGGTCGCCTGGACCATCACGTCCTGCGCGGTGGAGGCGAGCACCTTCTTGCAGGAGGTGTCGATCTCGGTGCCGTCGGTGTCGCCGTCGTCCTCGACGGGCTCGTCGGCGCAGAACTGGACGTCGCGGCGACCGAGCGCGGTGACCGTGACGCTGTACGCACCGGCGCCGACCTCCGGGCCCGGGGCACGGGCGTCCGGATCTTCGAAGCCGGCGGGGAAGCAGGGGAACTCGCGCTCGTCGACGAGAGTGTTGTTGCCGTCGCGGGTGCTGATGCGGACCCGCGTGATGCCGAGTTCGGTGCACTGGTCGACCGACACGAGCTCGACGGCCTCGCTCACCTCGGCCTCGACCGGCGACTGCAAGCGCCAGCGGACCCAGAAGCTGGGGTCCTCCGCGCAGCCGGCCGCGGCGACGGACGCGAGCGCGAGGGGGGCGAGGCGAGCGCGGAGCATCAGGGCCGGTCTATCCGTCACAGGCGGGGTTTTCAAGGTCCAGGGCGATCTGGACGGGTGAGTCTTCGATTGTCACGGCGCGCGAGCAGCTGCGGCCGTCGATCTCGAGGTCGAGGCGATAGCGGCCGGGGTCGACGTCGGCGACGCGGTGAGCGCCCTGGAGCCCGGCGCACGCCTGGGCCTGGCCGCCGAGGCGCAGGCCGCGATCGCTGCGGAGGCCCTGGCGATAGACGGCGGGCGGCTGCTCGGCCTCGTCGAGGAACAGAGCCGCGGCCGGATCGGCGTAGCGCAGGGCGACGACGAGCTCGCTGCAGGCGCCGGTCAGCGCGAGGTCGAGTGGTTGCGGCGCGCGCCCCAGCTCGAGGTCGACGAGCGTGATCGCGTGGCTCTCGACCTCGCCGAGGGCGGCCCCGGTGGCGCGGAGCTCGTCGTCGGCGGCGCGGCCGCTGGCGGTCAAGTGGTAGGTGCCCTGGCGGAGGTCGAGGAAGATCTCCGGCGTCTCGACGGCCCGCGCAGCCGGCGACATGTTGCCGGCCTCACACCCGTACGCGAACAGGCGGTCGCGCTCGGGCTCGTCGGCGTCGATCACCCGCACCGTCACACCGGAGAGCCCCGCGCCGAGGCAGGTGCGCATCCGGCGGGCGTCGGGGCCGTCGGCCTCGTTGGTCTCGCGCGCGGTCCACGTCAGCTCGACGCCGGTGGCGCCGCCGGCGGGCAGGACGCAAGCCGGCCCCAAGAGCCAGGTCCCTAGGAGCAGCCGGCGCAACATCCTACGAGGTCCATGACGGTGCGGCCCTGTTCGGACGGCTCCTGCACGCAGGCGTCGAGGCCGGTGAGGACGAACAGGTAGACCTGGAGGTCGGTCAAGAGGCCCGGTTCGACCTTGCGGGTGCGCGGGCCGGGGGTCAGGGCGCACGCGGGGCCGAGCTCGCAGACGCATTCGTTCTCGAATTGGGCGACCAGCGCGACCTCGAAGTCGTAGGGCTCCTGCTCGCGGGCGGCGACGATGGAAAACCCGCGCGCGGCCTTGCAATCGTAGGTGAGGACGTCGATCTGGCAAGATTCGTCGGCCGTGCACGCCTGCGGGCAATCGGGTTCGCACAGGCGCAGCTGCGTGTGCAACTGGTAGCGCCGGCGCGGGCCGTCGGGGGTGGTGCGGCCGATGAAGCCGCACAGGTCGTCGAACTTGGGGGCGTCGGCGTTGCAGCCGGCGATTTCGTCGAGTTCGCCGGCGGGGAAGATCGAGCGGCCCGCGGCGTCGACGACGGTCCAATTGAGCTCGACCTCGCCTTGGTCGCGCACACAGGCGGCGGCGGTGACCAGCGCGAGGGTCGCTCCTGCCGCCAGGCTCGGGCGCCGCCGCAGGTGCGAGGCGGGCGCGGGCGCGAGCGCGTGGGCGGGGCGAGGCACGGCCGGGAGGATAGCAAAACCGTAACCGTCGGGGGCGGCCCGCGGTTTGACGGGGCCGGGCGGGGGCGTGTAGCCTGCCGGCGTGTTGCTTCCCGCGCCCAGCTTGCTCGCCGAGATCGACATCATCCACCTGCTGTTCGGCGCCAAGGGCCTCGTGCTCGTGGTCGCCATCCTGCTGGTCACTTCGATCTTCACCACGATCTTCGTGATTCTCTACAAGCTGATCCACATCAGCCAGGCGCAGTCGCAGTCGATCACGTTCCTCGACCGGTTCTGGGAGTCGAAGCGCCTCGACGACATCTACCGCGTGGCCGAGCAGCTCAAGTACAGCCCGCTGGCGGCGATGTTCCGCGCCGGCTACATCGAGCTGTCGAAGGTCAAGAAGGGCCAGAACGAGTCCACCGGCTCGATGCACGAGAAGATGGACGGCCTCGAGAACATCGAGCGCGCGCTGGCCCGCGCCAAGGTCAGCGAGACCACCAAGCTCGAGAACCTGATGCCGCTGCTGGCCACCATCGGCTCGGCCGCGCCGTTCGTCGGTCTGCTCGGCACGGTGTGGGGCATCATGGAGGCCTTCTCGGCCATCGCCGCGTCCGGTTCGGCCGACCTGGCCGTCGTCGCAGGCCCGATCGCCGAGGCGCTGGTGGCGACCGCGACCTCGCTGATGAGCGCGATCCCGGCGGTCATGGCGTACAATTACTTCAATCGCCGCATCAAGGTGCTCGGCGCCGAGATGACGACCTTCGGCAGCGACTACACCAACATCGTCAAGCGCCACTTCTTCTAGTCGGTCGCCTGCGACGCTCACGGGGTACGCATGAGCCACAAGGTCACAGCCGACGCGATTCAGGGCGAGGGCCCGGTCTCGGCGATCAACGTCACGCCGCTGGTCGACGTGATGTTGTGTCTGCTCATCATCTTCATGGTGTCGACGCCGATGATGGCGCCGAAGCAGCCGCAGAAGATCGCGGTGCCGAAGGCCAAGGCGCAGGCGATCGCGCAGGAGCAATTCCTGCTGGCGACCGTCTCGGTCGACGCCAAGGGCGACGTCTTCATGGGCACGGTCGCGCTCTCGCGCGACCCCGCGACCATGGCCAACGAGCTCAGCAGCAACGCGCGCCTCAAAGAGGACGGGGTCGCCTTCGTCCAGGGCGACTCGAACATCGAGTTCAGCCGGATCGTCGAGGTGCTCGTCGCGTTGCGAACGGCCGGGGTGTCCAAGGTCGGCTTCCTGACCGACCCGAAGGTCCCGCCGCGCACCTGAGAGGGAACGAGCATGTCCGAGATCAAAGTCCGCACCGTGCCGATGCTGCTGTCGCCGTTCGTCGAGCTGGGCCGCCAGTTCGGCGACATCCTGCGCAACCCGACGGCGTTCTTCGGCAGCCTGCTGGGCTCGGCGCTGCTCACCGGCGGCGTGGCGGCGCTGGTGATGTTCGGGCCGACCTTCGAGGTCTCGGCCGACGAGGACGACGACGAGCTCGAGATGGAGTTCATGCCGGGCGAGCTGGTGCGGCTCGGGCCCAAGCTCGACCCGACGGAGATCCCGGAGAAGATCATCGTCGAGGAGACGGTCGCCGCCGAGACCGCCGCCGAGACGACGGTGACCAACGACGAGAAGGCGAAGCCGACCACCGAGCCGAAGAAGAACGAGCCGAAGAAGACCGACACCAAGTCGATCGAGAAGCCCGACCCGAACAAGAAGGGCGCCAAAGAGGCGGAGAAGAACCAGGAGTCCAACACGCCGCACAAGGATCTGCCGACGGTCAAGGAGCTGCCGGGCGATCCGTTCGGCGATCCCGGCGGCTGGTCCGACACCTTCAAGGAAGGCGACCCGTGGGCCACCGAGGTCATGAAGGTGCTGAACGGCATGAAGGTCGGCACCTTCGGCGCCGAGGGCAAGGACGCGACCTTCAAGTTCCGCCTCGAGGTCTGCCCCGACGGCAAGCTGTCGGCGCAGCAGAAGCAGGGCACGGGCGACAGCACGCTCGACGCGCGGATCAAGAGCACCATCGAGGGGCTCAAGGTCAGCGTCCCGGCGGGCGTTGCCGACTTGCTCAAGGGCAAGTGCAAGAAGATCCAGTACGAGTTCACGTGGCGCGGCAAGGGTGCGGGCGCCGGCTCGGTCAAGTAGCCAGACCGCGCCGAGCGGCCAGGTCGTCCGACTCGCCACTTCGTCGCGTCCGGTGACATTTTGTCCGCGAGCGGCCAGGCGAGCCGCCGTTCGGCCGATTGCGGCGGCCGGCCGGTGCAGCGAGCCCCCAGGCCGCCGCAGGGCGCGAAGGCCAGAATTGGCCCGCGGGGGGGTTCCCCAGGACTTGACGGGCGGGTATGGTTGCCACGCTCAGAAGGTGCCATCGCCCATGAAGCGGACCCTGCTCGGAACTTCCTTCCTCGCCACCCTCCTGCTCGCCACCTCGTTCTACGCGGGCAAACAGCCGGCACTGGCCAACGCGGCTCCGGCCGCGGGCTCGGAGGTCGACCTCGGTGGCGGGTTCACGCTGCTGCGCCTCGCGGTCCCGGCCGACGGCCGAATCGGCGACATCCTGCGCAAGAACGCGTTGATCTCGAGCGGCTTCGAGGTGATCGACCGGCGCAGCATCCCGGCCGCGCTGATCAAGGCCAACGACTTCGACCAGAAGGGCTGGCAGGACATCGGCGCCCAGGCCGTGATCCTCGCCGACGAGGTCGGCGGTCAGTTCAAGTTCCGCCTGTTCGACATGGGCGCCGGCGGCAAGCCGGTCCTGTCGCGCGGCTACGCGGCCAACGACCCGCTCAAGGCCGCCAACCGGTTCATGAACGACGTCATCGAGCACTACACGAAGATCCCCGGCGTGTTCGGCTCGCGCATCGCGTTCGTCCGCACCAACCGCACGCCCACGGTCACCAAGAACGTGTTCACGATCGAGATGAACGGCGAGTCGCCGGCCTCGATCACCAACAACCGCTCGCTCAACATCTCGCCGTCGATCGGCCCGGGCGGGCAGGTGCTCTTCACCTCGTACGCCAAGCGCAACCCCGACCTGTGGATGAGCTCGGGCGGCTCGCTGAGCCGGATCAGCACCCAGCGCGGCCTCAACCTCGGCGGCGTGATGAGCCCCGACGGCTCGAGCATCGCCCTGACGCTGTCGAAGGACGGCAACTCCGAGATCTACCTCATCGACACCGGCGGCACGATCAAGGCCCGCCTCACCAACAACGCCGCGATCGACGGCTCGCCGACGTGGAGCCCGGGCGCGAATCAGCTCGCGTTCGTGTCCAGCCGCTCGGGCGGCCCGCAGGTGTTCCGCATGGGCTCCAACGGCGCCGGCGCGGCCCGCCTGTCCAAGCAGGGCAGCTACAACCAGACGCCCGACTGGAACCCCGGCCAGGGCGCCCGCGGCAACCTCGTCGCCTACGCCGGCCGCGACAACTCCAACCGCTACGACATCTTCGCCATCGACGTCGGCAGCAGCAAGCTGACCCGCCTGACCCAGAACCCCGGCCGCAACCTCGACCCCACCTGGTCGCCCGACGGCCGCATGATCGCCTTCCAGTCGACCGTCGGCGGCATCGTCGTCGCCAACGAGAAGGGCAACAACCAGCAGGTCATCGCCAAGGCCGGCACCACGCCCGACTGGGGCCCGCGCAGCGAGTAGGTCCTTCGGGACATGTCCTCACAGCCAGGTGAACCTGCGACGCCGCGCGCCGCGGATCCGAACGGATCCTGGCGCGCGGTCATCGATATCGGGACCAACAGCGTCCTCCTGCTGATCGCGCGCTGGCACGGCCGCGACCTCGAGATCGCGCTCGACCAGGCGACGATCACCCGCCTCGGCAAGGGCGTGGCCGCGACCGGCGTGCTCGCGCCGGAGTCGATCGCGCGCACGCTCGCGGTGCTCCGGCAGTACCGCGAGACCGCGGCGCAGTACGGCGCGACGCCAATGGCGGTCACGACCGAGGGCGTGCGCCTGGCCAACAATCGCGACGACTTCCTGCGCCCCGCCGCCGAGGTGCTCGGGGCGCCGGTGCGGCTGCTCAGCGGCGCGGAGGAAGCCGAGCTGTCGTACCGCTCGGTGGCGCAGGAGCTCGGCTCGGCCGAGGCGCTGCGCGTGCTCGACATCGGCGGCGGTTCGACCGAGCTGGCCGTCGGCGAGGGCGAGCGGCTGATCTCGTCGGTGTCGCACCCGATCGGCGCGGTGCGGCTGTACGAGCGGTTCGTGGCCCACGACCCGCCGGAGCCGAGCGAGGTGGCGGCGATCGAGATCGAGGCGCTGGAGACGTTCCAGCGCGGGCAGCCGCTCGAACCGTACCCGATCCTCACGGGGCTCGCGGGCACGGTCACCACGGCGGCGGCGATGCTGCGCGAGCTGCCGGCCTACGACCGCGAGGAGGTCGACTGCAAGGCGTTCCCGTATGTGCAGGTCCGCGACCTCCGCGATCGCGCGGCTCAGGTGACCGCCGCGGAGCGGTGCAGGATCTGGCCGGCGCTCGACCCTGCGCGCGCCGACGTGATCGTCGCCGGGCTGACGATCCTGGTCGCGGCGATGAAGCACTGCGGGGCGCAGGTGCTGTCGGTGCGCGACCGCGGGCTGCGTTACGCGCTGATCGAGAGGGGCTGATGCGCGTCGACCTGCACTGCCACTCGACGTGCTCGGACGGCAGTCTGTCGCCGAGCGAGGTGGCGGCGCGGGCCCAGGCGGAGGGCGTCCAGCTGTTCTGCCTGACCGACCACGACTCGATCGCCGGCTACGAGGCGACCGCGGCGGCGCTGCCGAACGCCAAGGTGCTGCGCGGGGTCGAGCTGAGCTGCCGCCACGCCGGCAAGACGGTCCACCTGCTGATCTACGGGGTGCGCGAGGGGGCAGGGATGACGGCGCTGGAGGACCGGCTCGAGAGTGTCCTCGAGGACAGGCGCGTGCGGCTCAAGGCGATCATCGCCCGCCTGCGCCGGCTCGGCGTCCACCTCGACGGCGAGAAGATCCTGATCGCCACCCACGGCCACACGCCCGGGCGCCCCGACGTGGCCCGCGCGCTGGTCGAGGCGGGGGTGGTCCGCTCGCAGCGGGAGGCGTTCGAGCGCTACCTCCATGACGGCGGCCCGGCCGACGTCGCGCTCGAGCGGGTGTCGCTCGACGAGGGCCTGCGGCTCGGCCGCAACTCGGGGGCGAAGATGTCCCTGGCGCATCCGCACACCCTGCGCTCGCCGCAGCTGGTCGACGAGATGTTCACCCAGTACAAATCGGCAGGGCTCGAGGGCATCGAGGCCTACTACGGCCGCTACGGCGCGCAGGAGCGCGGCCTGTGGCTCAACGTGGCCAAGCGGCGCGAGCTGGTGGTCACCGGGGGGTCGGACTTCCACGGGGCGGCGGTGCCGGAGATCCGCCAGCCGGGGATCGAGCTGCCCGAGCGCCACGCCGAGCGCCTGCACGCGTGGCTGACGGAGTGAGTCCGCGCGCGGCGGCGTCGAGCTGGACTTTGCGACAGGGTTGAAGGGCCAGGTCCGAAAGGACAGAGGGCGAGCGCGGCCGGCAGGTCTTCGAGACAGGTTCGAAGGGACAGGTGAAGGTGAGCGCGGGGACCGGCGAGACCGAGGCGGAGCGGCAGGGCGAGGCCAGGCCGGCGCTGCTGCGCGTCGAGGGCCTGTCGATCGCGCGGCCCGACGGCTCGCCGCTGGTCGAGGCGCTGACGCTGACGCTGCGCGCGGGCGAGACGGCGGCGGTGTTCGGGGCCAGCGGGGCCGGCAAGTCGACGCTGATGGCGGCGCTGCACGACGCGGACGGCCTGCGCGCGCGCGGGTTCACGGTCCGGGCGGCGACGTTCACTGCGGCCGGCGCGGTCGGCATCGTGCCGCAGCGCGGGGCGCTGCTCGACCACCTGAGCGCGGCCGGCAACATCGCCCTGGCCCTGCGCAACGCCGACAAGCCGGGGCCGGCCACGCCCGCGGAGATCGAGCGCTGGATCGCCGCGCTCGACCTGCCGCGGCGCTGGAGCGACGCGGCGCAGGCGGTCGCGCACGTCAGCGGCGGCGAGGCCCAGCGCCTGGCGGTCGCGCGCACTCTGGCCGGGGGGCGCCAGATCTTGCTGCTCGACGAGCCGTCGGTCGGGCTCGACCCGCTCCGCGTCGATCGCCTGGCGGCGGCGCTGCGCGGCCAGATCTCCGGTCAGGGTGCGGCCGCGCTGGCGATCACCCACGACCTCGAATTCGCGGCCGGTTTCGCCGACCGCTTCCTCTACCTCGACCCGGCGGCGGGGCGGCTGATCGAGCTGCCGATCGCCCGCGGGGAGTCGCCGGCGGCGACGGTCACGGCGCTCGGCTCGGCGCTGCGCGAGCGGCTGGCCAAAGAGACAGGTCACCCGGGCGGGCGGGCGCGCCGGCGCCTGGGGGCGCGCGTGAGAGCTGTCCTCGGGGACATGTTGGCGCCGTTCGCGGTGCTGGCCCGCGCGCTGGCGGCCGCCCCGGCGGCGCTGGCCCGCCCGCGCGACTTCTTCGAGGTCGCGCGGGTGACGTTCGCCCAGGGCCTCGTGCGCCCGGCCGGCTTCATCGCCGCGGTGTCGCTGCTGGTCGGGTTCACGCTGCTGTACATCTTCCACCGCGCGTTCTCGGGCGGGGGCGTGCCGGTGCGACCGGACAAGATCTTCGCGCTGATCGGGTCGATGCACGTGCTCGCGTTGGCGCCGCCGCTGTCGGGGATCCTGTTCGCGGCGACCTCGGGCAGCGCGGTCGCGGCCTGGCTCGGCGGGATGTCGCTGACGCGCCAGACCGCGGCGCTGCGCGGGCTCGGGATCGCCGAGGCGCGCTACCTGTGGCTGCCGGCGGTGCTCGGCCTGGCGCTCGCGTACGTGGTCCTGGCGGCGGTGTTCACCGGCGGGATGGTCCTGGGCGGTCTGCTCTACCTGAAGCTGCAGGTGCCGGCGATCGCCGATCCGTGGGCCGTCGTCACCGCCGATCTGCTCGACCCGCCCGCCGCGCGGGCGCCGTTCCGCGCGCGCGCGCTCGTGCTGGTCGCGCTGTACGCCGGCGGGATCGCGGCCGACGCCGTCGCCAAGGGGGCCAGCGACAAGGCCAGCGCCGACGCAGTGACCGCGGCGATGGTGCGCAGCGTGATGGCCTGTACGCTCTGGATCGTGGCGCTCGAGCTGGCGTCGCTGGTCGTGCTGTATGGCGCTCGCGCAGGATAAGTGGCGACTCGCGTCGATGGCCGGCCTGGCCGGGCTGGCGCTGGCGGGCGCGCTGCTGGCGGCCGGCCGCGGGGCGCTGATCGAGGCGGCGGCGGTGGAGCCGTTCCGCGTCGAGGTGGCGACGCCGCACGCGCCGGCGCTGGACGGGCGCTGGTCGGGCCGGGTGGTGCCGCCGGAGCTGGCGGACCGGACGGTGGTGCGCGTCGATGGGCGGGTCCTTGGCGGTCCCGATGGACATGTTCGAAAGGACATGTCAAATGGGACATGGTCGATCGGGCTGGGCGACGCGCCGGGGCTGCGGCTGATCGAGGTCGAGCTGCCGCGGCAGGGCGGCAGCGAGGTGGCGACCGACGCGGCGCTGGTCGGGCCGTTCCGCGCGCGCTACGAGGACGCGCCCGGGTGCGGGGCAGGGGTGCGGGTGGCGGCGGGGGCGATCGACCGGCTGGTGCTGCCGCCGCTGCGCGAGAAGCTGCTGGCGGCGGCGCCGTCGATCGGGTTGCTCGGGCCGGCGACGAGGCTCGAGGAGGCGAGCGTGACCCTGCAGGGCGACGCGCTGTGGTTCCGCGTGGCGCTCGCGGGGGAGCACCGGATCGCGGTGTCCGGCAAGCTCGAGGTGCGGGTGGCCGGGCCGCGCCAGCTGGGCGTGCGCCTGGCCTCGCTCGGGCCGGTGGAGTTCACGGGGACGCTGCGCACGCGGGCGACGCTGGGGGCGGCGGCGCTGGGGGCGGTCGTCACCGGGCCGCTGGCGCCGCTCGGGGCGCTGGCCGGCTACGCTCTGGCCGACGGCTACATCGACCGGCGCGCGCGGCAGGAGGTCGAGACGCAGCTGACCGCGGCGCTGGCGGTGGCCAGCGCGATCCCGCTGATCCCCGAGCGCGCCGAGCTGATCGTCGGCGAGCCGCGCTCGCGGGCGACCCTGGCGTTCTGCGCGGTCGCCATCGAGTCGGGCGGGATCGCGGCGCACCTGTCCGTACGGCCAGACAGACCTGACCCGAAGACCAGCCAGGAGGCGAGCCGGGTGCGCACCCGCCTGGCGGCGATCCCGGGCCCCGCGCGCCATGGGCTGACCCTGCCGCCGCTGCGACCGGTGGCGCCGACCGCCGACGCGGAGGTCGAGCTGAGCCTCGACGCCGTCGACGCGCTGCTCGACGCCTGGACCGCCAACGGGTTGCTCGGCGACCTGATGGGGCGGGCGCAGTGGGTCGAGCGGGTCGACGAGGCGCTCGGCGAGTGGACGACGCTCGGCCTGAGCGGGATCGAGGTCCGGCTGCCGCCGTCCCTGTCCCCGGGGACAGGTGACGGCTGGGCCCTGACGATCGCCGGGCTGCGGCTGGGGCTGACGGGGGTCGAGGGCGAGGACCCCGGCGAGGTGCTGGTCGCGGGGCGCGGGTTCGTCCGCCCGCACTACGACGCCGGCCGCGGCCGGATCTCCCTGGCCGGCGCGATCGACCGCCTGCGCCTGTCCTGCGCCCGCGACGGCGCGCTGTGGCCGTGCTTCGCCCCTCTGCTGGAGATGGGCGACGTCGAGGCCAGGCTCGACGCGCTGCTGGCCCCCGGCGCGGCGGGGCTGCCCGGGATCGAGGTGCGGGCGCTGCTGCGCGACGGGACGCGGGCGCTGCGGGAGGGCGGGCTGGAGCTGGCCGGTCTGTCGATCAGCTACCCGACTCCGGGCGTGCTGCGGGTGGCCGCCGAGGTCCGGTGAGGCCACGGGAGCGGGCGACGGCTGCCCGGGGCCGCCCGCGTCGAGCGGTATGTCGCTCAGAGCATGTCGTCAAGGACATGTGTGAATGAACATGTTGCAAGGGACATGGCCCGGGCGACACTCGCGCCGCGGGCGTCAGTCCTGCTTGCGCGGGTCCTTGCGGTCGAAGCGCTCGCGGGCGCGGGCGATCTCGACGCGGTGGCCGTCGGCCCAGGCGGCCAGCGCCTGGACCGGGTCGAGCAGGGTGCGGCCGAGGTCGGTCAGCTCGTAGTCGACGCGCGGCGGGACCGTCGGCGTGACCGTGCGCGTGACCAGGCCGTCGCGCTCGAGGCCGCGCAGGGTCAAGGTGAGCATGCGCTGCGAGATGCCCTCGATGGTGCGCCGCAGCTCGCTGAAGCGCAGCGGCCGGTCGCTCAGCATGCTGACGACGAGGACACTCCATTTGTCGCCGACGCGGCTCAAGACGTCGCGCACCGCCAGACAGGACTCTTGCTGATGCATGTCGTGCACTCGGTTCCTTTTCATAACCCAGGCCGCCGGCCGGTTGAAGCGGGTCCTCGCCCGGTTTCCGGCGAGGGGCGCGCCGTCATCCCCGGCCAGGCTCGCCGCTCACGTGGGAGACGCCCGGCTGGCCGGCCGCCAGCATCGCCCGCACCGCCGCCGGGTCGGTGTAGAGGACGGAGGCGCCACAGCCGGCGCACACGCGCAGAGACATCGGCGCGCGCAGGATGTCCGACTCCGCGGGCCGGCTGAGGAAGCCGCGCTCCGGGACGTGGGCGCAGGCCTGGACGGCCTGGGCGTACCAGCCGTTGGGGCCGTGATCGAGGCTGCGCCAAGGCGAGAGGAAGTAGAACTCCCGACCGTGGCAGATCGAGCAGGGCGCGGCAGCGAGGGCGGACGACGGCGAGGGCGAGGCCATGGCGACGCAGTATGCCGGGACGGCCGCGGCGGCGACATCGTGGAGACCCTCCGGGCGAGACCGGCGATGCGCGGGGACGAGCGATGGAACCGCGCGTCGGTGGCCTGTCCCGAGGGACATGTGAACGAAGATGTCCTTCGAGACACCTTCGGAAAGCGACGCGCCGGCGCGCGCCGAGGTCAGCGGCGGCGGGGTCGCCGGGCCGCGCCGCTGCCGGGCAGCTCGGCGTCGGCCGCGACGGCGTCGAGGCGGCGGCCGATGTCGCGGACGGCCGCAGGGGCGACGTCGACCGCCCGGGCCTCGCGCGGCCAGAGCGCCAGGCCGGCGCGCACCTCGTCGACGATCGCCCGCGCGGTCTTCTCGTCGATCGAGGCCCGCCGGGCCAGGCGCAGCATGTGCTGCCAGGTCGGGCGGCGGCCCTCGCCGTCGACCGTCATCGTGTGCTCGCCGCCGGGGCCGGCGACGAAGTTGAGGTCGTAGGCGGGCGACAGGCGCCAGCCGCCCTCGCGGTCCATGACGAAGGAGAAGTTCTTGCCGTGGTCGTCACGGTTGTGCGCGAGCACGTTGAACACCAGCTGTCGGAAGGCCCGCCGCACCTCCGGCTGCGCGCGCGCGAGGTGCATGGTGACGCGCAGGAGCATGTCGTAGTCGAGGTTCGGCTCGCGGAAGTCGGCGTCGAGGAGGCCGGCGAGGGTGTGCACGTGGGCCCGCGCGCCCGCCTCGTCGCGGTCGAACCGGCGCACGCCGAAGAAGCGCTGGCCGCTCGCCGCCACGAACAGGCGCGTGTCGGGGACCTCGAGCCCGGCGTGGCGAGCCAGGCGGGCGTAGACGTGCTCGATCGCCCCGGCGTCGCGCTGCTCGTCGCCCGCCCAGAACTTGACGAGCCACGGCTCGTGCCCCGGCGGCGGCACGGCTGTCCCATAGACCATGCTGTCCCCGCGGACAGCCACGAGCACCTTCGGCCGCGCGCCGCCGGGCGAGCCGCCGGCGTGCTGCAGCACCGGCAGGAGCTCGGAGGGGTGGCCCTGGTAGACCTCCTCCGCGGCGGCGGCGAGCTCGTCGAGGGGGATCGATCGGTCGGCGACGGGCTCGGCGTCGGTGCACGGGTGAAACGTCAAGGCGCCCATGGTGCGCGCGCCGAGGTGCGCGAGGCGGTCGAGGGGCGACAGCTGCTCGGGTACGAGGCCCCGCTTGCGAAACAGCCGGTCCATCAGCAGCAGGCCCCAGCCGTCGGGCAGGGCGTCGGCGAACACGCCGTGCAGGCGGGTGGTCGCAGGGGCCTTGAAGATACCTGGCTGAAGGGCCAGCTTGAGCGGCGAGATCGAGGGGCCGCGGGCGAGCCACGTCGGGGCGTACTCGAAGTAGATGGCGCGCTCGTGCAGCAGCAGGTGGCCGACGACCGCGACGTCGTCGGCGGCGCGCTCGAGCCGGACCTCGAGCTTGCGGCCCGTGGCGGTCATCGCCGACCTCGTTGCCGCGCGGGCGCCTCGCTGCGCCGCTCGAGCTCGGCCAGGGAGCGCGCGGGCGGCGGGGCGAACACCGCCTCGAACTGATCGAGGCAGCCGAGCGCGAGCGCCAGCTTGAGCAGGTTGTCGAGCGCGATCTGGCCGGTCGTCTCGAACCGCTTGACCGTGCCGGCGCTGATGCCCGCCCGCTCCGCCAGCGTCTCGCGCCTCCAGTCGCGCGCCAGCCGGAGCTCCTTCATGCGGCCCGCGAGGCGCCGCGCGACCTCTTCGGCGGTGAAGAGCATAAGAGGTAGTATATGTGCTTTTGAGGGCTGAGGAAGGAGATTATGGCTAAAATTTTGCCCTTTTTATACGCCGAGCCGGCGCGACGAAGCCCGCCGCCTCGAGCGAGGGGGCGGGCCAGGCGCTGCGGGCGGAACGCCGCGCGGGCAGGTCAGCCGCGGAGCTTGCCGAGCAGGGCGTCGACGTTCTTCTTGGCGTCGCCGTAGAGCATGCGGGTGTTCTCCTTGTAGAAGAGCGGGTTGTCGACGCCGGCGTAGCCGACGCCCTTGCCGCGCTTCATGACGATCACCGTCTTGGCCTTCCACACCTCGATCACGGGCATGCCGGCGATCGGGCTCGACGGGTCGTCCTGGGCGCCGGGGTTGACGATGTCGTTGGCGCCGATGACCAGCACGAGGTCGGTGTTGGGGCAGTCGTGGTTGATCTCGTCCATCTCGAGGACGATGTCGTAGGGCACGTTGGCTTCGGCCAGCAGCACGTTCATGTGGCCCGGCAGGCGGCCCGCCACCGGGTGGATGGCGAAGCGGAAGTTGGCGCCGGCCTTGCGCAGGATCTTGGCGATCTCGGCCACCGGGTGCTGCGCCTGCGCGACCGCCATGCCGTAGCCGGGGACGACCATGATGTTGCGGGCCGAACGCATCAGCTCGACGGTGCCGTCGAGGTCGACCTCGCGGCACTCGCCGACCGGCTGGGCGGCCGCGCCCTTCGGCGCCGGGGCGCCGCCGTCGGAGCCGAAGCCGCCGGCGATGACGCTGATGAACGAGCGGTTCATCGCCCGGCACATGATGTACGAGAGGATCGCGCCGCTGCTGCCGACCAGCGCGCCGGTGACGATCAGGAGGTCGTTGCTCAGCATGAAGCCGGCGGCGGCGGCGGCCCAGCCGGAGTAGCTGTTGAGCATCGACACCACGACGGGCATGTCGGCGCCGCCGATCGCCATGACCATGTGCACGCCGATCACGCCGGCGATGCCGGTCATGATGAGGAGCGGGGTGAGGCCGTGGTGCGGGTCGGCCAGGAACTGCCAGCCGAGGAACAGGCTGCCGAGCACCATCGCCAGGTTGAGCAGGTGGCGGCCGGGCAGGGTCAGCGGCCGGCCGCCGATGCTGCCGCGCAGCTTGAGGAAGGCGATGATCGAGCCGGTGAAGGTGATCGCGCCGATGAACACGCCGATGTAGATCTCGACGTTGTGGATCGTGTCGGCGTGGTTGGTGGCGCCGAGGTACGACGACAGGCCGACCAGCACCGCGGCGGCGCCGACGAAGCTGTGCAGCACGGCCACCAGCTCGGGCATCGCGGTCATGGCGACGCGCGCGGCCAGGACGGCGCCGATCAGCGCGCCGGGGATGATCGACGCGGCGAGGATGGCGAACCCGCTGCCGCTGATGTTCATCAGCTTGTCGGCGTTCATGCCGACGGCGGTGGCGACCACCGCGAGCAGCATGCCGATGATGCCGTAGAGGTTGCCGCGGCGGGCGGTGTCCTGGCGGGAGAGGCCGCCCAGGCTGAGGATGAACAGCGCGCTGGCGGCGATGTAGATGACGGTGAGGAGGCTGTACGACATCGTGGAGGTCCCCCGCCGCTTACTTGCGGAACATCTTCAGCATGCGCTGGGTGACGAGGAAGCCGCCGGCGACGTTGATCATCGCCAGCAAGATGGCGGCCGCGCCGAGCAACGTCGCCGCCGAGGTGGGCGCGCCCGAGATCTGCAGCATGCCGCCGATGATGATGATGCCGCTGATCGCGTTGGTGACGCTCATCAGCGGGGTGTGCAGCGCCGGCGAGACGCTCCAGACGACCTGATAGCCGATGAAGCAGGCCAGCACGAACACGGTGAAGTGGCTGAGGAAGCTCGACTTGTCGTCGACGCCGAAGCCGATGCCGACCAGCGCGACGCCGGCCAGCAGCAGCGGCCACGGGCTCGACTCGCCGGCCGGGGGACCGTGACCGTGGCCGTGGCTCTTCGGCGGCGGGGCCGAGGGACGCGGCGGCTCGGGGGCGGCGGCGATCGGGGCGGCCGGCTTGGGCGCGGCGGCGGGGGCAGCGGCGGGGGCGGGCGCGGCCGGCCGCGGCGGGGGCCACTTGAGCTCGCCCTGGTAGGTGATGAGGCAGCCGCGCACGACCTCGTCGTTCTCGTCGATGCGGAAGTTGGCGGCCTTGCCCATGTCGTCGAGCAGGTGGCACAGGTTGGTGCCGTAGAGCTGGCTCGACTGCGCCGCCATGCGGCTCGGCAGGTCGGTGTAGCCGAGGATGGTGACGCCGCCGTGGACGACCTTCTCGCCCGGCTGGGTGAGCTCGCAGTTGCCACCTGTCTCGGCGGCCAGGTCGACGATGACCGAGCCGGGCTTCATGCGCTCGACCATGTCGCGCAGGATCAGCTTGGGCGCCGGCTTGCCGGGGATCAGCGCGGTCGTGACGATGATGTCGACCTCCTCGGCCTGGCGACGGAACAGGTCCATCTCCGCGGCGATGAAGGCGGGGCTCATCTCCTTGGCGTAGCCGCCGATGCCGGTGCCGTCCTCGTGGAAGTCGACCTCGAGGAACTCGGCGCCCATGCTCTCGACCTGCTCCTTGACGACGGGGCGGGTGTCGAAGGCGCGGACGATCGCACCGAGGCCGCGACCGACGCCGATGACGGCGAGGCCGGCCACGCCGGCGCCGATGACCAGCAGCTTGGCCGGCGGGACCTTGCCCGCGGCCGTGATCTGGCCGGTGAAGAAGCGGCCGAACACGTTGGCGGCCTCGATGACGGCGCGGTAGCCCGAGATGTTGCCCATCGACGAGAGGGCGTCGAGCTTCTGCGCGCGGGAGATCCGCGGCACCGCGTCCATGCCGAGCACGGTGACGCCGCGGCTGCGCAGGCGCTCGACCAGGTCGGGGTTCTGCGCCGGCCAGATGAAGCTGATGAGCACCTGGCCCTCGCGCGCGAGGTCGACCTCGAAGGCGCTCGGCGGGCGGACCTTGAGGACGATGTCGACCTGTCCCCAAAGACCTTCGGCATCGGCCGCGATCCCGCAGCCGACGCTGGCATAGGCGTCGTCGCCGAATTCGGCGGCCGCACCGGCGCCGGACTCGACCACCACGGAGAAGCCCTGACTCTGCAGGCGCTTGGCGGTGTCTGGGGTGGCAGCCACCCGGCGCTCGCCAGGGTAGATCTCCTTCGGAATGCCGATCTTCATAGCTTTGCGGGCTTGCGAGGCGGGCCAAACCTGGCCGCGGCAGCCGGCCCGAGAGATATCACGAGGTCGTTCGCGGCTCTAGCCGTTTCCTCGCCGGAGTCGGCAAATCTCGGCGCGCGGGGCCCGACCACAGGCGTGTGAGCTTGAGCGGACCTACCGACGCACGACCTCGCCTCGGCGGGCGCTAGCCTCGGCCATGGCCGAGCCCCTGACCCACTTCGACCCCTCCGGGGCGGCGCGCATGGTCGCCGTGACCGACAAGCCCGAGACGGCGCGCGGCGCGGTGGCCGAGGCCCGCGTGCGCATGGCCCCGGCCACGCTCGAGCGGATCCGCGAGGGCCAGATCGGCAAGGGTGACGTGCTCGCGGTGGCCCGCCTGGCCGCGATCGCGGGCGCGAAGCAGACGCCGCAGCTCATCCCGCTGTGCCACCCGGTGCGGCTGACCGGGATCGACGTCGACTTCGTGTTCGAGCCCGACCTCCCCGGCGTCCGCGCCACCGTCCGCGTCAGCGCCGTCGACCGCACCGGCCCCGAGATGGAGGCGATGACGGCGGCGGCCGCCGCGGCGCTGACGATCTACGACATGTGCAAGGCGATCGATCGCGGGATGACGATCGAGTCGGTCTACCTGGTCGAAAAGTCAGGCGGAAAGTCGGGCGTGTGGACCCGCGGGGGCGCGCCGTGACCCAGCCGCGGGTCGAGGCCTTCGCCGGCGCGGCGGCCGAGCTGCGAGGACCGCTCGGGCGGGCGTTCTGCGACAACCCGGGGATGATCGCCACGCTCGGGGAGGACCGCGCGAAGCGCCTGGCGCGGGCGACCCGCCTGATGGGCGGCCTGGCCGGCATGGCGCAGCTGAGCGGGACGGTCGAGGCGATCCGCGTCGACGGCACGATCGCGGCGGTGAGCCTGTCCTATGGGCCAGATCAGAAGCCGCGCGGGCGGGCGCAGCTGCCGATGATCCTCGCGGGCCTCAGCACCGGGCCGCGCTCGCTGGTCCGGCTGCTGCGGCTCGACGAGTTCTTGCGCACCCACCACCCGCACGCGCCGCACTTCTTCCTCGCGGTGCTCGGGGTCGAACCGGCCCTGCAGGGGCGCCAGCTCGGCTCGGCGCTGCTCGGCGCGCTGTCGGCCCGCGCCGACGCGGCCGGGCTGCCGTGCTACCTCGAGACCGACCGCGAGCCGGCCAAGCGGCTGTACATGCGTCACGGCTACCAGGTGGTCGGCGAGCACGACCTCACCAACCTCGGCGGGGTCCGGTTCTGGCGGATGGAGCGGCCGCCGGCGCGCGGGTGAGGCCCCGGGCCGCGGTCACTCGACGGTGACCGACTTGGCGAGGTTGCGCGGCTGGTCGACGTCGGTGCCCTTCAGGTCGGCGAAGTGATAGGCGAGCAGCTGGAGCGGGATGCTGGCGAGGATCGGCTGCAGCTCGCCGGCGACGTCGGGGACGAGGATCAGGTCGTCGGCGAGGTCGCCGATGGTGTGGTCGCCGAGCGTGGCGACGGCGATGATCTTGCCGCCGCGCGCCCGCACCTCCTCGAGGTTGGACAGGACCTTGCCGTAGCCGGGGCCGCGCTGGGCGAGGACGACGACCGGCATGGTGTGGTCGACCAGGGCGATCGGGCCGTGCTTCATCTCGCCGCTGGCGTAGCCCTCGGCGTGGATGTAGCTGATCTCCTTGAGCTTGAGCGCGCCCTCGAGGGCCACCGGGTAGCACAGGCCGCGGCCGAGGAAGAGGCAGTCGCGGGCGCCTTGATGGCGGCGGGCGACGATCCGGATCGCGGCGCTGGCGGCCAGGAGGTTGTCGATGTGCGCGGGCAGGTCCTGCAGGCCGTCGAGCAGCGCGCGCGCCCGCTCGGCCCCGAGGTGGCCGGTGCGCCGCCCCAGGTGGATCGCCAGCAGCACCATCATGGTCAGCTGGGTGGTGAACGCCTTGGTCGAGGCGACGCTGATCTCGGGGCCGGCGTGGGTGTAGAGGACCTTGTCCGCGACGCGGCTGATGTTGGCGCCGAGGACGTTGCAGATCGCCAGGGTCTGCGCGCCGCGCTGCTTGGCCTCCTTGAGCGCGGCGATGGTGTCGGCGGTCTCGCCCGACTGCGTGATCGCCAGCGCGAGGTCGGTGCTGCGCACGATCGGGTCGCGGTAGCGGAACTCGCTGGCGATGTCGACCTCGACGGGGATCCGCGCGAGGCTCTCGATCAAGGAGCGACCGATGAGGGCCGCGTGGAAGCTGGTGCCGCAGGCGAGCATGACGATCCGCGCGCACGCGCCGAGGTCGCCGCCGAGCAGGTCGAGGCCGTCGAAGCGCACGTCGTCGGCGACGACGCCGGCGCCGAGCATGGTGTCGCGGATCGCCCGCGGCTGCTCGTGGATCTCCTTGACCATGTAGTGGCGGAAGCCCTGCTTCTCGGCCGCGGCCGGGCTCCACTCGACGCGCCGGCGCGGGCGCTGGACCGGCTTGCCGTGGGCGTCGACGATCTCGAAGCTGGTCGGCGTCACGCGGGCGAGGTCGCCGTCCTCGAGGTCGACGACCACGCGCGTGTGCTGCAAGATCGCCGAGACGTCGCTGGCGACGAAGTTCTCGGCCGCCGGGCTGTCCTCGCCGACGCCGGGGCCGCCGAGGCCGAGCAGCAGCGGGGCGCTGTGACGCGCGGCGACGATGGTGTCGGGCTGCTTCTGGTGGACGACTGCGATCGCCCACGCGCCCTCGAGCTGGGTCGTGGCGCGCACGACCGCCTGCAGGAGGTCGCCGCCCTCCTTGAGCTCGTGGGCGACGAGGTGGGCGATGACCTCGGTGTCGGTCTCGCTCGAGAACTGGTAGCCGGCCGCCTGCAGGCGCGCGCGCAGCTCGGCGTGGTTCTCGATGATGCCGTTGTGGACGACGGCGACGTCGCCGGCGCGGTGCGGGTGAGCGTTGAGCTCGGACGGGCGGCCGTGGGTGGCCCAGCGGGTGTGGCCGATGCCGCACGGCCCGGAGAGCGGGTTCTTCTCGAGCGTGTTCTCGAGAGCGGCGATCTTGCCCTCGCAGCGCGCGAGCTGGACGGAGCCGCCGGTGAGCGAGGGGACGGCCACGCCCGCGGAGTCGTAGCCGCGGTACTCGAGGCGACGCAGACCGCCGAGGAGGAGCGGGACGGCGGAACGAGCGCCGGTGTAACCAATGATGCCGCACATGATGGTTGTCTCCTGCCGAGAGGGGCCGTGAAGCGAGCAGGCCCGGAGGGCCGTGAAGCGAGCAGGCCCGGAGGGCCGTGAAGCGAGCAGGGCCGGAGGGCCGTGAAGCGAGCAGGGCCGGAGGGGCCGTGAAGCGAGCAGGCCCGGAGGGCCGTGACGAGTACTCGGATGGCCGTGAATCGAGTCCCGGAGGGGAGCTCCGGTGCTCGGGCCAGCGGCGTGAGCGAGCCCCGTACGCACGAAGGGGGCCTCGCGCTTCCGCGGGGCCCCCTTGGGGTTATCACGAGCCGCCGCTGCGGTCGATTACTTGGCCTGGGCGGGCGCGGGTGCCGGCGCGGCGGTCGCGGCCGCGAGGGCGTTGTTGGCGGCGCAGAAGGTCGTGTCCTTCTCGAGGCACTTGAGGTCGGTGTCGTAGTGCACGATGGTGGCGTCGGGCAGCGCGTCCTTGATCTGCTGCTCGGTCTTGTCGGCGCGGCCGACGACGATCACGACGGGGACGTCGTTCATGAACTTGCGCGACATCGCCTTCATGTCGGCGATCTGGGCCTTGCGGACCTCGTCCCGGTAGGTCTTGTAGTAGTCGTTCGGGAGGCCGTAGGTGAGGATCGTGCGCACGCGGCCGGCGACCTGGTCGGCGGTCTCGATGCTCAGCGGGAAGCTGCCGATCGCCTCGCGCGTGACGTCCTCGAACTCCTTCTGGGTGACGTCGGTGTCGCGCATCTTGTTGATGTGGCCGAAGATGGCCTTGAGCATCTCGCCGGTGGTGGCGGTCTTGGTCTTGGTCCAGATCCGCCAGGTGCCCGGGGCGACGCCCGGCTCCATCTTGGTGTAGATGCCGTAGGTGAGGCCCTTCTCCTCGCGCACGTCGAGGAACAGGCGCCCGGTCGAGCCGCCGCCGAGGATGTCGGAGGCGAGGTCGAGCTTGATCCACTCGGGGTTCTTGCGCGCGAGCGCGAGGTTGCCGACGCGGATGTCGGACTGCGCCGAACCTGGCCGATTGACCAGGTGCACGATCAGCTTGGGCGGGTGCTTGTACGACTTGAAGCCGTTCAGCGGGTTGGTCGGCGCCTGGCCCTCGATCGGCTTCCACTTGCCGAACACGTCGTTGCCGAGCTTCTCGGCCTCGGCGAGGGTGATGTCGCCCGAGAGGATCAGGTAGCTGTTGTTCGAGCGGTAGAAGGTGTCGTGGAACTTCTTGACCGCGTCGACGGTGACCGCGTCGATCTGCGCCTCGGTCGGCAGCGGGCGGCCGTACGGGTGGCCCGACGGGTAGGCTGCCATGTCGAACAGCTGGTCGGCGAGCACGTCGGAGTTGGCCTTCATCGCCTTGAGGCCGGTCTTGGCCTTCTCCTTGAGCTTGTCGAGCGCGGCCGGCGGGAACGCCGGGTTCACGACCTCGTCGGCCATCAGCGTCAGCGCCAGCTTGATGTCGCGCTTCAGCACCTGGGTGAAGACGCTGGTGTCGTGGATGCCGGCGCCGGCGCCGAGGCTGCCGCCGACGAACTCGATCTCCTCGTCGATCTTGGCCTTGGTGCGGGTCTTGGTGCCCTCGCCGAGCATGTTGGCCGTCATCTCGGCCAGCTGCTCGTCGTCCATGGTGCCGGCCTTGACCACCAGCTGGGCCGTGATCAGCGGGACCTCGTGGTTCTCGACGACGTAGATCTCGAGGCCGTTCTTGGTCTGGATCTTCTGCAGGTCGGGGAACTGGACCTCGCGCGGCTCGGTCGGCGGCGGCGGGTCCTGGTAGACCCGCGCCGGCTTGTCGGCGACCGGGGGCGCCTCGACCGGCTTGGTGTCGGTGGGCGGCGTGGTCTCGCCCTTGGGCTTGCCGCAGCCGGGGGCGGCGAGAGCGGCGACGACGAGGGCAGTGGCGAAGGAATGCGTGGTGCGCGTGAACATGGTCTTTGGCTCCTGTCCTTGAGGTCAGCGCTGTTCAGCCCGGGCCCATCATCGGCGCGCCGGTCGATCCGGGGTTGATCTCGAGGGTCAGCCAGTTGGCGCCCAGGTACTCGGTGGCGACCCGCTTGATGTCGGCGGGCTTGACCTGCTGGTACTTCTCCAGGTCGGTGAGGATGGCCTTGGGGTCGTTGTGGAACAGCGCGCCCTGGGCGATCTCGCTGGCGCGGCCGGCGTTGGTGGCGAGGGTCTCGACCGTGTCCATCACCTTCTTGTTGATCGCCTTCTGCAGCTCCTTGGCGGTGATGCCGCTCTTCTGGATCTTGGCGACCTCGTCGCGCACGACCTGCTTGATCGCGTCGAACTTGACGTCCTTGTTCGGCATGGCCTGGATGAACACCAGGCCGGTGTCGCGCAGGGAGAAGTGCTGGCCGCCGCTGAAGGCGGTCAGCTTCTTCTCGTCCTGCAGGATCTTCGGGATCCGCGCCGACTCGCCGACCAGCAGGATGTTGCCGAGCAGGTCGAGGGCGTAGCGGTCGGGGTGGTTGGCGCCGACGGTGTGCCAGCCGAGCAGGAACAGCGACTGCTGGGCCAGGGGGTCCTCGACGACCGTCTCCATCGGCTTGCTGCGGTCGACCTGGCCGGCCGCGGTGGGCGTGCGGTCCGGGCCCTTCTTGATGTCGCCGAAGTACTTCTCGACCTTGGCCTTGAGGTCGTTCAGCTCGACGTCGCCGACGAACACCAGCACCGCGTTGTTGGGCGCGTAGTACTTGTCGAAGAACGCCTGCACGTCGGCGGTCTTGGCGGCGTTGAGGTCCTCGAGGCTGCCGATGACCTCGTGGCCGTAGCCGGTGCCGGCCCAGGCGGCCGACAGCCACTTCTGCACGGCGGCCGAGTAGGGCACGTTGTCCATGCGCATGGCCTTCTCTTCCTTCACGGCCGAGCGCTGGTTCTCGAAGTTGGCGTCGGTGATCTCGAGCGAGCGCAGGCGATCCGCCTCCAGCCACAACCCGAGCTCGAGGTACTGGCTCGGCAGGTTGTTGTAGTAGACGGTCATGTCGTAGTTGGTGCCGGCGTTGTTGTTGCCGCCGACGCGCTGCACGAACGTGAGGTGGCCCATCGGCGGCACGTTCTTGCTGCCCTCGAACATCATGTGCTCGAACAGGTGGGCGAAGCCGGTGCGGCCCTGGACCTCGTCGCGGGAGCCGACGTCGTACAGGAGGGTCATGTTGAAGGCCGGGGTCGAGTGGTCCTCGACCACGTAGACGCGCAGGCCGTTGGCGAGCGTGAACTCCTGGACCGGGAGGTCGAAGCCGAGACCGCCCTTGCCCGGCTTCTTGGCCGCGGTCTTGGCTGGCGCAGGATCCGCCGCCGGCGCGGCGTCAGCGGCGAGCGGGGCGATCGTCAGGCCGCCGCAGAGGGTGAACAGGGCGAGGGTGCGTCCGGCGCGGCCGGCGAGGCGGCGCGATCGTCCGTGAGACTTCAGCGTGGGCGACATGGGATTTGGTCGTCTCCTGCGAGGCCCGCAACCTAGCACATGGGTAAAGGTGCCTGTGGGACAAAGCGGGACCCTCGCATGCAGCGGAGACCCCGGGTCCCACCCGCTTTGTGCCCCGCTGCCGAGCAAGAGAACTCACGTGATTCGCGGGGCGTCCGCGACGCAGACCGCGGCCTGGGGGCCCCCAATTCACAACACCCGCCGCGAGGCCCTCGGACCAGGTCGTCAGGGGCAGGCGCAGGCGGCGCGACGGACTCGGCCGCTCGTGTGACCCCGCCTACGTCGCCCGAGGCTGGGAGCGTCGGGCTGGGCGCCGGTGGGACGGTTGACAGCGCCTTTGGGCTAATCCTATAAAGCGCGCGCCCTGGGGGGCGCTCCTGCGATCCTCAGAGCACGGGCAATTCTCTCGACCTGGTCCTTCGGGACCCGTTCTTCCGGCCCCACGGGGCTGAACAAATACTGGGGCGTCGGCAAGTGGTAAGCCAGCGGTTTTTGGTTCCGCCATTCGTAGGTTCGAATCCTACCGCCCCAATTCTTCTCCGCTGACCTTCGACGAGGACCCGCGCTTGAACAAGACCTTCACGATCTTCGGCGGCAACTCGAACACGGCCCTCACCGCCGAGCTGTGCGACCACCTCGGCATCTCGCAGGGCAGGGCCCGCGCCGAGCGCTTCTCGGACGGCGAGATCTTCGTCGAGATCGGCGAGAACGTGCGCGGGGTCAACTGCTTCATCATGCAGTCGACCTGCTCGCCGCCGAATCGCAACTTGATGGAGCTCCTCATCATGATCGACGCGCTCAAGCGGGCGAGCGCCGGTTCGATCGTCGCGCTCATGCCGTACTTCGGCTACGCCCGCCAGGACCGCAAGGTCAAGCCGCGCACGCCGATCTCGGCCAAGCTGGTCGCCGACCTGCTGACCGCCGCCGGGGCCGACCGCGTGCTGGCGGTCGACCTGCACGCCGGCCAGATCCAGGGCTTCTTCAACATCCCGTTCGACCACCTGGTGGCGACGCCGGTGTTCCGCGACCTGCTCAAGCTCGAGGGTCTGCGGGGGCAGGAGGTCGTGGTGGTCTCGCCGGACGCCGGCGGCGTCGAGCGGGCTCGGCTGTACTCGAAGCTGCTCGACTGCCCGCTGGCGATCATCGACAAGCGGCGCGACGGGCCGAACGTCAGCCAGGTGATGCACCTCATCGGCGACGTGTCCGGCAAGCGGGCGATCCTCGTCGACGACATCATCGACACCGCCGGGACGCTGTGCAACGCGGCCGAGGCGGTGCTCAAGGCCGGCGCGACCGAGGTCTACGCGGTCGCCACCCACGGCGTGTTCTCGGGCCCGGCGATGGAGCGCATCAACAAGTCCGTCATCAAGCGGATCTGGGTCACCAACAGCTGCCCGCAGGAGGACCGGCTGGCCCGCTGCGACCGCCTCACGGTCGTCAGCCTGGGGCCGCTGCTCGCCGAGGCGGTCAAGCGCATCCACCACGGAGACTCGATCTCGAGCCTGTTCTACTGACGACCACGACCTCTGCCCAACCGGCGGCGAGCCCGATGGTGTGGCTCCCACCCGGCGGCGAGACAAGGGTCCCGCACAGGGGACCCGACGAGAGAAGCGAGACAATCACCATGAATCAGCAACGCGAAATCACGGTCCAGGTCCGCACCGGCACCGGCAAGGGCGAAGCCCACAAGCTCCGCGCCTCGGGCAAGATCCCCGGCGTGATCTACGGCCACGGCGGCGAGCACGTGACCATCGCCCTCGACCCGCTGGCCCTGCGCAAGGCCGTCGACCCGGCCCGCAAGCGCAACACCTGGTTCGCAGTGCGCGTCCAGGAGGACGGCAAGCCCGAGCGCGTCGAGTCGTGCGTCATCGTCGACCGCCAGCTCGACCTGGTCCGCGACAACGTCCTGCACGTCGACTTCCTGCGCGTCGACCCGAACCGCGAGCTCGAGGTCAAGCTGCCGCTCGAGTTCACCGGCCGCGCCGCGGGCGTGGCCGTCGGCGGCACGCTGAAGACGATGGCTCGCCAGGTCCGCGTCGCCGTCAAGCCGGCCGACGTCCCGACCAGCTTCGTCGTCGACGTGACGCCGCTCGAGGGCGGGCAGACGCTGCGCGTGCGCGACGTGAAGTTCCCGCAGGGCCGCCTGCTCGACAACCCGAACATCCCGCTCGTCACCGTCGAGGCCGCCAAGGCCAAGAAGGAAGAGGGGGCCGAGGCCGCCGCTGCCGGCAAGAAGCCCGCGGCGGCGAAGAAGGCCGAGCCCGCCAAGGCGGCCGCCGCCCCGGCGAAGGACGCCAAGAAGAAGTGAGCCACCACCGCCGATGTTGAGGGCGCGCGCAGATGGCCGACCAGGCGCCATGGCTCCTCGTGGGCCTCGGGAACCCCGGGGCCCGGTACGCGCGCACGCGCCACAACATCGGCTTCATGGCGGTCGACGCCTGGTGCGACAAGGCCACGAGCTCGCCGAGCTGGTCCGAGAAGTGGAAGGCGCAAGTCGCCACTCTCGGCACCGGCTCTTCGCGCGTGGTGGCCTTGAAGCCGCAGACCTTCATGAACCGGTCCGGCCAGAGCGTCGTGCCGGCGGCTCAGTTCCTGCGCGTGCCGCCGGCGCAGATCCTCGTCATCCACGACGAGGTCGACTTCCAGCTCGGTCGCCTCGCGGTCAAGAAGGGCGGGGGTCACGGGGGGCACAATGGCCTGCGTGACATCCTGCAGCTGCTCGGCAACGGCGACTTCCTGCGGATCCGTCTCGGCGTCGGCAGGCCCGTGCACGGCGAGGTCGCCGATCACGTGCTGTCCGACTTCCGCCCCGACGAGGGGCCGATCGTCGACGACCTGCTCGAACGAGCCGTCGCGGCGATCACCAGCGTGACCCGCGAAGGCGTGGTCACGGCGATGAACAAGTTCAACACCACCTGACCCTGGCGGTTACCGCCAGCTCTCCCAGCCCAAGCTCCCGGTCCTCTCGGCCCGGACAAATTTCCCGGCCCATCCGGGCCTGAACCAGTTTCCCGGCCCTTGGGGCCCGAGGAAGGACTCCCCCCAGTGGACACGCCGATCCAAAACTTGCTGTACGCCGTGCCGGCGGCCGGCGCTCTAGCCTTGCTGTACGCGTTCTTCACGACGGCCTGGATCACCCGCCAGGACGCCGGCAACCAGCGAATGAAGGGCATCGCCGAGCAGATCTTCCGCGGCGCGATGGCCTTCCTGGCCGCCGAGTACAAGGTCCTCGCGATCTTCGTCGTCGTCATCGCGGGCCTGTTGATCCTGACGGCCGACCCGGCGACCTCGTCGCCGATGATCGGCCTGTCGTTCGTGTCGGGCGCGCTGTGTTCGGCGCTGGCCGGCTTCTTCGGCATGCGCGTGGCGACCCGCGCCAACGTGCGCACCGCGGCCGCGGCGCGCACGGGCCTGTCGCCGGCGCTGTCGGTGGCGTTCCGCGGCGGCGCGGTGATGGGCATGTGCGTGGTCGGCCTCGGCCTGGTCGGCTTCGGCGCGCTGTTCCTGTTCTACCTCGGCCACTTCGACGCGCTCCAGGACGTCGACGGCAAGGCGCTCGAGCTGACCCGCGTCGTCAACCTGCTGGCGGGCTTCTCGATGGGCGCCTCGTCGATCGCCCTGTTCGCCCGCGTGGGCGGCGGCATCTACACCAAGGCGGCCGACGTCGGCGCCGACCTGGTCGGCAAGGTCGAGGCGGGCATCCCCGAGGACCACTTCCTCAACCCGGCGACCATCGCCGACAACGTCGGTGACAACGTCGGCGACGTGGCGGGCATGGGCGCCGACCTGTTCGAGTCGTACATCGGCGCGATCCTCGGCACCATGGTGCTGGGCGCGGTCGCGGTGTCGGGCAAGCTCGAGGCCGCGATCCTGCCGCTGCTCATCGCCGGCGCGGGCATCGTCGTCTCGATCCTCGGCACCTTCTTCGTGCGCACGAAGGAGGGCGGCAACCCGCAGGTGGCGCTCGACACCGGCTCGTTCGGCGCGGCCTTCGTGATGCTGCCGATCTCGTACCTGATCATCGACTACTGCGTGAAGTCGGCCGCGGCCAACGGCACGCCGATGATCCTCGAGCACGGCGCGGCCCCGATCGCTACCATGGCCCTGATGTGGGCGATCGTCGCGGGCCTGGTGGCCGGCGTCTTCATCGGCCTCATCACCGGCTACTACTGCTCGAAGGGCAAGCGCCCGGTGAACAGCATCGTCGCGCAGTCGAAGACCGGCCCGGCGACCAACATCATCGCCGGCATCGGCGTCGGCTTCGAGTCGACCGCGATCCCGATCTTCCTGATCGCCGCGGCGATCTACGTCGCCAACGACTTCGCCGGCCTCTACGGCGTGGCTCTGGCGGCGCTCGGCATGCTCTCCACCACCGGCATCCAGCTGGCGGTCGACGCCTACGGCCCGATCTCCGACAACGCCGGCGGCATCGCCGAGATGAGCGGCCTCCCGCCGGAGGTGCGCGGTCGCACGGACAACCTCGACGCGGTCGGCAACACCACCGCGGCGATCGGCAAGGGCTTCGCCATCGCCTCGGCCGCGCTGGCCGCCCTGTCGCTGTTCGCGGCCTACCGCAACGTCGCGTTCAAGCCGGGCGAGGAGCTGATGCTCACCAACCCCGAGGTCCTCATCGGCCTGCTGGTCGGCGGCATGCTGCCGTTCCTGTTCTCGGCGATGGCGATGAAGGCGGTCGGCAACGCCGCCATGGACATGATCACCGAGGTCCGGCGGCAGTTCCGCGAGATCCCGGTGCTGCGCTCCGCGCTGAGCCTGGTCACCAAGGCCGAGCACGAGGGCCGCGACCTGACCGCCGAGGAGGAGAAGCAGGTGCTCGAGGCCGGCAGCAAGACCGAGGTCGAGCGCTGCGTGGCCATCAGCACCCAGGCGTCGATCCGCCGCATGATCGCCCCGGGCCTCCTGGCGCTCATCTCGCCGGTGGTCGTCGGTCTGTGGTCGCGCTTCGCGCTCGGCGGCCTGCTCGCCGGCACCCTGGTGTCGGGCGTGATGCTGGCGATCTTCATGTCGAACGCCGGCGGCGCCTGGGACAACGCCAAGAAGCAGGTCGAGGACCAGAAGAAGGACATGTCGATGGAGGGCAACAACGGCAAGGGCTCCGACCGGCACAAGGCGGCCGTCATCGGCGACACCGTGGGCGACCCCTTCAAGGACACCGCCGGCCCGAGCCTCAACATCTTGATTAAGCTCATGACCATCGTCGCGGTCGTGATCGCCCCGACCCTGCTCAAGCTGGCCTCGGGCAGCTGATTCAGGCCCCGCGGCCCTCTTGCAGGGGGACGCGTTCGGGGGTACACCTCGCGGCCCGTCCGGATGTTCCGGGCGGGCCGTTCGCTTTTTCTGCCGTCGGGTCTTCGGGCCCGGAGGCGCGGCGAACGGCAAGGGCCCCGCGGGGCCTCTCCTTGCTCCCCATGGTGGGGGGCCAGCAAGTCCACAAGGAGACTTACATGTCCGAAAACACAGTCGGCCAGGTCGTGTCGGTCCAGTCGCGCAAGGGCACCAAGCGCGAGTACGAGACCGTCATCATCCTTCGGCCCAACGTCAACAAGAACGGGATCCTCGAGCTCGTCCACAAGATGCAGGGCGTGTTCGAGAAGTACTCGGCGCGGCTGATCAAGATCGAGAACTGGGGCAGCCGTACGCTGGCCTTCCCGATCAAGCGCTCGCCGACCGGCATCTACCTGTACTGGCGCTTCCTCGGCGGCTCCGACATCGTCCACGAGTTCGAGCGCAACCTGCAGATCGCGGAGTCCGTGCTCCGCTACTACACCGTGCGGGTCGAGGACGACGTCGACCCCGACGCGCGGCCCTCGGAGATCACCGAGGACCTGCTGCAGGCGGTGGCCGAGCCGCCGCCCGAGCCGGAGCCGCAGCCGGAGCCGGTGCGCGAGGAAGAGGATCGCTTCGTCTCCGACGACGGCGACGACGACGAGGAGAGGAGGCGCTAAGCCATGAGCGACGAGAAGACTTCATCCCGCCCGAGCAAGGCCAGCCGTGCTTCGCTGCTCGCCAGCGACAAGACCCTGGTCATCGACTACAAGAACCCGCAGCTGCTCCGCGCCTTCCTCACCGATCGCGGCAAGATCGTCCCCGCCCGGATCTCCGGCGTGACGGCCAAGCAGCAGCGCCAGATCACCAAGGCGGTCAAGCGCGCGCGCATGCTCGCGCTGCTGCCGTACACGGTGGCCTGATCTCCGAGGACAGAAAGGTTTTTCGCTCATGTTGGAACTCATCCTCCGCAGCGACGTCCCCGGCCTCGGCCGCGCCGGCGAGGTGGTCAAGGTGCGCCCGGGTTACGGCCGCAACTACCTCATCCCGCGCGGGCTGGCGCTCGCCGCTACCCGCGGCAACATGGCCCAGCTCGAGCACCAGAAGCGCCTGATCGCCGCCGAGCAGGCGCGCGTGCTCGCCGAGCACAAGGCGATGGCGCAGAAGCTCAAGGGCGTGTCGGTCTCGATCGCCCGCAAGAAGGGCGCCGAGGGCAAGCTGTTCGGCTCCGTGTCCACCAAGGACATCGCCGAGGCGCTGGCCAACCAGAACATCACCATCGACCGCAAGCTGATCAAGCTCGACGAGCCGTTCAAGAACATCGGCACCTACGAGGTGCCGGTGCGCTTCAGCGGCGACATCACCGAGACGATCCGCGTCAACGTGGTCGGCGTGTGAGCGCCGCGCCGGCCCGCCGCGGGTCGGTCGCGTGAGTCGAAGGCGAGGGGTCCGCGATGCGGGCCCCTCGTCGCTTTCTCGGCGGCGCGCCGCTACTCGCCCTGGAGGCGCTGGGCGCTGCAGTCGCCCATGAGGCACTGGGCCGAGTAGACGCCTTTCTGTCCGCAGCCGGCGACGTGGTACTTGCCGTAGACCTCGTCGCCGCGGACCTTCAGCTTGTCGGCGTCGCACTTGAAGTCGGCGGCGGCCTGGGTGCGCGTGGCTTTCTCCAGCTTGCCGGCGCAGGCGGGCAACGCGAGGGCGGCGAGGGCGACGAGGACGAAGCGCATGCGGTCACCTTGCCACGGCCGGCCGCGGCGTGAAAGTCTGGGCCGATGGATCGCCACTACCTCGCCGACTACGACGCGCTCGGCCTGCCGCCCGACGAGGCGCTGCGCCGCGTGATCGCCCGGGCCGACGCCGACTCGCAGTTCTACGACGACCTCGAGCGGCTGATGTTCGAGCTCGCGCCGATGCCCGCGGAGCATCTGGACTGTCACGCGCCGAAGTTCTTCGTGGTGGCGATGGACGGCGGAGGCAGCGCGTACGGGCGCTACGTCGACCTGAAGGTCGGGCTGCCGTGGGTGATGTGGGATCACGAGGAGGACGCGCTGGTCTACCTCGCCGACGACACCGCCGCCTTCCTGTCGGGCCTCCTCGATCTCCGCTGCCACCACAAGCCGAACGATCCGAGCGCCCGGCGCGTGCGCGAGGTGCTGACGGAGCTCGGGCTGAAGCTCGGCGCGCCCGGCTCGAGCATGCCGGGCTTCCTCGCCGGCAAGCCCGCCGCGTGGTTGCCGGCGGGCCCGCTGTCGCACTAGTTGCGCTGCCCGCGTGGCCTCGACAGGAGGTGCGCGGCTCGGGCATCCTCCGGGGCTGGCGATGGCTGGACGCACTCTCCCGCACAACAGCGAGGCCGAGGCGGCGATCCTCGGCGGCATCATCCTGCGCGGCGATCAGGCGCTGCTCGACGTGCTCGACGTGGTGCGCGAGGAGGACTTCTACGTCCCGGCGCACCAGGCCGTGTTCCGGGCCATGCGGGCGCTGTCGGAGAAGCGCGAGCCGATCGACACCGTCACGCTCGAGGCGCAGCTGCGGGCCAGCGACGAGCTCAAGCTGGTCGGCGGCATCGAGGCGCTGACGCGGCTCGCGGACCGCTACGCGACCAGCCGCAACATCACCCACCACGCGGAGATGGTCCGGCGCACGGCGACGATCCGCAACCTCGTCGTCATCACCAAGGAGATCGCCGAGGAGGGGATGGGCGACCTCGAGAGCCCCGAGGAGTTCATCGACCAGGCCGAGAAGCGGGTCCTCGAGGTCAACGAGCGCGGGCGCAAGACCGGTTACGTGTCGTCGCGCGACCTGCTGATCCAGGTGTTCAACCAGATCTCCGAGCGCGCCAAGCGGAAGAACCCGATCACCGGCGTGCCCACCGGCTTCACGCAGCTCGACCACATGACCGGCGGGCTGCAGCCGGGCGACCTCGTGATCATCGCGGCCCGCCCGTCGATGGGCAAGACGGCGTTCGTGCTCAACCTGGCGCAGAGCGCCTGCATCATGCCGCAGCGCTTCGACGGCCTGCCCGACGGCGAGAGGCCGGTGATGCACCCGGTGCTGTTCTTCTCGCTCGAGATGGGCGCGAGCCAGCTGGTCGAGCGCGTCCTGTGTGCCGAGGCCCGCGTCGACGCCGGCAAGCTGCGCACCGGCAACTATCTCGAGGAAGAGTGGATCCGCATGACCAGCGCGGCGTCGCGGATCGCCCAGAGCAAGTTCTACATCGACGACCAGGCGGCGCCGTCGATCCTCGAGATGCGCGCGCGCGCGCGTCGCTTCAAGGACGACAAGAGCATCTTCCCGGGCATCGAAGGCCAGTTCGGGATGATCATCGTCGACTACCTGCAGCTCGCGCGCGGCGGCAAGGCTCGCTACGACTCGCGCGAGCAGGAGATCAGCGAGATCTCGCGCGGCCTCAAGGCCATGGCCAAAGAGCTGCGGATGCCCGTCCTGGCGCTGTCCCAGCTCAATCGCGCGGTCGACACGCGCGCCGATCACCGGCCGCAGCTGTCGGACCTGCGCGAGTCCGGCGCCATCGAGCAGGATGCAGACGTCATCATGTTCATCTACCGCGCCGAGCGCTACGCGGCCACCGAGGATGAGAAGAAGAAGGTCGAGAACCAGGCCGAGATCATCATCGGCAAGCAGCGCAACGGGCCGATCGGCGAGGTCCCGCTGATGTTCATCAAGCACATGACGCGCTTCGAAAACCCGGCCGAGCCGGGCTTTCATCGCGATTGATGCGCGTGCGGCCGACCCGCGCGCCGGGCCGTCGCGGGGCTTGCGGCGCCCTGGGGGCTCGCGTGGGCCTGTGAGGGCGGTCGCCGGGGTGCGCGGGCCGGAGACTGCGCCGGCGCCGAAGGGGCGCCGCGAGGCCCGCGGGATCGCGTGGAACGCCGGTAGGGGCCGTTTGTTCGCAACGTAGCGGCGCCGGCGCGGTCCGTGCTAGGTTGGACGGGCGATGTCGTCGGTTCCGACCCAGATCGGCCCCTACAAGGTCAAAGGCCTCGTCGGCAAGGGGGCCATGGGGGAGGTCTATGAGGGCGTCGACGCCGGTCTCGGCCGGCGGGTGGCGATCAAGATCCTCGGCAAGAAGCACCGCGAGTCCGAGGAGTTCAAGACGCGGTTCCTCCGCGAGGGCAAGGCCCTGGCGCAGATGAATCACCCCAACGTGGTGGCGGTGTACTTCATCGGCGAGCACGAGGACCGGCCCTTCCTGGCGATGGAGTTCCTCGACGGCGAGGACATCGGCGCGATGCTGAAGAAGCGGGGCGCGCTGCACCCGGGCGACGCGGCGGAGGTCATCCGTCAGGCGGCGATCGGGCTCGCCGAGACCCAGCGCGTGGGCGTCGTGCACCGCGACGTGAAGCCGTCGAACCTGGTGGTGACGTCGACCGGCATCGTCAAGGTGACCGACTTCGGCCTGGCCAAGGCGCTGCAAGAGGACCTGTCGATCACGGCCACGGGCGTGTTCGTCGGCACGCCGGACTACCTCGCGCCCGAGCAGGCGATGGGCAAGGAGGTCGACGCGCGCGCCGACGTCTATGCGCTCGGCTGCTCGCTGTTTCACATGTGCAGCGGTCACCCGCCGTTCCGCAAGGGCGGCCAGGACGACCACTACACCGCGGTGGTGCGCCGCCACCTGCGTTCGGAGCGGCCCGAGCTCAAGTACGAGATCAAGGGCTTCGACGAGGCGCTGTCCGACCTGTGCCGGCGGATGATGAGCCGCCGGCCCGACGTGCGCCCGTCGTTCGAGGAGCTCAAGGTCGGCCTCACCGAGATCTCGAAGCGCCTCGGCGGGCAGGTGCCGCCGCGTCACGCGGACGTCGAGCTGCGCTCGCCGGAGGAGATCAACGAGAAGATCCGGCAGGAGCAGAAGAAGACGCCGACGGGCGCCGCGGGCGGCTCGCCGCCGAGCGGGGCGACGCGGACGACGATGATCGCGGTCGGCATCGGCGTGACCATCGGCATCGCGCTCGGCGTTGTGCTGGCGGTGATGAGCCTGTAGAGCTTGGCCTCGCATGCTCCACTCCGAAGACCCGCACTACCACCGCGCCGCCGAACACCTGCGTGAGCGCCTCGAGGGCGCCTCGATCGACTGGGTCGTGGTGTCCGGCTCCGGCTTCGTCGGCATGGCCGGCGACGGCCCCGACGGCCTCGGCATGACGGTGGAGGGCTCGATCCCGCTGCGCGGCCTCGGCCTGCCGGTGCCCACCGTCGCCGGCCACGGCAACGCGCTGGTGTTCGGCACCATCGGCAAGCTGCGCGTGTGCGTGCAGACCGGCCGGATCCACCCCTACGAGGGCCACCCGATCAACGTCGTCACCGCGCCGCTGTGGGCGATGCTGGCCAACGGGGCCCGCGGCGTGTGCCTGACCTGCGCCGTCGGCGGGCTCGACCCGGCGCTGCGCACCGGCCAGGTGGTGCTGCTCAAGGACCAGATGAACCTGTTCGGCCCGACCCCGCTGGTCGGCGCCCGCTTCATCGACATGAGCCAGCTCTACAGCCCGCACCTGCGCGCCCGCCTGCAGGCGATCGACCCCGGCCTCGGCGCGAGCAAGCTGGCCGAGGTGGTCTACGCCCACGCCCGCGGCCCGCAGTACGAGACCCCGGCCGAGACCGCGGCCCTGCGCGCGCTCGGCGGCCAGGTCGTCGGCATGTCGACCACCTACGAGGCGATCCTCGCCGCGGCCCACCGCGCTGCAGTGTGCGGCGTCGGCGTGGTCACCAACGCCGCCAGCCAGGTCGGCCTCAGCCACGACGAGGTCCAGGTCCGCACCCGCGAGGCCAAGCCGCAGGTGGCCAGCCTGCTGCGCGGGCTGCTGGCCGAGCCGCCTGGCCCTTGAGGCAGGTGCTTTAAAAAGCATGCTCGTAGGGGCATGCTCCTGGGGACATGTTTTAAGGGGCCTGTCCGCTCGAGCAGGCTGAGCGCGACGGGCGCCGATGGATCGCAGGAGATCTCGAGGTCGGTCGCAGCCGGAGCTCAGCGCGGGCGCCGAACTTCGCCAGACGTCGAGCGATGCGACGGCTGAATGTCTCGAGGTCGGTGGCTGCCGGAGCCGAGCCGAACTTCGCAAGACACCGAGCGATGAGGTTGGCGCCGAGTGATGGGCGCTGCAAGATCGCTGGCCGATCGCTGGCGGAGCCGAGCGCGAGGTCCGGACCGAGGAAGACACCGGGCGACGACGCAGGTCGGCGCATGCCGGCCGGTGGGCGCGAGCGCGTCTGTGAGCCCGCGCGGGCCGGCTCGGCGTGGTATAGCGGGTGCTGGTGAGCCTGAAGCCCGAGCGGATCGCCGCTGCAGCGCGGGCGCGCCAGGTCGCCTTGCTGGGGCTCCTGGCGGCGCGGGCCGACGCGATCGGCGAGGCGCTGGCGCGCACCCACGGGATGGTCGCGTGGGACCGGCACAAGGCGATCGGCAAGGTCCAGCGCGGGCTGTGGGCGCTCCGCGAGCGGCGCTTCCACGGGCTCGGAGGGCCGCCCGCGCGGGTGTGCGAGCGCAAGGACCAGCCGCTCGAGAGCCTGCTGATCGTGAGCACGCTGCTGCGCCAGGGCCGGCGCGTGCACCTCGAGGTCGAGGTCGGGGCGAGCGCGGTGGTGCCGGAGCTGCTGGCCGAGCTGCGCGACGAGCTGTCGCGCGAGCAGGCCGGCGAGGCGCTGACGATCGGCGCGGCCGGCGAGGCGGGCCCGGACGAGGCGCGCGGGTGGGAGTTGGTCGGGGTGACGCCGGCGCGGCCGCGCGTGGCTGCGGTCCACGCCGACGCCGACCGCGAGCTGGCCGCGTACGCGCTGGCGCTGTCGGGGCTGCGCCGCGGCGGGGCCGATCCGCGGCGCATCGTGCAGGCGTTCGTCGCCGGGCCGCTCGAGCGGCTCGAGCGGCACCTGCACCGGCTGTGGGTCGGGGCGGCGTTCGGGCCGCCCGACGACCCGGAGATGTTCGCCGGGCCGGTCGAGCCGGCGCTGGCCGAGGTGTACAAGGTCGCCCTGGCCGCGTGGTCGGCTGTCCCCGGGGCCAGGGTGCTCTGTCCCGGAGGACAGCTCGAGCGCCCCGGCGAGCCGCGCACGTACCTCGCGCCGGCGCTGCTGCGCGCGCCGCCGATCGAGCCGCCGCCGGCCCACGCGGGGGCGATAGGTCCGCTGGTGGTGCTGCACCCGTGTGAGCCGGCCACGCTCGACGCGGCGCTGGCGGCTTGCCGCGCCCGTGGGGACGTGATCCAGCCGCTCGGGCCGGAGGCGTGGCGTCAGCGCGTGGGCACGCCGCCGATGTCGCCGTTGCAGCCGCTCGCGCTGGGGCGCCTGCCGCCGGGGCTGCCCGAGCCGCGACCGACGTGAAGCGCAGAGTGTCGGCGTGTGACGCGCGGGCGAAGGGCCCTTGGGCCGGCGGTGAGTCGTCGGCGGCTGCTCGAGTGAGGGCGAACGTGAGAGGCGAAGGGTCGTCGCCGGCGAGCGACGCGGCGTCGAGGCCCGGCGGCCATACGAGCGCGGCAGCTTCGCGTTGCCCCTACGCGGGGTCGAAGATGGCTTCGGCGGTGATGGTCCGGCGGCCATGCGAGCGCGGCAGCTTCGCGTTGCCCCTACGCGGGGTCGAGGATGGCTTCGGCGGTGATGGGCCGGCGGCCATGCGAGCGCGGCAGCTTCGCGTTGCCCCTACGCGGGGTCGAGGATGGCTTCGGCGGTGATGGTCCGGCGGCCATGCGAGCGCGGCAGCTTCGCGTTGCCCCTACGCGGGGTCGAGGATGGCGGTGATGGGCCGGCGGCCATGCGAGCGCGGCAGCTTCGCGTTGCCCCTACGCTGGGTCGAGGATGGCGGTGATGGTCGGCGGCCATGCGAGCGCGGCAGCTTCCCGTTGCCCGCGTTGCCCCACGTGCGCGGCGCGCTGCCGGGTCGGCGAGCGGGATGCAGAGGAACCGGCGCGCGCGAGGTCCCTGGAGGAGGGACGCGGGGGGTCGGCGAGGTCCGGCCGTCCGCGAATGAGACTCGTCGATGACGCGCGAGGCGGCACCTTTCGCCGCTGTTAAATTCGGAGCCGCGCCCGGCGCAACGCGCCCCCTTCGCGCCTGGTCGCGGGGGCAGGTGCGAGCGCCAGGCCGCAGCGGAGGCGCCGCCGGGGCCTCTGGCGCGGCTTCTGCGGCCAGGGACGGGCGGGCGGCTGACAGCGCAGCCCGGTCGTGCTAGGCGACCGCGCGTGCGAGCCCTCCTCGATGCGGTGCGCGCCGCGTGCACGCCGCGGGACTGGTCGCGCGGGGTCGAGCTCGCGCGCGCCGGGGCGGTCGCGGGGGTCCGGCGCGACCGCGACGAGGTCGTGCTGCGCGTGGCGGTCAAGGGCGCGGGCAAGAGCCCGACGGTCGCGCTGTACCCGGGCGACGCCGAGTGGAGCTGCGACTGCGACGACGCCGGCGAGTGCTGCTTCCACGTCGCGGCGGCGGCGATCGCCCTGCAGCGCGCGGTCGAGGCCGGCGAGGCGATGCCGCGGGGCAGCGAGCGCGCGGGCCGGGTCGGCTACCGCTTCCGCCGGGCCGAGGGCGGGCTCGAGCTGGTGCGAGTGCGGGTGTCCGAAGGGACAGGTCCCGAAGGCAAGGAGACGCCGCTCGGCCACAGCCTGGGGGCGATCACCGGCGGCAAGGTCGAGGGCCCGGGGATCGTGGCGACCGCGGCCGACCTCGAGGCCGAGGGGGCGCTGGGGATCTACAAGCGCGGCGGGCTGGCGCCGGTGATCACGCGCAAGCTGCTGCCGGCGCTGGCCGGCTGCGAGGACATCACCCTCGACGGCAAGAAGATCACCGCCGGGGCCGAGCCGGCCGGCTACCACGGGCGGGTCGCGGCGTTCGAGGGCGGCAAGGGGTTCCGCCTGTACATCGTCCGCGACCCGACGATCACCGAGGTGTTCGCGGCCAGCGGGGTGGTGCTGTGCGGCGACGTGCTGCGCTGCTTCGACAACGGCGGGATCGGGCCCAAGGAGGCGGCCGAGCTGCGCACCGGGCTGCACTTCCCGCCCGAGCGCGCCGGCGAGCTGGTGGCCGAGGCCATCCCGGCCCTGCGCGCGCGGGTCAAGGGCTTCCGCGAGAAGACCGACCGCCTGCCGGTGCTGTCCGACGCGCGCCCGCGGGTGGTGTTCGAGGTCGGTCGCGCGGGCACGGGGATGTCTGTCCTTCCGGTCCTGGTCTATGGGACGCCCGAGGCGGCGCGGGTCGAGGCCGGGCGGCTGGTGATCCGCGGGCGCGAGGTGCCGCGCCGCGACGCCCTGGCCGAGGCGTCGCTGGTGCGCCGGCTCGCCGAGCTCGGGCTGCAGTTCGGGCGCACGACCAGCGCCGTCGGGCCGCTGGCGGTCGGCCTGGCCGAGGCCATGCGCGGGTTCGACGGCGGCGAGGTCGTCGGCGAGTCGCACCGCGAGTTCGTGCGCAAGGGGCCGCTGCACGCCCGCGTGGTCGCCGGCGAGGGTGGCCGATTGGGCATTGCCTTCGAGACAGGTTCTTTGGAACATGTCTCGAAGGCGGACGCGCGCCGGGTGCTCGAGGCGTGGCAGGCGGGCGCGAGCGAAGTGGTGCTCGACGACGGCGGGGTGGCGCCGCTGCCGGTCGACTGGTTGTCGCGGTTCGGGTCGGAGGTGGCGCTGCTGCTGGCCGCGCGCGAGCAGGGCGGCGAGCCGGCGGCCTGGACCCGGCCGGCGTTGGCCGAGCTGTGCCGCGCGCTCGACCACCCGCCGCCGCCGGAGCTGGCCGGGCTGGCGGCGCTGGTCGAGGGCTTCGAGGCGATCCCCGAGTCGCGCCTGCCGGCCGACCTGCAGGTCGAGCTGCGGCCGTACCAGCGGCGCGGGGTCGACTGGCTGGCGTTCCTCCGCGAGGCCGGGCTCGGGGCGCTGCTCGCCGACGACATGGGCCTCGGCAAGACGCTGCAGGCGCTGTGCGCGGTGCGGGGGCGGACGCTGGTGGTCGCGCCGACCAGCGTGCTGCACAACTGGGCCGCGGAGGCGGAGAAGTTCCGACCTGGCCTTCGGGTCAGCGTGTACCACGGGCCCAAGCGGCGCCTCGATCCGCAGGCCGACCTCACGCTCACCAGCTACGCGCTGCTGCGGCTCGACGCCGAGGCGCTGGCCGGCGAGCGCTGGGACGCGGTGATCCTCGACGAGGCGCAGGCGATCAAGAACCCCGAGAGCCAGGTCGCGCGGGCGGCGTTCGGCCTGCAGGTCGGCTGGCGGCTGGCGATGACGGGCACGCCGGTGGAGAACCGCCTCGACGAGCTGTGGAGCCAGATCCACTTCATCAACCCGGGGCTGCTCGGCGGGCGCGCGGACTTCCAGGAGCGCTTCGGCCGGCCGATCGGCGACGGCGACCAGGCGGCGGCCCGGCTGCTGCGGCGGCGGATCGCGCCGTTCGTGCTGCGCCGGCGCAAGCAAGAGGTGGCGCGCGAGCTGCCGCCGCGCACCGAGGTGGTGCTGCGCTGCACGCTCGACGCGCGCGAGCGGGCGGTGTACGAGGCGGTCCGCGCGGCCACGCACGAGGAAGTGGTGGCCCAGCTGCAGGCCGGCGGCGGGGTGCTGGCGGCCCTCGAGGCGCTGCTGCGCCTGCGCCAGGCGGCCTGTCACTCGGCGCTGGTGCCGGGCCAATCGGCCCGCCGCTCGTCGAAGCTCGAGCTGCTGCTCGAGACGCTGACCGAGGCGATCGCCGAGGGCCACAAGGCGCTGGTGTTCTCGCAGTGGACCAGCCTGCTCGACCTGTGCGAGCCGGGGCTGCGGGCGGCAGGGCTCTCGTTCTGCCGCCTCGACGGCTCGACGCGCGACCGCGCCGGGGTGGTGACGCGCTTCCAGGACCCGGACGGGCCGCCGGTGATGCTGATCTCGCTCAAGGCCGGCGGCACCGGCCTGAACCTGACCGCGGCCGACCACGTGTTCCTGCTCGACCCGTGGTGGAACCCCGCCGTCGAGGACCAGGCCGCCGACCGCGCCCACCGGATCGGCCAGGAGCGCCCGGTGATCGTGCACCGCCTGGTCGCCGAGGAGACGGTGGAGGAGCGAATCCTGGCCCTCCAGGCCCGCAAGCGGGCGATCGCCCAGGCGGCCCTCGAGGACGCAGCGGGCGCGGCGGCGATCACCCGCAACGACCTGCTCGCGCTGCTCGAGTAGGTCTTGTCGAGTAGCGGCATGTTTGATGGGTCATGTCCGATTGGACATTTCCCATTCGACATGTCCTGAAGGGCTCATGTCGCTCTGGGCCGGGGTCGCTCGGCGGAGGTCCTGCGGGCCTCGCTCAGGAGCGGCATGAGCTTTGTATATGTCTGATAGGTCATGTCTTATTAGACATTTCCCATTCGACATGTCCTGAAGGGCTCACGTCGCTCTGGACCGGGTCGCTGGGCGGAGGTCCTGCGGGCGTCGATCAGGAGCGGCACAGCGCGCTCACCCGGGCGGCCAGGGCGGAGGCGGGCCAGCGGGCGACGAAGGCGGCGGCCTCGCGGCGGGCGCGGTCGTGCTCGCCGAGGCGGCAGCGGGCCTCGATGGCGGCGGCGGCGGCCTCCTCGACGAACACGCCGGCCGGGAAGCGCTGCTGGTGACGCGCGACCAGCTCGAGGGTGGTGCGGTCGTCGGCGGCGAGGAGGGCGGCGCGGATCGACTCGAGCAGCGTGACCTCGGCGGCCAGCGAGGGCCCGACGGGGCGGGTGGTCGGCAGGCCGTGCGGGGCGCCGATGCCGTCGAGCGCTCGGTCGGCGGCGCGTGGGGCGAGAACGGCGGCCGCGACCTCGATCGGCGGCGAAGGCTGCTCGGCGGCGAGGAGGGCGCCGGTGCGTGCGCTCGCGGGCGCGGGCTCGCGGGCGGCGGCGGCTACGGGAGGCACGGGCTCGGGCGGCGCGGGGCGGCCGAACACCAGCACGGCGCCGAGGCCGACGCCGGCGAGCGACAGGCCGAAGGCCGGGCTGCCGGCGGCGAGGACAGTCGGGGTCGCGCTGGGATCGATCGGCCATGTCCATGAGAACATGTCCGAGACGACCTGTGCGTCGCGCGGGGCGGCCAGGCGCCACGGTGGCGGCCACGGCGGGCCGACCATCACCAGCGCCGCGAGCACCTGGGCGCCGCGGCGCGGGCGGGCCCGGCGGTCGCGGGCGTCGAGGCGGCGGACCATGCGGTCGAGCTCGCGACGAGCGGCGCGCAGCCGCGAGTAGACGGTGTTGAGGTTGACGCCGAGCTCGGCCGCGATCTCGGGGGCCTGCCACTGCTCGAGCTCGGTCATGACGAAGACGACGGCCTGGTCGCGGTCGAGGCCGTCGAGGAAGCCCTGGAGGATCGCGGCGGCCTCGGCCTGCGCGAGCGGAGCCTCGGCCGCCGACGCGACGAGCTCGGCCTCGCTCAGGGCGCAGCGCCGCGGCTCCTCGCGGGCAGCGCTGCGGCGGTAGCGGCTGGCGATCCGCCGCGCGATCTCGAACAACCAGGTGCGCAGGGCGGCCCGGCCGGCGAACTCGGGCAGGCGCCGGTAGACGACGAGGAAGGTGTCCTGGACAGCGTCGTCGACCCGGGCCGGATCGACGCCGAGGTGCCGCACCGTGCGCCAGACGAAGCCGTAGTTCGCCCGGTAGACGGCGGCGAAGTCGGGGGGAGCTGCCTGGGAGAGCGGCACGATCGGGTCTGTCTCCGCGGGTCAGCGATTCCGTGCGCCGAATTGCAGGTCGAGGCCGAACGAGGCGCGCACCCCCGCGCGGCCGCCGCGAAACACCTCTTCCTCGCCGGCCTGGACGGTGAAGATCGGGCGGTTGAGGGCGACCAGGGCCTCGACGCCCAGCCACAGGCCGACCACGCCGGTGACGCGCCAGCGCAGCGCCGGGCCGAGGAAGAGGCTGGCCCAGGGCGCCCACTGGGGGCGCGGGACGTCGACGCCGAGGCCCACGCCGCGGAGCGCCCCGACCTCGCCGCCGGCGCACAGGTGCACGGCGAGGAGCGGGCGCGGGTGCCAGGTCGGGCAGATCCGCACGACCGCGGCGAGACGGTCGAAGCGGCCGCCGGGGCGGTCGCCCTGGACCGAGCGGACCCGCAGCGGTGCGCCGACGAGGCCGACCTCGAGGCGCAGGCGCGGCCAGGTGACGCCGCCGAACACTCCGGCGAGGGCTCCGGCCGCGGGGAGGACGCCGACGTCGAGGCCGCCCTCGAGGCGGAGGTGGCCGAGGACGGGCGGCCGGGTCGCGGGCCGCGGCGAAGGGGCGGCCTCGAGATAGGCTGTCTCTTCGGACATGTCCTCGGGGACCTGCGGGCTAGCGGGGCCGATCGGCTGGAGCGGGGCCGCGAGCGCGGGCGAGGGCGGGTCTGTCCAGGCGGACAGGTCGGACGGAGCCGGGACGATGGCGGCGCTCGCAGCGGTCAGGTCCGGCGGGGCGGGGACCGCGGCGGCTGTCTGCGAGGACAGGTCGGACGGCGACCCGCGGGCTGTCTGCGAGGACAGGTCGGAGGACGACGCGGCGCCTGTCCTCGGGGACATGTCGGAGGACGACGCGCCAGCTGTCTGCGGGGACAGGTCGGGCGAGGGCCAGGGGTGCCCGGGCGAGTCGGGCGGCAGGACCGGCGGGGTCGGCCTCGGCGACGGATCGGGCGGCGAGGCCGGTGATGTCTTCGGGGACAGGTCGGCCGGCGGGGCGGTCCTCGGCGGGAGGAACGTGGATGTCCTCGAGGACAGGTCCGGGGGCGCGGGCGCGACGGTGGCGGGCAGGCCGCGGGTGACGGCCAGGGGGTCGAGGTGGATGGCGATCAGGAGGGCGGTGGCCCGCGCGAGCAGCTGGCAGGTCTCGGCGCGGACGGTCCGGCGATAGTCGCCGCCGCGCCCGTGCAGCTCGAGCCGCAGCTCCCAGCCAGCCGCTCCGCGGGTGACGGTCGCGCGGGCGACGGCGCGGCCGGGCCCGAGGTCGCCGGCAGGCTGCCGCAACAGCCCGGCGACCATGTCGGTCACCACGACGGCGGTCGGGCACTCGCGCGGGGCCTGCCAGGTCAAGTCGACCGGCGGCGCGGCGAACGAGAGACGGGCGAACACCAGCGCGGCGAGGGCGAGCAAGCGAGAGTCCTGACCCCGACAATCGTCGCCCGCGGGGGCGAGGGTCGTCAACCGACGACCCTCGGACGGTCGCCCGCGCGCAGGGCGAGCCACGGTGTGCGTGGGCCGTGCGGTTCGCGCTGTCGGTGGGACCGGTCGCTGCAACTCGCGGCCGCCGCAAGCCTGGTCTTTGAGACAGACGGGGGGATTGCGGGGCCGGCCGTGGCGCGGACGAGCTCGAGGCGGCGGGCGAGGTGCGGGGTGGATCGGTCGCGGCGATCGGCACGTGCGGCGCGCGGCCGAGCGCCTGGTCTTTGAGACATGCTGCCGTTGCGGTGAGCCGTGGCGCGAACCATCGGCGGCACGAAGAGACATGTCTTCAAGGGAATGTCTTTCAGGGCATGTTCCTACGGATATGTCCGAAAGGACTCCGGGGCCGAGGCCCGTCGCACGGCGTTCTGTCGCCAGAGAGCCGGGCCGGCCCGGCGAGTGCCTTCAGTGCGCCTGACCCGGGCGCGCTACTTCTTCTGGCGGCCGATCTCGGAGTTGAAGGCGGTCTTCGGGTCGACGGCGCCGGGGGTGAGGAGGCCGAGGGTCTCGAGTTGGTCGGCGAGGGCCTGCCAGCGAGCGGGGTCCATGGCGCCGATGGTGGCGCCCGGGGGGGCGGCCAGTGGCTTGAGGGCGGTGGCGCCCTTGGCCAGGATCTCGGGGCTGAGCTCGGTGTTGCGGGCGCGGATCTCGGCGTTGGCGGCGCTCGGGTCGCGGAGGTACTGCTCCCAGCCGCGCAGGGTCGCGGCGGTGATGCGCGAGACCAACTCGGGGCGGCTGGCCAGCAGCGACTCGGAGGTGACGAGGACGCTGGCGTAGGGGTTGAAGCCGAGGTCGGCGACGAGGATGCAGCGGACCTTGGCGCCCTCGGACTCGGCGATGATCGGCTCGCTGAAGACGTAGGCCTGCTGGACGGCCCTGGGGTCGAGCAAGAACGGGGCGACGCTGCCGCTGTAGGGGACGATCTGGACGCTCTCGGGCCAGCGGTACTGGGCGCGCAGGAAGCTGGCGAACGGCTCGCGCACGCTCATGTGCACGCTGCCGCCCTGGAGATCCTTGAGGTCGGTGATGCCCGAGGCCTCGTGGACCATCATGCAGCGCGGGCTCTTCTGCAGGCCGGCGACGAGGGCGACGACCGGGGCGCCCTGGCCCCGTGCGAGCAGGATCTCGCTGCCGTCGGCGACGCCGAACTCGACCCGCCCGGCCGCGACCTGCGGCAGCACCGGCGCCTCCGGCCGCCCGGGGACGAGCTCGACGTCGAGGCCCTCTTCCTTGTAGTAGCCGTGGACGAGGGCGGCGAAGTAACCGCCGTGCTCGACCTCGGGGAACCAGTTGAGGGCGATCCGCACCCGCTGCGGGTCCTGCTCGCGGGCGCAGGTGACGAGCAAGAGGGCGAGGCAGGCGACGACGAGACGGGCGAGGGCGCCGAACCACGGGCGCGGCGGGGCCAATCGGAGCGGAGCGCGCATGCCCGAAGAGTACACCGGAGCGCCATGGACGCACCAGCGGCCTCGGCCGTGCGGGTGGAGGCGAGGGGCTTCTATGTCTGTATGGACATGTTTTTAAAGACATGTCCTCAGGAGCATGTGAAGGCGGTGGATCGCTGGCATCGGCGGACGACACCGGCGTTCCACCGACAAGGCTGACACTGGCACGGCCACCCGTGGCCGACGGGCGGAGCGAGCCCGGGCTAGCGATCCTGTCCTGAAGGGCGCTGCCCGATCGCCGCGACGGACGGCGCTCGCGTCCCAGCGACCGCGCTGCATCGGCGCGGGCGTGCGCGCTCCGCCGCGTCGTTCGGAGGTCGAGCGTGCGACGGGGCGGAGCGAGTCGCGGCTCGAGCTCACGCGACCGGGATCGGCGGGGGGACGAGGCTTTCGGGGTTGCCGCCGGTGATCCGCGCCTGGTTGTCCTGGACCTGCCGGTGCGGGGTGCCGAGGGGGATCGCGCTGGCGGCGTCGAGGCGCGCGAGCTGGGCCGGCGAGAGCTCGAGGGTGAGGGCGGCGAGGGCGGCGTCGAGTTGTTCGCGGGTGCGGGGCCCGAGGATGGGGATCCGCGCGGTCGGAGCGGCGGCGGCGTGGGCCAGCGACCAGGCCAGGGCGACCTGGATCGGCGCGACGCCGGCCTCGGCGGCGACGGCGACGACGACGTCGAGGACGGCGGTCTCGCGGGCGGTCTTCTCGGTGTGGACCAGCATGCCGAGGCCCTTCAGGCGGCCCTCGTCGCTGGTGCGGTACTTGCCGGTGAGGAAGCCGCCGCCGAGCGGCGACCACAGGGCCGCGCCGAGCCCGAGCGCGTCGGCCATCGGCAGCAGCTCGTGCTCGGCGGTGCGCTCGACCAGGCTGTGCTCGATCTGGATGCCCGCGAGCGGCGTCCAGCCGCGCAGCTCGGCGAGCGCATCGCCCCGCGCGACGCGCCAGGCGGGGAAGTTCGACAGGCCGCCGTAGAGGATCTTGCCGGCGCGCGCGAGGTCGTCGAGGCCGCGCACGATCTCTTCGATCGGCGTCAGGCCGTCGGGGAAGTGGACCCAGTACAGCTCGAGGCGATCGGTCTTGAGCCGGCGCAGGCTGGCCTCGAGCGCGGCGATCATGGTCTTGCGGCTGTTGCCGGTGGCGTGCAGGCCTCCACCGGTGCCGAGGGTGTACTTGCTGGCGACGACGAAGCGGTCGCGCTCGGCCGCGAGGAAGTCGCCGAGCAGCTGCTCCGACTGGCCGAACTGATAGATGTCGGCGGTGTCGATGAAGTTGCCGCCGGCCTCGGCGTAGGCGGTGAAGATCCGCTGCGCCTCGTCGGGCTGGCTGCCGTGACCCCAACCAGTGCCGAAGTTGCCGGTCCCGAGCGCGAGCTCGGAGACGCGTAGGCCTGTGCGACGACCGAATGTCCTGTACCGCATCGTTGTGCTCCTGATGGGTTTTTAGATTATGGTCGTCATATGGAATCGGCAAGGGACGAGCGCGTGAGTTCGGTAGATTTGCGGTGCTCGGATTCGCGCGGCGAGTGGTTGCGATCGGGCGACAGTTAGTTCAATCATTGAACGCATGGATGTCGTCCGCTTGTCGCCGCTGTTCGTCGCCAGCCTCGCCGTGTTCGCGGTGTTCCTCGACACCACTGTGCTGTTCGTGGCGTTCCCGTCGATCGCGGTGACGTTCCCGGCGGTGCCGACGGCCGAGCTGTCGTGGGTGCTGAACGCGTACACGATCGTGTTCGCGGCGGCGCTGGTGCCCCTCGGGCGCCTGGCCGATCGCTGGGGTCACAAGGCGACGTTCCTCGGCGGGTCGCTGGCGTTCACGCTGGCGTCGCTGCTGTGCGCAGCGGCCCCGACGCCGTGGCTGCTGGTGGCGGCGCGCGTGCTGCAGGCGGTCGGCGGCGCGGCCCTGGTGCCGTCGTCGCTGGCGCTGGTGATGCGGGCGACGCCGCGCGAGCGGCTGCCGGTGGCGCTGGCGGTGTGGGGCGCGACGGGGGCGATGGCGGGGGCGGTCGGGCCGACGCTCGGCGCGGCGCTGATCGAGGCGTGCGGCTGGCGGTGGGTGTTCGTCATCAACCTGCCGGTGGGGCTGGTGACGGTGGGGCTCGGCCGCGGGCGGCTGGCGGAGTCGCGCGACCCGGACAGCGTGGTGCCGGCGCCGCTGGGGGTGCTGCTGCTGGTGGTCGGCGCGGTGCTGGTGACTCTGGCGCTGGTGCTCGGGGAGTCGTGGGGCTGGACGTCGCGGGAGACGATCGCGGCGCTGGTGGCCGGGCTGGCGACTCTGGCGGTGTTCGTGATCCATCAGGCGCGCACGCCGGCGCCGACGATCGACCTGTCGCTGTTCGCGGCGAACAACTTCCGCTGGGCCAACGCGGCGACGCTGACGTTCGGCGTGGCGTTCACGGCGATGTTCCTGGCCAGCGTCCTGTTCCTCACCCAGGTGTGGGGCTGGTCGATCCTCGCGGCGGGCTTCGGCGTCGCGCCCGGGCCGCTGCTGGTGGCCGCGACGTCGGCCCGGTTCGGCCGGCTGGCGGCGCGGATCGGCCAGCGCCCGCTGCTGATCGCCGGCGGCCTGGCGTTCGCCCTCGGTGGGCTGTGGCGGCTGGCGATGCTGACCGGCGAGGCGAACTACGCGATCGACTACCTGCCGTCGATGTTGCTGACCGGGACGGGGGTGGCGCTGTGCCTGCCGCAGCTGTCGAGCGTGGTCGGCCAGGCGCTGCCGCCGAACCGGCTCGGGGTCGGCGGGGCGGTCAACCAGGCGCTGCGCCAGTTCGCGGGCACTCTCGGGGTGGCGCTGGCGATCGGCCTGACGGCCGGGGCGAGCGGGCCGGCCGACGCGCTGGTGCGGTTCGAGCGGGTCTGGTGGGTGATGATCGCCGGCGGCCTGGCGACGGCGCTGTGCTCGCTGCCCCTTCGGACAGGTCCGGCCCGGGCGTGATACAACGGGCCCCGTGCGGCGCAAGCGACTCGACCGGATGGAGTGCTCGATCGCGCGGGCGCTCGACGTCGTCGGCGATCCGTGGACGCTGCTGATCGTGCGCGACGCGCTGCTCGGGGTGACCCGCTTCGAGGCGTTCCAGGCGCGGCTGCAGATCCCGCGGGCGACGCTGACGGCCCGGCTGGAGCACCTGGTCGACGCGGGGATCCTCGAGCGCCGGGCCTACCGCGAGCACCCGCCGCGCGAGGAGTACGTGCCGACGGCGAAGGGCCGCGGGCTGCGGCCGGTGATCATCACGCTGATGCAGTGGGGCGACGAGTTCGCCCGCGACGACCCACCGCCGACCCACCTCGAAGACGCGGCGACGGGGCGGCCGATCGAGCCGACGCTGGTCGACCGCGTCAGCGGGGCGCCGCTGACGGCCCTGCGCGTGCGCGCGGTCGGGCGGGTGGTGCCGCGCCGCGACGAGTGAGGCGGCGAACGAGTCTGGTTCGAGAAGGGGGCGGGTCGTTCGGCCCGACAGATCGAGGATGCCGGCAGCGAGGCGGACGGCGTCCGCGAAACGAGGTGGTGCGGCGGCGATGACCGTGAGGACATGCCCTGGAGGACATGTCCTGAGGGGCAGAGATCGCAAATGGCGGCGAGCCGGCAGGCGAGGGGGATCGCGCCCCTGGATGAGGGGGCGGCCTGCGCGACGGACTGTAAGACATGTCCATGAGGACATGTCCTGGAGGACCATTTGATAAATTTCAGTGGACGGCGAGCTCGCGGCCGCGCCAGCGGCGGAGGGCGAGCTCGCCGAGCAGGGCGACGGCGCCGAACAGGACCAGGCCGAGCAGGGTGGCGCTGAAGATCGCGGCGAACAGGTAGGCGGTCTGCAGGCGGCCGGAGGTCTGCAAGATCAGGGCGCCGAGGCCGAGGTCGTCGGCGCCGAAGCCGGCGAAGAACTCGCCGACGATGGCGCCGATGACGGCCAGGCCGGCGCTGATCTTGGCGCCGGCGACGAAGTAGGGCAGCGAGCCGGGCAGGCGCAGCTTGAGCAGCAGCTGCAGGCGCGAGGCGTCGCTCATGGCGAACAGCTCGAGCAGCTGGGGGTCGACGCGCACGAGGCCGGTGGTGCCGTTGGTGATGATCGGGAAGACGCTCAGGATCGCGGCGGTCAGCACGACGCTCTGCAGGCCGGTGCCGAACCACACGACGATCAGCGGGGCGACGGCGACGATCGGGACGGTCTGCAGGAAGATCGCGTAGGGATAGAGGCTGCGCGCGGCCGTCTGCGACTGCGAGAACAGCACCGCGACGAGGCCGCCGACGACGAGGCTGGCCCCCAGCCCGCCGAGAGCGCCCACGGCGGTGAGGAGCGCGGCCTCGGCCAGGGCATCGGCGTGGGCGGCGGCCTCGCGCGCGACCTCGGCCGGGGCGGGCACGAGGTAGGCCGGCAGCGCCAGCGCGACGCAGGCGAGCTGCCACAGGCCGAGGAAGGCGAGGAAGACGAGGAGCGGCGGGAAGGCGGCTCGAGCGGCCGATGCGAGGGACATGCGCGAGAGGTGCGGAGGCGAGGGGCGAACGGGGCGAAGGGACAGGTGCGAACGGACAGGAAGGAAGCGCGGGAGGAGGGCGAGGGGCGAACGGAGCGAGGGGACAGGTGCGAACGGACAGGAGGGAAGCGCGGGAGGAGGGCGAGGGGCGAACGGGGCGAAAGGACAGGTTCGAACGGACAGGTTCGAACGACCAGGGCGGAACGGTCAGGTGCGAACGGACAGGTCCGATGGGTCAGGCGGGGCGGCGGCGCGGAGGCGGGCGCGGACCTCGGCGGCGACGGCGGCGAACTCGGGGGCGCCGACCAGGGCGGCCCGGCGCGGGCGCGGCAGCGGGACGGGGATGTCGGCGACGATCCGGCCGGGGCGGGCCGAGAGGACGACGACGCGGTCGCCGAGCAGGACGGCCTCGGCGACGCTGTGGGTGACCGCGACGGCGGTGAAGCGGTCGCGCTCCCACAGCCGCAGCAGCTCGTCGTTGAGGCGCTCGCGGGTGAGCTCGTCGAGGGCGCCGAACGGCTCGTCGAGGAGGAGCAGCTCGGGGCGGGTGACGAGGGCGCGGGCCAGCGAGGCGCGCATCTTCATGCCGCCCGAGAGCGCGGCCGGGCCGGCGGCGGCGAACTCCGACAGGCCGACGAGCGCGAGCGCGGCGTCGGCGGCGAGGTTCTGCTCGGCCGACGGGACGCGCGCGAGCTCGAGCGGGAGCCGGACGTTGGCGTGCAGGCTGCGCCACGGGAGCAGGGTCGGGTCCTGAAACACGAAGGCGACGGCGCGGCGGGCCCGGACCCGCTCGGGGGCCTCGCCGGCGACGGTGAGGGTGCCCTCGCTGGCGGGCGCGAGTCCGGCCGCGACGCGCAGGAACGTCGACTTGCCGCAGCCCGAGGGGCCGATGACGACCAGCAGCTCGCCGCGGCGGACGACCAGGTCGAGGCCGCTCAGGGCCTGCACGCCGCCAGGGAAGCGCACGCCGAGGCCGCGGGCTTCGATGTGCGAGGCTGGGTCCGGCTCGGGCACGCGGCGGACGCTAACACAGCGGCGGACGCGGTGCTCCGGCGAGCCGCGATGCGCAGGCGAGGTGCCAGGCAGGACCCGAGGATCCCGGCCGTGCGGCCTGCGGGCCTGGCGAAATCGGATTCGCCGCAACGGATCGGCCGTCGGGTACAACTACCGATGGATTGATGGCACCTGCCCGCTTCGACATCGGCGAGAGAGCCGCTGCGCCCCGCGGCCATGCCTCGGCGTCGCTGGGGACGCGGAGACTCGCAGGCGGCGCCGACGCGATGTCGCCGTCGTCGCGCAGCGGATCGCGGAGGGTCGGCTGATGGCGAGCGACGCGCCGCTGGACCTCGCCGGGGTCGTGCTCGAGGGGCGCTACCAGGTGGTGCGCCTGCTGGGCCACGGCGGGATGGGCTGCGTGTTCGCGGGCGAGGATCTCCGGCTCAAGCGGGCCTGCGCGCTCAAGGTGCTGCATCCGCGGCTGGCGTCCGAGCGCGAGCACGTCGAACGCTTCCTGCGCGAGGCGCAGATGATCGCGTCGCTCGACCACCCGAACATCGTCGACATCTACTCGTACGGCGAAGATCCGTCCGGGGTGGTGTACTTCGTGATGGAGCTGCTGCACGGCGAGGACCTCGACACGCGCCTGCGGGCCCGCGAGAAGCGGCCGTTCGGGGTCCATCACGGCTGCCTGTGGGCGCTGCAGATCGCCGAGGCGGTGGCGGTGGTGCACGACGCGGGGCTCATCCACCGCGACCTCAAGGCGGCGAACGTGTTCCTGGCGCGGCGGCGCGACGGCGAGGAGCGGTGCAAGCTGCTGGACTTCGGCATCGCCCGCGTCGAGGAGGGCTCCGACCTGACGCGGACCGGCATCACTCTCGGGACGCCGAGCTACATGTCGCCGGAGCAGGTCCGCAACGAGCACCTCGATCGCCGCAGCGACGTGTACTCGTTCGGGGTGTTGCTCTTCAAGCTGCTGACCGGCCGGGTGCCGTTCACCGGCGAGCCGCTGAAGGTGGCGATGGCGCAGTGCGACACGCCTCCGCCGCGGCCGTCGTCGCTGGCGCCGGGGATCTCGCCGAACCTCGAGGACATCGTGCTGACGGCCCTGGCCAAGCGGCCGGACGAACGGTTTCAATCGATGCGGGCGCTGGCGGCCGCCCTGCGCGTGGTGCTGAGCGAGGAGGCGCCCGAGCTGGCGGCGGCGCTGCAGGCCGCGACGAGCGTGACTGTGAACGTGCCGCTGCCGAGCGCGAGCGCGATCGAGAGGCGGGGAGCGCAGGGCGTCGGGCAGGACGACTTCACGCCGGGCGCTTCGACGCGGCAGACCAGCGCGACGGCGATGTCGCAGCGAGCGCAGTCGTCGCGCTGGTTGAGGCTGTCGGCGGGCGTCGGCGTGGTGACGCTGCTCGTGCTCGTGGCGGCGATCGTCCTGCGCGGCCGGGAGGAGGCGGCCGGCCCGACGATCGCGGGCGAGGCGGTCGCGGCCCCGGTGACGGGCGAGCCGATGGTGCCCGCGACGAAGCAGGCGGAGCCGGTCGTGACGGCGCCGCCTGCCGCGCCGCCGTCGTCCGTGCCGGAGGTGCGAGCGGAGCCGCCTGGCTCGCCGCCGCCGCCGGAGCCGGAGTTGCCGCCGCTCGCGTCGGAGGTCGCCCGGCCGGTGCAGTCCGCGACGCAGCCGTCGAGGCCGGCGGATCCGCTGCGGCAGATCGAGCTCGCGGCGAAGAAATGCCGCAGGATCCACAAGGCCGTGGGCGGGCCGGCGATCGAGGTCGACTACGCCATCGGGTCGAACGGGGCGGTCATGCGCGCGGTGCCGGCGACCCCGGGTGCGCTCGGCGACTGCCTGGCCGACGCTGTGCGGGCGGCTCGCTTCCCGCCGAAGATCGTGCTCGGTCGCAAGATCTCGCTGTGAGGCGGGCGAGCTGGCGCGACCTCGACAGGCGGGGCGACGAGAGCATGTCGGGCGCTTCGAGCGATCGTCGAGCGAGACGATGCGAGCGAACCGACGAGCGACGCGGCCAGCGTCGTCGAGGACCGCGAGGGCTGCGCTAGGCCTTGCGGGGGCGCGTGCGGCGGGCGCGGGCGGGCTTGGCGGCCAGGGCGGGAGCGGGCTCGGGCTCGGGCTCGGGCTCGGCTGCCTCTTCGGGCATGTCCTCGGGTTCCTGTGCGTCGGGACCGGTCGCTTCGGACAGGTCCTCCGCGTCCTCCGGCTCCTCGCTCTCGGGCTCGGGTTCGGCCTCGGCCTCGGCCGCGGGCCCCGGGTCGAGGCCGCCGCTGCGGAGGGTGCGGGGCGGCAGCAGCTCGGGCTCGCTGACGACCTTCTTGGCGAGGAAGATGGCGGCGTCGATCTGGGAGAAGCTGCGGGCGCGGTAGAACTGGAGCGCGCGCTTGTTGTTGGCGGCGACCTCGAGCACGAGGTGCGTACAGCCGCGCACGCGCGCGAGGTGCTCGAGCTGCTCGATGACGAAGCTGCCGATCCCGCGGCCCTGGTAGTCGGGGTGGATGGCGATCTCCTCGACGAACAGCGGGCGCATGTCCCGGCTCTCGAAGTAGCGCTCGTTGATCCAATTGTCGGAGCCGATGACCTCGTAGGCGCACTCGGCGTAGCCGACGATCACAGGGGCCTCGCCCTCGTGGATCTCGAACAGCAGCTGCTCGATGCCCTCCTCCTCGTAGATCTCGAGGAAGCGGGTCTTGGTGCGGGGGCGCTGGTACTCGACGGTCTCGCGGTTGACCGAGCGGAACACGCGCTTGAGGAACTCCCACACCTTGTTGAGGTCGCGGCGGTGGATCCGGCGGACACGGATGGTCGGCTCCGTGACGGCGGGCGCGGACTTGCGGGAGGCCACGGCCGTAGTTTAGCACCGCCTGGGGGGCGCTCGTCCGCCTTGCGGGCCCGCGCACGCGCGTGGCATGCTCGGCCGATGCATCCCCCCGCCGCTGCGTCCGCTGTCGGGCCCGCGCGTCGGCGTGGCCGCGGTCGCAGCGCGTGGCAGCGCTCCACGGCCGCGCTCCTCGGGCTCGGGTGCGTGGCCGTCGCGCTCGCTTGCGGGCCGGGCGAGCAGAAGGCGCAGAAGGTCGAGGCGAACCCGAACATGCCCGACCGGGTGCAGGCGCCCGCGCCCGCGCCGCGCCGGCCGGAGGTCCACGACTGCCCGGAGACGCTCCGCGAGCCCGAGCAGGTCGACCGCGTGATCGGCTCGGCCTGCAAGTCGGTGACGGTGCACCCGGGTTACCGCGTCGAGGACGGATCGCTGACGCTCGAGGCCGGGGTCACGCTGCAGTTCATGCCCGGCGCCGAGCTGGCGGTCGGGTTCGAGCGGCCGGCCGCGCTCTACGTGCGCGGCACGGCGGAGGCGCCGGTCCGCTTCACGGCCGCGGGCGAGCAGGCGAAGCCCGGGGCGTGGAAGGGGATCGCGCTGTACGACCACGCCGACGGCTCGGAGATCGCCGGCCTCGTGCTCGAGTTCGCCGGCACCGACCTGCGCGGGGCGATCTACGTGCAGGCGAGCGACGTGAAGATCGACGGCTCGACGGTGCGCGACAGCCAGAACGTGGCGGTGCACGTCACGTCGAAGGGCCACCTCAGCAGCTTCAAGGGCAACCGGCTCGAGCGCGTGAGCTCGCCGGCGCTGCTGCTGCCGGCCCGCTCGGCCGGGTCGATCGCGCCCGACAACACGTTTCCGCCCGACTCGGTGATCCACGTGCTCGGCGGGATGATCCGCGAGCGCGCCCGCTGGGACGTGCCCAAGGTGCCGTTCGTCATCGGCGGGGTGATCGAGATCGAGGGCCCCGACGACAAGCACGAGGCGGTGCTCGAGCTGGCCCCGGGGACAGTCCTCAAGTTCGACGACGACGCGTACTTCACCGTCGGCTACGACCACCCGGCGGCGCTCATCGCCGAGGCGGAGGGCAAGGAGCCGATCGTCCTGACGTCGGCGACGCGGCAGATGTCGCACGCGTGGCGCGGGGTCAACCTCTACCGCTCGGCCACCGGGAGCTTCAGCAACGTGGTGTTCGAGTACGGCGGCCAGCGCTCCGACCGCGGGGTGGTGTACGCCAACAACGAGGCGCGCCTGTCCGTGAAGGGCTGCACCTTCCACGACAACGGCGGCGGCGTGACCCTGCAGGGCGCGAACGTCCGCCTCGGCGACTTCCGCGGCAACACGTTCGAGCGCTCCCACCCGGCCTTCGACGTGAGCCCGCAGATGTACGGGATGATCTCGGCCGACAACAAGCTCGACGCCGAGACGACGGTGCAGGTCGAGGGCGGCGAGATCACCAGGGACGCGGTCTGGCACGACTTCGGGGTGCCGATCCACCTGAAGCGCCCGATCTCCGTCGAGAACGGGGCGACGCTGACGATCCGCCCGGGCGCGAAGATCCGCGTGCACGACGGCTTCTCGCTCGGGATCGGCGAATTCGGCGGAGCGACCCTGCGCGTCGAGGGCACCGCCGAGCGGCCGGTGCAGATCTTCGGCGACACCGACCGCCGCGGCACGTGGGACGCCATCCGCCTGTACGAGAAGGCCCGCGGCAACCTCATCGAGCACGTGCAGCTGCGCAACGCCGGCGGCGAGGGGGCCATCAACGTCGCCATGGGCGTCGAGGCGATCGTCCGCGACGTGTCCTGCGTGCGCTGCTTCAGCCCGACCCTGACCTGGGCCTGCGGGGCGCGCGTGACGTCGGAGCGAGTGGCGGGCGGCGCCGAGACGCCGGCGGCGACGCTGCCGCCGTTCGGCTGCGATCCGGCGTAGGCGCGGCGGCGAGGCGCGGGCGAGAGCCGAGCTGCTCGCGCGCGCGGGGCGGTGAGCCGTGCCGTTGAAGGGATCGTATTTTGACCCCAATGGGCTAAAAAAGCTCGATAAAGGGCTAGATATTAGCCTTTATTGTTTCGGCGAGGAGACCGCTGAATACAGGGAGGTCGTGCGATGCGCGCGAGAAGGCATGTCGTCGGAGACATGTCTATCGAGACATTCTCGTGAGGACATGCTCTAAAGAGCATGTCCATCGAGTCATGGCTTCGCGGGCGGCTTGGCTCGGGGCGCGCCGCGCGTCAGCAGGCGCTCGCTCGCGGCCAGCTGGCGGGAGAAGCTCGCGCCGGCGACGCGGTAGAAGTTGATCGCGGCGCCGAGGTGCGGGCGGGCGGCGGCGACGGCCGGCGGCGTGGCGGTGAGCATGGCCTCGGCGAGGGTGCGGTGGGCCCGGGCCAGGCGCGGGGCCCAGTGCGGGTCCTCGGCGGCGAGGATGGTGAGCTCGGCGACGGCGGCGGCCAGCGGGGCGCGGGCCTCGACGGGGCGGCCGCGCACGAGCAGGTTCTGGCCGAGGACCAGGCGCAGCTCGGCGATCTCGTCGCTCGACCAGGTGCTGTCCGGCATGCGCCCGAGAGTGGCCTGGAGGTGCTGCACGGGGGTGTCGTCGTCGAACGGGCCGGCCAGGCCGCGGTAGCCGGCGAGGAGCGTGGCCTCGGGGCCGAACAGGCGCGTGCCGGACATCTCCGACAGCTCGGCGGCGGCGCGGAAGACCGAGGCGGCGTCGTCGTCGTCGCCGATCTCGGTGGCGGCGCGGCCGAGGTGGAACAGACAACGCGTGCGCCGCACGAGGTCGTCGGGCAAGAACCGCTCGAGCGCGACGCAGCCGGTCTGGAGGATCGACCACGCCTCGCCGGGCTCGGCCAGCTGGGCGGCGGTGATCCGCGCCTCGATCGTAGCCGGGTGGACGACGCCGAGCTCGGCGTCGAAGATCTCGAGCGCGCGCGCGAGGAGGTCGTCGCGCGCGGCCCCGGGCTCGGTGACCGAGGCGAGGTTGAGCAGGGTGTAGCCGACGTCGCGGTGACCGGCCGACAGCGCCGCCTGGCGCACGCTCAGGGCCTCGGTGAAGTAGCGCCGCGCCTCGGTCGGGTTGCGCTGGGCGAGGTGGGCGACGCCGAGGTTGTGCAGGACGAGGCCGCGCAGAGCCTCGGGGGCGGCGCCGCGGGAGGCGAGGGCGAGGGCGAGCGGCTCGTCGGCGAGGGCGCGGCCGACCATCTCCGGCCGGCGACTGGCAGCGACGATCCGCAAGGCCACGGCCTCGGCCGCGATCGCGTCGCCGCGCGACTCGATGCCGCTGCGCATCGCCCGGGTGAGCCACTCGAGCTCCTGACCTGTCTCTTCGGACGTGTTGAGCGAGAGCCGCCCGCGCAGCAGCGCGACCTCGGCCCGCAGCGGGGCGTAGCCGATCTGCTCGGCCGCGGTCTCGATGTCGACGGCCTCGTCGACGGCGTCGTGGACCCGCCCGAGCTTGGCCTGCGCCTCGGCCCGCGCCATGTGATTGCGCAGGTCGGCGACCCGCTCGCCGAGCTCGGCGTCGTCGGGCGCCGGCGGCTCGGCCTTGAGGAAGGCGAGGTCGTGGCAGGCCGAGGGCGGCACGAGGTCGCTGGCGGCGGCGAGCGCCCGCGGGGCCATGTCCATGTCGGCGATCGACAGCGCCTTGACGGTCTCGTCGAAGGCGTCGCGCCGGCGGTCGAGGCAGCGGCGCTGGCGATCGAGCAAGGCCTCGGTGTAGCGGCCCTGGTGCTCGGCGAGGCAGGTGTCGCGGTGGTTCTCGGCCCACCCGGCGGCGAACCTGTCGAGCTCGTCGGCGACCTTGGGCCACAGCACCGCGGCGTAATTCGGGGCCGCGTCGCGCAGGGCGGTGGCGACTGCGTTGCGCTGGGCAGGTCCCCACACGCGCGCGATGTCGGCGTCGGCGTCGGCGCACGGCGACTCGGCGGAGGCCTCGGGCACGAAGGCGAGGCCGGCGGCGCCGGCGGTGAGGGCGAGCGCCACGGCGGCGCCGATGACCCGCCAGGTCCGCCCGCGCGACGGGGCGAGCGCGCCGAGCAGCGCCTCCATCGACGGATAGCGGTCGCGCGGCTCGGTCTTGAGGCCGCGCATCAGCGCCGCGACCAGCCACGCGGGCACGCCGTGGTTGCGCGGCGGCGGCCGCAGGTGCCCGTTGGTGATCGCGTGCGAGAGCGCGAGGATGTCGTTGCCGGCGAACGGCGGCAGGCCGAATAGCGCCTCATAGAGGGCGACGCAAAAGCTGAATTGATCGGAGGCTGGTTCGGCCGCGCCGCCGCGCCAGCGCTCGGGGGCGAGATAGGCGGGCGTGCCGAGGATGTCCTCCCCGTCGTCGCCGACGCGGATCCGCATGCTCTGGCTGGCGCCCGAGGACAGATCGAGCAGGCCCGGCCGATCGGGCGTGGCCCGCACGAGGCCGAAGTCGAGGACGCAGGCGCGACCCGTGGCGTCGATCATGACGTTGCCGGGCTTGAAGTCGCGGTGCAGGAGTCCGACGCCGTGCGCGGCCGCGAGGCCCCGCGCGGCCTGGGTGAAGACGTCGTGGATCTCGCGCCAGGTCCGCGGCCCGCCAGCCAGCCAGGCCGGCAGCGCGGCGCCGCGGATCAGCTCCATGGCGACGTAGACCTGGCCCTTGACGACGCCGGCCTCGAGCACGGTGATGACATTGGGATGGGTCACGCCCGCCATCGCCTGCGCCTCGCGCAGCAGCCGGATCTGGCCCTTCGACCCGGTGTCCGGCAGGACCTTGATGGCGACCTTGCGGTCGAGGAGCTCGTCGTACGCGGCGTAGACGACCGCCGTTCCGCCGCCGAGGCGCTCGAGGATGGTGAACCGACCGAGCCGCGGAGGCAGGGTCGCAGGGATGATCGCGACACCAGGCAGCGACTGCGTGATGTCCACCGAGATCCCCGACGCGTCCGTATCGGGAATGATGACGCTCATGGGACTCGACCAGTCTTGCACCGACCCGCACACACGCCCCAACCGCGGCGCCGCGAGGCCGATGCGGCGCGTTCAAGCGGCGCCGCCGGCCCTTCGCGCGTGTCCGCTCAGCCGCGACGCGCAGCGGGCGCTATCTATCACCTGTCCCAAAGTTCTAAAAGCGGTAGCCCAGGTGTAACGCCAGCAGAGGCGCTCGCAAGGCGGCCTGGCCGCCGTTCTCGGCGATCCGTCCGAGCGCCTCGTTTGTGCGCCGGATCAACTCGAGGGCCTCGCTTGAGACGTCGGATACCAGCATTTTGGCGGCCAGACTGTGCACATAGCCGATCGCGGCCCGCACGAGGAAGTGGCGGCGGATCACCCATCGCCAGCCGATGTCGAAGTGCACATTGTGCAGTGCGCCACGCACCGGCACCGGGCGCTCGTCGCCGCCGAGCTCGCTGTCGGCGAGCGCGCCGATCGTGTCGAGGCCGACGAGGCTCTGGCCGTGCGTGACGACGGTGTAGCCGCCGCGCACCTCGAGGCCCCGGCGGCGCAGCGGCCGGACGCCGACCGCGGCGCGCACGACCATGGCGTTGCGGCTGACGTCGCGCGCGAGCCCGGCGCCCGGCGGCTCGCGCCGCGCCGCCGCGGATGTGGCGTCGAGCACGTCGACGTAGCGCGCGAGCAAGCCGCCGACCTCGAGCTGCGCGAGCACCCGCGCGGGCGCCTCGACCTGGAACGCGGCGCCGACGGCGAGCGGCACGGATGTCCCTGCGGACAGGTCGAAGGCCCAGCCGCGAGGGATCCGCAAACCGGCCTCGACGCGGGTCCGCGCGGGCGATGGGGCGGCGATCACGACGCGCATCGGCGCGGGCTTCGGCGACGCGTGGGCGGTCGGCGTGAGCTGCACGGCGGTGGGCGAGGGGATCGCGGGCGCGGGCGTCGAGGCCGCGGCGTCCGGCGCGGTCGGTTCGAGGCCGACGAGCGTGGGCGTCAGCACTGCGGGCACGTGGCCGACGATCCCGTCCGCGTGAGGCGATGGATTCGCGGGCGGCGCCGGATCGGGCGGTGCGACGGCGAAGACCCCGGGCCGCGGGGGCGATGGATCGAGAGGTTCCGTCACCGGCGCGAGGCCGGCGAGGCCGACTGCGAGCGCGAACACGAAGGTCACGACAGCAGGATAGACGGGTCCTCGGCGCGCCGGGAGACCCGTGCTGCGAGCATTTTGGCGCCGGACCGGATTGCGCGCGGCGGCGGCAACGGGCACCTTCGGCCGGATGTCGACGATCACCGACGGCCCCGCGAAAACCCCGTCCCGCGCCCGCGTCCTGCGGGGACGTCTGCTGTGCCCCGATCCGCGACAGGCGAAGATCGAGCGCATCGCCGACGGGCTGCTGACGATCGGCGAGGACGGCCGGATCGCCTCGATCGCGCCGGCGCCGAACGATTGCGCGCTACCGCAGTCGTACCCGGGGGCGGTGATCTTGCCCGGCTTCGTCGACACCCACGTGCACTTCCCGCAGACGCGCGTGATCGGCAGCGCCAGCGGGCCGCTGCTGCGCTGGCTCGAGCGGACCGTGTTCCCCGAGGAACTGCGGTTCCACAGCGTGCGCTACGCGGCCGCGGTGGCGTGGGAGTTCTGCGAGGCGCTGATCCGCCACGGCACCACGTGCGCGGCGATCTACGGGTCCAGCCACGAGGCGGCCACCGACGTGCTGTTCCAGGAGCTGAGCCGGTCCGGCCTGCGGGCGCTGGTCGGCATGACGCTGATGGACCGCGGGGCGCCGCCCGGGCTGCTCGTCGGCGTCGAGGAGGCGATCGCCGCCTGCGAGCGGCTCATCGCCCGCTGGCACGGCCACGACGGCCGGCTCGGGTTCTGCGTCACGCCGCGGTTCGCCCTCAGCTGCTCGCCCGAGCTGCTGCGCGCGGCGGGCCGGCTGGCCGAGGCGCACGGGCTGCATGTCCAGACGCACCTGTCCGAAAATACAGACGAGCTGCTGCACACTGCGACGGCGTTCCCGGCGGCCCGCGATTACCTCGAGGTGTACGAATCGCACGGGTTGTCGGGGCCGCGCTCGTTGTTCGCGCACTGCATTCATTTGTCGGACGGCGAGTGGGATCGATTGGCGGCCGCCGGCGGGGCGGTGGCGCATTGCCCCGACAGCAACTTCTTCCTCGGCAGCGGCTGCATGCGCCTGCGCGCGGCCACCGGGCGGGGCATCCGCGTCGGCCTCGGCACCGACGTCGGCGCGGGCCGCAGCTTCTCGCTGCGCCAGGTGATCGCCGGCGCCTATGATGCGAGCCTCATCGCCGGGGCGCCCGCGACGGCCGAGGAACTGTTGTGGCTGGCGACCCGGGGCGGAGCTTGCGCGCTCGGCATGGCGGCCGAGCTCGGTTGCCTGCAGCCGGGTCACGCGGCCGACCTGGCGGTGATCGACGCGCCGGAGATCGCGGCCGCCGAGGGGTTGTTCGACGCGCTGGCGTTCCGGCGCGACGCGGCGCCCGCCCGCGCGGTGTTCGTGCGCGGGGCGTTGCTGCGCGGGGCGGTCGCTGCCGGTCCCGAGGTGGTGTAAACCGAGGCATGCTCCGCGAGACATACCCCCTGTTCCTCGGCGGCCGCGCGGTGCAGGCCAACTTCGACCTGCCCGTCCTGGACAAGTTCTCCGGCGAGGAGGCGGCCCGCGTGGCCCAGGCCGACCCTGGCACGCTCGACGCGGCGATCGCCGCCGCCGCCGGGACGACGCGGGCGATGGCCGCGCTGCCGCCGTACGCCCGCCAGGCGGCGCTCGAGCACTGCGTTCGCCGCTTCGAGGAGCGCGCGGCCGAGCTGGCACGGGTGCTGTGCATCGAGGCGGGCAAGCCGATCCGCGACGCCCGCGGCGAGGTTGGCCGCCTCATCGAGACGTTCAAGGCCGCCGCCGCCGAGGTGACGCGGCCGGTCGGCGAGGTGCTGCCGATGGCCACCAGCCCGCGCCTGCAAGGCACCCGCGGGCAGTGGAAGCGGGTGCCGATCGGGGCCTGCTCGCTGATCTCGCCGTTCAACTTCCCGCTCAACCTGGCGGCCCACAAGATCGCGCCGGCGATCGCGGCCGGCTGCCCGTTCGTGCTCAAGCCGGCCAGCGCGACCCCGATCTCGGCGCTGCTGATCGGCGAGGTGCTGGCCGAGACGAACCTGCCCGAAGGGTCATGGTCGATCGTCCCGTGCCCGCGCACCGGCGCCGACGCGCTGGCCACCGACGACCGCCTCAAGCTGCTCAGCTTCACCGGCTCGCCCGCGGTCGGCTGGGCGCTCAAGGCCCGCGCCGGCAAGAAGAAGGTGGTGCTCGAGCTGGGCGGCAACGCGGCCTGCGTGGTCGACGAGACCGCGGACCTCGAGAAGGCGGTGCCGCGGCTGGTCACCGGGGCGTTCTATCAGTCGGGCCAGAGCTGCATCAGCGTGCAGCGGATCCTGGCCCACACGCCGATCTACGCCGAATTGCGCGAGCGCCTGGTGGCGGCGACGATGAAGCTGCGCGCCGGCGACCCGCGCGACGAGGAGACGTTCATCGGCCCGATCATCTCCGAGAAGGAGGCGCGCCGGATCTCCGAGTGGATCGACGCCGCCGTCAAGGCCGGCGCGCGCCTCCTGTGCGGGGGCCAGCGCGACGGGGTGATGATCGCGCCGACGCTGCTCGAGAACGTGCCGCGCGACCAGCCGATCGCCGCCGAGGAGGCGTTCGGGCCGGTCGCGCTGCTGCAGGAGTTCGCCTCGTTCGACGAGGCGCTGTGGCAGGTCAACGACAGCAAGTTCGGCCTGCAGGCGGGCGTGTTCACCCGCGACATCGACCGCATGTACCAGGCCTGGGACTCGCTCGAGGTCGGCGGCGTGATCATCAACGACGTGCCGTCGTTCCGCGCCGACCCGATGCCCTACGGCGGGGTCAAGGACTCCGGCCTCGGCCGCGAGGGGCTCCGCTTCGCCGTCGAGGACATGTCGGAGATCCGGATGCTCGTGGTCCGCTGAATCACAGGAGACCGCAAGGGCATGTCGAAAGGGACATGCCCGAAAGGTCCTGTGATGAATCGCGGCGCCCGGGCGGTTCACACCACCGGGACGGTGCCGCCGTCGATGGTGGTCTCGCTGCCGTGGATCGAGGCGGCGCGGTCGGAGACGAGGAAGGCGACCAGCTCGGCGACCTCCTCGGGCTTGCCGGGGCGGCCGATGGGGATCCCGCCGAGCGAGGTCATGAGGCCGTTGCGGGCGGTGGCCTCGTCGGTGCCGGCCTCGGCGGCCAGGCGGACGACGAGGGCGTGGGCGGCGGCGGTCTCGACGTAGCCGGGGGCGATGCTGTTGATCCGGACGCCCTGGGGGCCGAACTCCTTGGCCAGACCCTTGCTGTAGGTGGTGAGGGCGGCCTTGGCGGCGGCGTAGGCGAGCGTGGACTCGTAGAGCGGCAGTCGCCGCTGGATCGACGAGACGTGGAGGATGATGCCGCGGCGCTGGGCGACCATGCCGGGCAGGAAGGCGCGGTCGAAGCGGACGGCGGCGAGCAGGTTGAGGTCGAGGTCGTGGCGCCAGTGATCGTCGTCGAGGGCGAGGGCGCCGCCGCCGGGGGCGGTCGAACCACCGGCGTTGTCGACGAGGATGTCGAGGCCGCCGAAGGCGTCGGTCACGGCGCGAACGACCCGATCGACGCCCTCGCGGGTGGAGATGTCGGCCTGTACGAACAGGGCGGGCTCCTGTCCTTCGGGCAAGCTCGAGCGCGCGGTGGTGGCGACCGTGGCGCCGCCGGCAGCGAGGCGGCGGACGACGGCGGCGCCCATGCCCTGGGTGCCCCCGGTGACGAGGACGCGCTTGCCGGTGAATTCGCGGGAATCGTAGAAGAGGGGCGTGGCCTGGCTCATGGATCGATCTCCGGGCGAGCGCACGCGCGGCGCGTCGTTCGCCGGCCGCCGATTGCTCGGACCGCGAAGATGGGACTAGTCTGGTGACGTGACAAGTACGCACGAAAAAGTGAGCCGCTCACCCGCAGGTAAGTCCGAGCCGATGACGCCGGACGCGGCCGCGGAGGCGGTCGGCGAGGCGCTGGCGCTGCTCGAGGGCCGCTGGAAGCTGCGGATCTTGTTCAACCTGTTCGGCGGCAAGGTGCTGCGCTATTCGGAGCTCGAACGCGCCATTCCGGAGGTGTCGCAGAAGATGCTGGCGCAGCAGCTGCGCCGGCTGGAGAGCGACGGATTGGTGCGTCGCGAGGTGTTCGGCGAGGTGCCGCCGCGCGTCGAATACCGCCTGACCGAATGGGGGCAGTCGCTGTGCCCGACGCTCGATTCGCTGCTGCAGTGGACGGCGCGGCGCGTGCCGGCGCTCTCGGGGGCGTCGGAGGCCTCGGTCGCGGATTGACCCGTGGGCTGCGTCGAGGACGTGGGCGGGTCGACGTGCGCAGCCATGGTGGCGGAGGTCGAACGCTGCTTCACGCTGCGCACCGATCGCAGCATCGAGCGCGCCGAGGCGTGGCAGGCGTGCGAGCGGAACCAGCCGGACTCGACCGAGGACGTGTGCGCCGACCTGCTGGAGAAGTGCCCCGGGCTCGCCGACGCGGCGTCGGCCTGGAACCAGTGAGGAGCGGGCGAGGGTGAGGCTGTCCTGATGGGCAGGTGATGCGGCGGCGCCTGGACGCCTGTACTTGGGGACAGGTCGAACGGCGGCGCCTGGTCGCCTGTACTTGGGGACAGATCGAACGGCGGCGCCTCGGCGCCTGTGCTTGGGGACAGGTGAGCGACGGTTACGGCGCGTCGGGCTCGACGTGCGGTCGCGACGAAACCGCCCGGAGTCGCTGGGGACGCCGGGCGGGCGCGCAGCCGCGGCCGACTAGCGCAGCGAGTTGCGGAGCCGCGGGATGGTGTCGGGGAGGACGACGCTGACGAGGATACCGAGGGGGGCCTTGAGGCAGTCGACGGCCATGCCCATGCGGTACTTGTCGGTCAGGTCGACGACGATGATCATGACGTTGCCCTCGTCGCCGAGGCGAAGGAGCGTCTGATAGACGAAGTCGGGCACCGGCAGCTGGGACTTCTTGAGCGCCTCGGTGATCCGTTCGCACAGGATGTTGAAGAGGGCGCACGCCTTCGGCGAGCTGCGGATACCGGCGACCGACATGCCGGAGGTCTTGCTGAAGACGTCGATGGTGGCGAGGCCGCCCATCAGGCCGTCTTCGATCTCGGTCAGGGTCGAATTCACGTCTTTCAGGTTCATCTCGGTGTGCCTCTCAGACCGCGGTCAGCGAGCGGCGACCACACTACCTGGAGCCGGGGCCAGTGCTCGCTCGATCGGCAGGCCGACGACGAAAAACCGGCGCCGGCCGTCCCCGGGTGCGAGCGCGACGCCGCGTGCACGGTCGACGCCGAAACGCCCGTAAACCGGCCCTGGCGGCCGTTTGGCGGCCTTCCAGAGATGCGCGAGCAGCGCGAGACGGCGAGAAATCCCCTTCCGCCTGGGGGGATCCAGAGCCTGGGCGGGCGGAGGGGTGTAGATCGCCCCCCGGCCGGTTCGAGGCGGACCCGGCCGGCGAGCTGTCTCGGGAGCCAGGTCGTGTCGGGGCCGGTGCGAGGCCGCCGCACGGGGCGCGGGGGCAGATCGGGCGCGGAAAAGCTGTCCTTCGGGCCAGGTCTGCGGCTGCCAGGCGCTCGCGCGAGGCCGGAGTGGCGCTGTCTTTCGGGGCAGGTAGGAGGCGACGAGGCCGGGCGCGAGGTCGGAGGTGGAGGTGTCCTTCGGGGCAGGTCGGTGACGACGAGGCGCGAGCGGGGGCAGGATGAGGCTGTCCCTCCGGGCATGTCACACGCGTGGCGGGGCCGGGCTTCAGCCTGTCTTGCAGGACATGTCGTCCGTCGCGACTGCGGCGAGGCCGGCTGCGCCGACCTCGCCGCGGGGGCTGTCTTTCGCGTCAGCGAGCGCTGTCTCTCAGGCCAGGAGGGCGGCGCACGGGGTGTTGGAGTAGCCGTCGCCGTCGGCGTTGGTGGCGCCGACCTCGGTGGCCTCGGGCACGACCGACTGGAGGCACGCGAGCAGGATGTCGGACGTGTTCTCGCTCGAGGGCGAGTGGTAGTGCTCGGCGGGGTAGCGCAGGGTGCCGCCGCCGCGGCCGGCGACGATGCACGGCTGGTCGAACACGCTGTGGGTGTAGCCCGAGGCGGCGTCGCTGCCGAGGATCGCGCACGAGTTGTCGAGCAGGTTGCCGTCGCCCTCGACCGTCTCCTTGAGGCGATTGAGCAGGACGGCGAAGCACTCGACGGTCTTGATCGTGGTCTGGTCGACCGCCTCGTTGTCGGCGGTGTCGTGGGTCATGTCGTGGTGACCCTTGCTGTGGCCGAGGCTGGCGAAGATGTGGTAGCCGACCGAGCCCGAGAACTGGACGCTGACGATCCGGGTGAGGTCGCAGCGGAACGCCTCGATGATGATCTCGACCATCGCCGCGTTGACGAGCTCGATCGGCTCGACGCCGTCGATGTCCATGTTGGTCTCGATCGGCATGCCCGGCAGGGTGCAGGCCGGCGGCAGGGTCTCGATCTGCTTCTTGATCTGCTCGACGCTGGCGAGGTGAGCGTCGAGGCGGAGCTTGTCGGCGCTGCCGACCCGCAGCTTGAGCGCCTTCACGTCCTCGCGCACGGCGTCGAGGATGTCGACGCGCGGGCCCTTGGTCGGGTCGTCCGGCGGGACGAAGCTCTCGAACAGGGCGGCGAACGCCTCCTGCGGGTTGAAGAACGGCGGCAGCGGCTGGTCCGGGCCCTTGTGCGACAGGTACTGCAGGGTCGGCCCCTCGCCGCCGATGACCCGCTTGGACACCGCAAGCTGCAGCGACGGCATGAAGGTCTGACCGCCGACCGCGGCGGCGGCGACCTGGTCGATCGAGGGGCCGCCGAACTTCGACGAGTAGCTGTTCTCGGCGTGCGGCAGCTCGATGAACGGGTAGCCGGAGAAGAAGCCGGCGCAGCCGTCGTGGTGGCCGCGGCGGTGCTTCGACGAGGCCTTGATGTCGAAGCCGGTCAGCAGGTTGCAGTACTCGCGCACGCCCTCGAGCGCGGCCAGCTGCGGGGTCAGCGGGTAGTTGGGGCCGGTCTCGGCGGGGGCCCAGCGGTTGCCCTTGCCGACGTCGGCGGGGTCGACGAGGGCGACGCCGTTGCCGAAGTGCCAGGTGATCATGCGCCGCGGCAGGGCGGTGCCGTCGGCGTGGGCGGTGCCGTTCGAGTTGAGCATGGCCTCGAGCAGCGGGAGCGCGAGCGCGACGGTGGTGCCGCCGGCGACGCCGCGGAGCATGGTGCGACGGCTGAGTTGATGGCGCTTCATGACTCGTGCTCCTTTCACTCGGGGGTCCCCACGCGCAGGAAGGCGGGGCTGGCGACGAGCTCGGCGAGGAGCTCCTTCATGCGGTACTCGTTGTCCTCGAACTGCTGGTCGAGGTCCTTCAGCGCCTCGGCCTCGCCGGGCACCTCGAGGTGCCCGGTGGCGTGGCGGAACAGGTTGCGCACCAGGCAGCGCGTGACCGCCGGGCTCTGGCGCAGCAGCGTGCCGAGCTCGCGGGCGCCGTCGAACTCGCCGCCGTCCAGGAAGCTGACGGTGTCGAGGTCGACGCCGTTCTCGACCAGGCGGAAGGCGCCGATGCCGTCGAAGTTCTCGAGGCCGAAGCCGATGTCGTCCATGAGCTTGTGGCAGCCGGAGCACGACGGGTTGGTCTGGTGCTCGGCCAGGCGCTCGCGCATGGTCGGGTAGTTCTCGCCGGTCGGCAGCTCGGTGACGACGTCGGGCGGCGGCGCCGGGATGCCCTGGCACATCAACACCTCGCGCACGAACTTGCCGCGCAGGGTCGGCGAGGTGCTGCTGATGTGCGCGTAGGCGGCGAGGAAGCCGCCCTGGCCGAGCAGACCGCCGCGCTTGCCCTCGGCCGGGAGGTCGAACTTCTGCCAGGTGTCGCCGAGCACGTTGGCGTCGGGGATGAGGCCGTAGAGAGCGGCGAGCGGGCCGTTGGCGAAGGTGTACGGGGCGTCGAGGAAGTCGCGGAAGTCGGCCTCGCGGGTGAAGGCGATGTCGTCGATGAGCTTGAGCGCCTCCTCGCGCATGCTGACGCCGAGCGCGGGCGACCAGGCCGGGAAGACGCCGGGATCCTTCGGCAGGTTCTCGATGGTGCGCAGGCGCAGGACCTCGGCGAAGAAGCCGCCGAGAGCGGCGCGCGCGGCTGGCGTTTCGAGCATGGTCCAAGCGACAGCCCGGACGTCGTCGGCGGTGACGAGGCCGTCACCCTCGCCGAGGTCGATGAGCTCGCGCGTCGGGGTGGTGTCGAGCAGGAAGAAGCTCATGCGCGTGGCGAGCTCGACGCCGGTGAGGACGCGCTGCGCCGGGTCGTCGGGATCGGGCTCGCCGACCTCGACCTGGTAGAGGAAGTAGGGCGACTGCAGCAGACCGGCGAGGGCGTACTCGCGGCCCGACTCCCAGCTGCCGAACGCGAGCGCGGCGTCGCGGCCGACCGCGCCGTAGCGATCGATCTCGGCCTGCGTCAGGCTGCGACGCCACGCGACCCGCCCGAAGTTGGCGACGAACTCCTTGTGACAGGCGTCGTCGTCGGGCCCGGTCGGGACACAGGTGTGGTAGCTGGCGAGGATCGCGTCGTCGGCGGCGGCGGCGATCGCTCGCGCCGACTTCTCGTAGGTGTCGACGGCCTGATCGTTGAGCGCGAGCTGGGCGGCGCCGATCGACTCGAAGCCGTTGAGCGCGCTGTCCGGCGGGGTCTGTACCTTGGCGGCCGCGGCGTCGCCGAGCAGATAGGCGACGGAGCTCCGGTACTGGCGCGCGAGCAGGAGGCGCAGGCGGGCGGGGGCCGGGGCGAACTCTTCACCGCCGCCGTCGGTCGGGTCGGATCCCTCGGTCGGATCGCCCGCGGTGCCGGTGGGATTCGGCCCACCGGTCTCGGTGGGATCCTCGCCGCCGGTGAGCGTCGGGTTGCTGGCGCTCTGATCCTGGCCGGCGCCGTGGTAGCAACCGCCGGCGAGGCTCGCCGTGAGAGTGAGGAGGACCGCGATCCCTCCCGGACCTTGCGGCCTGGATGGTGCGCGGGCGAAACGACGCTGCCTGGGCATGGGCGGCTCCTTGCTGGTCGTCCACCATAAAGGGGGTCAAGATCTGCGTCCACGGCGCGCACCGTGAGGGGCCCTGTCTGCTGAGGTTCCCTGTCCGCGGAAGACCCCACGCGGCGAGGTCGGCCCGTGACGCGCCCGTGAAAGCGTTGTATTACCGATCTTGGAGCGATGAACCTCGTCTCGCCGACGTACATCTGCCTCGACCTGCCCGAGCCGCAGGCGTCGGAAGTGATGGTGCTGCGCCGCCGCTACTGTCAGCGGCTCAAGGACTTCCCGCCCGAGATCACGATCACGGGATCGAGCGGCGTGGGCGCGATGCTGCCGCAGCTGCACTGGGACCGCGTCGAACCCAAGCTCGAGGCCATCGCGCAGGAGTGGGCGCCGATCCGCGCGAGCCTCGGCGGGATGGTCCGCTTCCCGGACACCGACATCTTCTGCCTCAGCATGTCGGACCCGATGCCGTTCATGGCCCTCCACGAGGCGCTCAAACACTCGGGGATCGCGTTCGAGGAGAGCCAGTTCCCGTTCTTCCCCCACTGCACGATCCGCATGGCAGGGCCGCTCACCGACGCGGACATCAGCGCGCTGTTCTCGTTGACCGTGCCCGGCGAGTTCACGATCGCCGAGCTGGTCCTGTATCAGCGGACGCCCGACGATCGCATCGTGCGGGTGTGGTCGCGGCCGCTCGCCGGCTCCTGAGCCGCTGCCGTCCCGAGCGCGCAGGCGCGAGGCCCCGAGAAGGTGGTTGCCGCCCGGGCCGGCGCTCGGGTACTCGGTCGATCGTGCGGAAACCGAGCCTCGCCTCTCTCATCACCGCAGGCCTCGTGGCCTGCCAGGATCCGGCCGCCGGCAGCGCGACGGACGATGCGTCGACGACGAACGCGACTTCCGAGATGTCCCTTACGACAGGTCCGATGGAACCTGTCCCAACGACCTCGTCCTCGGGCAGCTCCGGATCCACGGCCGCGCAGGACGACTGCCCCGAGGGCTGCGCCGCCGACGAGGCGTGCGTCGGTGGGATCTGCGAGGCCGTCGGTCGCGCGGACATCGAGGCCGGCTGCCATCCGCTCGGCGATCCCGCAGGCCGCGGCCAGTGCGTGTACCCGTGGCCGTCGAACTTCTACACGACGCCCGCGCCGGAGAGTCCGACGGGCCTGGCGATCGCGCTGCCCGCGGGGCTGCTGCCGAAGAACACGCAGCAGACCGAATTCCCCGCGGATGAATTCCTCAACGGGCGGCCCGGGTTCACGCCCAACGCGCAGATCCGCTTCGCCTCGCCGGTGCCGATCGACGGGGCCGCGCTGCCGCCGATCGCCGACATCGGACACTCGCTGGCCGACGACGCGCCGATCGTGCTACTCGAGGTCGGCTCGGGGGAACGCTGGCCGTACTTCGCGGAGGTCGATGCGACGGCAGTGGCAGGCGAGCCGCAGACGATCTTCGTGCGGCCGATGCGACAGCCGCGGACAGGCGAACGCTATGTCGTCGCCGTTCGCGGGCTGCGCGATAAAAACGGCGAGGAGATCCCGGCCTCGCCGCTGTTCCGCGCGCTCCGCGACGAGCTCGCGACCGACGTGCCGCAGCTCGAGGCCGAGCGTGAACGCTACGACGAGATCTTCGCGGCGCTGGCCGCCGCAGGGATCGATCGATCGGCGCTGCAGCTGGCGTGGGACTTCACGACGAACACGCAGGAGGAGCTGCAGCGCGACTTCACGGCGATCATGCCGCAGGTCGTGGCGACCGCGGAAGCCGGCGACCTCGGCTACACGATCGAGGAGGTGAGCGAGTTCCCGGGCACGGCGGTGCCGCTGGTGGTGCGCGGGACGTTCACTGTGCCGAGCTGCCTGGAAGGCGACAGCGGGCCGGGCGCTGTGTTCGCCCGCGATCCGGCAGGCCTGCCCGACTGCTCGAACTCCGCGACGGCGAAGTTCTGGATCGCGGTGCCGCAAGCGATCTTCGAGGCGAAAACGCCGGCACCAGTGGCGGTGTACGGCCACGGCCTGCTCGGCTCCGGCTCGGAGGCGGAGTCGGTGGCGAAGAAGAACGGGTCGCTCATCATCGCGGGGACGGACTTCTGGGGGATGTCGGAGGACGACATCGCGGCGGTCATCGGGATGCTCGGCAACAACTTCGTCGGCGGCCGCGCTCTCGGCGAACGACTGGTGCAGTCGACGGTGAACTTCACGACGCTGGCATACCTGGTCCAGGGCGAGCTGGCCGACGATCCTGCGCTGCAAGGGCTGATCGACCCGTCGACGGTCTACTACCTCGGGGGCTCTCAGGGCGGGATCATGGGGGCGACGGTGACTGCGATGGCTCCCAACCTGCACCGCGGGGTGCTGGTGGTCGGAGCGTCGAACTACTCGCTGATGGTGTGGCGCTCGACTGCGTTCGAGCAGGTGAACTCGGTGTGGGCGGCGACCCAGCCGAGCGTGCAAAACCGGGAGTTCCTGTTCGCGCTGTACCAGGCAGTGTTCGACGTGGCCGACCCGGTGACGTACCGCTCGGTGATCGCAGAGGCCGACGACGCGCTGCTGCTCATCGAGTCGATCGGCGACGCGCAGGTGGCCAACGTCGCGTCGGAGGCGATGGCCCGCTCGTACGGGATGTCGATGGCTGCGCCGTCGGTGTACCCGGTGTGGGGGATCGAGGACGCGCCCGCCGGGTTCACGGGGTCGGCGCTGCTGCAGGTCGATACGAAGAAGGGGCCGCTGCCTCCGGTCGAGAACCTGCCGGCCGAGGGGGATAACGGAGCGCACGGGGCCGCAGTCGACGACCCGGCGGTGCAGGCGATCCTCGGGAAGTTCTTGCTCGAGGGGGTGGTCGAGAATACTTGCGACGGGGTCTGCGATCCGGGGTGATGGTCGTGCAGAGAGACACCCCGACGCCGACTCGCTACCGCGGCGAACGGCGTCCCTGTGATGAGGAGTTTGCCATGCGTAGATCCGTTCACCGCCATCGATCGCCGCTCCCGTGGCTCGCGCTGCTGAGCACCCTCGCCTGCGTGACGCGGGCGCCTGGGGACGCCACCGACGGCGGGACCACCACGTCTTCCACCACCACTGCCGGCGCCTCGACCGTCGATCCCTCCGGGGACGCCGCCGATGGCGGGGCTTCTGAGGCCACGACAGCCACTCCGACGACCAGTGACGCCACAGTCGATCCGTCCGGCGCCACCGGGGCGGCGACCACCGGCGCCAGCGTGTGTCTCGTGTCGGTCGGGCCTCACGACGAGCCACCCGAGCCCGATCCCGATGGTTGCTTTGCGCTCATGAGCGAGCCGAGTGCGCCGCCATGGGCGACGCGTGCGTCGGGCTCTTCGGCGTCCCCGCGGAGTGTCTCGGCGAGCAGTGGTGCATGCCGGAGCCGGCCGTCCAGGTGTTCCTCGGCTGCCGGCCGTTCACGATCTGCAAGCCGAACCCGCGGCTCGTCTGCACCGCCTCGGACTCCGGACCTCGCGCCTTCCACACCGTCGGCTGCACGCCGATAGGCTTCGGCCCGTGTGAGCCGCAGCCGTCGTTGCCGGACGGCACGCCGCCCCCGTGCTAACGACCGCGCGGTCGAGGCGAGCGGCATCTTCGGGCGCGCCTGAAGAGATGTGTTCATGAGGGCATGCTCGAAAGAACATGCCCTTGAGAACATGCTCTTCAGGGCATGGCTTGCAGGGTCGGCTGAAGCATGCCGGCGAGGCAGCCGAGGGCGGCGGTGTAGTCGCTGTCGCAGACGGACTCGATGCAGCAGCGCACGGCGCGTTCGTTGAAGGCGGTGTCGGGGTCGTCGGGGAGATCCAGGGACTGGCAGACTTCCTGGATCCGGCCGGGCGGGACGGCCTGGCCGGCCGGGCCGACGCAGCCGGGGCCGATGCCGAACTCGAACTGCTTCTGCGCGGGGGTGTCGGTGTCGCCGGGCAGGATGTCCTCAGGGAGCCAGGGGCGGTAGACGAGGGCGTCGACGCCGCCCGCGACCGGCTCGAACGGGGGAGCCTCGTTGTGGGCGGTGACCCGCGGGACGCCGCCGAGGACGAGCATGACGACGTCTTTGCCGTGGAGCCGGCGGAGGTCGGCGAGCGCCTGGGTGTAGCGCGCGACGGGGTGGAGGACCTGCTTGTCCTCGGACATGCACCACTCGAACACGCCGTCGTTGTCGTCGTCGGCGCAGGTCATGCCGGCGTTCCAGCACACCGCGCTGGTCGGCTCGCTCTTGTCGCCGCTGTCGGGATCGCGCGGCCAGTACTTGCTGAACTCGGGGTCGTCCGCGAGCTTGGGATCGAAGTAGGCGAAGTTGAGGGTGGAGCAGTCGGTCTCGTCGGTGACGAGGACGACCGCCAGCGGGGCGCCGGGGCGCAGGAACGGCCGCTCGCCGCCGTTCCACCGCGCCTCGAGGTCGAGCGCGCGCAGCATGGCCTCGAGCGGCGACTCCATGCCGCACCCATCGATGCCCTGCGGGCCGATGCAGGCGAGGGCGTCGGCCGCGGGATCACCCATGCCGTCGGGATCGATGACGTTGTGCGTGGTGGGGTTGAAGTGGATGAACGGATCGGTGGGGACCGACGGCGCGGCCTCCGAGCAGCGCGAGGTGCAGATCTCGGACATCACCGGCGGATCGGCGCCGAGGCCGGTAAACCGCGCCAGACGGTCGGTGCACGGGGTCTCGATCGGCTCGCCGTCGGCGGCGTCGTAGTCGGGCTTCTCGAACGGGGTGCACAGCGGGTGCGGCACGTCGGTGGTCGTGACCATGATGTGCACGTCGGCGCCGACGAGCTGGCCGTTGGCGTCGCTGAGGCCGCGCAGCAGCTTGACGAAGGCCGGGAAGCTGTCGGCGAGCTGGCTCTGCTCCTCGCCCATGGTGCCCGAGTTGTCGATGACGAACAGGACGTCGAGCTGATCGCAGGCGCCGCCGTCGATGCAGCCGGACTCCGGCGGCGGGTCGTCGCCGGTGGTGGCGGGCTCGCCCGTGGTCTCGTCGATCGGGTCGCCGGTGGTGACGGGGTCGAAGGTGGTGGTCGGCGTCGGTTCGAAGGTGGTGCCGTCGACGTGCTGCGAGGTGACGACGAGGGTGTCGCCCTCGCCTGGACCCGCGGTGTCGCTGTCGCTCGGGAACTCGCCCAGCGGGCTGGGCTCGAGGACGCAGCCGAGATGTACGAAAGGACAGGTGAGAACCACGGCGAGGCAGACCCTCGCCGCGGAGGCGATGGTGCTGCGGTGCAGTCGTGAAGTGGGCACGGGTCGTCTCACCCGCCGCGGGGGGTCAGGGCTGCGCGGCCGATCCAGTACAAAGGGTGGCCGCCCGGTCGACCAGAGGCGAGCCCGGGAATCGTCGCGGGTAGCTGGCCGCCAGCTCACGCGCGACGTCGCGCTGCCCGAGGGCGCAGCGCGCTTCGATCTCCAGGAGGCCGCGCTCGGCGGCCAGGATGCCGCTGGGGAAGCGCCGCGCGTGCTCTTCGATCAGCTGCAGCCGCTCATCGGGCGCGCCCAGCTTGGCCCGCCGCAGCAGGTCGACCTCGGCGGCGACGGTGTCCTCACGTGCAGGGCGGCGACCCTTGGAGCTGTCCGAAGAGGCAGGTTTGTCGGCGACCGGGACGTCGTCGGCGACGACCTCGGGCGCGGTCTCGGGTGCAGGGGCCGGACCGGGGCGATGGACGGATTCGGCGGTGTGCGAGGCGTCGTCGCCCTGGACCTGGTAAGGGGCGGCGACGTGGTCCTGCGGCGCCTCTCCGCCGCGCGTGACGGCCCAGGTCAAGGCCAAGAGGACGCCGGCGGCCAGAGCGAAGCCGGCGAACACGCGCGGGGCGAGGCGCGAGCGTTGCGGGGCCTCGTCGTCGAGGTCGTCGCTGCCGCCCTCGTCGAGGCGTTGCTCGAGCGCCGAGAGCACTCGGTCGGCGATCGCGCGGTCGGGCGACTCGGTGCTGCGGAATGCGGCCAGGCGCGCCCGCGCCTCCGAACTCAGCGGTTCCATGCTGCTTGCCTCCCATCCGCTCGTTCGGTCTCGGCGATGGCGCGCTCGAACTCGGCCCGAGCGGCCCGCAGACGCGAATAAACGGTGTTCAATTTGACGTCGAGGGCCTGGGAGATCTCCGGCGCCGTGAAGCCCTCGAGGTCGGCGAGGATGAAGACCATGCGCTTGTCCTGGTCGAGGGTGTCGAGGAAGCGCTGCACGAAGTCGGCGGCCTCGGCGCGCTCGGCGACGCGCTCTCGCGGTTGATGGGTGTGGACGACTGCGAACGCCTGGATCCGGCGCTCATGGCGCCGCAGGCCGCGGCGGAAATCGCTGGCGACCCGCCGCGCGGTGCCGAACAGCCAGCTCCGCAGGGAGATCTGCGGATCTAGGCCCGGGAGGCGGCGGTGGAGCACGAGGAACACGTCCTGGGCGGCGTCCTCGAGCTGGTCATAAGGGACCCCGAGGCGGCGAAGGATCCGCCAGACGAGGTCGAAGTAAGCGTAGTACACGGTGACGAACCCGCGCTGCGCGTGCTCCTCGGGGCCGGGTGTGGATGGCTGAACCTTCAGCACGGCAGTCACTTATTTCTTTGGCCGGGCCGGCTTGGATCCGTCTCGTCGCGCGCCGGGACCGAGACGAATCTCGAGGCCGCCCGCGAAGCGAACGCCGACCGGCTGGGTGATGAACACGAGCTCGTCGCTGACGGTGAAGGGGGCGCGCAGCGGGGTGACCAGGAAGTCCGTGCGGACTCCGAGGCCGACACGCGGGTGCGGCGACCACACGAGGCCGAGGCCGAGCGAGGCGGCGAACCAGGGCGGGCGGGCTCGCCTCGGATCGACGGTGATGCCCGCGCCCTCGGCGAGTAACTGACCCGCCTCGAGGCCGAGGCACACCGGGATCTCGAGGACGCCGCGGATGAACCGACCGCAACCGCGGACCCCGAGCGCCCAGCGGGCGACCGTGCCGACCCGGGCGTCCTCGGCCCCGAAGGTCAGGGGGCGCGGCGGCATGTAATGGCCGACGGCTTCCATCCGGAGGCGACGCCAGAGGATGCCGAGCGCCCCGCCGACGTCGCCGGCGATCGTGGGCGTGGCACCGGCGTCGATCGCCCCGTCGACGCGGACGAGCACGCTGAGGTCGCGTGAGCGCGGGGGCAGGGGGGGGCGCGTGGGCGTGGGCTCGGGCGTGGGCGGAGGCGGGGGATCGGCGGCGGGCTTGGGCTCGGGGCCGACGGGGGCAGGCTCGACGATCTCGGGCGGCGGCGGGACCGGGGGCGCAGGCTCGGGCTCGGGCTCGGGCGTCGGCTCGGGGGGCGGAGGCGCGAGCTGGTTGGCGAACTCGAGCGGGTCGATGGCGATGGCGATGATCAGGGCGGCGGCGCCGTCGAGCGACTCGCAGGCGTCGGCGCGCTCGACCCGGCGCTGGGTGAGGCGGCGGGTGTGGATGTCGAGCCGCAGCTCGTAGCGCCCGGCGACCCGGCGGACGACGCCGCGCACGCGCACGCCCTCGAGGTCCGGCGGACGCGTGAGCGCGGCCAGGGCGTCGAGGACGTCGTCGCGGGTCGGACAGCCCTCGGGGGCGCGCCACTCGATCGCGGGCGGTCCGGCCAGCGACAGGAGGAGCAGCGCGGAGGTCGACCCGAGCATGAGCGCAGCAGCCTCGGATGGTACGCACGAGCCCGGCCGGGACGCCAGGGGGCTGCGGCGGGCGACGGTGAGTTTGTCGGGCGTTCCGCGCCGGCGAGACGAGCTGTCTTTTGGGACATGTGATTGTCGGCCTCGACGGAGCAGCGCGCGAGCTCGGGCGGATCCGCCCCGGCCGAGGCCCGCAGGGGCGCGCTCGCGGGGTGTCAGCGCGGGCGGGGCGGCGGCGTTGTGGGGCTGCACGCCGGGGCACGAGGCTGTCAAGCTGGCCCGTGCCCCGGCCCAAGGAGACGCGCATGAACCCGTGGATGAAGTGGATCCTCCTGGCGACCCCGCTCGCGCTGACGCAGTGCCGCTCGAGCTCGGTCACCCCCATCGGCACCGTGACCCCGGGCGGCAACGACAACGTGATGCTGGCGCACGGGCAAGGGGACGTGGCCTACGAGGCGCCGCCGCACACGTTCTCGCCGCGTCCGCACCCGCCGCGCAGCCGCGGTGACGCGCCGCCGCCGAACCTGGCGGCGCTGCCGAAGATGGTGTCGCGGATCGACCAGTGCTACGGGGCGAGCGGCGGGGCGGTGGCGACCGGTGGGTCGCTCGCCAAGCCGACCAAGAAGCCGGCGCCGCCGAAGTACAAGCAGGTGACCTACAGCGGGGGCGGCTCGGCCAAGCCGTCGCCTCCGCCCGCGCCGTCGCCGATCCAGACCACCCCGACGGCCGGGACGCTCGGCAAGGGCGGCGGAGGGTCGTTCGGTCGCGGCAACAGCGGGTTCGATGCCGGCGGTGCGGCCCCGCAGGGCTCGCCGCCGCCGCCGCCGGTGACGACGTCGAAGTCGGCGAACGCCCAGGCCGGGGACGGCGAGGCCGCGGCGGGGCCCCGGACGCCGCCGGCCGAGCGCAAGGCCGAGAAGCAGAAGAAGGACAGCGGCCGCGCGCGTGACAAGGCGGCCGAGCAGGCCCCGGCCGCGAGCGCGCCGGCGATGGAGGAGGCCGAGGTGGCCCGCGGCGACGCGGCGGACGAGAGCGTTGCGTACGAGCCGGTCCAGCAGGTCGACGACGTCGAGCAGTACAGCGACTGGGGGCAGGCGACGTACCTGTCGAACGACGACACGATGAGCCTGTCGTCGGCGCAGCGGGTGATCTTCGCCATCGACAAGTTCCTGCCGGTGCCGCTCGAGCACATCCGGCCGCACGAGCTGCTCAATTACTTCTCGTTCGAGACGGCCGAGGTGGCGCCGACCGACGACTTCTCGGTGCTGCCCGAGATCGCCAAGGATCCAAAGCAGGACGGCATCTACAACCTGGCGCTGGCGATCCGCGGGCGCCCGGTCGACAAGCAGGCGCGGCGCAACGGCAACCTGACGTTCGTGGTCGACCGCTCGGGCTCGATGAGCGACGAGGGCCGCATGGACTACCTCAAGCGCGGCATGCGGAAGATGATCGGCGAGCTCAAGACCGGCGACCTCGTCAACGTGGTGCTGTTCGACCACGAGGTGTGCGTGCCGGTCGAAAACTACGTGGTCGGGCGCGACAAGCCGGAGGCGCTCGAGCGGGCGATCGACAAGATGATGCCGCGCGGGTCGACCGACGTGCACGCGGGGCTGACCCGCGGCTACGAGCTGGCCGACCGCGGCTACCAGCCGACCTACAACAACCGCGTGGTGCTGGTCACCGACGCGCTCGCCAACACCGGCAACACCGACCCGCGGACCATGGCGATGGTCGCCAAGTACTACGACGAGCGGAAGATCCGCCTGTCGGGCGTCGGCGTCGGCACCGAGTTCAACGACGCCCTGCTCGACAAGCTGACCGAGCGCGGCAAGGGGGCCTACGTGTTCCTCGGCTCCGAGGCCGAGGTCGACGCGGTGTTCGGGCCGCGCTTCATCTCGCTGCTCGAGACCACGGCGATGGACGTCCACTTCCAGCTGCACCTGCCGCCGTCGCTGCGCATGAACGTGTTCTACGGCGAGGAGAGCTCGGCGGTGAAGGAGGACGTGCAGGCGATCCACTACTTCGCCAACACCTCGCAGCTGTTCCTGTCCGATCTCATGGCCCGCGGCAAGAAGCTGCGGCCGCAGGACCAGATCATGCTGACGATCGAGTACGAGGACCCGGAGTCGGGGCAGAAGATGGTCGAGGAGCGGGCGTTCTCGCTGGCGGAGATCGAGCGCGAGGCCTACAACATCCGCAAGGGTCGGCTGCTGATCGCGTGGGCCGACCGGCTGGCGCTGATGGCCTCGCGGCCGCAGCCGATCGGCACCGCGCCGGTCGCGGGGGCGTGGATCGACGCCGACGGCTGGCAGCAGTGCGAGCAGGGCAAGGCCGACCTGCGCGACATGGCCCAGGGGATGAACGACCCCGAGGTCACCCGCGTGGTGTCGCTGTGGGACAAGTTCTGCTCGCGCTACGAGCGGCCGCGCAACCCCGTGCGCCGCACCCCGGCGTCCGGGCCCGACGCCTGGCCGTCGGCGCGCTGAGGGCCGCTGCTCCGGCGGCATGACTCGAAGGGCATGTCCGTCCGGACATGCCCTTTGCTATCTGCCCGCTCGGGCATGTCCCCGAAGACCTGGCCCTCGGGTCACATGCAGGGCGGCGAGGCCTCGATCGTGTGGCCGCAGTGGACCTGGGCCTCGGCCGGGCCGGTGGCGGCGATGGTCAGGTGATAGAGGCGGCAGGCGAGCGTGTTGCCGGCGGCGTCCTCGGCGTTGTACGGCTCGGTGTCCATGAAGTTGGCGCAGGTGGCCATGCAGTCGCCAGGGCTCGGGTGCTCGGTCGGGCAGATCGAGGTGGCGATGGCGCAGAAGCCCTCGCAGTTCTGACCGCACGCGCCGGCGCCGCTCGGGCCGGCGTGGACGCAGTGGACGCCCGGATCGATCGAGGCCATGCCGGCGTGATAGGCCCGGCAGGCCAGCGAGTTGCCCGAGGTCTCGCCCGGCGAGCCGGGCGGCAGGCCGCCGCAGGCGCCGAGGCAGCTCTCGTTGCTCGGGTACTGGGCGTTCGTGCCGGTGCAGCTGGCCATCATCGCCGCGCAGTACATCTGGCAGCCGGCGTCCGTGTCGCCGCCGGTGGAGGTGCTGACGGTGGTCGGGTCGGTGGTGCTCGTCACCGGGTCGACGCCGCCGGTCGAGGTCGAGGAGGTCGGCTCGTCGGTGGTCCAGCCGGTGGTGGTGGTGGTGGTGGTCGTCGTCGCTGTCGTCGTGACGTCGCCGCTGACCTGGGTCGCGGAGGTGGTCATGACGGTGTCGGCCGCGGTCGAGCCGGTGTCGCCGCCGCGAGAGTCGTCGAAGCAGGCGGCGAACAGGAGGGTGCCGAGGAGGGGGACGAGGGCGCGAGAGATCATGCGTGGGCCTTGCGTGGCGGGGTGAACCGACATGGTGGAAGGGACATGTCCTTACATACAGGGCGGGGAGGCCTGGACCGTGTGCGGGCAGTGGACGGCGGCGTCGTCGTCGCTGCCGGCGGCGACTGTGAGGTGGTAGAGGCGGCAGGCGAGGGTGTCGCCGGCGACGTCGCCGATGTCGAACTTCTCGTCGTCGACGAAGCCCATGCAGGCGCCGAGGCAGGCGTCGACGCTCGGGTGCTCGGTGGGACAGACGGACACGGCGATGGCGCAGAAGCCCTCGCAATTGTCGCCGCACGCGCCGCCGCCGCCCGGGCCGGCGTGGACGCAGTGGGTCGGCGCGTCCATGGCCGCGGCGTCGATGTGGTAGCGGCGGCAGGCGTAGCTGTTGCCCGAGACGTCGCCGCGGGCGCCGGCGGGGAAGCTGGTGCAGGCGCGCACGCAGCTGTCGGCGCTCGGGTACTGGGCCTCGGGGCCTGTACAACGGGCCATGATGTCGGCGCAGTAGTCGGCGCACAGCGCCTCGTCGACGCCGGTGGTCGAGGTCGTGGTCGAGGCGTCGCCGGTCGAGGTGCCGGTGGTGGGCTCGGCGGTGGTGGGCTCGCCGGGGGTCGCAGACGTCGTGCCTGCTTCGGTGGTCGTCGTGCTGCCGGTCGCGGTGCTTTCGTCACCCGGCTCGGTCCCGCAGGCGGCGAGCGTGAGCGCGGCGACGAGCGCGGTTCCGAGCTTCCCCATGGCGATCCGAGTCTGCTGCCCGCAGGATCGGCTTGTCAACCGAGGGGCGTGGGGCCGGGGGGCCGCAGAGGTGTTCGCAGGGACCTGTCTGCAAGGACAGGCGAACTTCGCGGGGCGGACGAGCGCGGCGAGGCGGTCCCGCGCGAGCGCGCGTCAGCGCAGGCAGACGTGGCTGATCTCCTCGGCCGAGGCGGCGCGCGCGATGCACTCGCGCGCGCCCGGCGGGAGCGAGAGGCCCTCGCAGCGCTGCAGCTCGGGGGCGAATCGGCGCGCGAACTCCTGCTGCTTGCGCCGCGTCAGCTCGGGGTCGCGGTAGCCCTGCTCGGCGAGCTCGAGGGCGACGATCCGGTCGAGGATGACCGCGCAGTCGTCGGCGCCGGCCCGCTCCGAACGACAGGTGAGCAGCAGCAGCGCCAGACCCAGCGGGGCGAGGCGCGGCTTCGGCGGTGGCTGCTGCGGGGCGAGCATGGGCGAGGGTCAGGCGCGAGGGCGACCCGCCGTGGACGGCATGGATGTCTTTGGGGACATGTCGCTGGCGGGATGGGTCGTAAGGGAGAGCGGTCGGGATCGGCGGAGTTTCAGAGTGTCCTTTCGGACATGTTCTGAAGGCAAGCCGTGGAGAGAGCTCAGGGGTTGCGCGTGAAGTGGACGCGGATGGCGGGCGAGCGGGCGCGGACTGGGCGGCCGTCGCGGTCCAGGGCGGGGGTGAAGCGGGTCCGGCGGGCGCAGGCGAGGGCGGCGGCGCCGAAGCCGTCGCCCGGGTCGGCGACGAGCTCGGACGACTCGACGACGCCGCGGGCGTCGACGAGGACGCGGATGACTGCGATCTGCTCGTCGAGCGCGAGGCCCTCGGCCTCGGCCGGCCACGGGCAGTTCCATTCCTCGCTGGCGAGGGCGACCGGGCGCGAGCGATCGTCGGCGGGCGGAGGCGGAGCAGGCGGGCTCGTCGGGGCCGGGGCCGGGGGCGAGGCCGGCTGGGAGCTGGCGTTCGGGACAGGTTTGGTGCCGGTGCCGGTCGAGCTGGTGGCGCCGCCGACGTAGGCGCTGGCGCTGCCGACGACGACGACGTCGCCGGTGAGGTCGAGGGCTCCGGGGGGCGCGGCGACGACTCGACCCGCGCGCGCGGGCGTCGGTCGGGCCGGTCGCGCGGGGGCGGGCGGGGCGGTGGCGACGGCGGGCGCAGGCTCGCTGGCGGCCTGCGGGGGCTCGGGCGGGGGCGGCTCTTCGGGCGGGGGCGGGGGCGGCTCGGTGCGCTCGACGTCGGCCAGCTGCAGGCGGGTCAGCTCGTCGTGCACGCGCGCGGCCATGGTGGCGCTCCAGGTCTCGAGCGTCGGCTGGGCCCGCAAGATCAGGACCGCGACGCCGAGGTGCAGGAGGACTGCGACGATGATCGCGTGGTGCCGCCGCGAGGCCGGCGGCGCGGCGGCGGCGAACACCTGTGCGGCGATGCCCGGACGGGTCACGCGCGGACCTCCGTGGGCGAGGCTGGCCCGAGGGACAGGTGACGGGGGAGCGTCTCGGCGAACGGCTGGATTGACAGGTGACGGGAGGGCGCGTTTATGGCTGTCCTGAGGGACATGTGGCGCGCGAGGGCGAGGGAAAATGAGGCGAGGGGCCGGCGGTGCGGGGGCGGGTTGACGGCTGGCCCGAGGGGCAGGTGACGCGCGAGGGCGCGGGAAAATGAGCCGAGGGGCAGGCGGTGCGGGGGCGGGTTGACGGCTGGCCCGAGGGACATGTGACGCGCGAGGGCGCGGGAAAATGGGCCGAGGCGATGCGCGGGTGGGTTGACGGCTGGCCCGAGGGACAGGTGGCGCGCGAGGGCGCGGGAAAATGGGCCGAGGCGATGCGCGGGCGGGTTGACGGCTAGCCCGAGGGACAGGTGGCGCGCGAGGGCGAGGGAAAATGAGCCGAGGGGCAGGCGATGCGCGGGCGGGTTTACGGCTGTCCCGAGGGACAGGTGGCGCGCGAGGGCGCGGGAAGATGAGGCGAGGGGCCGGCGGTGCGCGGGGGCGAGAGAAGATGAGGCGAGGGGCCGGCGGTGCGCGGGGGCGAGAGAAGATGAGGCGAGGGACCGGCGATGCGCGGAGGCGTGGGAAGGTGACCCGAGGGACAGGTGAGTTGCGGGCGCGGCCGGCCCGAGGGACAGGTGGCGCGCGGGCCTCGGGGGCGCGTGGCGTGTCGAGGCGGGCGGGCAGGTCACGGCGCGGCCTCCTGGGGGCCCGGCGCAGGGGACAGGGTGGCGAAGGCGACGCGGTAGACGCCGCCGCGCTGGAGGGCGTCGATGGTGGCGATCACGCGGCGATGGGGGACCTCGCCGTCGGCGTGGATGACCGCGCGGACCTGGGGGCTGCGGGCGCGCACGGCGGTGGCGCGGGCGACCAGTTCGTCTTCGCCGGCGATCGGCTCGCCGTCGACGAGGGTGGCGCCGCGCTCGGGGACGATGACCGAGAGCACGACCTGGACCTCGCCGGCGGTGCTGGCCTCCGGCAGGTCCATCTCGACCGCGGGGGTGACGATGATCTTGGCGGTGACGATGAAGATGATGAGCAGCACCAGGACGACGTCGACCATCGGCGTGACGTTGATGCCGACGATGAGGCCGTTCTGATCGCTGGAGCTGTGGCCGGCCATCAGCGCGCCTCCGGCTGGTCTTCGGGACCTGTCGTATCGGCCATGTAGGCGAGGACGAGGTTGGTCAGGGCCTCGCTGCCCTGGCACAGGGAGGTGATCCGGCGCTGGAAGGCGTTGTAGGCGGCGACGGCGGGGAGGGCCACCAGGAGGCCGACGGCGGTGGCGACCAGGGCCTCGGCGATGCTCGACATGACCGCGTTGGAGGCGACCTGGGAGGCGGCGCCGGTGCCTCCGCCGTGGCCGGGCGCGGCGTGGCCGAGCTCCTCGAAGGCGGCGATGACGCCGATGACCGTGCCGAGCAGGCCGACGAACGGGGCGTTGTTGCCGAGGGTGCCGAGGAAGATAAGGCCGCGCTCGAGCTGGCCGCGCTCGAGCGCGAGGGCGCTCTGCATCGCGTACTCGGCGGCCTTGGGGCCGCGGTCGGCGAGGCGCAGGCCGGCGGCGGCGATCGCCGCGGCGACGCTGCGGGAGGCGGCGAGCAGGCGCAGGGCGCCGTCGCGGTCGCCGGTGTGCAGGAGGGCGCCGACGCGGCCGGCGAGCAGGCGCAGGTCGCCGCCGCGGGCGCGCAGGACCAGCCAGCGCTCGACGGTGAGGGCGACGCTGACGAGCGAGAGCAGGCCGAGCAGCCACAGCACCCAGCCGGCGCCGGCGCGGAGGAAGAGCTGCTGGAGGGCGTCGATCGGGGTCATGGGATCATTGCTCGGCGGTCCAGGCGAACCGCGGGGGGACTGCGATCATGGCGAAGCGGACGGCGGCGAGGGCGTCGGCGGCCGGGGAGGCCGGATCGGCGGCGGCGAGGGCGGTGAGGTCGTGCGGGCCGGGGCCGAGCGCGGCGAGGGCGTCGAAGTCGACGCCGGCCCACCAGGCGGCGCCGTCGACCGTGACGTCGAGCGCGCCGCCCTCGTCGAGCGAGAACGGGCCGATCCGCAGGCCCTCGAGGGTGCGGCTGCCGCGGAGCACGGGGGCGACGTCGAGGTCGGCGGTGAACTCGAAGGACATGTCCGAAGAGACAGCCATGCCGGCGAACCGGGCCGCGCGGCCGCCGGGCGCGCCGTCCTGGGCCTTCGGCTTGGCCTGCGTCTTGAGCCAGGTCACGCCGTAGTCGAGCATGGCCGAGCGGACCTGGCCGGGCAGGACGTCGAGCTCGCCGAGCGGCTGCGGCTCGGGGTCGGTGAGGTCGACGGTCGCGACGGCGGCGTACTCGGCGGCCGCGGTGGCGCACAGCTCGGAGGAGGCCGCCGCGGTGGCGCACAGGTAGAGCGGGCCGAGGCCGACCTCGGCGCGCGCGAGGCTCACGGTCCAGGCGCCCGCGGTCAGCTCCGAGGCGGCCCCCCGCGCCCGCAGCGGGGCCTGGAAGGCCGGCTCGCCGGTGGCGCCGCAGGCGGCGCAGAGCAGCAGGAGGATGGCTGGTCGGAGGGACATGGGTGAAGGGACCGGTGCGAAGGGACAGGTATGAGGGACAGGCGGCGGGGGCGGTGATGGGCGTGGCGGGTATGGCGTGGGGAGGAGAGTTCGAGCGGCGGAACAGTCGGCGAGTGCGACGGGCGCGGTCGAGAGCGGTGGATGTCCGAAGGGACAGGTGTGAAGGGACAGGCGGCTAGAAGTGGAGGGTGAGGGTGCCCATGACGCTGAGCGGGGGGCCGGCGGCGAAGTGGCGCGCGGGCAGGAGGGAGGGGACGGGGCGGGTGCCCCAGTCGGAGACGAAGTTGTACTCGGTGGCGGCCCAGCGGCGCGCGAGCAGGTTGAAGGCCTCGACGCCGACCTCGACGACCGACCAGCGCACCGCGGCGCTGGCGTCGAGGAGGTGGACCGGGTCGGCGAACTGTCCGTAGGGCAATGGCCGCGGAGACAGGTACGAGTAGCCGAGGCCGACGCGCAGGCCGAGCGGGCGGCCCTTGAGCTCGACGAGGTCCTTGTCGAGGCCGACGTCGGCGCGCACGACCACCGGCGGGACGTAGGGCAGCAGCTGGCCGGGGACGTACGGCGGGGACGGGTTCTCGGCGGTCGCGGGCGGCGGGGCGCGCAGGACGGCGTGGACGTAGGTGACGCTGCCGGAGGTGACCAGCCACGGCAGCGGGCGGGCGACGAGCTGGACGGCGGCGCCGGCCCGGCGGGTCGGGCCGACCTTCTCGAGCCGGCCCTCCTCGGGGTCGAAGGCGAGGTCCTGCGAGAGGAAGGTGGCGAAGCCGGCGGCGCTGAGCTGCAGGCGGCCGCCGAGGGGGCTCATGCGCACGCCGCCCTCGGTGCTGTGGACCTTGGCGAACGGGGCCCGCTCGCCCTCGTCGAGCTGGCGCGCCTGCGGCGAGCGGTAGCCCTGGCCGTAGGCGGCGAACAGGCTGACCCAGGGGACAGGCGCGACCTCGAGGCTGACGCGCGGCCCGGCGGCCACGCCGGTGGCGGTGCGGCGGTGGCCGACGAGGTGGCTCTCGATCTGGTAGGGGGCGATGAAGTTGCCGAGGCGGTCGTCGATGTCGTAGTGGAGGACGTCGGCCCGACCGCCGCCGCGAAGGCGGACGCGCTTGCCGAGGCGGAGGTCGAGGTCGCCGTAGAGGCCGACGTCGCTGGCGAGGACGGTGGCGTCGACGCGCCGGTCCCAGGTCTCGTTCTGCGGGGCCTGCAGCAGGTTCTGCGCCTGCTGGATGTTGTGGATCCGGGCGGAGGCGCCGACCTCGAGGGCGGCGTTGAACCACGCGGCGGGTCGCCAGCCGGCTGTCCGATGGGACAGGCGCATGCCGCCGCCGAAGTCGCGGTTCTGCTGCTCGATGAGGTCGCCGCGGCCGACCCACTCGGGCATGACGACGCCGCGCTGGGTGTAGCCGGTGAAGTTCTCGCGGCTGTGGAAGTCGACCAGGGCGGTCCACACGGCCATGCGCGTGACGGCCCCGCGCTCGCCGCGACGCTCGAGCTCGAGAGAGAGGTGGCCGCGCGCGGCCGAGGCCGACTGGCTGTTGGCCGAGGGGTCGCCGTAGCTGTCGTAGAAGCCGACGACGCTGGCGGCGACGTCGTCGCGGCGCAGGACGCCGGCGAGCCCGGCCCGGGCGGCGTAGGCGGCGACGTGGATCTTGCCGCGCCAGCCGCCCGCGGCCGAGAAGGCGAACTGCCCCATGGCCATGCCCGAGAGGCCGCCGCGGTTCATGCCGAAGCCGCGGGTGCGGCGGACGGCGGCGGCGGCGAAGGTCTCGTCCTCCTGGCCCTTGGGCGCCCACAGGACGAGCTGGCGGAAGGTGGCGAACGAGCCGCCGGTGCTGCGCAGCTGGATGCCGCGGCGCGGGACGGCGAGGTCGAAGTCGATGCTGCCGGCGACCGCGAAGTCGCCCTGCCGCGGGTCGTAGACGCCCTCGGTGACGCGGATCGATCGCACCGTCTCGGGGACGATCCAGTTGAGGTCGGCGTAGCCCTGGCCGTGCAGGTGCGAGACCTGGTTGAGCGGCAGGGCGCCGGCGGTGATCTCGATGTCCTGGCCGTGCGCGGCGTTGAAGCCGCGCAGGGTGATCTCGTGAGCGACGGCCTCGCCCTCGGCCCGCGCGACGTAGACGCCGGGGGCGCTGCTCAGCATGTCGGCGGCGCTCTGCCGCGGCGGGGCGGCCAGGACGTCGCGCTCGACCACGAAGTCGCTGGCGGCCCGCGGCGGCGGCCGGCGGCTGCGCGCGGCGACGTCGAGCACCGGCTCGGGCTGGCTGGCCGAAGGGGCAGGTGGCGCGCCGGGCGGCTGGCTGGTCGAAGGGGCCGGTTGGCTGGTCGAAGGGACCGGTTGGCTGGTCGAAGGGGCAGGTTGTTCCGGGCTGGTCGAAGGGGCAGGCTCGCTGGCCGCAGGACCGGGTTGCTCGGGGCTGGCCGAAGGGGCAGGTCCGCCGGCCGCGGGGGCCTCGGCCGGCTGGGCCGGCGGGGCGAAGCTGAAGGGCACGCGGATCTTGACGGCCACTGCCTCGGCGCCGCGGCGGGCCGGCTCGAACCGCCACTGCCGGACGGCGGCCACGGCGGCGTCGTCGAAGGCCGCGCCGCCGCTCTTCAGCACCTCGACCGCGCCGACCCGCCCGTCGACCTCGACGGTGACCGCGAGCTCGACGGCGACGGTCTCGCTGCGCGCCTCGGCGAGCGGATAGACGGCGTCGACCTGGGTCCGGGGGCTCGGCGGGACGACCGCGGGCGCGGCCCGGCCCGGCGAGGCCCACAGGCACGCCGCGAGGCAGGTGCAGAGCGTGGCGCGAGCGCGTGGCACCGGGATCGAACGACTAAAAGATCCCGGCCGAGGCCGTCAAGCGAGCGGACCGCTCTCGCACTCGAGTCGCTGTTGTCAGCCGACTGCAATTGCAATGCGAGTGCATGTGCGCCTGGTGCGCGAATGACCTCCGGGCGGCAATAGACGGCGCGCGCGGGCGCGATGGCGCGGTCGACCGCGAGCCGGGGCGCCGGCGACGGTCGGCCGGTCGGAGTTAGGTCACGGGCTCAACCCGGGGGACGGTCGCCGCCGGCGACGTCGGGCGCGCCGTCCATCATCGGTCGCGGATCGCCGTCGACGTCGGTCCCCGGGTCGCCCTGCTTCCAGCGGGCCTTGCCGGCCAGGAGGCCGCCGTCGCCGAGCACGTGCAGGTCGCCGCCGCCCCAGCCCTGGAACAGCGGCGCGACCTGCTGCGGCTGGATGACCGCGACGTTGGTGTCGACGTTCTCGAGCGTCGAGTCGCTGACGACGGAGTCGGTGAGCTGGAGCGAGCTGGAGGCGCAGCTGAAGGTGCCGCCGAGGCCGTGGCTGAGCAGGGCCGAGTTGCGGGCGCTGAGCATGGCGGTGCCGTCGACGCAGGCGAACAGGCCGGCGGCGTGCTGGGTGGCGTCGCCGAGGGTGGTGTAGAGCAGGTGCGCGCCGCTGGTGACGCCGACCTCGAGCGCGGCGCCCATGTTGTAGTGGGCGACGAGGGTGTTCTCCAGCTGCAGCGTGCTGCCCTGGTCGATGGCGATGGCGTGGACGTTGAGCGCGAGCTCGCTGCGGCGGACCATGGCGACGCACTCGGAGGTCGAGATGGCGCGGCCGACGTAGCTCTCGATCCGGACGTCGTCGAGCCACAGCTGGGCGGCGGACTTGCAGCGGATCGCGGCCTCGCCCGTCCCGCCCTCGATGCGGATGTCCGCGACGTAGAGCTCGCTGTCGATGGCGTCGGCCTGCATCTCGTCGCCGAGGCGGACGGCCGGTTCGCCGCTGACCTCGAAGACGGTGAGCTCGCTGCCGAGGACGGCGACCTTGCGCCCGCCCTCGACGAGCCTGACGCCGCTCATGTAGGTCCCGGGGCCGAGGTGGACGACGAGGTGGCTGGCGTCGATGTACTGGGTCATCGCCTGGCCGATCGAGCAGCACGGCTGGTCGGCGGTGCAGGGCTGATCGCCGCAGGTGAGGCCGGGGTCGACGTGGGCGTGGCTGGTGGCGACGACCGGGAAGCAGACCCCGTCGTCGAGCTCGCAGGCGGTCTTCGGGCACTCGGAGTGCTCGCGACAGTCGCGGCAGACGTGGGCGATCGGGTCGCACACGCGGCCGTTGCAGGTGGTGCTGTCGATGCACTCGACGCACGCGCCGTCGAGGCACTGCTGGCCGGCCGCGCACTCGGTCGCGCTGTCGCAGGGGCACACGTCGGCGTCGCAGGGCTCGCCGGTGGTGCCGGTGCCGCTCGAGGTGTCGCCGGTGGCCGCGGTGGTGGTGACCGGCTCGCCGGAGGTCGGCGCGCCGCTGCTGAGGGTGTCGCCCTCGCCGCTGGCCGTGGACCCGGGGCCGCCGGGGCCGTCGCTCGTGGCCGGGCCGCCGGTGGCGGTGGTGCCGGTGGTCGGGTCGCTGCCCGACGGGTTGAAGCAGGCGGCCGCGAGGAGGAGGGTTGACGCGAGGGACAGGGGGGGTGTCTTCACGGTCATGCTCCTTGAGACATGGTCATGGGGTCATGGTCGTTGGGACATGGATCATCGGACATGTCGGGACGGTGTCCCCGCGGGTCGTCGCGCCGCCTGGCCTACCGGCACGCAGCGGGCTCGACCTGACGAGCGCACGGGCGAGGACGGGAGCGCGCGAGCGTGTCGACATGACAGGCGCCTTCTCGCAGGCCGGAGGACAGCGGGCTCACAGGTCGATCTTGAGGCCGAGCTTCAGCTGGGGCGCGAACTTGGTCGCCTTGACGGCGTCGGCGAGGCACTTGCCGAGGGCGTCCTGCTGCGAGGGCACGGCGCGGGTGACCGAGCCGTCGCTGCCGGTGGCGTAGTCGACGGTGATCTTGGGGCCCTTGACTGCCTTGTGCTTCTTGCGGCAGCCGTCGGCGGCGCGCCGCAGCTTGGCCATCGGGTCCTGCGGCTTGTCGCCGGCCTTGTCGCCGGTCTTGACGACCGGGTTCTTCTTGCCCTTCGGGTCCTCGACCCTGGGCTCGCCGGTGGTGTCCGAAGGGCCAGGGTCGGCGCCGGCGCTGTCGCCCGGGGTGTCCGAAGGGACAGGTTCGATCTTCGGCTGCACGGGCGGGTCGGGCGGCTTGACCGGCGGCGCGGGCGGCTTCGCGACCTCGAGCTTGGCCGGCGGCGGGGCGGCGACGGGGACGGTCGGCTCGGCCGGCGGGTCCTCGCCGCCGCTGAAGACGAAGGCCAGCAGGGCGACCAGCGCGGCGGCGCCGGCGAGCACCGGCACGAGCAGCTTGTTGCGCGCGGCGGGGCGGACTGCGTCGCCGGCGTCGAGGTGGATCTCGACGGTGGCGGCCTGCGGGCGCTGGTTGTCGAGGCTGGTGCGGGTGTCGACGCGCGGCAGGCCCGAGGCCGGGGTGGAGCCGGCGATCACGGTCTTCGCCGCGGGGCCCGGGGTGCTCTGCAGGGTGGAGTCGGGGCCGAAGTGATTGGGCGCGGAGTCCTGGAGGCCGGCGCTCACGGGGACGCCGGTCACGGGGGCGGCGATCGGCAGCGGGCCGGTGCTCGGCCGCGGGGTGGCGCTGTAGGCCGCCAGCAAGTCGTGGAGGAAGACCTCGATCTCGTCCATCGTCTGCGGGCGAGCGTCGCGGTCCTTGGCCAGCATGCGCTGGACGTAGGCGTCGAGCTCGGCCGGCACGCCGGCGTCGGGGTTGAGGGCGTGGACGGTCTGCGGCGGCACGTTGCAGTGCTGCATCGCCACCTGGATCGGCTCGCCGATGAACGGCATGCGGCCGGCGAGCGCCTCGAAGAACAGCACGCCGAGCGAGTAGATGTCGGTGCGCGAGTCGAGGGCCTGCGCCAGGATCTGCTCCGGCGACATGTAGAAGGGCGTGCCGAGAGCGGCGCCGGTGCTGGTCAGCGCGGCGTGGTTGGCGGTCTTGGCGATGCCGAAGTCGAGCAGCTTGACCTGCTCGCCGCCGCGGCGAGCGGTGAGGAACACGTTCGAGGGCTTGAGGTCGCGGTGGATCATGCCGGCCGCGTGCACGGCAGACATCGCGCTGGCGACCTGCTCCATCCAGATCGTGACCTGCTGCCAGGTGACCGGCTTGCGGCTGCGCTCGAGCAGGCGCGTCTCGAGGTCCTTGCCGACCAGGAGCTCCATGGCGAAGAACACCACGTTGGCGTCCATGTCCTCGCCGAGGTGGTAGATGTCGACGACGTGCTCGTGGTGGATCTGCGCGATCGCCTGGGCTTCACGCAGGAAGCGCTCGACGCAGGCCTTGTCCTCGGTGAGCTCGGGCAGCAGGACCTTGAGGGCGCAGCGACGACGCAGGCGCAGCTCGTCGGCCACGTAGACGCGGCCCATGCCGCCTTCGCCGAGGAGACGCTCGACCTGGAAGCGTCCTTCGAGCACGGTTCCGACGAGCGCGTCCTGCTGGGCCTCGAGTGGCATGCCTGGTCTCGCTTACCTACACGAGTCGTCGCCGTTCTGCACGCTAGAACGGAGTCCGTCCTGGAGCGACGCGTGGGCGGGCGCGCCTGCTCCGGGAGGGCGGATCTGCGCTGAAACGGCGTCTGGCGCGATGCTGGCGGCGAAAACGTCGGCCGGCCGGGATGGCCTCGCGGCATCGATCGGCGAGGGTGCAGGTGTCCGGGGATCCTCCCCGACGGCGGGCCGTGATGTGGGTCTCCGGCGGCGACTTCTCGCCGGTTTGCAGCGAGGCGACCCCGGCGCCGATGATGGGCCGTGGCGGGGGCTGATGGCCGGGTTGTTGTACACTCGCGCCGGTTTTTCCGGATGCCGCGCCGCCGCTTCGCTCGCCACCCGCAGCACGCCCTCGTCGAGGTCGGCCGCGCAGGTGCTGGCCAGCCGGGCCGCCCCCCTCGGCCTCGGGCCGCGGCTCACCGGACCGATCCGACATGTCCTTGCGGACACCTCCCCCCCACGACATGAAGCACGCCACGCGTCCCTCCCGCGTCCTGTCTCTCCTCACCGCGCTCGCGTTGCTGGCGCCGCCGCCGGCGCTGGCGGCCCCCGCCGAGGACTCGAAGGCGCTGGCGGCGTTCGAGGCCGGGTTCAACGAGGGGCAGGCCGAGTTCGACCGCGGGCAGCACCTCGAGGCGGCGCGCACGTGGATCGCGGCGGCCGCCAACCTGCGGGAGACGACGGCGCATCGCGACAACCGCACTGCGGTCTACGAGTACGTGGTCGACGCGTTCACGCGCGGGCTGCAGGGCGAGAAGCGGCCGGAGGCGCTGCGCGAGGCGGCCCAGGCGCTCGACGCGTATTGCGAGGGCTTCACCCGCGCGTACGGGACCGAGACGCCGATCAGCCCCAAGATCGTGGCGGCGCGCGACGACTTCAAGGCACGGCTGGCCGAGGCCGAGGCGGCGGCGGCCGCCGCGGCGCCGCAGGTCGAGGCGCCGATCGAAGGGCCCGAGGAGCTGCCGCCGCCCGTCACCGACCAGCCGGAGCCGAAGCCGTGGAAGGGGCTGGTGGCCGGCGGCGCGGTGATGATCGGGCTCGGCGTCGGCGCGGCGGTGGTCGCCGGGGTCGGGGGCGCTCGCGGCAAGTCGCTCGAGGCGCAGGTCGACGACCCCGCCAACATGTGCGTGCTCAGCATGCCGTCGCCCGCCTGCCAGGACCTGCTCGACCGCGGCAAGGCGGCCAACTCGATGACCGTCGCCGGCGCGGTGCTGGCCCCGCTGCTCGCCGGCGCCGGCGTGGCCCTGCTGGTGGTCGGGCTCAAGCGCCGCTCACAGCCGAAGACCGCGTTCGCGCCGGCGCTGGCGCCCGGGTTCGTCGGGCTCAGCCTGCGCGGGTCGTTCTGAGGGCTGTCCCCGGGGGCATGTCTGAAAGGGCATGTCGGAGAGAACATGTTTTAAGAGGCATGGTCTCTCCGACATGTGCAATGGGGCAGGCCGGCTCGTAGTCTAGTGCAGGGGGCAGGCCTCTCGCCTCGCGCGGCGGCGCTCGGGGTGGACGGGCGCGGCGGGTCCGGCTATCGTGGCCTGGTATGGGTCATTGTCTGCCGTCCAGCGATCGTGGGGGTTCATTCGCAGCGCCGAAGCGGCGCGCCGCGACCTGGCTGCTCGCGCTCGTGGTCGCGGGGTGCGGCGCCGAGGGGAGCTCCGACACCGACAGCGGCGGGCGGGTGTTCCGGATCCCGGAGTCCGTCGAGCTGTGCCTGGTGACGCCGTCCACGTCGGAGGCGCTGTTCCGCTTTCGCGGCGTCCTGCGGCTCGAGGCCGGCGAGTTTACGCTGCCGGCCGAGGCGGAGGTCATGGCCGACGCGTGGGTGCCGTTCACGCTGCGGACCGGGCCCGACGGGCCCGAGGTCCGCGGGACCGAGGGCGAGGGCGCAGTCTACTTCGCGGCGGACAGCGTGCCGGGCTCGATGGGCTTCCTCGACCCGAAGCAGGGCTGGGAGACGGCCGTCTACGTCGACGACCCGAAGGCGGCGACGGCCCACGGCGAGCTGCTGATCGTGAAGCTGGCGTACCCGGCCGGCACCCGCGAGTTCTTGCTGGCGCCCGTCGCGGCGCTCGAGCGCGACGGAGACCTGCAAGTCATCGGCTTCGTGCCCGGGAGCGCGCCCGGTGAGTCGCCGCGGCGAGCCCAGGTCGCCCGCTGCGAGGCGACGGAGGTCGAGGTCGACCGCGTCGACGTCACCCTCGCCGAGGGGAAGCTGTCGTTCCACACGCGCCCGGCCCGCGGCGGCGGCTTCACCGTCCTGGCCGAGGGCGAGGTCGACGGGGTGGCCTTCGAGATCGACAGCTACTGGGACCTGGACTACGCGACGAACACGGTCGGCCAGCCGTACGGCCGGAGCCCGCAGCTGGCGGTGCGGTTCGGCGAGCAGCCGGACGGCTCCTGCATCCTGCTCGTCGAGCCGGACCTGGAGTCGCTGGAGGAGGAGGCCTACGTGGCGAGCGTGCTCGACTGCCAGCAGAACAAGCTGCGCGACCTGACGGTCGAGTCCGTCGCGGTCGTCGCGGGCGGGGGGAAGAAGCGCTGGTAGCACGGTCTTCGGGACATGCTCGATGGGGCATGTCGCGAAGGACATGGGAGCACAGGGCGCCGGCGGGGCCATGATGTCCGGATGAGCATGTCCTCGCGGGCATCCTCGACCGCCGTGCGCTCGCTTGCCGGCCGGGGCCGCTCGCATACACCGTCGCGTGTCTCGCTCGCGCCCCCGCTCCGGCAGGTCCCGCGTCGGCGGCGCGGCCGCGCTGGTGATCGCCTGGCTCTCGGGACAGGCGGCCGCGGCACCGGTGGCTTCCGCGCCGGCGGCGGCGGCGGGCGTGGAGGCGATGAGCGTGGAGGAGGCGGTCGACGAGGCGCTGCGGCACAACCTGCAGCTGCTGGCGCAGACCTACGAGGTGCCGCTGGCGCGGGCGGAGACCGTGACCGCGCGGCTGCGCCTGAACCCGACGTTCAGCGTCGGCGCCGACCACCTCGACCTGCTCGGGACGCACTACGACGACGTGAACCACGCCGGCCCCGAGGAGTTCTTCGTCCGCACCGACTGGCTGTTCCGCACCGGCCGCAAGCGCAAGCGCCGGATCGAGGTCGCGGAGGAGAGCGTGGTGGTCGCCGAGCAGCAGCTGCGCGACGCGGTCCGCCGGCTGGTGCGCGACGTCCAGTGCGCCTGCGTCGACGTGCAGTCCGCGGCCGCGGCGGTCGAGCTCGCCGTGATCAACCGCGACTTGTTCGCCCGCGTGGTCGCGCTCAACGAGGTCCGCGTCGACAACGGCGACCTGGCGAAGGTCGACCTGACGCGCGCGCAGATCGCCGAGCTGCAGGCCCGCAACGAGCTGCGCCAGGCGCAGGGGGCGCAACGGATCGCTACCAACCACCTGGCGCTGCTGCTCGGCCGCACGCAGGTCGCCGCTGCGATCTCCGTCACGGGCGAGATGCGGGCCGACGCAGCGCCGCGATCGCTGGGCGAGATCCAGGCGCTGGCGCTACGCCGGCGGCCCGATCTGCGGGCGGCGCACAGCGAGCAGCGCTTCACCCAGCTCGACATCCGCCGCCAGATCGCCGAGGGCAAGGTCGATCTCAGCGTCGGCGTCGAGGCCCGGCGCCAGCAGGGCCTGGCCGGCACCGGCAACTCGCTCGGGTTCTTCGTGGTGATCCCGCTGCGGCTGTTCGACCGCAATCAGGGGCAGATCGAGCGCTCGCGTCAACAAGCGGCGCAGGCCGATCAGCGCGCGCTGGCGGTCGAGCAGGCGATCCGGATCGAGGCGGAGAACGCCCACGTGGCGTACGAGGTGGCGCGTGACCTGCTGGCCAGCTTCGAGGGCGGGATGCTGGTCCGGGCGGAGCAGGTGCTGGCGACCGCGGAGTACGCGTACCGGCGCGGCGAGGCCAGCCTGATCGAGCTGATCGACGCGCAGCGGGCCCACAACGACACGCGCCGGACCTACAACGAGGCGCGGGCGGACTTCGCCAGGGCGCTGTACGAGATCGACGCAGTGACCGCGCTCGGGAGCCCGCCGTGAGCGCGCGCGGGTGGTGGCTGGCGATGTGGGTGGTCGGTTCGCTGGGGCCGTGTCGATCGCGGGCGCCGCAGCGCGAGCCGAGAGGGGCCGCGCCGGCGCCGGTGCAGCCGGGCGGGGCGCCGCAGATCGAGCTGCCGGCCGACTCGCCGATGCTGACGAGCCTGAAGATCGGCGAGGTCGTGGCGCGCGAGCTGTCGACCGACGAGGTGGTGTCGCCGGCGCAGATCGAGATCGATCCGGGCCGGCTGTCGCACGTGCTGCTGCCGGTGACCGGGCGCGTGCGCGAGGTCGACGTCCGCGTCGGCGACCGCGTCGAGGCCGGCCACGTGCTGCTCGTGCTCGACAGCCCGGAGGCCGACGCGGCGATCGCCCACTTCGAGCAGTCGGAGGCCGACGTGCTGGCGGCGCGGGCCGGGATGGTCAAGGCGACCGCCGACCGCGAGCGCGTGCACGGCCTCTTCGCCCACGACGCGGTGGCCCGCAAGGAGGTCGACAACGTCGACGCGGCGTACGTGGAGGCCCGCGCGGGGGTGGTGCGCAGCGAGGCCGATCGCAAGCAGGCGCGCCGGCGCCTCGGCCTCCTCGGGCTCAAAGTCGGCGACCCGCGCGGGACGATCTCGGTGCCCGCGCCGATCGCCGGCAAGGTGCTCGAGCTGCACGTGGCGCCGGGCGAGTTCCACTCGGACACCGCGCAGCCGCTGATGACGATCGCCGACCTCAGCGCGGTGCTGGTGACCGCCGACGTGCCCGAGAACCTGATCCGCCTCGTCGCGGTCGGCGAGTCGATGCAGACCGAGCTGGCGGCCTACCCGGGCGAGACGTTCGCGGCCGAGGTGGTGCGGATCGCCGACACCGTCAATCCGAAGACGCGGACGATCAAGGTCCAGGCGCTGCTGCCGAACCCCGACGGCCGCCTGCGCCCGGAGATGTTCGGCCGCGTGCGTCACTCGCGGGCGACCACGTCGATGCCGGCGGTGCCGCAGTCGGCGGTGCTGCACCGCGACGGCGGCGACGTGGTGCTGGTCGAGCGCGGCCCGGGGCGCTTCGAGGTCCGGCCGGTGAGGATCGGGGCGCGCAGCGGCGAGTGGCTCGGGCTGGCCGAGGGCGCGAAGGTCGGCGAGCGGGTGGTGATCGACGGCGGCCTTTTACTCCTGCCGTCGGAGTGAGGCGAGGGGTGCTGACACGGCTGCCGCACCTGGCCCTGCGCTTCCGCCTCGCGGTGCTGTTCGTCGCGGTGGTGTGGATCGCCGTCGGGGCGTACTCGCTGGCGACGCTGAAGATCGAGGCGTACCCGGACGTGTCGGACACGCAGGTGGTGGTGATCACGACGCTGCCGGGCTACGCGGCGGAGGAGGTCGAGCAGCTGGTGACGGTGCCGATCGAGCGGGCGCTCGGCAGCGTGCCGCACGTGATCGGCCGCCGCTCGCGGACGATCTTCGGCCTGTCGGTGGTCGAGCTGACGTTCGACGACGCGATCGACGACCTGGTCGCGCGCCAGGTCGTGCTCGAGAAGCTGCGCGCCGCCGACCTGCCGCCGGGGGTCGACTCGTCGCTCGGGCCGATGTCGACGGCGATCGGCGAGATGCTCCGCTACCACCTGGTCAGCGACACGCTCACGACGATGCAGCTGCGGACGCTGCAGGACTGGGTGGTCGCGCCGCGGCTGCTGCAGGCCCCGGGCGTGGCCGACGTCGTCACCTTCGGCGGCGAGGTCCGGCAGTACCAGGTCGAGCTCGATCCGCTGGCGCTCGAGAAGTTCCACCTGTCGATCGACGACATCGCCGCGGCGATCCAGGACAACAACGAGAACGCCGGCGGCGGGGTGATCGACAACGGGCAGCAGTCGATCGCGGTGCGCAGCGTCGGCCAGCTGCAGACGGCCGAGGACATCGCGTCGACGATGGTCGGCGTCGACGAGGGGGTGCCGATCTTCGTCCGCGACGTCGCCACGGTGAAGATCGGGGCGGCGCCGCCGACGGGCATCTTCGGCCTCGACGAGGCGCAGGGCGGGGTCGAGGGCGTGGTGTTGATGCGCCGGTGGGAGAACCCCAGCGAGGTGCTGAAGGGCATCCACGCCCGCGTGGAGGCGCTGAACGCCGGCGAGGAGCTGACCGGGGCCCGCATCGAGGCGTTCTACGACCGCAGCGAGCTGGTCGGCCGCACGCTGCGGACGGTCGCGCGCACTCTGGCGGAGGGCGTGACGATCGTCGTGCTGGTGCTGGTGTTCCTGCTCGGCAGCGTGCGCGCGGCGCTGTTGACGGCGCTGACGATCCCGCTGTCGCTGCTGTTCGCGTTCGCGTGCATGAAGCTGGCGGGGATCCCGGCCAACCTGCTGAGCCTGGGGGCGCTCGACTTCGGCATCATCGTCGACGGCTCTCTGGTGATGGTCGAGGCGATCGTGCACCGCCTGCAGCAGCGCGCGGAGCCGCAGGCCCCGGCCGACCCGGCGCTGATCGGCGAGGCGGCCTGCGGGGTGGCGCGGCCGATCGTGTTCTCGCTGGCGATCATCATCTCCGCCTATCTGCCGCTGTTCATGCTGCAGCGGGTCGAGCGGCGGTTGTTCACGCCGATGGCGTTCACCGTCAGCGCGGCGCTGCTCGGCTCGCTGCTGCTGTGCCTGACGCTGACGCCGGTGCTGGCGAGCTACCTGTTCCGCGGCGGGGTGGCGAGCCGCGGCAGCCGGGTGATGGCGGCGATCACCCGCGGCTACGCGTGGCTGATCCGGCGCCTGGTGCGGCGCGCCGGGCTGGTGGTCGCGGGGGCGGCGCTGGGGACGGTGGTGGCGCTGGTGCTGCTCGGCCGCCGCGTGGGCACCGAGTTCCTGCCGCAGCTCGACGAGGGCTCGATCTGGATCCGCTGCAACCTGCCGCGCGGCCTGTCGCTGTTCAAGTCGGCCGAGATCGCGACGACCATCCGCGGGCTGGTGCGGCAGTCGCCCGAGGTGCGCCTGGTCGCCTCGCAGACGGGGCGCAACGACTCGGGGACCGACCCGTACGGGCCCAACCGCAACGAGTTCCTGGTCGACCTCCAGCCGTACGACACATGGCCGAAGGGGCAGGTCAAGGCCGACCTGGTCGAGACCCTGGCGACCCGGCTGCGCGCGGCGATCCCCGGCGGGACGTTCAGCTTCACCCAGCCGATCCTCGACAACGCGACCGAGGCGGCCACCGGCTCGTCGGCCGACCTGGCGATCATCCTCCGCGGACCCGACCTCGGCCAGCTGCGCCGGCTGGCGGTGCAGAGCCGCGAGATCGTGGCGGGGATCGCCGGCGCGGCCGACACGGCGATCGAGCAGGAGGCGCCGCAGGAGCAGCTGCGGCTGCGGCTGCGGCGGGCCGACATGGCCCGCTACGGGGTCGACGTCACCGACGTGCAGCAGCTGGTGAGCCTGGCGATCGGTGGGCGGCCGATCGCCACGGTCTACGAGGGCTCGCGGCGGTTCGCGGCGGCGCTGCGCTTCATCCCCGAGGCGCGCGCCAGCGGTGAGGCGATCGGCCGCCTGCTGATCACGCCGCGACGGGGCGGTCGAGTGCCGCTGGCCGAGGTCGCCGACATCGACGTGGTCGAGGGCGCGACGATCATCGCCAGGCGCGAGAACCACCGCCAGATCACGGTGCGCACCAACATCCGCGGGCGCGACCAGGGCGGCTTCGTCGCCGAGGCGCAGCGGCGGCTGCGGGCGGCGCTGCAGCTGCCGCCCGGCTACCACGTCGAGTGGGGCGGGCAGTTCGAGAACCTCGAGCGCGCGCGCCGGCGGCTGGTGGTGATCCTGCCGTTGACCCTCGGGATCATCGTGTCGCTGCTGTTCTTCGCGTTCCGCTCGCTGCGCTGGGCGCTGCTGGTGCTGGCGTGCGTGCCGTTCTCGCTGCTCGGCGGGGTGCTGGCGCTGTGGCTGCGGGGGATCCACCTGAGCGTGTCGGCGGCGGTCGGGATGGTGTCGCTGTTCGGGGTCGCGGTGATGAGCGGGGTGCTCCTGGCCGAGTCGATCCGCGCGGCGGGGGCCGGCGACGACGTCCGCGAGCGCACGGTGCAGGGGGCGACGCGGGCGGTGCGTCCGCTGCTGCTGATGATCCTGGTGGCGCTGCTCGGCATGGTCCCCGCCGCGCGCGCGACCGGGATCGGCTCCGACGTGCAGCGCCCGCTGGCCACCGTGGTGGTCGGCGGGCTGGTGTCGACGCTGCTCCTGACGCTGCTGGTGCTGCCGTGCGCGGCGTCGCTGGTGCGGCCGGGGCGGCGGAGGCCGGGGAAGAGTGATGAAAAGGACATGTCTGATCAGTCATGCTCGGAAGTGCATGATCTTTGAGACATGTGCGTGCGTACAGGGCGAGCCGCCGCGGTCACTCGCCGCCGAGGCAGACGCCGTCGCGGCGGGGGTCGCCGAAGCCGGTCAGGCGGCCGTCGCCGGCGCGCTGGACCGAGTGGACGCCGCCGAAGAACATGTTGAGGCCGGGCCAGGCGGTGGTGCGCGCGAACAGGCCGGCGAGGGCCTCGGCGGCGGCGGGGCTGAGGCCGGCCTCGAAGCTGACGTGGTCGTCCTCGACGTGGACGCGGGGGGCGGCGATCGCCTCGGGCAGGGGCAGGCCGAAGTCGAGGACGTTGGAGACGACCTGGAGGACGGCGGTGCGGATCCGCTTGGAGCCGCCGCTGCCGCACACGAGCAGGCTGCCGTCGTCGCCGACGATCGCGGTGGGCGACATCATCGACGCCAGGCGCCGGTCGAGCGGCCAGGCGTGCGGGCCGGGCGGGTTGACGTCGTCCTCGCCGAGCATGTTGTTGAGCATCATGCCGGTGCCGGGGACGATCTCGCCGCAGCCCTCGCCGTTGCTGACGGTGGCCGAGGCGGCGTTGCCGGCGGCGTCGATGACGCTGATGTGGGTGGTGCCGCGGCTGCGCAGCGGGCCGGCCAGGGCGGCGGCGTGGGCCGCCAGCAGGTCGCCGCCGAGCCAGGCCGCCTCGACGCCCTCGCGCGGCGGGCCGGCGGTGGCGCGGGCGCGCACCGTCTCGGCCTGGGCGCGGGCCAGCAGGGCCATGTGCTCGGTTGTCTGAAAGCCCATGGCCTTCAGGTCATGTCCGGAGAGCAAGGCGAGGGCGAAGGCGATCATCAGCCCGCCGGCGGCCGGCGGGGGGTTGGTCAGCAGGGCGGCGTCGCGGTAGCGCAGGCGCAGCGGGGCGCGGGCCTGGACGCGGTAGGCGGCGAGGTCGTCGGCGGTGAGGTGGCCGCCGGCCTCGCGGCTCTGGCGGACGATCGCGGCGGCGACGTCGCCGCGGTAGAACAGCGCCTCGCCCTCGCGCGCGAGCTGCTCGAGCATGTCCCCGAGGACAGGGTTGACGAGGCGCCCGCCGGCCTTGACCGGGACGGGGGCGCCGCCCGCCACGGCCGCGGGGTCGCCGAAGATCGCGCGCGCGGCCGGCAGCTCGAGGTAGATCGGCGCCACCAGCGTCATGAGGTAGGCCATGAACTGCGACACCGCGATGCCCTCGCGGGCGGCCTGCACGGCCGGGGCGGTGATGACGGGCATCGGCAGGCGCGCGAGGTCGCGGTGGACCGCGAACATGCCGGCGACGAGGCCGGGCGTGGCGGCGCAGCCGACCCCGATGTGGAACGCCTGCTGCGCGGTGCCCCAGTCGGTGATCACCTCGCGCGCGCAGGCCTCGGCCGGCGGCCGACGCACGCGCGGCGTGTGGACGAAGGCGTCGTAGAGCCGCGGCTCCCTGCCGGCCGGCAGCGCGAGGATGAAGCCGCCGCCGCCGGGCGAGGCGAGCACCGGCTCGGCGACGCACGCGGCCATCAGCGCGGCGAGCACGGCGTCGAACGCGTTGCCGCCGGCCGCGAGCGCGTGCATGGCGGCCGCGGCGGTGACAGGGTGACCGGCAGCGACGCAGCCGCGGCGGTCGTGATGGAACTCGGGTGGCGTGACCGGTGTGTAACGTGCGTGAGGGGTCGCGCGCAACGGCGCTTGGCGCGTACGGGGGCCGCCGGTATCCTCGCCGCGCATGTCGACCCCGCATCCTGCTTCGCCCGAGGCCCGCGATCGTCTGGTGCTGGGAGTCGTCGGCGGCTCCGGGCTTTACGAGATCGACGGGCTCGAAGAGGTCGAGCAGGTCGCGCTCGAGACGCCCTTCGGACGACCGTCCGACCTCTACACGGTGGGGCTCCTGCCGCGGTCGGGCGGCCTGCCGCCGATCCGCGCGGTGTTCCTGCCGCGGCACGGGCGCGGCCACGTGCTGCTGCCGTCGGAGATCAACTTCCGCGCCAACGTCCACGGCTTCAAGCAGCTCGGCGTGACCCACCTGCTCAGCGTGTCGGCCGTCGGCTCGCTGCGCGAGGACATCGCGCCCGGCGACGTCGTCATCCCCGATCAGTTCATCGACCGCACCGCGGGTCGCGCCCAGACCTTCTTCGGCGGCGGGCTGGTGGCGCACGTGCAGATGGGCGACCCGGTCGACGCCGGCCTCTCGCGCCGCGTCGCCGGCGCGGCCGAGGCCGAGGGCGCGCGGGTCCACGTCGGCGGCACGTGCGTGGTGATGGAGGGCCCGGCGTTCTCGACCCGCGCCGAGTCCAACCTGTACCGCTCGTGGGGCGCGCACGTGATCGGCATGACCGCGCTGCCCGAGGCCAAGCTGGCCCGCGAGGCCGAGATCGCCTACGCCCTGGTCGCGCTGGCCACCGACTACGACTGCTGGCACCAGAGCGAGGTCGAGGTCAGCGTCGAGGCGGTGATCGCGGTGCTGAAGGCCAACGTGGCCCTGTCGCGCCGGCTCATCGCCCGCCTCGCGGCCGGGCTGCCGGAGCGCACCGCCGAGCTGCCGTACCCGCGCGCGCTGCAGCACGCGCTCATCACCGACCGGACCCGGATCCCGGCCGAGACGCTGAAGCGGCTCGACCTGATCGCGGGCCACCTGCTGCTGCCGACCGAGTGAGATGTCCACCCGGACATGTGCCAGTGCCCATGTCCCTTGATGCCTGTCTCATCAGGCATGTCTGAACGAACAGCAACGAAGAGAGAGCCATGACCGTGCACAAGCCCCACCTCGTCGTCGTCGGCAGCGTCGCCATCGACTGGATCATCACGCCCCGCGCCGAGCGGCCCGAGAGCGTCGGCGGGTCGGCGACCTTCTTCGCGATGGCGGCGTCGTACCTGTCGCAGGTGCGCCTGGTCGGGGTGGTCGGCCGCGACTTCCCCGACTACGCGGTGGCCGACCTCAAGGCCGCGGGCGTCGACGTGTCGGGCCTCGAGGTCGTGCAGGACGGCCTGACCTTCCGCTGGAAGGGCCAGTACCACGAGAACATGAACGACCGGACCACGCTCGAGACGCACCTCAACGTGTTCGAGAAGTTCCAGCCGCGCCTGCCGGAGGCGTTCCGCGGCAGCGAGTACCTGTTCCTGGCCAACATCCAGCCGCGCCTGCAGAGCGACGTGTTCGCGCAGATGCAGCGGCCGCGCCTGGTCGGCCTCGACACCATGAACCTGTGGATCTCGATCGCCAACGACGACCTCAAGGCGGTCCTCAAGAACGTCGACGTCCTGACCCTCAACGACGAGGAGGCCCGCCAGCTCAGCGGCGAGCACAACATCGTCAAGGCCGCCCGCGCGATCCGGGCCCTCGGCCCCCGCAACGTGGTCATCAAGCGCGGCGAGTACGGCGCGCTGCTGTTCGACGCCGACGGCGAGGTGTTCTCCGCCCCGGCCCTGCCGCTCGAGGACGTGGTCGACCCGACCGGCGCCGGCGACAGCTTCGCCGGCGGCTTCATGGGCTATCTGGCCCGCCCCGGCGTCGAGCCCGGCGGCGCGTCGCTGCGCACCGCGATGATCTACGGCTCGGTGATGGCGTCCTTCTGCGTCGAGGGCTTCTCCTACGACCGCCTCAAGGGCCTCGACGCCGCGACCATCCAGAAGCGCTTCGAGACGTTCGCGTCGCTGACGAACTTCGCCCGCGCGAGCCTGACCTGAGGCGCGCGCTGCCGCCCGAGGCCCCGGCCGCGCCCGGGGCTCGGGCGCATTCGTGGCGAGAGCGGAGCGCCTGTCCCGAGAGACAGCAGCCGCCTCAAGCCCGTCGCCCGCGCGGGGCCCCGATCGCGGCCACCACGAGCTCGCGAAAGCAGCGGGCCCCCGGGTCGGCGTCGGTGCGCGCGTGCCAGTGCAGGGCGATCGGGAAGTCGACGAGCTCGTGCGGGGCGCCCACCGTGCGCAGCGGCAGGCGGCGGCTCACCTCGGCGGCGAAGCGGCGGGGCAGGCCGGTCATCCAGTCGGTGCGCGACACTGCCACCGCCGCGGCCATGAAGTGCGGCACGGTCAGGACGACCCGGCGGCGCAGGCCGGCGCGCGCGAGGGTGTCGCGGGCGACGCGGTGGCCGTGGCCGCCCTCGCCGACGATCTGCACGTCGACGTACGGCGTCGCCTCGAAGGCCGCGCGGTCGAGGCGGCGGCCGACCTTGCGGTTGTCGCGGCGGACCACCAGGACGCCCTTCTCGCTGTAGAGCGGGGCCTGGTGCAGGCCGGGGGCGGTGACCGCGGCGGGGGCGAGGGCGACGTCGACGAGGCCGGCGGCGAGGCCGTCGCTGGCGATCAGGCGCTCGACGGTGACGACCTGCAGCGACGCGCGCGGCAGCTGGCGCTCGAAGCGGGCGACGATCCGCGGCAGGTCGGACACCTCCTGGTTGTCGGTGAGGGCGATGGTGAAGCGGCGGGTGGTGGTCGCAGGGTCGAAGCCGCGGCCCGGCGCGAGGGCGGCGCGCAGCTCGGACAGGCCGGCGGCGACGCGCGGCGCCAGCTCGAGCGCGACCGGGGTGGGCACGAGGCCGCGGCCGCGGCGGACGACGAGCGGGTCGCCGACCACCTCGCGCAGGCGCGCCAGGGCGTTCGAGACCGCCGACTGGGTGACGTGCAGGCGACGCGCGGCCGCGGTGGCGCTGCCCTCGGCGAGCACCGCCTCGAGCACGAGGAAGAGGTTGAGGTCGATCGCTGCGAGGTCGACGGATATCACGGCGGGTGATGGATTGTATGAGGAACTATCACTGGTCGTCATCCCCGACCGCGGCTACTCCGTCGAGCATGAATGACGACGCGCGGGACATCCGGGAGCACGTGCTGCGGACCTGGGAGGCGTGGGGACGCGGCGACGCGCGGGCCTACGCGGCCCTGTTCGCGCCCGAGGTCGACTACGTGGCGTTCGACGGGTCGATCGCCCGCGGGCGCGAGGAGGTCGAGCGGGGCCACGCCGCGCTGTTCTCGACGGTGCTGCGGGCGACCGCGCTGCGCGGGGAGGTCGAGGACGTGCGCCTCGTCGGCGCCGACGCTGCGGTCGCCCACGCGCTCGGGGCGGTGGTGTGGCCGTGGCAGCAGGGGCTGCCGCCGGACCGGCTGTCGCGGCAGACGTACGTGCTGGTCCGCGCGGGCGAGGGCTGGACGATCGCCGCGTTCCACAACACGCGCGTGCGGCCGGTGCCGCCGCCGGGGTCGCCCGGGTTCAAGGTGTTCGCGTGGTTCGTGCGCCTGCGCCTGCGCCTGCACGGCGTGGGCGGCTGACGGGCAGGCTCACGCCTCGACCAGCGAGTCGCGGGTGAGCGGGCCCTCGACGGTCTCGCCGCCGATCGTGACGTAGAGCCGCCCGTCGGTGCGCACGAGCTCGAGCCGGACCTTGCGGTCGAGCCGGTCGGCGAGGGCGTCGAGGAAGGCGGGATCGAGCAGCCACACCGCGATGGTGTCGGCCTTGTGGATGGCGCCGGCGGCGGCGTCGCGGCGCAGCTGGGTGAGCGAGGTGGCGGTGAACAGCGAGACCTGTCGCGCGGCCTTGGTGGCCCGGTGCAGGCGTTCGGAGGAGGGGCTGCCGACGTCGATCCACTCGAGCAGGAGACCGGTCGGATCGCGCACGGCGATCGGCGGGTCGTCGGTCGAGGCGATGCCGTCCTTGCTGAAGGCGATGCCCTCGGCGTGGCTCAGGCAGTAGGCGATCGTGCGCGTCAGCATGAACCGCAGGCTCTCCGACGGGTGGCGGGCGATCCGCAGATCGAGGTCCTCGTACACGCCGCGGTCGATGTCGGAGAGGTTGACTTGCAGGTGGTAGAGCGTGGCCGTCAGCGCCATGCGCATGACTACCACGGACGGGCGGAGGCGGTCGCGCACGAGGCCGCGGCGCCCGGCGCTCGGCGAGGGGGACGGGGCGAGTGCGACGAATGTGGGCCGCGTCGCGAATGCTCGCAGTGGGCGCGTGCTGCGATCGGCCGTTCGCTGAACCGCGAGGATTGATCGCAGTGCGAAGCGCAGGCGCGAGATTGTGGGGAGTCGTGGTTCGCGGCAGGTGCGGCGCGGCCAGGCCCCGCGCCCCCGAAGGTCGCCGGAGGCTCGAATCCGCCCGCAGACCGCGGGGCTGACGAAAATGCACGGCCGGCGCGGCGTCGTTGCGCTCTAGACGTCAAAAAGCATTTCGTGACGGCGTCGCGACAATGTCGACGGCGGCGGGACGCGGTTCCGGGGCATTTGGAGATCGAGATCTCCGGAGCACGCCGACGGCGACCGCGGCGCCGCCCAAAAGACGCGATGGTTCGGTGGTCCCTCGTCGTTCCGCCGCAGGAACGGCGTTATACGCATTGGGTCGCCCCGGCGACACGAGCGACGAATGGCGATTGTGCAGCGGGCCTTTCTGTTAGCCTGCGGTCTGCCGCCGCGTGAGCGTCCCATTTCGGCTCGCGAGCGGCGCTCTCTCGGAGCCCCTCGACCATGGCAGAACGACGAACTTCGATCGGCGAGCGCGCCGCACGGCACCTCGCGAACACCACCAAGACTCCGCCGCAATGGCGCGGCGCGACCCCGCGTTGGCTGACGCAGATGTTGCCGTGGACGCCGGTCGAGGCCGGCGTCTATCGCCTCAATCAGGCGCTCGACGACGACTTCGAGGTCCGTTGCAGCCCCGAGTCCGGTGAGCCGCTGCCGCGCGCGCTGAGCGACTACGACCTGCAACCCCGCGAGTTCGTGCTCACGTCGATCACGACCACCGTGGAGATCGACACGCGGGTGTCGGACCTGTTCCGCAGCCCGATGGATCAGGTCAAGGAGCAGTTGACGCTCGCGGTCGAGAAGCTCAAGGAGAAGCAGGAGAACGAGCTGCTCAACAACCGCGCGTACGGCCTGCTCAACAACGTCGATCCCGACATGCGCATCGCGCCGCGCAAGGGCCGGCCGACCCCGGACGACCTCGACGAGCTGATCTCGACGGTGTGGAAGGAGCCGGCGTTCTTCCTCGCCCACCCGAAGGCGATCGCCGCGTTCGGCCGCGAGTGCACCCGCCGCGGCGTGCCGCCGGCGATCGTCACGCTGTTCGGGTCGCAGTTCATGACCTGGCGCGGGCTGCCCCTCGTGCCATGCGACAAGCTGCCGATCAAGGGCAACAAGACGGACATGCTGCTGCTGCGCACCGGCGAGCGCAAGCGCGGCGTGGTCGGCCTGTTCCAGCCCGGCATCCCCGGCGAGGTCAGCCCGAGCCTGTCGGTGCGTTTGATGGGGATCAACCAGGCGGGCGCGGCCTACTACCTGCTGGCGCTGTACTGCTCCGTCGCGATCCTGACCCACGACGCGGTGGGGATGCTCGAGGGCGTCGTCATCGATCACTACTATGACTACACTTGATCCGAAGGAGCTGGGCCTCCTCACGTCGCTGCTGCCGACCGCGTCCGCGACGCCCACGAGCGCCGCGCCGACCCCCGGCGTCGCGCTCGCCGGCGCCCGCGTGCCCGGGGCGCCGACCGTGCCGGACTTCGATCCCGCCGCGCTGGCGACGATGATCGGGCGGATGGCGAACGACATGTTCGCCGCGCCGCCCGCTCCCGCCGAGCTCGAGCTCGAGCTCGGCCCGGGGGCGCGTCCGGACGTCGAGTACCACCAATACCCGCCGAGCCCGGAGCTGCCGGGCGCGCCGACGACGACGCCCGCGCCGGCCGCTCGCGGCCCGGCGGCTGCGGTGCCCGCGGCAGGGCCGGCGAGCTCGCCGGTCCCGGCGCAATCGCTGGAGGCGCCGTCGAAGTCGCCGCAATCGACGGCGTCGGCGCAACCGCCGATCCTGTCGCCGTCGCCGCAATTGTCCGCACCGACGGCGACGCAATCGCCGTTCGCCGACGCGGCGCCGAGCGAGTGGTCGCAGTCGCCGTTCGCGGCGCCGCTGCGCTTCGACGGGCTCGGCGAGGTCGAGCTCGGGGCGCTGGCCGAGACTGCGCTCGAATCGGTGGCGCTGCTCGACGGCGTGGTCGCGGTCCCGGAGGTCGCGCCCGAGGGCTCGGCGCTCTACTGGTTGCCCGCCACCTCCGCGGCTGCGCCGGCGATCGATCTCGGCGGCTTCGAGGCGCACGAGTTCTCGCCGCTCGCGGGGCCGACCCTGCGAGGGCCCGGGGTGTTCGATCCGTACGCGCTGCGCCGCGAGTTCCCGCTCCTGCAGGAGCGGGTCCACGGCAAGCCGCTGGTGTGGCTCGACAACGCCGCGACCACGCAGAAGCCGCAGGCGGTGATCGATCGCCTGGCGCGCTTCTACGAGCGCGAGAACTCGAACATCCACCGCGCGGCGCACACGCTCGCGGCGCGGGCGACCGACGCCTACGAGAGCGCGCGCGAGTCGGTGCGGCGGTTCCTCCACGCGTCGTCGACGCGCGAGGTCGTGTTCGTGCGCGGCGCGTCCGAGGGCATCAACCTGGTGGCGCAGAGCTGGGGCCGGCGCAACGTCGGCGCCGGCGACGAGGTCGTGATCACCTGGCTCGAGCACCACGCCAACATCGTGCCGTGGCAGCTGCTGTGCGCCGAGCGAGGGGCGCGGCTGCGGGTCGCGCCGGTCGACGACACCGGCCAGATCGTCCTCGAGGAGTACGAGAAGCTGCTGAACCCGCGGACGCGGCTGGTCGCGCTGCCGCAGGTGTCGAACGCGCTCGGGACGGTGACGCCGGCGCGGGCGATGATCGAGATGGCGCACCGGCACGGCGCGGTGGTCCTGCTCGACGGGGCCCAGGCGGTCTCGCACATGGCCGTCGACGTGCAACAGCTGGACTGCGACTTCTACGTGTTCTCCGGCCACAAGGTGTTCGGGCCGACCGGCATCGGCGTGGTGTTCGGCAAGCAGGCGCTGCTCGACGCGATGCCGCCGTGGCAAGGCGGCGGCAACATGATCCAGGACGTGACCTTCGAGCGGACCACGTATCACCCGGCGCCGGCGCGCTTCGAGGCGGGCACCGGCAACATCGCCGACGCCGTCGGGCTCGGCGCCGCGCTCGAGTGGCTCGTCGCCGTCGGCCTCGACAACGTCGCGCGCCACGAGCACGACCTGCTGGTCTACGCGACCGAGCGACTGGCGACGGTGCCGGGGCTGACGATGATCGGCACCGCGCCGGGCAAGGCCGGGGTGCTGTCGTTCGTGCTGGCCGGGCAGAAGACGGAGGAGGTCGGCGGCCTGCTCGACCGCGAGGGGATCGCGGTCCGCTCGGGCCACCACTGCGCGCAGCCGATCCTCCGCCGCTTCGGGGTCGAGGCCACGGTGCGCGCCTCGCTGGCGCCCTACAACACCTGCGAGGACATCGACGCGCTGGTCGCCGCCCTCCGGCGCTTGCAGTCCGGTCGGCCCGGCCAGCCCGCTGCGCTACAATGAGGCGGTGCCGCGCATCCTGACCCCCCGAGACGCCGAGCCCCTCGTCGCCGCTGGCGACCTCGACATCGTCGATGTCCGCGAGCCCGACGAGTGGGTCTCGGGTCACGTGCCCGGGGCGCGCTCGGTGCCGCTGGCCGAGCTGCGCGACGCGCCGCGCGACAAGGTCCGCGGCGAGCGCGTGCTGTTCGTGTGCGCCCGGGGCATGCGCAGCCTGACCGCGGCGAAGCTGGCGGAGCAGGCGGGGCTCGTCGAGGTGTACTCGCTCGACGGCGGGACGAGCGCGTGGGCCGACGCGGGCCTGCCGATCGAGCGGTCGCCGGCGCCGGCGCGCGAGCCCGCGGCGGCCGCGGACGAGCCCGAAGACGGCGACGCGGGCTCGAGCTGCGGCGTGCCCGAGCCGACGCTCGACGCGATCGTCGGCGCCAACCTGCGCGAGCTGCGGGCGCGCAAGGGCCTCTCGCTCGACGTGCTCGCGCGCCAGACCGGCCTCGGTCGCTCGCTGCTCGGGCAGATCGAGAACGGCCGCGTCTCGCCGTCGGTCGGCGTGGTGTGGAAGATCGCCCAGGCCTTCGACGTGCCGTTCTCCGCGCTGCTCAGCAGCCCGCAGCGGGCGATCACTCGCGTGATGCGCGGCGCCGAGGCGCGGCGGCTCGTCAGCCCCGACGGCCGCTTCTCGTCGCGCGCCCTGTATCCGCTCAACGAGCAGACCCCCGCCGAATTCTACGAGCTGTTCTTCGCCGCCCACAGCCGCGAGGACGCCGAGGCGCATCGGCCGGGCACCAAGGAGATCCTGATCGTCACCGCGGGTCGCCTCGAGCTCGAGATCGGCGGCGAGCGGTACGAGCTGGCCAAGGGCGACGCGATCTCGTTCGTCGCCGACGTGCCGCATTCGTACGTCAATCACGGCAGTGAAGATTGCTGGGCCAATCTGGTGATGACATACGCGTTCGGCGCCCGCGAATGAGCGCCGGGGACGTCGCGGCGAGCGGCGCGCGCCTCGCCATGAAGCGACCGGCTCGCCCGCGGTGTTCCGTGTTCGGCGCGTGACGCGGACGAACGCGGAAAAACCCGTAGCAGGAGCCTGCCCGAGCGCAGCCGAGGGGACGACAACCCTTTTGGATTTCGCCCGTGGGGCACGCCACGGTTATCCGGTGGGCGACGCAGGGACAGCGGACCCAGCCAAGTACCGCGCCACCGGGCTGCTGTGTCAGAGCCCCGGCGCGGGCGTCTACCGCGCGATTCGGGTGGAGGACAACCGCGCGGTCGTCATCAAGACGCTGGACCCGCGGCTGCGTCCGGCGCGGGAGGTCGAGCGATTGCGGGCGGAGTACGAGCTCGGGCGATCGCTCGACATCCCGGGGACGGTCAAGCCGCTCGCGCTCGACACATATCGCGGTATGCCCGCGCTGGTGCTCGAGCATTTCGACGGCACGTTCCTCGAGCAGCTGCTGACCACGACGCCGCTGCCGATCGATCGCTTCCTCGCGCTGGCGATCGGCATCGCCGCCGCGGTCGAGGAGCTCCACCGGCGCGACCTGGTCCACAGCGATCTCAAGCCGGACAACATCGTCGTCGACCCCGTCCGCAGCGAGGTCAAGCTGGCCAACCTCGGCGCCGCCTCGAAGCGGCAGCGCGACCCGAGGAGCGCGGAGACCCCGTGGTTCCACGCGGGCTCGCTGCCGTACATGTCGCCGGAGCAGACCGGGCGGATGAACCGCCCGCTCGACTGCCGGACCGACCTCTACTCGCTGGGCGTCACGTTCTATCGCATGCTCACCGGGCGCCTGCCGTTTCGCGCCAGCGACCCGCTCGAATGGATCCACTGTCACGTGGCGCGGCGCGTCACGCCGCCGGCATCGTTGCGACCGTCGGTGCCGGCGGTGCTCTCGGCGATCGTGCTCAAGCTGCTCGCCAAGGTCGCGGAGGACCGCTACCAGAGCGCGCGGGGCCTCCGCTGCGACCTCGAGCGGTGCCTGGCGGCCTGGCGCACCCGCGGCCGGATCGAGTCGTTTCCGCTCGGCGAGGACGACCTGTCGGAGCGGCCCTGCGTGCCGCAGGAGCTCTACGGCCGCGAGCGCGAGCTGACCGCGCTGCTCTCCGCCCTCGACGCGGTGGTCGAGACCGGCGCGCCGGGCGTGGTCGCGGTGTCCGGCTATTCGGGGGTCGGCAAGTCGTCGCTGGTCCACAAGCTCCAGCGGCCGATCGTCCAGGCGCGCGGCTTCTTCCTCTCCGGCAAGTTCGATCAATACCAGCGCGGGATCCCCTATGCCACCATTTCGCAGGCGTTCCGCGCGCTCGTCCGCGACATCCTGGCCGAGCCGGAGGCGCGGGTCGCCGAGTGGCGCGGGCGGCTGACCGCGGCGCTCGGGCTCAACGCGCGCCTGATCGTCGACGTCATCCCCGAGCTGGCGCTCATCGTCGGCGAGCAGCCGCCGGTGTCGGAGCTGTCGGGCTCGGAGACGCAGAGCCGCTTCCATCTGGTGTTTCGTCAATTCCTCGGGGTGTTCGCGGCCCGCGAGCACCCGGTGGCGCTGTTCCTCGACGACCTGCAATGGGTGGACCCCGCCAGCCTCGAATTGCTCGCTCACCTGGTCACGCACCCCGACGTCCACCACTTTTTGTGGATCGGGGCGTACCGCGACAACGAGGTGGGCGCGGCGCATCCGTTGATGTCGGCGCTCGCGCGGGTGCGCAGGGCGGGGGTGTCGGTCCGCGACATCGTGCTCGCGCCGCTGTCCGAGGAGCACGTCGAGGCGCTCGTGACCGCGACCTTCGGCGGCCGCGTCCAGGACGCGCGGCAGCTCGCCCGGCTCGTCCACGACAAGACCGCGGGCAACCCGTTCTTCGCCCTGCAGTTCCTGAGCATGCTCCACCAGGAGGGGCTCGTCGCGCTCGACGTGTCGTCCGGGCGGTGGTCGGCGGACATCCCGCGGATCCGCGTCAAGGCGTCGACCAACAACGTCGCCGAATTGATGGTGCGGACCTTGCGGCGATTGGCCACACCGGCGCGGGAGGCCCTCAAGCTCGCCGCCTGCCTCGGCGGCGTCACCGAGGTCGGCCTGCTCGCGGCGCTCGCCGACCGGCCCGAGGAGGAGCTGCACCAGGACCTGGGTCCGGCGGTCCGCTCGGGCCTGGTGCTCCGCGACGGCGACGCCTACAGGTTCGCGCACGACCGCGTGCAGGAGGCGGCGTTCTCCCTCATCCCGGCGGAGGCGCAGGCGGAGGTCCACCTGCGGATCGGTCGCCTGTTGCTGGCCCGCCTGTCGCGCGAGGAGCTGGACGCGCGGGTGTTCGAGGTGGCGAGCCACTTCGAGCAGGGCGGGCACCTGCTCGCGCGGGCGGACGAGAAGGTGCGGGTCGCCGAGCTGCACCTGGCGGCCGGGCGCAAGGCGAAGGCCTCGACCGCCTACGCCGCGGCGACGCGGTACTTCTCGGCCGGGATCGGATTGCTCGGCCCCGACGTGTGGGAGGCCCGGCACTCGCTGGCCTTCTCGCTCGGGTTCGGGCGGGCCGAATGCGAGTACTTGCAGGGCCACTTCGACGCGTCGGAGTCGCAATTCGCGGCGCTGTTCGAGCACGCGCAGACCCGGCGCGAGCGGGCGGAGATCCGGCGGGTGGAGGTCGACCTGTTCACGAGCCGGCAGGAGCTGAGCACGGCGGTGGAGCGCGGGATCGACGGCCTGCGGCTGCTCGGCGTCCAGCTGTCGGCCCATCCGACGCGGGCCGAGGTGCGCCGCGAGCTGCAGTCGCTCTGGGACGAGGTCGGGGGGCGGCGGATCGAGGACCTCATCGATCTGCCCCCGCTCACCGAGCCGGACATGCGCGCCGCCCTCGGCATCCTCGCGGTGCTGTTCGCGCCGGCCCTCAACACCGACCCCGAGCTGCCGTTCCTCTGCTACTGCCGCATGGTCGAGATCAGCCTGCGCCACGGCAACGGCGAGGGCTCGGCGCTCGGCTACGCGTACTTCGGGATGGTGCTCGGGCCGCAGTTCGGCCGCTATCGCGAGGGGTATCAGTTCGGCAAGCTCGGCTACGATCTGGCCGAGCGGCGCGGGCTCATCGCCCATCGCGCGAAGCTGCACTGCATCTTCGGCGATTGCATCTGCTTCTGGACCAGGCACCTCCGCGGCGCGCTGCGCTACCTCGAGGTCGCGTTCCAGGCCGCGCTGCAGACCGGCGATCTGACCTTCGCCTGCTACTGCTGCAATCATTACGTGGCCGACCTGCTGGTCCTCGGCGAGCCGCTCGACCAGATCGAGCGGGAGACGGAGAGCCGCCTGGAGTTCACCCGGAACGCCAACTTCGCCGGGTCCTCCGAGGTGCTCGTCGGCATCCTGCGGCTGGTCCGCAACCTCCAGGGGCGGACCGAGAGCTTCTCGAGCTTCAGCGAGGCCGGCTTCGACGACGCCGCTTATCAGGCGAAGATGGACGAATCGCCGTGGACCGTCGTCAAGTGCTGGTATTACATCATGAAGCTGCAGGCCCGCTTCCTCTCGGGTGATTACGTGGCGGCGCTGGCCGCGGGCGACCGGGCGGCGCCGATCTTGTGGTGCTCGCTGGCGCACATTCAGGAGCCCGAGTACTGGTATTATTATGCCCTCGCGCTGGCGGCCGACGTGTCGCACGCTCCGCCCGAGCGGCAGCTGGAGGCGCTCGGGGTGCTGGCGCGGCACCAGGCGAAGCTGGCGGAGTGGGCGGCGACCTGCCCGGAGAACTTCAGCCACAAGCACGCGCTGGTCTCGGCGGAGATCGCCCGCCTCGAGGGCCGCGAGCGCGACGCGCTGCACAATTACGATCGTGCGATCCGCGGGGCCCGCGAGCACGGCTTCGGGCAAAATCAGGCGATCGCCGACGAGCTCCTGGCCCGCTACTACCGCGACCGGGGGCTCCTGATGCTGGCCGAGACGCACCTGCGGGCCGCGCGGGCCGGCTATGTGCAATGGGGGGCGCACGGCAAGGTCCGTCAGCTCGACGAGCTCGAGCCGCGCCTGAGCGAGGGGAGGGCGCTCGCCGGCGACGAGGCCGACGCGGTCACGGCCGATCGCATCGATCTGTTGGCGGTGACCAAGGCTTCGCAGTCGATCTCGAGCGAGATCGTGCAGGAGAAGCTCCTGCGCCGGCTGCTCGGCGTGGTGCTCGAGCAGAGCGGCGCGAACACGGCCCACTTGATCCGGATCCGCGGCGGCGAATGGTCGCTCGAGGCCAGCGCCACGCTCGACGAGTCGGGGATGCGCGCGGACCTGCAGCGGCGCGGCGCGGAGGCGCTGGCGCGGCTGGTCCCGACGTCGATCGTGCAATACGTGCACCGCACGGGCGAGCGCGTCCTCCTCGACGACGCCCGCGCCGACCCGGGCCGGTTCGGGCTCGACGAGTACGTGCGCACGGTGCACCCGCGCTCGCTGCTGTGCGTCCCGATCCGTCGCCGCGGCGCGGTGCAGGACGTCCTCTACCTCGAGAACAGCCTGGTCACGAGCGCCTTCCGCAGCGAGCAGCTGACTGTCCTCGAGCTGCTGGCGTCGCAGGCGGCCATCTCGCTGGAGAACGCGACGCTGCTGGCCCAGGAGCAGGCGGCCCGCCAGGCCGCGGAGGAGGATCACCGGCGCGCCGCGTTCCTCGGCGACGCGAGCAAGCTGCTCGGCGAGTCGCTCGACTACGAGGAGGTGCTGCACCGCCTAGCCGACCTCTGCGTGCGCACGTTCGCCGACTGGTGCGCGATCGACATCGTCGAGGACGGCGAGATCCGCCGCCTCACCTCGAGGCCGCCCGATCCCACGAAGGCGGCCCTGCTCGAGGAGCTGCGGACGCGCTATCCCCCGCGCATGGACTCGAACCACCCGTCGGCCCACGTGATCCGGACCGGCACACCGCTGCGCGTCGACATGAGCGACGACTACGTCGCCCGCTACACCGTCGACGAGGGCCACGCCCGGCTGCTGCGCGCGCTCGTGGCCGAGGCCGGGATCGTGGCGCCGCTCCTGGCCGGCTCGCGGATCCTAGGCGCCATCACGCTGGCCTCGTGGCGGCCGGGGTTCCGCTACGTGGCCGCCGACCTCGACCTGCTCGTCGAGCTCGCTCGCCGCGCGGGCATCGCGATCGACAACGCCAGGCTCTACCTCCAGGCCCAGGCCGCGCTGCGCCTGCGCGACGAATTCCTGTCGGTCGCCTCGCACGAGCTGCGCACGCCGATGACGTCGCTGACCCTGGCGCTGCAGACGATCGTCAAGGCGGCGCCGGGCGGCAAGCCGCTCGATCCGCAGATCGCCGGCAAGCTGCTCGACCTGGCGATCCGTCAGTCGGGGCGGATGAACCGCCTCATCGGCGACCTGCTCGACGTGTCGCGCATCGAGACCTGGCAGCTCGCGCTCACGCTCGCGGAGGTCGAGCTGACCGCGCTCGTGCGCGAGGTCGTGGCCCGGTTTCAGCCCGATCTGGCCCGCTCGGGCAGCTCCGTGTCGATCGCGGCCGAGGGCCCGGTGGTCGGCCGCTGGGACCGGTCGCGGCTCGAGCAGGTGGTGTCCAACATCCTCTCGAACGCGGCCAAGTTCGGCGCCGGAGCGCCGATCGAGATCGCGGTCGGCCGCGCGGACGACCTCGCGCGAGTGACGATCACGGACCACGGGATCGGCATCGATCCGGCCCGCCTGACGCGGATCTTCGACCGCTTCGAGCGCGGCGTCTCGGCCCAGAACTACGGCGGGCTCGGCCTCGGCCTTTACATCGCCCGCCGGATCGTCGAGGGCCACTGCGGCTCGATCCGCGTCACCAGCACGCCGGGCGCGGGCTCGACCTTCACCGTCGAGCTGCCGTGCCCGCGGCCGACGCCGGCCGAGACCCATGACGGAGGTTGCTCCTCGTGATTGCAGAGAAGAAGCCCTGCGGTCTGGTGCTGGTCGTGGACGACGACCCGGACGTGTGCGAGACGCTGCAGACGGTGCTCGAGGTGTCGGGCTATCGCGTGGCGGCCGCCGGCAACGGCCGCGAGGCCCTGAAGACGCTGCGCAGCGGGGTCCGCCCGTGCCTCGTCCTGCTCGACCTCATGATGCCGGTGATGAACGGGGTCGAGTTCCGCAACGAACAACGCGAGGACCCGGCGATCGCGGCGGTGCCGGTGGTGGTGGTGTCCGGCGACCACTGCGTGGCCGAGAAGGCGATGGCGATGGGCCTGGAAGGGCTGAGCAAGCCGATCGACATCGACGACCTGCTGCAGCTCGTCAGCCGCTTCTGCGGGCCGCCGGCGGACGGGTGAGGGCGGTGATTCAATCGTCGACTTCGTAGCCGTGGAGGGTGTGCTGGGCCCAGTTGAAGGTGTTGTGCACCACGATGTCCTGGCCGGCGGCGAAGGCGATGCCGGTCGGGAAGGTGAGGTGATGCAGCTGCCGCAGCGATTCGAAGATCCGGTTGACCGCGACGCGCGAGCCCGATCGCAGCATGCGGGCGGTGGCGGTCGCCTGACCGTCGAGCGACATCGTCCACGACGTCACCACGAACACCCTGCCGGCCGGCACGGTATAGACGATGTGCACGCCCTCGCTCGCGGTATCGAGGGTGAGGACCCGAAGGTCGGCCGGTTCGATGCAGCATTTGTCCTTTGCCATGAGTAACTCCCAAACAGCGGCGATGGCGGGCCCGACATGAGCCCGGCGAACCGCTCGCCGTCAAAGTAGCCGGGCCGAGGCGCCCGAGCCACGCGCAAGACCGCCACGGGCGCCGCTGCTCACGAATCGCAGCGGCCCAGCCTCGCGGCCGGCGATAGTCGTCGGCCTCATTGTGCAAAGCGCCGACGCCGACGAAGGAGCGGCCGCGGCGTCGTCCGCCCTGTCACGTGAGGCCGTAGTCGCCGACTCGAGCTTCCCACACCTGCTGGCCGCGCACGATCCGCGCGCAGTAGCCCCGGAGGCCCCGCTCGCGGTAGACGACGAGTTCATCGCCCTCGCAGACGAGCGTCGCCGGCTTGTGGGTGGGAAAGCAGCGGTGCCACAGGCTCACGTGCGCCTCGGCCGGCGCGAGCTTCATCAGTCCCTGCGCGGTCTCGACGTAGACGAAGTCATCATCGACCGCCGGCTTGCCGACGATCTGCGGGATCTGTCCTCGGAGACAGATCTCGCGCTGTCCGGTCGCCGCGTCGATCCGGCACAGCTCGCCCGCGGTCGTCACTGCGAACAGGGACGCGCCGCGCCAGGCCAGCTCCGCCGTGCAGGCGATGGCATCGAGGCGCCAGGCGAGCCGGCCGTCGCGCCGCGCCAGCGCGAACAGCTCGTGGTCCTCCGAGCGGGCGACGACGTGGTCTCTCGTGGTCACCAGGGGCCACGCGAGCGGCCGCGGCAGCGGGGCCAGCCAGCGCGGCGCGAGGGTGTGCGGATCGAGGGCGGCGACCAGCCCTTCCTGGCCCGAGAGCCACAGGTCGTCGCGGTCGTGCTGGACCGCGAGCAGCGAGCGGTCGAAGTGCTGCTCCTTCCGCGCCTCGCCGGTGTACCGCCAGAAGGCGCGCAACCACCCGAGCGAATCGCCGAACACGACGGTGTCGCCGACGACGCAGGGGTCCCCGGCCAGAAAATGATCGAAGGACCCGGGCTCGGCGCGATACGCCGACTGCCAGCGCACCGCGCCGGTCGCGAGGTCGAGCGCGTGAACGCGGTGGATGCTGTCGACCACGAACACGAGCCCGCCCGTGTGCACGGCCTGCGACAGCCGCGGCGCATATTTCCACGGAGGAGGATACTCCCAGCGGACCTTGCCGCTGGTGCGCTCGAGGCAGAACAGGATGTCGCGCCCGGCCCCGACGCTGCAGCCGCCGGTCACGAGCACGCAGTCGGCCAGGACGACGGGTTCGCGCCGGCGGGTGAACGGAGTGAGCTCGTCGAAGTACCGGACTGTGGACATGGGACCGACGGCGTGTCGCGCCATTGTAGCGCGCTCGCGGCCGGGTCCCGAGCGGCGGAGCCTCGCCGCCGAGGCGAGAGCGCCTGGCAGGTGGTCGTCGAGCGCGACCGCGCCGGGCTCGCGGCCGCAGTGATACGCGCGTCGGCCTCGCTGCCGCGGTGACGCGGAGGGATGGCCTCGCGGGGGTCCTGGGCGGTCCCCGCTCGATGTCGTGCGCGACGCGAGGTCGTGCATCGGCTCGACGTGGCGGGCGGCGATCCGTGCGAAGCTCGGGCCCATGACGCGCAAGCACTTCTTCCCCTTGATTACGACTTGCCTCGCCTCGTTGGTGCTGATCGGCGGCGCGCTGGCGCCGAAGCAGGCGCGCGCCTGCGACCCGGTGTTCGACGAATGTCTGGCCGACCTCGAGCTGTTGACGGAGGGCCCGCTGCCGCTCGACGGGGGCCTGGTGTGGCGGCCGGTGTTCGTCACTCCGGAGGCGGCCTCGTTCACGGCCGACGGCGTGACGACGGTGGTGGTGACGCCGATGGGCGGCGGTCCCGAGGTGCCGGGGACGGTGTCCGGGGTCGCGGGCGTGGAGGTGATCGTGTGGCGACCGACGGAGCCGCTGCCGGCGGACACGAGCTTCGACGTCGAGATCACGTTCGCCAACAGCGAGCTGTTCTGCTTCGGCGACTTCGAGCCGACGCTGACCCGGCAGTTCACGGTGGCGACCGGCTCGGAGACGGCGCCGCCGCTGCTGGTGCCGGAGCTGACGGGCGAGCCCAGCGTGCGGGTGAGCGACTCCGTCCGCGGCGACACTCTGGTCTGCTGCGACGGCGCCTTCCCGACCTGGACGATGGTCGACGACTGCGGGATCGGCCTCGACTGGTCGGAGGGCATCTGCGCCTCGCTGTCGGGCGTCGGCTGGCTCGAGGCCACGCTCACGCTCGACGCCGACGCGGTCGCGGCGGAGGGCGGCCAGGTCGGTTACACCTTCGAGTCCGACGCCGGCAACTACGCCTTCCCGGCCGGGACGGCGCAGATCTCGGTGACTGCGTCGCAGCCGATCTGCGGCACGGTGCGCGCGACCCGGCTGGCGACCGGGGAGGAGACGGTCGGATCCGAGGTGTGCTTCGGACTGGAACTTCAGGACATGTTGGGCGAGCAGGCGATCGATCCGCTGCCGGCGCTGGCGGCCTGCGTCGGGCAGCCGTACACCTGCGAGCTCCTCGACAACGACGAGAGCTGGGACCCGAACGCCTGCACGCCGTGGCCGGACGGCTCGGCGCCGACGACGAGCGCCGGCAGCGAGGGCTCGGCGGGCGAGAGTGATTCGTCCGCGGGCGGCAGCGCGTCGAGCAGCGAGGGCAGCGAGAGCAGCGCGAGCAGCGAGGGCGGCGGCAGCGACTCCGACACCGCCGGGACGGATACGGACAAGGGCGGCTGCGCGTGCGCGGCCGGGCCGGCGGAAAGCGGGTGGGGCCTCGCGGCGCTGCTGCTGCCGTGGCTCGGCCGGCGACGCTCGCGTCGTTGAGCGGGTCTGCGAGGCACGATGGCACGAGCTCGAGCCGTGGCGGCCAAGAAAATGTGGTGAGCCTCGGCGAGGGGCACGTCGCTCGAATGGACGACGTGCTCGACTGCTGGCGCAGCTGGCCGACGTGTCCGAGCTCGTCGATGCATTCGCCAGGCGCGGGCGGACGCCCGGAGCGCCGCGAGCTCGGCTTGCGGCGCTCCCTGTCTCCGTGATACCCGGGAGATGCAGCTCCTCTGCTTCTCGTTCATGGCCAGGCCGCAGGATCGAAGGGTCGTCCAGGGGGGTCCCTTCGCAAGGATGGAGGCGGAGCTCCTCGCGCCGGAGGGGGACGGCTGGCGCGTGCGGATCGTGATGCTCGACCGGCCTTTCGAGACCGTGGTGTCCGGCGTGCACCTCGGTCTCGAACCAGCCCCGCCGCCCTCCGTCCAGATCCGGGCGACCATGCCGCCGTGGGACCCTGCGCTGCTGTTCGCCTCGCCCGACGCGGTCTTCGGCCCACCCGGCGCAGTCACGGTCCGACCGGGGCCCGCGCTGCGCCTGACGAGCGGACGGATCGTCGGCTTCGACCCGACCAACGCGGCGTTTCTCGCCGAGGACTACGCGCCTTACGAACGCTCCGTGGCACCGGGCCTGTACCCGTCGTGGGTATGTGTGGACAGGGGCACCGGGAACGTGTGCGCGGTGAAGCTGCGCTTCGCCGATCGACCGGTCGCGCGCTGGAGCGTCGCCGGCGTCGCCCCCGCGGATCATCTGCGGATCGCGTCGCGCTTCAACACGCCGCCCACACAGTCGTTCGCCTACGAGTGCCGGGGCTTTGCAGCGCTCGTCGACGCGGACGCGAGGACGTGGATCCGCGAGCACGCGGACGCCCTTCCAGGCGATGTCCTGGAGGCCATGGTGGGCGCCCCCGCCGACCGGACGGCGCGCGCGCCCGACCAGGTCCTGCGATTCGGCGACGACGACCTCGGTCCGGAGCTGCTGGTGCTCAGGGCGCACGACGGCCGCCCCTGTCGCGCATGGTGGGGCGAGGACCACGACGGCGAGCTGGTCGCGCTCGTGGCCGATCTGTACAGCCGCGGCTACCACCGTGCGCGTGCGACCGCGCGAGCACGTGCGAGCCGCCGGTGAGCGGCCGCGGCCGATCCTCGTGCTTGCGCGCCGCGAAGCGCTTTCGTGGGAGCGGGGCCGCGGGCCGCGGCCCGCGAGGCACGAGGCCGACGGGCGAGCACAGACGCTCGCGCCGCGGCCGTGACTCGAATCGCGACCTCGAAGCATTTGGGCGAAGATCGTCGCGGAACGCGGAATCGCGCCGCGGCCGGGTCACTGCGGATGACCGGGCGTCACGAATACGAGGTCCCGAGCGTCCTCGACCGGTCGAGGGCCCGGCGGCCGCAGCGATCACCTGTTAACCATGGTCTGAAATCGCAAGGCACTTTACCGCGCGGATTGAGGCGACAGGGCGTCTGCACGAGCTGATACAGGCCATGGCTCTCCCCGCATAAACGACGTTCGCCGGAAATGCGCAGACTCCCGTGGACGCCCGGAGCCTGACCTCCCCTCGTAAATTTCCGGCTGAATCGAAGAGAAAGGCGCTACGAACTCGTCGCGTCTTTGGGTAAGATCTATTCGCTCGAATCGAAGATCCACCCATTCGATGTCCTCAGGAGGTTTCGTATGACAATGCCGGCCCAGGATTCTCCAGTGACCACGGAGCAGATCGCTCAAGCGCTCAACATCAAGTCGTTTCCCGAGGCGAAGCCCGGCAAAAACTGGCACAGGGGTCCAGACGGAGGCGGTGCGTTCGAGGCGTGGTCGCGTGAATATGGTTACCCGGACGGGTTTCCGATGTACGGCAGCGTGACGGTCGGGAGCGAAGAACTTCACATTTATTATTTGAACGATGCAAACGACGCGCCGATCATTCTCCGGAGAGGAGAGACCCCGAAGACGTACAATGTCCCGCCCAAGCCGAAGAGCTCCACAGCGGGCCGCCAAAATTCGTAGGACCGCACCCGCGGGGCACAGGAGCCTGCGCGCCCTGGAGCGGCAAAATCACGGCGAGACCGCCTCGCCGTGAATCAGCATTTCCGTCCGCATCTGTACGACCGCGGCCCCCGCCACGCACGCGCGCGCCAGGCCGCGCGAACTCGTGCGATTCGCGCGTGAGCGAGTGCAGGGCGCGACGGATCCTCGCGCGGACGTGAGGCGAGGAGCCTCGCCCGAGCCGGGCTCGGCTGCGGCCCGCGTCACTGCGGGAGGACCAGCTTGAGGCCCTGGCCGGTCATGTCCGAATAGGTGTAGGGGTTGATGAGGCCGGTGACGACCAGCTTGATCTCGTAGGTGTCGGGGTCGACCTTGTAGGCCTTGTTGGCCTTGTCGACGACCCACACGTAGCCCTCGTTGTCGATGCTGACGCCCCAGGGCGAGCCGCAGTCGGGCAGGGCGATGTTCTGATTGGTCCAGGTCTTGGTGTCGCCGTCGAGCTCGATGAGGCGGCAGGGGCCGTTGGCAGCGCCCCAGACGCGGTTCTCGTCGTCGACGGCGATGCCGAGCGCGCCGCCGCCGTTGTTGCCGCCGTTGCCCATGCCCTGCCACTGCTTGGCGACCGGGTCGTAGAAGTACATGTGGTCGGTGCCGGAGAAGCTGCCGACCCACATGTTGCCGTTCTGGTCGACGCCCATGCCGTACTTGTACTGGCCGGGGGAGAGGCCGATCTCCTCGATGGCGAGGGTGGCTGCGTCGATGCGGATCGAGACCTCGTTGTCGTAGCCGATGACGAACAGGTCGCCGGCGGAGTTGACCGCGCCGCCGTAGGGGCCGAACGAATTGGTGGTCCAGCCGGCGCGCTGGACGTCGTCGAGGATCGCGCCGGTGTCGCCGGCGAGGCGGGCGAAGTGGGCGACGCCGGTCACGTCCTTGTAGCCGACCCACAGCCGCGGCACCGGCGTCTCGCAGCTGACCGGGTCCTGGGCCACGCCCTCCCACGCGGTCGGCCGCGCGCCGCCGTAATAGCCGTCGGCCAGCGGCAGCGGGGTGTGCCACACCACGCATTCGTCTTGACCCCACGGGCGGATGTCGTTGGGCCCGGTGGAGGTGTCGATCATGCCGTTGCCGTTGTTGTCGACGCACTTCTCCGGCAATGCCATGACCTTGGTGACGCTGCCCGGGTTGCGGTTGCTGACCGCGACGTCGCCGAACTGATTGACCGAGGTGCGCGAGGGCTCGCCGCTGTTGGGCACCGGGTTGGTGTAATAGCGGCCCTCCTCGACGCCCGTCATCGTGTTGATCTTCGAGACGGTGCCCTGGGTGGTGTTGGCGATCCAAATGTAATCGAAGGTGACGGCCTGACCGTCGGGCGGACAGACCGGCGGACCGCCCATGTCGAGCTTCATGCCGCCGGTCGTGGTGGTGGTCGCAGTCGTCGCGGTGCCGTCGGTGCTCGCGGTGCCGTCCGTGGCGGTGACGCCCTCGGTGGTGGTGCCGGTCGGCGTGGTGGTGGTGGTCGGCGCAGTGGTGGTCGGCGCGGTGGTGCTGGTGCCCTGCGTCTCGCCCTGCGTGCCGGTGCCGGTGGGCGGCTCGTCCGTGGTCTGCGTGGCGGTGCCGGTGCCGGGGTCGGTCATCGTGCCTGCCGTGCCGGTCGGGTTCGTGCCCTGGGTGGCCGTGCCGTCGCTCATCGTGCCGCTGCCGGCGTCGCCGCATCCGTGAATCGCCGCGACGATGGCGAGGGTAATTGCGCTGAAATCTCGGCGAAGATGAGTAGGACCACGCATCCCGAGATGAGAGCAGAAACCCTCGATCGAGACAAGCGCGGGGGCGCTCCACGGGCCGCGGAAGGGCCGTGAGGCGGGGACGGCTGGGCGGCCGGCGTGAGGGGGTCGGGAAAGAGCGCAGGACGAGCTCGGTCGGACCCGCGCTCGAGACCGCGCCGGAGATGAGGCGGTTGAGGACTTCCACCCTGCGCCCCGGCGACGAGCGCCGGGGCGAGGGAATCGCGACGAGCCGCGAGCGCGAAGCCGACAGAGACGCGTCGTGCGAGCAGCCGTGTCCGCATCGCGCGAACGCGATTGGGCAGGGCCGGCAGACCGATTGCACGATCCGTACGAGCAGGATCTCGGCATCGCGCGAACGCGATTGGGCCGGCGAGACGGGGCCCGATTGCACAATCCGGGTGAGTCGTATGTCGGCATCGCGCGAACGCGATTGGGCCGGCGGGGCGGGCAGGCCGATTGCACAATCGGCGATTCGCCGGACTTCGTGTGGCGAGCTCTCGCGCCGGCGAGTGAATCTTCGGTCGAGGCCCGCTGCGCGAGCGGCCGCGGTCGTGCGGGCAGGTCGGCGCCGGGGTGCGTCCTTCGGGGCGCCGCGATCGCGCGATCAGGGCTTCGAATCGTCGCAGCACTCTTCGGTGATTCGGCACGTGCAATCGCAGCCGAGCGAGCCGGTCGGATCGCCGGTGGTGGGGTTGTCGGGCAGGACGCCCCCGGTGGTGCCATCGGTCGTCTCGGCGCCGGTGCTCGGCTCTTCGTCGGCGTAGGTCTCGCAGAGCCACTCCGCCCAATCGACGGCGCCGCCCTCGAACTTGTCGCAGGCGTCGTTGAAGGGGGTCCAGGGCCCGAGCACCGAGGTGCACTGGCAGGTCCAGACGTGGCCGGCCTCTTGCCCGAAACACAGGCCTCCGACGGAGGTGTCGCCGGTCGTGTCGGGGCCCGTCTCGGTGGTGACGCCCGTGCCGGAAGTCGCGGTCGTGCTGGTGCTCGCGGGCGGATCGTCGACCGTCGTCGAGGGGCCGGTGTCGCTGCCCCCGGTGTCCTCCCCGGGCGCCTTGGGACCGCAGTCGACGAGGAAGAGGAGGGCTGCGAGGAGGCCGAGCGTGCGCACGAGGAGCATTTTGCAAGGCACGGGCCAGGGCGCAGCTCGTCCGCCTGCAGGAGAACCATCGTCGGCCGCCTCGAAAGCTCACGACACTCGCGGCGGCGAGCTGCGGCACAGGCGTCGCGGGAGGGCGAGCGGGACCCGCTGGGTTCACCGTGAGGCGCTCGCCGCCATCGTCGGTATGGACGGATCCAGCGAGCCCCACCGGCCTCATCGGTGCATCCTGCGGAGACTCCGAGCGGCTCCGCTCGCGTCGCGCGGGCTGCTTCGCGCCCATTTCGAGGAGATGTCCGACGAGACGGGTGATTCGAGGCGGCCGTGTCCAGATCGATCGGTCACCGACCCGGTCCTCGAGCGGCTCCGCTCGATGTCGGCGCGATCGCATCGCGCATCTTTTTATAGAGATGTCCGGAGGGACATGTCATTCGAGTCGGCCGTGCCAGATCGACCGGTCGCCGACCTGGTACGACCCGCAGATGGCGAACTCGAGCGCGCCGGCGAGGCCGGCCTGGTAGGTCGGGGATTCGACGTAGATGGCCGAGGGCGCGCCGAAGCCCGGGCCGGCCTCCGGCACCTCGACTACCTCGGCGGCGGCCCAGTCGACCGGCCCGCTGTCCGGCGAAGGGGCGCGCAGCAGCTGGACGCCCAGGCCGCCGGCGCTGCCGCGGATCAGCCACAGGCGATCGCCGGCGGGCCGGGCGAAGCGGGCCCGGTAGGTGTCGGCGAACACGTGCAGCGGCGCGGTGTGGCCGGCCCAGCCGGCGCCCGCGGGGCGGTGGTAGTAGGCGACTGCGCCGTCGAAGGTCGCGAGGACGTGGGTGTCGCCGGCGGCGTCGTGGTACAGGTCGGCGCCACTGCGGACCAGGGCGGCCGGATCGGGTGGCTCGAGGGACAGGAACGCAGGGACCTGTCCCAGGGTGACATCGGCGACCACCGCGGCGTAGGTGCCGTCGGGGTACTTGCCGGTGAAGGTCTGGCCGACGAGCGTCGGCTGGCCGCCGGGGGTCGCCATGGCGTGGACGTAGCCGAGGTCGTTGGCGCCGCCGAGGTCGACCTGGACGGGGCCGTTCCAGCCGCCGCCGAAGTTGTAGGTGTACAGCCATTGACCGGGGCCGCCGTTGTCGCCGACGACGGTAAACCACACGACCCGCGCGCCGGGCCCGAGGACGGCCGCGCCGACGTAATTCGACGAGGGCGGGGTGGTGTAGACCTGGCCGCTGACGAGCACCGCGTTGCAGGCGTGAATCGACGGATCGGCGGTGTCGAGGTAGCACTCCTCGAGGAAGTGCTGCTGGACGTTGACGCCGTAGGTGAGGATGGTGGAGCCGACCAGCACGCTGGCGGCGTTCTGCTGGACGCCGTCGGTGTGCGGCTGCTCGGCCACGAGGCTCCACGCGGGCTCGCCGGCGCCGCGGCGGAAGTAGCGGATGGTGCGGTTGTGGTAGACATCCTCGCCGGCGTCGACGTGGAACCACAGGCTGTCGTCGGGCGCGCGCATGAGCCCGCGCAGGTGCGGGCCCCAGCCGCCGTGCATCTCGACGTAGGCGCGGTTGTCGTCGGTGATCAGCGCGAGCGCGACGCTGGGCGGCGGCTCGTCCCCGGTGGTGCTCGCAGATGTTTCGGGGAGCGTGGTGCTCGGGTCGAAACCGGTGGTGGTGGGAGCGTCGCCGGTGGTGGAGGTCGTCGAGGTCGAGGTCGTCGGAGCGGCGTCGGTGGTGGAGGTCGAGGTCGTCGGTGCGGCGTCGGTGGTGGGCGTCGCGGTCGTCGTGGGGCTGGTCGTGACGAGGGTGGTGGTCGTCGGTTCGTCGGTGGTGCTCGCGTCGCCGCCGGGACAGGCCGTGGCGAGCAGCAGCGCCGCGATGTACGAGCCCGTGCGCGCGCACGACGGGCTCGACGGAGGTCGGCGATGCGGGTGGACGCCAGCGTCGGCGGTCGGCATGACGCCATGGTGACGCGAGGTCGAGCTGCGGCTCAAGCGGTCGTGCGGCGCGAGGACGCGCCCCGCCGAGCGCGACTGCTGGCGGCCCGAGGGCTCAGAAGCCGCAGCAGCGCGCGGCCGCGGCGAAGATGCCGTCGCCGGAGGCGCACACGCCCTCGGCCGGGCACTCGCCGATGTTCTCGCCGCCCTCGAGGCAGGTGCAGGTCGGACCGTCGCAGATCATCTGCTGCAGCGGCGCGTCGGGGCACTCGAACTGCAGCTCGCACGCGTCGTCGCCCCCGAACACGCTCTGGGCGCACTCGTCCCCGGCACACGCGTCGGTCACTGCGGCCTCCTGCTCGCCGCACGCCCCGCCCTCCTCGAGCGAGGCCAGGAGCTCCTCGCAGCTCAGGGCGACGGTGCAGGCGAGGAGGTCGAGGTTGGCCTGCTTGCATTCGCCGACGAGGCCGAATTGATTGCTGTTGCAGCCCTCGACGCAGCCCTCGAGGTCGGGCTGGAAGCCGCACTCGCCCCAGCGCTCGCAGTAGGCCTGGCAGGCGGCGAGGACGGCGGGATCGGGCTCGGGCTTGTCGGTGGTGACGCCGGTGTCGGTGGTCGGGTCGCCGGTGGTCGCCGCCGTGGTGGTCTCGCCGTCGCCCGTGGCGCTCGCGCTGGAGGTGGTGGGAGGCGGCTCCGCGGTGTCGTCGGTGGTGCTCGCGGCGTCGGTGGTGGTCGAGGCGTCGGTGGTCGAGGCGTCCGTGGTCGCGTCGGTGGTGTCCTGCGGGCCGTCGCCGTCGTCGCCGCAGGCGCCGGTGAACAGGAGCATCGCAAAGGTGGATACGAAGATTCGGGTGGACATGATAATCCTACGCGGTGCGTCGATTCGCGGGCCCGAAGGCCGTCCGCGTCGCCGCGCCGCGAGGGAGTAGCTGCGAGAGGCGGGGCAGCGGATCACTGCGGGGCGCCGAGTCACGCGAGCACACCCGCACACGGACGCGTCGCCCGAGCGCGTGGGGCGATGAAACCAGGCGTGCCGAGCTTCGAAGGGGCCAAAAGGTTTCACGCGCGCGTTCGCTGGCGCCTGCCTCGGCGCACCGCGTGGAGCCGCGGGTCTGTGCGCGGGCGGCTCGGGCGAGTATCCTCGCCGGGTGATGCCTCGATCTCGCCCGGAGCGGTGGTTGATTCGTGTGGTCATGGCCGGCGCGCTGGGGCTGACGGCCGCGGAGGCGCGCGCCGACATCATTCCTGAGCCGCGGCGACCGTCGGAGTGGAAGGAGACGCCGCCGCCGATGCCCGAGCCGCCGCCGGAGAAGGAGCTGCCGACGCTGCCGCTCGTGGTGCTGCTGGCGGTCGCGGTGGCGACGGCCTCGGCGCTGCGTCTGCGCCAGCCGGCGGCGCAGGTGTGCGGATGAAGCGAGCCGCGCACGTCTACGCGGAGCGGTTCGCGGTCGAACGCGACCCGGCAAGCGCCGCGCAGCAGCAAGAGGCGGCGCGGTGGGAGATCGGGCCGTTCGATCGGGGGTCGGTGCCGGAGGCGTCGCTGTGGCTGCACGGCGTCGAGATCGAGACGAAGCAGCGGGTGTGGATCGCGCTGCGCGGCCATCCGGTGGGGTGGGTGGCGAACGTGGAGACCGAGGTCCGGGCGCGCGCGGTGATGGCGTCGCGGTCGCCGTTCATCGTCCCGGTGCTGCACGCGGGGCCGGGGATCGTGTACGCCGAGCCGCCGCCGGCGCGTCCACGACCGCAGCTGCGGGCGGCCGACGCGGCCGCGTGCGCGGTGCAGGCGTGCGAGGTCGTGGCGCAGATGCACGCGCTCGGCGAGGCCGCGCCGTACTTCGGGCCGAGCCACCTGCGCCTGAGCGAGCGCGACGGGGTGTGGCGGATCGCCTGGTTGCTGCCGGGGCAGTGGGCCCTCGATTCGCTCGACCGCCAGCTCGCCGAGCGCGCGCGCAACCCCACGGGGAAGAAACGGCCCGCGCCGCGAAGGACGGAGGACTCGCCGATCACGGTCGCGCGGCGAGCCGTGGTCGAGCTGTTCGCAGAGCTGCTCGGGCCGCACGAGCGAGCGGGCAGGGACGAGCTCGAGCGGATCCGTCGCAAGGCGACGGAGTGCGCGGACATGCCGGCGCTGGCGCGGCTGTTCTTGCCGCTGGTGGCCGAGCCGGTCGAGTGCGCGGCGCGGATCGAGGCGATGCCGGTCGTGCGCACGGTGCCGAAGCGCGAGCGCGACTGGGACGCGATCATCCGCGACGGCGAGGCGACGCTGCCGTCGATCTCGCGCAAGAACGCGGCGTACGTGGCCCTGCCGCTGGCGTGCGCGTATCACCAGCGGGCCACCCGCAGAGCCGCCGCGGGCGAGCCGGCGCTGGCGCTGGAGGACGTCGAGCGGGCGCTGAAGCTCGATCCGTGCGTCACGTACGCGGCCACGCGGGCGGTCCTGCGCGATCGACTGGGGCAGCGCGCCGCGGCTCGTGCCGGACTGGCGACGGCCACCGTCGCGGCCCGCGCGACGTTTGCGGCGGGCGGAGTGGTGCGGGACAACAATGGCGTGATCGTGGGCACCGCGGAGCGGGTGGCGCCGGCCGATCTGGCGCACGCGCTGGAGGTCGGCGGCTTGCTCGCGCTGCACGACGACGAGCCGGTCGAGGCGATGGACGCGCTGCTGGAGGCGTTCACGCTGGCCCCGACCGCCGCCCGCGCCCACGCGCTCGGCGCGGCGCTGTTCCGCTGCGGTCACGTGGCGGCCGCGGCCGACTACGAGGCCCGATCGGTCGCCCTCGCGCCGGACGAGCCGCGATACGTCTGGGCGCTGGTCGGCAGCCTGCTGCGACTCGGTCGCGCGGAGGAGGCGAGAGAGCAGGCGCTCGCGCTGCTGCGCCGCTCGCCCGACGACGCGGCGCAGCGCGAGAAGTTCGCGCGAGTGTTCGGCGCGTGAGCCGATCGAGGTGAATCCCGGCGCGATGGAATCGGCATGAGCTTCGGGACATGTCGATAAAGGCATGTGCAATAGAACATGCTCGATTGAACTTGTCTTTTAAGGCATGAGAGCGACGGCCGGGCCTTATAAGGAAGGGGAAAATCGGTCGGCGCGTCGTGCGCATGCAGCTCTCGACCTGGTCGAAAGTGCAGGTCCGAGCGAATCCGCGCATATGCTCTGGAGGGCCGCCAGGACGCGAAATTCTCGCTTGACTGGTTACTACACCTGTAGTACTACGCTTGTCGTTCATGGGTGAGGAACTCCAGCTCAGCGATCTGCAGCTCGGCCTGCTGCGGATCTTGTGGGACCGCGAGGAGGCGACGGCGCTCGAGGTGCACACCGTCCTGGTCGAACAGGATCGGGGGCTCGCGCCGACGACGGTGTCGACGATGCTGTCGCGTCTGGAGAAGAAGGGGACGATCACCCACCGCACCGAGGGCCGGCAATTCATCTACCGGGCGCTCGTGCGCGAGGTGGACGTGAGGCGCTCGATGCTGAGTCGGGTGACCGATTACTTCTTCGGCGGGGACGTGTCGGCGCTGGTCAGCCACCTCGTCGAGGGCCGCGACGTCGATCCGGACGACATCGCGCGCCTGCAACAACTATTGGCCGAACGATCCGGCGGAGCTGAGGAACACGACGATGCTTGATCTTGCGATCGATCCTGCCGGCCTCGCCGGTCTCGCGGCGCCTGCCGCTCACACCACCGTGAGCTGGCTCGGCACCTACTTCGTTCATTCCACGGTGCTGGTCGGCGGTGTGTGGGCGTTCAGCCGCTTCCTGCCGCTCGACGCGCTGACCCGCAGCCTGCTGTGGAAGATGTCGCTGGTCGGCGGGCTGTTCACGGCGACGCTGCAGACCGGGCTCGGCGTGGAGCCGATGTTCGGTCGGGTGACCGTGGCCGCGACCTCGCCGGTCGAGGTGGCGCCGGCGCTGCCCGCCCCGCCGCCGCCGCCGCTCGCGGAGGAGCCGGCGACGCTGATGCTGCCGTTCACCCGCGCGTGCGTCGGCTGCGAGTCGCACGTGGTGGTGGTCAGCGACGACGACGTCACGGCGGTGTTCGCCTCGCCGCCGGTGTTCGTCGACGGGCCGACGTGGGCGGTCGTGCCGACGCCACTGGGTGCGCCGACGACCCCGCCTGCGCCGATGCAGATCGCGACTGCGGGTCCGGTCGGAGGCGTGAGCGCGGCGGTGTGGGCGTTCGCGGGGCTGTTCCTGTTCGGGGCCGCGGCCTCGCTGGGTCGCCTCGGGGGGACGCTCGCCCGCATGCGCCGCGGGCTCCGCGGTCGTCGGGTGCTCGGCTCGGGGCCGCTGCGCGAGCGACTGACGCGGCTCCTGGCGCAGGCGCGGCTGCCGGGCGAGAGCGTGGCCCTGAGCATGTCGGACGCCATCGGCTCGCCGATCGCCATGACCGGCCGCGAGATCGTGGTGCCGGAGCTGGCGCGCGAGCTGGCGCCGCGGCAGCAGGAGGCGATGCTGGCCCACGAGCTGGCCCACGTGCTGCGCCGCGATCCGGCGTGGCAGCGGCTGGCGGCGTTCATCGAGGCGCTGCTGTTCTTCCAGCCGCTCAACCGCGTGGCCCGCAAGGGCATGCAGGAGGCGGCGGAGGAGCTGTGCGACGACTGGGCGGTGCGCAACACCGGCTCGGAGGTGCACCTGGCGCGCTGCCTGGAGGAGGTCGCGGCGTGGCCTGGTCATCGGGACATGTCGGCGTTCGCCAGCCCGATGGCGGGGCACGCCTCGCAGCTGGTGCGCCGGGTGCAGCGCCTGCTCGACGTGCAGCTGCGCGACCGCGGGCGCTGGGCCAGCCGCTGGCGGGTCGCGCTGGGCGCGGCGCTGCTGGCGATGGTGACCTTCGGGGCGCCGGGGCTGTCGATCGCGGCCGAGGCGCATGAGACCCAGGAGTGGCCGACCTCGCCCGACAACGGGCCGGCGCCGCAGCCGACCCTGTCGTTCGTGCACGTGCCCGAGACGCCGATGGTGGCCGTGACCGGGCCGCACCACTACGCGAGCCACGGTCACGACATCATCGTCGTGCAGCAGCCGCAGGGGCTGACCCGCAAGCAGAAGCGGCTGCTGCGTCGCGCCGAGCGTCACGCCCGCAAGGCGGCCAAGCTGCGGGCCAAGAGCGGGCTCTACGCGGTGCCGGCGTCGGCCGCGGTGTACGTGCCGGTCTCGCACGTGTCGCACGTGACGCCGCCGACGCCGCCGACGCCGCCGACGCCTCCGACCCCGCCGACGCCGCCGAGCTACAAGGTGGTGGTGGCGCACGATCACGACGACGACGACGACGACGATTGCGACGACGACGACGATTACGTCATGGTCCGGCCGATGGCGGTCCCGAACGTGGCCGTGCACCCGCGCGTGATCCACGTGCCGGTGATCGACGAGCACGCGATCGAGGCGATCACCGCCCAGGTCGAGCGCGAGCTGGAGGGCCTCGACGAGAAGATCGAGCGCGAGCTGGCGGGGATCGACTTCGACAAGATCGCGGCCGACGTCGAGCGCGGCGTCGCGGCCTCGCTCCGCGGCGCGGAGCGGGCGCGGGAGCACGCCGACCGGGTGCGGGAGCAGGCTGACCGCGTGCGCGAACAGGCCGACCGGGCGCGCGAGCGGAGCGAGCGGGACCGCGAGCGGGCCGAGCGGGCGCGTGAGCGGGCCGAGCGGCACGCCGAGAAGGGCCGTCACAAGGCCGAGGCGGGCCGCGCCGCGGCTGCCGCGGTCCGCGGGGTGGTCGACGCGGCGCTGGCCGACGGGGTGATCGACGCCGAGGAGCAGCGCAAGATCAGCGAGGCGGCCCGCAAGGCCCGCGCCCAGTGACGCGATAGTTTCACAGGTGTCCGTAGGGACATGCTCCCAGGAGCATGTCCCTTTTTTCATGCTCGAGAGGGCATGCTCGAGAGGGCATGCCCTTTCAAGTATGTGTCTCTCGAAGGCCCGCTCAGGGGGCCGTCCAGGTGCACGGGTCGGGCGTGGTCTCGCCGCCGGCGTTCGGATCGGCGGGCAGGTCCAGGGCGACGACCACGCGGTCCTGCAGCTTGATCGCCCCGGCCAGCGCCTTGTAGGGCGCGATCCCCCACTGGGAGGGCACGAGGGTGAACTCGGCGCGCAGGCGGTCGCCCTCGACCCGCACCGGGGCGCGCACCGGGGCTGTCCTTCCGGCCATGGCCAATCGGCCATCCAGCACGCCGCCCGGGGTCAGCGCGCCGGAGAACGTGACCTCGGGGTGCTGCGCGGTCAGCAGGATCTCGTCGGTGATGTTGCGCTGGATCTTGGCCTTGTCGCCGGCGCCGAGGCCCTCGAGGTCGACCCGGCCGTCCTTGCCGACGACGCCGTCGACCGTCAGCGAGGCCGGCCAGAAGCGGCCGCTGAGCGCGGTGCCCTCGCGCCGGATCTCGAAGCGGCCCAGCGACAGCCGAAGGTCGTGGGCCAGCCGCGCGAGCAGACCATCCTTGAAGGTGAAGACCTTGATCGTGCCTTTGTCCTGCGTGTTCATGGGAATTCTCGCTCGGGCCTACGTCGCCAGCTCAAGCGAGCCGGCGGGCGAGGGGTCGAGTGCAGCCACGGCGAGCGCGGCCATTTCCACGTCCTGGATGTGGACGTATGAGCGCATGGTCGTCTCCAGCCTGGAGTGACGCGCGAGTTTCTGCAACGCCAGCGGCGGAACGCCAGCGCACGCGGCCAGTGTAAGCGCCGTGTGCGGTGCATGGAGGGGCGCCTTGGGCGCAACCCCCGCCTGTCGCTGGATCGCCTGGACGCGGGTGGCGAGCGTGGTCTCGTTGCAGTGCGTCCAGCGATCGGCCCGGAACCGCGAGAGGACGACGCGGCACCGCGAATCCGACTCAGCGTAGAGCCCGCGCAGAGCCCGCATCAGCACCGGTGCGATCGGCACTGCCCCGAATTCCTTCCTGGGCGAGTCCTGCAGCCGACCCTTGTGCATATTGCGCTGGGTGAGCATCTGCTCGCGCGTGTCGTCCGTGTGAGGGACCCGAGCCGGACGGACGGCCGGCCCGTCGGGGCCTCACTCCGTCGGTCGCGCGGGATTGCCCGTATCCTCCGCAGACCGCCGGTGTGACCCTGTCGAGCTCATGCGTCGCATTGAAGCGAAAAGCCGTGCCTTCGACAAACACCTGCTCCTCCTGCTCGGCCTGTGGTCTGCGGCCTGCGGAGCCGACACCCCTGCCACTTCTCTGACCGAGACCGAAACGGGGGCCACGACGACCACCACCGGTGACGTGCAGACCTCCGATGGTTCATCCACGGCACCGGACTCGAGCACCTGCAGCACCGCTGGCTGCGACGGCCCGACGACGTCCAGCAGCGACGACACATCTTCGAGTGAAAGCACCAGCACGACCATGCCCGTGGACCCGACGACAGGGACGACCGGCACGACCATGGTCACGGACTCGAACGACACCAGCGAGACCGGCACCGACGTCTGCACTCCGAACCCCTGCCTCAACGACGGCGCCTGCATCGAAGGCGTCGACAGTTACACCTGCGAGTGCGCCCCCGGATTCACCGGACCGAACTGCGAGACCGACTTCGACGACTGCGCCCCGGAGCCCTGCCAGAACGGCGGCGCCTGCACCGACGCCGTCGACGGATTCACCTGCGAGTGCGCCCCTGGATTCACCGGACCGACCTGCGAGACCGACATCGACGACTGCACCCCGAACCCCTGCCAGAACGGCGGCGTCTGCACCGACGCGATCAATGGCTACACCTGCGAGTGCGCCCCCACCTACACGGGCGAAAACTGCGACGCCTGCACCGGCACCCTCGCCGACTGCAATGCGGACCCGGTCGACGGCTGCGAGGTCAACCTCCAGAGCAGCGCCGACCACTGCAACGCCTGCGGCAACGCGTGCACGGACAACGACATCTGCACCAACGCCGCCTGTGAGCCGCCGCCGGACGGCCAGGTCCCCGGCGTGCCGATCGACGTGGCCGCGACGCACACCCCGCTGGCCCCCGCGGTCGCCGACATCGACAAGGACGGCAAGCTCGACATCCTGGTCGCCAACGCCGAGTCCGGCTCGGCGATGACCCCCTCCGGCTCGCTCTCCGTGTTTCGCGGCAACGGCGACGCCACAGTGCAGGCGGAGGTCCACTACCCCGGCGCGCCGCTGTCGAGCAACGCGGTCGTCGCGGCGGACGTCGACGGCGACGGCTGGCTCGACGCAGTCACCGTCGACGGCCAGACCAACCTGCCCGCCACCCACGGTAACCTCAGCGTCTACCGCAACCTCGGCCCGGACATGCCCGGCACCTTCGGAGCGCCGGCGCCGTTCACCACCGGCGCCCCGGGCTCCGTCCACCTCTGCGCCGGCGACTTCGACAAGGACGGCGCGATCGACATCGCCACCACCAGCGTGACCTCGAACCAGGTGAGCGTGATCCCCGGCACCGGCACCGGCACCTTCGACCCGCCCGTACTCATCGGCATCCTGGCGACCGGCGGCGTGCAGTCGACGATCGCCTGCCGCGACGTCGACGGCGACACCGACGTCGACCTCGTGGTGACCAGCCCCAGCTCGGCGCGCCTGTCGATCCTCGTCAATCAAGGCGATGGCACGTTCGCTGCCCCGGTCGGCTACACCAACGCCAAAAACGGCCAGACCGCGGGCCTCGCCTTCGGCGACGGCGACGGCGACGGTAAGCTCGACATCCTCGCCAACGGTGCCGCCGGCGCCTACCTGTTCTTCTTCAAGGGGAACGGCGACGGCACCTTCGCGAGCGGCGTGGAAACCGCCACCGGCGCGAACCCGGTCTCCAACTCGGCGCTGGGGGTCGTGGCCAGCGACTTCAACGGCGACGGCAAGCTCGACGCCTACATCCTGTACACCACGGCCGCCGGCGGAGTCTTCCCCATGACCGGCACCGGCACCGGCAAATTTACCGCGGCCCCCCTCGTCGCCACCGGCGTCTCGCCCGGCCTCAACGCCATCGCCGTCGCCGACCTGAACGTCGACGGCTACGACGACCTCATCCTGACCAACAAGGGCTCCGCGACGCTCACCGTGATCCCCAACGGCCTGTGATCGCCCACGGACGGGCGAGCGGATCGCGCTCGGGACGCGGCTCGCGAGCCGCGGTTCGGCATGGCGGGCCGGATCCGTGACGTTGACTCGAGCGACGTCGGGGCCGAGCGGATCGCAAGCGACCGCTCGGCCCCGACGGGGCGCAGATCGCCGGCATCGGGCCCCAATACGCAGTGGGCCACGCCGGACGAGGTGTGACGCCTCGACGCCGCTGCCGGGCTCAGCCCGCGGCGCGCAGGAAGCCTTGCCTGGAGAGCAGTCGCTGCGCCTTCGCGATGTCCGGGCTCTTGTCCTCGGTGAAGCCGAGCAGATCGGAGAGGTGGCGGAAAGCGTCGTCGGAGAGGACCTCGCGGACGGTGGCTTCGGGCAGCTTCTTCGGCTTCGGCTTCTGGAAGTTGTCGAACTCGAAGCGATGCTGGGCGGTGAGCTTGCTCTTCTTGACGACGAGATCGTGATTGCCGATCAAGAGCACCCTGGTCGTGACCGTGCCGCGCAGATCGCTGGTGCCGCCCTCGTAGTAACCGAAGATGGTCTCCGCGACCTCGGTGGCACCTTGAACCTCGAGGTTGCCTTCGAGGTACAGATTCCTGCAGCGCAACGTGCCGGTAATGACGAGCGTCGCCGTCTCTTCGATGTTCACGTTGCCGTTCACGGTCAGATCGCCGAGCACCAGCACGGTCTTGCCGGACGGATCGTACGAGCCTTCGAGGGTGGCCGGACCCTCGACGACGCGGAGCTCGTCCTCGTCCACGCAGTCGGCGATGTCTTCGTTCTTGATGCGCTCGAGATCGGCTTCGGTCCCCTTGCGCGTCTTCAACCTGGTCGTCATGGCAGCGACAGTAGAGGAAGTTCGTCGTCGCGTGCAACGGTCGCGCGCCATGCACCGCCAGGGCCATGCTTTCCTCTCTCCCTCACCCGCTGCGCCTGGTCGCTGGGGCCCGAGTTCGCGATCATCTCGCTGTACTGGGTGGCGCAGGTGCCGAGCGCGAATGTTCAACTTCCGCCGGGGCAGCGCGTGCGATAGTCGCGGACCAGCACGGCGAGGCCGTCGGCCTCGGGTTCGGCCTGTAAGCGCGCGAGGACGAGGCCCGCACGCTCGGCAGGCGCGGCGACCCGCACCTCGGCGGCGAACGTGAAGGGCGCCGCGGGGCACGCGAGCTCGTCGCACACCTCGATCTCGGCGACGATCGCCCGCGCCTCGGCGGCCAGCGCCGCCGCGAGCTGACGATCGCACGGCACGTCGGAGGCGGGGAAGTGGTGCAGCCCGTCGGCGACGTGCATCCACTGGTGCGCCAGTCGGGCGGTGGCGGCGGCGTCGTCGAGCGAGTCCGCCAGCACGACGACGCCGTCTGGGCGCACGGTGCCGCGCGCATGGCCGCCGAAGCAGATCGTCGGGCTCGCGCCAGCGAGCGCGGGTTCGACGCGCGATCCGCGGACCGCGGCGACCAGCGAACGCGCGCGCTCGGCGTGGGCGACGGTACCCGCCGGACAGGGCCGCGCCGGAGGCTCGCACGCGAGGCCGGCCACGAGCAGCAGCGCGGCGAGGTGGTGGCTGTCCATCACGATCGGCGGATGATACCGTGACGATGAGGAAGACCGTGGAACTGTATCGCCCTGTGCGCCTCGTCTGGCCCCTCGCGGCCGCATTCGCGCTGCTCGCCGGCCCCGCGCGCGCCGATGTCATTCGCCGGCCGCCGGACGACTGCCCGCCCGGCAGCGAGGGGGGCACCGGCCATTGCGGCGCGGAGTGTTACGCGCTGGTCTGTACGAACGACGACGAGTGCCCCGACGGCACGACCTGCCAGGCGGCGAAGGCGTGCATCCGCGTCCTCGATTGTTTTCCAGAGCCACAACACGTCCACGGCGGCGCGTGCTCGCCCGAGGATACCTGCCGCGGCGACGGCGAGACCTGCCAGACCATCGACCTGTGCCTCCCGGCGGGTGAGACGTCGTCCGGTGGGAGCGACACCGGCAGCAGCACGGGCAGCACGAGCAGCGGTAGCACGAGCGGCGGGAGCACGGGCAGCGACACGAGCAGCGGGAGCACGAGCACGGGGAGCACGAGCACGGGGAGCACGAGCAGCACGAACGGTGGCACGACCAGCGGGAGCACGAGCAGTACGACCACCAGCACGAGCAACGGCAGCACCGAGGCGACCCCGACGACCGGTGGCCAGCCGGGGACCACGGGCAGCGGCACGAGCAGCTCGACGGGCGGCGGCGCGGGCAGCAACACGGGCGGCGGAGGCAGCGGCGACAAGGCCGGCTGTGCGGGTTGCGGCCTCGCGGAGGGGCCGCACGGGGTCCTCGCGCTGCTCGTGATCGTCGGGGCTCGCAGGCGGAGGCCGCGTCGACCTGTCCCAAAAGTCCTGTGAACTCGCGAGCGCGAGCCTGCGCGCACCCTGGGGGGCTGTCAGCCTGTTTCTTTCAGGGGAGGGAGGCGGCCCGAGTTGCTCGCGGATGCGCCGACTCGGGCGAACAAGCCCGATGGCTACCTTCTCGGCTCATACCGCATCGCCACCGCCCCCGAGCCGAACTCCAGCCGGCTCACGAGCCTCAAGTCGATAGCCTTCGACAGCCCCGCGAACAACGTCGGTCCATGGCCTGCCAGCCTTGGATGCACCACGAACTCGTACTCGTCGATCAACCCCAACTCCGCCAACGCCAGCGGGAGCTTCACGCCTCCCACGAATAGTCCCTTACCCGACTCTCGCTTGAGCTGCTGAACGGCCTCCCCGAGATCTCCACGCACGAGCTCCGCGTTCCAATCGACCCGGTCCAGGGTGCTCGACACGACGTACTTCTTGGCCGCATCGATCGTCCGGGCGAAGGGGTCCATCCAGCCTGGCCTCGCTCCCGTCTGAACCGGCGCCCGAAACGCGGTCTCCATCATTTCGTAGGTCACCCGGCCAAAGAGGAGGGCATCGGCCGCGTCGAGATTCTCGACCGCGTGGCGATGCATTTCCTCGTCCGGGAGGATTCCACGATGATCGCAGCACCCGTCCAGTGTGACGTTGATGGAATACCGAAGGGGTCGCATTTGCGCGAGAGTACCGCCGACAGGGTAGACTCGCAAGGATGCCCCTCACCCCGTTGCTCCCACGGCGAAGGTGGGGATCGAGACGGTGCTGCGGCCAAGCGAGCCCGAGCGCGCCGAGGAACTGGACGAGGCGGGCAGAACCCTGCCCGGGAGGACCGCTGACGACGGACGAGCGGGGCGAGCTCGTCCGGCTGCGCAAGGAATTGAAGCGGGGGAGATGGAGGGCGACTTCCCCGCCTGCGACGGGCACCAGGCTGCACGTCCTCTCAGAACGTGGTGAGCGTCAGACTCATGGTGGTGGCGTCCACCGTCTCGTAGCCGATGTAGAGCGTCAGTACGCCTCCGTCATAGATTCCGGTCACCTGATCGACCGGCACCGTCGCCGAGCCGAAGGTGCTGATCGGCGTGCCATCGAGCGCGACTGCGCCGGTGGAGAGCCTGACCCAGAAGACCCCGGAGGGGAAGGACACGACGGGGGGCGAGGAGACGGAGGGAGTCATCGTGCCGCGGACCGGCTCTGCGAGCGAGATCCAGATCCCGTCCACGCTGAAGGGGTACGGATCGTCCACCGCGTCGTAGAAGGTGCCCGTGTACTCCGCGTAGTGCAGGCCGAAATTCTCGATCGTGATATCGCAGGCCTGCCCGACGCAGTAGTCGATGAAGCCGAGGTTGTCGCTGGTCACGGGTCGTATCAATACGGCTCGTCGTACCAATCCAGCATCCGGTCTCGACCTCGGGTGGACCCGGCCGCGAAGATCAACAGGGCGGTCCTCTTTGATCACTCTGCCGTGGCGGGAAGCTGACCACTCGGCCGGTGACTGCGGGCCGCGGGTCTGTGGCACAAAGTGGCCGCGTTCTGACCGGCCTGGCTCGGATTTATCGCACGAGGAGGCCGCAACGGGGCCGTCTTGACCGTCCAGTCTAGTGAACTAAATTTCCGTACACTGAACCGCGAAACCGCGGTCGCTGTCCACGAGGTCTCATGAGCATCGACTCCCTGTTCCGGCCGCTGCAGGTCCGCTCGCTGCGCCTGCCCAACCGCATCGTCATGGCTCCCATGACTCGCTCGTTCTCGCCAGGTGGCATCCCGACGGCCGAGGTCGCCGCGTACTACCGCCGGCGCGCCCAGGGGGAGGTCGGGCTCATCATCACCGAGGGCACGGTGGTCGAGCGCCCGGCGGCGCGCAACGACGCCAACGTGCCGGTATTCCACGGCGACGCCCTGCCGCAGTGGCAGCGCGTGGCCGACGAGGTGCACGCCGCGGGCGGGAGGATCGCGCCGCAGCTGTGGCACGTCGGGTCGTCGCGCGGCACAGGGGCGGACTGGCGGCCGTTGGGTCGGGTCGACAGCCCGTCGGGGCTGGTCACGCCGGGCAAGCGGGTGCTCGAGCCGATGACCGAGGAGGACATCGCCGACACGATCGCGGCGTTCGGACGCTCGGCCCGGGCAGCGCGCGAGCTCGGCTTCGACGCGGTCGAGATCCACGGAGCGCACGGTTATCTGATCGACCAGTTCTTCTGGGGCGGCCTCAACGTGCGGACCGACCGCTGGGGCGGCGCGACCATCGGCGAGCGCGCGGCGTTCGGCGCGGAGGTGGTTCGGGCGGTGCGCGCCGGCGTCGGCGAGGACATCCCGGTGATCCTCCGGCTGTCGCAGTGGAAGGCCCAGGACTTCGAGGTGAAGAACGCCGCGAACCCGCGCGAGCTCGAAGCGTGGTTGACGCCGCTGTCCGAGGCCGGGGTCGACGTGTTCCATTGTTCGCAGCGGCGGTTCTGGGAGCCCGAATTCGCCGACTCGGAGCTCAACTTCGCGGGCTGGGCCAAGAAGATCACGGGCAAGCCGACGATCACCGTCGGCTCGGTCGGGCTCGACGGCGAGTTCATCGCCGCGTTCGGCGGCGCGTCGTCGCGGCCGGCGTCCCTCGACGGATTGGTCCGCCGGCTCGAGGCCGAGGAGTTCGACCTCGTCGCCGTGGGCCGCGCGCTGCTGGCCGACCCGCAGTGGCTCCGGAAGATCCGCGACGGCCGCCACGACGAGCTCGGCGTGTTCGAGCGCTCGGCCCTGGCGACCCTATCCTGAAGGTCAGCCTCGACCTCGCGGCCGTCTCGCGCGGCGAACGACCGCTCCCGGGCGCGTAATGAAGTTCGAAGTGGGAATTCCCTCGGCCTCTCCAAACCCCGTGTTCAGTCGGGCCGAGGTTCCCCGGATCGTTGCGCGAGCCCGAAGTACCGGCTCGAGGCGGCGACGGCCCGCATCACCAGCGCGAACTGCAGCTATGGGCCGCACTTGCCGCCACAGGGCGCCTGCGCGGTGTACGGAAACGAGGACCGTGGGGCGGTGAGCGCGCGGCTCACGTTTCGACATGGCGCATCGAGCGCGTCTCGTCGGGAATCGTCTACTGGTGTCACCGGGCGTGCTGTCGCACGGTTCCTTCCGCTAGAGTGACGCCCGCAATGCCGAGCTCCGCCGCAGCAACGCGGCTCGTCGGCAAGGGGCAAGCACGGCAGGATGCGCAGCGTACGGCCAACAACCATGACCTCAGGAATCCATCACGTGGCGTTTGCCTGCCTCGATCCCGAGGCGACGCATCGATTCTACTCGGAAGTGCTCGGCTTCCCCCTCGTGCATACTGAGCTCAGCCAATTCGGGAAGGGTTGGTTCCGCCACTTCTTCTACGATGTCGGCAACGACTCCTCGATCGCATTCTTCGAGCTACACGACGTCGGCGAACCCACGCCGCAAAAGACCGCGATCTCCACCGACCTCGGGTACCCGATCTGGGTAAACCACGTTGCGTTCCGCGTCGACCGCGAGACTCAGCAACGACTCGCGGCGAAGGCCCGTGATGCGCAGCTCAAGGTCGTCCTGGAGCATGACCACGGCTGGTGTCATTCCGTGTACCTCCGGGATCCGAACGGCATCCTCGTCGAGCTGTGCGCGGACCACGAGGGCGGCATGCCAGTCGATCTCGCCGAGGCGGAGAGGCTCCGCACCGTGATCCCCGCGTGGCTCGCCTCGAGTCCATGAGGCTTCTCGTCCATCACGACATGAGCGGAGGCTACGTCGCCGCCGTCCTGCCGCGTTAGACCCGAGAGCGAGGCGATCCTCGTCCGCTCCAGGATGCCGTCGACGGGGCACCCGCCTGGGCCGCACCGTCCCCGGCGCCGAATTGGGCGCGCGCGTCGCGATGGGATGGCGGCGCTCGAGCGCGGGCGCCACGAGGAAGCGCGCCCACGCTGCCGTGCTGCGCGGCCGCGTGGCCCTCATCGAGGCGACGAGCGAGGGTGACCTGGCCGGTCCACGGTCGCCACCAGCGTCTCGTGCAGGAGCGCGAGCCCCACGGCGCTGCCCACCAGGAACCACGGGATCGCGCCGAGCCCGAGCCGTTGGCCGAGCAGACCCGCGAGGCTGGGCATGGCGGCGAGGCCCGCGGTCGCGGCGCTCACCTGAAAGCCCACGGCGTGGGCCGCGTGCGACCCCATGCGGCGCGGCGTCTCGGCCATCAGAACCGGGTACATGGGGGCCAGGGCGAAGCCGAGGAGCGCGAGGCCGGCGAATGCCACCACCGGCGGCAGCCCGGGGCGAGCGAACACGATCGCGCCGAGCACGGCGAGCGCGGTGGCGAGGCGCACGAGGAGCACCGGGCCCACGCGCTCGACGACGAAGCCGAGGACGATGCGGCCGGCCAACAGGCTCGCCCAGTAGAGGCTGACCCAGGTACCGGCCTGAAATTCGTCGAGACCCCGCGCCTCGGTGAGCACGGTGAAGGCCCATTGACCCGCGGACATCTCGAGGCCCGCGTACAGGAAGAAGAACCCGAGCTGCAGCCACATGCGAGGGCGGCGCAGCACGTGGGGCCCGGCGTCTTCCTCGGCGCTCGCGGCCGAGGTCGCGGCGTCCGTGGCAGTGGGGGCGGCGCCTTCGTCCCAGCGCCGGCGGGTGAGGGTGAAGGCGACCGCGAGCACGCCGAGCGCCCCGGCGAGGAGCGCATATCCCGTGCGCCACCCCGCCTCGCGCGCGAGGACTGCCGTCATGAGCGCCGGCCCGAGCGCCGCGCCCAAGCTGTAGGCCGCGTGAAGCCAGGTCATGTGGCGCGCGCCGAAGTTGTGCGCGACGTAGGCGTTGAGCGCGGCATCGATGGCGCCGGAGCCGAAGCCCCCGATGCACGCAGCGGCGAGGAAGACGCCGAGGTTCGGCGCCGAAGCGAACCCCGCGACCGCCAGAGTGACGATCGCGGTGCTGCCTGCCAGGAGCGCGCCGATCCCCACGCGACGCATGAGGCTGCCGGCCGCCAGCCCCGAGAGGAAGTACGAGACCGCCAGAGCGGCCAGCGGCGCGCCGAGGGCCGCCTGGGGCAGCGAGAAGGCGGCGCGCAGCGACGGCCACGCCACTCCGAGCACCGCGTCGGGCAGCCCGAGGCTGATAAAGCCGAGGTAGGCGAGCACGAGGAGCGTGGTCAAGTGACCCGAGGATGCGGTGGGCATGAAGGCGAGGTCGCGCGCGGCTGCAGGGGCTCCGGCGCCCGCGCTTTAATACGGCGCAGGCGCACTTGCACCTGAGCGAGGTGCTCGATGGCGCCTGCGCGCTCTCAGCCAGGGGCCGGCTCTCCGACCGCGGACGGGGGCGCAGAACCCGAAGTCGCCAGCGCTGGTGCCCGCTCGCCCTCGGCTCGGCGAGCGCTGCACGGAGAGGTCGCCCCGCGAAGAGGTCGCGCCCGTCCGCGATTCGACCCGCTCGGCCGCGATGCCGGGCGACGCCCGCCGGCCGTTCTCCGACTCGGCTGGCGCGGCTCGCCCCGGCGAGATCGCACGACACTCCCGTCAGACCAGGACGTCGGTGGGCTCCAGCCTCGTCGCAGGGGCTTCACCAAACGGCGCCCACGTCGCCTGTACGTCCTCTGGGCGGCTTGGCACGGTCCCTGCTAAGGCCACGTCCGCATGACGACCACGACTCGCCTCCTCACCTTGTCCTCGCTCTTCCTCGCGCTGCCGGCGTGTGACTCGAAGGTCGAGGGTCACCACGCGAACGACGGCGACACCTCGGCCGGCGAGGGCGACAGCGAGGGCGCGGAAGCAGGCGAGGGCGACAGCGAGGGCGAGATTGTCGGCGAAGACGAGCCCGAGCCCGAGCCGGAGCCCAAGGCGGATTTCGGCCGCGCGGGCGAGATCTGCGACCAGTCCCAGCTGTCCAGCGAGTGTCAGATCGACGGCGTCGCCGGCCTCGAGTTCTGCGTCTGGTCGCTCGATCAGTACAACCACATCTGGACCGCCTGTCTGACGGAGACGTGCGCCGAGGAGGGCGACTCGCGTGCCTGTGAGGGCGGCACTCAGCACTGCGTCGCTTACGAGGCGACCCCCGACACCGGCGAGACGCGCTGGGGCGAGTGCGGCGAGGCCGACGAGTGCAAGCCGGGCGAGTCGCAGTCGTGCGGCTTCGACGAGGGCGAATTCGACATCGACATGGGCTGCATGGTCGACGAGGAGACCGGCCGCCACGTGTGGAACTGGGAAGACTGCAACACTCCGCTGGTGCTGAGCTTCGGCGACGCCATCGAGTTCGCACCGACCTCCGCCTCGGCCGCCGACTTCGACATCCACGGCGGCGCCGGCAGCTGCGCCCGCGCCGACTGGCCGACCGCCGCGACCCCGTGGCTCGCGCTCGACCGCGACGGCAACGGCAGCATCGACGGCGGCCAGGAGCTGTTCGGCGCCGCCACTCGCCTGTCCTTCGGGTCAGGTGTGCATAACGGCTTCCGGGCCCTCGCCGAGCTCGACAGCGACCGCGACGGCAAGATCACCGCCGCGGACGCGCGCTGGGGCGAGCTGGTGCTGTGGGCCGATCACGACGCCGACCGGCGCTCGAGCGGCTGGGAGATGCTGCCGCTCGCGAGCTTCGAGATCGTCGAGATCGACCTCGGCTACACCACCCGCCGCGAGTGCGACGCGCGCGGCAACTGCGGCCTCGAGCGCGCCAGCTTCGTCTACCGCACCGCCGGCCAGCAGCGCACCGGCGAGGTCGTCGACGTGCGCGTCGCCTGCGAATGACAGCCACCTCCATTCGCTCGCGGCATGGAGGTCGCGCTCACGTCATGGGACGCTCGGACGTCGGGTTGTCTACGGCGGGCGACGCCTGGGCCGCGAGTCGCAGCGATCGCCAGCTCCGTCCTCATCTCCTCGTGCTCGGCCTGCGAGGTCGGCGTGGGCCGTCGCCTGCACGGCGAGGAGCAGCACAGCAAGCACCGCCGTGCCCGGCGAGCTCGAGGTGGGCTCGGACGCCGACGCTGGCGGGATGGTCGGCGACGCGTTCGTCGGCGGGCTGGTCGGCGGGTGCGGCTCCCGCTCGTGCTCGCGCCTCCTGGTGTCGCGACTGGGAGGCGATCGCCGCGCCGCTGCTCCGCGCCGCTGCTCTACAGCGCGCAGTCGGATCCGGGCGCGTGTTCTCCAGGCAGGCGAGTCGGAGGTCGAGCGGGCGACGATCACCCTCCGTTGAACTAAGATCCCCGCATGCGCAGCTTCGCCTTCCCGATCGTCCTGCTCGCGGCCTGCGGTCAGGCCGGTAGCCCTCCGCCTGCGGCCCCGACGGCGCCCACGGACCCCGGCGAGACGGTCATCACCGATCGCTCGCAGCGGGCCGCCGCGGTCGGCAAGACGGTCACGATCATCGGCCCGCAGACCCGCACGAAGCAGCCGACCGTCCACGGCGTCGACGTCGATGGCGACTACGCGCTCTCCGACCGCACCGTCATCGTCCGCGGCGTACTCCGCGAGGCGGTCGTCACCGAGGTCGATCCGACCGTCGCGGGCCGGAGACCGGGGACCTACTACGCCGTCGTCGATCCAGCCACGGGCGAGCTAGCCAGGACGGCCCTCCACGAGGAGTGAGGCGAACAACCCGCGGGCCGGCCTTCTGCGAGCCGACCTGCGGTCCACGGGACCTGACGCCCGAGGCGGGTACCAGGGCTGCGCGTGCGCGGATCCTCGCGGTTTGACCGGCGACGCGCGGCCCGATACGGTCCCCGCGTGCGCGCATGCCTGCTGACGCTCGTCCTCGCGACGTGTACGGGGCAACCTCCCGTCGACGCCGAGCGACGGCCGCAGCCGACTCCCCCAGCACCCGAGGTCGAGCCGTGGTTCGTCGCCGCCGACGTCGCCCTGGCGAGCCGTCCTGCGAGCGTCGAGGAGCTGCAGCCGTGGATCGCCGTCGATTCGCTGCAACCGACGGACACGCTCCCCGGGGTCGTGTTCGCCTCGTACGGCCCGTCGCTGCCGACCGCCACCCGCCCCGCGATCGTGTGGTTCGATCCGGCGAGCGAGGCGCGACCGAACCTGATCGACCTCGAGCGTGTCGACGACCTCACGCAGGCGCGGTGGATCGTCGTCGAGACATCGCACGATCGCCGGCGGATCTGGCTGGTCGCGGACTCGGCCGTCGAGGGTCCGTCGTGGACGCTGGCGATCGTCACCAGCGAGGACGGCGGGCGCAGCTGGCGGCTCCGCGGCCACGTGCGCAAGCCGTATTACATGGCCGGCGTCGAGGGGCTGCAGATGGACGCCGCCGGCCGCGGCGCGCTGGTCGTGCGCTGGGACGACGACCCGGCGGCGCCGATCAGCGGCACCGCGCCCGGGCGCTACACCTACCGCACGAGCGACTTCGGCGCGACGTGGTCGAGCCCCGAGTTCGCGCCCGACGACCTCGCCGGGCGCTTCGCCTTCGACGGCGACGACGTCCCGCCCGGCACCACGGTCCCGGCCTGGTTCGCGCGCCGGCGCGGTCGCTAGCGCCGATCGAGCGCCGTGGCCGGAGGCCGCCCGGACAGGTCGACCGAGCTGGGCGGGGCCTTCCGGCTGGCGCATTGCCTTCACGCGCTCGTGCTCGGCGGCCCTGGCGCGGACGCCGGGACGTCAGAGAGCGACCCGCGCCGATGCCAACCGCGTCGAGGGCCTGAACCAGCCCATGAGTGCGGACCGGCTCAGCCTACCCCGTGGCTCGAACCCCGGCGGTCGCCACGACATGCTCCGCACGACACTGCGCAATCAGGGCGCCGGCAGCGGGGTGACGGCGAGCTGGACGTTGACGACGGGGACGGCGCCGTCGGTCTGCCAGCGCTGGCCGTCGTGGCGGGTGCCCAGGGCGGGGACGACGTCGACGATCTCGACGAGGTGCTCGCGGAGGGTGAAGGCGAGGCCGATCTGGTCGGGGCGTACGGGATACGAGAAGGAGGCGTCGGCGCTGCCGAGGTCGAGCCTGGGGCCGTCGATGTCGACGCGGAGCGCGAGTCTCAGGGGGATCGTGGCGCGACCAGGGACGCGGACGTCGGTATGGCCGAAGGTGCCGAGCCACACGTAGGTTGGAGCCTTGAACGCGGGCAGCGTGCGCTCGTGGGGACAGACGGCGCCGAACCGGCGGACGCGGACGCGGTCGCCGGAGTCGTCCGGGTCGATGCGCACGAGGTCCTCCCCGTGGCGGACGAATCGAGGGCCCGAGCGCAAGTCGAGCACGAACTCGTAGGGCTTGGCGGCGAGGACCCGCACGTGGGACACGGTTTGGGCCTTCTCGCGGTAGGGGCCGTCGCCGAGGGGGGGGAGCTCGACGGTGACGTAGTCGACGGTGAACGGGCCGAGGGCGAGGTGCTTGCCGCGGTCGAGGGGATGATCGGCGAGGAGCTTCGGCGCGGTTTGGAGCTGGGTGGGGACGGTGGTGCGCTCGGCGCTCGGGGTGCAGGGGTCGGTGGGCGCGGCGGGTGCGATCTTGGGGCCGGGCGGAAGCGGCTCGATGCGGGCGCGGACGTGCAGGCGAGCGTCGTTGTCGGCCTGCCAGGCGCCGTCGAAGCGGGTGTTCGGGCCGGGGACGACGCGCTCGATGGTGACGAGGCGGGCGCCAACGCGGAGCCGGTGGGGGACGCCGGGCCGGGGCTCGAGCCCGTAGAAATAGCCGCGATCGGTGACGGAGACGTGCGGGGCGACGCCGTGACCGTGGAGGGCGAGTTGGAGAAACTGACCCGAGACGTCGTAGGTATGGGTGCGGATGCCCTCGGTGCTGAGCCACAGGCTGCGCGGGGCGTCGGCGGGCTCGACGACGGCGGTGGCAGGGCAGAGGTCGCGGGTGACTGTGACGGTGAGGTCGGCGGGCGGATCGCCAGCGGATGTGCTCAGGTCGAAGCGATAGGGGCCGACTCGGACCGGTTGTCGCTCGTCGGGGTCGAGCGGCACGAGGTTGCCCCAGGGGGCGTCCGGGCCGACCTCGCCGCGGTCGATCTCGATGTGGAGGCCGGGTCCGCGGCGGCTGACGCGATGGGTGCCGTGCGTCGTCGAGGCGTCGTAGCGCAGGTGGGTCGCGCCGATGTCGAGCTGGTCTCCGGGGTGCAGGATGCTGCTGCCGATGGGCGTACGGCCAGCGGCGAGGTCGGGCGGAAGCTCGGTCGGGAGCTCGCCGGCCTCACCGCAGCGTCGATCCGCGGGGGCGGCGGGCGCTGCGAACGAGGGCGCCGCAATCGGCGAGGGAGCGACAGGCTGAGCCCGAGGGTCGGGGCAGCCGAAGGCGGGCGAGGGATCGGCGCACATGAGCTCGGCGTGCGCGAGCTCGGCGGGCTCGTGACGGTCGCAGCCGAGCAGGACGACGACAGCGGTGACGAGGCGGCGAGAGGACATGGTCACGCTCTCCAGGGAGCCGGCGACGGTCGGCGGCCAGGACGGCCAGGACGCGCGGAATCGGAGGTCGAACGAGGGCAGAGAGCGGTGGAACGGGCGCGAGAGCGGGGCGGGTTTGGTACGGTTCGTACCATAGGCCGAAAGCCTCGCCCCGTCACTCGACAGGATGCCAGTTGTGCTCTCTCTCCTCCTCGTCGGTCGTCTCCTGCTCGCCGCCTCCGCTCTCGCCGTGCAGGCTTCCTGGGTGTCACAACCGGGCCCCGGCGCCGACGCGGCGGGCGTGCTCGTTCGCGTCTCGAAGCAACGCGTCCTCGCGCTGGCGGCGACCGAAACGACGCGAGGGCTCGTGCAACGCGATCCCGAGACCGGCGCATGGGCGCCCCGCGCCTCCCTGCCGAGATCGCGGATCGGCTACGACGCCGTCGTCCTCCTTGGGGGCGACATCCTCGTCGTGGGTGGCGGCGAGGCCAGCACCTACGATCGGAGCACGAGCGAGACCTGGCGCTACGATCCGGACCGCGACACGTGGGACATCGCCGCTCCGCTGCCGGTCGCCCGCCTCGAGCAAGCCACCGCACGCCTCGCGGACGGCCGCGTCCTCGTCGCGGGCGGGGTGGACGCGACGGGCGCCCCCCTCTCGCGCGTCGACGTCTATGATCCGGTCACCGACCGCTGGACCCAGGCGGCCGATCTGACGCACGCTCGCCGCGGGGCCGTCGCGTTTCCGCTCACGCGCGGGGGGGCCGTCGTGCACGGCGGCGACGGGCGCGACACCTCGGGCGAGGCATTCCTCGTCTCTCGCTTCGAGCGCTGGGATCCACGGCGGGACCGCTGGCGCGCCGGCGACGTCCGGCCCCGGCACGAGCACGTCGCGGTGGTCCTCGCCGCAACCGGCCTCGTGATCGGCGGAAACGCCGACTATCGCGAGGGGTGGGGCATCCTCGAGATCGAACGATTCGACGCCCAGGCGAATGCATGGACGACCGTGGGCCGGCTCCACGACGAGCGCTCCCTGGGACCGGTGGCCGTCGTCTTGCCCGCGCGCCGCCGTCTCGTCGTCGTCGGCGGCTTGGCCGAGACGGTCGAGGTGGTCGACCTCCGACGAGGGAGGTCCACTCCCTCTGCCCCGCTGCCACCGGAGTTCGGTACGGCCGTCGCGGGGCTGGCCATCGACGGTCGCGCGTTCGTGGTCAACATCCACGGCGAGGCGATGTCGCTCGAGTTCGAGGGACGATAAGGAATCGGCCCGGACCTGCCCTGCCAATTGCGACGCCGTAGCCGTCGTTCGCGCTGCTCACACCTGGGCCTGGCCGCCGTCGACGAACAGCTCGACGCCGGTGATGTAGCTGGCGTCGTCGGACGCGAGGAACGACACGGCCTTGGCGATCTCGTCGGGGGTGCCGACGCGGCCGAGCGGGGTGACCTTGGCGGCCTGCGCGGCGAACTGCTCGATCTGTTCGTCGTTCATGCCGAGCTCGGAGCGGTAGGCGGGCGTGACCACGGTGCCCGGGGCGACGACGTTGACGCGGATGCCGCGGCCCTCGAGGTCGACGGCCCAGGTGCGGACGAACGAGCGCAGGGCCGCCTTGGTCGCCGAGTACACGCCGAACGCGGCGACGCCCTTGAGTGAGACCATCGAGCCGTTGACGACGATCGCGGCGCCGGCGGACATCAGCGGCAGGGCCTTCTGCACGGTGAACAGGGTGCCCTTGACGTTGATGCCGAAGTACTTGTCGAACACGGCCTCGGTGACCGCGCCGAGCGGCTCGAAGGCGGCGCCGCCGGCGTTGGCGAACAGGATGTCGAGGCGGCCGTGCGCGCGGCTGATCTCGGCGAACACGCGATCGAGGTCGGGGAGCACGCTGACGTCGCCGCGGATCGCGGTGACGTTGCGGCCGATCTGGCGGACGGCGGCGTCGAGCTCGGGCTGGCGGCGGCCGGTGATATAGACGTGGGCGGCGCCCTCGTCGACGAAGCGCTGGGCAGTGGCGAGGCCGAGGCCGGTGCTGCCGCCGGTGATCAGGGCGATTTTGCCGGCGTGTTTGGTGGCGTGAATGTTGCGGGTCGACATGGCCGCCAACCTACGGCGTGGACGCCCGTGGATAAGCGGGCGACCGGTGGCTTCTTTGTTCACCGTGGGGAATAATCCGGGCGGAGGCGCGCCGGGGCGATGGACCAACTTCTGGCAATGAAAGTGTTCGCGCGGGTCGTCGAGGCGGGCACCTTCACGCGGGCGGCGGACTCGTTGCAGATGCCGAAGGCGACGGTGACGAAGCTGGTTCAGAGCCTCGAGGCGCACCTGCAGGTCAAGCTGCTGCTGCGCACGACCCGGCGCGTGACGGTGACGCCGGACGGTGCGGCCTACTACGAGCGCACGAGTCGGCTGATGTCCGAGCTGTCCGAGCTGGACGCGACGCTGCGCGGGGCCCAGGCGAGCCCGCGCGGGCGGCTGCGGATCGACACGGGCGGCGCGATCGCCAGCGGGATCTTGCTGCCCGCGCTGCCGGAGTTTCGCGCGCGGTACCCGGACCTGCACATCGACCTCGGGGTCACCGACCGCATCGTCGATCTGATCGGCGAGAACGTCGACTGTGCGCTGCGCGGCGTCGCGGAGGACTCGACGCTGATCTCTCGCAAGGTCGGGACGGTCGGCTGGACGACTTGCGCGTCGCCCGGATACCTGCGGCGCCGCGGAAAGGTCGAGCATCCGCGCGACCTCGAGGCGAAGCACGCGATCGTCGGGTACGCGTCGGCGCGGACGAGCCGCACGCAGTCGCTGGTGTTCACGCGCGGCGAGGAGACCGTGACGATCGAGCGGCGCCCGGAGGTCACCGTCAACGAGAACACCGCGCACGTGGCCGCGGCGCTGGCGGGGCTCGGGGTGGTTCAAACGCTGGACTTCACGGTCCGGCCGCACATCACCCGCCGGGCGCTGGTGCGGGTGCTCGGCGACTGGCCGCGCGCGCCGCAGCCGATCTACGTCGTGTATCCGCCGAGCAAGCACCTGAGCACGAAGCTGCGGGTGTTCGTCGACTGGGTCGCGGCGCTGCTGGCGAAGGTGCGCTGAGGCCAGGGGCGCCGTGTGCGAGTCGGGATTGCGTGGCCGGATCGCGGAGTCGCCGGCGAGGAGCGCGTCGGCTCTCACGGACGCATTCGTTCGCGCATTCGAAGCCGGCGGACATGGGGACGAAGTGGCGATGGGCAGAGCGCCGAGTGAGGTTTCGGGCGGGAGCCGCGACCGCGAATGTGGTAGGTAGGGTCATCGGCGTGCCGCTCCCTGGGACCTTGGCGATCGTGCTGTGCGTAGCCGCGGTGATGGCTTGCAAGGGCGGGCGTCTTCGCCCCTGAGCGATGCGGTGACACGAACTGTGAACGAACGGACCTGGAACTCTCCCGCGCAGGGGTCGACATGAAGCTCTACATCCGCACGCAGGAGCCGGGGGACCGGCGCGACCACGTCCAGTTCGACCACTGCTTCGAGGTCGGCTCCCAGGACGAGTGGAGGGCCAGGATCGAGGCAGTCGGCGACAGGATCATCACCTCGGTGCTGAAACCGACCGGCGTCCGGATCCCGCTCGCGGGGCCCCACCTCCACAAGCGGTCGCATCCGCACGAGCGACATTACACCTACGACCTCGCCATTCACGAGAGCTACCGCGCCGCCGCCGAGAAGCTCGCGCGTGCGGTCGAGACCGCGATCGCGGGCAGCCGACGCTGTCTGGTCTATCTGCCCCTCCGCGGGGCGCTGCCGATCTGGCGCGCCGTGAAGCGGTACCTCCGCGAGATCCCCGCCGGGCGGCTGGTCGAGTACCACGCGGTGACGTCGAGCTTCGTGATGTACCCGGACGCGCTCGAGATCCGCGGAAAGGGCTGCGGTCGGGCCAGCGGTCGCTACGCCAACATCCTCGAGCTCCGCCGGCTGCGCGACTGGTGCATCGGCCCGATGGGCTTCGACCACCTCCTCTACGTCGACGAGATCGTGTCCGGCGGAATGTTGCGCGGCCACGTGAACGAGATGATCGAGCTGGGCGTGACGGCGATGCTCCCGGTCACCGTCGCGGCGCTCGCGGACGCGTTCGGCACCCGCTCGAAGGCCAACGGTCATCTGAACCGGCTCGCCGCCCAGCGCACGATCCACGCGTTCGTCTGGGAGGGCTGCCATACGCTGGTCTCCGAGGACCAGAAGTTCACGCTCGGGACGCACTACGTCGATCACGAGTTCGGCCCCCACGTCGTACCGGTGTTGACGGACACGCTGGAATGGTTCGACGAGAAGGTGCGATTCGACCGCGACGTCGTCGGCGCGGTCGAGACGTTCGACCCCGTCGAGTGACCGGCACCAGGGTGCGCGATGCAAAGCGTGTCGACGCCTCGCACGGCACGCCCATGGGCGTCCGCCGGAGAAACTTCTCGGGGGCTCTCGGCATGAGTTTGCTGGTCAGCCTTGTGCTGCCCGCTCGGCCATCCCGGCGGACGACCCGCACTGCCCGGCCGCTCGCAGCCCCGGCCGACTGTCAAGCATGGCTTGACGGCCCGTAAGCCGCGCGGGGTCTGGTCGGCGGCGACCACCGGGCGCATAATTCTTCGCGCTCCGGCAAGGGTTGGGCGCACCGGCCGGTGCTCACGCCCGCTGGCGAACGCGCGCCGACAGGCCCACGAGGACGGGGAGCTTCCTGGCGAAGGAGTACGAGATGCAGACGCGAAGACTCGGGAACAGCGACCTCGCGGTGTCGGCCATCGGGCTCGGCTGCATGGGCATGAGCTTCGGCTACGGGCCGGCCGCGGACAGGCGAGAGATGATCGGGCTGATGCGCCGGGCCGTCGAGCTCGGCGTCACCTTCTTCGACACCGCCGAGGTCTACGGTCCATTCGTCAACGAGGAGCTGGTGGGCGAGGCGCTTGCGCCGTTCCACGGCCGGGTGGTGATCGCCACCAAGTTCGGGTTCAGGCCCGCCGCCGAGGGGGAGGCGCGGTGGAGCCTCCTCGACAGCCGGCCCGAGCACATCAAGGAGGTCGCCGAGGCCTCGCTCCGGCGGCTCAAGGTCGACGCGATCGACCTGTTCTACCAGCACCGCGTCGATCCGGAGGTGCCGATCGAGGACGTCGCCGGCGCGGTGAAGGAGCTGATCCAGCAGGGCAAGGTCAAGCACTTCGGCCTCTCGGAGGCGGGCGCACGGACTATCCGCCGGGCGCACGCGGTCCAGCCGGTCGCGGCCGTCCAGAGCGAATACTCGCTGTGGACCCGGGACCCGGAGGCGGAGGTGCTGCCGACGTGCGAGGAGCTCGGCATCGGCTTCGTGCCGTTCAGCCCGCTGGGCAAGGGATTCTTGACGGGCAAGATGGACGAGACCACCAGCTTCGACCGCAGCGACTTCCGCAACATCCTGCCGCGCTTCACCCCGGAGTCCCGCAAGGCGAACCAGGCGTTCGTCGACCTGCTCGGCGAGGTCGCGGCGCGCAAGCGGGCGAGCCCGGCACAGATCGCGCTCGCGTGGCTGCTCGCGCAGAAGCCGTGGATCGTGCCGATCCCGGGGACGACCAAGCTGACGCGCCTCGAGGAGAACGTCGGTGCTGCCCACGTCACGCTGACCTCCGACGATCTCCGCGAGATCGACGGCGCCGCCGCGAAGCTGACGGTGCAGGGGGCCCGCTATCCGGAGCACCTGCAGCGCATGACCAACCGCTGAGCACGGCACCGGCGCGGGAGACGCAACGCCTTGCGTCGCCAGCACGATCTGGTTGCGTCGACCGCCAGGCACCGACTTTTCGGCCCGCTTGTCTGGCCTGAGAGACAGGTTTCTCTTCCAGAGGACAAGGTGTCACGTGTCCGACGGCGGGAGCGCGATCTCGGCGTCGGCCATTCCCGTGATCGACCAAAGTCCGTGAGGCGGGAGCGCGACGACGCAGCGATTCGCGGATGCTCGCCCCGTGTTCGCACCGCGACGTTCTCCATCGATGCACTTCGTCCTCGCGGCTTGCACGGCCGTCGCACACGTCGGCGCCGACGCGCAATCCCGGGCGAGGCGGAGCCAGTCGAGACGTATCGCCTCGCTATGCAGCGAGCCCGTGGGCTCTCCGCAGATCATCTGGCCACTCCTCCTCACCCTCGCGCCCAGATTCTCACTTCAAACCTCTTCGTCGCTCCAACCGGGCCCGGTTATCATGCTCCCTCGCTGCCGGAGCCATCGAGATGATCAAGCCGGATCCGCATCGCCACCCACCTCGCTCCCTCCCTGACCGGATGCGCGCCGGTCCGGTGGTGCTCTACTTCCGCGGCGCATCGCTCTCCCGAGAGGCAGAAGCGCGCGCGTTCGTGACCGCGCTCGGTGGCGATGGTGCCGGTGCGGCGCGCTTCGTCGACAACGGCGAAAACGACAACACCGGGCGGGACGCGATCGTGGCGGGCATGCGGTCGGGCGCGGTGGGTGTGATCGTGTCGCCGAGCTACCAGGATCTCGTGTACGGGTTCTTCGTCGACGAGACGATCCGCCAGCTGGTCAAGGAACACGACGTGGCCAGCGCGGATCTCTTCGACCCGGAGCTGCTGAGCCCGGACTTCGATCGGGTGCACGATCTGTGGGACGGTGAGGTGGCCGCCTGGGAGCCGCTGCTCGAGGGGCTCGCCAAGAGCGTCCTCGGCGATGCGGCGCCCGCGTCGTTCTGCGAGGAGCTCGTGGCGGTGAGCGACGACCTGGCGGCGTGGTCGGAGCGAGCAGCCTATGTCGCTAGCAGCATGCGCTCCGAGTACGTCTACTCGGGCCTGCGGTCCGCGCAGCACCTCACGACCTGGGTCCGGAACGGCCTCCTCATCTCGTTGCCCGCCGACGACCCGGCGGTCCTCTCTGCCCGCCTCGACGCGATCGAGCGACGGCCGGTCTGGGAGGTCGTCGAGCACGGGCGAGCCTTGCTGATCGACCTGCGCGCACACGGCGATCCGGCGCTGCTGCACCGCGCCCTCCTCGTGCACGCGGCGCGCTGCCTCGAGGAGGGCCTGTGGGCCGAGGCGGAAGTGACGGCCGAGGAGGCGCGACCGTTCGAACGCAACCCCGCCTTCCCTCGTCGCGCCGAGCGCCTGAGCCTCGCGGCGCGCCTTGGTCGTGGTGACATCACGTCGGCCCTGGCCGGTCTCGACGCCTTGTTCCTCGCGGAGCGCTCGTCGCAGAGCACGGCGGGTCCGGTGCTCCACTCGAAGCGCTCTTTCAGCGAGCTCGACGAGCACGAGGCGGTGCTACGCGATCTCGCGCTGTCGATCCAGGCCGCCGGCGATCCGAGCCGGCTCATCAAACCGCTCACCACGCTCTGCGAGCTCACCCAGCCCAGCGCCGACGCCGATCAGCTCCGCAAGTGGCTGGCCGCCCAGAAGCCGGCCGCCGTGAAGCCACCCTTCGACCTCTGGGCGGACGTCGGCCGCCGCATGCGCGAGAGGGACGCGGCGCAGGCTCCCGCACCGAAGAAGGCCGCGTCGAAGAAGGCGGCGTCGAAGAAGGCCGCGTCGAAGAAGGCCGCGTCGAAGAAGGCCGCGTCGAAGAAGGCCGCGTCGAAGAAGGCCGCACCGAAGAAGACGTAGGCCGGGAGCGAAGGCGCTGCTCGCCGGGTCCTTCGCCACGGCCCTGGGCTCCTCCACGGTCGGTGAGCCCTTCCGGGTGCTCTTGCCGTCGGGCCCGCTGCGAACTGCTCGGCTCGGCTCGGCTCGGAGGTCCGGATCGGTCGCACCTGCGCGGCGACCACGCGGCGGCGGACGACCGATGAGTCTGCCCGCCCGGACGGCCCATTCGCTGCTGCGCTCGCTGCTTCCGAGAAAAATGACCATCCGCCGCTCGCCGTGTCGATCCGGCCCTCCGTCGTTCGACGAGTCGGTGGAACCAGGGCACTTCCTCGACCAGGAGCACGGACAATGGCGAAATTCATGACGTATGGAACGATGGGGCCTCGATTCAACCGCCGGGCGACGATCGGTGCGCTCGCTCTGACGCTCGCCGCTGCCGGCTGCGACGGTGGTGACGACGAGGGCGACGGGTCGGACGCGCGCTGGGTCGCCGCCTGGGGGACGAGCATGATGGAGCCGGGGGAGGTGCTCGAGGGGGTGAAGTCGCGCAGTTTCAGCGACGAGACGCTGCGCCAGACGATCACCGTCACCGCCTCGGGCGATCGGGTCCGGCTCCGGATCTCGAACCTCTTCGGCAGTCGGCCGCTCGTGCTCGCCGAGGTCCGGGTGGCCAAGGAGCTCGAGCCCCAGGTCACGGCGCCGGAGAGCGAGCGCCCGGTCCACTTCGCCGGCAAGCTGGACGCGACGATCCCGGCGGCCGCAGAGGCCCTGAGCGACGGCGTGGACCTCGAGGTGAGCCCGGGCGACCGCCTGATCGTCAGCATCTACGCCTCGGAGCCGTCGGAGCTCGCCACGTGGCACCCATTTTCGTTCACGACGCACGCCGTCGCCAAGGGCAACCAGGCGGCGAGCCAGAGCCTGACGGGGCCGAGCTCGCTCTCGTCCGGCTTCTGGCTCGCCGGCGTCGACGTCGAGTCGGCGGCGACCGACAGGGTCGTCGTCACCTTCGGCGACTCGATCACGGACGGGTCCAATTCGACCGTCGACGCGCGCAAGAGCTACCCCGATCGGCTGTTCGTGCGCTTGCAGGAGGACCCGGAGACCCGGTCCGTCGCGGTCGTGAACCACGGCCTCGGCGGCAACAGGCTGCTGCGAGACTCTCTCGGGCCGAGCGGGCTGTCGCGCTTCGAGCGTGATGTCCTGGGTACGCCGGGAGTCACCCACGCCATTGTCCTGATCGGCATCAACGACATCGGAATGCCGGGATTCTCGGGGCCTTCCGAGAAAGTGACGGCGGACGAGCTCATCGACGGGCTCGAGTCGCTCGCCGACGAGGCGCGGGCGAAAGGGGTCAAGGCCTTCGTCGGCACGATCATGCCGTTCGAGGACGCCTTTCCGCCTTATTACACGATCGAAGGCGAAGAGATTCGCCAGGCCGTCAACACGTGGATCCGCGACAACGACGCATACGACGGCGTGGTCGATTTCGAGGCCGCCGTGCGCGACCCGGAGCACCCCACGAGGGTCCTCGCCGCGTTCGACAGCGGCGATCACCTGCATCCCAACGACGCCGGTCACCAGGCGATGGCCGACGCGGTGCCCCTGTCGATCTTCAAGTAGTGCGTCGGAGTGAGGACGAGCCGGGGCGAACACGACGCGACTGTCCGGGCGGATCGTGGGCTCACCGGCGAAGTGAGTGAGACTGTGAGTTGTCCTGTCCTTGCAATCCGCGGCGACCGAGGATCTCGACGTTCCGGGGGGCGTCGCCGGGTGCGCCGCGGTCTTCGAAGACCCGACCGACGATTGCGTCGATTCGTCGGCGAGCCCGATCGCCTGCGTGAACGGGCTGAGCTGCCGGGATTCTCACGACTCGCTCGAGGACACCCCGTGCTCCGACCTGGTGGGGCCACGAATATCTGCTTCGGCGATGCTCGGTGAGCCTCGTGGGCCACGACGCGCCGACGCCACGCGGCTCGCGGTGTTCTTCCTGATCGGGACGAACGTGCCGCGGCGGGGCTCCGTGCCGGGTACCACGCGGCCGATCACGCGGCGATGAAGTCATTGCCGCCGGACGACTGGCGAGCCGCTCGAACATCCGGTCCGCGCCGCGGCTTCGGGGAGCCCGGCACACCGTGTACCACGCGCCGCGCGCCGGACCTGCTGGCGCCGCGCTCCGCCCGGTGTTGTTGCCCGACGCCGATGAGCCGCCCCCGCCTCTCCCTGCACCCCGATCACCGCACCCAGCTCTCCGCGTTCTTCCCGGACACCTTCGCCTCGCTCGCCGATTACGCCGAGCTCGTCGACGCCGCCGACGACGGCGACCTCGCGGCCGCGTGCGCCGTCGCCGGCGAGCTCGCGGGCGTCGTCCACTCGAGCGACGTCGACTGCGACTACTACCCGTGCGCGCTGCTCGGCCCCGATCCGACCGGGGACGAGTTCTTCGCCGCGCTCGGCGTCGCCCGCGACGCGCGGGCGAAGGTCAGCGGCTGGGACAACCCCAGACTCGAGGTCGTGCGCGCCGGCGCCGGCGAGGGCGACCGGCCCGCGCTCGCGCTGATCACCCGCCTCAACGAGGGCGAGCTGCTGCGGATCGGCGACTACATCGTCGAGGACGACCAGCAGGCGCTCGCGCGCGCCCTCGACCGGCTCGCCGCACTCGGCCCCGTCGTCGGCGTGCAGCTGTGCACCGACGACGGCGCCAGCAAGGTCGTGCTGACCCTGGCCCGTCGCGCCCCAGGCGTGCACGTCGGCGTGCTCACCGTCCGCGTCGAGACCTGAGGTCACACCATCATCGCGTCGGCGAGCACGCACAGCTCCGGCTCGCAGTGCTGCGACGCGATCGGGCGCGCCACCTCGGGCGGCACCGGCCGCGATCCAGAAGTCGGCGACCTTGGCGACCCGCTAGCGACCGACGATCGGGTTGCGACGACCGCTCGCCGCCGCGGTCCCGGTGCCGGTGGGCTTCCGGTCGTCCGCGAGGGCACTCGCGCCGAACACGAACAGAGCCGCGAGGATCGGCAGTGCGGGCCCCGCGACGAGCTGTACGACGAATGGCCGACGCGCCGGCGCGACGGGTGAGCGCGGCGCGGCCCGGGTTCGCTACCGCGCGGCGGCGACGCGGGCGATGCGCGAGCTGTCTTATGATACATGTTGATATTGAATATCATTTTAAGAGAATGTCGTGTGATTGGCGTCGAATGTTCGATGTCGCGGAGCGGGCGCCGGGCGGGCGGTGGGCGGGCGCCCGACTGCGCATTGCATTGCATCCTTTAAAAAGATGCTCGATCATCGCGCTTGGTCGCGGCGATCGAGCGTGATAGATCCGTGGCTTCGACGCTCGATTGCCGAGCGGTGGAGACTGGGTATGCAGAGTCAGGATTGGACGCCCGAAGCCCTCGCCGATCACCTTCAGAAGGCCGTGTACCTCGAGATGTGGACCATTCCGCTGTACCTGACGGCGGCCTACTCGCTGCAGGTGCCGGGGTCGGACGCGATGAATCCCCCCGGGCTGGAGTCGGTGCGCAACCCGAACAACCGCAGCCCCGAGCAGCTCGCGTTCAACAACATCTACTCGATCGCGATGCAGGAGATGCTGCACCTCGAGCTGGCCTCGAACCTCTTCAACGCGCTGTTCGCCGCCAAGGGGTACTCGCCGAAGTTCACGGGCGAGTGGGCGCCGCGCTTCGACGGGTTCCCGCCGTGGATCGCGGGGACGGTGCCCGTGCAGCTCGGGCCGGTGAACGACGCCCAGATGAGGCTGCTGGCCGCGATCGAGACGCCCGAGCCGAAGAGCGATCGGCCGGCGAACGGGCCGCAGCAGGTCTACGATTCGATCGGGCAGTTCTACAAGGCCATCGAGCAGGGGATCGACGCGCTGTGGGACCGACTCTACGACCCCGCGGCAGACCACCGGCAGAAGAGCGAGTTCGCCGACCCCGCGTATCCGGGCGCCGACTACACGGGCTTCAGCGCGACGATCGCCGGTGACAGCGCGTCGGCGCGGAAGACCGCCGACCAGATGATCCAGGCGATCATCGGCCAGGGCGAGGGCAGCAGGGGGCCGTTCATCGACCAGGACCTGCGCCCGGAGGACCTCAAGGATCTCGAGGACCGCTTCAGCCACTTCGCTCGCTTCCGCATGGTCCAGGCGATGCTGAAGTTCGGCGAGCCGCTGAAGATCTACCCGCAGACGGGCAGCGACGGGCTCGCTGCCGCGCAGCAGCGGCTGAATACCGGCTTCACGAGCTTGCTCGCGGCTCTGGAGCAGGGCTTTGCGGGCGACGATGCGCTGAATCTGGGGAGCATGTGGAGTCTCCCCAGGAAGATCGTCGGGGTCTGGGCCGCGGGCGGCGTGCCGGAATTCCAGTACGTGAAGAGCGGCGCGTAGAGCCGATCCGCGCGCGGCGCTCGGCGCAGCCGATGGCAGAGGCCGGGAGCCGCCGCGTGTGGAAGACCTCGGCCGCGCCAGCTCGCCGGCCGAGCCACGATCACTCACGCGCAACGACGCACGGGCGACTACAAGGCAGGTCGCCCGCCGATCGATGGTGAGTGTCCTCGAGGACATGTCCAATCGGACATGGATGCTATTGGGACGGGTCTGGTGTGATGCGCACGCCGACGCTCGTGCGTGCGCTCGTCGGACCGAGCAAGCGCACCGAGTAGACCCCGGCGGGGAGCCATTCTCTGCGAGCGGGCTCTCCGGCGTGCAGCGCGATGTCGTCCTCGTGGTCGCAGCCGCCGCACGGGCGCAAGGAGAGCCGGTTCGAGGGCGCGTCGCCGAAGAACTCGAGGATGTACCAGCCCGCCTCGTCGATCTGCAGGGTCCGGAACACCGCGGCGGCGCCGCCTTCGAGGGGGCCGACGACGTCCTCCTGCTCGCAGGCGAGCGCGCGGTACTCGGCGATCCGGCCGCCCTGCCAGGTCAGTTCGGGCGCGGCGCACTCGATCAGCTTGGCGTCGTACGACAGCTGCGAGCAATAGCGCGGTTGGCTGCGGTAGCCCTCGATCGTCTGCTCGAGCGAGACCCCGAGGGCGACGCGGAACGCGTGGTCGAGCTCGGCTTCGTCGGCCATCGGATCGACGAGCGTCATCAGCTGGAGCACCGCGGCGGCCCCGTAGCGCTCGACGAGGAACGCGACGTAGTTGCCGGCGCGGATGTAGCCGTCTTTCGTGTGGAGGAGATCGTGGCTGCGCCGGATAGCGATCAGCGGCGCGATGTCGAGGTCGAGGCTGACGTTGCCCTCGCCGACCTCGGCACCGAGGCCCTGATAGGCGACGGCCACCCCCTCGGCCAGCAGCGGCAAGGTCCGCCCGTACGGGAAGAGGACCGCGTGCACGACCTCGTGCGTGGCCGGCATCCACCAGGCGTAGAAGGTGCCGTTGCGCATGCAGGCCGACCCCTCCGCGCAACGGGTGCGCGCCTTGAAGTCCTCGATTCGCAGCCAGTAACCGAGCGGCCGGTCGTCGCCGGTCGGCGGCTCGATGCCGAACTCCGCGCACAGGCGGGCGATGAACTCGTCGAGGTGGGCCATCGACCCGCCGCACATCTCGAGCTCGGGATCGGCCGCGATCAGGACGTGTTCGCCTGCGGCCGTGACGTCGGGGAGATCGCGGCACGCCGCCGCCAGGAGCCCGAGCAGCAGCGCGCGCCTCATCGTTCCAACCTCACGATCGCGGCGCCGAGGGTGTCGATCACGGCCACGCCGCGCGCGTCGCCGCCGAGGTCGACGGCCTGGATCGCGGTCGCCCCGGCCGTCAAGGGGTGCCGCACGAGGCGCAGGTCCTGGCCGATCGACTGCCCGACGTGCAGGCTGGCGCCGCCCGTGCGGTTCTCGGCCGCCAGCAGCTCGGGACGAGCGTCGTGATCGAGGTCGCCGGCGGCGATCGCCGTGAAGCTCTCGCCGAGCCGGCGCGGCGCGCCGCCGTACCCGTGACCGTCGCCGGGCACGAAGAGCAGGGCATTGTCGAGGTCGAGCAGGACGAGGTCGGGGTGGCCGTCGCGATCGAAGTCGCCGGCCACGTGCTGTATGGCCACGACCGCGGTCCACACGCGCGCGGCGTCGAAGCTGCCGTCGCCCCGGCCGGGGTTCACGCGCACGCCGTCGAAGGTGGGCGAGAGGAGGTCGAGCGCGCCGTCGCGGTCCATGTCGAAGACCCCGGAGGTCGACGCGCTGTCTTCGACGGTCGAGCTGCGTGGCGCCGCGAAGCGGCCGTCGCCGCGGCCCGAGAACAGGACGACCTCGTCCGAGTACAGCGCCAGCAGGTCGAGCGCCCCGTCGCCGTCGAAGTCGGCCGGGTACGTGCCGACGCGGTCTTGCGGCAGCGTCGCCAGCAATTCCGAGACGACGCGATCGTCGCGCAGCCGCCCGAGGCGGAGCTCGCTGTGCTCGTCGAATCGTCGCACCACGATCCACTCGTCGACGCCGTCGTCGTCGAAATCGGCGAGCCAGACCCGTCGCGGGATCTCGGAGACGTCCGGGTCGTCCTCGAAGTCGAACGTGCGCCGCGCGAACGGACCGAGGCCGCCGCGACCGTCCGCCATCGCGATCGCCAGCTGCTCGCCGACGGCGAGCAGGTCGGTCGCGCCGTCGCCGTCCACGTCCCCGAACACGAGCGCCGGCTCGGCGTCGAGCGCCACCACCGGCGAATCGCTCAGCCCCTCGCCGAGGCCGACCTCGTACCGGAGCAAGTTGTGCTGGGCCAACGCGAGGAGAGAGTTCCCCTCCGCACGCCGGAGGACCGTGGGCTCGCCCTCGTCGACCGTCCGCTGCTGGCCGCCGCGGGGCGACCAGGTCGTGCCCTCCCGCAGCCAGGGGACCATCCGCCGGCCGTCGCCGGCGAACTGGACGAGCAGCACGTCGAGCGCGTCGTCGCCGTCGATGTCGAGCGTCTCCACGCCCCAGCAGTCGGTCTTGTCGAGCAGCTGCGGCGCTCCGGGAGTCGACGCGAACACGTCCGGGACCAGGACGAGGCGGTCGGCGGCGCAGACGATCGCGTCGAGGCCCTCGTCTGCGTCGAGCTCGGCGACGCGGACGGCGCGGACGGAGCCGCCGACCTCGACCTCGCGCGGAGGTTGGTCGAAGCGCTCGAACACCAGCAGGGACGAGTCGCCGGACAGGACCAGGCCGGCGGCCTCGTCGCCGCGATCGACGGCGCGAATCATCCACCGCGGCGGATCGAGCGGCACTTCCTCGCGCAGCTCGAGCGCGCCCTCGCTGTCGCCCGCGAGCACGAGCAGGCGATCGCCGGCGACGGCCAGGAGCTCGTCGCGCCCGTCGCCTTCGAGGTCGGCCAGCGCGAGGTCGTGGAGCCCGAGCTCGGTGTGAGTCGCGGCGGCAGGCCACGTCTCGTCGGCTTGCTGGATGCTGACCGCCAACTCGCCATTTTCGTGGGCGACGAGGTCGCCGAGCCCGTCGCCGTCCAGATCGCCGGCGACCACGTGCTGCAAGTTCCATCCGAGCCCCGTCGGGATCGGGCCCGTCCACCCGTCGTCCGGGTTTTTCGCGCGCCACAGCTCGAGCCGGTCGTAATCGTCGCCGGTCGGCATGGCGACGATCTCGTCGAGGCCGTCGCCCTCGAGGTCGAGGGCCCAGAAGCGCGACAGCTCGGGCGTCCGGTCGAGCCGCTTCAGCGTCAGCGCCTGGTCGTGCAGGAGCGCCCCGACGGCCCCGCTGCCGGCGTAATACAGGGCGCCGTCGCCATCGGCGGCGAGCGCGAGCGGCGAGACCGTGGGGGCGCCGCTCGCTCGCAATCCTTTGCGCGGCTCGAGCAGCTCCACGGAAGAAGTACTCTCGGACAGGACCGCGAGCTCGTGCAGCCCGCCGGGGCCGACGAACAGCGCCAGCACGCGCGGCAGCGGGCCGGTCGGCCACGTCGACCGCTCGCGCACCCCGCCGCGCCCGTCGCCCCACAGGACCGTGACGGTGTCGTCGAGCGCGTCGGCGGTGGCGAGGTCGAGCCGGCCGTCAGCGTCGAAGTCGGCGCCGACGAGGGCGTGCGGCGCGAGGCCGACGGCGTGGCGCTCGCCGGATCGCAGCCCGCCGTCGCCGTCGCCGAGCAACACCTGGACCGCGTCGGCGTCGGCCAGCGCGGCCGCGAGGTCGACGTCGCCGTCGCCGTCGAGATCGCCGGCCGCGAGCGCGCGCGGCTCGGGCCCGACGACGACCGGCGGGGCGGCGACGAGCCCGCGCAGGACGGTGACGGTGCCGTCGCCGGTGTTGGCGACCACGAGCTCGGGCGGCGCGGTGGCGTCGAGGTCGACGGCCAGCAGCGCGCGCGGATTGACGCCCACGGGCGCGTGCTCGGGCGCCGCGAACCGGCGAGCTCCGCGTCCTCGCAGCACCGCGACCGCGTCGGCTCTCGGCACCGCAGCGGCGAGATCGAGGTGGCCGTCTCCGTCGAAGTCGGCGACCGCGAGCCCCGTCGCTTCCTGGCCGATCGACCAGGTCGAGTAATCGGTCGCCACGCCGTCGGCGCCGCTCCAGACGACCGTCAGAGTGCCGGAGGTGCTCGCGCCGATGAAGTCGCGCGCGCCGTCGCGGTCGAGATCTTCGACGACCAGGACGTCGGGCACGAACCCGGCCCAGACCCGGACCTGGTCCCCCGCGAGGCAGATCGCAGGACTGTCGCAAGCATCCCCGGGCGCGCAAGCGTGGGCGAGCACGGCGAGAGTCAGCGACGGCCCGACCCAGGCGACCGGTCCTGCGGCGCGGCGATGCATCCCGTTTTGATTGTATTGAAAAGTGGAGGGGTCCGCTCACTCCCCGGCCTGGTAACAGCGCCGCGCGTTCCCCGACCACGGTCGAGAAGTGCCCTGAATGGCCGTGGCCCGCGGACGCGATGGCTCGCCGGCTCTGCGCCGAACCGGCGCAGAGCACCGCGAGGTCAGGACGCCAGGATCCGGTCGGGCGCCCCGTCGGCGCCGTCCTGTGCGCCCATGGAGCGCGGCGTGCGAGGCCAGCGGGCAGGCGATCGGGCCGAGGGTCGAGAGCACGCGCGGCCGCTGCGGCGGTCTCGTGCGCGGGTTCTGACCGGGTCGCAGGGGCGTGGTAAGGTGCGCCGTGGCCGACGACCGCCGCTACGACGACCGCGAGGTCGGGCTGATCCTCAAGCGGGTCGCGGAGCTGCAGGCGGGTGAGGGCGACCGGGCCGACGCGCGCGCGATGACACGGGCGGAGATCGAGCAGGTGGTCGGCGAGCTCGGGTTCTCGAAGGCCCTCGTGGCGCGGGCGGTGTCGGAGCTCTCGGTGCAGGACCTGCGCAATCGCTCGGTCTGGCACCTCGGCGGCAAGACCGACCTGATGTTCGAGGAGGTCGTCGAGGGGACGATCGACGAGGCGACGCTGACCCGGATGCTCGAGGCGCTGCGCCGCCACCTCGGCGAGCCCGGCAAGCTCGAGCGCGAGGGCGGGGCGCAGATCTGGTCGACCCGCGAGGGCGGGCGACGCATCCACTTCACGGTGGTGCCGGTCGCAGGCCGCACGACGCTGCGCGTCGAGGAGCGCATGCCGGTCGACGCCGGGGCTACTGTCGGCGTCGGCGCCTTTCTGGGCGGCTTCCTCGGCTTCATGAGCCTCGTCCCGCTCAAGGTGCTGCTCGCCAAATCGTTGCTCCTGCTGCTCATGGGCCCGCTCGCGCTGATGGGCGCGATCCTCGGCTGGCTGGTGGGCCGCGCGACCTGGAAGCGCGTCGCCCTCGCGCGCGAGGAGGTGCTCCGCCGGGTGTTCAGCGAGATCGTCGCCGTCGCTGCCGCCCGCGACCCCACGCGGCCGGCCCTCCCCGCCGACGAGGACGAATCGACGTAGCGAGAGCTCTCGGCGTCGCTGTCGGTGCACGACGGGGCGTCCTGGGCGCCCGCATACGCCACCACCGGCTCACCGCTGCCGGGCGCGGCACCGGGCCTCGGACGCTCGCGCTCGTGCGGCCTCCTCGTGCCGGCCCGTCGCCTCCATGAGGGCGGCCGCCCGCGCGTAGTGGTCGGCCGCCTGCTCCGGCGGCAGCATCTGCTCATCCGCCTGCGCCGACGCGAGCAGATACGGCAGTGTGCGCTCCACCTCGCCCGCCTCCATCCAGTGGTGGGCGAGGTGGATGGGCGGGGCGCCGTCCCGCTCGAGCGCGTGGGCGAGGCGGACGTGCAGGACCCGGGCGGCGGCGGGAGGGATGCTGGCCAGCACCGCCTCCAGCACCAGGTCATGGCTGAAGCGCTCGCCGATCAGGACTTGCGCGGCCTCGAGCTCGGCGAAGGCGCTCTGGAGGGCGGTGGTGGTCACCTCGAGCGCCCCGGGCACGAGCGCGGCCCGGAATTGCGGCCCCGCCAGGGCGGCGAGCTGGGCGGTCTGGAGGGCCAGCGGGGAGAGCCGCTCCAGGCGGCGCTGGATGAGGGGACCGACGCGGCCGGGGGGAGGCAGGCGCTGCGGCCAGTCCTTGTGGAGGGAGCCGGTCTCGATGAGGTGCTTGAGGGTCTCGATGATGTAGAGCGGGTTGCCCCCGGTGTAGCGGGCCAGGGCGTCGGCGTGGTTCTCCGCGCCGGGCAGCTCCAGGCTGGCGACCATCTGGCGCACCTCCTCGGGGGAGAGGGGACCGATGTCGATGACGCGCGCCAACCCCGAGTCCACGAGCCGCCGCACGAGGACCTCCGAGTAGGGAGGGAGCTCTCCCCGGCGGTAGCAGTCGATGTAGCAGGGCATCCGGCTGTCGGCGGTGTGGGAGTCCAGCATGCGCATGAATGCATAGGTGAAGGTCCTGGCGCTGGCCTTGTCCCAGAACTGCACGTCGTCCACCACGACCGCGCTCATCCCGAGGTTCATCAGCCGCATCGCCTCCACCTGCGCGTCCTGGAAGCGCAGCTCGTCGACCTCGGAGACGAGGGGAGGGAGCCCGCGTGGGTCGCCGAGCTCGGGCATGATGCGTGAGACCTCGGCGCGCACCCAGTCGGGCAGCGTCAAGCCGGGCCTCTGTCTCATGTGGCTGCGGTAGGCGCGTGCCTGCGCGGCGAAGGGGACCTCCTGGTCGCCCAGGCGGCCCTCGATGCGCATCCAGGGCCCCTTGGAGGCCGCGAATTCCTCGGCGAGGCGGGACTTGCCGCTGCCGGGATCGCCGGTGATGAAGAGCAGCTGGCCCGCCTTCCAGCCGTCCTCGAGCTGCCGCCAGGTGGCCTCGCGGCCCACGAGCACCGAGGGCCGTAGCACGCACAGGGGCAGGGACGGGCGGGACGCGGCCAGAGGACCGGGGAGCTGGGTGCCCTTCTCGATCTGCCGCACCAGGGCGAGCGTCTCGGCCATCGGGGTGACGTCCAGCTCGCGGGAGAGGATCGAGCGCAGCCGCTCGAAGGCGGTGAGGGCGGCGCCGCGATCGCCCTGGAGGTAGTGCAGGCGGATGAGGTGACGACCGGCCTGCTCGGACTCGGGCTCCTGCTGCACCCAGGCCTGGGCCAGGGTGAGGGCGGCCGTCCAGTCACCCAGGGTCGTGTGTCGCTCGATCTCCGCCTCGCGGGCCTCGCGTACCCAGCCCTCCACGGCGGCCCGGGCTCCGTCCAGCCACCGCGCCAGCTCGGGGCAGTCATCGAAGTCGAAGCCGGACAGCAGGGGACCCGCGCCATCGGGGTGCAGGGCCGCGAGCGCCCGGGCGTGGTCGCGGGCCAGGGCGGCGGACTTCAGGAGCGCGACGTCCAGCCGCAGCGAGGGGCCGAGCGCCAGACGTTCGGCGTCCGCTTCCACCACCTCGGTGCCTCCGCATGCCAGACGCAGCCGGCGCAGGAGCTGGCGCATGTTGTTGCGGGCGGTGGCGTGGGGCGAGTCGGGCCACAGCAGGCTGGTCAGGGACGCCTTGGGCGAGGGCCCTTCCAGCCCCAGATAGGCCAGCAGCGTCGCCGCCCGCCGCTCCAACCTCGCTCGCTGCTGGTCGGGGCCCTCCAGCCGCGCCAGCCCCAGCACCCGTGCTGTCCATTCGCTCCTGACCACCTTCGGCCTCCCTGGCCCGCGTCCCGCAGCCGTCACGCTCCCGTCACCCCCCCCTTCGTATAGGGACTCTCGCGCTGCAACAACGCATTGCAGTGCAGGAAAACTCTCACAGATGGCCGGGGTATGACTCCGGTCGGGAAGGAAGCCTGCTTGAAACAAGCGACGGGACTCGCCGAGTATCGAAGCTCACCGACCGGCTCGTACGTGGTCTCGACCTCGTTCGTGGTCTGGTGCGCCGATCCTCGATTTCACGGCATGGCCATCTGGGGTCGCCCCGACGAGCCGGAGATCCGGCGGCTCTGCCAGTTCCTCGACGTGGAGGTGCGTCCGGAGGCCATGCCGCACGCCTCGCTCGTCGATCTGCGCCGTCTCCACAGCGTCGATCCCCTGGCGTTCGTGGCGTTCGTCGACTATCTGCAAGCGCGTGCGCCGCTCTACCGCGAGCTCGTGACGTGCGCGATCGTGGCTGGCTTCGACAAGATCGCCCGCCTCTCACACCCGCTCGCGGTCCACGAGTCCCTCGGCGAGGCGCTCGCCTGGCTCGGCCGCAGCGATCGGTCGAACCTGGTCGAGGAGCTCGAAGAGATCGTGGCCTCGGCCATGGGCGAGCGGACGACCGTGCAGCGCCTGCGGCGGGTGCTCGTCCCGCCGCTGTCCGAGGTGACGTTGGAGAGCGCGGCGCGGCGGCTCGGACTGTCCACGCGGACGCTGCAGCGCCGGCTTCGAGACGAGGGGACGAGCTTCCAGGCGGAGCACGCCGCAGCGCAGGTGCGTGCGGCGCAGGCGCTGCTGCGGGATCCCGCGCTGACGCTGACGACGATCGCCCTCGAGGTGGGGGCAAGCTCGCTCGCCAACTTCAGCACGATGTACCGGCGGCAGACGGGCGAGGCGCCGAGCGAGTGGCGAAGGCGCCTGCGCGGAGCCCCCGGCGCGGGCCCGAGAGCGGCGCCCGCGGGCGCAATCGAAGCAGGTGCCGGCTTGATGGAAGGCGTCGGCAGCCTCGGAGGCCGCGCCGGCGGACGCGGCGCATGACGCCGCGCCTGCGGCCATTCGCCGGCCATGCAAGACGGGCAAAAGCTGCGGCCGTCGTGAGCCCGATCCGCGGACCCCGAAGGCCTCGCTCGAGCTTGGTTCTCGAAGCGCAAGACGCCCCGTGTCCGGGTCGCCCCGGCCACGAGGCGGTTGTCGCTCGTCTCGGAGCGAGCTTCAGGCCTGCTTGTCGACCTAACCGAGGCCGCCCCACTCCACATTGCACTTGAGGCATTGCGTCAGGACCGTGCACCAGTACGGCGTCTCGTCGTAATCCAGACAGAGGATATCGGCCTTGCTGCACAGGGCCGGCGTGGGGGTCCACTGCGAGCAGGTTTGCGCCAGCGCGGGGCTGCTGTTGTCGACCAGGTCCATCTCGGTCTCGAAGGAGGGGGCGCTTTCGCCGTCCTCGTCGTCGCTCTGGGCCTCCTCGGCCGCGACGAGGCTGTCGATGTCCTCGTCGTCGAGGTCGGCCTGCAGGGCCTCGACGTCGATGTCGGCGTTCGAATCGCAGCCGGTGAAACACGCGGCCGAGAGCATCAGGGCAAGAGCAGTACGAATGGTCTTCATGAATGCGAGCACTTCTCGCTCACGTCGATCACGGGGCTCGCGTGAGCGCTGTGATGATTCCCCGTTGCAGTGAATGTAGCAGGCCTCTCGCAGCAATGACTTCTGCGATCCCGCCAATCGCTTCTGCGATCCCGCCATCGGCGCCCGCGGGCGTCCGTGGGGGCGATGTGCGCCTCGTCTTCACCGGTGTACGGCCCTCTCGGTCAAGACCGGCGGGAAGAGCCGTCGCTCGGTCCGCGCCGGCCGTAATTCGCCGGTGGGGCCGTCGCGGACGTCGAGCCCCTTCGGGCAGCTGGAATTGCAGCGGGTCGAACGCGAAGACCACGCTCGGACCGTCGGCGGGCGCGCCGGTGGTCCCCGTGGTCGGCTCGTCGGTCGTCGCCGCGGTCGTGGTCGATGGGGTGGTCGTGGGATCGGCGGTCGTCGTCGCATCGGTCGCCGACGTCGTCGCCGCAGGCGGTCGTCAGCGAGGCGGCGAACAGGGCGGAGAGGAGCAGGAGCGGACGGGAGTGACGGGCAAGAACGCGCATGACAAGCCCACTTTCGTGGCCGCGCGCGCCCGGCCGCGGCGAGGTCATGCGTCACGTGCATGTCCTCGCGCGGCCCCGGCGGCGCGGCGGTGGCGACATGACACGCACGCCGGGGCGCTCGCCGAACGCTTCCTGGCCATGCCACCATGAGCGCCGCTCATGCGCGGGGGCGCGCGTGTGCGGCCGGAGTCCTATGATCATAGTGCGGCTCGACGGCGCGAGGTGTCGCGGCCGACGCCCGTCCACCCGGCGTGCGACCGCGACGGCCCGCTGCGATGAGCACAGCGGGCCCTGATCCCTGCAGATCAGGCGAGCAGCGCGGACATGTCGATGCGCTCGGGGAATTCGATGTCGAGCGCCTGGGCGATCGCCGAGTAGATGTGGCCTTCGGAGCACTTGAGGCTCGGGGCGGAGTCACCCGTGCTGCCGTCGAAGCCGTAGGTCTCGCAGGTCATGGGATCGATGCCGCCGAACACGCGGTTGCCCTTGAGCAGCGGCGAGACGATCAGGGTGCCGTTGTTGAGCGAATGGCCGGTGCCCCACGACTCCGCGCCGGCGGGTCGCGTCTTGTCGCGGCCGAAGTCGGTGGCGACGTAGATCATGGATCTGTCCCACATCTTCCCGAGCGCAGGATCGCCGAGGTAGTCGAGCTGCTGGAGGAGGTCGACCAGCGCGTCGACCGCCTTGAGGACGTGGCCCCACATCAAGTACTGCGCCATGCGGTGGTCGTTGTGCGAGAAGTCGAAGGCGATCGGGGTGGTGATCAACTTCTCGTTGCCGAAGGTCGGCTCCTGGCGCAGGCCGATCGTGCTGACGCACGACAGGCCGTAGTAGGCCAGGAGCACGGACAGCGCCGCCTGGGACTCCCAGGGATCGACCAGCAAGTTGGAGAACTTGCCGGTCAACGTCGGCAGCAGCGGGCTCGACATCACGCCGTACTTGGGGTCGAGGAGCTCGGGCGGCAGGAGGGTCAGCCGATCCATCATCTGCGCGGCCTCGAGGCGCGGCTGCACCTCGCGACGGTTGGTGAGGAAGCGCTGCCGGCGGGGGCTGTCGGCGAACGTCTTGCCGAACATCGACGCGTCGTCGAGCTCCTCGCGGAGGCCACGCGCGCGCTCCACCAGCGCGCGGTCGGGGGCCCCGAGCACGCCCTTGACGCCGTCCATCGCCGCCGCGAAGCCGAGCGGCGAGGCGATGATCTCCGCCTGCGCGAACGCGGGGAGCGTGGGATCCACGCCCGGCTGGATGTAGCCGTCGTTGGCCATGTTGCAGTTCGGGATGATCAGATCCTCGCCGTGGCGGAGCGCCATCGCCTCCATGAGCGTCCGACCGCGGTTGATCCCGGCGCCGTTCACCGATCGGTACTGCCCGACGTTGTGATTGACGCTGGTACACTCCTGCGTCAGCACCGTCATCCATCGGTAGTGCTTGGCGAGGAAGCCGTCGAGGGAGAAGCCCAGCTCGTAGAGGCCCCCGAGCAGTCCGGCCGGCTCGACGTAGCCGGGACAGCGGATGTTGCTCCCGGTCGGGGTGATGATCTTGGCGTCGTCGTAGACGTTGAGGGTGTCGGCCAGCGCGTCGTCGTCGACCTCGGTGCGGGTCACGGGGAGGAAGCTGTCGACGATGCTCGCCCCGCCCGTGGCGCACAGGACGAACAGCAGCTTGCGGTCCTTGTCGGCGGTGCTGCCCTCGCGCTCCGTGGCCCGGCCGAGGGCCGAGCCGAGGGCCGTCGTACCCATCGCTCCGGCCATCGCCAGGAGCATCTGTCGTCGCCCGATTTTGTTGATCATGGCCCTTACTCCCGTCACTCAGAAGAACAAGAATTCGCTCGAGGTCCCGATGGCGAAGCAGGTCAGCACCGCGAAGTCGTGGGCCGAGACCGGCTTGCCCGCGTCATCGACGGCGAGCCCGCCGAGGGTCGTCAGCTCCTGGGGCTCCGGGTCGCGCGACAGCAGGCGGCGATACAGCGCCGTGATCGTGGCCGTGAAGGCCTCGTCGTCGGGGGCCGGCGCCTCCGCGCCGAGGTCGAGCTCGGTGAAGACGACCGGGGAGCCGCCGCGATCGAGGTTCGCCCGGTTCACGCAAGCGCTCATGACCACGCGTTCGAGCACGATCGGCGTCGACACCAGGGTGTCGGGCAAGGGCTCGTAGAGGCCGATGCGCAGCGGGTCCGCGCCGCCGAGCGAGATATGATGGATCTCGCGGGTGCAGGAGCCCCGGCCGAGCTCGTTGCACACGCCGTCCTCGGGGAGCTCGAGCGCGCGCATGAGGTCCCGCTGGAGCGCCGCGTTGCGCTTCCATTGCAGCTCGCCGCGCTGGGCGCGTTGGACCTCGTCGGATCCGGTGTCCTCGGTGCCGCCGGCGCCGCCGTCGCGACAGCCGCTCGCGAGCGCCAGCGCCGGCAGGAGGGAACGAAGGAGAGTGCGCATGATCATCGTCGTGCTCCTTTCACGGGATCCCGAAGGCGTCGGTGTCGACGAGGCGGTGCAGTAGGCGGTTGGCCGAGTAGCCGTCGGCGGGCATCGCGGTCCAGATCGCGTCGAATTCGTCGAGCTCGTCCGGCAGGGGCTCGTGCCCGACGGCGTAGACGAAGAACATGTGGGCGAGGTTGCGCTGGAACTCGCGCGACTGGGACATCTCTCGGGCGAGCTCGACGAGGCTGTCGACCTTCCGATCGAGCACGACGAACTCCGGCTGCGCCGCGTCCCACCCCGGGATCCGCTCGCTCGGGCGCTCGGGGAGGTACTGGCCGGTGCGGTTCAGGTGCTTGAGGTCGATGCCCTCGTAGTAGGCGAAGGCGTAGGAGAGCGGGTCGAGCGTCGAGTGACACTGCGCGCAAGCGGCGGCGTCGACACCCTTGGCGTCGATGTCGAGCGGCTCGCCGGCGACCGGCCTCACGCCCTGGCTCAGCGACAGGTCGAGCCCGAGGTATTCGCGGTAGGCGTGCCCGGCCGCGACGCGGGGGACCGCCGCGAACATGATGTTGAGCAGCAGGTTCCACTGGGTCGTCAGCATGCCGGCGCGATACTCCGGCGCGAGCAGCTGGCCGCCGCCGAACCCCATCGGCGGGTTGGAGATGATGCCGTCGATCTTCCTCCAGTTGCCGGCGTCGTCGAGGCCGATGTGGTATTGCGCGGTGAGCAGCTCGCGGGCGTCGCGGTCGCCGGAGAGGAGGTACTGCCAGAGGCGGTAGTCCCACTGGTAGTCGGCGAGCGTGATCTTGTAGCCGCTGATGAGGACGTCGGTTTCGGCGCCGAGGGCCTTGACCGGGCGGATCTTCGGGTGCGCGAGCGACATGAGCGCTTCGTCGATCCAGAAGTCGGACTCGAGGCACTCGGCGAGCGCGTCGTGGATCGCCTCGATCTGGGCCCCGCCGTCGAGCTCGGCGAACGCCTTGGCCTCCTGGTACGAGGGGGAGGCGCCGCAGAACAGCAGGCGCACTCGCTTGTGGGCGTAGCTCGGATCGTACTCGCCGATCGCGTAGCTCGGATTGTCGGCCCCCTCGGGCGTCGGCCGCGGCATCCATTGCGACAGCGGATCGCCTGGATCGGTGCCGAGCTCGATCTCCTCGCGGTTGCTCAGGCCGTCACCGTCGCTGTCGTCGTCCTCGATCGACGCGAGCGCCGAGGCGATGTTGTCGTCGAACGCGGCGCCGTTCAGCGCGCCGAACAGCGCGCCGCCGAAAGAGTTCCAGGCGACCGGCTGGGTCGACAGGTGGCACTTGTTGCACGTGATGCTGCGACCCATGCACTCGGGCGCGTCGGCGTAGGTCTCGCAGAAAGCACGCGGGCCCGTGGGCTTCGCCCAGGCCTCGGTGGCGGCGACGCTGACACCGGCGAACGCCAGCAGGCACATCGAGCGAGCGATGAAGACGGTCGGTGTTCGGTGAGGAGGTCGTTCCGTCTGCATGGGGAAGTCGTCCGAGGAGTAGAGTACGCCACGAGACGAGTGGGCGACTACGCGACACGGAAGCGCTTCTGTGGTGCGTCGATGCTTCAGTACAACGACGTTCAGGGACACCCTGCCCGCCAACCTCCGACCCTCCTGGTTCTCGCTCTCACCGGCTCCCGGACCGCCGTAGCGACCGAGCTCGGCGTGCCCGGGAGCACGCCGAGCCGCTGCCTGGCTCGAACACGATCCGGAGGTCCATCCGGGCCGACAGGAACGCGCGCGCGTTCACGCTCACCGGGCGGCTCGCGGCGGAAGCCATCGAGCCCGAATGGGGGACCACGCCGCGCGGCGTGGTCCCGCCATGGATCAGGGAATGATCGCGGACGCGACCGAGTCGGCGATCCGGTGCGGCCCGATCTCCTCGAGCATGCCGTCGAACTCGGGGGCGAAGTTCGCCGGCGTCGGCAGGCCATGGTTGGTGAGGACGATGATGAACAGCTCCTTGGCCGGGTCGATGAGCAGGAAGGTGCCGGCCCCGCCGGTCTTGAACACGCCGGACAGCAGGCTGCCGCCGACCGACATGGAGCCGCTCATCAGCTCGAAGCCGAACGCCTTGTTGGCGCTGATCAGGTGGTCCGTGAAGGTCGGTGGGTCCACCGTGGTGACCGGGTCGCCGTTCGAGTCGAGGGTCTGGATGGTGGTCAAGCCCTCGACGGTCTCCGGCGCGAGGAACTGGATCGACTCACAATTCACGGGGTCCCACGACTTGCCGTCGTCGAGCAGCAATTGGGCGAACACTGCGAGGTCGGCCGCGGTCGAGAACAGGCCGTCGCAGCCGGTGCCGGCCGGGGCGTCGTAAGGGAACATCGTGTTGTGACGCTGGGTCCACCAGTCCTGGTCGTCCTGGACCTCGCCGTGGCGATAGCCGCCGGGGACGAAGGGGCTGTTCGGGTCGCCGTAATGAGCGAAGGTGCTGGTGCCGGCGACGCGGCCGATGTCGGCCGGCATGGTGAGCAGCGGCTCGAAGTCGGTGTCCGTCATGCCGAGCGGGCCGGTGAGGTAATGCGAGACCAACTGGCGGAAGGTCCTGGGTGTGACGTTGACGTCGGCGTAGGCGACCTCGGCGAGGTGGCCGAGGAGGCGGTAGGTCAGGTCGCTGTACATCACGGTCTGCCCCGGCGGGCCGGCCGAGACCTCGGCCTGCATGCGCAAATACGGCTCCAGGGTGCCCCAGACCGAGGTGGCGCCGTCGATGGGCAAGCCGCTCATGTAGCGCAGCATGTCGCGGATCGAGAGGGAGGCCTTGTTGGGGTCGCTGATCCAGTCGGGCGGGTTGTTGAGGTCGGGGATGAACTCGAGATCGGGCAGGTAGTCGATGACGTGGTCGTCGATGTCGAGCACGCCCTGCGCGTGCATCTCGAGGATCACGGCGGCGGTGAACGGCTTGGTCATCGACTCGAGGTCGAAGATCGTGTCCGTGTGCATCTGGGCGGTGGGATCGCCGCCAGCGGCGGTGTCGCCGTCCCGCAGGCCGATCGCCTTGTGATAGACGATCTTGCCGAAACGGCCGACCATGAGCACCGCACCCTGGGTGATCGAAGGATAGTCCTCTCCTGGCAATTGGGTGACGATGTCCGTGAGGTGGAAGTCCAGCGAGCTCTCGAGGCCGGGGTCGAGGCCCACGTCGTCGTAGTCGCCGAGCGCCCACTGGACCCCCGGCGGTTCGGGAGAACCGGGGCAAGACGGATCGGCGAGCGCCGGCCGCGGGGCGGTGAGGCCGCCGAGGACCAGCGCGGAGGCGCAGAGCGTGCGAACGAAGGAGGGGAAAGCAGCCACGGGATGACGAGAGTTGATGACGCGTGTCACGACCGTCGCTTGAGCAAGCGATGTGCCGCGGCGTGGACCCTCGATTCGACAGTGGTTCTCGCTCGCTCGCCGAGAGACAGCGCGCCGTGTCGGCGATGCGCCCATGGGGTGTCTCATGGGACACTCACTGCCCGCGCCGAGGACGGACGCGAGGTCGTGCGACGACGCATCGCCCGCGTGGTCGAGCGACGGGCGCGCCATCGCCTTCACGCCCGGGTCGCGCCGGTGAGGCCGACCGCGCGGACGAGGGCTCGATCGACGGTCGACGACGGCGGCTCGTCCGGACCTTCGGCGCCGGGTATCATGGCGGGGCATGGTGCGTCCTGAAGGCGCGGATGAGCACGACCCCGAAGGGGGCGGCGGAGCCGCGTCATGCTGCACCGTTCCAGCGGGTGAGAGTCCCGTCCGGGTAGGCGCCGGAGCGCCCGGTAGCAGGCCCCAGGTACGGCGAGAGATCGTCGTAGCCCGAGCGGGGCGTCAAGAGCCTCTACGGAGGGAGCAAGAACGCGGGCCGCAACATCAAGTGAAGCCTGCAGCCTCGACACATGAACAATGGAGGAGCCGAGCCGCTCATGTCACGGCGAAGGCCACGTCCACCGCGCACGAGTCCGGATCAGAAAGCGCGGCGGGTCCACCCGGGGTATGGGGCGCAGCACGCGTTCAAGGAGCGATGCGGAACAGGAGAGGCCCGTCTGCACGGCCCATGTCGGGGCGAGGCGACTCGTATAAGCCGAAGGCGAAGTCGAGCGCTGTGCAGCGGGAGTCCGAGGGGGTCGTAGTACCGGCGATGGCGGCGCAGAACAACGCCGCCGGAGGGAAGGGCCCCTGGGGTGGTCGTGTCGGAGAAGAAGGTAAGCGCGAGGGCATGGCCTGCAGGACAGGTCCCAACAACCCCATGCGGCGCAGGCCGCGTGACAAAGTGCGAGAACTTCGACGCCGACTGTGGGCCGCGGCCAAGCGGCAACCGGGTCGCCGTTTCCATGCGCTGTACGACCGCATCTTCAGGCCTGACGTCCTGAGGGAAGCATGGAGGCGGGTGAAGAAGAACAGGGGGTCAGCGGGCGTCGACGCCCAGACGCTGGCCGAGGTGGAGCAGTACGGCGTCGATCGCTTCCTCGAAGAGATCGCCGGCGAACTCAAGGGCGGGACGTACCGACCGAGCGCGGTCATGCGGCGGTACATCCCGAAGGCGGACGGGAAGAAGCGGCCGCTGGGGATCCCGACAGTCCGGGACCGAGTGGTGCAGATGGCGGCGAAGCTGGTGCTGGAGCCGATCTTCGAGGCGGACTTCCTTCCGTGCTCGTACGGTTTCCGGCCGAAGCGCAGCGCGACGCAGGCGCTCGAGCGCTTGCGCGTGCTGGGAGCGCGGGGTGGAAACCACGTGCTGGACGCCGACATCCGCGACTACTTCGGCAGCATCGATCACGAGCGGCTGATGAAGCTCGTCGAGATGCGGATCTCGGACAGACGGGTCCTCAAGCTGGTACGGCAGTGGCTCGAAGCCGGTGTGATGGAAGATGGAGAGGTGACGGCGATGCTCTCGGGGACACCCCAGGGCGGCGTGATCTCACCGCTGCTGTCCAACATCTACCTCGCAGTCCTCGACAAGCTGTGGCAGCGACGACACGCCCACCTGGGCGAGCTCGTGCGCTACTGCGATGACTTCGTGATCCTCTGCAGGACCGCGAAGGCGTGCGAGGCGGCCGAGGCCAGGGTCCGCGAGATCCTGCGACGGCTCAAGTTGGATCTGCATCCCGAGAAGACGAGGCGGGTCGAGCTGAGCCGGGGACGGCAAGGCTTCGACTTCCTCGGCTGCCACCTGCGCAAGCGCATGTCCGGGCCGATCTGGGAGAAGGAAGGCCGAAGGGTGTACTTCCTCCAGCGCTGGCCCTCACAGCGCAGCATGACGCGGGTGCGGCAGCGCGTGAAGGAGCTGACCGGCAGCAGCCGCAACGGGGTCAAGGATGTGCGGGTGATCATCCGCGACATCAACCCGGTGCTGCGTGGCTGGGGCAACTACTTCCGCACTGGGAACGCCGCCGTGAAGTTCAACGCGATCGATCGCTACGTGAAGGAGCGTCTCCGGCGTTTCATGGTGAAACGCAAAGGTCGAAACCTTCACGCAGGCGAGGCCGAGCGCTGGACGCAGGACTTCTTCCATGACCACGGTCTCCACCGTCTGCGTGGGACCGTGCAGTACCCGGAGGCCGCGTAATGCGGCGGCCCGAGAGACCACCGGTAAGCCGTGTGCGGGAAATTCGCACGCACGGTTTGAACGGGGGTCTTACCCAACGCTTCCGCTACACGCGGAAAGGAAAGTAGGATCTACCAATGAACGGCCCGATGGCTCGGTTTTCGCCGCGCATGCGGATCGCCGCGGTCGTCGCGGCCCTGGGGCTCACCGCCGGCTGCGCGCCGTGGCGAGCGGACGCCCGCGCGTGGGCCTCCGCGCAGCCCACGATCACCCGCGAGCTCGAGGCTCTCGCCCGCCCGCTCGCCGGGCTCGATGCCGACGTCCCGAGCGCCGCGCCCGTGTGGGCGATGGTCCGCGATGCTCGCGTGATCGGTGTCGGCGAGGGTACCCACGGTACTCGCGAATTCCGGCGCCTGCTCCACGGCCTCGTCGTCCACGCGGCGCACGAGCAGCAGCCGGTGGTGCTCGCAGTCGAGTTGCCGTTCAACCTGGTGCTCGCGCTCGACGCCTGGGCCGGCCACGGTTGGTTCCCGGACCCGGAGATCCGCGAGCGCGACCTCTCCGATCCGAGGCTGCTCGGCACCCACTGGCTCGGCGCGGTGCAAGAGTGCCGTGAGCTCTTCACCTGGATCCGCGACTTCAACCGCGAAGTCCCGCCGGAGCGGCAGATCCGGATCTTCGGCGTCGACGTGTGCATGAGCCTCCACTGTGGCGCCGAGATCGTGGACTACCTCCGCGACGTCGATCCCGACATCGAGCCGCGGGCGCGGGACCTGGTCGTCCCGCTGCGGGGCTTCGATCTCGAACGGACCCGCTCGCCCGCCCTCGCCGCGCGCGCGCGCGAGGACCTCGCCGAGCTCCGCACCATGCTCGTGGAGCGGCGCGCTCGCATCGTCGAGCGGCAAGGATCCGACACCTACGAGCTCGTGCAGCGGCTCGTGTGGCTCGCCGAGCGCCGCGTCGACATCGCCCTCGTGGGCGGCGACAACCCCGTGTCGCACGAACGCGAGCAGGCGATGGCCGAGACGGTCGCGTGGATCCGCGACCGACTCGGGGACCATGGACGGGTGCTCCTCCATGCCCACAACGGCCACGTCGGCCGCTCCCGCCCGCGCATGCCCAATGGCCGCCTGTCGCACAGCCCGCAGATGGGCGAACACCTGGCGGCCCGCCTCGGCAGCGACTACGCCGTCGTCTACAGCACCTTCGATGCCGGCGAGTTCCTCGCCTTTCATACCCTCGGCTGGGTCGGCGCCGAGAAGTTCAAGACCCGCGCTCTGCGGGCCTTTTCCGTCCGCTCGGCGCCCCGCGGCACCCTCGAGGCGACCCTGCGGGCGCCCACGGCTTATGCTCTCGATGTCGGCGAAGCGACGGCCGGCGCGGGCCCCCTGGCCGACTACCTGCGTGCCGAGCACTGGTCGCGCACGTTCACGTACGCGTGGCGGCCGTCGTTCGCGGTCTTCCCGGTCGGATGGACGGGCGTCGTCCCCGTCGCGGACTTCGACGTCCTGGTCTACGTCCCCCGCGCCGCGGCGACGCACCCATGAACCTGGCGACCTGCGGCGAACCTCTCGCGGGGTTGCGAGCCGGGCGCGTCAGGGAGGTATCGATGGGGCGGGCGCCGCGTCACGGTCGGCGTCGATGTCGACGCCCCGCGTCTCGGGGAGCAGCAGGGCGCCGACGACGACGGTGAGCACGGCGAAGAAGAGCGGATACCAGAGGCCGGCGTACGGGTCGCCGGTCGCGGCCACCAGCGCGAAGGCCATCGGCGGCAGCAGGCCGCCGATCCAGCCGTTGCCGGCGTGGTAGGGGATCGACATCGCGGTGTAGCGGATGCGCGCCGGGAACAGCTCGACCAGGGTCGCTGCCACCGGGGCGTAGGTCATCGCCGAGAGGAGGCTCAAGACCAACAGCAGCAGGACCACGATCGGCCGGTTCAGCGACTTCGGGTCGGCTTCGGAGGGGTAGCCCGCATCACGCAATTCGGCGACGACCTGCGCGTTGAAGCGGGCGACCGCGGCCTCGCGCGCCGCCCTGTCCATGCCGTCGCCCTCGAAGGCGGGGACCTCGACGTCCCCGATTCGCACCACGGCGACGCTCCCGGACGCAGCCGGCGCGAGGGTGTAGCTCGCCGCGTTGCGCGCCAGCACGCTCTTGGCGATGTCGCACGAGCTGATGAAGTCCGCCGCGCCGATCGGGTTGAACTGGAAGGCGCAGCGCGCCGGGTCGGCGACCACCTCCACCGGCGCCGAGTCGCGTGCCGCTTCCAGCGCCGGGTTGGCGTGGTGGGTCATCGCCTTGAAGAGCGGCAGGTACAGCAGCGCGGCGAGCAGACAGCCGCCGACGATCAGCGGCTTGCGCCCGATGCGGTCGGACAGGCGGCCGAACAGCACGTAGAACGGCGCGGACACGGCCACCGCCACGCCGACCAGGAGGTTCGCGGTGAGACCGTCGACCTTGAGCGTCTGGGTGAGGAAGTACAGCGTGTAGAACTGGCCCGTGTACCAGAGCGTGGCCTGGCCGGCGATGATCCCGAACAGCGCGGCGAGGCCGAGCTTGAGGTATCGCCATTGCCCGTAAGCCTCGCGCAACGGCGCCTTGGACAGGCGACCCTCGGCTTGCATGCGCCGGAACACCGGCGACTCGTCCAGCGACATGCGCACCCAGATCGACACCGCCAGGAGTAGCGCCGACAGTAGAAACGGGATGCGCCAGCCCCATTCGGCGAAGGCGTCCTCACCGAGCGAGGCGCGGGTGGTGACGATCACGCCGAGCGACAGCAGCAGGCCGCCGGCCGCCATGGTCTGGATCCACCCGGTGTGTTCGCCGCGGCGGTCCGCCGGCGCGTGCTCGGCGACGTAGATCGCGGCGCCGCCGTATTCGCCGCCCAGCGCCAGGCCCTGAAGCAGGCGGAGCAGAATCAGCAAGACGGGGGCGACCAGCCCGATCTGCTCGTACGAAGGCAAGCAGCCGACCAACACCGTGGCCAGGCCCATGGTGACGATGGTGATCAGGAAGGTGCGCTTGCGCCCCGAACGGTCCCCCAACCGCCCGAACACCATCGCCCCGAACGGTCGGACGATGAAGCCGGCCGAGAAGGCGAGCAGGGCGAAGATCAGCGCGGCGGTGTCGTTGACCGCCGAGAAGAAGTGCTTGCTGGTGACCGCCGCCAGCGCGCCGTACAGGAAGAAGTCGTACCACTCGAACAGCGTGCCGAGCGAGGAGGCGATGACGACTTTGCGCTCGGCCGGAGTCATGGGGCGCTGCGGTGAGGACAGCCCTCGCGGTGAAGGCAGCGCCGCGATCGCGTCGAGGTCGAAGTCGCCGCCGCGGTCGCCATGGTACTCGATGCCGACGTCGAGCAGGCGGACGTGGCGTGCGAACGAGAAGACGAGGCGCGCCGCGTCGATCGCTGCCCGGAGGCGTGTCCGGGCCACGGCCGCCGGCTGGGCCGGTACAGGCGGCGACACAAGATCCGGCACACTGCGCGGATCTGCCCGCGGGGCGGGAGATCGAGCCCGCCGGAGCATGGCGACGATCCATCGACCGGCGGCCGGCCGACGCGTTCCACGAGGACGAGGCGATGGGCGCCGCGAAGCGGTCGAGACGGCTCGGTCGGTCGTAGCGAGCGCGTCCTGTGCGGACGCGCCGCGACGGCCTCGCTCCGGCGTCCGGTGAGAACTCGGGACCGGCGCCGCCGCCGAAGACGCGCGTCGTGCGGCTCACTTCTCGAGCCCGAAGACCAGCTTCAAGCTCAGGGCGGAGCGCAGGCGAGAGGAGACCTCCATGTCGACAACGATTGCCATTCTCGGCGGCGTGGGTCTGTTTCTCCTCGGCATGGCCGTCATGACCGACGGCCTGAAGGCGCTGGCGGGCTCCGCCTTGCGCACCGTCCTCGGCAAGGCGGCGGCCACGCCGCTCTCGGGGGCCTTCTGGGGCGCGATCGTCACGCTGCTGGTCCAGTCGTCGAGCGCGGTGACGATGACGACGATCGGCCTCGTCAGCGCCGGGCTCCTGACCTTTCCGCAGGGGCTCGGCCTCGTGTTCGGCGCCAATGTCGGCACGACGGGCACGGGCTGGCTCGTGGCGTGGATCGGTGTGCGCGTCTCGCTGTCGGCCTACGCGTTGCCGATGATCTTCGTCGGCGCGCTGGCCAAGTTGCTGGCGGGCGGACGGATCGCCGCGGCGGGCAGCGCCCTCGCAGGCTTCGCGCTGGTGCTCTACGGGCTGACGACCCTCCAGCAGGGCATGGAAGGGCTCGCGGAGAGCCTGCGTCCCTCGGACCTGCCCGCGGTGCTCGGCGCGCCGGGGGTCGGCTGGGTCTCAGGGTTGGTCGGGCTCATGACCCTGATCGTCGTCGGCTTGGTGATGACCGCGGTCATGCAGTCCTCCACGGCCGCCATTGCCGTCACCATTTCGGCGTTCTACGCCGGGGCGGTGGGTCTGGAGCAGGGAGCGGCGCTGATCATCGGCCAGAACATCGGGACGGCGACGAGCTCGGCATTGGCGGCGCTCGGCGCCAGCGCGACGGCCAAGCGCCTCGCGCTCGCGTATGTGCTGTCAAGGTGATCGCGGCGCTCCTCGCGATCGCCGCCTTTCCGTTCACGGCGCCGCTGATGCGAGCTCTCACCGCGTCGGTCGACGGGATGACGCTCCTCGCCGCCTACCACACGGCCTATAACGTCGTGGGAGTCGCGGTGCTGCTCCCTGCCACGCAGTGGTTCACCCGCGTCGTGGAGCGGCTCCTGCCGTCCAGGCAGACGGCGCTGCAGCGCGCGCTCGATCCGAGCGCGCTCGCCAGTCCGGTGATCGCGGTCGAGACCGCCCGGCGCGTCGTGGCGGATGTCCTCACGACAATCGCCGCCTCGGTCTCGGCTGCGCTCGCGGGCGAGGCCGGCTCCGCGACACAGGACATTGCGTCGGCCGCCGCCGCGCTCGCGGCGGTGCGGGATTTCCTGTCCGAATTGAAGGAGCCGCCCGAGACGGAGGCCGAGCGGCTCCGCATGACGAGCACGTTGCACGCGCTCGAGCATGCATCGCGGCTCGTGGAAGCCCTGGCAGAGGGTGGGCTCCGAGCGCAGCCGGGCGGAGCTCCCCACGACCCTCGCGCTGCCGGGCTGTGCACGCAGGCCATGCGCGCGGCGCAGGTGGTCGGTGGCTCGATCACCTCGGAATCGGCCCTGGGCCCGCAGGCGGCGCCCATCGGCTGGAGCGTCTCGTCCGAGGTCGCTGCGGCGCTCGCCGAGGTGGAGGGCGCAGCGCGGGGGCTCGAGGCCCTGCAGCGGGAGCATCGCGCCGCGACCCTCGCCTCCGTCGCGCCGGGAAAGCTGACCGCCGCGGATGCGTTCGCGCGAATCGATGCCGCCCGGCTGCTCGACCGGATCGCGCATCACGCCTGGCATTCGACGGCGCATCTGCTCGGCCGCGGCGCGCATGACGATCCGGGTCCATAGTCCAGAGAGCCCACGGTCGAGCGGCGGGTCTCGACATTCGCTCGCATCCGCGGCGCGATGCGCAGCTCCGCGAATCGCATCAGGCCGCGTCGGTGCCCGGTGCGGATGCATGAAGTGCTGCGCGCGATCATCCGCTGCAGTCGGCGGCGTCCGCGGGCGCGAGCAGGAACCTCGCCTCCGGCCGCAGCCGCAGCGGCGGCGGCGACTCGCGCACTGCTGGCCCCTCGACCTCGACGACGACGAGCTCGCCGCGCCGCGGGCCCGTGCGCACGCGGGTGCCCGCGAGGATCTCCCCCACCGGCTCTGCTCCGCGGCCGGTGTCGACGTACAGCGGGTGCTCCGCGCTGCATCCGCCCCAGTGGGTGGTGCCCTGGAGGCTGAAGCTGCCGGGCGGGAATTCGCCCGCGATCCAGTTGTTCAGGGGCTCGACGAGACGGGCCTCGACCCACCCGCTCACCGTGGATTCGACGAGCGCCCCGTCGGCGATCGGCCAGGCGATCTTCACCTGCGACCCGGCGTCCGCGAGCCACTTCACTCGGGCAGCGCGCTTGAGGTGGAGGTGCAGGACCGGAGGGCCGCCGGGCGTCGCCGCCACGGCGACAGGGCCGCGCGGGCGCAGGCGGCGATCGGGCACGGCGAGGTCGCTGTAGCTCTCTTCCAGCGCGAGCGCGTCGCAGGCGACGTCGACGGACGGATCGTCCACGAAGCGGACGCGCCGATCCGTCGGCGGGGCGACGCGCAGGCGCGGGCCGCCGATCGGCGTCCACACCAGCGGCGTGTTGCCCGCCTGCAGCACTCCGCCGAACACCAGCTCGCCGCGCGTGTAGACCGGAAGATCGCCCGGCGTGGGGGTCGTACGCAGGCGCAGCCCGAAGCTGGTGAACTCGGCCGTGGCCTCGCCGTCGGCCACGAATCGGAGCTCGTCGGCGCTGCGGATGGCGCCGAAGCTGCGACCCGAGGCGCTCCGGAGCGTGCGCGCCGTGGGGCTGTCCCAGTTGCTGTGATGGAGCTCGCAAGTGCTCGGCGGCGGGGTCGCGGTCGCGGGCGGGGACGCAGCCTCGACCGGGGGAGGGGCCGCAGGCGCCGGCGGGGTCTCGGCCGGTACGGCGGACGCGGCGCTGGGGGTCGTCGCGGGGGCGAGCAGCTCCGGCGGTTGGGCTGCAGCGCAGCCGAGGAGCAGCAGGAGCGGGGAGAAGCGCGCGAGCATCCGTGGCTGGACCGAACGCGGCGGACGAAGTTCCCGACCCCAGCCGTGCCGTCGCCCTGGTCGCCGTCGCGCGCGACAACGCCGACGGGCGAGGGTTCAACTCGCGCATCATCACGGGCCGCCGGGCACCTGCTCGATCGCGACCTCCGGCGACACGTCCGGCCCGCAGCTCGGACGAACAGCCGCGCGCCCGCTGATGGGCGCTTGCAGCAGCCGTAATGTGATTTGTCGATCGTGAACCGCCGGCACCTCTCGGCGAGAGCGTCACGGACTTCGTTCGAGTTGAAACACGAACACTCTTCCGAATACTCCGACGGCGACGGTCGCGTCCCCGGTGGTGGCCGAAACGAAGAGGTAGTCCCCGTGGATCAGCACCGGGTCGCTCAATGCGTCAGCTTCGCGGAGCGCGGTCAAATGCTGCGAGCGGTCCGGCTTCGTGAGCACGGCCAACAAGAGCAACGTCACCACTGCCAGCTTGTCGAACCAGACAGGGCGGCCGCCGTGTCGCGCACGCACGGCGAGCAAGATGAGCGCCAGAACCGCGACAAAGACGGGGATCACGACTGCCTGCTTCACGAGCGGGCAGATCGCGTCTTCAACCAGTACAGTGTTGATGAGGGTCGGTGCGGACACGAAGTCCAGCAGGTTCGGTTGCATCGGGATCGTCTTCCGCGATCGCGCCTGCGATCTGCGGAATGGCGGCCCGACCATTCCAGAACCTGTGACGGCCCTTCCGCCACACCCTCACGCGGATGAGCATCCGCGCACCACGTAGGTACCGCACCACGGCTCAGGGTGCAAGTGATGCGCGTCGGGTTACCGGAATTTCATCTTCAGCCCGCGACTCCGACAGCTCGCAGTCGACGCCGTCGCGCTCGCAGAGCGCCTTCTCTTCGAGAGCAAGATCGTCGAGCAGGAGGTGCTGGCGGAAGAAATTGCGGCGCGGCGGATCCTGCTCGGCCGTGGCTCTGGCCGCGCAGGAAGTGGCGGTCGCCGCGCCGACCTTGAAGAGGCGTAAGGTGACCGCTTGGTGCTCCACGAGCCTCCTGGACGAGCCCGGCGACAGGTTGCTCGACGACGTGTTCAGTAAGCTGACGGCCCGCGATCGCCGGGCTGATCGATCGCGTTGGGGCGGAGACCGATCGAGGATCGAGTCGACCTCGCGCCTGGCCCAGCGCATGCGCACCGACGACGGGGATCAGGTCTCGAGCAATCGCTCGCTCAGCTCCCAGAGTCGCCGCGCCGACTCCGGATCGATGGAGTGCGACGCGACCTCGGACGGGATGCTGTCGGCGGTGAGCGGCCTCGGTTCGTCGTCGAGGCGCGAGATGTCGTTGTCCTTCAGGTAGACGCCGCCGATGTCCGCGAGCAGAGGGCTCGTCGCGGCGAACACGATCGTGCTCGCGCCCTGCTGGACCGTCTTCTTCCCGCGCTCCGGATCGATGATGGGTCGGCCCGAATCGTCGACGAGCCCCATCGCGCGCAGCTTGTCCGCGCCCGCCGAGCTGTTCAGCTTGGTCCCGACGACGACGCCGGGATGCACCGCGTAGCCGCGGATGCCGTCCCTTGCGAAGCGCCGGTCCAGCTCCACCGCGAACAGCACGTTGGCCAGTTTCGCCTGCGCGTAGGCGAGGCGAGAGTCGTACCCCGTCGAGAAGTTGGGATCGTCCCAGCGAATCTGGCCCAATCGTTGCGCCCCGGAGGACACCACGACGACCCTCGCGCCCTGCGCCGCCCGCAGGGCGGGCAAGAGCCCGCGCGTGAGCTGGAAATGGCCGAGGTGGCTGGTGGCGAACTGCAATTCGTAGCCACGCGAATCGCGGAGGATCGTCCGGGGAGCCGGCGGCGCCGCATTGTTCACGAGGACGTGGAGCGGACGGCGCGACTCGAGCCAGCGGCTGGTGAAGGCGTCGATGGACCCCGGATCGACGAGGTCGAGCTGGCGGACCTCGACCCGCTCGAGGCCCACCAGCGCGCGGGCGGCCCGCTCCGGGTCGCGCGCGCCCACCGTGACGGACGCGCCGGCCTTCGCCAGCGCGCGCGTCGTCTCGAGGCCGATCCCCGCGTGGCCCCCCGTGACGAGGATGTTCTTGCCGCCGAGCTCGACGCCGGCGAGGACCTCGTCCGCAGTCGACGCTGCATTGAACCCGCTGCCGATGGGATGCTGCTTGTGAGTCATGCCGAGCTTTCTATCCCCAAGCGCGGCTACGGGATTGGAAGGACCGGACATTTTGCATGGACGACGGTGAGAGTGCGCTGATTGGTTCGTGCTCCAGGCATTCTCGACAATGCTGACTGTCGTGAATTGCACGAACGTGCTGTGAACGATCCTCGGAGACCAGGCCGTGCGCTCCGGCGTGGCGGTGGCCCGAGCTGCTGCAGGAGCGCGCACGGCTCGCGGCGCCAGGCGGCACCGGGGCGCACTACGTCCCCGAGGACGCGCTCCCGCGGGCGCTCTTCGACGCGCTCGCGCGGTGTGAGCGGCGCTGGACGAAGGTCCGCGCGCTCGGTACCCTTCGAGCTCCGCGACGTGTCCGACGAACGGCTGAACCTGCTCGAGCGCATCGACGAGGGCCGCGTCAAATTCGAGCTCCTGGGCACGACGCAGTCGCTGGCCCGGCTCGGACGCTTCGTCGTGTTCGCCCGCGTCGGCGCCGGCGGGATGGGGGTCATCTATCACGCCTACGATCCGGAGCTCGACCGCGGCGTCGCCATCAAGCTGCTCCACCCGGCGGCCACGGCCGGCGGCGGGCGTCGCCGCTTGCTCCGCGAGGCGCGAGCGATGGCGCGGCTCGCCCATCCCAACGTCGTCCAGGTGTTCGAGGTCGGCGAGCTCGAGGACCACGTCTATCTGGTCATGGAGTTCGTGGCCGGCCAGACGCTGCGCGCCTGGCTCGCCGCGGCGCCGCGTACGTGGCGAGAGATCGTCGCGGTGTTCGTGCAAGCCGCCGACGGCCTGGCGGCGACGCACGCGCACGGCCTCGTGCACTGCGACTTCAAGCCCGAGAACGTGCTGATCGGCGGCGACGGGCGCGCGCGCGTCGGCGACTTCGGCCTGGTGCACGTCGAGAGCGACGCGCTCGAGACCTCGCCGGTCGAACGCGTGCGCGCGCCGGAGCTCCGCTCCGAGGGCGCGTCGACGAGCACCAGCATGGGCGGCGGTACGCCGCGCTACATGGCGCCCGAGCAGCACGCGGGGCGGGCCGCCGACGCCCGCAGCGACCAGTACGGCTTCTGCGCGGCGCTCTACGAGGCGCTCGCGCCGGCGCAGTTCGACGCCTTCGTCGGCGCGGCGCCGATCGGCGCGCGCTCGCTGCAGGGCCAGGCGCCGCCGCTGCTGGCGGTCGCCGGCGCGCCGCCCGAGCTGGGCCGGCTCGTCGCCCGCGGCCTCGAGCCCGACCCGGAGCGACGGTGGTCCTCGATGGCCGCGCTGCGCGTCGAGCTGGCCCGGTGCGCGAGGCCGCGGCTGGGCGCGCGAGGCTGGCGCTGGGGCCTGGCCGCCGGCCTCGTGGTCGGCGCGCTCGCAGGGGTCGGTTACGGGTTCGCGGCCGGTGGCGGCGCGGCGACCTGTGACGCCGGCGCGGCGCAGATCGAGGCGGTGTGGGGCGAGTCGCAGCGTCGGCAGGTGCGCGCGGCCATCGCGGCCACCGGCCTCGGGTTCGCCGACGACACCGCGGCGCAGGTCGAGGCGCAGCTCGAGGCCTATGCCGAAGGCTGGCGCGCGACCCATCGCAGCGCCTGCGAGGCGCATCGCGACGGGCGCGTCTCGGACGCGCTGTTCGATCGGACCATGCTGTGCCTCGCGACCCACCGCGGCGCGCTCGCAGGGCTCGTGACGCAGCTCGGGGCGATCGATGCCGGGGCGCTCGCGCGCGCGACCGACGCAGTGCCGGGATTGCCGGAGCTCGCGCGTTGTCGCGACGCCGAGCTCCTGCTGGCCGAGGTCCCGCCGCCGGCCGAGCCGACCACGGCGCAGGCAGTGCTGGCGGTGCAGTCTCAGCTCGACGCGGCGCGCTCGGAGTGGTCGCTCGGGCGCCTCGACGACGCCACGCGCCACACCGCGGAGGCGCTCGCGCGGGCCCAGGCGATCGGCCACGCGCCGCTGCTCGCCCAGGCCCTCGACCACGTCGGCAACTTCCACCGCCGGCGCGAGGAGCGGGCCGCGGCCGAGGCCGCGCTGACGCGGGCGCTGTGGCTCGCCGCCGAGATCGGCGACGACGAGCGCCTCGGCCGGGTCGCGGGGGGGCTGGCCGACGTCGTTGCGCTGCAGGGCGACCGCTGGTCCGAGGCGCGCCTCCTGGCCCGGCTGGGGCGCAGCATGACCCAAAGGACAGCCTCGGGCGGGCGCGCTCACTTCGAGGCCCTGTACGCCAGCGGCCTCGTGGAGCACCACGCGGGGCGGTTCGCCGCGGCGCAAGCGTGGTACGAGCGGGCCCTCGCGCAGGCCGAGCAGCACATGGATCCGGGGAGCGAGCCGGCCCTGCTCGCGCGCGGCATGATCGCCCTGATGCTCTGGGAGCGCGGCGAGCCCGAGGCCTCGCTGGCGCAGCTCGAGCGGCTCTGCGAGCTCCAGCTCGCGGTGTTCGGGCCGTCGCACCCGAACGTCGCCACGTGTCACAACAATCGCGCGGCGATCCTGCGCCAGGTCGGGCGCGAGGACGAGGCGCTGGTCGGGTTCTCGCGCGCGCTCGAGACCTGGAGCGCCGCGTACGGGCCCGACCACCCCGACGTCGGCGTGGCCCACGGCAACATCGCCGCGGCGCTGCTGAGCCGCGGGCGGCCCGAGGACCTCGCCGCCGCCGAGCCGCACCTGCGTCGCGCGATCGCCACGCACGAGCGGCACTTCGGCCCCGACGATCCCGAACTGGTGGTGGAGCTGTCCAACCTCGGCAGCCTGCACCTGTTCCGCCTCGAGCTCGACGAGGCGGAGCGGCAGTTCACGCGCGCGCTGGCGATCAGCGAGCGGGCCGCGAGCGATCACCCGCAGGCAGTGCTGCCGCTGGCGGGCCTCGGCCACGCGGCCGCGCTGCGCGGCGACTTCGAGGGGCAGCGACGGTATCACGAGCGCGTGCTGAAGATCCAGGAGTCGTCGCTGGGCCCCGATCATCCGGAGCTCGGGCCGGCCTTGCTGGCGCTCGCCGAGGCGGCCCTCCACCTCGGCGCGCTCGACGTCGCCGAGCGCCACCTGGAGCGCGCCGGCGCCGTGGGGGTGGACCGCGACGAGAGGGCCGCGCTCGAGTCGCTCGGCCTCCGCGGCGAGCTCGCGCTGCGCCGGGGCGACATCACGACCGCCTGCGAGCTGCTGGCGCGCTCGCTGCAGGGCCACGAGGGCCGCGCGTTCGACTTCGGCGCCGCCGAGCGCTCGTACGAGCTGGCGCGCGCGCTCGCGGCCGCGGGGCAGGGCGACGAGGCCCGTGCGGCCGCGGACCGCGCCGAGAGCTTCTACCGCCGCGGCGGCGCGGCCCTGGCCTGGCGGGTCGACGCGATCGAGGCGCTGCAGGCTCGCCTCCGCGACCGGAGGCACACTCGCGCGGATGAGTGACGGGCAGCTCGCGCAGCTTCGCCTCGTCTCGCCATGGTCGACAGGCTCGCCAGCGCATGCATCGCGCCGCCTTCCTCGCATGGGCGAAGGACCTCGGGTACTGCCGAATCGATCATCGACATGTCCTCGAGGACAGGCGATTCGGAGACGAGGCCGTCGAGTCCCGGGCGAGGACGAGCGCACGGCCGCCTTCGACGGCCCGGTCGGTCCCCCGCCCGCCTGCATCCACCGCTTGCCGAGCCGCCCCGCGAGGTCCAGTCGTCGTGGTAGATCCCGACCATGACGACCCCACCCGAGTCGATCCGGCGCGCCGGGACGAACGTGCTCCGCGAATGGATGCCCGACCGGGTCTTGCGCCTCATGGTGTTGCAGCAATTGATCGACGCCGGTGAGGTCGAGCCGATCACCGCCGAGGCGGTGTACCCGGCGGTGCGCGGCGAGCCCTACGACGACTCGGCGGCGTACGGCCATCGATTCAACGAGGACATCGCGGCGTACATCGACGGCACGCCGGTCGACGAGGCGATGCTGGCGAAGGTGACGCGGTTGCCCACGGATCCGGCTGCGGACCTCGTGTTCGTGATCTGGCCGCACTTCGACGGTGAGAGCGACGAGTTCGATGTCACCGATCTGTCCGGCCTCGATCGCCTGCCCGCGCTCGCGGAGCTGTTCGTCGAGGTCCGCCGCGAGGCCGACCTCGCCGTCGTGGCGCGTTGCGCCGACCTGACCGCAGCGTCGCTGGACTGCCGTGTGCCCCTCGACCTCTCCACGCTGGCCGCGGCGTGCAGGCTGCGGACGCTGGAGCTGCTGCACGCCGAGAACGTCGGCGACCTCGCCTCGCTGCGCGCGCTGCCGGAGCTGGCCACGCTTCGTCTCCACGGCGATCCGCAGGCGCTCGATCTGCGGCCCCTGCTCGACATGCCCGCGCTCACCTCGTTCGCGCTGCTGCGCACGGCGTTCGCCGAGGGCACGAATCCGTCCGCGCTGGCGTTCGGCGACAACGCGATGGTCCTCGCCGCCCTGTTCGCCCGCGGCATCGCGGTGGAGACGCGCTGAGGCAGTCGGCCCGGGCCGCGCGCGCGCCTCTCGAACTCGAACGGCGGCGAGACGACGAGCGCGAGCACGTGGCGGGCGCGTGGGCGCGGGCAGACAGCGCGCCGGCCGGTCCGGGTTCGAGGATGCGTCGAACCAGCCCGGGAGCGCGTCACCTTGACAAATGGTTCATGCGCGTGAATCATGTGTTCACGCAAACCATGGCCAGCCCCGAGGAGCCCGTCAACGCCCGCCTGGGTGCCCTGCTCGAGGCGTTCATGAACCGGGTCGCCCATCCCCGCGGGCGCGCGCTGGCGTTCTTGAACAAGTCGTCGGTCACCGTCGATCAGGCGATCCTCATGGACCACGCGCGGACCTGGCCCGGCAGCACCCCGACCAGCCTGGCGGCGAGGATGAACCTGTCGCTGCCCTCGATCAGCCAGATGATCGAGCGGCTGGCGCGGCTCGGCCTGCTCCGGCGCACCGAAGATCCCGCCGACCGCCGCCGCAAGACGATCGCGGTCACGCCGAAGGCCAGGCGGTTCCTCCGCGAGCTGCAGGCGGTCCGCTCGCAGGAGTTCTCGGCCGGCGCGGCGGCGCTGTCGCCTGCCACCCAGAAGCAGCTCGTCGCGGCGCTCGCTCGAGCGCTGACCGAGCTCGACGACGCCAACGATTAGAAGGAGCCCCGCGATGATTCAGCTCGACCACCTGGCCGTCGACGCGCGCGACGTCGCCGCCTCGGCGCGATTCCTGGCCGACATCCTCGGCCTCGCGGACCCGGTGCCCGAGGGCGAGGACGACGACATGTACCGCGTCGACCTCGACCACGGCGTGTTCGTCCTGCTCTCGCCGGCGAGCGAGCCGCGCTTCTCACACGTCGCGTTCCGCGTGGATGCGGCCCGCTTCGCAACGATCGTCGGCCGCCTGCGCGCGCGTGGGGTCGCGTTCGGGAACGATCACGACGACACCCACAACCACAGGACCGACGACCTCCTCGGCGGCGCGGGCCGCCTCTATTTCCACGACGCCAACGGCCACCTGTGGGAGGTCACCTGCTGACCGGGACAGCTCCGCCGCCTGCACGCGTGGGCCACGGGTTGCGCGTCGTGAGGTCGTAGCGAGCGGCTCGCGACGAGCTCGCGAGTCATGTCGGCGGAGCGTCGAATCGATACTCCGTGCGCTGCGCGGACGGCCGGGCCGCGAAGCCCTCCGTGAAGCGTGCGAGCGAGGGATACGGCTCGACGGGCAGGGTGCTGCGGAACGAGAGGTGGTCGACGACGCAGAACAGCGAGGCCTCGAACAGGCTCAGGTCGCGCGGCGAGGGGAGCGCGTCCAGAACGATCGCCAGGCGGTCGTCGAGCCAGCGCAGCGCGCCCTCGAAGCCCTGCCGCGCCTTGGTGAAGTAGAGGTTGTCGACCGGGAGCTCGCACACGACAGGGCCGAACACGAGCTGCACCTGCGCGGCCATGCAGTGCCGGACGAGCTCGTGGGCGTTGCGCGCGAGGTCGGAGCGAAGCTCCTCGGGCCACACGACGCGCCGGCCCGGGTCGGCGAGCTCCGCGAGCGCGCGGCAGATGTTCTCGGCGCCGAAGACGAGCGAGCCGCCCCTGCGCAGCGTCGGCAGTTTCAGGGCAGGATTACCGGCGTAGAGCTCGGGGTCGACGACTGTCATGTCGTGGATCGGCACCAGCTCGAACGGGACACCGAGCTCGTGCGCGAAGATCCGCGTCAATCGGGTGAAGTGTGAGCTGCTACGACCGATGATCTGTACGTCACTCATGTCGATTCGACCGCCCGGCCAGGAAAATTACCACCGGGTCGCGGCCGGCCACAGACACAGTTCCGGTCGCGCCGGGCCGGCGATCTGTGCGGTCTCCGGGTCGTCGCGCAGCGAGGTTCGCTCCGGAGCTGTCAGGTCCGCTCGAGCTTCGGCGCGAGCATCACGACGGCATCGCCGCGGAGACCGTCATCACACCACGCCGACCTGCTCCGCGAGCACGTGCGAGAAGCGCAGCAGCGGGCCGAGAGCGACGGTCGTGTCTGCGGTGATCGCCAGCGTCGAGATCGGCCGCACCGCCACGGCGGCGCCGACGACCGAGGGCTGCGGCGTCGGCGGGCCGGCGAAGATCGTCAGCCCGGCACGCAGGCGCGGGCCCGGCAGCACGAGCGGCGGCGCGGGCGGCTCGATGCGGACCAGCTGCAGCGTCGCGTGGGCGCCGTCGCCGTCGCCGATCCGCGTTCCGGTCCGCAGCGCGGCGAGGACCTGCTCCGGCGAGGCGTCGGGCGGGACATCGATCTGCACCCAGCGCACGCCGCCAGCCTGGACGTCGCCGCACGCGATCCGCAGGCCAGGCTCCGCGAGGAAGGGGGCGAGCGTGCGCTCCAACAGCGCCGGCGTGGCGGTCAGGGCGCGCAGGGCGGCGACGCACAGCAGCGCCATCTCGGCGGCAGGCACCTCCGCGCGGTCCTCGGCGAGTCGGCGGGCGCGGGCGAGCAGGTGCTCGACGTCGCAGGGCTGCTGCGCTCCGGTGAAGGCCGGAAATTGCGGGGCGTCGCGCTGCGATGCGGGCGTCGGGAGCGGCCACAGCTCGTACAGCGGCGCGTCCGGCGGCAACTCGTCGTCGTCCGCCGCGAACAGCCGCCCGACCACTCCGGCGCGGGGGACGGTCAGCTCGGCGACGATCTTGCTGAGCTCGACCTCGAGGATGGGTTCATCGGCCTTGACGACGTCGCCGGTGTGACGGAGGAAGCGGACCCGCCCCGAAGAGTCTTGCTCGAGCGAGGGCAGGCGAACGAGCAGCGGTCGGTCCTCAGGATCCTGCGTCATGTCCTCGCTCCGATGGTTCGAGCGCCCGGGCGACCTCCGGCAGGAGATCCTCCGCGGCGCCGGGGACGTGGTGCACGCGCACGGCCGCGGCCAGGCGCGACGGTCGACGCTTCAGCTCGACGATCCGCGCCCCGGCCCGCGCGGCGACGAGCGGCAGCTCGCGCGCCGGTGAGACGTCCATGGCGCAGCCGATCACGAGCAGCAGATCGGCCGCGGCCACCTGCGCCCGCGCGGCTGCGATCGCCGCGGCCGGGACGCGCTCGCCGAACAGCACGACCTCCGGCCGGAACACGCCGCCGCAGTCGCAGCGCGGGGGCAGGGGACGGCCGGCGGCCGCGAGCGCCTGCGACGTCTCGCCCGCGCGCCCGCAGCCGAGGCAACGCGTCCGCGACAGGCTCCCGTGCAGCTCGATCACCGGCGTCGCCGGCCCGGCGGCGGCTGCCGCCGACTGGTGCAGGTCGTCGACGTTCTGCGTGACGATCGCGGCGAGGCCGGGGAGGCGCGCGAGCGCGTGATGGCCGGCGTTCGCGGGATGCGGGTCGTCGCCCCAGAACGCGCGGATCACCGCCCACAGGGTCGCTGGATCCTCGCGGAAGCGGGCGATGCTGACCGCGTCGTCTCGCGTGAATCGCTGCCACAATTGCTTGCGGGTCTGCAGCCCGCTCGCCGCCGACATGCCGGCGCCGGTCAGCGCGACGATCCGCGACGACGTGCGGAGCGCCGCGGTCAGCTCCGCGATCGACCACGTCACGCGCCCGCACGCGGGAGGGAGCCCCCTCGGCGGGTCCACGGGCGTGCGCGGGGACGGCAGCGGCGTCGCGCAGCGCGACCACGAGAGGGCCGCTCCGGCCTCGTCGAGCTCGCGCGCCTGCTGAAACGCCTGCAGCCACTGCAGGTCGTCGAGCGGCGGCGAGGCGTCTGGGGCAGTGGCTGCCGCGAAGTGGGCGCGCGCGGCCGCCGGCTGCCCGCGTTGCACGAGGTTGACCGCCAGGGCCGCGTGCGCCGCGGCGTCGCGGGGTGCGAGCGCCAGGGCTCGCCGGTAACGCGAAGCGGCGCGCTCGAGGTCCCCGCGCAGGTGGTCGATCGAGCCCGACAGCACCCATGCGCGCGGATCGGCGGGTGCTGCAGCGACGGCGGCGTCGGCAGCCTCGGCGGCCTCCGCGAGCTCGCCGCGGCTGCGAGCCGCCGCGGCCCGCTCGATCGCCGACGTCTCCACCTCCCGGGATTGTCGCCGCGGAGCGCCGCGCGCACAAGCGTGACGACGAGCCAAAAGCGCGCTCGATCCCCGCCAGTCGCATGGCTTCGGGCCCGCTCGGCCCACGCGGTCCTCGCGACCCGGCGTGGGCGGCGATCTGCGTGAGGGCGAACAGCTCCGCCATGCCGCGCGCTCGCATCGAGCTCGACGATCCGTTCGCGCCGTCGCTGGCGATCGTCGGCCTGGACGCGCACACCTCGAGCGGCGTCTCTCGGTGTTCTCGATTGTACAGCCCGGCGAACCAGCGCTGTGAAGAAATGGCGAATTGTCGGCAGTGCGGGCGGACTCTACCCTCGCGGGTGGAGTACTGACGATGAATCTCGGTAACCTTCGCTTTCGTGCATATCATCGGGCTGCCGCGCTCGCAGTGACCGGGCTGCTCGCCTGTGACAGTCCCGAACCGTCCACCACCGCGACCGAGAGTTCGACCGCGGCCCCGGGCTCGTCGACCGACGAATCTGGCGGGCAGACCACGAGCGGAGCGAGCCAGGACACCACGGGGACGGGCGCACCGACGAGCGGGTCGAGCCAGGACAGCACGGAGACCGGCGCGCCGACCTCCACCACCACCGACGCGAGCACCACGGACACCGGCGCCGCCGCGCCGAGCTTCACCGAGGTCTACGAGTCGATCTTCATGGCGAGCGGCTGTCTCGCCGGGTACTGCCACGGCAACATGGCGGGCGAGCTGTTGATGACCGACGAGGCCACCGCGTATGCCAACCTGGTCGAGGTCGAGGCGTCGCAGGCCGCCTGCGGCCTGAGCGTGCGCGTGGTCCCCGGCGCGCCGGAGCAGAGCGTCCTGTGGCGCCGCGTCCGGCCGATCGCCCTCGACGAGGGCGACATGTGCGCGACCAAGATGCCGTCAGGTTCGATGGGCCTCGGGGAGGCCGACGCGCAGCTGGTCCACGACTGGATCGCCGGGGGAGCGCTCGAGTGAGGCGGCTGGCGCTCTCGCTCGGGCTCGCGGCGCTCGCTTGCGACGGCGCAGAGCTCGTGCCGGCGCACGTGGAGGCGGCGCAGCGCGTCGAGCCCGGGCGTGCGGAGGTGCCGGCCGAGCCCGCCGCGATCGGCGGCTGGCTGCATGCGGCCGGCTACCGCGGCTGGGCGGCGCAGTCGGGCGTGCACGCGACCAGCGAGCACGGCGGCGCGCGGGTGTTCTTCAACGAGGTGCTGGCCGCGTCGATGCGCGCGGGCGCGGGCGAGCACCCGATCGGGTCCGCGGCGGTGCGCGAGCTCTACGAGGCCGATCTGGCGACGCTGCGCGGCTTCGCGGTGATGCTCAAGCTGCGCGCGTCGGGGCCGGGCGGCGAGGGCTGGTTGTGGTACGAGCAATTCGGGACGGGCGCGGACGCGAAGCCCCTGGTCGCCGGGACAGGCGAGCGCGGCTGCGTCGGGTGCCACGACGCGGGCCTCGACTTCGTGCATCCGCCCGAGCCCGGCTGACCGGCGATCGCCCGCCGTGATCGTGGCGACCGGCGAGGCGAGACACATGTCTATTCGGACATGGACGATCAGCCAGCCGCGAGGACGGCCAGCGTGTCCGACGATTCGTAGTAGACGGCGTCGAGCGCCCGCAGCAGCGCGGCCCGCTGCTCGCGCGAGAACACCGGCTCGAGCGACTTCAGGACCCGGGGGTCGTAGAAGCGGAAGAACACGCGGTCCGCCTCGCCCTCGACCTCGACCATCAAGAACTGTCGCAGGTGGCGCCGCACCGCCTCGAGCGGCTTCTTGCTGACGAGGAACACGCCCCACGCGTCGCCCCAGCCCTCATGGACGACGCGCTCGAGCAGTCGAGAGTCGCTGCGCAGGTGGACCAGGTACGGCGCCACGTCGTCGAAGGCGCGGCCGCGTTCGCCGTCGAACAGCGAGGCGTAGGGGTCGACGCTCTCCTCGATGAGCTGGAGAGCCCGCTCGGAGCGCGCGGCGTCGACGACCGCGTAGAGGGTGCCCGCGTCGCACGGGACGCGAAGCTGGGCGAGGGCGGCCAGGCCCGCCTCGCTCGGCGTGACCGGCCCGGGCGGCGGCGTGTAGTCCTCGACGAGGAAGCGGAAGCTCGTGCGGCCGGCCGTCATCCACCCGCGGTTGGCCAGCTCGCCGACGAAGCACGGCTCGCCGTCGACGGTGATCCGGTGCGGGTCGAGGGCCTGCACGTGGGCGCACACGCCGTCCCACACGATCTGGAAGTGCGGCGAGCCGCCGGCATCGGCGTAGACCACGAAGTCGGCCCGCGCGGTGCCCACGGTGCGCGGCACTCCCGGCTCGAGGATCAGCTTGTGGTAGCTCTCGCGGCCCGACCACACCTGCAAGATCCCGCGACGCATCACCGCGGGGCCGGGCGGGAGCAGGTGATAGCGGGCGAACGTGTAGTCGAGCTCGCCGAGCGCGTCGGCGTATTCGGGGTCGAGCTCGCCGAACTCGCGGAGGCCGAGCGGACCGAGGTTGGTGCGCGTGCGATCGTCGGGGTGCGGGATGCGGCCGCGGGCGGTGGTCCGGGCCATGAACTCGAGCTGGGTGGCGATCGACTGCAGCACGGGCCAGCGCGATGGGTCGAGCGCGCGGGTGTGGGCGCGGGCCTCGGCGAGCACCTCCGCGAAGGCGTCGCGGGACGTGATCCGCATCAGGTCGGACACGCGTCAGCCCCCCATCGGCGGGTGAAAGCTCTTGGGGATCATGACCTGCGTGGCGCCGCCCTTGCAGTACACGGGATCCGCGAGCGACCAGTCGTCGACGATGCCGGCGGCGGTGCTCTGGAGGCCGAGGGCGGGCTCGTCGAACGTGACCTCGCGCGGCTCGCGGACGACGGGCGGCGGGCTCGGCTTACCGTCGACGAGGGCATAGGCCGTCGACGAGCAGCCGACCTCCTCGGGCGTGATCGACGGGTCGAGCGTGAAGTACTGGCCGGTCCCGGCGCCCGGGATGCTGCGTTGAAACAGGGTCTGCTTGCTGAACGAGCGCACCGAGACGGGCTTGCTCAGATCGATGCCCTTGATGTGCGAGAGGATCTGGCTCGGCTTGATCTTGGCGGGCGCGTGCGCGGAGTAGAACTGATAGGCGACGGCGTAGCGGGCCTGCACGCGCAGCTCCCCGAGGCCGTCGCCCTCGTCCTCCTGGCCGGCGAGCTCGTGCTTCGAGACGTCGAGGTCGGCGAAGGCGTCGCGGCCGCTGCGGGCGCCGGGCGGCGGCTCGTCGTCGTCGAGGGTCGCGCTGCCCGGCTCGGACGCGACCGGCTCGGCGGAGTCGTCGTAGGTGTCGACGCCGACGCGTTGCCGCTCGCACTCCTCGCAGAAGGGCGTGCCGCGGCGGGCGGCGACGCGGAGCGCGAAGCTCTGCGGGGTGTCGCCGATGATCACGGTCGGGCAGCCGGCCGTGATCAAATCGCCGGAGGCGTGCACCGCGGGATCGGTGCGGCGCGCGGCCTGGCGGTGATTGATCAGCACGGTCGCCGAGCCCTGCTTGATCTTGTCGCTCGGACCGACCGGGAAGCACACGACGCGATCGTCCTTCCGCGCCGCCGGGAGGAAGCCGACGATCACGTCGGCGCTGCCCGAATAGATCGGCCCGCCGACGTGCGGGACGGGCCCGTCTTTCGGGCACTTGTGATAGTCGCTGATCCGGGCAGCTTCGGGCATGGCAACTACTTCTGCGGGTTCGTGGCAGCCTAACAGAAGACGCGGAGGGCGACATACGAACGGCGATGTGGACATGGGACACATCGTGCGTTCCGCGGTCCGCGGATGCGCCCGCGACGAGAGCGCGTGCGCGCTTTCGTCGGCGACAATGGACAGACGCGGGTCATCACGGGCATGATGGCCGGTACGCCGTGTCCGGTTCGTTCTCCCCGCGCGTCGGTGACCGCGTCCGCGAACGCTTCGAGCTGATGGCGCCCTTGCGCGAGGGCGGACCGACGCAGGTGTTCCTCGCCGTCGATCACCAGGTCGGACGCGAGGTGGAGCTCCTGCTGTTCGACCCGGCCTGCGTCCGGGCGGACACGTGGAGCGCGTTCGCTCGAGCGATCCGCGCGGCGGCCGCGGCCAAGATCCCGGGCCTGGTGTTGCCCCGAGGCTTGACTGAGCCCGCCCCCGTGCCGCCGTATTGCGCGACGGACGTGCAAGCCGCGTCCAGCCTGGCGCGGCTGGTCGAACGCGGCCCCACGCCCTGGGAGCGCGCGCTGACCCTGTGCGAGCGCGTCGCGGCGATCGTCGAGCGCGCGCACGCGGCGACGGGCGCGGCCCACCGCGCGCTGACGCCGTGGCGCTGCGTCGTGACCGGGCGCGACGAGGTGCGGGTGCTCGACTACGGGGTCATCGAGGTGACGGGCGTCGAGGACTCGCCGTACAGCGCACCGGAGCAGCAGCGCGGCGGCGGCGATCTGCGGAGCGATGGTTGGGCGATCGGGGTGTTGCTGTGTGAACTGATCACGGGCCAGCGCGCCGGCGATGAACCGCCCCGGGTGGACGCGATCGCCGACCTCCGCCAGGGCGTCCGCGACCTGGTCCACAAGGCGCTGGCCGCCGATCCTGGGCAGCGGTACGCCGATCTGGCGGCGATGCGGGCGGCGATGTGCGGGCTGCTCGGGATCGAGTACGTCGCGGTCCAGCCCGCGGCGCCGCCGGCTTCGCGTTCGCCGAAAGCGGCGGCGCGCGTCGACCCGTCGCCCGCCGGCGCGGAGCCGCCGTTGCACGGCGGCGGGACGGAGCCGAAGCAGCGCGACGTACGGCGCGACACGGCGCCTCCGCCGGCGCGCCGGACGATGCCGCCGCCCGCGTCACCGTCGGCGCCTGCGCCTCGCTCAGCGATGCCTGCGTCCGCCTCGCCGCCGCCCCTGCTGCCTCCACTGGAGGGGACGCAAGTGCTCGCGCTCGATTCGGTCGCGCAGGCACCTGCGCGCACGCACAGGACGGGCGCGCAGGTGCCCGTCCCGGCGAGCGACGGGACGCAAGTGCTCGCGCTCGATTCGCTCGCGCAGGCACCGGCCGGGCGCACGCACAGGACGGGCGCGCAGGTGCCTGTTCCGGCGAGCGACGGGACGCAGGTGCTCGCGCTCGATTCGCTCGCGCAGGCGGCCCCGGCAGGGCGCAAGCAGAAGACGGGCGCGCAGGTGCCTGTTCCGGCGAGCGACGGGACGCAAGTGCTCGCGCTCGATTCGGTCGCGCAGGCCCCGGCAGCGCGCAAGCAGAAGACGGGCGCGCAGGTGGCTGTTCCGGCGAGCGACGGGACGCAAGTGCTCGCGCTCGATTCGGTCGCGCAGGCACCGGCAGCGCGCAAGCAGAGGACGGGCGCGCAGGTCCCCGTCCCGGCGGGAGACAGGACCGAAGTGGTCGCGCTCGATTCGATCGTGCAGGCGGCCCAGGCTGCGCGCACGCACAGGACTGGCGCGCAGGCCCCCGTCCCGGCAGCGAGCGACAGGACGGGAGTGACTTCGCGGCGAGCGGTGAACGGCGCCCCTGCCGCCGCCGCCGGCGCCCGCTCCGGCACCGGGTCGCAGCGGGCCCTCGCGCGTCCGGAGCCGTCGTTCGCGGCCGAGCCGCCGACCGACTCGACGGTCGTCGCGCGCTCACCCCTGCCTCCGCCGAGCTCGCGGCCTCCGGCCGCCATGAATGGCGTCACCCAACAGGCCGCGCGTGGATCGAGCCCGTCGCCCGCGATGTCGACATTCGTCGGACCGCGGTCCGTCGCCGACTCGACGATGATCCTGCAGGCGCCCGAGCTCCTCGTGCGACCGAGCGAGCCGGATCGCACGGTGATCTGGCGGCCGCCGGACGCGCCTGAAGACGAGGCGGAGCCGCTGCCCTCGCGGGTCGAGCCGGAGCTGCCGCGGCACGATCAGACCATGATCCTCGCGCCGGAGCCCGTCCCGCCGAAGGCACCGCGGCTCGCCGCGGCCGCAGGATGGCCGCTTCGGACCAAGTTACTCGTCGTCAACGTCGCGCTCGCAGTGGTCATCCTGGTCGGCGTGATCGTCGCGACATGAGGCGGTGACTCGCCCGTGACTCGCCCCGCGCGCGGCGCCGGCGAGTGGCTTCGCGCGTCGCTGCGTGGACCTCTGCGCATGCTCGCAAGCGCTCGGCGACTCCGGGCGATGTGACACGCCTGCAAGGACGAATGCCGGCCCGTGAACCGGCTATGTTCAGTGCATCGTCGTCCGCGCCTCCGGGCGGGCCGGGCCACGCGTCGGTAATCGTATGAGTCCTCGATCCGCGCGCAGGCGAGGGCCCCGCGGGCGATCCGAGGGGTTTCACGCGGCGCCCCGACGTCGAGCGGCCGTCCGACACGCGTACGGCAGTTCGGCCGCAAACGTCCCCGGGGTCGCGCCGGCGACGCGACGCGCGGGCTCGTCGTGACGTCCTTGCCGGAGGCAACCGTGTTACAGTGCGCCACTGTGTACTCGGTGATGCTTCCGCTCCTGCGCGGCCACCGAGGCGAGGGACCACCTTGAGCACCGCAAAGGTCATCGGGTTGAACATCCGCAAGGAGGCGTCGGGCCGGAGCGCCAAGCTCGGCCTGCTGCCCCGCGGCGCACGGATCGAGCTCGGCGAACGCTCGAAGGACGGCAAGTGGGCGCGGATCGGGAAGGTGGTGTCCGGCCAGATCGCCCCGGTGCAGCAGAACGGCGCCGTCGATCCCGCGGCCGCCACCGGCTGGGTGTTCATCGGCGAGCTCGATCAAGGCGCCGCCCAGCCCGAGGCGTTCGACGAGGTCGTCGCCCCGGCCAAGCCGGTCGCGATGTCGGCCGGCGAGTTCGTCGGATACATCGGCGAATATCAACAGCACGTCGACGCGCTGCAGGCCCCGGTCCGTGGCCGTCGTCCGCTGCTCCACCTCGAGGTCTTCACCGGCGAGGACGTCCCGGCCTTCATCGAGAAGTGCCGGCAATACGCGAAGACGCTGCCGGCCGGCAGCGGGACCCTGTTCGTCGTCGAGAAGGGCGCGAAGCTGGTCCAGCCCGCGCAGCCGAACGGCGAGATCGGGGCGAACGACGGGGTGGTGCCGGTCGAGAGCAAGGCCACCGGCGCGTGGGCGCAGGTCAAGCGCGGGACCACCCAGGTGATGGATCGCGGCAAGCTCGGCGACTACAACAGCGCGAGCAAGACCTACAAGAGCGGCGCGGTCTTCACCGGCTGGTTCGTGGGCGCGCAGGACGGCCAGCGGACGCAGGACGAGGCCGAGTCGAAGCGCCTCGGCTACCAGCGACGCGAGGTGATGATACCGTCGGGCCAGCCGCTGTGGGTGGAGCGCGCCGCGCTCGACGCCCGCGCGAAGGCGTGCGTGCCGCTGAAGACGTGGAGCGAGTATCCGCTGCGGGTGGCCAACGCCGGCGATCCGCCGGTCACCCTCACCCGGGTGATGTCGAAGACGGAGCTCGAGCGCACGCCGGCGAACGGACGGGCCACCGACCCCGACGGCAACCGCTGGTGGCGCGTCTCGGCGCGGCGCGACCCCGACTCGAGCGGCAACACCACGGCGGTCGGCTGGGCCTGTGAAAAGGGCCACGACAAGGTGTCGTGGCAATCGCCGTGGGCCTGGCCGGGCTTCGAATTCGTCGAGGAGGGGGAGATCGAGCCGGTCGATCAGTGGTCGACGATGCTCTACCGCATGGGCATGGCGAACGACGAGGAGCTGACCGACTTCAAGATGCGCGCCGACAAGGTCGACAAGAGCGCGCTGCTGCAGAAGCTCTACGAGCTGATCGACACCAACAAGAACTGGATCTTCGAGCCCCACGAGCTGCGCGCGGCGATGCGGCAGCCGCTGCTGGCGCAGGCGCTGAGCCGGATCATCAGCCGCTACGAGAGCGAGTGGGGCGGCGAGGACGCCAAGTGGGACGCCCTGGATCCGCTGGTCCTCGACGGCAAGCCGGAGTGGCAGGCCGAGAAGCTGCGGATCAAGGGGCTGCGGTGGTGGCCGCAGGTGGCCGCCAAGGTGAAGGACTTCCCGAGCAGCCCGCTGGCCTTCCACATCCATCCGATCGGCCTCATCGAGAACTTCTACTCCCAGCCCAGCAGCACCGCCGCCAGCACGGACACCGGCGGGGCGCGGGAGAAGAGCGGCGTGCAGTGGGTCAGCCGCTTCATGCCCAGCGCGGCCATCTCCGACCTCAAGGATCCGTTCCGCACGAGCGTCACGAACTTCTTCAACGCCCTCGCCACGGCGGGCGTGGCGAGGAACATCAACACGACGCTGCGCCCGCCGCAGCGCTCCTATTTGATGTACTACGCCCGCGAGGTCTCGACGGGGCGGATCGCGCCCGACAAGGTGCCCGCATTCGTCCCCCAGGACGGCGACGCGCCGGTCAACATCGACTGGGCGCACCTCGACAGCGCGGGCAAGCCGAACCTCACGGCCGCCAAGCAGGCGGCGAAGGAGATGGACGCGAAGTACGGGGCCGCCGGCGCGATCGGCATGGCCTACAGGTCGAATCACAACAAGGGCCAGGCGATCGACGTCAGCTTCACGCCGGGGTGGGGCATCGGCAAGAGCGTGGTCGACGCCAACGGCAAGACCGTGGCGATCAAATCGAAGCAGGACCTGCTCAACGTCGGCGCGTCCTACGGCGTCTACCACTGGACCTACCACGGCGCGAAGTCCAAGTCCGACGAGCCGCACTGGTCGCTGACCGGGAACTGACCGCCACCGTTCTCACGACGAGAACCTGGCGCAAGGGGCAGGTCCGACGAGCCGCACGGGTCGCTGACCGGGAACCGATCCGGGCGCGCTCACGACAAGAGCATGTCCCGAAGGCCAGGTCCGGCGGGCGCCGCGTTCACGACGATTCCATGTCCTGAAGGCCAGGTCCGGCGGAGCGACCCGGCGCCGCGCTCACGACGAGAACATGTAGAGCCGGCGGGCGATGGCCCGCGGGCATCGCCCGATCGGGTCGCCGACCTGCGCTCGATTGCTGAACTCCTCGTCGGCCGCGGGGGTCGCCTTCGTCTGGGCAGGGGACTTCTCGCCGTCGCCGGAGTCCTGCGCCGCGGCCTCCTCGCACAGCCGATCCATCACCTCGGTGGCGTTCTTGGAGTTCACCTTGGCGAGCAGCTCGGCGGCCCACGTGAGCTTCGGATCGACGTCGAACTGGTCGCCGAGCACTGCGGCCAGCTCGAGGAAGCGGCTGACGTCTTTCTCGGACGTGATCTGATGCGCCGCCGCCCGCTCGATGCCCGCCTTGACCTTGCCGAGGAGCTCCGCGCCGTTCATGCCCGCGATGGAAGGGAGCTGCTCGCTCAGCCGCCGTACCATGGTCGCCTGGAAGTCACGGGCGCCGGCCTCGGCGAGCTGGGACATCTGTTGCTTGACGAACTTGAGCATGGCTGCCGGGCGTCAGCCTCCATTTCTATCACCTCCTCGGCGCTCGCGCGACCGGACTGCGCACGCCCGACGAACGAGAGTTCGCGCTGACGAACGTCGGGTCGACGGGCTCGACTGCTTCGCTCGCGGGCGCGCGAGGCGTCGCCGGCGCAGCCCGCGAGGTGCTCTACGGGGCAGGCCCATGCGTCGCTGAGTGCGTCGCCCTCGACGTCGATTCGTGCGGGGGTCGAGGTCATCGTTGTGGGACGTCGTGCGCTTCGCTCCCGTGCGTGTCGCCAGGGCGCGTGCGCACGCGAGCGTCGGGCGTCTGTCCGGCGGGTCGAGCGAGACATCCGCCGACGGAGCGGCCGCCTTGCGCCGCCCTGGGCGCGTCGATATCCTCGCTCATGAGATCGCGCGTCGGAGCGGCGCGAGCGATCGGCGGCGGGTGGCGGGATGGCGACCAAAGAGTTCCCTGATTATTGCGAGTTGACATTCCGGACCGAGGGCGGCCCGACGGCGGCCGTCCTCAAGGCGCACTGGCCGGGAGGCGTGTCGGGCGTGACCATCGGCCCCGGCTACGACATGGGCCAGCGAAGCGCCGCGTCGATCCGGGCGGACCTCGAGGCCGCGGGCCTCCCGCAGACCAGCATCGACAAGCTCGTGGGGGCCGCCGGCAAGACCAGCACGAACGCCCGCGACTGGGTGAACGCGCACGCCAGCGAGGTCCCGCTGCTGACCCGCGAGCAGTCGATGACGCTCTTCACCCACGTGTACCCGGTGTACGTCGGATACACGAAGAGCATCATCAAGTCGTGGGGCGGCAACTGGGACGCCTACCCGCAGAAGATGAAAGAGGTGCTGGTCGACCTGCGGTTCCGCGGCGACCTCTCCGATCGGCACAAGCCCCGCCTGTTGCCGTCGATCACCGCCGCCGACTACCCCGCCTTCCGCGCGGTGATCCAGGACCTCAAGTACTGGGTGGACAACACCAACCTCAAGAACGCGAAGGACGGCAGCATCAACCAGCGGATCACCGCGCGCAGCGATTGGTTGAACGGGGAGGCCGCGGCCCCGACCGCGGCCTGGGTGTTCCCGTTCCCGGACAACGGAGGCAAGGACGTCCAGGACGGCGGCTACTACATGGGCTCGCCGTCGCTGACCGCGGCGGCCCTCCCGAAGGCGGACGACGGCTTTTATCCGATCGGCGCGAGCGGCATCTGGCACGGCGGGATCCACTTCGACGCCGGGACGGGGACCCAGCTCAAGCAGGTCGACGGCGTCCGCTGCATCAAGGACGGCGAGGTCGTCGCATACCTCGTCAACCAGAAATACAAGGAGATCGCGTTCCCGGCGGAGGACAAGAAGGCGCTGTATTCGTCCGGATTCACGTTGATCCGGCACAAGCTCGAATGTCCGGGGGCGCCGCCCGCCCAGTCGACCGCGCCTGCCACGACCACCCCCGCCCAGGCCCCACCGCCCTCCGCGCCCGTCACGCCCACGCCCACGCCCAGGCCCGTCACGCCCACGCCCGCGCCCGCCAACCAGGCCCCCGCCAAGCCGCCTCCGCCTGCACAAAACACGGCCCCCGCGAAGAAGCCGCCTCCGCCCGCACAGCCGGCCGCGCCCGCCAAGCCGACCCTGACCTTCTACAGCCTCTACATGCATCAACTCGACTACGAGGGGTATCAAAGCGACGCCCAGCGCAAGCGCCCCAAATATTGGGGGCCCTCGAAGGAATACGTGGTCGGGGAGAAGGCCAAGGATCAGCAGGAGGACGGGCCGGAGCCGGCCGAGCCGGAGCTGCTCGGGGACTGCGACGAAATGGCCTGCTATCCGGAGGCGGACTGAGGACATTCGCGATTCTCTGCACTGCTGCCGCAGGAGCGGGGATGCGAGAGATCCGCGGGGCGCAGCGACAGCGCGTCGCGGAGCGCTGACCCGGGATCGATCGCAGCGACCCACCCCGCTCCGCGGCTCCCTCGGTCACTGCGGGTCGGTGCTCAGCGGACGCTGCGCCAGGCGAGGTCGGGGAGGGCGGTGCGCATCCATCGGGGGTCGACGCTGCCGGGCGACGACAGGTAGAGGCGACAGGCCTGGTGGACCGGGCCGAGCAGGACCACGTCGAGCATCACCTCGGGAGCTCGCGCTCTGGGGAATACGCCGAGCCCGGTGAAGTGGGCGGTCAGGTCGGCCTTGAGCGCGGCCTTGTGGGCGCGGAGGGCCGCGCGGTGCTCGCCGTCCAGCTCGAGCGCGAGCGCCTGGTACATGAACCGGGCCTCCGCCTCGTGCCCCAGCACCCAGTCGACGTGCGCCTCGACCAGCGTCCGCACGGCGGTGCGCGGGGTCCGAGTCGTGAGCACGCGGGGACCGACCGAGTCGTGGAGGCGCTGGAACGTGCGGGCCAACAGCGCCGCGACCAGGGCCGGGAGATCCTTGAACAGGTGGTAGACGCTCGAAGGGCTGGCGCCGGCGGCCTTGCGGATGTCCTCGATCCCCGTGCGCATGAGGCCGTGCTGCTCGAAGCAGCGCAGCGCCGCGTCGAGCAGCGCCTCCCGGCGGGCCGCGCCGGTCTGTCGCGTGACGGCCATCGCGGCCCTGTCGTAGCCCAGCCGGCCGCGCTTGACCAGGTCCCGGATCGAGTGGAATTTTTTTCCAATAATTGTGGAATTAAATTCCAACGCGAGTAGCCTGAGCGGCGACGGAGGTGACTCATGCAGCTGGGGCTTTCACGACGGGTCGCGCTGGTGACCGGGGGTTCGCAGGGGATCGGCCGGGCGGTGGCGCTGCAGCTGGCAGCGGAGGGGGTGCGGGTGGCGCTGACGTTCCACAGCGAGCGGGCGCGGGCGGAGCAGTTGGTGCGGGAGATCGAGCAGGCCGGCGGCGAGGCGCTGGCGATCGAGATGGACCTGGCGTCGCTCGACTCGGTGCGGGCGGCGGTGGCCGTCGCGCGCGAGCGGTTCGGCAGCGTCGACATCCTGGTCAACAACGCGGTCCGCTGGAGCGACAAGCTGCCGTGGGAGGCGCCACGCTTCGAGGACGTCGCCGAGGCCGAGTGGCAGGGGATCGTGCATGCGAACGTGGATGGGGCGATCGCGGCGATCCAGGCGGTGCTGCCGGGGATGCGGGGACGCGGCTGGGGCCGGATCGTCAGCGTGTCGTCCGGCGTGGCGCTCGACGGGGTCGTGGGCGCAGCGGCCTACGGCGCGGCGAAGGCGGCGTTCCACGGCCTCACGGCCTGCCTGGCGCGGGAAGTCGGGCCGCACGGGGTGCTGATCAACGTGGTCGTGCCAGGGTTCACGGTGACGGAGAAGATGAGCGCCCTGACGACGCCCGAGGTCCGGGAGCAGCGCGGGAAGGCGTACCCGGTCGGGCGCCTTCTGCCGCCGGAAGAGGTGGCGCCGACGATCGTGTTCCTGTGCTCCGCGGCGAACACTGCGGTCACCGGCGAGGTGGTGCGCGCGAGCGGAGGCCGGCCGTAGCCGCGTCGGTCCGCGTGCCCGTTCGCAGCGGGTGCCCGGCGGGCGGGTCGGCCTATACTCCGCAGCGTGACTTCCTCGCCGAGTCCCAGACACGTGCACCGGCTCGCCGCGGTCGTGTGGCTGACCTTGAGCGTGGCGGCGCTGGCCAGCCTCGCCCGCGGAGGTTACGCGATCGGGCTCGACTTCGAGGGCGGCGCGACGCTGGGGTTGGTGCCGAACGACGACGACGGCCGCTGCGATCCGCGAGCCGTCGACGCAGTGATGCGGGCGCGGCACGGTGCCCTGGCGTACGAGCTGCAAACGGCGGGCAATCGCTGCCGGCTGAGCTTCACCGGGCTGACCGACGAGCCCACCGTCGACGCGGTCGCGCGCACGCTGCTGGCGGAGCACGCGGCGCCGCTCGCCGTCGAGGAGCGGTTCGTGATCGCACCGGCCTTCGCGCCGGTCCTCGGCCGTCCGACCGCGCTCGGCCTCGGCGCGGCGGCGACGCTGCTGTGGGGCGCGACGCTCGTGAATCGCGTGCGTGCGATCGCGGTGGTAGGCGCGGCGGTCACGACTCTGGTCGTCGGCCTCGCGTGGGTGCTGGGGCTCGGCAGCACGCTCGGTCGCGCGTCGTACCTCGCGGCGCTGTGGTTCGTGCCGGCGATCACCACCCTGACCGCGACGTCGGGCCGCCCGCGGTTCCGGCGCGGCCTCGTCGGCCTGCTCCTGTTCGCGGGCCTCGTCATCGCCGCGGCGGTCGTGCAGACGCTCGAGGTCCGCGCGTCCAGCGAGCTCGTGTGGGTCCGCGCCGGGGCCCGCCTGGCGCTGACGATTTTCGTCCCGGCCGTCGCTCTCGCGTTGCTGGCGATCTGGTCCGGGCGCGAGGAGTAGGCGCGCTCGCTGCATGTCTCTTGGAGCATGTACTATCAATCCATCGTCCTGGTCGTCGGTGTTATCATTGGCGTCCTTGGGTTCGACAGGCTCGGCCTCGACGACGAGCCTGTGCGTATCCCCGGGGTCTCGCAGCGTCCGTCGATCCCTGGACAGAAGGCCGCGCAGACCATCATCGCGGAGATGGGTGTCGACATGAGTCGCTTCCGCTCGGCCGGCCATCGGCGCTCCCGGGCAATGGACGAGCTCGGTTCACCGCGAAGTGAGGCACGGCACGCAGGCGGCGCGCCGATTCGTGAATAGGCACCGGATGCCGTCGTCCGCCGGCGACTCCTCGGAGGCTCATGCGCTACGCGATCTCGATCTTGGCGACCTTGTGCACGACCGCCTGTCCCGCCACTCCGGACGGCAGCGATACCGATGGCCTGCCGACGACGACGAATGTGTCGACCACGGGCATGGGCATGGACGGCGGGACGACGACCGAGACATCACCGACCACCGGTACCCCGGTCACTGCCACCGAGACCGACGCCGCGACCGAGACCGGCGCCGTCACCGAGAGCACCGCGACCGGAACCGCCGATTCGTCGGCGGGCGACGCTTCGAGCGGCGACGCGTCGAGCAGCGACGCTTCGAGCGACGGCTCGTCGTCGGGCGAAACCGAGGAGCCCTCGCTGGTCGGCACGCTCGGGGAGGGGGACGAGCCGTGCGTCGGCGGCGATGGCCGCAGCTGGACCACGTTCGGACGATGCAACGCGCGCACCAACCGTAGCCTCGTGCTCAGCGCGCAGACGGGCGAGGACGTCGAGCTCATGCGAATCGACGCCGACTTCGCGGCGGACTCGGCGATGGCGCAGCCGGTGTTCGGGCCCGACGGCACCGCGTACGTGACCAACGTGTGGCTCACTGCCATCGCCCCGGATTGGAGCGAGCTCTTCACCGTGGAGACCGACGTGAGCGCCGTGGTCGCGCCCGACGGGACGTTCTACACCGCGTTGACAAGCACCTACGACACCATGCCCGAGGTCCACGCGCGCGACCCGGAGGGCTCGGTGCTCTGGATGCGCGACCTGACCGGCGCACCCTGGCCGCCGATGGTGCTCACCGACGGCACCCTGCTGTTTCTCGGCCACCGCAGCGAGACCGACGATCTGGCGCTGCAGGCGCTCGAACCGACGACCGGCGCCGACGTGTGGTCGTACTCGTTCGGTCCGGGCGACATCCTCGACCGCGGCTCGCTGCTCGCCTCGAGCACCGACGAGGTCTACGTGCGCACGCGCCTGGGTCAGCTGTTCGCCATCGACGCGACCACGCACGAGCCGCTGTGGAGCACGATGGAGAGGTTCTCGGAGGTGGCGCTCGACGAGGCCGGCGGCCGCCTGGTCACCCGGCGAGGCATCCAGGAAGGGAACTACAGCTACGTCGAGATCGGCAAGGTCGACGTCGCCACCGGAGCGTACGCGCCGGTCACGAAGTTCCCGGTCATGTGCGGTGGATGCTCCCCGAGCGCGTTTGCGCTGGCGAAGGACGGCTGGGTGCATTTCTCGTACGTCGGCTCGCTGTTCGGCCTGAACCTCGACGATCCCGACGCGACGTGGGAGCTGGAGACGAGCAGCACGGACGCGCCGGTCATCGGCGGCGACGGGACGATCTACGTGGCCGCCCACCGCGACCAGCAGAACGTCGTGACCGCGGTCCATGCCGACGGCACGCTGCGCTGGACCAGCGTGCTCGAGGACGCCGTCGAACCGTCGTCGTGGGCGGGCACGTACACCAGCATCGATCCCCAGGGTCGCCTGATCGTGGCCTTCGCCACCAACGAGACGGTGTATCGCGTGAACCACTGAGCACGCCGCGCAGGCGGACGAACGAGCCGCCGCGTCGCGAGCAAGAGGCTGGGCTCGCTGCGGCTGGCGATCCGCGAGGATTTGCGAGGCCCGTCGGCGGCGGGTGAGGATCCGGGGGGCGCCGGAGGGCGTCCGGGACGATCTGCCGGGGGATGTCCCGCCCCTTGCGGGAAGCGGCGAGGTCGACGATCGTCGCGGGCATGTCGACGATGCGTGCCCTTCAGGTCAGCAAGCCCAACGGTCCCCTCGAGCTCGTGCAGCGGGAGATCCCGACGCCGGGGCCGCGCTGGGTCCGGGTGAAGGTCGAGGCGTGCGGTGTGTGCCACAGCGACGCGTTCACCCGCAGCGGGGGGTACCCGGGGCTGGTGCTGCCGCGGGTGCCGGGGCACGAGATCGCGGGGCGGATCGACGCGGTCGGGGCCGAGGTGACTGCGTGGAAGGTCGGCGACCGGGTGGGGGTGGGCTGGCACGGCGGGCATTGCTTCGAGTGCGATTCGTGCCGGCGCGGGCTGTTTATCAATTGTGTGAAGGCGAAGGTCACGGGCATCTCGCACGACGGCGGGTACGCGGAATACGCGGTGGTGCCGTCGGAGTCGGTGGCGCGCATCCCGGAGGAGTTGTCGGCGGTCGACGCGGGGCCGCTGCTGTGCGCGGGGGTGACGACCTACAATTCGCTGCGCAACAGCGGGGCGCGTCCGGGGGCGACGGTGGCGGTGCAGGGCATCGGCGGGCTCGGGCACCTGGCGATCCAGTACGCGGCGCGCATGGGCTTTCGGACCGTGGCGATCTCGCGCGGCGCGGACAAGGCCGCGCTGGCGCGCGAGCTGGGCGCGCACGAGTACATCGATACGGCGGCGGTCGACGCGGCGGAGGGGCTGCAGAAGCTCGGCGGGGCCGACCTGGTGCTGGCGACCGCGCCGAGCAGCGCGGCGATGGAGGGCACGGTCGGCGGGCTCAAGCCGCGCGGCAAGCTGCTGATCGTGGCGGCGGCGTTCGAGCCGTTGAAGGTGTCGGCGATGGGGCTGCTGAGCGGGAAGACGATCGCGGGCTGGCCGAGCGGCAGCGCGATCGACTCGGAGGATACGATGGCCTTCAGCGCGCTGACGAACGTGCGCCCGCGGGTCGAGACGTACAAGCTCGAGCAGGCGGAGGCGGCGTTCGCCAGCATGATGGAGGGGCGCGCCCGGTTCCGGGCGGTGCTCGTGCCGTGAGCCGGTGAGCGCGGCGACTCATGCGAGCGAACTGCCACCATCAGCGCGACGCGTGCCCGGTGGGGGCGCGCGCCTTTGTCGGGACGATCGAGGTGCGGCCTTCCCACGCGCCGTACTCGCCGATGCAGGTGAAGCGCAGCGTCGTGAACTCGACGTGGAAGTCCTTGCGGCGTCGCTCGACCATCGCCGTGGCGTGGCGCTCGGGGGCCGCGATCGCGCCGCGGCCGTGGACCATGTCGGTCATCTCGCGCGCGGAGTGCCACACGGTGAAGGTCGAGATCGTCCGCCACGGTCGCGTGGCCGCCAGCGCGAGCGTGGTCCCCGGGTGATCCCGCACCAGGCGCTCGACCGGGAGGCCCCAGCGGATGAAGCGAGGGACCTGCAGCAGCTTCATGCGCGCGACGGTCACGGCGACGACCGGCGCGTCGGGATCGGTCTCGCCGGCGACGGCGGGCAGGTCGTCGAACGCGGCGACGTGACCCCATCGTCGGAGGAACCGCAGGCGTACGTGCCAGCCCGCCGCGAGCGCGCGACCGAGGCGCGTGCGCTGCAGGAACTCGTCGATCGCCGACTCGTCCTCCCACGCGGCGATCATCGCAAGGCGACGGAGCTGCCACCTCGCGGGCGAGAACAGCGGAGCGCCGAGGCGCATCGGCGTCATGCACTCGGCGTGATGAAGCCCGGCGACCGTGGCCGACGTGGGCGGGCGGACGAGGGCTGCCACCGTGGTCACGAGCCCCGGCTTCGCGAGGTGGAAGGTGTGCACGACCATGGGCCCACGGTAGCGCGACGCGAATCTCGGGCAAGTGCGCGGCTCGCCTCGTGACAGCGTCGCCGTCGGCGGCTAAGGTGGGCGCGTGGTCTGGCTCGGCGAGCGGCGCGGCGACCTGGTCGACTGGGTGACCCAGCGCTGGGTGCAAGTCACGGGGCGGCGCGTCGCGCTCGCGGACGCGCCGTGGCTCGCGGGGCCGTGGGGATCGGTGAACGGGATCGGCGCTGACTTCTTCGCGCGATGGGGCGAGTCGAACGGCATGCGCGTGCTGCCGCCCGGTCCGGACGACGGTCTCGTCGACGGGCTCGCCGTGCTCGCGGGACCAGGCTTCGATCCGCAGGCGGTGGATCCGAAGATCCACGACTTCTACACCCATACCGCGGCGTACGACCTGCGGATCGAGAGCCGCTGGTCGGGTCCGTTCCGCGCGGTCGGTTGGTTGATCGCGCGGATGTTCGCGCGCCGGCTCGCGCAGCTCAACATGCCGCTGTCGAACCGCGAGCTCCGCGGCGGATTCGAGAGCCGGATCGTGCGACTCGTCGACGATACGGGGCAGGTGCGCCACACCGCGTGGGTACGAACGGCGGTGGAGACCGGCCGCCCCGCGTTCGTCGGCGAGTACGGCACCACGACCATCCCCGGCCATGCGGGGCCGTGCATCAAGGTGGTCTTTCCGCTGCCCAACGGCAACGCGATCATCGTGCTGCGGCCACGGGTCGACCCGAACGCCGGGCTGTCGCTCGTCAGCGACGGCCGTCGCTTCGGCGATCCGGGCTTCTACTTCACCGTGCTCGCCGAGCCCGGCGAAGTGTGGGTCCGCTGGGTGCGAACGATGAAAGAACAGCTGAGCCTGCAGGTCGAAGGCGACGCGATCGCGGCCTCCCACCGCTTCATGGTGTTCGGCCTGCCGTTCCTCGAGCTGCGCTACGAGATCGCTCGCAAGTCCGAGGGCCACGGAGACCGCGTCTCCGTCGCGGGGTAATGACCGACTCGGGCCCACGCGCCCGTTAGCGACCTTCTCGGCGCGTATCGCGGTGCCCGAACACGTACGGCAGGCCGATGCCGACACCGCGCTCGAGACCAGCGCGTGCGAGTGAGGCGGCCGATGATTGGGCCGGCACGGGGCCGGCACGGTGCCGTCGTCGTGCCGGCACCGGCGCTCGCGACATCCTCGTGGCCGTCGAGAAATCGAGGGCGGCGCGCGCTCGAGCGAATCCGACGAGTGGCACGCGGATTGCTGGTGTGGGGGGCAGGCGCGAGCACGGGATGGACCCGGCCGCGATCCTCGGAGTCTTTTGCCATGACACTGTCCCGCCGTCTGGTTTGTTTGTTCGTCCCCGCGGTCCTGCTCGCCGCTGCCGCCCCGCTGCAGGCGTTTCAGCTCGATCCGGGGTTCAAGCTCTATTCCGTCTACGAGCTGACCGTCAGCGACGGGATCGTCAGCCACTCGGCGGCGACCCTGTCGGCGAAGACCGCCTTCTCGGGCTACCTCGGCGGCAAGGAGCACTGGAGCTTGCCCGCCGGCTTCATCGCCGCGATCGACGCCGCCTCACCGGGGGCGACGCTGCGGATCGACGGCTCGGCGGGCTCGCAGGAGCTGCCGTCGGGCGCGGTGCCGGGCTTCCCGGTGGCGGGGGCGCTGGCGGAGTTCACCATGCCGGCCTACCTCTCGAGCTGGACGTGGGCGCCCGTCAACGCCGCGCCGCCCGCCGCCTTCTACCGCTCCGGCAGTACCACCGACAACGTCGGCATCGCCTTCGACCTGTCGCCGCCGACCGGCACCCGGACCCACTGGACGGGGAGCATCACCTGGTACGTGCTGACCGGCTCGGCGCCCTCGGGTTATCCGATCGCGGCCGGCTCCGACACGACCTTCACCCTGCGCAACGCCCCGCCAGCGGCGCGCGATCATGCCTGGTACAGCGTGACCCTGACGCCGACGACGCTGTGACGTCGCGTCGAGCCGGCCCGCGAGCGGCGAATGCGAGGACAAGCATGATTGGACTCGTCGCTCGCCGCCCCGACGCCGCGAGCCTGCCGTCGAGGCAGTGCCTGTCCCATGGATAATGTCCTGAAGGGCATGTCCCTCAGGACCTGTCCCCGAGAGCATTCGATGGATCGACCACGGCCCACGCGGCGGCGATCTCGGCGATCCGCGCGTGCTCGGGGATCGCGGCCAGGTAGCTCGCGCGCAGCTCGGGCGCGGCGATCCGGGCCGCGCGGGCGGACAGGTCGGCGTGGGCCGCCGCGATCGCGGCGCGGGCCTCGTCGTCGCGGCCGAGCGCGTGCAGGGCCTCGGCGCGGACCAGCAGCGCGGCGGGTTGCTGCGGCGGGCGCAGGTCGTGGGCGGCGCGGGCGGCCAGCACCTCGTCGACCTGCTCGAGCGCCGCCGCGGTCTGTCCGGCGCGGAGGAGGATCGCGGCCAGGGTGGTGGCGGCGAGGTGGCGGTCGCCGGGCATCGACGCCAGCAGGTGGCACGCGGCACGGGCCTCGGCCTCGGCGCGGACCAGGTCGCCCTGGCGGGCCAGCGCCTCGGCGAGCTCGCGGCGCAGCAGGCCGGCCCCGATCGGCCCCAGCGTGTGGGCGCCCTCGCGGCGGGCGATGAAGGCCTCGGCCTCGTGCACCGCCTCGGCCAGCGCGCCCTGGCCGACCCGCGCGGCGATCACCGCCGCGGTGCGGTAGACCGCGTAGGGCCCGTAGTCGACGCCGACCACGAAGGTGCTGCGCAGGGTCTGCTCGGCCGCGGCGTACTGGCCGAGCGACACCAGGTTGAGGCCGACGGTGATCCGCCCGGCGAGGGCGCCGCGGCGGTGCTGCATCCTGGCGAACGCCGCCTCGGCGCGGCGACCGGCGGCGAGGGCCGTCTCCGGGCCGGCGACGTCGTGGGCGTCGAAGATCGCGTGCGCCAGCCAGCGCCAGGCGTCGGCCAGTGGCTCTTCCGCGGCCACCGGCTCGAGCAGCGCGTCGTGACGGCGGACGATCGGCGCCGCGCGCGGGTGCTCGCCGGCGAAGGTGAACAGCACCGTGATCGCCATCATCGTGAACGACAGGTTGGCCAGCGCCGCCGGCTCGACGCGGACGCTCACCAGCTGGTCGCCGAGCTGCCGCGCCCGCTCGAGGTCGCCGGCGAACAGCGCCTCGCTGAAGCCGGACGCCAGCGCCGCGGTCCAGGCCACGCTGCCCGGCACGCAGCGGGCCAGCAGTTCGATCGCCCCCGACTCGAAGTCGCCGCGCCAGCCGTGCTCCTCGACGATCAGCGCCTCCAGGGCCACGCGCTCGGGGTCGGGCAGCTCGCAGCGCAGGCCGCGTTCCGCCAGGGCGATCGCGGTCGCCGGGTCGCCGGCGTAGCGCGCCAGCTCGACCGCGCGCACGTAGTAGAGGCCCGCGCGCGCCGAGTCGTGCCCGCGGGTGAAGTGCTCGGCGATCACCATCGGGTCGCGCTCCCCGGCGCGCTCGAGGTAGCTCGCGGCGAGGCGGTGGCCGAGCACCTGGTCCTCCGCGGTCAGGAGGGCGTAGGCCGCGTCGCGCACCAGCGCGTGGCGGAACGCGTACTCGACCTCGCCGGCCAGGCGGGTGTCGCTGCGCCGCTCGAGCAGCTCCGCGTCGAGCAGCGCCGCGAGCTGATGGTCGAGCTCGGCGGCCGCGCTCTCGCCGACCAGCGCCGCCACGCCGCCGCGCCAGAACGTCTCGCCGAACACGCTGGCCGCGTGCAGGGCCCTGCGCGCGCCGGCGTCGAGGCGGAGGAAGCGGACCTGCAGCATCGCCAGCACCGTCTCGGGCAGCGCCTCGCCCTTGTCCTCGGCGACGGCGCGGATGAGCTCCTCGAGGAACAGCGCGTTGCCGCCGGCCTGCTCGACCACGCGGGTCAGCAGGGTCTGGCTCACGTCCGGGCCGAGCACCCGCTGAATCAACTGCTCGCAGGCGCGGCGGCGCAGACCGCCGAGCTCGAGCTGCTGGCGCTCGCGGCCGTCCCACAGCCGCGGGAACAGCTCGCGCACCTCCGGTCGCGCCAGCGCCAGCACCAGCAGCGGCCGGTCGTCGAGCTCGCGCAGGGCCACGTCGCACAGGCGCACGGTCAGGCGGTCGCTCCAGTGCAGGTCCTCGAGCACCAGCACCACCGGCTGCGCCGCACACTCGGCGCGCAGGAAGTCGAGGAAGGCGCGCTGGATCTGCTCGCTCATCAGCTCGGGCGCCTGCCGGGCGGCGCGCAGCGGCAGGTCGTCGGGGTCGGCGAAGGGCACCCCGCACAGCTCGCCGAGGAAGCGGACCACCCGCGGCGCCTCGTCGGGCGGGAGGTGGCGGCCGAGCCCGCGCTCCAGTCGGGCCTGGTTGTCCTCGACGGGCAGGCCGTCGCGCACGTCGCAGTGCTGGCGCAGGGCCCGGGCCAGCAGCCCGTACGGCGCGCCGGCGCTGATCGGGTCGCCGCGGCCGACCAGGACCGTCAGCTCCGGGCGCTGGATCCGCGTCCGGCGCAGGAATTCGTGGCGCAGGCGCGACTTGCCGACCCCGGGCGGCGCCGTGATCAGCATCGCCCGCGCGGCCCGGTCCTCGATGCAGCCGGCGAGCAGCATGTCGAGCAGCGCCAGCTCCTGCTCGCGGCCCACGCACGGGGTCGGCTTGCCGAGCAGCGGCCGGGTCTCGTCGAGGCTGCTGCGCTCGCCGAGCAGGAGGTAGCAGCCGGTCGCCACCCGGTCGATCGCGTAGGCCGACTCGACCAGGCCGGCGGTCACCTCGTCGAGGCGGAGGCCGAGCTGCGCGGCCGGGCCGGGCGTCAGCGGCGCGGAGATCAGCCGGGCCGCGCGCGACAGCGCCTCGCCGACCGGCAGGGCGCCGCGCAGGGTGCCGCGGCTGGTCACCAGGGCGATGATCGCGTGCGGCCAGCGCTCCTTGATCAGCAGGGCGCAGCGGACCGCCTGCACCGCCTGATCGGTCGCGGTGCGGTGGCCGACCTGGGCCAGCGTGGCGACGATCGAGCCGTCGGCCAGGCCCTCGATCTTGAAGCCTTGCGGCAGCAGCTCGGCGCGCAGCTCGAGGTAGTCGATGCGCGCGCGCTCGGCCGTCAGGGTGGCCTGCGTCTCGACCGGCGCGTGGTCGGAGACGGCCAGGACCACGCTGAGGAACTGCAGCTCCGCGCCGACGAGCGCCGGCGCGGCGGGGGAGCGCTCGACCGGCCTCGGCTCGGCGGTCTGCAGGGCCGCCAGCTCGGCCAGCTCGACCGCCAGCAGCGCGGCGTCGCGGGGGCGCTGGGCCGGGTCCTTGGCCAGCATGCGGGCCAGCAGCGCCTCGAGCGGCTCGGGCAGCTCGGGCCGCCGCGTGCGCAGCAGGGGGGCGTCCTCGAACAGGATCTTGGCCAGCAGCGCGGCCACGTGGTCGGCGACGAACGGCGGCTGGCCGGTGAGGCACTCGAACAGCACGCAGCCGAGCGAGAAGACGTCGGCGCCGGGCCCGAGCTCGCGCTCGCCGCGGGCCTGCTCGGGCGCCATGTAGCCGGGCGTGCCGATGGCGATGCCCGTGCGCGTCATCGGCGGCGACAGCGACAGGTGCGCGACCCCGAAGTCGAGCAGCGTCACGCGCTCGACGTCGCCGTCGCGGAGGAACAGGTTCGACGGCTTGATGTCGCGGTGGATCACCCCGGCCCGGTGGGCCGCGGCCAGCGCCCCGGCGACGCGATGCGCCAGCGTCAGGCTCTCGCGCAGGCCGAGCGGCGCGGCGGCGAGGCGGCGCGCCAGGTCCTCGCCCTGCAGCCACTCCATCGCCAGGAACGGCTGCCCCGCCGGCGTGAGCCCGTGCGCCACGTGAGCGACGATCGCCGGGTGACGCAGCGCCGCCAGCAGCTGGCCCTCGCGCTCGAACCGCTGCATCTCCCGCGGATCGCGGCCGCTGCCGTGCAGCAGCTTCAGCGCGACGGTGCGGCCGGTCGCGTGGTCGCGGGCGCGGTACACCATCGCCATGCCGCCGCTGCCCGCGAGCGTCTCGAGCTCGAAGCGGTGCAGGATCATCGTGCCAGCGAGTTCGGCAGGCGGCATGGCGGTGTCATTCGGCGGTCCGGAGTAACCGGAGGCCGCGGAAAAATTGCGAGGGCGAAAGCATCCGCCGCGACCAGGGGCGCACCCTAACACAGCTGTATGGCCACGAGCGGGGCCTTCACGCCTTTGCGCGAGCGGCGCTCCATGAGCGCTGCCTCGCACGAGGGACCGATCGCGGGCCGGACCACCGCCGGTGCCGGCATTTTATACTCGCGGGGTGCACCACGGCGCGACGATCGAACGCAGCGAGGTCCGGGGCTCCGGCGACGCGCCGGGAGAGCCGCTGCCCGGGCTCGTGCTGGTGTTCTCCGAGCGTCGGCCCCGGCTCGCCGCGTTGCCGCTGGCTCCGGGCAGCCTGGTGATCGGGCGCGGCGATTCGCTCGGGGTCACCCTCCCGGATGCCCGGATGTCGCGCCAGCACGCCGAGGTGCGCTTCGACGGCGAGTGCTTCAGCGTGCAGGACCTCGGCAGTCGCAACGGCAGCCAGGTCGACGGCGAGCCGGTGCGCCCGGGCACCTGGGTGCCTGCGCGCCGGCTCGTGCGCCTCGGCGACTCGCTGTTCCTGGTGAGCCCGGATGTCCGGCCGTTCCTCCGCGCCGAGGTGCTGCAGACTCCGGACGGCCGCGTGATGGGCCCGATCACGCAGGCCATCGCCGCCGCGATCGGCCGCGCCGCCCAGGCCGGCGCCACCTTGCACATCTCGGGCGAGAGCGGCGTCGGCAAGGAGGCCGCCGCGCGGTCGTTCCACGAGCTCGGCCCGCACGCGCGCGGCCCCTTCATCGCCGTCAACTGCGCCGCGATCCCCGAGGGCATCGCCGAGCGCCTGCTGTTCGGCGCCCGGCGAGGCGCCTACTCCGGGGCCGCCGGCGACGCCGAGGGCTACGTGCAGGCCGCCCACGGCGGCACCCTCTTCCTCGACGAGATCGGCGACCTCGACCTCCAGGTCCAGGGCAAGCTGCTGCGCGTGCTCGAGAGCAAGGAGGTGCTGGCCCTCGGCGCCACCCGGCCGCGCCCGGTCGAGCTGCGCGTCTGCTCGGCGACGCACAAGGATCTGCGGGCCCAGGTCGCCGCCGGTCGCCTGCGCGAGGACCTGTACTTCCGCGTCGCTCGGCCCGAGATCGTCATCCCCCCGCTGCGCGAGCGCCTCGAGGAGCTGCCGTGGCTGATCGCGGCGACCCTGGAGCACGTGCGCCCCGGGCTCAGGCCCGACCCGTCGCTCGTCGAGACCTGCCTGCTCCGCCCGTGGCCCGGCAACATCCGCGAGCTGATCACGGAGATCCGCGCCGCCGGCCACGAGGCGGCGATCACCGGGGCGACGAAGGTCCTCCCGCCCCACCTCGGCCCGCGCGCCGGCCTGGCCTTCGCGCCGGCCTCGCCGGCGAGCCCCGAGCCGGCGAGCCCCCGCCCGTCGCCGCTGCCCGCCGACCCACGCGCCCCGGAGGCCCGCCCGATCCTGCTGGCGGCCCTGCGCGAGTGCAACGGCAACGTCTCGGGCGCGGCCCGCCTGCTCGGCCTGCACCGCACCCAGCTGCGCCGGCTCATCGCCCACCACGCGATCGACGTCGGCGAGTCCGCCGCCGCCTCCGACGAGTGAGCCTTCATCGCTCGCTCCATCTGTTTCCGCAGATGAATCGGGCGAGTCGGTCGTGGGTGACGCCGTCCCGCCGTAATGCGCAGACTCGCGGCCGTGGTCGACCGCGAGCAGGAGGCGTCGAACCGCCGACCGGCCGCCGCGAACGACTCGAGACGGCACCTGGCCGACCGCGGGCCTCGAGCGGACGCCTGCGGCGCTTTACACTGGCGACGACGATGCAGGAGCACCGACCCGACGATCCGCGCGACACCCTGACGGACGGCCTGCGCCGGGGTCCGCCCTGTCAGCGGGCGAGGGCCGCCGGGCGGATCGGCGAACTCGGACCCGACGCCGCCGCGTGGGCCGTGCCCGCGCTGTCCTCGGCGCTGCTCGACGACGGCGCGTGGGTGGAGGAGTGGTCCGAAGAGCTCCACGTGGTCGGTACGCTCGATCAGCTCCGGCTCGCGGTAGCAGCAGCCCTCGCGCGCATGGGCCCGTCCGGCTTCGAGGCGTTCGGCCACGTCTTGCGCGCCGGCGGAGAGGGCCCGTGCTCCGCCGTCGCACGGGTGCTGGACAGCGCCGCCCCGGCCGACCTGGGGAGCCTCGTCCCGGAGCTCCGGCACGCGCTCGAGCACGGCGCTCGAGCCGTGCGTGGGCATGCACTGTTCGCGCTCACCCGCGTCGAGCCGCGGCTGCCCTGGCTGTTCGACTGGTTGTCTGCCCATCTCGACGACCGTGAGCACGAGGTCCGCAACGTCGTCGCTCACGCGCTGCGTGCGTACGGCAGCGCCGCGCTGCCGCTCCTCCGCCGCATGATGGAGGACAGCGACTGCGCCGTTCAATCGATAGCCGCCCGCAGCCTGGCTGCAGCCGCGCCGATGGAGCAGGCGCTCTCCGAGCTGCTGGCGATCGTCCGCAGCGAACCCGATCCCGAGTTCGGCCGCTGGACGGCCGCGGTCGATGGCCTGGCCACCCTCGGCCCCGCTGCAGCCGACGCGCTGCCGCTGCTCGAGGCGGCCATCCAGGGCGCCGAGCGTCCCGTGCAGGACGACATCCTGGACGCGATCGCCCGGATCTCCGGACAACCCAGGCGCTTCGTCGACCCGTGATCGGACCTCGGGCGATTCATACGCCGCCGATCGGTGCCGCGTCGTCGCACGGCCGCGGCGAGGGCGAGGCCGGGGCTGCACGCGAGGTCGCCGATGCGGTCGATCCAATCGCGAGCTCGTGAAAGCCATCCCGCGCCGGGAACGAACGTCCTGACCGCATCGCCCCGGGGGCTCGGCGAAGCGAAGGACACGGGCCGAACCGCCGGACGGCGGCCGGCACAGGCATCACCAATTCCCGCCGTCGCTGCACACCTGCAGCGGATCGCCGGGGACGGCCCACTCGAAGAGGCAGCGCAGTTGGTCGTCGCCTTCGCCGGCGTCCTTGCAGGCTTGGTAGTAGGCGGGCGGCTGCAACTCGGCGACGATGGCTGCGCTCTGCTCGCCGAACCCGGGCTCGACCTGCTCCCAGGTCTCGCCGAGCGCCTTGCGGTCGGCCTGCACGACGATGAATCCGCCGAGTTTGTTGAGGCTGTCGCGGTCGTGCTGGAAGGTGATGACGCCGGGCGTGCCGGCGATCAGTTGCTCGAGGGCGCAGGCGAGGGCGTCGGGGCTGTCGATCTGGACGAACTCGTTGAAGATGCAGCCGATGAACTCGCGCGGGGCATCGTCGGGCCCGAGGACACCGCCGGTGTCGCCCGCGCTCTCACAGTGGGAGGTGATTGCGGGGCACGGGCCGGGCTCGCAGGCGAGCGACGAGAACTCCTCGATGGCCGGATCGCTGCACGCGCACCCGGGATCGGGCAGAGCGCCGGTGGTGGTGCTCGGGACGTCGGTGGTGGCGCCGGTGGTGGTGCTCGTGGCGTCGGTGGTGGCAGGGGTCGTCGTCGGCTGTGCGGTCGTCGTGCTCGTGCTCGTGCTCGTGGTGCCCGTGGCGGGGCTCGGGTCGCCGTCGGTCGTCGTGGTGGTCGGGTCGGCGCCGGGCGACTTGCAGGCGAACAGCAGGGCGAGGGAGGACGCGGAAATCAGGGCGCGGACGGATCGTTTCATCTCTGGAGTCTCCACGGAGACAATGGCCGGATCAGCGGGGATCTTGAGCGCGAACATTCGCGCGCGCCGCCATTCGCCCGGCGGCTCGACGAATCACAGGATTGAAGGGGAAAGGCCGTGATGCTCACAGCGTCGTCGGCGTCAGGGTCACGCTGTACCACGCATGATCGCGCGCCGCCGCCGGGGCGTTGCGCAGGGTGAAGGTGGTGTCGGAGCCGGCCGCGATCGGATAACCCGAGGGCGTCGAGCCGGTCAGCACGTACCAGGTGATGCTCCCCGTCCAGTGGGTCCGGGTGCCGGTCGGCGGCGACAGGTCGAAGGCGATGCCGACGTTGTCGGTGGCGCTGCTCGAGCGGTAGAAGGCGGCGGGCGGCGCGGCGTCGACGGGCGTCCACATCCAGCTCGAGAGGTGCGCCGGCATGGTGAACTCCGCCAGCGCCCCGGCCACCGGGAAGCCCGGCACCGCGCCCGACGGCAGCTCCTGCGAGCCCGCCGAGCCGTCGATCCGCAGCGTCGCCCCCGGTGAGGCGGCGTCGATCGCGGCCATGAAGCCGGCGGGCAAGCTCCAGTGCTCCTTGCCGCCGAGGTAGCCCGAGAAGGCCGTCTTCGCCGACAGGGTCGCCGCCGAGTGACTGACGATCCCGTCGCTGAAGGTCAGCTCGTAGACGGAATAGAGCTTGGTCCCCGGATCGAGCTGAAACGCCTGCAGCGGGGCAGCAGCGCCGAGCAGGGCCGCGGGGACGAACAAACAAATCAGACGACGGGACAGTGTCATGGCAAAGACTCCGGGGGTCGCGGCCGGGTCCATCCCGGCGCTCGCGCCTGCTGCAGACTCAGCAATCCGCGTGCCACCCCGTCGCATTCGTTCCCGCGCGCCACACGAGGTCGCGACGCCGCCAATGGGCCGCCGCGCTCCGTTCTCCCGCGGCAGCGTGCCGGCACGGCCTGGCACAGTGCCGGGGCGGGTGCCAGGGGCCGGCTCGCCGCGCCCGAATCCAGGCCCGGACAGCCCGGACTGGTTCCGCCGGGATGCCGACGGGCCGCGCGTCACCCGACCGCTGCCGGCATCCGGTCGGCGCCATTCAGCGGTCACGCGACCGCCACAGTCGAATCGCGCAAGAGGTCGATCGATCCGGCGCTGCCGAGCGACGAGGGACGCGAGCTCAGCGCAGCAGGTTGGTCTTCGCCAGATCGAGGATCTGATCGGCTCGACCGTTGAGGACGGCCTTGGCCATGAAGAGGCTGAACCCGAGCACCTGATCGGCCGCGAGAGACGGCGGCATCGCCAGCTCCTGGCGGGCGACCACGACATCGAGCAGCGCGGGTCCGTCGTGCGCGAGGGCCCGCACGAGGGCAGGGCGCACCTGCTCCGGCGTCTCGACCCTGAGGCCCAGGACGCCGGCGGCCTCGGCCATCTTCGCGAAGTCCGGATTGTGGAGCTCCGTGGCGAAGTCGAGGAAGCCGGCGGCCTTCATCTCCAGCTCGACGAACCCGAGCGCCCCGTTGTTGAAGATCACGAGCTTCACCGGCAGGCTGAGCTGCTGCAGCGTCAGCAGGTCGCCGAGGAGCATGGCCAGCCCGCCGTCGCCGGACAACGTGATCACCTGGCGCCCCCGATCGGCGATCTGCGCGCCGATGGCCTGCGGCAAGGCGCTGGCCATCGAACCATGGGTGAACGAGCCCAGCAGCCGCCGTCGCCCGTTCATCTTCAAGTAGCGAGCGGCCCAGATGGTCGGCGTGCCGACGTCGCAGGTGAAGACGGCGTCCTCGGCAGCGACCTCGCTCACCAGCTTCGCCACGTATTGCGGATGAATCGGCTTCTTCCCGGGCTCGCCGACGGCGAGATCGTCGAGGCCCCGACGCGCCTGGCGATAATGTTCGAGGCAGCGATCCAGGTGGTCGCGGTCGGTCTTCGGCGCGAGCGCGGGCAGCAACGCCGAGAGGGTCGCCCGCACGTCGCCGACCACCCCGAGATCGACCTTCGTCCGCCGGCCGAGCTGCTCGCCCCGGATGTCGACCTGGAGGACGGTCGCCTTCTGCGGGTAGAACTGCTGGTAGGGAAAGTCGGTGCCGAGCATCAGCAGGGTGTCGCAGTTCATCATGGCGTGATACCCCGAGGAGAACCCGAGCAGGCCGGTCATTCCCACGTCATGGGGATTGTCGTGCTCGATGAACTCCTTTCCGCGCAGGGCGTGGACGACCGGCGCCCCGAGCACCTGGGCCGTCCGTACCAGCTCCGCGTGCGCCCCTGCACAGCCGGCGCCGCCCAGGATCGTGATCTTGGCTGCCCGGTTCAGGATGGACGCCAATTCGGCGAGCTCCGCGTCGGAGGGCCGAATGCTCGGCTCGGGGGCGCGGCGACGCGAGCGCGGCGATTCATGCGCCGCGGGCCGCAAGGCGACGTCTCCGGGTAACACGACGACGGCGACGCCGCGGCGAGAGAGGGCGGTCTGCACCGCGATCTCGAGGATCCGCGGCATCTGCTCCGCCTCGGACACGAGCCCGCAATAATGGCTGCACTCGCGGAACAGCAGCTCCGGGTGGGTCTCCTGGAAATATTCGCTGCCGAGCTCGCGGATCGAGATCTGCGCGGCGAGCGCCAGCACCGGCACGCGGCTTCGGTGACAATCGTACAGGCCGTTGATGAGGTGCAGGTTGCCCGGCCCGCAGCTCCCCGCGCATACGCCGAGTCGCCCGGTCAGGTGCGCCTCGGCGCCGGCGGCGAAGGCGGCGGTCTCTTCGTGCCGCACCGGGATCCACTCGATGTCGTCGCGCGGCCGAATCGCGTCCGTGATCCCGTTGAGGGAGTCGCCGGCGACCCCGAAGATCCTCGCCGCGCCCATCGCCACGAGCGTGTCGACGAACAAATGCGCAACAGTCCTGGTCGCCATGATGCCTGCTCCGGGTGGCTGCGCGCCGCTGCCGTCCGCTGAACTGCCGGGCGAGCGGCGGCGGCGCGGCGAATTCGGGTCTCGCTCCGGAGACCGTGAACGTCCATGGACGAGGATCTCGGGCCGTCAAGGACGGGCCCGAATCGGGTGTGGCCAATGTCATGGGGAGGCCCGTGGCGGGCGGCGAGTTCAAGCAATGACGGGATCCGCATTGCCGTGAAGGCCTCGGGGTCGCCCCGGATCCTCGGATCCGCGGTCACCGATGGTGAGGCACGTGCCACGGCTCTATGCTGCCTGCCATGAGTCCGCGGGAAACAACCATCGTCGTGACGACCTTCGTCGTGGTCCTCGTCTTTTGCGTCACGATCCTGATCGTCGCCACCCGCATCCGTCGCCGCAAGATCGCCACCGGCGCGTACGGCCCGGGTCATTATTCGGTCCCGGCGCCCACCGATCCGTGGCGGCGCTTCACCTCGGCATTGACGGCGCCCTACGGCCGCGTCGAGGCCCGCTCGGGCCAGGTCGATCTTCGCAACCCGGTCAAGCCCGAACAGATCTTCTTCGGCTACGCGGTGCCCTCGACGCCCGGCAACCTGAAGACCTCGCTGGCGCGCGAGTGGGGGGTGACCGACGCCGCGTCGGCGACGGAGACGATCCGAAAGGGCATGGCGAGGGTGGGCGAGAACCTCCGGGCGCACCTCGCGGCCCGACAGGTGACGCCGCAGACGGCGCAGGAGCGGCTCCGTGGGCTCGGGATCGCCGTCGACGAGGCGCTGCTCCACGGGCCCTCCGGCCAGCCCGAGCCGGACGCGCTGGCGTTCGACATCGCCAGAGTCGCCAACCTCGTCCGCTGGTCGGCCGTCGCGCAATACCTCGACCCCCGGACGGCCGACGCGCAGATGGACGCGCTCGGCGGCGCGGCCGTCCTCGCCTTCGCCGACTGGCAAGATTTCGGCGCTCGTTACCGTTCGCGCCTCCCGCCGGCGGACACCGCCTTCGCCAAGGCCGTCGATTGGCTGCTCACCGACGCGAAGAGCCCGTGGAAGCAGCAGCCCTGGCCGGGTTGATGGTGTGGGTCACGTGTCTCGAAGGACAGGTTAAAGGCCGGCAGCTGCTCGCGCCTCGCCGACCGCGAGTTCGGTGATCTTGGGCGCGTCGAGCTGGGCCGTCCTTGCAGGACGCACGCTCTGGACAGTCGGGGCCCGCCGGGGACGAGCCGCGGGTCTCCCGCCGTCGTGCCGTCGAGACGGACGCAGTCGTCGGGTCGGCGACGCCGGATCGCTGTTATCTTTCACAGCGGGACCGAGCGCCGCATGGCCGACGACGACAACGTGCTCCCGCTCCGCACCGGTCGCGTCATCGCGGAGGTCGGAGGCGTCCCTGACGAGACGGGGGTCGCGCTCGCGCTGTTCGGCGAGGACCTCGAGCCGGACGTCGTCTCGGCCGAGCTCGGGTGCGAGCCGACCCGCACCCACCGCAAGGGGCAGCGACGGGGCCCGCGCAGCCCGCCGTACGTAGGCGGGGCGTGGTTCCTCGAACTGCGGGGCGAAAGCCCGGCCGAACCGGACGGGCTGCTGCGCGCCCTCCTCGCCCGGTTTCCGCGAGATCCCGAGTTCTGGGCCCGCTTGCGCGCCAAGTATCAGGTGCGTGTGCTCGTCGCGTTGCACAGCGGGGGATGGAATCGCGGGTTCGGGCTGAGCCCGGCGGCGATCGACCTGGTCGCCGCGACGGGGGCGGAGTTGGGCTTTGACCTGTACTTCCACGGCGACGAGGAGTGAGAGACCGATGGCTGCAATGGATGTGTCCCTGACGACATGCCCTGCGAGAACGAAACCTTTCGACCGGCGCGCCGGTGAACGGCGTCGAGCACAGCTGGGTCGGCGCGTTCTCGCCTTGCGGGCTGCCTCTCGGGACATGTGATTCGGAGGAGCCCGAGGCTCGTCGCGCGGGCCAGGTCGCGCGCTCGCACCATCGGCGCGGGCCTTGAAGGCCGCGCCGGCGACACAGCATCGGTGCCTACCGAGACTCCGCTCGTTCACCCGATCCTCGTACCGCTCGCACTCGGGTGTGTCCGGCCCCGGGGCGCGACGCGACCCTCGTCGTCACCACGGCGGCCCAGCGGCCGCCGCGGGGTCGACGTCGAGGCCGCCGGGCGCTATCGTCGCCGGGTGAGCGATACCCGACTGGAGCTGTACCGCCAGCGCTTCCGCAGCGCGCCGGTCGGCGTGTGGAGTCATGCGGTCGGGACGTTCGCCATGATCATGAACCAGGTGTGGACCATCAGGCCCGACCACACCGGGATGGTCCAGTGGCTGTCCGGCTCGGGCGAGCTCCGCTTCTTTTTCGAATGGCAGGAGGCCGGCGATTACCTCATCCGCGTCCGCGATCGCGAATGGATCGTCGAGGCCGACGGGGAGCCGCCGGACGCGGCCGAACCCGAGGACGATGAGCCCGAACCGTGGATCGATCTGCGCTACGAATTCAGCCTGGGGAACCACGGCGACTTCCCCGGCGAGTTCGTGCTGCTGCGCTCGGTCGGGAGCGAGGGGTTCTGGTGGAGCGACTTCCCGCTGATCCTCTCGGGCGGAGCGGCGGCGCTCGGCCAGGCATGAGAGCGGTGACGTCGTCATTCGCGGCCGAGAACACGCGCAGGAGGCCGCCGGTGCCGGCGGCGGCGCTGTCGCCTGTCTGAAAAGCAGGCCGCGTTCATTCCATCTGCGACAGCGGCGATCCGCGGCGTCGCTTCGCCGGAGGGGACGACGAAGAGCGTCTGTCCCCAGTGGCCGAGCCCCGCGAGGTACCGGTGTTCGACGCCGGCCTGGTCGAGGTTCTCGGGTCGCTACGGCCTCATCGGCTCGGTGTGTCGACGCGAGGTCCGAGGTCGGGGTCGATCAGCGCGCGCACGTAGGCGTGGTAGTGCGTGGCGATCGCTGTCTCGTACCTGGCTCGAAGTTCAGGCGGCATGGCGAACGGGCCGTCGGCCCAGAAGGTGAAGTCGGCGACGAAGTCGCCGGCGCCGTCGTAGACGCGCCAGTCGATCGCGGGGAACGGCGGGACATAATGCGGCAGCGGGAACTTGAGCCACGCGCGCAGGCTGGTGCTCGCGTCGTCCTCCTCGTCCTCCTCGTCCTCCTCGTCCTCGTCGTCCTCGTCCTCGTCGTCCTCGTCCTCGTCTGCGTCGCGCGGGAGTGTGAAGGCGACGTCGAGGCCGTTGCGGTCGAGCAGCTCGCGCCAGAAGCGGGCGACGATCCGGAACAGCGCCGCGTCGCCGTCGATCGGCATCACGTGGCCGTTCCACGGGTCGCTCATCAGGATCGTCTGGAACTCGCCGCCGGGCGGGCGCAGCGAGATCCGGTCCTCCTGGAAGGTGCCGGGCGCGGGGCGGTGGCACGGGCAGAACAGCGCGGTCCAGCCGTCGAGCTCGAGCGCGGCGAGGAGCTGGTCGTCGACGCGCTCGCGCAGTTCGTGGACCTCGGCCTCGTCGAGCAGGCGTACGCGCGCGGCGGCGGCGGCGAGGCGCTGCTCGGTCAACGTCGCGCGCGGCGGCGGGAGGGGAGCCGAGCCCGGCGGGCCCTCGGCGACCCACGTGGCGAGCAAGGCGAGCGGGCGCGAGGCGGCGAGGAAGTCGCCGAACAGGAACTCGATGTCGATCTCGAGGTCGTCGCGCTCGAGGTACTCCTGCGCGGCGGTCCGCCACGCCTCGACGGCCGCGCGCGCGACCGACTCGTCGGCCGGCGCGGGTGCCAGGTAGTCCTCCGCCGCCAGCGTGCCGGCCCACACCTCGCGCTCGTGGATGTCGACCACCTCGTCGCCCGCGAACGTGACGACGCGCAGCAGCCAGCGCTGGGTGCCGTACGACGCGGCCCGGACGTCGTGCTCACCCGACATCCGGTGCAGCGTGTAGCGCCGGTCGCCGGCGCTCGCCTCGGCGAGCGGAGCTCCGCCGGCGCCGAGCAGCTCGAGCCCGCGGGTCAGCATCCAGCCGGCCCGCCCGCCGACGGTCTCGGGGAGCAGCGCCTGCAGGAGCGCCTCGACGATCGCCGCGGGATAGCCCTCCTCCGACTCGGCGAGCGCCGACTGCAGCGCGGCCTCGGCCCGCGCGCGCCAGTCGGGCGCGAGCGGGAGGGCGAGCGCGACGGCGGACGGCAGGCGGACCTCTCCGCGCACCCGCTGCAGGCCGTCGCGGTCGATGCGGCGCAGCGCGAAGTACACCCGGCCCTCGCTGCGACGGACGTGCGGTCGGAGCCAGTCGACCTGCAGCGCTCGCGTGCCGTCCTCGACGCGCAGGCCGTCGAACATCCGCCCCCGCAGCGCCGCGCCGACGCTACCTGGCCGTTCGGACATGTCGGCGAACTCGTCGCGGACGTGCGCCGCGAGCTCGGTCCGCAGCGCCGGGTCGATGTCGTCGCCCGCCTCTGCCAGCGCGGCGATCGCCAGCTCGAAGCCGCGGCCGAGGTTGCACGTGCGCCGGAGATCGTCGGCGAGCTCGCCGCGGTCGAGCGAGGGCGCGCTCGCGGGCGGCCACGGGGCGAGGCGGTGCTGCGGCAACGCGGCCGCCTGCGACAGGGCCGCGAACAGGACGTCGGACAGGTCGACGGAGCTCATGACACGGACGGTAGCGCAAGCGACGGGCGGTACGAAGGGCCCGAAGATTTTCATCCCTCGGGTGCGCGCTCACCCTCGACGGGCTGGGGCACTCGCTGCAGTCAGTCGTGGACGCAGCCGTGGCGGCCGTCGAAGCGGGCGTCGGCGGCCCAGAAGCCGAGGGCGACCGCGTGGACGCGCTTGTTCTCGCGGTCGATCGTCGCCCTGGCGACGTTGGGGGACACGCGGGTCCAGGCGGCGCACTCCTGCTCGGTCAGCTCCATGACGAACAGGCAGGAGCACATCTCCTTGGCCTTCTGGCGCACGGCGAGCTCGGCGTCGTTGTTGTCGAAGGCCTCGTCGTTGCAGGCGGCGAGGGCGAGGGCGAGGAGGGCGGGCAGGGCGCGGCGGGTCACGGCGAGTCCTCCGCGGCGAGGGTGAGGGCCAATTCGAGGTAGCGGTTCTGGTCGAAGCCCGACTCGCGGTCGTCGGCGACGCGGACGAGGACGAGGTCGGCGGAGGGGACGACGAAGATCGTCTGCCCCCAGTGGCCGAGGCCGGCGAAGGTGTCGGGGGGCGCGGCGGGCCACCGGCGCTCGTGCGCCAGGTCGGGGACCGGCAGGTTGAGCCACCAGTGGCGCCCGGGCACTGCGTCGCCGTCGCGCAGGAAATGTTCGTAGGACTTGCCCATCTGAAACGACGGGTTCGGCTGCGTGCTGGCGGCGACCCAGCCCTCCGGGACGATCTGCTCGCCGTCCCAGCAACCGTCGTGCAGGAACAGGTAGCCGAAGCGGGCCATGTCGCGCGGGGTCGCGTAGACGTAGGACGAGCCGACGTAGGTGCCGGCCTGGTCGCGCTCGAACATCGCGCTCGTCATGCCGATCGGGTCGAAGATGAACTCCCACGGGTAGTCGGCGGCGAGGCCGGGGCCGAGGGCGCCGGCGAGCACCGCGGACAGCAGCACGGTGTCGCCGGAGCTGTAGCGATAGATCGTGCCGGGGGTCTCGGCGAGGCCCTGCGCGGCCACGAATGCGGCCATGTCGCCGGAGCCGATGCCGTACAGCATGGCGATCACCGACGACAAATAATAGGGCTCGTCCTCGTAGCCCTCGTTCCAGTCGATCCCCGAGCCCCAGTCGAGCAGGTCGCCGACGGTCACGTCGCACAGCTCGGCGCCGGCGTCGTAATGATCGCAGATCGAGTCGTCGACGGTGAGGGCGCCGCGGCCGACGCCGACGCCGACCATCGCGTTGAGGAAGCTCTTGGACACCGACCAGGCGAGGTGGCGGTTGTGCTGCGCGTAGCCGCGGGCGTAATGCTCGTAGACGACGCGGCCGCGGTGGACCATGACGACGCCGTCGGTGCGGATGCCCTCGCGGTCCTCGTCGCGGCCGGTCAGCGTGAACAGGTACTCGTCCGCCGCGGCGACGGTCGGGCCGCTCATCAGCGCCTCGGGCCAGTCGGCCGCGGGCCAGGGGACGCCGGCCGGACAGGCCGCGGCGGCCTCGCGGGCGGCGAGGAGGGACGCGACGGTGCAACAGGACAGGACCAGCCGCTGCATCAGAACTTGAACTCCAGGACAGGTACGATCACCGTGGTCGCAGTGGCCGCCGCCGGGGTGCGCGGCCGCCGGGTCAGCTCGGCGGTCATCGTCGCCAGACCGCTGTTGAGGAACGCCTCGCCGAGCACGATCGCGGTCGCGTGGCCGAGGTTGCGGAAGTCGGCGCCGCCGACGACCGCGCCGATGAAGATCCCGAGGTGCGAGACCTGGTTGACGAGGAAGCCCGGCCAGAAGCGATCGCGGCCCGGGGCGACCGAGCGCCCGACCGCCCACTGCACCGTGTAGTTGAGGATCGGCGGCACGAAGGCGCCGAGCACGAGGGCGCCGATCGCCGGGCCGAGGCCGTGGCCGGTCTCGCCGACGCGGGTGGCGACGAAGTAGGTCGCGGGCTGGATGAGGATCGTGCTGAACACGCCCGCGCTGAAGTGCGAGAACACGAAGTTGCCGTCGACCGGGCCGCGCTCGCGACGACGTCGCTCGCGAGGGGTGAGCGCGGGGGCGGGGGCGGGGGCGAGGGCCGGCTCGCAGGCGGCCGGGGTGACGGTGGCGACGGCGCTCGCTGGCGGCGCCGCTGGCCCCGGCTCGCGGAGCTCGCCGGCGCAGGCGACGAGCGCGAGGCAGCCGGCGAGGAGAGTGGGAGCGTGCCCCTTCATGCGGCCCAGGGTACCGCAGGCGGCGGCGCGCTAGAAGGACCGCCGCGGGCGGGAACAGGCTCTGCGAGGAACGGTGCGAGGGCGAGTGCACGGGTGAGCCGCGACGCGGCCGCTCGGGCGGGCCCGGGTGTGGACGAGGACATGTCCGCGGACGACCGAGGCCAGCAGGCCGGCGAATCAATCTCGATCGTGGTGATTGGGATCGTCGCCCTCGGGCGCTCCGGGTCGCCGCGAAAGGCCGCGCCGTCGAAGGTCGTGGCAATCGTGAAGGCCACGAAGAACCGCGGAGCGGACGACGGCGCCCGGCCCCTGTCGAGGAGGGCGGGCGCCGTCGTGGGTGCAGTCGCACGAACGCGCGGCGCGGGGCGGCCGCGCCGGATCGGTCACTGCGGATTGATGACCTTGAGGCGGAGCCCGCCGGGGTACGCGTAGGACGTCACCGCGGTGTAGCCGACCTGGTAGATGCCGAACGGCGAGTCGCTCTCGGCCAGGTGGGTGCCCTCGCCGATCTTCCAGTCGGCCACCTCGTAGTCGCCGACCGTGTAATAGCCCGACACCGCCGCCCCGTCGACGAGCACGTCGGGCGCGCCGACCGGGCGGACCACCTGCACGTAATTGGGGTTGTAGCCGATGCCGGTGACGAACACGTAGCGGTCGAGGAACTGCTCGACCGGCACCATTTGATACGACGCCGGGTCGCCGGTGCCGGCGCCGCCGTCCTGGCCCTCGAGGTATTGCACCGGCATGAACGGCTTGTCGCCGGTGAAGATGAAGCTCGCCTGCGTGCTGAATTGGTGGTACTTGCCCTTGTTGAGGGTGACCGGGAAGCCGGGCTGCACCGGATCGGTGGTGATCGTCGTGTTGTCCTCGCTGGCGTACACGCGCCACCAGTAGTCCTCGCTGCCGCGCTTGGGCGCGTGGGCGCCGACGTACTTCAGGCCCCAGTACTCGATCGGGATCATCTGCTCCTCGATGTGATCGCAGTACGTCACGTTGGCCGGGATGTTGACGCACTGGACCGCGCCGACCACCCAGCCCGGCTTCGACAGGGTGACGATCGTGCCGGACACGTCGTTGGCGCCGCCGCTGACCTGCAGCAGGTCGTAGTCGTTGACGGTGATCATCCCGGTCTGGTTGGCGGCGACCGCCGGCACGCCGCCGCCGGCCAGCGTCGCGGCCGGCGGCGTCCACGTCACCACAGTGCCGTCCTCGACGCCGACCACGTTGAAGTAGGCCGGCTCGCCGGCGCCGAGGCTCGGGGTGAACGCGGCGATGATGTAGTTCTTCTGCTGCGCGTGGTCGGGCAGCAGCATCGACGAGTCGTTGTGCGCCTCGGCCTCGATCGGCGAGTGCTGGTAGGCGACCACCGGCACGTCGCTGACGACCTTGAAGGTCGAGTCGACGCGGAGGATGCTGCCGGTGCCCGGCTGCGGCGGCATCGTCAGGTCGAACTTCGCGCTCTGGCCGGGCGGGACCTGGATCGGGCCGGCGACCATCTGCTCGGCGCCGCCGGAGAAGAAGTACATCGACACGGTCGCGGTCTTGGTCTTCGACACGTTGCCGACGGCGATCGCGGTCGGCTCCTCGGCGAAGTTCTGCATCTTGTTGCCGCGGAACACGCAGCCGACGCTGCTCGGGTCGCTCTTGATCAGCTCGCACAGCTCGGTGCAGCCGCCGAGCGAGCACTCCTGCGTCGCGCCGCAGGCGACGGGCGGCTCGAAGCCGTCGCCCTGGGCGTTGCAGGTCTTCTCGGCCTCGAGGCCCTCGCACACCACCTGGCCGGGGTTGCACAGCTTCGAGGTGCACTGGTCGCCGACGCACGACTGTCCTTGGGGACAGGGCACCGGCTCGAAGCCGCTGCAGTCGTCCTTGCAGGTCAGGAGGCCGGCGGGGTCGCAGCCCTGGGTCTCGCCCGGCTGGCACACGCAGCTCCCGTCGGTGGTGTCGGTGCCGACGGCGGTGTCGCTGTCGGTCGTCAGGCCCATGGTGGTGGTGGTCGTGGTGGTGGTCGCGTCCGTGGTGGTCGCGCTGGTCGTCGTCGACTCGGTGCCCGACGCCGAGGTCCCGGTCATCCCCGTCGTCGGGTTGTCGGTCGTCGCGTCGGAGGTCGTGTCCGTCGTGCCCGTCGTACCGAGCGTCGTCGTCGGGTTGGTCACCGTCGACACCTGCGTCGCGGAGACGGTCGGCTCGGTGGCGTCGTCGCCACATGCGACCGGGACGAGGAGAGCGAGGATGAGGGCGCGCGTCGCAAAGTGCATGCGCGCAGGATCGGCGACCGGCGGCGGTTTCACCCGTCGGCCGAAGGTGCGCAACCTCCCTTGTCCACTGCGAAGCGCACGTCGCTCGTGCGATCCCTGAGCCCGCGCCTCGCCGGCCCGCGCGACCCAGGGCACCCGCCTCGTCGCCCGGGGGGACGCGTGCGGGCGGCGAGCCGGCCCGGCGCGGGCACGCGGGGGCGACAGGCGACTGCTGCGGACGGTGCCGGCGTCCGGCATGGTCCGCGACGAGCGTCGACGGCCGCACCCGCGAGCGACTCGAGCGCTGCCGACGCCGGAGAAGCTCTCGTGCTCGGCGAGCGCCGCCGGTCCTGGCCCCGTCGATCCCGCGGGCGTACGCGTGGCTCGTGCTCGCGTGGGGCAGTCCTATGCCGCTCCGGGGCGGCGCTCGAGGTCGACGAAGATCCCGGTCGCTCGAGCCGCCGATGCCGGGGCGTCGCGGGGAGGTCGAGCCGACCTGCGGTCTCGAGCTTTCACCGAATTCAGCGAGATGGATCCGGAGCTCAATGGCGATGTCCGCGGAGCCGGGACGCTGCGACGAATTCGTCGATTGGAGTGATCGCGCGAGTCGGGCGACCGATCGCGGAGAATGTCGGTTCGGATGAGCACGAGTTCGTCCCGCGAGGATGCTGCGGGTCACGGCTTTCAGCTTCGCCCGAGACGTGGCCCGCCACGGCTCTTCACGGCGGTGGGCGCGTGGGGCGCGTTGGAGAGGACGCGGCGATTGTCGGCGTCGTCCGGTCTCGAGGCTCCTCGCAGAGGTGGCCAGAGACGGCCGCGTCCGTCTGACCCCCGGCCCCGCAGTTTTCGCTTCTCGCAGCTCGCAGGGCGGTGTACCGTGGGGCCGTGCATCGATGTGACGATCGGCTTCGCATGGGTTCTGCGGCCGTCTGGGCGGCGCTCTCGCTGGTCTCGGCGCTGTCCGCCGGCTGCTCCGACGACGGCACGGGGCAGACCGCGACTCAGGCGACCGCGCCGGGCACCATGACGGCCCTCCCGAGTACCCTGTCGGATGGCACCACCACGGGCCCCACGACAGGTACCTCGACGGACGTCTCGACGTCCTCCTCCTCGACCAGCACCGGCGAGGACACGCTCACCACCACCGACGCGCCGACGACGGGGAACCCCACCGGCCCCAAGTTCGACGTGGGCGGCGCGGACCTCGGCGGCGGCGACACCGACGGCTGCAACTTCAGCCCCGACGCCAACCTCACGGGCACCGTCTACGCGCCGAACCTCCAGCTGCCGATCTCCGGCGCGCTGGTCTACGTCACCAGCGGGCCCGTGGAGCCGCCGGCCGACGGGGTCTACTGCGCCGAGTGCGTCAAACTGGACTGCGACACGCCGAGCACGTTCACGGGGCCGGACGGGAGCTTCACGCTGCCGGCGGTCTCGGGCCCGAACCAGAAGCTGGTGGTGCAGAAAGGGCAGTTCCTGCGCGTCGTCGACCTCTCGATCGCGCCCGGCCCGACGGCGCTGCCCACCGACCAGACGAATCTGCCGGGGCAGTGGAATCCGGCCGCGGGGATGTGGATCCCCCGCATCGCGGTCTACGACACCGACCCCGACAAGGTGAAGAACGTGCTGGCCAAGTTCGGCCTCGGCCAGGTCGACGGCACCGGCGCCCTGCTCGGCGGGACCGAGAACTTCACGCTCGTCAGCGACGACACGCCGGCGTTCCTCGAGAACCTGGCGGAGATGAACAAGTACCACATCATCTTCGTGCCCTGCGCGACGACGAAGTTCTGGCCGGGCGCGCCGACCGTCCCGGACTCGCGCCGCGAGAACGTGAAGGCCTACGTCGCCGCCGGCGGCAAGTGGTACGCCACCGATCACTCGAACGAGTACATCGAACAGCCGTTCCCCGACTACCAGGAGTTCCACGCGCCGGCCATGCCGGACATCCAGCCGGCCTACGACTCGAACGGCACCGTGGTCGACCCCGAGATGCTGGCCTGGCTGCAGGCGCTGCCACCTGCCCTCAAGGACATCGGCGGCGGAAACCCGACGCTGAACAACCTGCCCGGCATCCTGACGCGGCTCAACTACTCGGGCATCGACGTCATCTCGCCGGTCATCGTCCAGGACATGGAGGGCAAGGACGTCGACGTCGGCCACCACACGTGGGTCGAAGGCCCGTGCGCGAGCTGCTCGAACCCGCAGATGGTGCGGCCGATGGCGATCACCGGCCAGTACGGCTGCGGCCGGATGATGTACAGCACCTTCGAGAACTCGAGCGACAACCACCCGGGCCTGAATCCGCAGGAGCTGGTGCTGCTCTACATGATCCTCGAGATCGGCGTCTGCTTCGAGCAGACCCCGCCGCCGCCGCCGCCCGGCTAGGAGCCTGCCTGAGAAACGCGCGCCCGAAGGCGCGGGGCCATGGGGATCTGGGTGACGGCGGGCACGGAGCGGCGGAGCGGGTCCCTCGCTACGGCGGGGCCCTCCCAGGCAACGTGCTCGGCGCCCTCGGGCTTCGATGGTGAGCCATCGTTGAGGACAGGTTCGTTCGAGCTTCGCGGACGATGGCGCCTGCGCGCGGTTGCCTGCGGCCCCTCCCGCCTGCGTCCCACTCCGCCGCTCCGTGCCCGCCTGCGGAGAGCGTCGCCGGCCCCGCTAATCGCCGTGCGAGGTTCACCGCCTGGCAGCGAGTGCGGCGCGACCGACAGCGGACAGCAGCTTGCGCAGGTTGTGAGCGGTGCAGACGAGGCGCCCCGTGTTCGCCTTGATCTGCGCGAGCATCGGCGCGAGTGTCTGCACGTCGTTCTGCTCGGCCATCACCATCTCGGCGACGATCACCTGCGAGGCGCTGTCGACGGCTGCCTGAGCGTTGTAGCCCTGCACGAAGCCGTCCTTTGTCATCATCAGCTTGCTCTCCGGATCGGTGAAATTGCGCTGAGCCTTGTCGGCAGGTGTCCCATCAGCCATGTGGCGAGGCCGCGGTACGGTCGGCTCCGGACGCGCCTCGTCGCGCGCCCTGGCCTCATCGGCTGCGCGCCGGTCTTCTTCACGGGCAGCGGCTTCGGCGGCAGCCTCGGTCTCGATCGCTGCCATCGCCGCGCGGATCTTGTAGCTCATCGCCTTGTGCTTCGCGGCGTTCGCCTTGATCTTCGTCCCGTCGAGCGAGGGACCCACTCCGCCGCCCCGTGCCCGCCGTCACCCAGATCCCCACGGCCCCGCGTCCTCGGGCGCGCGATTTCCTGGACAGGCTCCTAGGCCGCTCCGAAGTTCTCCAGGGGATGTGCGCGGCGCTCGGCGAGGCAACAACCTCGGCCGAGCGGTCAGTGGATCCGACCGATCGCGTACAACGTCACCACGACGCCGACAGGGACCAGGACCACCACTACGCCCATGAACAGCATCAGCACCGGGGCGCCCCACAGCTCGAACTTGTGATCGATGACCGCGTGCTTTGGGTTCGACGGGTCGTAGATCACCGGGATCGACAGGTCCTGCGTCGACCACTTCATACCGAGCCGGCTCATCGTCCGGCCGCTTTGCCCATCTTTCGTCATGAATTCGACCACATCGTATTGCGCCGCCCCGTCACCGGTCCCCACGCGGTGCTGGGATCGGGCCGGCCGCCCGAGCACTCGCTCGCCGGTGACGAGCAGCGCCCTCGTGCGGCGGAGCACCCACAGCGTGAGGCCGACCGTGACCAGCCCGAGGAGCCCCATGCTGGTCATGAGCACGATATCGAAGCGTGTCATCGATGAATGAATCGTAGCAGCGTCCGCGGCGACGGGCCAGGTCCGCTCGCGCCAGGCGAGCTCGCGAGCGACATCCGCATCGCCCCGCTCGCGCGCCGGGCGACGCCCCGTGCGCGCGCGGACGAACACCGGCGCGCCGGCCGTCGCCGGCGTGCGACGGGCCCGATCGCTGTCTGTCAGGATTCCGCCGGGCCGGGCAACTCCCGGACATGCCTTCTCCTACGCGCTCGATCACCCGTCTCCGGTTCGGTCTCGCCTGCACCCCCGGAGCTCCGGACATCCCCTCGACTTCCGCGACCCTCCGGCGCCGCCGTCGAGGTCGTTGGACGCTCTCCACGCAGGCGCGGTCGTTGCTGCTCCCGCTGATTGTCGCGTGCGGCGCGGCCTGTGACGGCGAATCCGAGGCCGACCTCGACGAGCTCGAAGCGCCGGCCGACGACGAGGTCGAGGTACGGTCGCTGACTCTGGAGCCCAACGATCCGCTCTACACGTCGGGGCAGAAGTGGCACTACGGCGCGATCCTCCTGCCCGAGGCGTGGTGGCTGTCCACCGGATCGCCGGCGGTCACCATCGCGGTGGCCGACAGCGGCAAGCTCCCGCATTCGGAGCTGACCTGGGCGGGCGGCTACGACTTCTTCGCCGGAGATCCGGACCCGACCGACCCGGGGGATTACCACCACGGGATCCACGTGGCCGGCACCATCGCGGCGATCGGCAACAACGGCGTGGGCGGCGCGGGCATCTGCTGGAATTGCCAGCTCCGCCCGATCCGCGTCGCGCAATCGGGGGGCAACGCCCAGGTCGGCGACCCGGGGATGAACGAGCCGACGTCGACGCTGCTGGCCCGCGCGATCCGCTACGCGGCCGGGCTGCCGACCGACAACGGGCGCGGGCAGATCGTGCAGGCGAGCTCGCGCGCCGATGTCGTCAACATCAGCATCGGCAACCTGCCGTCGCCGTGCCCGGTCGATCTCCGCAACGCCGTCGACGAGGCCTCGGCGGCCGGCACCGTGGTGGTGGCCGCGGCGGGGAACGGCGACTCGGGCACCACCTGGCCGCCGAGCCCCGACTTCGACGCTTCTCATTACCTGTGGTCGAAGTGCCAGAGCCCCGACCTGATCGTGGTCACCGCGGTCGACGAGTTCGGGAACGCCGAGCCCTACGCCCTGCAGAACAACGCGGTCGCCAAGTACGCCGGCATCACGATCGCCGCGCCCGGCGGCTCGGCGGTGAACGGGCAGGCCGGCCAGGGGGCGCTCATCGGCTGCCCGCCCGATCCGAGCCAGACCGGCACCCACGGCGTCGTGTCCACGTGGATCCCGTACGGGCAGACCACGCCGCAGTGCCACCGTCACTGGGCCGGCACGTCGATGGCGGCGCCGCACGTGAGCGGCGTGGTCGGGCTGATGCGCGCCCGCAACCCCTCGCTGACGGTGCCGCAGATCAAGAAGATCCTGGTGAAGACGGCGAAGGCCATCCCGTGCGTGGGCTGCGGCGCCGGCATGCTGAACGCGAGCGGCGCGGTGAAGGCGTCGACTCTCACCCTGTCGATCACGTGCGAGTCGACGGGCGGCGGCGGCTATTCGTGCCTGCCGTCGCACACCGGGCTCGGGCCGTGGACCGCCGTGTGGCAGGGCGTGCAGAACGCGGCGGTCAACCCGACCTATGCCACCAACACCGCGGTGACCTACGGCAACTGCACGGTGAACACGCAGGCGCGGGTGCGGGCGACCTTCACCGACGCGCTCGGCCGCACGGCGATCGCCGAGGACTCCTTCCAGTGCAGCCAGCTCCCGCCCTGATGATTTCCAGGGACATGTTTCTATAGACATGTCCTTTGGGATATGTTCATAATCGAGGTCCGGGGCGAGGACGTCTCGTTCGCAGACGAGGGCGGCGCGCTCGTGGCGGCCGCCTCGACCTGCGGGGTCGCGACAGCGGCGGTCCTCGCGTAGGGACCTCGGCGCGAGCGAGCCGCTCGGGGTCCGCTGTTTCGGCGCGTGCCGCTCCGGCCGGAGCGTGGCCTCGCCGGCGGGCACAGGGCTGGAGGTTGGTCGACACACTTCGACACAATCCCGTCACGAGCGCGACACCCCCTCGGTCACACGCTCCGCTAGACCTGCCGGAAGCGAAAAGGCGTCACCAGCGATCAGTTCCTCTGCTTCTTCTCGCAGCCGAACCAGCCGGTGTCGTACATCACGCACTCGAGCCTGATCGACGCGGGCGAGGCGGTCCTCTCGCTGCAGCAGGTCCATCAGCTCGGGGTGGCGCTCGCGGCCATCCACCGCCGCTTCTCGCCGGCCTACGGCCCCGCCGCCGGCAATCACGGCTGGTACGCGATGGACGTCGAGTTCAAGTTCGACGACGTCGCCGATCCGTCGGCGCCGCCGTCGCTCTACATCAAGCAGGCCCGACCCTACCCGGGACGGGGCGAATGACCCCGCGGCGATCGCCGCGGGAATCGGCCCGGCTCCTCGGGCGGGCAGGGGCCGCTACTCGGAGCAGTCCCAGTTCGGCTGCGTGCCGGGCGGGTAGATCTTGATCATCGAGACCTTGCCGTCGAGACCGTCATAGCAGGGGGTCTGTGCTCCCACCCAGGTCACGTCGACGGAAGCGTCGCTCGAGCTCTGCTCGAAGGTCCCGATGGTGCGCATCTGGACGTCCTGTTTCACGTTGATGGTCGTGACGTCGTCCCTGTTGCCCTTGTCGTCGTCGTACCCGCATTGATAGCCTGGCAGTGGAAACCACGGGTGCGGGTCATCGCACAGAATGATGGTCGTCCCCTTCTTGATGTTGTGAAGCGTCAGCGAGCGGGCCTCGTCGTTGTCGATCGGGTTTCCGCCGGACGTCAGGTCATAGAAATGACTCTGCGTCGTCACGCCGATGGAGCCCAGATCATCCTGGGTCGCATTATTGCCCTCCCAGAACTGGATGCGCGATCCGCCGCCCGTACCCCCGCCGGTCGGAGGCGGGCAGGTCTCGCAGATCGCCCGCGGCTCGACCTGGTCTGCCTGCTCCTCACCCGTGCTGTCCGTGTCCTCCAGCTCCAGGGCCTCGTCGCACCCCATCGAGATCAGCGCCACCACCAGGCCCGCTCCGAATGTCACACCCACCGAGTACTTGTTCGACTGCATGATCGTTCCTTGCCGACCGGAGACATGCCCCGGCCATCTGTAAGAGTTTCCAGAAGTGCAAGGCGTTATTTGCCTTGCAAGAGGGTCTATACGAGGGGGGGCGTGACGGGAGCGTGACGGCCGAGGGGCCAGGGAGAGTGACGACCTCGCGGCCGTGGGACCTGGAGAATCTCCACGAGGCGAGGTGCGCGCGGCCCGATGCATGACGGCGGGCTCGGCCCGACGATCCGTCACCCGATCGAGGCCGAAGCCGCGCGATCCGCCGAAAGTGCGGCCAGGAGTTGTTCGGGCCCGGAGACCGCCGAGCGAGGGACCTCAGGACTTCGGGAGCTACCGGTCAAGCCGCGTCACGGCCACGTCGGGCTCGTCGGCGGCGAAACAGCCGCGGGTGGCGGCGGACGAGCAGCGCGACGACCAGCACCACGATCACCAGCGCGAGCGCGTCAGCCATGCTTCACCGCCAGGTGCTTGAGCCGCTCGGCGACCGTCTCGCACTGGTCGATCGCCGCGTGCACCTGCTCCGACGCCGCGCCGGCGGCGAGCTCGGCCAGCGCCCCGGCCGCCTCCGAGCAGCGCACCCTGGCGCTTGCACGCGTTGATCGCTCCCTACGTGGTCGGCCCGGAAGGCGAGCAGCCGGGGTACACCTTCATCGGCTCCGAGGCAGCGTTCACCGCGACCCTCGACGATCTGCTCGGCCACGTGGAACAGCGCCAGCAGGACATCGCCGAATTCCTCGCGCCCTGAGCCGTCCGCGCAGGGTCGTCGCCCACGAACCCGAAGGTGGGGAGCCCGGAGCGAGCTCCGCGAAGTGGACGCCTGGCTCACGCAGCACAGGCGCCTCCGCCGGCACCTCGAGGCGCGAGCGGGCGAGGGTTCCTCGGCGCGAGGGCGCGTCCTCGATCGGAACCTGAACCCTCGACCTCGCCCTGCCGCGGGGCGAGGACCTCCGGCCGAGGCGGGCCGGCGCTCGCGCACCGTCCGTCAGCGCGAGCGGGCGCAGCGGAACCCGGCCCGGATGAGGGGATTCGCGTGGGCGTGCATGGCGATGTGGCCGGCCAAGGGGCTGGTGTCCCGATAGCTTCCACCTTTCCAGGCCCGCAGGTCGCCGGACGCGGGCCCCTGGGGGTCCTCGTAGGGCGCGGTGAGGTAATAATCATAGTAGGGAAACTGGCTCGGGCCCGATTCCGTCGTCCAATCGGCGACCCACTCTCCTGCGTTCCCGCTCATGTGGAGCAGTCCGTACGGCGACTCGCCGCCGGGGTTCACGCCCGTCGCCACCAGCGCGGGCGGGTCCTGGCACGGGGCATGATTCATCTGATCGCAATCGGGCTCCGCGTCGCCCCACGGGTAGTGGCGCACGTCGAGGGCGCCGCGGGCCGCCTTCTCCCACTCGGCCTCGGTCGGCAGACGGGCCTGTCGCCACTCACAGTACGTCGCGGCCAGGCCCCACTGGATTTCGACCGGGCGATCGTCGGGGGCCTCTTGCGTGACTGCGACGCACACCCCGGCCGCCTCGCACTGCTTGTACTCCGCGATCGAGACCTCGCGGACATCGATCTCGAACTCGCTGATCCACGCCTTTCGCTGCGGGTAGTTCCAGTCGAAGCCCGGGCCGCCGCGCGTGAATTCACCGGCGGGGACGCAGGCCATTCCCGGTGTTTCGCCGCACTCGGCCTCCTCCGCCTCTTTCTCGGCCTCCTCCGCCGCTTTCTCGACGGACGTCTCGGAGTCGTCGGGCGGCCAGTCGCACTCGGCGGGGTCCTCGGGGTAGCAGTGGCCGGCGGGCGCGATGCTGCACGCGGATAATGTGAACAGCGTCGATGATAGCATCATTGTCACGATGTGGGGTATATACATGCTCGTCTCCGAATCGCAGGAAGGATAACCATTCATGGCGGGGTCGGGCGGCGCTTCGCAGGGCGCGAAGGCCGGCGTAGTGCAGTCAGAATCGTCCCCCGATCTGCAGGAGCGCGCCGCCGGGCGCGAACTCGCCGGCGACGCGCAGCTGCGACCGCCTCGACTCGCACGCGCCCCGCCGCGCGCACCCGTGCACGACCGCGACGACGGCGGTCGTCAGCAGAAACACTCCGGACAGCGCCGCGGTGGTGAGCATCGCGGTCCGCCCGGTCTGGTGGCGTTCGCACAGGGGCTCGACGGCGGTGCCGCGGGCCCAGTCGCCCTTGCACAGATCGGGCGAATTGGGGTCGTAGCCCGCGGTCTGCTGGGCCGCCGCCTGGATCTGCCGGTGCAGCGGACCGTCGGTGCGGATCCAGCCGTACTCCGCGACGGCGACGATCCCGAGGGCGAGGGCAGCGGTCGCGCTGGTCCCCAGCACCGCGAGCCGCGCCCGCGAGGCGCGGAACACATCGTCGGCGACCTTCGGCTCGGGCGGCGTCGGCTCCGCAGGGCAGCGGCCGGCGATACGGCGCTCGAGGTTCCCCAGCATGACGCGCAGGTCGGTGGAGGCGTCGTCGTCGCCGACCGCGGCGAGCGCGGGTGCTATGAATTCCTGCCTCGCCTTCGACAGATGGCTCGGGCACGACTGCGGGGCGTCGAAGATGAGCGTCCGCACCCGCTCCGCCTCGAACATCACCTGGGTCGCCTCGATGGCGCGATTCGCCCGCTTGGACCGCCAGCCCGCCGTCTCCGGCGTCGCGGCCCGGCCGGCGCGGTCGAGGTCTTCCGCGGAGCTCACCCAAAGGCGTATCGCCGCGTGCAGCCCGGCGGCCCGCCGCGGGTCGGTCGACGCGAGCCCCTCGGCCTCGCGCTCGCGCTCCTGAGCCGCGACCTGGGCCCGGTAGGCGCGGTCGAGCAGGGCCGGCAGGTCGGTGACCGGCGGCGCCTCGGGCGGCGGCAGGAGCAACGTCGATAGCATGAACGATAGGACCGGCATGATTACCTCGTGGTGATGTGATTGAGCGTCATCCTCGGCAACGTCACGGTCGATCGATATCGTTCGCTGCCGGCGAACGACGGCACCTCGAAGCGCGCGACGACGCCGGAGATGCAGCGCCACAGCGAATTCGGCGTCTCGAGGTTGTCGAGCCGGAAGCGCCCCGCCACCAGGCGCAGCTGCAACGTGACGTCCTGTCGGAATTGGATATCGGCGCTGCAGTCGCGCTCGAGCGCCAGCTCGAGCGCCCCGTGGACGGACTTCTCGGTCGGGAGCTTCGGCGCAGGCGGCGGCTTCGGCTGGACCCGCTTCTTGTCCGGCGGGGTCGGCGGTTCGGCGGGCGCGGTCGGTGCGTCGATCGGGTCGCAGATGCTCGGCGCCGGGGCGGGCTCGGGCCGCGCTGGCACGACGGACAGGTCGAGGTCGATCACGGCGAGCGTGCCTGCGGGCGGCCCATCGGCGAGGCCGCCGTGCTCGCGCGCCGCACGGCGGACCTCGTCGAGCCGGTCCCATTGCTCGTGCAGCGCCTCGCTCAGCGCGCTCAGCTCCTGGCTGGTGCGCGCGAGCGATTCGTCGAGCTGGCGCCGGCGCGTCAGCTTGCTCGGCAGCGCGGGGTCGCTGTCGGTCATCCGGGCGATCTCGATGTCGAGCGCGCACACCTCCTCCCTCTCCGCCAACAGCTGCTGCAGCTTGGCCTCGCGCTGGCCCTGGGTCTCCGCGATCTGCGTGCTGGCGAGATCGAAGCGCACGTTGAGCTCCGCGAGGGTCCGACGGTTGTGTTCCTGGATGCCGACCACCGTGAGCCCGGCGAGCGCCAGCGTCGAGGCGAAGCCCAGCGGACCGCGGTTGTTCCGCGACCAGCGGGCGCCCCGCCGCCACATCGTCGTGATCTTCGCCCAGCCGGTCTGCGCCCGCTGGATGTCGAGCAGCATCTCCGTGACGCTGCGGTAGCGATCGCGGATGTCGTGCTCCGTCGCCCGGCGGATCACCTCGAGGTACGGCCGCGGCACCCCGTCGATCTCTGCGACCTCCGTCGGACCGCGCAGGGCAGGCGCCGGCAGTCGCTTCAGCAGCAGGAAGTACATCAGCCGGCCGAGGCTGTAGATGTCGGCTTGCTCGGTCGCCTCGTGCGGGTTGAGCAGCTGCTCGGGCGCCGCGAAGGTCAGCGAGCCGAGCACGGCCGACGAGCCGCCGACGGTCGAGTCCTTGTGGCGGAACGCGACCAGGTCGAAGTCGGTGATGATCGGCCGATCGCCATCGGCGAGCAGGATGTTGTTGGGCTTGAGATCGCGGTGGACCACCCCGAGCCCGTGCGCGAACTCCATCGCCTGGCACAGGCGGTAGACGACGTCGATCTTCTTGTCGAAGCCCCAATGGAACACCCGCGGGTCCTCGAGGGTGCCGAGGCTGGCGTGCTCCATCGCGAAGGAGAGGGTCGAGAGGTCGACGTCGTGGAGCCGGATGATCGAATCGGGGCACCGTCGGTCGTCGTGGAGGCGGCGCATCGCCGTGATGCTGCGGAGGAAGCGGCACAGCATCACGTCGGTCTCGAGCTTGTCGAGGTGGAACGCCTTGACGGCCAGGAACTTGCCGCCGTCGGCCAGCCATACGCTGCCGAAGCTGCCGCTGCCGATCGGCTGCAAGAGCCGGCAACCGGCGCGCAGCTGGCCGATCTTCGGGAAGCCGAGGCGGGCCCGGATCTGCTCGGCCAGGCCATGAATGCGGCGGTTTAGGGCCAGCAGCCCGGCCTGGTCGGCGCTCTCGCGGGCACGCAGGTCGCGGTCGAGCTGCTCGACGAGCGTGCAGACATCGGCGGGGCTGTCATGGGTCGGACCCGCCGCCGCGTGCGGGAGCTCGACGTTCCACATGCGCGCGAACGCGTGGAACTGCTCCGTCAGCGCCGGACGCTCCGCGAGCAGCGTGCCGAGGATCGTGCCGGCGTGGTGCGGGAGCAGCCCCTCCTCGTGGAGCCGCCGGATGACCTGTTCGGTGAAGGACGCCGGCGAGCCCGGATCGATATGGTGAAAGAACAGCGCCGGGACCACCGGCGCGAGCACGCGGCGCAGCTCGTCCGGCGGAAAGGCGACGAGCAGGCACTTGTGGAGCTGCGCGCGGAGCTCGGCCTCGGACGACGAGTTGGGGTCACGGCGAGATCTGGCGGCAAGTACGTCCGGCACTGTCCCTTGCTCCCGTCGAGCCCTGCTCGATGAGTGGTCCGTATCCGCCGGCCCGATCATCGGGCTGCGGCAGCGCTTTCATGCGCGATATTGCGCTCCCGTCGGAGGCCTGTCAAAATTCGCGCATCGTCCAGGGACGCGGGGTCGGTTCGCGCGGTCCTCATGCCATGGGGCGATCGGAGCGGCCCCTGCGATTCCAAGAAATCTCGGAGGTCGCCAATCTCTGGGGAATGGCTGTCAAGCCACCCGAGGAGAAGGCCCAACTATATGGACCTGAACCAAGCAAGTGGTCTCACGGTCAGTCTCTCTACTCAAGAGCAGTGAAGACAATGCCTTCGGCCGAAGCTTGGGGGCATTCCCATGCATGGAATGCAGCCGGTCACTGTCTTCTTCACGGGGTCTTCGCCCAATCCATGATTCAGGCTCCGGGCGCGGGCGCCGGTTCCTGAGCAGACGAGTCGCTCCGGGTGCAGTCTCATCCGAGGATGCTCGTGGGTGAGCGGGGGCGGCGGCGAGGACGTGCCGGACCTGGGCCACCCGTCGTCACGCGGTCTTCTTGCCAGTCTTCCCGGCGGCGGGCTTCTTGGCTGTCTTCTTGCCGGTCGCCTTGGTGGCGGCGGCGGGTTTCTTGGCTGCCTTGTCGCCGGTCGCCTTCGCGGCGGCGGCGTGGGTCACTGCCGAATTCTCGGCGGTGTCGGCCGGGGGCTTCTCGGAGGACGACGTGGTATTCGGCGTCGTTCGGCTGCCTTCGCGGTGCAGGAGCAGCACCACGCTGGCGCCGAGCCACTTGTAGAGGCCGGCCGCCTCCTCCGGTAGCAGTCCGACCGCGACCAGGCGGGCCTCGATCTTGGCCGTGGACGTGTTCAACGGGACGCTCGCGCGGCGCAGGCGGTCGTAATAACCCCGGCCTGCCCCGGTCCCGGCTTGCCAGTACCATACAAAGGCGTAACGGGCCCCCATGGTGAGATAGGCCTGGAGCGAGTCCATGGGCTTCAGCGTGCAGTCGTTGGCGTCCTCGAAGGCCGTCCGGGCCTGCTTCGGTGACTCGTTGGCGCGGTGGATCCACCAGCCGATGCCCTCGGGGGTCATGGAGTCGAGAACAGCGCGCGCGGCGAAGTTGCCGCGCACACCGCTCGGCCGCGGGTGCCATGCGAAATTCCGGATCGACGGGATCGCCAGGCGTCCGCCGTTTTCTCCCTTGCTCCGGTCGGGGTCGTGCTGGTCCTGCTCGAACCTCCATGTGAACTCGACGCCGCCGAGGGTCTCCGCGAACACGTCGAGCTCCGGAGGCAGCGGGAGACCGGCCCGCTCCTCGGCGGTGAGCGGGGGAGCGAACGCGGCGTCGATGATCGATACGTCGGGTCGGGCCGAGAAAGCGCGGATGTAGGCGCGGAGGAGTTGGGCGAGCGGGAGCTGCATGTTCGAGGCGTAGCAGGATCGTGTGTAGGCATACAGCGCCAGGGCCGGGCTTGCTGCAGCGAAACGAGTGTTCGGAAGGCCTGGTGCCACCATTCGCGCCACTGGGGTTGTTCTTGTGCCGCTCGCCGAACATGTCGTCGAGCGCCTCGCAGGTGCGGCACAGGGGTCGTGGGGGCGGAGTTACCGGCACCCGCGGCAGGTTCGCCGCGCGCGTCGACTGCTAGCGCTCCGCGACCGTCGGCGTGATCACCAGTCGATCGAGGATCCCCGCGATCGTCTCGATCGGCAGCTCCTCGGGCTCTCTCAGCCACCAGCCGATGATCTCGATCGTCGCCGACGTCGCGAAGGTGACGCGCAGGTCGATCGGGCAGAGGGACGCGGGGGTCGTGACGGAGCCTGCCGCCAGTTTGCGCGCCTGGCCGACGAACTGCTCGCGCAGCCGCGGCGCCGCGCCGCCCGTCAGCAGCGCGCGCCACAGGGCCTGGCGCCGCGAGATGAACTCGAACAGCGCGACGCAGGCCCGGCCCGTGTTCTCGGCGGAGAACAGCGGCATCGCCTCGCCGAGCAGCCCGGCGATCTCGTTGGCGGCGAGGTCGTCGAGCAGCGCCTCCTTGTCCGGGTAGTGGCGGAAGAAGGTCGCGTAGCCGACCCCCGCCTCCGCGGCGAGCGCGCGCACCGTGATGCCCTCGAACGGCCCCTGCTCGAGCAGCGTGAGCATCGCGCGCAGGAGCTTGGCGCGGGTGCGCACCTGCCGGGCGTCGGTTGCTGAGGGGTCGGAGACCATTTATGATACACAGTGTCTCATAGACCGAGACGGGGAGCTGGGCGGCGATGAGCGCGGATTCTGCGGCGAAATGTCCTTTTACCTCCACCCGCGACGACAGCAAGAGCGCGTCCGTCGTGGCGCAGCGGCTCAAGATCGAGCCCGGGGCCGAGCGCGTCCGCGCGTACGACCGGGCGCGGGAGATCTTGCTGAGCAAGGAGCTGCTGCAGGCGGGCGCCGGGGCGGAGTACGTCGACACCAGCGATCCGGACAAGTCGCCGGTGTTCTTCCTCGACGGCGCCCCGCACCGGGAGAAGCGCACGGGCATCGCCCGCTTCTTCACCCCGAAGGCGATCACCAGCCGCTACCACGCGATCATCGAGCGGGAGACGTCGCGGCTGCTCGCCCAGCTCCGGCGGGACGGGCGGGCCCAGCTCGATGTCATCAGCTTCGAGCTGACCGTGGCGGTCGCGGCCAACATCGTCGGGCTCACCGACAGCGACATCCCGCGGATGGCGCGGCGGCTGGCGGTCATGCTGTCGGCCGGCCGGCACCACCGGCAGAGCTTGTTCGCCAGGCTGTCCGCCGGCCTCCGGAAGGGGCAGGCGATGCTGAGCTTCTATGCCCACGACATCACGCCGGCGCTCCGCGTTCGCCGCCAATCGCCGCAGGACGACCTCCTCTCCGAGCTCCTCGCCAAGGGGGCCTCGCGGCGGGCGATCCTCACCGAGTGCATGACCTACGCCGCCGCCGGGATGGTGACGACGCGCGAGTTCATCGTCATGGCCGCCTGGCACCTGTTCGATCGCCCGGAGCTGCGCGCAGATTTCCTCGCAGGCGACGAGGCGCGTCAGTTCGCGATCTTGAACGAGATCCTCCGGCTCGAGCCGATCGCCTCGCTGCTCTACCGGCGCAAGGCCGACCAGCCGGACGCACGCGCGGAGAAGTACGCGCTCGACCTGCGGGCCATCCACGAGGACGAGGCCGCGGTCGGTCCGTGCCCGCGCGCGCTCGACCCCGATCGGGCCGAGCGGCTCAACACCAACGGCGCCTTCCTCAGCTTCGGCGCCGGCGCGCATCACTGCCCCGGCAAACAGGTCGCGCTGCACGAGACGCGCATGTTCCTCGACGCGCTGCTCCGCGTCCCCGGGGTCCGCCTCGAGCGCGCGCCCGACGTCGGCTGGTCGGAGATGCTGCTGAGCTACGAGCTGCGCAACGCGGTCGTGACCTGCGACCGCGCTTGACCGCCTCGCTCGGCGGCGTCGCCCGCTGCGCTGCGTCGAGACCCATGCCGATGCTCGAGCGCGAGTCGCTCGACCGTCGAGCATCGTCGCGAATCACAGGACACGACGCCGAGCCGCTCCGACACGGATCTTCCTGAGGGTGGTGGAGCTACGTATCGCCGATGCCGTGCGTTCCGACGGGCGTCTCGTCGGGAGCGGGGCGTCACGCGCGTCCCGAGGATGCTCGGCGGTCCTTCCGGCGGCCGAGTTGCAGGCGTGGCTGGAGTTGGCCGGTCTCACCGCTTGCCGCGGAAGGACCCGTCGCAGGCGGCCAGGACTCCCGACGGATTCCTCGCTGCGCGAGGCCTCGAGCTGCACTTCCACGAACGGAGGCGAGCCGCGCGGACGCCGAGCCGCGGGTCGGCCGCTCGGCCGGGCGTGCGCTTCGCACTGCGCGCTGTCGGGGCAGGGCCGGGTGCATGGTACTCTGCCCTTCAGGCGGTCGGCTGGCTCGGTGCCGATGAGAGAAATCGTCACCACGCGCGACGATTTTTTAAAGAGAAATATCGCCGGCGCGCAAGACGCATCATGAACTCGATCCCCGAGGTTGGTCGCGTGAACGCTCCCGAGTCGAAGTCGAGGATGGCCGTGGGGCGCACGCGACGGCTCGCATGGGCTGTGCTCTCTGCATTCCTCGCGGCCTGCTCCGGGACTCCAGGCGAGCCGACCGCGACCGACACGACGACTGCGACGACGACGACGACCGCGGCCAGCGAATCACAGGGCACCACGACGAGCGTCGACCCGACGATGGACGCCCCCACGACGAGCGGCACCACGACGACCTCCGGCGCGACGCAGGGCGCCACCACCGCGGTCACGAGCACGACCGACGGTCTGGGCGAGTGCGTCGCGGGCGATTCGCGGAGCTGCTACGGCGGCCCGGACGGCACCGAGGGGGTCGGCCAGTGTCAGGCCGGCGAGCAGCAGTGCGGCCCCGACGAGACCTGGGGTCCGTGCGTCGGCGAGGTCGTGCCGGGGCCCGAGACCTGCGACGAACCGGGCGACGAGGACTGCGACGGCGACGACCCGTGCGTGGGCGACGGCGCGTTCGCGTGGGGCCTGACGTTCGGCCAGGGCGGCGACGACCAGGGCCGGCGCGTCGGCTTCGACGGCGCCGGCAACGTCGTGGTCGCCGCGTGGGGCAACGGCCCGATCGACTTCGGCGGCGGGGTGTTGACCAACGCCGGCCGCGATGTGTTCCTCGCCAAGTTCTCGCCCACCGGCGAGCTGCTGTGGAGCGAGCGCTTCGGCGACGCGGACGACCAGGGCGGGCCGGAGCTCGGGTTCGCGGTCACGCCCGCCGGGGACATCGTGCTCGCCGGCTACTTCCACGGCGCGATCGACTTCGGCGGCGGTCCGCTGGAGAACCCGTCGCCGGCGGCCGACATCTTCCTCGCCAAGCTGGACGGCGACGGCGCGCACGTGTGGAGCAAGTCGTTCAACGCCGGCGAGCACACCGCAGTGCAGGACCTGGCCATCGCGGACAACGGCGACATCCTGTTGACCGGCGGCTTCTACGGCAAGTTGGATCTCGACGACGCGGCCCTGAACGGGCAGGGCGACGCCGACATCTTCGTCGCCCGGTTCACGGCCGCGGGCGCGCACGTGTGGAGCCGGGCGATCGGCGACTCGGTGGCCCAGCACGGCGTCGGCATCGCCGTCGACGCGGCCGGCAACGCCTACGTGACGGGGCTGTTCTGGGGCACGATCGACCCCGGCAGCGGTCCGCTGATGGCAGTCGGCTCCGAGGACATCTTTCTGTTCAAGCTCGACCCCGCGGGCGGCACCGTGTGGGGCAAGCGCTTCGGCGATGTGGGCGGCCAGAGCGCCAACGCAGTGGCCGTCGACAGCAAGGGGCGCGTCTCGATCACGGGGGCGGTCAACGGCGGCGTCGACTTCGGCGGCGGCCTGCTCAAAGAGCCGCTGGTCTTCAGCTACCTGGCCCAGTTCGACGCCGACGGCGCGCACCTGTGGAGCCGGAAGCTCTGCGTCCTCGTCTACTCGCTGGGCCAGGACGTCGCGGTCGACGGCCTCGACAACATCCTCGTCACCGGCCAATACGCGGACCAGTGCGAGCTCGGCGGCGCGCCGCTGGTCGCGCTCGACAAGGGCGAGGTGTTCGTCGGCAAGTTCAGCCCGAAGGGCGAGCACGGCTGGAGCAGGAGCCTCGGAGGCGCCGACGATCAACTCAGCGGCGACATCGTCGGCTCCGCCGCGGGCACCGTCGCAGTCACCGGCGGCTTCCTCGGCGCGATCGACCTCGGCGGGGGCGCCAGGGCCTCCAAGGGCGGCCGGGACGGCTTCGTCGTCGTGCTCGATCCGTGAACCACGCGTTCGTCACCGATGCCGATCCTCGAGCTCGTCACGCCCATCCGCGCCCCGATCGAGCGCTGCTTCGACCTCGCCCGCAGCGTGGACGTCCACCTCGCCGGCGCGGGCGAGACCGGCGAGCGAGCGGTCGCCGGCGTCGTCCGCGGCCTCCTCGGCCCGGGCGACGAGGTCACCTGGCGGGCCCGTCACTTCGGCGTGTGGCAGACGCTCACCAGCAGGATCACGCTGTTCGAGCGCCCGCGTCGGTTCCGCGACTCGATGGTGCGCGGCGCGTTCGCCCGCTTCGACCACGATCATTTGTTCGAGGCCGACGGCGACTGCACGATCATGCGCGACCGCTTCGACTTCACGTCGCCGCTCGGCCCGCTCGGTCGACTCGCCGACGCCCTGGTCCTCACCCGCTACATGCGCGGCTTCCTGGTCGAGCGCAACCGGGTGCTGCGCGAGATCGCCGAATCGGACCGATGGGGCGAATTCCTCGCGGGACAATGAACGCACCGCGAAGGGTGCCAGCGCGCTACGGTCTCATCATCATCGAGTCCGGGCCCGGGGCTTCGACGATCTGCTCCACACCGAGGAGAGCGGCGAACGCCTGCGCGAGCGCGGCCTTGTTCATCGTCACCTCGCCGGGCAACGTCAGCGACAGGCCGCGGATCCCGTTCTCCCAGTCGAACGTCTTTAGGCAGGCCTCGGGCAGGTAGTTCTCCTTCTCGGCGTGGAAGGTCCGCCAGGTCTCGCCCGGGAGCCGCAGGCATCCCTCCGCGATCCAGCTGTCGTCGTCCACCACGACGTCGAACGAGATCTCGGCCCGTTCGGCGAAAAAGTACGAGGGCTCGACGCTGCCTTCGAGCGCGGTGAGGTGGCGTTCGATCACAGTGCGGTACACGTTCTTCGCCGGCACGTACACGACGTACTTCCAGCGCTGCGTCTCGGCCCGGGCCGTGTGGTCCTGCATCGGCTCGCGCCAGAAGACGACGCCTTCCTGGTCGTTCACGTCGGCTTGCCACGGCGCGTCGGTGACGATCTTCACCCGCCCGTTCACCGCGAACGCGGGCGGACCGGGCCTGGGCGGCGGGCCCTGATCCGGCTTCGCGGGAGGTTCGCACAACATCGGATCCAGCTGGAGGAGCGGGGTGCCGCCGGCGGGGCGTTGCGGCGCGAGCTCGGCGATGAGCGCCTCGATCTCGTCCTCGAAGGACAGCCGCGGCGCGCCGGTCGGGTCGAAGCTCGGCAGCTCGGGCGGTGACAGGCCGAGCTCGGCGAGCACGCCGGTGCACACGCGCAGGTCGTCGAACCACGAGAACTGCGGGCCGTCGGCCCAGGCCTCGCGGTAGCCGGCGAGCGCCAGCGGTCCGGCGAGGTCGCGCTCGCCCAGCGCGAGGTGGGCAGCCGCGAGGATGCCCGCGACGAGGCGATTGTCGCGGCGCGTCGCGACTGCGCGGGCGTCGGCGAGCGCCTGGCGGGCCTCGGCCTGACGGTCGAGGTTGGCGAGGCAGACCGCGCGCCAGGCGTGGGCGCGGGCGCTGTCGGAGCCCATCCGGTGGGCGAGCTGCACCGCCTCCGACAGGTGTGACAGAGCCGCCGCGAACTCGCCGTTGGCGGCCTTGATGCGGCCGTGGAGCAGATTCCAGTCGGCGGCGATCTCCGCGTACCAGTCTCTCCCGAGATAGACCGAAGCTTCCGCGAGGAACGGCGCCGGGTCCTCGCCGCGGCCGAACGCGATGGCGGCGCGGCAGAGGTCGAGGCGGACGGTGTCGTGTGCTTTGCCGAGGGTCGCCATGTCGGCCTCTGCCTCGTCCCAGCGGCCGAGGTCGGTCGCCAGCGTCACGTTGTCGTGGAGCGGGCCGGTCTGCTTGCCGTCCGTGGCGAGCATCAATCGGCGGGCGAGGCTCAAGGTGTGCATCGCGGCGCGGGTGCGGTTGGCGTCCGCGAGCGACTGAGAGCGGTCGCAGAGGCTGCGCACCAGACTGGTTCGGCGGCGCTCGAGGTCGAGGCGGACCGCCACCTCGTGCATGGCCGCGGCGTCGGGTTCCCGCCCGACCTGCCCGAGCGCGTACGCCAGGTCGGAGATCCGCCGGACCTTGGCGTCATGGCTGTCCAGGTGCGGGGGCTCGAACAGGCCGTCCGGGAACAGCGGGGTCAGGAGCTCGACCATCACCGGGTACGCCGAGAGCGCGTCGAGCGGGTCCTTCAGGCGGTCCTCGTAGACCTCCGAGGCGCCGTCGAGGTCGCCGATGCCGACGTACGCGCGGTAGAGCTCGAGCGAGCGCCGCAGGTCGGCGACGCAGCGGACATCCTCGGCGACCTCGTGGGGGGCCTCGACGAAGTGGTTGACGATCGCCTGGGACGGGGCGGTGTTGCCGTCCCGGTCGAGGCGCCCCAGCACGTAGGCGCGGACGACGGGATGGAGGTCGTAGCGGTTGCTGCTGCGGTCCCACGCCAGGAAGCCGCGGGTCTCGAGCAGGCACAGGTCGGCGTGAACGGCGGCGTAGTGGGCGCGAGTCCCGGGGTGGCGCTCGTATGTGTCGGCGAGCGCGCGATAGATGTCCCACTCGGCGCAGCGGTCACGCAGCGCGTCGCGTCGATTCTGCAGCTTGCGCCGTCGGTCGTAGTAGTGCTCGGTGGCCAGCTTGCCCTCGACCTCGCGCAGCCGGGCGCGCGGGGGCGGGGGCGGGCGTCGCAGTCCGAGCGGCGCGCCGACGAGCCCGAGCACGTCGTCGAGCTCGGCCGCGTAGTGCAGCGGGGCGAGCCGCGACAGCAGGCGCCGGGCGCGAGTCGGCAGGGCGTCGTACGCGACCTCGAGGATGCTCTCGCGCAACCTGGCGGGCTCCCTGCGGAGGATGACGTCGACGAGCCAGGGGCCTTCGTGCCCGCAGCTTGCGAGCAGCCGCCACAGCAAGGCGTGGTGAGCGAGCGTCGCCATGGCCCGGGTCGCTTGCCCGATCCATCGAACGTCCGGCTCGAGGCCGAGCTCGCGCAGCAGCGTGGGGATCTCGGCGGGGTCGAGGCCTTCGAGCGCGCGCAGCTCGACGCCGGGGGCGAGGCCGTCGCCGTCGCGCAGGTCGGTCGGGAAGATCCGCGAGGTCGCCAGCAGCCGCGACGGGCTCGCCTGACAGAGCGCGCGCAGGAACTCGCCGTCGCGCGGGTCGGTGCACGCGTGGAGGTCGATGGCCTCGGCGGGCGGGGAGGTCGCGCCGAGCCGGTGGTACGCGACCAGAGCCCGCTCGAGGCCGTCGACGACGATCAGGAACGGTCGCGCCCGCAAGGCCGCGAGCACCCGGCGCTCGAGCTCGTCCCGCGGAGCGTGGGACGCCTCCGCGGGCGGCACACCGGCCGCGTAGGCCGCGAGGCGACGGAGCAGCTGGTCGAAGTCCGCGCCGCGCTCGTAGAAGCTGAACCACAGGCAGCCGGCCCACGGCGGCGCGTCGGCGAGCCGCCGCTCGACCCACGCCCACGCCAGCGCGCTCTTGCCGAGCCCGCCGGGCGCGGTGATCACCCGCGCGGGCTGGCCGTGCGCGAGCCAGGCGTCGAGCTCCGCGAGGTCGGCGTCGCGGCCGGCGAAGGCGTTCGCCTGGAAGTACGGGTGCACGAGGTGCGGCGCGGGCGGGGTCGGCGTCTCGTACGAGGTCGCGTGGGCGGCCGGGACCGGTTCATCGTCCTCGTCCACGTCGTCGAAGGTCGACTCGGGGGGCCTGGCGAGCAGGCGCAGCTCGGCGTAGGCGACCGGGCCGAGCTCCGCGAGCGGGACATCCGGGAGCCGCAGGTCGGCCGGACCCGGATCGCCGCCCACGCGGACGACGAGCGCGTCCGCAGGATGATCTGTCCCGGAGGACATGTCCAAAGGGGCAAGGCCCGCGCGCCAGACCGCGTCGGTGACGGCGGCTCGGGCGGGATCGGGGGCGTGAACGACGACGCGTCGTACGGTTCTCATGGTCGCAAAGGTCCGCCCGGGCGAGCGTATGCAGCGTGCACGCGAGGGCTCGATCGCCGGCGTGCGTGAGCGGTTGTCGGTGATTTCACGCGCTCGTGGGCGAGGTGGGGTGCAGCGCGCGGCCCCGGGCCGCGCCGTCAGCTTACCGCGGCGGGCCGAGCTTGTCGGCGAAGAACCGCCGGACGTCTTCGTAATAGTAGCGGCGCGGCTCGGGGTTGTGGCCTGTGCCGGGCATGATGAGGAGCTCGAAGCGCTTGTCGGCGCGGATCAGGGCGTCAGCCATGCGCATGGTGGTGGACATCGGGGCCTGGTCGTCGCTGGTGCCGTGCATGAGCTTGAGGGCCCCGCGCAGGTCGCCGGCGCGCGCGAGGTTCGAACCGGCCTGATAGCCGGCAGCATTGGCGGCGAGCAGGCCGAGGTTGGGCTCGTTGCACAGGGCGTCCTCGGTGAGGTCCCCGGGGGCGCCGGCGTAGCCGGCGACGAATCGATCGGGCGCGGTGAGCATGGCCCGCAGCGCGAAGTAGCCGCCCCAGGAGTGGCCGTAGACGCCGAGCCGCTCGAGGTCCATGTACGGGCGCGTGGCGGCGGCCTGGTCGAGGGCGGCGAGGTGATCGGGGATCTCGAGCTGACCGAGGCGGCCGTAGGTGGCGTCCTGAAACGCCTTGCCGCGCCCGGGGGTGCCGCGCGCGTCGAGGACCATGACGACGAAGCCCATCTGGGCCAGGCCGTCGGCGATCCGGCTCTCGGAGGTGCCGACGTAGGACCACGGGACGACGGAGACGAACGGGCCGGCGTAGATGACGTCGAGGACCGCGTAGCGTCGGCGCGGATCGAAGTCGGCGGGCTTGAAGAGGGCGCCGTGAAGGCGAGTGACGCCGTCGGCGGCGGTGGCGACGATCGCCTCGGGCGGCTGGTAGCCGAGCGCGGCGACGGCGGACGCGTCGGCCTCGGCGTAGCGAAACGCGGCGCCGTCGTCGACCGCGATCACGTCCCACGCGCGCGGCCGGGCGCGCGCGGAGTGGCCGTCGACGTAATAACGGCGGGACGGCGAGAGGCTCGGGCGATGCAGGCCGGCGTCGGCGGACAGGCGAGTCAGGTCGCCGCCGGCGATCGGCACGCGATAGACGAGGCGATCGTAAGGCGCGTCCGACTCGGCGGAGGCGACGACGAGCAACGCGTCGCGCTGCGGCGTGACCGCGAGGACCTGATGGACAGGGAACGCGCCGCGGGTGATCCGGCCCGCGAGCTCGCCGCTGTAATCATAGCGGTAGACGTGGCGCCAGCCGTCGCGCTCCGAGATCCACAGCAGGCCGTCCGGCAACGGCACGACCTGCTGTTGCCATCCGCCTTCGTCGAAGCCGACGTCGGCGACGAAACTTTCGGGCCGCTCCTCGCGGACGAGCAGGCGCGCGGCGCCGGTCGCGGGCGTGACGGCGAGCAGATCGAGCCGCTTGCCGTCCCGCGAGAGCCGCAGCACGAGGGCCTCGCTGCCGTCGGGGCGCCAGCCGGCCAGGCAGTCGTACGATTCGTCGTCGCCGAGCGCGGCCTTCACGACGCGGCCGGTCGCGGGCTCGAGGAGGTGGAGCTCGCGGCGCACCAGCGGCGTGCCGGTCTTCACGTACGGCACGTGCGTCACCGTCTCGATCGCGCTGGTGTAGTCGACGAGCGGGACCTTGTGGACGGAGTGGACGTCGTGACTCCAGACCGCGACGTGCCGGCTGTCGGGCGACCACGCGGTCCGCTGGAGCTTCCACGCCGCGTCGGGCTGGCCGTCGCGTTCGACGAGGACGCGGCCGTCGGCGGCCAGGACCGCGAAGCCGTCGCCGCGCCGGACGAGGAGCGCGCCGCGATCGGCCGCGAGCACCGTGTCGGGCGCGAGCACGTGGGTCGCGACGTCGTCCTCGGCGAGGGCGACGATCCGGCGATCGTCGAGGCCGAGCGCGAAGGTCCTGTCGCCGATCCGGAACACCAGCCGCGTGCCGTCCGGGGCGAGCGCGAAGCGCAGGTAGTCCTCGGGCACCGCCACGCCGGCCAGTCCGGCGCGCAGCTCGGCGGGGGACAGGAGCGGGGTGGTGGTGCGGGCCCGCGGATCGACGACCTCGAAGGTGCCGCGGTTCGGACCGACGCCGGGCCAGTGCACGAAGCGGTCGTCCGGCAGCCAGACCTGCCCGCTGAGGCTGTCGCGGACGAGTTCGGGCAGGCGGAAGAATTGCTCGGCGCGCTCGAGGCGGGCCTCCACCGGCTCGACGGCGACGGGCGCGTCAGGTTCGGGGCGCGTGGGCGCGGGGGCGTCGCAGGCGGCGATCGAGGCGAGCGCGGCGACGAGGACGAGGACGCGGTGAATCATTGCAGGGCGCTCCAGGCGGGGGTGTCGAGCAGCTCGGCGAGGATGGTGAGGCCGCGATCGAGCTCGGCGCGCGAGCGGGCGGCGCCGAGCGAGACGCGGACCGCGTTGGGGGCGTTGCCGGGGCGGGCGGCGAACACGTGCGAGGGGCCGATCAGCAGGTCGCGCGCGTGGGCCTGCTCGACCAGCTCGAGGGCGCGGCGCTGCGGCGGGAGCTCGAGCCACAGGAAGTACGCGGTCGGGTGCGATCGAACCTGCCAGCGTCCGAGCCGGGCGGCGGCGACTTGCTGCCGCGCGGCCGCCTCGGCGCGCCGGGCGTCGCGGATCGCGGCGGCGGTGCCGTCGGTGATCCACTGCGCGGCGATCTCGGCGAGCAGCGGCGAGCCCGACCACACGGTCGCCGCCGCGGCGACCTCGAGCGCGCGCCGGGCCGCCGCGGGGGCGCGCAGGAAGCCGACGCGGAGCGCGGGGATGGTGGCCTTCGACAGGCTGGAGAGGTGATAGGTGCGCTCGGGCGCGAGCGCGGCCAGGGGCGGCGGCGGAGCGGCGACCAGCGGCGCGAGCGCGCCGTTCTCGACGATCGAGACGCCGTGCTCGCGGCAGATGTCGACGATCGCCAGGCGGCGCTCCTTCGGCATCACCGCGGCGGTCGGGTTGTGGTGCGTCGGTGTGCAGTAGAGGACCTTGGCGCCGCTGTCTCGACAGGCCCGCGCGAGCGCGTCGGGCACGAGGCCGTGCTCGTCCAGGGCGACCGGGTGGGTCGGCAGGCGCAGCCATCCGGCGGCCGCGAGGGCGCCGGGGTAGGTGAGCTCCTCGACCAGGACGCCGGCCGGGCTGGCGAGGGCCGCCAGGGCGAGGACGGTGGCGTGCTGGGCCCCGCTGCACACGGTGATCTCGTCGGGGTCGGCGTCGACGCCGGTGGTGGCGAGCCAGCGCGCGCCGGCGGCCCGCTGGGCCTCGCTGCCGCCGTGCGCCTGGTAGCCGGCGAGGGCCCCGAGATCGGCGCGGGCGGCCAGGCCGGCGAGGGCGGCCGCCAGCGCGCAGTGACCGAGATCGCCGGCGACGATCGGCGCCGCGGTCGGGCCGAGATCGATGCGCGAGCGATCGAGCATCGGCGAGTACGAGGCCGGATCGGTGAGGTCGCGGACGAAGGTGCCGCTGCCGACCTGACCGCGCACGAGGCCACGCCGCTCGGCCTCGGCGTAGGCGCGGGTGACGGTCCCGACCGAGGCGCCGACGGCCTCTGCGAGCTCGCGGTGCGTCGGCAGGCGCTCGCCGGCGCGCAGCTTGCCGCGGGTGATGTCGGCGGCGATGGCGTCGGCGATGGCGGCGTAGAGCGGGCCGCTCGCGCGGCGCAGGCGGGGGGTCCAGGGGCGGGCGGACACGGCGTCCCAGGATAGGATCAAAAATTGTCTTAATACAATCGCGATGCCGCGAGCCGGCCCGCGGCGGGGCGAGGACCCTCGCGCCGTGAGGGGCTCCTGGGATCCGCGCCCGTCACCTGGACCGTGCGGTGTGCAGGCGCCTCAGCGCTCGACGGCCGGCAACCATGCATAGGCGGCAGCGACGGCTTCGTGCGCGCCCGCGGCGAGGGGGGCGCCGTGGCCGACGACGAGGCGATCGAACGGGAGCGCCAGCAATCGGTCGAGGCTGTCGCGCGCGCCGGCCCGGTCGGGGAAGGAGGCCCAGCGGATCATGCGGCTCAGGGCGACGCGATCGTAAAAGCCCATCATTCGCGTGTAGAGGGCGGCCCAGCGGCCCGGCGGGCGGCCGACGTTGTGGACCAGGTCGGCGACGATCAGCGCGCGTGCGGGCCGGTAGACGAGCACGCTCTCCTCCAATCGGAAGCCCGCGATCGGCACCTCGTCGACGACGCCGACGAAGGCCGGCTCGGGCTCCGCGCCGTGGATGCGATCGATCCGGAGGTCGCGGCGCTTGCTCGCCAGGCCCTTCGGGGCGTGCAGCCGGGCCGAAGGGGAAGGCCGCCGCCCATTCGCCGATCCAGCGGTGATGATAGGTGTTCGGGGCGTAGAGGTGGGCGACGGGCCCGAGCGCCTCGACGGCGGCTCGACGCTCGCGGGTCATCGCCAGCGGCGAGTAGAGGAGCAGCTCGCCCTGACCCAGACGAAGCACCGCCATGGTGGCGGTGAGCTGCATGCCGAGGATCCGCGCCGGCGTGGTGTCCAGCCAGAGGCCTTCGGCGAACGGGGTCAGGGGCGTGGCGGTCATCCGCAGGTTCTACTGCGACCCGTGGCCGCGGCCACGTCCGCGACGGTCGGTCGCGCCGAGTCGGCGATCGTCCGCCGACCACGGGTCCACGCCTGCCGCAGGGCGAGGCCGTCCTTGAGCGAGCCCGCGGGGCGCAGGCGGGCGCTGCGCCCTGGACCCGTGCAGGTCGATGCCCGTCGCGCTCGACCGTGAAAGGGTGGTGGGGCGACATTGCGCCCGTCGCTCGGGCGAACGGTCGAGCCTGCGGAGAACGACGATAGCCGCGAATGGAGGGACGTCTGCAGCGACGGTCGCAGGTGAATCGCGAGGATCCCGACGCGACGGAATGCGCAGAGCCTGAAGGAATTGCGGTACGCTTCATGTTCGGAGGAACGGATGCGCTACGCGATTGCAGCGAGATGGGCGATCGCCGCGGCGATCGCCGTCGTGCCCGCCACCGCGCGGGCCTGGAACGAGAGCGGGCACCGGATCGTGGCGCGCATCGCCTGGGACGAGCTGACGCGGGCGCAGCAGGTGTACGCCTCGGAGCTGCTCGTCCGTCACCCTCGCTTCGCCGAGGACTTCGCGGCCCGCATGCCGCCGGAGATCGCCGCCCGACCGGTCGACGACGTCGCGCGGCAGCAGTGGGTCTTCATGCACGCGGCGACCTGGCCCGACCTGCTGAAGGGCGAGGGGAAGCGGCTGGCGGACCAGAGCGCGGCGCTGCCGGCCGGGCCGGAGAAGGCCGAGCTCGAGCGCCGCCTGGCCGACGTCAAGCGCCACGACAACCCGACGTGGCACTACGACAACAAGCCGATCCACATCGACCCGTATGCGCTGCCGGCGGCTCCGCCGCTGGCGATGCGCGCGGTCGGGGTGCAGCAGGCGCTGCCGAACGCGCTGCGCGAGCTCGACGATCGCACCCTGCCGGTCGAGCTGCGGGCGGTCGCGCTGGCGTGGGTGCTCCACCTGGTCGGCGACTCGCACCAGCCGCTGCACTCGGCGGCGCTGTTCTCGTCCCGACACCTGCCGCAGGGCGACCTCGGCGGCAACGCCTTCCTCGTCCAGCCGCCCGGCGCCGCGCCGACCCGGCTGCACGCGGTGTGGGACGAGCTGCTCGGCGACGATCCGAAGACCGAGCGGGCGGCCAAGAACCGCATCGTCGCCGCCAACCCGCGCCGCATCCTGAAAGCGGAGCTGGCCGCGTCGACCGACGCCACGGGCGCGGAGGCGATGGTGAACCTCTGGCTCGACGAGAGCTTCCGCGCCGCCGACGCGAGCGTGTACGACGCCCGCCTGCGCGACGCGCTGCTGGCCCCGCTCGCGGCAGGGGCGACGTCGGCGTTCCCGATCGCGCTCGACCGCCGCTATCTGCAGGCCTCGCGGGCGGTGGCGATGCGCCGGGCGGCGCTGGCGGGCTATCGCCTGGCGGATTGCATCGGCCGCGCTGAGAGCCGCTCGCGGCCCTGAATCGCCTGGGGGATTGCATCGGCCGCGCGGAGAGCCGCTCGGGGCCTTGAATCGCCTGGCGGATTGCATCGGCCGCGCGGAGAGCCGCTCGCGGCCCTGAATCGCCTGGCGGACTGCATCGGCCGCGCGGAGAGCCGCTCGCGGCCTTGACGTGGTTCGCCCGGGCCGGCCGCGCGGTGCGGGAGCTGGGGCCGGCAGGGGCTTCGGTCATTCAATACAGATGTCTTGATGGACATGTCTGAATAAAAATGTCTATTAGGGAATGTCTGTCAGGGCATGTCTCAAAAGACATGGAAGCCGGACCTCGCTCTGGCGAAGGGCCGCCGAGCTCGACCTCTTCGCGTCGGTGGTCGCCGTGAGGGTGGACTTCGTGGCATGTCTCGAAGGACATGCCCCTACGACCAGCCCTCAGGACGGCGCGTCGGCGCCGAGCAGGGCCTGCACGCGGGCCAGAGAGGCCGCGATCGCGGCCGCGGGGGAGGTCGCGGGGCCGTCGGGACCAGGACGTCGCCGACGCGGACGCGGCCGGGCGTGCGCGTCTCGGCGTAGGCGCCGGCGCAGGCGTGGCGGCCGAAGGGGCCGAGGTCGAACTCGTGGTGGTCGGCGATCGTCCGCAGCACGCGTGGATCGGCGGGGACCTCCTCGTGCGCGCGCGTGACGACGACGCAGCGCGGGGTGGGCAGGCCGACCGCGAGCGCCAGGCCGGAGGGGCCGCGGAGGTCACGGCCGAGCAGCGCGTCCTCGGAGAAGGCGCCCGGCTCGTCGCCGTCGTCGAGCAGGAAGTTGGGCCGGAAGCGGCGCACGTCCCACGCCGCGTCGGGCAGCAGCGCGCGCAGGTGCGCGAGGGTGCGGGTGGTGAGGACGTGCACCGGGGCGAAGTCCTGGTGCCCGCCCGGCGCGGCGAAGCGGCCGGGGGCGTCGCCGGCGGCCTGCAGGCGCACGCGGCGGCCGAGCAGCGACGACAGGGCGGGCTCGACCGCGGCGCCCTCGACGACCTCGCCGTCGGGCAGGGTCACGCGCAGCGGCACCGGCTCGTCGCGATCGGCGAGCAGCGCGGCCCGGCAGGCCCGCAGCGCCGGGTGCGTCGGCCCGCGCTTGTTGGCGATGGCCTCGCCGGTGTCGACGTCGACGGCGACGTAGCGCCGATCGCCGGTGCAGCCCGCGTGATCGACCTCGACCTCGGTGAGCGGCTCGCCGAGCATCGCCTTGACGGGGTAGCGCCAGATCGCCAGGACGCCCATGGTCTCCTCCGTCGTCATGGTAGCCCGCGCGCGGCGGTGGCGAGATGTCCGAAGGGACATCTGGTGCCAAGGCCGTGGCTGCGGCCCTGCGGGACCGCCGCGGCGAGGCGCGCGCGAAATGACGCGGACCGCCGATGCGGAGGCGTCCGCGCCGGCCCCGTGGGCCGAAATGGCAGCACCCGCGCCGATCGATCGCGGTCCGCCGCGGCGCCCGCAATCGCCGCACGGGCCGTCCTCGGGCGTGGCGTCCCGCCTGCGGTGAATCGGGCGCACGCGGGTTCATCGGGCCTGCTCCGAGCCTGCGGGGGCGGCCCTGGCGCCCCGCACGCGGGACGGCCCGGCGGCGGTCGGTTCGTGATACGTAGGGGCAGTTGTCCGTCCGCCCGCCACTGCTGCTCCGACAGCACGTCTGGCGCGCCTTCCTGCGGGTCGCGCTGCTCCCGTTGTTGCTCGTCGAGATCGCGCTGATCGCCGTCTACTTGCTGGCGAACGTCGCGGGCACGCGCGAGAACCTGGCGGCGGTGCGCGAGATCGCCGACGCCGAGCTGGCGCGGATCGCCGTCCACAAGGCGGCCCTCATCGACGGCCAGCTCGCGGGCGTGCGGCAGATGGCGACGCTCTACGCCCGGCAGACGCAGGAGGCGCTGGCGCGGCCGTACGCGCTGACGCCGGAGCAGCGCGCGACCTACAAGACCTCGCCGGACGGGGTGTTCTACACCGAGGCCGGCGCGCCCGGCAGCTCGGTGTACTACAGCGCGGCGACGCCGATCGGGCCGGCCGAGCTCGACAAGGTCGCGCGCACGGCCCAGCTCGATCCGGTGATGCGCGACATCCTGGCGAGCAATCCGCTGATCGTCCAGCTGTACTTCAACGCGTTCGACTCGTTGAACCGGATCCTGCCGGCGGTCGACAGCCTGGCGCAGTACGCCGCGCGGATGGACATCCCCTCGTACAATTTTTATTACGAGGCGGACGCCAGGCACAACCCGGCGCGCGAGGCGGTGTGGACCGACGCGTACGTCGATCCGGCGGGGCAGGGCTGGATGGTCTCGTGCATCGCCCCGGTGTACCGCGGCGACTTCCTCGAGGGCGTGATCGGCCTCGACATCACGACCAAGACGATCATCGCCGAGGTGCTCGAGCTGCAGCTGCCGTGGAGCGGCTACGGCGTGCTGGTCGGCAAGGACGGCACGCTGCTGGCATTGCCGCCGGCGGGCGAGGCCGACTGGGGCCTGCATGAATTGACCGAGCACTCGTACACCGAGGCGATCACCCAGGACACCTTCAAGCCCGACGACTTCAACCTGTTCAAGCGCCCCGACCTCGCGGTGCTGGCCGAGAAGATCCGCGGCGCGCCGCAGGGCGTGGCCGCGCTCGACCTCCGGGGCCCGCACGTGGTCGCCTGGGGCACCGCGGCGCAGACCGGCTGGACGCTCCTCGTCGTCGCGCCCGAGCGCGACATCTACGCCCAGGTCACCAGCCTCGGCGACCGTCTGTTCCGCATCGGCGGCTGGATGGTCTTCGGCCTGGTCGCGTTCTATTGCGGGTTCTTGTGGTTCATCGCCCGGCGCGCGCGCCAGATCTCCGCCGAGGTCGTCACGCCGCTGCTCGCCATCGACGGCCTGGTGCGGCGGATCGGCGCCGGCGAGTACGTGGTCCAGCCGCCGCCGATCGTGATCGCCGAGCTCGACGCCAGCGCCCACGCGGTGGTCGAGATGGGCCGCCAGCTCGGCGCCGCGTATCACGAGGCCGAGGTCGCGCGCGACGGGGCCCAGCGGGCCTCGCAGCTCAAGTCGGAGTTCCTGGCGACGATGAGCCACGAGCTGCGCACGCCGCTCAACATCGTCATCGGCATGAACGAGCTGCTGCGCGAGGACGTGGCCGATCCGGAGCAGCGCCGCTACACCGACGCGATCGACAGCGCCGGCCGCGACCTGCTGCGAATCGTCGAGGACATCCTCGATCTGTCGCGCATCGAGGCCGGGCAGATCGAGCTGTCGACGGCGCCCTTCGACCCGGCGGGCCTGGTCGAATCGGTGGTGCTGCTGTTCACGCCGCAGGCGCGGGCGCGCGGGCTCCGGCTGGCGGTGGTCGTCGATCCGGGGCTGCCGGCGGCGATCGTCGGCGACCAGGGGCGCATGCGGCAGGTGCTGTTCAACCTGGTCGGCAACGCGATCAAGTTCACCCCGCGCGGCGACGTGGTGGTGCGCGCGCGGCGGAGCGAGTCGCGCCTGCGCGTCGAGGTCGAGGACACCGGGATCGGGATCCCCGAGCAGGCGCGCGAGCGGATGTTCCAGCTGTTCACCCAGGTCGACGGCTCCTACGCGCGCCGCCACGGCGGCACCGGCCTCGGGCTCAGCGTGTGCAAGCGGCTGGTCGAGCTGATGGGCGGCTCGATCGGCTATCACAGCGAGCAGGGCGAGGGCTCGCTGTTCTGGTTCGAGCTGCCGCTGGTCGAGCAGGCGCCGGCGGCCGAGATCTCGCCGTTCGCGGGCCTGTACGCGCGGATCGTCGGTGCGAGCTCTCCGTCCCGCGACGCACTGGTGGCTACATTGCGGAAGCTCGGCCTCACCGTCGAGCGCGCGAGCGATACCGCGACGGCGGCCGGGGTCCGCGTCGATGTCTGGATCCTCGAGGCGGACGCCGAAGTCCCGCAGGGCGCCGTTGCCATCGCCATCGCCGACGCGTTGCCGAGTCGGGGCTTCGTGGCCGCACTCGCCGAGCCGTTCACGCGCGAGGCCGTGCGGGTCGCGCTCGCCACAGCTGTCCGGACGTTGTCGCCGCGATCGGCCTGATTTCACGCCGGGGCAATCACCGTTGCGAGGCCTGCGGTCCTGGCCTATGACCGGACCTGCTCATGCGTCGTGGGATTCGTCATTCATCGTTGTTGGCAGCGCTGGCAGTGGCTCCCGCGGGCTGCGATCCGTGGGGCGAGCCGCCGAAGGTCGAGCAGGACACGATCGCGCTGGCCACCGGCATCGACATGGCCTACCAGGAGCTCGGGGACCCCGAGGGCGACGTGGTCATCTTCCTCCACGGGTACACCGATACGTCGCGCTCGTTCATGCCGACGGCGCTGGCGTTCCACCAGCTCGACGACGACTACCACGTGTACGTGCTCGACCAGCGCGGCCACGGCGGCTCGTCGATGCCGCCCGCGGCCGAATGTGCGGCCGCCCCCGCCGACTGCTTCGAGCCGGCCGACATGGCCGACGACGTGATCGCGTTCATGGACGCCAAGGGCATCACCCGCGCGTCGATCGTCGGCCACTCGATGGGCAGCTTCGTCGCCCAGGAGCTGGGCCTGTCGCACCCGCAGCGCGTCGACAAGCTGGTGCTGATCGGCACGGCGGCGAGCGTGGTCGGCAACGTCGTGCTGCAGGACTACATCCTCGCCGAGCCGGTCGAGGGCGCGTGGAAGGCCGGCTTCGAGGCCCAGGGCCTGCAGTTCCCCGCCGACGTCTACGCGCTCGGCCCGCTCGACGCCGACGCCGACGCGCAGGCGTGGATCGAGGGCGCGTGGGTGGTCGACCCTGCCGCCGATCCGGCCTTCCTGGCCTCGATCGTGCCCGAGACGGCGGCGACGCGGATGGGCACGTGGATCGGCGTGGCCCGGGCGCTGCTGCAGACCGACAATACGCAGCGGCTGGAGGACCTCGGCGTACCGACGCTGATCCTGTGGGCCACCCAGGACGGGTTCTTCTACGACGACCCGCACCAGCAAGCGCTGCGCGCCGCGCTCGACGTGGCCGTGGGCGAGTGCAAGCTCGAGTACTGGTTCAAGCAATACGGCAAGCGCCCGCTCGGGCCCGACGGGGTGCAGGTCGACGACATCGGCCACAACACCCAGTGGGCCACGCCCGAGGAGGTCGCCCGCGATCTGGCGTCGTATCTCGGCACCGGCAAGCCGACGAAGGATTGGTATTACTCGGCCGACGGTGATCCGCAGGACATCGTCACCAAGAAGAAGGCGGCGCCGCTGATCCACGGCAAGTGCGAATGATGGCCGCGCCCGCTCGCGGGCTGCGGTGAATGGCCGCGGGCGGGTGCAGTGAATGCGGGGCGAGTGCGGTGATTCGTCGACTCGCGGGGCGCCTCGAGGGCCCGCGGCCCCGCCTGCCGCGGCGCTTGACAGGCGGCCCGCGCCGATCATTACGTGAGGCGATGCTCGCCTCCGCCTCTCGCCTCCTGGTCGTCGTAGCCCTCCTCGCGGCCGTCGCTTGCGGCGGCGGCGGCGGTGGGGGCACCGCCGGCGAGACCTCGACCGGCAGCACCGACGGCTCCGCGAGCGCGGCGACCACGACGACGAGCGGGACGACGGACCCGACGACCGGGGTCGCGCCGACGACCGGCACGAGCGGCGAGGCGAGCACGACCGGGGCGCCGCTCGAGGGCTACGACGATCCGGCGCTGTGGCTGTGTCACCCGGACAAGCCGGTCGAGGCGGACGCGTGCCTCTCGGCCGACCTGACCGCGACCGAGCTGCTGGCGGACGGCGGCACCGCGATCGTCGAGCACACGATCGCCGCGGCGCCGGCGTTCGACTGCTTCTACGTCTATCCCACGGTCGACATCCGCTTTCAGCCGGGCCAGACAGAGAGCTTCGACGACCTCGAGCAAGAGCTCGACCCGCTGCTCAACCAGGCGGCCCGCTTCACCTCGATGTGCCGGATGTTCGCGCCGCTCTACCATCAGGTGACGATCGGGACCTACGGCAGCGCCGAGCTCGAGACGCTGCTGACCGCGGCGTACCAGGACGTGCTGGCCGCGTTCGAGAGCTACCTCGAGCGCCACGCCGACGGCCGGCCGCTGCTGATCTTCGGCCACTCGCAGGGCACGTACATGACGACGCGGCTGCTTCAGGAGGTGGTCGAGCCCGACCCGGCCCTGCGCGAGCGGCTGCTGGCGGCGATCCTGCTCGGCGGGTCGTTCAGCGTGCCGTTCGACACGCAGGCCGGCGGGACGCTGCCGACGATCCCGCTGTGCGAGAGCGCCGAACAGCTCGGCTGCGTGGTGGCCTACCGCACCTACGCGGCCGAGCTGCCGCCGGAGCCGGGCTCGCAGGCGCCCGACATCGCCGGCAACGACGTCGCGTGCACCAACCCGGCCGCGCTCGGCGGCGGGTCGGCCCGCGCCCGCGGGGCGTTTTTTCCCAACTTCACGCACCAGGAGGCGGTGTTCCCCAAGATCGACTTCGGCCAGGCGATCGACACGCCGTTCGTGATCATGCGCGACTTCTACGGGCTGTCGTGCCAGGCCGACGTCGACGGCGAGCACTACCTGGCGGTCGCGCTCGAGCCCGACGCGGACGACGTCCGCACCAACCCGGTCGACTTCACTGCGCCGCTGTTCGCGCCCGGGTTCCTCGGCCTGCACGTGCTCGACTACAACTTCGCGCTGCAGGACCTGCTCGACCTCGCGGCGGCCAAGGCGGCCGCGGCCGGGCTGTGAGGGCGGCGCGGGGCGCCAGTGCGTATGTTTAAAAAGACATGTCCTTGAGGGCATGCGACTTTGGGCATGTTCAAAAGGGCATGTTTACGAGGACATGCCAGCCGGCGCGGGTGGCCGGCTGCGCCCGGGTGAACCTGCGGAGCGCGGCGGGCGGGGCCCCGCGGGCGACGAGCAGGTGAATCCCCGGCGCGCGTGAAGCGGGCGCGCGCGAAAACAGCCGCGATTTTTTCTGCGACCCCGGCCGGGCGCGCGGGTCCCCCGGGCGGAAGGGGTGCCATGTCGAGACAGAGATCGAAGGTCCGGCGCGCGCTGCTGCTCGCGTCGGTGCTGCCGCTGGGGTTGCCGGGGCAGGCGGTCGCGGCCGGGCCCGGCGGGGACGCCGAGCTGACGGCCGAGGCGCCGGTGCCGGAGTGGAACCACGAGGGAGGCGGGCGCGGCGGCGCCGGCGGGACCGACCCGCGGGCGGTGAACAAGAAGATCCGCCGCGCCGGCGCGACCACGATCGCCGGCGCGAGCCTGGCGATCGCCGGCGGAGCGACCGCGATCGCCGGCGGCGTCCTGTTCTACTTCGGCTCGCCCGAGCGGCTCAAGGAGCTCAAGCAGGACAACGACTACACGCTACCGGTCGACGATCCGAAGCGGCAGCAGATCATCCGCAACGCCCACGCGACGACCTTCGTGCTGGCCGCCGGGATCGGGGTGCTGGTGGCCGGCGTGGTGACTGCGGCGGTCGCCCGCTCGCGCCTGAAGAAGCTGCGCGAGCAGCGGCGCACGTCGATGGCGTTCGCCCCGGCGCCGCTGCGCGGCGGCGCAGGGCTGCACCTGGAGGTCAGGTTCTGATGCGACCCGCGAGCTTCTTCCGCTCCGCTCTGGCGCTGCTGGCCCTGGCCGGCTGCTCTCTGTCCGAGCAGCTGGCCGGCGAACCATGCGCGGTCGCCGAGGACTGCTGGCGCACGCAGGAGTGCGCGCAAACTGCCGAGGAGGCGGCGCTCGAGCTACCCGGGATGTGCCTGCCCAAAGGGACAGGTTGCGTCCGCGGCCAGCAGCTCGGCTGCGCGTGCGACCCGATGGACTTCGATGCCGACTGCGGGATCGCGGCGGCCAAGATCGAGGTCGAGTACCCGAACATGATCTGCGACCCGGACCGGCGGATCTGCGTGCTCGAGCAGGACGAGGAGGGGCAGCCGTGATCCGCCGCGCCATGTTGTTGTTGCTCGCCGGCCTGTCCTCGACCGGCTGTGCGTTCTTCGCCGGGCTGACCAGCGCGGGCGGGGCCGACGCGTCGGCCTTCACCGTCAACATGGAGAAGTACGAGGTGCACAGCATCGACCTCGCGTTCGCGGACGCCGGCGAGCTGTGGTGCCCGGGCCAGAGCGGGCCGTTCAAGGTGCTCGCCGAGGCGATCGACAAGAAGAAGCCCGACGAGGCGTTGACGCTCGAGACGGCGGCGCCGACGGCCGAGGCCCGGGAGGCGCGCGGCAAGATGGACCTGACCGAGTTCGCGATGGCGGCCCGCGGCGGCTCGATCGAGCACGGGGTGTTCAGCGCCAGCGAGGACAGCTTCGCCACGCTGCTCGGCTTCGACGTCAAGGCGACCTATCGCCTCGACCGCACCAAGGAGGTGGTGCGTCACTTCGATCCGGAGTACTCGTGCATCCGCGCCGTCGGTCTCTCGGGACAGGTCGGCGCGCACGGCCAGGAGGGCCAGTGGGGCGAGGATCGCGGCGGCGCGGGCGGGGCCGGCGGCTCCGGCGGGCCCGGCGGGGCGGGGCCGCGGCTGACCGCGTTCGTGACGATCGTGCGCACGCCGAAGTACGAGCGGGCGGGGCTGATCAAGGTGACCGGCGATCACGAGGCGATGACCCTGTTCGACCTCGACGAGGGCGTGACGGTGGTGGCTCGCGGCGGCGAGGGCGGCGCGGGCGGTCCCGGCGGGCAGGGCGGTCGGGGCAGCGATCCGCGCGGAGCGGGGGGCGCGGGCGGCAACGGCGGCTCCGGCGGGCCGGGGGGACCCGGGGGCGAGGTGCTGCTGGTGGTCGACGAGCGCTACCCGGAGCTGGCGCGGGTCGTCGCGGTCGACGTGTCCGGCGGGCCTCCTGGGCCGGGCGGAGACGGCGGCTACGGCGGACCGGGCGGGCCTCCGCCGAGCGTGTGCAGCAAGTGCGAGACGCCACCTCCCGGACCCGACGGGCCCGGCGGCAGCGGCGGGCCCCAGGGGCAGAGCGGGGGGCGGAACGGACGCAGCGAGGTGCGGGCCGAGGACGTGACGCGGATGTTCGCGGCGCTGCCCCCGGGCCTGCGCCTGCGCGCCGACGCCCGCGCCCAGCCGCCGCCGCCGCGCCCGGGACCGCCGCCGCGGCCGCCGAAGCGGAGGCGGTGAGGGACGATGCGCTCACTGGCGGGAGGGTCGAGCTCCGGCGGCTCGCCGGAGCGGGGACGGACGGCCCCGGGGACGTGCGCGAGGTCTGTCCCGAGAGACAGGCGGGTGCGCGCCGTCGCCAGCAGTTCGGGTGAGCATTTCCTGGTGCGGCGCGACGAGGGCCAGCACGGCCGTGCGACGGGCCCGGGCGGCTCAGGCAGCCGGAGGTCGGGTCGTGGCATGTCTCATGGGACATGTGCCACGGGCGATGCGCGGCGACGCCGGGTCCTCGTGGACATGCCCTTCGCGGGGCGACTCGCGCGGAAGGTCCGGCTCGAGGTGTCTTCCGGGACAGGCGTCACGATGGAGCAGGGGCGGAGCGAGGTGGCCCCGGGGACAGGCACGAGGTCTGTCCCGAGAGACGGGCGCGTGCGCGCCGTCGCCAGAGGTTCGGATGAACCTGTCTCTCGGGACATTTTATTGCGCGGCGCGACGAGGGTCGGGGACGGCCCGCGACGGGCCCGGGCAGCTCACGCGGCCGGAGGTCGGGTCGTGACACGTCTTCAAGGACAGGAGTCACGAGGAGTGCCGAGGGGCGACGACGGGCCCGCGGGGACATGTCCTGCCCGGTCTTTCGCGCCGGGGCGGCTCGCGCAGGCGGCCGGAGTCGAGATGTCTTCAGGGACAGGCGCCCCGGGCGGCGCGCGGCGGCGATCGGCCATGTCCTCGGGGACATGTCCTGCGCGAGCGCTTGCGACGGGGCGGCTCGCGCAGGAGGTCGGCGCCGAGATGTCTCCGGGGACAGACGTCACGAGCGACGGGCGGCGATCGGCCATGTCCTGGGGGACATGTCCTTCGCGCTCACTTGCGCCGGGGCGGCGGCTCGGCCCCGGCCGGCTCGCGCAGGAGGGTCGGCAGGGTGATGTCGAGGCGGCTGTCGATGAGGCGGAGGATGCTGTCGAGCTCGGCGGCGGGCACGTGGAGGCGCTGGCCGAGGGCGCGGCGGGTCCGCGTGAGGATCGACTTGCGGGCGGCGTCGATCCAGCGGGCGGTGGTGGCCCGGTGCACGCCGTAGAAGTCGGCCAGGCGATCGATGCTGAGGCCGTCGAGGGCGTGCTGGCGCAGGAGCGTGCGCTCGCGATCGGTCAGGGCGGCGACGGCCTCGCGGAACGCCTGCCTGAATTCTTCGCGGTACAGCTGCTTGAGGTGCTCGACCTCGAGGCCGGCGTCGGCGGGCATCAGCGCCTCGACCGCGTCGTCCTCCAGCGCCACCTCGCGCTGGGGGCGGGCCAGCAGGCGCAGGGTCTCGCGCGTGGCGACCACGCGGATCCACGCGCGCAGGCTGCCGCGGCCGGAGTACTCGGCGATCCGCGTCTCGCTCGGCTCGCTCGTGCGCGGCATGAGCAGGCGCTCGCGGACGATCTGCTGCAGGTCGCCGCGCTCGGACGCGGTGGCGCCGCGACGACCGGCCGCGCGCTCGACCAGCGGGACGAGCAGGCGATCGAACTCCGCCAGCGCCCGCGGGTCGCGGTCGACGCAGGCGCAGGCGAGCCACAGGTCGGCGACGCAGAGCTCGGCGAGGGCGGCTTCGACGGTCCGGCCGGGCTGCACCTTGTCGGCGAGGAAGGCGAAGAAGCGCCGCGGCGCCAGCGAGACGCCCGGCCAGGTCTGTTCCGCGGCGAGGAGGGCGTCGGCGAGCGCGCGGCCGAGGTCGACGCCCGCGGCGAGGTCGGGTCGCGCGGCCGCGAACTCGGCGGCGAGGGTGGCAGGGCTGCGAGGGTCGGCGATGGGCGGGTCGCTCGCGGCGGGAGTGCGAGGGGCAGGCGCGGCGGACGTGCGAGGGTCGAGCGCGGGGGGAGTGCGAGGCGAAGCGGGAGCGCGAGGGTCCGTCGTGGCGGGGCGAGCCTCGGCGGGGTCGGGCGGGTCGCTGCCACGCGGACCGTCGCCAGCGACTGCGCCGCGGGGGTCGTGCGGACGCGTATCGCCGAGGTCGCTCGCGCCGGCGCTCTCGTCTCGACCTTCCCGCCCGGTGGCCATCTCGGCGGTGATATCGTGAGCCAGACGGACGGGCAACGATGCGGTCTGCGCCGGTGAGCCCCTGCCTGGGCACGGAGACGCTGCTCGAACTGGTCGAGGGTCGGGCGACTGCGGCCACGCGCGAGCGCGCCTGGGCCCACGCGTCGCGCTGCGAGGCCTGCAGCGAGCTGTTGTCGGAGCTGGCGAGCGGCGCGACCGAGGTGCCGTCCGGCGACGGCGCGCTGGCGCGCACGCCCGACCCGCCCGGTGAGCCGGAGCCGGGGACGAGCGCCGACGACCCGCTGCAGCCCGGCGCGCGCCTGGGCCGCTACGTCCTCACGTCGCTGCTCGGGGCCGGGGCGATGGGGGTGGTCTACGCGGCGCACGACCCGGAGCTCGGGCGCGTGGTGGCGCTCAAGCTGCTGCGGCCGCATCAGTACGGCCGCCGGCCCCACCTCGAGGAGCGCCTGCTCCGCGAGGCCCAGGCGATGGCGCGGCTGATGCACCCGAACGTCGCGGCGGTCCACGACGTCGGCCGGATCGGCGACCGGATCTTCGTCGCCATGGAGTTCATCCGCGGCCAGACTCTGGCGGCGTGGTTGCGGGCGGAGCCGCGGCCGCAGCGGGAGATCCTGGCGCGGTTCCTGCTCGCGGGGCGCGGGCTGGCGGCGGCCCACTCGGCCGGGCTGGTGCACCGCGACTTCAAGCCGGAGAACGTGCTCGTCACCGAGGACGGCCAGGTCCGCGTGGTCGACTTCGGGCTCGCGCGCGCGGCAGGCGACGATCCGCTGGCGAGCACCGCGATCTCGAGCGACGGCACGCCCGCGCTCGCCGACCTGACCGCGACCGGGACGGTGCTCGGCACGCCGAACTACATGGCGCCCGAGCAGCACGCGGGGCGGCCGGCAGAGGCGCGCTCGGATCAATTCAGCTTCTGCGTCGCGCTGTACGCCGCGCTCTACGGCGCGCGTCCGTTCGTCGGCGACACCGTCGAGTCGCTGGCGGCGGCGGTGCGAGCGGGCCGGCTGCGGCCGCCGCCGCGTGGCGCTCGTGTGCCGCGGCACATCCGGCGGGCGCTGCTGCGCGGCCTGTCGGTCGCGCCCGCCGATCGCTTCCCGACGATGGACGCGCTGCTCGTCGCCCTGGCGCGCGAGCCCGGCCGGCGCCTGCGCGCGGCGGCGGGGGCGGTGATCGCCGCCGGTCTGGTGGGCACGGCGGCCTATGCCTACGCGGCCGAGCCCGGGCTGTGTCGCGGCGCGGCGCGGCACCTGGCCGGGGTGTGGGACGGCGAGCGGCGCGAGCAGGTGACTCTGGCGCTGACGCAGGCAGGCGCGTCGACGGGGGCGGTCCGTGAGGTCACCGCGACCCTCGACGACTACGCCGCGCGGTGGGTGGCGATGCGCACCGAGGCGTGCGCGGCCACGTGGATCCACGGCGAGCAGCCGGAGGCGCTGCTCGGCCTGCGGACCTCGTGCCTCGACGCCCGCCTGCGCGAGCTGCAGGCCCTCGGCGAGCGCCTGCGGGCGGCCGATCGCGAGACCGGGGAGCAGGCGGTGCGCGCGGCGCATCGCCTGACGGATCTGGCGAGCTGCGCCGACGTCGAGGCGCTCACCGCCCCGGTGCGGCCGCCCGCCGATCCGCAGACCCGGCGCGAGGTCGAGGCGCTGCGGGCCCGGCTCGCCGAGGTCAAGTCGTTCTGGAACGCCGGCCGCTACCGCGAGGGGCTGGCCCAGGCGCGCACCCTGACCCCCGCGGCGCGGGCCCTGGGCTACCGCCCGCTCGTGGCCGAGGCGCTGCACCTCGAGGGCGTGCTGGCCGACGAACTCGGCGAGTTCGAGGCCGCGGCCCGCTCGCTCGAGGCCGCGGTGTGGCAGGCGGAGGCCAGCCGCCACGACGTGGCGATGGCCAACGCGCTGACCGACTGGTGGTGGATCGCGGCGCTCGAGCAGGCCCGCTACGATCAGCTGCCCGTGTTCGAGGCGCGGCTGACCGCGGCGCTCGAGCGGCTCGGCCGCCCGCCCGCGCGCGAGGCGACCTTCCTGTCGATGCGCGGCCGGATCGCGCTCGAGCGCGGCGAGCTGGACGCGGCCGAGGCCGACCTGCGCAACGCCCTGGCGATCGTGGAGCGCCGCTTCGGCCCCGACGACCTGCGCACGCTCGAGATCGTGTTCTTCCTCGCCGGCGTCGCGCTGCAGCGGACCGACGGCGCGGGCGCGCTGCCGCTGCTCGAGCGGGTGCTGGCCGGGCAGCAGCGGGTCCTCGGCGAGGACCACCCGGACGTCGCGTTCACCGTCGAGACGCTGGGCGCGGCGCTGTACGCGGTCCACCGCTACGACGAGGCCGAGGCCGCCTACGAGCGGGCCCTGGCGATGATGCAGCGCCACCTCGGGCCCGACCACCACCGGATCGCCACGGTGCTGCACAACCTCGCGCTGGTGCACGCGTGGCAGGGGCGCGACGAGGACGCGATCGATCGCCTGCGCCGCGCGACCAGCCTGAGCGAGCGCGAGCTCGGCCCGGACCACCCGAAGACCGACGACATCCGCACCGCGCTGGCGTCGGCGCTGTCGCGCGCCGGCCGGTACGCGGAGGCCGAGCCGATGTTCCGCCGGGTGCTCGCCAACCTGCGCGAGCGCGTCGGCCCCCGGCACTACCTGGTCGGCGACGCGCTGTTCGGGCTCGGCGAGCTCGAGGTCGAGCTCGGCCGCCTCGAGGACGCCCGGCGATCGATCACGGAGAGCCTGGCGATCATTCGCAAGGCCCGCGGCGACGACTACGCCGGCGCCGACGAGCTGCGGATCCTCGGCGACATCGAGTTCCGCCTCGGCCACCCGGGCCGCTCGGCCGAGCTGCTCGAGCAGTCGCTGGCGCTGCAGAGCCCCGACGCCGACCCGGGCACGATCGCCTGGACCCGCGCGCTCGTGGCCCGCGCCCTGTACGACGACGGCCGCGACCGCACCCGCGCCCGCGCGCTGCTGCGCGAGGCCTGGGAGCACATCCGCGGCGACGAGCGCATGGAGGAGGAGCGCGCGACGCTGGAGAAGTGGATGCAGGCGCGACGGCTGCGGCCGCCGTCGTGACGGGCTGGACATGCCCCGAGCGACATGTCGAATTGGGCATGTCCAGAAGGGCATGAATGGCGTCGAGGCGAGAGCCGCGGCGCGCTCGCAGCCGGGGCGGAGCGATGCGGCGGCGACCCATTCACGCGGCGCGACGAAGCCCGCGAGGACGTGCTCGAGAGCGGGTTCGACCGGGCGTGTCGGGCGGCCGCGCACGCGCCGGCCCGGAGGACCCGTGCTCGCCGGCGACCGCTCCGCGGTCTCGGTCGATCACGGGTGGCCGATGAGACATGTTTATTAAGACATGGCCGTCATGGCATGCTCATCGGCGCATGTCCTCGCGGACATGTCCTTGAAAGCATCCTCTCACACGTACTCGATCTCGATCGCCAGCCCCGGGCCCGAGGGCAGGTGGGTCACGTGGCGGTCGAGCGGGTACGTCGAGTGCCAGCGGGCGAAGCCGTGGCAGAGCGTCTGGACCGCGCGGAGCCAGCGGGTCACGGGCTCGACGCGCGGGAATTCGGCGCGCAGCAGCTGCGACGCGCCGGTCAGGCCGCACAGGCTCTCGTCGTGCAGCGCCTCGACCTCGGCGGCGGCGGCGGCGGGGCTCAGGCCCTCGTTGCGGAGCATGCAGCCGAGCAGGTTGGGGCGGTGCGAGGCGAGGTCCTCGGCCACGCCGACGAGGTCGTCCTGGACGGCGACCAGGCGGGCGGCGTAGCGGCGGACCGCCGCGTGGGCCGGGTGGCTGCGCACGGCCAGCGGCAGCGGGCAGTCGCCGACGTACTCGAGGAAGTCGATCGCCGGGGCCACCCCCACGCTGGCGACGCGGATCGGCAGCAGATCCTGGCGGGCCGGATAGGCGGCGTCGGCCTCGATCTTGGCGCGCCAGTGCGCCTCGCAGCGGTTGGCGTCGAGCCAGTCGGCGAAGTCCTCGGCCAGGCGGCCGCACCAGGCCGGGCCCATCGCCGCCCGGCAGCGCCGGGCCACCTCCCACCACGCGCGCAGGGCCGCGGGGACGCTCTCGGGCAGACCCTCGCTGCCGCGCACCGCCGCCAGCAGGTCGGCCTCGGAGAAGCCGCCGTCCTCGCCGAGCAGCGCCCAGAAGGTCAGAAATCGCAGGGCCGTGGTGGCGCGCTGCGGGTCGGCGGCGAAGCTCGGCCAGCCGCCCAGGCGAGCCACCGCCAGGCCGCGGAAGCCGGTGGCTCCGAGCAGGCGCGGGCTCGGGCTCAGGACCTCCTGCAGGCCGAGGTCTCCGGGTGAGAACCAGGGCAGCGGATAACGCAGCGTCACCTCGATCGCCAGCTCGGCCGTCATCCGTGATCGATCGTCGCGTGGGAACTTCATGCGAGGAGGGAGGGTCCGGCGTGGGTGCAGGAGTTGGGTCCGCCCCGGGCGTCGGACCGGCGGTCTACGGCCCGACGCCCGAGACCGGCGACTCCGGGCCCGGAGTCGCCGGCGACTTGTCTACGGTTGGTCGATGGCCAGGAGGGGGTCATTCCCGTGTGCGAGCTGGGGTCTCGGCACGAGCAATCCTCCGGGTCGTCCAGTGAGCGACGCCACTGGGTCGATCGGATCACGACGATCGTGGGTTCGTGCCACGAAGAAGTTGCACGAACAAAATGTCGCTCGAAGCCCCCATTACGGGTGCAGAGGGCCTTGTCGCAATTCTGACTCGAAGACGTCGCGAATCAAGTTCGCCGACGACACGCCGTGTTGCAGATCAGACCCGATGGCGCAGTGCTCCGGATCGACGCCGTCGGCTGCAGCTCAGGGCGCGTCGCAGCGCCGGTCGACGACGCGAGCTCCGCCGGCGCAGGTCTGCAATTACGATCTGCAGCCGCAGGGTCTACGCGAGGCCGTCGGCCGTCGCTCCGGATCGCCGCCGACGTGGTCGCAGGGCGGTCCTGCGGGCCGACGGTCGGGTCCGACCGGCGCGACGCGGCGCGTGATGCAGCCGTCGGCCGCGGACAATCGTGCGGACAGTCGGCGGGGCGGTCGATCAGGGCCGCCAGTCGCGTGACTCTGCGGACGCGGCGGAGGTGTCGGCGGTCGCGGAGGGCACGTGGATCACCCGCTGCGGCAGCGGGATCACCAGGCCCTCGCGACGCAGGCGGATCAGCAGGCGCTTGACCATCGTCGTGGTCAGGGGATTGCGGTCGACGAAGTTCTGGATCGGCACGAACAGGCGGACCTCGAGCGCCCACTCGCCGACGCGCAGGCGCAGGGCAGGGGGGGCGTCGCGCAGGCCGGGCACGACCTCGCGCGCCACCCGGACCTCGTCGAACAGGAGCGCCTCGAGCACCTCGGGGTCGACGTCGAGCCCGACCCGGATCGGCACCTCGATCCACATCGTCGGGTCGGGCCGGCTGAAGTTGGTCATCATCGCCTCGGCGAGGCGCTTGTTGGGGATATAGATGAGGAGGTCGTCGAGGGTGCGCAGGGTGGTGGTGCGCCAGCCGATGTCGGTGACGAAGCCCTCGATCTTGGTGTCGACGTTGATGAAGTCGCCGACGCGGACCTGCCGCGACGCGCTGAGGTTGACGCCGGCGAACACGTTGGCCAGCGTGTCCTGGAAGGCCAGGGCGACCGCGAGGCCGCCGACGCCGAGGGCGGTCAGGGCCGGGAACACCGACACCCCGAACAGGCCGAGGATCGAGCCACCGCCGAGCAGCAGCAGCAGCGAGTTGATGATGTACTTGATGAGGGTCGTGCCGCCGCCGGCCGGCGATTGATTGCGGCCGACGATCTCCGACACGATCCGCATCAGCGTCAGCGTCACCGACAGCGCCAGGGCCGCGGCGGCGACCTTCTCGGCGACGGCGATCGAGCGCGCCTTCCACGGCAGGTCGGGGACCGCCGCGACCACGCCGGCGAGCAGCGACCAGAGCAGGGCCCGGTCGCGCAGGCGAGCGGTGATGATGTCGTCGATCGCCCAGTCGTTGCTGGCGCTGGCGCGGACCATCAGCGGCAAGACCACGAACCGCAGCAGCAGCCCGAGCAGCAGCGCGAACACCAGCTCCGCCACCACGTCGGCGTAGCCGCGCGCGGCTCGGGGCAAGATCTCGAGCGCCAACCATTGCAGCTGCGGCAACGGGAAGCTCGCGTCGTCCATCGGGGCTGACAGGATCTCGATCACGGCGAAACGAGCGCGGCCCACAGGGCTTCGATGTGCTCGCGGAGGAACATATACTCGAAGGCCGCGAGCGCCAGGAAGGGCCCGAACGGGACGCGCGCTCCGAGCACGCCGTCGTCCGGATCCTCGTCACCGAGCTCGGGGTCGTCGCCGTGGACCTCGGTGAGCGCGGTGTTGGCGACGCGACGGCCGAGGAGCAGCATCGGCACCGCGACGAGCAGGCCCTGGATCGCGCCGGCCGCGAGGGTCCACATCAGGCCGCGCGCGCCGCCGAAGGCGCCGATCATGCAGAGCAGCTTGCCGTCGCCGAGGCCGAGCGCCTCGATGCCGCGGTAGCGGAGGTAGACCCAGCGCAGGCCGGCGATCAGCAGGTAACCGCACGCGGCCGCGAGCCCGGCCTCGACGACGCCGACGCCGAGAGTGGCCGGGCTGACCGCGGCGGCCACGAGGCCGAGGCCGGCGATCGGCAGGACGACCTCGTCGGGGATCAGCCACAGGTCGAGGTCGGTGTAAGTGGCGATCAGCAGGCCGAGGCCGAAGCAGAACCACAGCAGCCACTCGAGCAGGCCGGGCGGCCCGCCCTGGACCATCGGCCGCAGCACGAACTGCAGGTACAGCGTGAAGCTGAGCACGCCGCCGAGCAGCTCGACGACGAGGTAGCGCAGGGCGAACGGCTCGCCGCAGCGGCGGCAGCGCCCGCGCAGCAGGAGGTACGAGAGGACCGGGATGTTGTCGTACCAGGCGATCGGCGTCTCGCACGCGGGGCACGCCGAGCCCGGACGGACGACGGACAGCCCGCGCGGCAGGCGCCAGATCGCCACGTTGGCGAAGCTGCCCCACAGAGTGCCGAACAGAAAGGCCAGCCAGGGAGCCCAGGGGGCCATCAGGGCCTTTACCAAGATCGGATTGGTCTCGACCAATTCGAGGGCTTCCGGGCCCTGGAGCGTCAACAGCGGCTCGAGCATCGGGTCGGACAGATCCTACGCGATCCGGCCCGCGCTTGTTCCTGTTATCCTCCGCGCGTGCCAGCGCCCTCGATCCGGCCGGTCCGCGGCCTCGCCCTCGCGCTCGTGCTCGCGGGCGGGCCCGCCTGCGGCGGCGACGACGACGACAATTTGCCGGTCGCCGAGCCCGCCGCCCTGCCACCCCGTCCCGGGGCGGCCCGCCAGAGCCAGGAAGAGACGGCCCGCGCCGGCGTCGACGCGCTGCTGGCGACCCCCAGCCCGGCCACCTTGCTGGCGGTGCTCGGCCAGGGCCACCTCGTCGCCCGCGGGCTGCTCGGCCGCCACACCCTCAAGGTCACCGCCGAGTTCAGCCTGACGCCGGTCGAGCCGGTGCGCCCGGCGGTCGACGCGCCGGTGCTGCTGGCGCAGAAGGTCGTCGACGAGCTCGAGCTGCAGTGGGCCGCCGGTCCCGAAGAACCTGTCCGTTTCTACCTGTCCCAACATACAGATCAGCACCGCGGCCGCGAGGTCATGGTGCTCGACGAGAAGGCCTACACGCGGATGCTGCACCGCGGCTGGCACGTGCGCCCGCTCGACGCCGACCTCCACCTGCGCTGGCTCGACGAGGCCCAGCGCAGCGTCCATGACGTGGTCGAGCTGGCCGCGCCGGCGCTGGCCGTGGCCGCCGTCGAGGAGGGCGACACGGTGCGGGTGACGCTGTCGCTGGCCGATCCGTCGGCGCGCACGCCGGTGACCCCGAGCGCGGCGCCCGGCCGGGAGTGGCGCGAGAAGGCCGAGATCACGGCCGTCGAGGGCACGCTGACCCTGGAGCGCGCCACGGGCCTGTGGCAGACCGCGGAGATCCGCGTCGGTTACGGCGTGCGCGACGAGCTCGAGCGGGCGCTGGTCGGCGAGACCCACCTCACCGGCACCGCGGCGCGAGCCCCCGAGCTCCAGATCCAGGCGCCGGAGCACGTGCTGCCGCTGCCGGAGCGCGTGCGCTACGAGAGCGAGCGACGGCGCCTGCTCGACGGCCTCGCCGGCACCTGAGCGGGCCCCGCACTGCGATCGATGCCGGCCGGGGGCCGCGACGATCCCGGCCGCGTCGTGCCGTGCCGACGCACGGACCGAGGACCGGCGGCGGCGATCGGCGCGGCCGGATCGGCCGCAGCTCGGCCGCGACGGGCCTCGTCTCTCTCGGGCCTCGCGGCGACGAGACGGGCCGGACCCTCGCCGGCGGCGATGGGTGAGGCCGTCGCTCGGCCTCGACAGACCTGGTCCCGGTCGACCTTACGAGAGGCGGGCACGAGCGCCGGCTGCGACGGGCGAGGCCCGATCGGCCGCGTCCGGCTGCGACGGGGGTCGATCGGTGCACGGCCCCTGGGGCTCAGGATGGCGCGTCTCGTGGCCTTCCAGATCCCCGGCACGGCGGAGGCCTGCGGGCGCGGAGCGGGTTGCGAGGATGCCACGCTCTCCTGCGGCCGCGAGTGCACTCCGGCGGAGCCCAAAGCGGCCCTGCGGAGCGAGCCCGGGCGCCCGTGCGGGGGCCGATCGTCGACGCCGGAGCGGGCGAGCGAGCGCCTCCGCGTGAGCTGACGCGCCCGGGCGGGGGCCGGGGGCCTTTGCGGCGCCGCTCGCCCGCGCTAAAAGGCCACGCGTGACGAAGCCTGCCCTTACGCGCGCGGATCTGCCGCCCGCCCTCCAGCGTGCCCTCGACCTCGCGGTCGACGCCAAGGCCGCTGCGCCCGTCGTTCTCCAGCTCACCGACGTGGCCGGCTATACCGACTGGGCGCTGGTCGTGTCGGGTCGGTCGGACCGCCACGTCGGCGGTATCACCGAGACGATCATGGCTGGCCTGAAGGACATCCAGCTCACGCCGATCGGCTCCGACGGCCTCGAGGAGCACCTGTGGGACCTCCTCGATTACGACGACTTCCTGGTCCACGTGTTTTATCACCCGGTGCGCAAGCACTACGACCTCGAGAGCATGTGGCGCGACGCCCCGCGCGCCGAGCTCGGGCTGCCGGCGGAGGTCATGGACACCTCGACGCTCGAGGGTCTGGCGCCGCCGGTCGACATGCCGCCGTTCCGCGGCGGTAGCTTCGGCGCCTTCCCTGGCGAGCTCGAGGGCGAGGAGGAGCTCGAGGGCGCGCCGGGTGAGCTGCCCGAGGGCGACGACGAGGGCGAGGACCTCGACGAGGGCGAGGAGGACGTCGCCGAGTACGATGAGCCCGACGACTTCGCCGAGGAGGGCGAGGGCGAGGGCGACTACGCCTACGGCGACGAGGACGACGAGGACGACGAGGACCTGGTCGCCGACGACGGCGCCGACGAGGCAGTGCCCGCCGAGGCGCCGCCGCCCACGCGGCGCAAGTGAGCGTTCGCCCGTGAAGATCAGCGTCGTCGCCGCCGGCAAGCTCAAGGACACCGCGCTCGTCGCGTTGTGCGCCGACTATTTGCGGCGCGTGCAGCCGTTCGTCACCGTCGAGATGCTCGAGGTGCGCGACCTCGCGGCCATCCGCGCCCACTGGACCCGTCACGAGGGCGCCCGCGTCCTCCTCGACGAGCGCGGCGAGCAGGTCGCCACCCGCGAGCTCGCGCAGTGGATCGACCGCTGGCGCCGCGACGCCCGCGACGTCGCCCTCTACATCGGCGACGCCGAAGGCTTCACGGTCACCGACCGCACCCAGGCCGACCGCCTGCTCGCCGTGTCCCGCCTGACCCTGCCGCACCGCCTGGTCCGCCTGATCCTGCTCGAGCAGCTCTACCGCGCCGGGAGCCTGCTCGCCGGCCACCCCTACCACCACGGCTGAGCTGTCCGGACGGACCTGCTCGCAAGAGCAGGCCCTTTCGAGCATGTCCGAACGGACATGTTCTGAGGGGCATGCTCGATCGGCACGCGCTCACGCCCGAGATCGTCGCGCCCGGCCGAGCTCGACACGCCATGAGCGCGGCACGTGCGCGCCGATTTGCGCTCACGGCCGAGGCTCGTCGTGCGCGCGGCCCAAGCTCGACGTGCTGCGACCTCCGCCGTTCAGGCGGTTCCGGGCCCCGGATCTCGGCGGAGCCGACTTTTTCCTCCTTCAAGAGAGCTCCCGTGGACAGGGGCCGGGGCGACCTGGCACCGAGTTGCGCAGACCGAGGCAATTTTCGCCGTGAAGCACGCCAGTCGCCACGAAGGTCGAGCACCTGTCTGAGGGACAGGTCGCCCCGGACACCGGCCCCGCGACCCTCGCCGCCGATCCATCCGGGGCCCGGAGCCGCCGTGCGACGCTCCTCGCGCCCGAAATCCAGCCTCCGCGCGCCGAAGTCCGCCGCGAGCTCGTCGGCCGAGAACTTCAACATGTCTCGATAGACATGTTCAAAAGAACACCCTCCCTGCAGGTCCATCCGTGGCCGGGAGCCGCTGTGCGACGCTCCTCGCGCCCGACCGTTCGGCCCTCCGAGCGCCGAAGCCCGCCGGCGAGCGATCGCCGTCAGGATCTCCGGCCGCTGCGCTATGCTGGCCCGCGTGGACCAGCCCAAGCGCGGACACGCCGACCTGCTCGCCCTCGTCGCCCGCCATGCCAACGTCAAGGGGCGGACCGACTCGCCGTACCCGGGTCTGTGGTTCTGGCGCTGCGACGAGCCGGTCACCAAGCGCAAGTCGCAGGCGTTGACCCTGTCGCTGGCCGTGATCGTCCAGGGGCGCAAGGCCGTGAACTTCGGCGAGCACGCCTTCACCTACGATCCCTTCAATTACCTCGTGCTGACCGGCGAGGCCGACTACGAGAGCACCATCATCGACGCCAGCGCCGAGCGGCCGTACCTCTCCATGAGCGTCGGCGTGCCGCCCGACGTCGTCGCTCGCACCTTGATCGCGCTGGCCGACAGCGACCTCGGCGGCGTCGACGAGCCGGCGCCGGCGTACGTCTCGCGCCTCGACGCACCGATCGTCGACGCGCTGTGCCGCCTGCTCGAGGCTGTCGGCGATCCGGCCGAGCGGGCCGTCCTGGCGCCGCTGATCGTCGAGGAGATCGTGTTCCGCCTGCTGCGCTCGGACGCCGCCGCCGTGCTGCGGCGGGCGGTTCGCCGCGGCGACGAGGCGCGGATCCAGGAGTCCATGGCCTTCATCCGCGCCCACGCGGCCGAGCGTCTCACCGTCGAGAATCTGGCGCGGCGCGCCGCCATGAGCCCCTCGCACTACGCCCACCGCTTCCGCGCCGTCGCGCGCGTCAGCCCGATGCGTTACGTCAAGCACGTCCGCCTGCATGAGGCGCGCACCTTGTTGCTCCGCGGCGCGCGGGCCGGCGAGGTCGCGGGTCAGGTCGGCTACGCCAGCGCCTCGCACTTCACCCGCGACTTCAAGAGTTACTTCGGGGTCCCGCCGGCCGAGTACGCCCGCCGCCTGCACGCCGCGCCGGACCGGCCCGCCGAGGCGCAGCAGACCGCGTAGCGAGCGTCCGCCAGGTCGCGCCGGCCTCGTCCCACGGGCCCGTCGCGGCCGTCGGCGACGGTCTCGCAGGATCGGGCAAGAGAAGCGCAGCGGCCGGCGTGGCCTCCGTCGGAGGTCTCGCTTAAAGAAGACGCCATGAAGACACGCAAGCTCGGTACCACTGGCATCGACCTGTCCGCCATCGGCCTCGGCTGCATGGGCATGTCCGACTTCTACGGCCCCGCCGACGAGCAGCGCTCGCTCGCCGTCATCCGCCGCGCGCTGGACGAGGGCGTCAACTTCCTCGACACCGCCGACATGTACGGCTCCGGCCGCAACGAGCAGCTGGTCGGCAAGGCGATCCAGGGGCGCCGCGGCGACGTCGTCGTGGCCACCAAGTTCGCCATTCGCCGCGGCCCGAACGGCGAGTTCCTCGGCGTCTCGGGCAAGCCCGAGTACGTCAAGGAGGCCTGCGACGCCAGCCTGAAGCGGCTCGGCGTCGACGTCATCGACCTCTATTATCAGCACCGCGTCGACCCCGAGGTCCCGATCGAGGAGACCGTCGGGGCGATGGCCGACCTGGTGAAGGCGGGCAAGGTGCGGCACCTCGGGCTCAGCGAGGCCGCGCCGGCGACGATCCGGCGCGCCACCAAAGTGCACCCGATCGCCGCGCTGCAGACCGAGTACTCGCTGTGGAGCCGCGATCCCGAGGACGAGCTGCTCGGCCTGTGCGCCGAGCTCGGGATCACCTTCGTCGCCTACAGCCCGCTCGGGCGCGGCTTCCTCACCGGCCAGATCAAGTCGATCGACGACCTCGCCGCCGACGACTTCCGTCGCTCGTCGCCGCGCTTCCAGGGCGAGAACTTCCAGCGCAACCTCGACCTCGTCGGCCACATCGAGCGGCTCGCCGCCGCTCGCAAGGTCACCGCGGCCCAGCTCGCGCTCGCCTGGCTGCTCGCGCGCGCCCCTCACGTCGTCCCGATCCCCGGCACTCGCAGCGAGGAGCGCCTGGCCGAGAACATCGGCGCCGTCGACATCGCGCTGACTCCCGAGGAGCTGCAGGCGATCGACGCCATCGCCCCGCGCGGGGCCGCGGCCGGCGAGCGCTACGCAGCGGCCAGCATGCGGCAGCTCAACGGCTGAGCGGAAGGGCGCCGCAGCGGCCCCGGAGATTGCTGTCCTCGGGGGCATGTCCTCGAGGACACATTGATAAGAATGTCCTTCAGGACAGGACCCTTCAGGCATCTCCAGGCTCGGGCGATCTCCTGCGGGCAATGCGAGGCGGGCGCCCCGACCTTCTCGGCCGAGCGGAAGGGCGCCTCGTCGCTTGCTATCCTCGGGGACATGTCCTCGAGGGCAGCAAGATTTGAATGTCCTGCAGGACAGGACCTTTCAGGCGTCTGCGGGTCCGGTCGGCCTCCTGCGAGCAAAGCGAGGCGGGCCCGACCCGAGCTTCTCTACCTTAGGACCGTTTTAGTTACGACCGCCGTATACCGGATGTGTGTCCGGCACTGGGCTGTGATCTCTCCCGAGATCAACTTTGATGGCCCGGGCCCACGTGGCCGCCTCGCCGCGCGAGGTTAGCGTGAGCGCGTCACGCCTGGCAAGCGCGCGGGGCCGCGCTTGCCGGCCGCGGGCGTCTCCTGCGAGGATGGTCGCGTGCGTGGTCTCGGGGTCGCGGCGTTCGGGCTCGGGCTCTTGCTCGCGGGCGAGGCGCGCGCGGACGGGCCGTGCGACGCCATCGAGCACTGGACGCGGCTCGAGCCGGGCAACGCGTACGGCGTGCCGACCGACGGCGTCCTGCTGCTCTCGGTGCGCGGCTACTCGGACACGGAGGGCAGCGACGCCGACGCCCTCGCGCGCACGAGCCTCGCGGTGAGCCGCGACGACGCGGCGATCGCCGGCGCGCTGGAGCTCACCGACGTCGCCGGCGTGCTGGCGTGGCGCCCGGCCGGACCGCTCGAGCCCGGGGAGGATTACGTGGTCGAGGCGAGCCTCGACAATTCGCCGGAGTCCGACGCGGCGGCCTGCGCCGAGGACACGCTCACGCGGCTGTTCACGATGATCGTCGAGCCGGGTCCGTCGGCGCCGCTCGTGCCGCCGGCGCTGCTCGCCGACGTGCGTGCGTACGACTCTCCGTGGCTCGAGCTCGACACGATCGCCTGCTGCGAGGGCACGCGGCCGGTCGATCGGCCGGAGCACGGCAGCGCGCCCGCCGAGGTCGAGTGGTTCCCGGGCCACTGCGCCCCGTACTTCGGGACGAAGCTGCTCAACGTCGCGGTCGCGGTCCAGCACGGCCTGCCGCCGGCGACCGCAGCCCTGGTCGCGCGCCAGGTCGTCACCGACGACCAGCCCGGACCGTTCACGCTCGCCCTGGACGAGAAGGTGCGGACTCGCCAGTCGAGGTCGTTCTGCCAGCGCGTCGTGCTGAAGAACCTCGCCACCGGCGTCACCGCGACCAGCGAGACCCTGTGCCACGGCGTCGACATCCCCGACCTCGGCGCGCACGACATCGATCCGCTGGAGACCCTGAGCGAGTGGTGCCCGGGCGCCGCCCAGACCTGCGAGGTCGTCGAGGTCGTCGAGGTCGGCCAGACCGTGAAGACGTGGGACCTCGAGCGCTGCACGCCGTGGCCGTCCGGCGCGCCGGAGGACGAGAGCACGAGCCGCGAGGCCGAGGGCGCGGACGGGGAGGGGGTCGCGAGCGAGGACGTCGACGGCTGCGCCTGCGCGACGGGCGAGCGAGCACCGACAGGGCTCGTGAGCGTCGCGCTGCTGGTCCTCGCCAGCCGGCGACGTCGGGCCGGGGCGTGATCGGCCAGGACTGGGCCGCGCGTTCGCGTCGCTCGGCGCGGCGTCCGTGACCTGGTCGAGGGGGACGAGGCGGAGCGCCGCGTCACCCCTCGAAGCAAAGATGTCCTCCGAGACATGTCCAACAGAACATTTCTCGAAGGACACATGCCACCCCTCGCCGTCGCTCGCCTTGTGCGCGCGCTGCGATGGCGCTCCGCGGTGCTCCCGCGCGCCGCGAGCGAGGCGTCGGGCGGGTGACGGGTGCGTCACCGCGAGGTAGCGAGCTCGACGTTCGCCGCGGAGCGTGCGCGAGCGACTGGCACGAGCTCGCGCGCGAGGACGACGAGCGGGCGGACCCGACCCGTGCGCGGTTGCCTCGAGCGCCGCGCGTGTTGCGAGGAACGCTCGCGCGACTGCAGCAAATGCCGCGCGGGCTTCCCCCGGGCGAGAGGACGCGCTACGAGGTCCGCCATGTCCGTACGCCCTGCCGCGCACCTCCTGATGTCCTTCGCCGTCCTCCTCGCCTGCAGTCCCAGCGACCCGGGCACGACCGACGCGTCGACGGGCGCCACCAGCACCGGCGAGACCGACGCGACGACGACGCCGACCACGACCGCCCCGACCACCGGGGACGCGAGCGCCACGGCCGACGCGACCACGAGCGACGCGACCACGAGCGACGCGACCACGAGCGACGCGACCACCGGCGACGACAGCACGACGACCGACGCGACCACGTCGCCCGTCGACACGACGACCGGCGACGAGACGACGACGACGACGACCGGCGAGACGACGACGACCGGCGAGACGACGACGACGAGCGGCGACGACACGACCACGAGCGACACGACCACGAGCTCGACCGGCGACGAGACCACCGGCGACGAGGGCCTCGGCCCCGACGCCGAGGCGGCGATCGACGCGCTCGAGCTGGTGGTCGACGGCGTGCTGTGGCCGAGCGAGTCGGACTACCCGTGGATCGTGTTCGGTCTGGCCGACGCCGCGCCGGTCACCGTCGACAACCTCAAGGAGCTGGTCGGCCCGCTGGTCGTGGTCGAGAACGGCGAGGCGCCGCTCGAGGACCAGTCGATCGAAGAGGAGCCGTGGGAGGACATCTTCGACAAGATGACGACGCCGCAGGACTGGTGGACCGACTACGAGATCATGCGCGCGGAGCAGTACCAGGCGATCCACGACACCCTCGACGCCCACCTCGTCAACCTCAAGATGTTCCGGATCGGCGAGCAGTCGGGCAACTGGCTGTCGGGCGCGATCGACATGTTCGTGATCGGCGAGACCGCCGACGGCGACCTGGTCGGGATCCAGACCATCACCGTCGAGACCTGAGCTCCGCGGGCCGGAGCGGGTCGCGGCGCGCTGCGGAGCGCCGAGCTCTATGGTCTCGAGGACATGCACTTCGGGGCATGTCTTCTGCGAGATGTCATGGCGGACATGCCCGAAGGGACATGTCCTTCCGCTTACTGCTTGTGGACCACGCCCTGGTCGTCGACGGTGAACGTCAGCTCCTCGCGCAGCAGCTGGTTGCTGTCCTGCGAGCGCGAGAGCATGACGGTGGCGGTGGCCTCGTCGAAGCCGTCGGCGACGGACAGGAGGACGCGGAAGGTCTGCGGCGTGCGCGGGGGGACGAAGCCGTCCCAGCGGGTGGCGCCGCCCTCGACGTTGAAGCCCTGGATGTAGACCTCGGCGACCAGCTTGTTGGTCTCGACGATGCCTGCGACGCGCATCTTGAGCACGAGCTCGACCTGGCGGGGACCCTTGGGCTCGTAGGTGAGGTCGAGCTGGAGGTCGGCGGCGTCCTCCTTGACGGACTCGCTGCGCAGGGAGATCGGGCCGCCGGCGGGCTTGTGCGCGCAACCGAGGAGGACCGCCGCGAGGGTCAGGGAGACGAGGGGACGCATGGCACCGCCGGTTTTACACCCGCCCCGGGCCCGGCGTCAGCGGGGCCGGGCGGCGCGGCGGAGCGGCGCGGCAAGCCGAGAGCTGGCGACCACCGTCGCGGGGCGGGCGTTCGCGCAGCCGCGGCGCGGCGAGACGAGAGCTGGCGACCGCGGTCGCGGGGCGGGCGCCCGCGGGGCGGAGCGGCGTGGCGAGACGAGAGCTGGCGACCGCGGTCGCGGGGCGGGCGTCCGCGGGGCGGAGCGGCGCGGCGAGACGAGAGCTGGCGACCGCGGTCGCGGGGCGGGCGTCCGCGTGGCGAGGCGAGAGCGGCGACCGCGGTCGTGGAGCGGGCGTCCGCGGGGCGGCAAGGCGAGCGCTGGGACGCGCGAGCTCGCGATCGCCGCCGCGAGGGCCAGCGCGCGCGAGCTCGCGACCTTCGGGGCAGCGCGTCAGCGGGACGGCAGGCCGAATTGCAGGGCCAGCTCCAGGCCGAGAGAGAGCTCGAGGCCGCCGACGCGGAAGCGCGGGACCCCGGCGACGTCGGCCAGGCCGACCACGCGCGCGCCGTCGTGGTCGTCGACGACGAAGCTGCCGCCGAGCTCGATCCGCGGGCCCACACGCAGGCCGAGCCACGGCGACGGCCGGGCGCGGAAGCCGGGCGAGAGGCGGAGGAACCCGCCCAGCAGCGGCGGGCGGGCCAGCCTGTCGTCGTCGCCGGCGGCGAACAGCGGCGCCCGCTCGCCCTCGCGCGTGATCCACCACGGCTCGATCGCCAGGCCGACGAGGATCGGCAGCTCGAAGCGGCCGCGGCGCAGGGCGTAGCCGGCCGCGATCGCCACGCGCAGCCGGCCGAGGCCGACGCCCGCCGCGGTCTGGCCGATCGCGCGGGTCTCGAGCGCCGCGGCGAAGCCTCGGGGGCTTCGGACCTCGAGGCCGAGGCCGCCGCCGCCGCCCGCGAGCGGGCCGGCGTACGCGGGCGAGCCGAGGCCGAGCGCGACCGCGGCCTGCAGGCCGAGGCCGAGCTCCCAGCGTGGCTTGTCGGACATGTCCTTTTGGACCTGCTCGCTGGGGCCTGTCGCTTCGGTCCGGTCCGGAGGGGGCTCCGCGACGGGCGGGGGCGCGGGCTCGGGCGCCGGGGTCGGCTCGGGCGCGGCGGTGGCCACGGGCGGCGGGATCGCCACGTCCTCCTGGTCGGGGGCGACGGCGCCCTGCTCGACGGCGAAGATCAGGTTGGCGGCGGTGCTGGCGGCGACGCGGACCTCTTGCCCGATCTCGATCGCGAAGCTGCGCTCGTAGGCGCGGCCGTCGGAGGTGATCACGCGGATCGTCCCGCGCTCGTCGGCGGCGCGGCCGAGCTGGAGATAGAGGTGCGGCGTCTCGGTCGGGACGGGGCCGCCGTGGCGCTCGATCGGCAGCCGCGGCAGGCGCAGGCGCAGGGCCGCCAGCACCGCGGCCTCGTCGAAGCCGGTGATGTCGGCCCGCGCGGCCCGGAACTCCTGCGGCTCGCCGGTCGGGGCGTCGTATGTCCCTGGGGACATGTCCGATGCGACACCCGGGGCGGCCGCAGGGGCGACCAGCAGGGCGAGCAGCGCGCATGTCGAGGCGAGGAGCACGGGGCGAGCCTAGCGTGTTTCAGTCGCAGCCGTAGTCGACGCACACGGCCGCGCCGAGGTAGGCGGAGTCGCAGCAGACGTCGAGGTCGCCGGTGCACGCCGACGGGCAGGGGCAGGTCAGGCACTCGCCGGCGTACGCGTAGGGGCGGCAGTCGCCGGCCAGACAGACCTGGTCGCCGGCGCACGGGCTGCCGCAGGCGTCGCAGTGCAGCGGGTCCTCGGCGAGCACGACGCAGGCGCCGTCGCAGTCGACGCGGCCGTCGCCGCAGCCCTCGACGCACTTGCTGTTGTTGCACACGCCCTGATCGCCGCAGTCGTTGTCGCACTCGCCGCAGTGGCGCGGATCGCTGCGGGTGTCGACGCACGCCTCGCCGCAGCGGACCAGGCCGTCGCGGCAGCGGCACTCGCCGCCGTCGCAGCGCTCCCGCGCCGGGTCGCAGGCCCCGTCGCAGCAGGTGCCCTCGGCGACGCATTCGCCGCCGCAGAAGACCTGGTCTTCGGGGCAGGTCGGGTCGCCGCAGGCGGTCGTGCAGGTCGAGCCGGCGTCGTCGCACTGTCCCTCGGAGCAGGTCTCGGACTCGTGCGCGCTGTCCTCGCTGTCGTGCTCGCTGTCGTGGCTGTTGTCGTCGGTCGAGCCCGCGCCGCCGATCGTGTACTCCTTCAGGCACGCGGGGGCGCTCGCCAGGACCAGCGCGGCGGCCAGGGCGAGGCCCTCGCGCGTCACGGCGCCTCCCCGCTGCCGGCCTCGGCGAGGGCGCCCTCGGCGTGCTTGCGATGGGCCCCCGACGGGTGGTGTTCGAGGTAGTCGCGCCAGCAGGCGGCGCGCTCGGCGGTCGGGCTGCGGCGGCACAGGCCGGCGCGGGCGTCGTCGGCGAAGCGGCCGCCGGGGAAGCGATCGAGGTACTCGCGCCACACGGCGGCCTGGCCGTCGCCTCCGCGCAGCTGGCGGGTCAGCGCGAACAGGTCGCCGTAGGCCAGCTCGGCGCGCGCGCCGGCGCCGGGGAGGGCGAGGATCTCCCGGTACTTGCGCTCGGCCGCCGCGAGCTCGCCGCGCTGCCACAGCTGCTGCGCCTCGTCCTCGAGCGACGGGCCGGCCGGCGCGGGCGCGGCTTCGTCGGGCCTGCGCCGGCGCGAGTCCCTGGCGCCGGGCTTGCGCGGGCGCGCCTCCGTCGGGGCTTCGACGGCCGGCGCCGGCGCGTCTGATCCTGTCGCTTCGGGCATGTCCTCGGGGACATTCAACTCTGGCTTCTCGGGCATGTCCTCGAGGACATTCGAGGATGATTTTTCGGGCATGTCCTCGCGGACAGCCGACGAGCGCGGCTCGGCGACGCCGTCGAGGTGGACCTCGGTGGTGCCGCCGAAGCGCGCCTCGTCGTGCCGGCCGCCGGCGCCCTCGAGGGCCGCCGCGGTGCCGCGCTGGTCGGCCTGCTGCGAGATGAGGTCGGGGCCGACGACGGCGAGCAGGACGGCCGCGGCGAGGGCGACGGCGACGCCCAGGGCCACGCCGAGGCGCCGACGCCGGGGGACCGGGGCCCGCGGGATGCCGGCCAGACGGCGCTCGGCGAGCTTGCCGTCGAGCTCGGCCTTCAGCGCGGTGGTGAACGGCGCCAGGGCCTCGGCGTCGCCGCGCCCCTCGCCCGGAGCGAGCGAGGCCACCGGCGGCAGGGCCTCGGCGCGCGCGACCGCGTCGGCCGGGACTGCGTCCGGGTCGAGCTCGCGGGCGCGAGCCAACATGGCCGAAAAGTCAGGTGCGGGCCGGGCCCTGGCGACCAGGCGATCGAGGTGGTCGGCGGCGTCGCGGGCGAACGGCGCCAGCTCGGGCGGGAGGCCGTCGTCGTCACGCGTCGTCATGGTCGCGCTCCTTGTCGTGAGAGTCTTCGGCGAGCCAGCCGAGGCGCACGAGCTCGCTGCGGATCCGCGCGCGGGCCCGGGTGGCGCGCACGCGCAGGTTGCCGGGCGAGATGCCGAGCTCGGCGGCGGCGGCGGGCACCGGCATGTCCTGCAGGTCGCACAGCACGAACGCCTCGCGTAGCTGCGGCGGCAAGGTCTCGAGCACGGCGAGCAGGACCTCGGCGCGGCGCTGCCGGAGGTGCGCGCCCTCGGGGTCGGCGTCGGTGCCGACGCTGCGCTGGGCGCTGACGACCTCGAGGCGATCCATGGCTTGGTCCCCACGGTAGCGCGAGCGCCAGTGCTTGCGCACGATGTTGACGGCGATCCCCCGCAGCCACCCGGCGAACGAGGCCCGGCCCTCGAACTGCGCCAGGCCGACGAAGGCCCGCGCGAAGGTCTCCTGGACCAGATCCTCGGCGGCCGCGGTGTCGCCGGTGAGGTAGGCGACGTGGCGGAACACCCGGTCGAAGTGCTCTTGATAGAGGCGCGACCAGGCCTCGATGTCGCCGCCGCGGGCGCGATGAAGGAGCTCGGCCTCGCGGTCCTCCGCTTCGGAGGCGCTTGGCGTCGAGCCCGGACGTAGTAGTTGCAGGATCGAACCCACTCAGCCCCCAGGTACCCGATCGAGCCGGGGTGTTACAGCCCGCGATGCGGTGCGAAAACGCGCCCGGTCAGGGGGTAAAAATTTTTTGACCACACCCTGTAACAAGCTCGCAGGTCCGGGGACTCGGGGGCGGAGACCAAAACTCATGCGCATCCTCGGCACCGCGATCCTCCTTTCCTTTTCCACGACCCTGTTCCTGTTCGGCTGTGACATCGAGTTGAAGGGCAAGAACGCCGACGACCAGGCCGACAACGAGAAGGACGGCGAGGGCGACGGCAACGGTGACGACGGTGGTAAGGGCGACGGCGACGACGACGGCGGCGGCGAGGGCGACGGCGAGGGTGATACGCAGGGCGACTCGCAAGGCGACGGCGGCGAGAAGGACACGCAGGGCGACGGCGAGGGCGAGGGCGACACGCAGGGCGACTCGCAAGGCGACGGCGGCGAGGGTGACACGCAGGGCGACTCGCAAGGCGACGGCGGCGAGGGTGACACGCAGGGCGACTCGCAAGGCGACGGCGGCGAAGGTGACACGCAGGGCGACTCGCAAGGCGACGGCGGCGAAGGTGACACGCAGGGCGACTCGCAAGGCGACGGCGGCGAGGGTGACACGCAGGGCGACTCGCAAGGCGACGGCGGCGAGGGTGACACGCAAGGCGACGGCGGCGGTGAGGGCGACACGAAGGGCGAGGGCGACACCGGCGACGGCGGCGATGAGGGCGACACGAAGGGCGAGGGCGACACCGGCGACGGCGGTGAGGGCGACACGAAGGGCGAGGGCGACACCGGCGACGGCGGCGGTGAGGGCGACACGAAGGGCGAGGGCGACACCGGCGACGGCGGCGGCGAGGGCGACACCCTCTGAGCGCACCGTTCACGCGCGCCGCAGGCTTCATCGACATGTCTTTGGGGACATGCGGTGTTTCGCGGCGCGCGTCTCAGAGAGGGGCGATGTCGCGGCAGAGATCCTCGAGAGTGCCTGATTCGGCGGACTCGGGTCCCGCACGGCCGTGACGACCTCGTGCGGCCAAGCGTCCCTCTTCATGCAGTCGAGGATGGGACGGCGAAGCTGTCCGCCGCGAGTCCGACGATCTTCCTCTCATGCGCGGCCGACGTCCCGCGGCGCCCCGTGCAGCAACGTCCCCGACGCAGATCGCGACGACGCGCCGCGACCGACCTCGCACAGGCCGGCCCGGCGCGGGCATCGTCACGCATCGCAGGGCTCAGACATCCTGCGACTGCTTGCCGCCCTTGCGCATCGGGTCGTCGCGGCGTTGCTCGGTCTCGACGTCGGGGCGATCGCCCATGTCGGTGCGGTTGCGGTTCGGGTTGCCCTGCTGGACGTCACGGTCGGTGCGCGGCGTGCTGGCCGGCATGTCGGGCTGCGGGCGGCCACCCTGCTGCGGGTTGCGCTGGCGCTCGTCCTGCGTCTGGCCCGTGCCGCGATCGCGGCGAGTGTCCTGCGGATTCTTCTGATTCGGGTTGGTCATGGCTGTGTCTCCTGTGTCTGTCCCTCGGGACAGGGCGTTCATCACCCGGTCCGGGGCTCGGCGTCGGGAGCATGGTCGGCAGGGCGGGTGCGGCAAGTGACGCAGGCGATCGCGGGCGCGCCGCCCCGACGTGAAGCCGCGATGGCGGTGCGATGAGCTCGCGCGACTGGTACGTGAGTGTGGCAGGGCTCGCTGGAGAGGCTCATTTCGCGGGCGCGACGGCGCGTCGTGAGCGACCGCGGTCCGGCTCGGCCGCGGGGACCGCGTGGCGTCCTCGACCGCAGCGAGCAGGCTCAGGCCACCAGCTCGGCGAAGATCCGCAGGAGCGGCTCGATGAACAGCGGCGACGGCAGGATCGTGCCGCCGAGCGCCCAGGCGCGGGCCAGCGGCAGCGGCCAGCGACGCACACCCAGCGGCCCCTCGACCGCCAGCAGCACGCCCTGCAAGGAGAAGAAGGCGGCTGTCCGCAAGACCATGTCGAGGTCGAGCGCGGCGGCGACGATCCACGTGTGCAGCGCGACGCTGGCGGCGAACGCGAGCGCGAGGCCGGCGCCGGGGTGGCCGCGGCGGGCGAGCGGGACGAAGCAGTGCTGGCGCAGCCAGCGGTTGACGACGAGGTTCCAGCGCTCGCCCCAGAAGTCGCGCAGGCTGCGGGCGAGGATCGGGTGGCGCTGGACCGGCGGGACACGGGCGCCGAGCAGGCGGCCGACGCCCTCGAGCAGGCCGGCCGCGGTCTCGGCGAAGCCGTAGAGGAAGGCGCAGCCGGCCAGCCAGCGCAGCGGGAGCCCGCCGTGGTGCGGCGACAGGACCACGGCTGTCCACAAGGACATGACCATGAAGGCAGCCGCGACGGCGGTCCGCGACCACACCGCGAGGTCGAAGCGCGGGGGCACCCACTCGCAGCGGCGGCTGTCGACGATCGCCAGCACGTGGACGACCCGGCGCAGCGGCCCGAACTCGCGCGGCTCGCGGGCGAGGTCGATGAGGCGGGCGAAGCCCCAGAACGCCGCCGCGGCCAGGAGCGCCCGCCAGAACGGGGTGCCGGCGTCGAACGGGACGAGGAACGCCGGGAGGGCGACGCACAGGCCGAGCGCGCGCCGCAGCGGCGAACCGGCGGTCACGAGGGCGGCGAGGACGAGGAGCGCGAGCATCGTCGCGCGCAGTGTACCTGTCCGGAGCCGCGCTCGACCAGCTGGCTCGTGGGACAGGTCACAAGTCGGGCGCGCCGCCGCGCCGCCGCGAGGATGCCGCGGCGCGCAGGCGCGAGCGCACCGGAGGTCTCACGCGCGTGCTCGTCGCCCTCGCGGGCACGAGGGCGCGACGAGCTCGTAGAGGTGGCGACCGGGCTGGCGCGACAGGAGGTCGGGCGCGAACCGGGCTCGAGAGGCGGCTCGCGGACGCGGACCGATCCGGGGGATGTTGTCGCGAACAGGGCTCGCGGCAGTCGGCGAAACCAAGGCGAAGCGACCAGCTCGGGTGCTCCGCGAGGTCCGTCGTGAACCGGGCAGCGGCTACCGAGGTCGCGAACGCCGAGCGCAAGTCGTGCTTCGAACGTACCTCGACAGGGCCTCGAGGATCCGTTCGGCGCTCTCTGGCTTCTCGGACAGGTGGCACGTGGAGGTGGCGCGAGGACGGACAGGAGTGGCTAGCGAGCGAAAGGATGTGGAGGCACATCGCCCAGGCGGTGCGAGGGCGGACCGAGTGACTCGCGGGCGAAAGGATGTGGAGGCACATCGCCCAGGCGGTGCGAGGGCGGACCGAGTGACTCGCGGGCGAAAGGATGTGGAGGCACATCGCCCAGGCGGTGCGAGGCGGACCGAGTGACTCGCGGGCGAAAGGATGTGGAGGCACATCGCCCAGGCGGTGCGAGGACGGACAGGAGTGGCTCGCGGGCGAAACGATGTGGAGGCACATCGCCCAGGCGGTGCGAGGGCGGACCGAGTGACTCGCGGGCGAAAGGATGTGGAGGCACGTCGCCCAGGCGGTGCGAGGGCGGACCGAGTGACTCGCGGGCGAAGGATGTGGAGGCACGTGGAGGCGGCGCGAGGCGGACCGAGTGACTCGCGGGCGAAAGGATGTGGAGGCACGTCGCCCAGGCGGTGCGAGGGCGGACCGAGTGACTCGCGGGCGATGTTCGTTGCGAGCCAGACCTCGCGTGCGGCCGTCGGCGCGAGGATCGTGCCGAGGGCGATGCTCGTCACGCAGGCCACCATGGTTGCGGCGGCGGGTCGCACTCACGGGCAGAAGTCGCCGAGCGGGTCCTCCGAGCTGCAGGTGTTGAGGCTGGCGTTCTGGCCCTTGGGCACGCGGACGGTCTCGAGGTGGATGTGCGGGCCCGACGAGCAGCCGGAGTTGCCGCTGTAGGCGACGAGCTGGCCCTGGTCGACGTGGCTGCCGTTCTGGATCCCCGGGCCGAGGCCGTCGATGTGCAGGTAGTAGACGAACAGGTCGCTGGCCGGGTCGTTCGGATCGCCGCAGTCGGACTTCAGCTTGACGTAGTTGAAGGCGTTCCAGCACTGCATGCTGCAGCCGTTGTCGTAGCAGTTGGGCAGGCCGAGCTGCTGGCCGACCACGGTGCCGGCGATGCCGGCGTAGATCGGGGTGCCGAGCGCGACGCCGTAGTCGATGCCGTGGTGCGAGCCGCCGTTGCCGCAGGCGGAGAAGGCCTGCGTGACCACGCCGGGCGGGACCTGCAGGCAATACTCGCCGCCGTTCGGCACCGCCTTGCACGCGTCGGGCACGCCCGGCGGGTTCACCTGACAGCCGTCGGGGCACACGGTCTTGCCGACGGTCTCGCCGCCTGCACAATCATACAGGTCGTTCGGGTCACCTGCGGGCAGGCTCTGGCCGCAGTAGAGGCCGTCGCCGCTCATCGCTCCCTGGCACGGGTCGACCTCCGGGTTGCACGCGTCGGCGACGCCGGGCGGGTTGACCTTGCAGCCGGCGTTGCACACGGTCTGAGCCGCGGTGACGCCGTCCTGGCAATTGTAGAGGACCGTCGCGTCGCCGCCCATCAGCGTGCCGCCGCAGTAGAGGCCGTTGCCGCTCATCGCCGAGGCGCACGGGTCCTGCGCGATCGGCTTGCACGCGCCGGCCTCGCAGCCCGCCGGGCACGGCGTCGCCGATTGGGTCAGGCCGCCGCTGCATTGATAGAGGCTGTTGTGCTCGCCGAGACCGTCGAGCTCGCTGCCGCAGTGCGCACCGTCGCCGGCGCCGTCGCACGGATCGGCAGGCGTGTTCGGATCCGTCGTCGTGCCGGTGGTGAGCGGACCCTGCGTGGTCGCGTCGGTGCTGCTGTGGCTGCTCGTGGAGTCGTCAGGCGCGGTGGTCGGCGGACACAGCGTGAGCCCGTCGCACGGCGCAGCGGTGGCCGCGCTGTCGCTGGTGGTAGGTCCGGCGGTGCTGCCGGAATCGCTCGCGCCGCTGCTCTCGCTGGTCGCGAGCGACGCGCTCGTGATCGTCCCCGCCGACAGCCCCGAGGGTCCCGCGGACTCGCCGCAAGCGAGCATGATCGTGACGGCGAGGACAGGCAAGAGCGCGGTCGAGCGAGCCATCGTCGTCGACGATACTCGCGCGCCGCGCCGCACGAAAAGCGGGGCTGGGCGAGCCTCCGTGAATTCGCGAAGCTTGGCCATGCGCCTTCCATTATCGCTCGCTCGCATGTTGGTCGTGTCGCTCGTCGCTGCCGGATCGGGGGCGTGCGGCGACGACGGGAAAGGCGGGGCCTCGGGCTTCGCGACGGAGACGGGGACGACGTCGACGAGCGACGACTCGACGACGGCGCCGACGAGCGGTGAACCGACGACCACGTCGACCTCGATGTCGTCGACGTCGACCTCGACGTCGACCTCGGTGCCGACGACGACCGAGCCGGTGACACCGACCGACGCCACGAGCACGTCGACGGGCGAGACGACCGACGCGACGTCGTCGACGACGACGACCTCGACGGCGACGACGAACGACAGCACCGGGACGACCGGGACGGAGGAGTGCGGGGCGCCGGGCATCTTGCTGGTGTGCGACAAGGACGACGACGTCGATCCGTTCCACGCGATCGGTGTCGGCTGTCCGGGGGCCAAGGAGAACACCATCCCGATCACCGACCCGGTGTTCATGTCGCAGCCGATCGCGTGGCGGGCGGCGCGGGGCTTCGGCGCCGCCGAGGATCCGAACGCGCCCGGCGAGCTGCTGTTCCGCCCGCGCGAGGGCGAGAAGTTCCTGGTCTTGAGTACAGGTCGGGTCGCCAACCTCGACGGCGAGGGGTACCTGGTCGAGACGCAGTCGCAGTACGAGAACGACAACAACTTCAACCCCGACATGCCGAACGCCTTGCCGGCGCCGATGAGCCACCTGGCCGGTTCCAACAGCGGTCAGGGCGGGACGCCGTTCGCCGGGTGCGACGGCGCGAACGACTGCTCCGACAGCATCGAGCCCAACTGGACGCTCGGCAACGGCGACCCCAACGACGTCTTGTTCGGCTCGTTCGCGGTCGAGGTGCCGCCGGGCGTCGACGGCTTCCTGTTCGACGCGGTGTTCTTCTCGTCGGAGTACCCGGAGTTCGTCGACCAGAAGTTCAACGACATGTTCATCGGCTGGTCGACCAGCGAGGCGTACACCGGCAACGTCACGTTCGTCGACGGCCAGCCGTTCACGGTCACGTCGCTGGCCGAGGCGATGGAGAACGCCGGCTACGTCGGCGACGCGCCCGAGCTGGCCGGCACCGGCTTCGAGTCGCACGGCACCACCGGCTGGGTGACGATCCAGGCCCAGGTGGTCCCAGGCGAGACGTTCACGTTCGCGTTCGCCATCATGGACATGGGCGACAGCAGCAAGGCCACCGTGACCCTCGTCGATCACTGGCGCTGGGACTGCAAGGGCTGCGTGCCGCTCGAGGTCGATCCGCAGTGCGGCACGGAGGGCCACCCGAAGTGCTGCGGCCTGTGCGTCGACGAGCTCGACGACCCCCTGTGCGGCACGGAGGGCCACCCGGCCTGCTGCACCGCCGGCTGAGGTCAACGTCGGCGCGATGGCTTTCGGGACATGTCCTCCGCGCCGCGGCCGGTCCTGACCCGGCGGCCGGCGATCGTGGGCGCCGGACCGCGGGGGATCTACCCGGCGCCGCCCGGGGCCCTCGGGCGGCGCTGGAGTGCAGGACGCGGAAGTCCTCACCGTCGGCGCCCCGGCGGCAGTGGTGCTCCCGTCGGCGATGGGATAGGGTGGCGCCATGGTCCTTCGCTCTGGCTTTCGTCACCTGTCTCTTGGTACATGTTCGATCGTGTTCGCGCTGGCCGGCTGTTCGACGGCCGCGAGCGGCACGGGCGGGTCGACCGACGGCCTGCCCGACGGCAGCACGACGACGGAGGCGGGCTCGACCGGTCAGCCGAGCTCCGACACCGCGCAGCCCACCACCACGGGGAGCACCAACGAGACGTTCCCGGGCACGTCGACGGACGACGGCACCACGCTCGGGACCACCAGCCAGGCGACGATGGGCGTCGACACGACGACCGGCGGGCCCGACCAGACGACCGGGCCGCTGACCTCGACCGACGCGAGCACTGAGACCTCCGACGCAACGGAGACCGCGGGCGACACGTTCGAGGAGACCTCGTCGACGTCGACCACCGATCCGGTCGACGACGACGACGACGACGACGACCTGGTGCCCGACGCGGACGACAACTGCCCGGCCGACGCCAACCCGATGCAGGAGGACACCGACGGCGACGGCCAGGGCGACGCCTGCGACGAGGACGACGACGACGACACCATCCCCGACGAGATGGACAACTGCCCGCTGATCCCCAACCAGGATCAGAAGAACACCGACATGGACGCGATGGGCGACGCCTGCGACGACGACCTCGACGGCGACGAAATCCCCAACCCCGACGACCCGTTCCCGACCGACGGCAACCTGCCCGGGGTGACGACGCCCTTCAAGATCTACGCCCACTCGTCCGGCAACCTGTACACGGTCGACGTCGCCGACCCGTACGCGGTGACGATGGTCAGCAACTTCAAGTTCTCCAACGACGCCTGCGACCACTCGGTGACCGACGTGGCGATCGACCGCTGGGGCGTGCTGTACGCGATCACGTTCGGCTGCGGCTACGTGGTCAACCCGCAGACGGCGCAGGCGTACAAGCTCGGCACGCTGCCGCAGAGCTTCAACGGCCTGACGATGATCCCGAAGGGCATCCTCGACCCGAACAAGGACACGCTGGTCGGCATCGCCCAGTCGGGCCAGTGGTACAAGATGACGCTGCAGAACGGGATGTTCAACATCCAGCAGATCGGTCAGTACGGCGCGGGCTACAGCTCGACCGGCGACGCGTTCTCGATCGAGGGCGTCGGCACCTACGGCGCGGTCACCAAGAACGGGGTCGCCGGCACGGTGATCGTCGAGGTCGACCCGGCCACCGGCGCGGTCCAGAGCGAGCTGGCGACGCTCGCCCAGTACTCGACGATCTACGGCCTGGCCGGCTGGGAGGGCCTGATCCTGGCGTTCGACTCGACCGGGCAGATGATCCGCGTCGACCCGCAGACGAAGGTGGTCACGCCGCTCGGCAACAAGGGCGTGAGCTGGTGGGGCGCCGGCGTCGGGACAGTGATCCCGCAGTGAACAGCAGGGCGAGGGCGGCCCAGCCGCCGGCCTCGCCCCCGCTGCTGCAACCACACCCCTCGTAGACGGGGGGCATCGTCGCGGTGTCACCGGTGGCGTCGCCGGCGGAGTCGCCGGCGGTCGTGTCGTCGGTCGTGCTCGAGGAGGCGGTGTCGGTGACCGGTCCCATCGTCGGCGAGGTGCCCCAGGCCGGCTCGGCCTCGTCCTGGAAGACCCCCGTGGTGGTTGCGGCGGGCGCGAAGAGGGCGAGGACCAGGGCGAGGGCGTCGAGCATGCCGCGAGGATAGGCGGGTGCGCGGCCGGCTGTCCACTCGTCCGCGAGCGGCGGCGAGACGGCGAGACGAGGGCGGACGAGCGGCGCTCTTTAAGGTGTCCCTCGAGACATGTCCTGAGGAGAATGTCCTGGAGGACAGACGATCAGGCCGGCTTGCGGATCGCCCAGTGGGCGTCGAGCGGGGCGTCGCACAGGCCGCTGTGGTGCGACTCGAAGTTGATGGCGTTGTGCTGGCCGAGCGGGGCGCTCTCGCCCTCGGCGAGGGTGAGGTCGGCGCCGTCGAACATGAATTCCAGGTGCCACAGCTCGGCGGGCTGACAGCAGCCCATGCAGTTGCAGTTCTCGACGGTGTGCGGGGTGATCGACAGCTCGGCCGCGCCGGCCTGGGTGGGCGAGAGGCCGTGGCCGGCGTGGTAGACGGCGGGCTCGCCGGGCGCCTGGAGGTCCCACACCGAGATGGCGGCGAACTGACAGCCGCCGAAGCCCTCGATGCGGTCGACGACGATCCGCGGGCAGGCCGGCAGGAGCGGCAACCACGGGGCGGGCGCCTGGACTGTGAGGGTCCACGGGTCGGGGATCAGGCAGCTGTCGCCGCAGGCGCAGCCGTCGAGCTGCCACACGGGGCCCTTCTGGTCGCTGATCCGCGTGCCGGTGAACTCGAGCGGGCCGCACGGGGCGGGCTTGCCCATCTGCACCAGCTCGGCGGCGACCGTGTCGCCCTCGACGCCGCACATGCCGCCGCCGCTGGTGGTCTCCGGATCGGTGGTGCCGATGGTCGCGGGCTCGGTGGTGCTCGTCGCGGTGGCGGTGGGGTCGACGGTGGTGGCGGTGTCGGGGCCGGTGGTGCCCGTGGTGGTGGTGATCGTGCTGGCGCCCGTCGGCTCGGGCGTGGTGGTCGGCGTGACGGTGGTGGCGGGGCCGGCAGTGTCGTCGGGGCCGGTGGTGTCCGGACCGGCCGTGGTGGCCGTGGTGGAGGTCTCGCTGCCGGTCGTGACGGCGGTGGTGTCGTCGGCGCAGGCCACCGCCATCACGGCGAACATGGATAGGGCGAGTTCAAGGCGAGGCATGCGACAAGGGTAGCGAGTCCGGACGAAGAGCGCCCGTCACGTCCGCAGCCCGCCGGGCGAGGCGTGTGACCAGGGCCCGCGAGCAACGCCGCACGCGCGCGCGCAAGCTCCGTCGCTGCGGGCGATCGCCAGAGCGCGGCCGTTCCGTCGCGGTGCGTCGCGGAGCTTGGCCACGGATGCAGTCACTCACAGGTTGCGGCGCAGACAGGTCTCGCGGTGCATCACCCGTGCGGGCGGTCAGGCGCGCGCAAGGGTCGCGGCGAGCCCGGGTCGCGCTCGAGCGCGTGCGAGGCGAGGTCGAGCGATCGGGGCGTCGCGAGTGACCGCGATGGCGAGCGGTCGATGCGAGGTGCTACGGGGTCTTTTCGCCGGCGGGGATCGCGAACGGCAGGCGGTTCTCGGCCAGCGGGATCGGGCAGGTGGCGTAGGCCGTGAAGGCGCACGGCGGGTTGTGGGCGCGGTTGAAGTCGAGCTGGACGGCGCCGTCGCGTGGCAGGTCGGCGAGGAGGAAGCGGCCGCCGTGGTAGGTCTCGCGGCCGCTGGTGCGATCGCCGAAGACGAACAGCAAGGAGTCGCCGGCGGGGCCGTGCTCGAGGATCGGGGTCAGGCGGTGCTCCTGGCCGTCGACGGTGAAGACGGCGGTGCCGGGGACCTGGGCCGGCTGGACCGTGCCGAGGACGGTGGGGTGCTCGATGGTCCGCGGGGTCGCAAGCGGCTCGAAGCGGGCCCGGATCACCCACGCGGGATCGAGGGCGAAGGTGGCGATGCCGGTGAACTCGCGCCGCTCGCTGCTCTGGGTGTCGTAGAGGCGCAGGCCGAGGCGCTCGCCGCGGGCGATGACGAGGAAGGTGAAGCGGTCGCCGAGCTCGACGCGATCGGGCGGCTGGGCCGGATCGACGTCGGAGCGCAGGACGACGTCGGTGACGGCCTCGCCGCGGACCCGCGCGTCCACGCCGGGCGCGAGGCGCAGGTGGACGCGCCCGCCCGCGAGCGCGAGGACCCCGACGTCTCGCGGCGCGCCCGCGGGGAAGACGATGTCGGCGCCGGGATCGGCGCCGAGCCGGTACTCGCCGTCGCGCAGCCAGTAGAGCCCGGCGAGCGCGAGCCAGCCCTGAGGGGCCCGCAGCGCCTCGATCCGCGCGGCGTGCCAGCGGGCGTGGTCGGCGGCGTAGGCGGGCTCGACGGCCGCGGGCGGCGGCGCGTGCGGCCGACAGGCGGGGACGGTCACGGCGAGCAGGAGCGCGACGCGTATGTGTTCAGGGACATGTCGCATGGGTCATGTAAAGGCGTTCGCCGGGCGCATCGGCAGGGCGTGCGCCGCCGTGCGCATGTCTCTGAGGACATGTCGCTCGGGTCAGAATGTGATGCCGACGTCGAAGATGAAGCGGCCGTTGCGGTCGTCGATCGGCTTGACGTTGCCGGGGGCGATCGAGTTGGGCAGCAGGATCGCGTAGCCGAGGGCGAGGGTGACGAGCTTGATGTCCCACTTGATGAAGTTGATGCCGACGCTGCGGCGGAAGTCGCGGGCGAGCTGCACTTGCGACCAGCGCTGGGTCAGGATCCCGAGGTCGAAGAACAGCGAGTGGTGGATCTTGCCGCCGAGGAAGTCGTTCAGCGAGGTGACCTGGAGGGCGATGCTGGCGAGGGCGCGGATGTGGCCGCCCTGGGCGGTGTAGTGGAGGCGCTTGAAGCCGTCGCCGGTGTCGATCTCCTCGATGTCGACGAGCATCGTCTCGGGGAAGATGCCGCGCAGACCGAGGTCGGCCGTGCCGCCGCCCCAGTAGCGCCAGATCTCCGGCACGCCGGCCGCCCCGGAGCCGCCCGGCAGGTTCGGCAGCGGGATCGCGTGGCCGTAGCGCAGGGCGTAGCGGAAGTTGAGGCGGTTACCGGTCCGCGGGATCGGGATGAAGTGCTGGAAGGCGAGGTCGGTGCGGATGAACCAGTCCTGGCCGCCGAAGTAGGGCGAGGCGAAGCGCAGGTCGCCCTGGATGATGATGCCCTTCTCCGGGTTCGAGGGGTTCTCGGTGTTGTTGTAGGTGAAGCCGGCAGTCAGCGCGCCGGTGCGGTCGGAGACGATGGCGTCGCGGCGGTTGACGACGTTGGGCTGGCCGAGCTCGGTCTCGGGGGTGAAGGCCGGCTTGGCGACGTCCTGCGAGATGTTGCTCTTCTGGATCAGGTAGCCGACGTAGAGCTGGAGCGCGCGGCTGCGGCTGTAGCTGAGGGTGATGTTGCCGACGGCGAGCTCGATCGGGCCGCGCGCCGGGGTGACGCGGCGCTGGTACTGGCCGTTGATCTCGAGCGTCAGCGGGGTGGCGAAGATCCGCGGGCGGGCCAGGCGGCCGCGGACGCTGCGCTCGTAGCAGGGCTGGCCGGCGCAGTCGCCGAGGAACGGCACGTTGGAGGAGAACCGCTGGGTGTTGAAGCCGTAGTGGCCGAGGACGTCGAGGTCCCAGGCGGTGCCGAACAGGTTGGGGAAGATCGGGTGGAGGAACACGTAGAACGGGTCGAGCGTGGCCAGGCCGACGCCGCCCTGCAGCTTGACCGAGACGTCCTTCGACTCGCGCATCTCGAGCACCTGGTGGACGGTGCAGCGCTCCTTGGGGTCGTCCTCGAGGTCGCAGCCGGTCGGGTAGGCGGTGAGCTCGGTGCTCTCGGCGACGTCGAGGCCGTCGACGTTGGCCCGCGACTCGTCGGCCCGCGCCCGCGAGTACACGCCGCCCGGCTTGTGGGCGAACTGGCGCCGCAAGATCCAGTTGTGGGTCTTGAAGTTGCCGCGGATGACGGTGTCGCCGAACACGCCCGGGCGGCCCTCGTAGACGCTGATCTCGGTGTCGACCTCGACCGCGCTGCCGCTGGCGTAGGCCTGGCACAGACCGATCTCGGGGTCGATGAGGCGCCTGGCGTTCGGGACAGGTTTGACCTCCTTGGTGCGCGGGTCGGTGTACAGCCAGCGCAGCTCGGCGTCGGCGACCGGGAAGCCGTCGTTGCGGTAGTTGTCGACGATGCCCTGCTCGGCGTCGCGGTCGAGCGAGGTGGTCAGCGGGATGTTGCCGGGGCGGTCGTCGCCCTTGTGGCGCAGGGAGGTGCCGCGCAGCATGCGGGTGGCGCCCCACTCGCCGCGCTCGTGGTGCGGCTGGCCCTCGACCTCGCGGTCGCCGGGGACCGGGCCGTCGAGGTAGCGGACGACCTCGGGCTTGCGCGAGGTGAACACGCGCGGGCCCGGCTCGACGGTGACGCGCACGTAGAGCTCGGCGCGCGACTGCTTGCGCAGCGCCTCGAGGCCGCGTGCGTCGAGGTCGCGGACGGCCCAGGCGGGGAAGGAGTCGCGGCGCAGGATGGTCTCGACGTCGACGTCGGCGTACTCGCCCTTCTTGTCGAGGCCGTCGGGCCAGAAGGCGACGCGCACGCCGGCCTGGGCGCACAGGTAGCCGGCCTCGGCGAACTTGGCGAGGAGGGCCGAGAGGTGGTCGACGACGGCGGCCTCGGTGAAGGTGCCGGGGGCCCGCAGGACGCGCTCGTCGGCGAAGTCGCGCTCGAGCCGCTCGCGCACGCCGCGAGGGACGCCGCGGCCGACCACGAGGTCGAGCTTCTTCATGCGCACGACCGGGCCCTCCTTGATCTGGAAGGTGAGGGCGCCGGGGGCGTTGCCGTAGTCGTCGAAGCGGCCGTCGACCTGGGCCAGGAGGAAGCCCTTGCTCTGGTAGAAGGAGCGCAGGTTGGCGGCCTCGCGGTGGGCCGTCTGCTCGCTCGGGGCCTCGCGGCGGGAGAACAGCTGCAGCTCGTTGCGCAGGCGCTGCTCGGAGTAGCTGCGGCGGCCGATGAAGGCCGTCTTGACGCCGGGGCCGAGGTCGACGTTGACGGTGAGCGGGAGCCTGCCGGTCTTCGGGATGTCCTCGGGCTTGAGGTCGTCGTAGCTGGTCTCGACGCGGACCTGCGGGTAGGGCAGGGCGAGCCGCGAGGTCGCGGTGCGGCGGATGAGGGCGTCGCGCGGCTCGGCGAACTGCCGCTCGACGCGCTCGCGGCTCTCCTCGACGCGCTCGCGGGTGATCCGCGCCGGGAACGGGGTCGCCTTGACGCGCGGCCAGAAGGCGCGCCGGATCCACCCCTTGTCGTCCTCGGAGACCTTGCCGACGACCTTCACCTGGCGCATCGGCACGCGGAACGCGGGGCCCTTCTCGAGGAACACCCACAGGTCGACCTCGTCGCTGGCGCGCCCGCAGGTGAGCCCGAGCGAGGCGTTGCCGCGCAGGTAGCCCTTGTCGTAGAGGTAGCGCTTGAGGCGGTCGACCTCGTCGGCCTCCCACTTGGTGCAGGCGGCGTCGCCGGGCTCGCACACCTGCGGCCGCTCCTTGCGCAGCTTCTTCGGCGAGACGCACACGCCGCGGGACAGCGAGCCGGGGCGCGAGTTGATGCTGAGCTCGCGCTGGACCTCGGTCTTCGACAGCGGCAGGTGGCCGCGGATCCGCACGCGGCGGATGCTCTGGCCCGGCTCGACGCGGATCGTCAGCAGGTTGGCCCCGTCGGGCTCGAACTGGGCGCGGTAGCCGAGCTGCTGCAGCTGGGCCGAGATCGCGGCCGGGATCAGGTAGCCGGTGCCGAGGTTGAGGATCTTGCGCAGGCGGACGCCGTCGTCGCCGGGCAGGAACTTGTCGCCGACGACGCGGGCGCGCTCGATGCGGGCGAACACGACGCCGGGGTCCTCGCCCTCGAGCACGGGGCGCACGCTGAGCTCGACCTCGCCGGCGGCCTTGGGCTCGAGGGCGATGATGTAGCCGCCCTCCTCGGCGGTGAGCTCGAGCTGGTAGTAGAGGAGGGCGTAGTCCTTGCCGCTGAGGCTGACGACGCAGGCGGTGCCGCGCAGGGTGGTGCCGCGCTCGCGGTCGCCGACCTGGAAGCCGGCGCGGTCGCGCAGGCTGTCGAGGGCGCGGTCGATGAGGCCGAACGGGTCGGCGCCGGCGTCGAGGCGGGCGCAGGTCGGGCCGCTGGTGACGACGCTCGGGGGCGGGACCTCGGGGGCCTCTTGGGTGGTGGTCGGGGCGGCCAGCTCGCTGCCCTCGACCGGCGGCTCGGTCGGCTCGGCGTCCGCGGCCGGCACGTCGGTGATGCCGGCGGGCGCGGGCGGCGGGGCCGGCTGGTCGGGCTTCGCCGGCGGCTTGAGGCTCGGCTCGGAGGGCTTGCCGACCGGGGTCTGGATGTCCGTGGGGGCAGGTTCTTCGGGACCTGGCTCTTGGGCGCTGTCCCCAGGGGCAGGTGCTTTGGGACCTGGCGCAGGAGTACTGGCCTTCGGGGCAGGTTGTGCGGGGATCGGCGCTTGCGAGCCGGGCGGCGGCCCCGGAGGGGCGGCAGCCCACGCCGGCGCGGCGCTCGCCCACACGAGCGCGAGGACGGCGAGCAGTCGCGCGGCGCGGCGCTCAGCGCAGGCTGGGAAGCTGGTATTCAAGGCGCAGCTCGAGCGAACGCTGGCGGAGAGGGTCGAAGATGATGCGCTCGTTGAAGTAAGAGCGGCGGTTGTCGCGGAACTCGAGGACGGCGGAGTCGAGCAGGCGGAAGCGGACGCGCCAGTCGTAGCTGTTGCGCAGGAGCAGGCCGGGGTAGCCGCGGGTGTAGCCGGCGCCGATGGTCAGGTTGCCCCAGTCGGTGCGGAACCACGGGCGCGGGGTCTCGGCGTTGACCTCGACGCCGAGCTGGCCGAGCTGGGCGCCGACCTGCGGCAGGTAGGGGGCGAGGCGCGGGACCGACTTCTCGACGTAGCGGTTGAGGTTGATCTCGGTGAGGTTGCCGACCAGGCCGAGCGGGCGGCCGAGCAGGCCGCCGGAGCCGTAGCGGCGCACGTTGGCGTCGGCGACCTCGCGGTTGCCGCTGCCGAGGATCGCGTAGTCGACGCACTCGCGCTGGGTCCGGCTGCGCGCGCGCGTGTCGCCGAGGACGCTGCAGCGGAAGGTGATCGCGTCGAGGGTGCCGCCGAGGATCAGCGACATCTGCCGCGGCTGGTTGTCGATGTAGACCGGCTCCTGCCGCTGGGCGCGGACGTCGACCTTGCTCGACGACAGGTTGTTCTCGAGCAGGACGCGGCCGAAGGTGATGTCGTAGGCGCCGTTGAGGAGCGCCACGTCGAGCACGCCGGCGGTGACGTCGACGCGGCCCGACATCTCGAGGTCGGCGATCGTGCCGCCGATCGCCAGCGAGACCTGACCCTCGACGCCCTTCATGATGTTGTTGTCGACCCGGAAGGGCGTGGTCGTGCGGAGCCGGAGGTCGAGGTTCATGTCGCGCAGGATCTCGGGCGGCGGGGCCGACGGCGCCGGGGACGGATCGGCGAAGGATAGCACCTTGACGCCCTGCTGGGCGTCGCGCACCCAGCGGCCGCGGGCCACCTGCACGTCGCCGCGCAGCGTCTGCACGTCGCGCCCCTCGAGGACGATGCTCTCGCCCGAGATCGCGGCGTACAGCTGCGGCCGGCCCGAGTTGTCGAACATCTTGTACTGCACGTCTTCGACGTCGACGCGCAGGCTGCTGCTCTCGAAGCGCGAGAAGTCGGGCGCGAGCACGACGTTGCCCCACGACACGAGCGAGCCGCGATCGCCGACGCGGGCCCGCAGGTGGCCCTCGGGCGGGGTGAGCTCGTCGATCGAGGCCGAGCGGCCGCCGACGAACACGCCGAAGCCGTCCTTGCTGGCCGGGCACGGGTCGGACTCGCTGCAGCGCTGGATCTCGATGACGCCCTGATCGACGTCGATCGCCTCGAGGCCGAGGCCGTCGAGCTCGACCATCAGCCCGCCGGGTGCGGGCGTGACCCGGGCGCGCACGGTCTTGAGATCGAGGGAGTCCCCCAGGCGACCGGCGACGTGCGCGTCGGCGATCTGGAGGCCGCCCGAGCTGGAGGCGAAGGTGTCGGGCAGGAACTCGCGGAACAGGCGGCCGTCGAGGCGGCCGCGCGCGGCGGCGGAGAAGCTGCCGCCGCACTCGCCGCCGAGCACGTAGAAGGTGCGGTGACCGTTGAGGTCGCCGAACTGGACGTTCTGGCCGCGCACCGACAGCTCGCCGGACGCGAGCAGGGCGTCCTGGGCCCACTGCAGCGACAGCTTGGGCACGGCGAAGGTGGTGCCCGCGGCCTTGGCGGTGACGGGCTGGCGCGGGTCGGGGACGCTGAAGCTGCCGGTGATGATCGGGTCGCCGACGTGGCCGTCGAGCTTGACGTCGAGGCCGATCTTGCCGGCGATGCCGGACACGGCGGTGCCGGCGAGGAAGGGGTGGAGGCCGGCGAGGTCGAGCTCGCCGGCCACGCGCGCGCTGGCGCCGGTGGGCGGGGGCGTGCGCGCGGCGGTGGGCGGCTCGCTGCAGTCGCGGGTGGTGTCCTTGACCGGCGCCTCGGGCGAGCCCGACAGCTCGAAGTCGCCGGAGACGGTGAGGGTCTTGCCGGTGGTGCTGCCGCCGGAGCGCAGCTCCCAGCCGTCGCGCAGGCTGAGGCGCGTGCCCTGCAGGGTGGCGACCAGGCGGTTGGCGGTGCACAGCGAGTCGGAGTCGCGGCAGGGGTCGCCGGGCTGGTTGCTGCCGGCGCCGACGCCCGAGCTCGGGGCCCGACCGGTGGCCCACAGGCGATCGAGCTCGACGAGGATCTGGAGCGCGCGGTCGCCCTGGCCGTCGCCCCACAGGCAGGAGGTGATCATCGGCTGTCCCGGAGGACAGGTTCGCGCGCTGATCGTGAGACCCTCGGCCTGGCCGTGCAGGCCCTCGCCGGGCTCGATGCCGGCGGCGCCGAGCAGGTTGCGCAGCGGGAGGTTGGCGAAGTGGACCGCGAGGTCGGCGGCGTACGACGGGCTCTTGCTGCCGCGCGGCTTCTCGCCGATGGCGACGACGGCGTCGACGTCCCACTCGTACGGGGCGCGCCGCCTTCGGCCGCCGTCGTCGCCGAAGCGACCCTTGACGACGATCTCGCGCCGCGCGGCCAGGCCGTCGCCGGCGGGGCGGTCGTTGCTGTCGAGCTGCAGCTCGCCCGAGCCGAGCGGGATGCCGACGGCGTTGATGGCGGTCAGCTCGACGGTGCCGTGGATGCTCGGGCGCGACAGGGTGCCGGTGATCTCGAGGTCGGTGCCGCGATCGATCTGCGCCCCGGCCGGCAGATCGGTGAAGCCGGCGATCGCGGCGAAGGTGCTGATCGGCAGGCGGCGGCCGGTGATCCGCAGGTCGAGCTGCGGGTCGCTGTCGAAGCTGACCGAGCCCTTGCCGCTGAGGTCGCCGACCGGGATGCTGAGGTCGGGCGCGGCCGAGGGGCTGGGGCGCCGGTGCTGGCGGGCGACGAACTCGTCGATGCTGACGCCGTCGCGGGTGAGGCTGAAGCGGGTCTCGGTGTCGCGCAGCTGGCCGTGGCCGACCTTGAGCTCGGGCACCGACACCGCGCCGCGGGCCTGGAACTTCGACAGCGGGACCGGCCGCTTGGCGTCGTCGCCGATCTCGAGCCGGACGTCGCCCTTGCCGCCGATGCTGTCGCCGCCGATCCGGTCGAGCTCGACGCCGGTGAGGTCGATGGTGGCGCGCAGGGTCGGATCGCTGCTGACGCCCTTGCCGTCGAACAGGCCGACGTCGACGTCGAGCACGCCGGCGCCGCCGAGCACCGTGGCCCGCTGGCTCTTGAGGCTGAGCACGCCGTCGTGCAGGCCGAGCGAGACGTCGCGGATGTTCTGCACCGCGAACTGGCCCTGGCCGACGTCCGACAGCTGCAGCGAGCCGTTGCGGCCGCTCGGGCGCCCGAGCGGGCCGTAGACGGTGAGGCCGGCCTGCAGCCGCTCGACGAACGGGCTCTGGCCGATGCTGGCGAAGAAGGCCTTGCCGTCGCTGATCTTGAGCTTGATGTCGGTCGGCTTGAGGGTGGCGAACTTGGCGTCGAGGCCGCCGTCGACGCTGAGGGTGGCGCCGTCGACGGTGACGAGCAGGTCGGCGAGGTCGAGGCCGTCGTCGCGGTCGAGGACGACGCCGCCGTCGAGGCGGATCCGCCGCGGCAGGCCGTCGTTGCCGCGCCGGCGCTCGATCTTGAGGCCGCCGATCTCGAGGACGATGCGATCGAGCGGCGACTTCTCCTCGGGCGGCGCGGCGGCCTCGGCGGCGCCCGCCAGGACGTCGGCGACCGGCTCGGCGGCGGCGCCCCGCGTCTTCGGCCGCGTCTTGCCGGTCTTCTTCGCCGGCGGTGACTCGGGGGCCAGGGCGTAGGTGACGTCGGCCGGGGTGTCCGAAGGGACAGGTCCCTCCTCGCTGGTCGTCGGCGCGGGGGCGCCGAGGTCGAGCGCGAACTCGCGGACGTCGAGCTTGCCCGAGGCGGTGCCGGCGAGCATGGCCCGGGTGCCGCCGGCGGCCACGAGCTCGCCCGGGTCGATGTCCTGCAGCTGGGTCTGCGCGGCCAGCAGCATGCGCCGCTCGGGGCCGACGCCGAGGACGAGGTGGTTTCTGGCCTCGTGCTCGCGCAGGTGGACCCTGCCCCCGAGGACATGTCCTTCGAAGCGGGCGATGTCGAGGATCCACCGCTCCTCGCCGGCCGGGATGTACTGCGACCAGGTGTCGGGGACTGGGTCGCGGGCGAGGGTGGCGTCGATGGCGGCGTCCTTGATCGCCCAGTCGACGTTCGGGTCGGTGAAGAAGTTGAGGCCCACCCCGGAGGCGGCGAGGCCGATCCGGATGTCGTTGAAGGGGCCGCGGAAGGCCAGCTGCGCCGGCGCGCCGAAGGCGTCGATCATCGGGTCGGCGAGGCCGTGCACGCGGGTGATCAGGCGACCGATCGGGCCGGCGTCGGCGAACAGGGCGATGACGTCGACGCTGCGCTTGCCGGTGGTGAAGATGTCGCGCAACCAGCCGCGCAGGATGCCGTGCGAGCCGCCGATCTCGCCCTCCGCGCGGATCCGGATGTCGCCCAGCGGGCCGTCGCCGCCGGACGCGAACTCCTCGAGCTTGAGGTTCTCGATCGGCAGCTCGTAGCCGAGCGCGGTGATCCGGGCGATGCCGGTGGTGGCCAGAGCGTTGAGGTCGAACTGCAGCGGCTTCTTGAGCGGCGGCGGCTTCTTGGGATGAAGCCCCTCGAACACCAGGACTGCGCCGACATCCTTGAGCGCGAGCTCGGTCTGCCAGCCGGTCTGGCCGCGGAAGTCGAGGTCGAGCGCGAGGTCGGCGAGGTCGGTGTGGTCGATGCGGATGCTCAGCGCGCGGGTGCTGAGCTCCGGGTAAGGGCCCACGCCGGGTGAGAAGGCCTCGACGAGGTCGACGATCCAGGCCTCGGTGCCGTCGGCGTAGCGGGTCTTGACCTCGGACACGTTGAGCCGCATCGGCGCGTCGGTCCAGATGTCGGTGAAGTGCAGGACCCACGGGACCTCGAGCACCGCCGGCACGAGGAAGCGGTTCCACGGGATGATCTCGTGCAGGATCAGCTCGGCGTCGACCGGGCCGTCGCACTCGGCGATGAGGCTGTCGGGATCGGCCTTGTCCTGCTTCATGTAGCCGGCCCACAGCTTGATGCCGGTGACCGTGGCGTGGTGCGGCTGGCCGGTGATGAGGTCGATGATGAGGTCGGGCCCCCAGTGGACGCTGCCGAGCTCGAGCCGGCCGTTGACCTGCTTGTCGATGACGACGGTCAGGATCCGGCCGAGAGTGGCGTCGTTGACGAAGAAGTAGGCGACGACGTAGACGACGCTGAAGAAGCCGAGGAAGCCGAGGACGAACGAGATCGGCAGCTTGATCAGGAGGAACCGCAGCAGCGGGTTCTGCCGCCGGAGCGGCTGCGGCGAGGCGGCGAAGCGCAGGATCTGGGGGTGCAGCGCGCCGATCTCGTCGGGGTGCGCGAGCGCGTGGAAGACGAGGGCCTCGCGCAGCTGGCCGAAGCCGTGGTGCAGCCGCGGATCGACGTCGGGCCCGGGGATGTCGCCGTCGACCCGCCCAAGGACGTGAGCGCGGACCCGCGGCTCGACGTCGTCGTCGACCGCCTCGAGCGCCTTCTCGACGATCGGCGGCAGCTCGGCCCGCAGCGGCCGCGGTCGGGCGACGGGGATCCGGTAGGTGAGCCGCAAGGACCGCTCGACGGCCTCTTCCCGCACCCGCCGCCGCAATTGCTTGCGCAGGTAACTGCGCGCCCCGCGCAGATCGTCGGGGGCGATCCGCCCGACGAGGCGCTGGCGCTGGAGATCTTGATAGGCGTCGAGCAGGAGGGCGAGGCTCGGTCCGCCAGGGAAGAGGTGCCGGAAACGCCGGGCGTTGCACAGCCGTTCGAGGCGCACCCGCCCGTCAGCGAGGAGATCGGCCTCCCGCTGCCATGCGCTGCCCGTTCCCCCGGCCCTGGCCACGTTTCAGGGCTCTAGCCTATCATCCGCAGCCCCACCAGGTCCGGAGGACGGCGCAGAAGTTGAGCCCCCGGACGACGCGGGCGGACGGCCCCAGGCCGGATGATGGAGCCGGACGAGCTCCTGGGCCGCAGGGAGCGCGACCTGACACGCGAGCCGGCGCGAGCCCGTGAAGCCGAATCGCGCCTCGAGGGGGGTCGGCCGCGGCAGAGCCGCGAGCCCGAGCTCGACGTCGACGGCGCAGCTGCGACAGACTCCCTCGCCACGGCAGCTCTGACCGATCGGCAACCGGGCCGCGCGTATTGCGTCGAGCAGCGTGGGCGGCAGCTCGTCGTCGTCGGCGACGATGTCGGCCACGTCGAGGACGATCTGCCGCGCCGCGGTGAGGAACTCGATCGCCACGCCCGATCGAGTGTGGCCCAATCTCGCCGCGCGAGCGCTGCGAATTTCACGGCCGCGAGCGCGCGAGCGGGCTGCGCCGCGCGGTGCAAGCTGGCGCGAGCGTTGCGCGAGGCCGCGGCGCTTCGTCGCTGCGTCGCGTTCGGCGGCGTCGAGGCGTAAAAAAACGAAGGGCCCGTTCTTGCGAACGGGCCCTTCTTGAGTAGCGGGGACGGGATTTGAACCCATGACCTCCGGGTTATGAGCCCGGCGAGCTACCTGGCTGCTCCACCCCGCAGCGAGGGACTGACTTGTACTCCCGGCCCGAATGCGGGTCAACGAAATTCTGCAGGGCCCTGCACGATTCTCTCGGGGCGACGGAGCGACGAGGGCGCGGCGCGAGGCGCGACCGGGCGGGAGAGCGGGGTTCCGGCCGCGAGATCAGCGGATTTTCGCCGGATCGGGCGCGCGGGCGAGGTCGGCGAGGTCGACGCGGACGGGAGAGCGATCTCCCTGGCCCTCGGCGCGGTCCCAGAGGGTCGCCAGGACGGCCAGCGGCTGGTTCACGGCGTCCAGGCGCAGGACGCTCTCTCGCGGCGGCGGACCTGAAGTGAAGTTCAGTGGGCAGTGATCGACGCGCGGCGCGGGGTCGGCGACGGCGATCGGCAGGCCGTGCGAGCGGCAGATCATCGGCCGCTCGGCGTAGACGGCGCAGGCGCCGTCGACGAGCAGGGCGCAGTGGTGCTGGTGGGCCGGATCGTCGGCTTGCTCTCGGATCCTGTTGCGAAGGACAGGTGTCCGGACGGCCAGGTCGGCGAGCGCGCGGCGGATCGGCTCGGCCTCGGCGGCGTAGACGCCGAAGCGCTGGTGACAGCAGCTGTCGCAGCCCGCGCGACAGGCGAACGCATCCGGGGTGCGGGCCTGGGCCGCGGCGAAGTGGGCGTCGACGCGGCCGCGGAGCTGGACGAGGATGGCCGCGAGGGCAGGTCGGTCGGGGTCGCTCACGCAGGCGACGGGATACCAGACGCCGCGGGCTCAGGCGTCGGAATGCGTGCGTCTGGCCAGGGACGGTCCGGCGGGCCGATTTCCGCGCAGGACGGCGGTGATGGCGCGCTGGACGGCGACTGCGCGGTCCTCGTCGTCGGCGCCGAAGGTGCAACCGGCGACGTACGGGTGACCGCCGCCGCCGTGCGGCTCGAGCAGCGCGGCCATGCTGTGCTCGCGAGCGTCGCGCGGGAGCCAGGGGTTGTAGCCGGCGGTGAGCTTGATCCGGCGGTCGGGGCCGCGGGTGAGGGCGACGACGTAGCGGATCTTCGGGTGGTGATAGTAGGGGATGAATTTGTTGTAAGCCCGGACCGGCTGGTCGAGCAGGCTGTAATGAAGGACGTCGCCCTCGACCATCGCGGTCTCGCCGATCAGGCGGATGTCGTGGCGGTTCTGCTCGAGGCGCGGCTGCAGCAGCCGCTGGACGTAGCCGGCGACCGCGAGGTCGGCGAGGGAGCAGGTCAAGAGGTCGTGGATGAAGCGCTCGCCGAGCTCGCGGTCGTGGTTGTTCTCGACGAAGGTCATGAGCAGCAGCGCCGGTTCGGTCAGCTCGACCGGCATGCGCGGGTCGGGGAAGGCGGCGCTGTCGATGATCTCGGCCCAGCGGATCAGCTCCCCGTGGGCCGAGAGGTCGCAGGCGAACCGGTCGCGGAGGATCCGCGCCAGGTAGCCGGCGCAGCTGCTCGCGGTCGGGTCGTGGAACTTCTGGCCGCTGGTGTCGGCGAGGAAATGTTCGCGGTCGCCGGGCAGCTGGAAGGCGCTGGCGTGGTGGTCGAAGTACCAGGCGAGGCGCGGGTGCTGGCTGTAGCGGAAGTCGACGCTGGCCACCTCGTCGGCCTCGAAGTCCCCGGGATCGTAGGGGTCGCCGGGGCGGTGGTCCTTGGGGATCAGGCGGCAGGGTCGGGGACCGTGGCGCTGGCGGTCGAAGGCGGCGAACAGGGCGGCCGACGCGGCGCCGTCGAAGCACCAGCCGTGATGGAGGATATGAACCGCCATGCGGACGGTCCTTATACCGGGGGCGTCCGGCGCCGTCTCCAAAGCGGCTTTTAGTCGCGCTCGACCTGGCCCGGCTGGCGCGCGCTGAGCGTGAAGATCCCCTCGGGCAGCCGCCGCAACTCGGCCCCCTCGAAGGCGGGCGGGAGGTCCGCCGGGCCGTCGTCGTGGATCAGCAAGGACGCCTGGATCCGCGATTCGGGGTCGTGGGCCATGGTTCGGCGCGAACCGATGGGGGCGGGCGAGTCGACCAGGAGCAGGCGGCCGCCGCGGTGGATCACGCCGAGAGTGCGGCCGTCACAGACGAACAGGTTGAGCCGGGCGGGGTGGCCGAGGATCTCGTCGAGGCTGGCGAGGGCGCGGCGGATCTGGGCCGGACCGACGTACGGCTTGTTGAGGTCGCCGTTGGCGTGGAGGGCGGCGAGGAAGCCGAACACGACCAACTCGCGGTCGCCGGAGTGGCTGAGGGCCCGCTGCAGGAAGTCGGGCAAGCCGGCCTTGAGGCGCTGCCGAACGGCGTCGTCGCGGTCGTCGGCGGCCAGGGCGCCCTCGGCCCGCGCGCCCAGCCAGCGCTGGAAACGGGCCAGGCCGAGCCGCGGCACGGGGATGTCCTCTTGGCCATGTCCCGAAGGCGCGACGGCGTGGACGGCGAGGGTGGTCTGGCTCGGCGCGCGCAAGAAATCGGCGATGAAGTCGGCGCGCAGCTCGCGGACGACGGGGCGCGACTGTACGAGGGTCTCGCTGCCCTGCACGCCGCCGACGCTCCACGCCCGGACGAGCGTCGGGTCGACCGGCGGCCCGTCGTCGGCCGCGAAGCCGTGGCCTTCGCAGCAGCGCGACAGCACTCCGGTCAGCCAATTCGCCGCGACTCCACGACCGTCCGCATTGCCGTGCACAAGCGCAAACAGGGCTACGTTATCCACGTTCTGATCATAGCGAGGGGGGCGAGGGGCGACCAGTGCGAGGGCGATGTGTCCGCGTCACATCGGGACCACGAGCACATCGGCGAGCGCGGAGATGAATCGGCGCAGAGGCCGATCGGCGGCGCACGGGCGATCGTGCAGGGTTTTGCAGAGGTCGCCGCGGGGACTCTCGCAGCGTCGGCTCGGTCGCTGCCGGGGTGACGCGGGGCAAGGGCGAGATCGCCTGTCGTGGACGGGAAAAACACCCTGAATCGCCGCGAGAATGGGCCGGCGCGGCCCCGTATAGGCACGAATTCGCCTGCTGGGGCTGTTGGCGACGATTGCGCCGGAAAATCGCTCGGAAGTAGGTCTCAGTGTGAAAATGCTTGCCCGGGGGGTTGCCGCCGAACGCGGCTTGATCTCAGAATGTGCGCGCATGCGAGTTCCCACGGGCCGCCTCCGGATCGTCAGCACCCAACCCACCGAAGGGGCCGAGGTGCATGAGGGACCGCCGTCGCCGGGCCGTTACATCCGGGAAGCGCGACAGCGCCGGGGGATAAGCGTCGAGCAACTGGCGCTCGAGACCAAGATCCCTCGCCCCAGCCTCGAGGCCCTCGAAGAAGATCGGTTCAGCGCGTTGCCCGGTCCAGTGTTCGTACGCGGGTTCTTCCGCTGCTGCGCGCGCTCGTTGAGCCTTGATCCAGACACCGTCGCAGGGTTGCTCCACGACCACCTTCAGGCCCAGAAGGCCGGCGCGCAGCGGGCGACGCGTCGTCCGAGCGGACACCAGGCCAATCGCTCGTCCGCGCCGGTCCAGGCCGTCGGCGGGCCGCGCAAGCCGGCTCGCGCGGAGGGGGCGAAGTCGAAGCCGGCCACCGAGTCCGTCAATCGGCCCGCGGCGCTGGCGGCGGCCCCGGCGGCGGCTGCGGAGTCCAGCCCCAACGCGGCGTTGCAGGCGGTCTATCGCGTCGGCGCCCAGTCGCTCGACATGCTGCGCGCGCTCAACCGGATCCCGCAGAGCCGCACGCTGATGTGGATCGCGGTGTGCCTGGTGATCGCCGTGATCGCGGTGACTGCCTTCGCGCTGTCCGGCGGACAGGTGACCCCACCGCACTCCTGAAGCTCGGAGCTCGCGACTCCGGGCCCGAACTCCTCGAGCGCCCTCCTTCTTAAAGGAAGAAGAAGTAGAGGAAGACGAGGACGAGGCTCTGGGGGTCGCGCGAACTCCGGCACATGACGGTACAATCGACGTTGGGGGCTGCGGAGCGGTGTTTGGGCACGGATTGGCGCCTGCTCGCGGTCGGCCGCGTATAGTGGCGCCCGCATGACGCCGGCGCTCAACCAAAACGATCTGGCGCGCCTGGTCCACGCGGGTGATCCGCGGCGGGTCGCACGGGCGCTCGCGCGGCTCGATGCAGTGCAGGTCGCGGGGTATCTCGACAACTTCGAGCCGCACGAGCAGGACCTGGTGTTCCAGGCGCTGCCGGCGGAGCGGCGGCCGCAGGTGCTGGCGGCGATGCGCTACGAGGTGGCGGCGGAGCTGATCGGCCGGCGGGCGCCGGAAGAGGCGGCGGGGCTGCTCGGGGACCTGCAGGAAGATGACGCGGCCGACATCCTGGGTCGCGTCGACGAGGCCAGGCTGCGCGAGATCCTGGCCCACTACGACGTCGAGGACGCGCACGCGCTCGAGGAGCTGCTGGCGTACGGAGAGCGGACCGCCGGCGGCATCATGTCGCCCGACGTCTTCTCGATCCACCACGACGTTACGATCGCGGAAGCGACCCGGATGGTGCAGACCGCGGACGACCTGCCGCAGCACGTCCACTACCTCTATGTGGTCGACGAACATGATCGGCTGGTCGGGGTGATCGGGCTCCGGCAGCTGGTGCGCAGCAAGCCGGACATGCCGATCCACGCGGTCATGACGACCGAGTTGGTGTCGGTGACGGCGGAGACGGATCAGGAGAAAGTGGCGGAGCTGGCCAGCCGCTACGATCTGGTCGGCATCCCGGTGGTCGACGATCAGCGGCGGCTGCTCGGCGTGGTCACCATCGACGACATCCTCGATGTCGTCCGCGAAGAGGCGACCGAGGACATCCTGAAGATGGCGGGCGCCGGACAGATGCTCGTCGACACCCGCAACTTCGGGGCCAGCTTCCGCGCGCGCATGCCCTGGCTGCTGGCGGCCGCGGCCGGCGGGCTGCTGGTGGCGGCGTCGCTGCAGGGCTTCGAGGGGGCGCTGCAGGCGGTGCCGGCGCTGGCGCTGTTCATGCCGGTGGTGGCCGGCATGGGCGGCAACGTCGGCACCCAGAGCTCGACGATCGTCGTTCGCGGGCTCGCGGTCGGGTACGTCGAGACCAATCGCCTCGGCAGGCTGGTGCTCCGCGAGGTGGCGCTCGGCGCGACGCTCGGCGCGCTCTACGGGACCGGGATCGCGGTCGCGGCGCCGTTCCTCGGCGCGACCAGCAGCGACCCGGTCCACCTCGGCGCGGTCATCACCCTCGGGATGATGGGCAGCATGATGATCGCCGCCGCGGTCGGCACCAGCGTGCCCCTGCTCATGAACCGGCTCAACATCGACCCGGCGGTGGCCACGGGGCCGTTCGTGACCACGTCGGTCGACATCCTGGGCCTCCTCTTCTACTTCTGGTTGGCGACGGTGCTGCTCGGAATCACCGGCTGATCGAGGTGGTTGTCCTCCCGTCACCGCGCCATGCAGTCGCAGTCCACGCCCGCCGTCATCCTCCGCACGCGCCCGCTGGGTGAGGCGGACCTGATTGCGATCGTGCTTACGCCGGAGCAAGGCAAGCTCGAGACGGCGGCGGCGCGGGCCCGGAACTCGAAGAAGCGGTTCGCCGGCGGGCTGTCCCCGGGGATGCGCGGGGTGGCGGCGATCGCCCGCGGGCGCGGGGCGCTGCTCCGGCTCGAGAGCTTCGACGCGACCGCCGCTCACGCGCCGGTGGGCGCCGACCTGACGCGCTTCGCCTATGTGGCCTATCTGTGCGAGCTGACCGACGAATTGGTGCTCGCGCGGCACCCCGACCCGGAGCTGTTCGCGGCCCTGTGCCTGGCGCTCGAGCAGGTCATCGGCGGGGCGCCGCAGGCGCTGCACCTGCGCCAGTACGAGCTGGCGCTGCTGCGCTGCCTGGGTCTGTCGCCGGCGCTGACGTGCTGCTGCGTGTGCGGCTCGGAGGTCGGGGGCGACGAGAGCGCGGCGTTCGACGGGCCGCGCGGCGGGGTGCTGTGCCTGGAGCACGAGCGCGGGGCGCCGCGTCTGCCGACGAGCGCGTTGGCGGCGATCCAGCACCTCGAGGCCGGCGGCGATCCGGCGGCTCTGGCCGCGGCCCCCGCGTCGCTGCGCAGGGCGGTGCGGGACGCGATCCAGTCGATCGTCCGCTCACACCTGCGGCGTCCGCTGCACGCGCAGGCGTTCTTCGCCGCGCTGCCGCGCGACGCCGGCGCGGAGGGGGTGTAGGTGCCGCGCGGCTGTGTTAGGGTCCCGCCGATGTCGCGCCCCAAGTCTGCGTTCGCGTGTGCGCTGGCGGTGCTCGCCGCACTGAGCGCTTGTGAGCGGCGCAATCAGGGGATCTCGGCCGAGAACGCCGGGATCTACTTCCCGGCGGCGCTGACGCTCGACCCGCGGGTCCCGGAGGACGCGACGGCGCGGTGGTTGTTCGTCGCCAACGCCAACAGCAACCTGGCCTACAACGCCGGCTCGCTGGTGGCCGTCGATCTCGACCGATTCTTCGACGCGTGGATGAACTGCCCGAAGCTGTGCCTGCACAAGGTCGACGACGGCACGTGCAGCGCGGCCGCCAAGGAGGATCCGTGCGGGATCCGGGCCAGCGTGCAGGACATCGGCGCCGACGTCGACGCCGAGACGCCGTGTCGACACGCGGCGTTCCGCCCGCAGGTGATCGAGTGCGAGGACACGCAGGTGATCGCGCACGTCGACGTCGACGGCGACGACGAGGCCGACAAGCCGCTGTCGGTGCGCATGGGCAGCTTCATCACGGCGCTGGCGGGCTGGAACCGGAGCGCCAAGGAGGCGCTGTTGCTGGCGACGGTCAAGGCCGACCCGAGCGTCACGTGGATCGAGCTGCGCGGCGGCCTCGAGCCGTTCGACCCGAAGCGACCGCTGGCGCCGACCGACCTGTCGTTCGAGTGCGGGCAGGGCACCACTGACCTGTTCGACTCGGGCCGCTGCGCCCGCTCGGGCGACGACTCGCACGCGCTGCGCTACCCCTTCGACGACGGCGACAACGCCCGCATCGGGCCCGAGCCGTCGAACATCCTGGTGTCGAAGCTGCGTCACTGGGCGTTCGTGACGTTCGCGACCACGCCCGAGGTGGTGCTGATCGACCTGGCGTTCCCGGTCGGCGGGCAGCTGCCGGCCAACCCGGACGCGACCGGCGGCGAGGAGACGACGTCGAGCACGTCGAGCACGTCGAGCACCGGGGACACGTCGACGACGGACGCGACGACGGACGCGACGACGACGGACGCGACGACGACCGACGCGAGCGGCACGTCGACGACCGGCGCGCCGCCCGAGCCCGAGCCGGTGCCGCCGGGGACGAAGCCGATGATCGTCGACGCGCGGTCGGTGTTCCTGATCGGCGACTCGTTCGGCGGCGGCGGCTGGGGGATGGCCGAAAGGCCATGTGTGCCCGGCAGCGCGGAGGTGCCGAACGTGACGAAGGTGCCGGTCGACGCCGAGGGCGAGCCGGTCGACTGCGGGCGCCCGCTGATCTACAGCAGCTTCCGCACCGGGCTGTTCTTCGCCCGCCTCACTCCGGACGAGGCGCTGCCGACCGAGGACCAGGTGTGCATCGGCGACCCGCGGCTCGACGCCGAGGGCAACCCGATCGACGCCGAGGGCAACCGCATCGACGCGCCCGAGCCGGTCCTGGAGGGCGAGCCGGGCGCGCTGCTGTGCACGCCGCAGATCTTCTCGGCCGGGTTCACGTCGGCGGTCGGCTTCACGGTGCCGCAGGGCTCGGGGCAGATGGGCGACATCGCCTTCTCGCGCGACGGCCGGCGGCTGTTCGCGGTGCAGAGCAGCCCGGGCGCGCTGCTGTTCGTCGACACCAGCGTCGATGCGCGCGGCGAGACGCGCGACGAGTCGGCCGGTCTGGTCGAGCTGTGCAGCGGGCCGAGTCGCATGGCGCTGTTCGAGGACGGCGCCAACGAGTACGCGGCGGTGTCGTGCCCGACGCCGGGCGAGGTGTTCATCGTCGACCTGTCCGGCTTCCGCGTGGTCGCCAACGTGGCCACCGGCGCCGGCCCGCACCCGGTCGTCGTCGACCGGGCGCGGCAGCTGCTCTACGTCGGCAACACCCTCGACGCCACCGTCAGCGTGATCGACATCGCCCGCGACCGCCCGACGCGCTTCGCCGAGATCGCCCGCGTCGGCCTGCAAACGCCCTACAAGCGCTAGTTCGATGACCCGCCGCCCCGCCCACACGCGTGTGAACTTCACGGCCCTCGCCGCGCTCGTCGTGCTCGCCGCGGGCGGGACGAGCTGCGGCAACCGCCAGAACCAGGTCATCCCCAACCGCGTGCTCGACCGTCCGCTGGACGTCGCGCTGGCGTGCGTCCGCAGGGAGACCAACGGGGACCTCGTCCCGCAGTCGCTCGAGCAGTGCTCCGACGCGGTGGCCGAGTCGGTGTGCGGCGACCTGCGGCTGGTCGGCTTCGTCGCCAACTCGGAGCGCAACGACATTGCGATGTTCAGCCGCTGCTCCGGCTCGGTCATCGACATGAACATCGGCGCCCCGGGGCCGCAGCTCATCAGCGCCGGCGAGGTGCCGTCGAGCATGACGGCGACTACCGGCCTGCAGTCGGGCTGCTTCGCAGTGTCCGGCAACCTCGGCAGCTGCGACCTCAGCGTGCTCGACGTCACCGGCCTGGCCTCGTACGCGTTCGAGGAGCCGCCCGAGGACGACCCGGCGGCCTACGTGTCGACGGTGGTTCCGCGCCGGGCCGACGGCACGCCGCTCGGGGCGCGACCGGGCCAGGTGCTGTCGGTGCCGCCCGACCTGAGCAACAGCGGCGACCCGCGGCAGGGCTGCGACCCGGCCAACCCCGGCAGCGTGTACGTCACGTTCCCGTCGTGCCAGCTGATCGCGGAGGTCGACCTGCGGACGCAGCGGATCCTCCAGAGCCGTCAGTTCGTCCGCGACCCGAACAACGACGCGATCACGGTGGTCGACACCGGCGCCGATCCGGTGTGCCCGATCGACTGCGCCGAGCAGTTCGAGGATCCCGACTACGCCGACGCTCTGGCGAGCGCGCCCACCGGCGACCCGGAGGGCATGTACCCGCTGGCGATGGCGCTCGTGACCCCGCCCGGCGATGCGACCGGCTGCGTCGACGAGGCCGACCTGCAGATCCAGGACGTGTCGCTGTACGTCGGCGGGCTCGGGTCCGACAACATTTACGAGATCCGCTACGACGGCAAGTCGTGGACCGACGACCCGCTCGAGTTCGAGTTGCCGGACGCGCAGGGCATCTCGGCGATCCGCCCGACGCCGCCGATGATGATGGCGAGCGGCCCGGACACGTTCGACCCGTATCAGTTCCTCTACGTGATCGCCGGCGACGGCTCGACCCGCGTGGTGCAGCGCGACTTCAGCGTCAACCGCACGGAGCTCGGCAGCGAGTGCGACACGCAGGTCGACCCGACGGTGGTGACGAACACTGCGTGCCATCCGGCGGAGTTCCCCGGCGAGAACCCGCCCGACCGGCGGCCGTTCGCGCGAGGGCCGGGGATCCGCGGGCCCAACGGCTCGCTCATCACCGACTGGACGTTCCAGAAGTGGTACTCGGCGAACGAGGTGACCGCGGCCGGCGGCAGCGCCGATCGCTGCCCGTCGGCCAGCGCCGACACCGTCGACGCGTCGGCCGAGGGGCGCGTGATCTCGTCGCCGTTCACCGGCCCCGGCGTGGTCGGCGTGGCGTCGACCAGCTTCGGTCGCCTGGTGTTCGGCGTGTTCGACCAGTTCCAGGGCCGTCGCGGCGTCAGCGATACCTACGACTTCCTCGGGATCATGGACGCCTACGTGCCGCCGCACTCGCTGTGGCCGAACGTCGACCCGACGCTGCCGACGACCGCGATCGAGTCGCTGCCGCGCATGGAGGACAAGGTCCCCGATCGCCTGCTGCCGACCGGGCTCGCCGACTCGACGGTGACGCGCACGCTGTCGCCGAGCTTGCGTCGGATCGACCGCGCCTACGAGACGCGCGTCGCCTGCGACGACGACAACGACTGCGACGACGTCCGTTGCCTCAAGGGCGAGGGCGAGAACTCCGGCTTCTGCGAGCAGATCGGCCCGGCCCTGTCGCCACCGGTGTCCGAGCGCGAGCAGGACCGCCTGGCCAAGACCGAAGAAGACGACGACGTCATGGCGTCGGGCCTCTACGAGAACGACGTCGTGCGCGCGGTCGTGCGTGACTACGCGGCCTGGGTGAGCGGCACCTGGAATCTGTTCTGGGAGGGCGAGATCCCCGGCACCACGAGCACGAGCGGTCAGCTGATGTGCGAGGAGCCGGGCTGGGCCGGCGGCACGTGCCTCAGCACCACGGCCGGCGACACGCGCCTGGTCGACAAGACGGCCCAGTTCTGCGAGCGCGGCGTGCTCGGCGGCGACAAGCTGTTCATCCTCGGCTGCAACGAGGACCCCGACTGCGGCGCCGGCCAGTACTGCTTGCTCGATCCGCAGGCGCCGGCGGGCTCGCCCGGCCTGTGCGTGTCCGAGGTGTCGTACGGCGCGTCGCGCGAGGAGCTGCTGCAGATCTGCCGGCCATTCCTGCGCGACGACTGCGGCGCGGCGCGGCGCGAGTGGGCGATCACGCGGGCGTTCCAGCAGGAGCTGTGGCTGCAGGTGCTCGACCGACCGGTCGACTCGTACGTGATGATGCGGCCGGAGGGGACGAGCGCGTCGTCGCCGGTCACCGAGGAGGAGCGCGAGGCGCTGTGCCGCGGCGACCACGTGGAGGGTCGCACCGTCGACGGCGAGTCGACCTGCGCGCGGCTCTCCGAGGAGCCGAACTGCGGCCAGGACGGGGCCCTCCCGTGCTGCTCGCCGGACTACGGGTTCATCGGCGACCCCGGCTTCATCGAGTGCGAGAGCCGCCTGTCCTGCGGGCCAGCTCAGCCCGACAACGGCTGCAACACCCACGCCGACTGCGCGGCGCTGACGCCCGACTATCCGCTGTGCCTCGACGGCCTGTGCAAGCGCCCGTGCGGGCCCGACGAGGACTGCGGGCTGACGGCGTTGCCGGGGCCGGAGTGCTTCCGCGAGCTCATCCGCTACCAGGTGCTGGCTCGCAACAGCTTCATCGTCCGCGGGCCGTACGACTTCTTGCCGCAGAAGGTGAAGGCCGACCCGGAGTCGAACGAGTGCTACGAGGATCCGGAGGTCTCGAACCTGCTGACGAGCCGGATCCGCCTCGGCGAGGACGAGGCCGACATGCGCCAGAACTCGCTGTGGCCGATCCCCAGCTGCCCCGCGGGCGGCGAGCAGCCGGACGGGGCGGCGCCGAACCCCTGCTTCATCGACGTCGAGCGGCCGGCCACGCTGGACAGCAACACGCCGAACGCGATCTACCACTTCTTCAAGTACGGCCCGGCCGACGACGGCCAGCGCCCGGTCCCGGCGATCCGCTACAGCAACCCGATGATGAGCCTGGTGCTCGACCTGACGAGCCTGCTCGATCTCTCCGCGCCGATCCCGGGCACCGACGACGCGCTCTGGCCGGCCGAGTTCGCCGAGTTCAAGCGCTCGCGGATCCCCGGCCGCGCCCGTGAGTCGTTCGGGACCAAGGCGGGGTATGCGCCCTATGACGCAAACGTGGTCACGGCCAGCGTGACGCTGACCGGCCCGACCCGGGTCGTAAACGCGCCCGAGCTGTCGACCGTGTACGTGGTCGACAGCGCGGGTGGCACGACCCGCGGGCAGGTCGTCCGCGTGACCCTCGCCGGCGGCCAGGTTCAGCCCGACGTCAAGTTCTTGGTCCGCTAGGAACGCCGGCCCGGCGGTCCCCGCGGGCGCGTCCGGGCGGGAGTACCGCCGTTCGGCCGGCGGGGCCTGGGGGCATGCAGCAGCGCGGTGAGGCTTGGGGGGGCCCCGGCACTTGCGTTACCATCAGCGCCGCGGTGCCGCAGTTCAAGATCAAGTTCGGGGGGCGCACCTTGTCCCTCCCCACTGGGTCCCACCTGGTCGGGCGCATGAGCGACTGCTTCTTCACGCTCGACGACGACCTGACCTCGCGCTACCACGCGCGCCTGCACGTGTCCGCCAACGAGCTGCAGGTCGAGGATCTCGACAGCAGCAACGGCACGTTCCTCAACGGCCAGCGCCTGCCGGGTCGCGTGAAGACGCAGCTGGTCCACGGCGACAACCTCAAGATCGGCCGCGAGGTCATCGCCATCATCAGCGACGGCAGCCAGGCGCCGGTCGACGATCCGATGGACAGCCTGCGCAAGACCATCGGCCCGCACGAGGAGACCCAGTTCCCCTCGCTGATCAGCCAGCTGGTCCAGAAGAGCCTCAACATGGGCAAGATCAAGGAGGCCGAGCGCTACGCGCTCGCGCTGACCAATCAGCTCATGGGCTCGAGCGTGCCGGTCGACCACCCCACCGCGAAGTCGTGCGTGGTGTGCCTGATCGCCCTGGCCCAAAAGTCATCCTCGGGCGTGTGGCTCGACCGCGTGTTCCGCCTGCACGCCGTCCACGGCTGGCTCATGCCCGACGAGATCATCGAGCAGCTCCGCGGCGCGCTCGATCGGATCACCCGGATCCCCGGCACCGGCCTCGAGGACTACGAGCGCACGCTGCGAGAGATGGCTCGCGACGGCGTCGACGTGCCCCGCGGCCTGATGTCGACGATCGCCGAGTTCAGCGACGCGTTCGGCGGGCCCTGAGCCTGCTGCTCGCTCGCTCGATGTCTGGCGGGTGAGCTGTGCGTTGCGTGGGCGCTCGTGCTGCTGGCATCGAGCGTTGTGCGTCGACGCGACGAGGGTCCGGATCTCACGGATCGCGGACGAGCCGGACGAAGCTGCGACGAGCGTGGCGAGGCGGTGACGTGCGAGCAGTCGAAGTTGCGGCGAGCACTGCGAGCGGGCGGGGCAGACTTCGGGTTGCAGCGGGGGCCTTCGGGAGAGGCGGCCGTGCAGAGTGCGAGCGCGGTGACGAGGGGGGGCGGAGCCATCAACCTGGCCGAGAGGCCATGTTGATGGGCCTTCGTCGAGATGGAGCGTGATGCGGTAAGCAGAACTCGGCGCGACTGGAGACCCGTGACAAGTCCCGACATCGACGCGCCGCTCGGAGCTCCGAGCATCTTTATGCCCGAGCGCGGGAGGCGGTCGCGCAGCGCGAGCGGAGTGCGGGAGGACCTTTATGCCCGAGCGCGGGAGGCGGTCGCGCAGAGCGAGTGGAGCGCGGGAGGACCTTTATGCCCGAGTGCGGGAGGGCGGTCGCGCAGCGCGAGCGGAGCGCGGGAGGACCTTTATGCCCGAGTGCGGGAGGGCGGTCGCGCAGCGCGAGCGGAGTGCGGGAGGAGGGGACAGGGCAGCAATCGACCTGGCCCCGCGGCCAGGTACGAGGCCTCCGCCGAACGCGCGAGCTCGCAGGGCTCGCCGCGACTGGAGACCGCGCAAGCGACGTCCTGGGATCGCTTTCCTTGTGACGGATGGTGGGGACGCCGCTGGTGCTCAGGACATGTCCTCACGGACATGTCGTTGTCAGCGCCCGGCGCTACCGCCACGCGAGCGGCGAGCGTCCGCGTCGCTGCATGCGCCTGTTCTCGATGGGCCGACGCCGGCTCAAGAGCACGCACAGATGCGGGCTCAGGAGCGCCTGCCGCGTCCTTGCGCCGACGCGGGCTCAGGAGTGCATGCGCTTCTTCTTGCGCCGGCGCCGACGCGGGGCCGCGGGCTCGTCCTCTTCGACGGCGGGCGGTGGCGGTGGCGGCGGTTCGTCGTCGGCGAAGTCGAGGTCGCTGGCGAGCGGGGGCAGGCCGAGGCGCTCGCGGCGGGCGTCGCTGAGCTGGAAGAAGTTGGCGAGCTCCTCGAGCACGGCGAAGCGCAGCTCGTGGTCGAACTGCTCGGCGGAGCGGGCCAGACGCACGAGGTTGCGGCGGTAGATCGCCAGGCCCGTCAGCTCGGGCGGCTCGTCGTCGCCGCCGCCGCGGGTCGCCAGGCTGAGCGCGCTGATCCGCGGATCGACGCCCTCGAGCACCAGCTCGAGCGAGGGCACCTCGTGGACGAGGAGCACCAGCGCGGCGCGCCGCTGACCGAGCTCGCGCAGGGTCTCGTCGGGGCAGCTGCTGAGGATCTGCACGACCTTGCGGTGGAGCTGCGCGGGGCTCGGCAACCACTTCGGCGGGGCGTGCTGCTGGTCGAGCCGGTACACCCGCAAGGCCGCGTGGCAGGCGGCGCGCGCGTCGCCGCGGGCGTACTCGGCCTCGCTCAGCAGGTGCCAGGCGTCGCCGTTGTTGGGGAAGCGCTCGGCCGCGGCGCGCAGGGCCGGCAGCGCCGACTCGGGCGCGCCGAGGTCGAGCCACAACCGGCACATGCGCAGGATGAACTGCAGCACCCGGTGGACCTGAGCGCTGCGCTCCTCCTCGTCGAGCGGCTCGCCGTCCTCGTCCTCGTCGAGCTCGGCGACGGCGGCCTCGGCGGCCTCGGCGGCCTCCGCGGCCTCGGTCTCCTCCGCGTCCGCGTCGGCGTCGTTGCGCTCCTCGCTGTCCTCGCGCGCGGTCGGCCGGCGGCGGCGACGCTTGACCCCGCCGTCGAGCTCGGTCTCGGTCTGCGACGCGGATGAACTCAAGGACATGTCCTCTTCGCCCTGTTCGGCGTCGCCGGCCTCGATCGAGGCGCGCAGGATCGCGGCGAACAGCGGGTGCTCGCGCAGGGCGTCGAGGCGCGCGCGCGCCTCCTCGTCGCGCCCGAGCGAGACCAGGCACTCGGCGCCGAGCAGCTCGAGGTCGAGGGCGTCGATGGCGCTGACCGCCTCGACGCCGAGGCCGTCGTCGCAGAACTGCAGCGCGCGGGCGGCGTCGCCGAGGTCGAACAGGGCGATCTGGGCCGCGGCGGCGTACGGCTCGAAGTAGTCGGGATCGAGCTCGATGGCCTGGTCGTACCAGCGCAGGCTCTCGACGGGATCGCCCTCCGCGAGGGCGATCGCGCCGAGCAGCACCGCGGCGTCCGGGGCGTCGGGGCGGATCCGCTGGGCCTGCAGCGCAGACTGGCGCGCCGCCTCGTAGTCGGCGCGATCGAGCAGAGACCACCCGCGGTCGAGGTGGGCCGCGTAACGGCTGGTCTCGCCGAAGCCGGAGTCGTCGAGGTCTTCCCCGTCGCCGATCGACATGGTCCGCTTCGTATAGCACGGCGTGCCGTGGTTCGGACGGCGCTCGCGCGCGGCCGAGTTCGGCGCGGACGCATGGCCGATTGCTTGGGCCCGTCGACGCGCCCGGCGTATGCTCGCCAGCCATGAGCCGATTGCCCGCACGATTGCGACCGGGTGCGCCGGGCCCTGGCCCCCACAAGTTGCTCGGAGGCCCGCTCGGGCGAGCGCTCCTTCACACTGCGGTGGTGGTCGCCGTGCTCGGCGCCTGTCGTGGATCGCAGGCCGTCGGTCCGGCGGGACAGGCGACCCGCGCCGTCGATCCCGGCCGCGTCGATCCGGCGTTCCAGGGCGAGTGGGACGCCGTGCAGGCCGCTCACGAGAAAGACCCGTCCGGCCCCGCGGTGGTCGAAGCGGCCGATCGTCTGCTCGCCCGCGATCCGCCGCTCAACCTCCGCCTGGCCGCGCAACAGTTGAAGGCCAACGCCAACCTCGAGCGCGGTGACTACGCGGCGGCGCTGGCGTCGGCGCGCGCGGGCCTCGACGATGTCTCGAAGGCCCGCGCGCAGGGGATCGATCTCGCCCCGGCAGAGCGCGAGCTGGCCGAAGACCTCGGCCGCACGCGTGCGCTCGCCGAAGCGGAGGTCGGGGATCCTCAAGCCGCATTGCAGGCCATCTCCGCCGCGACCAAGGGCGACCGCGGTCCAGATCTCCTCGCCGCCACCGCGCGAGCGCGCGAGCGACTCGGCGATCGGGCGGGCGCGACGCTGGCCTACGCGCAGTGGCGCGAGCTCGTGCCCGACGGCAGCGCCGCCGCCGCTCTCGCCGAGGCCCGCATGCGCGAGCAGTGGCGCGGCCTCGACGCGACCGCGCTCGAGGAGGCCGCGCGCAAGGCCGCCGGGACCGCGGCCGCGCAGTGCCTGCTCGTGCGGGCGGGCCGGAGCGCGCCAGCGGGTGCACCGGCGTGGGTCAGCGGCTGCCAGGTCGCGAGCACCGGCGGGCCGCCGCGGATCGGGCTGCTCCTGCCGCGCTCGGGCAAGTTCGCCGGGCTGGCCGATGTCCAGCTGGCGGCCGCGACCGCAGCGGTGCGGGTGCTCGCAGGTCCGGCGGGCAGCAACCTGCAGGTGGCGTGGGAGGACGCCGGCTCGAGCCCGGCCGAGGCCAAGCAAGCGGCGGCGGCGCTGCTGGCGTCCGGGGCCTCGGTGCTGGTCGGCCCGGTCGGCCCCGGCAACGTCGAGGCCGCCGCCGAGGTCGCCGCCGCCAGCGGCGGCCGGGTCCGGCTGGTAGTCCCGGGCGAGGGCGCAGGCCAAGTCTCCGGCGTGGCGCCGACGATCGAGGCCCGCGCCGCGGCGCTGGCCCAGGCGGTGGGCCGCGCGAACCGCACCACCGCGGTGATCCTCGCACCCGACAACGCGTACGGGAAACGCGCCGTGGCCGCCTTCGAGAAATCACTTCCGAAAATGGGAGTGAAATCGTTGAAAACAATCTATTATCCTGCCAACACGACCAGCTTCAGCAAGGTCCTGGAGCCGGTCCGCTCGAGCCTCAAGACCGCGGCCGTCCTGATCCCCGATCAGCTCGGGCGGGTCGAGCTGGTGGTGCGGCAGATGGTCCGGGACGGCGTCGTCATCGACCGCCCCAAGCAACCGGGCGTGCCCGTGCTGTCGACCGCGGAGGGCTGCTCGCCCGCGGCGATCGGCCCCGGTCACGAGGTGCTGGAGGGCGTCCTGGTGGCGCCGGTGGGCTGGGAGACGCCGGAGGCGGCCGAGTTCACCGAGGCGTACACGGCGATGGAAGGCGAGGCGCCGCCGGATCAGGCCTGGCTGGTCTACCGCGCCGTCGCCCAGGCCTGGGCCGGCGCCGAGGCTGCGCCCCCTCCCGCGGCGGCCGTGCTCAGGGTAGAAAGCGGTCGCTTTGTCGCGACCGAATCGGCCGTCTCGCTCACTCCCGCGGAGCGCCCCCAGGGCCGCTGACGCGCGCTCTTCAGGCCGTTCCGAGCCCTCGCGCGGCGGCGAGGCCCGCGGGCGCCACGGCGCGCCGGCTGAGCCCGGTCGAGGCCCGCGCGGCCCGCAAAGCTCGTCGCCGCGACAGCGAGGCGGCGGGCGCCCGGAAGGCGCCTCCGGGGGTCGTCCGACGGGTGCATCGGGCTCGCGGGACGCCGACGCGCGGCTCGGCGAGGGCTCGCGGGGGCCGCGTGCAGGGGATGGGCCCGGCGGCGACCGGCGCGGGCCTTCGGTCAGCCGCGACGACTACCTCGTGCCGGGTGAGCGAGCCGTGGTCGAGCTCTTGCGCGGCGCTCCTGGGCGGGTCCGGCGGATCCTCGCGCTCCCGGGGCACGAGCTCGAGCTGCGGCGGCACATCTCGCCCGGCGTCACGATCGATGTCTGTACACCGGACGCGATCGCCGCGGTGATCTCGCCGGAGCTGGCGCGCGGGGTGGTGGCGATCGCCCGCCCGCCGCGCGCCTGGGACCTTGAGGAACTACTCGAAGTCAAACCACCCAAAGGTGCGAAACAACTGATTGTTGCGCTCGATGGTGTGCAGGATCCGCACAACCTCGGGGCGATCGTCCGGAGCGCCGAATTCTTCGGGGCGACCGGGGTGTTCTGGGCGCGCGACCGGTCGGTGGCGGTGACGCCCACGGTGGTGCGCGCGTCGGCGGGGGCGACCGAGAGGTTGCCGCTGTGTCAGGTGACCAACCTGGCGCGCGCGCTGGCGCGGGCGAAGGAGGTCGGCTTCTGGGTGGTCGGCACGGTTGCCGAGGCCGGCGCGGACCTGCGCCGCCTGGCCGCGGACGGCATGCCGGACCAACTCGTGCTCGTGCTCGGCAGCGAGGGGGCGGGCCTGCGCCGGTTGACTCGCGACTCCTGTGATTTTCTTGCGACCATCCCGGGCGCGGGCGGAGTCGCGTCGCTCAACGTCTCCGCTGCGGCCGCGGTGGCGCTCGCGACCCTCTGCACGCCGGCTCCGGCCGAGACCCCGATCGAGCGGGACGGCGGGTGAATCCGGGGGCGTCCGAGTCGCGCCGCGATCTCGCGGCGGGACTGCATTAGGACCTAGCGGAGGCCGCAAATCTTCGCCACCCTATGGCAGCCTTCGCATGCCGCTCGCACGGCGGACGCCCCCCCGTGGCGTCGCCCCTTGAGGCTTTCTATGTCCGAACTCCGCTCCGTCCTGTTTCAGTTCCTGACCCAACCGTCTGACCCGGCACGGCGCAGTGAACTCGCCGCGTCGCTGGCATCGGTCGACCTGGCGGCGGCGCGCGCCGAGGCCAAGCAGGACCCCGGCTCCGGGGACGCCGCCGCGAAGGTGATGGGCCGCATGATCCTCGACGGCGCCAGCAACGAGGAGGTCGTCGAGGCCGCGAAGCTGGCGGCCCAGAAAGCTCCGCGCGAGGGTGCGGGCAACGACGTGGCCCTGCTCGCGGGCGTGGTGGTGTGGCGGCTGTCCGGCCAGTCGGCCCAGGCCGAGCCTTACTTCCGCCGGGTCCGCCGCAACGAGCCCGCCAACCCCCAGATCCTCGCCTTTTATCGCGAGATGTTCTCGGCCGACGCCGACGCGAGCCAGCTCATGCAGGTGCTGGTACAGGCGCGTCGCTCGCTGAAGAAGGAAGACACCGACCAGCGCTTCGCCCTGGCCCACGAGATGGCCGACCTCGCGGAGAAGAAGCTCGGCAGCATCGACCGGGCGATCGAGGTCTGGCGCTCGGTGCTGCGGGAGGACGGCTACGACCCGCGGGCCGCCAAGGCGCTCGAGCGGCTGTACCGCGAGGGCCAGAAGTGGACGGCGCTGGTCGAGCTGCTGAAGGAAGAGTTCGACCGCGTGGCCGACCGGCCGGAGAACCGCGACGAGCGGATCACGCGGCTGCTCGAGATCGCCGAGCTGTACCGCGACGCGCTGCGCCTCGACGCGATGGCGCTGGCGACCCTGCAGCGGATCCTCGAGATCAACCCGCGCCACGCCGCCACCATCAAGGCGCTGGCCGACACCTACGGCGCGTCCGGCCGCTGGAACGACCTGCTCACCGTCTACGGCCGCCTGCTGGACGCCGCGCGGAACGAGAAGGACGTCCCGCGCCAGGTCGACATGCTGCGCCGGATCTCCAACATCTGGGTCGACCAGCTCGACAACACCAGCAAGGGTATGGAGCCGCTGCACGAGGCGCTGCGCCTCGCGCCGGACGACCGCGAGACCCGCGACGCGCTGGCCCGGATCCACGAGCTGCGCAAGGACTGGCGCGCGCTCATCGACCTGCGGAAGGACGAGCTGGCCAGCGCCAGCGGCGAGCGGGCCTGCGAGCTCCGGATCGCCCTGGCCCGGATCGCCGAGGAGAAGCTGAACGACCGCGCAGAGGCGATCGCAGGCTGGCGCGAGGTGCTCGCGCAGCACGGCGACGTCGAGGAGGCCTTCGTCGCGCTGATCGACCTCTACGAGCGCGAGGGCCGGTGGTCCGAGGCGGCCGACATCCTGCGGCGGCAGATCGACGCCGCCGCGGCCCCGGTCCGCAAGGTCGAGCTGCTCGGCCGTCTGGCGCATCTCCAGGCCGATCGGCTGGGCCAGCCCGAGGCGGCGATCGAGACCTGGGCGGCGGTCGCTCGCCTCGACCCGAGCCACCACGAGGCCAGCACCGCGCTGCGCGAGGCCTACGTGTCCGCCGGCCGCTGGGACGATCTGGTGGCGCTGTACGAGGCGCAAGGCCGCCTCGGCGAGGTGCTCGACGTGCTCTACGCCGCGGCCGACCAACTCGCCGACGAGGAGCCGAAGATCGCGCTCTACCAGCGGATCGCCGGCCTCGCGCGCGACCGCCTGAACGCGCCCGAGCGCGGGCTCGCGGCGCTCGAGCGGGTGCTCGCGCTGCGCCCGACCGACCTGGCGGTGGCCCGCGAGCTGCTGCCGATCTACCGCGAGCAGGGCGCCTGGACCCGCATGCTGGCGGCCTACGAGGTGCTGCTGGCCGGCGCGGCCGACGACGACGACCGCCTCGAGCTGATCGCGGTGATGCGCGACATCGCCCTACAGAAGCTGAACGACCCGAAGCAGGCGCTGCAGTGGGCGGCGCGGGCCTACGAGCTGCGCCCGACCGACGGGGTGCTGCGCGCCGGGCTCGAGGCCGCGGCCGGGCGGGCCGACGGTTGGTCCGAGCTGAGCGCGATCTACGAGCGCCGGATCGCCGCGGCCGACTGCGACAACGCCGAGCGGCTCGAGCTGCTCGACAAGCTGGCGACGATCGCCCGCGAGCGCCTGGGCGAGCCGCTCGAGGCGCAGCGGTTCTTCCGCCAGATCCTCGACCTCGATCCGGCCAACAAGGTGGCCCACGCGGCGCTCGAGGAGATCTACACCGCGACCTCGCGCTGGGCCGACCTCGCCGGCGTGTTCCTCACGCGGCTGTCGGTCACCAAGGAGAACAACGTGCGCCTGCCGCTGCTGCGCCGCGTCGGCGCGCTGCAGGAGCACAAGGTCGGCGACCTCGACGCCGCGATCGAGACCTACCGCGAGATCCTCGGCCTCGCCGCCGGCGACAACGAGGCCCTCGACGCGCTGACCCGGCTCTACCGCGCCCGCGGGCGCTGGGCCGAGCTGGCCGAGGTGCTGCAGCGCCGGCTCGACTCGGGCGACCTCGGCAACGACCAGATCTCGGTGCTGTTCGAGTTGTCGCAGCTGCACGCGACCCGCCTGCTCAACTCGCAGAAGGCGATCGCCGGCTTCCTGCAGATCCTCGACTTCGAGCCCGATCACTTGCCGACGATCGACGCCCTCGAGGTGCTGCGCCGCTTCGACCCGTCGAGCGCGCTCGCCATCATGCGCGGCCTGCTGCCGTACTACCGCAGCGTCCACGACCACGGTCGCGAGGCCGAGGCGATGGAGGTCATCACCATGGCCGAGCCCGACGCCGCCGTGCGGGCGAACCAGCTGGCCAGCCTGGCCACGCTGTACGGCCAGATGGAGGGCCGCCGCGGCGACGCGCTGCGGGTCCGCCGCGAGCTGTTCGTGATGAACCCCGAGGACGCCGCGCTGCGCGGCGAGGTCGAGCGGACCGGCCGCGAGCTGCAGCGCATGGACCTGGTCGCCAGCGCGTACGGGCAGATCCTGCAGAACATGCGCCGGGCCGAGGAGGCCGCCGACGCCGAGGGGCGCCAGGTGTCGAAGGAGCACCAGGCGCTCTACAAGGACCTGCTGCTGGCCCGCGCGGTCGCCCTGCGCGACGATCTCCAGCAGTACGACGAGGCCGAGGCCGCGTTCGCCGAGCTGCTCGACCGCGACGAGAGCCACGAGACGGCCTACCACGCGCTCGACGACCTGCTGACCCGCCGCGGCGCCCACGGCGAGCTGCTCAAGCTCTACCGCCGCCGCGCCGACATCGTCCTCGACGCCGCCGAGCAGAAGCGCCTGCTCGAGAAGATCATCGCCATCGCCCGCGACGTGCTGAACGACCGCGAGGTCGCGACCCGCACCGCCGAGGAGCTGCTCGACCTCGTGCCCGAGGACCTCGGCGCGATGGCGACGGTGGCCGGCATGTACGAGTTCAGCGAGCGCCAGGACGACCACTACGCGCTCGAGGAGCTGCTCGGCCGCTGGGCCGAGCGCGTCGAGGACGACGCCGAGCGCCACGACCTGGCCGCCCGGCGCGCCGGGCTGCGCATGGACAAGCTGAGCGACGCCTACGGCGCGGTCGATCTGCTGCAAGGAGTGATCGTCGCCGACCCGAACCACGAGGCGGCGCGCAAGCTGCTCGAGCGCCTGCTCGACCACCCCGAGGTCCAGCTCCAGGTCGCCAACCTGCTCGAGCCGATCTACACCGCGATCAAGGACCACGGCGCGCAGGTGAGGGTGCTGCGCGTGCGCCGGGCCCAGGCCGAGTCGCTCGGCTCGACCGACGCCGCCACCGCGCACCTCCTCGAGATCGCCCGCATCGAAGAGAACGAGCTCGGCGACGCCGAGGCCGCGTTCGCGGCGGTGCGCGAGGCCTACTTGCTCGACCCGCGCCGCGCCGACGCGCGCACCGAGCTGCAGCGCCTCGGCGTCGAGCTCGAGAAGCAGCGCGAGCTCGTCGAGGTGTGGCAGCAGGCGCTCGCCAAGCTGCCCGACAACAACTCGAAGATCGAGCTGCTGTCACGGATCGCGGTCGTGCTCGACGCTCACCTCGACGACCGCGACGGCGCGCGCAAGGCCTACGCCGACCTGCTCGCGCTCGAGCCGGCGGACGTCGACCTGGCCAAGCGGGCCACGCTGGCGCTGACCCGGCTGCACCGCGCGGCCGGCGACGCGAAGGCGCTGGTCGAGGGCCTGCGCGGCCTCCTGCGCTACATCGACAAGGACGCCGAGCAGGTCCGGATCCTGCTCGAGATCGCCGAGCTGCACGCCGACAAGCTCGAGGACCTCAAGGGCGCCGCGTCGACCTACGTCGAGGTCCTCGACATCGACCCCGGCAACTTCCAGGCGCTCGACGCCCTCGAGCGGATCTACGTCGACGGTGGCGAGTGGGAGGCGCTGTGTCGCGTGCTGCGCCAGCGCGTGATGAGCACCGACGACCCGTTCGAGCAGGCCCGCCTGTGGCGCAAGGTCGGCGAGATCCAGCGCGACCACCTGAGCGATCCGCACCAGGCGATCGAGGCGTTCCAGTGGATCGTCGACCTCGCCGTCGCGCCGAAGGAGACGCAGGCCGCGCTCGATGCGATCGTCCGCCTCAACATCGAGCTCGAGCGCTGGCCCGACGCGGAGGAGGGCCTGCGCCGCCTGATCGCCCTCGCCACCGACGACGAGCGCAAGGCCGAGCTGCTCGGCCGCGCCGCCGAGGTCGTCGGCGAGAAGCTCGGCCGCTACGCCGACGCCACCGACCTGCTCGAGGAGGTGCTGCGCCTCGACCCGCGCGACCAGCGGGCCCGCGCCACCCTGACCGAGTACCTGTCGCGCGACGAGATCCGCGACCGCGTGATCGCGGTGCTGTATCCGCTCTACGAGTCGGAGCAGAACTGGCGCGCGCTGCTCGACCTCGAGGAGCGGCAGGCCCGTCATCAGCCGGCCGGTCGCAACCGCATGCTCGCGCTGCTGCAGGTCGCCCGCACCCACGAGGAGCGGCTCAGCGATCCCGGGCGGTCCTTCGAGGTGCTGGTCGACTCGCTGGCCGAGGCCGGCGAGCAGGAAGAGATCGTCGAGGTGCTCGACCGCATCGACCGCCTCGGCAACGAGCTCGGCCGCCACGAGGAGGTCCATGACGCCTACCTCAAGCACGTCGACAACGTCAGCAGCTCGACGGTCGCGCACCGCATGCTCGGCTCGATCGGCCGCATCGCCCGCGTGCTCGGCCGCAACGACTCGGCCCGCCGCGCCTACGAGCGCCTGTTCGACGCCAGCCCGGCCGACATCGCCGCGGCCGAGGCGCTCGAGCAGGTGCTGCTCGAGGAGGGCGACTTCTCCGCGCTGGCCGAGCTGCTGGTCCGCCGGGCCGACCGCAGCGACAGCGACCTGGTGCGCGACGCGTTCCTGATCCGCGCGGCCGAGCTGCACCGCACCAAGCTCGACCGCCTCGAGGACGCGATCGACCTGTACCAAAAGACATCCGCCGCCGCGCAGCGCGGCGACGAGGTCCAGGCGGTGCTCGGGCCGCTGTACGAGAAGACCGAGCGCTGGGGCGACCTGGCGGAGTTCCTGCGCCGGCGGCTCGAGGGTCTGTCGGGGCGCGAGCTGGTCGACACTCACCTGCGTCTGGCCCAGCTCTACCGCGAGCAGCTCGGCGACCTCAGCGAGGGCCTGCGGCAGTTCGCCGAGGCGCTCAAGGCCGACCCCGACTACGTCGTCGGCACCGAGCAGCTGGGGCGCTACATGGCCGACGAAGACCTCCGCCCGCAGGTCATCGCTCAGCTCGAGCCGGTGTTTACCGCCGTCGGCGACTGGCCGCGCCTGATCCAGATCCAGGAGCTGCGCCTGCTCGAGGCCGGCGACGACCTCCACACCCGGATCCCGATCCTCCTGAAGATCGCCCGGATCTACGAGGACCAGATCGAGGCCCTCGAGGGCGCCTTCACCACCGCCGGCCGCGCCTTCGCCGAGGCCCCGACCGACCGCAGCGTCCGCGAGCTGCTGAACCGCCTGGCCCACGCGCTGGGCCGCGTCGAGGACCTGGCGCAGCTCTACACCAAGTACGCCGAGGACAACGCCGACGACGAGGGCGACGAGACGCTGGCGATCGTGCGCGAGGCCGCCGAGCTGTGGTCGGTGGCGCTCGGCCAGCCGCGCCGCGCGGTGCCGCTGTACCAGCGCCTCATCGAGGCCCGCCCCGACGACCGCACGGTGTTCCCGGCGCTCGAGGTGGCGCTGACGCAGGCCGAGATGTACCCCGAGCTGGCGACTGCCTACTGGCACGAGGCCGACACCTCGCTCGACGAGGAGCGGCAGCTCGAGGTGCTGCAGCGCCTGGCCGAGCTGTCGCTCGGGATCCTCGACGACGCGGACCAGGCGATCCGCGCCTACCGCCGCGTGCTCGAGGCCCAGCCCGATCACGAGGCCGCGCGCTCGCGGCTCGAGCGGGTCTACGCCGAGCGCGAGCGCTGGGACGACCTCATCGAGCTGCTGCGCGAGCGGCTGGTCCGCACCGAGTCGCCCGGCGAGCGCGAGGTGGTCCTGCTCAACATCGCCGACCTGCAAGAGGGGCGGCTCGCCAGCGTCGACGCGGCGCTCGACACCGTCGAGACGCTGCTGACCGAGCAGCCGGCCAACTACGGCGCGGTCGGGGCGCTCGAGCGCATGGCCGAGGCCCACGACGCCCAGCGGGTGCGGATCTTCGCGGTCCTGCGCCCGATCTACGAGGCGACCGGCAACACGATGCGCCTCATCGCGGTCGACGAGTGGCAGCTGACGCAGACCGAAGACCCGGCGCAGCGCCACCAGATCTACCGCGAGATCGCGGCCTACTACGGCGGCCTCGACCAGGGCCAGGCGTACGCGTTCCGCACCCTTGCGCGCGCGCTCGCCGAGCCCGGCCCGGCCGGGGTGCTCGAGTCGCTCGACGCCGAGATCCAGCAGATCGCGCGCACTCACGGCTGGCTCGACGAGCTGCGCCAGGCGCTGCTGATGGCCGCCGAGGCCGAGACGCTGCAGTCCGACGCCGACCGCCGGGTCTCGCTCGAGCTGCAGGCCGCGCAGATCGCCATCGACATCGGCGACAACTTCGGCGCCGCCGGTACTTTGCGACATGCCCTCGAGGTCATGCCCGATCAGCCAGAGGTGCTCGCGCTCCTCGACGAGGCGCTGGCCGGGCTGGCCGACTTCGAGGGCCTGCGCGGGGTGCTCGAGCGCCGCGTCGCCGTGTCCGAGGACGACGAGGACCGGATCGTCCTGCTGCGCCGCCTGGCCCGCCTGGTCGAGGAGGGCCTCGGCCAGCCGGAGGCCGCCGAGGGCGTGTGGCAGCGGATCCTCGACATCGAGCCCAACAGCACCGACGCGATGAACCGCCTGCGCCGGCTGTACGCCGCCCGCGGCGCCTACGACCTGCTGATCGCGGTCATCGGCCGCCAGATCGACGCGGCCGACGACCCCGCGGTCCGCACCGCGCTGCGCAAGGAGCTGGCCAAGATCCATCGGGAGGCCCGCTCCGACCGCGAGGCGGAGATCGACGCGCTGCGGCAGCTGCTGCTCGACGCGCCCGAGGACGACGAGGCGCTGGGGATGCTCGCCGCGGCCCTGCTGGCGCAGGACCTCCACCGCGAGGCCGGCGACGTGATCCTCGAGCGCGCCGCGATCGCGCCGAGCCGCGAGCGGCGGGTCGGCCTGCTGCTCGAGGTGGCGCGGCTGCACATCGGCCCGATCGCCGACTCGGTCGGGGCGATGGCCCACTACGAGTCGGTGTTCCAGGTGACGCCGGGGCACTCCGAGGCGATCGGCGACCTGATGCGGCTGGTCCGCGACAAGGCCAGCTCCGACGCCGCGGCCGCGCTGGTCATCCCGCAGCTCGAGCAGATCGGGCGCTGGGGCGACCTCGCCGAGGTCTACAAGGCCCGCTCCGAGCTGACCGAGGATCCGGCCGAGGCCGCCGAGGCGCTGCGCCAGCTGGCCAAGATCCGCTACGAGCGGCTCAACGATCCGCGGGGCAGCCTCGAGGCCTCCAACCTGCTGCTCGACCGCGTCGCCGCCGACGAGATGCGACCTGTCCTCGAGTACACGGCGCGCCTGTCTGTCCTTTTGGACAGGGCCGAGGAGCACGTCGAGTCGCTGGCGCGGCGGGCCGCGGTCGAGACGCTCGACCCGGCGGCGCGCCTGCTCGTCGCCCAGTCGGCGGCCGGCATGGCCGAGGAGATCCTCGGCGACCGCGCGCGCGCGCTCGGCCTGCTGGCGGCGATGCTCGACGCCGGGATCGCCGACGAGGCGACCGCGCGGCACATCGAGCGCCTGGCCCGCGCCGGCGGCGAGAAGCGCCTGCTGGCCCGGGCCCTGCGCGAGTCGGCCAAGCTGGCCCTCGGGCAAGCCGGCCGCGCCGACATCCTGGTGCGGCTCGGCGACGCCGAGTTCGACACCGGCGAGCTCACCGGCGCGACCGAGGCCTACCGCGACGCGCTCGACGAGCGGCCCGGCTTCGCCGGCGCGGTGGCCGGGCTCGAGCGCGTGCTCGACCGGCTGCAGAAGACCGGCGCCGAGGTCGGTCCGTCGCTCATCGAGCCGCTCGAGAACTCGTACCACCTGGCCGGCAACCGGCCGGGCCTGGCCAAGCTGGCGCGGCTGCGCCTGCAGAGCGCGACCGGGGCCGACCGCGCCGCCGCGCTCGAGAACCTCGGCCGCCTGGTCGACGAGGGCGGCGGGTCGCCGGACGAGGCGCTCGAGGCGTGGGGCAACCTGCTGCAGCTCGACGCGGCGCACCCGCTGGCGATCGAGCGGGTGGTCGCGCTGGCCGGCAACAAGCAGCTGCTGATCAAGGCGGTGCAGTTCATGGCGGGGGCGATCGACGCCGCCCGCGAGGACTCGCGCTCGTGCAGCCAGCTCTGCATCGAGACGACCAAGATCCTGCTCCGCGACCTGCGCCAGTACAACGCGGCCCTGCGCGCGCTGGCGCCGGTGCTGGCCGAGAACCCCGACAGCCTCGAGGGGCTCGAGCTGCAGATCATGGCCTCGCGCGCGGCCGGCGAGCTGCCGACGCTGCACGACTCGCTGGTCCGCTACGCCCGCCTGGCGAGCAACCCGGACCTGTCGATCCCGCTGCTGCAGGAGGCGGCCAACGTCGCCGAGGCTCAGGCCGAGCCGATCACGGCGATCGCAGACCTGCGGGCGCTGCTCGAGTTCGACCAGAGCCACGAGTGGGCGTGGACGCGGCTGCTGCAGCTGCTCGAGGCGACGCAGGACGTCGACGGCCTGATCGCCGCGCTCGATCAGCGGATCACCATCACCGCCGACGACACCGAGCGCCGCACGCTGCGGCTCAAGCTGGCCCACCTGCAGGTCGAGGTCGGCAAGACCGACGAGGCCGTCACCATCTACAACGACATGCTCGGGGCCAGGCCCGACGACCTGCAGGCGATGCAGGAGCTCGAGAACCTGCAGCGCCGGCTCGGTAACTGGCGCGAGGTCCGGGACGTGCTCGAGCGCAAGCTCGACCTGCTGCAGGCGGGCCAGCGCGTGCCGGTGCTCGAGGAGATGGCGGTGCTGTCGGAGGAGAAGCTCGACGACGTCGACGAGGCGATCGAGCGTCACCGCCGGCTGTTGCTGGAGGCGCCGCGGCACACGCCGAGCCTGGTCGCCTTGTGGCGGCTCTACGAGGGCGCCGAGAAGTGGGAGGACCTCTCGCAGCTGCTCGAGCAGTTCCTGGCGGTCCTGCGCGAGGTCGGCGGCGTCGACCAGCGGCGCGAGGTCGGCCTGCGGCTGGCCGAGCTGTACTCGGAGCGCCTCGGCGAGGCCGAGAAGGCGCGCGAGCTGCTGAACGAGCTGCTGCAGACCGACCCCAACTCGGTCCCGGCGCTGATGGCCCTGGCCGCGGTCGAGGAGCAGCAGGGCAACGACGCGGCGATGCAGGAGCTGCTGCAGCGCGCCGCGGCCCTGCAGCCGCAGGGGACCGTCGGCGCCGACCTGCAGCTGCGCCTGGCGCGGCTGGCCGAGACGCCGGAGAAGCAGCGCGAGCACCTCGAGATGGCGCTCCACCTGCACCCGGCCAACATCGAGGCGGCGCGGACGTTGCTCGAGCTCAGCCGCAAGGAGGGCTACTGGGAGCAGGTCGCGTACCTGCTGGCGCTCCTGGCCAGCTACGCCGCCGGCGACGAGCAGCGCAAGCTGATCATCGAGCGCGTCGACCTGCTGGTCGAGAAGGTCGGCGACATCGAGGAGGCCCTGCGCGCGCTGGCCCCGGTCTACGAGGTCGTCCAGGACGACGTCGAGATCAACCGCCGGATCGCCGACGCGCTGTTCGTCAGCGGCCGCTTCGAGGACGCGGGCGGCATGTACGCCTGGTTGGTCCAGGTCGCCTCGGCCCAGCCGAAGAAGACCAAGCTGCTCGCGCACTACCTGACTCGCATGGCCCGGATCGCCCTGGCCAGCGAGACGCCCGACATGAAGGCCGCCCTCGACAAGCTCAAGGACGCCTACAAGATCGACACCACCAACGCCGAGACCATGGTGCTCCTCACCGACGTCTACGCCCACCAGAACTCGTGGGACGACTCGCTCAAGCTGGCGCGCGCGATGCTGCTGCAGAACGTCGACCAGTCGGGCATGGTCCGCCGCGGCGACATCTACCTCCGCCTCGCCAACGCGCACCTGGGGCTGAAGGAGACGTCGAAGGCGCTGTCGATGCTCCGCCGCGGGCTCGAGGAGGACCCGGAGCACCCGGAGCTCGGCAACAAGATCCGGGAGATCCAGGCCGCCGGCTGAGCCGCGCCGGGCGACGGGCCGCGCGCCCGTCGCCCGTGTCCGTTCGGACAGGTCTCGAAGCACAGGGCGCGAAGGACAGGAACCAGGGGACATGCCCGTACGGATCGGCGACCGCGACCTCGCCGCGCCCAAGGGCCACACGGCCGGGACGCACCGCACGCGCAGCCCGGCCGCGACGCTGGCGGCCTACCGCCCGTTGATGCCGCGGCTCGGGATCACCCGCCTCGCCGACGTCACCGGGCTCGACGTCGTCGGCGTGCCGGTGGTCCAGGCGGTCCGCCCGAACGCGCGCTCGGTCAGCGTGTCGCAGGGCAAGGGCGCCGACCGCGAGGCCGCGGCCGCGTCGGCGTTGATGGAGGCGATCGAGGCCTGGCACGGCGAGCGCGTGGCGGTGCCCCTTCGCTGGGAGCGGGCGGCGGCGCTGCGCCGCGAGGGCCACGCGGTCGTCGACCTGCACGCGCTGCCGCGCCGCGAAGGCGCCGAGGTGCGCGACGACCTGCCGCTGCTGTGGTGCCTCGGCTGGGACCTGCTGGCCGGGCGACCGACGTGGGTGCCGCACGCGTGCGTGAGCGTCGACTTCGTCCGCGACCCGCGCGAGCCGCTGCCGCCGTTCATCGAGAGCACGAGCGGGCTGGCCTCCGGCAACCACCTGCTCGAGGCGGTGGTCCACGCGCTGTGCGAGCTGATCGAGCGCGACGCGACCGCGCTGGCGCCGATCGAGGTCGACGACGCGCGGCGCGTCGACCTCGCCGCGGTCGGCGACCCGAGCTGCCGCGAGGTGCTCGCGCGGCTGCACGCGGCGGAGATCGAGGTCGGCGCCGTCGACATCACGTCCGATCTCGGGGTGCCGACCTACGCCTGCCGGATCGTCGACCGCCCCGGCGCGCCGCGCTGGGCCGCGCGCGGGGGCTGCGGCGGCTACGGGGCCCACCTCGACCCGGCGGTGGCGCTGCTGCGTGCGCTGACCGAGGCGGTGCAGAGCCGCTTGACGCTGATCGCCGGCAGCCGCGACGACCTGTCCCTGAAGACATACGAGGCCTTCACCGATCCGCAGGCCGGCGCCGACGAGGCCGCCGCGCTGGCCGGGTCGCGGCCGCAGCGGGCGCTCGGCCCGAGCCTGGCGACGGGCAGCTTCGACGAGGACCTCGAGCTGCTGCTCGCACGGGTGCGCGCGGCCGGGTGCAGCAGCGCGGTGGTGGTCGATCTGACGCGCGAAGAGATCGGGGTGCCGGTGGCGCGGGTGGTAGTACCTGGCCTCGAGGGCAGGTTTGCGGGCATGGCCCCGGGCCCGCGGGCGCTGGCGGCCGGCTGAGCCGAGGCGCTCGGACCGGATGGCGCTCCTCCGAGCGAGCGACGAGTCGACGAGTGTCTCGAGGGACATGTCGGAGCGAAGCTCCAGCTAGGGATTGAGGCGAGGGGGCGATCCTCGGAGCGAGCGGCCAGTCGACGAGGTGTCTCAAGGAACATGTCGGCACGACGCTCGGGCGGAGGCCCCGCGGCGATGAGGCCGGGCGATGGAGCGAGAGTCGGAGCGAGCGGCAGCCCGACAGAGTGTCTCAAGGGACATGTCGGGACGAGCCCGCGGCGATGGGGCCGAGGGGGGGTGATCCTCGGAGCGAGCGGCGGTCCACGGGTGTCTCAAGGGACATGTCGGAACCACCCGGGCGGAGGCCCGCGGCGACGGGGGCCGGCCGAGAGCGAAATCCGCGGCGTTCGCCGGCGACGCTCCGGAGCCGCGGCGGTTCGGGCGTGCGCGCGAGCGGCGGAGCGGGTACCTTGTCGGTCGTGACCTCTACGCGCAGCGACGAGCAGCTGCTGGCGGCCTGGCGCGCGGGCGAGCGCCGGGCCGGGGAGCAGCTGTTCGAGCGCTACTACGAGCCGGTGGCGCGCTTCTTCTTCAACAAGACCGACGCCGGGGCGGAGCTGATCCAGCAGACATTTCTGGCCTGCGTCGAGGGGGCGGCGAAGTTCCGCGGCGAGGGCAGCTTCCGCAGCTTCGTGTTCGCCATCGCCTACCGCCAGCTGTGCCGGCACTACCGCGACCGCAAGGGGGACAGGCTCGACTTCACCGAGGTCTCGGTCGCGGCGCTGGACCCGTCGCCGAGCCAGGCCATGGTCGAGGGCGAGGAGCTCAAGCTGCTGCTCGCCGGGTTGCGACGGATCCCCGTCGACTGCCAGGTCGCGCTCGAGCTCCTCTACTGGGAGCAGCTGACCACGGCCGAGATGGCGGCGGTGCTCGAGATCCCCGAGGGCACGGTGAAGTCACGGCTGCGACGCGGGCGCGCGCTGCTGCGCGAGGCGATCGAGGCGCTGGCCCGAAGCCCGGACCTCGCGACCAGCACGCTGCTGGGGATCGACACGTGGGCGGGCGCGCTGCGGGCCCGGGCGGGCCTGGCGGCGGGCCCGCGCAAGGAGTGACGATTGCAGTGATCCAGAACGGACCGGGTGGAACCACTGCGGGCAGGAGCCCTCGCATGGTTCACGCGCAGTCCCAGGAGTCCGTCATGAAGCTCGTCGACGTCGACGAGACCCACCCCGACCCGAGCGAGGCCGACCTGTCGGCCGAGGCCGACACGCAGGCGACGCCGCGGCTGCGTCCGGAGGTGCTCGGCGACGCGGCCCAGCGCCGGGCCAAGGCGATGATCCGGGCGTCGCTGTTCCAGGGATCGGGCGAGGCGCCGACGATCGGGCCGTACCAGGTGCTGAAGCTGCTCGGCGAGGGCGGGATGGGGGTCGTGTACGCGGCCTACGACGACAAGCTCGAGCGCAAGGTGGCGCTGAAGCTGCTGCGCGGGGCGGCGCTGTCGCGTCCGCAGGGGCGGGCGCGGACGCTGCGCGAGGCCCGGGCGCTGGCCCGACTGTCGCACCCCAACGTGGTCCACGTGTACCAGGTCGGCGAGGTCGACGACGAGGTGTTCGTGGCGATGGAGTTCCTCACCGGGCCGACGCTGCGCGAGTGGCTGGCGGCGCAGCCCCGGTCGTGGCGCGAGGTGGTGGCGGTGTTCCGCCAGGCCGGCGAGGGGTTGGCGGCGGCCCACCGCCAGGGCGTGGTGCACCGCGACTTCAAGCCGGCCAACGTGATCCTCGGCGACGACGGGCGCGTGCGCGTGGTCGACTTCGGCCTGGCGCACTTCGACAGCGACAGCGAGGCGGCGCCGGCGTTGCCGTCGGCGGGCGAGGTGACCGACGTGCTGCTCACGCAGACCGGCGCGGTGCTGGGGACGCCGGCGTACATGGCGGCGGAGCAATTCGCGGGCGCGCGCGGCGACGCGAAGACGGACCAGTACAGCTTCTGCGCGGCCCTCTACGAGGCGCTGTACGGGCAGCGGCCGTTCGTCGGCGCGGACGTGCAGGCGCTGGCGTCGGCGGTGGCCACCGGCCAGGTGCGACCGCCGAAGTCGGGCCAGGAGGTGCCGGCGTGGCTCCACCGCGTGGTGCTGCGCGGCCTGCAGCCCGATCCGGCTGCTCGCTGGCCGTCGATGGACGCGCTGTTGCAGGCGCTGCAGCCGGCGGAGCTGCGCGGGCGGCGGGCGTGGGCGGTGGGCTCGACGGCGGCGCTGTTGATGGGCGGCCTGCTCTACATGTCGACGAACGCGCCGCCTCCCGCGTCCGCGGCGCTGGAAGAGGACGTGGCCGCGGCGCGGGCCGAGGTGACGCGCACGCAGGACGCGAACCGCTTGACCGAGGCGCGCGCCGCGTTGACGCGCGACCCGGTGGAGACGATCCGCGCGCTGGCGAAGCTGTCCGGCGACGAGCCGGGCACGTGGCACGAGGCGCGCTTCTTCGCCGCGGCCGCGCTGGCGCGCGGGCTGCCGTCGCAGGTGCTGCGCGCCGAGCGGCCGCTGTCCGAGGCGCTGCCGCTGGCGGACGGTGGGCTGATCGCTCGCGACGAGCTCGGGGCGGTGTGGCGCTGGAATATGTCCGATGGGACAGGCGAGCAGGTGCTCGCCCCGGGCGCGGCCAAGACGCTGGTGACGGCCCGCGACGCGCCCGTGTGGGCGGCCGTCGGCGAGGCGTCGGTGCAGGTGTTCGGCGACGGCGCGGCGCGGACGATCGACCTCCCCGGCGAGTCGGAGGGGAGCCTCGACGCCTGGCAGCTCGGGGTCGACGGGCGCACTCTGGTGGCGGTCGCGTGGCCGCCCTCGATCGGCTCGGGCAACCTCTCGTTGCGGCTGTGGGACCTGTCGCGCCCGGACGCGCCGCCGCGGTCGATCCAGCTGCCGCGCGGAGTGTGGCCGGCGGTGGCGGACGACGCGTCGCTGGTGGCGTTCGCCGACGGCGACGGGACGCGGGTGATCCGGCCGGGCGACGGCAGCGAGGCGCGGCTGAAGTACGCGGGCCGGCCGTTCGCGCTGACCCGCGACGGTCGGTTCGCGTTGGCCTCCCCGAACGACGACGACGACGGGCGGATCGACGTGGTCGACCTCGCGACGGGCGCGTCCCGCCGGGTCAAGGCCGACTGGGCGACCTCGCTCGGCGAGGGCGACGCGCTGTTCATACGACCGGAGTACGGGGCCTACGTGCTGTGGCGCGAGTCGCTGGCAACCGGCGAGGTCCTGTGGCGGATGCCCCTGCGAGCCCCGGGCCGATCGACCAACGAGCGGGTGATCGTCGAGCCGGCCGGCGATCGCTTCGTGATCCCGCTCGGCGACGATTGGGCCGTCGGCGACCTGCGCCGGGGCGGGCTGCGATCGTTCATGACTGTCCCGAAGGACAGGAGCCCGCAGTGGACGGCCGACGGGAAGCTGATGGTGGTGCACCGCCACGAGCTGCGGATCCACCGGCCCGCAGCAGCGGCGGTGACTGCGAACCGGCGCGGACCGTACTGCGCGCTGGCGCCGTCGGGCCGCTGGGCCGCGTCGACGCGGGATGACTGGGCCAGCGGCGAGATCACGCGCGTCGAGCTGGCCACGAACACGACGACGACGCTCCGCTGCCCGAACGTCCCCACGCCGGGGCCCAACGCCTATCTGGTCCACGGCCTGTCGACCTTCGTCGACGACGCGGGGCAAGTCGCCGTGATCGGGGAAGACGGCTACAACTGCTGGTGGGACGAGCAACAGGGGGCGCGCCTCGGCTCGCAGGCGCTGACTGGTTGGTTCTCCGCGCTGCCGCGCGGCGTGGCCCGGTACGAGGGGGCCGAGGTCGAGGTGTGGACGGGGCCGGACCAGCGGGCGCAGCGCTTCACCGCTGCGGGTAGGGTGATCGAGCTGCACTCGAACCCGTCGGGGACGCAGCTGGCGGTGCGCAGCGAGATGGGCGTCGAGCTGCTGGCGCTGGACAGCGGCACGGTGACGCCGGTGGTCGCCGAGGCGAGCCCCCTGGCGAAGGACGAGCTGATGGCGGTCGCGCTGGCCTGGAGCAGCGACGGCGCCCAGCTGGCGGTGCTGAAGCCGCTCGCGGGCTCGCTCGAGCTGACGCGGTGGGACGTGACCGGGCCGCCGCGCGAGCTGGAACGACATGTCCTGAAGGACAGACCGGGACGGCCGCGCAACCTGCTGGCGTTCTCGCCCTCGGGCGCGTGGCTGGCGGTGACCGATCGCTCCGAATCGCTGATGCTGGTCGCCCAGGGCGGCCGCTCGACGATCCGGAGCGCAGCGCCCGAGCTCGCGTCGTTCACCATGCGCAGCGAGACGGAGGCGCTCGGCGTCGACTTCCAGGGCGGTCCCTTCATGATCGACATCGGGGCAGGGGAGGTGTCGCCGCTGGCGCCGAACCCGGACCTCGGGGCGTCGACGAACCCGCCGATCCGCCGCGCCGCCGACGGCACGATGTGGGCCTGCGACGCGCTCGGGCCGGGGACGCTGCTCGGCGCGGCGGCCTTCGGCGGCGAGACGCCGCAGGAGGTGCGCGAGCGGATCGCGGCGCTGGCGGCGGCGCTGTGACGCCCGAGCGGGCGAGTCGCACTGTCGTCGAGCAGGCCGAGCTCGGAGCGCCGCGGGCCAGGGTCTCGACCGCGGCACGAGGTCGCCGACGGCTGCTGCGGCGGCCGGGACGGCAGCGAGCGCCAGCGCCCCGCTCGCCGCGGTTTTGCGGTAGCCTGCGTGTGTGGCGGAGAGGCAAAGACATGTCCGCAGGGACATGCATCGCGCCGGCGCGGCGCAGCGGAGGGCGCCGGTGAGCGAAGTGACAGGGATATCAAGATATGTCCGAACGGACATGTGCAGCGCCGGCACGGCGCGGCGCGGCGCGCCGGTGAGCGAAGTGACAGGGATATCAAGGCATGTCCGCAAGGACATGCACCACGTCGGCGCGGCGCAGCGGAGGGCGCCGGCGGGCGAAGTGACAGGCATATCAAGACATGTCCGAAGGGACATGTATCACGCCGGCCCGACAGCCGGGCGGGTCGCATGGTGGAGCGATGGGACATGTCGCATGGGACATGTTCTCGAGGCCATGCTTCGCGGCGGCTCGACCTCGGTGCGGAGGCTCGGATGAGCGGCCTGGTGGTGTTCCTCGGGCCGACGCTGACGAGCGGCGAGGCGTCGCTGCACACGACGGCGAACCTCCTGCCGCCGGCGCGGCTCGGCGACGTGTACGACGCGGTGACGCGGCAGGGGGCGCGGGCGATCGGCCTCGTCGACGGGCTGTTCAACTCGGTGCCGGCGGTGTGGCACAAGGAGATCCTGTTCGCGCTGTCGCGCGGGGTGCGGGTGTTCGGGGCGGCCAGCATGGGCGCGCTGCGGGCGGCGGAGCTGCACCCGTTCGGCATGGAAGGCGTCGGCGCGGTGTTCGAGGCGTTCGCGCGCGGCGAGCTGACCGACGACGACGAGGTGGCGGTGGCCCACGCTGCGGCCGAGGCGGGCCATCGGCCGCTGTCGGAGGCGCTGGTCAACCTCCGCCACGGGCTCGACATGGCCGAAAAGGCAGGTTCGATCTCGGCGGCGACGGCCGGCCGGCTGCTCGCGCACGCCAAGGGCACCTTCTACGCCGACCGCTCGTGGCCGGCGCTGTTTCGGGCCGCGCCGGGGCTCGGCGTCGGCGACGACGAGCTGGCGGGGCTGCGGGCGTTCGTCGGCCGGGTGCGGCCCAACCGCAAGCGCGACGACGCGATCGCGCTGCTGCGGGCCATGACCGACGCCGGCGGCGAGGCGATGCCGCCGCACGCGCCGAACTTCGAGTTCGAGGCGACGAGCTTCTGGGAGGCGATGATCGCCACGACCTCGCGCGCCGAGGCGACTGCGCCGCGCGACGAGGCGCTGGCGCTGCACGCGTTGCTGTCGCCCGGCGGCGAGGAGCGCGGTCGCGGGGCGCTGCTGCTGGCGCTGGCGCTGGCCGAGGCCGAGCGGCGCGGGCTCGAGGTCGACGGGGCGGCGATGAGCGCGGCCGCCGAGCGGATCCGCCGCGCCCTGGGGCTGCGCGACAAGCTGGCCATGAGCACATGGCTCAAAGAACAGGGCCTCGATCTGGCCGGCTCGCAGGCGCTGCTGCGGGCGGAGGCGATCGTCGACGCGCTCGGGCGCGAGCACGCGCTGGCGGTGCGTAGCCTGGTGACGCTCGAGCTGCAGCGCCGCGGCGAACTCGGACGCGCGCGCGAGCAGCTGGCGGCGGCCGGGGACGTCGCGTGGTCGGAGACCGGCCTGTCGCGCGAGGCGCTGCTGCAGTGGTACGAGCGCGAGGTCCGCTGGCTCGGCGCCGACCTGCCGGTGGCGTTGCGCACGTTGGGGCTGGCGACGCTCGATCAGCTGCTCACCGCGATCGCGCGGGTCAAGGCGGCGCGGCCGGGCCGTTGAGTCGCCCTGTCACCCGCTCGCGCGGTGACACGAGCGGCGCTGCATGCCGCGACTTCGCGGTGGCGCCCGCCCGTCCGCGTCAGCCGCCCGAGAGCACGCGGGTGGCGACTTGCTTGAGCAGGTCGGAGTCGACCTGGTCCTTGTGGTTCTTCATCACCGCGCCGACGAGCTTGCCGACCTGCTTGGGGTCGGTGATGTTGTTGGCCGCGGCGGCCTCGCGGACGAGCACCTCGGTGGCGGCCTCGTCGAGGCGGGTCGGCAGGAACTGCTCGCAGAAGCGGAGCTCGAACTGGGACTCGGCGAGCAGCTGCTGGCCGCGCTCGCCGAGGTTCTCGTACTCGGCGATCGTCTTCTTGAGCTGCTTGGCGTACGACTTCAGGGTGTCGAGCCACAGCGCGTCGTTGTCCTCGGCGCCGGAGCCCGACTTGAGCTCGAGCAGGACCTTGCTCTTGAGCATGCCGATGACGTTCTTGGTCGCCTCGTCGCGGGCGAGGCGGGCCTCGCGGAGCTTGGCTTCGATCTGGTCTTTGACGGACATGAGGCCGCGGAAGATAACAAACAATCGTCGACAGCCTCAACGTTAGCCAATGGTTTCACCAGGTTAGGGTGGGGCGAAAGTGCGTCCGCACGCGCTCGCAGGTGCGCAAGAGGCGCGGTCGAGGTCGTCCGGCACGAAGGGGCCGTACGGGGGTGCGCGGAGCCAGGCCCGCGAGCATGCGCCGGGCTCCTGCGATCGCGTCGCGCCGGGGTCCGCCGGTGGTCGGCGGTCCGTCGCCGCCGCCTCCGGCGTTCTCATGAGATGTCGCAAAGGACATCCGGCGCTCCACTCGGCGCCGCGCTTCCCCGGGCCGCTGCCGGTCCGCGCGTCACGGCTTGCCGGCGGCCCGCAGCGCGTCGTTGAGCCCCGGCACGTGCTCGGCCCCGGTCTTGACGATCAGGCTGGCGTTCTTGAAGTCGTCGCCGATCGGCTGGTAGGGCCCGCCGAGGCAGCGGGCCAGGAACGCCTCGGTGATCGCGTTGAACGAGATGGCGTTCTCGGGCCGCCCGAACCCGTGGCCCTCGTCGGGATACAGCACGTAGGTGACAGGCAGGCCCCTGGCCTGCATCGCCGCGACGATCTGGTCCGACTCCTGCTGCGTGACCCGGGGGTCGTTCGCCCCCTGGCCGATCAGCAGCGGCCGCTTGATCGCCTCGACGCGGTGCAGCGGCGAGCGCTCGCGCAGCAGGGCGCGTCCCTCCTCGGTGTCGAGGTCGCCCCAGCGCGCCTTGAAGCGCAACCCGGTCGCCACCCAGTACGGCGGGACCGACGCGAGCAGCGTCTCGAGGTTCGACGGTCCGACGAGGTCGACCCCGCAGGCGAAGGTCTCCGGCGTGACAGTCAGCCCGACCAGTGTCGCGTAGCCGCCGTAGCTCCCGCCCATGATCGCCACCCGTTCGGGATCGGCGATCCGCTGCTCGACCATCCAGGCGACCGCGTCGAGCAGGTCGTCGTGCATCTTGCCGCCCATCTCGTGGTCGCCCGCGTTGATGAAGCTCTTGGTGAACCCGGACGAGCCGCGAAAGTTGACGCTCAGCACCGCGTAGCCGCGGCTCGCCAGCCATTGATGGTGCGGCGAGAAGCCCCAGGTGTCGCGCTCCCACGGCCCGCCGTGCACGACCAGCACCGTCGGCAACGGCGCGTTCGGCAGGCCGTCGCCGTCCGGGTCGGCCCCGACGGGCAGGGTGTAGTACGACACCAGCTCGAGCCCGTCGCGGGCGCGGATCACCACCGGTCGCATCTTCGCCAGCTGGTGCGCCGCCAGCTCGGCGTCGGCGGTGAACAGCAGCTTCGCCCGCCGGTCGTTGCGATCGTACAAATAATAGCGGGCGGGCCCGTCGTCGACGCGGTACTGCACCACCCACCGCTTGCCGTCCCGCGACTGGCTGACCACCGCGAGCTCGCCGTCGGCGACCGCGCGCAGCTCCGTCAGGTCGGCCTCGATCGTCTTGTCGAGCGCCTGCCACTCCTGCCGCAGATGCGTGAACGAGACCGCCAGCGGACGATGGGTCTCGTGGTCCTCGATCCAGTCGCTGATGCCGGCCTTCGGGTGCTCGGCGAGCACTCGCTCCTGGCCGGTCTCGAGGTCGCGGGCGACCAGCGCCGCGGTCTCGCGCCCGCGGCTGTCCTTCAGGTACAGCGTGTGGCCGTCGGCGTCGATGCTCCCCGGCTCCGTGGTCCGCTCGTCGACGAGCCCGACCGCGAGCAGCTGCTGCCATCGCTTGCCCCGCGGCGCGAGCATCTCCATGCCGCCGTCGGCGGTGCCGCGAACGCCCCCTCTCACCTCGAGGTCGTCGTCGATCAGGAACCAGCTCAGGCGCTGATCATTTTTGAAGAGCAGCCGGCGCTTCGCGGTCCGCACGTCGATGCTGTAGACGTCGTGCCACGCGGGGTCGCGGTCGTTGGCGATGACGACGACCTCGTGCGGCCGGCGGTAGCTGAGCTGCGCGGGGAGCGTGCGCGCGTTCGGGCCCGACGACAGATCGATCTCCTTCGCGGTCGCCGGATCGACGGCGTAGAGCCGCCAGTTCTCCTTGCCGTCGCGGTCCTGAAGGTAGAGCACGCGCTCGCCGCCGGCGCTCCACAGCGCGACCCGGATGCCCCGCGACGCGTCCCGCGTGATCGGCCTGGCCTGGTCCGGCCGATCGGCGGGGCCGACCCACACGTTGAGCACGCCCTGCACCGGCGCCAGATACAGCAGCTGCTGGCCGTCGGGGCTCAGCACCGGGGCCTCGCGCTCGGGGTTGCCGAACAGCACCGCGCGAGGGATGAGCGTGGTGTCGGGGCGGGGCCCGGGAGATGCCGCCGACGCGAGACCCGGGGCCGCTGCCGGGTCGGCCGGGGCAGGCCCGGCTTTCGGAGCGCACCCGAGGGCGGAGGCGAGGGCCCAGACCGCGGTGAATGCCGATTCTCGAATCATTGCGATCCAGTGTCGCCGGCGAGGAGAACCCTACAGGAGCGCGACGAGCTTTCTTCGCGGCCGGCCGACAGTAGCGACCGGGGCGCGCAGGCAGGTCGCCGCGACTGGGGCCGCTGCTTTCGCCTCGGCGCCGTCGGAAGTGCGCAGCGACCTCGTGGTCCCCTCGACGAATCAGCGCACGCCCGTGAGGGCCGCGGAGCTCGCCACGTGGGCTCGAGCTTGCCCGTGATCGTGGGGCCGGCGCGGGAGGATGACGCGCCGGCCCTGGCTCGTTCGTGACCCTCTGCGCTCGAGCTCGCTGGCGGCTCTGCAATTCACGCCGACATTTGGCACCCTGAACCACGCGAGGAGCACCCCGATGAAGCGCCACTTCTCCATGATCCGCGACTTTCACCTGGCCGACTGGTTCACCCTGGCGAACGCCTTCTGCGGCACCGGGGCCGTCTTCGCCGCGATGCGCTTCCTGCAGGACGGGCGCCCGATCGGCCTGCTGCGCGGCATGGCCCTGATCCCCCTGGCGTTCCTGTTCGACGCGCTCGACGGACGCATCGCCCGCTGGCGGCGCAAGTCGTCCGCGCTCGGCCGCGAGCTCGACTCGCTCGCGGACGTGATCTCGTTCGGCGTGGCGCCGGCCGCGTTGGCGTACGCCTGCGGCATGCAGGGCGGCTGGGACTGGGTCATCCTGTCGTACTTCGTGTGCTGCGGCGTGAGCCGCCTGGCCCGCTACAACGTCACCGCAGAGTCGCTCTCGGGCGACGACGGCAAGGTCCGCTACTTCGAGGGGACGCCGATTCCGACCAGCCTCGTGCTGGTGGTCGTCCTGGCGCTCGCCGCCTGGCAGGGCCACCTCGGCGAATCGCTGTGGTTCGGCGTGATCGACCTCGGCTGGCAGCTGCACCCGCTGGTCCTGATGTTCGCGCTGTCGGGCTCGCTGATGATCAGCAAGACCCTGCATATCCCGAAGCCCTGAGGCTGGGCTCGAACTCTGGCCGCGCAGGTTACGCTGCGAAGAAAGATCGTCGCGCTCGTGGCGACACTGGAGCGCCACCGAGGACGCGAGGGTCGACCTTCGCCGCCGGGGTCACTGGCACGCGCCGGTCATGAGCGCGTGCAGGGACTGCTCGATCGCGGCGAAGCGGCGCGGGGCACGGCCGCGACCGTCAGGGAGATTCTCGGCCCGGCCGATCGCCCGTTGCCACAGTGCCCGCAGGTCGAGCACGGGGGGGAGGATCCAGCCGGCCTCGCCGCGCAGGAGGGACACTGCGTGGTAGCCCCAGATGCCGAGCACCGCGTCGGGGCCGAGGAACTGGTGCCACGCGGCCTGGGTGTCGCTCAGCGGGGCGCCGGCGTGGATGGCTTCCTCCGGGAGGTCGAGGTTGTGGGCGACGCGCGGGGACAGGCGCTGGCGCGGGGCCAGCAAGGTGGTGAAGCGCTCGCCGGTGGCGATCCGCAGGGCCCGCAGCTCGATGGCCTCGACGGGCGGCGAGTCCGGGGTGCCGTACGGCCACGCGTTGGGCTCGACGTGCAGCAGCACCAGCCGGTCCAGCGCGGCCTTCAGCGGGGCGAGCGGGTCGACCGGGGGCTTCGGCGGCGGCTTGTGGCGGATGTGGCGGTCCGCGCCGGCGCGCGTGGCGACGTACTGGAGCTGCATGTCGACCATGCGCTCGAAGGCCGACAGCATCGGGGTGTAACGACCGGGCGCCCGCTCGAGGCGCTCGAGCACGTGCGCGGTGGCCTCGATGGTGGACAGACAGTGGTCCTCGGGCTCGCGGCGGATCCGGTAGTTGCTGGCGAACTCGGGGCGAAAGGACAGCCGCGGGAGCGCGCGCAGCAGGGCGCTGCGGCCGACGAGCTTGCGCGCGTTGGCCCACGTGCCGTCGACGACCACGAGCGTGCGCGGGGCGCGAGTGAGGGCGTCGACGTCGGTGGCGTCGGGCGAGGGGAACAGCAGGTGGGTGTCGGGCGCGGCGAGCAGCGCGGCGAGGGCAGGCTGGCGGTCGGGATCGTGGGTGACGTGCAGCTGCGAGCCGGGCAGCGAGAGGTGGGCCATGCGGCAGGTGCCGACGCCGACCCTGAACTCGCGCGGGTGCTGCAGGAACACGACCCGGGTGCGGCTGGGCACCGGCACGAGAGCGTCGCACCAGCACACCTGCCGCGGGCGACGGCACTGCGGACAGTGTGCTCGGGGCTCCACGCGGGGTCGTCTACCACGACGCGCGGGGCGCGGGGCGCGGACCGATGGTTCGCGGAGGTGTCCTCGAACCACGTGCTCGGGAGCGGGCACGGACTCGCATCCATGCAGCTTGCGCAGGGCCAAGTGCGAACTCGCATCGATGCAGGCGTCGCTCGGAGTGAGCGGGAGCCCGGACCCATGCGGCCCTTGCCCGGGGATCGGCGAGGTAGGCGGCGTAGCCTTGCTCGCAGCAGAGCGAGCCGAACCCCGAGTGGGGAAGCAGGTCCGGAGGTGCGTCAGCTGCCGCGAAAGCGCGGGGCACGGCGCTCCCGCGCGGCCGCCCGGCCCTCGCGGAAGTCCTCGCTGGTGTAGGCGAGGCGGCGGGCCTGCTCGTGGGCGGCGAGCTGTTCGGCCGTCGGTCCGCCGCGGTCGAGCGCGCGCAGCAGGTCGCGGTGGGCCCGGAGGCTCTGCGGGGCGCCCTGCCGCAGCCGGGCTGCGAACGCCTCGGCGGCGCCGGCCAGCTCGTCGGGCGGGTGCAGGCCGAGCAGCGCCCCGGCGCGGTGGGCCTCGTCGGCGCCGATCGCCTCGGCCGCGAGCAGCAACCGCCGCGCGAGCGCCGGGCCGAACACGCGCTGCAGCAGGGCGACGCCCTCGGCGTGGTAGACGACGCCGAGGCGCGCGGCCGGGACGGTGAAGCGGACGCCGTGGGCGGCGAGGCGCAGGTCGCAGGCCGCCACCAGCTCGACGCCGGCGCCGAACACCTCGCCGTGGACGACGGCGACGACCAGGGCGTCGCAGGCCTGCAGCGCAGCGGAGGCGGTGATCAGCGGGGCGTCGGGGGCCGCGGCGGTCGGAGCGTCGACCTGTCCTTCGGGCAAGGCGTCGAGGTCGAAGCCGGCGCAGAAGCAGGGCCCCGGGGCCGCGTCGAGCAGGACGACCTCGCCGCGGAGCGCCCGCGCGCCGGCCTCGATGGCGGCGAGCATGACGGGGGAGAGGGCGTTGCGCTTGCGCGGGTTGCTGATCGTCCAGCGCACGAGCCCCGGCGCCAGGACGGTCTCGATCAGGCGGCCCTCGTCGCTCACGGGGCACCTCCGGAGAGGTGCGGCGCCGAACTGCGCGGGCGAGGGGCGGCGCGAAGGGGGTGGAGCGACAGGATGGTCATGCGCGAGGTCGAAAGGACAGTCATGGGGAAGCTACGCGCGGATGGGCGGAGGCTCGCGGCCCGTGTCCATCACGCCTGGTCGAAGAGACAGCCCCCGGTGTGTGATCGGGTCGAAGAGACATGCGGGGACATGCGGGCGGGGGAGTGACCTGGTCGAAAGGGCAGGCGGGTGCGCTGGCGGGGGAGCGACCTGGTCGAAAGGTCAGGCGGGCGGGGGAGTGACCTGGTCGAAAGGGCAGGCGGGCGGCCGGCGTCTCGGCGAGTGCGTCTGCTCGAAGGGACAGTCGGATGCCGTCTCCCCCACGAGAGCGTCCGTTCGGAGGAAGAGGTGGGCCGCCGGTCTCGTCTGCCTGGTCGAAAGGACAGGCGAAGGTGCTCGGGGCCTGGGCGACAGTCCGGAGCGCGAGTGCATCGCCGGCTCGACCGCTCGGGCACCTGGTCCGGAGGACAGTCATGCGCGGCGGAGGAGACGGGCTGGCGGCGAGCGCCGGCGCTGCTCACGGCGCGGGCGCGGGTGCGGGTGCGGGCGCGGGCGCGGGGTTGGCCGGGCCGGGGGCGTGGAGGGTGAGGCCCTTGCCGGAGTCGCCGGACTTGGGCGGGAGCTCCGGCTTGACCACGCCGGCCTCGACCTCGCGGCGCAGCTTCTCGAGCTGCTGCGCCTGCGGACTGTCGGGGTTCTGCAGGATCTTCCGGCGGAGGGCGTGGGCCCGCGCGCGGCGCTGATCGGGGGTGAGGGTCTTCGGGTCGGCCTCGATGAGCGCGATCTCTTCGGGAGTGAGCGGCGGCTCTTTCGGGATCGCCAGCTTCTCCTCGGCGCGGACGGGCCCGGGCGCGGGGGAGGGAGAGGGGGAGGGGGTGGGGGTGGAAGCGGTCGCGGCCGCCGGGCTCGGGGTGGGGGCCTTGGCGGCCTCGGCAGGAGCGCTCTTGGCGACCTCGGTGGGCGCTGGGGCGGAGGGACCGCAGGCGGCGAGCAGGAGCGCGGCGATGAGCGGGCGTCGCATGCGGCGCAGCATACCAGGCCATCTGGGCGCCGCAGCAGCGTGTGACGCAAGTCCGCGCCGCGAGCGGGCGGACCCGACCGGGGTGGGCCGGAGCAAGGCCGCGGCCGGCGATCGGGCGCGACGCGGCCCGGATCCCGCGGTGGCTCCGGCGGGCGACGGGAGCGCGGGCCCGAGGTGCCCGGCCGCAGGGCCGCGGCCTGGAGAGAAGATGTCTCGAAGGACAGGTGCCCGCGGCCGCGGGCGCTCGACGGGCGGGGACGGATGCGGTGAAATAATCGCGGGCGCGGCGGCGTTCGTCGCGCGAACGGCATGCGGATCGACCTGCGGAACCTCGGCAAGACCTACGACGGCGACCGCTGGGCGATCCGCGGCCTCGACCTGACGGTCCCCAGCGGCTCGATCTGCGGCCTCATCGGTCCGAACGGCGCCGGCAAGTCGACGACCCTGCGCATGCTGGCGACGGTGATGCGGCCGACCGAGGGCGAGATCCGGTTCGACGGCCGGGCCCCGGAGATCGACGACGCCGAGCTGCGGCGGTCGATCGGCTTCCTCGGCGACGGCAATCCGCTCTACAAGCACATGAGCCCGGCCGAGTACCTGCGCTTCTTCGGCGAGTGCTTCCGCGTGCCCGACAAGGAGCTCGACGCGGCGGTCGAGGACATGCTGGTGACCTTCGACCTGGTCGACAAGCGCGACGCGCCGGCGGGCTCGCTGTCGAAGGGGATGCGCCAGCGGCTGCTGATCGCCCGCTGCCTGCTGCACCGGCCGAGGCTGCTCATCCTCGACGAGCCGGCCGACGGCCTCGACCCGCGCGGGCGCAGCGAGCTGCGGGCGATCCTGCAGCGCACGCGCGAGCGCGGGGCGACGGTGCTGATCTCGTCGCACATCCTCCGCGAGCTCGACGACCTGTGCGATCAGCTGGCGATCCTGCAGCAGGGCAAGCTGGTGGTCGCCGGCGACGTCGCCGACATCATCGAGCGCTACGAGGTCCGCCGGTTCGTCTACGAGCTGCGGCTGCTGCCGCCGACGAGCGCGGACGGGGCCGGCAGCGAGCGGGCGCGCGAGGTGCTGGTGCAGCACCGGGCGCTGATCGAGGCCAGCGGGTTCGAGGACGGCTGCGAGACCATCACCGCCCAGATCCCCGGCGGCGAGGACCGCATGGCCGACGCCCTCGCCGCGCTGGTGAGCGCAGGGGTCCGCGTGGTCACCTGCAGCCGCGTCCGCAGCCGCCTCGAAGACGTCTATAACCGCCTGTCCGAAGACCGCGTCAACTAGCCAGGAGCCCGCCATGCCTCGTGCCCTCTCGATCCGCTCCGCCGCCCGGCCCTTCGTCGCCCGGGCCCTCCGCGGCCCTCGCGGCCGCCGCCTGCTCGGGCTGTCCGTGCTGCTCGCCGCGCTGTCGGCGGTGCTCGGCACCTGGCTGGCCCTCGGGACAGGTGATTTCGAGCGCGCGCTGCGGGTCGGCTTCGACCTCGAAGAGAGCCGCCACCGCCAGGAGGACCGGCGCTTCGTCCTGATCGCCGACTCGGCCGAGGACGCCGCGGGGCTGCGCCGCGAGCTCGAGCGGCGCTTCACCGGGCAGACGCCGGGCTACGACGAAATCGGCTACCGGGCCGGCAACGCGATCGACATGGCCGAGTCGCGGCTGCAGCGGGCGGCCGTCGGCGAGGCGCCGCGGGCCCACCGCAAGCTCCAGGGCGATGCAATTCTGGCCCTCGAGACATGGTCGAAAGAGCATGTCCCTCCGCTCAGCAAGCACAGCCTGCCGGAGTACAACTGGTACGACGCCGACGAGGTCGCGGCGCTGCAGGCGGTGGTGATGCGAGGGATGCGGCCGGCGGTCGAGCAGTACGCCTCGCCGCTGCCGCCGATCGACGCGCTGCGCCTGACGGGGGTGTTCGCCGGCGGGGCCCTGCTGCTGCTGTTGCTGCTGGCCGCGCCGGTGCTGGCGGGCACGCAGATGGCCCAGGAGACCCACGAGAACACGCTGCAGCCGCTGGCCGGCAGCGCGCTGCGGGCCCAGGAGCTGGCGCTCGGGCTGACCGCCGGGCCGCTGGCGATCGTCGGGGTGCTGGCGGCGCCGCAGCTGCTGCTCCTGCTGGGGGCGGCGGCGGTGGTCGGTCACCTCGGGGCCGCGCTGGCGCTGGTCGCCGTGGTCCTGGCCGGCGGGGCGTTCCTCGTCATGCTCGGGCAGCTGGCCGGGCTCGCGCTCGGCAAGGTCCGCTCGCCCGGGCTGGTCGGCGGCGGGCTGGCGGCGACCCTCGGCATCCTCGGCGGGGTCGGCGTGGCGCTCGCGTCGGAGCTGTCCGAACGGACAGCCGGCACCCTGGCCCTGCTGCCGCAGGCGGCCGCCAGCCACTCGCTGGCCCAGGCGTTCGGGATCGGCGACGGCGACCGGGGCTTCGGCCTGGCGCACGACACGACCGTGCCGGTGCTCGTCGGCGCCGTCGGCATGCTGACCCTGGCGCTCCTCGGCCTGCGCGCGCTGGCTCGCCGGGTCGGCAACACCTCGCTGGTGTCGCTGCGCCGCGGCGAGGCGCTGGTCGGGGCGGTCGTGGCGATGGTGCTCGTGACCACCGCCAACCCGCCGCACCCGTGGCGCGCCGAGGAGTTCTACCTGCTCAACCTCGGCCTGCTGTCGATCCCGCTGGCGATCCTGCTGATGATGCGGGCCCCGACCGGGGACGTCCCGCCGGCCATGCGCCGCACGCCGGTGGGCTCGCTGGTCGGCGAGTTCGTCGGCTGGGCCGGCCTCTACCTGCTGCTGGCCGCGATGCTGCTCCGCGAGGGGTCCATGTGGCTGCTGTGGCAGCCCGTCGCGCTGCTCTACACCGGCTGGTTCCTGGTCGTCGCCGCGCTGCTGGCCCTGCGCGTGGCGGTGGCGCCGATGACGTTCGCCTCGCGCCTGTGGGCCGGCGTGTGCACGGCGATGCTGGCGGTCGCGTTCTGCGAGATGGCGGTGTGGGCCCGCTCCGGCGATGAGCTCGCCTTCCGCAACCAGTCCGTGTTCGTGTTCACCGAGCTGAGCCCGCTGCTCGGCCTGGTCCAGGCCGCCCTCACCGTCGCCATCCCGTGGACGCTGCTGCGCGCGCTCCGGCGCCCGTCGTCGGTCGCGCCGGTGACCGGCGAATAGGCGGCCGCGGCGAGGTCCGCTCAATGGCCCGAAGGACATGTCCTTCGGGCCATTGATCTTTCTCGGACCCGGCGGTCGCGGCGCCCCGTCGTCCGCGACCGGGCCGCTCCAATCGGGTCGTCCGTCCTCGGAGCCCGGTGCGACCGGTACCGCGAGCGATGCGCGCGGCGAAAAGGCACCAAGGCGACCCGTCCTTCGGGCCGAAGGGCTGCCTCGGGGGCGACGCCGAGGCGCGCAGCGAAAGGCCCGAAGGCAACCGGTCCTGCGGGCCCGAGACGTTCTCGGCCAACGGATTCCGGCGAGGCGGGCAGCGAAAAGGCCCGAAGGCAACTGGTCCTGCGGGCCCGGGGCGTTCTCGGGCGACGGATCCCGGCGAGCGGGCAGCGAAAAGGCCCGAAGGCAACTGGTCCTGCCGGCCCGGGGCGTTCTCGGGCGACGGATCCCGGCGAGCGGGCAGCGACGAGGCCCGAAGGAACCTGTCCTTCGGGCCATTGTCGGCACCGCGCCGCGGCGCGCTCAGCCGCGGCCGGCGCCGTGGAAGGTCGACTTGAGCTCGGCGACCCGCGGGACGTCGTTGAGGTCGATCGGCGGGATGGTGTCGTACGCCTCGTAGAAGGTGTGCGCCCGCATGTCCTCGGGGATCTCGAGGGCGCGGCGGATCTTGCGGTTGTCGGGCACGAAGCCGCGGTGGAGCAGGCGCTCGATGGTGGCGCCGATGGTGCCCTGGAGGCCGCAGATCAGGATGCCGACGCGGTCGGGGCGGAAGGTGTTGCGGTCGAGGCCGAGGCTGTCCTCGAGGCCAGGCAGGCGATCGGCCAGGAAGAAGTCCTCGGCCCGGCCGACGTGGCCGGACCAGTGGGTCTCCTCGCGCGGACGGCTGACGGTGGGCAGGTAGCGCAGGCCGTGCTTGCCGGCCAGGTGCTCGAGCTCGTCGCGGTAGCCGAGGTCCTTGCTGTAGCTGGCGCCGTGGATGATCGCCCAGTCGTCGAGCCGCGTGCCCGGGTCCTGGTTGACCTTGCTGCGCACCATCGACAGGAATGGCGCCAGGCCGGTGCCGGCGGCCACGCACACCTTGAGCCGCGCGTCGTGGCCCATGGTGTCCTCGACCGTGAACTTGCCGACCGGCTGCGAGCGCAAGAACATGCGGTCGCCGACGCGGGTCTTCCACAACAGGTGCGTCAGCGGGTTGTCCGACTCCGGCTTGTCGACGAAGCGGATGTAGAACTCGACCAGGTCGCGCCGCTCGGGGGCCGAGGCGATCGACATCGGCCGTCGCACGCTGCCGAGTTCGGGCTTCTCGGTGTTGTTGAGGCCGATCGTGAGATATTGCCCGGGCACGAACCACGAACCCTCACCGGGCAGCGCTTCGTCGGGGCGGATCCGGAACACCGCGAGGGCGGGGGTGAGGTCCTCGCGCTCGACGAGAGTGGCGTTGTACACGAGCTCTTTGGCCATGGTGTGACTTTACCCGGGCAATGTGCGGCGGAACAAGCGCCGGTGGAAAGGCCGGAAATTCGGCGCCCCGGCCCACCGGTCGGGTCGCCGAGATTATACGGCAAAAAGCGAGATCAGTCCGCCTTGAAGGCGCGGACCCAGAGGTTGGCGCCCTCGCCGAGGACGTCCGAGTTGCCGGCGAGGATCAGGAAGTCCGGGCCCCAGGCGGCGTCGCGGCCCTCGTCGTAGAGGTCGATGTCGTCGTTGTTGTAGGTGTGGGTCCACAGCCGGGCGCCGTCGCCGGCGTAGAGGGCGCCGAACACGTCGTTGAACTGCCCCGGGGCGACGTGGAAGCCGGCGGCGAAGATCCGCTCGTCCGGGCCGACGCCGAGGCCGAAGCCGGTGCCGTAGAGGAATTCGTGGTCGTAGATGTCGGTCCACTGCACCGTGAGGTCGGGGCCGACGCGCCGCAGGCCGAAGTCGTAGCCGGTGACGCCCTCCGGCATCCGGCGACCGACGAGGGCGATGTCGCCGCCCGCGCCCACGGCCTCGGCGTCGAACCAGGCGCCGCCGGGGTGATCCTCGACCTCCTCGCTGACGATCGTGCCCCCGTCGTCGACGACGACGATCAGCGGCCGGCTCAGGTACTTGTCGTCCTGGACGAGCCCGGCGACGAGCACGCCGTCGGCCGTCTTGACGATGCCGTTGCCGTTCGCGTACGCGAAGCCGGCCTGCGTCGCCGCCTTCCACTCGGCCTCGCCGGTGGCGAGGTCGTGGCGGCGCACGACCAGCTGCGCCGACTTGTCCGTCAGGCCCTCGCCGCCGGTAGAGTAGAGCTCGCCGTCGGCGAGCAAGAGGCCGGAGATCGAGGCGTCGAGCATGTCGGCGGGCGGCTCGATGAACGTCCAGCCCTCGTTGCCGTCGGGGTCGAACGAGCGCACCACGGGCGACGCCACGTCCTTCACCGTCTGCTCGACGCCGGCGGCGTAGATGGTGCCGTCGTCGCCGAGCACCACCGCGTTGAAGTAGTTGGGCAGCCCGTTCATGTCCGGGTAGGTCTTCTTCCACAGCTCGGTGCCGTCGGGGTTGAGGGCGATGAGCAGCATGTCCGTGTCGGCCGGCGTGACGCCCTCGTTGCCGACGATGATGATCTTGCCGGTGGGGTCGATGGCGACTGCGCCCATGATGTCGTCCTCGTCGGCCGCGCCGTTGTGGGTATAGGTCCACAAGACTGCGCCGGTCTTCTCGCACTTCTTGTTGCAGCCGTCGTCGGGCTCGTCGTTGCCGTCGTCGCAGACTTCGCTGTCGGCGACGACGCCGTCGCCGCAGACGGCGGGAGCGGGGCCGGTGCTCGTCGACGTCGGGGGCTCGCTGGTCGGGTCGGTTCCGGTCGGCGTGTCCGAGGTCGTGGTGGTCGTGGCGTCCGGCTCGGTCGTGCCCGAGGTCGAGGTCGTGGTGGTCGGATCGCTCGTGGCCGAATCGGTGGTCGTTGTGCCGTCCGAGGGGCAAGCGGTGGCGATCAGGAGCCAGGGGCCAAGGCACAGGGCCGTGCGCCGCGTCGCGCGGGCGGGGAGATAGGCGTTCGACATGACTGCATGATCGCACGCCGTGGGGCCTCGGTCTTCAATCGCCGCGTTTGTCGCTTTCCGTCGCAGTCTGGCGGCATGGTCCGAAAATAGTTGGTGGTGCACCGGCCAAACTCCCGTGCTCGCGTCCGCACGCCCGGGGGCGGATCGCCACAAAGGTTTGACAGGTGTGCCGCGTTTGGAGGACGCTTCTCTCGTATGCGACGCGCCTCGCTGTTTGCGCTCTCGGGGATCTTCCTGGGCTTGCCCCTCCGCGCCTCCGCGGCGGAGCCGCCTCCGCTCCCCGCGGACGCGACGACGCCACCTGCCAGCGAGACGCCGCCCGCCGCACCAGGGGACGCGCCGCCGACGTTGCCCAGCGGCGATCCAGGGGCCGTCGCCCCGCCCGCAGGCGCCGAGGGGGCCGCCGGTGGCGAGGTGAGCGGGGCTGTCTCCGGGGACCTGTCCGGAAGTACCAATACCACCACGACCGAGGCGCCGGCGCCCGGGCCCGAGGTCGAGGTGCCGGCCCCGGCCGCGAAGCAGGAGCTGAGCCGCGAGCAACTGCCGGGCTATGTCCAGGGGCGGCGCGAACCGGCGGTCAACAGCCTGCGCGGCGGCCTCGGCCTCTATCACACCACGCTGGCCGACGTCGGCGGGCGCCACACGGTCCGCGTCCGCCTTCACACTGACTTCTTCCGCAAGGAAGGTTTCATCTACAACAGCGACGAGCACGGGCCCGACCAGCAGGGCCGCGTGCGCGGCACGGTCAACATCGGCTACAGCCCGTTCAAGTGGGGCGAGGTGTACCTGGCGGTGCACAGCCAGGCCTCGCGCAACGCTCGCGCGCAGCCCGGCCGCCAGGATCAAGTCAACCAGTTCGCGCTCGGCGACCTCGACTTCGGCATCAAGGGCGCGCACCGCTTCGTCAAGGGCGGCGCGATCGGCCTCGGCGGTCAGATGGGCATCGGCCTGCTGTCGGGCACGAGCCGGCTGCTCACCGACAAGGTCAACTTCAACATCGACTTCCTGTTCACCCTCGACGTCCGCTACCTGACGAAGAAGCAGGTGCCGGTGCGGTTCTCGACCAACATCGGCTGGATCCTCGACAACTCGAGCAAGCTGATCGACTTCGAGAAGTTCACCGACCCGACCAGCCGCGAGGTGTCCCGCTTCGCCCTCGGCGTGGCACCGAGCCGCGTGCGCATGCGCTACGGCCTCGACTTCCCGGTCCGCCTCGGCAAGGAGGGCAAGTTCGGCCTCGACCCGATCGTCGAGCTCGCGTGGGACGTCGCCACCGCCGAGATGCCGGTGTTCTTCCAGGCCGGCGCGAGGCCGTCGCCGCTGCCGCGCTCGAGCCTGTGGGGCACCGTCGGCCTGCGCGCCAACGTGATCGCCGGCCTGCACCTCGACGCGGCGGTCGACATCGGCATGGTGTCGCCCAACTTCGAGTACGGCCCGCCGGTGGCGCCGTGGCAGGTGATCCTCGGCCTCGGCTGGTCGATCGACCCCAACCCGGTGATCAAGGAGGTGCCCGCTCCGGCCACCAGCGAGCCGCTGCCCGCGCCCGCGGTGGTCGAGGGTCGGGTGGTCGGCCAGGTGTTCGACAGCACCGGCGCGCCGGTCCCCGGGGCCAAGGTGCGGTTCCCCGGCGCGGCCAGCAACGCGATCCTCACCGACGACCAGGGCAACTTCACCAGCTACCGGTTCCCCGAGGGCCAGGTGGCGATCCAGGTCGAGCTGGCCAACAAGGCCACCAAGGACGCGACCGCGGACATCAAGGCCGGCGAGGACACGCAGATCACGATCACGATGGACGTCGCCAACACGCCGCCGGTCGGGATCCTCGACGGGGCGTTCACCGACGAGGCGGGCCAGCCGGTGCTGGTCACGCTGGCGGTCTCGGGCAACGGGGTCGACGAGCCGTTCACGAGCACCGAGGGCGGCCTCATCCGCCTCGAGCTGCCGGCCGGCGATTACTTCGCGATCGCCCGCGCGCCCGGCTTCGAGGACAAGTCGCTGCGCTTCACGGTGGCCCCGGGCGAGCAGTTCACGACGGTGAAGGAGTCGCTGCGCCGGGCGACGCCGGTCGAGACGCCGCTGGTCAGCGGCAAGGGCAAGAAGCTGCGCCTCAAGAAGGCGATCAGGTACACCTCGGCCAACGGGGTCGACGACAAGAGCGCGCCGCTCGTCGAGCAGCTGGCGGCGTTCCTCAACACGCACCCCGAGTACGAGGAGATCGAGATCGGGGTCCACACGGACGACCGCGGCAACCCGAAGCAGCGCAGCAGCGAGCGCGCCGACGCGGTCCGCAGCGCGCTGCTGGCGAAGGGCGTCAGCCCCGAGCGCGTCACCGCCAACGGCTACGGCGACAACAGCCCGGTCGCGGTCAACCTGACCGCCGCCGGTCGGGCCAAGAACAACCGCACCGCGATCAAGGTGACCCGCTACAAGGGCGCCCCCACGGCCCCGGCCAAGCCGGCGAAGGCGCCGAAGAAGGGCGCCGAGGCCGCGCCGCCGTCGCCCTGAGCCGGCTGTCCCGCAGGGCATGGTCCGCGGGACAGGAAGCGCGGACAGCCCTGGCGAAGCCGCGGCGCCGTGCGGAGCCGCCTGTTCCCCAGGGCATGGTCCATGGGACAGGCTGACGGTCCTGACGAAGCCGTGGCGTTGTGCTGAGCCGCCCCGCGGCGGGCCCCGCTCAGGAGCAGGCGCAGGTGCACTCGGGCGGGGGGTCGTCGCCGGCGCACAGCGGCCAGCCCACGGGCGTGCCGCACAGGCCCTCGCTCGGGCCGGCCATGATCAGCTCGACGGCGCCGTCGCAGCCGCGGCGGCCGTACACGCCGAGGCCGATCTGGTCGCACGAGGTCGGGACCGGGCACTCGCTCTCGGCGGGCACGAACACGCAGGTGCGGAACAGCTGGGTGATCTCGCAGGTGCCGGGGTAGACGGGGACGACGTCGAGCCAGCGGCAGGTGCCGTCGCCGTGGGTGACGCCGTCGCAGGCCGGGGCCGAGGTCAGGGCGGCGCAGAAGGCTTCCCCTTCGGACATGTCCTCGGGGACCTGTCCGGAAGTCGTGGTCGGGTCGGCGTCGCCGGTGCCGTCGGTCGCGCCGCCGGTGCCGTCGGTCGCGCCGCCGGTGGTGCCGCACTCGGGCGGGTCACCGAACTCGGTCGGCGAGGTGTCCGACACGACCACGAGCCCGCCCGTGTTCGAACCCGTGGGCTCCTTGCAGGCGCACAGGACGAGGCCGAGGACGAGCGCGGCGCGGGTCATGGCCCCGAAGGTGTAGACAAGGGCGCGGCGCGGCGGCAGGGGGCGGAGCGAGCGCTTGCGCACGCGCGGCGCCGTGCGGCCGAGGACGGGCGGTGGCCCGTAGCGCGCCCGACGCCCGGGGCCCCGCGTCGAGGCCACGCCGCCGCGGCCTGTCTGCCGCATCGCAGGCGAGTCGCCAGGGGCGACAGGGACATCCTCGGCGCTCGGGCCGAGGCCGGTCTCACGGAGGGCAGCCGGCGAGGATCCACTGGCCGATGGTGTCGATGTCGCCCACGGAGAGGCTCCCTGGAGGCGGCGGCATCGCGGTGCCGTTACCGCCGACGTCGATGTGGCTGTTGTTGATCTTGTGCCAGAGGTAGCTGCCCTCGGGATCGCCGGGGGCGACCAGCATCATCGACGGCAGCTCGAGGGCAGGCTGATCGACGAGCGCTCCGAGGGCGTCCTCGGAGATGACGAACCACGCGGCGGAGGTCCCTCCGGGGGTGTGACAGCTCGTGACGCAGTTGGCGTCCCAGATCGGCTGGATGTCGACCGCGTGGCTGAGCCCCGCGCCGGTGGTGCCGGTCGCCGTGGCCGGCACCGTCATCGGCAAGGTGGTGGGAGCGTCGGTGGTACCGGTGGCGTCGGTGAGCGTGCCGGTCGGCGCGGTGTCGTCGGTGGTGGTGCTTTCGGCGGTGCTCGTGTCTGTCCCTTCAGACATGTTGCCCGGGCCGGCGGACGGATCGCCGGTCGGACCGGCGCTGTCGGTGGCAGAGTCGAGCGGGTCCCGCTCCGAGCAGGCGGCGAGCAGGGCGGCGACGAGGGCGGCGCGGACGAGCGAGGCGTATGTCATGCCTCGAGTATGGGCTGGTCTCGCGGCCGCCGACAAGGGCCCCGCCGGCGATTCATATGTCCGATGGGACATGTTTTCAAGGACCCGTCGCGGGCGGCGGGGGCTGGCCGAGGCCGAGGCGCCGCAGGACCGCGCAGACGAGCACGAGCACGAGCACTGCGGCCTCGATGAGGGCGAGGTCGCGCGGGTCGCGGATCAGGCCGAGGGCGACGATCAAGGTGGTGGCGCCGGCGGGCGCGTGCTCGGCGTCGAGGAGGACGGCGAGGCCGCCGGTGGCCGCGATCGCGAAGGTCACGGCGCCGAGGTGGGCGAGGTCGAATTGGGCCAGCACGGCCGGGACGTCGGCGACGCCGAACAGGCGCACCGCCGCGGCCCCGGACACGACGGCGATGGCGTGGCCGACGAGCACGCGGCGCGGGTGGTTGGCCGGCGCCGCGGGGGCGACGAACGCGAGGAAGGCGGTCGGCCCGAGCGAGGGGAACACCCACGGCATCTCTGTCCACAAGGCCATGGCCGAACAGACAGCGATCGCCAGGCCGGCGCCGAAGCTCACGCGCGCGGCGCGGGCGAGGCGCGAGGGGAGCGGGTCAGGCACGGCGTGAGCATGGCCCGGCGAGGCCGGCGGCGGAAGTGGGTCGGCGGTTCGCGGCGCGTGTGGGGGCCACGTGGTGCTGCGCGCGAGGACGGTCTCTCGTGCGGGGATGCAGGACCGTTCGTGGCGACGCGCACGGGACGCCCCGGCGACGAAACGGCCTCATCTGCGACGACGAGGCGACCTCGAACGCTCGCGGCCTGGGGCCGCAGTCGCTCGGCCGGGCTCGGAGTCTCCGGCTCGTCCTCGTCGTGGCGGGGAGCCGTGCCCGGCTCACGGGCACATGGCTTCGTCGGTCTTGTCGGCGCAGTCTTCGTTGCCGTCGCAGATCCAGCTCTTGGGGATCTCGAGGCCGTCGTCGCACGAGAAGTAGCACAGGGCCGTGGCCTCGTCGGACATGTCGTCGCAGTCGGGGGCGCCGTCGCACTTGTTGAAGACGAGGATCTCCTGGCCGTCGTCGCACACGAACGTGCAGTTCGCCTTGACCTCGTCGGACATGTCCTTGCAGTCAGGTTCTCCGTCGCACTCGTACTGGGCCAGGATCTGCCCGCCGCCGTCGCAGGCGAACGCGGGCTGGCCGTTGCACGCGACCGCCATGGCGCCGACGCTGGCCTTGGCGCCGTCCTCGCAGGCGGCCATGGCGTCGGCGTAGCGGCCGTTGCAGGTGTAGAACGCGTCCTGGTCGGCGCACTTGAGCGGCTCCAGGCAGCCCTGGTACTGGACCGCGGCGTCGGCCAGGCAGGCGACGAAGGGCGCGTGCGCAGGGTCTTCCTCGATGTCGCACAGGCACGGGTCGTTGGCGGTGGCGATGAAGTCGGCGATGCAGCCGTCGACGTCGGTGTACGCGCCGAGGTCGACCTCGCAGGGGCAGCGGAGCCCGGCTGTCGCCTCGGTGGCGAGGGCCTTCTTCTCGCAGGCGGTGACGGTGGCGCTGCCCGAGGTCGTGGTCGCGGTGGTGGTCGGTACGTCGGGGATGTTCGCGTCGGTGGTGGTCGCGTCGGTGGCAGAGACCGTCGCGCCCCCGCTCATCTGTTCGTTCGGACAGGCGCACAGCAGGAGCGCGCCCGCGAGGAGCCTTCGAGGGGTCATCCCTCGAAGGTAGCGCCGGCGGGTACGTGCTCGATCCGGAACAGCGCGGCGAACGTCGTCAGCAGCGCCGGCTCGCCCTGGATCCGGATCGCGCCGCCGGCAACGGCGTCGGCGGGGGCCAGCTCACCGGCCATCAGCGCGCGCAGGGCCAGATCTGTCTCGAGGACCAGGTCGGCGCCGGCGAGCGGGCCCGCGGCGGTGGCGAGCGCCCCGTCGTCGATCCGGGCGTGGACCACCAGGCCGCCCACGCGCAGCTCGAAGCCGAGGTGCAGGCCCCGCGCCAGCTCGGGGTGGAAGGTGGTGCGGATCGCCATCACCAGGGAGTCGGCGGTGACGATCTCGTCGGCGGCGGGCTCGCCCAAAAGCGGCGCGCCCCAGCGGCCGAGCGCCAGCACCGCGGGCTCGAGCGCGCGGCCGCGATCGGTGAGCTCGTAGACGATCGCGCCGCCCGGGCGCGGCAGGAGGCGCCGCCGGACGACGTCGGCGTGCTCGAGCTCCTTGAGCCGGGTCGAGAGGACGTTGGTGGGGATCCGCGGCAGGCCGCGCTGGAGGTCGGTGAAGCGCCGCGGGCCGACGAGCAGGTCGCGGACGATGAGCAGGGCCCACCGCTCGCCGACGATCTCGAGCGCGCGGGCGACCCCGCAGTAACTCCCGTAGCTCCGGGTGGCCATGCAGGGGCGAAAATAGCCCAAATTGTCTTGACGCACCGGACTTGCTGATTGCAAGTCTCTCCGTGCGTTATCGCGCGTCGGGCGTGAGGAGGGCCGCAGGGGGCGAATTCGCAGGAATTCGGGCGGGCGGGCGAGCGGCGCGCGGTCGATGCGCGGGCGGCGGTCGACCGATCCGCGGGGAGGCGCTGTCCGGGGGTGGGATGGCCTTCGGGACAGGCGAGAATTCGCGGCGCGGCGGCCAGGCAGGCGGGATGTCCTTGAGGCCAGGTGGCGAGACGGGTGAGCCGGGGCAGGGCAGCTGCCCTCAACCAGGCGCTGAAGGCGATGGTCTCGCGGACAGGTGAGCGTCCGCGGCTGCAGTGGCTAGTCGGCCGGTGAGCGGCGGGCGGTCCAAAGATGCCGACATGCGACCTCGCGGCCGGTGTACGACCCCCACGGTTGGTCGTCGGACGGCGCGGGAGCGCCAGCGGAAGGCGCTTCAGGACATGTGCATCAGGGCATGTCCCAAAGGGCAGGTGGCGGACGGCCTGCCTGCCTCGCACCGGCTCACGGGGTGGCGGCGGGGGGCGTGCAGGTCAGGGTGCGATCGCGGAGGTCGGCGGTGGACACCGCGGTGGGCTGGCCGCGGACGACGTCGACCACGACGCCCTCGTACTGGTTGGTGCACTGCGAGTGGCTGCGCTTGCTGATCACGCGGTAGCCGCCGTCGATGTTGCGGACGCTGTCCTCGCCGCACAGCGGCTGGACGCCGAGGGTGGCGGCGAGCAGGCGGGCCTCGCCGGGCGTGTCGATGGCGCCGAGCAGCGTGAGCAGCTGGGACCGGGTGGCGACGGGCCGCACGTTGGCGCCGGCCTGCAGCACGAGGTAGCGGACCGCCTGGGGGTTCGAGCCGGCGAACAGCGAGGTGCTGGCGACGGTGCTGGCCAGCAGGCGCGCGCACGCGGGCACGTCGGTGACGGTCTGACAGGCGAGGCCGACGCTGGCCAGGGTCTGCGACTGCTGCGGGCGCGGGCCGGTGTCGGTCTGCTTCAGCACCGTCTCGCGCAGCAGGGCGTGCTCGAAGCGGGTGTTGGTGTGGGTCGGGTCGAGGCCGGCGAGCAGCTGGTCGGCGCTGCAGATCGGCGCGCTGTAGGAGGGACTGCCGGGCGGGAGCGCGGGGTCGTCCGAGACGGGCGCGGGCTCGTTCGTCACCGGCGCGCGGGGCGGAGAGCGGTCACACGCGAAGGCGGACCCGGCGGCGACGGCGACGGTGAGGACGGCGCGGAGACGAACGGCTGGCACGGAGCCCAGGATACTACGCGGGCCGACCACGCCGGAAGAAGCGCACGAGAGCGTCCGGTCGGTCGTGCGGGTCGCCGGGTCCGAGGTCGGTGGTGGTGGGTGACGTCGAGGTCGGTGGGCGGCCGACGCCGCCTTCGCAGGCCGCAGAACGTCGTGGCGCGGGCTCGCGGAGGGCTCCTGGGGCGCCTCGGGATCTGGCGAAAAGACCACGTCGGACCGGCGATCGAGCGCGACGGGGCGCGGCTGGTCCATAGGTCAGTCGCTCGCGCACAGGGGCGTGATGTCGGGTGGCTGGTCGAATGGTCAGGAGGTCAGGAGGGAGGCCGAGCGGGGATGGGGCCGCACGTGCGAGCACAGTCGCTCTCGCCTCGCGCTCCGGGGCGTGATGTCGGCGGCTGGTCGAATGGTCAGGAGGGGCTGGGTGGGCGGCGGCGTTGCGAGGCCGAGCGGGTGATCGGGCCGCACTTGCGAACACTGTCGCTCTCGCTCGCGGGCGTGATGCGAGAGGCTGGTCGAATGGTCAGGAGGAGGCTCCGCGAGGCCGAGCGGGGATGCGACCAAAGTCGCTCTCGCTCGCGCTGGTGAGGGTCGAACGAGCAGGAGGTCGACGGCCGCGGCTCCGCGAGGGCGAGCCCGTTCGCTCGCGCTCACGGGCGCGGCGGGGCCGGCAAGATCCACGGCTTGGGCCGGAGGCCGTCGCGCTCGCGCGCGAGGTCGACGTCGGGGTCGACGAGGCGGGCCGCGGGGCGGCCGTTGTAGGTGACGAAGACGTCGGCCCGGACCTCGGCGCCGGGGTTCTCGGCGGCCAGGTGATGGGCGTACTCGAGGATCATGTCGGGCTGGAAAGCCATCTGTTTGGCCTGCTGGGCGGTCAGGGCGGGCTCGGGATCGACGAGGCGCTCGCGGCCGCCGGCCGGGTCGCGCACGCGATAGACGACGCTGCCGACCTTCTCGACCAGCATGACCTGCCAGGCGAACCGATAGCCCTCCTCGGTCCACGCGGTGTCGCCCGGGTAGGCGAAGCGGCGCAGCGGCAGCGTCAGCTGGACGGCGAAGTGGAGGCCGAGGGCGCCCAGCAGCAGCGGGCGGGCGGGGAAGGACGTGCTCGAAAGGACAGGTTTTATCAGACATGTCCTGGAAGACAGGCGACGCCGCAGCCGGCGCGGCCAGTCGGGCGGGAAGAACACCAGGGCGGCGGCGGACATCAGCCACGGGAACATGCCGATGGCGGGGAACAGCGCGCCGGTGAGGCCGTGGAACACGAGCACGCCGGCGTAGGCGAACGGGCGGGTGCGCGGGTGCAGCAGCAGGAACGGGACCGAGAGGTCGAAGGCGGCGCCGCCCCAGCTCATGAGGTGGGCGGCCTCGGGTCGCCGCAGCAGCGGGCCGATCAGCGGGAAGTCGGCCCGCGCGGCCAGCCACAGTTTGAGCGGCTGGGCGTGGAGCAGCCAGTCGGGGCGCAGCTTGGCCAGGCCGGCGAAGAAGTAGACGAGGCCGATCTGCAGCCGCAGGGCCCACAGCGCCCAGGCGGGGGCGACGGCCGTGCGGCGGTCCAGCGGCAGGGCGATCATCAGCAGGGCGACGACGCTGACGAAGTAGTAGTGGTTGAGGTAGGCGGCCTTGTCGAGCAGCTCGACGTAGGTGAAGAGGACGAAGAACAGGGCGATCGCCGGCCGGTACCACACGCCGGCGGCGACCAGCAGCGACAGGCCGCCGAGGGCGATAAACACTGCGATCATGCCGGCCTCGGGCAGGGGCGCGAGCCAGCCGAAGCCCCAGTAGTGGAAGTGCCAGGTCGGATCGACGTAGAGCTGGTGGATCCACCCGCGCGCGGCGAAGCGGATCGTGCCGGCGAACATCAGCAGGCCGAAGCCGATCCGGAACGCGTGCAGGCCGGCCGCGTCGACCGGGGCGAGGAGGGCGCGGAGGAGGCGCGAGGACGGGGCGCCGGGGACAGGTGGCGCAGGGAGGTCGGCGGTCGCGGCAGGGGAGGATGTCCTGGAGGACATGTCTCTCGGGTCTTGTTGAGACGAGGGAGCGGGATCGGCGGTGGAGGTCGGTGTTGCGGTCTTGGAAGACATGTCTCCAGGGACATGCGATGACGAGTCGGCGGCGGAGGTCGGCGAGGCTGTCCGGGAGGGCATGTCGTTCGGGACATGCGTAGGTGTGGCGGACAGGTCGTCGTCGGCCGGGGATGTCCGTGAGGGCGTGTCGTTAGGGGCATGCGAGAGCCCGGCGGTCGGGTCGGATGTCCGCGAGGACATGTCGTTCGGGGCACGCGGATCGGCCGGCCCGGCGACCGGAGCGGGCCGGCGGCGGTCGGGGCGGCGTTGCTCGGACATGTCCTTCGGGTCAGTCGCCGTCGTTGTCGCTGAGGGCGAGGGTGACGCCGAGGGTGCTGGCGACGTCGAGCTTGAGCAGGCGGCGGAAGGTGTCGAGCTCGTCGCGCGCGAGCTGGACGGCGGTGCGATCGGCCAGGAGGGCGGAGGTCATGGGCTCGGGGACGGCGGCCAGGACCTCGACGGCGCGGGCGTACTGGGCTCGCACGCGGTCGTCGAGGCTGGGGTCGAGCTCGCGGACGAGGACCGAGATCCCGGCCGCGGGCGCGTCCGGGTCGGCGCCGTGGTAGACGGCCCACACGCCGGCGAGGCTGGCCTGCAGGTCGGCGCGGGTGCGGCCGGAGAAGCGCGACTCCATCAGGGACGGATCTTCGGCGGCGCCGGTGAGGTTGCCGAGCGGGTTGTCGAGCTTGCCCTTGACCATGGTGAGGCAGGCGTCGATCGACTTGTTGACGACCTCGTCGAGGCCGGCCTTGAGCGAGCCGTAGACGGTGCTGCCGCTGCCCGCGGAGGCCAGCTCGTCGGCGTACCCGCCGGACCAGGCGGTCGCCAGGGCGTCGGTGCGGGCGGCGATGTCGACGGCGAGAGCGCGGGCGTAGGCGCAGCGGCGGGCGCCCTCGGGGGCCTGGAGGGCCGTGAGCGCTTCCCCCGAGGTCTCGCCCCACAACAGGTACTCGAGCGCAGGCATGCCCTTGGCGCTGACGCCCAGGGTGCCGAGGTAGGCGGCGTCGGCCGCCTCGGGGGCGCCGGCGACCGCGTCCTCGATGGTGTCGATGCGCACCGGCCAGAAGTCGAGGGCGTTGAGCTCGGCCGGCAGCGGCCCGAAGCCGAACGGGAGCACGCGCGACCACGCGTCGCGCTCGGCCGACCAGGCCGTCTGTGCGGTCGCGAGGGCGCCGGGATCGGGGGCCGCGCACAGGAAGTCCATGGTCGCGACCATCTCCTCGGCCCGGTCGTGCAGGGCGGTGAAGGCCGGCACGGCGACCTCGCGGGCGACGTGCTCGAGCACTGCCGGGCGTGAGTCGTCGCCGCCGCCGCCGCAGGCGAGGCCGACGAGCGTGCCGGCACCTGCCCCGAAGAGCATGGCCGTGAGGACATGGCGAGAGAGACCGGCGCGGATCATCGGGACCTCGAGGGGCGGGACGGCGGAGCGAGAGGCGGCGGGTTCAGGCTCGTCGCGGGACGAGCCTGCGTGCGCCGCCGCGGACGCACGCGGCGCGGGCTCGTCGCCGTGCGACCTTTCAGTGGGCGTTGGCGCGAGCGACGGCGGCGCGAGAGGCGGGGCGGATGCGGGCGGCGCGGGCTCGTCGTTGCGCGAGCCGTCTTCAGGCGTCGGCGCGGCCGCGCTTCGGGACATGTCCTGGAAGACATGCCCTTTCGCACCGGTTTGAAGAAACATGTGCGAGCGGCCAGGCGCCGTGTCCGTGGCGGTCACAGCGACTCCAGGAAGGCGATCAGGGCGTCGCGCTCGTCGCGGGGGAGGGCGCGGACGGCCTCGCGGGCCGGCTCGGCCTCGCCGCCGTGCCACAGGACGGCCTCCATCAGCGAGCGGGCGCGGCCGTCGTGGAGGAAGGTGGTGTGGCCGTTGACGGTCTCGACCAGGCCGATGCCCCACAGCGGCGGGGTGCGCCACTCGTTGCCGTCGGCGAGGTAGTCGGGGCGGCCGTCGGCGAGGGCGTCGCCCAGGTCGTGCAGGAGGAGGTCGGTGTACGGCCAGATCGTCTGGCCGCGGACCTCCTCGATGGCGGCGTCCTCGGCGGTGACGTGGCGCGGCACGTGGCAGTCGGCGCAGCCGGCGTCGGCGAACACCTGCTTGCCGCGCAGGACCTCGGGGGCGCCGGCGTCGCGGCGGGCCGGCACGGCGAGGGTGGCGGCGTAGAAGATGACGTCGTCGAGCAGGTCCGGGGCGACCTCGGGCGCGCCGCCGTTCGGGGCGGCGGCGCAGTCCGGCTGGCCTTCGGGACAGTTCTCCAGCGGGAACATCGCCGTCGTCAGGCCCATGTCGCCGAGGAAGGCGCCGGCCGTCTGCTGGGCGACGGTCGGCTGGTTGGCCTTCCAGCCGAAGCGGCCGAGCACCGCGGCGTCGGTGGCGAGGTCCCACACATAGTTGGCGCGGCCGGAGACGCCGTCGCCGTCGGCGTCGTCCGGGTCCTCGCGGGCGAGGATGTCGGCCGCGGGGATGGCCTCGAGCAGGCCCATGCCGATCATCACCGGGGCGACCCGCGGCGAGACCCGCAGGTCGGGCGGGAGCGGGCCGTAGGCCGGGTCCTCGAGGGTGTAGGTCGGGGCGCGCAGGCTGTACGTCTCGCCGTCGGCGAAGGAACCCGGCTGCTCGACCCACGTGACCTTCGGGACAGCTTCGCCGGGGACCCCGTCGATGCCGTTCGGCTGCAGCTGGTCGCCGTAGCCGGGGACGTCGCGGGGGCCGCCGTGCAGGCCCTCGCCCGGGACCGACAGGCGCATCAGCATGCTGGCGAACGCCTCGTCGCCCTCGGGCGGGCGGCCGCGGCCGTCCTTGAAGTGGCAGGCCGAGCACGAGCGGGCGTTGAAGGTCGGCCCGAGGCCGTCGCGCCCGGTGGTCGAGGCCGGGGCGATGACCCAGTTCTTGTTGAAGAACGAGTTGCCGACCACGAACCGCTGGCGCCGCTCGAAGCTCATGTTGCGGGCGCTGTACGAGAACGCGTTGGGGCTCTCGTCGCGGATCGTGGTGTCGCCGCCGGCCAGCTCCTCGCCCGGCTCGAGCGCCGGCGCGGGGTCACCGTCACAAGATGACCCGAGGAACAGGACCAAAAGGACAGGCAGGCGGCGCACGTCCGAGTCTACTCCAGGTTGAGCTCGATCTCGAGCGCGTCGGCGACCGCGACCAGCGCGTCGGTCGCTTCCTTGAGGCTGTCGATCGCGGCCTTGACCGCGGTGCGCTCCGGGCTGCCGTCGGCCGCCTGGATGGCGGCGTCGAACGGCGCCGGGATGGCCTTGACCGCGGCGACGGCCGCCTGCAGCTTCGCGGTGGCGACGGCGTCGACGTCGGCGTCGATGCGGGCGACCAGGCTCGACAGGCTGGGGCCGGCCTGATCGCCGATGCGGCCGAGGTACACGTCCTCGATGCCCTGGATGTTGGCCAGCAGGTCCTTGTGGGTGTTGTCGCTGAAGCAGGAGTGCTCGTCCTCCTGCTCGCGCGTGTCGTAGGCCACGGTCATGCGCTCGCCGGCGAGCTCGGCGCCGCTGAGGCTGGCCATGCCGAGCAGGATCTTGCCGATCGCGTCCTTGGGGTCCTGGGCGACGAAGTCGGCGCGGTAGTTGGCCTGTCCTTCGGACCAGGCGTCGGCGACGCGCGCGAGGTCGTCGAGCAGCAGCTCGCTCGTCAGGGTGAGGTACTGGCGGCGGCGGTCCTGGTTGGCGGCGGTGCCGTCCGGCGCGTCGACGTAGTCGGTGTACGGCCGCTCGCCCGGGCCGGTGGCGCTCAGGTCCTGGCCCCACAGCAGGAACTCGATCGCGTGCCAGCCGGTCGAGATGCTGTCCTCGCCCTCGGCGCCGTTGCGCTCGATCAGCACGTCGCGCGTGATCTCGGGGTAGCCGGCGAGGTCGTTGATGATGCCGACGTCGGGCATGCCCTCGACGTAGTCGATGTACGCCTCGTCCATCGGCCAGGCGTTGATCCGCCCCTCGAGCTCGTCGGGCGCGGCGTCGATCGGGCCGTTGTAGAAGCGGAACACCTCGGTCAGGCCGTAGTCGTCGCGCGCGCCGAGCCACGCGGTCTTGGTGGCCTCGAGGGTGTCGGCCGAGGGGGCGGCGACGAACGCCTGCAGCGCGCTGTCCATCTGCTCGGCGCCGCGGCTCGACTTCTCGTAGGCGGCGGAGACGAGCTCGGCGTAGCGATCGACGACGCTCTGCGCCTCGGTGCGGAAGGACTCGTCGTCCCAGCCGGTGGCGGCGGAGTTGGTGCAGGCGGGGAGGAGGCAGAGGGCGAGGAGCGAGCGGCGCATGCGTGGGCTTCCAGTCCGTGAGGCGCGCCAGGGCAAAAAGCGCGATGGCGTTCGGCTGGGATACTGAAAGTGGTTTTCAATGTCAACGCCCCGGGGGTGCCTGGACGCACGCCAGGGCCGCGGCTATGGTGCCGGCCATGGCGGCGACCGCCGATTCTTCACAGAACCGTAACTATTACGACGCTTTCTCGGCCGGCTACGACGACGGCCGCGATCGCGGATACCACAAGCTCATCGACGACCAGGCGGCGGCGATCGTCAGCCGCTACGCCCAGGGGAAGGACGCGCTGGAGGTCGGCTGCGGGACCGGCCTGATCCTCCAGAGGGTGGCGGCGGCGGCCCGCAGCGCCAAGGGCGTCGACCTGTCGCCCGGGATGCTCGAGCACGCCAGGAGCCGGGGGCTCGACGTGCAGGAGGCGAGCGCGACCGACCTGCCGTTCGCCGACGGCAGCTTCGACGTGACCTACTCCTTCAAGGTGCTGGCCCACGTGCCGGGCTGGGAGCGTTGCCTGGCGGAGATGGCGCGGGTGACCCGGCCGGGCGGCCACATCATCTTCGACATCTACAACCGCAACTCGCTGCGCTACCTCATCAAGCGGCTGTGGGGCCCGCGCAAGACGTCGCAGACCTACGACGAGGCGGCGATCTCGACCCGCTTCCTCAGCCCGGCCGAGGCCGAGAGTGTGCTGCCGGTCGGGACCCGCGTGGTCGCCCGCGCGGGCATCCGCATCACGACGCCGCACCCGGTGATCTGCCGCCTGCCGGTCCTCGGCAAGGTCCACGACCGCGTCGAGTGGGCGCTGATGGAGAGCCCGCTGGCCGCGGTGGCCGGGTTCTACGTGTTCGTGGCGGAGAAGCTGTGAGGGTCCTGGTCGTCACGACGACCTTCCCGCAGTGGCCCGGCGACCCGCGTGGTCGCTTCATCCTGCGTCACTGGGAGGCGCGCGCGACGGCCGGCGACACGGTCAGGTTCCTGGTCCCGCGGACCGCGTGGGTCCGCGGCGCGCTGCCGTCGCCGTGCGAGGTGGTCCGCTTCGCCTACGCGCCGGCCGGCATGTCGTCGCTGACGGGGCAGTTCGGGATCCTCGAGAACATCCGCGACCGGCCGTGGCGCGCCCTGCTGGTGCTGCCGTTCGTGGCCGCGCTGCAGCGGGCCCTGCAGCGCGAGATCCGGGCGTTCCGGCCCGACAAGGTCGCCGCTCACATGCTGCTGCCGTGCGGCTGGCTGGCGGCCGAGGCGGCCCGCGCCGCCCGCGTGCCGTGCGAGCTGTACGGCCACGGCACCGACGTCGACCTGCTGCTGCGCCTGCCCGGGCCGCTGCGCGAGGCGGCGCTGGCGGCGTTGGGCCAGGCGGAGAGCGTGGCGCTGCCCTCGGCCGAGAAGCTGGCCCGGGTGGCCGCGGCCTGGCCGGGGCCGCCGCCGCTGCGGGTCGAGACGATGGTCGGCAGCGTGGCCGAAGGGGCAGGTGCGGAAGGACATGTCGTGAGAGACATGTCCGAGAGAGCAGCCGACGAGGTGCTGTTCCTCGGCCGGCTGATCAAGCAGAAGGGGGTCGACGACCTGCTGCGCGCGGCGGCGCTGATGCCCCGACGCCCGCGCCTGGCGATCGCCGGCGACGGGCCGGAGCGGCGCCGGCTGCAAGGGATGGCCGAGGGGCTGCGCCTCGACGCGCGCTTCCACGGGTTCGTCGAGGGGGCGCAGAAGGAGGCGCTGTACCGCCGGGCGGCCCTGCTGTGCGTGCCGTCGCGCGAGATCGGGGGGCTGTCCGAAGGGGCGCCGCTGGTGATCGCGGAGGCGAAGCGCTACGGGCTGCCGGTGGTGGCGACCGCGGTGGGCGGGATCCCGGAGCTGATGCGCGACCTGTATCCGGAGACGACGCTGGTGCGACCGGGGGCGCCGCAACTTCTGGCGCAGGCGCTGTCGCAGGCGCTGGCGCAAGGGGCGTGAACAAGGCGTCGCGGACGTCGACCGCGGCCTGCTCTTGAATGTGCGGCCCATCGGGTCGCTGTCACTGTTCGGGTGGGAATTCCAGGAAGCGACGGAGCGGCAGCGAACCCAAGCTGCTTGAGCGGGCGTCTCCAAGGCTCACCGAGCTCGCCGCCCGTGGCGCATACGAGCCGCGAGGGCTGATTCGACCTCGCCGATCGTGGTTCCGCCGGCCGCGGCTTGCTGGTTTTTTAGCATAGTGCTAGAAAACCAGCATTCGTGACGACTCGACTCGAGGCCGACATCGATGCGCAGAGGCGGCCGGCGCGGTCGGGCTCCGGCGCGAGACGTCGGGTCGGGATGGAGACGGGCAACCTGTCCTTTGGGGCATCCAAGGAGGAGCGGGTCGCGGAGGGGCGGGGAGCGTGACGAGGCGCCGTTTGCAATGGGCCCTGCTCGCGTTCGTGGCGCTGCTGGTCGCGTGCGTGATGGTCGGGTGGGCGTTCCTCGGCGACATCGTGCTGGCGATGGCGGCGCCGGGGGTGCCGTTCGATCGCGCGAATGCCCCGCCGGCGCCGAATTACGACGATCCCGCGGCGTGGAGCGCCCGGCCCGAGACGGCGGACGCGGCGGATGCAGAGGTGGAAGGCGTGGCGGTCGCGACTGCCCCCGAGGTCGATGTGTTTTACCTCCACCCTACGTCGTTCCTCGGCGACTCGTGGAACGCGCGGCTCGACGACGCGACGGTCAACGAGGCGACCGACCTGGGGTCGACGCGGATCCAGGCGAGCGCGTTCTCGGGCTGCTGCCGGGTGTTCGCGCCGCGCTACCGCCAGGCCAACATGACCGCCTTCACGAGGGCGTCGGCCGACGGGGCGGGGGCGATCGGGCTGGCCGGGGACGACGTGATCGCGGCGTTCCGCCACTACCTCGAGCACGACAACCAGGGCCGGCCGTTCATCCTCGCGGGCCACAGCCAGGGGTCGTTCGTGGGGCTGCGACTGCTGCGCGAGGTGATCGCGCCGGGACCGCTGCGCGCGCGGCTGGTGGCGGCGTACCTGATCGGTGGGCCGATCACGCTCGAGGGGCTCGGCGAGGTGCCGGTGTGCGGGTCGGCGGAACAGACGGGTTGCGTGGTGGCCTTCAACGCGCGCGGCCCGGAGTACAGCGAGGGGATCGAGTTCGTGGAGAACCCGCCGCCGCCGAGGGATGCGCCGGCGCCGAGGCGGGTGTGCGTGAATCCGCTGACCTGGCGCGCCGATGAAGCGGCGGCGAGCGGGGGGCTCGGGGCTGTCTTTTGGGACAGTCACGGAGCTCGGCCGAGGCCGCAGGCGGACTTCGTGAGGGCGCGCTGCGAGGCAGGGACGCTGCGCGTGGAGCTGTCCGGGCCGGTGCCCCGCGACTTCATGAGCCGACTGCTCGACCACGCGCTCGGGGCGGGGAACTATCACGCGATCGAGTACGGGCTGTTCTGGATGGATCTGCGGGCGAACGCGGCGGCGCGAGCGGCGGCGTTCCTGGCGCGGCAGTGAACGAGCTGGTCGAAGGGACAGGTCGAGGCGAGGCCGCGCGGCGGGCTGGTCGAAGGGACAGGTTGCTGGCCGAGGGAGGTTGAACGACCGGTCGGAAGAGCGAGGCCCGCGGTGCGGCTCACGTTCATGCGGGGGCGGGTTTGCGGGCGCGCAGGTCCCAGATCAGGAGGACGACGCCGACGACCAGGGCGGCGTCGGCGATGTTGAAGCTCGGCCAGCTGCCGCCCCAGGGGTAGTTGAACTTGATGAAGTCGACGACGCCGCGGTGGCCGAGCGGGTCGACGCGGAAGAGGCGGTCGTAGAGGTTGCCGAGCGCGCCGCCGGCGATGAGGCCGCCGGCGATGAAGCGCAGGCGGGTGCCGTGCGCGGCGCGGGTGGTGAGGACGATCCAGGCGATCATCGCCAGGGTGAGGGCGAGCAGGACGAGCGGGTAGTCGAGCCGCCGCACGAGGCCGAAGGCGCTGCCCCGGTTGTAGGCGAAGGCGAGCTCGAGCAGCGGATCCCACAGGACGACGGCCCGGCCGGTCGGGCGCAAGTGGTCCCAGACCCACTGCTTGGTCCCCAGGTCGAGCGCGAGCGCGCCGGCGGCAGAGAGGGCGAGCACAGCCCACAGACGCGGGCTGGCGGGGACTTGCTGGTTTTTTAGCATCGTGCTAGAAAAACAGCACACGGGATGACGCGACGCAAGTCCGACCTCGATCCGCTGAGCCGGCGTGAGCGGCAGATCATGGACATCGTCTACCGGCGCGGGCAGGCGACCATCCGCGAGGTGCTCGACGAGCTGCCCGATCCGCCGACGTACTCGGCCGTGCGCGCGCTGGTGAAGGTGCTCGAGGACAAGGGCCACCTGCGCCACAAGCAGGACGGGCCGACGTACGTGTACTCGCCGACGCGCCCGCGCGATCGCGTGGCCACGTCCGCGCTGGCGCACGTGGTCGACACGTTCTTCGGCGGCTCGGCGAGCGACGCGGTGGCGGCGTTGCTCGACCTCGACGGGCGCGAGCTGTCGCGCGACGAGCTCGACGAGCTAGGGGCGATGATCGAGCAGGCGCGCAAGGAGGGCCGCTGAGGTGAACGAGGCGTCGACGGCGGCGCTGTGGCTCGGCTCGCTCGAGCTGGTGGGCGCGCTGGTGTTCGCATCGGCTGGCCTTTTGGACATGTGCGCGCGGGGGCGCAGCGCGGCGGTGCGGCGGCAGATCTGGGCGCTGGCGATCGCGGTGGCGCTGGTGCTGCCGCTGCCGCGGCTGGCGCTGGTGACGTCGGAGTCGCGGCTGCCGGGGGCGCTGGCGGTGGGGCTGCTGGCGGCGTGGGCGAGCGGGACGGCGTGGCTGCTGGCGCGGCTGGTCCGCGGCCAGGTGCTGGCGCGCCGGCGGGTGCGGCGGGCGACGTCGATCGCGGCAGGTCCGTGGCGCGAGACCGCAGGCGAGCTCGCGGCGGGTCCGCGGGTGGAGCTGCGCGCGTGCGGGTCGGCGCGGACGCCGATGGTGGTGGGGTGGCTGCGGCCGGTGGTCCTGGTGCCGACGGGGATGCTCGCTGCGCCGCCGGCCGAACGACGGGCGCTGCTGGCTCACGAGCTGGCGCACGTCGCCCGCGCGGACGGCCTGCTGCTGCTGGCCGGCGGGCTGGCCCGAGCCCTCTACTGGCCGAATCCGCTGGCCTGGTGGGCGCTGCGGCGGCTGCGGGCTCACGCGGAGGACGCGGCCGACGACGCGGCGCTGCACACGGGGATCCCGTGCTCGAGCTACGCGGCGCAATTGGTGGCAGTGGCCCGCGCGCAGCTCGAGCGGGCCGGGCGGGTCGCGGCCGACGGCCTGCGCGCGCGCGTGCGAGGGGTGCTCGATGTTCGGCGGATCCGCAGCGGTGCGCCCGGCCCGCTGGGCTGGGGCGTGCCGCGGTTGGTGGGTGCGGCGCTGGTGCTGGCGACGATGGTGACCGCCTGCGAGGCGCGCTCGGCGGAGCGGTCGGAGGTTGCGGCGGTGAATGGTGCGGTGAATGCAGCGCCGTCGGGTTGAGCGGGCGCGTCGGGCGAATGCCATGGGCCAGCGAGGCGCGGTCGGGGCTGCGGCGGTGAATGGTGCGGTGAATGCGGCGCCGTCGGGTCGAGCGGGCGCGTCCGACGATTGCATCGAGCTGGCCGGAGGGACAGGCGGAAGACGCGCCGGAGCGGGCGGCCGCGATCATGAAGGTGCCGCGGGTCACAGCGCGCGCGGGCAAAACGGCGCGAAACCGGGCCTGGGGCCGGCGTTGGCGGCGCGGCCGAGGCCGGGCGGCTGCATGCAGGGCGGATCGGGCAACTTCTCGCGCCCATGAACCGACGAGAACTCCGCCGCGCTGCGACCTCGCGCGCCCCACAATGGCTCCTGCTGCTCCTGGTATCCGCCTGCTCCCGCGGGAGCTTCGGGGGCGAGGTGACGAACCCCGACACCGCCGCGCCCGAGCCGGCCGGCAAGACGAGCGGCGCCCAGACCGGCGCGGCCGCGCCGGCGGTCAAGCACGAGAATGTGGTGTTCCACTGGACGTCCGGCGACGATTCGCTGTCGGGCCGGATCAAGACCAAGCTTCCCGACGGGGAGTCGTTCACGGGCAAGTACCACGAGATCTCCAGGACCGCGACGGTGGACGAGTACGGTGATTTCTACAACGCGTGGTACGCCGACCCGTGGATGGGCCCGAGCTGGTACTGGGGCGGCAGCTGGCCCTACTACGATACGGTCGAGGAGTTCATCACCAACAACACCGGCAAGGTGGTGGCCACGCTCCAGGGCGACCGCGGGACGAAGATGCGCTGTCGCTTCACGCTCGACGACCCCGATCGCGGGATCAAGGGCGGCGGCACGGGCGAGTGCCAGCTGTCGAACGGCGAGCGCATCACGACGCGCTTCGAGTCGCAGTGAGTCGCGCCTCTTGCTTATGGGACACGTCGAAGAGGACATGTCCCATGGGCCTATCGTCGTACCGGTCGATTCGGCCCGGTGGTTCGCGTCCGGCGGGCGGGGCTCACGAGCCGAAGCGGACGATCGTGTAGAGGACGATGAGCGCGACGACGGTGAACAGGAGGAGCGAGGCCTTGGGCTTGGCGGCGGGCTGGGCCTCGGCGGCGGGCTGGGGCGGCGCGGACGGCTCGGCGGGCTGGGGCGGGTTGACGGAGACGCTGACCATCCAGCGGCGATGCTCGCGGCCGGGGTGGGTGTCGGTGCGGTTCAGGTTGCCGTTGCCGAGGTCGAACTTGTTGCCGTCGCCGCCGTCGAGGCCGACCGCCAGCCACGGCTCGGGGCCGAACTGCACGCCGTCGACGACGCGGTCGAGGTAGCGGAGCTGGCCGATGTTGTCGCGCCCCGGCCACGAGAGCACGATGACGAGGCTCTCGCCGAGGACCATGGCGATCGCGTCGCCGCCGAGCGAGCTGGCGACGGCGCGGATCGGCATGTCGGCCGGGCCGCCGGTGAGGTGGTGGAGTGCGCCGCCCTCGATGCGCAGCAGCTTGCGGGCGGTGGCGACGATCCAGAAGCCGCGCGCGTTCCAGGTGGCTGCGACCGGCGGCGCTTCGAGCTGGACCTCGAGCACGAGGCCGGCGGGGCCGAACACGCCGACCTTGCCCTGCTGGTCGGCGACGAGGATCTGCCCGCCGACGCCCCAGGCGACCACGGTCGCGTCGGGCCAGGCGTGCCGCCGGCCCGGGCCGCTCGGGGTCAGCTCGACGGCGCCGTCCGAGGTGGCCACGAGGACATGTCCCGAAGGCGAGATCGCGGCGGCGCGGGCGAGGTCACCGGCCTCGGCGGTGGCTCGCTGGACGTCGCGCTGCGGATCGTGCCACACGGCCTGGCCGTCCTCGTCGACGCTGATGACCGCGTCGGCGGTGGCACCCACCGCGATGAGCGGAGACTTGCAGTCCCGCCGCCAGCGCGGGCCCTCGCTCGGACCGTCGTGGACGAGGAACTCGGCGTCGTCGGCGAGCACGAGGTTGCGACCGGTACTATCGAAGGCGATCATGCGCATGCCGGGTAACACGAGGCGCGGCGGCGCGCAACGGTCTTGCAGGGGGCTCCAGGGGCGTCGGAGGCCGGTTCCGGGGCGGCGGGCCGCGGCTGCGGTGAGGTCTCAGCTGGCGAGTGACCCCGCGGGCGAGCCGTCGAAGGTGATGACTCGATTCGGGGCGCCCGACTTCGACGTGGAGGCCAGGGCGGATCGCGCCCGGCAGCTCGCCATGGCTGTTGCTCGCACGTCGGCGCAGAAGTCCTGGGCTCGACCGGGGTGAAGAGTTCCCTGCGAGGGTGTACTCGTTCGCAGGGAGGGGATGCTGCACCCCGCCGAGGCCCGATCGGACTTCCGCGAGCACGACCGGGTCGGCGAGGTCGGAGCCGGTTCGACGCCGGCGGAGCCGCGGCAGGAGTCGAACCTCTTCTCTCGATGTCTGCCGAATCTGGTCGGCTCCCCGACGTTGTACTTGTGAAATCGACGCTTCGGCGCTCTCCCCTGTTTCGACGCGCTCTGCGGCACTGGGACAGCTGCCTGTCCGGCTACTATTCGATCGGGACGGTCTTCCATTCGAACGGCTTCTGGCTGTGCGCGCCGAACGGCGCGTCTCGCCGGCATTGGGTCGGCAACGTCGTCAACGGCGACGGCTCTTACTATCTCGTCACGTGCTACTACGCGCCGACCTTCGAAGGTCACGATCTGTCAGGAATGACGGGGCGCCCGGCGGGCGGGGCGGGGCGGCTCGATGCCGTGGGGGGCCGCTCGGCGCGCCGCGCCGGCTTCACAGCGTGAACGGGAACAGCAGGTCGGAGGGGCTGTCGACGCGGCAGAGGATCACGTAATCGTCGCAGCGGCCGCCGGTGCAGGTGAGCGAGAGGCACTGGCGATTGCCGTCGCAGGGCTCGCCGTGGGCGAGGGCTGGCTGGCAGACCGCCTGGGCGTCGCACCAGGCGTCGTAGGTGCATTCGGCGAAGTCGCCGCAATTCTCGCCGATGCCGACCTCGGGGACGCACACGCGGCTGTCGTAGTTGCACCACAGGCCCTCCTCGCAGTTGGAGAGGGTCGCGCTATCGGAGGACAGGCACTCGTCGCCGCGGCCGACTGTGGGGATGGCGTCGAGCGATTCGCAGGTGCGGGTGCCGAGGATGCCGCAGGCGTCGCCGGGGTCGGCGCAGACGTCGATGAAGGCGGCGAGGTCGGTCGATACGGACTCGCCGCAGCCGCGCCCGTGCGGGACGTCGCCGCGGAAGACCTCGCAGCCGAGCTGACACCAGTCGTGCTGGTAGAACTGCGACTTGACGTTGCAGCCGCGCGTCTCGACCGTGTCGGCGAGCACGGCCGCAGCGCAGGCGCCGTCGTAGTGCGGGGCGTGGATCCGGGCGTAGGTCCGCACGGCCTCGAACTGGCGGGCGAAGCGATCGACGCAGTCGGGGGGGAGGGCGCAGCCGCAGGCGGCCTTCTGGCCGCACACGGCGTGGGCGAAGCGGGCGGCGAACTCTTCCTCGCGGATCGGCGTCAGCTCCATGCAGGTTTCGGTCTGGACGGGGCCGGTGGTGCCCTCGGTGGCGAGGGAACCTGCCGTGGCCTCGTCGCCGGTCTCGGCGGGGCCGGTGGTGCCCTCGTCTCCCTCGGCGCCGGCGGCGGTCGTGCCGGTGGGGAGGACCCCGGCCGGGCGCCCTGCGGGCTCGTTGCAGGCGCAGGCGAGGGCCGCGGTGACGATGACGAGACGACGCATTTCCACCTCCTCGGTGGATTCAGTGTCCCCCGAGGTCGGCGCGCGGCAAGCGACCCGGGCGGTGCCGCGGCCGCGCGGCTGGTCGCTCGCGGGGTGCGGCGAGCGAGCGGCGCGGGGCGTGCGGGTGCACGGGCGGCGGCTCGACGCATCACCCATGTCGAATCAGACATGTTTGTCGGGACATGGCGATGAGCACGGCCGGAGAGCGCGCGGGAGCCGAGGACGCGCAAGGCCTCGTCGACGAGCGAGCGACGCCGCAGGCCGGGCGGGGCGCGGGCAGATCGAGGCCGTGGAGTTGTCCCGGCTGGCATGTCCCATCCGACATGTCACTCGAGACATGGCGGATGGGACATCTGTTCTTAATTAGAAGAGTCAGGAGCCGATGACGATCAGGACCTTGCCCTCGCGGTGCTGCTTCTCGGCGTGGCGCAGGGCCTCGCCGACGCGCTCGAGCGGGTAGGTGGCCTCGATCGGGGTGGTCAGCTCGCCGGCTGCGAGCAGGCCGATCAGCTCGCCGAAGGCCTTGGCGACGCCCTCGCGCGGGGTGTGCTGGAACCAGTTCACCAGCCAGAAGCCGCGCAGGACGATGTTGCGGAACACCAGGTCGACGCCGGAGACCTGGCAGGCCTCGCCCGACAGGAGGCCGTAGTTGACGACGACGCCGCCCGGGCTGAGCGTGGCGGCCAGGCGCGCGGTGGCGCTGCCGCCGATGGCGTCGACGGCGTAGCGCAGGGTGCCGTCGCCGACGACGGCCTTGACGCGCTCGGCGAGGTCGGGACCGTCGACGAGCACGACCTCGGCGCCCCAGCTCTTCAACAGGTCCTCGAGGCCAGGTCGACGGACGACGGCGATCCCGCGCGCGCCGGCCTTCTTGGCCAGGGTGAAGAAGGCCCGGCCGACGCCCGAGTTGGCGGCGTTCTTGATGACCCACTGGCCCGGCTGCAGCTGAGCGTCGTGGATGAGGGCGCGGGCGGTCAGCGGGTTGACTGTGAGCATCGCCAGCTGCTCGCTCGGCAGCCCCGGCGGGAGGGCGAACAGGCCGGCGGCCGAGACGACCTGGCGCTCACGCCAGGTGCCGCCGCCGAGGAGGACGCGGTCGCCGACGCGGACGTGATCGACGCCAGGGCCGATGGCAGTGACGACCCCGACGCCCTCGAGGCCGGCGATCGCCGGCAACGTCGGGACGATGCCGTACTGACCGCGCAGGTTGAGCAGGTCGGCCGGGTTGATCGGCGCGGCCAGAAGATCGACGGCGGCCTGCCCGGGGCCGGGCGGTGGAGGTGCGGGGAGGTCGATGACCTCGGCGACCTCGCCGGGTTCGCCGAAGCGTGAGAACTGAACGGCTCGCATGCCCGAAACGTAGCACCGCTGCAGGCCGGATCTCACGGCCGCCCGGCGGGGATCGGCGTGCCGCCGGCCGTCGTTGCCGCGACCGGGACGTCGGCGAGGCGCAGGGTCGAAGCGCAGGTCTCTCAAGCCGACGCGAGGGCAGGCGCGGGGTGAGAAGCGGCCAGACGACGCGCACGAGTCGCGGCGATCGCCGAGGGTCGCGCGAGGAGGATCTTCATGCCGAGATCGCCACGGGCCGGCTCGCGTGCCGTGGCCGCCCCGGATCACGGACGCCTTCGCGTCAGTGTCACGAGGAGAGCCACATGCGGAGCCGCCGGCGCTCGAAGAGTGTCAGGCATGACGAGAGGAGTCACGAGCGCGTCCCGCGGAGGCGCCGTGACTCCGCAGGGGTGAGCGTCCGACGAGCTGCGTCGTGACGAGGCGACGGATCGAGGCTCACTCGCCGGCGGCGGGGCGCCGCTGGGGCAGCACGGGGTAGGGTCCCTCGGCGAAGCTGCGCTCGTGGTAGCCCTTGGAGCCGACGGCGCGAGCGAGCGCGCTGCGGGGGTCCTCGTTGGCGCGCAGGCGGCTCAGGACTGCGCCGAAGTCGTGCCGCGGCCGCCAGCCGAGCTCGTCGCGCGCGCGCTGATTGACGTAGACGCGATCGATGGTGGGGAACATCCGCCAGCCGCGGCGCGCGTACTCGGCCTCGTATTCGGGGAAGAGCCGGCCGACCACGCCCGCAGCGTCCTCGCGCAGGGCCGCGAGGTCGTCGGGGGTGAACGGGGTCGTCGCGCTGACGATGTAGCGGCCGAAGCCGATCGCCGGGGCCCGCTCGAGCGCCCGCAGGTGGGCCGAGACGACGTCCTCGAGCTCGACGCGGCGGAACAGGTACTCGTTGGTCTTGGCGTTGTCGCCGGGGTAGTCGCTCCGCGTGGCCGCGTCGTCGTCCTCCTCCGGGAAGAAGCGCGAGGTGCGGAGGATCAGGCACGGCAAGCCGGTGTCGCGGTGCACGAGCTCGCACAGGTCCTCGGCGGCGACCTTGGTGGCGCCGTAGATGTTGCGCGGCACGGGCGTGACCGCCTCGGTGATCCACGCCGCCGGGGCGCCCGGGGGCGGCGTGAGGGCGCGGCCGAACGCGCTGGTGGTGCTGGTGAAGACGAACGCCCGCACCCCCGCCGCCGCCGCCGCCTCGAGCAGGTTGAGGGTGCCGGTGATGTTGGTGTCGACGAATTCGCGGCGCGTGTGGGTGGCGACGTGCGGCTTGTGCAGCGTCGCCGCATGCACGACCGCGTCGACGCCGGCGGTCGCGCGCGCGACCGTGGTGCGGTCGACGATCGAGCCCACCACGTCGGTGAAGGCCGAGGCGAGGCGGTCGAGGCCGACGACCTCGTGGCCGTCGCCGCGGAGCGTCCGCACCAGCGCCTCTCCGAGATGACCCGCGCTGCCGGTGACGAGGAGCTTCATGATCGATTCCCTCGGGGCCGAGCCCCGTGCGCCACGCACCCTAGCACCGCCCGAGTACCCGCGTGCAGCGCAGTTTGCCGACGCTTGCTGCCCCGAGTTCGAGGGCCGCAGCACCTCCTCATGGGTCTCGTCGACCTGGGCGACCTGGACCGCCGAGGTCGTGGACGCTGCGCCTGGATGACTCGGGGATCGTTGGTGCAGGCGGGGACGCTTCAGCGTCTCGAGGTCCAGGGCCTCGAGTGCCCGCCGCGCAGTGGGAGGACGATCACCAGGGCCACTCGCTGCCGCGATCGTCGGTCCAATGGGCAGTGGATCCGCGATCGGCGCTGCGACTCGGACGGCGGGAGTCGGGGTCGCTCAGAAGCGGCCGGACAGCGTCAGGCCGGCATAATTGAAGCTCAGGGTCGGCTGCAGCCGGAGCTGGTTGTGGGTGATGTAGCGCATCAGCTTGAGGTTGCGGTTGTAGGCGGCGCCGTGGGTGAGCAGGCCGACGCCGACGACGCTCATCGCCTGGCCGATGCCGATGCCCGCGAGGTAGCCGCTCATGCGCCGGCCCATGCACTGGCGGAACTCGGGGACGTTGCCCTCGACGACCTCGGGGCCCCCGAGGTCGCTGCCGTTCATGGCGAGGATCGGGCTGCGCTCGTTGCAGGTGGCGAAGCCGAGGACGTCGGCGAACGAGGCGATCCGGACGCCGAGGTAGGTGACGATGCCGGCGGTCATGAGGCCGGCGCCGAGGCCGATCTGGAGGCCGGCGTTCTGCTTGCGTTCGCCGGAGAAGGCGGTGCGGTGGGCGTCCCAGCGGCCGCGCATGCTGCCGCCGCCGGCGGCGAAGGCGAAGGCGGCGGTGTTGGAGAGGAGGCCGATGGGCGCGAGGATCCCGAGCGCGGCGCTGCCGTAGGCGCAGTCCTCGAAGCCGGCGGCGCTCCCGGTCTCGTTGTCGTAGCTGAGGTCGCGGCACAGGCGGCTGGCGGCGATCACCCGGCCGAGGTTGGCGCCGAAGCCGATGCCGCCGAGGACGCCGGCGGTGGCGAGCAGGCCGGTGCCGCGCCAGCGCGGCTCGGGCGGGCGCGCGGAGGTCGGGGCCGGGATGCTGCTGTCGGCGGCGGGCGCAGGCGCGGGGCCCTCGGCCTGGGGAGCGGGCGCCGCGGGCTGGGCGGCGAGGAGGACGGAGAGGGCGAGGGAGACGGTGGCGGCCATGGTAGTGGTTCCGATCCGGGGATGTCCGAAAGGACATGTGTTGCGATTCGCCACGGCGAGGCGCGAACACGTCGCGCGGCCGTGGATGACTCGCGGGGCGGTCACCTCGGCGCGGGCGCGAGCTCGACGCGCCGCGCGGTCCGTGGGGTGACCACGATCGGGTAGCTACCAATTCGGGGGCGACGGATCAGTGCGAACTGAACGGCGAGCTCACCTCCTGCGGGCGCCACGGCGTGAAACCGGGCCCCGCGAGGCGCTCAGGCACGCGGGAAAGTGCTGCTTTCTGCAACGACGTCGGCGATGAGGTCGGCGACGATGTGGGCCTCTTCCGCCGTGAGGCACAGCGGCGGGCAGATGAACAGGAGGTTGTCGCGGTACGGGACGTAGGCGCCGCGCTCGAGCAGGCGGGCGGCCAGCGGGGCGGCGGGGCGGTCGAGCTCGAGGCAGCGCATCAGGCCGAGGCCGCGGGCGTCGCGGACGGCGCCGCGCAAGGCTGGCTTTTGGGACATGTCCTGAAAGCGCTCGGCGAGCACCGCGCCGACCTGGTCGGCCCGCTCGGGCAGCCGCTCGGCGGCGTAGACCTCGAGGGCGCCGAGAGCGGCGGCGCAGCCGACCGGGTGGGCGTAGTGGGTGACGCCGCACCACAGCTTGTGGTCGTCGAAGTGAGCGGCGACCGCCGCCGAGACCATGACGGCCGACAGCGGGGCGTAGCCGCTGGTGAGGCCCTTGCCCAGGACCATGAGGTCGGGCGTGACGCCCCAGTGCTCGCGCGCGAACCACCGGCCGGTGCGGCCGAAGCCGCTGAAGATCTCGTCGTCGACGAGCAGGATGCCGTGGCGATCGCAGACGGCCCGCACCGCCGGCCAGAAGTCGGGCGGCGGGTGCTGCATGCCGTTGGTGCCGGTGAAGCCCTCGAGGACGATGGCGGCGATGGTCTCGGGGCCCTCGCGCTCGACGACCTCGAGCAGGCTCTTCACCCACGCGGAGGGCTCGCCCGCGGGCACGGGGTACGGGTCGTCGATGTGGATCGCGGGCGGGAGGTCGGCGGCGAAGGGGGCGCGGCGCGGGTCGCCGCCGATGCCGAGGGTGGCCAGAGTGGCGCCGTGGTAGCTGCGGCGGCGGGTGACGATCTTGCTGCGGCCGGTGACGAGCCTGGCGATCTTGATCGCGTTCTCGACCGCCTCGGCGCCGCCGGAGGCGAGGAAGGCCCGCTCCAGGCCGGTGCGCTCGGCCAGCGCGGCCGTCAGCTCCTCGCGGACGTCGAGGCGCATGTTGGGCCCGGCGACCGGGAGCTCGCGGATCTGGGCGATCATCCGCTCCTGGATGTGCTTCACCCCGTGGCCGGCGTTGACGTTGTAGGTCTGGCTCTCGAGGTCCCACAGCCAGCCGTGCTCGCGGGTGCGGAAGCGGGCGCCCTCGGCGGCGTCGACGGTGAGCGGGTGGGCGTGGCGCTGAGCGGACCAGGTGTAGAAGATGTGGCTCATGGGACATGTCCTCCGCGCCAGCGATCGAGCTTGACGACGGTGGGCGGCTCGATCTGGCCGCAGCCGCGGCCGACCAGGACCTCGCCGCGGGTGAGGTCGACGATCATGCGGCCGCAGGTCTTCGAGGCCGAGGGGTCGCCGCCGGCGTCGTCGATGTGCGAGCAGACCGAGCGCGGGTAGCCGTCGTGGCTCGAGAGCATGGTCCACAGCGCGCGCGCGTCCTGCGGGCGCTGCTGGACGTAGAGGGTGGTGGCCAGCTCCATGCGGCGGAACGATGTGCTGGCCTTCGGGACAGCTTCGTGGCGGCGCAGGACCGGGTCGAAGCAGTGGTTGGTGTGCAGGTGGGCCGCGCGGGCGCCGGTCTGGGTGACGACCTTGAGCTTGCCGGAGGTCTCGACGCCGTAGAACTCGCGGCCGTCGGCGATCATGTAGTGATGGCCGGAGGACAGGCGGGTGCGCAGCAGCAGGTCGCGGGCCTCGCGGGCGCTGGCGCAGGCGAGCATGGCCCGCACGAGCGCCGGCCAGACCACGCCGACCTGGCCGTCGGTGCTCGAGAGGTTGTTGATGGTGACCGCCACGCCGCGCGCGCTGACGCCGGTCATGCCGAGGCAGCCGGTCAGGGTGAAGCAGACGACCTCGTCGTCGCCGCCGCGCGGCTTGATGCGGATCGCCCGCACGAACGGCTCGGCGGTGCCGTGCATGTCCCAGGTCTGGCCGAGCACCGGGGCGTCGAGGCCCGGCAAGTACACGGCGGTGCAGCCGCCCGGGTCGTCGGCGTTGGTGTTGAGGGCGTGGAAGCTGTCCGAAACGACAGGGTCTTCCGGACATGGCCCTTCGAGCACGCTCGGCGGGACGTCGCGCAGGTCGGTGTAGTGGTTGAGGACGACCACCGCCTCGGGCGGGACGCCGGCGCCGCGGGCGATGCCCCGCAGCTCGGCGGCCAGCGGCGCGGAGAAGTTGTCGAGCAGCGGCAGGTGCAGGCGGGCGACCGCGTCGAGCTGGGCGCGACCCGTGAACGAGCCCTTCTTGAGCGCGAGCTCGGACCGGATCTCGGCGAGCTCGCGGATCTCGGCCCGCCACTGCTCGCCGTGGGCCTCGCCGCGGCGGGCCGGGTCGTCCTGCTCGAACAGGAAGGCGTCGAAGCTGGAGGATGAGTCGGTCACGCGGGGCTCCGGGCCTCGTCGATCGCGGCCAGCACGCGCCGGCGCAGGTCGCCGGTGATGGTCGCGGGCGAGATGGTGAGCGGCGGGGCGAACACGAGGGTGTCCGGCAGGCCGTTGCCGAGGTAGAGGCCGCGGTGCAGGCAGGCCTGGTCGACCGCCTCGGCCAGCTCCCGGCTGGGGAAGGTGATGGTGCGGTAGAGGCCGGCGCCGCCGAGCCGCGCGCCGGGGCAGGCCGGCAGGACGTCGCGCTCCAGGAGCTCGTCGAGGGCGGCGATGGCCTCGCCGAGGTCGAGCCGCCGCGCGGCCCGCAGGTGCTCGTGGGCCCGGATCGCCGACAGCTCGTCGCCGTCCCAGGTGGAGATCAGGACCAGCGGCTTCTTGATGAAGTAGCGGTCGCCGACGAAGATGTGGCCGATCTGGCCGCCCGGGTACCAGAGCACCATGTCGGGCACGACGTCGGCCGGCAAGGCGTCGACGCCCCAGGCCGCGGCGCCGCCGCGGTAGCCGCCGCTGGCGGTCTCGACGAGGACGAGCGGGATGTCGTGGGCGCGGCAGGCGGCCGCGAGCGCCCGCGCGGGCTCGCCGGCGAGGACCCGGCCCGAGCGCTCGCCGACGACCTCGACGAACAGGCCGAGGATCTTGTTGGCACCTTCCCGTTCGACCAGGTCCTTGAGGCCAGCTTCGAAGCCGGCCAGGTCGGCCGCGGGGTGCGGCAGGCGCGGGAAGTCGAACAGCGCCAGGCCGTCGCCGAAGCCGGCCGGGTCGGACAGGCTGCGGGCGGCGGCGGTGACGTGGCCGAGGTAGCCGCCCTCCAGGCCGACGGCGAGCTGGCCCGCGGGGCGGCCGAGGCGGAGGCAGCGGAGCGCCTTGTCGACGGTCTCGTCGCGCGACGAGGTGAAGTACATGTGGCCGGTGCCGCGCGGGGCGAGCAGGCGCAGGTGCTCGGTGTAGTGGACGGTGTCGATGGTGGCGTAGTTGCTGAGGTTGATCCGGCTGGCGGTGGGGCCGACGAGCTCGTGGCCGGCCATGAAGGCGGGCGCGGCCCCGAACGGCTGCTGCAGGCCGCTGGCGAGGTCGAGGATGCCCTCGTCCGGCGGGGTGCGCGGGGCCGGCGGCGGGACCAGCGGGATCCGGTAGTAGTCGGCCAGCGCGTTGCCCTCGTACTGGTGCGTCAGGCGGACGACCGGGAAGGCGCCGTACGAGCGGTTGAGGGCGGCCATGGCGTCGGTGGTGCCGACGCGGTTGCGGCCCGAGACGTACGAGAAGCCGTGGACCTTGGCCCACTGGACCTGGGCGCGCTTGAGCAGGCGACCGACGCCGCGGGCCCGCGCGGCCTCGGCGACGGTGACGTCGGCCGAGTAGAAGGTGTCGCCGAGGCCGAGGCGCTCGTCCTGGCTGGCGCCCGAGACGCCGCGGAAGTCCTCGAGCGGGCCGCCGAAGCAGAAGCCGAGGATCGAGCCGGTGGCGGTGTCGACGGCGCACAGGCCGAGGCCGGTGGCGGCGGCGCGGCGCAGGTAGGCCTCGCTGTCGCGCCGGGCGGGCTCGTAGCTGGCGTTCTCGATGACCATGATCTGCGGCCAGTCGCGCTCCTCGATCGGCCGCACGATCACTGCCGGGTCGCTGTCGGCCGACTGGCCCTCGGGGGCCCAGTCCTTGGCTGTCTTATCGGACAGGCGCGCGAGCGACTCGTGGATCCGCTTGAACAGGTCGTCGATGACGCGCTCGTCCCAGCCGGCGCTGAAGCGGAAGCGGATCGTGCGCTCGCCCGCGGGGTAGGTCATCAGGCCCCGCTGGTAGCGCTGGTCGATGAAGGCGGTCTGGGCGGCGGTGTCGGGCAGGTCGAAGGCGAGGGCGGTGCCGGCCAGGCGCACGTCGCCGACGAGGCCGGGGAAGGCCTCTGCGAGGGCCTCGGCGCGCGGGCGCAGCAGCTGCTCGAGGGTGGCCTGGTCGCGCGAGGTCTCGAGCTGGATGAGGCCGCGCAGGGCCGAGGCGACGTGGACCTGGTTGCTCTCGGGGTCGGGCCAGCGCGACAGGACGACGCCGAGGCTGGCCTTCTTGGCGCAGGTCAGGATGTCGGGCGCGGTGGCCTCGTCGCCGCCGAGGCCGAGCCGCGTCCACCAGAAGAACGGGCCGCCGGTGGCGAAGCCGGTCTGCACCTCGTCGACGATGAGCGGCAGCTTGCGGGCGCGGGCCAGCTTGCACAGGCCGAGCAAGAACTCGCGGCGCAGGTAGACGTCGCCGCCCTCGGCCTGCATCGGCTCGACGATGATGGCGTAGACCTCGTGGCCGCGTTCGTCGAGCAGGCGCTCGACCTCGCCGAGCTCGGCGTGGCTGAACACGGCCTCGTAGCCGGCGAACTCGAAGGGCGCGCGCTTCTCCGGGTTCCAGGTGGCGGCGAGCGTGGCGAGGGTGCGGCCGTGGAAGCCGTCGCGGAAGGCGAGCACGCGCCGGCGCGGGCCGTTCACCGGCGGCGGCGCGTGCAGGCGGGCGATCCGCAGCGCCTTCTCGTTGGCCTCGGCGCCCCCGGCGCAGACGAAGCTGACGTGGTCGAGCGCGGGCGGAGCGAGCCGCTCGAGCGCCTCCTCGTAGGCGGCGAGCTCGGGCACGTGGTGCACCGTGGTGTCGGGGTTGCTCCACAGGCAGTGCTCGAAGCGGCCGGTGTAGAGCGCCTTGACGATGCCCGGGTGATAGAAGCCGTGCGTCAGGGTGGCGATCTGTGAGCACGCGTCCAGCAAGGTGAGCGGCCGCGCGTCGATCGAGACCATGTAGGGGCCCGAGCTGCGGCGGGTGTCGACGACCATCGGCTTCTTCTCGCGGACGGTGAAGCCGCCGCCGTAGAAGCGCTCGAGCAGCGCGGCAGACTCCGGCAGCTCGCCGCCCGGCGGGATCCGTACGCGCCGGGTCTCGCGCTCGAAGATCGCCCGCGGGCGCGGCGCCTCGGCCCGTTGACTGGACTCGAGGGCGTCGAGCCGGGCGTTGAGATCGAGATCACGGCCTGAATCCGGTTCAATAGACACGTGTCGAAGTGTATCGCCGAGGTCGCATGCTCGCTGTGCTGTCCGTGCGGTGGGCGGGGAGGCCGCGCTCACGCGTGGGCCGATTCACGCGCAGGCGCGGGCCGGCGCGGGTCGAGGTGGTGGACCGCACGTCGGCGCGGGGGTAGGCTCGCTCCATGGCCCGGGCCGATCTTCACACGGCGTTCTTCGGCGGACGAGGCTTCACGCTCTACCACGCCACCGGCGCCCACGGCAGCCGCCCGCTCACGCCGCACTTCCACGACGAGTACCTGATCTGCGCGCAGCTGGCCGGGCACGAGGAGTGCCACGTGGCCGGGCGGCTGTTCAGCTTCGAGCCCGGCGACGTGGTGCTGATGAACCCGCAGCAGGTCCACACCGGCAACGCCCGCGGCAGCAGCGACGTCGATTACATCACGCTCTACGTCGACCGCCGGCTGGCGCTCGGCCTGGTCGAAGACGTCGCCGGGCCCCGCTGCGCGCCCGAGTTCACCAGCGTGCGCGTGGCCGGCCGCGTCGAGCTGGTGTCGGCGATCACTGCGCTGCACGACCTGGTCCGCAGCGACAGCGCGCCCGGGCGCACGCTCGAGGTCGAGGCCGCGCTGCACAACGTCGTCAGCCACGCCTTCACCGAGTTCTCCAACCTGCGCGAGCCGCTGCGCCGCTCGACCAACCGGATCGCCCACCGCAAGATCGCCCGCGTGGTCGATTACATCCGCAGCCTCGACCCGCGCATCGACCCGACCACGCTGTCGCTCGACGAGCTGGCGAGCGTGGCTGAGCTGTCGAAGTACCACTTCCTGCGCCAGTTCGCGCAGGTGGTCGGGATGACGCCGGGGGCCTATCTGCGCACGCTCCGGCTGTGCCAGGCGGCCCGCGAGCTGCGGTCGTCGCGGCGCTCTATCCTCGAGATCGCGCTGGGCGCCGGCTTTGCCGACCACCCGAGCTTTTCGCGGGCTTTCGCCCGCCATATGGGGATGACGCCGAGCCAGTATCAGGCGCTCGGGCCGCTTTAGCCGGGGGCGGCTTCGGCCTGGCGCGGGCTGCCACGCGCTCGGCGTCGTCGTCGCGCAGGGCCGGGTCGACGTCGGCGTCGGGATCGTCGTCCTCGTCGTCGGCCTCGTCGGTCGGCTGGGCCTTCAGCTCGGCCAGCGCGGGGCGCAGGCTGAGCAGGCCGAGGTGGCCCGGCACGACCGCGAGGCCGAGCGCGAGCTGCTCGTCGGCCGCGGCCGCGTCGCCGCGCTCGAGGGCGTCGCGCACCGCGGCCTCCTGGGCGGCGGTGAACTGCGGGTTGGCGGCCAGGACGGCGGCGGCCAGGGCGGCGCGCTCGGAGTCCCGGGCGGAAGCGCCCGTCTTTTCGGGCATGGCCTTGGAGCCCTGTGCCGAAGGACCTGTCTTCTCGGGCATGGCCTTGGCGCCCTGCGCCGAAGGACCTGGCTTCTCGGACATGTTCGAGAGGGCCAAGCAGGCGAGCGCCAGGCAGTGGGCGCGCAGGCCGGGGTCGGCGGCCAGCTCGGCGGCCTTGCGGAAGGCGGCGACCGCGTCGTTCGGCTTGGCCTCGCCGAGGCGCACGCGGCCGAGCTCGAGGTGGCCCCACACGAAGTCGGGGGCGCGGCGCAGCAGCTGGCGCAGCTCCTGGGCCGCGCCGCGCAGCTCGCCGGCGCGGCGCAGCGACTGGGCCAGGCGGAAGCGGGCCAGCGGGGCGTCGGGGTCGAGGTCGAGGTGACGCCGCAGGATCCGTCGTTCGGCCGCGGAGGTGAGCTCGCCGTCGTCGCCGAACAGGTCGGCCTGGTACTCGCCGTCCTCGTCGAACAGGACCGAGAACTCGCCGAGCAGGGCCAGGACCATGCGGTCGACCGAGGAGGCGCACGGCAGGCGCTCGCCGTCCTCCTCGACGAGGACGACGTCGGCGCCCTCGGCGTGCGGGTCGGCGGCCAGGACGAGCAGGTCGCGCCCGCGCTCGCCGATGACGCGGTCGCCGGGGCGCAGCCGGCCGTCGGCCTCGGCGGCCTCGGTGGCGCCGGCGTGCTCGTCCAGGGGATAGACGCGGGCCTCGCCGCCGCCGAGGTCGAAGCCGTCGTAGGTGCCCCACAGCAGGGCCACGTCCGGATCGAGGCCCGACGCGGCGAGGTCGCGCTCGCTGGCCGGGGCGCCGGCGTCGTGCAGACCGTCGGGGGCGTCGCGCAGGCGGTCCTCGATGCGGTCGAGGTTGTTCAGGACGCGCCGGCGCTCCTCGCTCATGGCGGGGCCTCCTAGCACGCCGGGCGGGCGCGCGCCAGATACGGCCGGGCGCGGCGCAAACGGCGATACAGGGCCGCGGCGGGCTCGCGGCGGGACGGGCAGGTCGTGAGCGCCGACACGCGCCGGCTGCGGGCGCCGGCGACAGGGTGCGCGACGAGGACGGACGGCGAGCGAGGGGCGCGACGAGGATGCGAGGTCGGCGCCGCTCGAGCGAGGGGTGTCGTGCAGGACGTCGCTCGCTTCGCCGCGCTCACGCCGGCGGCCGCGACATTGGACTGTGGTCATTCACCGACCCTGTACGCGCAGCTCGGGGGTCGCCATCGCGGGGTGCACGAGCGTCGTGGCATTCGTGATTGCGTCGGGCGTGGCGGCCGAGGGGCGGGAAATTCGGCGCGCGCGGACGGCGGTGTTAGGTTGCCCGGCAATGACCTGGAAGAATCTCGCCCTCGTATTGTCCGGAATCCTCATCGGCTGCGCCGGCGGAGCCGCAGGCCGCGCGCTCGCCGATTATCCCGCCCAGGCGCCGCGCTTCGAGCACATGTGCTTGGGGCCCAGCTCGTCGGTCAGCGGGATCAACGACGACGTGACGAAGGCCGGCAACGAGGGCTGGGAGCTGGTGACGATGACTCAGGGCATCGTCTGCTTCAAGCGGCCGCGCTGACGCGGCGACGAATCAGCCGGCGGCCTGCGTCTTGGCGGCGGTGGCCAGCACGACCTGGGCGCCGTCGCGGACGCCGACGACCACGAGCTCGCTCATGTTGCCGGTCATGGCCGCGAATACCGGGCCGCTGGGCCGAAGATCGGCCGGGAGGGCGACGCTGCGCCAGGCGCCGGCGGGATCGCGGTGCAGCAGGCCAGTCTCGGTCTGGGCCCACATGCCGCCGTCGGCGGTCGGCCAGAGGGCGACGAGGCGCCCGCCCGCGGGCAGGACCTCGAGCTTCCAGCCGCCGGTCTCGTAATGCAGCAAGTGGTTGGTGAGATTGTTGGTAGCGTCGTGCAGGCCGATCGAGACGCTGTGCTTCTGGCGCGGGATGCTCTGCTGCCATTCCCAGCCGCCCTGCGGCAGCGGGATCGAGTTGGTCTGGACGCAGGCCTCGTCGGCGCAGGCGATCTGGACGTGATAGGCGCCGTCGTTCGAGAGGACGTAGAGGTCGCCGGCCTTGCTCTCGACGAAGTCGGAGATCGAGCCGCGCACGACGGGCAGGGCGGGATCGGGGGTGCCGTTGCCGGCGACGCGCACGAGGCTGCCGTCGAGGACGGCGAGGAAGCCGACGTTCCAGCTCTTGCGCAGGGGGCCGAGGTGGTCGGTCTCGACCCATTGATCGGCGCCGAGTGATTGCGGGACCCACCGGCTCTGGCCGCGCAATCGATGCAGTCGCAGTCGCGGTATTGCGGCGCGGTCGCGGGTATGGCCGGTCTCTACGGCCCAGGTCTCGTCGGGCCAGTGACCGCTCGGCTTGCCAGGCGGGGCAGGGACGGCGACGGGACCCCACGCGCCGCCGGCGTCGAGGGTGAAGAAATTCGGGGCCTCGCCGGCGAGCACGCCGGTGGCGAAGTACTGGAAGCCGCCGGCGACGGTGCCGGCGGACAGGGTGACGACGTCGCGCCAATTGGCGGTGTGCTCGGCCGCGACGATCGGGGCGGCGACGAGGGCGATCGGGGCGGTGGGTGCCGGCGCGGCGGATGGATCGAGCGCAGGATCGGCGGCGGGGGCGTCCGGATCGGGATCGGCGAGCGAGGGCAGGGCAGGGTCGGTCGGAGGCGTCGGCTCGGCGGCGGCCACCGGGGGCGTCGCGGGCTCGGACGGGGTCGCGGGCGCGGGCGGAGCGGCGGGCGCAGGCGTGGCGGTCGCGGGCGCGGGCGGGGCCGCAGGAGCGGTCGGTGGGGCTGCGGGCGCGGGGGCGGCCTCGGCGGTGGGGCGCGCGGCGGTGGGAGGATTGGCGGTGCACGCGGCGGCGAGACACGCGAGGAGAATGGAGGCACGGTAGGTCGTGATCATCATCGGCTCGCAGGCGTGATTGGTGGCAGGCGCCCCTCGGCGAGGCGAATGGTATCAGCGATCGTCGAGGCTTCGGGGCGGTCGGGATCGCGCGCGTCGACGCGTTCGAGGTCGACTCGCCACACCAGCTCGGCGGCGGGGGCAGGCGCGTCGGAACGCAGGTCGAGGCGCACGCGGGCGGCCCCGTGGACGCGGTCGTCGACGACGGGGAGGGTGGCGGCGTGGCGCAGGCGGCCGTCGGGGTGATGCCGCGGGACGAAGTGGCGCGCGAGGTAGCGGACGCCGCGGGCGAGCTCGCGGCCGTCGACGTCGACGAGCTCGGCGTGGACCGCGAGGCGGCGGAAGAGATCGCCGGTCGGGAAGGCGTGGCCGACGTCGCGGGTGCGCAGCTCGAGCTCGAGGGCGTCGCCGTCGCGGCGGGCGACGACTGCGAGGGCCCGCTGCATGGCCGAAGGATCGCGGGTGGAGGCGAAGTCGTGGGCCGCCGCCGGCATGTGACAGTCAGCGCAGCTGCGATCGGCGTGCGCGGAGGCGCGGTGCTCTCGCAGGGTGGTCTGCATCATGGTGCCGGGGACGCGGCCGCTGTCGGCGGGGAAGTCGAACTCGTGGCAGCGCGCGCAGGTGCGGGTGGCGAAGGCCGGGTCGCGCCGGAGCAGGTGCGGGGCGTCGCTGCCGGTGCGGCTCGCCGCGGTGACGAGGGTCGCAGGACCGCCGTGACAGGCGAGACAGCCGACGCCGAGCGCCTCGGCCTCACCGGCGGGCAAGCGGGCGTGCTCGGGGGCGTGACACTCGCGGCAGAACGGGGTCGGCTCGCGTTCGTAGGCGTGCTGGAAGTCGGAGTTGGTGAAGGCGGCGTGGTGACGCGAGCGCGCCCAGGCGTCGGCGATCTCGACGTGGCAGGCGGCGCACTCGTCCTCGCGCGGGAGCCAGGCGGCGGCGACGGGGCGCGGGGGCTCGTCCCGGCGATCGCTGCAGGCCGGCAGCAGCGCGGCGAGCAGGACGAGGTGCGCGCGACGATCCACGGCGGCGACGATAACGGGGCCGCCGGTGGGCGTTCAAGCCGTTGGCAGCGCGGACGGGAGCGAGCGCGTGCGCGAGGACGAGTCTCCGGCGGGGTTCTCGTCGACCGTGCGAGCCGTGAAAGAAATGGGCGGTCCTCGTTCGATAAGGAATGAGGGGCGCCGGTCCGCAGCGCGAGGCGCTCGCGCTCCGCGGCGCTACAGCGGCGGCGCGGTGGAGCTCGGGGCTGGACAGGGCGGGGCGTTGCCGGCCACCGCGTCTTCGGTCGAGAGCGGCAGCTCGACGCAGAACGTCGAGCCCCGACCGACCTCGCTCGACAGGCGGACGCGCCCGCCGTGCGCCTCGACGATCGAGCGCGTGATGTAGAGGCCGAGGCCGAGCCCCCCGTAGTGCCGCGACGAGACGCCGCGGCGGAATCGCTCGAAGAGCTGGGCCTGCACCTCGGTCGAGATGCCGATCCCGTGGTCCGTGACGGACAGCCGGGCGACCCCGGCTTCCGCGCTGACCGCGATCTCGATCGGCCGCTGTTCCCCGAACTTGAGCGCGTTGGCGATGAGGTTGGTGACGACCTGCTCCAGGCGGTACGGGTCCCACTGGCCGACGACCGGCTGCTCCGCGCGCATGATGAGGGTGCTGCCCGACTGCGCGAACTGATCGTCGAACTGGGCGGCGGTCTCGGCGACGAGCTGGCGCAGATCGACGGGCACGCGGTTCAGCTCGAGCCTCCCGGCCTGGATCCGCGAGACGTCGAGGAGCATGTCGACGAGGTCGGCGAGGCGCTGGATCTGGCGGCTGGAGAGGACGACGACCGAACGGACGCGCTCGACGTCGAGGCCCCGCGCGAGCCGCTTCTCCAGTGATTCGACGGCGAGCTGCAGGCTGGTGAGCGGGGTGCGGAGCTCGTGCGAGGCGATCGAGATGAAGTCGTCCCGCTGGCGGACGGCCTCCTCCGCCGCCGCCCGCGCGCGCCGCTCGTCCATGAGGAGTTGATCGCGCTGCCGCTCGGCGTGCACGCGCGCGGTGACGTCGCGGAAGCTCCAGACCCGCCCGACCACGCGCTCGCCGAGGCGCTGCGGCTGCGAGTAACGCTCGAAGACCCGCCCGTCGGTGAACGAGATGCTGGTGATACAGGTCTCCTCGGGCGTGGTGTAGAGGGCCTCGGAGCTGCGCAAGAAGCCCGCCGGATCGCACAGCTGATCGCAGACGTACTTGCGGCACGCCTCGGCGGAGCCGGTGGCGAGGAGCTCGGCGGGGAGGTGCCACATCTCCGCGAACCTGCGGTTGTAGCGGATGATGCGTTGCGAGGGGTCGACGACGAGGATGCCGTCCGCGGTCGATTCGAGCGTGGCCTCGAGGAGCGAGTAGGAGCGGCGCAGGACCTCCTCGGCGCGCTTGCGGGCGGTGACGTCGGTCGAGATCCCGCAGACGCCGTCGGGCTTGCCGGTGGGATCGCGGAGCGGGAACTTGAGGGAGATGTACGTGCGTACGCCGTCGTCCCGCGGCGCGACCTCCTCGATCTCCATCAGCCGGTTCTGCGCCATCACCCGCAGATCGTTGGCGCGATAGACGTCGGCGTGCACGCGCGGGAAGAGCTCGTGGTCGGTCTTGCCGATCACATCCCTGCGGCGGAGGTGGAACAGCTCCTCGAAGCCGCGGTTGACGAGCATGTAGCGGCCGGCCCGGTCCTTGGCGAACACGACGGCGGTGGTGTTGTCGACGATGGACTGGAGGAGCGCCTGGTTGTCGCGCAAGACCGCCTCCGCGTGCCGGCGCTCCGCGTTCTCCTGCTGCAGGTCGGCGTAGAGGCGCGCGTTCTCGATGGAGATGGCCGCCTGGGCCGAGAGCAGGCGGAGCAGCTCGACGCGGTCGGGGGTGAAGGCGGAGCGGGCGAGGTCGTTCTCGAGGTAGAGGACGCCGATAAGGCGGCCCTTGCAGACGATCGGGGCGGCGAGCGAGGAGCGCGGCGCGGCGCGGGCGAAGCAGGGGTCGCGCCCGAAGGGCCCGTCGATGGCGCGATCGTCGAGGAGGACGGTCTCGCGGGTCCGCGCCACGTAGGTGAGGACGCTGCGCGGCAGGTCCGGGCGACCGTCGAGGGGCGCGGCGCCGAGGACGTGGACGGCCGCCTCGCCGATGCGATGCTCGGCCTCGACGACGAGCCGTTCGTCGCGCGACAGCAGCAGCACGCCGCGTCGCGCGCCGGCGTTCTCGACCAGGATCCGCATGAGGGCGTCGAGCAGGCGGTCGAGGACGATCTCGCCGGAGATGGCCTGCGAGGCCTTGAGCACCGAGCCGATGTCGAGGGCGGGCGCGGCGAGGGGCTCGCCGGGGATGAGGTCGGGGTACGAGCGTTCGAGGCGGCGCATCGCCTCGGTCGCGCCCCAGCGCCCGTAGGCGCGGTGGGCCTCGGTGAGGTAGGCGCGGGCGATGGTGGTCTTGCCGAGGGCGCGGAAGGACAGGCCGGCGAGCTCGTTGGCCAGCGCCTCGTCGTGGAGGTAGCCGCCGCGCTGGGCGAGGGCGATGGCCTCGTCGTAGCGATCGCCCGCGGCGCGCGCGTCGCCGCGGACGCGCAGCAGCTCGGCGCTCAGCAGGGCGCTGCGGTGCGCCAGGTTGTCCGGGCAGAGCTCGGCCCAGCGCGCGAGGCTGGCGGCGAACGCCTCGGCGCGGGCGAGGAAGCGGGCGCGCTCGTCCGGGGCGACCACGTCCGCGGCCTGGGTGAGCGCGACGCCGCCGTAGAAGTGGAACCCGGGGTTGCCGTGCCAGGCCGCCACCGCCGGGATCTCGAGGTTGAGCGCGAGCGCGATGCGGGCCGCGGCCTCGAAGGCGCCCTGGAAGACGTCGAGGACCACGATGTAGAAGCGGGCGAAGACGAGGGACGCCTGGTTGTCGATCCGGCGCGCCTCCTCCACGACCTCGTCGATGTCGATCCACTCGCCCTTGAGCGCGGCGGGGCACGCGGTCGCGACCGAGAGCTGATGCGCGAGCTGTCCGACGGCGCCGACGATCCAGGTGATGGTGTTGAACTCGTCGAGCTTGCAGACCGACTGCAGGCTCCTCGCCTCGGCGATCAGGTCGGACAGCGGGAGGCCGCGCAGGAGGCTGTTCGTGATCAGGTTGACCGTGTTGTAGAAGGCCCAGATGTACTGGCCGGTCTCGAGGCCGGCGTGCATGCCGACCAGCAGCGGCTCCCTGCAGGCGGCGTAGCCCTCCTGCCACGGCTGGATGAAGGCGCCCCACATGTTGCAGAGCATCGACTCGGAGCCCTTGTCCGGGTAGCGCTCGGGGAGGGCGACGGCCGTGCGTCCGACGCGGACGCCGAGCTCGATGTCCCCGCGCGCGCACAGCAGCATCCCGAAGAACACGCAGGCGTGGAGGGCTGTCTGCGACAGGCCGTGGCGGAGCGTGTTCTCGAGCGCCTTGGCGACGGTGATGCCGAAGTTGCGGGTGGCCAGGAAGTAGCAGGGGACGAACAGCTCCTGCAGGACGTCCTGGAGGGCGCCGACCTCGGGGTCCCGCAGCGGCGGCAGGCCCAGCAGCGCCTCGATCGTCCGCTCGCGGACCAGATCCATCGTCGCGCCGACCTGGGCGTCGAGCGCGGCCTGGTCGGGGAACGGCGGCAGGTCGATGCCGAACGGGCGCAGGGCGGCGAGCCCCTCGGCGAGCGCGGCGGGCAGGTCGTTCTTGAGGACCTGCACCTTCATCTTGAGCCGCAGGACGTCGGTGCGCTCGAGCCGGCTCGCGGTCCGCTCGAGAGAATCCGAGAGGACGGCGAGGGCGTCGTCGTGCCGGCCGCAGAGCGAGAGCATGAGCGCGGTCCGCTTGGCGTACTCGAGGCGGAGCGGGTGCTGGGAGGTCCAGGCGTCGGGCGGGAGGCGCAGGAGGCCGGACTGCAGGTAGCGCAGGGCGGCGCCGAAGGCGGCGGCGTCCTCGGCCCGGCGCGCGGCCTCGAGGCTCCTGCGCGCCAGGAGCAGGCGCTCGGCGGGGTCCGACACGAGGTCGCCGGCGCTGTTCAGGTGGCCGACGACGTCGAACAGGCTCTGGCTGTCCGAGAGGTCGAGCTTGTCCGCGAGCAGCCGGCCGATCCGGAGGTGGAAGCCGGGTCGGTCCGCCTCCGGGACCATCGCGTAGGCGCCCTCCTGGACCTTGTCGTGGGCGAAGCGGTAGCCGTCGCGGCCGGCGATCACGAGGCCCTCGCCGACGGCGGGATCGAGGCGGGCGCACGCGTCCGCCGGCGAGCACTCGCTGACCGCGGCGAGCACGTCGAGGTCGAAGCGGTGGCCGATCGCCGCGGCGAGCTCGAGCGCCTGGACCGTCGCCGGGGGCAGGCGCGCGATGGTGCGGACCATGAGGTCGACGACGTTGTCGGTGTACCCGAGCGCGTCGATGGCGGCGAGGTCCCAGCGCCAGCCCGAGCCGGCGGCGTAGGCGAGGACGCCGTGGTCGTACAGCGAGCGGACGAACTCCTGGACGAAGAACGGGTTGCCGCCGGTCCGGGTCAGCACCGCGTCGGCGAGCGGGCCGACGTCGCTGCGCCTCAGGCTGTCCGAGAGCATCTCGATCAGCTGCGGGCGCGCGAGCGGGGCGAGGACGATGTTGCGCACGCAGACCCCGACGTCCCGCAGCGCCAGGAGGAACGGGTGCCCGGGCGAGACCTCGTTGTCGCGATACGCGCCGCAGAAGAACAGCGCCTCGAGCGAGTCGTCGGCGAGGAGGTCGCGCAGCAGGCCGAGGCTGGCGGCGTCGATCCACTGCAGGTCGTCGAGGAACAGCACGAGCGGGTGAGCGCGGCGGGCGAACACGGCGACGAAGCGCAGGAAGCACCGCTTCAGGCGGTTCTGCGCCTCGATCGGGCCGAGCGCGGGGACCGGCGGCTGGGCGCCGATCACGTGCGAGAGCGACGGGACGACGTCGCAGACGACCTGCGCGTTGGCGCCGAGCGCCTCGAGGATCGCGCGGCGCCAGCCGAGGACGCGGGCCTCGCTCTCGGCGAGGATCTGCCGCACGAGGTCGTCGAAGGCCTGGATCACCCCGCTGTAGGGCATGTCGCGGTGGTGTTGGTCGTACTTGCCGCCGGTGAAGTAGCCCTTCTGGCGCGCGAGCGGCTTCAAGACCTCGTGCACGAGCGCGGACTTGCCGATCCCCGAGTAGCCGGAGACGAGGACGAGCTCGCGGCTGCCCGCGAGCGAGCGCTCGAAGGCGGCGGTGAGCGCCTCGATGTCGTGCTCGCGGCCGTAGAGCTTCGGGTGGATCCGGAACAGATCCTGGCGATCGCGCTGGCCGGCGACGAAGGGCTCGATCGTCCCCGTGCTGCGCAGCGCGTCGCGGCAGCGCTCGAGGTCGGCGAGCAAGCCCTCGGCGCTCTGATAGCGGTCCTCGGCGTTCTTGGCGAGCAGCTTGAGAACGATGCCGGAGACGGCCTCGGGGATCGTCGAATCGACCCGAGTCAGCGGCGTGGGGGCGAGGGCGAGGTGGGCGTGGATGAGCTCCATCGGGTCCAGCGCCTCGAAGGGGCGCCTGCCGGTGAGCGCCTGGTAGACGAGGACGCCGAGCGCGTAGAAGTCGGTCCGGTAGTCGACGCCGCGGTTCATGCGGCCGGTCTGCTCGGGCGAGACGTAGGGCAGGACGTCGCCGAGCACCGCCGGGGCGTAGAGCTGCTCGTGGGCGCGGGTGAGCTCGGCGTCGACGCCGAAGCCCGTGATCTTCACCGCGCCGCGGGCGCCGACGAGGACGTTCTGCGGGCGCAGGTCGCGGTGGATGAGCCCCGCCGCGTGCACGGCGGCGAGGCCCTCGGCGAGGGCGACGGCCAGATCGAGGGCCTCGAGGAGGGACAAGCGGTGGGACGGGCGCGCGGCGAGGAGCTGGGCCAGATCGGTGCCCGAGAAGTCCTCGAGGACGACGATCGAGGCGCCGGCGAGCTCCTCGACGCCGTACGCTGCGACGAGGCGAGGCGAGGCGAGGCGAGCGATGCGCTCGTACTCGTGCTTGAAGCGCGCGACCTCGGCGCCGGTCGAGCCCTCCGTGCGCAAGAACTTCAGCAAGACCGCCGCGCCGTCGCTGTCGCGGCGCGCACGATAGACGGTGAACGTGGCCGTTTCCTCGATCTTCTCGCGGAGCGCGTAGCCTCTCACGGCGCTCATCGAAGGCCTTGCTCGCATGCCCGTACTCATGCGTCGAGGTCCAGGAGGAGGCGGGGCCCGGGCCCTCTCCCCGCCTGCCGCAGATGACTGTCGGGTCCGCTCGGCGCGGACACACCCATCCTCAGCGTACTCAGGGTAGACACGCCGCTTCGCCTCGCAGCTAAAGATTTAGACAATTCGCGCCCGCGGACGCGGGGCTCCCCCGGGAGCGGCCATCGCTGCGGCCGCGGCTGCTCAGGCCGTGGATGGAGCGCGTGGCGGCGTCCCTGGCCGAAGAGGCAGGTCCGGCCGCGTTGGAGCTGCGGTCGCACGCGGCGGGGCTGGTGGTGCCGGCGGGGGCCTGCTGGCGGTATGGATGGCTGATGGGACATGTCAATATGGGCATGTTTTATAGAACATGGCTTCGAGAGCATGTCCGAGGCGACATGCCAGAGGCGACGTTCATGCCGGCGATCCGCCGGTGAGCAGGCGGTCCAGCGAGCCCGGTCCGGGCAGGGCGATCCAGCCCTCCTCGCGCGCCTGCGGCAGGTCCTCGTCGCGCGGGCGCGCAGTCAGGCCGAGAGCGGCGGCACGGGCGACCAGGGCGGCGAGCAAGGCGTCGAGGCAATCGTCGCTGGCCTCGCAGCGGGCGCGCAGCGGGGCCGGGAGATCGAGCCACGGAGCGGCGCGCTTCAGCGCGTCCAGCAGGGCGAGGCGGGTCGGCAGGCGATCGCCCTTGTAGCTGGCGACCGGCAGGCCCCAGCCCGGCAGGGCCGCCGCAGGGTAGACCTCGTAGACACGGCCGTCGCCGGCGCGGTCGCGGACGCCGAGGCGGGTCAGCAGCGCGGCGCAGCGCATGGCCGGGACGCCGATCAGGTCCGACGAGACCGACAGCGGCCAGCGACCGGTGCGGGCCCGTACGTGATGATCGGTGAGGCGGAAGCGCAGGGCGTCGCGGTGCGGGTCGGACCACCGGGTCGGCGGCACCCCGCTGCCGTGATGGGCCGCCACGAACTCGAGGAAGCGGCGCGGCCAGCCGAACGGCGCGTCGATGCCGAGCGCGCCGGCCTCTGCCGCGAGCGCGACGATCTCGTCGTCGTCGGCGCCGCGGCGCACGTCCGCGACGACGGCCTTGCCGGCGTCCCAGACGATCCGCGCGACGCCGGTCTTGGGCGGCTGGCTGGCGAGATCGACGCCGAGAGTGAGCACCGCACCAGGCTACCACGGCGAGGTGGCGACTCCGCGATGGTGCGAGCGGGCAGACGCCGATGGGAATGGGAGCCCGTGTGGTCGTTCCTCCGCCGACTGCCCGGGCGATGTGCGGCTCGCCGACGCCCGCCGTCACAGCGCGGCGAAGAAGCTCCAGATCGCGCCCCCGGCCCAGTCGGGCCAGCCGTGGCCGCCGAGGTCGGGCTCGTCGTGCTGGCACCAATGCACGGGGAAGCCGGCCTCGCAATCGTCATAGGCGACGCAGGGGGCGGGGTCGACGGGGGCGCTGGTGTCACCGCAGGAATTGGCGGACGACCAGTGGTCGCGCGCGCCCTCGCCCTGCGAGAAGGGGACTGTGGTGTCGCCGGTGCCGTGGGCGAGCCAGGCGGCGACCTGGCCGGTGCATGCGCCGAACGGGCCGCCGCCGGCGACGGGGGCGATCGCGCGGACGATGCCGCCGCGGGCGCAGCCGAGCGTGTTCGACATGTAGCCGCCGAAGCTGTGGCCGGTGCTGAAGACGCGCGCGGCGTCGATGCAGAGCCGGCCCGAGACGTCGGCGAGGATGGCGTCGAAGAGGGCGACGTCTTCGTTGGCGGGGTCGAGGTCCCAGCCGGTCTGGCCGCCCATGTCGGCGAGCGGGAGGCCGTCCGGATAGACGAAGATCGCCTGGCCGGCGCTGGCCTCCTCGACCTTGAAGTACAGCCGCGCGAGCTCGCCGTTGCCGCCGCGGCCGTGCCAGGCGAACACCAGCGGATAGGCGGTGTCGGGGTCGTAGTCGGCGGGGATGACGAGGTCGTAGTCGCGCTGCACGCCGGCGACGTCGAGGGTCTGCGCCATGACGCCGGTGAACGGCGGCGGCTGGCCGCACGGGCCTGCGGGCGGGGAGGTGGTGACCGGCGGCTCGTCGGTGGTGGTGCCGGGGGTGAGGCCGGTGGTGACGGGCGGCTCGTCGGTGGTGGTGGCGGGGCCGTCGGTGGTGGTCGGGTCTTTGGGACCTGTGCTCGTGGACATGTCCGTGGAGACATGCGTGGCGCTGCCGTCGGTCAGGGCGCTGTCGTCGGCGGCGGTGGAGCAGGCGACGAGGGGCAGGACGACGAGCGCGAGGCGGGCGTGCATGGCAGGACGGTAGCGCGGGCGCAGGCGCGGGCGCCACGGGGCGGCGCAGGTCCACGGACGCGGCCCGCGGACCGCAGGCTGCATCGTGGCGGCGGGGCCCGAGCACGACCCTGCCGCTCACTGCGGAGGCGCGTGAGGTCGTGCGGCAGATCTGGCTGAAAGGTCAGGTCTCGGCGGGCCTCGGTCGGGCATTATCGCGCCGGGAGCGTGCGGAAACATGGATTGCGCGGGGCGAGGCGGTCTTCCATATTGCAACTCGCAGTTGCGGTCTGCCGCGATGTCGTCCGTCGCCAAGAGCTCGCCGAGGAACTCGGCTCGACGCCTGCTGCGGCGAGGCGCGGCGACGATCCGTCGGCGCAGCTGCGGGCGAACCATGGAAGGACGTGAATCATGGCATCCGTGAAGGCGGTCCTCGGCGAGGCGGTCGCGAAGTTGTTGTTCCCCGAATGGACGATCGCGGCGGCGCGGCAGGTGTCGCCGCATTTCCGCCGGATCGAGCTGACCGGCGAGGCGCTGCGCAAGCAGTACGGCGCGGGCGACAAGGTGCAGGTGATGATCTCGGGCGCCGGGCCGCGCACGTATACGCCCTTCGCGCACGAGCCGGAGCGCGCGGCGGTGTCGCTGCTGGTGTATCTGCACGGCGAGGAGCCGGGGGCGCAGTGGGGCCGCGAGGCGGCGGTGGGCGACCGGGTGCGGGTGTTCGGGCCGCGCGGGTCGCTGCCGTTCCCGTCGCTGACGGGGCCGGTGGTGCTGTTCGGCGACGAGACGTCGTTCGCGGCCGCGCGCGCGCTCCGGGAGCTGCGCGGGCCGGCGGCGCCGCTGTCGTTCGTGTTCGAGGTGACCGATCCGGCCGAGTCGGAGGCGGTGCTGGCGGAGCTCGAGGTCGGGCCGCGGACGCTGGTGCGGCGCGGGGAGGGCCACCTGCTCGAGGTCGAGCGCGAGCTGCGAGCGGCCCTGGGCCGCCACGCGGGCGCCGATCTGGTGCTATGCGGGAATGCGCGGTCGATCCAGTCGCTGCGGGCGGCGCTCAAGGCCGCACCCGCGCCGCACGCCCGCCAAAAGGTGAAGGCCTACTGGTCGCCGGGCAAGCGCGGGCTCGATTGAGCTGATTTCATATCGCGAGGAGTCGATTCGTCATGCGCCTGTCGTGGAGAGCGAAGCCCCTCGAGATCGAGGTGGACCTGACGTCGCCGGCGTTCCGCGCGGACCCATATCCGACGTACGCGCGCCTGCGCCGCGAGCGGCCGCTGGCCCGGGCGGTCGACGCGTTCGGCGGCGAGGTGTGGGCGGTGTCGCGTTATTCGGACGTGAGCGAATGGCTCCGTGACCCGCGGCTGCTCTGCAATCAACGCACCGCGAGCGGCAAGTCCGACATGGATCGCTGGTACGTGCCGAAGATCATGCGCGCGTTCGGCGAGACGATGCTGAGCCAGGACGACGAGGGCCACCGCCGCCTGCGCGGGCTGGTCCACAAGGCGTTCACGCCCCGCATGGTCGAGAACCTGACGCGCCGCGTGGAACAGCTGGTCGACGAGCTGCTGACCCGCGCGGCGGCCCGCGGCCAGTTCGACCTGATCGCCGACTTCGCGCTGCCGCTGCCGCTGACGATCATCTCGGAGATGATGGGGGTGCCCGACGACCGCGACCGCCACCGCTTCCACGGCTGGATCGCGGGGATCCTCGAGGGCGGCGATCCGTCGCCGGTGAACGTGCTGAAGCAGCTGCCGGAGATGATCCAGCTGGCGCGCTTTTTCAACAAGCTGGTGGCGATGCACAAGCTGTCTCCGCGCGACAACCTGACGACGGCGCTGATCGGGGCGCGCGAGAAAGACGACAAGCTGAGCGACGCCGAGCTGACGGCGATGCTGTTCGTGCTGCTGCTCGCGGGCCACGAGACGACGGTGAACCTGATCGGCAACGGGACGCTGGCGCTGCTCGAGCACCCGGAACAGCTGGCGCTGCTGCGCGCGCAGCCGGAGCTGGGGCCGTCGGCGGTGGAGGAATTGCTGCGGTTCACGAATCCGGTGCAGATGCCGAGCCCGCGGTTCGCCGGCGAAGACATCACGCTGCACGGCCGGACGATCCCCCGCGGGGCCCGCGTGACGGCGCTGATCGGGTCGGCGAACCGCGACGAGGAGGCGTTCCCGCGCGCGGACGAGCTCGACCTGCGGCGCACTCCCAACCGCCACGTGGCGTTCGGCCACGGGGTGCACTACTGCGTGGGGGCGCCGCTGGCGAGGCTCGAGGGACGCATCGCGCTCGATGCGTTGCTGCAGCGGTTCCCGCGGCTGCGGCTGGCGGTGCCGCGCGAGCAGCTGAAGTGGCGGAAGACGTCGGTGCTGCGCGGGCTCGAGGCGCTGCCGGTGCGGGTCGATTGAGTCGAGGCCTGAAACTCGCGGGCTCGCAGCGCGACGACCGATGTGCGCATGGGACGTCGCACGGCGCGGCCGGGCCCCGGATGAGACGCGGCGAAGGTCGCGAGGCCGGTGTCCGGGGCGCCCTGTGCCCTCAAACAGGTGCTCGACCTTCGTGAGGCCTGCAGCGCTTCACGGCGAGAGTTTCCTCGGTCTGCGCAACTCGGTCCCAGGGCGCCCCGGCCCCCGTCCACGGGAGCTTTCTTGGGGCGGTGAGGGTCGGCGGAGCCGAGATCCGGGGCCCGGCCGCGCCTGAATGGCGAGGGCTTCTCGCGGCGCGGCGACACCGTGATCCCGATTTCTGTCCGCAAGGTGCGGCGAGGTCTGGCGGCAGTGCGCATCGATGCGGGATCATTGCGACGCGCGGACGATCTGTCGGGGAGCGAGGGACTCGAGCTCCTCGCTCGTCAACGCCTGATCCCACACGTATCCGCTGCCGATATCGCCGTGGAGAGACCACACCCATGGTTCCGTGAGTCGTCCGTCCCGATCCATCCATCGCGGCCGCAGATCCATCCGCGAATCCGAGGTCTCGAGCGCTCCGAGCTCACCGTCGAGCCAGATCTCGAGCTGGGCGTCGCCATCGGGGAGGAAGCGGCGGACGAGCGCGATGCTGTGCCAGTTCGCGTCGACGAGCCCACGCGGCCCTGCGCCGGCGACGGCGAGCGACCACGCTCCTCCGAAACCGACCTCCGCGCCGTCGTCGACGAGCCAGCGCAGCTCTGCCTCCTGGGTGAGGAGCAGCGCAAAGCGGCCGGTTTCATCGCACTCGTCGGCATGCGCCGCGAGGAGTGGGTGCTCTCCACTCCACCAGCAATCGTCCGAGTACGGCTCGACCGCGCTCAGCCCTGCCGGCGGGGCCGCGGCGAGGCGCAGGTTGATCACGAAGGTGAATTCGTCGCGCCCGAGCTCTCGTGGCAGTGCGACGGTCTCGGCGCATGAGGAAGTCCACTCCTCGCACGAATGCAATGCGACAGGCGCGAGCGAGCGGAAGTAGAGGAACCCGTCGAGGCGCACGAAGCCGATTTCAGGGGCCTTGAAGGTGGGGATCGACGGATTGAATTTGGAGGTCGACGCATCAGGTGGAGCCGACATGCCTCTGGATTGCGAGGGGGTGGAAGGAGTCGCGGACGCCGATCTCGGTCGCTGCACGCCGCGGACCGATGCAGCGGCGCCGCCGTGGAAGACCACCGCCGAAAGCGGTGTTCCCTTGGCTGCACATCCGTTCGCGCCGCAGAGCTCGAACGAGCGCTTGTCGAACACTGCGGCCTGCTTCTCGTTCATGGCGAGAAGGTGGTACAGGAAGAAGTGCTTGGCCGCGACGCCAGCGTCGAGCGAGGCGTCATAGGTGACCCTCTCCGAGTGACTCGGGAACTCGTTCGATACGATGAGAAGCTCGAGCGCGGTCTCGGGCGGTGCGTCGTGGAGCTCGGGGTGGGGGCACGGGGTCTTGGTGGCGACGGGAGGCTCGACGGGCGGGCAATCCGGCGGTTGCTCCACATCCACTGGTGCCGTCGCGGGCACGTCGGCTCGCGCCGTCTGGATCGGCGGGAGCTGGTCTCGCTGGCCCGTCGGGCAACGGATCAGCGCCAGGAGCGGCGAGAGCATCACCAGCGGGACCCATCCGCGGGCTCGTGGCGGCTTGGCCGCCGGGAATAGCGAACGGACGGCCGCGCGCGGCATGTCGAATTGCCGGGCGACGAGGGCTATCCGTTCGCGCTGACGCGGTCGCAACCGCAGGAGTTCGGCGAAGAGTTCGAGCATCAAGCCGCGCGACTCGATCAGCTCGATGAGCTGATAGGCCATCTCGCTCCTGCTGCCGGGCCCGAGCGAATGGACCATGTGCTCGTCACCGCCGCTTTCGCCCAGATTGCGCGCCAGCTCGCGGAAGTCCCGCTCGGTCAGGAGATTGCAGAGCAACGCATGCAATTTCTCTCGGCGGGCACGGCCTCGAGGTCCAGGATGAGCGCCTTGCATCTTCCCTGGATATCCGTGTCACCGCGAGACATCAACCCCGGACAGTACATGCATATTACGTTTTCCATGAACGAAGTTTCGTCAGCTTGACCGGACCGGTCGACTTTTCTGCATATGCAGGTGTTTCAAGGCCGAGGCGAGCCACGAGGTGCAGTATCGCCGAGGGAGCGCCCAATAGGCCGAGAGGTTCCAATCCATAATGTGGGTCCCTGTCGCAATCAGGGGAATTGATGCGACATCATCTCGCTATTCGTGGGCGGGCTCGCCATGCGTTTAAACAATCAGCGATGGGCGAATGCGCTCATCACGCATGGTTTGCCGCCTCAATGGCCTGACGGTTGCGACGCGGCGGCGTCCGGAGCCTCCGCTCGCACCAGTCGGGCGCCGATTCGGAGGGCCTCCTCGACGTCGGCGATCACTGGCACGACGTCGGGTCGGCTGGCAGGGTGTCCGAATTCGGCGGGGTCGACGGGGCCGAACATTTCTTGAACGACCCGCGAGTCTCCGGGCGCGAGGGCTGCGACGCGGCGTTCGCAGGCGCGGACGCTCTCGGCGGCGGCGAGGGCGGCGGCCGTCGGTGCGAGGCACTGGCGATAGGCGTCGAGCGCCGCGGCCCGGAGGGCGTCGATGCGTGAACGATCGCTCGACGGTGGGAGGCCGGCGGCCGGTGCCGCGGCACGATCGGCGAGCCACTCGCGGAGGAGGCCCTGCCGGCCGCGGGCCTGCAGCGCGCTGGGACTGTCCGGGACGAGCTCGGCGATCGCCGCATAGGCATCGTCGAGCGCGACGATGTCGTCCGTCAAGGCGGGGGCGATGGCGGCCAGCGGCGCGAGCACGGGCGTGGGCGCCGACAGGTCGCGCGGGGGGAGCTCCTCCGGCGAGAGGCGGCGCGGCGCACGGCCGGGGACGGGGACGCGAGGGCGGGACGTCGGGCGATCGTCGAGGAGCGCCTCGAAGGCGGCGTCGGCCTCGAGCAGCGCGGCCGTGGCGACCGCGTCCGCGAACGCCTGCCGGTAATCGATGTGGATCTCCAAGCGCGTATACCTGGCCCGCGAGCGGGCCCGAGCGGCGAGGCGAAGCGCCTCGTCGTGGTCGGCCCCGGGGCGGCGGGAGACTGCCCAGCGCGCGCTCGCCGGCGGAGAGTGACGGTTCCGCGGGGCGCGGTCGAGGGCCACACGGTCGAGGCAGAGCATTTCCATGACATGTCCCTGGGGACATGTCGATCGCAGGAGGAGGCGGGCGAGTTCGACGCTGGCCTCCAGCTCGCGGGTCGGGGGGCCCTTCATCCCGTAGTCGCGGAGGTAGGCCCCGGCGTAGGCGCGCCGCGCCCGGTCGTCCTGCGGGACGACGGCGTAGCCGGTCCACCGGATCTCGGCGGCGCGCGGCGTATCGCGGCCCCTGTAAAGTTCCTCGTAGGCGCCCAGGGTGGCGACGAGGCGAGCGCGGGGGCCGAGGGCCAGGCGGAGTTCGACGGCGCGGGCGAGGGCGTTGACGGCGTGGTGGTCGCGCCAGGCGGTCGCGGCGGAGCGCTCGTACCACGCGGCCGCCTCCTCGTATCGTCCGAGGCTGTCGTGGAGCAGGGCGATCTCGAAGTGCGCGTCTGCGAAGTGCTCGCTCGCCGGAAAGGTGTCGACGAGGGTGACACGAAGGGCGAGGGCCGCGTCGACATCGCGGGCCGCTTCGAAGCACATCGCCGCGTTCCAGAGGAGGGTGCTGGCGCGGTCGTGGCGAGCGCCGTAGTCGGCGAAGAGCGCCTGGAACTCGCGCCCACAGGCGGCGAATGCGGCGGCCGCGGCGTCCGGGTCGGCGGCGACGCGACCGCGTTCGCGATGGTGGACAGCCGTCGCCCAGCGGAGCCCGGCCTCGATGGTCAGCGCGGTGGCACGGAGCTCTTGCGCCGCGTCCGCGCGCCAGAGCGGGAGCGCTCGCAGGCGCGCGAGCTGGCGCTTCAGCTCGAAGCCGGCCGCGTACCGCTCCGCGTCCGTCTTGCCCGCCGCGGTCCACTCGCGGACGTGACCGTCGAGGAGGAGGGTCGCGGCCCAGATCGTCCGCGGGTCGGCGTCGCCCCCGGAGGTCAGGTGCTCGAGGTGAGGGCGAGCGAGGGCTGTCTCGCTGACCTGGTCGAGGAGGCACGCGAGGTGGTAGCGATAGGCGGCGGCCTCGGGCGCGGCCGCCCCGGCGTCGTCGGCGAGAAACGCTTCGTAGGCCGCGAGCAAGGCGCGCTCGTCGTCCGTCAGGGGGAGCGGCTGTTCACGCCTCGGGGCGCGGTGCTGGTACACGCACACGCCCTCGCTGTTGGTCTTGCACGCGCGCCGCAGGACCGGGCGCTGACCGTCGCCGAGCCTGGCCACGAGGGCGGCGATCGTCTCGCGGCGGGCGGCGAGCGGAGCCCCCTCGGTCGCAGGCCCAGGCGCGGTCGCGGGGGCCGCGGACGTCGATGCGGCGCCGAGCACGAGCGTCGTCGCAAGAGCGGCGGTCAGAGCCACGGCGAAGCGTCCCACCGCTCCATGATAGCGGGGCGCGGACGCGAGGGCTCGACGGTACGCCGCCGGCTCGGCCGGCGAGCCGTCACGCTTCCACCCGCTGCGTCGACCGGGCTCCGAAGGGATCCCGAAGGCCAGCGAACATCCGTCGTTCACGGCCGACTGGCGCGGTCGACCTGTTTTTATGGCTGGACGGCCTCGGAGCTGGTCCGGCGGTCGGCAGTGATTCGTCACGTGGAGGCGTGGGCGGTTGGGCGCGGGCGGTGTCATCGCGGCCGCGAGATGGTCTAAGGTGGCGGGGATGCCCGACCGCGACGTCGAACGCAATTGCAGCCCCGAGTCCTTCGTCGAGACCCTGCGCCGCCTGGCGGACGCGATCGAGCGCGGCGAGACGTTCCGAATCCAGGTGGCGGGGGCCCGCTTCGGCGTGCCGCGCGACGCGGCGCTGTCGATCGAGCACGAGGTCTCCGGCGACGAGGAAGAGCTCGAGCTGCAGCTGCGCTGGCGGCGGTGAGCGCGACGCCGCAGGTCCATCATGGCGCCTCCGTTGTGCTGGCCTGGATTTGCCGGCGGTGAGCGGACGTGCAGGCGGGATGTCCGGGCCTTGAGCGGCTGAGCGCCTGCGCGGAGAATGCGCGGGCAGGTCGTTCCCTCCCGGTGCAGCCCGCATCGCCGTAGGTATGGCGATTGGGAGCAGGAGGACACCAGCCACGAAACACTCGTGGCGGGACGCACACGTGGTTCGATCGGCCCGGGTCAGAACGGTCGCCAGGAGAAGCCATGAAGAAGACAATCATGATTCTGGCGAATGCGCTCGCAATCGCGGGCGCGGCGAGTGTCGCCACGGCGGCCCCTCCCGAGAAGGAGGTATTTCATTTCCGGGACGGTCTGGCTCATTCGGACGGGGTCGGCGACGACGAGTGCGAGGCCCGCTCATTTCTCTTCAACGCCTTCGAGAACCGGACGCAGGTGCCCGGTGAAGGCGCGAGCGACGGCTCCTTCCTCGTCGCCCAGATTCACGTCGAAAATCAGTGCACTGGCATCCAGATCGACGGCAATGCGTCATTGCCCGTGGAGGGGTTTTCGATGTCGCTCGACGGGGCCGCAGCCGCGATTACGTTCGAGGCGCAGCGGTTCGGCGGCGGCGTGAGCGAGCCGGTGGAGGTTCAGATCTCCGTCGAGTGGACAGGCGTCGGCGACATCCTGCCCGACCGGTTCAAGACCATGTTCGACTCCGGCGGCACGATCATCCGCATGCAGACCCACGGCAAGTTCCGACAGGCGAACATCACGGTGATGGTGACGATCGACGGTGTCCCGCTCGAGTTCGACGAGGCCGTCGGCGACCTCTTCGAGTCCAAGAGCGGCAGCATGACCATCACTCACCCATGAGCAGGCCGCTTGCGGTCGGCGGGGCCGACGTTCTCCACCGGGGACCCCGGCCCCGCGGCCCGGGCTCGATCGGACATGGCCGCCGCGGCATGTCGTCACGGACATGTCGTCACGGACATGTCGTCAGGGCCATGTCGTCACGGCTTGACGGCGATCCGGCCGGTGTAGTCGATGCGGTGGAGCAGCGGGGCGCCGCCGTGCTCGGCGAAGTAGCCGTCGACGGCCTCGCGGGCGCCGCGCCAGTGGCCGTAGTCGTCGACGATGAGGACGCCGCCGGGGGCGAGGCGGGGGTAGAGGTGGACGAGCTCGTGGCGGGTGGACTCGAACCAGTCGGTGTCGAGGCGGAGGATGGCGATCGCGTCGGGGAGGGTGGCGGGGATGGTGTCCTCGACCTTGCCCTTGACGAAGTGCAGGCGCTCGCGCGGGTAGCCGGTGGTGGCGAGGCTGGCGGTGGCGTCGGCGAGGCTGTTGGCGCAGAAGACCTTGTGGTCGGTGCCCTTGATCTTGTCCCACTCGCCGAGCGGGGCCTGGTCCTTGTACGAGACGTCGCGCGCGGTCGGCTCGCTCATGCCCTCGTAGGTGTCGAACAGGTAGAGGTCGCGCGCGCGCTCGCCGAGCTCCTGGAAGGTCAGCGCGGCGACCATGGCGCTGCCGCCCTTCCACACGCCGCACTCGACGAAGGCGCCGGCGATGCCGGCCCGGTGGACGTGACGCACGGCCTGGTAGAGCGCGTACATCCGCTCGGTCGAGGTCATGGTGTACGGCCGGGCCCGGTCGTGGATGGCCCGAAAGCCAGGTTCGAAGTCGGGGTACTGCTGGCGCCAGCGGCGGTCGTCGCGGAGGCGGCGGAGGCGATCGAAGAGCGTCACGGGTGGCGCCGAGGGTACCAGGACGCGGAGCTGCGCGCGCCAGGGTGCGGGGGGGCGTGGGCGAGCCGGCGGGCAGGCGCTCGCGGCCGGCGAAGAGGTGAGCGTTGCGAGGACGGCGGCGCGGCGCGGCAGGGACACGCCGGCGCGGCGGGATGCGTTATGTCTCTTCGACCAGGCGCAGCCTGGGGCCGCGCTCCATCAGCTCGCAGAAGCGGCGGACGGCGCCCTGGAGGGCGGCGATGCAGCGCTCGAACACCAGGCGGAAGTCGCCCTCGGCGGCGAGGAACAGCTCGGTGGCGGCCTGCATGTCGTCGTGCTGCGGGTAGAGCTTGACGACCTTAAACTCGGCAGTCACCTCGGCGGCGGCGATCCGCGCCCAGTGGCGCTCCGCCTCGCTCTCGAGGCCCCAGAAGTTGGGGAACACGAGGCGGAAGTACAGCGGGTCGTCGTCGTCGACGGTGACGCAGTAGTAGCGACCCTCGCACTTGAACACGAGGTCGCCGGCGTCGTCGACGATGGGCCGGAAGCCCTCGGCGCGCAAGAACTCGGCGTAGACCTCGGCCTGGCTCATGCGCGCAGGATACCCCGCGCCGCGCGGCCGCGGCAACGCTCGCGCGAGCGCGCCGGGTTGCGGGCGCTCGTCCGCGTCGCGACGTGTTTCACCGCTGCGCGGTAGTGCAAGCCGTCGGCTCCGGCAAGATCTGGCGCAGGTAGGCGTCGGCGGTCATGCCGGGCCGTTGCTCGCGCGGATAACCGAGCGAGGCCTCCTCGAAGCGCACGCCGTCGATCCAGTCGGTGCGCCGCGTGTGAAGGTGCCCGCTGACGACCACGCGCGCGTCGTAACGGCGGTGCCAGTCGTGGGTCGCTCGCGTGCCGCACCACGGGCGGTACCGCGGCACGCGGGGGATGAAGATCAAGTCGTCGCGCAGCGGCCAGTGGTTGACGAGGATCTTCGGGTGCGCCCGCTCGCGATCGAGGCGCGCCGCGGCGGCGCGCACGCGGTCGGCGGACCAGGCGACGATGTCGGCGAACGGGTGCGGATCGAGGCGCGACTCGTCGGCGGCGACGACGCCGTCGTCGGCGGCCCAGGCGATCGCGCCCGCGCGATCGAGGCCGGCAGGGGCGAAGGTGTAGTCGTAGAGGAGGGCGAGCAGCGCGAGGGTGTGCGGGCCGCCGTCTCCTGGCCACACCGGCCACGGATCGTCGACGCTGACGACGCCGCGCGCGCGGCACAGCTCGCACAGCGCGGCCAGCTTGTCGGCGCCGCCGAGGCGGACGCCTCGCTCCTCGGAGGTCCACAGCTCGTGGTTGCCGGGCACCCACAACAGCCGCGCGAAGCGGGGCTGCAGCAGGTCGAAGGCCCACTGCAGGTGATCGCCGGTCTCGCCGACGTCGCCGCCGACGATCAGCCAGTCACCTGTCCGTGGGGACAGGTCGGCGAGGAGCTCGCGGTTGCGTCGGTGACCGACGTGGAGATCGCTGAGGGCCCAGAGCTTCATGCGGGCGCCGGCAGGCTAGTGCGGGGAGCGGGGGCTTTCAACCACCGGCCGCGCAGGCCGGCGCAGGCCGCTGAATCGGCGATGCGCCCGGTCGCGGGCCGGGCGCGGCGGCCCGACCAAAGTCGGGTCCGGCGTGCGGGTGCAACGACCGCGCGCGGTCCGGGCGAGCGCGCGCGTTCGCGGTAGACTCCGCGACGCATGACGACCCTCCCCAACGATCCGTCGGCGCAGCGGCGCGAGGCGACCTTCCCGCGGCTCACGCCGGCGCAGCAGGCCCGGCTGTGCCGCTACGGCCGGCGCCGGCCGACGCATGCCGGCGAGGTCGTGTTCGAGCACGGCGAGACGAACACGAACTTCTTCATCGTCCTGTCGGGCACGCTCGAGGTGGTGCAGCCCGGCTTCGACGGCGTCGAGCACCCGGTGGTGATCCACGAGTCGGGCCAGTTCACCGGCGAGATCAACATGCTGTCCGGCCGCCCGAGCCTGGTGCGCGGGCGGGTCGGCGAGCCCGGCGAGCTGCTGGAGATCGACCGCGAGGGGCTGCGTCACATCGTCCAGGTCGAGGCCGAGGTCGGCGAGCTGCTCATGCGGGCGTTCATCCTCCGCCGCGTCAGCCTGATCGCCCACAACGCCAGCGACGCGGTCCTGGTCGGCTCGGTCCACTCGCCGGCGACGCTGCGCTTGAAGGAGTTCCTGACCCGCAACGGCCACCCGTTCTCGTACATCGACGTCGAGCGCGACTCCTGCGTCTGCGGGCTGCTCGAGCAGTTCCAGGTCGAGGTCGACGAGGTGCCGGTGATCATCTGCCGCGGCAACGTGGTGCTGCGCAACCCGACCACCGAGGAGGTCGCCCGCTGCCTCGGCTTCAACGCCGACGTCGACCGCAGCGTGGTGCGCGACGTGGTGGTCATCGGCGCCGGCCCGGCCGGGCTGGCGGCCGCCGTGTACGCGGCGTCGGAGGGGCTCGACGTGCTGGTGATCGAGCGCAACGCGCCCGGCGGGCAGGCCGGGTCGTCGTCGAAGATCGAGAACTACCTGGGCTTTCCGACAGGTATCTCGGGACAGGCGTTGGCCGGCCGCGCGCTGACGCAGGCGCAGAAGTTCGGCGCCCACGTGGCGGTGGCGATGTCGGCGGCGCGGCTCGACTGCTCGCGCACGCCGTACGTGATCGAGCTGGGGGCGCAGGGGTCGGTGCACGCGCGGTCGATCATCCTCGCCACGGGGGCGGAGTACCGCCGGCTCGGGCTGCCGAACCTGCACCGCTTCGAGGGCGACGGGGTCTACTACGGGGCGACGCAGATGGAGGCGCAGCTGTGCTCCGGCGAGGAGGTGATCGTCGTCGGCGGCGGCAACTCGGCCGGCCAGGCGGCGGTGTTCCTGGCCGAGTCGGTCCGCCACGTGCACATCCTGGTCCGCTCGAGCGGCCTGGCCGACAGCATGTCGCGCTACCTGATCCGCCGGATCGAGGAGCACCAGAAGATCACGCTGCGGCCGTACACGGAGATCGTCGAGATGCTCGGCGAGACGAGCCTCGAGCAGGTCCGCTGGGTCAACCGCAAGGACGGGACGAGCGAGACGCGGCCGATCCGCCACGTGTTCTCGATGGCCGGCGCGCGCCCCAACACCGCGTGGCTCGAGGGCTGTGTGGCGCTCGACCCGGCCGGCTTCGTCAAGACCGGCCCCGACCTGACGCCCGAGGAGCTGGCCCAGCGCCCGTGGCGGCGCGCGCCGTACCTGCTCGAGACGAGCCTGCCCAACGTGTTCGCCGTCGGCGACGTCCGCTCGGGGAACGTGAAGCGCGTGGCCTCGGCCGTCGGCGAGGGCTCGATCTGCGTGCAGATGGTCCACCGCGCGCTGGCCGAATGAGCGCGTGCATCCCAGGAAGGAGCTCGATCATGGCGAAAGAGATTTGTTCCCACCTCGATCAGATCCACGACGTCCGCCCGCACACCCGCGGCTGCGAGGAGTGCCTCAAGCTCGGCGACGAATGGGTCCACCTGCGCCTGTGCATGACCTGCGGCAAGGTCGGCTGCTGCGACTCGTCGAAGAACAAGCACGCGACCGCCCACTTTCACGAGACGCAGCACGCGATCGTGCGCTCGCTCGAGCCGGGCGAGCGGTGGTTCTGGTGCTACGTCGACGAGGTCGGCTTCGAAGCGGGGTGAGCGGCGACGGCCGGGCGCCTCGATGCGAGTCGGCCGAAGTCGCGAGGCCGGGCTCGGCGTGCCCGGTGCTTCGCCGGGTGTGATGATCGGGCCGCCGCGCGATCACGGCGATTCGGGCGGGACGAGGTTGGCGCAGCGGGCGTAGTATCGCGGCAACTGCTTGTCGGCGAAGAGGTCCATGTACGATCCCCACCTGCGCCGCTGCACGCGCATTCGGTGGACATCGCCGTTCCGGAAGCCACGCACGGCCTGGCCGGGCACATCCCGGCAGCGGTCCGCGCCCATCTCCGGGCAGCTGTGCGCGACGTACAGGTCTCGCCCGGTATAGGTCCCTTCGACCACTTCGAGGATCTCGTAGCGCATCACGAGCTTGATGTGCAGGACCCCGCAACCCGGGGCGCTGTGCCGCTCGACCAGTCGGGCGATCACGGTGAGCTCGGTCGAGGGCTCGGACGCCGGGGTGGGCAGAGCAGGCGGCGCGGCCTCGATGGCGGAGGGCGTCGGCACCGGTTCGGCAGGGGGTGTCGGCGGAGGCGGGGCTTCGAGGGCGTCGGAGGGCGTCGGCGGCGGCGCGGCTTCGACGGCTTCGGGAGGTGGCGCAGGTTCGACGGGGGGCGGGGGCGTGGGCGTCGTTTCGGTCGGCGGCGGCGCGCACTCGACCGCGGTGAGAAAACCCGAGAAAGTCGCGACCAGGGCAAAAAGCGCGCGATGGGGACGCATGTGGACCGGACAAAGCTTGCCGGCCGGAGTTCCGGATCGGCAAGGGCTGCAGGCACGCAGAGCGGGCCTGGGGGGATTTGGAGGCACCAGGCGCGGCGGCCGGGCCGGACTCGGCGCGGACCCGGGCGCGGTGCCGGCGGTCGCGCGGGCCGAGCAGGGAACCGGGGCGAAACACCTCGAGGTCGTGATTCTGCGGCTGCGTCGACGTGGTCGGTTTGCGCCGGGATGCGGAGAACCGGCCACGCGGGGTTCGCCATGCGCTCGAATCGCCGTGAGCGAGGCGCCGGCGAAGGCGCTCAGCCGAAGGACAGCCTGAAACGCTCCCAGGTGCTGGCGCCGTACTGGCAATTGACCACACCCGCGCCGGAGCCGACGCTTTGCGTGACGCCTCGCCCGTCCGTCCTGAGAAATACGTTGGAGAAGTGCGCCGAGGCGACCGTGACGGTACCGTCGCCCTGTTGCAGGACGCGGAATCGCTCCCAGGCGTCGGCGCCGTATTGACAATTGACCACGCCGGCGCCCGCCGCCGCGGGCTGAGTGACCCCGTTGCCGTCCATGCGCAGAAAAACGTTGGAGAAGGCGACCGAGCCGATCGCCACCAGCCCGCCGCCCTGATCGACGAGGTTGAATCGTTCCCAATCGCTGGCACCATATTGACAATTTACGACGCCGCCGCCAGACGCCGTGGTCTGGACGACGCCTCGACCGTCCATTCGCAGGAAGACGTTACTGAACGCCGCCGATTGAATTGTGTACACCGCCATGATGACCTCTCCTCGACGGTAGAGGACGCCAGGGCCGCCGCCCGTGATCTTCGCTACAATCGGGGGCCTCCCGAGGGATCGGGGATTCCGCGGGCGGGCCGCGGCGCTGTTCGTCGCTACAGCGCGGAGGCCGGAGCGCCGGGCGCTTTCGGCCGTCCGCGAATACGTAGAATCGACGAAACGACCGGTGCGGCGAGCTTCGCGTCGTCGAGATTCGCAGCGCGAGTGGTGACTGCCGCGAGGACCGGACGCGAGGGCGTTCTACGCCGATTCGTCGGTTCTCGTGGCGAAGTGCGAGCGCACGCGGGCCTTGCATTCGTCGATCCGGAAGCGCACGTCGTCGAGCATCGGCTCGATATGGGGGCAGGCGCGGAGCGGGCGGAAGATGCACCCGTCGAAGTCGAAGTAGAGGCCGACGCCGTCGCGGGCGAGGGTGACGGACATGGCCCTGGGGTGGAAGTCCATGCGCGCGTAGCTCTTCTCGTCCATCCAGTCGCCAGACGACCACGACCACAGGTGCGTGCGAACGAGGTGCAAGCGGTCGCCGTCGAGGCGATAGGTCCCGCCCCACACCTCGAGCTCGGCGTGATGGTTGCTCGTCGCGTAATGGAGGTACTCGAGGGCGCCGCCGTCGTGGAACAGGAAGCGGTGGTGGACCTGGTCCTCCCACGGCTCCATCGCCTCGGGGTCGTCCCAGTCGAGGTCGTCGGGGTAGGGCTCGGCGAAGTGGCCGCCGTCGGCGAGGAGGTCGGCCGCGGTGACCTGCGAGTCCGTCACAGCGCGAACACCTCGAGGTTGTCGAAGGCGACGCGGGCCTCCCAGCCGCCGAAGGCGAAGTGGCGCTGGGCGGGGCCGGTCAGCGGCTCGGGGTCGTCGTAGCGGAGGGCCTCCTGGCCGTCGAGCTCCCAGGTGATCGCGCCGTCGCGGCGGGTGATGGCGAAGTGGTAGCGCTTGCCGGCCTCGACCTTGAGCGACTGGGTGGTCTTGCGATCGCCGCCGTGCTCGTCGCGGCGGACGATCGCGCTGGTGGTGTTGTTCCAGCCGCCGAAGATGATGACGTAGCCGGTGGCGGTGTAGCTGGCGCTGCGCGCGAAGCTCTTGCCGTCGCCCGCGAGCTCGATCTTGATGTCGCCCTCGTCGGTGGCGGCGCGGGCGTCGAACTCGACCCGGACGTTGTCGGGCAGCGGCAGGGTCAGCCACAGCGGGTGGTTGCGCAGGCCCTCGGTCACGAGCTCGCCGCTCTCGACCTTCGCGCCCGGACCGGTCGACTTCCACGAGGGGCCGAGCTCGGGGCCGTCGAAGCGGTCGGCGAACAGCAGCTGGGCCGGGCCGGCGCTGCTGTAGGTGCGCGGCAGCTCCTCGCAGGCGAGGACGAACAGGGCGAGGGCGGCGAGACGGCGCATGGGTTGAGGGAGTGTCGTTAGACGAGACGGGGAGGGGTTCCGCGGATGGTAATGGCGCATTTCCCTCACGACTCTGAGCCTGATTGCGATGGCTCGGAGACTTGCCATGTATCGATGTTGGAGATGTCCACGCCTTGTCCACGCAGGGCACGCTCCTTGGCGTCCGAGAGGGCATGGAGCCGCATGAGGGCAAGTTTGCGATTACCAGGTTCGCCAGCGAGAGAATCCAAGATGTCGATGAGCTCTCGATCGGCAGTTTGGCGCGTTCTTTCAGCAGTGCGCAGAGGTACGGGTAATCCAGCGCGAAGGGTGGACTCCAGAGAGCGTGCGAGGAATGCTGTGCAAATCTCGCGCGCTCCCAAATGCTCAGCAGCCAGAGCGAGCAGAAAAGTGAGAGAAGCTTCGGCGTCATGGATACCGAGCTTTGCCGCCAATTCCAGAGTCGAGAGGAGGTTTTTGCCCGCGCAGCGGTACTCGCCGAGCATCATCTGTGCCAAGCCCATACCCTGCATGCCCAAGAATACGAGCGGTGGCGCATCGTGTGCCAAGGCGAAGTCGCGTAGTTCGGAACTATGAGCGACAGCCCTCGTCCAATCGTCGCGGGCAAATGCGACTTGTTGACGCGTTACCAGTCCGTGCAGTCGAAACGGATTGCTAGGGGGCGTCTCGCGTAGAATCGCCGTGGCAGCCTCCTCAGCCTCATCCCACCGTTGCTGATGATATGCGAGGGCGGCGAGGAACGACCATGCATTTATGCGGACGCCGGGCGTATTAGCCTTGCTAATCATGTGCTCAGCGTGCGCCCGAATTTCCTTGGTCAAGTCGGGAGAGAGTTGATCGAGGAATTGTTCGAGATTCGATTCGACAGCCATCGCTGCCGCATCATCACCAGTATCGAGATAGAGGGCTCGGGCGGCGAGACGCGCCTCGAGTGACTCGGACTGACGGTTTGCGTTGGAGTACAGCTCCGCGAGCTTCTGATGAAGAAGCGCCTCGAAAGTTACGGCGCCCCGAGCGTGCGCGTCTGCGAGCTGTGCCCGCAAGTCGTCAATGCCCTCTGCCAGGCCTGGCGCTCGAAGCGTGCGCTCGAGACACCACTGGCGAAGCTCCAGCGCGGGCACGTCGACTTTGACGACTGCCCTGGCCGCCTCGAGCGTTCTAGAGGCTTCACTGCGCTGACCAGCGGCGAGTTGTGCCTCAGCCAGATCGAGACTGGCCTGGGCGATTGCTCGCACGTCTCCTCGCAGGCGCGAATGCTCGAGGCGGGAGGCTATAGTTTCGGCGCTCTCTCGCGTTGCCCCGCTCCAGAACAATCGCATGGGACCTCGCGGGACATCCGACAGTGCGCGCAGCGGGATCCGGTAGACGGTGGCCGCGATCGACCAAAAGTCGGTGGCGAGTTCGGCGGTAGTTCGCAGAAGGTGGACATCGCCGCACCAGAGCAGAGGGCACTGGAGGTTGCTGGCGATGCTGTCGCGCGAGAAGTTGAAGGCGGCGAGGCCGTCGCGGGCGGCAGCGCGGTCGAGGTGGCTCGGGGTGATGACGACGACGGCGCGGCGCTCGGAGGATGAATCGAAGGACAGCGTGCGGAGCCGGGTGCCGAGCTCGTCCCAGGGGTCGTGGCGCATGTCGATGACGCGCACTTCGACGCCCTGCCCGGCGAGCCAGTCGGCGAGCGCGCGCGCGAGGTCGGGGCTCGGGAGGACGACGGGCTGGAAGATGAAGCCGGGGACGAGGTCGAGCTGGCGCAGGAGCTCGCGGAAGTCCGACTCGTAGGGGTGGACCCACGGCGGCAGATCCGGCGCCAGCTCGGTCACGGGGCGGCGTCTCCGAATTGGTCCATCAGGGCTGGAGCTCCGCGGACCATGGGATGGAGGTCGAACCACTCGTCGCCGTTGCGGTAGGCGAGGATCAAATAACGGGCGAAGAGCTGGCCGAATTGTCGCAGGCGGTCGCGGTCGGCGGTCGGGACACGGTGGGTGTCAGCGATCTCTTTCAGCAGCGCCGCGTCGGTACGGAGGATGATGTCGTGATAGGTCTGGCGGACGTTCTTGATCGCCCGCTCGATCCGGGCCGGAGCGACCGGGAACTGCTCCTCGTTCTGCAGCAGGTTGCGGAGGATCCGCAGCACGTCGCGGGGATAGCCGCCGGTCGCGGTGAGGATCGGGCGCACGGCCGCGACTGGATCCTTGCCGAAGATCCGTTCGGGGTCTTCCAGGCGACAGGCGACGAGCTTGTACATCTTGTCGAGCCCGGCGGCGAAATCGTTGCCGTCGCGGTCGTGGATCTTGACCATCGGCAAGGTGAGGGGCTCGCGCGCGAACACCGAGCCGAGCTGAGCGGTGCGGAAGCGCAGCCAGACCGGGAAGGTGTAGATCACGTGACACGACGGGAGGCGCAAAAAGTCGCCGTACGCGACGAACAGCGCCTCGATCGAGTTCTCGATCGATTCGCGTTGCGACTCGTTCATCGCGTCGATCTTCTCGAGGCCGTCGGCGATGACGATGAAACGGTCGGCGCGGCTGCCGATGGCTTTTCGGATCCGCTTCAGCGAGCGCCCGATCTCCTCGTAGCACTCGCGCACGAAGTCCTGGAAGCGCTTGCGCAGCGCCTCCTCGATCTCGTCGTGGATCGTGCGGTTGTTGCGGAGCTCGAGCATGAGGTTGAGGCCGTAGAGCTCGAACTTGGGCTGCAGATGCGCGCTGGTCGGGAGGAAGCGGCGGATGCTGTCGAAGAACTGGCGCAGGTAGGTCTCACCGGGCGGCGTCGCGGTCTTCTCGAGCCTGTCGGCCTCACGGGCGACGCAGTAGGTGATGGCGCTGAGGACGTCGGTCACCGAGACCGGGAAGAAGCGGTGGATGTACTCCTCGCAGTTGATATAGAGGACGTACCCGCAGTCGGGCGGGGGGGCGTTGTTGATCTGGCCGGCGAGACGCAGGAGCTCGGAGGTCTTGCCCGTGCCGGGAAAGCCGGTGAAGAGCTGGCAGGTGGGCGATTCGGCGTCGAAGATCGTGCGCCGCAGCGAATCGATGCAGGCTTGCTCGCCGCGGACCGAGGGATCCTTGTCGAACGGCACGTAGAGCGGTGAACCCGCTTCCAGCGGCTTCTGCGGGTCGCACTGCGCGATCAGGCGCCGGATGATACTGCGGTCGACGGTCATGGGGCGCCTGGACGGTACGATGGAAAGCGGGTGGACGCCAATCGCGCCCCTATCAGCCGCGGGCGGCGGGGTCGGGGCCGAGCATGCGGACGAGGCGGTCGGTCCAGCCGCTCGGCAGGTCCTTCGGGACATGTTCCTCGGGGTCGAAGGCGGCGGCGCCGATCTGGTCGAACACGGCGGGGAGCGGCTGCGGGTGGAGGGCCAGCTCGAGCAGGACGACGCCGGCGCTGAACAGGTCGGAGGCCGGGGTGGCGCGGGCGGCCGGGCCGGGGCTGCGCAGCTCGGGGGCGAGGTAGCGCAGGGTGCCGGCGTGGCCGCTGCCGGAGCGCGTGTCGGCGAGGGCGAGGCCGAAGTCGGCGAGGGCCACCGCGGAGCCCTCGCGGGCCTCGCGGACGAGGATGTTGGCCGGCTTGATGTCGCGGTGGACGGCGCCGGCGGCGTGCACGGCCCGCAGGGCGCTGACGATCTGGACGCCGACCCGCGGCAGGTCGGCCGGGCCCAAGAGGCGCTTGCGCACGGCGACGCGCAGGTTGCCGCCGCGGCACAGGCTCAGGGCGACGAAGCGGTGCGCCGGCTGGACGTCGAGCAGGGCGATCACGTGCGGGCTGCGGACGCGGGCCAGGGTGCGCGCCTCGGCGAAGAAGCGGGCGCTGACGAGGCGGCCGTCGCTGCCCTCGGCGACCAGGCGCTTGATGGCGACGTCGCGGCCGACGCGGCGGTCGAAGGCCTGATAGACGACTGCGTGGCGGCCGCGGCCGAGCGGGCGGCCGAGCTCGTAGCGGTCGACGCCGAGGCCGGCGACCAACTCGGTGGCGTCGAGTCCCTCGAGCAGGGCGAGGCCGCGGCTGGCGTGGGCGCCCCCGCGGCCGAGGCGGCGCTGGGCGGTGCTCCAGCCGCGGAGGGCGCGGGCGTGGTCGATGTCGACGGCGAGCAGGGCCTCGAAGTGACGCAGGGCGCCGAGCGGGTCGCCGCGGTCGAGCAGGGTGTCGCCGAGCAGGAGGTTGGCGGCGGCGTACGGGCCGGTCGGCTGCCAGCGGGTGTCCTCGACCTCGGGCAAGGCGAGTGCCGCCCGCGCGAGCTCGACGCCGAGGTCGGGGGCGAGGGCGTCGCACAGCTCGCGCGCGAGCACGAGGACGAGGTCCGGCCGCGGCCGCAGGCGCAGGTGCGCGGCGACGCTGACGAGCGCGCCGCGGACGTAGCCGGCGTGGCTGAGGTCGCGGATCAGGCGATCGAGCTCGGCGACCGGTGCGCCCTCGACCAGCCGGCGGGCGAGCGCGGCGATCCCCGGCAGCTCCCGCGGCAGCTCGGCGCCCTCCGACAGCCGCGCGAGCACGGCCCGCAGCTGGTGGTCGAGGGCTGGATCGGCGCGGATGTCGCCGCGGAGGGGCTCGATCGGCATGACGGGCGAGTCTCGAGGGGAAGGGTCGGGCAGAGGACGGCGAGCCGGCGGGTGGTCGAGAGGGCAGGTGATCGAGAGGGTCGTCGGGCAGAAGACGGCGCCGGAGTGGTCGAAAGGACAGGGGGGGCAGAGGACGGCGCGCCAGGGTGGTCGAGAGGACAGGCGGGACGGAGGACGGCGAACCGGGGGCTGGTCGAGAGAGGAGGTGATCGAGAGGTCGTCGGGCAGAGGACGGCGCGCCGGGGTGGTCGAAAGGACAGGTCGGGAGCGGGATCGGCTGGTCGAAGGGGCAGGGCCGAAGGGGCAGGGCCGAAGAGGCAGGTGCGTTGGGACAGGGCCGATCGGGCAGGTGCGAAGGGTCAGTTCATCGAGATCTCGAGCGTCAGGCGGCCGTCGGGCAGGTCGAGGTGGAGGCGGTCGCCGTGGAGGAGCTCGATGCTGGCGCCGGGGCCGAGCGGCTCCTGGCCGAGCTGGGCGCGCACGCCGGCGGCGATCCGCACGGCGATGAAGGGCGGGCGCAGCTCGAGGACGGCGGGGATCGGGCGGTCGGGCGCGAGCCACAGCGGGCCGCCGCCGGGGAGGTAGAGGGTCCACGGCGCGGCGGGGGGGCCCTGGCCGAGCGGGCGCAGGAGGGCGCCGAGCTCGCCGCGCTCGCGCGGGAGCGGATGGACCTCGAGGCGGGCGGCGGACAGGCCGAGGGCGAGCTCGCCGGGACCCTCGAGGGCGAGGGGCTCGCCGGGCGCGAGGGCTTCGCCGCGCCAGAAGGTGCCGGCGCGCGAGCCGAGATCGACGAGGGCGACGGCCAGCTCGACCTCGTCGGTGCCGGCGCCGCCGAGCGCGGCGGCGATGGCCTCGAGCCGCAGGACGGCGTGCTCGCGCGAGAGGCTGGCGCCGCCGAGGCTGAGCTCGACGTCCGGTGAGCGACCGAGGCGCAGGTCGGCGCGCAGGACCACGCGCGTGACCTGACCTGTCCCCCAGCGCAGGTCGACCCGCTGGCCGCGCGGGAGGGCGACGCCGAGGTCGGCCTGCACGCGGGCGAGGGCGGCCCGCAGCAGCGGGGCGCCGCTGTGCGCGAGCGGGCCGCGGGTGGTCCGCGCGTCCTGCAAGTGCTCCTGCAGCAGGCCGTGGGCGAAGAACCGCCGACCCTCGCGCAGGGCGGCGTCGATCTCGTCGCTGGCCCGCTGCAGGACGGTCTCGGCGTGCTCGATGCGATCGATGAGGCCGAGGACGTACTCGAGCTGGGTGACGGCGCCGGCCCGCTCGTAGGCGACCGCGGCGCGCCGCAGCATGTGGAGGCGCTCGTAGATCTCGCCGGCGATGGCGCCCTGATCGGCCTCCTCGAGCGCGCGGGCGGCCTCCATGAGGATCGCCCGCCGCGGGGCGCCGTCTTCCATGAATTCGGCGTGGCGCAGGAGGGTCTCGGCGAGCGCCTGGTGGAGGCTGCGGCCCTCCTCGGTGGCGCCGGAGTGACGCGCGGCGCCCTCGCGCAGGAGGGCGATCCGCTGGGCCGTTCCGCACAGGGTGTGGGCGTACTCGAGGCGCAGCGCGGCGGCCCGGGCGTGGTCGCCGGTGTGCTCGAGAGCCCGGGCGCGAGCGAGGCCGTCGCCGGGGCCCGGACGGGCCGGAGTGTCGAGCGCGGCTGCCGGCGGCCGCAAGGCAGGCGGTGGCGGCGGCGGCGGCGGACGCGGCTTGCTCGGGCGGGACAAGCAGCGCCCATGCTAACACGCCGCGGGACCGAGACGCCGCGGGACGGCCGCTGCGGGGCCGAGGCACGGGATGGCGAGCTTCGGCCGCACGGGCGATCGGCGCGCCCTTTCGCCGGCAGGGAGTCGGACGCTCGGCGAGGCGATGAGGCGACGAGGACCGCGCGGATGGGGCGCCCGAGGCGGACACGCCGGGCGCTCGGCGTGTCGAGGAGGACGGGGCGGGGCGTCCAGCTGCGAGGAAACCACGCCAGGACGTGGCGATCGCGTCGCGGGTGTTGCGGGCCGCGTGGGCAGCGGGCGCTCGGCGAGGACCCAGGGCGATCCGTCGCCATCGGCCGCGAGACCTCGAGGTCGTGGGTTGCGCCTGGCGGCGGTGCGATGGGCGCGGCCCGGCGATCGCGGTGGTCGCGGTGGTCGTCGCGCGGGCGGGGAGCGCGATCCCGCCGCGTGCGCGGGCTGGCGGCCGAAACGACGCCGTAGATGGTCCGCAGTGGAGCGGCTACACTCCCGGTCCCGATGCCCGCCCTGCTCGAGCCGATCGCCGCCGGACAGACGCGCTTTCATCTCCAGGGTCTGGCGCCGGACGCTCGCGGGGTGGCGTGCGGGCGCGAGACGCTGGTGACCTTCCCCTCGCTCGACCGCCTGGTGGCGTTCCTCGGCGCGTACAGCGAGGAGTGCAGCCTCGACGAGCTGATCCCGACGATGACGATCGAGCGGGCCCGCCGCGAGGGCGGCGGCCATGCGCTGCTGATGCGCTGCGCCGGCGCCGACAGCTACGCGCTCGACCGCCTGGGCCGGCTTTCGATGGCGGTCCACGGCCAGCTGTTCACCGGCAGCGGCACCGTGTTCGTCCGCTACCGCGACCGGATGGCCCCGTTCGGCTACGACCTCGCCGGCGGGACGGCCACGGCGGCCAGCCCCGAAGAGGTCCTGGTGGTCGACCACGACATCGCCGCGCGCTACCGCGCCCTCGATCGGCTCGACCCGGTCGAGCTGATCCAGCGGCTGTCGCTGCGCCAGATCCCGCTGCCGCTCGCGGGCATCGCCACCGACCCGCAGCTGTGCGGGTTGCACGAGATCGCCCTGGTCCTGGTGGCACCTGGCCTTTCGGACAGGATCCTGAGTTACTTGTGGGGCAACCAGGTGCCGCTCGCGGGCGTCCGCGTGGCCCTGGCCGGCGAGCGGCGGGCCAGCCTGCTGCTGCGGCTGCGCCAGCCGAGCGGGCAGGTGCTCGACGTGCTGCACGGGATCCCGGGGGTCGAGCTGCTCGCGCCGGTGTCGCAGCGGGCGGCGGTCGAGATCGGGTACCGCCACCCGATCCACCTGGCGTCGGCGTCGTCGTGCCTGCCGGGCGACGAGATGTACCTGTTCCGCGGGCGCGTCGGCCGGGTCGAGCGGCTCGACGGAGCGCCGCAGTTCATCGACGGGGCCCACCTCGTGCGCAGCGACGTGGCCGCGCGCGCCCACGACCCGGGCGACGCCCGCGGCACCGCGGTGCAGGCGCTGAAGGTCGAGCTGCGGCTGCGACCGACGGCGTCGATCCGCGAGCCCCGCGGGGCGCTGATCCGGTGGGAGCAGGCGGGCCTGCTGCGGCGATTGATTTATCTGATCCCGCCGATGGCGCTGGCGGCGGCGCGGCTGGCGGTGCTGCCGCAGGGGATGCTGGTGCTGACCGGGTCGTCGCTCGGCGGCGCGGCCGGGCTGGCAGCCGGGGTCGGCGCGGCGGCGATCATCCCGCTGGGGATGCGCATCGTCGAGGTCGCGCCCGGGGTGCTGGTGCCCGACGGGTTCGAGCTGTGGCCGCACGTGCGGCCGCAGCTGGTGCGCGAGCTGCTCGGGCTCGAGGCGGCCGACCACGCCCTGTTCCTCGGGACAGATCAGAGCCCGCTGCGCCTGCGGCCCGACCACCTGGCGCCGCTCGACGCGGCGATGATGAGCCGGCTCGAGCTGGCGGTGATCGAGGCGAGCCCGTCGGACTCGCCGCCGTCGGGGCCGGCGACGCTGCTCAACGAGCGGCTCGGTCGCTTCGCGCTGTGGGGCTTCGGCGAGGCGGGGCGCGCGGGTCGGCCGGCCGTCGAGGAGGCGAGCGGGACGCCGGAGCTGCCGCCGGGGCGAGAGTCGTGACCCGGGACCTCGGCGAGTTCTGCGCGCGCTTCGTGGCGCCCCTGCTCGGCGGCGGGACGGTGCACGTGACCGCACCGGTGCGTCCGGCCGACTTCCGGGCGATGTCCGGAGAGCTGGCGACGCTGCGCACCAGCGAGGTGGCGGCGCTCCGCCTGCAGCGCGCGCAGCAGCTGGTGGCCGAGCCCGACCTGCACGACCCGGGCGCCGAGGAGCTGGCGCTGTGGGTCGCGCTCTACAACCTGCTCGTGCTCGACCACCCCGACCGCGGCCGCGTGTGGGCCCGCCAGGCGACCTGGCGCCGGGTCGAGTCGGCGGCCCGCTACTGGCTGCTGTTCAGCCGGCCCGAGGGCTTCTCGGCGGCGCTGGCCAACCACGCGGCCGTGGGGGCGTTCTTGGAGCTGTCGCGCCGCGATCAGATCCTGAGCGGGGCGGAGGGCGAGCTGCGCTTCGTCGGCCAGGAGATCCCGCGCCGGCGCCTGCGCTGGACGGTGCCGGGCGCGCTGTCGGTCCGCGAGGAGACCCTCAACTGGTGGTCGGCCGCGCATGTGGCCGAGGTCTCGGCGCTGCAACAAGATGTCCTTTGGGCCAGCCCGGTGACCTGCCTCCTGCGCCCGCTGTCGGCCCCGCCGGGCTACAGCCCGCTCGAAGGCGCGGGCTTCCTGCGCCACCGCGCGTTCGCCCGCGCGGTCTGCCACGCGTGGGCGTCGTCGCGGCACTGGATCGAGATCGGCGGCACGGTCCTCGGCTCGCTGCTGTTCTCGCTGACGGGCCGCCCGCTGTCGGGTCCGACCCCGACCGCCGCGGGCGCGCAGACCGCCGGCGCGCGGCCGATGCTGGCCCTGCCGGCCCCCGTCGACAGCGCCGGACCCGAGGACGTCGCGGCCCTGGTCGGGGCCCTCATCCACGTCCACTTCCTCCGCGTGCTCGAGCTCGGCGCCCGGCTCGGCGTCGCGCCCACCAGCCGCGACCGGCCGGTGCAGATGTTCCTGGCGCTGCCGCTGCTGCTGCCCGCGCTGGGGGAGGTGCTGGGCTCGCCGATCGGCGGGCCCGCCAGCCTCGGCTTCGACGCGCAAGTGGAGCGGCGCTGGATCGAGTATATCGATCACCTCGGCGAGCTCATCCCGCGCTCGGTCGTCGAAAATCTCCTGGCGACGCTCGTCCCGCGCGTCGTAAAAGCCGAAACATAACCATGAGCACCACCCCGGCCACCTTCTCGATCAGCGACCTCGCCCGCCGCCTGCAGGACGGGGCGCGCCAGCTCGAGCAGCAGTTCCTCGGCAAGGAGGAGATCATCCGTCTCCTCTTCATCTCGGCCCTGGCCGGCGAACACATGGTGATGGTGGGGCCGCCGGGCACCGCCAAGAGCGCGATCGTCCGCGCGTTCGCGCAGGTGATCGACGCCCGGTTCTTCGACTACCTGCTGACCCGCTTCACCGAGCCCAACGAGATCTTCGGCCCGGTCGACATCCAGGCGTTCCGCCAGGGCTCGTACCGCCGGCGCATCGAGAAGATGCTGCCCGAGGCCGAGGTCGTGTTCCTCGACGAGATCTTCAAGGCCAACAGCGCCATCTTGAACAGCCTGCTCACGCTGGTCAACGCGCGCCGCTTCACCCACGGCACCAACACCGTGCGGGTGCCGCTCATCAGCCTCTTCGCCGCGAGCAACGAGGTGCCGACCGACGAGGCGCTGTCGGCCATCTTCGACCGCTTCCTCCTGCGCGTCCGCTGCGACTACCTCGACAGCTATCACTTCCGCGGCCTGCTGCAGAAGGGCATCCAGCTCGAGGTGCAGCAGATGGCCGACGTGCAGGTCGGGCGCAAGGTGGCGACCGCGGCCGAGCTGCTGACGGTCCAGCGCGACTTCGGCTCGCACGTGAAGATGAGCGAGGAGTTCCTCACCACCTTCAAGGGCATGGTGTTCCAGATCCGCTCGGAGGGCATCGGCCTGTCCGACCGCCGCGTGGTCAAGCTGCTCAAGCTGTTCGCCAGCTCGGCCCTGTTCGACGGCCGCGACCACGTGACCGACGCCGACCTGTTCATCCTCCGCCACGTGTGGAACACGCCGGAGCAGGAGGAGATTCTGCAAGAGATCGTCGGCCCGGTGCTCGACCGCTGGTACGAGTCGCACCCCGACCACGGCCGGATCGGCGCCACGCCCACCAGCCTGCAGGACCTGCTCGAGGAGCTGCGGGTGATCCGCGAGACCTTGACCGGCAGCCAGGTCCTCTCGGACATGCAGCTGTTCAGCCAGCTGCGCAACCTCGGCGACATCAAGGCGGCGCTCCTCCGCATGCAGGACAGCCCGACGGCCCAGCGCATGGTCGGCGAGGTCGACAAGCTGCTCGAGACGATGTTCGCCTCGAGCCGCTTCGCGTAAGAGGTGCCCGCCTCCATGGCCGACGTCCGCAAGCCCCCGGTCCCGCCGCGCGCCGCTCCGCCTCAGGCCCCGGCCCCGCGGACCGCACGGCCCGCCGCCGGCGCGCCGGCCCAGGCGCCGCGCGTGACGCCCAACGTGGCCGAGCTCGAGCGCCAGGTCGGCAGCCTGGCGCTGTCGCAGATCGACGGCGCCGGCGCGCTGGCGATGATGCGCGCGCTGGTGTGGCAGGGGATCCTCGCGCGCCTCGGCGTGGCCGCGCCGCTGGTGGTGCTGCACGACCTCGGCTGCTTGATCACCGGCCTCGGCGGCCCGGGCCCGGTGGTCAAGGGCATCGCCGAGTCGGAGCTGTGCGAGGCGTGGCGCGGCCTGCTGGTCGAGCTCAGCGAGAGCGACCTGGTGCGCGCGCAGGCCGGCTGGAAGCACCGCGACCAGATGATCGGCGTGGTCCTGGCGCGGGTGTTCGCGCCGGTGGTCCCGCAGCTGCCCGACGACGTGCGGGTGCTGCGGCCGATCGAGCTGCCGGTCGACGCGATCCACTACGCGCGCGTCGAGCCGAGCTCGGCCTACACCCGCTACGACCAGCGGCAGACGATCGCGTGGCTGCAGACGCTGACGACGCACCGGCTCTTGCCGCTGCTCGCGGTCGAGCAGATCGACGTCGACGCGCTGCGCCTGTTCGGCCTGTTCCGCGGCGGGCCCGGCGAGGCGGCCGCGGGCGTCGACCTGGCCGACCTCTACAACGTGATGGTCAGCCCGGCGCTGGCCGACGTGATCGACTTCTCGATGGAGCTCCTGCCGTCGATCCTCGAGGTCAAGCGCGAGGCCGGCCAGCAGGTGTTCTCGATCGACGGCTACGCGTCCATCGAGCGCTTCGGCGGCGTCGACGACCTCGAGCTGTCGCAGCTGGCCTACGACGAGGACATCTTCGAGCAGAAGTTCATCGACGACGAGCTGTTCTACTTCACCCACGAGAAGCAGGTGGAGAACGAGCACCGCACCCACTACGTGCTGGTCGACGGCTCGGCGTCGATGCGCGGGGTGCGGGAGGTGTTCGCCCGCGGCCTGGCGCTGGCGCTGTGCAAGCGGCTGGCGCTGCTCGGCGAGCACGTGATCCTGCGCTTCTTCGACAGCCGCCTGTACGAGGGCGTCAAGGTCGGCGCCCAGGGCCACGCCGAGGTGCCCTACGTGCTGCAGTTCCGCGCCGAGCACGGCCGCAACTACGCCCGCGTGATCCGCCAGATCAACGCCGAGCTGTCGGCCCCGCGCCGCTCGGGCGGCGGCGGCGGCAAGGTGCTGGTCTACCTGCTGACCCACGGCGAGTGCCAGCTGCCGCCCGACGACGTCGCCGCCCTGGCCGCGCGCGCGCCGATCTACGGCGTGTTCATCCTGCCCAGCTCGGGCGTGCTCGACCTCGGCTACCTCGACCTGTTCTACCGCGTGCACGTGATCGACGACCAGGCGATAAGCCACGGCCGCCGGGCCCAGCGGGCCCGCCAGATCATCAGCGACGTCGAAGCCGGCCAGCGCCAGGCCCAGCCGATCAAGCGCAAGACGGGTGGCGTGAAGACCATGTCCGTCGGGACAGGGTTGAAGGGACAGGCGCGGAGGCGGCGGTGATCGACACCAACGTGCTGTGGATCCGCGCCGAGGGGGCGCTGCGGGCCGGCCGCCACGCCGACGCCCAGATCTACCTGCGCCAGCTGGTCCAGGTGGTCGACCGCATCGACTTCGAGTACGAGGAGTGGCTGCGCGCCTATGTCGACTCGCTGCGCGCGACCGGCAACTGGGGCGAGGGCATGGCCTGCCTGTCGTACCTCGGCGCGCGCGAGATGCCGGGGCCCGACATCATGCGGCTGTACGCGCAGCGGGCCCAGGCCGGCGACGCCGACGCGGTCCGCACCGTGCGCCTGTACGCGATCTATCTGTCGCGCGCCGGCCAGCACCGCGCGGCGGCCTCGTGGTTCGAGCTCGGCGGGATGCCGGTGCACCGCGCGATCGCCCTCGAGCGCGCCGGCGACGACGCGGCGGCCTCGCAGCTGTGGGCCCGCATGCTCGCCGGCGACGCGCTGGTCGACCGCGACTACGAGCGCGCGCTGATGAAGATCAACTACGCGCTGTGCCTGCGCCGCCTCGGCCACGAGCGCGCCCGCCAGGCCATCGCCGACGCGACCACCAGCGTCGAGGAGGTCGCCGACGCGTTCGAGAGCGAGGGCCTGCGCGAGCGCGCGTTCGACTGCTACCAGCTGATCGCGCGCCTCGGCTCGGAGACGCGGGCGTTCGAGAACGTCGCCGAGGGCTACCTCAACAGCGTCCGGATCCTCCGCGACGACGGGCTCAAGCTCGACGCGCTGCGCCTGTACGAGACGTTCATCGCCATGGCCCGCGAGGCCGGCGAGTTCCACGCGGTGGCGTCGATCCTGCGCGAGGCCGCCGACTACTGCACCCGCTCGGGCCTGCCCTACGCCGACGACCTGCGCTGGCGCAGCGCCGAGGCGTGGATCAAGGCGGCGACCGAGGCGCTGGCGGCCGGCCACCCGCCGCAGATCATCGAGAACGCCTGCCTCGCCGCCGCCGAGGCGTTCGCGTCGGTGCGGGCGTTCCGCCAGGTCGCCGAGGCCTACCGCAAGATCACCACGCTCGACCTGCCGGCCAAGAACCGCGAGCGCGCGCTGCGGCTGATCCGTCGCCTCGGCGACCAGCCCCAGGACGCGCCGCGGCCGATGCCCGTGCCCGAGTTCCTGCGCCAGCTGCCCGACTACGAGGAGGTCTGGTACGTCGACCTGGCCGAGTGGGAGCTCGGCGGCGATCCGGCGCTGGTCGCCGCGGGCGTGATGGCCGACCGCCGCTTCCCCGACTACGTGCGCCGCCACGCGCTGCTGCTGGTGCTCGAGCTCGAGCGCCGCGGTCAGTCGGTGCCGCCGCTCGAGATCGTCAAGAGCCTGGCGGTCGTCCGCGCCTACCCGGTGATCGCCGGCCTCGAGGCGATGTACCGCCACGGCGACGCGTCGCTGCGCGAGTCGGTGGCCGCGGCCATGGGCGCCCTCCGCTTCAAGCGCAGCTTCGGCCTGGTGTCACAGGCGCTGCGTGACCCGAGCGCGCCGGTCCGCAAGGCCGCGGCGGCCTCGGTCGAGCGGCTGGTGTTCCCGCACGCGTTCGAGCCGCTGCGCCGGATCTTCGAGGCCCGCGACCTGCCCGACCCCGAGGCCGCCCGCAAGGCGGCGCTGACCGCCATCGGCAAGATAGGCAGCGTCGAGGCGCTCGACTTCCTGTGCGACCGCCTCCGCGAGGGCGAGCAGCCGTTCGTCAAGGTCGCCAGCACCGCCATCAGCGAGCTGCCCAACTCGGAGCTGCTGCCGTACCTGCGCCGCCAGATCGAGTTCGTGCCGGCCGAGCACCGGGCTGTCCTCGAGGACACCGCCCAGCGGCTCGAGCACCGATTGCGCTGAGCCTGTCCTTCAGGGCAGGTGGTCGGAGGCCCGCGGGGGCGGCTGCGAACGAGGAGGCTGTCCTCGAGGACAGAGGGCGCGGCCGGGGGCGGACCTCTGTCCGCGAGGCGGCGCCGACCCCTCACTCCGATGCGGAGGGGCGCGGGCCGGCCGGCGGTCGACGTTCGCGCGGCGACCTGGCGCCTCCGCAGCTCGCCCGGCCGACGCGTGGTAGCTTCGCCGCGGGCGGCGGCCCGGGCGCAGCATGCAGGACACTGTCTACTGTCACGGGCTCCAGTTGACCGTCGGCGTCGGCTTCCACGCGGCGGAGCTGGACATCCACCAGACCGTGGTCGTCGACCTGGCGATCGCGTGCGACTTCACCCGCGGCCCGGCGCGCGACGAGTTCACCGGCCTGGTCGACTACTTCGTGGTCGTGCAGCAGCTCGAGCGCCACGTGCAGGGCCGCCGCTACGCGCTCATCGAGGCGCTCGCGGTCGACCTCGCGCGCCAGGTGGTGCGCCTGTACCCGCGCGTGCAGGTGCGCGTGAAGGTGACCAAGCGCCCGCCGGGGATGCCGCAGGTCGCGGCGGTGGCGGTCGAGTGCGTGCGCTCGGCGGAGGACTTCGCCGGCGAGTGAGGCAGGGGCGCGTCGGCTCGGGCATGCTCGATGCGCCATGTTCTATAGGATATGTCGCATCGAGCATGTGGATAGGGATAGGTCCCGAGATCTTATTCAAGAGAACTTCAGACGTTGAAGCACTCCTCGCTCCCCTCGGTGCACTCCAGGAGCGTCGACTCGTCGTAGAGCCAGGCGCACTCGAAGCGCTCGCCCGGATCGGCCATGGCCAGGCAGTCGACGAAGTAGCCCGGCGGCTTCAGGCGCACGTGCTCCGTGGGCGCGAACACGTTGCAGGCGCCCGAGGAGTAGAAGTATTCGGAGAGGGCGGCGCCGTCGCCCAGGCTGATGACTGTCCGACGATAGAGCGTCGGAATACCGTAGCTGTGGTCCTCGAACTCGACGCGTCCGGGGATCCGCTCGCGCAGGACCGTGAGGGCGCACTCGAGAGCGGCCTCGTCCTCGATCCAGGTCTCGGGGCCGCACTCCTCGCGGCGATAGCGGACGGGCGGGCACTGCTCCGGCACGTCTTGCAAGGTCTCGGCGAGGACGCACGGTTCGCCGTCGAGGCCGGTGTCGGCCGCCGTCGTGAGCGGGGTTGGATCGCCGCCGCCGGTGGTGCTGGGGGGGCCGCCGCAGCCGTCGACCGTGGTCGACGTGGGTGGCGTCTCGCTGTCGTCGGTCTCGCTGCCGCTGTCCGCAGCGGTGGCGGTGCTGCTGGTGCCGGCGTCGCCGTCGGTCGGCGTCGCAGCCGACTCGGAACCGCAGGCGGCGAGGGCGAACAAGAACCCGCACAGGCACGCGCGCGATCCAATCATGCGAGGATGGTGCTCCTGCAGGGGACCCGATTCAAGCCGTCCCGAGGCGGGCGCCGCGTGAGGTCGTGTCCATCGCATTCGCCCGGATCTCGCAATCGTGCGTCGCGGCGACTGCGGGCCTGTCCGCAGGGACGGACCGCAGCGCCGGGCCTGGTCTGGCGCTGCGGTTCGCGCTTCGAGCCGCGATCTTGCCCGGCCCGACTGAATCCTGACAGGCGAGTCGACCGACGCGCGATCGGCGAGGACGGCGGACTCGCGAATGATGCGATGCGCTTGCCGCATGCGGCGGAGCGATTCGAGCGGCGACGAGGCCGCACCGCGTGAGGTCCTCGCGTGGCACCCGGAGCTGGCGATTGGCGGCTGGGCGTCGCCTGGGGAGCGCCCGTGGCGTCGCGCCCGTGCCGGCGCTTTTGACTGCCTCGGCGGGATCCTGACAGCACCGGCGAAGCTCGCGGCGGCCGCACCGGGCTCGTAGCGAGTGGGACGAGCTCCCACGCTGTGCACGGCGCTCCGCGCCCCTGGAGCCGCGATGCGCCCCCCGAGGCAGAGAGGCGCGCCGGTGCGCGCGGCGTGGGGACGTTGTGGCCAGCGGGCGGGCGGCGGCGGCGAGTGCATGCATTGAGGAAGAATGTGGGCAGCGTCGGTGGCCGCGATCACGGCGCGGCGCCGCTCGCCGCCCCGGCCGAATTTTCCCGAAATGACGCGCCGATGGCTGTTGGACGGGTCCTGCCGGACGAACGTCGTTCGAGTCACATCAATGGATTTTGAGGTGCCGGTCGTCCGACCGTCGCCATGCTTCGAACCGATCATGCGTCCCAACGTCGTTCTGTACCTCGCCGTGGCGCTCACGGCGTCCTGCGGTGAAAAGGTGAAGCAAGGAGCGGCCGGCACCGACGCCGGCCCCGGGCCGATGGTGCCGGTCATGGACACGACCGGCACGACCACCGATACGACCACGACCACCGACGGCCCGCCGTCGGTGACCAGCCCGGCGCCGACGACGTCGACGACCACCAGCGGCGAAGCGAGTACGACCGCGCCGGAGACGACGAGCGGCACGACCACCACCGGCGCCCCGCCCGCGGAGACCGAGGGGCAGGCGTGCCAGTTCAAGGACGATTGCCCGGCCACGGTCCAGTTCTGCGTGTTCGGCGAGTGCCACGACGGCAGCGAGGGCGACCCGTGCGAGTTCCACGGCGAGTGCAGTCCCGCCGCGCAGCGCTGCATCATGATGGTCTGCTACGACGGCAGCGAGGGCGACCCCTGCAACACGGACACGGACTGCGCCGAGGGCTCCAAGCACTGCGTGTACGGCAAGTGCTACGACGGCAGCCAGTTCGACCCGTGCGAGTTCGCCAAGGACTGCATGGACCTGTCGGACTGCGAGAACAACCAGTGCGTCTGAGATAATGATTGGACATGTCCGTGAGGACATGTCTCATCATTCCTCAGGCCCGGGCAGTGACGATCCAGGCGGCGCCGCGGACGATCACGCCGTCGGGCCCGGCGCGCCCGGCGAAGGCGGCGCGCACCGCCGCGAGGCCGCGCGCGCGCACGTCGTCGGGCTGGCCGGCGAGCAGGCGCGAGACGGGGCCGATGTCGGCGGCCTGCGCGAGGGCGTCGTCGAGCGCGGCCTCGGGCGTGTCGCCGCGGCCGAACCGGAGCGGGGCGTCGAACGGGGTGATGGCGACGTCGCGGAAGCCGGCGCCGTCGAGGATCGACTGCACCCGCTCGCGCGCGGCGAACGAGAACGGGCCGGGAGCGGCGGGATCGGGGGGCGGCGGCGCCGGCACGAGGTCTCGCAGCGCCCGCTGCGGCAAGACGACCCATTCGTTCTCGACCGCGGCGCGCCAGCAGACGAACGCGAGCCGCCCGCCGGGGCGCGCGGCGGCCCGCACGTGGACGAACGCGGCGACGGGGTCGGCGAAGAACATCACGCCGAAGCGCGAGACGAGCAGGTCGTAGCCGCCGGGGCCGAGGTCGTCGGCGCCGGCGTCGGCGCAGCGGAACGTGACGTCGAGGCCGGCGGCGGCGGCACGCTCGCGCGCGCGCTCGAGCAAGGGCGTGGACACGTCGACGCCGACGACCGCGCCGCCCGGCTGGACCGCGCGGGCGAGGGCCAGCGAGGTGGCCCCGGCGCCGCAGCCGACGTCGAGCACGCGCTCGCCGGGGCGCGCGCCCGCGGCTCCCAGCACGGCCTCGCCGTAGGCGGCGAGCATGTCGTCGAGCCGCTCCTGGTGGACGCGCCAGCTCTCGCCGACGCGGCCGTTCCAGTCCTCGATCATCAGGGTGTTGTCGGCGGTCACTCGGTCATCCCGTCGAGCAAGAACTTCTTCATGAACAGGATGGTGGCGTACATCTGGTAGTCCTGGTTGCGCTTCTTGGAGAAGCCGTGGCCCTCGTCCTTGCCCTCGAGGTACCACACCGGCGTGCCGCGCTCCTTGAGGTTGGCGACGATCTGGTGCGCCTCGCTGGCGGGCACGCGCGGGTCGTTCTTGCCCTGGACGACGAACAGCGGCTTCTTGATCTCGGCGGCGCGGGTGAGCGGCGAGATCTCGAGCAGCTTCTTGCGGATCTCGGGGTCGCGCTCGTCGCCGTACTCGGCGCGGCGGAGGTCGCGGCGGTAGGCCTCGGTGTTCTCGAGGAAGGTGACGAAGTTGCTGATGCCGACGATGTCGACGGCGCAGCGGATCCGGTCGGCGAAGTGGACCGAGGCGGCGAGGGTCATGTAGCCGCCGTACGAGCCGCCCATGATCATGACGCGCTCGGCGTCGAGCTCGGGCCGGCTGGCGATCCAGTCGAGCGCGGCGCCGAGGTCCTTGACGGAGTCCTCGCGCTGGACGCCGTTGTCGAGGCGCACGTAGGTCTTGCCGTAGCCGGTGGAGCCGCGCACGTTGGGGTAGAGGACCGCGACGCCGAGCTCGTTGAGGTAGTAGTTGTTGCGGTAGATGAAGCCGGTCTGCGACTGGCCCTCGGGCCCGCCGTGGACGATGACGATGACGGGGCGCTTGCCGGTGAAGCGGGCCGGCGGGCGGTAGTAGAACCCGGGGATCTCGCGCTCGTCGAAGCTCTTCCACTGGACGAGCTCGGGCTCGCTGAAGGTCGCGGGGTTGAGGGTGCCGACCTCGCTCTCGGTCCAGCGCTCGATCGCGCCGGACTGGACGTCGAGCACGTAGGTGTCGGCGGGCGAGCGCGCCGACGACAGGGTGAAGGCCAGCAGCTTGCCGTCGGGGTGGAAGTGGAGGCCGCCGATCGTGCCGGCCGGCAAGCGGGTCTTGATCGGTCGCTCGCGCCCGCTCGGCAGGTCGTGCAGCCGCAGCCGGTCGACGCCGCCCTCGTTGACGACGGAGGCCAGGCGCTTGCGATCGTGGCTGACTGCGAAGTCGCTGACGTCCCAGTCCACCGCCGGCCCGAGCGGGCTGGTCTGCTTGCTGGCGAGGTCGAGGGTGACGAGCTGACGGAACTCGCCGGCGCCGTCGGTGGTGGTGATGACGCCCTTGCCGTCGGCCGTGAAGGACGCGCCGGACCAGGCGACGGGGGTATCACCTGTCTTTTCGGTCAGCTTGGTGCGATCGCCGGTGACCAGGTCGAACAGCCACAGGTAGCTCTCGTTGACCGAGACGTACTGCTGCGCGAGGATCTGGTTGCCGTCGGCCGAGAAGTCCTCGGGCGCCCAGCCGCCGCCGTCGACCTCGGCGATCAGCTTGTCGGTGCCCGGGTCGCGCGGGTCGACGACGTAGAAGTCGGTGTCCTTCTTGTTACGCCGGGTCGAGGTGTAGGCGAACTTGTCGCCGGCGCGCGTCCACGGGCCGAGGCTGTTCTTCGAGGCGCCGTCGGTGAGCAGGGTGAGCTTGCCGTCGGCGCGATCGAAGCGCCAGTTCTGCGCGAACTCGTTGCCGCCGATGTCCTTCGAGAGGACGAGGAAGCCGCCGTCGCCGACCGGCGGATAGACGGCGCCGCCGACGCGATCGCTGAAGAAGGTCAGCTGCCGCCGATCGCCGCCCGCCATCTTGACCTCGTGCACCTGGTCGGTGTCGGCGAAGCGCGTGCGGATCAACAGCGAATGATCGCGCGGGTGCCACTGGAGCGCGACGGCCGAGCGTGTCTCCGAGTAGGTGCCGACGCCGTCGGCGATCTCCCGCGGGATCGGCGGGATGTTCTCGGCCGTCAAGCTGTCGGGCATCGTGACGATGCTGTCCGACGCAGGACCGCCCGGGACGGTGCCGGAGGGCGGGGCGTCAGCCCTGGTGGCGGGCGCGGTGACATCGGCAGCCTTGGCGTCGGCGACCGCAGCGTCGGCCTTGCCCGACTCGGCGCGCTTGGCCTGGATCGTGGCGACCTTGGGCGCGTCCTTCGACGGCGGGGCGTCGCAAGCTGCAGCAGCGAGGAGGAGGAGGCAGACGCGGTGCGAGGTCGGCATGCGGGCGCGACTATAACCCGCCGCCGCTCGCCCGCGCGCCGCCCGGCAGCGGATGGCGCAAGCTGCTGCGAGGCGGGGTTCTGGGCGAGAATTCGCGGGCTGCAGGGGGCGGGGCGGACGCTCCGCCCCGACGCGAGGGCCCGGGGGCCCGTGCGGCGAGGGGCACGGCCAGAGGCAGGACGGCGGCGGCGGTCGAGACATTCGCCTGTCCTTGGGGACATGCGGCCGGACCCCGGGAAGATTGAGGAGATGTCCCCGGGGACATGTGCGAGCCGTGGCGCGGCCGCCTGGCTCAGGGGGCGATGAGCTCCCAGCCGGCGATGTCGGCGTGCGAGCGGACGGGGTAGCCGGCGGTGTTGGCACGATCGAGGCGCTTGCGGTCGACGTCGACGACCACGACCAGGTACAGGCCCTCGCAGTCCCAATCCTCCTGGGGATCGAGGAACTCCGGGCGGCATGGATCGCCGACGACGGCGACGCAGCGGCCCGCGTCGGGCAGGCTGCACGGGACCTCGTGCAGCGAGATGTCGCGCGCCTGGCCGACGGCGGCGGTGACGTACTCGACGATCGAGCCGCGCAGCGCGATACGGGCAGCGCGCTCCTCGATCTCGTCGTACAGCCCCAGGGTGGTGATGGTGCTGACGGCCGGCCCCAGGAGCGACTCGGCGGAGATGCCGGCGACGGCGGCCGCGAGCGCCTCGTCCGCGGGACGCGGAGGCGCGGGCACTTGCGGCGGGGCCGGTTCTCCGAGCTGCGCCCATTCGGCCGGCCCGGCCGCGGTACGTTCGCCGCTCAGGGCAAACACCTCGTTACACAGCGCCGGAGCGTTCCACTGCGCGCCGCCGCCCTCCAGCTTGTGCTCGAACACCCTGAATTTGAGCTCGGTATGAGTGGCCCAGTCGGCGCGCCCGAGCGTCGAGTGCAGCCGCACTTCACAGCCGACGTAGGGCCCGGCGAGCAGCGAGACGTGCATGCTCCGCATGCGCCCGCCGATCTTGCCCGGCTCGCCGACGGGCTCACCGACGGCGGCGAGCACGGTGCGGTCGCCCTTGCGGACGAAGCCGATGGCGATGTCGAAGGTCTCCGGCGGCACGGGGGCGCAGAAGGGTCGCTGCGGGTGGAGCTTGACCCGCCAGGTGCCGGAGGGGTCGCAGGCGCCCGTCGGCCACGGGGCGATCAGTCCGGCCGGCGTGGCTTCGTGGGCGGGCGACGCTTCGCCGGTGGTCGCGCTCGCCTCGAGCTCGGGTCCCGAGGCGGTCCCGGGAGGCGCGACGGGAGGTTCGGAGGTCGACGAGGGATCGGGCACCCCCGGTTCGACCGGCGGAGGCGGGAGCGCGGCGGACGAAGGCGCAGCAGGGGGTGCGGATGCAGGCGGGGCCGATGCCGGTGCGGCCGACGAGGGTGCCGGCGACGAGGGGGCGGCCGCGGCGAGCGGCGCAGGCGTTGGTTCACGGTCCTTGCAGCCGATCAGCACTGCCGCGGCCAGCATGGGCACCAGAGTTCGAGAGCGCGGCATGTCTCCGGGGGAGGATAGCAGGTCGCTCGCTCCCGGGACGCTCCGCGCGCGAACGCGCGTGCCCGGCGGAGGGCGAGCCGCCGGGGGATTGTAGTGACATGTTCTTTCGGACATCCATGCGATCGCCGCGGCAGCCAGGTCGCTTTCTCGCCCACGCGCCCGTTCGCCTATCATGTGTCTCCGCGGACCGGCACGTGGTCGATCTGGCGCCTCGGCGCGGCGGCCTGATTCGTCGCACCACGGGCGAGCTCGATCGGCGGCTCGGCTCCTCGCGCTTCGTCCATTTCTATCTCCCGCGCGCCGGCGCGAGCGCACAGCTCCAATCCGGCAGGGATCGACTTCGACGCGATTCGCCATCGCAGCCGACGACGGCTGAATCCGCGGACGCGCGCGCTACCGGGCGCCGAGCGAGCGCAGGAGCAGGGCGCGGACGCTGGTGAGGTCGGCGTCGATGCGGGTCGCCGGGTGGGCGGCTGCGGGGCCGTGGGGGACGGTGCGGAGCTGGCCGGCGCGGGTGATGTAGGTGACGCAGGTCGAGGAGCGGTTGCCGCGCAGCATCGCCAGGGCCTCGGCGAGGATGACCGTCTGGTCCTCGGGGCATGGCGTGAAGGACATGTCTCCCCAGGCAGGTCGGTCGACGGCGGCGGCGGCGTCGGAGACCAGGCCGGGGGCGTGGGCGCGCAGGTGGTCGAAGGCGCGGGCGAGGCCGGGCTGGTCGCGGGCGCTGGCGTGGACGAGGCCGAGCTCGACCCATGCGCCGATCCGGGCCGGGTGACTGGCGACTGCGTGCTCGAGGTCCTCCAGCGCGCCCGCGAGGTCGCCGGTGGCCGCGCGGGCGCCGGCGCGGTGGGCGTAGACGGCCGGGCCGACGGTGCCGCGCATCTGGGTGATGCCCGCGGCCGACGCTGCGAGGGCGCCGGCGGGGTCACCTGTCCGATGGGCCAGGAGGGTGAGGCCGACGTAGGCCCAGCGGGTGCGCGGGTTGATGGCGATCGACGCCTCGAGGTCGGCGCGGGCGCCGGCGTCGTCGCCGAGCCACAGGCGCAGCTCGCCGCGGTGGGCCAGCGGCAGGGACGAGCGCGGCCAGCGGGCGCAGGCGGCGTCGAGGAGGGCGAGGGCGCGGGCCGGGTCGGCGCTGCGGATCGACTGCAGGGCCTGGCGCGAGGCGTGGCGAACTCCTGTCCTTGTAGACATGCGCTTCAGGACATGTCCGTCGTGATAGGTGGCGAACGCGGAGCGGTTGCAGCCCATGCGCGCGAGAGCGTCGCGCGTGGCCTCGACGAGCGGGCCCTGGCGATCGTCGGCCAGGGCGGCGGGGCCGAGCGGCGAGACCTCGGCGAGGGCCTCGGCGAACTCCTCGATCTGGCGCGGGTTGACCGCGGCGTCGGGGGCGGGGCGTTCGCCGGCGGCGGCGAGGAAGCGGAGCATCCAGGCGGCGAACAGGTAGCCGTCGCCGATCGCGGTCGCGCGGGTGAGGGCGGCGTGCGCGGGATCCCAGGCGCCGCGGCGGATCAGGGCCTCGGCGCGCGACAGCTCGGCGGACGGATCGGGCACACGGCAGGCGAGCTCTAGCTCCTCGAGGGCGAGGTCGACGTGGCCGTCGGCGAGCGCGATCTGGCCGCGGATCCGCCGGGCGCCGGCGCGACCCTGCGGGCCGGTGACGGCGTCGGCGCGGGCCAGGGCGGCGCGGCGATCGCCTGTCCACAAGGACATGTCCGCGAGGGCGAGGGCGACGGGCGGGTCGGCGGGCTGGAGGCCCAGGGCGGCCTCGCCGTGGCGGGCGGCGCCGGCGAGGTCGCCGGTCTCGAGCAGGGCGAACAGGGCGGCGCGGTGGTAGGCGGCGGCGTCGTCGGGCGGGGCGAGGCGGAGGGCCTCGGCGACCTCGACGGCGCAGTCGTGATCGTGGCCGGCGCGGGCCAGGGCGGCCGCCAGCTCCATGCGCAGCTTGGCCGATCCGGGGGCCCGCCGGAGGCCGCTGCGGGCGGCGGCGATCGCGAGCTCGAGGTCGCCGCCGCGCAGGTGCATCTGCGCCTCGAAGGCGTCCCAGAGCGGCTCGGTGGGGTCGGCGGCGCGGCCGGTGGCGATCGCGGCCGCGACGTCGCGCTCCCAGCCGAGCGCGCTGGCGTAGCCGACGGCGCGGGTGGCCGCGGCGCGGGTGGCCGCGGGGGCGGCCCGGGCGGCGGTGGCGAGGGCGTCGAGGCTGCGCTGATAGTCGTGGGTGGCGCGCAGGACGGCGGCGGCGGCGAGGGCCACCGCGGCGTCGTCGGGCCTGTCCTCGAGGGCAGCTTCGGCCGCGCCGCGGGCCCGCGCCAGGCGGCCATGGCGGGCGAGGGCCACCGCGCGCAGGAGGGTGCCGCGGGCCCCGAGGCGCGGCTCGTCGGCGTCGAGGTCGCCGGCGTCGAGGGCGGCTTGCAGACGCGCGGCCAGCACGGGGCTCGCGGCGCGCGTCACGAGCGGCGGCTCCTGCCGACTCGTCGGCGGCTCGGCGGAACCCAGGCAGGTCCGACGGTGCGAGTCACGAGCGGCGGCTCCTGCCGACTCGTCGGCGGCTCGGCGGAACCCAGGCAGGTCCGACGGCGCGAGTCACGAGCGGCGGCTCCTGCCGACTCGTCGGCGGCTCGGCGGAACCCAGGCAGGTCCGACGGTGCGAGTCACCAGCCGCGGCTCTCGCCGGCCGGTCCGTGCATCGACGGCGAACCGCTGGGCCTGGCGGCGCTGGGCGATCGTCGACTGCGCGCCGGCCCTGTCGCGCGGGACGGAGCGGGGTGGGGCGGTCGGCGAGCGCATGGCTCAGGGGACAGGTCGCATCGCGGCGAAGCCGTGGGCGCGCACGTAGTTGATGTGCATGCCCTTGCAGACATGGTCGAACGAACATGTCTTGCAGCGCAGGCTCTTGACGTGGAACCCGTCGTCGATGAAGCGGCGGGCGTAGCGGAAGATCTCCAGGCCGCCGTCGGGGCCGAGCTGGGCGGCGTCGAACACGGGCGGGCGCTCGCGCGGGGACCGGCCGAGGACGCAGGCGGGGACGGCCTCGACGGGCACGGGGAGGCGGAAGGCGGCGAAGAAGGCCGGCAGGTCGAGGTCGAGCTCGGCCGACTCGGTGAGGCGCTCGCGGGCGGGCTGACGCAGGACCAGGCGCGCAGGGGCGTGGCCCAGGCCGAGCAGCCAGGCCTCGGCGGGGCGCGACAGCAGGAGGACGACGTCGAGGTCGAGGGCGAGGTCCAGGAGCGCGGCGGCGGCCGTCGGGTCGGCGACGACGACGCGGGTGAGCCGCTTGCTGGCGAGCAGGATCGGCTGGCCTTCGAGACCGGGCGTGGAGGACATGTCCGAAAGGCGGGCGAGCAGGGCGGTCGGGTCGGCGAGCTCGAGCTCGAGCTCGAGGACGTCGGGGAAGCCGGCGGCGAGCGCCTCGGCGGCGGCGAGGTCGGGCGCGACCAGCCACAGCGCGCGCGGCCTGGCGGCGGCCGCGAGGGCGCGGGCGTCGAGGCGCGGGCGCGACGGGGTGACGGGGACAGAGGGACCGGCGCCGAGCAGGGGCAGGCGGAAGCGGCGCGGAGCGGCCGCGGTCGGCCGCGAGGTGTTACGGGGGCCGCTGGTGGACGGGTCGGAAGGGACATGTCCCGAGAGACTGGTGGCTGCAGTCACCCCGGAGGGGTCCGCGTCGCGGATGGACGAGGCGGCGGCCGGCCGGTCGGCGTCGGGGGGGTGCGTAGGCGAGATATCGTGAGGGACATGTCCCGAGGGACCTGCAGAGTCGTCCTGCGAGGTGTCCTCGGGGACATGTCCCGCAGCACCGGTGTCGGCGGAGATCTCGACCCGCTCGTCGGCTCGCGTGCGCGCCTCGCGGGCCTCGGCCATGCCGGCGGCGGCCTCGTCGGCGGTGCCGTCGAGCGGCTCCTCGCTGTCCTCGGGGACATGTCCCGAGAGACCTGCCGCCAGGGCCCGCTCGGCCAGCACCCGGCGCAGGCGGGCGGCCGCGTGCTGGCGGCTGGCCGGGTCGCCGCCGTAGGCGACGGGGGCGTGGTGGTCGGCCGCGGCGTCGACGCGCAGGACCTCGAAGGTCTGCCCGGCGAGGGCGGCCCGGACCTCGTCGAGGCGATCGCACAGGGGCTGCAGGTAGCAGTGCTTGCAGCGCTCGGGGGCGCGGCAGTCGAGCGGGATGTCGTGCTCGAGCAGCAGCGCGTACTCTTCCTTGCGGCCGCGGACCTCCTCGATGAGCTTGTGGGGGTCCTGGATCAGGTCCTCGAAGCCCTCGAGGTGCTGCGGCGGGAACCGGTTGAGCCAGACGTGGATGCCGGGCTTGCGGGCGTAGGCGAACGCCTCGAGCAGGTACGGCCGCATGGCCTCGAGGTCGTAGAACAGGATCTCGCGGCCCTCGCTGTAGGCGCGGCCGAACGGGATGACGTGCAGGAGGTCGAACTCGCGCACGCCCATGGCGGTGAAGGTGGCCATGAGCTCGGGCAGCTGCTTGACGTTGCCGCGGTTGACGCAGACGTCGATGTTGACGACCGGCCGGCCGTCGGCCAGCGCGCCCCGCAGGCCCTTGACCTCCTCGTCGAAGGCGCCCCGGGTGCCGACGAGGGCGTCGTGGACGCGGGCGTTGGGGCCGTGGATCGAGAACGTGATCTCGCTGAGGCCGGCGTCGAGGGCGGCCCGCAGGAAGGCGGGATAGGCGAACATGCGGCCGTTGGTGACGGTCTGGATCTTGCGATACCCGGCCCGCCGCCCGAGGCGCACGAAGTCGACGAAGTTGGGGTGAATGGTGGGCTCGCCGCCGGAGAGGATCAGGCGGGTGGCGCCGCGCCGGCGGCCGTCGAGGATCTGGGCCCTGATCTCCTCGCGGTCGCGGTTGGTGCCGTCGTGGGTGTGCGCGTCGAGGCAGAACACGCAGCGGTCGTTGCAGTCGAACGTCAGCCGCACCCAGTTGCGCCGCTCGTGCGCGGCCTCTTCGTGCTGCACCGCGGTGGCGGGGAGAGCGTCCATTCCGGGCCAATGTACCCGGCGCCCCGCGCCGCTCGCAAGCGTGCTAACGTCGCCGGCCGTGCGCCCCGGCCGCGTCCTCGTCGTCCATCCGCCCGTGTCGGTGGCGCGGGACTTCATCGATTACCCGTACTTCATCGATCTCGGGGCGGTCCAGCTGGCGGCGGTGCTCGAGGCGCGTGGGATCGCGTGCGACCTGGTCGATGCGTACGCGCTGCCGGCGAGGCGCGAGGCGGCGGTCGACGACGCCGGCGGCGAGGTCGCGGGCGAGGTGCTGCACGCGGCGTCGGCGATGCACTGGCGCAGCGACGGGCGGGCGCACCTGGGGGCGACGGTGGCGGCGACGCTGGCCGCGTGTCCGCAGTCCGCGGCGGCGATCGTGGTGGCGATCACGCCGTTCCACCGGCCGCCGGCGCGCGACGACCTCCTCGGCGAGCTCCTCGCCGGCCTGCGGGCGCGCCTCGGGGCGGATGTGCCGATCGTGCTGGCCGACTGCTACCAGTCGGGGCAGCACTACGTGGCGGCGCCGCAGCTGCTCGCCAGCTACCCGGAGGCCGACGCGTACGTGCAGTTCGAGGCCGAGGTGACGGTGCCGGCCCTGCTGGCGGGGTACCTGGACGGCGGGCCGGCGCCGCGCGGGCTCCACCGCGGGGACCAACCTGTCCTCGAGGACCTGCCCGTTCCGGCATGGTCGAAGGTCGACCTCGAGGCGTACCACGAGTTCCGCGCGGCGGTGGTCCGCGGGCTCGGCCGCGGCGGCTGGGCGTTCCCGATCGACGGGCGCACGCTGCCGGTGGTGACGAGCCGCGGCTGCCCGTTCCAGTGCGCGCACTGCAGCTCGAACCCCGACGTCGCGCCGGGCCGGCCGAAGACGCAGCGGCGCCACTCGCGGGCGGCGCTGTCGCGGCTGCTGACGGCGCTGGCGCGCGAGCACGGGGCCGGGCGGGTGTTCGTGCTCGACGAGCTGATCAACGTCCACCCGGATCACTTCGACCATGTCCTCGAGGACATCCGGGCGCTGGATCTGCGCTTCGAGCTGCCCAACGGGCTGCGCGCGGACTACCTCGAGCCGCGCCACCTGCAGGCGATGCGCGGGCGGCTGACGACGCTCAGCGTGAGCGCCGAGAGCGGGGTGCAGCGGGTGGTCGACGAGGTGGTGGGCAAGCGGCTCGAGCTGGCGGCGATCGTGCGCGCGGCCGAGTCGGCGGCGGCGGCCGGGGTGCCGCTGATGATCCACTACATCATCGGTCAGCCGGGCGAGACGGCGGCGGAGATCAACCAGACGTTGAGCTTCGCGCTGGATCTCTGGGACAGGTTCAAGGCGTGGCCGGCGGTGCAGTTCGCGACCCCGCTGCCGGGCACGCGCCTGGCTCGCTCGCTGCCGCTGGCGCCGCCGCCGGAGGATCACGACTGGGGGCCGCGGTTCCAGCGGGCGCCGACGGGGGCGACGGTGCCGGCGGCGCTGCTGGAGAAGTTCCGCTGGACGTTCGAGCAGCGGCTGCGGGCGTCGCAGGGGCCGCGCAAGCTGGTGATGAACGCGACCTACGCGTGCAACAACCACTGCAGCTTCTGCGCCGTCGGTACGCGCACGCAGCTGCACGGCGACGCGGAGCGCCTGCGCGAGCAGCTGGCCCACTACCGCAAGCAAGGGGTCGAGCTGCTCGACATCGACGGCGGCGAGCCGACTCTGCACCCCGACCTGCTGGGTCTCATCCGCCACGCGCGGGCGCTCGGCTACCGCGCGATCAACGTGACGACGAACGGCCGGCTGTGCGCGTACGAGGCGTTCGCGGCCCGCCTGGTCAACTCGGGGCTGTCGTCGCTGCTGTTCAGCGTGCACGGGGCCGACGCCCGCACGCACGCGCAGAACGTCGGGGTCGCCGAGGCCTTCGAGCAGACGCTCGCGGGGGTGCGCAACGCGGTCCGCCTGGCCCCGCGCGGGGTCGAGCTGGGCCTCAACCTGACGATCACCAAGCACAACGAGGGGCAGCTGGAGGCGATCACTGCGCTGGCGTGGTCGCTCGGCCTGCGCTGGGTGAACTATCAATTCCTGACGCCGTTCGGGCGGGCGACGGCGATGCTGGCCCCCGACACCGCCCGCGCGGCGGCGACCCTGCAGACGGTGATCGAGGCGTGGCAGGGCCGGATGAAGCTGCAGGTCATCAACCTGCCGTTCTGCTTCATGCCGGGCCACGAGGCGCTGATGCAGGGCGACCTCGGCAAGCTCGAGCGCCACATGGCGTTCGTCAACAACGAGACGGTCAACCTGGCGCAGTACCTGGCCGAGCGCCGGGTCCGCAAGCCGGTGTGCGCGTCGTGCCCGCACGCGTGCTTCTGCGGCGGGTTCTACGAGCTCGACGAGGCGCCCGAACCACCGTGGCTGATCGCGCCCGAGGACCTGGTGCGGCCGCTGGCCGATCCGCGGCGCCACGAGTCGGTGCCCGTCGAGCTGCGCGAGCGCCTGCGCAAGCGCGCGGAGTCGTCGTGAGCGAGGCGCTCGCGTGCCCGCGCTGCGGCTGTCCCGAAGTGCAGGTGAGCGCGGGCCGGGCCAGCGCGTGCGCGCCGATGCCGACGCTCGAGACGCTCCGCTGCCCGCAGTGCGGGAACACCGGGACGCGGCTGCCGCTGCACGGGCGGCCGATCGTGCGCTGGGAGCACGAGGGGCGCGGCGGGGACGAGGGTTGAGGGGCCCCTGTCGCGCATCGGCGAGACGCGACTGCGACCCGCCGGTGAACGAGTCGAGCGGCCGAGGCGCAGGGTTCGGCTGGACTTCGCTCACCGACGGTGCGCGAGCACGACCCCCGCGGCCGGCGGACGCGTCGAGCCGTCGAGGCGCCCGAATCGGCCCTCGCGTCATCCGCCGATTCGGTGGATGATCATAACATGGCGATCAGGGCATGTCTTCTCAGGCATGTCCGAATATTCATGGGCGGCGCTGCGCGCGAGCGGAGACGGGGCGAGCTCGGCCTTGCCGGCGACGAATCCGCGTCGGGCCTACGACCGCGCGCGCTCCGTCGCCGCGCTCCCCGCATGTCCCTGAGGACATGCACCGTCGAGTCAACTGACGATCCAGTCGATCCCGAGGTTCTTGTCGCCCCCGTCGGTCGGGTCGGGTCGGGTGCCCAGGTAACCGTCGCTCTCCGCCGACAGGTACATCGACTTGCCCTGCTTGGCCGTCTGCTTCACGCTCCGGAAGCGGAGCGTCTCGCCCCGCTGGATGTAACCCTCGACCTGGGGATCGGCCCGTTCGACGACCCACTGCTCGTCCTCGCCGGTGTCGTCATTGTAGTACAGGTTGAATTGCGAGCTGGCGTCGAGGTACATGTAGCCCCCCATGTCCGCCTGCATGGTCCGAATGCAGACCACCGTGCCGGATCTGAGGAGCCGGTCGGCGGGGTCGCTGGGCGTGGTGAGTCGGTGATTGCACGGGGTGCCGTCGCTCCAGCCGTAGTAGGTGCCGCCGGCGTGCGTCTGGTGGCAATCTGCGAGGTAGCGGGTGCTGCCTGCCAGGCAGAACACGAAGTCGCGGTCGTTGAGCTCGATGAAGCGATCGCTGGGCGGGAAGTTGGTGGCGATCAGGGCGTCGATCATGCGCGAGGTCGGGAAGTCCATCGGGATGGTGCCGATCCGGTTCACCACCGTGGCGTTGCCGAGCGCCGCCTCGAGCCATTCGGTGAGCAGCGGGTTGATCTCGTCGGCGAATCTGTACGGGAGGTCGCCGCCCGAGGCGCTGATGAAGTTGAACCACCACGTGACGAAGGTGAGCGGGTTGTTCTGCGCCTGGGTCAGAAAGGAAAGGATGTCTTCCTGCCACTTCACGCTATTCCAGTCGCCCATCCCGATCTTGTAGTGGTCCTGGATCATCAGCGGGATCGCGCCGCGGGTCGGGTTCGAGGTCTTGCCCCCGCCGGGGCCATTGGGCCAGCCGGTCACCCCGTCGATGCACGGGGGATCGGAGGCGACGGAGCCGTAGCGGCGGAACACGACGACTTGGCCTTGCACCTGGCCGAGCGAGGGCATCGAAGTGGCGGTGTAGAACAGGCGGTCCGCCGGGTTATTCGGGTCCGTCCCGCCCTGCTTCAGCGCGGAGGCGTAGAAAGGTCGCAAGGCCGCTGCGAACGCGTCGGCAGACACGTGGTGCTCGTTCTTGATCGACATCACGATGCACTCGGTGCCGTGCGCGCCCAAAAAGCCCGTGCACACATCGATGACCTCCGAGAACATGACATTCGTCTTGCTGCCGATCTTGCTATCACCGTGCCAGATCCGAAGGTCGTTGCCCTCGGGGACGAGGCGGATGTCGAGGAAGCGCACCCCGGCCTCGAGCTGCTCCTGGATCGTCATCGACTGGCACCTCGAGGCGCCTCCACGGAGTAGACCCGAGGTCCCGGAGTCGTGCGTCCCGGGGATCGTGAGCTGGTGGAGGAACTTGTCACCCTCTGCGTAGAGCTGACCCATCCAATTGACCCGCAGCGTATCCAACGTCTCACTCATGTTCTTTACCCATTCATCCTCGGCGCGCGAGGTCCGATGCGCGCACTCGCGTCGCAGCGTCCCTCCGCCAAACCATGGCCATAAGAATAGCGAGACGACGCCCTGTCAAGGGGTAAACGCTGCGTTCGGAGGCGCGCCGATTCGCGCCGTCGGCTCGAAATCTGGGGACTCGGCATTGCTTCACTCGAGGCCGCAGAAGCGTCGACCGAGGGCAGCGACGCAATCGTTCGCCCATGACTCGTCGATTTCGCTCGCGGTCGAAACCTTCGCTTCGGAGGCCGGAACGGAGTTGCGGAGGTGGCTCGCTCCGATTTGCACCCCGAAGAGACGGCACGGCCCCGCAAGCAGGTGGCAGCTACGGAGCCGAAGTCGAATTCGTGGGTCGTCCCGATCGGCGCGTAGGCTAATGCGCTCACAGCGTTCGACCGGGAATTCGATCGGGGCCGAGTATGGGTGTACAGGAACGCTCTTCGGTCTGCGAATGGAGGGTCGAACAGCTCGCCAGGGGCACCGCATTCGCCGGAGCCGACGGCACGCGCCTGGCGTCGTGTCGTTCGGAAACCCTCGACCCGTGGCGGATATGCCACCGTCCAACCCATGCTGGTATTCGCCGAGCCGCGTATGTCAGCACCGTGATCGGGGGGCAACCCGACGAGGACGTTTACGGCTGGCTGTACGCGAGCGACGTCGAGGAGGCGCTCGATCCGGGGGAGGAGACCGACGGCAGCGGCGGGACGACCGGGGAGCCGGATCCGGGGGAGAGCTCCGACGCGACGGGCGAGTCCGGGGAGACCGGCATGAGCACGGGCGAGACGGGTGCGAGCTCGGGCGAGGCGCCGACGACCTGCCCGGAGGCGCCGTCGACGGAGGGGAGTCCGGCGAGGACGAGGGCGGCGAGGCCGGGTCGTCGGCGGGCGAGACCGCGGCGCAGGAGGACCCTGGGGCGGAGGGCTGCGGCTGCCGCAGCGCGAACGCGGGCGGGGCGGCCTGGCTGCTGGCGTTGCCGTGGCTGGCGCGGGCGCGACGCTCGCGTCGACGGCGGTCGCGGAGCCCGGGCCGCGGCCTTCGTGAGGACCGGCTCTCGCGCCGCGGCCTGCCGGGGCCGTGATGGCACAGCCGAAGGGTCATGTCCTCGAGGGCATGTTTTCAGGAGACATGTCGTCGGGGACATGTCTTTTGGGTGCTGGGTCGGTGGCGGGCGAGCGGGCGGCGGCGCCGTGAATGGGAGGGGACTGTCAGATTCATCGCCGCGCCGACACACTGTCATATTCGCCGATCGACCGACGATATCGCGCTGGCGCGGGCGACTCCGGCGCGGCCGACGATCGCGGGCAACCGGACGACATTGATAGGAGTCGGCGAGGCGGTCGCAGCGGCCGAAACGAGGCCCGTTCGAGCGGTTCTCCGCGCGCCCCGCCGGGGCCGCGGGGACCCGGCAATTCCCTGAAATTCGCGGTTATAACGGCTCTGGGAGGGGGGTATCGCGGCGATGGTCGGCGTCATCGTTTGCGCTTCACCACACCGTAGCTTTGCCTACCCGGGACTACCAACCAATAGTTCGACCGGAAGAGCTCAGGCGGGATTGACCCGCCGGCTGCTTTCGAGACAGAAAGGAAACCCTCCCATGTTGCGTACCATTCTTGTGTTGTTCCCGGCGCTCGCCTTCTCGATGCCTGTCACGGCGACGGCGTCGGAGGAAGCTCGCTGGGGCGGTAGCCATCAGGGCTATGGTCAGAACGAATTGCTCGAGCTCGAGACCTGCCTGGCGGAGGTGGAGCAGCTGACCCAGAACCGTTCGTGCACGATCCTCGACGCCGACGAGTGCCTCGCCGCCTGCGACGTGGCGGCAGACTCCGAGGACACCAACCGCTCGTGCCGCAGCGCGTGCGCCGATTCCGGCGTGGCGGTCTGCGAGCGCTGGGGCGGCACCCAGGGCGTCGGCCAGCACCAGGGCGTGATGCCGGGCAAACCGACCGGGCAGGGCATCGACCTCAACCCCGGCCAGGGCTTCGGCAAGGGCGACATGGGCCAGGGCTTCGGCAAGGGCGACATGGGCCAGGGCTTCGGCAAGGACGTCGGCAAGGTCGAGGAGGAGCTGCTGCAGGAGCTCGACCAGACGATCGGCAAGGACATCGGCAAGAACATCGGCAAGAACGTCGGCAAGCTCGAGCAAGACCTGGAGCAGGACATCATGCAGCAGCTCGAGCAGGGCCTCGAGCAGAACATCGGCAAGACGGTCGAGCAGGAGCTCGTGCAGCAGCTCGTCCAGGACCTCGACCAGAACATCGGCCAGGACCTCGAGCAGGACCTCCTGCAGGACATCGAGCAGGAGCTGGGCCAGACGATCGGCAAGCACGTCGGCAAGAACATCGACCAGGACCTCGAGCAGGAGATCCTGCAGGAGCTCGAGCAGACGATCGGCAAGCCGGGCTTCACCAAGCGCTGGGGTCAGGGCTACGGCCAGCAGGGCTACGGCCAGCAGGGCTACGGCCAGGGCTACGGCCAGCACGGCTACGGCCAGGGCTACGGCAAGGACGTCGACCAGGGCTTCGGCAAGGAGCAGGGCTTCGGCAAGGAGCAGGGCATCGGCAAGGACATCGGCAAGCCGGGGTTCGGCAAGCCGAGCTGGGGTAAGCGCTGGGGCAAGGGCTTCGGCAAGGACCAGGGCTTCGGCAAGGACCAGGGCTTCGGCAAGGAGCCGACTCCGGTCACCCCGGGCCAGTTCGAGCAGGACCTGATCTACGTGGTCGGCTCGGAGTGCGCGATGCTCGTGCAGCAGGGCGTCGGCAAGGGCGTCGGCAAGCACGTCGGCAAGTGAGCCGACGCGGGCCGGCCGGACGATCGCCTGAGGATCGCGCCCGCCGGCCCGCCTGAGGCGGAGCGCTCGAGGCCCTCGAGCGCTCCGCTTCGAGCGGCGAGGCCCTCGCCTCGCCGCTGGACCTCTGACCATTCCACCGAGTCCCCGCGCCGACCTCGGCGCAGCGCCCGAGCGGCAGATCGGGCGGCCCTCCCCCCGACTCGGCGACGACCCCGCGACGGCTCCTCCCCGCGGTTCGTCCAGACCCAACCGGCGACCGTCACGCTGACCTCGACTCGATGGATCTCCCGCCGGTCTCCTCCGTGCGACCCACGCCGCGCCGCGCTCGCCTGTCGTCTCGGTGAGCCGATTCGTCACCGTCGCACTGCCCGTCAATGTCGGGATCGATCCGTCGGTCCTGTGAATCGCGCTCACGCAGGAGGCCGCCCCGGCGGGCTCTCTCCGGCGCCACGAGACGAGAGGAGAATCATGCGAGGCTGTCGCTCGACGCTGCGTGACGACCGCTTGGCCTCGATGTTGCTCCCCAGGACCCCGCGGCGATCCTGCCGCGGACGACGAGGGAGAAGGTGCGAATCGGTCAGACCATTTTCGAGGTGTCTCATGTCATTCAAGATTCCATCCTCATCCTCCGCGGGCCGTCTCGCGGACCGACTCACCCTCCGCGCCGCGCTGCTGCTCGGCCTGCTCGCCCCGGCGCTGCCCGGCTGTGACGAGCCGCTCGACGAGAGCGACATCGACGAGGTCGCCGTCGACGAAGTAGACGAGCCGGCGCTCACCGAGGAGCAGGAGGAGGCGCTGCTGTACCGCGAGGGCTGGTCGCAGGCGGACGACCCGCGACTCCTCAGCAAGGACTTCAACTTCGAGCTCGACGAGCTGCCGCGCTCGGGCTGGGCGGACCGCACGCCGTGGCCGGGCTATTACTGGCCGACCTACAACGACAGCATCAATTACCGCTGGGCGGGCTCGAACATCCGCTCGCCGGCCGAGAAGTACGGGGCGGCGTTCGGCCGCTCGGGGGTCGGTACGGTGATCTCCAACCGGTTCGGCGTCGGCAGCATCGGCGGCACCAAGCGGTGCCGGTACGACTCCGAATGCGGGGGCGGGCGCATGTGCGGCCGCCGGCGCGGGGAGTCGCGGGGCCGCTGCATCGAGACGTGGATGGGCATCTGCCACGCGTGGGCGCCCGCGGCGATCATGGAGCGCGAGCCGAAGAAGGGCATCACCTTCAACGGGGTGCGCTTCGAGATCTCCGACCTCAAGGCGCTCATCAGCCTGGCCTACACCGAGGGCCTGTCGGTCCGCTTCATGTCGCTGCGCTGCAACTCGGTCGGCTGGCCCGGCAGCCAGGCGTGCAAGGACACCAACGCCGGCAGCTTCCACGTCGCGCTGACCAACCTGCTCGGCTCCCGCGGCGAATCGTTCGTGTTCGACCGCACCTACGACCGCGAGGTCTGGAACCACCCGGTGGTCGGCTACAAGGTCACGCGCGACGAGCAGGTCTCGGCCTCGACCGCGAACAGCATGCTCGGCCGCGGCGGCTCGAAGTACCGCTTCAACCCGAAGGCCGCCGAGCTGCGGCGCGTCCGCACCGAGGTGTACTGGATCAACGAGGCGGGCCCCGGCTATAACCAGCAGCTGGTCGACAACGTGGCGACGTTCACGTTCACCGAGCGCTACGACTACATCCTCGAGCTCGACAGCGTCGGCCGTATCATCGGCGGCGAGTGGATCGGCGGGTCGAAGCGGCGCCACCCCGACTTCGTGTGGCGGCCGATGACCAAGAAGAACACGACGGTGGCCGGCGTGGTCAACTACGGCGAGGTCGAGCAGCTGATGCAGGCGGCCGGCGGCGGGCGCTGAGCGCGGCCCGCGAGCCGCCTCGACGCGGCGACACGGGTGAGGCGGCCGGACGCCGGCCGCTCCCGTGATTGCTCGAAGGGAGGCCCACCGCTCGAGCCGGGCGACAGCAGCGCCGGACGAGCGGGGGCCGCCCCCACGTGACACGGAGGATCGATTCGCAGCACCGCGGATCGATCCTTCGCTGTTCGTGGACGTCGCTGCGAGAGGTGGCGGCGATGCTTTCGTCGCCGGACCCGTGGATGTACCCGCGCGGCGCGCAGGCGCAGGAGAGGACGACGGCCCCGGGGACCGCCCGAATCGGGGCGGCACGGAGGCGCTCGGGCCGGCGCGAGTCGGCGCGATCGTGCTCGCGTGACGGTCGCTCGGGCCGGCTTCGTCGATCGAACGCCGCCGCCTTCCGCGATCGGGTAAGGTGGCGCCATGTTGAGAATCTGTTCCTTGAATTTCGCTCGATCATCGCTCCCGATCGCGGTGCTGTCGCTGCTGACCACCGCGTGCCCGGATTCGGGCGACACCAGCGGCGCGTCGGCGAGCGAGACTTCGACCTCGACGGCGACGGCGACCGCGCCGACCACCGGCAACGTGAATCCGACGTCGACGACGCAGTCGACCGACGATCCGACCGGCGGCACGAGCACGGTCGGCACCGAGGGGACGGGGCCGACGACGACCGAGGGGACGTCGACGACGCAGGGGGTCGACACGACGACCTCGGACACGACGACGACGAGCACGACCGAGCCGGAGACGTCGACGAGCACGACCGAGGACACGACGTCGACGACGACGACGTCGACGACGACGACGACCGGCGAGACGACGGAGACGACCGGCGAGCCGGCCAGCGACATCGAGATCGTGATCACCGCCGACAACGCCTACGGGTTCGCGTACGGCACCGACGACAACATCTCGATGTACTGGGGCGGGATCGAGAACACGACGGCGGGGGAGATCTTCAACTGCGGCGAGGGGCCGGAGAAGTACGTGGTGCCCTACGAGGAGGCCGACAACGCCAGCTACCTGTACATCATCGCCTGGGCCGACTCGTCGACGACCCAGGGGGTGCTGGCCCGTTTCCGCCGCAAGGACGGGGGCGGCAACTTCGGCGAGGACGTGTTCACCGGCACCGACGGCTGGGAGGTGTGCGCGACCGGAGTCGATTACCAGCCGGGCAGCGGCGGGCCGTCGCTGCAGGTCATCAACGACCACATCGGCAAGTGCAACGCAGGCGCGCTCGATCCCAACACGACGAGCGTCGGCTGGGTCGACGACGTCGGGACGCCGTACGGGGCGGTCGCGTTCGGCGAAGACAACACGACGCCGTACAACGGCGGGCCGATGGCCGGCAACGAGTTCCCGCTGGTGTGCCCGATGGACATGCCGCCCGAGGCGAAGTGGATGTGGTTCAACTGGGACCCGCCCAACGTGAAGCCGCCGCAGAGCCCGTTCATGTGGCCGGGCGGCGGGGGCAACCCGGATCACCAGTACCTGATCTTCCGCTTCGCGGCCGAGCTGGTGCCGATCCCGATGTAGCGGGCCGGCGGTCGAGATGGCCGCGAGGACAGGTCGATACGGCGGGCCGTGAGTGTCCGGAAGGACAGGTTGCTCGCGCGAGGGCGGTCGTGCGGCGGAGCCGGGCCCCGGATGGATCGGCGGCGAAGCTGTGGTAGGCTCGCCGGCGATGCGTCGGGGACCCCACGCGATCGCGCTGGTACTGCTGCTCGCGGGCTGCGGGCTGCATCACGAGCGGGTCTGGGCCGGGGCGCTGCTCCACGCGCCGTTCATCTACCTCGTCGGGCTGGCGGTGGTCTACGCGCTGTACCGGCCGTGGGCGCGCGCCGACCCGGCGCTGCGGTTCGGGCGAGAGCATCACTGGGTGACGTTCGCGGGGTTGTTCGTGCTGGCGGTGTGGGCCGCGCCGAAGACCAAGCTCGACGGCCTGGCGCTCTTCTGGGGGCTGTTCGGCGGGACGACGCTGACGTTGTGGCTGCTGGTGCTGCGGATCGGTCTCGCCTGGCCCAAGAGCCAGCCGTTTCTGTGGAGCGGCGCGGCGGCGTTCGGGTTGACGCTGCAGTTCGCGCTCGCGGGGTTGCTCGACAAGGACCTGAAGGACTACGGCGAGTTCGGCATCGTCGTGTGGGTGTTCGGCGGCGGCTTCGGGGCGACGCTCGCGGTGGTCCTGGCCGTGCTGGGGTTCGAGGCGCGGCGGATCGGTCGGCGCGCCGACGCGGCGGTCGCGGCGGTCGCGGCGGGGACGGACGAGCCGCCCCGGGCGTGAGCTTCAGGCGCGCGAGCGATCGGGGACGCGCATGCCGTCGACGAAGATGTCGGCGACGACGTCGGCGAATTGCTCGATGGTCAGGCCCTGGCGCAGCGGATCGTCGCGCACGAGCGGGGCGAAGCGGGTGAGCGCTTGCAGGGCGACGAAGCGGGCGTGGCGCTCCTCGTCGGTCCACTGCGCCGGCGCGACGGCGGCGTCGAGGAGGTGGCCGATGAAGCTGCGGGCGTCGGCCAGAGCCTGGTCGACGCGCTCGGGCATGGCCTCGAGCAGCGCGGCCAGCATGTCGGGGTCGCCGGCGGAGGCGCGGGTGAGCAGCGGCGAGGCGGCGACCATGAGGATCGAGGCGCGCACCCACTGGCGCAGGCGCTCGCGCGGGGCGAGCGTCGGCGCGTCGATGCCGTCGAGCAGGGCGAACAGCCGCAGCTTCTCGTGGGCGCAGGCGACGTAGAGGACGTCGAGCTTGGTCGCGAAGTAGAGGTAGACGGTGCCCTTGGCGATGCCGGCGGCGCGGGCGATGTCGTCGATGCTGGTCTTGCGGTAGCCGTGGGCGACGAACAGGCCGATCGCGGCCTCGACGATCTTCAGGCGCTTCTTGCCCTTGCTGCTCTCGGGGTCGATGTCACCCACCGCGTCCACGAGGACCGCGCGGATCTCGTCGAGGGTCTCGAAATTCATCTCTGACCAGTTTGACAAATCCGGTCATTAAGTCAATATTGGTCCGGAGCCCGCCGGAGAGCCGTTTGGAGCCGATGTCGGCGCGAAGACGCGCGCCCGCTCCGACGCCCGCGCGGGCCCCGAGGAGACGAGAAGATGAAATGGAGCGAGATGCGCGAGCTCAGCCGCATGCAGCGTGAGGGCCGATCGCTCGGCGACATCGCGGCGCTGAAGTTCGCTTACCTGGCTGGGTCGAAGCACACCGGCAACGAGCGCCTGCACACGCTGCCGACGCCGTGCCTGGAGGTCGAGATGGCCGAGCTGCGGGCGCTGCCCGAGGGGACGGTCGGCCGCGCGTTCGCCCACCAGCTCGACCGCGACAAGCTCGAGCCGCTGGTGATCAGCGACGAGATGAAGCAGCGCCTGGCCGACAACCCGCTGGCGCTGCGCTACACGACCACGCACGACCTGGTCCACGTGCTGACCGGCTTCCCGACCACGCCGGCCGGCGAGATCGGGGTGTTCGCGTTCATGATCGGCCAGGGGTTCGGCTCGGCCTCGGCGATGCTGTGGCTGAGCGCGGTGATCTACTCGTTGCTGCTGCCGCTGCACGTCCCCGGGGTGTGGCACAACGTCCGCATCGGCCTGCGCATGGCCCGGGAGGCGAAGCCGATGCTCGAGGCGCGGCTCGAAGACCTGCTGCCGGTGCCGCTGGCGGAGGCGCGCGCGCGGCTCGGCCTGCGCCCCGAGACGATCGCCGCGATCGCGCCGGGACACGACAGCCTGCTGATCAACTGGGTCCTCGCCAAGTCGCCCGCCAAGGCGATGGCCTGAGCGTCGACCGGGGCGTGTCCCGAAGGACAGGTTCGTGGGAGATCGCCGGGACGAGGATGTGTCCCGGAGGACAGGTGTGCGGCGCGCGAGCGGGCCGGCGGTAGCGGCGTGTCCCGAAGGACAGGTGCGTCAGTCGTCGGGGCGCGCCGCGAGGGCGACGTCGAGGAAGGCGTGGCCGTCGCGCTCGAACACGTCGCCGCGGTTCAGCGCGAGCGGGCGGGCGAAGCCGGGCAGGTCGGTGACGAAGGTGTGGAACTCGCCCCGCTCGCCGCACGGGTCGACGTCGGCCGGCAGCTCGGCGAGGAAGTCGCGGTCGAACTCGCGGCCGAGCCAGGCCGCCGACAGGCGCGCGAGGTCGACTGCGACGACGGTGGCCCGCAGGCCGCCGGCGATCATCGCCCGCGCGAGCGCGCCGGTGTCCTGGCCCCACAGCGGGAAGACGGCGCGAAGACCTGTCCCTCGGAGCATGTCCTCTCGGTAAGCCCGGAGGTCGGCCAGGAACAGGTCGCCGAAGGCGATCGCCTCGATCTGTTCGGCCCGGGCGCGGGCGATCACGTCGCCCATCTTCACCTCGTAGACCGCGTTGGGGCACGGGTCGGGCAGGGCGACCTCCCACACTGGCAGGCCGAGCGCCTGGGCCTGGGCGAGCAGGGCGGCCCGCGGCGTGCGGTGCATGACGACGCGCCCGTCGCCCTCGCGGGTGGTGGTGAGCAGGCCGACGAGCTCGACCGAGGGGTCGCGCGCGAGCGTGACGGCGGACCACGCGGAGTCCTTGCCGCCGCTCCAGGCGAGGATCGTTCGGGCGCGCTTTCGCAGCATGGCCCCGTTCGTAGCAAAAGATCGCGCGAGGGTGCAGCGAGCGCGAGCGGCCGCGCGGCTTGACGCCGGCGCCGCGGCCGCTCTACGCTGACCGCGGAGGCTTAGTCCGGGCTTCCTTCTCCCTCTTTTTGAAGACCAGCTCGGACGCTTACCTCCACCTTCTCTCTCGCCTGGTCGCCATGGAAGTCACGTTCACCGCCACGCGCCAGGCGCTGCTGCGCCGCCAGGGGCTGGTGTTCGTCGAGCCGGGCCGGGCGACCGCGAGCGAGCGGCACCTGCAGGCGATCGAGCTCGAGCTGGCGCAGCTCGGCTACGTGCTGTCGCGGCGGCTGCGGCAGCGGCTGGCGACCCTGGCGCCCGACGAGCTCGCGCTGCACCCGCGCTTCGTCGCCGCCGCGCTGGCGGCCCAGGTCGGCGCGAACGTCCGCTACACCCCGCTGTTCCGCAGATTTCCGGAGGATGTCCCGAAGGACACGTCGGAGCTGTACCTGCGCAAGCTGCTGTGCCACTTCCTGCAGACCGAGGGCCAGCCGTGCCTGTTCTGCCGGCGGGTCGGCACGACCCACGTGCTGAGCCCGTGCATGCACGTGGTCTGCGACCACTGCTTCGACGGCGCCAACTACAGCGCGTGCCCGGTGTGCGAGCACCACGTCGACCGCGGCTCGCCGTTCTTCAAGCCGGGCCTGTTCCTGGCCCGCAGCCTGCCGCGCGAGAAGGTCCGCTTCAAGCTGCTCGACCTCGGCGAGAGCCTGCCGGCCGCGGCGCGGGCGCTGTTCGAGTCGTTCTGCGCGCGCAAGCAGGTGATGTCGTCGGTCGACGCGGGCGACCTCGGGGCGATCGTCGAGGAGTTCGGCGAGCAGGTGCTGGCGTGGCTGCCGGAGAAGATCGCGGTGCGCGAGAACGTGGCGCGGATCTTCGGCGCGCTGCTGCGCAAGTGCAACGCGCCCGCGACCTTCGCGGTGGCGCGGGCCCACCTGGCGACCGCGACCGACGTGCTGCGCACTCTGGCGGTGTACTCCTACGCCGACCCGTCGCTGCAGGGCGAGGTGGTGCGGCGCCAGGTCGAGCAGGCCGCGGCCGACAGGGCCGACACGGCGGGGCTCGCGGCCAAGGTCAAGAAGATCTTCGCCGGCGGGGGCCGGCTGCCGAAGGCGCGGACGGTGACCGTGGTGACCCACGCGTACCGCTTCCGCGTCGCGCCGCTGCGCCGGCCGCTGCGCCGGGCGGTGCTGGCTCACCTCGAGTCGATGCACCCCGACGGGCTGATCGAGGACATGCTGCGCCACCGCTCGTACTGGCAGTGGCTGGGCGAGTTCCTCCACCCACACGAGTTCGCCGACAAGTTCCCGCGGGTGGCGCGGGCGTTCGCGGTGGTCCGCAAGAAGGCGCCCGACGGCACGCCGGCGCCGCGGTTCGTCGGTTTTTATGCGGCGATCGAGGCGGCGGCGCGGGCCGGCGACGCGGCGGCGATGATCGAGCGGCTGCAGGCGCGACCGGGCGAGCTGGGCCGGCGCTTCGACCACGCGCTGCGGGTCGCGGGCGCCGACGCGTCCGCGCAGGACGTGGTGGTCTCGGCGTTCGTCGCGGCGGCGCCGCGGCTGGCGAACCCGCTGCTGCTGACGCTGCACGGCCACCTGCCGGCGCGCGGGCGGCCGGCGGCGGTGCGCGTGTTCTGGCCCAAGGGACAGGTCACGAAGGGCACGTCGGCGCCGGACCGGCGGGCCCCGCTGCAGCCGCGGGCGATCGCGGCGGCCGGCCAGGCGGTCGAGCACGAGCTGCTGCGCCGCCTCGCCGACAAGCCGGGGTTTCACACCTGCGTGCTCGACGAGGGGCTGCGCGACGTGATCGTGCCGTTCAACGAGCGCACGGCGAGCCGCGCCGCGGTGTCGCTGCCGCGCGGCTCGCGGGTGGCGCTGCCCGCCGGCGAGGTGGTGCGGCTGTTCCTCCACTGGTGCGAGCCCGAGGGCGGCCGGACCACCGACATCGACCTGTCGGTCGCTTTCTACGACGATAAATGGGAGTACGTCGGGGTGTGCTCCTATTATCAATTGCGGTTCGACGGGCCCGACGGCCAGCCGATCGCGCAGAGCTCGGGCGACTTGCGCAGCGGTCCGCCCCCCGACGGCGCGGCCGAATTCGTCGACGTCCACCGCGAGCGCGCGCGGGCCCGCGGGATCCGCTGGGCGGTGATGGTGGTCAACAATTACGCCGGCATGTCGTTCTCGCAGCTCGATCGGGCGTGGGCCGGGATGATGCTGCGCGGCGACCTCGGCGGGAAGCACTTCGACGCCCGCAAGGTCGAGCTGAAGTTCGACCTGCAGGGCGACAACGGGGTGTTCCTGCCGCTGGTGCTCGACGTCGCCGAATCGACGATACACTGGCTCGACGTCTACTCGACCGGGCAATTCGCGTTCAACAACGTGGCGACGTCGAACCAGGCGATCACGAAGATCTGCCCGGAGATGATCGGTTACTTCGCCAGCGGGGTCCGGATCTCGATGTTCGAGCTGGCGCTGCTCCACGCGGCCGCGCGCGGCCGACAGGTGATCGTGCGCGGGGCGGGCGGGGCGCGCGGTTTCACGCGTACGGCCAATGAATCGGCGGAGCAGTTTCTGCGGCGGATCCGCGCCGGCGAGGGGGCGACCTCGGCGGTGCTGCCCGCGGCCGACGGGCCGCCCGTGTTCGCCGCGCTGGTCCACGGCGACCTCGAGTTGCCGGCGGGCAGCGTGTGCTACGCGCTGTTCCGCGAGCGGGTGATCGCACCGATCGCCGCCGGCGACCTGCTGGCGTGAGTCGCCGTCCGTAGGCCATGGGGCCGCGCACGGAGCCGCAGCGAGCCCGGCCGCGGGCTGCGGGGTGCGTGCGCGGTTGCGGCGCGGCTGCTAGCCTTGGCTCGGCTCGATGCGCGCGCTCGAAGAACAGCCCCGGATCGCCCGCGGGCCGTATCGCAGCTTCGCCGAGACGGCGCTCGAGCAGGCGCTGCGCGAGGGGCTGCCGGCCTGGTCCGAGCGCGGGCCGCCGCACGAGCTGTGGGGGGCAGTCCGCGTCGCCGGGGTGTTCGCCGCGGTGGTGTGCTCGGTCGCGATGGTGCCGCAGCTGTTCGCGGCGTTCCTGCTGTGGAACGTGCTGGCGCTGGCCCGCAGCGCGGTCGACCGCGAGGTCCCGGCCGACCGCTGGCTGCGGCGCCGGATCGGCCGCTACCCGCTGCCGGTCGGCGATCTGGGGCGCTGGCTGCTGCACGGGGCGGTGTGGTTCGGCAAGCTCGAGCTGGTGCTGCGCGAGGCCAGCGAGCTCGCGGTGGCCGCGGTGCGGCTGGTCGAGCCCGACGCGCGCCTGTCGTGGACCGGGCCGACGACGCTGCGCGTCGAGGTCCCGTGGCTGCGCGAGGGCGGCGACCACCTCCGCTTCGATCGCCTGGTCCGCTTCCTCGCCACCCACCGCGGCGAGCTGAAGCTGGCGCGGATCGTGCTGGTGCCGCGCGACGAGCCTGGCCTGAAGGACATCTCCAAAGCGGCGCGTCGATCGGGGCCCGAGGCCGCGGCGCCGCGCGCGATCAGCCCCGCGCGCGCCAGTCGGCCAGCGCCTGCGCCTCCAGCTCGGGGGTGATGGAGAACTTCGGCGCGTCGCGCCGCTGGGCCGGGACCGTGGGCCACCAGGCCAGGGTGTCGCGCACCGTGTCGGCCAGCGGCCGGAACCGCAGGCCGGCGGCCACTGCCTTGTCGTTGCGGGTCGACATGTGGCCGAGGTCGTTGCCCTTCAACAGGACCCAAGGGACAGAATCGAAGATCTGGTGGGCCTCGAGGAACGCGTAGTCGTCGACCCAGACGAGGCGAGCTTCGGGATTGACCGCGGCGCGCGCGGCCTCGAGGAATTGCGGCATGGTCAGCGGCTCGCGCGGGCCGACGGCGTTGTAGATGCCGCCGCGGCCGTCCTCGAGCAGGCGCAGCATGAACTCGGCGAGGTCGCGGACGTCGACGAGCTGGACCGGATCATCGCGGCGCCCGGGCGCGAGCACGTCGCCGCCGCGCTGCAGGCGGACGGGCCAGTAGGGGAAGCGATCGGTGGTGTCGCCGGGGCCGACGATGTAGGTCGGCCGGACGACGAGGCCGCGATCGCCGAAGGTCTGCAGGACCTCGCGCTCGCAGCGGGCCTTGGCCACGCCGTAGGCCTCGGAGCCGTCCTCGGGATCGGTGACCTCGGTGCGCACCGGCCGGGTCTCGTCGGCGCCGGGCTGCAAATAGGGGTAGTAGACGCCGGTCGAGGAGGTGAAGAGATAACGGCCGACCTGGTCCTTGAGCAATTGCGTCGACTGCTGGACCCATTCGGGGCGAGTGGCGGAGTCGTCGACGACGATGTCCCAACGCTTGCCCGCGAGCGCGCCGAGCTGGCCGTCGCGGTCGCCGATCAGGCGGACGACGCCGTCGGGCAGGTCGGTCTGGCGCCGCCCGCGGGTGAAGATGGTGACGCGATGGCCGCGGGCGACCGCGTGGCGGACGAGGTGCGGGCCGATGAATCCGGTGCCGCCCAGGACCAGCAGATCGAGCGGACGCACGGGCGGCTCGGGCGAGACGGTCGCGGGCCGCGGGCCGCAGGCGACGGCCGGGAGGGCGGCGGTGAGCGCGAGGAAGCGGCGGCGAGTGGTCATGGAGATCCGAACCGCATGGTACGAGGCGGCCGCGGTCCGACAAAGCGACACGCAGCCGGCGGCCCGCGGGCGACCGGCGCGTGGGCTGGTGCTCGACGTGCGAGCGGGCCGGCTTCGATGCGGTCGGCGACGAGGCCCACCGTGGACGGCGTTGTTCGCGGCGCCGGGTCATTCGGGCCCTTTTCTCGAGCTCACCGGCGCCGGAGTATCCGCACGAGGGACAGGGCGATCGGGGTCGCTGCGATAACCACTGACATGGCACAGGAGCATGCAGTCGGACGGTTCCTTCTTTCGGCCCACGCCCGATTCGTGCGGGACGGATCGCCCTCGCTGGCGAGGGAGCTCCGTTCGCGCCGAGCCGCGCGATGGCCTCAAGGGTCCCTCCGCCCCGGACCACGGCGACAGAATCGCCGGGGGCCGGCCACTGAGAAGGATCGAGGGACGCGGGCAGCTCCGCCCGCGCCGGGCCGATAGCGACGGGAACGCCGGCCGCGGGGCGCAGTTCCGCGGTTACCTCATTCGTGGCCACGCGGCTGCGCACCAGCGAGAATCGACATGAAAATTCATCGACAGGGACTCCTCTCCGTGGCGCTGCTGCTCGGCGCCTGTGCGGGCGAGAAGAACGACACCGACGACGACCCCACCGAGGTGACCGTCGGCACGACGACGACCGCGGGCGAATCGGCGACGTCGACCGAGGGCGCGACGGAGCCGACCACGACCGAATCGCCGACGACGCCCGCGACCACGGCCGACTCCGAATCGACGAGCCCCGGTGAGACGAGCACCGGCGCCGGCGAGCCCGAGGCGACGACCTGCGAGAAGTACTGCGTCATGCTGGCCAAGTGCGTCGGCCTGACGCCGGAGGAGGCGCAGACGTGCCCGCAGGACTGCGAGGCGGATCTGGCGGACCTCGAGGGCGAGTGCCTGGCCGCCGCCACCGCGTCGTTCGAGTGTCACGCCGGCCTGACGTGCTCGCAAGTGGAGGACCTCGAGCAGGGCAACGAAGGGCCGTGCACCGACGAGGGCATCGCGCAGGAGGACGTGTGTGGATTCGGCAATGTGTGCACGATCGGCGGCGGCGGCGACGGTGAGCCGTCGACCTGCGAGTTCTCGCGCGAATGCGCCGGCGAGCCGCTGATGGTCATGCGCTGTACGGAGGCGGCCTGCGAGTGCTTCGAGGACGAGGTCAAGTTCGGCATGTGCGCGTCCGAGCCGATCTGCAACGACTTCGTGCAGCTCGAGGCCAAGGCGCTGTCGTGCTGCGGCATCGGGGGGTAGCCGCGGCGGCCCGCGACGTTCTGTCCCCAGGGGCATGTCCTGAAGGTCACGTCCTGGGCGACCTCGCTCAGGCCGCGTCGAGCTCGGGGTAGCGGCGGAAGATGCCGTGCTCGTTGAAGGCCTGCCGCCGCGGCGACGCCAGGTAGGCGGCGATCCGCGGGCGCTCGGCGACGCGGTCGCGCAGACGCAGCAGGGCGGGCACGCGGCGGCCGTGGCGGGCGAACGCGCGCGGGAAGGCGTACTCGAGGCCGAGCAGGGCCTGCAGCAGCGACAGGTCGGCGTGGCAGCAGGCGTCGCCGAGCAGCCAGGGGCCGCCGCTGCGCTGCAGCACGCGGTCGAAGTAGCCGAGGAACTTGGGCATCCGCGCGTCGCGGAAGGCGGCGGCGCGCAGCTTCGCGGCGTCGCGCTGGTCCTCGTAGTATTGCGCGACGGAGATCGGGTGGTGCGTGTCGTGGGCCTCGGCGACGAGGTCGGAGATCGTCAGCTGCAGCTGCATGGCCTCGGCGCGGCCGCCTTCTGTCCCCGGGGACAGGTCGTGGCGATCGCCGAGGAAGCCGCAGATGTTGGCGGTCTGGGCGATCACCAGCTCGCCGACGCGGAGGATCGGCGGGGCGAACGCGGGCAGGCCGGGCAGCGACTCGAGCGCGCGGACGACGGCCTCCTCGCCGCCGCCCTCCGAGGCGGGCCGGCGAGCGACGTCGAGGTACGGCGCGCCGGCGTCCTCGCAGACCAGGCGGACGAACTCGCCGCGCCCGGGGATCCCTGGCCAGTAGTACAGCTCGTAGTGATCGGCGGCGACGTTGGCGGTGGACATGACAATCACGTGGCGGCGCGGTGGAGGCGGTCGCGGACCTCGGCGGCGATCTCGTAGGAGCGCAGGCGGGCGACCGGGTCGAAGATCTGCGAGGTGATGATGAGCTCATCGGCGCCGGTGCGGGCGAGGAAGCCCTGCAGGCCGGCGTAAACCGTGTCCGGGGCGCCGATGAACGAGCACGACAGGACCTCGTCGAGGATCGCGCGCTCGTGCGGGGCCAGGCGAGCGTCGTAGTTGTCGATCGGCGGCGGCAACAGGCCCGGCCGGCCGGTCCGCAGCGACACGAACATCTGCTGCAGCGAGCTCAGCAGCCGCCGCGCCTCGGCGTCGGTGTCGGCGGCGATCACGTTGGCGGCGACCATGAGGTGCGGCCGCTCCAGCCGCTCGCTGGGGCGGAAGTGGTGGCGGTAGACGTCGATCGCCCGCATCAGCGCGGCCGGGGCGAAGTGCGAGGCGAACGCGTACGGCAGGCCGAGCATGCCGGCCAGCTGGGCCCCGTAGAGGCTCGAGCCGAGCAGCCACACCTCGATGTCGGCGCCGGCCCCGGGGACGGCCTGGACGGCCTGACCGGGCACGACCGGGCGGAAGTAGCCGAGCAGCTCGCCGACGTCGTCGGGGAAGTTGTCGACGTCGCCGGCGAGGTTGCGCCGCAGGGCGCGAGTCGTCCGCATGTCGGTGCCCGGGGCGCGACCGAGGCCGAGGTCGATGCGGCCGGGGAACAATGCGTCGAGCGTGCCGAATTGCTCGGCGATGATCAGCGGGGCATGGTTGGGCAGCATGATGCCGCCGGCGCCGACGCGGATCGTGCGCGTGCCGCCGGCGACGTGCGCGATGACCACCGCGGTCGCGGCGCTGGCGATGCCGGGCATGTTGTGATGTTCGGCGAGCCAGAAGCGGTGAAAGCCGAGCTTCTCGGCGTGCCGGGCGAGTTCGAGCGTGCTCCGCAGGGCCGCTCCGGCGTCGGTTCCCTGGGCGATCGGTGCGAGGTCGAGGACGGAGAACGAGACCACGGGCTCACCTTACGCGATGAGGCGGCCCCAGGCCCGAATCGCACCGGTCACGGCGAGGACGGAAGAGTTCGGCGTGGGCGTACGCCCGAGGGTGGTGGCATGATCCCCGGTGATGAGGCACGAACGGACGAACGCCCTGCGGACGAGATGGCCGATCGTACAGGCGCCGATGGCCGGCGGACCCGACACGCCGGAGCTGGCGGCCGCGGTGTCGAACGCGGGCGGGCTCGGCTCGCTCGGCTGCGCATACATGACCGAGGCGCAGATCGAGGCCGCGGCGGTGAAGCTGCGGACGCTGACGTCGCAGCCGTTCGCGCTCAACCTGTTCGTCCGCGCCGACGCGCCCTCCGATCCGTCGGCGGCCGCGCGCGTGTCGCCGATCCTCGGCGAATTCCGCCGCGAGCTCGGACTGCCCGCCGAGCCGCCGCCCGGGCCGCCCACGCCGCAATTCGAGGATCAGCTCGAGGCGGTGCTGCGCGCCCGCCCGGCGGTGTTCAGCTTCACCTTCGGGGCGCCGACGCGCGAGCAGATCAAGGCCCTGCACGCGCGTTCGATCGCGGTGATCGGGACGGCGACGACGGTCGAGGAGGCGGTGGTGCTGGCCTCGCTCGACGTCGACGCAGTGTGTGCGCAAGGATCGGAGGCCGGCGGGCATCGCGGGACCTTCCTCGGCTCGTTCGAGGAGGCGCTGATCGGGACGATCACTCTGGTGCCCCAGATCGCGGCGCGCGTGAAGGTGCCGGTGATCGCGGCCGGCGGGATCATGGACGGTCGCGCGATCCGGGCGATGTTGGGCCTCGGCGCGTCGGCGGTGCAGCTCGGCACCGCGTTCATGACCTGCCCCGAGGCGGGCACCAGCGAGGCGCACCGCGCGGCGCTGGCGACCGCGTGGCGCACCGTGGTGACGCGGGCGTTCAGCGGCCGGCCGGCGCGAGGCGTCCGCAACCGCTTCTGCGAGGCGTTCGCGGCCGTCGAGGCGGCCCCGTTCCCGCAGCAGCAGCGCTTGACCCGGGACATCCGCGCGGCCGCGGCGGCGCAGGGCCGGGCCGACATCATGCAATTGTGGGCAGGGCAGGGGGCGCCGCTGGGCCGGGCGATGCCGGCGGCGACTCTGGTCGAGCTGCTGGTCCGCGAGGCGGGGCTGGGGTCGTGAGCCGATCGTCACGGCGATGATCGGTGGTGATTGTGCGGACCGGCGAATCGCATTCGCCGCGTCGCCCGGGGCGCGGCGGAAATGGCGAATGTGCATTCTTCCGCCGAAAGTCGGGTGGCCCCGGGCGGCGCCGCGCGGTCCGGCATCCGGGGCGAGGCGGAGGCCCGACGCAGAGGTCGAGCGAGGTGCGGCGCTCCGGCAGAGGCGGCGCTAGAACGCGTTCTGACGCGGACGTCGGCCGATGGGTGCTGGTGACACGCGAGGGCGGCGCCGGAGGTGAAACCCGTTCGACTGGAGGGGCGCCCCCGTCGCGGCATCGGGGAGCGCACGTCGAGGCGAGCGGCGACTCCCGCCATTTGAAGAGGGCGGCGAAAGAATGTGCGCAGGCGGCCGGGCCGCTCGCCCGAGCGAACTGGACAATCGGACGCGGCCCGAGGTATACGCGAAACCACGTGCGCGGTGGCCTCGATGCTTCGAGGCGCGCCCCGGTCGCACGCGACGAGCGACGTCGGAGGCCTCATGCGAACCAGCAAGTCGGGCGGAGAATACAACGGCGCCGCGCTCTACTCATTCTTGCTCGGCCTCGGCCACTCCGAGGCGCTGGTGCAGAAGGTGCTGCGCGACGCCGGCGTCGACCGCATCGATCCGACGCGCTGGTACGACATCAACCTGGCGATGGACATCTACTTCGCCATCTACGAGAAGATCGGCCGCGGCGCGCTGATCGCCGTCGGCAAGAAGATGATCGAGACGGCCCCGTTCCCGCCCGGCCTCGACGACGCGAAGAGCCTGCTCCTCGGCCTCGACGCGGCCTATCGCATGAACGCCCGCGCCGCCGACATCGGCAGCATCACCTGCGAATTCGACGACGACCACAGCGCGACGCTGGTGTGGACGACGCTCGGCCCGTGCCCGCTCAACATCGGCATCATGGAGGGCTGCTGCTCTCGCGTCGGCGCGCCGGCGCTGGTGGAGCACGGGGCCGGTGGTTGCATGGACGAGGGCGGCTCGTCGTGCACGTACCTGGTCAGCTTCTAGCGGCGGTCCGACGATGCAGGCGCAATCGGAGTGGATCGAACGCGAGCGGACGGGCCTCGTCGCGGCGCTGGCCGAGCGCCTGGGTCGCCGCAGCGGCAGCGTGTTCCGCAGCGCCGGGGCGGCGGCCTGCGAGGCGATCGCGGCGCGGATGGTGGCGGCGCTCGGCGCCGACGTGACGAGCGGCAAGGACACCGCGGGCCGCGAGGCGATGCTGGCGCTGGTCCAGCAATTCGCGGGGAAGCTCGGCTACGCCGACCTGCGCCACCTGACGACGACGCTGCGGCAATTGGTCCTGGCCGCCGCGGCCGACGCCGAGCCGGCCGAGCGCCAGCGGGTCGACGATTGGCTGTTCCAGCTGGTGCTGGTCGGGTCGATGCGGTTCGTGGCCCAGCGCGAGGAGGCGTTCCAGGAGCAGGCGGCCCAGCTCGAGGTGCGCCAGCTCGAGTCGCAGCTCGAGGAGCTCAAGGCGGCCTTCGCCGAGAAGACGCGCCTGCTCGACGTCATCCGCCAGGCGTCGACGCCCATCGCCCCGGTCCACGAGGGGATCCTGGTGGTGCCGCTGGTCGGGTTGTTCGACGCCCAGCGGGCGCAGCTGCTGACCGACCGGCTGCTGCACGCGATCGGCGAGGCGCGCGCGAGCGTGGTGATCGTCGACATCTCGGGGGTGCCGCTGTTCGACAGCGACGCCGCCGAGCTGATCGTCCGCACCAGCCAGGCGGTGCGGCTGCTCGGGGCGCAAATGCTGCTGGTCGGCCTGTCTCCCGGCATGGCCGGGACGATCGTCGGCCTCGGCTTCGACCTGTCGAGCCTCAAGACGCTGAGCTCGCTGCAGGACGGGCTGGCGCACGCGCTGACGCTGCGCAAGCTGCGAATCGCGCCGGTGGCCGGGCGCTGAGCCGGGGCGGCCGCAGCCGCGAATCATGGATGGGGCTGCCCGAATTGCAGGGTGAACGTGGCCCAGAAGGCGCCGTCGGAGTAATCGAGGAAGCTCCATCCGGCGTAAGCGACGCCCTGGAAGAACAGCGGCCAGTTGGCGTCGATCGTGGCCAGACCGACGCCCGGCATCCAGTTGGTGGCGAGCCCGGCCCCCATGTTCTGGACCGACACCGAGAAGCTGCCCAGGAACGGGTTGCCGCTGCCGAGGCCGATGTTCTTGATCGCGTTGCCGAGCGCGACCGCGAGGCTGCCGGCGTTGCTGGTGACGCAGCCGATCGGATCGAAGGCGCACGCGGCCTGACCGACCGGCTGGATCGCGCCGCCGAGGTTGGCGATGAACGTGCCGATGTCGCTCACGTCGTTCTCGTACATCGCGATGGTGACGAGCACCGAGTCGTTGACCGCGAGGTCGCCGGACGCGATCACGACGCCCATGGTCCGCACCTCGCCCTCGGCGATCGTGATCTCGAGGTCGCTCGGAAAGGTCGCCACGGTGGAGGTGCCGTCGGTCCGGGTGACTGTGATGACGAAGAAGACCTCGTCGTTCTCGGTGAGCTCGGGGTCGTCGGTCTGCTCGCGGCAGCCGAGCTGATCGAGGGTGATCGACCAAGGCACCCCCTGCGCGAAGCTGGGGCTGGACGTGACGAACACTCCGGCAGCGACCGCGGCGGCGAGGAACTTCGAACGTTTGTCGTGCATGGCGCGCAGGCATAGGAATTCCCCTGATTCGCACCAGTGCTCGATATCACATTCGCCCGGACTGTGGCCATTCGGCGGGACCTCGCCGCGCGCGTCCTGGCCGCCGCGCCGCCCGTCCTCACCGCATTGAGGAGGCGCGCGGAGCAAGCGGCGGCCGGCCGTTCGCGCGGACACTTCAGCCAGGTCGAACGAATCGTCGAGGTCGCCGACTCGCGTCGGCTCGTCCGCTCGTGGTGCGAGGATTCGCGATCAGCGCGACTCGCCGGCGAGGGCGCGGTCGCAGGCGGCGACGCGCTCGCGCAGGAGGTCGCGCTCGCGGGCGTTGCGGGTCAGGGAGGCGGCGCGCTCGAGCTCGACGCGGGCCTCGGCGAAGCGGCCGAGCTTGAACAGGAAGTCGCCGCGCACGCCCGGCAGGAGGTGGTAGCGGGCCAGAGCGGGCTCGTCGACGAGGGCGTCGACGATCACCAGGCCGGCGGCCGGGCCCTCGGCCATGGCGACCGCGACGGCGCGGTTGAGCTCGATGACCGGCGTCGGCGACAGCTGATAGAGGGCGGCGTAGAGGGCGGCGATCCGCGCCCAGTCGGTGGCCTCGGGGGTCAGGGCGCGGGCGTGGCAGGCGGCGATGGCGGCCTGCACGGCGTAGGGGCCGCGCGCGCCGCCCAGAGCGTCGATGCGCTCGAGCGCGGCGAGGCCGCGGCGGATCAGCAGGCGGTCCCACAGGGCCCGGTTCTGCTCGTTGAGCAGCACCGGCTGGCCGCCGGGGCCGACCCGCGCCCGCGCGCGCGAGGCCTGGATCTCCATCAATGCGACCAGGCCGTGGACCTCGGGCTCGTCGGGCATGAGGCCGGCGACGATCCGGCCGAGGCGCAGGGCCTCCTCGCACAGCGTCGGGCGCATCCAGTCGTCGCCCGAGGTGGCCGAGTAGCCCTCGTTGAAGATCAGGTAGATGACCTCGAGCACGGAGGACAGGCGCGCCGCCAACTCGGGGCCGCGCGGGACCTCGAACGGCACGTTCTCGTCGGCGAGGGTCCGCTTGGCCCGCACGATCCGCTGGGCGATGGTCGGCTCGGGCACGAGGTAGGCGCGCGCGATCTCCTGCGTCGTGAGGCCGCCGAGCAGGCGCAGGGTCAGGGCGACGCGGGCCTCGCTCGACAGCGCCGGGTGACACGAGGTGAACACCAGGCGCAGCAGGTCGTCGCCGACGTCGTCGTCGAGCGCCGCGTCGAGCACGGCCGCGGGCTCGTCCCGGCGGGCGTCGATGGCCTGGCCGAGCTCGACGTGCTTGCGACCGTGCCGCTCGACCCGGCGCAGGTGATCGATGGCGCGGTGCTTGGCGGTGGTCATGAGCCACGCGCCCGGGTTGTTGGGCACCCCGGCGGTCGGCCACTGCTCGAGCGCGGCGACCAGCGCGTCCTGGGCCAGCTCCTCGGCGATGCCGATGTCGCGGACGTACCGCGTGAGCCCGGCGATCAGCTTGGCCGACTCGAGCCGCCAGACGGCGTGAATCGCGCGATGGGTCTCGGGGGGCACGCGAAGGGACTAGACCAACTCCGCGGGCCGACGCAAGGCCGACGCCGCCGAACGCGGCCGCTTCGCGCCGAGCATTCGACTGCAACTTTGCAAGTGAACACCGGCGATGAATGATAGGAGTCGGGTGACTGGATTCACGAGCTCGCCGGCGGCTCGTCGTCGACGACCCATTGGGCCAGGCGGTGCTCGACGCGGAAGTAGAGGTCGCGGCGATCGAGCGGGGCGGCGAGCACGTGGCGCTTGAAGTAGACGTAGAACAGGTTGCCGGGGACGCCGACCAGGGCGCGGTGACGCGGGACCGGCGGGGCGTCGCCGACGAGGTCGTAGAAGCTGCGCAGCTCGACGCCGGGCTCGAGGACGGCGCTGCGGAACACGCTGGCGCGCACCGCCGGGCGCCGCGGGGCGGCCTCCAGGCGGGCCAGGAGGGGCCGCAGCTGCGCCAGGCCGGCGTCGTCGCCGGGGAAGCCGACGATCAGCTCGTCGTGCGAGAGCATGGCGATCGCGCGGTCGTCGAGGCCGTCGCGGCGGAGCTCGTCGGCCAGGGCGGCGGTCAAGCCGAGCTGCACGCGCTGGGCCTTCTTCGGCTCGAGGTAGCCGAACACCGCCTGGCGGAACGCCTTCGACTCGGCGAGCACGGGGTCGACGCCGCGCGCGGCGCAGAACTCGGCCCACGGGCCGCCGCCGAGCGCGCCCTCGTCGTCGTGCAGCTCGAGCACGCTGAAGTTGGCCTCGCGCAGGTCGATCGAGGCGAACCATGCACCTGTCTGTTCGGACAGGCGATTGCGGGTCGGCGGGGCCGGACCGACGGCGGCGGCGCACAGCCGGCGGAAGGCGGCGGTGCCGGCCAGCGCGTCGCGCAGGGCGACGAGCTGCTGCTGCCGGTAGTCGCCGACCGAGAGGCCGCGCGCGGCGAGCCGCTGCTCGAAGGCGGCGAAGCGCCCGGCGAGCGCGGGCAGGCCGGCGTACTCGGGCGAGCGCGCGAGGGTGTCGAGGTAGTACGCGGCGTGCTCGGCGACGGGGATGTGGACGCGGAACAGCCGGCGGAATTCCTCGACGTCGCAGAGCATGATGGCGACGGTAGCACGCTTCAGAACGAGCGGAAGAACGCCATGGTGGCGGCGGCGAAGTAATCGCCGGGGATCTGGTGGGCGTACTGCGCCCCGTACAGGCAGAAGCGGGTGGTGGCGGAGCAGCCCTGGTATTCGACGCACTCGTCGGGCGCGTCGCCGAGGTCGAGGTTCACCGCCGCGTCGAGGCCGTCGCAGCCGCGCTCGTCGAGCCAGAAATCGCGGCACTCGAGGCCCTGCTGCTGGCTATTGAAGTGGTCGTCGGCCTGGCCGAACATGGTCCACACCGCGGCGTCGCCGACGCAATCGATGAAGGTGCCGCCGTCGTCGAACCAATAGGGCGAGTTGGCGGCGACCGGGACGGCGGCGCGGAACTTGTCGCCGAGGAAGCAGGCGACCACGTGCGCCATGTCGCCGCCCCAGCTGTGACCGGTGGCGAACACCCGCTCGCGGTCGATGCAATAGTTCGCCGCCATGTAGTCGATCACCGCCTCGACGAACACGAGGTCCTGGTCGCCGTCGGCCGGCGCGGCGTAGGGGCCGAGCACCCACCCGCCGTAGTTGCCCCAGCCCTCGAAGTCGCGCCACAGCGGATCGGGGTAGACGAAGATCTCGTCGGGCATCGGCTCGACGTCGTCGCCCTGCAGGCCGAAGTAGGGCTCGATCATGTCGCCGACCCAGTCGGTGCCGGCGAACCCGAAGATGAGCCTGTGCGGGACGTTGGGGTCGTAGTCGGGCGAGCGGCGGAGATAGAAGCGACGCATGCCGTCGCCCTCGGGCCCGGCGTCGATCATGACGTTGATGCCGTCGGGCGGATCGGGCGGGGCGAGGCCGCAACCAGGGGAGGCGAGCGGATCGCCGGTGGTGCCGTCGGTGGTGGTGCCCGGGTCGGTGGTGGAAGAGGTGGTTGTGCTCGAGTCGGTGGTGGGAGAGGTCGTGGTCGGTGCGTCGGGGCCGGTCGTCGCGGTGGTGGTGGTGGTGGCGTCCGTGGTGGTCGTCGTGGCGTCGCTGCCGGTGCCTTCGCTGGATTCACCGGACTCGTCGTCGGCGCCGCTGCAAGCCCCGAGCGCGAGGAGCAGGGCGAGCGAGCCGACGGTGACGAGCGATTGATAGGAGTGCGAGGCGCGGGGCATCGCGCGCGACGATAACCGAGCGCGCTCGACGAGGATAGCGGCCGGCGCGGCGCCGGACTCACGAGGACCCGTGCCGTCGCCGCGCACCAGCTCCGCAGCTCGGGTGTGAAGTCCCGCTCTTCAGCGCGAGGGTGAGCGTGATCGGTTGCCCACCCGGCACGGTGCTCGTGGTCACGGCGCCCGCGGGGATGAATCTCGCCTTGCCCTCGAGGTCGTCGACCTGCGCATCGTCGTCGTCGTCGGTCAAGGCGGCGAAGAGCGAAGATCCGGCAGCGCCCGCGGGGACGAAGCGGAGGCCGTCGGTCATGAAGAGCAGGCGGCCCTCGGGCGCCGGCCCGCGCAGGCAACGGACACCCTCGACCCGCAGGAACACGCTCGGCTTGCAATACGCCGCGTGCGTGAGGTCGCGGACGGCCCACCCGATCGATCGCCGCCGGAACAGTGGGTCGCGATCAAGCTCGAGTTCGCCCGGCTCTGGCCGACTCGTGCAGGGCCGCGGGCGGGCCCGCGACGCCGCGCGATCCCCTCGGCGTCGCGGGTGTGGGCGGGACACCGCGGAATGCGAGGACCACGCGATCGACCTGCGGCGCCGCTGGGCCGCCCGGGCGCTGCGAGCTGACCTTTCGGACAGGCGTGACGGGCCGCGCTCGTGCTGCCGGCGGCGTGGTAGGATCCGCGCCGCGATGACCTACGACCTGCGGCGGAACTCCTGGCTCCTGCTCGTGTGTGGACTCGGCTGCGGGCAGCCCGGCGGGAGCGCGACGGTGACGGAGCCGACCACCGGGGGCGAGACGTCGACGACGACCACCACCACGGGGGGCGGCACGACGGCCGTGCCGACCGGCAGCACCACGACCGCGGAGCCGACCACCGGCGAGCCGGACCCGTGCGCCGCGTCGCCGCAGGCGCTGGCGGATTGCATCGACCCCGCGGCCTACGCCGAGGACCTGCAATTCATCGCCGACGTGCGCACGCCCGGGACGCCGCACTGGCAGGCGGTGCAGGACCTGTGCGCCGATCGGCTGAGCGAGCTCGGTTACGAGGTCGTGCTGATGGACTACGGCAGCGGCGTGAACGTGGTCGGCCGGCGGGTGGGCAAGACCAGCCCGGAGCAGATCGTGCTGGTGGCCGCGCACTACGATCACATCTCGGACTGCCGCGGCGCCGACGACAACGCCAGCGGGGTGGCGGCGACCCTCGAGATCGCGCGCCTCCTGGCCAAGGCCGAGTTCGATCGCACGGTCCAGGTCGCCTACTGGGACGAGGAGGAGGACGGGCTCATCGGCTCGGAGGCCTACGTCGCCGCGGCCACTGCGGCCGGCGACGACATCGTCGTCGACTTCAACTTCGACATGATCGCCTTCACCTCCGCCGCGGAGAACAGCCAGACGGTGCCCGTGGGGTTCGAGCTGGTGTTCTCCGAGGCGTACGCGGAGCTCGAGGCCAACCAGTTCCGCGGCGACTTCATCGCCATCGTCAACAGCTCGAAGGCGCACGAGCACGCGCTCGCCTACGCGGCCGCGGCCGACCGGATCGGCCTGCGGCGGGCCCTCATCGAGCTGCCGGCCGGCCAGGAGACCTCGGAGCTGTTCGCCGATCTGCGCCGCTCCGACCACGCGCCGTTCTGGGACGCCGGCTATCCGGCGGTGTTCTTGACCGATACCAGCGAATTCCGCTACGCCAACTATCATTGCATGGCCGGGCCCGACGAGGTCGCAAACCTCGATCTGGAGTTCGCCGCCGCGGTCACGCGGGCGACGGTCGAGGCCAGCGCAGTGGCGCTCGGAATGTGAGCGGCGGAGCGCCGCGGCACCGCTCCCGCGATCTCGCGGCGACTCGCCGTATTGCGCCGGATCACGCATGAGGCCGGCGCGGCCGCGCGTGCGAGAACTCCGGGCAATGGCGGGATTCGACCGCAACGCCGGCGCAGCGGCGGCCGGCGTGACCGCGGGCCACGGGCGCTTGGTCGGGGGCTCGCCCTGTCGCGCGTCGGGCCGCGCGCTGCCCACAATGAGGATTCCGACATCGCGTGCGCGCCGGCGCGGGGGGCGGCCGCGCGCAAATGCGGCGATTCGGGCGACTGCCGGCCCGCGGCGCGAGTGCTTGCATTCGCGCCGGCGGCCGCCGACGAAATTCCCGGGGGCCGCTGTTGCCAATTCACCGCGCTTAACGGATATGGTGCGCCCGCATGATTAAGACCATCTCTTCATTCGCCCTGCCGCGCCTCTCGGCCGGCGCCCTGTTTACATTCAGCGCCTCGCTGCTGTCTGCTGGTTGCCCCGCGGACACCGGCGACACGACCGCGACCGGGACCGAGACCGAGACCGAGACCGGCACCGACACCGACACTGGCACCGACACCGCCGGCCCGACCACCTCGCACGTCGACCCGACCGACACCGGCGGCCCGACGACGTTGACGACGACGACCGAGACCACCGCGGAGCCCGAGACCACCATCGGGCCGACGACCGAGACGACGTCGACGACCGAGGCGACGACGACGACCGGCGAGACGACGGCGGTCGACACGACGACCGGCGAGACGACGGCGGTCGACACGACGACCGGCGACACGACGACCACCACCGGCGCGGTCGAGACGACGACCACCGGGGACACGACCACGGACACGACCACCGGCGACACGACGACCGGCGGGCCGATCATGCCCGAGGACTGCCAGGAGCTGCCGCTCCTCGGGATCGAGCTGCTCAGCCAGCAGGAGTTCCAGCTCGAGAGCGCGATGCCGGTGCCGTGGATCCGCTCGCCCTCGACCCAGGACAGCATCACCGGCGACCCGGCGCTGTTCGACCTGCTGCGGATCCTCTTCGACGGCGACCTCGCCGTCGGCGTCCACGCCCTGGATCCGGACCCCAACCACGCGATCCCCAACAACATCCAGTCGTACCTGCCCGTCAGCAGCTCGGCGGTCGTGTATCAGGAGGATCTCGAGGCCAACGTGTACAAGAAGGTCTTCGTCGCGGTGTCCGGCGAGCTCGAGATCGTCGAGATGGTGTCGCCGCACCAGACGCAGGGCGTCGTGCGCTACGTCGAGCTGCGCGAGATGGTCAAGAACGGCGACCTGCTCGAGCCGGTGGAGGGCGGGGCGTGCTGGTGGATCGACGAGGCCGAGTACGACGTGCGGCGGCCGAACGGCTGCTCGCCGTTCACGGACGACGCCTGCCCCGCGGACCAGTACTGCATGCCGGTCAACGCGATCGGCACCGACGGCGTGTGTGTCACCGGCGGCGCGAAGAAGGAGGGCGAGGGCTGCACCCTCGTCGATCCGAACGGCTGGGACTCGGACTGCGAGTCCGGCCTGCGCTGCGTCGACTTCGGCAACGGCGACGAGTGCGGCAAGGTCTGCGACGTGCTGTCCGACGCGCCCGGCTGCCCGGCGGGCACGCACTGCGGCGGCGGCTACAACCTGTGCCTGCCCGAGGCGACGCTGCAGATGAGCGGCATCGACCCGGCGCCGCTCGGCGAGCCGTGCGTCGACACTCCGACCGCGCTCTACTGCGGCGGCGAGGGCCGGCCTGGCCACTGCTACGACGACGACGGCCAGGGCTCGAAGTGCCTGCCGTGGGTGTCCGCGCCGTCGCAGTGCCCGGCGGAGCAGACCTCCGGCTACGTCGCCTACAAGGGCGGCATCGACCGCTCGACGCTGTGGTGCCTGACGCCCTGAGCGTGACGACCGGTCGCTGAGCTCGGGCGCCCGCGCCGGCGAGGATCTCCTCGCCCGGCCGCGGGCGCCGGTGCGCAGGGGCTCCGGCGATCGCGTGCGCGCCGGTGGGTCGGGGTTCTCGGCGCTCGCGGAGTGGATATGTCCGAAGAGACAGGTGTCTGCGGACCGCTCGCGCCGCTTGTCCGTCGCGCGCGGGCGCGGGCATCATGCGCGCAGGAGAGGTTCATGGCCAAGCCGAAAGCCCCCGAGGGCGACCTGTTCACGTACGCCTGCGAGGCGTTCTCCCACGCCGGGGTCGCGCACCCGGTGTACCGCAAGGGCGCGGGGCCGGCGGTCCTCGTGATCACGGAGATGCCGGGCATCTCGCCGCAGGTGCTGGGCTTCGCCGATCGGCTGGTGGCGATCGGCCTGTCGGTGGCGCTGCCGCAGCTGTTCGGGACCCCGGGCTTCGACGCCGCGAAGGCGAGGCCGCTGGCGCGCCTGCGCGGCGCGGTCAAGGTGCTGGCGGAGGTGTGCGTCAGCCGCGAGTTCACGATGCTGGCGACCGGCCGCAGCTCGCCGGTGGTCGACTGGCTGCGGGCGCTCGCGGTCCACGAGCACGGGCGCTGCGGCGGACCGGGCGTCGGTGCGGTCGGCATGTGCTTCACCGGCGGCTTCGCCCTGGCGATGGCGACCGAGCCGCGGGTGCTGGTGCCGGTGCTGTCGCAGCCGTCGCTGCCGCTCGGCCTGACCGCCCGGAAGCGGCGGAGCATCGACTGCGGGCCGGACGAGCTGGCGACGGTCGCGGGCCGGTGCGCGCGCGAGGGCCTGCAGGTGCTCGGCCTGCGCTTCCACGGCGACCCGCTGGTCCCGCCGGAGCGGTTCGCGTTCCTGCGCGAGCGCCTCGGCGACGGCTTCGTCGCGGTCGAGCTCGACCAGCGCGACGGCCACCCCGAGGAGCTGTTGAAGAAGCACCACTCGGTGCTGACCGGCGGCCTCGTCGACGCGCCCGGCGAGCCGACTCACGCGGCGCTGCAGCAGGTGCTCGACCTGCTGCGGCGCCGGCTGCTGCCGGCGTGACGGGCTGTCCGCGAGGGCATGTCCGTCACGACAGGCCCTCTCGGATAGGTTTTCGGGGACATGCTCCCGAGGACATGTCCTCGAGATCGCCTCAGAGGTCGACGACCTCGAGCGGCCAGCCGCGGGCGACGGCCACCGCCGTCTCGGTGGCGGCGAGCGGGATGGAGCCGTGCAGCGGGGCCGGCTCGCCCTTGCCGCCGAGGACGAAGGCGTTCAGGGCGGTGACGACGACGACGCCGCGCTTGCCCCCGGTCGGCAGCAGGCGCGTGATCGGCGGCGTGACGATCTCGCGGGCCGGCAGGGGCGTCTCGCCGCACGGCTCGCCGTCGACGCCGAACCAGTGGAGCGTGGCGCCGCTCTTGATGACCAGGCGGCTGCTGCCGTCGAACTGGCACAAGTACCCGTCCAGCTCGATCCGCGCCAGCTCGCGGCCGGCGTGGGGGTCGTAGAGGACGAAGGCGTCGTGCTCGCGCGACTGCCAGGCCACCCGCCGGCCGTCGGCCGAGAACGTCGGCCAGTCGCCGTCCCACGGGGCCGGGACCTCGCGGAACGCCGCGCCCTCGCGGACCCAGCAATGCTGCACGTGGCCCTTCTGCGAGTCGTAGATCGAGGCCTTGAACAGCGAGCCGTCGTCGCTGGCGAGCAGGCCGCCGGAGTTGAGGAAGTCGTCGGCCGGGACCTTGCCGAGCTCGGCGATCACGCGGCCGCTCGCGTCGAGCTCGACCAGCCGACCGTCCTCCCTCTCCCCGTCCTCGTTCTCTTCGCGCAGCATGGCGAAGGCCCCGCCGGTGCGCTCGATCGCAGCGGCATTGTGCACTCGGATCGAGAGCTCCTCGCTGCCGGCGGCGGTGAAGCGGAACGCCCTGTCGTTGCTGAGCCACACCAGGGCGGCGTCGCGCCCGAGCGGGATGCCGTCGTCGAAGTACTGCCCGTACTGGTAGGCGCTGGCGAGCACGGCCCCTGTCGGCGCGCGCAATTCGGCGGTGTGCCGGGACTCGGAGGAGGCGACGATCAGCCCGCCGCCGTCGCGGGTGACACGCGGGTCGGGCACGCCCTTCGGGAGGGTCTGACTGAAGCGCACGCTGCCGTCGAGGCCGAGGTACAGCGCCTGATCCTTGTTGACGCGGGCGAGCAGGCCGTCGGCCGCGGCGGTCGAGCCGAAGTCGTCGACCTCGGCGATCGGCCCGGCGAAGCGGATGCCGTCCGGCGCGAGCGTGGCGACGAACAGGCGGTTGCCGCGGCGCGCCAGCGCGGCGACGGTGCCCTGGGCGTCGCAGTGCATCACGCCGATCACGGAGTCCTGCGGGATCTGGGTCTGGTGCTTGCGCGCGACCTTGCCGTCGGCGTCGGCGAAGACCACCGCGCCCCTGGCGGTGCCGAACACGAACGCGCCGGCGGCCGTGTCCTTCGCCAGGGCCGTGATCGGGCCGTCGGCCGACGCGACGGTCGTGGCGATCGCGCCCTTGCGCAGCACCGCGACCGCGGCCGAGGTGGCGACCGCGATCACGTCCTTGCCGACCGCGGCGAGGCCGACCACCGGGCCGTCGACGCCGGCGAGGCGCACCAGCGCGGCGGCCTTGCCCGGCTGCCAGGCGGCGACGCTGCCGTCGGCGAAGCCGAGCAGCGCGCGCGTGCCGTCGGCCGCGATCGCGGTCACCTTCGCACCTGTCTCGAGGGACACCTCGGCGACCGGCTCGCCCTCGCGATGGGCGCGCAGCTCGGTGCGGCCGGCGGTGACGAGCACGTCCTCGGCGAGCAGGGTGAACGCCACGAGGCCGAGGTGCTGCGCGGCCCAGACGGGCTTGCCGAGGGTCGTCCGGCCGCGCTTCTGCGTCACCTCGTGGGCCTCGACCGCGCCGCTGTCCCAGCCGATCACGAGCTGCGTGCCCTCGGCGGTGAAGGCCGCGCCGACGCGACGGGCGGTCGCGGCGTAGGCGGCGGTGTCGCGCGTGTCGCCCTTCTTGATCTTCTTCAGCCAGTCGGCGTCGCGCAGCTTCAGGGTGAAGGTGGCGCTGGCCTTGGGCACGCTGGCGCGCGCCGACTCGAGGCACTCCGCGACGTAGTCGTGGAGCTCGCCGGGGCTGTCGTTGGGCGGCAGGAAGTCGGATTGGCCGACGGGGCCGGCCGCGCCGAGGGCGGAGAGGCAGCGCAGGGCGAGGATCGGGCAGAACGAGACCGTGCAGCCCTTCTCGAGCGAGCGCACGGTCAGCTTGATCTCGGCGCCCTTGAGCGCGGTGACTTTGACGGAGTGAATGGCGGTCGACATGGCGGGGGGCGCCGACCATCCCATCGAAATGTTCGCTTGCGCATCAGGCCGCGGCCTTAGGTGACGGGCCGGATCGCCTGGAGCGACGGCAATCCGAGCACTGCGCGGCGCTTGACCGCGGTGGACCCCTGCGGGATATCACCCGGATGCACAAATGTTGCGTGGGGCTTTTACTCATCCTCGCGGTCGCGTGCGGCGACAACGGCGGCGTGGCGACCCAGAGCGCCACCGATTCGGACTCCGGCACGGCGGGGACGATGATCACGACCGACGGGAACACGACGCAATCGACCGGGGAGGTCCCGACCACCAGCGGCGAGGGCTCGGACAGCGCGTCCGACAGCCAGACCGGCGAGGCGAGCGAGACGGCCGGTGAGAGCGCGACGGACGGCACCACCGACAATGTCGTGACCGACACCGCCGCGACCGAGACGACGAACACCGCCACCGAATCGTGCGTCGACGAATGCGCGCAGGGCGAGCAGCAGTGCGACGGCGCCGACGGGGTGCAGGTCTGCGGCGCCGGCGAGGCCGGCTGCCTGGTGTGGGGTGAGGCCGAGGCGTGCCCCGGCGGGCAGACCTGCCAGGACGGGGCGTGCGCGGCCGGCTGCGAGGACGCGTGCGAGGCCGGCGGCGCGCAGTGCCTGGGCGACGGTGTGGCCAATTGCGTCGAGGACCCGCGGTCGGGCTGCACCGTGTGGTCCGACCCGGAGCCGTGCGACGACGGCGAGTCGTGCGTCGACGGGGTGTGCGCCGGCCCGACTGTCGATTGCATCGACGACTGCGAATGGACCGACCAGGGCGTGGCCGCCAACATCGATCTCTACGGCGTGTGGGGCAGCAGCGCCACGGCGGTGTGGACGGTGGGCAAGGCCGGCTCGGCGCTCTACTACAACGGCAACACCTGGAAGGCGGTCGACACCGGGATCCTCACCCGCCTCGATTGCGTGCAGGGCAGCGGGCCGGACGACGTCTATGCGATCTCGAGCGACGGCAAGCTCATCCGCTGGGACGGCGCGGAGTGGACGCTGATCAGCAACCTGGGGGTGGACGATCCCGGCACGTCGTCCTGCCTGTCGGTGCTCGGCCCGGAGGACCTGCTGGCGATCGTGTTGGACGACGACTACGACGTCGCCCTGTGGCGGGTCCAGAAGGGCGTGAAGACCGAGATCGGCGGCTGGAACGCCGACGTGCTGCCGCCGCTCGGCGTCAAGGAGGTGAGCGTGGCGGTGACCGCCTTCTCGCCGACCAGCCTGCTGTCCAGCACCGGCCACGTGTGGCGCTGGGACGGGGTCAAGGCGGTCGATTTGCAGGTGCCCCAACACGCGTACGGGCTGTGGGCGACGGCGGTCGACTTCGCCTACGTGGCCGGGCGCAACATCGGGCTCGGCGCGCGCTGGGACGGGCAGGCGTGGAAGTCGGTCAATCCGGCGCTCGACGGTTATCTTCATATGTTCACCGGCTCGTCGGCGCAGCGGATCTTCGCCGTCGGCGAGCAGAAGGCCGACGGCTCGGGGGCGATCGTCGCGTTCGACGGCATCGGCTGGAGCCCGGCGGCGGTCCCCGCGGAGGCGCAGGCGCTGTTCGCCGCCTGGACCGCGCCGACCGGCGAGGTGTTCGCGGTCGGCAAGGGCGGCACGATCGTGATCGGCGAGTGACGCCCCGCGCGGGGCTCGACGGCCCTGCGCGCCGGAGTGCGTCGACCTCGACGGGTGCAGGGCGAGCTCGCACCCAGGGCGTCGCCGCGGGCTCACGGCCATGGGTGCGCCGCGCGGGGCGGCGCGCTATCCTGGGTGCATGAAGTACTTGGCTTGTTCAATCATGATCCTGGCCCTGTCCGGATGCACCGAGAAGGGCAGCGAACCGGGCACCGAGAGCGAGACGTCCGAGACGGCGGGCACCACCGAGCTCGACACCACGACGACCACCGGCGACGACCCGTCGACGACGACCACCACGTCGGAGACGACCCCGACCTCCACGAGCGAGCCGGACGAGACGACCGGGACCGAGAGCAGCGGCACGACTGCGCCGCCGATCGACGAGGATTGCGCGTTCCTGATCGGCAAGTCCTTCGAGTCGAAGAAGCAGTTCCCGTGCGGGCCGCCGCCGCCCGAACCGGAGGCGCCGACCGAGTCCTGCCCCGACCAGGTCAGCTTCACCGCCGATTCCTTCGACTACCAGAGCGGGGACTACGGGGTGGGCGGGACCTACACGTGCGAGGGCGGGACGATCGTCGGCGAGGCCGAGGGCCAGAAGTACCAGGGCACGATCGACGTGGCCGCGGCCGAGCTGGTGTGGGACGGCGAACAATACGACATCGAGTGACGGGAAAAACCTGGCCTTCGGGACATTGAGGGCACCCCGCCGCGACCTGTGCATGCGTGCAGGGGCGGCGGGGACGGAGATCGACGCGACGACACGCCGATCGACGCGTGGCGCGATCTGCCGGAGGAGACGGCCGGTCGATCGGGGACGACGGGCTGGATCGCCGACGACACCGACGCCCCGTCGGGCGGGCGACGACGGGCCGGCGCGTGGCGCAATCCGTGACGCCGAGGCGCGACCTCGCGGGCGGGCGGACGGCGCCCCGGGCGGTGGCTGGCGTCACGACGCGCGGCCGGGCGCGAGACGCCGCGCCGTCTTCGGCCTACGATCCGTTGCCCGCCATGCGCCGCCTCGCCGTCCTCGCCGCCGCCCTCGCGCTCGCAGTCACATGTCTCCTGGGACATCCAGGTTCGGCGTCGGCCGCTCCGCCGCCGCCGGCCGCGGGCAAGGCGTACCTGCTCCGCCCGGCGCGGGTGTTCGACGGCGCCGGCGACCAGGCGCGCGCGGGCTGGGTGGTGCTGGTCCGCGGCGACCGGATCGCGGCGGTCGGGCCGGCCGCGCAGGTCGGGGCGCCCGCCGACGCAGAGATCGTCGAGCTGCCGAACACGACCCTGCTGCCGGGCCTCATCGAGGGCCACTCGCACCTGCTGCTCCACCCGTACAACGAGGCGTCGTGGAACGATCAGGTGCTGCGCGAGCCGCTGACGGTGCGCGTGGCCCGGGCCACCAACCACGCCCGCGAGACGCTGCTGGCCGGCTTCACGACGGTGCGCGACCTCGGCACGGAGGGCGCGGCGGAGGCCGACGTCGGGCTCAAGCAGGCGATCCAGCAGGGCATCATCCCGGGGCCGCGGGTGCTGACGACGACGCGGGCGATCGTCGCCACCGGCACCTACGCGCCGCGAGGCTTCGCGCCGGAGTGGCACGTGCCGCAGGGCGCGGAGGAGGCCGACGGCGAGGACCTGGTCCGGGTGGTGCGCGGGCAGATCGGGCGCGGCGCCGACTGGATCAAGGTCTACGGCGATTACTCGTGGGGCCCCAGGGGCGAGCCGCTGCCGACGTTCTCGCCGGCGGAGATGGAGCGGATCGTGGCCACCGCGCGCGACGGCAAGCGCCCGGTGGTGGTCCACGCGAGCACGCCCGAGGGCATGCGGCGGGCGGTGCTGGCCGGGGCGGAGACGATCGAGCACGGCGACCACGGGACGGCCGAGGTCTTCCAACTGATGGCCAAGCGCGGGGTCTACCTGTGCCCGACTCTGGCGGCCACCGACGCGATCCAGCAATACGCGGGGTGGAAGAAGGGCGCGGCCCCGGAGCCGCAGGCGATCCGCGACAAGCGGACCAGCTTCCGCGCGGCCCTGAAGGCGAAGGTGCCGATCTGCAACGGCAGCGACGTCGGCGTGTTCACCCACGGCGACAACGTCCGCGAGCTCGAGCTGATGGTCGACTACGGGATGAAGCCGGCCCAGGCGCTGCGCGCGGCCACGTCGGTCAATGCGCGGATGCTGCACATGGCCGACAGCATCGGCCAGGTCAAGGCGGGCCTGCTCGCCGACCTCGTGGCCGTGGAGGGCGATCCGACGGCCTCGATCGCGGCGCTGCGACAGGTCCGCTTCGTGATGAAGGGCGGGACGATCCACCGCCGGTGAGCGTCGACGGCCCACGACCCGGCGCCGACAATCGCTGCATGCTCGCTCGATCGGGCGCCTGCTGCGGGGATGATTCGCGGGCCTGGGCGTTGCGGCGGCGCTGCTCCTGGCGGTGGTCGTGAGCGCGGTGGTTTTCGCGCGAGCGGGCCCCGAGCTCGATATCCTGAGAATGACCTTCAAGACATGTCTTGAAGGTCATTGACAGGACTTGGACCTGTCACGGATCGAGGACGACGACGAAGCCGTCGCGGCCGCCCTTGCTGGTCTCGGGGCCATCGCCGAGGTCGATCTCGGTGTAAAAATTGCCGACGGCGGCGACGGCTCCGGCGGCGGACGCGGCGACGTGGGCGCCGTACTGCTCCTGCAGGCCGCCGAAGCGCTTGCTCCACCCGGGCAGGCCCGTGGGGCTGAACTTGGCGACGAACACGTCGCGGTACTGGATCGCGGTCAGCGGGTCGGTGCCGAGGTCGCAGGTGTTGCGGAAGGTGCCGATGGCGACGACGTTGTCGAGGTCGTCGACGGCCACGCGCTCGGCGATCGAGCCGCCCTCGCACAGCTCGCGGCTCCACAGGTGGTCGCCGTCGGCGTCGAACTGGGCGAGCCAGCTGACCACGACGTCGCCCTCGAGGGGGCCGCCGCCGAAGTCGAGGACGCCGCTGGTGCCGCCGGTGAGGGTTACGCGGCCCTTGCTGTCGACGGCCAGGCCGCCGACGTCCTGGCTGCCGGCGTCGCCCCAGCGCTTGCCCCACAGGGCCGTGCCGGACGGGCTGAACTTGAGGAGGAAGATGTCCTCTAAGCCGGCGCTGGTGAGCGGGCCGGTGCCGGGGTCGAAGCTGCCGCGCAGGCCGCCGGTGACGTAGACGTTGCCCGCGGCGTCGGGCGCGACGCCCAGGCCGACCTGCCACTGGGGATCGCCGAAGCCGTGGCTCCACACGTGCGCGCCGGCGCCGGTGAACTTGGCGACGAATAGATCGATGCCGCCGAAGCCGACCAGCGGGGCGCCGCCGAGGGCGAGCGAGTTGTAGTAGACGCCGGTCAGCAGGATGTTGCCGCCGGCGTCGATTGCGAGGTCGAGGGTCGCCGCGTCCTCGCCGGACTGGAACGACTTGCTCCACACGTGCTGGCCGTCGCCGTCGAGGCGCGCGAGGAAGAGGGCAGTCTGCAGGGTCGGGTTCTTCAGCGGGCCGCCGCCGAAGTCGAGGTCGCCGTAGAAGACGCCGCTCAAGACGATGTCGCCGTTGGCGGCGATGGCGAGGCCGTATTCCGGACCGCCCTGGTAGTCGCCGTCGCCGAAGCGCTTGCTCCACAGGATGGCGCCGTCGGGCGCGAACTTGGCGAGGAACACGTCGTAGCCGGCGTTGACCAGCGGGCCGTCGCCGAAGTCGATGGGGCCGTTGCCCCACGCGGCGACGATGACGTTGCCCTCGGCGTCGAAGGCGACCCGCTCGCCCTCGTCGTCGCCGCTCTGGCCGAAGGTGAGGCCCCACGCGAATTCACCGTCCCCCTGGCAGGGGTCGAGGCCGTCGCAGCTCTCGTCGCCCGGCTCGTCGCAGGTGTCGGGCGCGGGCACGACCTCGCCCTCGCACGGGCCCCAGGTCTCGTCCGGGCCGCACTCCTGCTGGCCCGCCACGCACTCGCCGACGTCGAGGGTGTCGTCGGGGCCGCTGTAGCAGCTCTGGGTGGCCCCGGGGGTACATTCGCCGACGACGCCGGTGTCGGTGGTGTCGGCGGTGGTCGAGGTGGTGGTGTCCGTGGTGTCGGCGGTGGTCGAGGTGGTGGTGTCGAGCGTGGTGGTGTCGTCGGTGGTCGAGGTGGTGGTGTCGAGCGTGGTCGTGGTGGGATGGGCCGCGGTGGTGTCTTCGCTCGTCGACGAGGTGGTCGGATTCGCGTCGGTCTCGCTGCCGGGCTCGGTGGTGGTCGGCGCGATCGTGGTCGCAGTCTCGGTGGAGGTCGTCGAGGTCGTGGTGCCGGGGTCGGTGGTACCCGTGGGGTCGGTAGCGGTCGACGCCGACGGATCGCCCGGACAGGCGGCGAGCAGGGCAGGAGAGAGCAGACAGAAGCGAGTCCAGTTCATGGCCAGGCGTATAACCCATGCCGATCGTCGATGTTGCTAGGACAAAAGTCGAGAATGCGGGCGAGAGCGGGGGGCGAGGGCGTGGGCTGGGGCTCCGCGACCCGAGGTTCCGGATGCACGAATCTCGCGCCCGCGAGCGGCGGTTGGGTCTATCATGAGTGGAATGGCTCGTCCTCGCGCGCGCAGGCTCGTGCTCACAATCGTCGCTTGCCTCGCGGTGGGTGCGTACTTCGTCTATCCGTACGCGGTGGTGGCATACCTCGCGCGATCGATCGCGGCGGCGACGACCGCCGAGGCGGAGACGGCCGCGCTGTGCCGGGCGAACCAGTGGTTTCACGCGGGCAGGACGCCGACGTATTCGGTGGCGACGCACGACCGCGACGGCGCGGAGCTGCGGCCGTGGCAGGACGGGTCGTACGATCGAGTGGCGAAGGTCACCCTGACGTGGATGACCGGTCAATCGGTGGAGCGCGTCCTGCTGACCCGGGACGGGCTGGATTGTGTGTTCGGTGAATGAGGAGGCGCTCGCGCTGCTGTCATTCGTCGTGAAGCGCCGGGTTCGGTCGCCGATGGTGCCACGCGGTCCGAACGCGGACCGCTCGTGGCAGCAGGTCGCTGAAAACCCGCGCCGGAGCCGGCGAGGCCGCCCGAGCCGTTCGCTAGAAGGGCCGGGTTCGGTCGAATTGAGCCATGTTCTGTCCGAAGGGACATGCCGGTCTCTGCCGGCCGGGAACTCTTCAGAAATGGGCTGAGTCGCGCGGTCTCGTGCGGGGTCCGGCGAATGCGCGACGAGGTGCTCGCGCGCCGTCATGCGTCGAGGCGCGGCCGGTTCGGTCTGGAAGACGCCTCGCCTGCAGGGCCGAGCGCGTGCCGTTCGTGTCGCGGGAGGGGGGAGCGCACGAACGGCACGCGCCGGAATCGAGGGGTGCGAGCGCGAGCCCGTAGGTTCGGTGCTGCGCCGATTGCGGCGAGTCGGGTGAATGACGCCACCCGGGGGCGTCATTCGGCGGCGCCGCGCTGGTCCTCGGTCGTCATGGCCTGCATGGCCTCGTCGCGCGCCTGCGCGTATTCCTCGGCGAGGCCGGCGGCTTCGCGGTCGGAAAGCAGGTTGCGGGCCAGGGGGAACAGCTCGCCCTCCTCCTCGTCGACGTGGTGACCGACCATGTCGACGAGCACGTGGACCTTGGCCGTCCACTCCTCGTCGCGCGGGGACATGCCGCCCAGCTCCTCGAGCAGGACGTCGACCTGGCGGTGCTCCTCGAAGCTCACGCTGATCTTCTCCGCCGTGGTCTTCTCGCCTTGCAGGCGCGGGTAGACGACGGCCTCCTCGCCGCGCGAGTGGGGGACCAGCTTGAGCCGCACCTGGTTGAAGAGGTCCTCGGCGGCGCGGCCCTTGGCCTCCTTGAGCCGGTGCAGCAATTCGCCGACCTCCTCGTGCTCGCGCTTCAGGATGTCGTAGATCTGGGGCTTGGCCTTGTTCATGGTGGGTCTCCTGGTGAATGGGTTCAGGGGATGGGGATGCGTCGGATCGCCGACGGCGAGGCGAGGCGTTCGGGGCGATGACCGGTCAAGCTGCTGAGATCGCGGTGCAGGCGGGCGCGCTCGGCGGTGAAGCAGGCGCCGAGGCCGGTCGCCTCGCGGTCGCTGAGCGCCACCCTCGCCGAGGAGAACAGGCCGCGCTCCTCGTCGCGCAGGTGCTGCGCCAGCTCCTCGCACAGGGAGGCGATCGTCGGCCGCCAGCGGACGTCGTCGGGCGGGACGCGCTCGGCGTCGAGGAGCCGCTCCTCGAGCCGCCTGTGCTCCTCGAGCCCGTCGAGGGCCCGCTGCTGGGTGGTCTTGACGTGGATCAGGTAGCTGTAGAGGACGGCGGCGGCAGCCCGAGCGTAGGCGACGTACTGCCGCCTCAATTGCTGGAACGGCTGCAACGGGTCGGCCCCGGGCTCGAGGCCGCGGAGGCGGACGATGGAGCGCTGGAGCCGCTCGTGCTCTTCGCGCAGGTGATGGAAGATCGAGGCCATGATGTCGCTCCTCGGGCCCCCGCGAGCTCGGCGATACCGGCTGCGGGCGCTCGATCGAGCCTTGCGCCGATCCGTTGCATGGGCAACGGCCGGCGGCCGGCGGGCGAGGACGGCCGGCCGGTCTGTGGCGATTCATCGCTCCCTGCGATGGCGCGGCGCGGGGACGCGGAAGAGACCGCCGCGGCGCTCGCAGGACGAAAGGTCACTGTAAGGCCGCTCCTGCTCTGCGCGCAGGACGCGACCTCGGACGAACCCCTGGTTTCACAGACAGGCACAACTGTCGACTGCGGGTCGCGCTCACGAGCGGGAGCGAAGAAGCGGGCGCCGCCGCGAATCCTCGGATCCGGCGTGAATCACCGCACCTCTCGCCGGCCGTACGGGTGCGCCTCGCGGCCTCGCTACGCACGAGGCTCGCCTGGGACCGCCGGTTGCTCCGCATGGCCCGTCACCGCGACGAGAATCGTCGCAGTCGGCCGCACGCGCCGCGAGATCGCCGCGCCGCGGGGCGATGTCCATCTCTCGGACGTCGGGTCCGCGGGGCCGTCGTGTCCACCCTTCCTCGGCGGCCCTCAAGTCAGTGACGGTATGAGGAGATCGACGTCCCACGGCTCCGGTGAGAGGCCGTGGCGCTCGCGCCAGGCCTCGATGCACCCGGGACACCAGGCCTGCATGACCTCGGCGGTCCGACGAAACACGACCTTGTCGTCGACCGTCGCCGACAGCACCTGCTCGAGCGTGCGCTTGCAGTCGGGGCAGATCCACGTCTCGGCGATCCAGAGCACGGCGATCAGGACGATCGGTCGGTCGTTCTTGCAGGCGTCGAGGACGTGCCGACAGATGCCATGAATGCCGTGGTTGCCGTGGCGTTCGCAGCTGAACATGCCCATTGCGCTGCTTCTAACAGGCCGCGCGGGCAGGGTCCAGCCGTGGAACTCGCCCCCCGACGAAGCTCGCTGCGGGAGGCGGCGCGTCGCAGCTCCGCGGCCGCCGAGGCGCCCGAACTCGCCCTTCAGCCGCAATTTCGACGCTCGATCGCCGCCCTCGGGCGCTCCGCGTGGTTTCGTCGGCGAACGGGACCTCGGGTCGATCGTCGGCGTCGGACCGCGTGTGGCGAGCGGGCCGCTGCGGGGGCGTCTCATCGATGCATCCCGCGAGTTGGGGATCGATGGGGTCTTGCTATTTCGGCCGGTCGGCGTCGGCAGGGGCGGGCTTGGCGGCTCCGCCGGGGGGTTCGGTGCCGGGTTCGGGGGTGGCGGCGGCGCTGGGGTTGGCGACGCCGGCGGCGGGCCCGGGGGTGGGGCTGTTCGCGGGCTGGCCCGAAGGCCTGTTTTGAGTCCGGGTGTCGGTGGGCGCGGGGGCGCCGGTGGGGCCCTGCTCGCGGGCGGGCGGCGGTTCCTTCGTGCGGGCGCCGCAGGCCGCGAAGGCGAGCAGCGACGCGAGACAGAGGCGGCGGGTGGCGGTGTCATGCGAGCGCATCGGTGGGGCCTTTCTCGTGGGGGTTGCGATCGAGCAGCCAGGGCGCGCGGGCCAGGCGGATCTGCTCGATCGGCTCGCCCGTCAAGGTCGTCAGCTCCTCGTCGGTCGGCGCCCGGCCATGGAGGGTGAAGAATTGCGAACAGGTGGTGCGCAGCTCGGACCGCGGGCGAGGGCCGGCGAGAGTGCGACGAATGAGGTGCCGGATCCACCATTCGGCGAAGCTGTCGAAGCGGCCGCCGCGGCGCGGATCGTAGCGGCCCATGGCCCATTGCAGGCCCTGGCTGGCGGCCCCGACCAATTCGCTGAATCTTTGTCCGGGCGGTCGCATCGCCCGCACGAGACGGCCGATCTGCTCGTCGCGGGCGCGCAGGAGGTTCAGGGCGGCCTCGAGCGCGGCGTGGCGTCGTTGTACCGCGGTGCACCAGCGGACGACGGCAGGGTCGACCGGTTGGGCGAGGGGACGGGCGAGGAGCTCGTCGACGAGCCGCCGCGCCAGGCAGCGGTCGGGATCGGCGGGCCCGAGCGCGTCGGCGGCGGCCCGGCGAGCCGCCTCGTAGGCGGTCCAGTCGTCGGCCTGGTCGGCGTGGCCCAGCCCCTGGGCGGCGAGCTCGAGGCGACGCAGGGCCGCGCCGGGGTGAAGCTCGGGGTGCAAGAGCCGGCGCGCGAGCTCACCGATCCACGGCAACACCCCCGGCTGGCCGAGCAGCGCGCGCCACAGTTCGGCGCGCAGCTCGAAGCAGCGGACGGCCACGCCGGCGGGCTCCTGCCGCAGGATCGGCGCGACGTCGCGGGGCCGCTCCCGGCTCGCCACCGGGGCCGGTGGGCGCGGAGGGAGGGCCGACTGGAAGGCGGGGGACATGGTCGGATTGCGCCAGGACCACCATGGGTCGAATGCGCGCGTCGCTGCAAGGTCGCGGATCGGGCGAAACTCGGCTCGGCGGGCCGCAGGAGCGGGTGGCGACGCGCCGGCAGGATTTTGGATGAGCCGGGCCGGGCAGGGTCGACCGGGCGATGCGCGAGGCGCGGCGCGCAACCGGGGAGAAGCGGCGAGGACAGGGGACGAGTCGGGGCGGACCCGTGGCGAGGACCGGGGGCGAGTCGCGGCGGAGCGGCGGGAGAATTCGGACCTGTCCGGGGGGACAGCCGGCGCGCTGCGGGCTGGGCTTCGGGACATCGCAGGAGGATCGCAAGGGTGCCGTGATTGTCGGGCCGGGAATCACAGTCGTCGGCCCTCGCCGCGTTCGCTCCGCAGTGCGACGCGCATAATTCCGCGAGCAGCGAGGCCGACGACTGCGGCGGAACCTTGGGAGACGGCGGCGGGCGTGCAAGCGGACGGACGGTCTCGTCGCCGCGGATCGTCGGGGCGCGCGTGCCGGCGCGCGGCGAGGCCCGCAGCATGGGCGTCGGTGCGCTCGCCTCGCCGGACGCGGATTGCGCAATGCCTGGGAAGAACCCCGGAGAGGCGGTGCTGTGATCATCGCCGCAATCTCTCGCCCGGCAGGCGAGAGCGCCGCGGCGTACGGTACCAGCAGAGGCACGCGGCTGGCCGACGACGGCGATCCGGGTCAGGCTGGCCGGTGAGCGAGGCGCGAAATCGCCACTTCGGCCCGGGTTTCGGGCCTGGAGGGCGCCCATCGGGGGCCGAAGAATCGGCGCAAAACCCGCGAGGCGGCCTCGTCGCGAATGTCCATTCTCTGCGCGCCTCGCCGGCGCGGGTATCTCCATGTCGAATCTCCGGATCACCGTCCTCTCCACAATCCTGTCCGTCGCCGGCGCCGGCGCCTGCAAGTCGGGCGAATCGGGCACCTCCGCCACTGCCGAGCTGAAGCCGCTGGGGGCGAGCGGGGTCGACGGCGATGTCACGTTCACGCCGTCCGGCGGCGGGGTCCGCGTCGAGGCGCGCATTCGCGGGTTGTCGCCGGGCGATCACGGGATTCACATCCACGAGTTCGGCGTCTGCTCGCAGCCCGACGGCAAGGCGGCGGGCGAGCACTTCAACCCCGATCACATCGAGCACGGCGCTCCGGACGCCTCCAGGCACCACGCCGGCGACCTCGGGAACGTCGTCGGCGCCGGCGCCGACAAGCTCACCACGATCGACGTGAAGTTCCAGGGCTTCACCCTCGACGCGGGGCCGCGTGGGATCCTGGGTCGATCGCTGGTCGTGCACGCGGAGCCCGACGATTACACTGCGCAGCCGGCCGGGAACTCCGGCGCGCGGATCGCCTGCGGGGTGATTCGCGCGACGAGGGGCGAAACACAGGTGGTGGAGCCGGCGAAGTGAGCGCCGGGGTCCAGGGTTTTTCCGTGCTGAACGTCCTCGCGGTGTTTGTTAGCCTCGAAGGCGGCACGACGTCGGAGCCGATTTGAACGAGGTCGTAGCCCACCACGCCGCCGTCCCCGCCGACGGCGAGGCGAAGGCAGTCGACGCGGAGGTGTCGCGGGCTCGCCCGCGGGCGCTGCTCGCCGACGATCACACGTTGGTCCGCGAGGGACTGCTGCGATTGTTGGCAGGGGAGCTCGAGATCGTGGGGGCCGTGGCCGACGGTCGGGCGCTCGTCAGCGCGGCCGAACAATGTCAACCGGACGTGATCCTGGTCGACGTGACGATGCCGTTGCTGAACGGCTTCGACGCGGCGCGCCAGCTGCGGCGGCTGTGTCCGCGCGGGCGGATCATCTTCGTGACCGTGCACGCGGAGCCGGACTACGTGCACGAGGCGTTTCGCGCCGGGGCGCACGGCTACGTGGTCAAGACGGCCGCGTCGGCGGAGCTGCTGCTGGCGGTCCGCGAGGTGCTGGCAGGGGGCATGTTCGTGTCGCCGGGGCTGGTGCACGAGCCGTGGGTGGGCGCGCCCGAGGGCGAGGGCGAGGGCGAGCTGTCGTCGCGTCAGCGCGAGGTGCTGCAGCTGGTCGCCGAGGGTCGACCGGCCCGCGAGATCGGGGACATCCTCGGCATCTCGCGCAAGACTGTGGAGTTCCACAAGGCGCGATTGATGCGGGCGCTGGGCCTCCGCTCCGTCGCCGAGCTGACGCGCTACGCGGTCGAACACGGGCTCGTCTCCGGGCGCTGAGGCGCCCGCGCGAGCCCGAATTCGTGGGTCCGCGCCTTGAACTTCGAGCTCGATCGAGTACGGTGTTCATGGATGTTCGTATGCGGCCGCGCGTGATTCTCGTCGACGACCACGCGATGGTGCTCGAGTGCCTGAGCGTCCTGCTCGGCGGTGAGTTCGAGGTCGTGGGGGCGTTCACCGACGGGGCGACGGCGCTGGCCGCCGCGCGCGAGCTGCACCCCGACGTGGTCGCGCTGGAGCTCGAGCTGCCGACGCTCGGCGGGCTCGAGCTGGTGCGCGCGCTGCAGACGATTTCGTCGGTCCGGTCGGTGGTGGTCACGCGTCACGCCGACCCGCAGCGCGCCCGCTCGGCCCTCGACGCGGGAGCCCGCGGCTACATGCTCAAGGACGCCTCGCCCGAGGAGCTGGTCGCCGGCGTGCGCACCGTGGCCGCCGGCGGGTGCCACGTCAGCCCGGCGATCGCGGCGATCCTCAGGGTCACCGGCGAGACGGCGCCGCGTCGGCGGGGCAACAACCTGCTCACCGCGCGTCAGCGCGAGATCCTGGCCCGCGTCGCCACCGGCATGGCGGGCAAGGCGATCGCGGACGACCTCGGCATCGCGCTCAAGACGGTCGAGTTTCACAAGGCGCGGATCTCGAGGCAGCTCGGGCTGCGCTCGCGGGCGGCGATGACCCGCTACGCGCTCGAGCACGGGCTGGCGCCGCTGCGCAAGCGCGACTGATCGGCCGCGCTCAGCTGTCGGCGAGCGGCACGTGCAGCTCGACGCGGGCGCCGCGGCCGGGCGCGCTGTCGATGCGCACGTGGCCGCCGAGGCCGATGACCCGCTCGCGCACGCTGAGGAGGCCGAAGCTGCGGCTGGCCAGGCGATCGGCGGCGACGAGCTGCGGGTCGAAGCCCTTGCCGTCGTCGCTGACGCGGATCACGAGGATGTCGTCCTCGTCGCCGCCGACCTCGACGCGGGCGGCGGTGGCCCCGGCGTGCTTGACGACGTTGAGCAGCAGCTCGCGGACGCAGCGGAACAGCAGGTACTCGGGGTCGCCGACCAGGCGCGGCAGGGTGTCCTCGGCGAGCACCGCGATCGGCAGCTTGAACTGCGCCGAGGTCTCGCGCGCCAGCCAGCGCAGGCCGGCCACCAGCCCGAGGTCCTGCAAGATCGGCGGGCGCAGCTGGAAGGTGACGGAGCGGACCGCGTGGTGGGCGTCGTCGAGGAGCTCGACCACCTCGCGCACGAGCTCGGCGTCGCCGTTGGCCGGCTGCAGCGCGCCGAGCCGCAGGCGCGCGGCGACCAGCTGCTGGCCGAGGACGTCGTGCAGGAGGGTGGCCAGCTCGCGCCGCTCGTTCTCCTCGACGCGGAACAGCGCCGCCGACAGGTCGCGCAGCAGCGCGGTCTGCCGGGCGGCGGCCTCGATGCGCCGCTTCTCGGCGGTGACGTCCATGAGCACGCCGACGACCTGACGGGCCTGGCCGTGCGGGTCGCGCTCGGCGGTCTGGCTCAGCTCGCGCAGCCACACGGCCTTGCCGTCGCCGCGGTCGAGGCGGAACTCGGCGGCGTAGGCGGTGGATTCGCCGGCGATGAAGCGAGCGTGGGCGACGTCGCGGGCGGCCCGGTCGGGGGCGGCGATCTGGTCGTGGAACCAGCGCCACAGCTCGGGGCCCTGCGTCGGGACGTCGGGGCGCCGGCCGACGAGCTGCCACCAGCGCTCGCTCGGGTGGAGGTCGGCCGCGGGCCACGAGTAGTCGTAGAGGCCGGCGCCGCTGGCCGCGAGCGCGAGGCCGAGGCGCTCGTGCTCGAGCTCGAGGGCGGACTCGGCCTGCCGGCGCTCGCTCAGGTCGAACACTGCGGTGCGGAAGTAGGTGCCGGCCTCGCCGGCGACGGCCGAGCGGCGGCTGATCAGCTCGACCGGGACGACGCGGTGGTGGGCGACCTCGATGTCGAGCTCGGTGACGACGGGGCCCTGGGCTCGCCGGCAGCGCAGCATGTGGTCGAGGAACTTCCGCCGGTCGCGGAGGGCGACGTGGAGGCGCAGCGGGCGGCCGATCAGGCGCAGGCGTTCGACGCCGAGCAGGGTCGTGCCGGTGAGGTTGACCTCGCGGACCACGCCGTTGCCGTCGAGGGCGAGGTAGGCGATCGGCGCGTGCTCGTAGAGGTCGCCGTACCACTCGAGCAGCGACTCCAGGGCGTGCACGTGGCCCTCGAGCGTCTCGTTGCGGACGATCAGGACGTCGCGCAGGCGGTGATGGTGCGCCTCGGCCTCGCCGAGCAGGCCGGTCAGCCGCGCGACCTCGGCGAGGAGGCGGGCGACGTCGGCGGGGCGGTCGTCGTCGCGGGCAGTCACTCGGCAGCAGGCGGCCGCGAGCTGGCGTCGGCCCGGGTGGCGTCGTGGATGGCGAGCACGACGATCGTCGCGCTCGGGTCGCCGCCGTCGATGCGCGCGGCGTCGATGGCGAGCTGCATCGGCTGGCCGCGCGCGAACTCGTGCTGCACGCGAAAGTCGGCGCAGCGGCCCTGGCGGGGCAGGACGTCGTCGAGCAGCCGGTGCAGCTGCGGGACGTCCCACTGGCCGCCGGCGAGGTCGTAGACGTGGCGGTGCAAGGCGTCGTCGGTGGTGAGGCCGAACAGCTCGGTGAAGGCGCGGTTGAGGGCCTGGACGCGCAGGTGACCGTCGAGCATGACGACCGCCTGGCGCACGACCTCGACGATCGCGCGGGTGCCGTCGCGGGCCTGGCGGAGCTCGAGCTCGTGGCGGCGGCTGGCGATGTCGAACAGGGCCAGGACGGCGCCGTCGATCCGGTTCTCGACGTTCTTGTAGGGCCGGATCCGCAGCGAGTACCAGTTGCCCTCGCTGTCGCGGACGTTCATCTCCTGGATCGTGACGGTGTCGATGACGCGGGCGATCATCTTCTCGAGCCCGGGGCACTCGATGTTGGGCTTGATCTGGCTGATCGGGCGGCCGATGTCGGTCGGGATCAGGTTGAGCACCTTCTCGGCCATCGGCGTGAAGCGGCGGATGCTGAGGTCGGAGCCGACGATGACGATCGCGATCTCGACGCAGCCGAGCAGGTTGACGAGGTCGCTGTTGACCCGCGACAGCTCGTCGTTGCGGCCGTGGAGCTCCTCGTTGACGGTGTTGAGCTCCTCGTTGGTGCTCTGCAGCTCCTCCTTGGCGGTGTCGAGCTCCTCGTTGGTGCTCTGCAGCTCCTCGTTGCTCGACAGGATCTCCTCGTTGGCCGACTGTAGCTCCTCGTTGGCGGCCTCGAGGTCCTGGATGATCGACTGCAGGTATTCGCGGCTGGCGGCCAGCTCCTCCTGCAATTGCTTGACCCGCTCGTCGTCGGACGACGGCGACTGCGGCGGGACGGAGACGACCTCGTGGTTCACCTCGCCGACGGCGCCGGCCTCCTCGAACAGGACGAGGAAGTGGCGCTCCTCGCCCGGCACCGCCAGCGGGATGACGTGGAGGTCGAGCTCGTGGCCGGAGCCGTCGAAGTCGACCCGCATGCCCGGCTTGTGGACCGGCTTGTCGGACTTGCGGGCGCCGTAGAGGGCGGTCTGCAGGCCGTGCAGCAGGCCCTCGCGGGCCATCTTGAGCAGGTTCAGGCTCTGGGCCGCGTCGCCCGGGGCGGGCTCGAGGTAGCGGCCGGTCTTGCCGCGGAACTGGACGATCTGGAAGTTCTCGTCGACGATCACGCCCGGCGGTCCGTAGCGATCGAGGACCAGGCGGTTGGCCTCGTTCTGGAAGGAGTGGGGCGTGTGCATCTCGGTGGGCAGGCGGGCGCCCCGGTGGGGCGAGCGGCTCGGGTTGTATTCGACGGGGATCTGGAAGTTGGACGGGGTGTCGATGGCCCGCTTGACGAAGATCCGGTGCTTCTTGTCGATGACGGCGAACAGGTCGGCCTGGGCGCCCACCGTCTCGGCGCCGCCGAGCATCAAGAAGCCCGAGGGCTTGAGGGCGTAGTGGAAGACGGTCATCAGCTTGCGCTGCAGCACCGCGCCCATGTAGATGAGGACGTTGCGGCAGAGGATGAGGTCGAGCTTGGAGAACGGCGGGTCGCGGGTGACGTCCTGGCGGGCGAACACGCAGAGGTCGCGCACGACCTTGGCGATGCGGTACTTGCCGTCGGTCTTGGTGAAGAACCGGCGCAGCCGCTCGGGTGACAGGTCGGCGGCGATGCTGTCGGCGTAGAGGCCGTTGCGCGCGTGCTCGATGGCCGTCTCGCTGACGTCGGTGGCGAAGATCTGCACCGGCACCGCGCTCGACTCCTCGCCGAGGAACTCGAGCAGGGCGATGGCCACCGAGTAGGCCTCCTCGCCGGTCGAGCAGCCCGGCAGCCACAGGCGGATCGGCGACAGGCCCCGCCGCTGCTGCATGATCTGCGGGAACACCTCGGCGGCGAGGGCCCGGAACGAGTCGGGGTCGCGGAAGAAGCGGGTGACGTGGATCAGGAGGTCCTGGTACAGCTTCGAGACCTCGTCCGGGTTCTCGCGCATGTACTTGATGTACTGCTCGACGCTGTCGAGCTTGTGCAGGACCATGCGGCGCTGCAGCCGGCGGCGGATCGTCGGCGGCTTGTAGTGGGTGAAGTCGACGCCGCTGGCGTTGCGCAGCATCGTGAAGATCCGGTGGAGCTGCTCCTGGTGGATGACGAGCTCGTCGCCGGGGCGGCGCGCGTACGACGAGCGCACGTAGGGATGACGGCCGATCCGCTGCAGCTCCTCGGCGATCCGCGCCGGGGTCAGGACGAGGTCGACGCTGCCGGTGGCGATCGCGGCCCGCGGCATGCTGTCGTAGCGGGCGGTCTCCGGGTCCTGGACGAGGGTGATGCCGCCGACGCCCTTGATCTCGCGCAGGCCCGACGAGCCGTCGACGCCCGAGCCCGACAGGACCACGCCGACGGCGCTGGTCTCGAGCTCCTTGGCCAGCGAGGTCATGAACACGTCGATCGGGGTGTACTGAGTGCGGTCCTCGGGGCGCGCGATGGGCACGAGCCGCAGATCGGCGACGGTCAGCTGGACGCCGGGGGGCGCGAGGTAGACGCGGTCGGGCTCGAGCGGGACCTCGTCCTTGACGACGACGATCGGCATCGCAGTGTGCGTGCGCAGGATGTCGGCCAGGCCGCTGTCGCGCCCGCTGGCCTGGTGGGCGACGTAGACGAAGGCGACGCCGAGGTCGGCCGGGAGCGCGTCGAGGACGTCGGTGAAGGCCTCGAGGCCGCCGGAGGAGGCGCCGATGCCGACGACCAGCAAGAGGCCGGAGGCGCGGCGGATGGTCTCGGCGGTCGCGTCGTCCTCGCCCTCCTCGGACGATTCGGGGCCGACCTCGGGGGCGTTCGGGTTCGCTTCGGGGGGCGGTGTCTCGGGGGCGGAGGGCGGCGGTGCAGGGGCGATCGGCATGTCGTGCAGCAGGGGTCGTTCGCGCGGCGGGGTCGCGGCGGCGGCGGTCGGTCAGTCCTCGGACTCCTCGGGCAATTCGGCCGGCGCCGGCGCGGGCGGAGACGGCGGGGTGAACTGCACCGACGTGCGGTGCAGCAGCGGCCGCAGCGTGGTGGCGTAGTCTTCGATCTCGGCGGCGCTCTTGTCGTACTGCCGCGACAGCGCGAGGTAACCGGCCGACCCGGTGCGCTCGGCCTGCTGCCGGTACAGCGCGGCGTTCTCCTCCAGGGCCCGCAGCGCGCCCCACAACGCGCCCTCGAGCTTCGAGCCCTGCTCGGCCAGCAGCGCCTCGGCGGTGAAGCTGTGGCCGACGTGACAGCGGAAGAGCAGGAGCTTGCCGGCCTCCGACAGCTCCCACAGCGCGCCGCCGCATTCGGGGCAGGTGTACGGCGAGCGCTTGCCCGGCGGCTCGCTCTGCTGGAGGATCTGGCCGTGCTCGGCGGTGTCCTCGACCTGCGGGTCGCCGGGGGCGAAGGTGTCGACGACGCTCTGGCGGACCAGCTGGCTCAGCACCTCGGGCATCTCCGCGGCCCGCAGCACGCTGTGGACCTCGACGTTCTGGATGGCGCTGAGCGGCATGCTCGGGATGGTGGCCTCGGCCGGGTCCTGGGCGATCGCCAGACCGCCGGCCTCGGTGATCCGCAGCAGGCCCTCGGTGCCGTCGTTGAGGCCGCCCGAGAGGACGACGCCGATGACCCGCGCGCCATAGGCCGCAGCGGCGCTGCGGAACAGCGGGTCGACCGCGGGGCGGAAGCCGTTCTCCTTCGGGCCGCGAGGGACCCGCACGTACGACCGCTTCAACAGCAGGTGATGATCGGGCCGGGCGACGTAGATCCGGCCGCGCTCGATGGCCTGGCGATCCTCGGCGAGCGCGGTCGGCAGCGCCGTGACCCGCCGGAGCAGCTCGGACAGGACGCCCGGGTTGTCGGCCGCCATGTGCATCACCACGAACACGGCGGCCGGGAAGTCGGCGGGCAGCCCGCGCACGATGTCGAACAACGCGGTGAGGCCGCCGGCGGAGGCCCCGATCACGATGATGTCGCGCGGGGCAGTGGCTTTCGTCGTCGGCACAGCGTCTGCTTATGTTTCATTTCCTGCCCGTCGCAGGCAAGCCAAATCGTTTGCCGTGAATGAATCGCCAGGGTTTTGTAACCCGCAACACGGCTTCGTCAGTCATTGTTGCCTTCGCCGCGTGCCGCGGGCGTCGCGCTTCGCGGGCGCCCTGAATGCATGCACGCGGTCGGGTCCGCCGTGGGGGCGGCTCACCGCTGCCGATTCTGTCCGCGCCGCTCGCCGGTCTCGCCCTGCATCGAGCCGCCCTGACGGTTCTCGCCCTGGCTCATGCCGCTGCCCATGCCGCTCTGGCTGCTCGCCTGGCCCATGCGGTTCTGGTTGCCCTCGCCCTGGCCCATGCCGCCCATGCCGCCCTGGCTGGCAGCCCGGCTGGTGCCTGCTTGCCCGGTCTCACCCTGGCTGGTGCCTGCGCGACTGCCCTGGCCCATGCGGCCGCTCTCGCCGCGGCTGGTCTCGCCTTGACCCTGCTCCTGGCCCATGCGGCCGCCCAGGACCTCGACGAGGTGACGCGTGGCCTCTCGCACGTGTTCGGAGTCCTGCTCGTGGATCTTGCGCATCAGCTCGACGCACTCGGGGGAGTTGGCCTGCTGCGCGTCCTGAATGTACTGCTGGTAGGCGCGGAGTGCCTCGGACTTGTGCTGGATGATGGTCACCCAGTCGTAGGCGAGGTTGCTGAGGGGCTCTTGCGTGCGCTTGTTGTCGTTCATGGGGAAATCCTTTCGCGCGCTTCTTTTGATCCGAATGCGCGGACCGGCCACCAATCACGGGACCCGCGGCGACCCGCGCCGCCGGGGCCCCGGGGCGGTGTGCATGGCCTCGCTGGAACCCCGGCGCCCGGCGTAGGAGGCGCACGGCCGCATTCGTCGCGCTGCGATCGTGTATCGACAACAAAGAAGGATCGCACGACCAGCGAGGTGAACCGGGCCACGGGTCGGGGGAACGCGACGGCGAGCCGTGCGGACGGCGGGCGCGAGGGCCGGGCTCGCAGGGCGCGAGACGTCCGCTGCGCGCCGGCGCTGCAGGCGAACGAGGGCGCAGCTCCCGGGCGAGGGGCGTCACCTCGCGCAGAGCCCGGCGCGAGGGTGAAGACAATCGATGGTTCGGCCGCGGCTCAGCCGGCCGCGCAGGGCATCACACCGGCGAGCACGGCCTCCATGGCGATCCACCCGTCGTCCCACGAATTGCCGCGGAGGCAGGCGTGGACGCGGTGCTGCCAGCGGCGGCGGTCGAGCCGCTGGAGCTCGCATTCGACGGCGATCACGAAGTCCTCGGCCTCCTCGGCGATCGCGGCCACGCCCTGGATGGCGTAGGGATTGATGACGGCGGGGATCGGGGTGGCGACCACCGGTTTGCCCGCGGCCAGGTACTCGAGCGTCTGCGTCGGGTCGACCCCGCGGGCGGCGGCCTCGCGCGTGTACGGGAGGAGGGCGACGTCCCAGCCGGCCACGTAGGCGGGCAGCTCGGCGTACGACTTGCGCCCGAGGTCGTGGATGTTGGCGCGGCGGGGCAGGCGCGACCGATCGGCGCTGCCCTCGAGGTCGATCAGGACGATGTGGTAATCGGTCCGCAGGTCGGCGACCGCGGCCAGGAGGTCGAGGTCGAGGTCGCGGTCGAGGGCGCCGTGGAAGCCCAGGCGCGGGTGCGGGAGGTCGCGCTGATCGGCCGGCTCGGGCCCGCCGTCGCCGGCGCGGGCGAAGTGGGGCGCGTCGACCCGGCCCGCCAGGAGATGCACGTTCGGCCCGCAGGCGTGGCCCGGCCCGTCGACGAACGCGGCGTCGGCCCGGCGGAGCGCCTCCTCGCGGAGGGCCTCGTCCCCTTCGTGCGGCGGCGGCGGCGCGCAGGCCCAATCGTGGTAGACGGTGGCCGCCGGCTTCAGGTGGGGGCACGCGGCCAGTGCCCGCGGCGAATCGTGCCACAGCGCGAACGGCCGCAGGCCGAGGTCGCGGACCACGCCGTCGAGCAGCCCGCGCAGCAGCGCGGCCCCCTCCTCGCCGGTCAGCCCGCGCGGCACGAACGGCGTGGCGACGACGAGGCCGTCGCGGTGATCGAAGTCGATGCGCGGCGGGCCGGCGGTCGGGACCGGGGCCTCGACGAAGGCGACGGGCCGCTGCCGCGCCCAGCGCGACAGGAGGTGCCGCAGCCGCCGGGGTGCGTCGTCCCACGCGAACATGGACACATACAGGACCGGGTGATCCGCGACGCTGGTCTGCGCCGGCGGAGGCCGATCGGGAAGGTTCATCACGACGTCGAGACCGGCTCTCATCTCCCAGGTATGGTCGGGCTCGCAAGATCGGCAACCAGGAATTTCCCTCGCGCCCCCCGGCGGGGTCTGCCGGCTCCATCCGTCGTGAGCCGCGGCTCGGCCCCCGGTGAATCGGGCGGACTGGGGAGTCCTATCATTCGCGCCGCTCCGGCAAATCGTCACAGTCGAGCTTGTCGGCGCGCGGTCCCGCCCCATACTCCACCTCGCAATGCGGTTCGCGGCGGGTCCTCGAGGTCGAGGGCCGCCGGACCCGCGGACGAAGCACGAAATACGAGGACGTCATGCCTACCAGGGACGACAACCGCAACGTGAACAAGGGCGAGAGCAAGGGCCAGCACCGTGGCGGTGCGCGCGGCTTCGCCGGGATGGACGAGGAGCGGCAGCGGGAGATCGCCAGCAAGGGCGGTCACGCCGCCCACGAGAAGGGCACCGCGCACGAATTCACCTCGGAGGAGGCGCGCGAGGCGGGGCGCAAGGGCGGCGAGGCCGTCAGCCAGGACCGCGAGCACATGGCCGAGATCGGCGCCAAGGGCGGCCACGCGTCGCACGGCGGCCGCCGCAGCGAGGGCCGCAGCGAGGAGAGCCGCGGCGAGGAGAGCCGCAGCACCTCCGAGGACGAGCGGGAGCGCCGCTCGCAGTCGTCGTCGCACCGCGGCGGCCAGGGCCAGGGCGGCGGCCACCGCCAGCGCTGAACCGTGCGGCGAGACGTCGTCGCGCGACGCTCCTCCTCGCGGCGATGCAGTCGCCGCAGGAACAATCGACACACCGGCGGTCCGCGCGGCGGGCCGACCGGTGTCTTGTTTTCGCGGCGAAGCTGCGGCGCTCGGGGGTCGACGGGCGAGCGCGACGCGCTGCGGACCGATTGCGTGCGGCTTGACTCTGCGTCGCCGCCGGGGTCCGCCGGCGCGTGCCCGGGGCCGGGCTCCTCGTCATCGCCGGGCCGGCGAGAGCGCCGACGGGTCGCGGATCACTGCCGGGTCTCGATCACGAATTCGACGCGGCGGTTCTTCTGATGGCAATCCTCGGTGTCCTCGCCGCAGAGGTGCTGCGATTCGCCCTTGCCGACGGCGTCCATCGTCTGGGTCGCGCCGCGGCTGCGCAGCGCCTCGAGGACGGCGCCGGCGCGGGCCTCGGACAGCTTCTGGTTGTGCTCCGGGCCGCCGGCGCTGTCGGTGTGGCCGATGATGTGGAGCTTGACGATCTCGGGGTGATTCTTGAGGAGCGTCGCCACGTGGTCGAGCAAATCGAAGGAGTCCGCGAGGATCTCGCTCCTGTCGAACGCGAAATTGATGTGACGATCGATGGTGAGGTGGTCGCCCTCGATGTGCACGTCCTCGGGGTCGGCGACGGCGGCGGGAGCGGGCGCGGCCGCGGGCGCGGGCGCCGGCTCGGGCTCGGGCGGGGCCGCGGCAGGGGCGGCGGGCTTGCACGCGAGGACGGCGCTGACGAGGCAGAGGGTCGAGAGGATTCCGGGCTTCACGTTCGTCTATCTCCTGGCCGGCTCGCGCCATTCGTCGGAGCGCGGCGGAGCTTCGTCGCATGGGTCCGCCTCGCTCCGCAATCAGGGAATGTGCAGAGCGGCGAAAACTCGCGGCCAGGGCCCCTAGATCGCCCGGGAGCGCAGTCGCGAGGCTTTTGTGAGCGAAGAGAAAGGGAGCCGCGACGGAACCGGGGTTCTGCAACGGATGCGGCTTTCCGGATCTACACGACCGCAGGTGATACGATATTCCGGACGCTCGCGGCCTCCGTCCGCGGGGACGCGCAGGTCCGCCGTCGGGTCACGAGCGGGCCGCGGCACGGCGGGTCGGCGAATCGACGCACTCCGCCGATTCGGGGCGGGCGTGCGGGCCGGAGGCGGGGCGACGGGGGGTCGGGCCGGGAGCGCCGGCGGAGAAGCCGACGAGGAGGGCGACGGCCAGCTCGGCGGGGTCGCGTCGGGCCTGTTCGGCGGCGGCGAGGAAGCGCGCGAGGGCGGCGGCGCCGGGGAAGCGGACCACGAGCCGCGACGGATCGGGCCGGAGCGACGCGGGCCAGAGGTGCTCGCATTGTCCGCCGTCGAGGCTGATGCGCGCGATGAATGCCTCGCCGGCCCAGATGCATTCGCGGTAGCGGCGCTTCGCCTTGAGGAGCGGGTTCGGGCCCATCCGCGCCTCGGCGTCGGCGAAACTGAGCTCCTGGCCGGCCCGCAGCGCCGGCTCGAGCGTCTTCTGCCACAGGACCTCGAAGCGCGCCTCGATCTCCGAGCGCGGCGGCTGCAGCGTCGGCTCCAGCCCCGCGAGCGCGAGGTCGCCGCGGAGCACGAAGAAGCGCCGGGTCTGATAATTCAGGCCGCAATTGAGCACGCTGTGCCGCCGGGTTTGCTGATCGGGAGGGGACATCGTTCCGGGCTAAATCGTCGCAGGGACGGCGGTCAACCTGGAAAATACCCGCGAAAGTGAGGGGAACTCGGTCGAGCCGCAGGGCTTCACACCAGCCGCCCGCGACCGGTTCCAGGCGGGAGCGGGCGCGCCGACCAGCGGACCCTGCCGGGCGATTCGCCGGTGGCGAGGTGCGTGTGCGTCAATTGCTGCGAGGCCCCCGGCCAATTGATGGGTCGTGGCCCCTGCCCGGACGCGCCTGGTGCATGCCCGAGGCGTCGCGTGAGATCGCGTGGGAGGACGGGCGGGTGCACGGCACGTCGCGCGCGCGCCGGCGATTCGGAGACAACCGCGGGTTTCGGGCGCGAAGAGGGGTCCGCGCGGCCGAGGACGGCGGTGTGGGGTCCGCTATGATCAATGTCGGCAGCCGCGCCGGCGCTCGCTCCGCCGGGCGGCGGACTCGCCGCCGCGAATCGCGGGTGGCGGCGGCGGACGGCCGTCTGTTATAGTGGGCCGACTCAGCATTCCGGGGGCGTTCGTCGGAGGACGTCCGCTCCTGTGATTTCAGCTTTCGCACCGACGTTGCATTCCTCATGATCACGCCGACGCGCCGTCCCAGCCTGACCACCTCCACGCTCGCACGATCGTTCGCTGCGACGAATGTTGCCCCGCGGATTCGCGCGGAGATCCAGGCCTGAGGCCCAGGTCGCCCTCCATCGACCCGGACCGCCGGCGCCGATTCGTGATCATGCACGCACTCACTCGTTTCTTCCCGTTGTCGGGGGCCGGGGCCGGCGTCCGCGGCGAGGCCGGGGCCGCGCGGCCCGTCCCGCCCGCGCGCGGGCTGGTCCCGCTGCTGCTGGCCTCGTGGGCGGCCCTCGGGGCCACGCGCTCGCGCTTCTGGGCGTTCGTCGCCCTGTTCATCGGCGCCAACACGGCCGAGCTGTTGGTCCCGTGGGCCATCGGCTACACGGTCGGGGTGTTCGTCGAGCACGGCTTCACCCGCGTGGCCTACGAGGGCGCGCTGCTCGGCGTCGGCGCGTACCTCGGGCTGCGATTCGTCAACATCCTGCTGCACCACCTGGGGCGCTACCTGCAGAGCGGCGTGGCCTATCAGGCGCGCATGACGACGATGACGCGGGTGTTCCAGGCGCTGCTCGGCTACGGGCTGCACTGGCACGTGGAGCGGCACACCGGCGAGAACCTGGCCAAGCTCAATCGCTCGGCCCTCGCCGTCGGCAACGTGGTCGGCCAGTATTCGTGGCAGGTGCTGGAGGGCAGCGTCAAGGTGGTGCTCGCCAGCGTGGCCCTGTGGGCCCTCGACGTGCGCGTGGCGGCCAACGTGGTCGTGATGAGCGCGGTGACCCTCGCGGCGATGATGTACTTCAACCGCCGCATGGTCGACAACATCCGCCTGGTCAATCAATTCGACAACAAGGTCGGGCGGGTGTGCGTCGATTATCTGACGAACGTCGTGACCGTGAAGACGCTCAACCTCGAGGCGCTGGCCTGCGCCGACCTCGGGCGCCAGCGCGCCGAGGGCGGCGAGCTGGTGCGCCGGGTGTCGCGCTTCAGCGAGCTCAAGTGGGCGGCCGTCAGCTGCGGCTACGCGCTGGTGATGGCGACGTCGCTGCTGTGGTACTTCCACGGCGCCGGCCTGCACGGCACCGCGCTCGACGTGGCGCAGGTCTACGTGCTCATCAGCTACCTCGACAAGATCTTCGGCGCGATCAGCTCCTTCTCCGCCTATTACGGCAACATCGTCGAGGCGTGCACGGCCTACGAGGACGCCAGCGAGCTGCTGCGCGGGTCGCCGACCGCCGCCCCGCCGGCGGCGACCGGGCCGCGCTGGCGCGAGCTCCGGCTCGGCGAGCTGGCGTTCAGCTACACCGGCGACGACCGCGGGCTCCGCTGCGATGCGCTGACGATCCGCCGCGGCGAGAAGATCGCGGTGGTCGGCAGCAGCGGCGGCGGCAAGTCGACGCTGCTCAAATTGCTGGCCGGGATGCTCCGCGCCGAGACCGGCGAGGTGACGTTCGACGGCCGCCGCTCCTCGCTCGAGGAGCTGGCCCGCCGCACGCTGCTCATCCCGCAGGAGCCGCAGATCTTCTCGGAGACGCTGCGCTACAACGTGACCCTCGGCGAGGACGTGCCGGAAGAGGTGCTGGCGCAGGTGCTCCGCCTGGCCCGCCTGGGGCCGGTGATCGCCAAGCTGCCCGCCGGCTGGGACACGCACCTGGCCCAGAGCGGCCTCAACCTGTCCGGCGGCGAACGCCAGCGGATCGCGCTGGCCCGCGGGTTGCTCCGCGCACACTCGCGGGATCTGTTGCTGCTCGACGAGCCGACGGCCGCCCTGGATCCGCCGACCGAGCGCGAGGTGCTGGCGGCTATCTTTCAGGGGTCGCCCGACGCGACGGTGCTGGCCGCCTGCCACCGCTGGAGCCTGCTGTCGCTGTTCGACCGGGTGCTGTTCGTGGAAGACGGGGCCGTGCACGAGCTGGCGCCGTCGCAGCTGCCGCGCGAACGGCCGCTGTTCGCGGTGCCCGACGAGCGGGGGCGCATGGCCTGCGAGCTGGCGTGAGGGGTTCGCCGCCCGGCGCGTGTAGGGTGCCGGGCCTCGTGGGGCTTGACCGGCTGGCACTACCGCCGCGCCTCGTGTGCGAGAGAGACTTGGCCGAACGCGCACGAGGCGCATTCGCCTGCATGATCCAAGCCTGGCTAGGCTTGATCAAAAGGCCCATCTGATGTCGGATTGACCTCATGGCGAGGAAACTGAAAGTCGTTCTTATACGCAGCCCGATCCATCGTCCGCTTACCCAGAGAACGACGGTTCGTGGCTTGGGCCTGCGTCGGCTGCACCAGTCGCGCATTCTCGAAGACACTCCCGCGGTTCGTGGGATGATTCGAAAGGTGCAGCACCTTGTGACGGTGGAACCTTATGATGAGAGTGCGGCGCCCAGCAAGAAGGTTGTTGGCCTTTTGGCCGCGAAAAATAGACGTCGCGGACAGACTATTTACCACCCATACTATGAGCCTGTTGGCGCCGCGATTATTGGCCGAATAGTGGGGCTGATGCGGCACTGGGAGTCGATTGAAGATGTCGATAGTAATGATGATGATTACCTTGACGCTGCGACGCATGAACTCGCAAAGGAAACAGGCGATGTCGTTATCGTTAAGCGTCAGCATTTGATTCCGCAGGCCCACATAAGAAGATTTTTAGCGCCAGGGGAAACCCAGGTCTGGGCTTTGCACCATCGGCATAACACTTTGAGGCGTAAGTCTCCTCGAGACTACTCGTTCTGTGCTCACCGCCTGTGGTCGCAGTCAGCGGAATCTGACTGGATGAAGGCGGTGGATGATCTATTTCTGTTGGTGTTGCCGGATTTGCCCGGAAACATCGAAGAGCCAATCGTTCAGGAGGCATTTAGCGAATACTGGGCGCTTTCCAGAGCTAGGTTTCGGGTTTTCTCCAAGCCGCCACGAGCTTACAATTTCCCAAGTATTACTAGGGTGAAGTACGATCAGGAAACCCGAGATCGCGAGGAAAGGTCGGGACGCGTGCTATACTCCGATCGCGGCGATGAGACGCGAGGAATCGTCGACTCTTTGATCTCGGCATGGGTTGATGCAGAACTCACGGCATTGCATGAGGCGGATATTATGTGGGGGGTTGTTGATGCCGATGATGGTGAATTTATCCTTCCGGACTTCTGGGCTGCAAGAGTTATCCCAATCAGCCCTTCAAGAATCGTTCAGGCGTACAAGCGTGGGGATCCTGAGTATGGCCCGTTGAGCAGGGCACGGAATCTGACTGAGGTAAACGAGTTCCAGGCTGAGCACAGCAAATTCTTCATGATTGCTAGCCAGGATGCTTTTTTGCGCGAGGTTCAAGCGCGGCATCGCAAACGGTGAGGTCCAGGATTCTCAAGTTTAGCGAAATCCGAGGGCCGCGAGGGCCAGTAGAAAAGCGGGGGACAAGCAGTGACGGCGTTGCGGCATGGCCCAGTTCCCGGACGCGCTGGGAAGAGCGCGAGCCTCACAGCGCCGGGAGGATCTTCTCCGTCAGCAGCTTGGCAGTGATGCGATGCGGTTGGGGGCGGTCGAAGTTGGTGGTGGTGATGACCACGACGACCTTCTGGGCGGGGAAGACCTGCACTGTGTTGCCGCCGCTGCCGTTCATCGCCCATGACTTCCAGGTCTGGTCGCCGACCGGAAACTGCATCAGCCACCACAGGTAGCCGTACTCGATGCCCTCGTCGACGCGGGCGTGCGGCTGGACGGAGCGCGCGACCCACTCGGCGGGCACCAGTTGCTGGCCGGCGTGGCGGCCTTCTTCGAGGTAGAGCTGGCCCAGGGCCAGGAGGTCGCGGCTGCGCAGGCCGAGGCCGCCTCCGGCCTGCGGCAGGCCCAGCGGCGAGAGCTGCCACTCGGGGTCGTCGATGCCGAGCGGCGTGAACAGCTTGCGTTGCGCGTAAGCGTCGAGTCGCTCGCCGGTGGCGGCCTGCAGCACCGCGCCGAGGGTCGTCACGCCGGCGGTGCAGTAGCGGAAGCTGCGGCCGTAGGGCGAATCGGCGGGCTTCGGCATCCAGGCGGGGAAGCCCTGGATCGGCAGGTCGAGGTAGAACTTCACCCAGTCCTCGACCAGGTACATGCGCTCCTCGTGGCCGCGCGAGTACTGGTTCTCGTCGTGGCATTCGAGCAGCGACGACATCGTCAGCAGGTCCTCGACGGTGATCTCCGCCTTGCGCGGATCGGGGTAGTCGGGCTGGCCGTATTGCCCGAGGTAAGCCAGGATCGGCGCATGCGCGCCCGGGAGCCGGCCGTCGGCGATCGCCTGGCCGACCAGGATGCCGGCGATCGTCTTGGTCGCCGATCGGGTGTTGCGCCGCGCCTCGGGCCCGCCGTCGTCGAAGTAGCGCTCGTAGAGCCGCTGGCCGTCGCGCGCGACCAGGATGCTGGTGATCTGGCCGAACTCGCCGGCCTCGACCGCCTTCGTGAGGTCGTCGAGGCGGGGTCGTGCGCTCGCAGCGGCCGGGGCCGCTTTCGTGTCGTCGAGGCGAGGTGGTGCGCTCGCAGCGGCCGGGGGGTCGGCGGCGCAGGTCGCCGCGGTCGCGTCGAGGAGCAGCAGGCAGGCGAGCGGACAGGCGGCGAACACGTTGAACACGGTCATCGGGCTCTCGGACGGGAGGGAGGTTATCCGGGCCGCGGGGCGTGGTCTTGTACGCCGTGAACGTGTCAGGCGCGCCGGAGGAGCCGGCGGAAGGCGGTGGGGGTGAGCCGGTAGGCGCGCCGGAAGGCGTGGCTGAAGTGGCTCTGGTCGACGTAGCCGCACTGCGCTGCGATGGCGGCGAGGGGGGTGCGGAGGTCTCGCAGCAGGGCGCAGGCGCGCTCGAGACGGCAGTGGCGCAGGTACTCGCCGGGCGAGCGGCCGTAGCGGGCCCGGAAGGCCCGCGAGAAGTGCACTGGATGCACGTCGGCGGCCGCGGCGAGCTCGGACAGGCGCGGCGTGACGTCGCTGGCGTCCTGCAGTCGTTCGCGGGCGCGAGCCAGCCACGGCGGCCCCGAGGACAATCGCTCGCGGGCGTCGAGCGCGGCATCGGCGAGGAGCAGGTGGTACTCGGATTCCACGACCAGCGCGGAGGCGTCGTCCCAGCGGGGCAATTCGTCGCACAGGCGATAGGCGGCGAGCAGGGCGGCGGTCCCCAGCCTCACTGCGTGGTCGGGGAGGGCGCGGGCTTTCGTGACCGAGTGCCATGATTCGGCCGGTACGGAGAGGGTGAAGAAGCGGCCGTCCAGGCCGCGGAAGCGATCCTTGTGCGTGGTCCCCGGCGGGTTGAGGACCAGCGCGGGTCGATCGCAGACCTCCGGCATGCCGCGCGCGCTGCTCACATAACGACCGGCGAGCAACAGCAGGAAGTGCGCGTCCTCGTGGGTGTGCTGGTGCACCTCGTGCTCGGGCACGGTGGGCCGCAGATCTGCCAGCGACAATCCGTGGGCCGAGCGCTGCCGCTCGCAGGCGCCGAGGAACTGTTTGGGTGCGAAGCGCACGGCGCCCATGATGCCGCAGGATGCGGCGGGGCTGTCGGCCGGCCTGGTGCTGCAGTGGGTCGAGCTCGTGCTGCCCCGGAGGAGGGCCGGGCCCTCGCCGGTCGCTCCGGCCCGTTCGCTACAGAAGCTACAGGGGCGTGGTGGCTGGGCTCAGCGGCGGTCGAGCTGGGCGAGGACGACCTTGAGGGCGTCGCGCAGGGTGGCGCGGACGTGCAGCGCGGTGAGGTCGACGCCGAGGGTGACGACGGTCTGGGCGATGTTGGGATGGAGGCCGGTGAGCACGCCCTCGGCGCCGAGCAGGCGCACCGCGCGGATCAGGGAGAGGAGGTGGCTGGCGGTGCTGGTGTCGACGACGTCGACGCCGGTCAGGTCGAGGATGGCGAAGCGGGCGCGCGCCCGGGTGATCGCCTGGAGGAGGTTGTCCATGATGTCGGAGGCGCGGGCGGTGTCGACGAGGCCGACGATCGGCAGGCAGATCACGCGGTCCCAGACCTCGATGATCGGCGTCGACATCTCGCGCAGGGCCTGCTGCTGGCGCTCGATGAGGTCGAGCTTGGCCTGCAGCTCCTCCTCGCGGCGCCTGGACTCGGTGATGTCGAGGGCGACGCCGGCGACGGCGATCTGCCGGCCCTGGCCGTCGCGGACCGGGATCACCCAGTTGTCGTAGGAGCCCTCGCCCTCCTGGGTGAGGTAGCGGACCGCGGTGCCCTGGAGGGCCTCGCGGACCAGGGGGTACTTGTCGCCGAAGCCGGCGAGGAGGTCCTGGCCGAGCAGCATGTCGGAGGTCATGCCGGTCCGTGCCATGCCGATGCCGTCCATCAGCAGGCAGGTGCCCGACATGTCGGCGACCCAGGCGATGATCTCGACGTTGTCGAGCAGCGCCCGCAGCAGGACGTCGCGGATCTGCGGCTGCGTGTCGACCGTCAACGCGGCGGGCCGGCCGTAGAACACGGCGCCGCCGCCGCTCAGCGGGCGCAGGCTCCACTCGCAGGTGACGACCGGCCGGCCCTCCCAGCGCGTCGCCCACACGCGCCGGGCGTCGCGGCCCTCGGCGAGCAGCGCCTGCCAGGCGTCGTCACCGCCGGGGACCGGGACGACTGCGCCGATCGGGCGGCCGACGGCCTCGTCGCTGGTCACGCCGAAGGCGGCCTCGGCGGCGGCGTTCCAGGCGAGGATCGTGCCCCCGGAGTCGACCTGGAGCGCGACGAGCGGCGCGTCCTGCAACAATTCGAAGCCCGAGACCGTGTCCGTCGCCATCGCTGCCTCCGTCGTTCATGGGGGTCGCGGGCGCGAGCTGCCCGTCGTCCACCGGCGGCGATTGTAGAGGCAACGACGATTGACGGACAGGGTCTCTGTTTGTGAGCGATTCGTCCGAGTCGGCGGTCGGCAACCGGTGAGGCTCCGTGGGCGCGGTTCCGACAGGCGAATCGCTATTCATGGCGGCCGCGCTCTCGCTCGTAAGACAGGTTCCAGCGCCCGAGAACGTGTTTCACCGCGGCGGTGCGCGCGCCGTGGGCGGCCACGACACCGCATGGATGATGGACGTGGCGAGTCCGCGCGAGGCCGCCAGTGCAATCGCGGCCGCGTCGCGCTGTGGACATTCGCCGCGGCGCGACGGCGAGACGTCGCATTGGCGAATGCGCGACCTCGGACTCGTCGCCGGACATTGGGGGACGAATGATCGGAGCCATGGCCATGCGCGTACGGAGGTCTCGGCGAGCCGGGACAGACCGACAGCGAGGAGCTCGGCGAGCGCTTGGGGTCGGCTGTGGCAGGCGAGCCGCTCGTGCGACGAGCTGGCGTGGACCCGCGATGACCGGGCTTTGTTGCAAAACGCTTGCGATCGGCGGTGGTGAAGCGCGCAGGGGTGGCGCGTGAAGGCACCGTTGCGGGGACCGATCGGAGCGCGGCGGGGTGAAGAGCGTCCAGGGTCGACGGGCTCAGCTGTCGAGGTCTTCCGGCATCGTCTCGAGGTCGTCGGCGGACAGCTCCTCGATGTTCTCGCACAGCGCTTCGAGGCTGGCTTCGGCTTCGAGGAGAAACTCCTCGTCGCTGAGGTTCCCCCAGAGCGGGGCCGATGGGGCTTGAACTCGTTCGTGATTCATGCGAGCATCCCTCCCGAGTGTGATCGTATTGGCAGTTGCGTGCGCCGCAGTTCCGCCTAATCGCCGGAGACGCGGCGAAAGCGGTCGTGAGGGCCGCTCCGCTCGGGTTCCCGTTTGCGCTCACAGACGAGAGCGAGGCCATCGCGCACAACCCGCGCGTATCGGACTGTGGGCACCGGCGACGAGAAGGCGAGCATCTCTCGCCACGCCGGGCTCGGCCGGAGTGGCCGCGCGCGGGACGGCGGGCGAGCGGGCGCAGCAATGCCCGACGAGCGGGCGCGCCTGTCTCGCTGGCACAATCGGGCTCGTCCTGGCGGGCTTCGCGTCGGCGACGCTCGCGCTCGCGTCCGCGTCCGCGACAGACGGCTCGGCTGCAGCCGAGGTCGGAGCCGCCCGCGAAAGCGATGAGGCCGTCGCGGCCGCCTACGCATCCTGCTTGGGCTATCGTCGCGGCCTGAAGGCTCGCGGTCGTCCCCGGCGAGGGCCGACTGCCGGCGGAATCATCAGACTCAGCCGATGAAGAGCACCCGTGCATCCTGCTCGGGCTGCTGTCGCGGCTCGGCCTGAAACCTCGCAGTCGCTCCGACGAGGGGTCGGCTGCCGTCGTCAGACTCAGCCGATAAAAAGCACCCGTGCAGCCTGCTCGGGCTGCTGTCGCGGCTCGGCCTGAAACCTCGCAGTCGCTCCGGCGAGGGGCCGACTGCCGGCGGAATCAGCCGATAAAAAGCATCTGTGCATCCTGCTCGGGCTGCTGTCGCGGCTCGGCCTGAATGCTCGTAGTCGTCCCGGCGAGGACCGACTGTCGGCGGAATCATCAGACTCAGCCGATAAAAGCATCCGTGCGGCTCGGCCTGAATGCTCGCAGGTCATGCCGACGGCCCGGCGGAATCATCTGACCGATCGGGGATGGGCGCGGGCTGCTCGCTCGCAGATCAAGGGGGCGGTGATCGAGTTCGCCGGTACGGAGGAGCGGGGCGTGCGGGCGGACATCGCGGGGTTTCAGGCGCGCACGGAGGTCTCGGCCAGCAGGGACAGGCCGGCGGCCAAAACCTCGGCGGGGGCCAGGGCCAGGCACTCGTGCTCGGTCGGGCAGGCGAAGCGGTAGCAGGGGGTGCAGGCGGTCGGGCGGCGCAGGAGGCGGTGCGGGGAGGTGCGGGGGCGCCACTGGCTGTCGCGGTCGGTGCCGGCGTAGGTGACGAGCTGGGGCACGGCGAGGGCGTCGGCGAGGTGCAGGGCGGCGGTGTTGTTGGTGAGGACGAGGCGGGCGCCGGCGAGGAGGGCGGCGAACTCGGGCAGATCTGTCTCTCCGACCAGGTCGACGCCGCGCGGGCCGAGCAGCGCGGCGAGCTCGCCGACGCGTTGGCGGTCGCGGGCGGCCCCGCAGACGAGGAGGCGCAGGTCGGCGTACTCGGCGAGGGCGCGGGCGGCGAGGGCGTGGCGCAGCGGGTCGTAGGTGCGCGCGGCGCAGCTGGCGAACGGGTTCCACACGAGGTAGTCGCCGGTGACGCGGTGCGCGGCCAGGCGGGCGTCGGCGGCGCTCCAGGCGGCGCGGGGCAGCCGGATCTCGAGCCGGCGATCGGTCACCGGCACGCCGAGGCGCTCGATCAGCAGCAGGTTGCGCTCGCACTGGTGGAGGGCGTCGTCGGCGTGCGGGAGGGCGACGGTGAGGGCCCGCCCGCGCTCGCGTGATTCGCCGATCCGCGCCGGGATCCCGGCGAGCGCGCAGGCGAGGGCGGCCGGGTGCGGGGTCTGGCGAAAGCTGGTGAGGATCAGGGCGAGGTCGTGGTCGCCGCGCCGCAGGGCGGCGATCAGGTCGCGCTCGCGCGCGGGATCGAAGGCGAGGCGGCCCAGGTCCTGCCACAGGGCGCGGCACGGCTCGATGTCGTCGACCCACGGCAGCAGGGCGGCCGCCGGGGCGCCGCCGGGGCTGGCGAGCAGGGTGAGGTGGACGTGCGGCAGGTGGGCCTTGAGGGCGCGCAGGGTCGGGCCGGTGAGGATGACGTCGCCGAGGTTGTCGAGCCGGACGACGAGGATCCGCCGCACCCCCGACCAGTCGGGGAGCCGCTGCGCGCGCCCGCGGTCACGGGTCGCAGCGGGATCGGTCCCGCGTACCCGCGAGTAGTCGCGGCCGAGCCGCGGGCGAGGATCGAGGGCGAGCGGCGCGGGGATCGGGTCGTTGCGAGGGGACATCGATGGGCTCCGGGGGAGGCGTCAAGGGGGCACGACATGGCGAGGGCAGGGACGAGGCATTGCGAGCTTGAATGGCTGCGCCGAGGTCATGAATTGCGAAGAGGCGAGGGGAAGCCTGCGCGCGGCGAGGGATGCTCCGGCCGAGATGTCATGACTTTGCGAGGGGCGAGCTGAAGCGCGGCGCGCGGCGAGGGATGCTCCCGCCGAGATGTCATGACTTTGCGAGGGGCGAGCTGAAGCGCGGCGAGCGGCGAGGGATGCTCCGGCCGAGATGTCATGACTTTGCGGGGGGCGAGCTGAAGCGCGGCGAGCGGCGAGGGATGGCGCCGGCCGAGAGGCCATGAATGGCGAGGAGGCGAGGTGAAGCCTGCGAGCGGCGTTGATGGCTCCGGCCGAGAGGTCATGACATTGCGGGGAGGCGAGGTGAAGCGCTGCGGCGAGGGATGGCTCCGGCGTGACGTCATGACATTGCGGGGAGGCGAGGTGAAGCGCTGCGAGGGGCGAGGATGGCTCCGGCGTGACGTCATGACATTGCGGGGAGGCGAGGTGAAGCGCTGCGAGGGGGCGAGGGATGGCTCGACGCAGGGCGAGGGGCAAAATTGGTCATGACATTGTCGGAGAGGTCGGGGAGCGCGAGTGGGTCGCGGGGGTCACGACATTGCGAGGGGGCAGGGGATGGTTACAGCCTCGTTCTCGCGGGCGCCGGGCTGCAGCAGCTCGAGGGCGGCGGCGACGACGGCGGCGGGCGGGACGCCGCGCAGGCACAGGTGATGGCCTTCGGGGCAGATCGATCGGTAGCAGGGGGCGCACGGGACGGGGTGGTTCAGGACCCGCGCCGGGACGGCCCACGGGGTGTGCTGCGGGTTGGTGAGGGCGTAGAGGTCGACGACGGGGGTGCCCATGGCGGCGGCGACGTGGGCGGGGCCGGTGTTGTTGCTGATGAGCAGGCCGGCGCGGCCGATCACGGCCGCGAGGGCGCCGAGCGTCAGGCGACCGGCGAGGGAGTGGGTGGCCACGCCGGCGGCGCCGCGGATCTGCTCGACCAGCGCGACCTCGTCGGCGGTGCCGGTGAACACGAGGTCGACGCCGTGGTCGCGCACGAGGCTGCGGGCGACCACGGCGAAGGCGGCCGGCGGGTAGCGGCGCGAGCTGGCGGAGGCGCCGGCGTGGACGACGGCCCAGCGGCGACCGAGGCGCAGGCGGCGGAGCTCGTGCTCGGCGGCGAGGTGGTCTTCAGGACATGGCCGGAGAGACAGGCGTTGATGCGACGGGCGCAGGCCGACGGCGGCGGCGAGGTCGAGCTGGCGGGTGACCTCGTGGCGGACGCCGCGCTCGGGCTCGGTCTCTCGCACCCAGTCGGTGAGCAGCTGGTAGGGGTTCTCGCGGCAGTGGGCCAGGCGCAGCGGGATGTCGGCGAGGAAGGCCAGGAGCGCGGCGGGCAGGGGGTTCTGGCTGTAGACGGTGAAGACGACGGCGGCGTCGAAGCGGCCGGCGCGGAGGCGGTCGACGACGGCGCGATCGCGGGCGGCGTCGCTGCGCGCGGCGCTGGCCTTGAGCCACGGGGCGTCGTAGGTCCAGACGTCGTCGACCTCGGGCACGAGGCGGCCGACGACCGCGCCGGGGGGCGAGGTGAGCAGGGTGAGGTGGCGCTGCGGGTGACCCTCCTTGACCGCGCGCAGGGCCGGGGTGGTCATGAGCACGTCGCCGAGGGTGTCGAGGCGGACGCACAGGACGCGGCGGGCCGACGACCAGCTCATCCGTGGCCCCCTCCTGCGCCGATCCGGGCCAGGATCCCGGTGGTGCTGAAGTCGTCGAGGTACGGCAAGAACCACACCTCGCCGCCGAGGCTGGTGACGAGCGGGGCCTCGGGCAGGTTGTCGAGGCTGTAGTCGCCGCCCTTGACGTAGACGTCGGGTCGCGCGAGCTCGATGAGGCGCACGGGGGTGTCCTCGGCGAACTCGACGATGTGATCGACGCACGACAGGGCGGCGAGGACCTGGGCCCGATCGGCGGCGCGGTTGATCGGCCGGGTGGCGCCCTTGAGCCGGCGGACGCTGGCGTCGGCGTTGAGGCCGACGATCAAGACGTCGCCGAGGGCCTTGGCGCGGCTGAGGCAGGTGATGTGGCCGCGGTGGAGGATGTCGAAGCAGCCGTTGGTGAACACCAGCCGCTTGCCGGCGCGGTGCAGGCAGTCGGCGACGACGGCGAGGTCGTCGTCGCTCAGCAGCTTGTCCTGCGAGGCGAGGTGGGCCCGCAGCTCGGCGGCCGTGCAGGCGGTGGTGCCGTCGCGGGCGACGACCAGAGTGGCGGCCCCCTGGGCCAGGTCGGCGCAGGCGTGGGTCGGGGCGCCGGCGGCGAGGGCGAGGGCGAGGGCGCTGACGAAGGTGTCGCCGGCGCCGGTGGCGTTGGCGTCGGAGGTGGGGCGGGCGTAGGTGCGGTAGGCGGGCTGACCTGTCTCGAAGACCAGGGCGCCGGCGCTGTCGAGGGTGACCGCGGCCACCCGCGCGCCGGTGGTCTGCAGCAGCTCGGCCTCGTGGCCGGCGATCTGGTCGACGCGGCCGTCGCCGTGGCCGCCCGTGAGGCCGAGCAGGCGCGCGGCCTCGGCGTAGTTGGGCTTGACCGCGGTGGGCCGGGCGCGCGCGAGCCGGCGCAGGTCCTTGGCGTCGGCGACGAGGACGCGCTCGTGCGCGGCCTGCAGGGCGGCGATCTCGTCGAGGACGCCCTCGGTCAGGACGCCGTAGCCGTAGTCGGAGACGATGACCGCGTCGACCTCGCGCCAGGCGGCCCGCAGGCGCTCGCGCAGGCGCGACTCGCAGGCCGGGTCGAGGCCGTCGCGGCTGCCGGCGTCGAGGCGCAGGAGGATCTGGCCGCCGGCGAGGACGCGCTGCTTGACGAGGGTGCGCCGCGACCCGGCGCGCACGAGGCCGTCGTCGGGGACGCCGAGCGCGGCGAGGGAGCGGGCCAGGCGATCGGCGTCGTCGTCGGCGCCGACGACCGAGAGCAAGGTGACCCGGGCGCCGAGGGCGGCCACGTTGACGGCCGTGTTGGCGCCCCCCCCGGGGACGTCGCGGCGCGCGTCGATGTCGACGACGGGCACCGGGGCCTCGCGGCACAGCCGCTCGCTGTGACCGTCGAGGTACGCGTCGAGCATGGCCTCGCCAATCACGAGGGTCCGCAGGCCGGCGAAGGCGTCGAGCACGGGGAGCAGGACGTGGGTCATCGCGGTCGCTCCGGGGCGAGGGGTGATTCGGGACATGTTGCGATGAACATGTCTGAAAGGACCTGCAACCGGACGCCGCGATCGAGGTTACCAGCGGCGCACTCGGGCGCGAGGATGGGACCGGGGGCTGGCGCTTCGTGGAATGTCGCAAAGGACATGTCCGAAAGTGCGTTCGCAAGCGTACCGGAGGCGAGGTCGCGGGCGTCGGTGCGGGGAGCGGCGGCGCACGGGGAGGCGAGGGCGGAGCTCGGGGCCGGCGCTCCGGGGAATGTCGAAGAGGACATGTCGCTCGACGGCGCGCCCCGGGCGAGGTCGCGGGCGTCGGCGACGGCGTCGCGCCCGGGCGCCAGCGCTTCCGGGAATGGCGTAAAGGACATGTCCGAAAGTGCGTTTGGCGGTGCGCCGGAGCGGGGGTCGCGGGCGCGGGCGGTCGCAGGCGGCGCGCCGCGGCCCGCGGGTGCGCCGGGGGCCGGCGCTTCTGGACATGTCTTTATAGACATGTCCTGAAGGGCCGGCGAGCGCGGGCGGGAGGATGGGCGCGGGGTGGGCATCGCGGTCGCTCAGGCGAAGGACGTGGGGCGTTCGTCGTGCTCGCCGAAGTTGTGGTCGGCGACGATCCGGCGGGCGGCCTCGGCGAGGTCGGCGGCGACGAGGGTCGGCGCGTGGCGGGGCTCGGGCGCGGGCGGGGAGGCGGCGAGCAGGGCGGTGTGGCAGCCGGCGCGGCGGCCGGCCTCGACGTCGCTGGCGATGTCGCCGATCATCCACGAGCGCGCGAGGTCGAGGCCGAGGTCGAGGGCGGCGCGGCGGAGCAGGCCGGGGGCGGGCTTGCGGCAGTCGCAGACGACGGCGTACTCGGGCACCGCGCCGGCCGGCAGGTGCGGGCACCAGTAGAAGCCGTCGAGCTCGAGGTCGAGCAGGTCCTCGATCCGGGCCTGGACGCCGAGCAGGTCGTGCGGGCTGAACAGGCCGCGGGCGACGCCCGACTGGTTGGTGACGACGACCAGGGCGTAGCCGGCGGCGCGCAGCGACCAGGCGCCGTCGCGGGCGCCGCGGGTCAGGCGGACGTGGGCGGGGTCGACGTTGTAGGGGACGTCGTCGATGAGGGTGCCGTCCTTGTCGAGGAAGGCGGCGGGGCGGAGGCGCGTCATGGCCAGCTCGTCTCGCGCATCGGCACGACCATCAGCTCGGGGACGACCGACTCGCCGGGCATGGCGAGGAGGAAGCGGATCGTCTCGGCGACGTTGCGCGGGTCCTGGAGGTTGGTGATCGGGGTGTCGGGGAAGCGGTCGAGGATGAACGGGGTGCGCATGCCGCCGGCCAGGAGCGCGGTGACCTTGATGCCGAACGGGCGGCCCTCGACGTGGAGGGCGTGGGACAGGCCGAGGAGGCCCCACTTGCTGGCGTGGTAGGCGCTGGCGTTCTGCCAGGCCCGCTTGGCCGCGGTCGAGACGATGTTGACGATGTAGCCGCCGCCCTGGGCGCGCAGGCGCGGGAAGGCGGCGCGGCTGAGGACGAACGGGCCGCGCAGGTTGACGGCGAGGACGCGGTCGATGTCGTCGACGCTGAGCTCGTCGACGGCGAGAGTCTTGTCGGTGCCGGCGTTGTTGACGAGGACGTCGAGGCGGCCGCGGCGGGTCACGATGTCCTCGATCAGGGTCTGGCCGGCGTCGGCGTCGCGGACGTCGAGCGGCGCGCCCTCGATGCTGCCGCCGGCGTCGCGCACCTCGGCGACGAGGCGGGCCAGGGGCCCGGGCTGGATGTCGGCGACGACCACGTGCGCGCCGGCGGCCGCGAGGGTGCGGCCGATCTCGGCGCCGAGGCCGGAGCCGCCGCCGGTCACGAGCGCTGTCTTGCCCGCGAGGGGTGATTCGATCACGAGGGTCATGGGTCCTCCGTTCGAAGGCGAGTCATTGCAAGGGGGCCACCCGCGCCTCCACCAATTCGCAGATCAGGTGCAGGGCCAAGGTGTGGACCTCCTGAATGCGCTGAGTGTCGGGCGAGGGGACGATCAGGGCGCAATCGGCGAGGTCGCCGGCCTCGCCGCCGGTGCCGCCGAGGAGGGCGAAGGTGTGGAGGCCGCAGTCGCGGGCGGCCTTCAGGGCGGCGACGACGTTGGCCGAGCGGCCGCTGGTCGAGATGCCGAACACCAGGTCGCCGGGGCGGCCGTAGGCGCGGACCTGGCGGGCGAACACGTCGGCGTAGCCGACGTCGTTGGCCCACGCGGTCAGCACGGCGGTGTCGGCGTTGAGGGCGATGACCGGCAGGCCGGGGCGGTCGGGGGCGAGGAAGCGACCGACGAGCTCGGCGGCGAAGTGCTGGGCGTCGGTGGCGCTGCCGCCGTTGCCGCACACCAGCACCTTGCCGCCGCGGGCGAAGGCGGTGCTGACGAGGTCGGCGGCGCGGACGATGTCGTCGCGCAGGCTCGAGCGGGCGCGCGACAGGACTGCGAGCAGGTCGTCGAAGCCGCGGTCGACGGCGGCGACGGCGGCGGTCGGCGCCTCGGCGGGCCGACGACCGACGGCCCCGGCGAAGGCGTCGGCGAGGCGCGCCGCGACCTTCTCCCAGGTGAACATGGCGTGGACGCGCTCGAGGCCGAGCTGGGCCATGCGCCGGGCCAGGCGCGGCTGCGACAGGACGAGCGCGAGCTTGTCGGCGAGGGCGTCGGGGTCGCTCGGCGGGACGAGGTAGCCGGTCTCGCCGTGCGCGACGGTGTGGGCGATCCCGCCGACGTTGGCGCCGATCACCGGGACGCCGCAGGCCATGGCCTCGAGCGGGGTGATGCCGAACGGCTCGTACCACGGGGTGCTGACGAACACGTCGGCGGCGACGTAGTAGTCGCGCAGCTCGTCGCGGCCGCGGCTGCCGACGAAGGTGACGCGATCGGCGACGCCCTCGGCGCGCGCGACGGCCTGGAGGCGGCCGATCTCGGGGGTGAGCGCGGGGTCGGGCCGCCGCGCCTCGCCGCCGACGACGACGAGGCGCGCGCGCAGGTCGGCGGGCAGCCGCGCGAGCGCGCGGATGACGTTGTCGACGCCCTTGCGCGGGACCATGCGCCCGAGCTGCAGGACGACCCGGTCGCTGTCGGCGAGGCCGAGCGCGGCCCGGGCCTCGGCGCGGCCGCCCGGCCAGAATTCGCCGGGATCGAAGCCGCACGGGACCATGACGAGCTTCTCGGGATCGGCCGAGTAGAGCGTCATCAGGTCGACCTCGTCCTGCGGGCACTCGGCGACGATCACGTCGGCCTCGCGGACGACCCGCTCCTCGATGGCGAAGCGCTCGTCGGGGAAGCCGTCGGCCTGGCCCTGGTGCTGCCGCCGGACCTTGCCGAGGGCGTGGAAGGTGACCGCGAACGGGACCCCGAGCTCGCGCTTGAGCTCGGCGGCGACCAGGCCGCTCATGAAGAAGTTGGCGTGCGCGAGGTCGTAGCGCTCGCGCCGGGCGTGGGCCGCGACCGCGCGGGTGAACGCGGGCATCAGCGGCAGCAGGGTCTCCTTGGCCAGCGGCGCGGGCGGGCCGGCGTCGACCGCGATCACGCGCACGCCGTCGCCGAGCTCGACGACCGTGGGCAAGGTCGGGCCGTCGCGGCGGGTGAACACGTCGACCCGGTGGCCGCGGCGGCCGAGGTGGCGCGCGACCTGGGCGACGTAGACGTTCTGCCCGCCGCTGTCGCGCCCGCCCAGCGGCGCGAGCGGCGAGGCGTGCTCGCTGATCATGGCGATCCGCAGCGGGCGCGCGGCGTAGCCCACGTCGGCGTCGGCCTCGAACGGCAGGGGTTTCACGCGGTCCTCCGCGCCGGCTCGGTGACCTGTCCCTCGGGACATCCGGTGACCTCGCCCAGGACCCGCGACCAGTCGGCGGCGAAGCGGTCGATGCCGAAGCGCCGGCGGGCGAGCCTGCGCGCGCCGACGGCCAGCTCGGCGGCCTCGGCCGGATCGGCGAGCAGGCGCCGCATGTGCCCGACCAGGCGCCCGAGGTCGGTCTCGACGTAGCCGTTGACGCCGCTCTGGACGGCGGTGCTCATCTCGGTGGTGGCGAGGCCGAGGATCGGCAGACCGATCATCATCGCCTCGCACACGGCCAGGCCGAGGCTGGTGTAGCGGATCGGGTTGAAGAAGAAGCGATAGCGGCCGAGGCGCGCGTGCAGCTCCCGCAGCGGCAGGTCGCCGAGGCCGCCGAGGGCGGTCGAGTCCATGCCGGCGAGGTCGAGCGGGACGTCGGCGCGCACGCGGTCGAACACGTCGCGGCCGAGCCGACGGCCGCGCCGCGCGAGGTCGTTGACGACGACGATCCCGCGCGTCAGCTCGCCGGTCCAGCGGATGTCGTCGGGGACGCGGACGCCGTGCTCGACGACCCGCGCCGGGGTGCGCCCGGCGTCCCACATGAGGGCGTTGAACGGGGTGACGTGCACGAGCAGGACGTCGGGGTCGTCGACCGGGTGGCGGGTGTCGGTCGGCGACTCGCGCGGCGGATCGTGCTCGAGGTAGACGCGCGGCAGACGGCGCTGGGCGGGGCTCAGGACCTCGAATTGATCGCACTCGTAGTTGCGCCGCGACTGGAACAGGACGACGTCGAATTGCTGCTGCGCCAGGACGTCGGCCGCGACCTCGTGGACGTTGGCGCCCCAGGCGAAGCCGCCGCTGCGCCCGCCGTAGCCCTCGGGACGACCTGGCTTTACGGGCAGGTAGAAGTCGTGCGGCGCGTGGGTGAGGTAGTAGAGGTAGCTGCCGTGAACGTGCCAGGTCAGAACGCGGAGTCGTCGCACGATGGCCTCGCTTTCGCGCCCGCGGGGGCGAGCGCCGCGCTCAGGTCGAGCGCGTCGAGCAGGGAGAGGTGGCGCCCCGGGCCGATGACGCCGGCCGGCGGGGGCGGGACGGCCGGCGAGAGCACGGTGCCGCCGAACTCGACGGCGAAGCCGGCCCGCACCGGGATGCCGGCGAGATAGGCGAGGTAGGCGACCTCGAAGGCGGTCTCGCCGACGGCCGTGAACACGAGGGCGGCGTCGAGGCGGGCGCCGGCCAGCCGCTCGACCAGGGCCGCGAGGCGGCGGGCGTCGAACCGCGACCACGCGCCGGCGGGGATGACCTCGTCGACGAAGGCGGCGACCCGCCCGGCCGCGCGCGCGTCGGCCAGCAGGACCACGAGCGCCTGCGGCAGGGCGACGCGCAGGCGGATCAGCGCCGGGCCGAGCTCGTCGCAGCCGGCCGCGGGCGGGACGACGAGCAGCCGTCGGGCCCGGCGCAGCGCGGCCCGCGGGTCAATCACGGTCCACCCCCGCGAGGAACAGCGCGGCGTCGGCCTCGGCCAGGATCGCTGCGGCCGTCGGCGGCGCGGTGCGGGCGTCGACGACGCGGTGACGCACGCGATCGAGGGGCGCCCACCGGCCCGGGGCAGTGACGCGGAAGACGACGACGCTCGGGGTCTGCAGCGCGCTCGCCAGGTGCGAGACGCCGGTGTCGCCGGCGACCACGAGGCGCGCGCGCCGGACCAGCGCGCCGAGGGTGCCGAGCGAGGTGCGGCCGACCAGATCGACGAGGTCGCGGCCGGCGCGGCGGCCGACGGCGGCGGCGAGGCCGGCCTCGTGGGCGTGGCCGGTGACGACCACGGCGAGGCCGCGCGTCGCCAGGCCGTCGACGACCTGCGCGAGCACCTCGGGCTCGACGCGCCGCTGCGGCGCGGCGGCGCCGGGGTGGACGATGGCGAAGCCGACGTCGGGCGCGAGGCCGGCGGCCCGCAGCGCCGCGTCGCACTCGCGCTCGTCGGCCGGGGCCAGCGGGAATTCGAGCCGTTCGCCGCGCGCCTCGACGCCGAGGAAGCCGAGCAAACTGAGGTGAATGCGCGGCTCGGCCAGATCGCCGGGGTATTGCAGGAAGGTGGCCGGATCGGGGCACGGCTGCGGCGGGGCGTAGAAGCCGGCGGTGGCCCGCGCGCCGAGCAGCTGGACGAAGATGTTGCTGACCAGGCCGTCGCCGTGCATCTGCAGCGCGAGGTCGAAGCGGTCCTGCACCGCGCGCAGGAAGTCGGGCAAGGCGCGCACGTCGGGCGGGGTCTCGGGCAGGCCGGGGAAGCCGGGGAACGCGAGCAGGCGGTCGACGAGGTGCGGATAGCGGGCGACCAGCGCGCGGGTGCCGGCGAGGCCCAGCAAGGTGATCCGCGCCCGCGGCAGGGCGGCCCGCAGGGCCCGCAGGGCCGGCGTGACGCACAGGAAGTCGCCGAGGCCCGGCAGCGCCCGCATGACCACGACCTCGCGCGGCGACGGGCCCCATCCGCCGACCCGCGCGCGCAGGTCCGACTCCCTCGCGGCCGAGCCGAGCGCGACCTCCGGTGATACGACTCCGCTCATTGCCGTGGTTCGCTCCGCGGGCGGGAAATCATCGTAGTCGGCCGATCACGCGGCGGCCTCGGGCTCGACCCGCGATTCGAGCGCCTCGAAGGTCTCGGCCAGGGTGCGCGCCTGATCGTCGTCGATGAAGGCCTCCATCGCGGGGAAGATCGTGTTCTCCTCGAACTCGACGTGCTGCGTCACGTTCTCGGTCAACGCCTCGATCCTCGACCCCCACGCGTCGTCGTCGGCCCGCATCACCTCGAGCTCGGCGAGCCGGCGCCGGATGTCCGAGTGGTCGGACTCGGCGTCGCGGGCCAGCTTCTTGCCCTCGGCGTCGTGCTGGGCGAGGACGTCGTAGAACACGGCCTCCTCGGCCCGCGCGTGGCGGTCGAGCGCGTCGCGGACCCGGGTGAACAGCTGCTGACCGCGGGCGACGTCCTGCTCGCGCGACAGCTGGGCGAGCAGCTCCGAGATGGCGCGGTGCTGGTCGCGAATCACCTGGTAGATGGTGGGGTCTTGAGCGGTTTCGATCATCGGGCCGTTCATGACACGGGCGGCCGAATGGGGCCAGTCGAATCACGCCCGCCCGGTGCACGTGGCGTCGTGTGGTGATTCCGCCGGCCGCGCCGATTGTGGTCAGCGGGCCGATCGCTGGCGAAAACCCTGGCGCGTCGACGGAGCGACGTCCGCCCGCTCGTCGGGCATTGCCAGCAGCGCCAGGACGCCCGCGTGGTCGGAGGCCCGGCGCTCGCCCGGTCCGTCGAGCACGAGGGAGACGCCGCGCAGGCGCGGGGCGAGCCGGCGATCGAGCAGCAAATAATCGATGCGTCGGGCCAGCGCGCCGGCCTCGTAGAAGGTGTGACCCGGGGCGTCGGGGCGCAGCGCGGACCAGGCGTCGACGAGGCCGCCGCGGACCAGGCGGGCGAGCGCGTCGCTGCCCGGGGTCTGGTTGAAGTCGCCGAGGACGAGCGTGGGGCCCGCGAGCGCGGCGAGGTAGGCGAGGAGCTCGTCGACGTTGTCGCGCGCCTGTTCGTCGACCCACGAGAGGTGGGCGCAGACGACGTGGAGCGGGCCGCCGGGCGCCGGATAGAGGCCGTGCAGCAGGACGCGATCGTGGGGGTCGTCGTCGCCGCGGCGCGACAGCGGCTGGACGCGGACCGCCAGCGCCGGGACCCGCGACAGCAAGGCGAGGCCCTGCTCACGCCCGTCCGCATCGCGCGCCGCGGGCCGGTAGACGACGTCGTACCCGCCGACGTCGCCGGCCAGCTGCGCGGCCTGATCGCGGCCCGATTCGATCGCAGGGTCGCGGGCGACCGCCTGCAGCGCGACCAGGTCGGGCCGCTGCTCGGCGAGCATCGCCGCGACGAGCGGCCGGCGTGCGCTCCACGGGCCGTGCCGCTCGCCGTAGGCGTTGAGGTTGAAGGACAGGAGCCGCATCATGGTCGGCGATGGTGATCGATCACGCGAGCGCCCGCGCGAGCACGCTGCGCGCGCAGCCGTAGCCGCACATGCCGTGCACGCCACCGCCCGGCGGCGTCGACGACGAGCAGAGGAAGATGTCGGGTGCGGGGGTGGTGTACGGATCGCGGCGGACGAGCGGGCGAAAGAACAGCTGGCGCAGATCGGCCAGGCCGCCGTTGATGTCGCCGCCGACGTAATTGGGGTTGTAGCGGGCCATGTCGACCGCGGTCCGGGCCGCGCGGGCGACGATGACGGCGCGGAAGCCGGGGGCGAAGCCTTCGACCTGGGCCTCGATGCGCGCGCCGACGTCGGCGGCCGAGCCGTGCGGGACGTGACAGTAGGCCCAGGCGGTGTGCATCCCCGGCGGCGCGCGGGTGGGGTCGAACAGGCTCGGCTGGGCCAGCAGGACGAACGGCTCGGCCGCGATCTCGCCGCGGTGGACGCAGACGAGGGTGTGATGAATGGCCGCGAGCGAGCCCGAGAGATGGACGGTGCCGGCGCGGGCGCAGGCCGGGTCGCGCCAGGGGATCGGGGCGCTCAGGGCCCAGTCGAGCTTGTAGACGCCGGGGCCGTAGCGAAACGAGCCGAGCCGGCGGAGGTACGCCGAGGGCAGGCGGCCGGCGGTGATGGTGGCCAGGCGTCGCGGCGAGACGTCGAACAAATAGGCGCGCGCCGGCGGCAGCTCGGAGATATGCGTGACGTCGTGGTTCAGCTCGAGCTCGCCGCCGAGCTCGCGCAGGTGGGCGACGAGGGCGTCGACGATCGACTGCGAGCCGCCGCGCGCGAGCGGCCAGCCGACCGCGTGCGCGGCGATCGTCAACACCAGGGCGAACGCGGCGGTGGCGGGCGCGTCGAGCGGGATCATCGCGTGCGCGGCGATCCCCGCCAGCAGGGCCCGCGCGCGCTCGTCGGCGAAGCGCCGCGCGAGGCCCTGCATCGACCGCAGGCCCAGCGCGCCGAAGCGGGCCAGCAGCAGCGGATCGGCGGGCCAGCGCAGCGGGCCGAGGATCATCGGCAAGAGGTCGTCGAAGCGGGCGACGAACGGCCCCACGAGGTCGCGGTAGATCGGCGCGTCGGCGCCGAACTGCGCGGCGGTGGCGGCGAGCGACCGCTCCAGCGGCACCGCGGCGCCGTCGGCCATGACGTGCACGAGCGGGGTCGGCGGCTCGATCCACGCCAGGCCGTGACGCGCGAGCGGCAAGCTGCGAAAAAGCGGCGAGGCGGCGCCGAGCGGGTGGATCGCGGCGCAGGGATCGTGGACGAAGCCGGGCAGGGTCAGCGCGCTCGAGCGACAGCCGCCGCCCGGGGTGGCCGCGGCCTCGATCACGAGGGTGGAGCGACCCGCGGCGGCGAGGACGATCGCGGCGGCCAGGCCGTTGGGCCCGGCGCCGACGATCACGGCGTCGTAGGCAGCACGTGCCATCGGCGGAGGCGGTGGCGGACTGCGTCGGCCTCGATGCGGAGGATCTCGCGCCCGGTCCAGGCGATGAACGAGGGCGCGCCGATCCGCGGCGGGCGGCGCCCGTGCACCGCCGCGTCCTCGTCGGCCGGGCGGAACAGGTTGCCCTCGACCGGCGGCTCGCCGGCGCCGAGGTGGAACCGACCGAGCGCGCGGTACAGCAGCCGCTCCAGGGTGCGCGGGAAGAAGCGGTGGATCACGAGGCCGAGCTCGGCGATCTTCGGCACGAAGCTCTGGCGCCGGGGATGATCGACGAGGTCGACCACCGCGCGCGCGACCTTCTCCGGCGATTGCACCGGCGGCATGGCGTGGACGTGGCGGCCGAGGTCGTTGGCCGCGACCTGGAAGTGCGGGGTGTCGATCGCGTAGGGGAAGGCGGTGCACACGTGGATGTCGGGGTACTCGGCCAGCTCGACGCGCAGCGCCTCCGTCAGGCCGTGCACGGCGAACTTGCTGATCACGTAGGACGGCACGAAGGGGTGGCCGATCTTGCTGAGCACCGAGCCGATGTTGATGAGCGTGCCTCGCCGCTGGCGGCGAAACACCGGGACCACGGCGCGCGCGCCGTGGATCGCGCCGAAGAGGTTGGTCTCGAGCACCCGCCGGTGATCCGCGAGCGCCCCGCCCTCGAGCGGGGCGAACAGGGTGACGCCGGCGTTGTTGATCCACACGTCGATGCGGCCCCAGGTCGACAGCGTCGTGTCCGCGAGCCGCATCACCGCGTCCTCGCGGGTGACGTCGGTCGGCACTACCAGCGCCTGGCCGCCGCGCTCGCCGCAGCCCGCCGCGGTGCGCTCGAGCTCGTCGACGCGGCGCGCCGCCACTGCCACCCGGCAGCCGCGCTCCGCCAGCCGATAGGCGGTCGCCCGCCCGAGCCCGCTCGAGGCGCCGGTGACGACCGCGACCCTCGATTCGCCTCGCCGTCTCATGGCCGCGCAGTATGCCGGCGATCCGTCCGCGCGCCAGCAGCGGCCGGCGGGGTCGGTCACCCATGATATGTCATAAAGGACATGTCCTTCAGGCAATCACAGCAGCGCGCCCGGCGGTCGGGAGCGCGCTGCGGGCTCGGGCGGGGCGGCGACGGTGTGGGCCGGCGAGGCGAGGTCCCCGGGGTTTTTCCCGACCGGCGCAGCGCGCGGGCGAGGCGTCTCCCGCGCCCGCGCCCCGTCGCAGGATCGCGGCGATCCCCTCGCGCGAGGTTCCCGCGGCCGCGCCGGAGCGTCGCGGTCCCGCGGCTCGCCAATCCGCGAGGCTTGGCCATAGCTTTAAGTTCGCACGGCCGGCCGTGCGCATGATGAGCGAGGAGCCCGACACCGCCGCCGGCGAACGCGCGCCGGAGCCGCCGCTGTTCGTGACGCTGACGCGCCTGCTCGCGCTGCCGGTGACGTCGGTCCGCGAGACCCTCATGGAGGCCTGCGAGGTGCTGACGACGGTGATCGTCACCGACAAGATCGACGCGTTCCTGCACGACCCCGGCAGCGATTCGCTGGTGGCGGTCGGGACCAACGACATGCCGATGGCCCGCCAGCAGCGCGCGATCGGCCTCGACCGCCTGCCGCTGGCCAACGGCGGGCGCGCGGTCGAAGTTTTCCGCACCGGCAAGCGCTACATCTGCGACGACGTGGCGGCCGACCGCGAGGAGCTGCCCGGCATCCGCGAGGTGCTGAAGGTACAGTCTGCGATCGGCGTGCCGATCGAGGTCCAGGGCAGGCGCCGCGGGGTGCTGCTGGTCGTGTCCGCGGCGAAGAACATGTACCAGTGGGGAGACCTCGAGTTCCTGGCCGCCGTCGCGCACTGGGTCGGCGTCGTGACCCACCGCGCCGAGCTGGTCGAGGAGGCCACCCGCGCCGCGGCCGAGCGCGCGCGCCAGCGGACCGCGGAGGAGCTGGTGTCGGTGGTGGCCCACGACCTGCGCAACCTGGTGACGCCCCTCAGCGCGCGGCTGCAGGTGCTGTCGGCGCGGGCGCAGGCCGAGTCGCGCGCGGCGGACATCGCCGAGCTGGGCAAGGCAGTCCGCGCGGTCGAGCGGCTCGAGCGGGTGCTGACCTGCCTCCTCAGCGTCGAGCGGATCGAGCGCGGCCTGTTCGACCCGAAGCTGCAGGACGTCGACCTCGTCGAGCTCGCCCGCAGCACCGCCGCGCTGTTCGCCACCGGCGGCCACGAGATCGAGCTCGAGGCGCCCGCGCAGCTGCGCGTGCGCGCCGATCCCGACACCCTGCGCCAGGGGCTCGAGAACCTGCTGCACAACGCGGTCTCGCACTCGCCGGAGGGCGCTCCCATGTCTCTGACGATCCGCAACGAGCGGGCCGAGGGCGCCGACTGGACGGTCCTCCGCGTCCGCGACTTCGGCCCGGGGATCCCGGCGGAGCTCCGGCCGACCCTGTTCGACCGCTTCGCCGCCGGCCCGCAGTCGATCGGCCTCGGCCTCGGCCTGTACCTGGCGCGCAGCATCGTGCAGGCCCACGGCGGGGCGCTGACGGTCGAGGACCCCGACGGCCCCGGGGCCTGCTTTCGCCTGGCGCTGCCGCTGGTCGAGCCGCCGGAGGCGAACGGCGAGGACCCGGGCGGCGGACCGCACGCTTCGAATGGCCAAAAGGACATGCCCTGAAGCGCATGTCCTTTCGGTCACCGAAGATCACGGCTTCAGCACGACCTTGATGCAGCCCTCTTTCTTGTGCTGGAAGATGTCGTAGCCCTTCGGCGCCTCCTCGAGGTGGAGGCGGTGGGTGATGACGAACGACGGGTCGATCTCGCCGGCGGAGATCCGCTGGAGCAGGGCCGGCGCGTAGCGGTGGGTGTGCGTCTGGCCCATCTTGAGGTTGAGCCCCTTGTTGAAGGCGGCGCCGAACGGGAAGTGGTCGATGGGGCCGCCGTAGACGCCGGGGACCGAGAGGGTGCCGCCCTTGCGGCAGGCCATGACCGCCTGGCGGAGGGCGATCGGCCGGTCCGGCTGGAGGCCGACGGCCTGCTTGACCCGGTCGGACCAGAACTCGAGGCCGTGGCCGTGCGCCTCCATGCCCACGGCGTCGATGCAGATGTCCGGCCCGCGCCCGCTGGTGAACTCCTTGAGGACCTCGATGACGTCCGACTTCTCGTAGTCGATCGGGGTGGCGCCGCACTGGGTGCGCGCCAGCTCGAGGCGCTCGGGGAAGCGGTCGATGGCGATCACCCGCTCGGCGCCAAGCATCTTCGCGCTCTTCAGCGCGAACAGACCGACCGGCCCGCAGCCCCACACCGCCACGACGTCGCCCTCCTGCACGCCGCACACCTCGACCGCCATGAAGCCGGTCGAGAAGATGTCGCCGATGAACAGCACCTGCTCGTCGCTGAGGTCGCTCTCGATCTTGAAGTGGTTGACGTCGGCGAACGGCACCCGCACATACTCGGCCTGGCCGCCCGGGTAGCCGCCGAACATGTGCGAATAGCCGAACAGACCGGCCGGTGCGGCGCCGAACTGCTTGGTCGCCACGGCGGCGTTGGGGTTGCTGCGGTCGCACAGCGACCACAGCTGCCGCTTGCAGAAGAAGCAGTCGCCGCAGCTGATGTTGAACGGCACGACCACCCGATCGCCCTTCTTCACCGCGCGCACCTCGCGACCGACCTCGACCACTTCGCCCATGAACTCGTGGCCGAGGATGTCGCCCTTCTGCAGCGTCGGTATGAGGCCGTCGTAGAGGTGGAGGTCCGAGCCGCAGATCGCGCAAGAGGTGACCTTGACGATCATGTCGCGCGCGTCCGCCAGCTGAGGATCGGGGACCGTCTCGATCCGCACGTCGCGGGTGCCGTGGTAGCGCAGAGCTTTCATGGCCGAGGCATGACTCGAGTGCCGCCCGCGTGGTAGGCCGATCGGAAAAATACCGGGGCTTGCGGACTCATCCGTATGTGCCCTCGCCGGGAGCACGGTCGAGTCCGCCGATTCGACGCCGGTCCGGGCAGTGCTATGAATCGTGCATGTCGCGCGACAAGTTGGCACGGATCCCGCCGTTCGTCGCCGACGACATCCACGCGGTCATCGAGACGCCGGCCGGCCGGCGCACCAAGTACAAGTGGGACCCGGCGCAGGGCGTGTTCACCCTGCACAAGGTGCTGCCGGTCGGCATGGCGTTCCCGCTCGACTTCGGGTTCGTGCCCGGCACCGCGGGCGCCGACGGTGACCCCCTCGACGTGTTCGTGATCACCGACGAACCCTCGTTCGCCGGGTGCCTGATCCGGGCCCGGCTCCTCGGGGTGATCACCGCCGAACAGGCGGTCGCCGGCCAGCCGCCGGTCCGCAACGACCGCTTCCTCGCCGTCAGCGCGGCCTCGCGGGACCACGAGCCCGTCCGGCGGCTCGAGGACCTGAATCCGCGCACCCTGACCGAGCTCGAGCGATTCTTCGTCCACTACAACGAGCTCGAGGGCAAGCAATTCCGGGTGCTCTCACGGCTCGGCCCCGAGGCGGCGCGTTCGCTGCTCGAGGCGGGGCAGAAATAGCGCGACCGTCCCCGGCCTGGTCGTGCCGCGAATCGCAAGACGACTCGAACTTCGACAATAGGCGGGCGACGCACGAACCCGAGGGCCAGGAGCCACGGGAAGGCCGGGGAGCGATCGTTTCGCGGTCGGCCTCGCAAGCCACGAGGCGACCAGGGCGATCCATGCGGACGCTGACCCTGCCAGCCGCGGAACCGCCGGTGCAGGCCGAGGCCTGCGGCGACAGCGGGCCCTGAGCCGTCACGGCCCGCTGGCGCGAGCCAGACGGCCAGCACCACGGTCGGCCGTCGCCTTCCTCGGCCAGGCGCCGACCTGGGCGGGAATGAACCGCGCTCCGTGCGTGTTTGGCGCGGGCAGGACCACGAGCGCAGCGCCGCTCTTCGTCGAGACGGTGGTCGGCCTCCTCCGCAAGGTGGACGTCAACCCCCGACGACATCGTGCTAGCGTCGGTCGTATGGACGACGAGGTCCGCGGATGTCACTTCACCACGGGCGCGTATTGCGACGACGCTCCGTCCCATTGCGCTGGGGCGCTCGAGAAGTGGGCGGCCGACCATAAGAGCAAGGTGAGTCGTCGCGCTCGGCGTCGCCCCGCGGCGCGTCGGGCAGAGGCGAAGGAGCGCTCCGCATGACCAATCTCGACATCCCCGATTCGCGGGTGAGCCAGGGCTCCACGCTGCCCCGGGCATTCCAGGTGGTCGCTCTGGGGTGGGCCTGCGGGGTGCTGATCTTGGCGGTGCACGGCGTGACGCACTTTCATATGGATCCGCTGAGCTCCTTGACAAACTCCGTGTTTGTCTCGTTCCTGGGCTCCTTCGGCGCGTTCGTCGGCTTGATCGGCACGGGGCCATACTTTACCTGGACGTTCAAGCTCGCAATCGCGGGCGCCGTCGCCCTTGCGATCGCCCTGTTCTTCGTGGCCACGAGGGGACAAGCGACGTGGTGGCGCTGGCTCCTCGGCATTGTCGCAGTAAATCTATGGCTCTGCGCCGGCCTGATCGGGTTCGGCCCCGTGTGAAGGGCTTCGATGAGGCCACTCTCGCTGCCATGGGCACGAATGCCTTGAGGAGCGCGGTGAGTCATACGATCGATTTCATGATCGTCTGGACCGCTTCGTCGGAGCTGGCCGCGGCAGCCAGAGCGCGCGTAGGCGTTCGGCCTGCCGCGCCGTGACGACATCGGCCTGAAAGCGGTATCCGAGGGCCGACGGGGTGCAGGGTGCGCGGCCCCTCGGCACGACGATGGCGCTGCGCGACAGCGAGTCCTTGCTCGATGCCGGCTGACCGTGCGAGCGTGTGGCGATGAAGAAGCCGCGGCCGAAGCTCGACCTGTCGCGCTCGCTCAATCAGATGCTCGGCTACAACGACGTGCACGACGACAGGACCGGGCTCACCGCCCGTTACTCGCGGGCGATGAGCGCGCCGGCGGGCTCGCTCGACGTGGCACAGATCGAGATGCTGCTCAGCCAGAGTCCGACCGACGACGAGCGCTCGCTGCTCGTACCGATCGCCGTCGAGCGCCTCGCCAGCGATTTCTTCGGCTGGTGCGCGAACCTCCTGCTCGTCGACGTGGCACGCAACCGCCACGTGCTGGCCGCGCAGCCCGCCGTGCAGCGCCGCGCGGTCGAGATCGTCGTCGCGCACGCCGACGTACTCGCCACCTTCGACGGGCTGCGCTCCGAGGAGGCCGTCGACGCGGCGCTCACGCTCGTCGACCACGATCCCGCCGCGCTCGCGGCCCTCGAGGGCGCGTGTGCTCGCGCCGGCAACCGCGAGCGCGCGGGCCAGGTGCAGCAGCGGCGGCTGGCCCGGGCGAAGACCGCCGACGCACGCGTCGCCGTGCTCGTCGACATCGCGCGCTCGTGCGAGCCGCACGACTCCGTCGAGGCGGCCTACGCGTGGTTCGACGTGCTCGTCGAGGCGCCCGGGCACGAGCAGGCGAGCGCCGAGGCGGATCGACTGTTCACGCTGTACGAGGTGTGGAGTACGGTCGCGCACGTGCTCGAGCTACGCGCCGAGGCCCGGCTCGCGCGCGGCGACAGCGAGGGCGCCCTGGCGGATCTCGCCCGCGCGGCGGACCTCGCGGTCACGCGCCTCGATAGCGCCGAACTGCTGGAGCGCACGAGCGCACGAATCACCCAGCTGCGTGGATTGTGACCGATCCGCCGTCCTCGCCGCGTGGTCCGGGGTCGAACCGACCGCGATCGCCGACACGCTTCAGGAAGGCGCCCGGGGTGAGGCCGACGAGCTCCCGGAAGTCGGTGATGAAGTGCGCCTGGTCGTAATAGCCCGCGTCTGCGGCGATGCGCGCCCAGTCCTGCGACGTCGCCGCCAGCCGCACTGCGCGCTGCAGGCGGACCGTCCGCGCGAAGTCCTTCGGGCCGATGCCGACGCTCTCGGTGAAGGCGCGGCGGAGGTGTCGCGCAGTGACGCCGAGCCGCTCCGCCACGCTCTCGACCCGAGCCTCGCCTCGTTCGAACAGGTGCACCGCGCGGCGCGCGAGCCGGGCCGAGGACGGTTCGAAGGTGCGGTGGGTCCGAGCCGCGATCGCGCGGGAGACCCGGTCGACCATCTGCGGCAGGGTCCGCGTGGCGAGGAGATCGAGGCAAAGATCGCTGCCCGGGCGGCCCCAGAGGTCTTCCAGCGCGACGATCCGATCCGCGAGCGCGCTCGCTGCGACGCCGAGGAGCGGCAGCGACCAACCTGGCTTGAACTGCAGGACGATCGCCCGCGCGATGCCGGTGGGGTTCTTGAACAGCGCCCGCATTCGCGGCCCCACGACGGACACGTCGCCCGTCCGACCCTCCTCGATCACGCGGAAGACGAGGGTCGTTCTGCCGTCGGGCAGCCGGTCGTAGCGAGCGCTTCCGGCGGCCGGCACGAGCACGTGGACGTCCTCGATGAAGCGCGAGAGGGAGAACGTCGCGGCGGCAGCGTCCAGCGTGGGCGGCACCCACGTAGTCTTGCGCGCCGACGGCGATCGTTCAAGCCGGCGCGGCGCGCTCGCGGCGAAAATGTCCGATCCTTCCAATCGGAGGGCGGTGGCGGGAGCTACCAAGGCGCCATGAGCCGCGGATCCTGGCGGGCGTGCTGCTCGCCGCGCCCGCCAGAGGCGACGCCCTCAGCCCGTACGCGGCCGAGCACGACCCATTCTTCTCGACCCTCGACTTCTCGACGACGCCCGCGCTCGTCGTCGCCGGCGACAAGGACGGGTCTCCCCACCTGACGACCGCAGGAGGCCCGGAGCCGAACGACCGGGCGCCATCGGGTGCCACCAGCGCGGCGCCGATTCCGGGCGGCGAATGACGCCTCAGTAGTCTTCGCAGACGCCGTTGGCGCAGACCCGGATCAACTGCCAGCCGGAGCTGCAGAGGTAGGTCTCCGAGCGGGTGTGGGCCTTGTTCCACGTGGTCACGAGCTCCCCCTCGTTGCTGGCGGTGCAGGCCTTGGTGGGCTGGGCGGCGAGGGCTGTGTTGGCGATGAGGATGCCGACGGCGACGGACAGAATGAATGCAAGCTTCTTCATGGTTGGTTCCTCGTGAAGGCTGGCGCGCCGAGCTCGACGAGCCACGTTCACTCACAGGCGGGCCTGTCAGTGCACGCGGCCAGTGTACGCATCGCGGGCCCGGGTCGCCGTCGCAGCCGTGCGAGGCGCATTCGCAGCGATGCGACTCGCCCCGCGCGCCGCTCACTCACCCGCTCGTGTCGCTGGCCCGGGCGAATGCACCTGGCGTGCGGGAGCGAGGCGAGGAACTGCGACGAAGGATCGAGGACACCGAACGATATGAGGACGCCGAGGGACGAGTCACGGTTGCGGATCGCGGACCTGAATCCACACACCATGGCCGCGCGCGCGCGATGCTTCAGCCGATACGACGAGCTCGAGGGCGAGCAATTCCGGGTGCTCGGAATGCTCGCCCTCGCGGCCCGCTCGCGGCTCGCGGCGGGCTGAAAGAGTGTGCCGGCCGCCCCCGACGAGGGGGCGGGGCGGCGGGGGTCACTGCGCGGCAGACACGCCCGCCTGCGCGGCGAGGGCGGCCTGGACCATCGAGACGACGCGGGCGGTCTGCGGGTCGTCCGGGCCCCGCGGGGCGTTGACGACGACGCCGCCCACCTGGATCTGCTTCGGCTGGCGGGTCTGCAGCGCCTGCACGAAGTCCTGGGCCGTCGCGGAGTTGCTGGCGAGGTTCGAGAGATCCTGCGAGAGGCTGATCGGCTTCAGCTGCTTCGGCATCCAATCGGCGTTGTAGCCGAAGGCGTCGTAGTATCCGTTGATGTGCTGGTACCCGACCTGGAGCAGGAACTTGTGGAAGGCGTCGAGCTTCTGGCCCTGGTAGACCGCCGTGTTGTACGTGCCCGGGATCGGCGCGAGGTTGGGCAGCGGCGTATAGCCGCCCTTCGCGGCGAGCAGCTGGAACGCGCCGATGAGCACCGCCAGCGCGGCGTAGGAGAGGTCGATCTTGGGCGCGATGTCGGGCGCGTAGATGGAGAAGAGCTCGGACAGCGACGGCTCACCGAACTCTTGCCACGCGTGCGGGACGACATCGAGGGTGTTGTAGACGGGCCGGAGCCGCTTGCCGAACCGGATGCCCGCGTACAGCGAGAACGCGAGGTTGCCGGGGGTCGGACCGGCGAACGTGTCCACGCCGATCGTCGCGTTCCGCTGCGGATCCCAGGGGAGCAGCCCGCTCTGCGCAGTGTCGGCGAGCCACAGCGCGACCACCGGCGCGAGCGCGCCGCCGAGGCTGTGGCCGGCGACGGTGATGTGCACCTTCTGGTCGACGATGGTCCGGAGGAAATCGACCAGAGAGCTGCCCCCGCCGGGCAGCTCGGCGTCGGGCCTCATGTTCTGCAGATTGAGCAGGCCGATCGCCGCGCCGAGCGAGATCTTGGCCCCGACCGCGAGCTGGTTGAAGGCCCAGGGCAACTGCGAGAACACGAACAAGTCCTCGATGACCGAATCGATCAGCGAACTGAAGTTGGTGCCGGCGATGGCGATCACGTACTGCGACGGCTGGGCGACGTTCTGCACGACGTACATGAGGTTCACGCTGTACGGCGGATTGCCCATCGACAGCACGGCGGGGCCCCAGACGATCCGCCATTGACCAATGGTCGAGGCCGCGTTGCCGAGGGCCGCGGTGATCTGCTGGGACGCCGCGGGGCCGAGATCCTGGTTCGACTGACCCTGGGCGGCGGCGGCGAACTGCGTCAGCGCGAAGGTCTGGATCTGAGTCGGGGTGGTGATGGGAGTCGGAAACATGATTGCGCCTTGAATCGGTGATGAGGGTTGGAGCGGCCGCGCCGGTCGCTGCGTCTCGCTCGACGCAGGGTGAAGAGCCGCGACCCCCCGCTTGCGATCCGAAAAAACATCGGGCTGTTTTCGCGCCTTCGAAGGCGGTCGGCTCCGCGCTCCCGGGCGGCGGCTGCGGCGCGCCGACGACCGCCTGCGAGCCGTTCTCGACCGCATGCGTCGAGCCGGGCCGGGAGGCTGCCCGGCCTTCGATCCGGGCCGTCCGGGCGAGGCCTGCCCGGCGGCTCCCCGCCGAGGTAGGTCCCTCATGCAGCTCGACGGCGGTCGGGTAGCGCGCGAAAATTCGTCTGCCTCCGCCAATTTTTTCCGCGGCGACGGCAACTTCTCCTGTGGATGTCGAGCGCAACCACACCGTTCGCCGAGAGTCGCGCAGCCCGAAGCGGACAGATGCGCGGTCGTTTGCCTGGAGGCCGCGCGTCGCTCATCCTCGGTGTGATGAAGTCCTCCGTCGCGGTGGTCGCTGCGTTCGTCGGTCCCGGCTGGCTCGTGATCGCCGCGCCCGGCTGCAATGATTCGATCGCTTGCGAGGAGGGCGGGTGCGATGAACCGGTCGCTTGCGAGGAGGAGCTGTCCGACGCGCCCGTGTGGGAATGGACGGAGCGTGAGGTGCTGTCGCTGCCGCTCGTCGCCGATGTCGACGGCGACGGGCTCACCGATGTGGTGGTCAACGCGGGTCCGTGGGGCGGCAAGGCCGGCGAAATCGTGCTGCTCGACGGCGCGACGGGGGCCGAGAAGTGGCACATCACGCACGATCCGGTCCAGGGCCGATTCGGCTCGAATCCTCGCGCCACGGTCGCGCTCGCCGACGTTTCGGGCGACCAGCTGCCCGACATCGTGTACGCCGGACGAATCGAGGGACCCGACTCGCAGGCGCCGATTCACGCGGTCGACGGCACGGGCAGGCCGCTGTGGACGTCGCACCTGCCCGAGGGCGAGGTCGCGGGGTTCCGATTCGACAACGGGGCGCCGGCGGTGGCGAACTTCGACGACGATCCGCAGGCGGAGATCGTGATCGGCGCGGCGATCCTCGATCACGACGGGCGGGTGGTGTGGAACGAGCCGGGGTTCGGCGCGGAGGCCGGGGTGCCGAAGAACGACGGGACGTTGATTTACCCCGGGAGCCTGGCGACCGTGGCGGACCTCGACGGCGACGGCGCGCCCGAGATCGTGAGCGGGCGAGAGGCATGGCGCGTGACGTGGGTCGCCGGCGACCCGCCGCAGGTGACTGTGTCGCTGATGTGGCAGAACACGAGCGGCCGCGGCAACGACGGCTATCCGGCGGTGGCGGACCTCGACGGCAACGGCACGCCGGAGGTGGTGCTGACGGCGTGGCCGGAGATCCGCGTGATCGACGGCTCGACCGGGATGCTGTGGTGCGGGGTCGATGCGACGGGCGAGGCGTGCGCGGAGGACGACAGCAAGCGCACGCAGCCGATCCCCATCAAGGGCGGGGACCTCGGCGGCCCGGCCACGATCGCCGACTTCGACGGCGACGGCCGGCTCGAGGTCGGCGTCAGCGGCGGCACGAATTACGCGGTCTACGACTTCGCGCGGCCCGGGGAGGAGGTCGTGAAGTCGGACGCCCTCGAGCCTGCGCCCGGGGCGATGTACGCCCGCTGGGTGCTCAAGACGCAGGACAGGTCGTCGGCGAGCAACAGCGCGTCGGTGTTCGACTTCGACGGCGACGGCCGGCTCGAGCTGGCGCACCAGGACGAGTGCGCGTTCCGATTGATCGACGGGGCCGACGGGACGGTGCGCATGGCGATCTCCAGCTCGAGCGGGACGATCCACGAATATCCCGTGATCGCCGACCTCGACGGCGACGCGACGGCGGAGGTGCTGGTGATCGCCAATCTGAGCGACGCGAGGAGCAACCTCGACTGCGACGCGGCCGACCCGGACTTCGCGCCGCGCAAGGGCGTGTACACGTACCGCCCCGGACGCGGCCCGGGCTCGCCGGGGGCGCGCGCGGTGTGGACGCAGCACACGCATCACGGCACGGACGTCGACGACGCCGGCAACGTGCCGCTGCAGGAGGAGCCGGCGTGGAAGACCGGGGAGACCGGGAGCTTCCGCCAGAGCATCGCGCAGCCGCGGTCCCGTCAGGGCGACAGTGACTGTCCGTAAGGACAGGTCGTCGTATGTCCTTGCTTCCTGTCCCGAGGGCCGGGTCCTCGAGTGGGATTGCCTCGAAGAGTGGACACCTTGCTCATGCCGCTCGAGTCCGCGCCTGCTCGGCGTAGATGCTCTCCTCGTACGCGATCGAGGTCGAGCCGCCGATCGACGAGTGGCGTCCCCAGGCCGAGCGTCTCGAGGGCGGCGTAGGCGCTCACGGCGCGCGGCGCAGGCGTGCCGCGGCGCGTTCGACCGGGGCGCGCATCAGGTCGTTGACCGGGGCGACGCGCTCGAGGGCGCGACGCGTCAGCTCGGGGCCGGCGAGGTCGGGGCTGCCGGTTCCGAACGGGGGGCGCGGGGCGTACTCGATCTGCAGCTCCATCTCCCGGGCGACCTCGCGGCCGCATAGCAGCTCGAGCAGGCGCAGGCCGACCTCGAAGTTGCCAGTGGCGGGTCCGGCGGTGATCCGGTTGCGGTCCTCGACGATCGCGCCGCCCTTGGTCGGGATCGCTCCGAATAGCGCGAGCATGTCGACGACATGGAAGTTGGAGGTCGCCCGGTAACCGCGCAGCAGGCCGGCGGCGCCGAGGATCACCGAGCCGCCGCAGTTGGCGGTGACGTAGCGGGCTCTTTGGCCGTGATCGGCGAGGAACGCGAGCGACTCCTCGTCGTCGAGGATGTCCGGCGGCACGGCGCCGATGTGCAGCACGTCGAGCTCGCGCGGGCAGTCGGCAAAGGTCGTCGTCGCCTGGCTCGGGAAGGTCGGCATCCCGAGCAGCGGGCTGCGATCCTTCCAGACGAGGTGGACCTCCGCAGTCGGCATCACGCCGAAGATCGTGTGGATCCCGATCATGTCGACCGGCGCGAAGCCGGGGCACACGAAGATCGCCACCTGCAGCCGGCGCTCGGTCAGGCCGGTGAAACTTTGCTTGAGGAAGTCGTGTTCGGTCATGCGGCGATCGTGGGCGCGAGGCGGGCGGGCCGCGCGTCCACGGTGGCGGGTCGCGCAGGCCCGAGCTGGCTGCGACCGGGGGTCGCGGCGACCGGGGGTCGCAGCGACCGGGGATCACGGCGACCGAGGCGGACTCGGCTATGTTCGTGGCGATGACGCTTGCCCTCGACTCGCAGCAGGTCCCGTCCGACGCGTCCCGGCCGTGGTTCGACGGCCTCACGCGCCACTTCCCCGGCCTCGAGCTGGTCCGCGGCGACGGGCGCGATGGGGCGTTCGAGCGGCACGAGCTCGGGCCGGCCGAGCTGTGGGTGATCGCCGCGCATAATCACGCGATCCGCCACCGTCTGCCGGCGACCTGTCTGCGCGAGCGCGTCAGCGTGGTGCTGCAGGTCGAGGGCGAGGGCCGCGTCGCCCAGGCCGGCCACGCGTGCGAGCTGCGCCCGGGGGACCTGACGTTGATCGAGGGCAGCGCGCCGATGAACGTCGAATTCGACGGGCCGTATCGACAATGTCTATTGTTGCTGCCGCGCCGGGGGGTCACCGATCTGCCGATCGCCGAGGCGGCGGGGCGCGCGATGCGGGGCGAGGATCCCGTCGACGGGCTGCTCGGTCGCGCGATCGCGGGGCTGCCTGACGCGGTCGCGCGGCTCGGCCCGGTCGGGCGCGGCGAACTGGCGGCGTCGCTCGGTTTGATGCTGCGCACGACGTCGGCGCTGCAGCGCGGGCGCGAGGCGGTGCGCCGGCACGTGCGTGTCGAGCGGGCGATTGCGCTGATCGAGCGCGAGCTCGCCGATCCCGAGCTGAGCCCTGCGCGCGTGGCGGCGGGGCAGGGCGTCGGACGGCGCCACCTGGACGCCCTGTTCGCGGCGCACGGCGGGTCGATCGAGCGGTGGATTCAGGAGCGCCGGCTGCAGCGCGCGGCGCAGGCGCTGCGCGTGTCCCGGGAGTCGGTGCTCGAGGTCGCGGTGGCGCACGGGTTCCGCAGCGCGAGCCACTTCGCCCGCGCGTTCCGGCGGCGCTTCGGGGCGGTGCCGAGCGCCTGGCGCGGCGAGCCGACGGGGGGCGGATCGTAGCAGCTCCAACTCGGTTCATTCGTCGCTACCACCGCAGGCTCGCGGCGGACCGGCGGGTGCGGTAGCACCGGGCAGGCGCTCGCGGTCCATCGATACCTGCTCTTGGCGAAGTTCGCCGGGGTGCTGCTGTTCGTCGGCAGTGGACGGCGCAATCGTGAACTCGCACGATTCAGGGGCCGCGCTCGTCGGGCGCGTCGCTCTGGCGCCGGGACTGACTGACGTGCACCGCCCCGGCGACGCGCGTCGCGGCCACGACGCCGCCGACGCACTTCAGCGGCATTGCGACCACGCCATCAAGAACAAGAACAGCACCCAGCCGATCGTCATGACGAGCGGCATCATGACGCGCGACATCACGTCGCAGAGACAGCGCTCTCGATCGTCCGTATGGTCGGTGGCCACCGCCCAAGGACCTCGAACGATGCAACCATCCCGCCTCGTCACCCTCATCCCGCTGCTCGTCCCTGCCTGCGACTCGCACGAGCCAGGTTTCGCCGACGAGCCCGTCGAGATCGTATTCGAGGGGCGCGTCGGGGGCGAGCCGTTCGCCTGCGGCCGGAGCTACAGCGGGCTCGGCCAGGACGGCGCGACCGTGACGCCGCAGGACTTCCGCTTTTACGTCCACGACGTCCGGCTCGTCACCTTCGAGGGCGAGGAGCACCCCGTCACGATCGAGGACGACGGCGTCTACCAGGGGGGCGGCGTCGCCCTCCTCGACTTCGAGGACGGCGCGGGTTCGTGTGCCAACGGCACCCCGGAGCTGCACACCACGATCAAGGGCGTCGTCGCGGCGCAGCCGCGGCACGGCGGCGGCACGCACGACTTCGTCGCGCTCCGCTTCAAGATCGGCGTGCCCCAGGAGCTGAACCACACCGACCTCACGCAGGCCCCGGCTCCGCTCAACGATACGACCCTGTCGTGGAGCTGGAACTACGGCCACATCTTCTTCACGGCCTGGGGCGTCGTCGAGGGCGGCGCGCCGTCCACGATCGGCTTGCACGTCGGCAGCACCGGCTGCAAGGGCGACGCGATGGCCGGCGAGATCGTGTCCTGCGCCAACTCGAACCGGGCGGAGATCGAGCTCGACGGCTTCGTCGCCGAGACCGGCAAGGTCTCCGTCGACTGGGGCGCGGTGTTCGCCAACCTCACCCTGGCGACCCCGTCGGCCGAATGCGAGGAGATGGAGGGCGAGACGACCTGCGCTTGCCACTCGTTCGGGCCTGAGGCGCTGTGTTCATCGATGTTCAGCCCGCTGGGCCTCGACTGGACGAATGGGGACAGCATCGCCAATCAGGCGATTTTCCGCGTGCAGTGATGCGTGTCGCGCTGGCGCTGACTGCCTGTCTGGGGCTCGCCGCCTGTGACGACGGCGAGCCCGACCGCGGCTACACTTGGGCGCTGGGCGTCGGCCTCCCGGTGCCGCTCGTGCCCGAGGACAACCCGATGACCGCAGAGAAGGTGGAGCTCGGGCGCCATCTGTTCTACGACACGCGGCTGTCCGGCAACGAGACGCAATCTTGCGCGAGCTGTCACCGGCAGGAGCTCGCCTTCACCGACGGCGAGGCGCTCTCGACCGGCTCGACCGGCGAGCGCACGCACCGCAATTCGATGAGCCTGGCAAACGTCGCGTACTCGACGACCTACACCTGGGCCAACCCGCTGCTCCTCGACCTCGAGACGCAGATGATGACGCCGCTGTTCGGCTTCGACCCGGTCGAGCTCGGTCTCCGAGGCATGGAAGACGCGCTGATCGAGCGGCTGCGCGGCGAGCCGCGCTACCAGGCGCTGTTCGCCGAGGCGTTCCCGGACGACGACGACCCTTACACATTGTCTAATGTGACCCGCGCGTTGGCCTGCTTCGAGCGCAGTTTGCTGTCGGGAGACTCGCCGTACGATCGCTATCTCGGCGGCGACCCGGGCGCCATCTCGGAGTCGGCGAAGCGCGGCACGAGGCTGTTCAGCTCGGAGAAGCTCGAGTGCTTCCATTGCCACGCCGGCTTCAACTTCCAGGACAGCATCGCCTACGAGGGCAGGCCGCCGCGCAACGGCATCTTCCACAACACCGGCCTCTACAACATCGACGGCAAGGGCGGCTACCCGGCCGACAACACCGGCCTGCACGAGTTCACCGGCGCGGCCGCCGACATGGGGCGCTTCCGGGCACCGACACTGCGCAACATCGCCGTGACGGCCCCGTACATGCACGACGGCAGCATCGCGACGCTGTCCGAGGTCCTCGATCACTACGCTGCCGGCGGGCGCACGATCACCGACGGCCCGAACGCCGGGGTCGGCAGCGCCAATCCGTTCAAGAGCAACTTCATCCGCGGCTTCGAGCTGACGGACGAGGAGCGCGCCGATGTGCTCGCCTTCCTCGAGAGCCTCACCGACGACGTATTCCTGACCGATCCACGGCTCGCGGATCCGTGGCAGTGAAGAGCGCGTCCCTTCCGCCAGAGCATCGCGCGGCCGCGGCCCGACAGGCCGACGTAGGGGCGACGCCGGCAACGTGCCGCTGCAGGAGGAGCCGGCGTGGAAGACCGGGGAGACCGGGAGTTTCCGCCAGAGCATCGCGCTGCCGCGGTCCCGACGGGGCGACAGTGACTGTCCGTAAGGACAGGTCGTCGTGCGGCTCGCCTGCCTGGCCCGAGAGCCAGGTCCTCGCGCTCGCTCCGGCATGCTGGCTGGAGGCCCTCGAGCGGGGACACCGAGCAGCGCCTCACTTCTCGAGCCCGAGAGCTCCGGTCCCGGCTGCAGAGCGCGCTGGGAGCGTCGACGCATGGCACGAACGCGTGGAATAACGCGTCCGCCGCCATGGTTGCTGGCCTGGTGTTCGGCCCCTGGAACCCCTCGATGCTCCGTCTCCACGTCTCTCTCTCCCTCTCTCTCTCGCTCTTGAGCGCTTGCGCCGCCGGCGAAGAGCCGGTGGAGCGCGACATTGCCGTGTCGCTCGCGGACGCGTCGTTCGTCGAGGACGGAATCCACCCGAGCACGGTCAAGGATGGTTGGGTCATCACCTTCTCCGAGCTGCAGGTCTCGATCGGCGACGTGATGCTCGAGGGATCGTCACTCGACGACACTTCGCAGCAGTACCGAATCGTCGACCTGGTGCGGGCAGGGGAGGGTCTCGTCCTCGGCAGTGCCCAGCGGACGAGCGAGCACCCGCACGCGCTGGTCCGTGGCATCGGGTTCACCATCGCGCCGTCTGCCGACCCGGTAGCCGGCAACGTCGACGAGTCGGACGTCGAACGGATGCGCACCGGCTCGTACTCGGTCCATGTGAAGGGCACGGCGCGGCGCGGTGAAGAGACCAAGGACTTCTCCTGGGGTTTGACCGCCGGAAACGTATACAAGGGCTGTATCTCGCAGGCCAGCTTCGCGGACGAGGCGCCACAAGTCACGATCAGCGTGCGCGGCGACAGGTTGTTCGGCGACGAAGAACTCGTCTTCGAGCCCTTCGCGGCCAGCGATGCGAATGCCGACGGTGAGATCGAGGAGGCGGAGCTCCGCGACTCCGACGGCACGCTCGGGGGCAAGAATTTGTGGACGTGGTTGGAGGCGCAAGCCGGCACCCTCTTCTCCGTCGAGGGGTCGCCGTGTACGGTCGAGCCTTCATGATTTTCGCTCGAGTGCCGCGGGAGCCGCGAGGTCGACCGAGGCAGCGCCACGCACCCTGGCGCACGAGCGCCCCGCCGTGCGTCCGCCGCATCCCGGCTCGTGCCTCTCGCGCGCGTCGCTGCGCATCAGGAACCCGTCGACGAACCGCGCGAGCGGCTGGTCCGGCGACACCCTCGCTGCGTCACGGGGCATGAGCCGACATCACAAAGCCGGCTGTCGAGAGGAATGGGCTGGGGCGCGGCCGGGTTCACGCGCCATCGATGCGACGAATCGAGAACAGAGCACGGAATCTAAAGTGTCGACCGCAGGGCGCGGGGGCCGGATACCTCGTGTGGGCGGCCATCGTGGCCGGCGCCTGCGGCGATGAAGGCACCGGCTCGAGTGGCGGTACCGAGGGCGCCTCCGGCGTCACCACGAGCACCACGGAGCCCGGGAGTACGAGTTTGGAGAGCACCACCGGTGCGGTCGAGCCGACGACCGACGCGGTCGAGCCGACGACCGACACGGGCGCCAGCTCCGGCGATACCGGCGGCGAGGATGCCTGCGCGGCCTTCTGCGCCGCGGTCGTGGCGTGCGCTCCCACTGTCATCGTCGAGGAATGCATCGCGGAGTTCTGCGGTGACGAGGGCGCGACGCCGGCGTGTGTGGCGGCCACAGATGCCCGCCACATGTGCTTCGCCAGCATGAGCTGCGACGACATCCTCGTCTTCCTCAACGAGGACGACCCGGGGCCGTGCTCCGAAGCCGTCGCGCAGGAGGTCGAGAGCTGCACCGGCCAGAAGGCCTGCGAGTACGAAGCGAATGGGACGGTCGACGGCAGCGCCTGCTCGATCGATTTCGAGTGCATCGGCGAGCCACCGCAGGCGATGCAGTGTGACACGGAGACCTGTACGTGCATCGAAGACGGCAGCACGACCGGGACGTGCGCATCCGAAGGGATCTGCGCGAACGTGACGGATCTCGACAGCGTCCAGCTGCTGGTGGAACTGGCGGCGACCTGCTGCAGCTTCGGGCCCGCCGCATGAGGCGGACACGGGAGGCGACTTCGCGGAACGAGCGTGCGAAGATGGCGCGGTGACCGGCTTCTCGCTCAAGGAGCTCATCGTCGACGGACATCTCGGCGGCGCGCGCGTCGGCATGGATCGGGCCGCGGTGCGCGGCCACCTCGGGCCGCCCGACGAGTGGGGTATCGGCGCGGTGGCGGTCGATTGCGCCGCCATCTGGCGTTACGGCAACTTCGAGATCCACTTCGCCGAGGATGACCTCTGCTGGATGATCTTCAACGACCATGTGCAGGACGGGCTCGACGCCGGCGGCCGCGGGCTCGATCCGTGGATCTTCACCGACCGGTTCGACCACGACACCACGGCCACGAAGCTGCGCGCCCTCGGCCTGGAGGTCGGCGTGCTGGTCGAGTGGGAGATGCGGGTCCTCCAGGTGGGCGGGGCCAAGCTGTTCTTCGACGAGGAGGGCTGGGCGGTGATCGAGGTGCAGGCGCGCTCGCCGGCGAGGTGAGTCCTGGATCTGGGCGAGCGCCCGGGTTACGCCTGTCGCTGCACCGGGCTGACGCCGGCGGGCCAGCGTCGCCGCGACCTCGCCCTCGGCCTTGCGCTCGCTCGCCGGCGCGAGCGCGGTGGGAGGCGACAGGGCCGAGAATGCGCGAGCCCACGGACCTCGGGCTCGGTCCAACTGGCCAAATTTCGTGGCGCGCTCCTATCACTCCGGGACCCTGACCCGAAGGAACGTCGCCAGGTCGCGCCGCTGACGAGTGACCGGTTTCGGAGGAGGCGAGCGTGGCTCCCTCGCTGGGATTCGCTGGCAGTTACCGGACGGCGCTCTCCGCAGCGTCGGCATAGCTCGCTTCCATCAGCGCGTCGCCGAGCTGGCCGAGCTGGGCATGATCGTAGCTCGCGTTGGTCATCACGATCACGGTGTGTCCGTCCGCGAGCACGCGGCGGGCGATCATGCGAAAACCGCCGTTGGAGCCGTCCTCCCACGCCGCCTCGCGATCCTGCCCGGCGATCCGCTCGATGCGAACGCGGCCGCCCAGCGCATAATGCTGATCGGGCATGACCGTCGTCATCAGCGTCCGGCGAGCTGCGGCGCTCAGGAGACGGCCGTCGAGCACGGCGTCCATCAGCTTCATGAGCTCGGGCGCCGTCGTGTAGTAGCCGCCGGCCATCGCCATGAAGTCCGGCACCGGATTGGGCTTCGGCTGCGGCGCGGGGACGAGGGTCGCGTAGCCGTGCGCCATGCCCGGCACATGCGCCGAATCACCGTGACAGATGCCGCTGTTCCTGAGCCGGAGCGGCTTGACCAGCACCCGGTCGACGAGCTGGGCGTAGGGCAGGCCGCTCACCCGCTCGACCACCGCCTTCACCACCAGCCAGTTGGAGTGCGAGTAGTCCCAGGCGGTACCGGGCTCGAACGCGAGGTCGCCGCTCGCATAGCGACGCACCGCCACCATCTGGTCCAGCTCGACGCCCCGGCTCGAGGGATCGGCCTGGCGCGCGGCGAGTATCTGGTTGGGTAGGCCGCTCGAATGGCTCATCAGCCGCCGCAGCGTGAGCTTCGCCCCGGTGTCGGCGCGATAGTCGGGAAGGTAGCGGCTGATCGGCGCGTCGAGGTCGAGCTTGCCGCGGTCGACCAGCTTCAGGACGACGATCGCCGCGATCCATTTCGAGATCGAGCCGACCTCGAACCGCGTGTCCCGGGTCATCGGCACGCCATGAGCGACGTCGGCCGCGCCCCGCGCCTCGAGCGCGTCGATGGTCCTGCCACGCCCCACCAGCGCGACGCCGTTGAAGCCGTCCGCCTCGACGGCCCGGTCGACGATGTCGCGGGCCGGCTTGGCGCCGGCCGGAAGCGGGAGGAGCAGGAAGAGAGCGGCGACCGCCGGGAGAAATCCCTTCATGGCCGGAACAATAATGTACACAGGGCGCTCGGAGATAGCCTCGGGCGTCCCGGATGCCTCTCCAGGCTCCGCACCAGCGCGGCTTCAGGGCGAGCGGATCATGCGGGCGGCGGTGTCGAGCAGGCGGGCGAGCTTGACCGGCTTGGGGATCAGGATCGTGCCGGCGGGGGCGCGCGTCGGGTCGGAGGTCGAGACGATGACGGGGATCCGCGCCAGCTCGGGGACGGCTTGCATCGCCTGGTAGACCTGCGCGCCGTCGAGGAGCGGCATCACGAGGTCGAGGATCACGACGTCGGGCCGGACGCGGCCGTGCTGCAGCAGATCCAGCGCCTCGCGCCCGTTGGCCGCGGTGCTGGCGGTGTAGCCCTCGCCCGCGAACGCCTCGCGCAGGCTCTCGCGGGTCGCCTCGTCGTCGTCGACGATCAGGACGACGCGCGGGCGCAGCTCGTGATCGACGTGCGCGGGCTCCGGCGCCGCTCGCGGCAGGCGCAGGGTGAACACGGTGTCGGTCTCGTCGCTCGAGACCACGGATACGGTGCCGCCGTGGGCCTGGGCGATCTGCTGGGCGATGTAGAGGCCGAGGCCGAGGCCCCGCGAGTTGGCGCGCGAGGAGTGGTCGCGCCCGCGGAACGGGTCGAACAGGACCGGCAGCAGGTCGCCGGGGATCACGCCGCGGTTGCGGATCTCGACCGCGATCTGGGGGCCGTCGTCGAACACCCGGATCCCGATCGGGGCGTCGGGGAGGCCGTGCTGGATGGCGTTGCCGATCAGGTTGGACAGCGCCTGGACCAGGCGGTCGGGGTCGCCGGCCGTGGTCGCGTCGCCGCGGGCCTCGACCCGGACGGCGCGCTGCGAGTGGGTGGTGCGCAGCTCGTCGACAGCGCGCTCGACCAGCTCGAGGACGTCGACCCGCTTGCGCCCGCGCGCGAACCCGAGGCCGCCGGCCAGGCGCGCCCGCGTCAGGTCGAGCAGCTGTTCGATCATCTCGTTCATGCGGTGGCCCGACACGAACATGCGCCGCAAGATCCCGAGCTGGTCGTCGTCGACCACCAGCTGCTCGAGGATCTCGGTGCCGGTCTGGATCGCCGACAGCGGGGTGCGCAAATCGTGGCCGAGGATCCCGACGAACATCTCGTTGAGCCGCAGGGCGTGGGTGCAGTCGCGCCGCTGCTTCGACAGCTCGAAGAACACGTCGGCCTTGCTCCGCAGCACCCGCGGGTCGATCGGCTTGTGCAAGAAGTCGACGGCGCCGGACTCGTAGCCCTGGAACACCCGCTCGGCGTCGCGACCGCCGGCGGTGACGAAGATGATCGGCACGTGCTTGGTGCGCTCGGTGCCTCGCATCAATTCGGCCAGCTCGAAGCCGTCCATCCCCGGCATCTGCACGTCGAGGAAGGCGAGGGCGACGTCGTGCACGAGCAGCAGCTCGAGCGCCTCGAAGCCGCTCCGCGCGGTGAGGATGTTGAGGCCGTCGCGGCGCAGGAGGGCCTCGAGCGCGACCAGGTTCTGCTCGGTGTCGTCGACGAGGAGGAAGTTGATGGGCTCGAGGTTCATGCCTTGTCCTCGGGGCGCGGGGTGGCGGCGAGCTGGGCGAGCAGCCGGCCGAGGTCGGCGGCGGGGGCGACGTGGTCGACGGCGATCCGCCGCAGGGCGGCGGCCGGCATGACCGGGACCGCGGCGGTGGCCGGCGACTCGACGAAGGTGAGGCCGCCGGCGCGCCGGACGTGCTCGAGGCCGCGGGCGCCGTCCTCGTTGGCGCCGCTCAGCAGGACGCCGGCGAGGTGCGGGCCGTAGACGTCGGCGGCCGACTCGAACAGGACGTCGATCGCGGGCCGCGAGAACAGGACCGGCGGATCGATCGAGAGGGCGAAGGTGCGGCCGCGCTCGACGAGCAGGTGGTAGTTCGGCGGGGCCACGTAGAGCGTGCCGGGCATGATGGGCTCCTTGTCGTCGGGCTCCCGCGCGGTCAGCCGGCTCCTGGCGCCCAGGACGGCGACGAGGTGGCTGGGCTGGGTCGGCGGCACGTGCAGGACCACCGCCAGCGGCAGCGGATAGTCGGGCGGCAGCGCCGGCAGCATCGCGGCGAGAGCGTCGAGCGCCCCGGACGAGCCGCCGATCACGATCATGTGAACCTCGCGCGTCGCCATGATCACCGCCGTTGATAGATCCGGTCCTCGGGGACGAGCTCGCCGAACGCCTCGGCGTGCGACGAGAAGCGCAGGGTCTCCTTGGCGCCGAGGCCGAGGAAGCCCTTGCGCCGCACCGAGTCGCGCAGGACCCCGAGCGCCCGGTTCTGCAGCGGGCGGTCGAAGTAGATCAGGACGTTGCGACACGACACCAGCTCGACCTCGGCGAAGGCGACGTCGGTGGCGAGGCTGTGGTCGGAGAACAGGATCGCCTGCTTGAGCCGGCGATCGAGGATCGCCGACGAGGAGCTCGCGGTGTAGAAGTCGGACAGCGAGCCGTGCCCGCCCGCCAGGCGGTAGCTCTCGGAGAAGCGGGCGAAGCGGTCGAGGTCGTAGACGCCGGCCTCGGCGGTACGCAGGCTCTCGGGGTGGATGTCGGTGGCGTAGATGAGGGTGCGCTCGAGCAGGCCCTCCTCGGCGAACACGATGGCGAGCGAGTAGGCCTCCTCGCCGGTGGCGCAGCCGGCGACCCACACCTTGAGGGAGGGGTAAGTTCGCAGGTACGGGACGACGCATTCGCGGATCGATCGATAATAGGAGGGGTCGCGGAACAGGTCGCTGACCTGGACGGTGAGGAAGCGGAGCAGCTCGCCGAAGCAGCGCGGCTCGGCGAGCACGCGCGCGCGCAGGTCGTCCAGAGAGGGGCAGCGCAGGTGGCCGAGGGCGGCGGCGATCCGCCGGCGCAGCGAGGCCTCGGCGTAGCCGCGGAAGTCGTAGTGATAGCGGTGGTAGACCCCCTCGAGCAGGGCCGTCAGCGCGGCGTCGTCGGCGTCGGAGAGGGCGGTCATTTCGGCATCCACACCCGCGCGAGCGACAGCAGCTTGTCGACGTCGAGCGGCTTGGCGATGTAGTCGTTGGCGCCGGCGGCGAGGCAGCTGGCGCGGTCGTCGGCCATGGCCTTGGCGGTGAGGGCGATGATCGGGATCTTGGCGGTCGCGGGGTCGGCCCGGATCGCCCGCGTCGCGGTCAGACCGTCCATCTCCGGCATCATCAGGTCCATGAGGATCAGGTCGACGCCGGGCTTGTGCCTCAGGTGCTGCAGCGCCTCCTTGCCGTTGCGGGCGATCTCCACCTTGGCGCCGCGCGGCTCGAGCACGCTGGTCAGCGCGAACACGTTGCGCACGTCGTCCTCGACGACGAGCACGCGCCGGCCCTCGAACACCGCGTCGCGGTGGCGAGCGTCCCGCAGCATGCGTTGCCGCTCGGGCGGGAGGCTGGTCTCGACCTGGTGGAGGAACAGGGTGACCTCGTCGAGCAGCCGCTCCGGCGAGCGCGCGCCCTTGATGATGATGGACTGCGAGAAGCGGCCGAGCTCCTGCTCCTCGGCGCGGCTGATGGCCCGGCCGGTGTAGACGATGACCGGCGGGAACCCGTACTGCTGGCCCTGGGCCATCTCCTGCAACAATTCGAAGCCTGACCGATCGGGCAGGCTGAGGTCGAGGACCATGCAGTCGAAGGTGGTGGTGCGAAGCTCGCGGAGCGCGTCGGCCGCGGTCCCCACCGGCACTGTCTCGACGTCGTCGGCCGCCAGCAGCTTGCAGGTGCTCTCGCGGTGGACGACGTCGTCCTCGACCACGAGCACGCGCCGCAGCGCCTGCGTGGCCTTCGACTCGAGCCGCTGCAGGGCCGCGAGCAGCTGCTCGCGCACGACGGGCTTGATCGCGTAGGCGACGGCGCCCATCTCCAGCGCGGTGCGGGTGTGATCGCTGCCGGAGATGACGTGCACCGGGATGTGCCGGGTCGCGGAGTCGTGCTTGAGCGCGTCGAGGACGCTGAGGCCGGAGCGGTCGGGCAGGGCGACGTCGAGGACGATGGCGCTCGGCCGCTGCTGCCTGGCCATCGCCAGGCCCTCCTCGGCGGTGGCGGCGAGCAGGGGCTGGAAGTCGAGCTCGCGCGCGAGGCCGGCGAGGATGCCGGCGAACGCGGGGTCGTCCTCGATGACGAGGATCGAGCGCGCGGCCGCGGGCGGCAGCTTGACCGGGGGCGGGCGTCGTGCGGCCGCAGGGACGGGCCCGGAGACCGCGGGCGCGGGCGCGGGCGCTCCGGCGCGGGCGAGCTGCGCGGGGATCGTCAGGGTGAAGGTGCTGCCGCGGCCGACCACGCTGGCGACGGTGAGCTCGCCGCCGAGGAGGCGCGCCAGGTCGCGCGAGATCGACAGGCCGAGGCCGGTGCCGCCGTACTTGCGATTGGTGGTGCCGTCGGCCTGGCGGAAGGCGTCGAAGATCATCTCCTGCTGATCGGCGGGGATGCCGATGCCGGTGTCGGTGACCGCGAAGGCGACCGCGCCGGCCCCTTCGGCGCGCACGGTCAAGGTGACGCCGCCCTGCTCGGTGAACTTGAGCGCGTTCGAGACGAGGTTGCGCAGGATCTGGGCGAGGCGCGTCGGATCGGTGTGGAGCGCGGTCGGGGCGTCGCGCTGGACGTCGACGTCGAGCGCGAGCCGGCGGTCGCGCGCGACCGGGCGGAAGGTCGTCATCAGCTGATCGGTGACGCGCGCCAGCGAGACCGCCTCGGGGCGGACGTCGAGCATGCCGGCCTCGATCTTCGACAGGTCGAGGATGTCGTTGATCAGCGTGAGGAGGTCGTTTCCGGCGGAGTAGATGGTCTCGGCGAACTTGACCTGCTCGGCGTCGAGGTTGCCCTGGCGGTTCTCGGCCAGCAGCCGGGCGAGGATCAGCGAGCTGTTGAGCGGGGTGCGCAGCTCGTGCGACATGTTGGCGAGGAACTCGGACTTGAACGCGCTGGTGCGCCGCAGCTGGATCTGCGCCTGCGTGAGGCTGTCGCGCTCGGCCTGCAGCGCCTGCGTCTGCTCCTCGAGGTGGGCGTTGATCTGCTCGAGCTCGGCCTGTTGATTGCCGAGGCGCGCCCGCGACTCCTCGAGCGCGCGGGTCTGCTGCTCGAGCTCCTCGTTCTGCACCCGCAGCTCCTCCTGCTGCGTCTGCAGCTCCTCGGCCTGGCGCTGGGTCTCCTCGAGCAGCGCGGCCAGGCGCTCCTTGTGCTCGGAGGAGCGGACCGCGAGCGCGACGGTCTCGCCGATCCGCTCGAGCAGGGCCTGCACCCGCGCGTCGGCGGGACGGACGAAGCCGACCTCGAGCACTGCGACGGTGACGCGGTCGACCCGCGCGGGCTGGACGAGGACGTGGGCCGGGGCGCGCTCGGCGGTGCCGGAGCGCAGGGGCAGCTCACCGGCGTCGCGCAGCTCGACGAGGCGACCCTCGGCGGCGGCGCGGCCGACCACGCCCTCGCCGGCGGCGAACGACTCCGGCCCGGCGACCCGCGAGTCGAGCGCGAGCCCGGCGCGGCGCGTCCAGCCGCCGCCGTCGCGGACGAAGAAGGCGCCGACGTCGGCGCCGGCGTGGGCAGCGAGCGCGGCCAGGCAGTCGTGGCCGACCTGGGCGGTGCTCTTCTCGCCCTGCACGGACTCGGCGATCTTCGTGTGACCCTCGCGGATCCACGCCTCGCCCTCGAGCGCGAGGCGGGCCCGCTGCTCGGCGTCGAGGGCGGCGCCGAAGGTGCCGGCGATCGCGGCGAGCTGGCGGCGCGAGAGGAAGGCCAGCAGCAGCGCGACCCCGGCGAGCAGGGCGACGAAGGCGGTGCGGGCGACCGCGGTCGAGCGCTCGGAGGCGACCCCGCGCGCGGTCAGGAGGTCCTTCTCGACGTCGACGCCGGCGGTCATGGCCTCGCGGATGCCGTCCATCCGCGTCTTGCGGTCGCGGATGGCGTCGCGGCTGCGCGCGAGGTCGAGGTCATGGCCGGCCAGCGCGGCGCCGCTGGCGGTCAGCCACGCCTGGTAACGCAGGTGAGCCTGATCGAACTGGGCCTGCTGCGCGGGGTTGTCGGCGACGAGCTCGTGCAGGCGCTCGAACTTGTCGTCGGGGTGGGCGCGCTCGAACGGCGCGAGGTGCTCGCGCTCGCCGGTCAACAGATAGCCGCGCAGGGCGGTCTCCTGATCGACGATCTCGAGCATGGTCGAGTTGGCCAGCGACAGGACCTCGTTGGTGTGGTTCACCCAGCCGGCGTCGTCCGCCATCAGGACGATCTGCCGGCCGAGCACCACGCCGAGCAGCAGGAGGAGGGCGATCGGCGTGGCGATGGCCACGGCGAGCCGCTTGGTGAGCGACGTGCGCTGCTCGTCCCTGGAGAGGTTCACCCGATACTCCTTGTCGCCGCCGGACCGCTGAATCGTGGCGCACGGCGAGAGTACATCAATCCCACGAAGCGCAATTCGTGGCCGACTTGCGGCGCTGCAAGGTCCGCGCAGCGGGTGACCTTTCGCATGACGACGCGGACTCGCGTCACTCCCTCGAGTGGCACGCGCTTGCGGGCCAGGTGAACCCCTCGTCTCTGCGCGAGCGAGGCCCTCAGGACGGCGCCGGCGCCGGCGCCGACAGGGCCCATACGGCAGAGTCCGCTGGTCCGGCGATTCGTACGATCGGCCTGCGTCGCGCGCGCGAACCGTGGCAGCGCGGCCCGGGCCATCAATTCGACGGTCTCTCAGACGCGCCTCGAGGGCGCGCGGGGGCATTTGCGGCGCTAGTCGGGCGGGCGTGCAGTGCAACCGCGATCAGACTGCAGGGCGGAGAAACCGACCATGAACCGCGATCAGATTCAGGGCAAGTGGGAGCAGCTCAAGGGCAAGGCGAAGACGCTGTGGGGCAACCTGACCGACGACGATTTCCTCAAGGCCGAGGGCAACGCCGACAAGCTGTGCGGGATCATTCAGGAGCGCTCGGGTGAGCGCCGGGAAGAGATCGAGCGCAAGCTCGGCTACAAGGTCGACAACAACAGCAACCTGTGAAGCCCGGCGCTCCGCGCCGCTCTGCGATGATTCGGCGCGTCTGCAGGTCCACGGACCTGCGGGCGCGTCGGGTTTTTGTCGGGCTTCGGCCATCGAGAGAGCGAACGCCGTGAATGTGCGCACCCCCGGGAGTGATGTCCGCCGCGACACGGCCTCGGGCGCGAATGCGAGGCCCCGCGGGGGAGACCGCGCATTCGCCATGGCGTGCGAGGGCCGGGCGCCGATCAGGTGCCGGGGAGGCACATCATCGCCGGGTCGAGATGCTCGGGGCTGTACTCGCCCGTGCAGTACTTGCCCCAATTGTCCCACTGCATGTTCTCGTCGTCGACGAACGGGGTGTTGTCGGGATCGAAGGAGAAGCGGCACAGGTCGGCGACGTCGCCGATGCCGTCGAAGTCCTGGTCCAACTGCGGCATCAGGCAGAAGCTCGCCCACAGGGTGGCGAGGTCGACGGTGCCGTTCAGCGGCTGGCCCTCCTGGGCGCAGCCGGGCGGCAGGGCCCCCACGCCGGGCCGATTGAGGACCTTGGCGGGCAGCGGCACGGTGTTGCCGTCGGGGTCGAGGGTGGTGCCGGCCGCGTTCTGGCGGACGCAGCAATAGCCGTTGGCGCTGAGGTCGTAGAAGCCGAACGGGCGCGGATCGGGGGTCTCGAAGGCGCCCGGGTGGGTCTCGCAGTTGAAGCCGACGAAGTCGCCGTCGATGTCGTTCTCCTCCGCCATGCCCATCTGGATCTGCTGCGGGTTCTTGTCCCACGGGCAGGTGTCGCAGATGTCGCCGACGTCGTCCCCGTCGAAGTCGAGGTGGTTGCATTGCCCGCCGACGCACGCGGCGCCGCCCGGGCAGTCGCCCTCGTCTTCGCACGCCTGCAGGGGTACGGGCTGGCGCGGGCACGTGTCGGCGCCGTTGGCCAGACCGTCCTGGTCGAAGTCGTCCTGGAGGCCGAAGCCGACCGGGCCGGCGGCGCCGGGGAGCATGGTGCCGGCGCAGGCGTCGCCGATGAGGTCGGCGTCGGCGTCGATCTGACAGTCGGCGGCGTCGATGTCGATCGGGTCGCCGAGCTGGTACGGATCGAGGCCGTCGCCGTAGCCGCCGCAGTTGGGGGTGCGCACGCAGTTGTCGCAGGCGTCGCCGATGCCGTCGTGATCGCTGTCCTCGACCTGCGGGATGTTGCGCACCTTCATCTTCTCGGAGATGGGCGCGCCGTCGCCGTTGTAAAAGGCGGGCAAGCGCGCGCACAGGTCGCAAGCGTTGCCGATGCCGTCCTTGTCGCTGTCCGCCGCGGGCATCCCGCCGGGGAGGGTGGGGCATAGATCGGCGACGTCGCCGAAGCCGTCGCCGTCGACGTCCGACTGGTCAGGGTTGAAGTAGTCGGGGGCGTTGTCGCAGTGGAACATCAGGCCGTCGCGGTCGAGGTCCAGCTTGCAGTCCGAGACCGGCTCGTCGCAGGTCGGCAGCGGCTCGTCGCCGGTGGTGCTGGTGGTGAGGTCGGCGGTGGTGCTCGCGCTCGAGGTCTGGCCGGGGCCGGTGTCGTCGCCGGCGGTGCTGCCGGCGGTGCTGCCGGAGTCGGTGGCGCTGTCGGTCTCGAACGGGTCGAGCTCGGCCGGCTTGCAGGCGCCGAGGGCGAGCAACACTGCCGCGAGCAAGCGGCGCGGGTGACGGTCATGAGGATGGGTCATGGCCTTGCAGTCGCGCGAGCGGATCGCGGCGGCTCACGATTCTCTCGGCCTGGCGGGCCGACGATCGGACCGCGTTCGGACCCGGCGGCGTCCCCCTGCGAGGACGCGCGGCGCGGAGGTCCGGCGGTGGGCGAGCGGCGCGCCCGTGGCGCGGCCAAGCGGCGGTGGGTCGCAGCTGGGATGCGACCTGTCTCGATGAACATGTCTGCAAGGAGCGGAGGTGACGGCGTCCGCAGGCGCGGTCGGCAGGTGCCGCCATGGATGCCTTGGGACATGTCTCGAGGGTCATGTCCTGCGAGACCGGGAGCGACCGGGGCCGGCGACGGGGCTGGCGAAGGCGCCCCGGGGACGACGAGGCTGGCTCGACCACACTGCGTCGCCGGTGGGGGCCGACCTGACGGACGCCGAGGGCCTCGAAGCCCTGCGGGCCGGCGAGCACGATGCCGGCGCCGTCGGGGGCGAAGCGTCGCCCGGAAACTCACGGGTGCCTGACAGTGAGACGCGGCGGTCGCGGCATTCAGATGTCCTCCGGGATATGTCTGATGGGACATGTCCTCAGGAGCTCATCGGAGGGCGGCCCGGCGGCCGCCGAGGATCACTGCGAGGCCTCGCGCTCGCGGTGCTTCCTCGGGTCGAAGGTCCAGCGCAGGCGCCCGTCGGCGAGGTCGTAGGCGCGCAGGCCGGCCTTCTCGAGGTTCATCACGACGACGCCGTCCTCGATCCGCGGGGCCGCGACGAAGCCGCCGCGCAGGCGGAGCTGCCAGCGCTCCTGACCCGTGGCGGGGTCGAGGGCGACGTAGTGCCACTTGCCGTGGACCTGCGCCAGGGCGATGCCGGGCGCGGTGGTCACGGCGCCGACGTCGGGCCGCGTCCAGCGGGGGCGCTGGGACGCGAGGTCGAACGCGACGAGCTCGCTGCGGCGGACGAAGAAGAGCAGGCCGTCGACGGCCGACAGGTAGGGCGGGTGGTACGGCGAGGCAACGCCGAAGGTCGCGCGCGAGCCGGTGGCCCAGGTCCACAGCTCGTGGCCGGTCTCGCGGTCGAGGGCGTGCAAGGTGCCGGCGGGATCGCCGAAGAACACGTGCGGGCCGGCGGCGATCGGGCTGTAGATGTCGTCGGTCCCGCGGAAGGCCCAGCGCGGCTGCCCGGTGGCCGGATCGATCGCCGTCAGCTCGCTCTTCTCGGCCAGGAGGAGCGCGCCGGGCACGAGGATCGACGCGGCCCCTTGGTTCACGGGGATCGACCACTGCTCGCGGCCCGTGGCCAGATCGATCGCGGTCAGCTGCTCGCCGTCGAACACCGACGCGTTGTCGGTGGCGTGAAAGCGCCGGCGGTGGACGTAGACGCGGGCGTCGTCGGCGACGGGTTCGCCGAGGTGCTCGTCGTCCCGCCTGGGGAAGGTCCAGCGGCGCACGCCGTCGACGAGCGAGACGGCGGCGAGCCCGTCGGCGTCGCGGGTCAGGACCACGCCGCCGGCGACGCTGGGCGGGTTGGAGGCGGGCGTGACGCGCAGAGCGGCGCGCGGCTGGCCGCTGGCGAGATCGAGGACGTGCACCGGGACGTCGCCGCGGGCCGCGATGACGACCTGGCCGTCCCGCGCGGTCGGGACGTGCGGCGGCAGCTTGCTGGTGGCGACGCACGCGAACAGGCCGAGGACGAGCCCGGCGAGCTCGGCGGCGCGGCGCCAGGCGCCTCGCACGTGCGGCGGCGCGGCGCGGCTGCAGGGCACGAGGACGCGCCAGGAGGCGAGCAGCATCGGCAGGGCGAGGAGGTCGGACGGATCGAGGACGACCTGCCAGCGCAGGCCGAGCCGCGCGCCGAGCTCGACCCACGCCGTGGCGGCGGCAGGGACGAGCTTGAGGGCGACGAAGCCGAGCCCGACCGCGGCGTGACAGGCGAGCAGCGCGGCCCGGCTGCGCGCGCGCACGAGGGCCGCGAGCAGGACGGGCGCGACGAACAGGCCGGCGAAGTCGCTGGCCTTGCCGGTGAACAGGGCGGGCAGCTCGCCGGCGGCCTTGAAGACGTGGTCGTTGACGAGGAGGAGCGCGAGGGCGACGAGCCAGGCCGGATGCACCAGCGCTCGCTCGGGGGCGAGTCGCGACGGAGCGGCGGTGACCTCGGGCTGGATCGATCCTGGGGGCATCGGCGGACGGCATTATGTCGCGGTCTCGTCGGAATCGCGAGGGGCGCGCCTTGAATCGGCGGCTCGCTGCGAAAGATCGCGCCCGATCGGGGGACGGCCGTGAGCCCCCGGCTCGCTCGCGCTCCCTTCCATGACGCGGGGCGACTTCGCTCGCTCACCCGTCGCAATCAGCGGGGCTCGTCAGCGCGGCGTCTGCATCGCCGGGTCGCGGTTGCGCCAGCGGATGATGACGTGGTCGGATCCATGGGCCACTGCCTCGTCGCGCATCGCCAGGACCACCCGGCCGGTCGACTCGAGCGAATCGACCGGCGCGCGGGCGATCTCGGGCCATTCGGGGTGCTCGTGCAGCGGCACGGTGCTGGCCAGCAATTCGCCGACGGCCGCGAGGTCGTACACGCATTCGCCCGGCGTGTGGAACATGAGGCCGACCTCGGCGTGCACGTGGGTGGCGCGCGCGAGATCGTGGAGACTCGGCTCCGCCGCGATGGCGCGCCGCAATCGTTCGTCGCAGCGGCTGCCGATCGGCGGCTCCACGCGCGCGAGCGGCCCGCCCGGGGCGCGCATGTACGTGGAATAGCCGCCGAGCAGGACGCACCAGTCCGCGAGCAGGAGAAAGGCGCTGGCGCGGTCGGGCCGGCAGGTGGAGCGGGGATTCGAGGCCTGCAACGATACGAGGCGGGCGACGAGGTCCGCCGTCGACGCCTCGACCTGCGGGCGCGTCGGGCGGGGGCGCCAGCCGCGGACGAACGGCGCGAGGTCGAGGGTGTCCCACGCGGGGGAGTATGCATAGCCCCGGTCGTGCTCGAGGTGGACCGAGACGAATCCGCCGGTGCCACGGCAAGTCCGGAATTGATAGTGGCCGTGCTCGGTGTGACGGTGGAAGATCTGGTCGATCGACGGGTCGTCGTGAAATCCGTTCGGCATGCGGCGCGGCGCCTCCCGTCAGCGCTCCGCGAGCAGGTCGGCGTAACGGCGGAGCAGGCGGGGCTCCGCGTCGGGATCGCGCTGGCCGTTGAGGCGCGGGGAGGGGTCGCGGCTGAACTCGAAGCGGTACTTGCCGTCGGGCGCGGCGATGCTCAGGTCGAGCTGCGTGAAGCCCTGCCCGGCGGCGAGGTAGTCGCGATACAGGCGCTCCAGCGCCGCGATGACCGGGAACTCGAGCGGCAGCCAGTGAGGCCGGGCGGGATCGGGCCGCGCGAGGACGAGGAACGCCTCGGTGAGGCTCATGGCGTCCGGGTCGTCGGCGGGGAACTCGGCGTGAATGAAGGCCCTCCGCCACGACAGCTCGGGCTCGAGGCTGTCCATGAAGGCGGTGACGACCTCGCTCTGGCGCGCTGCGAGCTGCGTGAACATCGCTGTCTTCGGCCGTAACACGGGCCCCCGCAGGTGACAAGCCCCGCCCGGGGAACCGTAGCCCCTGCTGCGAGAGACAGGCCCTCAGCGAGCCCGTCGGGTGGGGCCGCTCTGGCGCGCGCGCTCGTCCGTGGCGGTGGCGGGCGCCGACGCGGCCATGCGTTGCAGCTTCATGCCGACGCGGACGATGGTGTCGATGACGGGGATGAGCTCGCGGCCCAGATCGGTCAGCGCGTACTCGACGGAGGGCGGGGCGCTGGCGACGACGTGGCGCGTGACGACGCCGTTCTCCTCGAGCGCGCGCAGCCGGGTGGTGAGCACCTTGGCGGAGATCCGCGGGATGTCGGCGCGCAGCTCGCTGAAGCGGCGCGGGTCGCCGCTCAGGCGCCAGATCAGGTTCGCGGTCCAGGCGCCGCCGAGCAGCTTCATGCACTCGGTGAGCGGACAGACGGGCGGGAGCGGCGGGGCCCTGTTCTTGCGTCGGGAGAGCGTCACGTCGCCTCGGAGTGGTTACCGCCGAGATACTACGATTCGCGGTTACCCGCGGTTATCTGCTTTACAAGCGAAACTACGGCGATATCGTAATCGGCGAGTCGGCGTCGGGCCGCGCGGGGCCCGAGGCCCGAGAAAACGCGTGACACGATGGGTGTCGCCGTGAGGGAGGGTATTGTCATGATCCTGAATGTGCTGCGTTTCAGCTTCAAGGACGGGGCGGGCCCGGAGGGCCGGACGCGGGCGATGGCGGCGCCGAGGCGGACGGCGGCGATGGAGTCGGTGTCCTTCGCGGTGATCGGCCAGGACCTCGGCGATCCGGCGCAGGGCTTCACACGCGCCTACTGCGTCGGTATCGCCGATCTGCCGGCGCTCCAGCGCTACCTCGACGATCCGGTGCACCGCGCCGGCGACCTCGTGTTCGCGCCGCTGGTCGCCAGGCTCGCGCGCGTGGCCCTGGCGGACGACGCCGAGCCGGCGCTTGCATGTCCCCTCCGAGGGTGCGCAGAAAGATAGCAGGGACGACACCGACGCGTTTTCGTCGATTGGCGACAGCCGGCGTGATCGCGTCTCTCGGCCTGCGAGCGGTGGGCGTGGCCCCGAAGAGCGCGTGGGGGGTGACGCGCAGTCCGGCGTGGGGTCGGCTTCCGAGCGAAACCTTCGGGCGGTGCGCGCGGGCGCAACCGGTCGGCGGACGTGGGGGTGCGAAGGTTCACCAGCGCGATGCGATTGTTTTGGCGCGCGTCTGCGCGCCGACATCTGCTCGTGACGCGTGCGACCGGAGCTTCGCAGAGCGGCGAGCTTCTGCTCGATCGAGAGCGGAGCGAGGCGGCTCGTCCGTAGGCATTGTGCGTTGAGTCCACGAGCGCCGGGACTTCGTGCGCCCCGTCCGCCGCTTGACGCTCGCGGCGATCGGAAGAGATGGTTCGAGTCGGCGGGGGCGACGTGAGGGCGCAGGGCGAGCGGTTCGATCGGGGAGCTTCGTCGTCGTCCGAGTCGGTCGGCTCGGGGGACGGCGCGTCGACGCCGTTCGGCCTCGAGGGGCCTGCGGCCGACGCACCCACCGAGCAGCTCGCGTTCAGCGGCGTGGACGACGAGCGCCTGTTCTCCGAGCTGCGGTCGCGCCTGTTCGCCCGCGGGCCGGCGCCGCGGATCGGCCGCTATCGCCTCGTGCATCGCCTCGGGGCCGGGGCCATGGGCGAGGTCCACCTCGCGTTCGACGACGAGCTCGAGCGACCCATCGCGATCAAGCTGGTCCACGCTCACCTCGCGGACCCGCGCTCGACGGCGCGCCTGCGCGTGGAGGCCCGGGCGCTCGCGCGGCTGGCCCACCCCAACGTGGTGCACGTGTACGAGGTGGGCGAGCACGACGGCCGCACGTACCTGGCGATGGAGCGCATCGAGGGCGGGAGCCTGCGCGAGTGGCTCGGCGCGCAGCCGCGGCCGGGCCAGGACCAGGTGCTCGCGGCTTACCTCGCGGCGGGGCGAGGTCTGGCCGCGGCCCATCGCGCGGGGGTCGTCCACCGCGACTTCAAGCCCGACAACATCCTGCGCGGCATCGACGGTCGCGTGGCGGTGGTCGACTTCGGTCTCGCGGCGCTCGAGGCCGGCGAGGCGGCGCGGAGCGAGCCGAGGTCGGAGGAGGTGGACGAGGAGTCGCGCGCCCGCTTGCCGACGCTCGACCGCTCGAGCGAGGTCGCGGGCACGCCGGCGTACATGCCGGCCGAGCAATTCCGCGGCCACGCCGACGCGCGCTCGGATCAGTTCGCGCTGTGCGTGTCGATCTACGAGGGGCTGTGGGGGCGCCGGCCGTTCCCGCGGCGCACCCTCGAGGACGTGGCGAAGGGCCGCGCGGAGTGGGTGCCCGCCGAGCCGCCGCGCGACGAGCTCGCGGGGTGGCTGTGGCCGATCCTCCGCCGCGGGCTGCAGGCCGAGCCCGAGCGCCGCTGGGATGAGGTCGACGCGTTGCTGGCCGCGATCGAGGCGGGGCTCGCCGGTCGTCGACGGCGCCGACGGGTGATGCTCTCGGGCGCGGCGGCGCTGGCGGTGGGCCTGCTGAGCGGGGGCTCGGTGGCGTGGTGGAGCGCGGCCGCGGCGGTCGACGATTGCGCCGCGGTGGCGCGCGAGCTCGACGGGACCTGGGGCGCCGACGAGCGCGCGCAGCTCGAGCAGCGCTTCGCCGCGGCGAGCGCGGCCGAGGGTATGGCCTGGCTGGCCGACAGCGGGACCTCGGTGGCGGCCAGCCTCGACCGCTGGAGCGCGCGCTGGTCGGCGGCCCGCGGCGCGCTGTGTCGGGCCCGGACGGGCGGGGACCCGGTGGTGCTCGACCGCCTCGGCGCGTGCCTCGAGCGCCACCGGGGCGCGGCGCAGGCCCTGGTCGGCGCGTTGCTCGCCGGCGAGTCGCCGGTGCTGCGCGCGGCGCCGGAGGCGGTGCTGCACCTCGAGGACCCGCAGGCGTGCGCGCGCGAGGCCCGACAGGGCGGGCCGCCCGAACCGCCGGCCGCGCTGGCCGGCGAGGTGCAGCAGGTCCGCGAGCAGCTCGCGCGCGCCGAGACCGAGCTGCTCACGGGGCGGGTCGAGGCGGCGTGGGCGGAGGCCGAGCCGCTCGCGGCCAGGGCGCAGGCGCTCGGCCACGCCCCGCTGACGGCCGAGGTCGCGGCGGTGCTGGGGCGCGTGGCGCTGGCGCGTGGCCGCAGCGAGGAGGGCCTGGAGCGGCTCGAGCAGGCGGCGGACGCGGCCGAGGCGGCGCACCACGATCGCGTGGTCGCCGGCAGCTGGCGTCACATGGCGATGATCGCGGCGACGGAGGCCCCCGATCTCGCGGCGGGTCGGCAGTGGCTGCGCCGCGCCGATGCGGCGGCCGCCCGGGTGGGGCTCGACGCGGGCACTGCGGCGCGCCTCGACGCGATCCGCGGCAACCTCTCGCTGCTGGCCCGGGAGTTCGACGCCGCAGTCGCGCAGCTGCGGGCCGCCGAGGCCGCGCTGGTCGAGCAGGACGATTTGCTGTACGCGTCGCACGCGGCGTCGAACCTCGGCACGGCGCTGCTCGAGCGCGGCGAGGCCGGGGCGGCCCGCGAGGCCTTCGCGCGGGCCCTCGCGCAGCGCGAGCGGGTGTTCGGGCCGCGGCACCCCGAGGTCGCCCGGGCGGCCTACAACCTGGCCCAGGCCCTCCGCGGCACTGCGCGCGCCGGGGCGGAGGACCACGAGGCCCTCGCGGGCGAGCTGATGCGCCGGGCCGTCGAGATCTGGGAGGGCACGGACGAGGCCAGGACGCTCGACGCCGGGCGGGCCGCATTCGTGCTGGCCCAGCTCGAGCTCGACGCGGGGCGCTTCGAGCGCGCCGTGGCGCTCGCCGGGCGCGCGGAGGCGGTGTTCGCCGAGGCCCTCGAGCCCGCGCGCATCGAGCACGCCGAGGTGGCGGCGCTGCTCGGCACGGGCCACTACTTCCTCGGCCGCGCGGAGCCGGCGATCGCCAGCCTCCGCCGCGCAGTGGCGGGCTATGCCGCGGCCCACGGCGCCGACGACGACCACACCGCGTCCTTCCGCGTGGCCCTGGGCTGGGCGCTGCTGGCCGGCGGCGAGGTGGCCGAGGCGCGCGCGGAGCTCGAGGCGGGGCGCGTCGCGATCGAGGCCGAGGCAGGGGCGGGGAGCGAAGCGAGCGCCGACGCGCGGCTCGGCCTGGCGGCGGCGGCGCTGGTCTCGGGCGAGCTCGAGCGAGCCGCGGCGCTGCTGGCCGAGTTCGCCGAGGCGCCGGCTGGTGAGCTCGATCGCGTCACCTTCGCGCTGGTCTCGGGGCTCCTGGCGGTGCGCCGCGCGCCGGCCGATCCGCGAGGCGCAGCATCGCTGAGCCGCGCACGGGCCGACGCGCGCGTCGTCGCCGGCGGCGAGGCGATGCTCGCGGTCCTGCTCGACAGCCTGGCCGCCAGCCCCGCCGAGCGCCGCCTCGCGGAGTGAGGCCCGCGGCCTCGACCCGACTTCCCGTGCTCACCTCCGAGCGGTCCTCGACCGCAAACCCCCCGAAGCCAGGAGACCCATCATGCCGCAATGCATCACCGCTTCCACCACGCTCGACGTCGCGACCCTCGACGAGGTCGGCTTCTACACCGTGCGCGTCAACCCGGCGGTGACGTCGATCCGGATCACTTTCGTTCCGCCGAGCAACGGAGCCCTGGTCGGTTCCATCGATGGCGTCGTCGTGACGCCGTCCGGTCCCAACTACGGCCGGGACTGGATCGAGTTCGATTACAACCCCAGCGAGCTCGGCACGAGCTTCACCGTGCAGGTCAGCTACACCGCGCCTCCGCGCGGAGAGGAAGACGGCTACATGCCGCCGCTCGAGACCCCGACCAAGTCGCCCAAGTTCAAGCCGCAGACCACGTGCCCCACCTAGCAGTGACACGGCGCCGGGGCTCGCCTATCATCGCGGCCCCGTCGCGCCCATGACCTCGCCTCCACCGCCGCCAGCGCCCGACGGGCCGACCGACGCCGAGCTGCTCGAGGCGTGGCGAGCGGGCGACGCCACGGCGGGCGAGCAGCTGTTCGCCCGCCACTATCGACTGCTCAAGCGCTACTTTCGCAACAAGGTCGGCGCGCAGCACATCGCCGACCTCATGCAGGAGACGTTCGTCGCCAGCGTGGCGAGCCGCGAGCGGGTGACCGACGCGAGCCGGTTCCGCGCCTACCTGCTGCGGATCGCCTACCACGCGCTCTGCCGCCACTTCGGTCGGCTCTCGCGCCACACGCCGGCGGTCGACCTCGACGAGGTGTCCGTCGAGCAGCTCGAGCCGGGCGCGGTGTCGGTCATCGCCCGCACGCAGGAGCAGCGGCTGCTGCTCGAGGCGCTGCGCGCGATCCCGGTCAACTACCAGGTGGTGCTCGAGCTGCACTACTGGGAGGGCCTCAAGACCGATCGGATCGCCGAGGTGCTCGGGGTGCCGCCCGCGACGGTGCGCAGCCGCTTGCAACGGGCCCGCGACGCGCTGCAGGCGGCGATGGATTCCCTGGCCCGCTCGCGCGAGGTGCTCGAGAGCACGCTGACGCGCCTCGAGGATTGGGCGGCGCGCTGCGGCCAGGAGCTGGTCGGGCCGGGCGAGGCCGACTGACCACAGTTCGGGCCCGCAGCCGCGCCTTCGATCGCGGCGAAGAAGTTCTCGAAGTTTCTTGGATCGAGGCGGAGAGGTCGCGGCCCCTGTGAGAGCCGCTCTGGACGGGTCGCTTCCGACGAAGCCCCGACCGGGGACGGAGTCTCCCACCATCCAATCATCCCAAGAGAGCCGACGAATCATGGCCCAGGATATCCTCATCATCGTGAGCATCGACCGCAGCCTGCCCGCCGCCCAGCGCGTCGAGATGTACTGTGATCCCTCGATCCTCGACGGCAGCAGCGAGGGCTCGAACGAGCTGGCGGTCAAGGTCCCGGTCGGCACGGAGCTGCGCTGGCGCGTGGTGCCGCTGCAGACCACCGACCCGAGCGACGCCGGCGTCTATCACGCGAACATCGAATCCTATTACTTGTGGAACGACAACGGCGTCGACGCCGGCACCTACCTCACCGAGTGGGGCACGAGCAACGGCGGCGGCGACGCGCCATTTTACTCGAGCACGGGCACCCTGGGCAACGACGTCCCCGCCTCGGTCGGGGTCGAGGGTATCGACCGGCCGTTCATCCAGTGCCTCACCCAGCTCTCCAATCGCGACGAGCGGCAGAGCCCCAGGGGTCGCCTACACGTTCAACATCGGGATCTACAAGAACGGCGCCCGGATCGACGGGTTCAACTGGGATCCGTTCGTGACCGTCTACCGGCCCTGATGCGGTGATCGAGCGGCCCTGGCGCGGGCGGAGAATGGCCCGTCCACGCTCTTGTCATTGGCACGGAACGGCGCGTCGCCGGCGAATGTGCAGGGTCGATCGCAAGCGCTCGGTGAGCCGGGCGTCGATCGCCGGGAACGGAAGCAGAGTTCGCCCGCGAGCGGCCGCTCGCCGGTCCGATGCCCACCGGGACGCGTCGCACTTGACCGCGATCCGCCCCGATGTTAGCTGCGCCCCATGAGCGAGATGTCGGTCGTCTTCGCCGGCGGCGGCTGCCGGACCTTCTGGGCCCTCGGGGCCTATACGGCGCTCGCGGGCCTCGCCACCACGGTCGAGCTCGCAGGCGCTTCGGCGGGCGCCGCGATGGCGCTGGCGGCGGCGCTGGGCCAGGAGGAGGCGCTCGTGGCGGCGTTCTGCGCGCGCACGGCGGTCAATCCTCGCAACCTCTACCCCGAGCGCCTGCTCCTCGGTCGGCCGGTGTTTCCGCAGGAGGCGATGTACCGGGCGACCATGCACGAACTGCTCGACGACGCGAGCCTGCAGCGCCTCGCCCGGGCGCCGCGCGTCCGCATCTTGCAAGCCTGCGTCAAGCCGGGGTGGCTCGTCGCGCCCACTGTGGCGAGCGCGTGGTGGGCCTACGCCGCGCGGCGCCGCCGCGGCCTGCTCCACGGCCCGGACGTGCCCCACCGCGGCCTGGCGGCGGAGGTCGACACCGCCCAGGAGGCGGCGAACGTCCAGGAGCTGGCCGAGCGGGTGATGCGGTCCTCGGCGAGCCCGCCGGTGACCCCGATCCTGCGGGCCCCGGGTCGGATTTACTTCGACGGCTGCCTGGTCGACGCGGCCCCGGTACGAGCCCTCGGCGCGACCGCGCGGGCCGGGGCGGTGCTCGTGCTGCTGAACCGCCCGCACGCGCACGAGGCCGTCGTCGGCAACGTCCGCTACCTCGCGCCCTCGGAGCCGGTGCCGATTCACAAGTGGGATTACACCGACCCGGCGCGGGTCCGCCGGGCGTTCGACATGGGCCGCCGCGAGGGCGAGGCTGCGCGCGGCGAGATCGAGCGGTTCCTCGCGGAGCGATCGGCCGCGCGTTCGACGTAGGCGACGAGCGAGCGGGCGGGGCACGAGAGCCGCGAGTGCGAGCACGCCGTTCGACCTCCGGCGAAGGATGCTCCGGGCGGCCGGGGATCCGGCAGCGGCACGATCGGGTTGCGACCCGCGTCCGCGGCGACTCGCGCAGCCCCGGGCACTGGTACTGGCGTGGGCCGGGTCGTATGCTCGCAGGCATGCGCAGCGCCCGGCTGTCACGCCTCGTCTCGCTCGGGCCCGCGGCGGTGCGCTGGGCCGAGGCCCACGAGGCGGAGATCTTGCGCACCGGGCTGCCGCTCGACGCGAAGATGCAGGCGGTCGCCCGCGCGGTCGGGGTGCGGCAGCCCGAGCGAGTGCGGCTGGCCGTCGTCGCCCGCATCCCGCTCCCGGAGGACCCCGACCTCCGCCAGGCGGCGCTGAGCCTCGGCATGCTGGGGCCCGAGACGATCGGCCTGACCCTGGGCCACGGCATCTATGTCCGCAAGCGCCCCGTCTCCACCCGGCTGCTCTCGCACGAATGCCGGCACGTGTATCAATACGAGCAGGCCGGCTCGATCGCGGCGTTCCTGGCCGACTACTTGCAGCAGATCGCGACCGTCGGCTACCTCCACGCCCCGCTCGAGGTCGACGCTCGCGCCCACGAGATCGAGCGCCTGTGAGACCGCGGGTCTCCTGTCGTGAATCGACGGGGTGAAACGCGACGGGGTCACGGACAGGCGGTGGTGTTGCCGCTGGTGGACAGGCGCTTCCAGCCGTCGGCGAAGTGGTCGGGGCAGCTCGGCGGGACGTAATCGGCGCCGCCCTGGATGTACGAGAAGGTCGGGAGCTGCTCGCCGCCGTAGCCGCAGTGCAGCGCGTTGTCGCGGAACTCGTTCTGCCACGACGGGCACTCGCCGCCGGGCTTGGTGCAGTTCGGGTTGGCGTCGGGGTCGCAGTACCAGTCGGAGTAGAAGGCGACGCTGCCGGTGTTGCTGAAGGTGTTGTCCTCGATGACGTTCGCGTTGCTGTCGTCGCGCACGCGGATCGGGTCGCCGCTGATCTCGGTGAATTGATTGCCGCGGATCTGGTTGCCCGTGCTGTGATGGGCGATGTACACGCCGTGCATCAGACCGGCCTTCTGCGCGTGGTTCTCGACGGCGACGAAGTGGTTGTTGCGGATGTCGTTGTCGCGCGAATTGACGAGGTCGATCGCGCCGTAGCCCTCCTCGCCGGGCACGTGCAGGCTGCCGATCTCGGTGAAGTACACGCCGAAGATCCGGTTGCCCCCGTTCCAGCCGCCCTCGGGGTCGAGGCGATCGCCGCGGAAGTACAGGCCGTAGTGCAGGTAATGCTGGATCTCGAGGTAGTAGAACTCGAGGCGCGTCGCCTCCCCGGGGGCGACGTCGAGGGTGAGGAGGGCGCCCGCGCCGTCGCCGTCGAACACGGGGCGACCGGCGATGTCGTCGATGCCGTCGCCGTCGGCGTAATCGGCCGGCATGAAGGCGACCCGGTGGTCGGGGTGATAGTGGGTCCAGGTCACGCTCTGGCCGACGTAGGTGCCCTGGGCGATCCGCACCTCCACGTCGCGGTCGGGGGCCGCAGCGACGACGATCTCGTGGGCCCGCGCGAGGGTCAGGACCGCGTCTTCGGGCGACAACCCGCCGTGGGCGTCGTCGCCGGCGGGATCGAGATGAACGGTGAAGGGCCCGTCGTCGCCGCCGGTGGTGGTGGTGGTGGTGGTGGTGGTGGTCGAGAGGCCGGTGGTGGGGTCGCCGGTGGTGGTGCCGTCCGTGGTGCCGTCCGTGGTGCCGTGGGTGGTCGAGAGACCGGTGGTCGGAGGCGCGCCGCTGCTGTCATTCGTGCCCGGCGAATCCGTGGTAGCGACCGCGGTCGTCTCGTCGGTGCCGACCCCGGTGGTGCTCGAGAGGGACGCAGTGTCCGAAGTCGCGGTCGTGTTCGCGTCCCCGCACGCGCACGCGAGAGCGATGAGGAGGGGCAGGCGCGCGGAGGAGGTCGACATGCAGGCATTTTGCTCGAGTTGGCCCGCGACGTCGTCGCTCGATGCCCAAATCGTGCGAACGGGGAGCCGCGAAGCCGCCGACGCGTCGCCGAGAGCCCGCGCCGCTGGGGGGTGCGTGCTGCAACGAACCATGGCTCGGCGCCGCGGTCTCCTCGCGGATCGCTCGCTCCGGTCGTCGCGCGCCGAACACGACTTCGCGGCGAGTCAGCGGCCCGGCCGCCAGGGTCCGCGGCGGATAAGGTCGCTGTCGGGCGCCGCAACGGCCGCACCGTCGGCGATGCCTGAGCTCGTCGCGGCCCGGGCACGGAGGTTGTCGCTTGCGGACCGAACTTTGCCCTCGCTGTGCGTGGCCCGCCGGCCGAATGCACACACAGATCCTCCGAGGTGATGCGGCAGGAGGAGAAGTCCTGGAAGGCCCCCGCCCATGGATGCCCTACGCTCTGGCGATCGGCGCGGCCGCGTGGGCCGTGGTGGCCTGGCTGGCCCTGTCATCCTCGGAGCCGGGGCGCGCGGCGCTGATGCCGTTCGTGCCCGCAGTGCTCGTCTCGGCCCTCGTCGGCGGCCTGCGGCCCGGTCTGCTGACGACGCTCCTGTGCACCGCGGCCGGCGTGGTTTGGCTGCTCTGGCCGGCGACCACCGCGACGGCCCGCGCCGCCGATTGGTTGCAGCTGGCGCTGTTCGCCGCCACCGCGACCGGCATCTGCGCGGTGTGCGAGCGCCTGCGATCGACTCGCCGCGGCTCTTCGCAGCAGACGACGGAGGCGCTGCGGCAGCGCGGCGAGGAGATCGAGCGATTGATGGAGCTGATGCCGGCCGTGGCCTGGCTGGCGCGCGACGCCGAGTGCCGGGAGGTGATCGGCAACCAGGAAGGCTGTCGCTTGCTGAAGTTGCCGCCCGGCTCGAACATCTCGGCCCGACTCCCGCCCGAGCAGCGAGGCTGGCTCCGCTTCGAGCGCGAGGGCCGAGAGCTGCCGATGGAAGAGACGCCGCTGCGCCTGGCCATCGCCACCCGGGCGCCGGTCACCGACGTGGAGGTCGACCTGGTCCTCCCCGACCACACGGTGCTCACGCTGCTGGGCAACGCCGCGCCGCTGTTCGACGCCGCCGGCGGGGTGCGCGGCGCGGTCGGAGCCTGCCTCGACGTCAGCGAGCGCGAGCGGCTGCGCGAGCAGCTGCAGCACAAGGAGGAGCGGCTGCGGCTGGCGATGGAGGGCGCCGAGCTCGGCGAGTGGGAGATGGATCTACGGACCCAGCGCGCCTTCTGGTCGCCGCTGACGCGCGAGCTGCTCGGGGTCGCACCCGAGACGCCGATCACGTTCGAGCTGTACGAATCGCGGCTCCACCCCGACGACCTGGGGCGCGATCGCAGCGCGGTCGCGGAGTGCCTGGCCACCGGGAAGTACCAGAACGAGTACCGCATCCCGCTGGCCGGCGGCGGCTGGCGCTGGATCGACGCGCGCGCGAAGCTGGTGCGGGATACGCACGGGCAGATCGTCCGCCTGTTCGGCGTCGTCAGCGACATCACCGCCCGCAAGGAGGCCGAGGAAGCGCGAGCGCGGAGCGAGGAGCGGCTCCGGCTCATCCTCGAGAGCGCCAAGGACTACGCGATCTTCACCGTCGACGCGCAGGGGATCGTGACGAGCTGGAACGCGGGGGCGAAGAACGTGTTCGGCCACGAGGAGCACGAGATCGTCGGCAAGGACGGCGCAGTCCTGTTCACGCCCGAGGATCGGGCGCGCGGCGTGCCCGAGAAGGAGATCCGGGCGGCGCGGCGAGACGGCCGGGCCCACAGCGAACGCTGGCACCTGCGCAGGGACGGCACCCGCTTCTGGGGCAGCGGCCTGATGATGCCGCTGCGCGACGGCGGCGAGTACCACGGGTTCCTCAAGATCATGCGCGACTGGACGGAGGCGCGGCGGTCCAAGGAGCTGCTGGAACGCCAGGCGGAGGCGCTGCGGCAGGCCGATCGGCGCAAGGACGAGTTCCTGGCGACGCTCGCCCACGAGCTGCGCAACCCGCTGGCGCCGCTGCGCAACGGGCTCGAGATCCTCCGCCGCGCGGACGTCGACGAGGACGTGGCCGAGCGGGCGCGGGCGATGATGGAGCGGCAGCTCGGGCAGATGGTGCACCTCATCGACGACTTGCTCGACGTCAGCCGGATCAGCCGCGGCAAGATCGAGCTGCGAAAGGAGCGCGTCGCGCTGGCGCAGGTGCTGCAAAGCGCGATCGAGACGGTCCAGCCGCTGATCGAGCGCCATCACCACGAGCTCACGCTCGAGCCGCTGCCGGAGCCGGTGTTCGTCGAGGCCGACGTGGTCCGCCTGGCGCAGGTGTTCGCCAACCTGCTCGGCAACGCCGCCAAGTTCACGCCGCCCGGCGGTCACATCCGGCTGACGGTCGAGCGGCGATCCGGCGAGGTCGTGGTCCGCGTCAAGGACGACGGCATCGGCATCGAGCCGGAGATGCTGCCGCGCGTGTTCGACCTGTTCGCGCAGGTCACCGACGCCTACGAGCGATCGCAAGGCGGGCTGGGCATCGGCCTGTCGCTGGTCAAACAGCTGGTGGAGATGCACGGCGGCACGGTCGAGGCCAGGAGCGACGGCCTCGACCTGGGCAGCGAGTTCACGGTCCGCCTGCCGATCGTCCCCTCGAGCCCGCTGCCCGCACAGCCGCCGGCGCTGGCCTGTGAGGCGGTGCAGGTCGCCGGTCACCGCGTGCTGGTCGTCGACGACAACCGCGACGCCGCGCTCAGCCTGGCCGACTTCCTCGCATTGATGGGCTGCGACACGCGCGTGGCCCACGACGGGTTCGAGGGGCTGCGCCTGGCCGCCGAGTTCAGCCCCGAGCTGGTGTTCCTCGACATCGGCATGCCGACCATGAACGGCTACGAGACGGCCCGCCGGCTGCGCGCGGAGCCGTGGGGCGAGAAGCCGGTCCTGGTCGCGCTCACCGGCTGGGGCCAGGAGGAGGACAAGGCCCGCGCCCGCGAGGCCGGCTTCGATCGCCACATCGTCAAACCCGCCGCGCCGGAGGTGCTCGAGGCCCTGCTCGCGGAGCTGCCGGAGTCGCGTGCGAGCGCGGTCTGAGGCGAGTGGACGCCCACGATTCACCGCGGGAGTACGCGCGTGAATCCGGGAGCGCGCCCATCGTCGCCGAACGCATTGTGAGGACCTCGAGGCGCGCGCCCGTCAATCGTCGCTGCGGAGCACGTCGGGCGTCCGCACCTCGCCCTCGCTCGCGAACAAATAGCAGCGCGCCACGGCCTCGCACTCCTCCAGGTGGAGCCAGCTCTCGAGCTGGCAATCGTGACGGTGGCGACGGTACGCGCGGACGCACGCGCTCCCGGCCTCGCTTTCGTAGCAGCTGGGTTCGAGCGGCAAGTCCATGAATTTTTCGGCGCAGTGGTCGAGGTCCTCGTACTGCTCGTCGAACTGTGCCCGACGACACGTCTGGATCTGCTTGCATTGAATCTCGGCCATGCGGGCGGAGAACGCGTCCACGTCGGCGTAACACCCGGCAAAGGCCCCGAGAACGGCGAGGACAAGGGTAAGTCTAGGCATGCCGGGGATGCTACCAGTCTCGACGGCGCGCGCAACAGCGCGAGGTCGTCCCGCGGGTGCCGCGCGCGGGCGACGCCTCCACCGTCGGTGCCGACCCAGAGCGTCCGCCTTCCCGAGCCGCTCGACGTCGGCGACGCGCGAATCCGGGTGCACGGCCGAGGCGTTCGCGCGCGCTCGCCGTGCTGGCGGCGCGGCGATGATCCCGAAGTTCGTCCGCAACCAGGGCGCGCCCTGGTCGATCCAGTCGAGGTACCCGGCGATGAACGGGTCGACGCGTCGGTCGAGGTGCCGGTGGTGGTGCTGCGGGTCGACGGATCCGCGGTCGACGTGCGGGTCGACGATTCCGTGCTCGTGGTGCTGATCGATGATTCGGTGGTCGGCGTGGGAGCGGCAGATCGGTGGGTCGTCGTCGCGGAGGTCGACGGCTCCGTGGCCGGATTGGTCGTGGTCCCCCGGATCGTGGATTCACCGGTGCCGGATTCGGTGCCGCCGCAGGCGGCCGTCGCCAACACAGGAGGCCAACGACGACGGGCTGATTTCACGGTGTGTCACGATTCTCAGGTGCGCTCTCCTGCTCCGCGGCGGCTCTCCGCGGCGGCGGGTGGCCTATCGACGGTCATGCGGCGTGCCCGGATGTCACGCGTGAGTGGACTGTCCCGACCGTGCGCGACGACGCTGTGACGGGACCGCCTGGGACTGGCCACAAGGCGCCTGTGATGCCATCACGACCTCCTATCAGTGCGGACGACGACGACTGTGCGCATTCGCCCCGGCGAGCCGCGACGCGGAATGCTGGAGACGGCGGTGACGCGGCCGAAGCTGCACGCGCCGGCGCGCACCAGCCACGGGGCCGAGCCGAGCGCAATCGACCTGTAGTTTGGGCGTGGCATCCGATGAAATCCAGGCGCGTGTTCTTTAAATAGACTGCGACTGCTTGACATCCGATCTGCGCCCTGACACTTTTACGCCGCGCTGTGGTCGGAGCATTCGTGGCTCGCGGCCTTGGGGAGGATTCCAAATGGTTGTGTGGGGAAATTGGCATCAGACCTCGTTGTTCGCTTCTTGCGTGGCCGTGCTGGCAGTGGCGCCGGTCACGGTGTACGCCGCGCCGACGCTCCAATTCGGCACCTACAAGGGTGGCACGGAGGTCGACGTGGACCCGGACGTGGACTTCGACAGTAATTTACAGATCGCGGTCGCGGGGACGACCTTCTCGTCCGCCGACATCGCCAAGTCCGGCGGCTTCGACACCGTTCTGGGAGGCGCCCAGGACGGATTCGTCGTTCAGTACGACACCGCCGGTGGCTTGAACTGGGGCACCTATTACGGCGGGGCAGGGCTGGACGGGTTCGTGGCGATCGCCCACAACAGCAGCGACCAGATCTACGCCGGCGGGTTCACCGAGTCCGCGAGCGGGGTTGCCCTGGCCGGCGCGGGTCCGGTCCATCAAATGAGCCTGGGCGGCGACGCCGACGGGCTGCTGGTGAAGTTCAGCAACGCCGGGACGCCGCTCTGGGGCACCTACTTCGGCGGCGCCGGGGAGGACCAGATCGAGGGCGTGTGCGTCGGCAGCGACGGCAGCGTGTTCGTCACCGGTTATACCCAGTCGTCGAGCGGGATCGCCCATAGCGCGTCGCATCACGGCTCCCTCAGCTCCAGCATCGACGCCTTCATCGCCAAGTTCACGAGCTCCGGGACGCTCTCCTGGGCGACCTACTACGGGGGCACCGACGGGGAGACGGGGGGATTCGCCTGTGCGGTCGACTCGTCCGGCAACGTGATCGTCGTCGGCACGACCTTCGCCAGCAACGGCATCGCCAACTCCGGCTGGGACAGCGCGTACAGCGGGGGCCGCGACGGTTTCGTCGCCAAGCTGTCGTCCTCCGGCACCTGGTTGTGGGGCACCTACTACGGCGGGACGGGCCTCGAGACCCTCCTGTCCGTCGCGGTGGATTCGTCGGACAACATCTACATCGTCGGCAACACGAACTCCGGGAACACCGGCAACGTCATCGCCGGGGGGACGGGCGCCTTCGACACCACGCCCAACGGCGGTACCGACGCCTTCTTCGCCAAGTTCACGTCCGCGGGCACGCGCTCGTGGGGCTCGTACTACGGCGGCTCCGGCGGCGACGGCTTCGACGGCATCTCGGTGCAAGGCACGGACGTGTTCCTGACCGGCTGGACCAACTCCACGTCGGGCATCGCCACCGCCGGCTCCCTCGACACGACCTACAACGGCGGCTTCTTGGACGCCATGATGGTGCTGACCAGCACCTCCGGGGGCACGCCCTGGTATGGCCAGTACATCGGCGGGCCGGGCGATGATTCGGCCGATAACATCGTGGGCTTGTCGACCGGCGAAGTGGTGGTGGTCGGAGAGACGGACTCGACCAGCGGCATCGCCACCACGGGCGCGGCCGACACCTCGTTCGGCGGCGCCATCGACGTCTTCCTCCAGCACTTCGAGATGTGGCCGATGTGACGCCCGTATGCGCGTGCTCGAGGTGGTCGCGGTCCCGACCCATAGGCTGCGGCCGTCCAGCGATTCGCTGGCGGCGTAGACGACCTCGAACGGCAGCGAGGAATTGCGTCGGGTGAGCGTCGTCAGCTGCCCGTCCGCCCGGCGGTGCAGCCCCTCGTCGAAGCCTCCCGTTCAGACCACGCACCGGCTCGCGGCGCTCTCCTGCTCCTCGGCGGCGCTTCGCGCCGGCGGGGAGCCTGTCGCTCGTCATGCGCCGCGCCCGCTTTTTCGCGTGAGTGGAATGTCCGAGCGTGCGCGACGCCGCCGTGGCGGGACTGGGCACAAGGCGCCTGTGATGCCATCCCTACCTCCTATCAGTGCGGACGACGACCGCTGTGCGCATTCGCCCTGGCGAGTCGCGACGCGGAATGCTGGAACGGCGGTGGCGGGGCCGAAGCTGCACGCGCCGGCGCGCACCAGCCACGGGGCCGAGCCGAGCGCGATCGGCCTGTAGTTCGAGCGTATCATCCGATGAGATCCATGCGCGTGTTTTTTTAAATAGACTGCGACTGCTTGACATCCGTTCTGCGCCCTGACACGTTTACGCCGCGCTGTGATCGGAGCATTCGCGGATCACGGCCTTGGGGAGGGTTCCAAATGGTTTTGTGGGGAAATTGGCATCAGAGCTCGTTGTTCGCTTCTTGCGTGGCCGTGCTGGCAGTGGCACCGGTCACGGTGTACGCCGCGCCGACGCACCAGTTCGGCACCTACAAGGGCGGCACGGGGGGCGACGCGGACCCGGACGTGGACTTCGACAGTAATTTACAGATCGTGGTCGTGGGAACGACCGGCTCGACCGCCGACATCGCCAAGGTCGGCGGCTTCGACACCGTTCTGGGAGGCACCGTGGACGGATTCGTCGCCCAGTACGCCACCACCGGCGCCTTGAACTGGGGCACCTATTACGGCGGAGCAGGGCTGGACGGGTTGGCGACGGTCGCCCTCAACAGCAGCGACCAGATCTACGCCGGCGGGTTCACCGAGTCCGCGAGCGGGGTCGCCCTGGCCGGCTCGGGTCCGGTCCATCAATCGAGCCTCGGCGGCGGCCGCGACGGGCTGCTGGTGAAGTTCAGCAACGCCGGGACGCCGATCTGGGCCACCTACTTCGGCGGCCCCGGAGAGGACGAGATCGAGGCCGTGTGCGTCGGCAGCGACGGCAGCGTGTTCGCCACCGGTTATACCGAGTCGTCGAGCGGGATCGCCCACAGCGCGTCGCACCACGGCTCCCTCAGCTCCACCACCGACGCCTTCATCGCCAAGTTCACGAGCTCCGGGGCGCTCTCCTGGGCGACCTACTACGGGGGCACCGTCGGGCCGACGGCGGGGATCTCCTGTGCGGTCGACTCGTCCGGCAACGTAATCGTCGGCGGCACGACGTACGCCACCAACGGCATCGCCAACTCCGGCTGGGACAGCGCGTACAGCGGGGACCGCGACGGCTTCGTCGCCAAGCTGTCGTCCTCCGGCACCTGGCTGTGGGGCACCTACTACGGCGGGACAGCCCTGGAGACGCTCCTGTCCGTCGCGGTGGATTCGTCGGACAACGTCTACATCGCTGGCAACACGCGCTCGGGGAACACCGGCAACGTCATCGCCGGGGGGACGGGCGCCTTCGACACCACCCCCAACGGCCTTTCCGACGGCTTCTTCGCCAAGTTCACGTCCGCAGGCTCGCGCTCGTGGGGCTCGTACTACGGCGGCTCGGACGAAGACGGCCTCGACAGCATCTCGGTGCAAGGCACCGACGTGTTCCTGAGCGGCTGGACCGCGTCTACGTCGGGCATCGCCACCGCCGGCTCCCTCGACACGACCTACAACGGCGGCACTTTGGACGGCATGATGGTGCTGACCACCACCTCCGGGGGCACGCCCTGGTACGGCCAGTACATCGGCGGCCCGGACGAAGATTCGGCCGATTCCATCGTGGGCAGGTCGACCGGCCACGTGGCGGTGGTCGGCCATACGTGGTCGCTCAGCGGCATCGCCACCACCGGTGCGGCCGACACCTCGCACGGCGGCGGCGTCGACGTCTTCCTCGAATACTTCGAGATGTGGCCGATGTGACGCGCGCGCACGCGCGTGCTGGAGGGGGCGCTTCGAACCGCTCGCGCGCAGCGGCAGCGCGGGCGGTCGCCGCGGCGCCGTGGTAAGGTGCTTCGACCATGCCTGCGGACGACCGCCGAGCCGTCGTGACTCGGCGGGCGCGCGCCTTCGTCGTCGGGCTGCTCATTGCGACAGTGAGCTGCACTGACGGTCGGCGCCCGGGGGCGGGAGCGTCGCCGACGACCACGGGCACCGTCACGAGCGAAGAGGGCGTTCGCCGCGAGCTGCCCGCGGTCCTCCGGGTCGCCGTGGTCGACCGCGACGAGGCGCTGCTGGCGATCGCCGACGGCGACGCGGTCTCGCTGACCCGGGTCGACCGCGAGGCTGCGCCGCGGTGGGTGCAGCCGCTGCCGGGCCCCGTGCGGACCGACTGGTCGGACGTGTTCGCGGTCGACGGCGAGCGGGTGATCGTCTGGGGCCGCGACATCCAGATCCGCGCGCTCGCCGATGGTTCGTCGCGGAGCTCGATCTCCGAGGTGCCGGCGCGGCTGATCGCGCGGCGCGACGAGCTGCGACCCTTGCGTCCCAGCGCGCGCGACGGGCGGCTCTTCGTCCCCCTGACCGACATCCGAAGCACGTGGATCACCGCGTTCGACGCCGACAGCGGCGCCGAGCTGTGGCACATCGAGCGGCCGGGCCAGACCAACCTGGTCCCGCTCCCGGGCGACCACGTGCGCGTGCGCGTGGGCGACACCCGGCCGCTCACGAGCGACGAGTCCCCCGAGCAGCTCGAGGTGCTCCATGCGGCCACCGGCGCGAGCGTCTGGAGCGTCATGCACGACGGCGTGTGCGAGGCCGACGGCTGGCTCGTCGCCGCGACTCCGGACGGCGCGGTCGCCGTCTGGGACAGCGAGCGCGCCGCGCCGCGCCCTTCGATCTCCGAGGTCGCGTGGCCGCCGGCGGGTCGACTCGCAGACTGCCACCGGAGCGGCGATCGGTTGTGGCTCGTCGTCGAGAAGCTCGGCCTCCTGGAGCCCTCGACCTGGACGATCCTCGAGCCCGGCGACAGCGGATTGCGGCCGCGCCTTCGGGTGTCCGGCGCTCAGGCGGGTACGTTCGCGCTCGGCAAGTGGCTGCCGCTGCTGAGCGAGTCTCCCGCGGTCGGGGCTGCCCTGCTCGACATCGAGGCCGGGCGCGTCTCCTGGTCGCAAGATCCGTCCGTCGATCCGAGCTCCTACCGCCACTGGAGCGCGTCGGAGGAGGCGCTCCTGCTCGAGGGACACGTCGACCGAACCTCGACCTACCTGGCGATCGACCGCAGCTCCGGGGCGCCGCTCGGAGGCGTGGAGGTCTCCGGGGCATCGCTGCTCGCTCGGGGGCACGGGTTGTTGTGGTTCATCGCGTGGGAGCAGGAGCGCGGCGCTCCGGTCGCGCTGGCCGTGCTCGACGCGCGGACCCTCCGTCCAGTCGACACCCCCGGCCGGGGCATCACGGTGACCGACCGCGGTGAGGTGATTCGCAGCGCCTGGCGAACCGCGGCCCCCGACGCAGGCGCCGCCTGGGGCCTGGTGGATCTCACCGAGACGTCGTCACCGCCACGCGGACCTCGACGGTGACCGACAGACACGACCGCGCCGCTCATTCGAGGCGAATGGTCAGAGCGTCTTCAGGTACTCGAGCAGGGCCCGGCGCTCGCCGTCGTCGAGGTGATCGCCGAAGGTGTGGCCGCCGTTGCCGTAGCCGAACAGGGAGGTGTCGTAGATGAACTTGCGCTCGCTCGCGGGCGCGTCGGCCCAGGCCGTCGCCGGCTCCCACGGCCAGCCGAGCGCGGCCTCGTCGAAGTTCGTGCTGTCGTAGTCGAGTCGCCGCCAGGTGGTCGGCCGCGCCGCGCTGTCGAGCACCAGCGCGATGCTGGGTACCGAGCCGTTATGGAAGTACGGCGCGGTCGCCCAGACGCCGTCGAGCGGCGGCGCGGTGTAGCCGGGGGTCGGGTCGTCGGTCACGACCTCCGAGAACATCCCGTAGAACGACTCGTTGAACCACTCTCGCAGGTGGTGATAAAAGCCGCCCTCGGCCGAGAGCGTGGCGAACGACGGATCGGTGCCGATCACGTCGAGGGGGATGAGCAGGTTGGGGAAGCTCTCCGCCGCGTCGTCGACGGCGTAGGTGCCGTGGCAGCCGGCGCAATTGCACTCGAAGATCTCCGCGCCGTCGGCCGCGAGCGCCTCGTCGATGGCGAAGGGGTAGCTCGGCGCTTCGATCGAGGCGAGATAGGCCTGGATGTCGGCGAAGTAGTCGACCACGGGGCCGGCCTCGTCCACGCTGTCGGTGCACAGCGACGAGGCCAGGACCATGGTCCCGCGATGGTCGCGGCGCGACATCCCGTTGGCGAAGTTGCTGGCCTTCTTGCCGACCCGCCACCACGGCGGCGGATCGGCCGGGATGACCAACTCGGTGGAGAGCGGGTACAGCGGCTCGTCGCTCCACGCGAGCGTGACCGGATCGCGGTGCGAGAGCAGGACGATCGCGAACATGACCGCCGGGTTGGCGCCGATCGTCATCATCGTCGAATAGGGTCCGAGCGCCGCGGCGCGGGCCTTGAACTTGTTGAAGGACGCGTTGGCCTCGCTGGTCTCGGGGAGGTCCGGCAGCGGCTCGGCGAACTCGCTGAGCGAGGTCGTGAAGTCGGCCGAGGCCTTGCCGAGGCCGACGATCAGCTCGCCGTTGAAGTAGCCCGCGTGGCACTGCAGACAGTTGGATACGACCAGCTCGCTGCCGTCCGAGAGGCTGACCACGTTCCAGGCATGGCCGACCTCGGCGTTCTTGCCGGCGCGACCGGGCAGCGGCTCCTCGACGCCGAGGACACCCTCGGCGAAGCCGAACAGGTCCCAGGGGATCCCGCAGCTGACGTAATCCTCAGTCAGCAGCGCAGTGTAGCCCGCCGCCGGATCGCCGGCCGGCAACTCGGGCATGGCGATCGGCTTGCCGCGCTCCCAGGGACCACCCTTGCAAGTCAGGTCCTCGGGGTCATCGCCGCCCGTGGGCTCGCCGCCGCTCGTGCCCGTCTCGGACGTGCCCGCCTCGGACGTGCCGCCTTGCTCGCTCGCCGTCGAGGAATCGCTCGCGCAGGCAGACGACAGCATGAGGACGGCGAGGGCGGCGGCTGGACGCATACCGCATCGTATCCGATCTCGCCGGGCCCGCGCGACCGCGGATATCCGCTCAGGGGGCCGTCGGCGCGATCACAGAGGTCAGGCCGGCGGCGTGCAGGGGTCCGCTCACCTCACGGACGGGCCGTCCCGCCGTGAGCGGGACGGACGACGCGGCCTACCGCGTCAGATGCCGAAGGGAAGCCGAAGCGGCTTGACCAGGGCGACCTCTTCCTCTTCCTCTTCCGCCACGGCGCCACTCGTGCCCGAGATGCTGCAGTTGCAACCGCAGATATCACCGACGATGCAATGGTGGGTCGTGAGCAGCATGATGCAGCACGGCTCGTCCTCCTGCGTTTCCCTCCCGCCCGAAAGGTCACTCTGGGCCCTCGGCGCCGCATTCACGCTGGAGACACCGATCATGGCGCCCGCGAGAAACACGGCGCCGCACAGCAATGTAGACAGTTTCATGTCCGAACTCCTCTGTTGGGTTTGTCTATTGTCGCCCTCCTCACGGAGGGAAATCGACGGGGGCCTGGCCTTGTATTCAGGCCCACGCGCGAACGCCACGGGCCCATCAAGACCGTCCTTGAGAGCGCGGACCGCAGCGCCACGACCGTCCCGCCGTGAGCGGGACGGACGACGCGGACTGCCGCGTCAGATGCCGAAAGGAAGCCGAAGCGGCTTGACCGTCAAGTCGACCTCCTCCGCCGCGACGCCATCCGTGTCCGAGATGCCGCAATTGCTGCAATTGCACATCCCCGCGGTGACGTAGCATACGTGGATCGCGAGATTCTCCCAGCAGCACAGCGCTTCCTCCTGCGGTTCCACCGCGTCTTGCAGGTCGGGCGCCGCATTCACGCTGGAGACACCGAGCATGGCGCCCGCGAGAAACACGGCGCCGCACAGAAATGTAGACAGTTTCATTGTTCGAACTCCTCTGTTGGGTTTGTCTTCTGTCGCCCTCCTCACGGAGGGAAATTCAGGCGCCTGCCAATGTGTACAGGCCACGCGCGAACACCACCGCCACGGCACAGCATCACGCGTCCAGACACGACTCTCGAGGGGGCCGTTCGACCCGTCGTTCGCTAGCCGCTCCGCACCTTGATCCCGAATGAATCGGCGGTCGGGCGCATCTCCAGGCCCCGCTCGAGAAGCGCTGCGGGCTCCCCGCCCATCGGGATGATCTGCTCACCGAGCGTGAAGACGGGGGAGTATTGTTGCTCGAGCGTGGCCTTCAGCGTCCGCGCGTCGTCCGCCAGCCACTTGCAAGCGAAAGAGTCCGGAACGAGCCGCAAAACCGCGGCGTCGGCCCGCAATTGGTCGAGGGCCGCGTGGCACACCTCTCGACCGAACGCGTTCGAGTCATCCTCGGTCGGCACGACGAGCAAGCGCCCGCGAAGCGTCTCGTCGACGCTCAGCTCGCTGAATGCCAGCTTCGACGCCGGGCACCCCTCGTTGACGAGGACCCAGACCTGGTCCGACGGTAGCCAGAAATACGGCGAGAGCAGGCGCCTGACGCCGATCCCGCTCGCGACGCCGAGCACGAGCATCAGCGCGATCTTGATACTTCCACGCATCGCTCAACCTCCGGAACCTTCTTTTTGCCGCTCGATGAGGAATTTCATCGCCTCCTCCTGCATCCTGAACGCATACAACACCTTCGGGTCGTCGCTCTCGTGCAGACCCATCTCTCGCGCGCGCGCCAGATCCTCCGCCAGGGTGTCGACCGAGGCCTGCAGCGCGGCCGGGTCCTTCGAGGCCGAGTTCGGACGCTGCATGACGAGCCTCTGCGACATTCCCAGCAGGTCCTCGTCACCGGCGGGCAAGGGGATCGTCGCGCCGACTCGATGTTCCATCAGGCAGGCGCTGAACTGCTCGCAGCCGGGGTGCTCGGAGTGCTCGAGCTCGGCCTGAGCGAACGCGATCTCGCCCGCTTTCGGCCCCGTGCGTCGGACCGCCATCTTGATATTGAGCGCGCACTCCCCGATGCTGGCCTCCCCGACGTCCGCAGCGCACTGCTTCCGCTCGAGGCGCTGGAAGTTGGGGCTGTTCACGCTCAGCAGCGTGTCGGACCATTGCGCTTTGCCGCCGTCGAATTCCGCGATGAGGTCGACGCCCGCCGCGGCCGTCTCCCTGAGCCGCGCATCGGCGTTCGGCGGCCAATCCAACGGATGAATGTTGGCCGGATCGTACGGCTGCGCGCTCACGCCGAGCCCGAGCCCCGCGCCCGAGGTCCTCGCCCCTTGCGCGTTCGCGGCCGCCGAATCGGCCGGAACGAGCTTGCTCGGGGTCGGCCGCTGCGAGGGGGTGCACACGGCGAATGCGACGACCACCGCGCCTGCTGCGAGCCCTGACACAACCTTGATATCGGTCCGCATTCCCCATCCTTTACTTCAGCGCCAGGAGTCTGTCCGAGAGGTCGGTGCCCGCGGACAGCCATCCTGATGTTCATTGCGCACCTGTTGATCGAAGCAAGACCCGACGCGCACCCGTCGAGACCGGCTGTCCATATGCGTCGACGACTTCACACGAAGACAGACCGCATGTGAGGACACATTAGATCGACGCCACACCGGAGAGCAAGAAGATTTTGACTGCTTGACCGGTGAGCCGCGGAGGGGGGGAGGGGCCCCATGGGCGCCGGCGACTGCATTCGAATCGCGGATCACGTGGTCCCCCTCCCTCGGATTTCGGCCTAATTGAGGGGGTAGCACTTCGCGCATACGGAAGCGCGAAAAGGCGAGCGATCAAAGCCGCTGGCTGGGCACAAGAGATCGAGAATGGCTGCAATCCGGGAGAAATCGGAGGAAATTCGGGAGAGCCCCGGGACGTCAGGCCATACGTCTCGAACTCTTACCATTTCGTCGCTGGAGAAATCATCGCATTCGTGTTCGGTCGGCGTGACCTTGACGCTCGTCGACGCGATCGCAAGCGCGTGCTCAGGCGAGTGTATGCCCGATCGATCGAATAACGCGAACTACACGCTGGATTCGGCGAGCCTTGCGTTCGCCGTCGCGATTCACTGCACTGTCGACGACCCTCGCGCCGGCGCGCGCGGGGACCGGCGCTCGACCGAACCCGCGTCGTCCAGGCTCGTCCAGCGCCACTGGCGGTCGGGCTCGTCGGGGGGAAACGCGTACGCCACGGGCCGGGTCGACGCGGCCGACCGCGCGGAGAATGAGCGGTCACAGCGGATCGATCGTCACGTGCGCGAGGCCGAGGCGGAGGAGGCCGGCGCCGAGGCGGCGCTCGACCACCCGCGCGGGGTCCGGCACGCCGGCCTGGGTGAACTGCAGGCGGATCCGGTGGATGCTCAGGTGGAGGTAGCCGGCGTCGACCTTGAGCATCTGCAGCAGGCGGTCTTGCTGCAGCCAGCCCTGCTCGCCCTCGGGGACGCCGGCGGCGCGGTCGGCCAGGCGGGCCCGCGCGAGCACGAGCAGCGGATAGTGATGCGCCCGCGCCTTGAGGTCGATCCGCCGCTCGCCGACGCGGGCGGCGAGCTCGACGTGCTCCTCGTCGGCGCTGACGCGGAACTGCAAGTGCACGGGCGGGGCGTCGGGTTCGCTCGCGGCCTGCCAGGTCGCGGCGACGCCCTCGGTGAGGTGCACGCGCCACGGCTCGCTGCCGGCGGTCAGGACGGCGCGGTCCTCGACGCGGGTGGCCGGGCCGCCGGCGGGCTCGGCGAACCACACGCCCGCGTCCGACCGGCGCAGCCACAGGGCAGGCTCGTCGGCGTCGGGCAGGGCGAGCTCGTCGACATCGACGAGGACGACCCGGCCGTCGACGAGGTTGACGGCCATCGGCCGCGGCGGAGCGTCGTCGACGAGCTGCCACGGGCCGAGGGTCTCGCCGAAGCGGATCTCCGCGCCGCGCGCGAGCGGCCGGCACTCCCGCGCGACGAGCCGGCGACCGTCGAGGTAGGTGCCGTTGCGGCTGCCGAGGTCCTGCAGCTCCCACACGGCGCCGGTCCAGTGGACGGCGGCGTGCTCACGCGAGACGTCGCGGCCGTCGAGCACGAGGTCGCAGGCCTGCGAGCGACCGACGACGCATCGGGCCGGGAGGGCGCCGAGCCGCCGGGCGTCGGGTCCGAGGAGCGCCGCCATTCGCCTACCAGTACACGGCCTCGTTCGCGGCGATCAACCCCCGCCGCGCCGGGGGAGCGTCAGGGACACGTCGAAGGCCCGCGCGGCGTCGACGCCCTCGGCGAGCCCGGCGAGGACTCGCGCGAGCTCCCGCTCGAGGCAGTCGACGGTGCCGGGGGCGAGTCGACCGTCGGCGAGCGCGGCGAGTCCCGCGAGCTTGCCGGCCTCGCCCGGGGTGACGCGGACGGCGATCTCCTCGGCGACGTACGGCGAGCCGCAGGACGCGAGCTCGCGCTCGAGACGACCGCGGAGCGCCTCGCGGGTGAGCGGGCGAGCGGGTGGCGAGGGTTTGATGACGTCGCGTGGAGGCTTGACGGGCGCAGGGCGCGAGGCCGCGGGCGCAGGAGCGGAGGCGGCGGGGCTGGCCGCAGAGACAGGTGCGACGGGCGGGGCGCCGGGGCTGGCATCGGGGACAGGTGGCGTGGGCGGGGGGTCGGGGCTGGCCGCAGGGACAGGTGAGACGGGCGAGGGGTCGGGGCTGGCCGCAGGGACAGGTGTGTCTGCGAAGGGGCTGGCCGCAGGGACAGGTCCGGTCGCGGCGGTGGCAGGGGGTGACGGCGCCGGGGCCGGTGGGGTGGACGCCTCGTCGACAGGCCAGACCTGCCAGGCGATCACGGCGGCGAGCAGGGCGGCGGCGAGCCCGCGAGCGAGGCGCGAGCGCGACGGAGCGGGGGAGCTGTCCGTAGGGACAGGTGTGTCGGAGGCGCGGGTCGGGGGAGAGCTGTCCGTGTGGACAGGTACGGGGAGGGCGGAGGAGCTTCCCTCGCGGACAGGTGCGGGGGGCGCGGAGGAGCTGCCCCCGCGGACAGGTGCGCGGGTGGTGGAAGATCTGTCCTCGCGGACAGGTGTGGGGAGCGCGGGCGAGATGTCCGCGCGGACAGGTGGGAGGGTGGTGGAAGATCTGTCCTCGCGGACAGGTGCGCGGGGGGCGGAGGAGCTGTCCTCGCGGACAGATGCACGGGGGGCGGAGGAGCTGTCCTCGCGGACAGGTGGGAGGGTGGTGGAAGATCTGTCCTCGCGGACAGGTGTGGGGAGCGCGGGCGAGATGTCCGGGCGGACTGGTACGTGGGTGACGGCGGAGCTGTCCGCGCGGACAGGTGCAGGAGTGGTGGGGGAGCTGTCCTCGCGGACAGGCGGGCCAGGGACGCGGGCTTCCGCGGGGGCAGGCGTGTCGCGGGCGGCGGAGCTGTCTGCGGGGACATGGACACCGCGGGCGGGCGCCGGGCGGCGTGGGCTCGCCAATAGCGTGTCCTCGAGGCCAGGTACGGCGGTGACGGGCATGTCCTCAGGGCGGCCAGGTGCGGCGGTGACGGGCATGTCCGCGGGGACAGGTGTGCCGCCGGCTGTCGTCTCGCCCTCGGGCCGCGCGAGCGCGGTGAGGGGGCGCTCGAACGCCTGCGGCTCGGCGGTGACGGGGATCTCGGCGATCGCCGCGGCGAACGCGTCCATCGACGCGAAGCGCTGGTCGGGGTCCCGGGCGACCGCGGTGGCGATGAGTCGGTCGATCGCCGGATCGACCGCACACACGCCGGCGAGGGCAGGCGCCGGGGCGAGCAGCATGCGGGCGAGGATCTCGTACGCGTTGCCGGTGTGGAGCGGGCGGCCGGCGAGCATCTCGAACATCAGGGCGCCGAGCGAGTAGATGTCGGCGCGGCGGTCGCCCTGGCCCTCGAGCTGTTCGGGGGCCATGTAGCCGATCGTGCCGAGCAGCTCGCCGGCGCCGGTCAGCTGCGAGGCGCCGCCGGCCTCGCGCGGGACCTTGGCGACCCCGAAGTCGAGCAGCTTGATGTGGACGGCGCCGTCGGCCGCGTCGACGCAGAAGCAGTTCTCGGGCTTGAGATCGCGGTGGACGACGCCGCGGGCGTGGGTCAGCCGCAGCGCCGCGCACACCTGCAGGGCGATCGCCCGCGTCTGCGGCCAGCCGAGGCCGCCGAGGCGGCGCAGGCGCCGACGCAGGTCCTCGCCCGTGAGCAGCTCCATGACGTAGTAGGCGGAGCCGGCGTGCTCGCCCATGTCGATCACGCCGACCAGGTTGTCGTGGCGCATCGCCGAGAGGACGCGGGCCTCCTGCAGGAACCGCTGGATCGCGCCGGGCTTGCGGGCGATGTCGGCCCGCAGGAACTTGATCGCCCGCGGCTGGGCGAGGCCGACGTGCTCGGCGACGTACACGGTGCCCATGCCGCCCTGACCGAGCCGCGCCTGGACGCGGTAGCGCCCGTCGAGGAGGACGCCCGTGTAGTCTGCCTCGACCACGCCGCATGGTACGATACGCCGGTGCTCGCGTGCTCACGTCTGGTCCTCGCCGCGTCGATCGCGGCCTCGCCGGTGACCCCGACGCGGACGACCGGGACGTGTGCGAACGAGCGAGCCGACGCCGACGCCGACGCGAACCTCGGCAACTGCCTCGGCGACGCGCGCGAGGCGAGGCAGGCGAACGAGCCGCGGCTGGCGGCCGCCGCCTACGCCCGGGCGCTGATGTTCGCGCGCGAGGCCTACGCGACCGGCAAGGAGGGGGCCGCGGCGGACTGGTACTCCGCGGCGGGCGAGCAGATCGTGCACTACGGGACGGAGGGCTGCGTCCTGGCCACGAACCTGACGGGCGAGGCATCGCGGGCGATGCTGACCGCGTGCGTCGAATTGCTCGACGAGTTTCTCGCGGACCTCGAGGCGGTGAACGCCGGCGCGTCGCGGTCGGCCGCGGCCGCGCGGCAGCGACGCGCGGAGCTGGAGCCGCTGCTCGCCGGACTGCCCGCGCCGCCGGAGCCGGAGGTGCCGCGGGTTGCGAGGCCGACGGAGCCGCGCAGCGAATCGACGTCGGCGCCGCTGCGGGCCCTGCCGATGTCGGTGCCGCCGCTGCGGCGACCGATCGGGCTCGACGCGGGGCTCGGCGTGTCGGCAGCGGTCGCGGGGCTGGCGATCGCAGGGCTCGTGGCCGGCGACCAGCTCGGGCGCAGGGCCCACGCGGCGGCGCTGTCCGGGCCCGACGCGGCCGATGCTGCGGTCGGCGTCGACCTCTGCGAGGCGATGCCGTCGGGCGGCGGATGCGACGACTTGCGATCGGCGCGGCGGCTGTTCGTCGCGAGCGGCGTCACTCTCGGCGTCGCGCTGGCGGCGACTGCGTTGTTCGCCGGGTTGCGCGTCCGCCATGCCCGACGCGCGCGCGTCACTGCTTCGTGGAGCGGACCGCGTGCCGGCGTCTCGATCAATTTTTGAGCGAGCGAGCGAGCCGACGATGGGACCGCGCGTGAAAGGTCTTCACGGCGCTCCGGGCCTGAAAGGTCTTCACGGCGCTCCGGGCCTGAAAGCCTGTGAAAGTGACAGCCGGCGGCGCGCTGCTATCGTCGACGGCATGCGAACTGGACTGTGGGGGGCGATCCTGATGATGGCCGCGTGTTCGACGAACGCGGGGCTCGGCGACGACACGTCGGCGAAGACGACGAGCGGGTCCGACACGACGAGCGCGTCCGACCCGGAGCCGACGGGCGGGGGCGCGCCGCTGACGCTGCACGGCGTGGCGCAGAAGGGGCCGTTCGTGCTCGGGGCGTCGATCTCGGTGTCGCCGCTGACGAACACCGGGCAGCCCACGGGCCAGCAATTCGAGGTGCCGACGAACAACGACATCGGCGAATTCTCGGTCGAAGGGGTGCCCCTGGGCCCGGTGGCGCTGCTGGCGAACGGGTACCACTACGACGAGATCCGCGGCGGGCCGTCGATGGCGCCGCTGACCCTGCGCGCGCTCCACCGGGTCAGCGACGACGCGACGACGGTCAACATCCACGTGCTGAGCCACCTCAGCGAGCAGCGGGCGCGGATGCTGATCGCCGAGCAGGTGACCGTCGAGGACGCGCTGGCGCTGGCCGACGCGGAGGTCGTGGCGGCGCTGGGGATCGGCAAGCCGGGGTTCGCGCTCGCCGGGGCGGCTGCGGAGGCGAGCGTGCTCGGGCCGGACACCGACGACAACGCGTATTTGTTCGCGGTCAGCGCGGTCGTCATGCAGGCGGCCTATCTGGCCGATCCGGAGGCCGCCGACGCAGGGGTGCAGACGCTGCTCAACCAGCTGGCGGCGGACCTCGCGGGCGACGGCACGCTCGACGACGAGGTGCTGCGGGGCCGACTCGAGGCGGGCGAGACGGCGCTGGCGGCGAAGCCGGTGCGGGCGGCGCTGGCGAGCTACATGGCGAGCCTGGGCCTGCCCGGGGCGCCGCCGGACTTCACGCGGATCCTCGATCAGGACCACGACGGGCTGGCCAACAGCGAGGACAACTGCCCGCTGGTGGCCAACCTCGATCAGGTCAACGCCGACGGCGACGACCGCGGCGACGCGTGCGACGCGTGCCCGAACAGCGGGGTCGACATGGACGGCGACGGCTACGACGACGGCTGCGACAACTGCCCCGCGGTCGCCAACGCGGACCCGCCGCAGGCGCCGTCGCAGTTCGATCCGCTCAGCGACATCGACGAGGACGGCCTCGGCAACGCGTGCGACTTCTGCCCGAACTCGAAGGATGTCGGCGCGAACCCCAGCGACGTGTGCTGCGACCCGCGGGTCGGCGGCTGTGTCAGCGACAACGGGAAATCGGAGATGGTGTGCGTGCCCAAGGACGACGCGTTCCAGTGCAATCCGAGCTTCGGCGGGTGCGGGCCCTACGAGCAGTGCTACTGCGACGATCTTCCGTGCATGAAGGCGGGCGCGATCCGGTCGGACCCCGAGTGCTACCATTCGGGCTGCCAGTGCGACGAGTTCAAGTGCATCGCCGAGTGGTGCACCATCGGCGAGACGGTGTGTAAATTCGGGAACACGTGCGTCCCGTACTACGGCCCGGGCGAGGCGCCGTCGCCGGCGCTGGCGAACCTCGGCCTGTGCCTCGACGCCGACAACGGCCCGTGCGTCGGCAAGACCGCGCTCGAGTGCCTCGAGTGGTGATGGCGGGGCGGTGGGGCACCGGGGTCGCGCTCGCGGTCGTCGTGACGGCGGGCGCGGCGTGCCCGGTGTGGTGGGAGGCCATCCCAGGGACCGGCCCGCCGGGCTGCGGCGACGGCGAGGTCGGGGAGGGCGAGGCGTGCGACGACGGCGACGCGCTCGACCACGACGCGTGCGCGGCGGACTGCTCGCGCGAGACGATCGTCGCGGACATGTGCGCGGCTCGCTCGCACACTTGCGTGGTGTTTGCCGACGGGGCAGTGCGCTGCTGGGGCTCGGGCGCGGCGGGGCGGCTCGGCAGCGGCGACGCGGCGACGATCGGGGATGAGGCGGCGGAGCTGCCGGCGTCCGACGTGGCGATCGGCGGCGAGGCGGCGCAGGTGATTTGCAGCGACGATTTTACCTGCGCGCGGCTGGTCGACGGTGACGTGCGCTGCTGGGGCGGCAACATGTGGGGGCAGCTCGGGCGGGGCGACACGCGCGACGTGGGCGACGAGCCCGGGGCGCTGCCGGTCACCTCGCTCGCGCTCGGCGGGCCGGCGGAGCAGCTCTCGGCGGGGCACGGGCACGTGTGTGCGGTCGTCGCCGGCGGGCAGCTGCGCTGCTGGGGTTGGAACCTGCTCGGCCAGCTCGGGATCGGCAGCACCGAGGCGCTCGGCGACGAGGCGGGCGAACTGCCGCCGCCGGCGGTCGCGCTCGCAGGCGTCGTCGAGGTGGTCGCCGGGGTCAGTCACACCTGCGCCCGCGTGCAGGCCGGCACGGTCCACTGCTGGGGCAGCAGCTCGCGCGGGGAGCTCGGCTACGGCGACACGCTCCGCCGCGGCGACGCGCCAAGCGACCTGCCGACCCCGGCGGTCGCGCTCGGCGGCCCGGCGGTCCAGCTGGCGGCCGGGGGCCACCACACGTGCGCGTTGCTGGCCGATGCGTCGCTGCGCTGCTGGGGAGCCAACGACGCGGGGCAGCTCGGACAGGCGCGTGCGGGCGACGTCGGCGACGAACCCGGCGAGATGCCGCCGCCGGCGAGCGGCGTGGAGGGGGTCGTCCAGGTGGTCGCGGGGGCGAATCATACGTGCACGCGTCACGGCGACGGTACTGTGCGCTGCTGGGGCGCGGGCGCGGCGGGGCAGCTCGGCGACGGGAAGACCGCGGACGTCGGGGTCGACCCGCTGACGTTCCCGCCGGCGCCGGTCGACCTCGGCGGCGAGGCCGATCTGCTGGCGGCGAACGGCGGCGACACGACGTGCGCGCGGCTCACCGACGGGTCGCTCCGCTGCTGGGGCGCCAACGAGTCGGGGCAGCTCGGCCTCGGGTTCGCGCGGGCCGAGCCGCCGACGACGACGCCGGCGGTCGCGGGGCGCGTGCTGTTCTGACCGCACGTTCCATCCCGCTTGATGCGAGGCCCGCGACGACGCGCTTCCTCCGTCCCGAGACCCCGGCCTCCAAGCAGGACCGCCGCGCGCCCTGCTACCATGATCGAGGAGCGCCATGACTGCGGAGAGCACCTCGGAGATCGTCGATCAGTTTGTGCGCGCTCTGGGCCGACCCGCGTTCGATGCGGAGCTCTCGTGGCTCGCGTTGGACGCTGCTCGCACGCTCGCCCGCGTTCCGTCCGAGCAGCTCGTGCCCCACGTCGTGCCGATCGTGACTGCGCTGGCGAATTGGTTCCGAGTCACCGGCGGCGACGCGGCGATCGACCGCGCCGCCGAGGTGCTCGCGCAGATCGAGCCGCGCGCGCTCGCGGCGGCGCTGGAGGGCGTGCTCGGGGCCGGCGACGAGGCGGCGCGCGGGGGCTGGCTCCGCGAATTGAACGACCTCGCGTTCGCGTGCCCCGCCCTCTCTCCCGTGCTCGCCTTGCTCGCGCCGCGCCAGCCCGGGCATGACGCCCCGTTCGAGGCCGAGGTCAGGAGCTTTGCGCCCTACGTCGACGCGTTCCTCGCCGCGCTCGCCGAGAAGGCCGCGCTCGGCTCGGTCGGGGCGTACAAGGCGGCGGTGCGCGCGCGACTCCGGAGCCCGAGGGTGCTCGACCGGTATCGGGCGCTCGAGTGGGCCGCGCTCTCGCTCCTCACCGAGGAGGAGAAGCAGGCGATCGTCGTCGACCCGAGCGCGCACGCGCCCGCACCGAACTTCGACCTCGTGGACTTCAGCGTGTGCGTGAACAGGCGCGTCGTCGAGGTGGTGGCGGACCCGGCGACGGAGATCGATCGCGCGGAGCTGCGCGAGCTCGATCCGGACTGCGCGGACGAGGTCGAGCTCGGGGAGACGGTCGGTGTGTTCGACAGCGACCGCACGCACGCGCTCAAGGCCGCGGCGCTCCGTGCGTTCGGCCTGTGAGCGCGACCCCTGGGTCTCGCGCGCCAGGAATGGCGGCAGCCGACGTCGAGAGCTGTCCCATCGCACCGGCGACGCCGCGGGGAGGGTCGAGCGCTGCGGCGTCGTGGGTGCTCGACACGCATGAGACGCGCCGTGAGCGGCGCATCGATGCGGCGCTGGCGACACGCCCGATGCTCACAGTACTCTTTGCACGGTCGAGTCCCCACAATGCCTGAATCCGCCGGCAGGGGACTGGGGTGATTCGCCGCGGCCGGCGAATCACGCGAGCGTCATGGCGACGTCGAGCAGGACGTCGCAGCTCTGGACCAGCGCCGCCTCGCCGCCCAGCTCCGTCAGCGTGGCGGCGAACACGGCCCCGAGCGGGCTCGAGAGCGACGCGAGCACGTCCTGGGACTCGTCGAGGTGGCGGGTCAGCCAGCGCGACCAGAGGGGCGCGCGCTCGTCGGCCGGCAGGCAGCGCGAGGCCAGGCACGCCGCCTCGAGCTCCTCGGCCGCGAGCGACGAATCGACCAGGAGCTCGGCCACGACCTCGCGCACGCGCGCCGCGGCCTGCGGCCCGTCGAGGTTCGCGGACTTGAGCAGGACGAGCGAGCCGCGCCGCCGCGCCGCGCCCTGCGTGTTGGTGTCGATCGCCGCGAGCCACGGCATCAGCGACACACCGGGCGGGAGCGCCCCGATCACGGCCGCGAGCGCCGCAGCGCGGCAGTCCTCGTCGCCGAGCGTGCCGATGCGTGCCAGCAATTCGCCGGCGACGTCGGGCCGCACGATCACCTCGGAGCCGCCGAGCTCGCGCGCGAACGCTTGCACGTAGACGAGGCGCTTCGGGTCCGTCGTGAGCGCCGCGTCCACCGGACCGATCGCGCTCTCGCCCCGGGCCGCCGACAGGGCGAACATGCGGCCGAGCTCGCGGGCGCCGGCCTGGCCGTCGTCGATGCCGTGGATCATGGCGACGGCCTCCCCACAATGGCCGAGCTCGATCAGCCGCCCGGCGAGCTCGCCCACCAGCTCGAGCCGATCCTCGCGCGGGTCGTCCTGCCGCAAGATCCACGCGACGGCGCGCCGGACCTGCCCTGGATCGAGCACGGACGCGTGGCCGTAGAACGTCTCCAGCGGCAGCGGCGGGTGAGCCGCCTCGATCGCATCCAGCCCGCGGTCGACCACCGCGCTGCGCTCGTGCTCGTCGAGCAGCTTCGCGTAGTGCAGCAACAATTCGCCCGGCAGGCGCCCGCTGCGGATCTCTTCGGCCCGGATCCGCTCGCTCCACAATTCGCGATCGAGGGCCGGGAGCGGGAAGCTGAGGATCTCGTCGGGCAGCGCGAACTCGGTCCCCTGCACGCGGCGGTAGAGGTCGCGCAGCTTCTCGTCGTCGTGCCCGGCCAGCCGCTTGAGGGCCGTCCAGCGCGTGTCGCGATCGCGCAGCTCGAACGCCTCGTAGAGGCTGCGCTCGCCGTCCCACGGCTCGTCCTTGCGAGGCGTGTGGTCGGGCGTCTCGGACCTCGCGGCCGACAGGTCGGCGAAGCACGGCGCCGCTCGCAGGAGCAGGCCCTGTCGCTCCGACTCGGGGAGCCGCTCGGCCCATGCCCGCAATACGTCGGCGAACGCTGCCTGAGCGCGGCCCGGACCGGCGCCGTCGTCGCCGAGCGGCGGGCCCTGCAGCGCGCGGCGCAGGTGGCCGAGCACCAACACCTCGCGCAGCCGTCGCAGCAGTCGCCCGACCGGCTCCGCGTCGCCGCCGGCCGCCATGCCTGCCACGACCTCGGCCTCGGCTCGTCGCAGCAGATCCAGGCGGAGCGGATCGCCGCGGTACTCTCGCCAGAGCTCGCCGATGTCGCGCTGCATTGCACGATTTCAGCACCGGACGCCGACGAGATCAACCGGCCCCGGCGAGGCGTGCGCGGCCGTATTGTCATCTGTGCATTATCGCGCATCGCGACGAATCGACGTACTGGCCGGCCCGAGCTACCCGGGACGTATCGGAGAATCCTCGCGCGCACAGGTCGGGGAATCGGAGGTCCGCGGAAAGCCGTGCGGTTCGAGCACGGCGCGCAGCAGCGGCGAAATCGGCGATCCGCGCCCAGGCGCCGACGTCGTGAGCGCGCGTCCCCTCGCGGGCCGCAGCGCCGACGCGAACGCCGAGCAGGACGATGATTCTGCCCGCTTCCGTCAATGATGGCAGTGCACGTCGTCGCAACCGGTCCCGAGGTGCGAGGCCGGAAGGCCGCGCACGACCTCACGCGGCCTGCAGGGAGCGGCGACGCGTCGCCCCGACCGAAAACACACACCCCCGCGATCGTGCCGTGAATCGCCGCCGCGCGCCGGGAGGCGGTGGAGGTCTGCACGGGCCCGCCGCGCGGTCGACGTCCCGGCGAGTTTATTTGCTAAGAGCAGGGCCGGGTCGTCGTCGACGGGGTGGTCGTCCGCTTCGTGTACGGGACGGATGCGCTGCAGATGACCGTGGAGGGCGACCTGCCGACGAGCACGGTCGAAGCGATCGCGGAGGAGCTGCGCGAACGGCTGTCGTCGCCGCAGAACTCGCCCTGGACGCTGACGCCTCTCGGCGTCTGAACGTGCCGCCCGCGCTCGCGCCATGAATCGTCGCGGAATGGTTGTGTGCCGCGGCCGACGCGGGATTCATCCCATCGACTCACGACATTTCCAGGCGCGCGAGCGTCATGCACTGTCGCGGTCGGGCGCGGGACGGGTCGAAGCCCGCGAGTCCTGGGACTCACGGGCTCTCATGTCGCGGGAACTACGAGCGCGATCGACGGGTCGGCGAAATTCGAATCCTACTGCATGAAACAGTAGATCGGCTTCTTCCACGTGCACGATTGCTGGCAGACGAATTGCGTCCACAGGCCGTCGGCCTTGGTCCACTGGCCGCCGCCGGTGATGCCGGCGGCGTTGCTGGTCCAGTTCTGGCAATCGGTGAAGTTGGTGAACATGGTGCCGTCGACGATCGTGTTGGTGAACGTGAGCTGGGAGACGCCGCTGCAGACGTTGGCGTCGGAGCCGGGCGGGGTCTTGAGCTCGGAGAGGTTGATCGGCGCGGCGTGGCTGCCGTCGATGAGGTCGTTCCAGTTGTTGGCGACGAGGACGCCGTCGCGGCGGGCGTAGGGGAGCGTCGACTTGGTGAAGCGGCTCAGCGGGGTGCCGGTGTCGTCGCTCAGCCAGGCGAGGTAGGTGCCGGGGAGGCCGGCGGCCTGGGCGGCGGCCTGGCACTTCATGTCGGCGCCGGCGAGGCCGCCGAGGTTGCCGTCGAAGCCCTGGCTGGTGGCGAACACGACCTTGTGCGCCTTGCACTTCGAGCTGCAACCGTCACCCTCGGCGAGGTTGCCGTCCTCGCAGTTCTCGCCGGCGGCGCTGTTGATGACGCCGTCGTTGCAGGCGGCGAAGGTGCAGTCGAGGTCGCAGGTGGCGGTCTGACCGCCGTGATCGCAGATCTCGCCGGCGCTCTCGTTGAGGACCTCGTCGCCGCAGACGACGGCGGTGCAGTCGTCGTCGCAGGTGGCGGTCTCGGTGCCGCCGTCGCAGGTCTCGCCGGCGGCGCCGTTGACGGTCTTGTCGCCGCAGACGGCGAGGGTGCAGTCGCTGTCGCAGGTGGGGCTGTCGCCGCCGTCGTCGCAGGCCTCGCCGCTGGCAGCGTTGGGGTGGGCGTCGCCGCACTCGGCGGGAGTGCAGTCGCTGTCGCAGGTGGCGCTGTTGCCGGCGTCGTCACAGACCTCGGTGCCGGCGAGGACGAAGCCGTCGCCGCACACGGCGAGCTTGCACAGGGTGGTGCAGGCGTCGGTGTCGTCGCCGTTGCCGTCGTCGCACTCCTCGTCCATCTGCAAGATGCCGTCGCCGCAGGTGGCGAGGGCGCACTCGTTGGTGCAGGCGTCGTCGTTGATGTCGTTGCCGTCGTCGCAGGCCTCGAGCAGCTGGTGGACGATGCCGTCGCCGCACTCGGCCAGGATGCAGCCGACGAGGCAGTCGTCGGTGTCGAGGTCGTTGCCGTCGTCGCAGGCCTCGACGCCGACCTGCACGACGCCGTCGCCGCACACCGCGACGGTGCAGGCGTTGGTGCACTCGTCGCCGTCGTCCTCGTTGGCGTCGTCACACTCCTCGGGCACCTGGACGAAGCCGTCGCCGCAGACCGGGAGCCGACAACCAGTCGAACAGCCGTCGTCCTCGACGTCGTTGCCGTCGTCGCACTCCTCGCCGATGAGCTCCTGCACGATGTTGTCGCCGCACTCGGCGGCGACGCAGGCGTTGGAGCAGGCGTTGAGATCGACGAGGTCGCCGTCGTCACACTCCTCGCCGGGATCGACCTGACCGTCGCCGCAGACGGGCGCAGGACCGGTGGTGCTGTCAGTGTCGCCGGTGGTGGTGGTGGTGGTGGTGGTGGATGTCGAGGTCGAGGTGCCGTCGGTGGTGCTGCTCGTGATCGCGGTGTCGGTGCCCGGTCCAGTGGTCGGGTCGAGGGTGGTGCCGGTGTCGGTGCCGCCGATGGTGCCGGTCGAACTGGTCGGGATGGTGGTGGTCAGCTCGGGGCCAGTGGTGCTGCCCATCGTGGTGGTGCCGTCAGTGTCGGTGGTGCCGGTGCCACTGTCGGTGGTGACGGCCGTGTCGGTGCGACCGCAGGCGACGGCGGAGAGGAGCACGACGAGACCCAGCGAGCGACAAGCGAAGCTGTAAGCGAGCATGCTCGCCAGGGTACGAGAGTCCCGCGAAGACCGGCAACTCGCAGCTCCTGCGCGCTCCACCACGCACGGGTGCGGCGAAGGCCCACCCGCGGGCCGCAGACGCGGGCTCCTCCCGGCGCGTCCGTGAGCGCACGGTTACGCGGCCGTCATGTCCGCGAGGAAGGTGAGGCGCGCCCGACGAAGAGGTCACAGGCCGGACAGCGGACGGGCGCCGACGACGCGAGGCGCCAGGAGGAGCGGCGGGCGGCGCGTGGGTCGGCAAGACACCCCGGGCCGGCGGCCCGGCGCCGGAGGATGCCGCAGACGAAGCGGCAGCTGCGAGGCGATCAGGCGGTCTCGTCGCGCCACTCGATGTCGATGCCCTCTCCCTCCTCGGGGACATGCTTGCGCAGGAGGGCGAGGAGGTCGGCGTCGACCTGGTTCTCTTCGAGGTAATCGAGGGTGTCGCGGTCGATGTAGTAGTCGCGGTCGTCGGCGCTCTCCTCGACGAGGAGATCGATGAGGTCGCGCAGCTGGTCGTCGGTGATAGGTCCGATCAGGGCGCCGGTCTGCTTGTTGTAGAGGCGAGTCACGCGGGGATGGTAGCCGGTCCGCCGCCGCGGCGCGAACGCGCCCGGAGGGGCGTTCCCGGGCCCAGTCTCGGCTCAGGGACGGGAGCTCATGGCCGCGAAGGTCTTCGAACGCGGCCGAACGAGCGACCGCTGGCGCCGCGATGCGAGGAGAGCGCGGGTGGATCGATGCTCGCGGAGGCCCGTGGCGACTGATGGGTGCGCGAGATGGATCGACGGAGAGGATCGCTCGGGCTGGTGGATCGAGGCACGAGGTCGCATGGAGTCGCGGGCGATGGATCGCGGGACGGCGGTCGCGATCGCGTGGTCGCACGGGGCTCGCGAGTGGATCGATGTGCGGCGGGCGTCGCACGAGCGTCGCGGGGTGGATCGATGCGCGGCGGGCGTCGCACGAGCATGGCGGGTGGATCGATGTGGGGGGCGTTGCACGGAGCTCGCGGCTGGATCGATGTGCGGGCGTCGCACGAGCGTCGCGGGTGGATCGATGGGCGGCGAGCGTCGCACGGCGCGAGCGGGTCCCGGATCGATGCGCGGCGAGGGTCGCGGGGCCGGTGTCCGGGACGCCCTGTCCCCTCAGACAGTTGCTCGGACGTCGTGACGGCTGGTGGGCTTCGAGGCGGCAATTGCCTCGTCCTGCGCAAACTCGGTGCCAGGGCGTCCCGGCCCCCGTCCTCCGGGAGCTCTCTTGTGGCGGTGACGGTCGGCTCCGCCGAGATCCGGGACCCGCTCGCGCCTGAACGACGAGCGTGGCCGCTCGGCGAGGTGGAGAGATGGCCTGTCCGACGAGCGTGGCCGCTCGGCGAGGTGGAGAGATGGCCTGTCCCATGAGACAGGGAAGACCACCCGCTTCGGGCGCGTGCGTTCGCTAGCGGCGAGGTGGAGCTCTGGCCTATTGATTGGACATGGAGCGCGACGCGCGAGCAGGTTTCCGATTGGGCGGCGAGGAACACCGGGCGACCTGTCCCCAAAGACAGGGGCTCCGCTCGTCGTCACGGGGAGGTGCTTCGAGGTGGAGCCTGTAACGGACACTCCCAGGACCCGAAGGGACCGATCTCGCTACGGCCCCACCCGGCGTCGACCAGGCAGCGAGATCGGCATCCGCCCTGCGGGATCCTGGGCGGCTCGCTACTTTTCGCGATGGCGTGGGCTGGGTGCCGATCGAGAGCCTGTGGTACCCCGAGACGCGGCCCTCGTTGCAGACGCGCGCGTGCTGTGAGGGCAAATCCGTGGGGCCCCCCATTTCTCGGCACCCCCGCCCGGACGCGAGAACTATGTGCATTCGCCGTGCATTTCGCCGGTCCACGAGATCCGCATCCTCGACGATCCACCTGCTGGATCGGAATGATCTGTCCCGCCGGACATGTGGCGTTCTCCGGCGCGCCGCACACCGCGCTTGAGGTTCAGGCGTGAGCGGGTCCCGGATCTCGGCGGAGCCGAAGGTTACCTCGCTACAAGAGGGCTTCCGAGTTCACCGCAAGCGCCGTGATGATCTGTCTCGCCGGACACGCGACGCGGGCGCCCCGGACACCGGCCCCGCGACCCTCGCCGCGCATCGATCCGGGACCCGCTCGCGCCGTGCGACGCTCGTTGCGGCGATCCGGGATCCACTCGAACGTCGCGCGGAGCCGATGGCGGCTCTCACGCTGTTCTGACGGGGATGTCCAGGAAGACATGCTCGAGGGGACATGCCCGTGCGGACATGTCCCCGCGCACCTGGCCAGATCAGGCGACGGCCTTGCGGAGGGCCAGGTAGGCGTCGCTCAGCATCCAGACGCACAGGTCCTGGGCGTTGCGGCTGAGGACGATGCGCTGCTTGATGTTGCCGTTGGCGAAGCCGTCGAGGAGGCAGGCCGCGGACAGGCAGCCGGCGACGTCGCCAGACAGCAGCAGGGCCATGCGCAGGTCGGTGGTGAGGGTCGCGCGGGCGGTGGCGGCCGGCTCGAAGTGGTGGCTCGAGAGGGCCTGGCAGACGCGCAGGAGCGGGCGCCGCTGGCGGCGGGGCAGGTTCTTGCCGAGGTTGTTGGCCACGTCGCGCAGGCGGCGGGCGTCGGGGTCGGCGGTGATGGCGTTGAAGACCTTCGTGACCTCGAAGCTGGCGGCGATCATCAGGTCGAGCTCGACCGGGACCAGCGAACGGACGCGGCCGCCGCCGAGAGCCCGGCGCGCCAGCGCCAGCGCCCCGAGGCCGCGCCAGCTGATCGGGTCGCCGCGCAGCCACAAGTTGACGCCCAGCCGCAGGGTCGGCTCCTCGCCCTCGTCGAGGACGGCGACGGTGTTGTTGATCGAGGTGGCGCGCATCGCCATGTCCTCGATGCCGAGCAGGCGACACCACTGCTGCAGGTGGGTCCGGATCGCGCCGCTGTCGACGTTCGGCGGCACCGGCACGGTCTCGTCGCTGTTGAGGCCGGTGAACTCGGGGAACATCCGGTCCATCGCCGTCTCGACGCAGGTCAGCAGGTCGTTGATGTCGGGCAGCTCGCCCGGCGCGAACAGGAGCTGTCGGAGCGCAGGCGTGGCGAAGGCGGCCTGCAGGCCCTGGGCCGAGGCGGGGCGCATGAAGCCGTCGGGCAACATGGTCGACTCGCCGGGCTCGAGCGCGTGGACGAGGAGCCGCGCCATCTGGGCCAGCCCCGGGTTGGGCCGGTTGGCGACCTCGGCGAGCAGGCGGATGTCGCTCGGGTTGAGCGCGCCGCGGCCGATGCCGCCGAGCATGGCGAGGCGGATCGGCTCGAGGAAGGTGGAGACGCGCTCGGTCTGGCCGAGCCGCTCGAGCAAGCGCGTGAGCAGGAGGATCGTGGTGCGGTTGCCGGGGCCGAGCTCGGCGGCCCGCTCGACGGCGGCCAGCGCCTGGGCCTCGCGACCTGGCACTTCGGCCAGCAAGCTGGCGCGGCGGAAGTAGAGCTCGTGGAGGCGGTCGGGGTCGCGCTCGCGGGCGCACAGGCGATCGAGCAGCTCGGCGGCCTCGGCGGGCTGACCTGTCCGTTCGAGCAGGCCGGCCATGAGGGTGATCGCCCGCGGGTCGTCGCCGCGCGAGGCGAGGACGATCCGGCCGTGGTCGAGCGCGCGGGCGAGGGTCTCGGGGGCGCGCGCGAGGTAGCCGGCGAGGATCAGGCGCAGGTCGACGGCCGAGGGATCGGCGGGGTCGTAGAGCGCGAGCAGCTGCTCCATGACGCGCGCCGACTCGGCCTCCTTGCCGAGCTGCTGGTAGCAGCGCACGAGGCCGCGGAGGGCCTGCTTGCCGTCGGGCCGGGCCTGGGCGGCGACGGTGAAGTAGGCCAGCGCGTCTTCGTCGCGGGTGCTCTGCTCGCCGAGGTAGACGCCGAGCTCGTAGCGCAGGCCGGCGTCGCTGATCCGGCCGAACACGGTGCGCAGGAGGTCGAGCGCGGGCTTGGGCTCGGGCAGCTGGCTGGCGAGGGCGCGGGCGAGGCCGATGGCGTCGCGGTAGTGCGGGTCGCGGCCCAGGATCTGGCCGAGCAGGCCGAGCGCGACCTCGGCGTCGGCCGGCTTGCCGGAGTTGCCGGCCCGCACCGCGGCGTCACGCGCCTCGGCCATGAGGGTGTGGACGCTGACCGCCTTGGTCTTGGGCGCGGCCGACTCGCGCGCGGCGCCCGAGGAGACGCGCTGGAGGCCGAGCTCGGCCGGCGCCAGCGAGGGCATGGCCCGCAGCGCGGCGCGGTAGGCCCGCTGGGCCTCGTTGACGGCGCCCGCCTGTTCGAGCAGCTCGGCGCTCTCGAGGTAGAAGATGGCCCGCTCGCCGTCGCTCTGGGCCCGCACCGCGCGGGCGCCGACGGCGTCGGTCATGGCCAGCGGGTTGTTCGGGTCGGACAGCAGGCCCTCGAGCAGGCGCACCGCGTACGGGTTGCCGGGGTCCTCGCGCAAGGCGCCGAGGATCGCGTTGGCGGCGAACTCCCGGTCCTCCGGGGCGGCGCTGCGCAGCAGGACCTCGGCCGACTCGACCAGCAAGGTGGCCTTGTAGTGGGTGTCCTCGCTGACGCGCGCGAGCCGGAGCCGTTGGTTGGGCAACGACTCGGTGTCGCCGACCTTGCGCAGCAGGTTCTTGTACTCGCGCAGGAGGATGGCGTCGTCGGGCGTGTGCTCGATCGCCTCCTCGTAGGTGCGCCGGGCCTCGTCGAGGTTGCGCTCGGCGAGGTGCAGGCGCGCGAGGTGGACCAGCACGCCGGCCCTGGCCGGGCCGCTCAGGTGCTGGCTCTGATCCTCGAGCAGGCGGACGAGGTTGGCGATGTCGCGGTTGGCGACCAGCAGCCGGCGCGCCCGCTCGCTGGCGAGGCCGTGCAGCGGCTGGACGGCGAGCGCGGCCCGGTAGTGCTGCAGGGCCCGATCCTCGTCGACGAAGGCGGTGTCGGACTCGGGCTTGGCGTCCTTGCGCGCGAGGGTCTCGGCGAGCAGGCCGAGGCGGTAGTGGTAGTCGGCCAGCAGCGCGGGGCTGTGCGGCAGGTCCTGGGCGCGCAGGAGGTCGTAGGCCTCGCGGATCCGGCCGTTGGCCGAGAGCAGCTGCAGCAGGGCCTCGCGCGCCGGCACGAGGTCGGGGTTCAGGCGGTAGGCGCGGGTGAGGTAGTCGATCGCCCGGTCCATGTCGCCGACCTCCTCGAAGCAGATCCGGCCGGCCTTGAGCGCGAGCACGGCGGGATCGCTGGTCGGGTCGAGCTCGGGCTCGTGCAGGCGCAAGAGGTCGTCGAGGTCGCCGCTGTCGCGGTAGAGTCGGGCCAGAGCCCGCAGCGCCGGGGTGTAGCCGGGCGTCAGCGCCAGCGCCCGCTCGTAGGCCTCGCGCGCGGTGACCCGCTGCTTGAGGTGGAACTCCTGGGCCTCGCCGAGCTCGACGAGGATCGCGGTGCGGGCGGTGTTCTCCTCGAGGCGATCGACGAGCAGCTGCAGGGTGCCGATCAGCACCGGCGTGCGGTTGTGGGTGCGGCACAGGCCGGCGAGCTGGTAGAGCGCGAGCACGTCGTCCTGATCGAGCTGGGCGATCTCCTGCAAGGTGGCGATCGCGAGGTCGACGTCGTGGAGCTCGTTCTCGGCGATGGCGGCGATCCGGCGCAGCGCGGCGAGCCGCTCGCTGCCCTCGGAGGACTCCCGCGCCTGCCGCTGCAAGGTGGCCGCGGCCTGGGCCCAGCGCCGCATCTTCTCGTAGACGCTGCCGAGCGCGCGCAGGCAGTGGGCGCTGCGCGGGTCCTCGGCGACGGCGAGCTCGTAGACCTCGGCGGCGCGCGGGAGGTTGCGCTCGAGCACCTCGTGGACGAAGCCGAGGCGCACGAGGATGGCGGCCCGCTCGGCGCCGTGCGGCTGGTGCTGGGCCCACTCGGTGAGGTGCGAGACGAGGGCCGGGATGTCGCCGGTGGCCCGCAGGATGTCGGCCAGCGCCTGCCAGACCCATCGCTGCTCGGGCAGGTGGGTGCGCACGAACCGGAGGTCGACGACGAGCAGGCGGTAAGCCGCGGCCTCGTCGTCGGTGAGCGCGTCGGGCTCGGACTCGTCGTCGCCGCTCTCCTGCAGGCGCCGCGACGTGCCGTCGTCGCTCATGGCGCTCTGGCGGGCGGCCAGCGGGGTGGCGAGCCAGCGCATGCGGGCGATCTGCTCGCGCACGATCGCCTGCTCGCGGGTGTCGTCGAGCAGCGGGGCGAGGCGGGCCAGGATCTCGAGGTAGTCAGGGTCGGGCTCGCTGCCGTTCTGGCGCGCGAGCGCCTGGCCGGCGAGGGCGTAGGCGAGGGCGTCGAGCAGGCCCTGGGCGGCCGACTCGTCGGCGTTGCGATCGAGCCAGGCGCGCACGTCGGCGAGCAGCGGCGCGGGCACGGGCTCGCTGCCGAGGACGACGACCGCGAGCTGCAAGGCGGTGGCGGCCGTGATCGGATCCTCGGCGAGGCCGGCGAGGCGGCGGTACAGCTCCGACAGCGCGGAGGGGGTGCCGCCGCCGTCGTGGCGGATCGTGCGGATCAGGCGGCGCAGGGCGGTGGCGTTGGTCGGGTCGTCGGTGTGCGCGAGCTCGAGGTAGCTCCGGCGCTGGCGCGGGTCGTCGGTGACGTGGGCGAGGTCGAGGCGCCGGGCGGCGCGCAGGGTGGCGAGGTCGATCTTGCGGACGTTGCCCGAGAGCAGCCGCTGGGCGTCGCTGTGGCGCTTGAGCAGGATCGCGGCGTCGACCGCGAGGGCGACGGCGATCGGCTGGTCGGGCACGGCCACCAGCGCGGCCTGGTAGCTGGCGTAGGCGCGGCCGACGTCGCCGGTGGCGTCCTCGATCCGCTGGCCGTGCTCGATCCACGCGGCGGCGCGGGCGGCCGCCGGCTGGCTCTCGTCGCTGGCCTCGTGGAACAGCTCGGTCAGCTCGGCCGCGAGGTCGGCCCGGACGGCCTGCACCGCCTGGGCGACCTGCTGCACGGCGGCGCTGCCGGCCGCGAGCGCCTCGTCGCCCTCGACCAGGCCGAGGCGCTCGCGCTGGACTCGACCTGTCTCTCCGGTCAGGGCGGCGCGCAGGTCGGGGCTCTGCTCGCGCGCGGCCTCGGCGGCCAGGACGTCGGAGAGCAGCCACCAGTCGACCGCCGGCAGGGCCAGGGCGCCGGCGGCCAGCGGCAGGTCGAGCGGCCAGAAGGCGTCGGGCAGGTCGAGCAGCGACGGCGGCGGGCCGCTGCCGGTGACGCGCTCGGCCGGGGCGGCGCCCAGGTCGAGCGGGCGGCCGCACTCGTCGAGAGGGAGGGGCTTGCGCGGAGCGGTCATGCGGGGAGCTCCTCGACGTCGCTCAGCTCGAGCTCGAGCTCGACGTTGTAGCCGAGGGCGCGACGCAGGGCGAGGTGCTCCTCGGACACGAGGTAGGCGACCAGGGCCGCGGCGCGCGGGGCAGCGAGGCTGGGGGCCGCGGCCGCGCCGGACCCGGCGGGCTTGGCAGAGAGGCGGCGCAGCGGCACGCGCGGATCGCCGCAGGCGATCGCGCCGGCCCGGTCCTCGCCCTGACGCAAGGTGTCCCGAAGGACAGGCTGCGAGAACTGCTGGAGGTTGCGCGCCAGGACCTCGGCGTCGTCGCCGAAGTCGACCGCCACGCCGGCGCCGGCGAGGCCCTCGATGATCGTGTCGGAGACGCTCTCGTCGCGCGGGTGAATGTCGTCGAGCTCGACGCCGGCGCAGCTGGCGAGGCCGTGCAGGACCGCCATGACGCCGACGTCGTCCATGCCGTGGTGGAGGTGGTCGCCGCCGGTCGACAGGCGGAACAGGGCCCGGCCGATGGCCTCGCGCGAGGCGGGGGCGAACGGAGCGCTGTTGATCTTGCGGCCGATGAGCAGCACCGGCGCGGTGCCGACGTGGGCGACCACGCCGTTGTCGTCGCTCGGGTTGAGGAACAGCAGCGGATCGCCGACGCCGAGGGTGCGGGCCAGAGCGCGGGTGACGACGGCGACCGAGCTAGCGGCCGGCAAGCTGTGGCGCTGCGCCAGGTTGACCGGCGGCGGCGGTGCACCTGGTATTCCGGACATGTACTTGACGCCAGCTTGCAAGAGGTGCACGGCGGCGGCGCAGGCGGGGTCGTCGATGGTGAAGAACGGCTGCGGCTTGTCCGGCGCGGTCGGCAATGGCCACGGCGCCGGCTGCAGGACCTCGCAGCGCCGGCTGACCGGGACGAGGTCGGGGTCGACGGTCTCGAGCACCGCGGCGCACACGTAGACGCCGCCCGACTCCTCGGCGGCGTCGAACAGGCGCAGGAGGCCGACGATCGGGTCGGCGTCGACGAGCTCGGCCTCGGGGCGGGCGCCGAGCTTCGGCGGCCGCGTCAGGCCGCGGTCGCGCAGGAGGGCCCGCTGGGCGGCGATGCCGGCCTGCAGGGCGACGCGGGCCTCGTCGGCGCGGCCGAGCTCGATGAGCAGGGCGTGCAGCTCGAGGATGACGTCGGTGTTGGCCGGGCGCAGGCGCAGCAGCTCGCGGAGCAGGCCGGCGGCCTCCTCGGGGCGGCCGCGGACGCGGCGATCGATGTCGGCGAGGGCCCGCAGGCTGCGCACGCGCTCGTCGGCGTCGCCGAGCTCGAGCAGGCGCTGGAGCACCTCGACCCGCTGATCGACGGTGCCGATCGCGGAGGCGATCCGGTCGGCGGCCCGCAAGGCGACGAACGACTGGAAGCCGCCGCGGCTGGCGGCCAGGTAGTGCTCGAAGGCGGCGTCCGGGGCCCCGTTGCGCTCGTGCGCGTCGGCCAGCAGGAACTCGAGCACCGCCCGCAGCTCGGGCGAGGTCTCGCGGCGCAGGGCCTCCTGCAGCTGGCCGACAGCCTCGGCGCCGCGGCCGGCGCGGGCGTAGAGGCGGGCGAGGTCGACGCGCAGGGCGACGTGCTCGGGGAACGAGCCGACGGCCCGCTCGAGCAGGACCGCGGCGGCGCCGTTGCCGTCGCTGACCTCGACGACCCGGCCGATCGCGCGGGCGGCCTCGGGGGTGAGGGTGCGGGCGGCGGTGAGGGCGTCGAAGCGGCGGGTGAGCGGGCCGACCAGCGGCACCGCGCCCTCGCGGCCGTGCTGCTCGCGGGTCCGCCACAGCGCGGAGAAGGCCGGATCGGAGGCGGGCTCGATCTCGAGGGCGCGCGCCAGGGCCCGCCAGGCCCGCGACGGATCGCGGGCCCGCACCGCCAGCAGGCCGGCGCGCACGCACAGGGCGTGCTGGTGGGCCGGATCGCCGACGAGGAGGGCGAGCTGGGCCAGCAGATCGGCGGCGACGACGAGGTCGGCCGCGGCGCCGCACTGCTCCATCAAGCAGGCCTTGGCGTGCAGGGCCGGCAGGTACTTGGGCCAGGTGACGAGGGCGGCGTTGAGGCGCGACAGGGCCTCGTCGAGGTCGCCGGCGCGGAGGTACAGATCGGCGCTGCCGCACAGCAGGGCGGCTCGCTCGACGTAGTCCTTCTCGCCGGCGGCGGCGGTGTTGAGCTCGGCGGCGGCGCGGCGCGTGGGGGCGAGGTTGCGGCGGGCGACGATCCGGGCCTGGCCGCGGCGGGCCGGCTCGTAGCGCGAGTCCTTGGCCACGATCTCGGTGTAGCCGGCGTCGGCGGCGTCGAGGTCGCCGGCCGACTCGGCGGCGCGGGCGGCCCGGTAGCGCAGGCTGTGCGTGAAGGTCAGGTCGGCCGACTCGTCGGCGGTGATCGCGAGCGCGGCCGTCATGCCGGCGCGCACGAGGTCCGGGCGGCGGCTGAAGCGGGCGGCGCGGGCGAGCCGGAGCTGGGTGTTGAGGTCGCGCGGGCGGGCGTCGGCGGCGGCCTCGAGGTACTGCACGCCGAGCGCGGGCGAGTCGGACATCTCGGCCAGCAGCAGGGCCGCGGCCTGGCGGTTTCCGAGGCCGCGCTCGTGGGCCAGAGCGCCGCGGGCGGCCGCTCGCAGCTCGGCGGCGTCGCCGTTGGCGGCGCAGTGCTCGAGCAAGGTGGTCCAGCCGCCGCCGAGGCTCGGCCACTGGGCGAGGGCGCGGCGCAGCTCGCCGGTGGCCTCCTGGGCCTGACCGGGGTCGGCCCAGATCCCGGCGGGATCGCTGGCCCGCACCAGAGCGGCGCGGTAGATGAGCAGGGCCCGGGCCCGCTGGCCGCGCGACAGGTCGAAGTGCCGCGCGAGGTAGCCGAGCAGCGCCTCGGTGCGCCCGAGCGCGGCGGCCAGCCGCTCGCCGGTGTGCAGCAGCGAGAGGTGGTCGGGCCAGGTCTGAAGGACCAGGTCGACCTCGTCGAGCGCCTGCGGCAGCTCGCCGAGCGCGAGCAGGCGGTGGAGGATCTCGAGGTGCAGCGACAGCCGCTGCGCCGGATCGACGGCGCGCTGCAGGCGGCGGCGCAGCAGGTCGATGATGCCGACGTCGTCGCCGCGGTCGCGGAGGATCCGCTCGAGCAGCGCGAGCGTCGGCGGGTGGTCGGGGACCTCCTCGAGCGACTCCTGCAGGCTGGCCTCGGCGTGGCCCGTGTCGCCCATCTGCAGCGCCAGCTCGGCGCTGCGGAACAGCAGCTTGGCGCGCCGCAGCGGGCTGATGGTCAGCTTGATCTCCTGCTCGGTGACCTGCAGCAGCTCGCGGGCGCGGCCGGCCCGGGCGAGCAGGCGCGCCAGCTGTTGCAGCGACGGCAGGTGCTCCGGGAACTCCTTGAGCAGGGCGACGAGGCACTTGATCGCGGCCGACGGATCGCCCTGGCGCTCGTGCAGGCGGGCGAGGATCGACAGCAGGAAGATCCGCCGCGGACCGCCGACGCCGCGCTGCAGCTCGCCGTTGTACAGCTCGCGCAGGCCGTCGAAGCGGCCGAGCTGGAGGAGCACCCGCTCGAGGCGGTCGAGCGCGGGGCGGTAGGTCGGCGAGGAGCCGACGGCCTCCTCGTAGAGCTGGCGGGCGCCCTCGAGCTCCTTGAGGTTCTCCTCGAGCACCTGGCCGGCGCGCAGCTGGGCCTGGGCGCGCTCCTCGGGGCTGAGGCCGGCGGCCTCCGCGGTCGCGACCTGGAGCTTGAGCAGCTCGAGCAGCTGGTGCCACGACTCGTTGGCGATCAGGTAGCGGCCGGCGTCCTCGAGCGCCGGGGTGTGGCCGGGGAACAGCTTGAGCGCGCGGCGCATGGCGCCGAGGCCCTCGCTCACGCGGTCGAGGCGGATCATCGCCAGCTTGCCGAGGCGGTAGAACAGCTCGGCCTCGGCGCCGGGGTCGGAGCCGCCGATGGCCTTGAGCTGGCCGGCGCAGGCCTCGACGGCGACGTCGTAGCGGGCGGTCGCCATCGCCAGCTCCTCGAGGTTGCGCCACAGGCTGAAGTTGTCGGGCTGCAGCTTGGCGGCCGCGTGCAGCAGCGAGACGGCGCCGGCGCGCTCGCGAACCTCGCGCAGGACCAGGCTGGCGCGGGCCAGCGGGCCGGCGCGCTGCTCCGGCGGACGGGCGTCGGCCTCGGCCTCGAGCGCGCGCAGCATCAACTCGGCGTTGCCCGCGGCCTCGGCGACGCGGAACAGGTCTTGAATAAGAAGGAGGTTGCCGGGCTGCTCCTCGCCGGCGGCGATCAGCAGCGCGGCGGCGAGGTTGAGGTCGCCGCCCTGGCGGGTCTCGAGCACGGCGAGGTCGCGCGCGACGGCGGCGACGGCCCGCGGGTCGTGCAGGACCTCGAGCTGCGCCTCGAGGTTGGCGACCAGCGCCATGAGGTTGCCCTGCACGAGGGTGACGGCCTCGACCGAGCGCAGCACCGCCAGGTCCTTCGGCGTGGCGCGCAGGGCCGCCTGGTAACACTGCAAAGCGGCGGCGCGATCCTTGAAGTGGGTCTCGACCAGCTGACCCCGCTCGCGGTAGAGCGCGGCCGCCTCGCGCGGGTGGCGAGTGGCGCGGATCTCGAGGTCGAGGTAGCGAACGGAGTTGCGGATGTCGCCGCGCCGGAGAAAGATCCGGTAGAGGAGGCGCATCGCCGGCCGCAGGTCCGGCACCAGCTCCAAGGCGTGGGCGAGCAGGCGTTGGGCCTCGCCGTCCTCGCCGCGCACGACACACCAACGCGCACACGTGACGGCGACCACGGCCCGGAGTTGCGGCTCACTCGTCGGTGTCCGCGACAGCACCTGCAACATCTCGAGCAGGGGCATCTCGGCGGTTTCGGGCATCGCTCGGGCGCAGTCTACACCGGGGCGCGCGGCCGGAATACCTAGGACAGGGCGTGGGAATAATCGTCGAGCGTGTAGGTGTAGGGCTCAGACCCGCTCTGCGCCCGCCGCTGCGCCAGGAGATCGACGATGAGGGCGATCGTCTCGAAGCGGGTGGTCAGGGTGTAGAATTGATCCTCGGGGACCGGCGGGACGGCCATCAGCCGCTCCTCGATGAAAGCGGCGTCGCTGGCCCCGTCGGGCTCGGAGCCGCTCCGGATGTCGAGGTGGAGGCCGCAGTCGACGTCCTCGTCGTCCGGCTCGCGGCCGAGGATCGCGGCCAGCGCGAGCGCCACCGGCGTGAAGTGGAGGTACGCGGCGCCGAGCAGCAGGCGATACCCTCGCGGGTCGTCGGCGCGCCCGACCCACGTGCCGCCGAACTCGCGCCGCACCAGCTCGCCGAAGTAGGCCCCGGCCGACGCGGCCAGGAGCTCGAGGATCGGCGCGCGCGTCTCGCTGCGGGCGAGGCCGAGGTAGTGATCGAGGAAGGCGAGCGAGGTGACCGAGCCGTCGAGCTCGACGCCGAGGGCGCGCTTGACCTGCTCGTGCAGCTGTCGGTCGAGATCGCCCACGGCGGCGTCGAGCGCGGCGGCGTCGGGGCCGGAGGTCCGGGGGGTCGCGTCCGGTGGGGTGGTGGGCGTGTCCGTCATCGGCGCGGCAGCTTTACACCGTCCGCGCGCCGACGCTATGGTCGCGCGCGTGTCGAATCAAGGCGACTGGAGCTGGTCCGAGGAGGCCCTCTATGCGTGCCCGTGCGGCTCGCTGGTGGCGGCCCGAAGGTGGCGCTGGCTCGATCGTCAGGCGCGACCCGAGCTGGTGGCGACGCTGCGGGCCAGCGGACCCCTCGTGGGCGCGTGTTCGCGCTGCCGGCGCCCGGCGACCGGCGGCGGCGCGTGGCTCGAGGTGGATCCGGACCGTGGCGCCGCGACTCTGGTGCTGAGCGCCGATCGCCGCGGAGATCTGATCGCGGCGCTGCAGGCCCACCTCGCGGCGCTGCAGGCCCGGCCCGACTCGGCCACGCCGTGGCTGCTGCAGCCGGCCGTCGCGTTCGTGCCGGTGCCGCCGCCGTGGGCCGAGGAGGCCGGCGAGGCGGCGCCCGAGCTGTCGCCGTGGCCGGGCCCGGCGCTCGGCTCGCGGGCCCAGGACTCCGGCGTGCGGGCCAGCGAGCCCCGCGGCGCCGACGAGCCGGCGCCGGCGGTCAAGGTCGAGGAGACAGGGCCGAAGGGGCATGTCCCAGCGGCCAGGGCTGAAGAGACAGGGCCGAAGGGGCATGTCCCAAGCGCCAGGGCCGAAGAGCCAGGGCCCAAGGGACATGTCCTGGCGGCCAGGAACGCCGAGGGCCGGCGGCCGGGCGCCGACGTGGTCGAGGCGCGGCGACGCGAGGGGTCGGGGGCGTCGGGGGCGGCGCGGCGGCGCGAGAGCTCCGGGCCGAGCGACACGCCGGCGCCGCGGCGGCGCGAGGGGTCGGGGCCGGTCGAGGCGATCGACGGGCGGCGGCGCGAGAGCTCGGGGCCGAGCGAGGCGGTCGAGGGCCGGCGGCGCGAGGGCTCCGGGCCGAGCGAGGCCGAGGCGGGCCGCGCCGGGCGGGCCGGCCGCAGCGAGTCTGCCCTGCAGGACACGTTCCCGGGCCGCCGGCGCGGGCGCTCGGCCGAGGACGTCGGCCTCGAGGAGCCCAGCAGCCTGGTGTCGGCGGCGCGGCGGTCGTTCGAGGCCAGCGGCCAGGCCGGGCGGCGGACCGAAGGGGCAGGCGCGAACGGCCAGGACGGCGCGGGCCGGGCGGGCGACGGGGCGGCGCGGCGGCCGGGCGCGGTGCTCGAAGGGACAGGTTCGAACGGACAGGAGGCTTCGGCCCTGTCCCCAGGGGCAGGTCGCCGGGCCGGCGCGGAGGCGCCGGTCGACGGCGCGCGCGCGGACGCGGGGCCGCGGCGCGCGGGCGCCGACGGTCCGGCGGAGTCCGGGCGGCGACCGGCGGTGGCGTTCGAAGGGACAGGCTCGAACGGACAGGACGCTTCGGCCATGTCCTCCGGGGCAGGTCGACGCGCCGAGGCCGAGCGGCGGACAGGCGACGGGGCCGCGGCGAGCGACGGCCGGCGGGCGGGCCCCGGAGAGGACGGGCCGTCCACGCGGCGGCCGGCGGCGGTGCTCGACGGGACCGGCGCGATCCGCCAGGACGCGGGGGGCCTGTCCGCAGGGCCAGGTCGTCGGGAGGACGGGAGCGGGCGGCGGCCGGGGGCCGAGGCCGAGCTCGACCCGGAGCGGTCGGCCCTGCGGGCGGCGGTGGCCCGAGCGTTGACGCCGGGCGCGCCGGAGACCCCGAAGCCCGCGGCGGTGCTGCCGGGCCCGACGCCCGAGGCGAGCCCGGCCGAAAGCAGCGGGGCGTGGTCGCGGCGCCAGGTCGAAGCGGCCGACGCGGCCGCGCGGCGACAGCTCGAGGGGTCCGACGGCCGCCAGGTCAACGAGGCGGCGGTGACGGGCACCTGGCCCAAGCGCCCGGTGTTCGAGGGCCCGGCCGACAGCGGCCCCGGCTGGCGGCGTGAAGAGGAGGCGCCGCGCACCGGTCGCCCGGCGCGCACGCCGGCGCCTCTGCCGGCGCGCCTCGGCAGCGACGTGCAGCGGGCCGCGCTGGCCAACCTCGGCCGCGACGGCGGGATGGTGCAGGTGACGGCGAACGTCAACGAGGCGACGGCCCGGGTGTGGGCGACGGTGCCGCTGAAGGTGCGGCCGATCCACCTGCGCGGGCTCGGCTATCCGCTGGTCGGGGTGCGCGTGGTGGCCGACGCCGGCGGCGAGGCGCTGGTGATCGACGCGGTGGTCGACGTCGGCGAGCCGGTCACGCTCGACCTCTTCAAGCAGCTGACCCGCGAGTTCAAGATCCGCCTGGCGCTGCCCGGGCACCACCGCGAGCTGGTGGCGCCGGAGCTGCAACGCAACGCGGCGGCCTGCCTCGAGAGCGCCCAGGCCCAGCTCGGCACCGGCGAGTTCCCGCCCGACGCCTACCGCACGGCCCGCGAGCTGCTGTCGGGGCGCAACGCGGCCCAGCGGCTCGAGCCGGCGCGCACGCCGATCACCGAGGCGCTGGCCGAGAGCTGCCGCGACTCGGCGGGGGCGGCCTGGACGGCGCTCGAGCGGCTCGACCAGGGATCGCGCAAGGACAACCTGGCGCGGCTGCTCGAGGTCGACGGGCTGAGCGTCGAGACGTACGAGAAGATCCGCTCGACGGTGCTCGGGGCGGCGATCGAATTCGGGCTGCCGGCCCCGGCCCGCTTCTGGCGCCGCTGGCTCGGCTCCGACCAGGCGCGCGACGTGGGGACCTTCGTGCAGAAGCTGATCGCGGCGCGTACCGCGTCGATCGCCCGCGGCGAGGATCTCGACGCCGAACAGGCCGAGGCCGCCTGGCGCGGGATCCTCGACCTCTGCCAGCACAAGAATTTGACCCCTCCGCCGGAGCTGTCCAAGGCGCTCGGGCTCGGCAAGGTCTCGACCGGGCGCCGCGCCAGCCAGCCGCAGATCAAGGCCGCGGCGGAGGTGCGGGAGACGTCGCCGGTGCAGGAGGCGCGGTCGCAGGCCCGCCTGCGCGAGCTGACGGCCCGCCTGCGCGGCTCGCCGGCGGATGGCGAGGTCCGGGCCGTGATCGGCAGCTTGCCGGAGCTGTCCGAAGCGGACGTCGCCAGTCTCCTGCCGACCCTGGCGGAGCTCGGTTCGCGGGTCGGGCCGGAGCTGCTGGCGTGCCTCCGCGCCCCCCAGCGACATGTGCGCCAGGCGGCGGCCATCCTCCTCGGCCACCTCGGCGAACGCAAAGCCGAGGGCCCGCTGGTGACGATGCTCGGCGACGAGCCCACGGGCGGGTGGGTCGATGCGGCCCGCGCGCTCGGCAACCTCGGGCCCCGGGTGGTGGGGCCGCTGTGCAACCTGCTCCGGAGCGCCCCGACCGGCCGCAAAGAGGTGGTGGGGGCGCGGGTCGCCCGCGCGCTGGCGGAGCTCATCAAGGCGGAGGGCGCGGGCCCGGGCGGGCCGGGCCGGGTGGCGGTGGAGAATTTGCTGGAGGTCGGCGATCCGTCGGTATCCTCCGCGGCCAGGCGAGCGCTTGCTACACTGGGCGCCGTGCGGGACGAGGTCGATGGCGACGAGGCCGAGGCGGCACGCCGTTTCTCTCGTCTGGCGTCGGATGCGATCGCGCCGGAGCTCGACGCCGCCGAGGACGACGAGATCGACGAAGTCGAAGTGGAAGTCGGGGACTGATGCGCTACGGGATCTTCAGTGATGTCCACGCCAACCTGGACGCCCTCGAGGCGGTCCTCCGCGCGTTCGAACGCGAGAAGATCGACGCGCTCGTGTGCCTCGGCGACACCGTCGGCTACGGCGCCCAGCCCAACGACTGCTGCGACATCGTCAAGCGCGTCACCCGGTACACGATCCTCGGCAACCACGACGCGGCCGTCGCCGGCCGCATGGACTACAGCTACTACTACGACGCGGCCCGCGAGGCGCTCGACTGGCACTCCCGCCAGCTGACCGCCGAGAACATGAACTGGCTGCGCAAGCTCAACTACTTCGAACGCGACGGCGCGACCCACTTCTGCCACGGCTCGCCGGTCGACCTCGAGGAGTTCGAGTACATCTTCAGCGTCGAGCAGGCCGCGACCTGCATCCCGATCTGGGACAGCCTCGGCCAGATCACCTTCATCGGCCACTCGCACCTGTGCAAGGCGTTCGCCATCGGCCGCGAGCGCGTGTACGAGGTGGTGACGAAGGAATTCGAGATCCACCCCGAGTTCCGCTACATCGTCTCGGTCGGCTCGGTCGGCCAGCCCCGCGACCACGACCCACGCGCGAGCTACACGATCTACGACTCGGGCCGCGGCAAGTTCGAGTTCAAGCGCGTCGAGTACGATGTCGGCGCGGCGGCGCGGAAGATCTTCAACGACGCCCGCCTGTCCGACAGCTTCGGCGCGCGCCTGTTCGCCGGGGTCTGACGCGTCGCGGCGCGCTCCCGGGGGACGAGATCGGCCCATGCAGCTTCGGGGGCTCCTGCGGGCGGTCCGCGACGCGCCGAACGACGTCGCGCCGCTGCTGGCCCATGCGACATGGCTCGAGGGACAGGCCGATCCGCTGGCCGAGCTCGTCCGCGTCCGGGTCGCGCTGACCGGCGCGCTCGCGGCGGACGCCCGGGCAGAGCTGGCCGCGCGCGAGGCGGCGCTGCTGGCGGCGCACGAGGAGGAGTGGCTCGCGCCGCTGCGGCCGGCGATCGACGGCCACACGTGGTGGCGCGGGCTTTTGGGCGTCGACACCTCGGTGCGCAAGTTCCTGGCCCACGCGGAGGCGCTGGCGTGCTCGCGGCTGGTCCGCTTCATCGACATCTCCGATTGGTCGGCCGACCTCGCGCCGGGCGAGTGGCAGGCGCTCACGGAGTGCCCGCAGCTCGAGTGGGTGACGATGCTCGGGATCCGCGGCCGCTACGCGCTGGACGGCGACGAGGCGCTGCTCGGCGACGACGAGGCCGCGGCGCTGGCGGCCTCGCCTCACACCGCGCGGCTGTTCCACCTCGACCTGAGCTTCAACGCGATCGGCGACCGCGGTGTGGCGGCGCTGGCGAACGCTCCCGGCCTGACGGGCCTCACCGAGCTCGCGCTGCGCGGCTGCATGGTCGGTGACGCGGGCCTCGTCGCGCTGGCGCAGGGTCACCTGTCGCGGCTCGAGTGGATCGACCTGTCGTACTGCGACGGCCGGCCGAGCGCCGCCGGCTGGAGCGCGTTCATCGACGCGGCGGACTGGCCGAACCTGCGCGAGCTGTGGCTGTTCGGCAACGAGCTGACGCCGGAGCTGCAAACGGCGGCCCGGGCGCGCTGGGGCTCGCGGGTGCGGCTGGCCGACGACCCGGGCTGACGTCGGTTCGCCGGTCGGCGCCGTTCAGTCGTCGTTCTTGCCGCAGGCCTTGAGCTCGGTCTGCACCTCGGCCGGGAACTGCGGGCACTCGTTGGTCTGGATGATGTCCTGGCAGCCCTGGTACGAGTTGGGGTCGTTGCAGTCGAGCATGTCCGCGAGGCAATCGTTGTACTCCTTCTGCTGGTCGACGATGCACTCGAGGCTCTCCTTGGAGGCCTTCTTGTCGGCCGCCAGCGCGTCCTCGAGGCAGTCGCGGTCGAACGGGCTGAGGAAGGAGGCGAACTGCGCCTCGCAGGCGGCACGGTCGGGGAACACGTTGGTGCAGTCGCACACGAGGTCGATGGTCTTGTCGTTCTCGTTCTCCATCTGGTTCAGCATCGAGTTGACCGAACAGCCGGCGGCGAGCACGACGAGCAGGGCGAGCGAGGAGGCGCGGCGCTTCATGTCGGCATGGTAGGCGAGGCGGCGGGGCGATGGCGCGCAGGCCCGCGCCGGCGATCGCAGAGCGGGGCGGCGCGAGGGTTGCTAAGCTCGCAGGACCCATGGGTAGCTATCGCCTGACATGGCGGCCCCTCGCCGGCGGCCACCTCGCAATCGGTCACAAGCCGGGACGCGACCTGCGGCAGGCGCTGGCCGAGACCGGATGCACGCACGTGCTGAGCCTGCTCGCCGACCACGAGGCGGGCGTCCCCGCCGGCGGGGTGCAGCTGCGGTTGCCGCTGGCGTCGGCCGAGCCGCCGGGGCCCGAGCGCAGCGCGGAGGTGCGGGCCTGCTTCGCCGAGCTGCGGGGGCTGCTGACGTCCGGCGCGAAGGTCTACATCCACTGCTCGGCCGGGCTGCACCGCACGGGGATGGTCGCGCACGCGTTCCTGCGCTTCCTCGGCCACTCGCGGGCGGAGGCGTTGACCCGCCTGGCCGAGCTGCGCGAGGCGACGGCCCAGGCCGCGACCGAGCCGCGGCTGGCGTGGGGCGAGCAGTTCGCCGCGGCCGAGTGAGGTGAGCGTTCGGACATGTCGATGCGGACATGTCCATAAAATCATGCGAGACATGAATGTCTATTTGGACATGTTCGGACAGGCATGCTCTGGACGCGGTCGAGACATGCCCGAATGAACCTGTCTGAACGGGCAGGCTCGATCACTCGCCGCGGGGGTTGAGCGGGATCTTCAGGTAGCTGCGGCCGTTGGGGGCCGGGCGCGGCAGGCGGCCGCCGTCGATGTTGACCTGGACGCTGGGGTAGAGCAGCTTGGGCGCCTCGAGGGTGGCGTCGCGGGCGGTGCGGAAGGCGACGAAGTCGTCCTCGTCGCGGCCGGCCGGGAGCTGGACGTTGTCGGCCTTCTGCTCGCCGACGGTGGTCTGCCAGGCGAGCGGGCGGCCGCCGGGCTGGTAGTCGTGGCACACGAACATGCGCGTGCTGTCCGGGAGGACATACAGGCGCTGGGTGATCGAGCGCCACAGGGCGCGGGCGCTGCCGGCCGGGAAGTCGCAGCGGCCGGCGCCGTAGTCGGGCATGAACATGGCGTCGCCGACGAACACCGCGTCGCCGATCCGGTAGCTCATGCAGGCGGGGGTGTGGCCGGGCGTGGCGATCGCCTCGACGTGGAGGGCGCCGACGGCGAAGCGCTCGCCGTCGCGGAGCAGGCGGTCGAACTGGCGCCCGTCGACGGGGAAGTCGGGGCCGAGGTCGTAGATGTCGCGGAAGACGGACTGGACCTCGGTGATGGCGGCGCCGATCGCCAGCGGGACGCCGGGGAAGAGCCGCTTCAGCGCCTGCGAGCCCGACAGGTGGTCGGCGTGCGCGTGCGTCTCGAGCAGCATCCCGGGGCGCAGGTCGAGCACGCGGATCCGGGCCGCGATCGCGGCGACCGACTCCTCCCACACCTTCGAGCCGACGGGCTCGTAGTCGAGGACGGGGTCGATGACGAGGGCGTCGCGCGTGTGCTCGTCGTAGACGAGGTACGACAGGGTGTTGGTGCGCGCGTCGTAGAAGTGCTCGACTTTCATGGCGAAGGGGCCTCCACGCGGGTGAACAGGAACATGCCGGCGAGCATGGCGGCGACGAACAGGACGAGGTCGCCGCCGCCGCCCGCGAGGCCGACCAGCGCCGGCCCCGGGCACAGGCCGACGAGGCCCCAGCCGACGCCGAACAGGGCGGCGCCGAGGAGGAGCTTGGCGTCGATGTCGCGCCGCATCGTCACGTGGAAGCGCGGGGCCAGCAGCGGCCGGTGGCGCTGGAGGACGGCCGGCGCGACCAGCATGTAGAGGCCGCTGGCTCCGGCGAGGACGAGCATCAGCGCGGGGTCCCAGGCGCCCGCGAGGTCGAGGAAGGCGAGGACGTTGTCGGGTCGCGTCATGCCGGCGAGGCCGAGGCCGAGCGCGAACACGAGGCCCGAGAGCAGGGCGACGAGGACGATCACGCGGCACCTCCGGCGAAGCGGTGAGCGGTGGGGGGCGCGAGCGCTGCGAGCACGAGTAACCACGAAGGAGGTGACCGCGAGGGGCGGGGCGGGACGATCACGCGGCACCTCCGAGGACGTGGCGGGCGAGCCAGACCGTGACGAAGGCGGTGATCATGAAGGTGAGGACGGCGGCCAGGGAGCGCGGCGACCGGCGGCCGAGGCCGCACACGCCGTGGCCCGAGGTGCAGCCGCCGCCGAGGCGGGCGCCGAAGCCGACGAGCAGGCCGGCGAGGGCGATGACGGGCCCCGAGTGCGGCAGGCTCTTGGGCAATGTCTCGGGGGACAGGACCCGAAGGACAGCTCCGCCGGCGACCAGGCCGAGGACGAAGGCGAGCCGCCACGCGAGATCGCCCGCGCGGGGCCGGAGCGCGCCGCCGACGATGCCGCTGACTCCGGCGATCCGGCCGGCGGCGACGAGCAGCCAGAGCGAGGCGGCGCCGATCAAGAGGCCGCCGAGGAGGGCGAAGAGCAGGGGGGAGGTGGCCATGCGTCACGCCGGGCGCCGTCTCGCGCCCCGAAGGCGGGCCCGAGCGGGCCTCGGCTCGAGCGTACGCGATGCGGGCGCGCCGACGCAGATGTCGCACCTGCGGGCGGCGTGCGCCGACGCGCGTCGCGGGGGCGGCGAAGATGGCCTACGATGACCGACTCCATGAAGTTGCTGCTGCGCCTGGTGTTGTTGCTGGTCCTGGGGCTCGGACTGTTCGCGGGGTACCTGGCGGTGGCGCCGGCGCCGATCGACCCGGCGGCGTGGGAGCCGCCGCCGGTGCCGGAGATGACGGGCCCGCTGGCGCCGAACGAGCGCCTGGCTGGGGCGACGCTGCTGGCGGTGGGGAAGATCGACGGGCCCGAGGACGTGGAGACCGACGCGCAGGGCCGGGTGTACGGGGGGACCAACGCGGGCGAGGTGCTGCGGCTGAACGGCGAGGTGCTCGAGGTGTTCGCCAACACCGGCGGCAGGCCGCTGGGCCTCGACTTCGCGCCGTCGGGCGAGCTCATCGTCGCCGACGCGAAGAAGGGCCTGCTGTCGATCAGCCCGGAGGGCCAGGTGTCGACGCTGGCCGACGCGGTCGACGGGGTGCGGCTCGGCTTCACCGACGACGTGGCGGTCGCGACCGACGGGACGATCTACTTCACCGACGCGAGCGACAAGTTCGGCTTCGGCGACCACATGCTCGACCTGCTCGAGGGCCGGCCGCACGGGCGCCTGATCAAGTACGACCCGCAGACCAAGACGTCGACGGTGCTGGCCAAGGACCTGTACTTCGCCAACGGCGTGGCCCTGAGCCGCGACGAGTCGTACGTGGCGGTCAACGAGACCTACCGCTACCGGATCTCCCGCCACTGGCTCAAGGGCCCCAAGGCCGGCACCACCGAGGTGCTGATCGAGGGCCTCCCCGGCTTCCCCGATGGGGTGTCCCAGAGCGGCCGCGGGACGTTCTGGATCGCGATGTTCACGGTGCGCAACGCGGCCGGCGACTTCCTGGCCCCGCGGCCGCTGCTCAAGAAGATGGTCGCCAACCTGCCGCGCGCGCTGTGGCCGAAGCCGGCGCCGTACGGGCTGGCGATCGAGATCGACGAGGACGGGAAGGTGCTGCAGAGCCTGCACGACCCGTCCGGCGCGGCGGTCCACCAGGTGACGAGCGTGCACGAGCGCGACGGGGCGCTCTACCTCGGCCACCTGCATCGCGACCGGATCTCGAAGGTGCCGCTTTGAGGCTGTCCTTCGAGCCATGATGATCAGGTCATGGCCTGAAGGACCTGTCCGAAGAGACAGTCGGATTTGTGGTACGTGTCCGCAGAGACATGTCCTGCGTCGCGGCGGCCGGGCGGCCAGGTCGGGCGGGCCGGGGCGACCCATGACAAGCTAGGCGGGTGACTCCGCCACGCCGCCCGCTCGCCCTGCTGCCCGCCGCGGCGTGGCTGTGCGCGGCGCTGGGGAGCGCTCCGGCCGTGGCCCGCGACGGCGTGTCGTCGGTGGGCACGCTCGTCGACCCGTTCCTGCACAAGGAGCGGGGCCTGCGCGCGACCGGGACCTACCTGCACGTCTCGCCGGCGCTGTTCGGCTTCGACGTGCGGGCGCCCGACTTCCGCGTGTGGGGCTGGGGGCTCGGCGCGGGGCGCTACTGGACGCTGCGCAAGCGCCTGGCGGTCGCGTTCGGCGGCTTCTTCGAGCACCTCCTGTGGGTCCACTCGAGCAACCCCGCCGCCGGCGGGGCCGCGACGACGCTCAACTTCGTCCGCTTCGGCCCGGAGCTGCGGATCGGCGCGAGCAGCGAGCGCCTGTTCGGCTACGGGCTCGCGCGCGTGGGCGTCGACCTGCTGGCGGGGACGCCGGACGCGAACCTCCGGCCGATGTTCCTGGCCGAGGTCGGCGCGGGCCTCCAGGCCGCCCTCGGTGCGCAGCGTCGCCTGCTCCTCGGCGTGGAGCCGGCGATCGACGCGTCGGTGCCGGCGCCGTGGCTGCTGTTTCGCGTGCGGGCGTTCATCGGCGTGCGCTTCTGAGGGCGGGCGAAGTCGCGGGTGTGCAGGGGTGCGGGCGGCGAGCTCGACACGTGTGCTCCGTGCCGCGTCGTGCGAGCATTGGGTCCGTAGGCCCAAGTGCTTCATCGATGATCGGCGTTCCCGAGCGTCACGCTGACTTCGAGCATTCCCTGCGATTGGCGCTCGACGATCAAGCCGTCGACAATGTCGACACGACGGCCGAGCTCTCGGGCCGTTCCAGGGCCGGGACGACTCCTCCAGCTGCGCGCAAGAGCTTCGAGCCGCCTCGGCCTGGCAAGCGTTGCCGGCAGGTCAGGGTGGGGCGCGGGCGCTGAAAATAGAGTGTGTCGCACACTCGCGGACCGGGTCCTCTGATTGCGCCGAGTCCTCATGCGGACAATGTACAAAGTTCTGGAAGTCGGGGAGCTGGTGCGTCCGCTCACGGGGGTATCGTTCACGGGCCGGCACGGTTCGCATCGAGGTCTACACAACCACGCAATGAGTTCACGCGTGGGACGGTGCGGGACAGGACAGAAGTTTTTCTGGCGGGCAGCCGCGTGTCTGGCGTTGGCGGCGGGAGGCCTCCTGGCGGAGCCCGGGCGGGCGGAGGCGCGGAGCGGCGAGGTGCCCGAGTCGGTGTCGCAGGCGCAAAACGGCGAGGCCCGGTGTGGGCGGGTTCGGATGCCGCGGGTCCGCGGCGGGGCCCGCGGCGGCTCTCGCGGCGGCTCTCGCGGGAGCGGTGGGTCGGAATGGAAGACTTCCAGCGGCGCCGAGCTGACGAGCTCGCAGGCCTCGCTGGCGTCGCATGGTTTTGACACGCTGAGCGTGGGCGCGCAGGCTGGACAGGCCTTCGTCGGCGTCGACGGGGGCGAGATGTGGGTGATGACGCGGGCCGTCGGCAGCGAGGGCGAGGGTCTGGCGGTCGCGCGTGTCCCCGTCGACGTGCCGCTCGGCGATGTCGCCGAGGTGATGGCGGAGCGAGCGGGCGGTTCGTCGGATCTGCTGATCGACGAGACCACGCTCGCCGGCCTGCCGCCCAGCGCGCAGCGCATGGCGGCCGGGCAGCAGCTGACGGTGCTCGGCCGAGACGGGGGTCGCTACCGCTGCATCGATGTCGGCGAGGGGACGAAGGACGGGTGGACGCGGGGCAGGCTGGCGCTCGAGCGCCTGCCCGGGCTGTACTTTCGCCTCGACGAGCTGTTCGAGACCGGGCGGCTCGACGAGTTGATGAAGATCGAAGTCGACCCGGACGATATCGCAGTGATGCCGCTGCTCAACAACACGGACACGCTCCGCGTGCTCGAGGAAGGGGCGGTTCGACTCCGGACGCCCGAGCGCTTTGACGTCGAGGCGGTCGGCGATGCGATGGCCCAGCAACGCGGAAAATTCCTGGTCCTGCTGGGGCACATGGAGCACGGGGCGTTCAAGCTGCGCGTCAAGGGCAAGTCGGTCGAGCTGCCCGTCGCCGAGCTCGAGGCCAGCGCGGCGGCGCACGACGTCACGCTCATCGTGCTCGGATGTAGCTCGGCCAAATTTACGCGGGCGACCGGGGCGTCGGCGCCGTTCAACGCGTTGACCGTCGCGGGTCGGCTGGTGGAGGAGCTCCAGCGGGGTCGGCGTGAGCTCGCTTCGCTGCTCCACGGCCTCACCGGCGACGACACCAAGCTCGTGGTCAGCTCGGCGACATTCAACACCGCCCGCCGGCGAGCGGAGTTCCAGCTGCGGCAGCAGGGTGCTCGGGGGCGCGTGATGGCCGGTGGCGTGGTCATCGTGTCGACGGGCGCCGTCGTCACCGTGGCCGCGGCGCCGAGGACCGGCAGCTCTGGAGAGGGTCCCGCGGCGAGGCCCGACCCGACGATGGGTCCCACGCCGACCTCAGGGCCCAGTGAGCCTTCCATGTCCCCGGCCGCGTCGGAACGCGCCGCGACTGCGCCCGTGACGTCTTCGGGCTGGGGTTACGGGTGGGGGCTCCTCGCGCTCTCCGGGCTGGTCGGCGTCTTCTCGTATTGGCGGGCCCGGGCGGGAGACGAGGAGACATGAGCGGAGAGACGCCGGACATCGACGAGATGGTCGGGTTCCTGGCGCGTCATGGGGACGGGGTGCTCGACGCGCTGCGCGTGGTCCACAGCGAGCTCGCGCCGTACCTCGAGCCGGGCATGCTGGCCGGGCCCGCGGCGGACGATCAGCTACGGGCCCGTGCACACGTGGCCACGGTGACGCTGCAGACCCTCCTCGGGCGCTGCGAGCCAGCCCTCGCGCGGGTGCAGGGCCGGCTCGCGCGACTGCGCGTCAGCTCGAGGGTCGCCTCCGGGAGCACCGTGCTGACGATGGTCGCCGTGTTCCCGATGCTCGCGGCGGAGAACGGGCCGGCGACCCACGCCGCGGTCGCCGTCGCCTCGATCGCCGGGCTCGTGTCGTTCGGGCTTCACGTCGCGGGGGGCGTGGAGCCGCTGACCGAGGCGTATGCGACGCTGGTCGACTGCCAGGGCCGCGGGCTGCTGCTGCTGAGCGCGCTGCAGGGGTATCTCGAGCACGACCTCGACGGCGAGCGGGTGCCGGGGATCGTCGATGAGATCAACGCAATGCTGCTTCGGCTCAACCGCGCGGAGCGGGCAGCGCCGAGCCTGGCCGTCGGGCTTGAGTCGGCGCCTCGCGGATCCGCGGGGTCGACCTCGGTGTACCCGCTGTTCAAATTGCTGAACACTCTCTTCAACGAGCCGGAGCTGCGGATGTTCATGGCATTCATCGGCGAGGCTCGCCTCGACCAGGGGCTGCCGGGCGCCGGCGCGTCGCAGCGACAGCTGGCGTTCGCGGCGGCGACGACGCTCGAGCGCGAGGGCCTGGTCCGCGCCGCGCTCGACCGTCTGGCGGCGCGGTTCCCCGGGCGAACGGCCGACATCGAGGCTGTGCGGGCGCTGCGGTTCGGCGCCCCCCGGCGGTGAAGACGATCCATTCGCGGTGGTGAGGATTTTCAGACCTGTCTCATGGATCCGCTGGAGAACCCGCCAATGTCGCCCAATCACCAGATGCGGCGATGCCGTCACATGTCTTGAAGGACACCTATGGGTCCAGTCATTCGCTGGCCGCGAGAGTCGGATCGCGCTCGGGGACGAATGATGGGAGGCGGCGAGGACCGATTCCACGGACGGGGCCTGCGGGGCCAGGATCGAGGCTTCGAGCGAGATCGTGAGGTGCAGCGGCAGGGGCTCAGCGCGACGGCACCACCGCGACCGGACAGGCGGCGGAGCTCGCCAGCGCCGAGGCGGTGCTGCTGAGGAACGCCCGGGCGACGGTGCCCAGGCGCCGCGAGCCGACGACCACGAGCGCCGCGTCGCGGGCCCGGGCGAGGGCGGCGATCTGCTGCGCGGGCTCGCCGTAGACGACGTGGCGGGTGCCGGACAGGTCGCGCTCGAGCGCCCATTCGTGGACGCGGTCGACGACGTCGGCGCGGTAGATCTCTCGGGCCGCGAGCCAGCGTGGTTCGAGCTCGTCGATGAAGTCGTTGTAGTGCGCCTCGCCGACGTGCACGAGCTCGAGCGGCCGGCGGTGGCGGGCGGCGAACTGCTGCGCGAACTCGACGGCGCCGGCGCTGGTCTCCTCGAGGTCGGTGGCGACGAGCACCGGGCCCGCACCGGCGGCGACCCAGTCCGGCGGCACCACGATCACCGGGGCCGGCAATCCTCGCAAGACCCGCCGCGCCGTCGCGCCGAGGCGCAGCAGCGACGTGCCCTCGCCCGGGGCGGCGCGGCCGATGACGAGGCCCGCGGCGCCCTCGGCGGCGCGGGCGAGGCCGACCTCGGCCCGGTCGGCCTCCATCACCTGGACGTCGCCCGGCCCCATCTCGGCGGCGGCGCGGGCGAGGACGGCCTGGAACTGCTCGTAGTTGTCGCTGCGGAGATAGCCGCGCATCCACGTCTCGAGCACGTGGACGCTCGTCACCGATTCACCGGCCTCGCGCAGCCAGCGGGCGAACGCCAGCGCCCCGCGAGAGCGCGCGCCGAGATCGAGGCCGAGGACCCATCGCAGTGCTGTCGACATACGAATCCGTGCTCCTGTCGTCGGACGCCAGATTGCAACCGGCGCACCTCGGTCGTGGGCGAGAGAATCGTTGGTGATTTCGCCCGACCTGCCGCTCGCGGCGGGCCGCCGCGTGCAAACGGTGCACGCGGCACGCAGGCGCTGCGTCAGGCGCTGCGAGGGCCTCTGCGGGCGCTCTCCGATTGTGCACAGTCACCGAGCGACGGACGGTGTCGAGGATATCGCCATGCTGTCCTCAAGGCCATGTCGCAGGCGAGCGGCAGGACGGGGCGACGAGGGTGCCGACGACGCGTACCTCCCGAGGCGGACGCGCCGTGACGCCGGCGATGCGGCGCCGGTCGTCGTGCCGAGGTTTCACGCGATCGAGCGCCGCCACGCCGGCGAGGCCGTCACTGCAGCAGCTGCGGCGGCTTGACCGTCTTGGTGTCGGTCAGCGTCTTGAGGTAGGCGACGATCGCGGCCTCTTCCGCGACGGTCAGGTCGAGGTCGCCGATCAGGAAGCCGATGGCGAGCGTGCCCGTCTCCTCCGGGGCGGGCCAGCAGTTGGCCGCCCGCGCCGCCGCTTCGGTCCAGTCCTTCTTCGGGTCGCAGCGGGTGATCCCGAACTTGGCGGCGGTGGCTCCGTTGCTGCTCACGTCCGAGGTGTTGTAGAAGTGGACGAGGCTCTCGAGGCTCTTGAACCAGCCGTTGTGGGTGTAGGCCTTGACGAAGCTCGTGGTCGGCCGCTTGTCGACGTTGCGCAGCGTCGGGGTCTTGTGCATCCCGAGCTGGTTGGGCAGCCCCGAACGGGCGCCGATGCCGGGGCTGCCGAGCGGGCCCGGGATGGCGGGATTGCGCGGCACGCCGATGTTGTGATAGGCGGCGTCGGTGTAGAGCTCGCCCGGATCGAGGCCGGCCTTGTTGGGATCTTCGATCACGAAGACCGGCGTGTTGCTGTGACAGAGCGCGCAGCCGGCCTTGCCGTAGAACAGCTCGTGTCCGAGGTTCTCCTTGGCCGTCAGGCCGTTGAGCGGGAACGCCACGCCCGCCCCCTCCGCGCCGATGTCGGCGGCCAGTGCGAGGTCTCGCTTCGAGCTGAACGAGTTGACCTCGCCCGAGGCTTGCCAGGCCGCCAGCGCCACCGCGATCCGCTTGAAGCTGAGCATGAAGCCGGCCGCGCTGCAGTCGATCTTCTCGCCCCAGGCCAGCGTGTACAGCGAATAGTAGGGGGCGGCCGCGACGTGCTGGCAGACCTGCTGCTCGCTGATGTTCTGCTCGACCGGGTTCGGGAACGGCTGCAGCGCTTGATCGGCCACCGGGCCCAGGAACTGGGCGAAGAGGTCCTGCAGGGAGGCCTTGCCCTTGAATACCTCGACGCCGACGTGGGCCGTCGCCCCGGCGACGCGCGGCGCGTCGCTGCCCTCGGCGCGGCCGTCCCAGAAGACGCCGCCGCAGGGCAGGAGGAACGGCGGGCACTCCAGCTGGAGCGGCATGTTGCGCGCGTAGGCGTTGCTCGGCGGCTTGATCGAGCCCACCGCGCCCAGGGCCGCGCCCGGCGCCGCGACCTGGAGCTGGTTGACCTTGGCGTCCTTCAAGGTCCAGCCGGCCGCAGGATCGTGACAGCTGACGCAGCCCTGTTTGTCGTTCGGGACAGAGAGCTCGTCGAAGAAGACGAACTTGCCGAGCTGCTGCAGGCTCTCCAGCGGCCCGTAGGAGCGGCCGGTGGGGACCTCTTCGTCGAACAGCAGCTCGAGCGGCAGATCCTCGGGCTCGTCGCCCTCCGGGTCGTCCGTCGCGGCGTCCGCGAGGACGGCCTGGGCCGCGCCGGCGGCGAGGTTCGGCTCGAGGTTCGGCTCGACGCTGTCACATTGCAGGAGCCCTGCGATCGGGCTCACGAGGAGCGACCCGATCACTATCGCGTGGATATGAGTGGACATGCAGTGAACTATCTCCGTACAATCCTCGGTCCGGGGTCCGGACTCACCGACGATGCGAGCGGTCCATCCGCCGAGCAAGCAGCGGCGGTGCGGGCGGTCACCCGGACAGCCGTTCCCGGGTCCTACGAAACCTCGCCGGCGCAGCACCAGGCCGGCAGGTCCCTTCAACGGCGATCCCGACGGTCGCAGGCGTTGTGCGCCGCAGCCGTGGCGTCCGCGGGTCCACGCGTTCGCAGCGGGCCCCGCCGGGCCTCCGGTCCGTGAATCGGCGCCCGTCCGATGATTCGTGCGTCACAGCGGTGAGCGGCTCGTGCCACTTTGCCTCGCCGCGTACGGTCGCGTGCAGGCCGGTGGCGGACCGCCGGCGGACGCCTGGCGGCTTTCGCCGCCCACCCGTCATTCCGCGGCCATCCTGGCGCGGGGGGCGGCGGGCCGACGCCCGAGCTCCCGCGCGGTGCGGCGGGGCGCGGGCCCTGTAGGCCTTCACCCCTGAATGTCGCCGTCGAGCCGCGTCCCCTCTCCGCGGTCGAGGACGGCCTGGAACGACTCGTCGTCGCCGCTGCGGAGAACTCCACACATTGACGTCGCTGGCACACGGGTGCTCGTCTGTGTTCCGTTGCCTCGCCGTCGTCGCCGCGGAGAACTCCACACATTGACGTCGCTGGCACACGGGCGCGTCCCTGCTTGTGGGCCGCGACCGAAGCCGAGCGCCCCTCGCGGTGCTGTCGACATACGAATCATGCACACCGCGCCGCAGCGCCGAATCGGTGGGCGAGAGTCGGGAGCAATCGCGGAGGACCTCCGCGGCCGCGTGCACGTCGTGACCGCGCGCGCCAGGCTCGCGGCGCGGACGATGCTCGCGGCGGCGGTGACTTCGGCGACGCGCCCGGCTCGGGCGAGCTCAGGTGTGCGGGGCCTCGCCACGCGGCGGGCGGCAGGAATTTCGCGCGCTCCGGGGCTGCCGAGCCGGGCCGGAGGGGGCATGGTTTGCCCGGCATGTACAAGCGCATCCTCGCAGCCCTCGATGGATCTCCCCGCACCGAGCTCGTGTTCAGCCACGCCGAGCAGCTCGCCCGCATGCACGGCGCGATCCTCCACCTGTGTCGGGCCGTCAACGTGCCGGTCGGTGTCCCTCTGGAAGCCTGGGCGCTGTCCGGCGGCGAGCTGACCGAGAAGCTCCTGGAGGACGGCCAGAGCGACCTGGCGGCGCTGCGCGGGCGCCTGTCACCGCCGATCGTCGGCGAGAATCGCGTGCAGATCGGGCGGCCGGCGCAAGTGATCTGCGAGCTGGCGGACGAGCTCGAGGTCGACCTGATCGTGATCGGCAGCCACGGCTTCGACGCGCTCGATCGACTGATCGGCACCACCGCGGCGCGCGTCGTCAACCACGCGCATTGCAGCGTGATGGTCGTCCGCCCGCCGCGGAGCGCGTGAGCGAATCACACGTCCGCTCGAGCGGCGGGTCGGCACCCACATCGCACGCGCCGCCGACCACGCGCATTGCGGCGTGAGGGTCGTCCGCTCGCCGCGGAGCGCGTGAGCGAATCACCCGCGCTCGAGCGGCCGAGCGGACCCCGCGGCGCGCGACTTCGGCATTGCGGCGTGAGGGTCGTTCGCTCGCCGCGGGGCGCGTCGACGGATCACGCGTTGACGCCGGCTCCCCGGCGATCGTCGTCGGCCTCGGCGCGCTGCGGTCGGGCCGCGTCGGCCGGTCGCTCGGGGCGCGCAGGGGCGAGGTCCTGCCTGGCGCGGCCGTATTCGTTGAGCCGGTACTGGATCTTGCGCGCCGAGATGCCGAGGATCCGGGCGGCCTTGCTGGTGCTGCCGCCGGTGTGCTCGAGGGTCTGCAAGATCGCGTAGCGCTCGATGTCCCACAGGCTGGCGCCGGGGATCACGGGCGCGCCGCGATGTTCGGCCGCGGCGGCAGTGAACTCGCGCGGCAGGTCTCTCGGCTCGATCTCGCGGCCGCGCGCGAGGATCACGGCCCGCTCGATGCATTGCTCGAGCTGGCGGGTGTTGCCGGGCCAGTCGAGGCCGAACAGGATCTGCAGCACCCGCTCGGCGCAGCCGGTGATCGACTTGCCGAGCTTGCGCGCGTGACGTTGCACGAAGTGGGTGGCCAGCAGCGGGATGTCGTCCCGGCGCTCGCGCAGGGCCGGGACGCGGAGGCTGACGACCGCGAGGCGCTCGGCCAGCTCGGGGCGAAACCGGCCGCCGGCGACCGCGGAGGCGAGGTCGCGGCTGGTGGCGAGGACGCGGACGTCGATCTCGAGGCGGGCGCCGCCGAGCCGCGTCACGCAGCGCTCCTGCAGCAGGCCCAGCAGGCGGGCCTGCAGCGCGGGCGGCAGCGCGTCGATGTCGGTGAGCAGGAGGGTGCCGCGGTGGGCCGCGAGCACGCGACCCTCGGAGCCGAACAGCTCGTCGCTCAGGGAGGCCTCGTCGGCGGTGCTGCAGGACACGCGCACGAGCCGGCCCGGGCGCCCGCTGAGCTGGTGGATCAGGCGGGCGAGGTGCTGCTTGCCGCTGCCTCGCTCGCCGGTGACGAGCAGCGAGACCGGCGCCGCGGCGACCTGCTCCGCAAGCTCGACGAGCTCGCGATGGACCCGGCTCTGGCCGACGAGGTCGGCGGTGGCCTCGGCGGTCGCGGCGCTGGGACGCGCGTCCTTGATCCCGCTCGAGATGGCCCGGCCGGCGACGATGCGCTGGAGCGTGAGCAGCACCTGCTCGAAGTTCAGCGGCTTGCTGAGGTAGTCGTCGGCGCCGAGCTGCATGGCCTCGACGGCGCCCTCGACCGAGCCGAAGCCGGACATGATGACGACCGCGACCTCGGGCAGCCGCTCGCGCAGGCGGGCGAGCAGCTCGATGCCGCCGAGCGCGGGCATCTTGACGTCGGTGAGGACGATGTCGGGCCGCCACTCGTCGGCGCGCCCGAGCGCCTTGTAGCCGTCGGCGGCGCACTGGACCTCGTACCCCTCCTCTCGCAGCAGGGCGGACAGCGCCGAGCGGGCGCTCGGCTCGTCGTCGACGATGAGGATCCGGGGGGCGGCGGGGCTTGGGTTGGGCATGGATCTGTCCTGAGAGGCAGGTTCATCGCGGCGCGACGGCCGACTGCGAGGCTTCGTTGCCCGGTGCTTCAGCAACCTCCGTGCCAGGTCGGGGGCCGGTGAGCCCGCAAGGTTCGCGCGGGGGCGAGGTGCAGCGATTGCGTCGAGGTGCACGCCTTGCGCGGCGCTCCGAACCGACGTTGCGCCGCGCGAGGGTGAGCGACCGCGTGGTGCGAAGGGACACCATTGGGGTGATCACCCGGCGATTGATCACGGGACCAAGAAGGATCTTCCCGTGAATGAGGGGACCGCAGCGACCGCGGCGCAGCGCGAGGGGCAATCTCCCAGGGCGCGCATGAACCGAGGCCGGCGGCGCGGGCTCGCCGTCGAGGGGTGCGTGCACTCGGTGCATTCGCGTGCAGGAACTGCGCGTGCGACTGCGGCGCCGGGCGGATATCGTGAGCCGCGTCGAGGGGCGCCGCATCTGACCTCACGAGAGCTTCGTCGCCAGGCTCCCCGCACCGATCGATGAACGCGGCGGCGAAGCGCGACGTGCAGGTCTTGCACGCGGGCGCAAGGCGCTCGCGCTCGCGGTGGCGACGAGCCGCCGCGGGCTGGGATGGCGGCTCGACGAACGATGGCACGACGCTTGCTCGATGCTCCCGGAGCTCGCCCGCATTCTCCTCGTCCAGCCCTCACGACCATGACCCCATGCGCAATCCATCCGCCCGTGCAGGCCGCGGTGACCGGACGACCGGTGTCGATCCTCGTCGTCGACGGCGCGCCGAAGACGGCCACCGTCCTGGTCAAGTTGCTGCGGGTCGACGGCTTCGTCGTCGAGGTCGCGGCCGACGCCGCGGCCGCCGAGGCCCGCGTCGAGCGCGGCCCGCAGCCGGACATCCTGGTGATGGACGTGTCGCCGGCGCGCGCGGGCGAGGTCGAGACGCTGCGGCGGATCCACGCGCGTCACCCGACGCTGCGCCTCGTGCTCGTGACGGCCCACCCGCAGGTCGCGGAGCGCCTCGCGCTCGGCGCCGCTCCGGGCTGTCGGATCGTCACCAAGCCGATCGATTACTCCGGGCTGCTGCGGCTGCTGGAGGCGGTCACGTGAGGCCGAATCGGCGGGAATTCCGGGCCTTGTTGCCGCGCAGGTCGAGATGGTAATTTTCACGCGAACAGAGCGAGAGCGACGGATTCCCCTGCCGAACCACGGTCTTCCAGTCCGGGACCCTCCTGCCGCCGAGACCCGATTCGAGGAGCTGAAGCGCTACGTCGCGTTCGCGGCGGAGGACGCGGCGCTCCTGCGATCCTTCCGTGACGTCGCGGCGCCGCACTTCGCCCGCATCGCGCAGGAGTTCTACGACCGGATCCGCCAGCACGACGAGGCGCACGCGGTGTTCACCGGCGAGGCCCAGATCGCGCGGCTGCAGCGGTCGCTGGTGCTGTGGATGGAGCGGCTGTTCGGCGGCCGCTACGACGAGGCCTACTTCGAGGACACGGCGCAGATCGGCCGCGTGCACGTCAAGGTCGGGCTGCCGCAGCGGTACATGTTCACGGCGATGGCGCTCATCCGCTCGTCGCTGCTGCGGATCGCCGAGGCCGCCGGCCCGTCCGGCCTCGCGGTCATGGACGCCATCTCGCGCCTGCTCGACCTCGAGCTGGCGATCATGCTCGAGAGCTACCGCGACAACTTCGTCGCCCGCATCCAGCAGGTCGAGCGCCTCGAGCGCCAGGCGCTGGGCGCCTCGCTGGCGCGGACGGAGCACCGCTACGTCAACGCGGTCGAGCTGGCGCACGTGATCATCGTCGGCCTCGACGCGCAGGGCTCGATCTTGCTGTTCAATCAAGAGGCGGAGCGGACCACCGGCTTCGCGCGCGACGAGGTGATCGGCCGCTCCTTGCTCGATTGCCTGGCGATCGACGAGATCGGGGAGGGCGCCGCGCTGCGCCAGATCTTGCGCGGCTTCGCGTCGGCGCAGGGCGCGGCGAGCGAGCGCGAGGTGGTGAGCCGGGCGATCGAGACGGCGGTCAGCACCCGCGCCGGCCAGCGCCGCAGCGTGCTGTGGCAGCTGACGCACGCGCCGTCGAGCGGCGACGACGTGTGCGTGTTCGCCATCGGCCGCGACACCACCGACGAGAAGGCGCTGCTGGCTCGCACCAAGCAGCAAGAGAAGCTGGCGGCGATCGGCACGCTCGCGGCCGGCCTGGCCCACGAGATCCGCAACCCGCTCAACGGGGCGCAGCTCCACGTCACGTACCTCGATCGCTCGCTCAAGAAGTCGGGCGCGCACCCCGAGCTGATCGAGACCGTCGGCGTGGTGGCCGACGAGATCAAGCGCCTCGGCAGCCTCGTCACCGAGTTCCTGGCGTTCGCGCGGCCGAAGCCGCTGCTGGTCAAGCGCGTGTCGGTGCAGACGCTGCTCGATCGGGTCGCGCAGATGGTCGCCGCCCAGGCGCACCCGCACGGCGTGGAGGTGGCGCTCGACGTGCCGCCGCAGCCGATCGAGATCGAGGCCGACGGGGCCAAGCTCGAGCAGGTGCTGCTCAACCTGACGCAGAACGCGATCGAGGCGGTCGCCGGCGAGGCCGGGGCCGGCCGGGTGGTCCTGCGCGCGCGGCGGCAGCCGCAGACGGTGTCGTTCGAGATCGAGGACAACGGCCCGGGGATCCCCGCGGACGCCCCGATCTTCGACGCGTTCTTCTCGACCAAGCCGCAGGGCACCGGCCTCGGCCTGTCGATCTCGTACCGCATCGTCACCGACCACGGCGGCACCCTCGACGTCGACAGCAAGCGCGGATGCACCATCTTCCGCATCGTGCTGCCGCTCGACGGCCCGCCCGACAGCGCGAACCGGTCGCGCGTGGAGGCCACGTAATGGCGCAGGAACCGAGGAAGCCGCGAATCATCGTCGTCGACGACGAGCCGAGCGCGCGCCAGGGGCTGGAGAAGCTCCTGCGCCACGAGGGCTTCGACGTGCGCATCGACGCCGACGGAGCCGCGGCGCTGCGCACCGCCGCCGAGTTCGCGCCCGACGTGGTGGTGACCGATCTGCGCATGCCGAAGATGGACGGCATGGAGCTGCTGAAGCGCCTGCGCGAGCAGGACCGCGACGTCCCGGTGATCGTCGTGACTGCCTTCGGCGAGGTCGCGTCGGCGGTCGCGGCGATGCAGGCCGGCGCCGACGACTACCAGACCAAGCCGGTCGAGATCGACGCGCTGGTGCTGGCGATCCGGCGGGCGATGGAGCGGCGGGCGCTGCGGAGCGAGGCCGAGAACCTGCGGAGGCAGCTGCGCGAGCGCGACGGCAGCGGCCTGCAGGGGCTCCTGGGCACCAGCCCGGCGATGCAGCAGGTCTATCGCACGGCCAAGCAGGTGGCCGGCGCGCGGGCGACGGTGCTGCTCACGGGCGAGAGCGGGACCGGCAAGGGCGAGCTGGCGCGCGCGATCCATGCCCTCGGCCCGCGCGTCAAGCAGCCGTTCGTCGCCCTGCACTGCGCGGCCCTGGCCGAATCCTTGCTCGAGAGCGAATTGTTCGGCCACGAGAAGGGCTCGTTCACCGGCGCCGACCGCCAGCGGATCGGCCGCTTCGAACAGGCCGACAAGGGCACCCTGTTCCTCGACGAGATCGGCGAAATCTCGCCGACGCTGCAGGTCAAGCTGCTCCGCGTGCTGCAGGAGCGGACCTTCGAGCGCGTCGGCGGCGGCGAGTCGATCAAGGTCGACGTCCGGGTCGTCGCCGCCACCAACCGCGACCTCGCCAAGGAGGTCCGTGAGGGCCGCTTCCGCGAGGACCTGTTCTACCGCCTCAACGTGGTCCACATCGAGCTCCCGCCGCTGCGCCTGCGCGGGCGCGACTCGCTGCTGCTGGCCGAGCACTTCCTGCAGCGCTTCGTCGCCGAGAACCACGCGTCGATCCGCGGCTTCACGGAGCGCGCGCAGGGGAAGATCGCCCGCCACACCTGGCCCGGCAACGTCCGCGAGCTCGAGAACGCGATCGAGCGCGCGGTGGTGCTGTGCGACGCCGACCTCATCGACGCCGATCACCTGCCGTTCGAGCAGGCGCCCGACGTGCAGGGCGGGGTCCGGATCCCCGGCGCGACGCTGGCGGAGATCGAGCGCCACGCGATCCTCTCCACGCTCGACGCCGTCGGCGGCTCGACCGCCCGCGCGGCCGAGATCCTCGACATCAGCGTGCGCACCATCCAGTACCGCCTGCACGCCTACGGGCGGCGCTGAATCGCCGCAGGGCCTGCGCGGAGCGTTCGCCGGGTTTTCGCGTCCACCGCTCGAGCGCCGGGCGGGCATTGTGCAGAGTGCAGCGAGACCGTGGCCGTGGTGGGAGAGCGCGAGCGCGCCGTCGCGAGAGTCACTGCGCTGCGGCCGGCTTGTCGGCGATCTTCGCCGTCTGCGAGCAATTGTTCAGGCAGGTCCAGCGGTCGGTGTCGTTCAGGCTGCGGTCGGCGTGGCAGGCATCGACGCAGGACCCGAGGCGGTCGACCGCGCCGGGGAAGGCCGCCTCGACCGAGCTCGCCGACTGCTTGCATTCGTCGACGCAGGCCGGGTCGCCCGGGGATTGCCGGTGGCAGCGATCGAGGCACTTCACCGCCGCGTCGAGCGCCGGCTCGCCGCCGGCCGTGGGCGCGACCTTGAAGGCCGTCTCGCAATTGTTGCGACAGGTCGCCGCGTCGGTGGCGCTGAGCCGCTGCGCGCTGCACTCGTCGAGGCACTCGGACAGACCCTTGCGGTCGCCGCTCGGGTTGGCGTCGTGGACCTCGACGCGCGGCGCGGGCGGCGGGGCGTCGCAGCCGGCGACGAGGAGGAGCGTGGTGAACAGACAGCGGTGGGCGACGTGCATGGGCCCCATGGTCAGCAAGCCACGTGCCAGCGGTTCTCGCTGGCATTCTCGCCGGGCCCGCTCGCGGAGGCGAAGGCCTTGCGCCGCGGCGCAGTCGTTGCGTGCGGCCTCCCCGAGCCCCCGCCACCTCGACTGCGTCACTCGTGCGAATGGTCCCGCAGGCGGCTGCGATTGAACAGGAACACCCCGACGATGGCGAGGGCGCCGCACAACCAACCGAGCATGTTGGGCAAAAATCCGGGGAAGGCGAAGGCGATGATGGTGGTCATTCGATGCTCCTCGTCGAACGAAGTAGCAAGGCTCGTACCATTGGCACGTCGAATCGCTCCGGCGCTCCGGCGGCCTCGACGGCGCCAGACGGCGATTCGTTTGCGCCCTGCCGCAGTTCGTGCGAACAAGCCCCGGCGCGAGTGACGTTACGGCAGCGAGCCTCCGGCGAGCTCCGCCGCAGTCAGCGTCATGGCCGCGACGAGCCGCGGTGCGACGACTTCGCCGGCGACCTCGACCGCGCGAGACGACGGTCCCGAATGTCCGCTGTGAACCTTCACGCGTGGCCACCTCCGTGCTCCGCGTCTGGTGATTCTGCGTGAATGCAGCGAGCCGCCAGTGCGAGCAATCGAGGACGAGGTCCGAACCAGGTCGTTCTCTCCTCCATGCAATGGCGGCGAGAGGACTCGCTCGTCTTCCGTCTGTCCCGGAGGCCATGGAGCAATCACGAGCTGACTCGCGTTCAATATCAGCCCGGCGTTTCGCCCCGTTGCCGAGGTCTGCGGCGGCGTCCGCGACGGGAGACGGCGGTCGCCACGAGCGTCGTCCGTGTCTCAGGATCTTCGTGGAGGCGTCGGCGGCGTCACCGGACTCGACCGGTGCGCGCGCCGCCGGCGGTCGCGCCGCCGCGGTCTCCGAACGGTGCGAGGATTGTCGGTACCAGCTTCTCCCACCTTCGTATCGTTCCATGCGAGGAGCCGCGCAGTCGGCGGTCGCGGGGGCGCGTTCGGGAGACTTGTTCCTCGGGGTAAACCTCGTTTAGTGTCGGCTGAATGTCCGATGTAGAGTCGCGGATCCAGCAGATCGTCCGGCGCGTGCGGAGCATCGCCGACGCCGGCATCCCGGAGCCGATCGGCGCGCCCGGCGACGACGCGCTCGGGGAGCTCGAGCGCGAGGTCAACCGCCTGATCCGCGCCTCCGACGCTCGCTTGCAGGAGCGCCTCCTGTTCGCAGTCGGACCGGTGGTGGTGTTCCGCTGGCAGAACCGCGAGGGCTGGCCGATCGAGTACGTGTCTCCCAACGTGGCCACGTTGACCGGCTACCCGCTCGAGGAGATCGCCAGCGGTCGGAGGTCGTACGCGTCGCTCATCCACGAGGCGGACCTCCCGCGCGTGTTCGAGGAGGTGACGAGCAACAGCAAGGCCGGGGCCTCGTGGTTCGTGCACCAGCCGTATCGCCTGCTGCACGCCGACGGCCGCGCGCTGTGGATCGCCGATTACACGGTGATCTTGCGCGACGACCGTGGCGAGATCACGCACTACTTCGGCTACATCATGGACATCACCGACCAGGTGGAGCAGATGTCGCGGCTGCGCGCGCAGGAGCAGGTGATCGAGCGCATCAGCAGCCCGATCCTGCAGGTCGGGCGCGGGGTGCTCGCAGTGCCGGTGCTCGGCGGCCTGTACGGCGACCGCGCCGCGCGCGTGACCGAGGACCTGCTGTCGGCGATCTCGCGCACCGGGGCCCGCACCGCGATCCTCGATCTGACAGGCCTCCTCGAGATCGACACGGCCACCGTCGAATCACTGCTGCGAACCAGCCGCGCGGTGGGGCTGCTGGGCTGCCGCTGCGTGCTGTCGGGGATCTCGCCGATGGTGGCGACGCTGATCGTGAAGCTCGGCCTCGAAGCGCAGACGCTGACGACGGTGGCGACGCTGCAGGACGCGCTGGAGCTGGCCCTGCGGTCGTGAGCGGCGCCGGGGTCGCCGCCGGCGCGAGCGTCTGCGGTGGCGCGCGTCGTGCCGGCCGAGCGCCCGAGGTCGGCGCGGCGCGAACCCATGTGCACCAGCGGGGAGCCGCGGCGGCCGGACTCCGCGGCGGCCTTCCAGATGGCTCATGAGCCAGGTCCGGCGAATCCTTCCGCGGTCGCGGTCGACGAACGAAAATCACCGTACTGCGACCGGGCTGAATCACCGGACCATCGACGCGCTCACCGTCGACGAGGTCCGTTCGCGCTCCCGTGCGACATCGCAGTGGCGCCGCGAGATCCGGCCGCCTTCCGTCCGCGGATTGACGTGACCGCGCAACGCCGGCCTGCCGCTTCGCACGAGGATCAGGGTCCCCCTCGGTGCGGATTACGCGGAGGAGAAGTTCCGCAAGAAAGATCCCGCGGCCGCGGAGTTTACCTGTAGCGAGCCTGCGCGCTGGGCTCGCTCCACGAGTCGGTGGCCGGGCGTATGGTTTTTAGAGCATGGTCTTCGGGACATGTTCTCGTGGTCCGGCGCGCGGCTGCGAGGGTTGCGCCGTCAGCGGCCTGGTCGGCGGGCTCGAGCGTGAGGCAGAGGCGGGGCGACGGGCGCGGACAGGCCGGGGCAAAGGTGGCAGACTGAGCGTATGCGGCCCTTCACGCTCGTCCTCGTCGTCCCGCTCGTGAGCTGCGTCGGCGCGCAATCGGGCGCGGCCGAGCGGGTCGAGGCGGGGCCCGATACCTTCGCGCAGGTGGACGAGGCCCGGGGCATGGTCGCCGACGCGACGCACGTGCTGGTCGATCTCCGGCCGCCGGCGGAGTATCGCACGGGCCACGCGCCCGGGGCCGTGAACCTCGACATCGGGGCGCTGCGCGCCGAGGTCGAGGGCGTGCCGGGGCAGCTCGCGCCGCGTCCGCGACTCGCGGCTGCGCTCGCGGCGGCCGGGATCGACGTCGGCGACGCAATCCTCGCCATCGACGCCGAGGCGGGTCCGCCGGCGGCGCGGTTGTTGTGGACGTTGCAGTCGTTCGGCCATGCGCCGGAAAAGCTGCGCCTGCTCGACGGCGGCTGGGCGGCGTGGGTGGCCGCGGGCGGGCCGCAGAGCGTGGAGCCGGGCGTGCCGGTCGGCGGAGAGGCGCCGCTGGGCGCGGAGGTGCCGGAGCTGCGCGTCGACGCCGCGTGGGTACAGGCGCATTTGGCCGATCCGGCGGTGCTGCTCCTCGACGTCCGCGGCGACGAGGAGTGGGCGGCCGGCCGGATCCCGGGGGCGCAGCACGTGCCGTGGCAAGACGCGCGCGCGAGCGACGGCCGGCTGTTGCCGGAGGAGAAGCTGCGCGAGCTGTACGCCCGGGCGCTGTCGACCCCGACTGTCGCGGTGTACTGCGCCTCCGGGATGCGCGCGAGCGTGATCTGGCTGGTGCTGCGGACGCTGGGCCACTCCGACGTCCGCGTGTACGACGGGTCCTGGAACGAGTGGGGCGCGCGGCCGGACCTGCCGAAGGAGCTGTGATCGATCCAAGAGGCGGGGTCGCCTGCCTGCGACGGCGATCGGACTGGCGTGTCCCGAGAGGGGGACGCTTGCGTTGCTGGCCATGAAATAACTTTGTCCGAAAGGACATGTTCGTTCGGCCGTGACTTCATTGCTGACGGAGTGAGAGCGTTCGTGTCCGATTGGACATGTTTGACAGGTCATGCTGGCATTCACGAGGAGCCGTTCGGGGGCGGCGGGTCGCCTGGCGGGCCAGGGGATCCGGGGGCGAGGGCGCGGCTGCTCGTCGGTGCGCGAACGTCGGCTTCGCGGCCGTCGCCGGCGCTTTGCCTCCTGGCCGCTCGTGACGGCGCCTGGCCCGTGCCAGAGTGTCACGCCTGGCGGCGGGCTGAGCTCCGTTTGGCGCGCGGGGGACAGGGGGCGCGGGCGAGGCGGGTGATTCTTGTGGGATGTCGCGTGGCACGCGGCGTGCTTGGCGTTCCGGCGATGAGCTCCTCGGATTCGCACCAATTTGACGCCCTCGACCGCGCGATGCGACGCCGCTCGAAGCGATGGGGGCTGCGCGGATGCCTGGCCGCGATGTTGGTCGGCTGGCTGAGCATGACCACGTATTGTGAGGAAGATTCGCATCATCCCATGCGCGCGGAGGCCCACGTCTTCGAGATCGCGCACCTCGCCGCGGAGTATCGCGCGACGCAGGGCCGCTGCCCCAACGGCGGCCTGCAACTGCTCGCGGTCGGGTTGGCGCGGCGCTGGGCGGTCGATCCCTGGGGCCGGGAATACATCCTCGAGTGCACCGACGATTGGGCCCTGGCGTGCTCGCTCGGGCCGGACGGGAGGCCGGGGCGAGACGACATCTGCTCGCGGCCCCAATCGACACGGCCTCGCGGACAGGCGGGCAAGTAGGCACGCGCCTGCCTCACGCGCGGCAGACCTGTCTCATGGGACAGGAGGACGTCGAGGTCGCGCGGCTGCGACGTCGGTGAGGACGAGGATGTCGCGGGGCGAGCACCTCGCGGTCTCATGTCCCGACGGCGACGACCGGGGACCTCGCGGCTCGCGGCGCGCGCAGCACTTCGACCAGGCGCCACGTCACCAGCGCCGCCGGTGCGACCTGAAGGATCCCCGTCAGCTCGAACACCAGATCGTCGGGGAGCTCGTAGGTCGGCGGCGGGAACAGCCGCGCCAGCGTCCCCGGGGAGGCCCCGCCGAAGTAGGCCAGGTTCTTGAACACGTGGTTGTAAACCCCCTCGAACGCGCCGATCATGACCAGCGGGATCGCCACGGTCGTGACGACGAACAGCCACCAGCCGAGCCGGCCCATCGCTCCCCCTGGTCGGGCGCGCGCGAGCGCCAGGCCGGCGGCCATCAGCGCGGCCGCGATCAGGCTGACGAGCACCGCGTGGTACCGCCACGGGGTCTGATAGAGAAGGGCGCCGTACACGTGATGGACGCTGGTGAGCACGAGGACCGCGTAGGCCGGGCGGGCGAGGCGGGCCCCGGCCTCGCTCGCGGGAGACGGCGAGTGACGCATCGACATGGCCTCATTGTGGGCATCCGCTGCGGTGATTGGCCATGGCGCGGGGCCGCGGTTCCTGGACACCGCGGGGCGACTGTCCAGCAGGCCGGGAGGGCGGGCAGGTGACGCGGGCCGGCTCGACCGACGCGCGGACGAAGCGGACCCGCCTGGCCCTGCGCGCCTCGTTGCTCGCGCTGATGAGCGAGCGGGGGTGGGAGGCGCTGCGGGTGAGCGACATCTGCGAGCGGGCGAAGGTCGGGCGCTCGACCTTCTACACGCACTTCGCGGACAAGGAGGAGCTGCTGCTCAGCGGCTTCGACGAGCTGCAGGGCGAGCTCCGGGCCGCGGCGCGGGCGGCTGCGCCGCGTCGGCTCGGGTTCGTGCGGCCGCTGATCGAGCACGTCCGCGAGGGTTTCTGGGCGGCGACTCGCCGCCGCTTGCGCGCGTTGACCAGCGGGCGCGGGGGACAGATCATCCGCGAGCGGCTGACCCGCGTGGTGTGCGAGCTGCTCGACGACGAGGTCGCCCCGCTCGCGCCGGCCGGGCCGCTGCGCGAGGTGACCACGCGATACCTCGCCGGCGCGCTCGTGGAGCTGTTGCTGTCGGAGCCGACGGCGCGGCGACGACTCGGCTCCGACGAGCTCGAGTCGCTGTATTGTCGGCTGACTCTCTCGGTCCTGCGCGAGCTGCCGCGCGGCCGCGGATTGGGATGAGTCGTCTCGCCGGAGTCGCGGCACCGACGGCCGGCGCCCTCGGTGTTGCGATTGCTGGCGCCGCGAGGCCGCGTATGTGACGACTCGCCTCGCACGCGCCGGAGTCGCCACACCGACGCTGCCGCCGCCTCACTGCGGTCGTTCAGCCGTGCAGCTTGGCCGCGAGCACCTCGACCGTGTCGATGCGCGGCGGCTCGGCGAGCAGCTCGGGCGCGCGGGCCATCAGCGCCGCCGCGATCGCGCCCTCGAGGTGCGCGCGTCGGCCGGCCTCGTCGGCGAACGCGTCGAAGATGCCGAATTCGTGCGAGCCGAGGCGGATCGCAAACCATACCGTGGTCGCCTGCTCGCGCTCGGCGAGCGGCAGCGCGCCCGCGAGGAATGCGGCGACCTCCTCTTCCTTGCCGGGTTTCGCGACGATACGAGCCAACAGTCCGACCTTCACCATGTGCGCTCTCCTTTGTGCGTGACACCAGGTCACGGGTGACAACGTAGCGACCGGGGCCGGCGTTCGCTATTGGCGGAACCGACAAGGATGGTATCGTTTCCGCCATGCATGTCCACGTGCTGGTCCTCGACGGGGTGTTCGACGCCGGGCTCGCCCTCGTGCTCGACACCCTCGACACCGCCAACGCGCTGGCCGGCGCGCCGGAGCAGCGGGCGCGCGTGGCGGTGGTGGGGATGCGGCGGCGGGTCCGGACGCACCTCGGCTTCGCGGTGCCGGTGGTCGCGCGGCCGCGGCCGCGGCCCGACGTCGTGATCGTGCCGGCGCTCGGGGCCAAGACGCCGGACGCGCTCGAGCGGGCGCTGGCGCGGCGCGACGTGGTCGAGGCGACGGCGAGGTTGCAGGCGGCGTCGGCCGCCGGCGCGCGCGTGACTGCGGCGTGTACGGCGACGTTCGTGCTCGGCGACGCCGGTCTGCTCGCGGGCCGGCGCGCGACCACGACCTGGTGGCTGGCGCCGTTCTTCCGCGCGCGCTTCCCTGCGGTCGATCTGGACGACGCGCAGATGGTCGTCGAGTCCGACAACATCGTCACCGCCGGCTCGGCGCTGGCGCACCTCGACCTCGCGCTGTGGCTGGTCCGCCGCCGCAGCCCGGCCCTCGCGCGCACCGTGGCCAATCACCTGCTGTACGACGCGCGTCCGTCGCAGGCGCCCTACGTGATGCCCGACCACCTGGCCCACGCCGACCCGCTGGTGGCTCGCTTCGAGGACTGGGCCCGGCGCCACCTCGCCGGCTTCACGATGAGCGCCGCGGCCCGGGCCGTCGGCGCTGCCGAGCGGACGCTCGAGCGACGCGTGCGCGCGGTGCTCGGCAAGTCCCCCCTGTCGTTCGTGCAGGACCTGCGGGTGGCCCACGCGGTGCACCGGTTGCAGACCACCGACGCGTCACTCGACGCGATCGCGGACGAGGTCGGCTACGCCGAGGCGACCACCCTGCGCACGCTGCTGCGGCGACGCACCGGTCGCGGCGTGCGAGAGCTGCGGCGGGCTTGATCGGGGTGCTGCTGGCGCGGCTGTGTGCGGGCGATCTCGGCGCTCGGGACGACGACCGACTGGCGAGCTCGCTGCGATGGGCTTGATCGGGGTGCTGCTGGCGCGGCTGTGTGGGTGCGATCTCGGCGCTCGGGATGACGACGAGCTGGCGAGCTCGCTGCGATGGGCTTGATCGGGGTGCTGCTGGCGCGGCTGTGTGCGGGCGATCTCGGCGCTCGGGATGACGACCGACTGGCGAGCTCGCTGCGATGGGCTTGATCGGGGTGCTGCTGGCGCGGCTGTGTGCGGGCGATCTTGGCGCTCGGGATGGCGAGCTCGCTGCGATGGGCGTCGGCTCCATCTCGGCGCCGCTGCACTCGGCGCAGGGAGGCGGAGCACGGCCAAGGGGCGCGGCGCATTCGGTGGCGCACCCATGGAGCGGAGAAGATGACCGTGGCTCGCGGCATCAGACCATCGCGCTCGCCATCGAAGAATGTCGATACAGGCCGCCGAGGAGCCGGAATGGGGCCCGTCGTTCTGCGAAGCGCCGCGGGGCGCAGTGTGGCGCCCGGCTGGCCCAGGTCCGCGACCATTCTGCGCCTGGACGGCCGTCGCGGGCGCGACGGCCGTTCGCCGCGAGAGCCGAGTGCTGGCGCACGGATCGGCGCGCTCACGGGACGTACTTCAGGCGCAGCGCCTCGGCCGCGTCGCGCGCGGCTTGCAGCGGCGGCTGGGGGCACGTCGTCGTGGTCGCGTCGTGCAGGGTCCCGTCGAGCTCGAGCTCCATCTGCTCGAAGATGTCGGTCGGCGGGACGCACAGGGGCTCGGGGCTGTCGAGCACTTCGACCAGCGCCGGATCGGCGAACACCGCCACCGCAGCGGCGTAGTCGTCCTCGTCGACCTGGATCTCGGTCACCGGGTTGCCGAGGTCGCCCATCTTCTCGACCCGCAAGGTCCGCGTCGACAGCAGCTCGACGAAGCCGTCGCAGTCCGAGTCCGGCGGGCACAGGCCCGAGACCTGCTTCAGGAAGAAGCGCTCGAACTGCGGGTCGGGGCCGGTGGTCCCCTCCGAGGTGGTGGAGTGACTGGCGGATTCGTCGGCGGTGGTGGAGGTGGTGCCCTCGGTGCTCTGCTCGGAGGTGGTGCTGACGCTCTCGCCGGCGGACTGCTCGGAGGTGGTGGAGACGCTCTCGGCGGCGGTCACGTCGGCGGTGGTGGAGGTGGTGCCCTCCGTGCCGACCGAGGTGCTCGGGAGCGGATCGTCGGTGCCGGCCGAGTGCGTGCTCGCCTCGGTGCCATGGGTCGGATCGCCGTCGGTCGTGGCGGTTTCGCCGATGTTCTTCGAGTCGGGGAAGCAGGCCTGGAGGAGGGCGGCGGTGAGGATGCAAGGAAAGAGAAGGGGTCGGAAGTGCATGGTGGACGCTCGTCTGGCCCTGAGTGCCCGGGTGATCGGGCGCCCGTCACGGGGTCGACGAATTTTCTCCCGCGCGCGGGCTCGGCTCCGCGGGGAGGTCGCAGTCGAGGCGCACGCGGGCCGCGAGCGCGCTGTCGGGGTGCGCGCGCAGGAAGGCCTCGGCCTCGCTCCGGCCCTCGCGGGCGCGGTCGGACCGGCACAGGGCGCTCGCCCGCAGGCCGAGCCGCTCGCGCTGAAGCACGCCGGTCGGGAATTCGCGCTGGTGCCGGCGCAAGCCGGCGAGCGCCTCGTCGGTGCGCCCGGCCTCGATCGCGGCCCGCACCGCGGCGATGAGCTCGGCCTCGACGGCGAGTCGATCGACGCTGGTCGTGCGCGGGGGCTCGCTCGCGGGCTCGCGCTTGCGCGGCGACGCGGGATCGACGGGGACTGTGGGCGGCGCAGGGGCGAGCGCGACTGCCTCGCCGGTGACTGCGGGCGCCGGGGTCGTTGCGGGCTCGGTGCTCGCTGCGGGCTCGGTGCTCGCTGCGATCACCGGCGGCGGGTCGGAGCGGGGCGCAGGCGCGGCAGCGACGACCACGAGGCCGGCGGCGGCGACGAGGCCGATGCCCCACGCGACGGCCTGGTGCCCGACCGCGGCGGCGGCCGAAGCGAGCGCGCCGCCCGGGGCCGCGGCCGCGGTGCCGCTGCCGAGGACGAGGAGCAGCGCGGCCCAGACGCGCGCCTGGGCGCCGCGGGGCGGGTGCTCGGGGGTCCTGGCGACGCGCGAGGCGGCCGGGGCGGCGGCGGCGAAGGTGCGATCGAACTGCTCGCGCACCAGGCGGATCCGCGAATACACGGTGTTGACATTCACGCCGAGGGTCTGCGCAATCTCCGGCGCCGACATCTCTTCATACAAATGCAGCACGAACACGGCGCGCCGGTCGTCGTCGAGGCCGTCGAGGAACTCCGCGAGCCGGCGCCTGGCCTCGCGTCGCGCGAGCTCGTCGTCGTCGGCGGCGACGGGCTCGGCGGCAGAGACGGCGGCGAGCCGCGCGTGCCGGCGGTTCCGCCGCGCCTCGGTCCGGCGGTGGCGGGCGGCGACGCGGCGGGCGACGCCGAAGATCCAGGTCTTGAGGCTGGAGCGCCCGGCGAACTCGGGCAGGCGGCGGTGGACGACGAGGAAGAGGTCCTGCAGCGCGTCCTCCTGGGCGGCCGGCGGGACGCCGAGGCGGCGCAGGCAGGCCCAGGCGTACTCGAAGTGGTCCTGGTAGAGCTCGGGGAAGGAGGGCGAGGTCGAGCCGCTCACGGTGCTCCTGGGTGCCCGCGTGCCGGGGCCTCCGTCACGGAAATCGGGCTTCGAGCTCGAAGAGGTCGTGGGAGAGCTCGGAGACAGGAGGGCGAGGTCGAGCGGCTCACGGTGCCGGGGCCTTTCTCAGGGAAAGGGGGCTTCGAGCTCGAAGAGGTCGTGGGAGAGCTCGGGGAAGGAGGCGAGGTCGAGCGGCTCATGGTGCCGGGGCCTTTCTCAGGGGGCTTCGAGCTCGAAGAGGTCGTGGGAGAGCTCGGGGAAGGAGGCCTCTGGGTGCTCCCCGGGTGCCCGCATGCCGGGGTCTTTTCTCATGAAAAGCGAGCTTCGAGCCCGAAGCGGCCCTGGGAGAGCTCGGGGAAGGAGGCCTCTGGGTGCTCCCCGGGTGCCCGCATGCCGGGGTCTTTTCTCATGAAAAGCGAGCTTCGAGCCCGAAGCGGTCCTGGGAGAGCTCGGGGAAGGAGGGCGAGGTCCAGCAGCTCTCTGGTGCTCCTGGGTGCCCGCATGCCGCGGCCTTTTCTCAGGGAAAGCGGGCTTCGAGCCCGAGCATGGGCCGCAGGCCGACCGGCTCGGCGCGTGCGAGCTCGCCGAGCCCGGCGACGTGGAAGCCGGGGCGCCGCAGGGCGACCAGGACGTCGAGGGCGAGGGTGAGGGCGAGGAAGCGCGTGGGGACCCAGGCGAGGCCGGGGCTCAGCTGGGCGGCGATCCACAGGTCGCCGGCCGGCCGCGGGTCGGCGACGCCGCGGGCGACTGCGCGCACGAGGCCGAGCTCGAGGCCGGCGCACACCGGAAATTCGAGCCGGCGCCAGCGCGGGACGCCGCACCCGCGCACTGCCCCGGCGGCGACCAGCATGCGGGCGCCGATCGCCGCCGGCTCCGGATAGGCGAGGCTCCGCGCGGCGTAGGTGCCGGTGAGCTCGACCCGCCAGGCGCCGCGGAAGAGGCCGACGCCGAGGCCCGCCGCCGGGCTGAAGGCCGGGATGCCGCCGATCTCGCCGCCGAACGCGAGCCGGAGGGCGCCTCGCACGGGCTGGCGGGGCCGCGACGGGCCGGCCAGGGGCGCCGGGGCGGGCGGCTCGGGGGCGAACGCGGGGTCGTCGACGGGCGAGGTGACGCCAGGCGCCGGTGAGCCGTCGACTCGGAGCGTCTGTCCGTGGTCCTCGGGGGCGCTCGCGCGCGCGGGGACGGGCGTGGAGGGGTCTGCCCGGGCGACGGGCTGCTCCGGATTGGCTGCGGGAGGGGCGAAATCGCGCGAGGCGGAGGGCGGGGAGGCGGTGCGAGGGTCGCCCGGAGGCGCGTCGGCGCGCGCAGGGGCGGCCGGCGGGACGGCGGGTTGGCCCGGGATGCCCGCGGGAGGGGCGGCGGCGCGCGTCGACGTGTCTGCGGGAAGGAGAGGCTGCGTGGGCGCGCCCGCGGGAGGAGCGATGGCGCGCTCCGAGGCGTCCGTGCGAGGGGCCGTTTGCCCGGGCGGAGCGGCGGTGGCAGGCAGGCTCGGCTGCCCCGCCGTGCCGGCAGGAGGGACCGGGGCTCCCGTCGAGCGGCTCGGCTGCCTGGGCGTGTCCGCGGGAGGTACCGAGGCGCCCGTCGGGACGGCGGATTGCCCTGTCGTACCCGCAGGAGCTACCGAGGCGCCTGCCGGGATGGCGGCCTGCCCGGGCATGCCCGCGGGAGGTACCGAGGCGCTCGCCGGAGCGGCCGTCCCGGGCGTCGCGGCGGGCACCGCTGGCTGCCCGGCGGTCCCGGTGGGAGGGGCGTCGGCGCGCGTCGATGCGTCCGTGGGCCGGGGTTTCGGCGTCGCTTCGCGGGCCGTCACCCGCGAGGCGACCTCCTCCGGCGCGACTGCGAGGGCGACCAGCAGGGCCGTCACGTCCGCCAGGCTGCGGCAGTCGCGGGCATCGATCGCTCGCCGGTCGTCGAGCTGGGACCCGCGCAGCGCCAGCCGCAAGCGCCAGCCGGTCCCGGCCCGCCTCGCCACCTCGGCGTCGACGCGCACGACCGGCCCGGGGGGAAGGACGGGCACCAGCTCGCGCAGGCGCTGGTGAACGGCGCCGGCGTCGGGACAGGATGCCGGCGCCCGCCAGTGCAGCTCGACCCGCGGCGCGGTGGGAGGCGACGCGAGCGCGACGAGCAGGCCTGCGAGCGCCACGACCACGCGCTCATTGTACGCGCCCCGTTCTGCGCCGCCCATGGACCTTCAGGATGGGCGTGAGAGCGCGGCGAGCGTGCGGATGTAGCGAAGGCATTGGCCGCGATCGCTTCCCCGAGGACTCCCGCTCGAGGATGTCGACCCGCGGATCGAGCGCGTGCTCGGCGATCGCTGCCGGTGACGTTCACCGGACGGGCGAGCCCGGCGGCAGCTCGTCCGGCACGCAGTCGAACAGGACGCCGATGTCGCAGGGTCCGGCGGCGTCGGGCTGGCAGTGGCGCGCCGGAGAGAAATCGTTCCTCGTGGGCGCGAAGATGCCTCCGCAGTGCGAGTCCGGCAGGTGCAAGGTGATCCAGAACTCGCCCGCAGGAACGTCGACGAACCGGAAGGTGCCGTCAGCCGCGCTTCGCGTGGTGCGAACGCGTGCGCCCGGAGGGCATTGATATTTGTAGTCGGGTTCCGTGCAGAGCGAGAGCTCGGTGTTCGCGAGCTTCCCGTCGCGGTACGTCTCGAGCCGGCCCACGACCTTCCATGTCCGCTTCGGTCCGTCGCTGCCCTTGGGAGCGAGCGGCGGCTGCTCAGGCGCGTCGCCGGCCGCGTCGGCCCGAGGCCGTTCCATTTCTTGCGGCGGTTCGGGGGGACGCGGCGCGTGCAGGCTCGCGTCGAGGGGGCCGTCGCTCGCTCGTGAAGTGGGCTGCTCGGCCGAGGGGGCCGGGGGCGCGGGCACGTCCGTCGCGGGCGGGCGACAGCTCCACAGCGCGAGCGAGAGCAGCGCGAGCTCGAGCGACGATGCGCGTCGTGTCCTCGCTCGCACGCGATCGGTCGGATCGATGTGCGCCTCGTCGCGCCGCGCGTGCAGATGTCCTTGAGGACAGGTCGCGTCGAGGGGGCGCGCCGGCCTCGGAGGACGCCGCTCGTTCACGGGGGCTGCTGGCGGACGAACCCGTCCGACACGCACGGGATCGGTCGGCTCACGGCCCGCTTCGTCGCGCCCCGCGTGCGGCTGTCCTTGAGGACAGATCGCGTCGGGGCGTCGCATCGGCCTCGGAGGACGCGGCCCGTTCACTGCGGCAGCTCCCGGACGAAGCCGTCCGACACGCCGGCGGCGCGCAGCGCCTTGAGGGCTCGCGTGGCGTCGGCGGTGGTGGCGAAGTTGCCGAGGAGGACGAGGTGTCGCTCGCCGTCGGGCCCGTGCTCCGGGACGAGCTTCGCCTCGCGGACGTCGCAGGGGGCGCACGTCGACGTGTACATGGTGGCCGGCACGGCGGGCAGGCGCTCGCGTAGCAGCTCGGCGCGCGCCTCCGCGAGGTTCTCGTCCGGAGTCGCCAGCACCTGGATCGTGTAGATCGGTCCGCGCTCCTCGGCTCGCGGTCGACGGCGCGTCCCGACCAACTTCTCGACGAAGCCCACCAGGCCCTCGGGTTCGCTCGGCTCGATCCAGGGGCCCTCGATGGGCGCGCGGTACGTGCGTACGCTGGGTCGCTGGCACTTTCTCAGGCCGCGGGGGCAACGCTTGACCACGACGACGACGCCCTCGTCTTCGCTCGCCTCGATCTCGACCGAGACCCCCGTCGGCAGGCTATCGCTCAGGGGGCGCGCCCAGGTGACGAATTGCCGGACTTCTCGCGGTGTCCACCCGCCGACTCCGGCCCCTTCGGCGAACCCCGACACGTGGCTCGACACTTCCAACCGGCCGATCCGGCCGCTCCAGTGATAACTGTCGGCGGCCGCCCACGCGGGCCACCCGAGCACCATCAAGACGCAGACGAGCTGGACGCCGAGGCGCATCGGAGGTGGCATCGTCCGGGGGACGCGGAGCTGTCAGTGTTTCTTCTACCGCCTGGCGGGCCCTCGCTCACGGGCCTGGGCGTGCCGACGCGTCGACGGTAGTGGGCATGCTCACGGACCGGGCGCCCGCTGTCGGGGGTTCGAGACCCGAGGGTTCAGGTGCCTCGAGTCGCGCGAACCCTGATGTCCGTCGCGCGGGCCACGGGCGTCGTGTTGACAGGCCACGCGGTGCAGGCGAAGCATGGCCCATGGCGTTGCTGCCCGAGACTCACCTGCTCCCTTGCACCGGGTGCGCTGAACTGCTGCGCGTCGCCGAGCCCGTCTGCCCCCATTGCGGCGTGGCGCGAGCTCGAGCCGAGCGCACGGGCCCGCTGGTCGCGCTGGCAGCGGCCCTCGCCATGGCGGCCTGTGGCACTCCCCAGCCGGAGTACGGCGTGCCCGACACCGAGTCCGACGGCTCTCTGACGGACGCGACGACCACCGAAGCGACGGATCCGACGAGCGACGCGACGACCACGGACGCGACGGGCACGGACGCGACGGGCACGGACGCGACGGGCACGGACGCGACGGGCACGACTGCGCCGACGACCGGCACCGACTCGACCGCGACCACCGACGCGACGACGGGGTAGCTCGCGGTCGATTCGGCGGGTGGATCGGGCATGTCCTCGAGGGCATGACCCATTGAGCATGTCCCCGAGGGCATGCCCCAAAAGACTAGCGCACTTCCTCGCGCAGGCCCTGGCCGACGAGGTTGGCGTCGGGGAAGCGGGCGAGGAGCTCGTCCTGGCGGTCGATGTCGTTGTAGGCGAGGTCGAGCTCCTGCACGCGGGGCAGGCGGGTCGAGGCCGCGAGCGCGAGGGCGCCGGCGTCGCCGATCCGGTTGTAGCGGAGCTCGAGGGTCGCCAGTCGCTCGAGGTCGTGGGCCTGGGCGAGCGCCTGGGCGCCGGCGTCGCCGATCTCCGAGCCCTCGAGGTCGAGGTGGACGAGCCCGCGCGTGTGCGGCGAGGCGGCGAGGGTCGCCAGGCCGCGATCGCCGAGCGCGTTGCCGCCGAGGTTGAGGACCTCGATCCGCGCGAGGAGGGGCTCGGCGGCCAGCCGCGACACGCCCGCGGCGCTCAGCCCCACCTCGTAGAGCTGCAGGCTGCGGAGGGCGGGCAGCGCGGCGCTGCCGACGAGGGCGCAGGCTCCGTCGTCGCCGATCGGGTCGTGGGCCAGGTCGAGCGCTTCGAGGGCGCCGAGGCGGGGCGAGCCGGCCAGCGCGAGGGCGCCGCGGGGGCCGATGCGATTGTGGCTCAATCGCAGGTGGCGCAGCCGCGGCGGCGGCGAGGCGGCGATCAGCGCGGCTCCCTCGTCGCCGATGTCGTTCTTCCACAGATCGATCGCCTCGTACTCGGCGGTGAACGGCGCGGCCAGCAGGGCGGCGACGGACGCCGGCCCGAGCTTGTTGGCCCCGAGGTCGAGCGCGAGCGGGCCCGTGAGGTGCGGCGAGCGGAGGAGGCCGGTGAACGTCTCGTCGTCGAGCTGCCGGTGAAACAGGTTGATCTTCCGCAGGGCCGCGAGCTCGGGGCGAGCCGCCAGCGCCCGGCCGAGCGCGGCGTCGAGCTTGCCGCCGCGCAACGGGGGGTTGATGCTGACGGCGCGCAGCAGCGGCGCCAGGGCGAGCAGCCGATCGGCGGAAGCGGCGAACACGTCGGCGGGGACGTGGAGCTCGTCCACGAACCCGCGGCGGAAGGTGTACGGCTGGTAGTTGGCCTGGCCGGCTGCGCCGAGGAGCTCGCAGAGCTCGCCGACCCACGCGGCCTCGTGTTGCCGTCGCAGCTCTTCCGCGCGCTGCCAGACGTCGGCCTGGGCCAGTGTGGCTCGCGCGTACGAGCACTGGAGGCGGATGAATTCGCCGCGCGGGTCGCCGCGCCTGGCGAGCCAGTCGGCGTAGGCGAGCCGCGGGGCGTCGTCCTCCGGGGTCGCGGCGATCCGGGCGACGAACTCGCGCTCGGCGGTGCTCTCGGACGCAGGCATCGCCGCCGAGGATACGCCAGCACGGCGACGCGATCGCCGGCGGCGAGGACCGCGTCACGGAGACGGGCCGAGGTCGGTGCGGCCGGTGACGAGCCCGGTCTTGCTGCCGTCGAGCAGCGCGAGCAGCTCGCGCTCGATGCCGTCCGGCGCGCTCTCGACGATCCGGCCGACCTCGCGACCGTCGCGCACGACGATCACGGTCGGGACGTAGCGCAGGTCCAGCGCCGCCTTGTCGAGCTCGGGCGCGGTCTTCTGCCGGTCGACGCCGACGTACTTCACGGTGAACGGCAGGGCCGCGCCGGCCGCGTCGAGGGCTCGCCACAGGCGCGGGACCTCGCGGCGCGAGTCGCCGCACCAGGTGCCCAGGATCACCGTCACCTCGGCGCCGGGCGGCACGCTCGCCAGCTTCGCCGCGGCCTCGCGATCGATCTCCGCGTCGCTGATCCAGCCGGGGACATCGCGCTCGACCGTGGCGCGCTCGAGCGGACCGACCAGCACCGGCGGCGCCTGGTCCTGGGACGGCGAGGGCGAGGATGGGGGGGTCGTTCCGGTGGAGCGACAGCCCGAGGCGGCGAGCACGGCGGCGACGGCGAGGGTGCGAGGGAGGTCCGCGGACATGACGGGCGGAAGATAGCAAACCAGCGCGCCGAGCCCAGGCCGTCGCGCACGAACGTCATTCCACCCGTCGCATGCGAACGCCGGTCTGCGGCCCGAGGGTGACGCGGCGGCGGACGATGGGCACCGGCCCCGGTTCGCGCAGGTCCAGGGTGGCCGCCCGCAGCGTCACGGCCAGCGCGATCCGCAGCTCGTGGAGCGACAGCGCGGCGCCCAGGCAGCGCCGGATGCCGCCGCCGAACGGGACGAACTCGGACGCGCCCGGCTTGCGATCGAGCATGCGCTGCGGGTGGAAGCGCGTCGGGTCGGGGTAGAGATCGGCGCGCTGGTGCACGAGCGGCAGGGCGACGCCGACCGCGGTGCCCGCGGGCAGCTCGTAGTCGCCGAGGCGCCACGGCCGTCGCAGCCGCCGGAGCACCATCTCGACGACCGGATGCAGGCGCAGCGTCTCGTCGATCACCGCGCCGAGGTACGGCAACCTGGCCAGCTCCTCGGGGGCGTCTGGAGCCTGCGCGAGCTCGTCGTGCACGCGCGCGAGGACGTGGGCGTTCTCGGGGCGGTGCAGCTCCTCCAGCGCGCTGGCGAAGGTCGTCGCGGTGGTCTCGTGGCCGGCGATCAGCAGGGTGCGCAGCTCGTCGCGGATGTCCCGATCCGTCATCCGCGAGCCGTCCTCGTAGCGCGCGCTCAGCATCATCGACAGGATGTCGTCGCGCTCGCCGGCCCGGTCCCGCACGCGATCGATCTGCTCGTAGAGCAGGCGGTCGACGTCGTCCGAGCGGCGCAGGAACCTCGCCCACGGCCCGAGCCCGAACGGCGCCCGCTGGAAGATCTCGGCGGCGTTGAAGATCGGCAGCGCCGCGTCGAGCATGGCGACGATCGCCTGCGTGTGACGCTCCACCAGCGCGCCCTCCTCGACGCCGTAGACCGCACGGACGATGACGTCGAGCGAGATCCGCAGCCCCAGGTCGAGCGCGAGGAACTCCTGGTCCGGCGCGACTGCGGCGATAGCCCGCCGCGCCGCCTCGGCCATCGTCTCGCTGAACGCCCGCATGCGCTCGCCGTGGAACGGCGGCAGCAGCAGCTTGCGCTCGCGCCGGTGCGGCTCGCCGGCCATCAGCAGCAGCGAGTGCTGGCCGAACAGCGGGACCAGGGTGGTGCTGCCGAAGGTGTCGAACAGCTCGACGTCCTGGATGGCGAAGATCTCGCGGGCCAGCCGCGGGTCGGCGGTCAGGACCAGCTTGCCGTGGGCCAGCGGCAGCGTGAACGGGTCGCCGAATTGGTCGCGGGCCCGCGTCATCGCGCCGAGCGGCTCGCGCATCACCGCGAAGCTGGTCAGCAAGGTCGAGCGCGGTCCAGGGGGCAGCGACGGCATGGCGGGAGTGTCGTGGATGCCGGCGCGCCTGCCAATGGCACGAGATCGCGCCGTTCGTCCGGCGCTCGCTCGCGGCCGTGGCATCGTCGACGGCGAGAATGGTTGGTATGTCTTATCGGACATGTCCATTGAGTCATGGACGTTCCGCGGCCCGCGGGTGCTCTCGGCCGGCCGCGCGGGGCCGAGCAGGGGGCAGGCGGTCCGCTCCGCACTTGCGGGCGCCCGACGGGGGTGTAAGCCGCGGTCCTGGGGGCGGCGTTTCGGGCGGCGACGATGGACACGCGCACCCTGAAGATCTCCCGGCCTTGCCCCATCGACCTCGACGCCGACCGCAGCGGCCGCCAATTCTTCTGCGATCACTGTCAGAAAGACGTCCACGTCCTCGCCAATTGGCCGCGCGCCGAGGCCGAGGCGTTCCTGGCCGCCAATCGCGGCCGCTCGGTGTGCGTGTCGCTCCGGCGCGACGCCCAGGGGGAGCTGCAGTACGCCGATTCACCGCGCGCTCGCCCGTCCGCGCTGGTCCCGGCGGCCCGCCTGCTCCGGCGCTGGCTGCCGGAGGCGGCCGCCGCGGCCGGGGTGGCCGCGGCCCTCAGCGCCTGCACGCCGCACGGGCCGGTGAAGGGCGCCGACAAGCTGGCGACCGAGGAGGAGGTCGTGATGCGCTCGATCGCCGGAGGCGTCAACGTGCCCCAGGCGCTCGAGCCTCCGACCCCGGAGCAGGTGATGGATGGCGAACTGGCCCCGGAGCCGCGGATCGAGCGCGGCGAGAAGCCCGCGATCACGCCTCCGCCGGCCGCCCGGCCCAAGGCGCCGACCAGGGCGCCGAAGGCGAAGCCGGAGCCGGAGAAGGAGCCCGTGTTGCAGGAGTTCGACGGCGGCATCGACCTCTGAGGGCTGCAGGGGCTGACGACCGCGGGTCGTCGGCTCCGAGTCTCCGGGGCGCTTGCACTTCGCGTGGAACCGGCAACCCTCGGGTGCATGTCCACCCGAGTCCTGCTCATCCGCCACGGCGCCACCGTGCTGTCCGCCGAGGACCGCTTCGCCGGCTCGACCGACGTCGAGCTGTCCGACGAGGGCCGGCGTCAGGCGCAGTGCCTCGCCGAGCGGCTCGCCGATCAAGAGCTCGCGGCCGTGTACGCGAGCCCGCTGCGGCGCGCGTACGAGACTGCGACGATCGTGTCCACCGCCTGTCGCAGCGCGCCGATCGCCGACCCGGGCCTGCGGGAGATCGACCACGGCCGCTGGGAGGGCCTCACGCGCGCGGAGGTCGAGGCGCGCTTCCCCGAGGAGTACGGCGCGTGGGAGGAGGACCCGTACACCTTCGCGCCCCAGGGCGGCGAGCCGGGCCTGGAGGTGATGGCCCGCGCGCTGCCCGTCGTCCGCCGGATCGTCCTGCAGCACGCCGGCCAGACCGTCGCGATCGTCTCGCACAAGGCGACCATCCGCCTGGTCCTGTCGAGCCTCCTCGGCATCGACGCCCGCGGCTACCGCGACCGCCTCGACCAGGCCCCCGCGTGCCTCAACATCCTCGAGTTCAAGGACGTCGTGCGCGCCCGCCTGATGCTCTACAACGACGTCTCGCACTACGCCGCCAACCCCGGGCGCCCGGGCGCCAAGCTGTCGAAGTGGTGGGACCGACCGTGATGGCGCGCGAAGAGACATGTCCATCAGGGCATGCTCGATCGAGCATGACCCGATGGACATGCCCCATCGAGCAGCGAGCCCGCGCGGCCCGGTGACGGGCCTGCGCCGCGGGGACCTGCGGGCGCTCCGTGGCCGCAGTCGCGACCACATCGCGGACATCCGCGAGAAGAGTGGGACCGTGCCGCCGGGATCACGAGCTCGCGGCCGGGCCCCGCCGCGATCGTGATCCTGGATCACTGCGATCGTGTGTCGCGATCGACAAGGCCGCGGCGAAGACGAACGACTCGCCCGCGACGTCGAGTCGCCCGTCACACAGCCTGCGAACGCGCCGATCATCACGCGCTAGCTTTCTCGAACGACGCGGAGCTCGCGGACGATCGTACGTCCGGAGCTCCGCGACTGGAGAGGAGCTTCGGATGTCGAAACAAGATCGAGGCAAGTTTTCACCCGGCGTACGGGCGTTGCTCGCCGCCGCACTCGTCACCCAGGGCGCGTGTATCGAGGCGGACGAGCTCACCGCCGTCGCGGACGACGAGCTGGAATTTCGGGCCCTGGCCGACCCCCGGCTACCCACCACGCCGAACCAGACCGGGCCTGTAGAGTCGTTCCACGGCGGCGTCGTCACCACCACCGAGCCGCTGGCCGCCACGGCCGGGCGCGACATCCTCGCCAAGGGCGGCAACGCCGTCGATGCGGCCGTCGCGGTGCAGTTCATGCTCAACGTCGTCGAGCCGCAGTCCTCGGGCATGGGCGGCGGCGGGTTCATGCTGATCCACTTCGCGGACGCGCCGCCCGAAGACACCATCGTGATCGACTTCCGCGACGTCGCGCCGGCCAACGCCCCGATCGGGATGTACGACACCTCGCACTCGTCCGACGTCAAGCAGACGAGTGGTTACGCCGTCGGCGTGCCCGGCACCGTGAAGGGCATGCTCCACGCGCTGGAAGAGTACGGCACCATGAAGCCAAAGGACGTGCTCGCGCCAGCGATCGCGGCGGCCACCAACGGCTTCAACATCAGCTCGCGGCTGGCCGGCGAGACCGGGTCGTCGAAGCTGCGGCTGGAGACCTCCACCAACTCGCTCAACAAGGGCTACTACGCCGAGGCGCGCGGCGTGTTCCGGCCCAACGGCAACAGCCTCTCGACCGGCACCTTGCTGAGGCAGCCCAGGCTGGCGACGACCCTGCAGGCGATCGCCGCGCGGGGCGCCCCCGCGTTCTACAACTGCTCGGACGCCTCGGGGATCGCGTCGGCGATCGTCGAGACGCAGACCGCGACCCGCAGCAGCAACTCCGGCGGTCGCGGTCGCATGACCTGCGCCGACCTCGCCAACTACAAGCTCGGCGTGTTCGATCCGGACGACGCCAACCCCGACTTCGCCCACGCCCCCCTGGTCGGCAGCTACCACGGCCACACCATCGTCACCGCGCCGCCGCCGTCGTCCGGGGTCTTCCTGCTGCAGATGCTCGAAATGCTCGAGAGCCTCGAGGCGCGCTGGAACTTCTCGATCGGCGCCGGTGACTACGAGTTCGGCGAGCTCCGGACCCTCAACGTCATGCAGGAGGTGATGCGCGCCGCGTTCGCCGACCGCGGCAGGTGGCTCGGCGATCCCGACTTCTACCCCGTGCCGATCGGCGGCCTCCTGGCGCCCAGCTACGTGCAGTCGCGCGCCAACCTGATCACCCCCGGCCAGCGGCGCTCGAGCTTCTCGGCCGGCAGTCCGCCGAACGTCCCCGCGGGGCCGATCGCACAGAAGAAGCCGACCACGAGCAAGGGCCCGGAGCCCGAGGGCGTCGACACCACGCACTACACCATCATCGACAAGGCCGGCAACGTCGTCAGCGTCACCAGCACGATCAGCGACGCCTGGGGCCCGGGGCTGATGGTCCGCGGCCGCGGCTTCATGCTGAACAACCAGCTGCTCAACTTCAACGACGACCCCCAGGGCACCGCGGCCAACCCCGCGGCCAACGACGTCAAGGGCGGCAAGAGCCCGCGGACGACCATCATGCCGATGATGGTGTTCCTCGGCGACGAGCTGATCGCGGCCTACGGCTCGCCGGGCGGCACCGGCATCCTCAACGCCCTGCTGCAGGTGACGCTGAACCTCATCGACCACAATCTGACCCTCTCGCAGGCGGTGCAGCGCCCGCGGCTGTCGATCGACAGCGGGAGCAGCTCGGCCGACACCGAGATCGAGTCGGGCTTCTCCAGCTCGGTGCGGACGAGCCTGCAGAACATGGGCTACGACTTCGACTCGGTGAGCTCGATCGGCGCGGTGCAGGCGATCGTCACCTATCCGGCCGGAGGTCAGCAGTACGGCGCTGCCGACTCGCGACGGATCGGCGGCGTGAGCGGGCTCGACCTGCACTGAGCAGGCTCGCTAGCTCGCAGGGGCGCGGCCGCTGTCGCGCCCCTGCGGCCTCGACGTCGCTCGCGCGCGAGCGCCTGCGAGGCCGTGATGCTCCCCGGCGGTTTCCGCTTGACCTTGACACTGACGTCAAGGTTTAGGGTGCCGTCCGGGAGGAGTCGATGAAGATCGGAGAGCTTGCGACGCGCACCGGGGTCAGCGCCCGTGCGATCCGCCATTACGAGAAGGCCGGGCTGCTCAGCGCCGGTCGTCTCCTCAATGGCTATCGCGACTTCGGCGACGAGGCGGTGGCCGAGGTGAAGCACGTCGTGCGCATGATCCGTCTCGGCTTCTCGCTCGAAGAGATCGCGACCTTTCCGGCCTGCATGTTCACCGGCGGCGCCGCCGTGCTCTGTCCCGTCGCCCTGCAGGCGCACCGCGACAAGCTGGCGGAGATCGAGCTGCTGATCGCGGAGCTGGAGGAGCGTCGTGATCGCCTGCTCGCGACCCTCAAGGCTGCGGCGCAGCAGAGCGCCGAGGCCGCGAGGGCCGCGAGTCGCACCCAGGAGGCGACCGGACCATGAGACGTCGACAGTTGTTGCAGAACCTCGGACTCGCCGCCGGCGCGGCGGCGTTCCTCGCCCCCGGCGAGGCCCACGCGGCGGCCAAACCCTCGCGCACGTACCTGCTGATCCACGGCGCCTGGCACAGCGCGCTGCACTGGACGCGCGTCGTCCGGCTGCTCAGCGCCAGGGGCCATCGCGTGGTGGCGATCGACCTGCCGGGCCACGGCCTCTCGGCCCGGTTCCCGCGCGCGTACCTGACCGGCGACAAGGCGGCCCTCGCCGCCGAGGTCTCGCCGCAGAAGGACATCCGCCTCGACGACGGCGTCGATGTCGTGATCGCCGCCCTGCGTGAGCTGCAGGGCGAATCGCGGCCGATCCTCGTCGGCCACAGCATGGGCGGCACTGTGATCACGCGGGTGGGGGAGCGCGCGCCGGAGCTCGTCGGTCGTCTCGTCTACCTCAGCGCGTACTGCCCCGTGCGGCGCGGTCGCTCGAGCGCCTACGGCGACCTGCCCGAGGCCAGGCAGGCGCACTTCGACGGCCTGATGCTCGGCGATCCGGCGCACACCGGCGTCGTCCGCATCGACCCGCGCGGCGACGCCAAGTACCGCGACACCCTGCGCGCCGCCTTCTACCACGACGTCCCGGCAGAGGAGTTCCTCGCCTTCGCCCTCGCGCTGACGCCCGACCTGCCGCTCGGCTACTGGACCACCGAGGTCGGCGCGACGAAGGAGCGCTGGGGTCGCTTGCCGCGGACCTTCATCCGTCTCACCGAGGATCGCGCCCTGCCGCTCGCCCTGCAGGACCTCATGATCCGCGAGGCCGACGCCTGGACGCCCGACAACCGCTTCGACCGCAAGACCCTCAAGACCAGCCACTCGCCGTTCGCCTCGGCGCCCGAGGCCCTGACGGCGCTATTGCACGAGCTGGCGTGAGGGCGCGTCGCTGCGACCTGCGGCGGGTCGAGTGGGGGTCGCAGCGCATGCGGGCGCGCAGGCGCACCCTCGGCCGCCGGTGGCTCCCGTGTCGGCCCGGCGGGATGTCTCAAGGGACATCATGATGTGTCCCTTGGGACATGGGATGTCGCGCTGCGAACGTCGCCTCTGCCTCACGGTCGACGCCGCGTCGGCCCCACCACATTGGCCGGCGTCGCTCGTCGATGCGCCGCCGGACGAGCGCGGTCGAGTTCGTCTGGGCCTCCGTCGCGCATCCAGCGGCATTCGCGGCGCCGCGAGGAACGCGGCCATGACCTCCGTGTCACGGTCACATGGCCTTGGTGTCACGGGGAGCCGAGCGAGCCTCGGGGCGGCCCGCTCTTTCGGTTGGCATATGTCTTGCCCCTGCGACCTCTCAGAACCTCATGCCGGCCATCACACGGAACCGTATCTTCGCCCTGCCCACTCTGGCTCTGCTTCTGAGCGCGGTCGCCTGCACCGGGACGAGCCCTGGCGAGGGCGCGAGTGAGACCGAGGGCACCACCGACGACCCGACTTCGAGCACCACGGATGGCACTCCTGGGGGGGTGAATCCGCCGCCGGGCGAGGCTGTCGGCTCGGACAAGCCGCGGAACCTCGCGCCGGACGCGACCGCCGAGGAGCTCGCCACGCTGGCGGCCGAAGAGCGGGACTTCGCCGTGGAGCTCTTCAAGGCCCTGCCGGCCGGCGAGGACAACCGCGCCATCTCGCCGACGAGCCTCCGGGTCGCGTTCGGCATGCTCCACGAGGGCGCGCGCACCGTCAGCGAGGCGGAGATCGCCGACGCGCTCCACTTCACGCTCGACAAGCCGCGCCTGCACAACGCGTTCAACCACATCGACCTCGAGTTCGCGGCGCGCGAGCTGCCGACGTCCGGCGAGGTCGAGGGCGACGACTCGGTCCAGCTCAGGCTCGTCAATCAGGTGTTCGGGCGCCTGGATGTCGAGTGGGAGCTGCCCTTCCTCGACGTGCTCGCAGTTCACTACGGGAGCGACATGCACGCGCTCGACTTCCGCGACGATCCCGAGGGCTCGCGCAAGGCGATCAACAAGTGGGTCGCAGGCGAGACCGCCGACCGGATCGACGAGCTCTTGCCGCCGAAGTCGATCTTCTCCACGGTCACCGGTGTCCTCGTCAACGCGCTCTACCTCAAGGCGCCCTGGGAACGGCCCTTCGAGTACGTGCAGGAGGGCGCGAAGTTCACGCGCAAGGACGCCAGCGAGGTCGAGGTGGCGATGATGCACGGCGTGTTCGACACGACCTCCTACTTCAAGGGGGCGGGCGTCGAGGCGGCGGAGCTGCCGCTGCGGGGCAGCGAGCTGTCGATGGTCTTCATCTTGCCCGAGGCGGGCACGTTCGACGCGTACGTCGCGGGCCTCGACGGCGCCGGGCTGGGCGAGGTGCTCGCCGGCCTGAGCCTGCAGCCCCTCGAGCTCGGCGTCCCCCGCTTCACGTTCGAGAGCGCCTTCGGGCTCAAGAAGGCCCTGCAGGCGCTCGGGATGACGAAGTCCTTCGAGCTCGGCGGCGGCGACTTCTCGGGCCTCTCGAGCATCCAGATGGCGATCGCCGACGTGTATCACAGCACCTTCCTCGGCGTGGACGAGAAGGGCGTCGAGGCCGCCGCCGCCACCGCGATCGTGCTCTACGACACCGAAGGAGGCATCGGCGCGGACCAGAGCTTCACCGCCGACCGACCGTTCCTGTTCGCGATCCGCGACCGCGGCACCGACACGCTGCTCTGGTTCGGCCGCGTGCTCGACCCGAGCGCGCCCTGACGACCCAGACGACGAGGGCCGCGCGGACGAGGTCCGCGCGGCCCGGGACGGCGAGAGCCTCTTGCTTACCAGCGCGCCTGCGCGAGCAGGAAGAAGCCGAGGCGGTTGGTCACGTTCGGGTCCTCGAACACGCGGATCCGGCCCGACTCGTTGCTCGCCTTGACGAACTTCGTGCGGTTGTTGTCGAGCGTGTAGCGGAGCTCGGACACCACCACGAAGAACGGCGCGATGTCCCACTTGAGCGTCAGCTTGCCCGACAGGATGTCGAACGGGTTCTCGCCGGCGGGGAGGACCTCCTGGTCCCAGTACTCGCGGTAGACGTTGGTCGTGTCGCCGACCTTGATCGACGCCGGCGACTTGTAGGCCAGCACTGCGCCGGGCGTCAGCTTCGAGCGCTCGAAGTAGTAGTCGAAGCCGACCGAGCCCCACAGCTCCGGAGAGACCTGCGCCTCCTTGGGGAACGTCTGGTAGGGGAACACGCCGGGGATCGACAGGACCACGAAGGCCAGGTCCCGGTAGATGGCGTTGGCGAACAGGCGCAGCTTCTTGATCCGCAGCTTGCCGAGGAACGCGGCCGCCTTGGCCGGCTGGATCCGGGTCGTGTCGGGCTCCTCGAACTTCTGCAGCGTCTGGCCGACCGTGGTGAACTCGACAGCGGCCGAGCCGGCGATCCGGTTGTCGTAGATCTGGTTCTGCGTCAGCAGGAAGCTGGCGTCGGGGCTGTAGCGGAACAGCTGGAAGTCGATCGAGGTGCCGATCGGGACGCCCCAGTGGGCGGTGAGGCGGGTCGAGCCGCCGAATGTCTGGACCGTCTTGCCGCCGATCTTCGAGTTCGGCGAGAACATCGGGAACGCGCCCGACTGGTAGTAGCCGCCGTTGACCTCCCAGGCGAGCCAGGGGGTGAAGCCGATGCCGAAGCCGGCCAGCGCCGAGTAGTAGGTCTGGGGCTCGTTGAGCTTCTCGTTGAGCAGGCGCGCCGACTTGGCGCCGAGGAACACGTAGCTGTCCTTGCCGCTGCCGACGTTCCAGTCGTAGCGCAGGCGGAAGCCCGGGGTCTGGCCGGTGTTGTTGGGGAACATGCGCTCGCCGCCCCACGTCACCGCGTACGTGTAGCCGAGCAGGAAGCGCTGCGAGTCGACCGGGAACATCGTCAGCGAGACGTTATCGCCGGTGTAGTCGTTGCGCTTGGTGTAGAAGTTGAGCTTGCCGTACGAGCCGTCGTCGCTGAGCTGCGTGTAGTTCTGGAACGTCTTGCCGTCGTGCCACTGCTCGATCTCGGTGACGAACGCGGCCTCCGCGTCCATCCGCTTGAAGAACGTCGGCATGCGCTTGTAGACGACCAACTGCGTCTCGGTCTCGAAGCCGCGCTTCTCCTGCTCGATGGCGTCGTAGAACAGGCGGTCGGCCGCCAGCTTGAAGCCGGCCGCGGGCGAGCGGTCCTTCGCGCCGGCGAGCAGGTTGTCGTCGGAGATGGCGAACGTCAGGCGCGTCGCCATCGCGTTGCCGGCGGTCCACTGGTTGAAGCCGGTCGACGGCATCGCCCGCAGGTCGTCGGTGTTGCGGCGCTGCTCCTGCGCGGCGAGGCGCTGCTCGGCGCGGTCGACCCGCGTGCGCAGGGCCCGGAGCTCGCGCTGCAGGGCGTCGACGTCGACGGCCTGGGTGCTGACCGGAGGGACAGGTCCTTCGGGACTGCCGGCCTCCAGCTCCGCGGGCGGCGGCGCGGCCGACGGGGCCGGCGGCGCGGGCGTCTGGGTCGCGGGGGCCGGCGGCTGGCTCGAGCCCGGCGGTGGACCGGAGTCACCGGAGCTGGGCTGGAGCGCGAGGGCGAGGCCGGGCGCGAGCCAGGCGATGGCGAGGACGGCGGCGGGAAGGGGCCACTGCATGGGGACGTGGTCGCTCTCGGCTACGGGGCCAGGGCTGCGGGCTTCGGCGGGGGGGGGCGGCCTGGTTACTGGGCCAGGTCTTCGGCCGTGCGGGGGGCGAGCTTGAAGTTCTCGAAGCTGTACACCAGCGGGCCGGTGATCGAGGTGAAGGTGTCGCCCACGGCCGGCTTGGGCCAGTCGGCGGTGGCGAAGAACAGGTCGTCGAGCAGGAGGCCGTCGTCGATGGTCCACTCGCCGAACATGTTGGCCTCGGCGGCGACGGTGACGTTCTCGACGCTGACGAGGACCGACTCGTAGTTCTCGGTCATCGCGCCGCCGGTGGCGATGTCGGCGGGCGAGACGACGAGCGGCGAGGGCACGGCGTCGGTGCCGGTGACGACCACGTCGCCGGCCTGGCCGGCGGTGATCTGGGACATGTCGTAGAACTCGGTGTAGAGCCCGTTGATGGTGACGACGTCGCCGGGCTGGACCGCGAGCATGTCGGGGTTCTGGTTGATGTAGACGTAGATGCCCGAGTACTCGCCGCCGGCCGGGTCCTGGACGAAGAAGCCGTCGCCCTTGAAGTTCAGCGGGCTGGTGACGACCACGTTCTCGACGGTGACGAAGTTGCCCTCGGGGACCGCGCCCTGCTGGATGTCGAAGATGGTGACCGCGCCCATCGGGCCGGTGGTCTCGGTGTCGGTGTCGGTCGTGTTGCCGCCCATGCACTCGAAGCCGACGTAGTCGTCGCAGCTGCGCGGGACCAGCTTGAAGTTGCCGAAGTTGTAGATCAGCGGGCCGGTGAGCGTCAGCGTCGTGCCCATCGGCGGCTTGGGCCCGCCCTCGGGCAGGAAGAACATGTCGTCGACGTGCAGGCCGCCGGTGACCTCGTACTCGCCGAAGCCGAGGTCCGGGTTGGTGACGTCGACGTTCTCGACGGTGACCGGGACGCTCTCCCACACCTCGGTCAGCGCGCCGCCGTTGGCGATGTCGGGCGGCGAGACGACCGGCGGGGTCGGGGCGTCGGCGGTGCCGGTGATCATGATGTCGTCCGGCAGCGAGATGTTGATCTCGCTGAACGTCTCGGTGCCGGTGTCGTCCATCGCCTTGTACTCGACGTACTCGCCGACCACGGTGAGCTTGTCGCCCGGCTTCGGCACCTTGCCCTGAGCCATCAGCTCGGTCGCGGTGTCAGGGTAGATGTAGAGCTGGATGCCCGAGTACTCGCCGCCGTCGAGCTCCTGAATGAACACGCTGCCGGCCCCGCTGCCGCTGAACTTCGTCGGCGAGACGACGACCACGTCCTTGACGCGCACGAGCTTGTTCGGGGTGACCTTGTCCTGCTGCAGGTCGTAGATGGTCGTGTCCTGCAGGCCGCCGCCGTCGGTCGGCTCGTTGCTGGTCGTCGGCGGGTTGTCGGTGGTGCCGGCGGTGCCCTCGGTGGCGGTCGCGTCGTCGCCGGCGGTGTTCGTCGTGTTGTTGAACGCGTTGCAGGCGAGCAAACACAGCGCGGTGCAGGGGACGAGTCGACGCATGATCCAGCTCCTTCGCATCTCGTGGCCTCGAGAGGCCGTGCAGTGATTCGCGGCGCGTGCCGCCAGAGGGGCGTTCCGTGCGCCCGGACACTTACTTTGCGGCCATGCGCGATGTCAAGCCGGGCGCTCGTGATCGCAGCAAGCGAAGACTGATTCCTGGACCGGCCTGTGAGGCGATCCCCCAGCGAACGCTGTGACACGGTCGACAAACAGGCGTCGACGCACCGACGTCGGCGCCCCACGCGTCCCCGAAGCGGCCGCGCCGCGGCGCCGCAGAGACACGCGAAGGAGCGCAGCGCGGCTACTTCGTCGTGATCTGGATGTCGTCGTCGCCGCGCGTGTAGAGCAGCCAGTTCGGTCGCGCAGCGGCGTGAAAGCGCAGGTCGCCGACGATGTGCAGCTTGCCGCCGACGTGGTCGGCCGGGTCGAAGCCGGTCGCGCTGAGGGCGCTGACGACGTTGACGCCGCCCTGGCCGTTGTTGCAGTTGCCGGCAGGGTCGACGAGCACCACCCACTGGCCGAACGTAGCGAAGCCGTCACCCAGCGGACACACCGTGACGTCTCGCACCTCGACGAGGCGGCTCTCCAGCTTCTCCATCGCCTGATCGTCGTCGACGAGATCGCCGGTGATTTCCACCGGCACCAGGTTCTCCAGCTTGCCGCCGACGCGATAGGTCGGGAAGCCGAGCTCGGTAAAGCCGTAGAACTCGGTGACTGTGCCGATGATCTCCTCGATCACCGAGCCCTGCTCGACGCCCTTCGGCCGCGAGTGCGTGTGGGCGAAGATGGCGTTGAAGCCGGCCGTCATGTCGGTGAGGTCGGTCAGGTAGAAGCCGTCGACGGCGATGCCGGTGACCACCAGAGTGCGGCCTTCGGCGTTGACCTTGACGAAGTCGCCGTCGAGCGGCGAGCTGGCCGGGATGTCGGTCTCGTTGATCTCGCGCAGGGTGGGGTGGGCGATGTGGATGGTCGGCGACAGGCCGGTGGCGTAGCTGCCGGGGGCCTCGTCGCTGCCGCGGTCCTCGACCCAGATGTTGGTGGCGCCGTGGGCCCGCACGATCTCGACCGGGACGCCGATCGCCTGGCCGTCCTGCAGGGTGACTGTGCTGGCCTGGTTGGGCGCGAGGCGCCCGCGCGGGGCGACGTCGAGCTGGACCTGTCCCGAGAACCAGGTGGCCGTCTCGCCGGCGTCATCGACGGCGCGGATGTCGAGGACGAACTGCCGACCGGTGCTGCTGTAGGTCAGCGGGTTCTCCTCGCTGCCGGCCTCGCCCTCGATCTCGACCTTGAAGCTGAGCGGCGCGACCTTGCCGGAGCTCTTGTCGATCTCCTGGACGCAGGCGAGGCCGCCGGCGAAGAGCAGCGCGAGCGCGGCGACGGGGTGCTTCGGAGTCATGACGGTCAGCCTCGTTCCTAGTACTTGGTGACGATCCGGCCGTCGGGCACTGCGTACCCGGACTTGCACAGGTCGAGCGGGGTGTTCGTGTCGTAGCAGGCGGGCAGCTGCGGGATGTCCCGCATGTACTGGATCATCGCCTCGCGGATCGGGATGCCCGTGTTGACCTTGGTGGTGTTGCGCTTGAGCATGCGGAAGCCGCTGCCGCCCCACGCCATGTAATCGTTGGTGCACATGTCGTAGGCGCGGGCGCGCTCGAGCGGCTCGCCGTTGACGTGGATGTCCTCGGCCTTGCCGTTGCGACAGTTCATCGTGAAGCTGATGCCCGAGACCTGGATCTGCGAGTTGCAGCCGCGCTCGGCGCTCGAGCGCGTGGCGAAGTCGAGCAGCTCCTGGACCTCGATGCCGCTCAGGGTCATCGTCGTGATCGTGTTCTCGAACGGCATCACGTTGTACATCTGCTCGTACGTGATCGGGCCGGCGAGGATGTCGGTGCGGATGCCGAGCGAATTGGTGACGCAGAACTCGGTCTCGATGTAGCGGCGGTACTGCATCGCCTCGGCGACCAGGTTGCCGAGCATGCTGTCGCCGCCGGTGTTGCCGAACCGCCGCAGGGGCTCGGTCGCGGTGGTGATCACGCGGTCGAGCAGCAGCGTCTGCTGCATCTCGTTGAGGTACTCCTGCAGGACCTCGCGGGTCTCGGGGTCCTCGGGGACGGTGGTGTCGATCGGGAACAGCTTGAACTTGTGCGAGATGATGCGCTTGTCGCGGACGACGAGGTCGAGGCGCGCGACGAACTTGGAGAAGGCGTTCGGGTGGGCCAGCAGGGTCTGGCGCCGGTTCTCCGGCTTGCACTCGCCGATCCCGCGCGGCGGGTCGGTGCCGTTGGGCTCGCCGCCGACCTCCGGGTCCTCCTCCTCGCCCTCGCTGTCGACGGTGATGACCTCGGCGTCCATGTCGGGCTGGGCCGAGATGTACTTGGCGTCGGGGTTGTAGTCGATCAGCTTGGGCGGGCTGAGGGCGATGTGGTGGTGGCCGCCGAGGATCAGGTCGAGGCCACAGATGTTGCGCGCCAGGACCTCGTCCTCGGTCAGGCCGAGGTGGTCGAGCAGGACCACCAGGTCGACCGACTCGCGCAGGAAGTTGGTGTAGAACTGGACGGTCTGCAGGGTCTCCTTGGGCAGGACCCCCAGGTTGTTGGTGCCGTCCTCGAGGCTGTTCATCGAGCTCAGGTTGCCCATGCCGATGATGCCGAGCTTGAGGCCGTCGACGTTGTAGACGACGAACGGCTTGACGATGATGTCGAACTGCTTGGCGAACGGCTTGGCGTCGTCCTCGAACTCGTAGTTGGCGGCCAGCAGGTCGAAGTCGCCGAAGCTCGAGAACTGCTCGAGCACGTTCTCGGGGCCGTGGTCGAACTCGTGGTTGCCGAGCGCCATGGCGTCGAGGCCGGCCATCGACATCGCCCGCACCTCGGCCTCGCCGCGGAAGATGTTGAAGATCGGGGCGCCCTGGAACAGGTCGCCCGAGTCGAGCCAGAGCGAGCGAGCCGCGTGCTCGCGCTCCCGCTTGACGATGTGGGCCATCTTGGCGACGCCGCCGTACGGCCCGCGACCCTCCGCGAGACCGAGCTGCTGCTCGGTGTAAAGAGGATCGTGGTCGTACGGCAAGATCCGCGAGTGCACGTCCGAGGTGTGAAGGATCGTGAGGCGGACGTCCTGACCGGTGAGGTCGGGCGAGTTGGAGTCGTAGAGACACGAGCCGAGCGACAGGCTCGCGACTAGGCCGAGGGCGATCGATGGACGCGAGGCAGGCACGGTCCCGGCGAGAGGTAACAGGCCCCGCGCGTTCGCGCAATCCGGCCGGCGCCGCGTCGTTCGTGGCGCAGGTCATGGCCGCCGGCGCCGTCGCCGTGGGCCCCCGCGGGCCGAACGCTGCTCGGTCCGCCTGTTCGACGCTCCAGGCGGTGCCCGCGCGCGTCGCTCCAGGTCACAGCCAGGAGACGATATGCTGGCAGAATGCACACACCGCTGCTCTGCTTGCTCGGTTTCGGGGCGTGGACCCTCCTCGTCGCCGTCCTGGGGATCGTGACACCGCGCGTACTCGCCGTCGCCATGGGGACCGCGCCCGAAGCCGGTTTCCCGGCCGACGTGCCCCACGGCTCCGACCGCTACCGCCGGACCATGCGGGCCCACCTCAACTGCGTGGAGAACCTGCCGCTGTTCGCGGCGGTGGTGCTGACCGGGGCGGTGGTCCACGCCGGCTCCTCACGCATGGACGCGCTGGCGATCACCTACCTGGCGGCGCGGGTGGTGCAGACGGTCGTCCACGTCGCCTCGGGGACCCGCGCGGCGGTCAACCTGCGCTTCACCGCGTTCGCGGCGCAGATCGCCTGCCTGGTGTGGATGGGCGCCCTGGTCGCGCGGACCCTCGGCGCGGCGGCGGCGGTGTGAAGCGGACCGCGGGGACATGTCCTTACGAACATGTCCCCGCGGTAAGTTCAAGCGAAGCGATCAACCTACTCGATCAACCCATCGGGATGCCGCACAGGCCGACGTTCTCGAGGCCGGGCGGGGCGGTGCCGGGCTCGTACCACTGGATGCAATCCTGGCCGGCGCCGGGGCAGTCGGGCTCGGTGACGTCGCAGTAGGGCAGGCAGCAGCCGAGCGCCGAGGGGTCGCACTCGCTGGCGAAGCCGGGGTCCTGGCACACCAGGCCCTTGTCGCAGGCGTTGGCGTACTCGCACGGGTCGAAGGCGACGCCGGTGTCGCCGGAGGCGTCGAGGACGCAGACGAAGCCCTCGTCGTCGGGGTTCGGCAGGCACAGATCGTTGCCCATGCAGTTCTGCAGCAGCGGGTCGCACTGCGGCAGGCACAGGTTGAGCACGCCCTCGTTGGCGATCACGCAGGTGGTCATGGAGTCGGCGCAGTCGGCGGCCTCGGGCGAGCCGGTGCACAGGCCGACGCAGGTGCCCTGGCCCGAGTCCGGGTCGACGTTCCAGCACATCGAGCCGAAGGCGCACGAGTCGACGCCGCTGACGCCGTTGCCCTCGACGGTGCACGGGTCACCCGGGGCGCCGCCGTTCTCCTCGACCGGGACGCACTTGAGGCTGTTCCACGAGGTCCCGCCGTCGTTGGCGAAGGCGGCACATTTCTCGCCGTCGGGGCAGTCCTGGGCCCAGTTGTCGCACTGGGGCGGTGGTTCGTTCCCGCCGCTGGTGTCGCAGGCGATGAAGCTGCAGGTGGTGTCGCCGGTGGTGTCGGTGTCCTCGGTCGTGTCCTCGCTGGTGGGCGAGCTCTCGGTCGTCTGCGGCGGCGGGTCTGCGGTCTCGCTGTTGCTGGTCTCGCTGCCGCTCTCGCTGGGGTCCGCCGTGGTGGTGTCGTCGACGGTCCCGGTCGGGTTCTGCGGGGGCTTTTCGCTCTCGCACGCCATCAACACCAGAGCGGCCGTAAGGGTCGTCCATACTCGCTTCATCTCGCACCTTCCTCGCGTCGGTAGATCGGGTTGAGCAAGCACATGTCCTTATGGACATGCACGTTGCGACATGTCTTCTGGATCTCCCGCCGGCAGCCGCCTGCTCGCCGCCGCGTGCCTGCGCAAATGCAGGCGTCCGCGAGCGAGGTGACCAGGTGATAAAGCTGCAAAACAGTTAATCCTTGCAACAAGTCTTATAAGACCTCCGAAACCTACGCAAGGAATTTAAGCTTAACGTTGTCGATTGTTTGTTTAGGTGAACCGGCTGTGAGGTGCACCGGACCAGCGTCCTTTGCGCGGGACGAAAGCGCGCAACGGACCCAATGAAAACGGCGCCCGCGAAGGGGCGCCGCTCGCCGGCCCGACGCAGGCAGCGGGGCTAGTTGCCGCTGATCTGCAGGTTGAGGTCCATGTCCATGGTCATCGGCATCTTCACGCCGTTGGCGTCGGTGGTCATGGCGATCGAGGACTTGAGGTTCATGTCGCCCTTGATCGGGGCGACCCGGGCGAGGTCGACCTGGGTCGTGCCGGCGCCGCTCGAGTCGAGGCGGTCGAGGCTGACCTTGGCGCCCGCGGGCATGCCGGGGGCGGCGATGTTCTGCGGGGCGGCGGTCTGCACGATCGTGCTGGCGAGCTGGACGACGGTGCCGTCGCGGCCCTTGAGCTCCCAGGTGGCGACCTGGTCGAGCTTCATGCCCTGCTGGTCGAGCTGCTGGGTGACGGTCCACTTGGCGCCGACGCCGAGCGCCTCCTCGGGGAAGGGCACCGACATCTGGTTGATCTGCTGCCGCATGCTGTCGATGGTCTGCTTGATCTGCGGGTTCACGTCCGCCGGCATGTTGAAGTCGGCCGACTTGACGATCCCGCGCGGCGTGATGAGCGAGGTGCCCGACATCTTGTTCATGGTGCCGAGCACGGTCTTGAGCTGATCGACCATGGCCGCAGGGACCTTCGGGTCGGGCAGGACCTCGATCTTTTCGAGGCTGAACTCGCTGCGGATGTCGCCCTCGCCGGTGATCTCGGTGACCTTGAGGTTCATGGTCATCTGCATCGGCGGGATGTCGGTCTTCGGCATCGCGTTGGGGCCGATCTGCATGGCCATGCCCATCCGCATGGTCATGATCATGGCCTGCTCCTGCCCGGCGGTGAGCTTGAGCCGCAGCGGCTCGCGCGGCTCGGCGCCGGCTTCGATCAGGGTGACGACGGAGCCCTGGCCGACGGTGGCGGCGGCGTCGGGCGCGACGGCCGGCTTGACGTCGGGCGCTGCGACGGCGGGCGCGGGCGGCGGGGTCTCGGTCTTGGTCGGCGCGGCCTCGGTCTTGGCGGCCGGCTTGGCGTCGGTTTTGCTGTCGACCGGCTGGCAGCCGAAGAGGTGCAGCGCTACGGCTGCGAGCGGGACACAGAGGGCGCGGAGACGGGGGCGGAGCGACATGCGCCGCGAGGCTACCACAGCGCGCCTGTCGACGGTGCCGCCGCCGCGGGCCGATCAGGGCGGGAGACGGCGACCGCTGGCGACCACTGCGGCCCGCACCCGCGCCAGCGCGGCGGTGACTTGCGGGTCGCTGCGCAGCTTCTCCAGCGGGCTCGGCAGACGCCAGGTCCAGTTGTGGTCGCCCAGAGTGGCGGGCTTGTTGATCCGGTCGCGCACGCCGAGCAGGTCCTGCAAGAGGAGCAGGACGAGGTCGCTGCCGGCGGCGAGGATGAGGTGGAGCAGGGCGGCGTGGACGGCCGGGGTGAACTCCTTGCCGAGCTCGGGCATGTCCTTCAGGCCAGGTAGCTTGCGGACCTCGGCCCGCTCGGCCTCGGGCAGCTCGTCCCACCACACCGCGACGGGGGCGGTGTCGTGGGTGCCGAAGGTGGCGACGGAGAGGGCAGGGTACGCGGCAGGATCGCGGAAGGCGTCGCCGTCCTTCTCCCAGATCAGGACCTTGTAGCCGGGGGCGCCCAGCTTCTGCAGCGAGGGGCCGACGTAGGCGGGGATCGAGCCGAGATCCTCGGCGATGAGCCTGGCGCCGCGCTCGCCGGCGCTGGCCATGACTGCGCCGACGACCTTCTCGCCGTGGACGAGCTGCTCCGGCTCGGTCGGCGGGTCGAAGGTCCCGGGGACGAGCTTGCCCCGCTCGTCCCGCCGCCGCTCGTAGGGCCGCATGTACGTGCGGTAGAAGCCGACCAGGTGATCGATGCGGAAGCGGTCGTAGAGGGTGGCGCTGTAGGCCGCGCGCCGTCGCAGCCAGGCGAAGTCGGGATCGCCGGCGGCCATGATCCGCCAGTGATACGGCGGCAGGCCCCAGTCCTGGCCGTCCTCGTCGAACTGGTCGGCCGGGACGCCGACCGACATGTCCATGCGGAACTCGCCGCGGTGGACCCAGACGTCGGCGCTGTCGCGGTCGACCATGAAGGGCAGGTCGCCCATGAGCTCGACGCCGAGCTTGCCGAGCTCGTGGCGCGCGGCGGCCCACTGCGCGTGCGCGAGCCACTGCACGTACTCGTAATAAAGGACGGCCTCGGCGTGGCGGGCCTGGGCGGCGCGCAGGGCCGCGCGGTCGCGCTCGCGCAGCGGGTCCGGCCACTGCCACCAGGCGGCGCCGCGGTGGGCGTCCTTGATCGCGCGGTAGAGCGCGTAGTCGGGCAACCAGTGGCGCTGGGCGTCGCAGAACTCGATGAAGGCGCGCGCCCGCGCCGACTTGACGGTGCCGGCGGCGAGCTCGTGCTCGACGAAGCGCTTCATGCCCGCGAGCAGGGCCTTGCGCTTGAGCTCGCGGACGGCGTCGTAGTCGATGGTGGCGCGCTTCTTCGCGGCCGCGAGCGCGGCCACGCCGCTGCTGCCGAGGACGTCACGGGTGCTCAGGTGCTGCAGGTCGACCACCGGGGCGAGCGAGATGAACATCGGATCGATGCCGAAGGCCGACAGGGCCGCGTACGGCGAGGTGTTGCCGATGGAGATCTCGTTCAGCGGGAGGACCTGGATCAGGGAGATCCCGGCCTTGGCGATGAAGGCCGCGAAGGCGGGCAGATCGCCGATCTCGCCGATCCCCCACGACTGCTCGGAGCGCAGCGAGAACAGCGGGACGGTGACGCCGGCGACGCGGCCGGCGGGCGAGGAGGTGGGGATTTGGCTCATGGCGGCGATGCGCCCGAGCGAGGCCGAGCGCCACGATCCAAGTAGCAGGCCGCGCCGACGCTGCGAAGCCCCAACAGCGGAACCTGCGCAAATCGGCCGGGGCGAACGATGAATCGGCGCCGATCTCGCCGGCCGCGCGAGTGCACGTCGGTCGCCCGCGCGCGCGGGCTCGTGTTGTAGCGTTCGAGTCGTGTCCTCCGTGATCTGGCCCGGCCGACCGGACCCGCTCGGGGCGAACGCCGACGACGACGGCGTGAATTTCGCCCTGTTCTCCGAGACCGCGACGCGCGTGTTCCTGTGCCTGTTCGACGCGCCGCACCGACCTCCGCGCGAGACGCTCGAGCTGCCCGAACGGACAGGTCGGATCTTCCACGGCTACGTGCCGGGGCTGCGCCCGGGGCAGCTGTACGGCTACCGCGTCGACGGCCCGTACGAGCCGAACGCGGGGCTGCGCCACAACCCGCACAAGCTGATGCTCGACCCGTACGCGCGCGCGGTGGCCTGCAGCGGCAACGCGACCGAGCTGTTCGCCTACCGCCTCGGCGACCCGGCCGGCGACTTCGCGTTCGACCGCGAAGACAACGCCGCCGACGCGCCCAAGGGGGTGGTGGCGAGCGACGCGTTCGACTGGGGCGACGACCGCCGGCCGGCGACGCCGTGGACCGACACGCTGGTCTACGAGCTGCACGTGAAGGGGATGTCGCGGCTGCACCCGCAGGTGCCGCCCAACCTGCGCGGGACGTACGCCGGGCTGGCGTCGCCGCCGATCGTCGAGCACCTGAAGTCGCTCGGGGTGACCGCGGTCGAGCTGCTGCCGGTCCACGAGATCTTCGACGAGCCGGAGGTGCGCCGCCGCGGCCTCGTGAACTACTGGGGCTACAGCACTCTCGGGTTCTTCGCGCCGGCGGCCCGCTACGCCGCCGATCCGCGGCCGGGCGGGCAGATCGCCGAGTTCAAGGCGATGGTCAAGGCGCTGCACGCGGCCGGGATCGAGGTGATCCTCGACGTGGTGTTCAACCACACCTGCGAGGGCGGGCACCTCGGGCCGACGCTGTCGCTGCGCGGGATCGACAACCGCGCCTACTACCTGCTCGACGCCGCGGCGCCGCGCTACTACGCCGACTTCACCGGCTGCGGCAACACGCTCAACCTGCGCCACGCGCAGACGCTGAAGCTGGTGCTCGACAGCCTGCGCTACTGGGCCGAGCACATGCACGTCGACGGGTTCCGCTTCGACCTGGCGCCGGCGCTGTCGCGCCGCGGGGCCGACGTCGACCGTCACAGCCCGTTCCTGGCCGCGATCGGCCAGGACCCGCTGCTGTCGAAGCTGAAGCTGATCGCGGAGCCGTGGGACGTGGGGCCGCACGGCTATCAGCTCGGCGGCTCGCCGCACCCGTGGGCCGAGTGGAACGGCCGCTACCGCGACGCAGTGCGCCGCTACTGGCGCGGCGACCTCGGCCTCGCGGGCGAGCTGGGCTACCGCCTGACCGGCTCGTCGGACCTGTTCTCGGCGACCGATCGCGGGCCGACGGCGAGCGTCAACTACGTGGCCTGCCACGACGGCTTCACTCTGGCCGACCTGACGGCGTACAGCGTCAAGCACAACCACGCCAACGGCGAAGACAACCGCGACGGCAACAACCACGAGCACAGCAGCAACTGGGGCATCGAGGGGCCGAGCGAGGACCCGCGGCTGGCGGGGATCCGCGCCCGCACGATCCGCAACTTCCTGACGACGCTCGCGGTCTCGCAGGGGGTGCCGATGCTCGGCGCGGGCGACGAGTTCGGCCGCACCCAGCGCGGCAACAACAACGCCTACTGCCAGGACAACCCGACGTCGTGGCTGTCCTGGGAGACAGGTCCCGAAGGACAGGCGCTGCTGGCGTTCACCCGCCGGGCGCTGGCCCTGCGCTCGCGCTTCGCGGTGCTGCGCCGGTCGCGGTTCTTCTCCGGCGCGAGCGCCCCGCACAGCAACCTGCGCGACATCTCGTGGCTGCGCCCCGACGGCCGGGGGATGGGCCACTCCGACTGGGTGTCGCCGTCGACCCGCGCGCTGGCGCTGCTGCTCGGCGGCGATGCGACGGGGATCCGCGACGCCCGCGGCGAGCCGGTCCACGACGCGACGCTGCTGGTGCTGCTCAACGCCGACGAGGTGCCGGTCCACTTCGCGCTGCCGTGCCGGGAGCTCGGCCGCTGGCAGCGGCTGGTCGACACTGCGTCGCCGACTGCGGACGAGGAGATCCTGCCTGCGTCGGCGGAGAGCCACGAGCTGCCGCCGTCGGCGATGGCGGTGCTGATGCTGGTGCGCGAGCAGGGCGAGCCAGGCAGCGCGAGCTGACTCGGCCGTTCGGCGACGGAACGCGGGTCAGCTGTCGCGAGCCGCGCAGGCGAGCCGCGCAGGCGAGCCGACGCGGCCGTGACACGGTGAGGCGAACGCGGTCCGCTGCGTCGCGCCGACCTGCGCGTCGACGCGGCCGTACGACGCGAACGTGGCCCGCGAGCTGCGTCGAGCGACGCGGCGAACGCGGGTTAGCGAGCTTCGGCGAGGCGAGCCGCGCGGGTCGACGCGGTCGTGACGGGTCGGCGACACGGACGACGAACAACACGCCGACCTCGGCCGCACGCGCTCGCTGCGGACGCGAGTCGGACGTCGCGGACGGGGGAGGTGCAGGCCGCGCCGCGCAGGTCGGACGTCGCGGTCGGGTCACGCGAGGATGCGAGCCGACGCACGCACGGGGGCGCGGAGACCCACGTGGACGCGTCCCGGCAAGGTCACGCGCTGCGGCCGAGCCACGCTGCCGCGGGCGGTTTGCACGGCGCACGTTCCTCGGTAAAAGCCGCCGGCCAGGATGTCTCGCTCCCGCAAAACCGAACGCTCCGCGCCGCGCAAACCCTCGCGCGAAACCCCGAGTCGCCGCAAGGAGACCGGCACACCCGAAGGTCGCGGGGCGACGCCCGCGACCGACGATGCGGCGACCGCCCGCGAGCGCGAAGCCGCGGAGCGCGGCGCAGACGAGGCCGGCGCGAGCGGTGCGAGGCGGACGCAGACCGAGGCGCCCGCCGAGGCGCTGCCGACGAGTACGGGAGAGGTGACGCTGCCGACGAGTGAGGCGAGCGAGAAGGTGGACCTCGAGGCGGCGGCCCCGGAGAGCGAGGCGAAGGTGGACCTCGAGGCGGCTGCGAAGTCGGAAGCGCCGGAGAGCGAGGCGAAGGCCGAACTCGAGGCGCTGGTGAAGTCCGAGGCGCGCGAGAAGGCGGACCTCGAGGCGCCTGCGAAGTCGGTCGCGGGCGAGGCGAAGATGGCTGGCGAGGCGGCGAAGACGGAGGCGCGCGGGAGCGGGGCGAAGGTCGACCTCGAGGCAGCGGCGAAGTCGGCGGCGCCCGCGGGCGAGGCGAAGGTGGACCGCGAGGCGGCGGCGAAGTCGGAGGTGCCTGTGAGCGCGGCGAGTTCGGAGGTCGTCTCAGAAGTACCCGCGACCCGCCAGCCCGACCTCGATGTGAGCGAGCCCCGCGCTCCGGAGCTTCAGGACATGGCCGATCGACCCGGTTTCGAGGGGCATGGTTCAGAAAACATGTCGCAAGAGACAGCTGTTTCCGTGGAGCCGCCGAGCCCGCTCGGCGACCTCGACTTTCACTTGCTGGCCGAGGGCACGCACCTGCGCCTGTGGGAGTGCATGGGGGCGCGCCTGGTCGCGGGCGGCGAGGGGGCCCACTTCGCGGTGTGGGCTCCGAACGCGCGGTCGATCAGCGTGATCGGCGAGTGGAACGCGTGGGACCCCGCCCGCGACCCGCTGCAGGCGACGCGCGGGGGCGTGTGGACCGGCTTCGTGCCGGCGGCCCGGCGCGGGATGCTGTACAAGCTCCGGATCGTCGGCGCCAACGGGGCGGTGGTCGACAAGGCCGACCCGCACGCGCTGATGAGCGAGTCGCCGCCGGCGACCGCGTCGGTGGTGTGGGACCACGCGTACGAGTGGGGCGACGCGACCTGGCTGGCGCGGCGGGCCGAGCGGCAGGGGCCGACGGCGCCGATGGCGATCTACGAGGTGCACCTGGGCTCGTGGCTGCGCGGGCCGGGCGGGGAGCACCTGTCCTACAAGGCAGTCGCGCCGAAGCTGATCGCCCACGTGCGCGCGCTCGGCTTCACCCACGTCGAGCTGATGCCGCTGACGGAGCACCCGTTCTACGGCTCGTGGGGCTACCAGGCGACCGGCTACTTCGCGCCGACGCGCCGCTACGGCGAGCCGCAGGAGCTGATGGCGCTGATCGACGCGCTCCACCAGGCGAACATCGGCGTGATCCTCGACTGGGTGCCGGCCCACTTCCCCAACGACGGGCACGGGCTGGTCCACTTCGACGGCACGCACCTGTACGAGCACGCCGATCCGCGCCGCGGGGTCCACCCGGACTGGAACACGATGATCTTCAACCTCGCGCGCCACGAGGTCCGCAGCTTCCTGCTCAGCTCGGCGCTGATGTGGCTGCAGGCGTTCCACGTCGACGGCCTGCGCGTCGACGCGGTGGCGTCGATGCTGTACCTCGACTACTCGCGCAAGGAGGGCCAGTGGCTGCCGAACCACCTCGGCGGGCGCGAGAACCTCGAGTCGATCGAGTTCCTGCGCGCGCTCAACCAGGCGATCCACCGCGAGGTGCCGGGGGCGATCGTGATCGCCGAGGAGTCGACGGCCTGGCCCGGGGTGTCGCACAAGGTCGAGGACGGCGGGCTCGGGTTCGACTTCAAGTGGGACATGGGCTGGATGCACGACACGCTGCGCTACTTCGGGCGCGACCCGGTGACGCGCTCGCAGCACCACCGCGACGTCACGTTCCGCATGATGTACGCCTACTCCGAGCGCTTCATGCTGCCGCTGTCCCACGACGAGGTGGTGCACGGGAAGGGCTCGCTGGTCCGCAAGATGTCCCCCGGCGGGACGGGCGGGGCGTCGGCCCGGCTGGCCAACCTGCGCCTGCTCTACACGTACATGTTCGGGCTGCCCGGCAAGAAGCTGCTGTTCATGGGCGACGAGTTCGCCCAGGTGCGCGAGTGGAACCACGACGGCCAGCTCGACTGGGGGCTGCTCGCCGACGCCGACCACGCGGGGCTGATGCGGTGGGTCGGTCGCCTCGGCCACCTGCTGCGCGCCGAGCCGGCGCTGTACGAGCTCGATCACGATCCGCTCGGCTTCCGCTGGGCGGTCGTCGACGACTACAAGCGCAGCACCCTGGCGTTCCTCCGCCGCCCGCGCCAAGGGGCGGTGATGCTGGTGATCCTCAACTTCACACCGATGACGTGGACGAACTACACGATCCCGTTCGAGGCGCCCGGCGAGTGGACGCGCATGCTGTCGTCCGACGAGGCGCAGTTCGGCGGGTCGGGGCACGCGGGGCCGGACCGCCTGATCGCCGACCACTCGGCCGGCGGCGCGCTGCCGTGCGCGGCCACGCTGGACCTGCCGCCGCTCACTGCGCTGGTCTATCGCGGGCCGGAGGTCAGAGCCTACGACGCGGCGGCGCTCGAGCTGCGCGAGGCGCTGGCGGCCGAAGCCGAGGCGGCCCGCAAGGACGCGGCGGCCAGCTGAGACGGGCGGCCGCGAAGGCCGCTCGCAAGTCGCCAAAAATGTGCCGGCGTCCGCGAAGCGCGACAGTTCTGCTCGAGAAGTGCGGTCGCGGGCGAATCGAGCCGTGCTCTGTCCGCAGGGACGTGCCGACTTCCGCCGCCGGGACTCCTTCAGCGACCTGCACGCGAGGTCGCTGAGGGCGCACGCGTACCTGTCCTTTCAGACAGAACCACGGAGCATGTCCGATGGGACATGTTAGAGAGGTGCCGAAGATGCCCTCATGGACAGGTGCGTAGCCGGGCGCCGCCGTGCTGGGGGTGCAGCAGCTCAGGAGGCCGGGCGAGCCGGCGGGAACGGCTGGCTTTCGGGACATGTGAGGCGCGGGCCTGGTCGAACACGCGCCGATCCGCGCGAGGAACGGTGTTAGGGCCCGGTCTTGAGTCGCACGCCGGACGCGGTTGTCGTGTATTGTCGCGGGCATGCGCGCCGCGCCCCGCAGCCTCTCGCTCGTCGCGTTCGTCCTCGCCTGCCAGCCCGACAAGGGCGCGGAGTCCGACAGCGACGCGATGACGACGGCAAAGCCGTCGACGTCGTTCGGCGAGAGCTTCACGACCAGCGAGTCGACGCCGACGACCGGCGAGACGGGCGCGGAGACCACGACGTCCGGCGAGACGACGGCGGAGACCGAGGCGAGCACCGACGCGACGACCACCGGCGGGCCCGAGCTGCCCGAGGACGAGGCGCTGTTGCGCAAGGCGATCGCCGGCGAGGTCGACGCGGAGGAGGCGATGCGCACGATCGCCGATCGCGGCGGTTTCCCGGTGGCTGCCGCCTCGGGCGGCTTCCTGTTCGCCTGTCTCTGCGGACAGGGCGCGTGGGCTCTGGCCGGCGACCACAACGACTGGGCGCCGGCGCCGATGAGCCAGGCGGGGCCGCTGTGGTGGATCGAGGCGGACATCGCCGCGCCCGACGGCTCTTTATATAAATTCAATGAGCCGGACTCGGCCCAGTGGATCGCAGATCCGTACGGCCGGCGCCACGGCTACGACGACTTCGGGGTGTACTCGCTGGTGCGCGCGAGCGCGGCGCACCTCGAGCGCTGGTACGCGATCGAAGACGCGGACCTCGGGCTGGCGCCGCGCGACCTCGAGGTGCTGGTGCCGCAGGACGAGGCCTTCACCCACGTGCTGTACGTGCACGACGGGCAGAACCTGTTCGACCCGAGCGCCTTCTTCGGCGGCTGGCAGCTCAATACGAGCGCGCCCCCGGGCATGCTCATCGTCGGGATCACGAACACGCCGGCGCGCATGGACGAGTACACGCAGGTGCCCGACGAGCTCGACGGGCAGCCGGTCGGCGGCGAGGGGGCGGTGTACGCGGCCCTGGTCGACTCGGTGATCCGCCCGCGCATGGAGGCGGCGTACGGGCCGGCCGAGGTGGTGGGGACGATGGGCTCGTCGCTCGGCGGGCTCATCAGCCTGGTGATCGCGGACCTGTACCCCGACCGCTACGACATGGCCATCAGCATGTCGGGCACGGTCGGCTGGGGCTCGCTCGAGCTGCACAACGAGACGATCCTCGAGACCTACCAGGCCGCGGGGAAGCGCGACTTCACGATCTACATCGACAGCGGCGGCGAGGGTTCGTGCGTCGACGCCGACCAGGACGGGATCGAGGACGACGCGCCGGACTCGTTCGACAACTACTGCGAGAACGCGCAGCTCCACGCGATCCTGCAGTCGATCGGCTACGCGCCCGAGGTCGACCTGTTCTACGTGCACGCGCCGGGGGCGATGCACAACGAGCTCGAGTGGGCGGCGCGCGTCGGGGTGCCGATGCAGATCTTCGCCGGACTCTGAACTCTTCGCGCTGTGAATCGCGCGAGCGAAGGCGCCAGCCGGGCGGTGGCGTTCGGTTCGATGCCGTCGCTGCGCGGCTTTGCCGAGGAGCTCTTCGGCGGCTCGAGCGGGTCGAGGCGCCGCTCACTCCGCGAATTCCCGGGTGCCCCCGCGGGGCGATCGGCAGTACGCGTGCATGTCCCGGTTGCTTCGCGGATCGAGGGGCGTGTATCCGGACAACAGACAGAGCGCCTCCGGATCGTCGCAGTCGCGGCGCGAACGACATTCGATGCGGTCGCTGAGCACGCAGTGCGCGAACACGCAGCGCTCGACGGCGCGGCACTCCTTGTCGTGCGCGCAGGGCAGGCATCGGCCGTCGATGCACGCCCGGGCCATCGAGCACGTGCCATCCGGCATGCATGGCCAGACCGTGGTGGGATCGGGCAGCATGCCTTGCCACTCGCGTTCGGGTCGGGAGAAACGATTCGCCGGCGCGCCCGGGCAAGCCGCGAGCGAGGTGCCGGCCACGCACAGCAAGAGCGCTGCCAGCGAGCACCATCGGAAGAGGGTCCGCACCCGGCGAGTCTATCCGGGGACGGTCGGCTGGGCTCGATCTCTGGGACGGCTCAGAAGATCCCACACATCGACAGGCAAGTCGCGAGCGGCTCGCCGGACCCCGCCTTCTCGACGCAATCCAGCCGGGCCGCCGGGTCGGACTCCTGCAGGCACTGCTCGAAGACCTCCGCCGGCTGCAGCGAGCGGTGGACCAGGTCGTCGGCGTAGAAGTCATCGAGGGCGGCGCCGCGGTTCTCGAACGCGGTGCCGTCTGCTTGCACGTAGAGGAAGGTCCATTCGTTCATGAGCTCCGGCATGCCCCAGTGGTAGATCACCCGGAGCTGCCCCGGCGTCCGGTCGCGCAGGGCCGTCAGCGCGCACTCCAGCGCCGCGGGGTTCTCCACGACCGCGATGTCGCCGTCGTGTGCGACGAGGATGTCGTCGCAGGCGACGGTCGCTTCGCACAGCACCTCGGTCGGCGTTTCGCAGCCGGAGGAGTGGGCGAAGCAGCAACAATCGCTCGCCGGTTCGTCGATCGGACACGCTTCGCCGGTCGACGTCGGTGCCGTGGTCTCGGCCGTGGTCGTGGGGTTGGTCGTGGTCTCGGCCGTGGTCTCGGCCGTGGTCGTGGTCGTGGGGTCGGCCGTGGTCGTGGTCGTGGGGTCGGCCGTGGTCGTGGGGTCGGCCGTGGTCTCCGCGTTGCCGGGAGTGCACGCCGCGCAGAGCAGGAGCAGCAGGCCGTACCAGGGATGATTCGTTAAGCTCTTCATGCCCCGAGCCTAGCAGACGGGCGTCGATCCGGGTATGTCCGAACGAGCATGTCCTCCTGGACATGTTCATACCGACACAGCTTTACGGACATGTCCTCTGGAGCCTAACGGCCCGATCAGCGGAGGTCGAGGTCGACGTCGACGCCCTTCTGGCGGCAGGCGGCGAGGATCTCCTCGGTCAGCTGATCGGTGTCGCGGCTGTCCCCGGGCGGGAGGGCCAGGATCACGCGCGGGCGCTGGGCCTCGAGCGCGGCCATGCGCTCGCGGTGCTCGAGGAAGCGGGCGAAGCCGGCGTAGGCGACGCCCCCGAGGACCGCGACGAGCACGACCAGCGCGATCAGGATCGGCATGCGTGCTCGAGGATAGCGCGCAGGCGGGCGGGCGTCAGCCGCCGAACAGGCGCGCGAGCTGGCTCGCGCCGCCCTGCACGGCGGTGCGCTGCATGTAGAGCTCGAGGCCGAGGCGCCCGCCGAGCTCGGCGCCGCCGCCCGCGCGGCCGGGGCCGCCGTGCTGCGCCTGCGGGAACACGCCGCCGGGGCTGAAGGAGCCGCCGGCGCCCTTCTCGTCGGAGAGCACGAGGCGGCCGAGCTGCGGGCCGAGCTCGGCGACGGCGCGACCGACGTACTCGCGGTCGTCGCTGTAGACGGTGGTCACCAGGCTGCCCCCGCCGAAGCCGACGATGGCGGCGGCCTGGGCGACGCTGCCGTCGTACGGGAGGAGGGTGGCGACCGGCGCGAACACCTCGACGCGGTGGAACACGGCGCTGCGTTCGAGCACGGCGGCGGCGTCGGCCTCGAGCAGGATCGGCTCGAGGAAGAAGCCCTTGCCGGCGGGGACGTCGACGAACTCGCCGCGCTGCGGGTCACCGCGGACGACGCGGGCGCGCTCGCGCAGGGCGGCGACGCCGGCCCGGGCGTCGGCGAGCTGCTGCGCGGTCGACAGCGGGCCCATCTTGACGTTCTTGCTCAGCGGGTTGCCGGTCTGCGCGGCCCGCTCGCCGAGGCGCCCCTCGAGCGCGTCGCGCAGGGCGGGGAGGGCGGCCTCGGGCACGAGGATCCGGCGGGTGGCGGTGCACTTCTGACCTGTCTTTTGGGTCAGCTCGGTGACCGCGTCGCGGACGACCAGGTCCCACAGCTCGCTGCCCTCCTGCACGTCGGGCCCGAGGACGACCGAGTTGAGGCTGTCGGCCTCGACGTTGACGCGCACGCCGTGGGTGAGGACGGTGAGGTGGCCGCGGATCTTGGCGCCGGTGTCGGCCGAGCCGGTGAAGGCGACGACGTCCTGCGGGCCGAGGTGGTTGAGGAGGTCGCCGACCGAGCCGATCAGCAGCTGGAAGGCGCCGGGCGGGAGGATGCCCGCGCCGAGGACGAGCTCGGCGATCCGGTGGGCGAGCAGGCTGGTGCTGGTGGCCGGCTTCGAGAGCACCGGCATGCCGGCGAGCCAGGCGACCGCGGCCTTGCCGAGCATGCCCCAGGCCGGGAAGTTGAAGGCGTTGATGTGGACCGCGACGCCGTGGCGCGGCTGCAGCAGGTGCTGCACGCGGACCTTGCTGGTCCGCACGACCACCGCCGGCTCGCCCTCGACCAGCCACGGGGAGTCCGGCAGGCTCTCGGCCAGCTCGGCGTAGGCGGCGAGGACGCCGAGGCCGCCGTCGACGTCGAACTTGGCGTCGCCGCGGGTGTTGCCGCCGCTGACGACGGCCAGGTCGAGCAGCTCCTCGCGGTGCGCGTGCAGGAGCTTGGCGATGGCCTGCAGGAGGGCGCCGCGTTGCCGAAAGGACATGGCCCGAAGGGCAGGTCCACCGACCTCGCGGGCGTGGCGGACGGCGTCGCCGAGGCCGCGCGCCGAGGCTGCTTCGGCCAGGACCTCTTCGGTCGCGGGGTTGACGAGCGGGGTCCTGGGACCGTCCGCGGACTGCCAGGCGCCGTTCAGGAAGCTCTCGATCACGCGCATAGAGGCGCAAACGGTACGCCGAGCGGCGCCCCACCGACAAGCCGGCGGCCGGCGCGTTCGATCACGCCTGCGCGCGCGAGTGAGGCTGCACGGGTCCGCGTCCGATCACGCCGCTGCGACGTGGCGTGCACGCAGGTGTGACGCACGCTCCGTCGCTCGCTCGCGCGGAGGGCCGCGGCCGGCGCGGGCGATCAGGCCTGCGCGCGCTCCAGGCTTCGCGGATCCGTGAGGTGACCGGTGACGGCCGAGGCCGCCGCGACGGCCGGCGACACGAGGTAGACCGGACCCGGAGCGCCCATGCGGCGATCGAAGTTGCGGTTGGTCGTGCTCGCGGTGGTCTCGCCCTCGAGCGGGATCCCCGGGCCGTTGCCGATGCACGAGCCGCAGCCGGGCGCGGTGACCACGGCCCCCAGCTCGCGGAACAGGCCGAGCAGGCCCTCGCGCTCGGCGGAGGCGCTGACCTCGGCGCTCGAGGGCGTGACGGTGACGCGGACCTTCGGCGCGAGCGTGCGGCCGCGCAGGACGTCGGCAGCGGCGCGCAGGTCGGCGAGCGAGCCGCCGGTGCACGAGGCGATGACGACGTTGTGGATCGGGACGTCGACGACGTCGGCCAGAGCGGCGCGGTTGCGCGAGTCGCCGGGGGTGGCGACGGTCAGCGGGACGTCGGCGAGGTCGATGGCGATGGTGCGCACGTACTCGGCGCCTTCGTCGGGCTCGACGAACATGGCGTCGGTGTCGACGCCGGGACGGCGGGCGCGCAGGAACTCTCGCACGGGCGCGCACGGCTCGACGACGCCGGTCATGAGGCCGCCCTCGACGGTCATGTTGGTGAGGACGCTGAGCTCGTCGACGTTCCACTGATCGAGGCCGGGGCCGCCGATCTGGATCACGCAGGTGTCGGTGGCGGAGGTGCGCCACTGCTCCTCGCGGAAGTACGGGTCGCCGATGATGTGGAGGATGAGGTCCTTCGGCGAGACGACGCCGCGGGCGTCGCCGGTGACCCAGATCCGCACCGTCTTCGGCACCGTGACCGGGATCAGGCCGGTGCGCAGCGCGAAGGCCATGGCGGTCGAGCCGACGCCGAACGCGAAGGCGTTGAGCACGCCGGCGGTCGGGGTGTGCGAGTCGGTGAGGATGATGATGGTGCCCGGGTTGCCGTACTGCTCGACGACGATGCGGTGGCACACGCCTGCGTCGTACTTCTGGCCGGGCCCGTGGATCCGGATGCCGTTCTTGAGGCTGGCGCTGACCATCTCGTCGCGCAGCTGCCGGGCCGAGTCGAGCCGCTGCTTCTTGACCCGCAGCGGGACGGTCGGCTGATCGATGAGGACGAAGTGGTCCTCGAAGGCGGCCGCGAGCTCGGGGTTCTTGACCGGCGTGTTGCCCCACTCCTGCTCGTAGAGCGACATCACCATGCCGCCGGTGTACTCGTGCACGCCGCGGAAGCCGACCTCGCACAGCACCTGGTCGCCGGGCCCCACCGCGGCGATGCCGAAGCGGTCGCCGCCGGTCCAGGTGCGCGCGGCGATGATCTTCTCGACGCAGTTGAGCGGGCGTGCCGGCGCGTCGGTGCGGTACTCGGGCTCGATCTCGCCGGCGAGCAGGCGGGTGCCGTAGCGCAGCAGGCCACCGTTTTGCACGACGGCGCGGAAGAACGGCGGCAGCTCGGCCGCGAGGTCGCCGAGGTCGACGTCCTCGCCGGCCTGCAGGCGGCCGATCACCCCGAAGTCGGTGGTGAACGGCAGGCCGCTGTAGACCATGTTCTCCTGGAAGATCCGCTGGAAGCTGCGGGCCACCACCAGCTCGATGCCGGCGCCCTGGTGGGCGACCACCGCGACCTCGCGGCTCGAGCCGGAGCCGTAGGCGTCGCCGCCGACGACGACCTGGAAGCCGCCGTCCTTGACGCTGTCCTTTTGGACCTGCTCCTTGAAGTTCTCGAGGAAGTAGGGGCCGAGGATGTCGCCGGTGTAGCCGAGGGTGCAGGCGGCGCCGCTGATCATCAGGTCGGTGTTGACGCCGTAGTGCAGCGGCGGGGCGGCGTCTGCGCGGGCGTCGAGATCCGTGCCCGTCAGCTGCTGGGTGATGCCCTGCGGGTCGTCGGTGAGCCAGAGGATCCTGCCGCGAAGCTTCATGCGATGTTCGGTTTAACACCCGTGCGCAGGCTTCGAAAGGCAAAGACGGGGACGTGCGGGGCGGGGTGACGTGGCTCAGCTCACCGGTGGTCCGCCGGATGGCCGGCCCAGTGCGGTGGAGTATGTTCGCGGCGCATGTTCTTGCGCACGGCCCTTCGCTCCCTCTCGTCGACCGTCCTGGTCACGACGCTCGTCCTCCCAGGTTGCGCCGCCAAGCCGGCCACGACGCCGGCGGAGACCCCGGCTCCCGGCGGCGAAGATCCCGCAGCCGCAGCCGCCCGCGACGCCGATCCCGCGACCGCGGAGGCGCTCAAGGCGGCGATCGCCGGCCCGCAGCGCTCGGCCGAGAACCGCGCCCGCGACCAGTACCGCCACCCGCTCGAGACGCTGCTGTTCTTCGGCCTCAAGAAGGACCAGACGGTGGTCGAGCTGTGGCCGGGCGGCGGCGGCTGGTTCACCGAGATCCTGGCGCCGACGCTGCGCGACAGCGGCAAGCTCATCGTCACCAACTTCGACACCAGCGGCCCGCCCGACGCCTACCAGACCCGCAACGGCAACAAGTTCAAGGACAAGCTGGCCGGCGCGCCCGAGGTCTACGACAAGGTCGAGGTGGTGACGGTGACCGACCCGTCGGCGCTGGTGCTCGCGCCCGAGAACTCGGTCGACCTGGTGGTCACGTTCCGCAACACCCACGGGTGGGTCGAGGACGGCATCGACGGCGCGATCTACGGCGCGGCCTTCAAGGCGCTCAAGCCCGGCGGCGTGCTCGGCGTCGAGGCCCACCGCGCCAAGCCGCAGCCGGTCGACGACCCGAAGAAGATCGCCGAGACCGGCTACCTGCCCGAGGACTGGGTGGTGTCCCGCATCGAGTCGTTCGGCTTCAAGCTGCAGGCCCGCTCGGAGATCAACGCCAACCCGAAGGACACCAAGGACTACGAGAAGGGCGTGTGGACCCTGCCGCCGTCGTTCGAGCTCGGCGACAAGGACCGCGACAAGTACGCGGCCATCGGCGAGAGCGACCGCATGACGCTCAAGTTCGTCAAGCCGTAGCGCCCGCAGGCGACTAAAACAAAAGGACAGGTCCCGAAGGACCTGTCCTTTTGTGCTGCCCTGGCGGAGCGCCGGTTCAGACGACGGTCTTGATGAACTCGGCGATCTTGCCGCGCGAGCCGCCGCCGACCATGCGGTTGGCCAGCTTGCCGTCCTTGAACAGCAGCAGGGTGGGGATGTTGGTGACGCCGTACTCGACGGCGGTGTTCTGGTTGCGATCGACGTCGAGCTTGACGATCTTGATCTGCGGGCCGAGCTCGTCGGCGAGGGCGTCGAGGTGGGGCGCGATCGCGCGGCAAGGACCGCACCAAGTGGCCCAGAAGTCGACCAGGACCGGGGTCTGCGAGTCGAGGACGTCGTTCTTGAAAGTTTGGTCCGTGGTGTGGGTGATCTTGTCGGATGCCATGGTGGTTGGGGCTGGTGAGGTGCAGGCCAGAGGGCCGTGAAGCAGTCAGGCTTGGACGGGCTTGCAGTGAGTCGGGCCGCTCGCGGCGGCGGCGCGCGGCGCTCCGGGCGTCCGCGCCGGCCAGAGCATGGTGCCGGGCCCGCGGCGGCGCAAGGGTTGTGAGGCCGCACGCGCGCGGCTACCCTGGCCGGGCATGCCGCGGATCTTCGTCGCTCAGACCCTCGTCGACACCTGGCTCTCGACCGGGGGCGTGTCCCTCGAGCAGGACCTCCTCCGCGTGTCAGGTCCGCCGTCGGTCGATCTCTTCATCAACCCCGCGGTGTGGTTCGAACGCATCGACGGCGGGGAGGCCGATCCTCATGACGTCGTCGGCCGCGTGAAGACGTCGCAAGAGCTGGCGCAGATGGGCGCCGACCATTACGAGAGCTCGGTCGTGATGGGAGACTACGCGTACACCGTGAAGCCCGGCTTCATCGCCACAGTGGTCGACGCGCGCGGCGCCGAGGTCCGCCTCGACGGGCCGACGTGGGGCCGACTCATGCAACAGATCGAGGTCCTCGGCACGTCGTCCGACAACTAGCGTCGCATGCTCGTCCTGTTCATCCTCGCCTCGCTCGCCTACGGGGCCGCGATCTTCGCGTACGCGCTCGACCCTCCCGCGAGCGAGGCGCGCGCGGACGCGCTGCACCGCGAGGCGCGCGCGGGGATTTTGCTGGCGATCGCGGCGGCGCTGCACGTCGCATGCATCGGCGCGCAGTGCGTGGCAGGCGAGCATCCGTTCGGCTCGGTGTTCCTGGCGACCAGCTTCGGCGCGCTTATCGCGGTGATCGGCGGCCTCGTGGTCGGACGGATCCGCAGGGCGGCGACGCTCGGCGCGATCGTGGCGCCGGTCGGCCTGCTCGGCCTGTCGGTCGGCGTGATGTTCGGCGCCGCGAGCGTGCACGACCCGTTGCCCGCGCCCACCAGCGCGCTCGCCAAGGCGCACATCGGCCTGGCGACGGCGGGTCTCGGCGGCTTCACGATCGCGGCGGGCATCGCCGCGCTCTACTTGACGATGGACCGGCGACTGCGGCTGAAACGCTGGAAGCCGCAGCCGGGTGGCCTGTCGCTGACCGGCCTCGAGCGCCTGCACTACCATGCTGTCATGCTGGTCGTGCCGGTGCTGACGCTGACGATCGTCACCGGGGTGCTGTGGACGGTGAAGTCGGGCGGGGTGGCGGCGATCGGCGGGCGCTGGATCGAGGTCGTGATGGCCGCGGCGGCGTGGCTGTGCAGCGCGGCGATCCTGGTGATGCGCGCGGCCCTCGGGGTGCGCGGCCGCAAGTCGGCGCTGCTCACCCTCGCCGCGTTCGCGTGCACGCTGCTCGTGCTCGTATGGTACGGGGTGCGCGCATGACGGAGCTCGTGGCGGTCGGCCTCAACCACAAGACGGCGCCGGTCGAGCTCCGCGAGCGCCTGGCCTTCGGGACAGGTGACATCGCGGCCGCGCTGTCGGCCCTGCGCGAGCGCGCCGGCCTCGGCGAGGTGATGATCGTGTCGACCTGCAACCGCGTCGAGGTCTACGCGGTCGCGCCTCACTGGGCCCGCGCCGGCGAGCGCGTGCTGCAGGCGCTCGCCGACACGCGCGCGGTGCCGCTGGCCGAGCTGGTGGCGCACACGTTCGTCCGCGGCGACCGGGCGGCGGCGAGTCACATCTGTCGCGTGGCGGCCAGCCTCGAGAGCATGGTCGTCGGCGAGCCGCAGATCCTCGGCCAGGTGAAGGACGCGTTCGAGTTGGCGCAGCGCGAGGGCACCGTCGGCGGGGTGCTCGACCGCTGCCTCGGCACGGCCTTCCGCGCGGCCAAGCGGGTCCGCAGCGAGACCGAGGTCGCTCGTGGGGCGGCGAGCGTGCCCTCGGTGGCGGTCGACCTGGCGCGCTCGATCTTCGGCGAGCTCACCGGCAGCGGCGCGCTGCTGGTCGGCGCCGGCGAGATGGCGTCGCAGGCCGGGGTCCACCTCAAGGCCGCCGGCGTGGCCGAGATCGCGGTGGTCAACCGCAGCGAGCCCCGCGGCCGCGCCCTGGCCGACGAGCTGTCGGCCCGCTTCGCGCCGTGGGACAGCCTCGACGCCGAGCTCCGCCGCGCCGACATCGTGGTGACCAGCACGGGCGCGCAGCGGCCGGTGATCGACCGCGCGCTGCTGCGACCGGTGATGAAGGTCCGCCGCGGCAAGCCGATCTTCTTCGTCGACATCGCGGTGCCCCGCGACGTCGAGCCGGAGGTGGCCCGCCTCGAGCAGGTGTTCCTCTACAACATCGACGACCTGCAGGGCATCGTCCACGACAACATGCGCGCCCGCGCGGCCGAGGCGGACCGGGCCGGGTCGCTGGTGGAGGAGGAGGTCGCCGAGTTCGTGGCCTGGCAGCGGGCCCGCTCGATCGGGCCGATCGTGCAGGCGCTGCAGCAGCACGCGCGCGCCATCGCCGAGGCCGAGCTGGGCCGCGTCCGCGGCAAGCTGCAAGGCCTGGCGCCGGAGCAGCAGAAAGCCGTCGAGGCGCTCGCCAACGGCATCGTGCAGAAGCTGCTGCACAAGCCGATGACTGCGCTGCGTCAGGCCGCCGTGGGCGAGGGCGCCGAGGCCGACCTGGCCGGCGCGGTGCAGCAGCTGTTCGGGCTCGAGGTGCCGTCGGCGACGGCGGCCGCCGAGGCGGCAGCCGGGCTGGTGAAGCCCGAGCTCGTGCGCGAGTAGTTTCGCCCGGGACGAACGACGCGTGGACGTGCGTTCGCCAAGGCGGCGGCCGCGTCGGGCGGGGCTCGCAACCGCAAAGCCGCTCGTGGTGCGCTCATCGTGGCGTCGAACTTCGCCGGCTCGCCGGGCAGGGCCTCTCGTGCATGTCGTTCAACGCTCCGCGCGAGCGCAGCGATACGGCGCTGCGGTGGAGCATGGCGTGTAGGGCATGCCCTAAAGGGCATGTGTTCTACGACATGCCCTCTCGAGCATGTGCTTCAGGTCTTGTGCGCGAGGGCGGCGAGCACGGCGTCGGCGCCGAGGCGGAGCAGGAGCTCGGCGACGGCGGTGCCGAGCTCGGCCGCGCTCGCCGGGGGGCCGACGCGGGTGGCGGTGAAGCAGGGGCGGCCGCCGGGGTCGGTGATGACGCCGCGGACGTGCAGGAGGTCGTCGCGCAGCTCGGCGTGGCAGCCCATGGGGACCTGGCAGCCGCCGTCGAGCCGGGCGAGGAAGGCCCGCTCGGCCGCGGCGACCGTGGCGGCCTGGGCGTCGTCGAGGGGGGCCACGAGGGCGCGCACGCGGTCGTCGTCGGCGCGGCTCTCGAGCGCGAGGATCCCCTGACACGCGGCGGGACAGAACTGCTCGGGATCGAGGCGCGCGTCGATTCGGTCGGCCAGGCCGAGGCGGACGAGGCCGGCGGTGGCGAGCAGGATGGCGTCGTAGTCGCCGGCGTCGAGCTTGCGCAGGCGCGTCGGCACGTTGCCGCGCAGCGGGCGGATCTGCAGGCCGGGGTTCAGGCGCAGGGCGAGGGCGCCGCGGCGCAGGCTGGTGGTGCCGAGAGTGGCGCCGGCGGGCAAGGACTGAATGGACAGGTCGCTCGGAGCATGTCCTTCGGGACAGAGAGCGGAGCGCAGGGCGGCGCCGAGGACCAGGGCGTCGCGCGCGTCCTCCCGCGGGGGGGTGCAGACGATGGCGAGGCCGGGGTGCAGGCGCCCGGGCAGGTCCTTCATGCTGTGGACGGCGAGGTCGACGTCGCCGGCGGCGAGCCGCTCCTCGATGGCGTTGACGAACAGGCCCTTGCCGCCGATCTGGTTGAGCGGGCGGTCCTGGATGCGGTCGCCCTCGGTGGTGATGTGGACGAGCTCGACGACCAGCCCGTCGCCCCACACGGCGCGCAACCGGTCGCGGATGTGGTGCGCTTGCCAGAGCGCCAGCTCGGAGGCGCGAGTTCCGATCCGCAGCGGACGATCGAGGTCGGGCTTGGTCGAGGCGGTCATGCCGGACGCGAATCATAGCGCCTGCGCTCGTGGACGCGCCACTGCGAGGAATTGGCGGCCTCCCGGGGCCGGGCGGTAGGGGCGCCGGGGCGAGCTCGGCGTGGAGAGCGTGACGTCATCGGCCGGGTCGGGCCGGTCCGGCGCCGGCGATCGGGGCGGGCCGCAACCCCGCGGTTGGATGAAGAGCATGGACCGGTCGGGAACCCGAGCGCGGATGATCGCTCGGTGCTGGCCCGCTGCGCGTGCAAGCTGCTCCGGTGCGACGACCTGCAGACCGGCTGCGCGGAGCGGCTGTCCCGAGGTGCAGGTCGCACGGAGGCCGACGTCGATCCGCGTGATGTACAGAGGGAAGGTGAAGCCGGGCCAGGAAGAGGCGTTCGCGACGGCGTGGCGCGGGATCACGCGGTGGATGCGGACACACGTGTCGGGGGCTCGCGGGAGCCTGCTGGTCCGCAGCGCCGAGGAGTCGCTCGTGTTCGTCGGGATCGCCCGCTGGGCCAGCCGGGCGGCGTGGGAGGCCTCCCAGGCGAGGAGCCCGCAGGACCCGGAGCTCCTCGCGCACGTGCAGGCGATGCGCGCGACGGCCGAACGGTCGCGCCCGCCGGCGTTCCATGAGGAGGTGTCCGACCTGACGCTGGGCGGCGAGGGCGAAGAGGACAGGACGTAACAGACATGTCATCGAGGACATGCCCATGAAGGCATGTCCTTCGGGGCATGTCCTTCAGCGCTTGTCGGCCGGCGGGTCTTCGGGGGCGCCGCCGAGGCGGAGGACGATCTCGCCGCGGATCTGGTCGGTCTCGACCCAGCCGATCGCCCGCGAGTCGCAGCAGGCGCCCTCGTCACGGTTGTCGGCGACGAGCAGATAGCCGTCGGCGGGCATCTCGTAGGGGCCGCCGTCGGCGGGGATGCCGATGCCGCGCCAGGCGTCGGGGCCGGCGGTGCTGGCGAACACTTGATAGCGGCGATCGCCGATGATCTCGAAGGAGGTGGGGCGCGCGCCGGCCTCGCCCGGGCCGTCGCCGGGCTTGTGCGCGAGCGGTTCGCCGTTGATCGCCAGGCCGAGGGCGCCGCGCGGGTCGCCGAAGGTGACGCTGTCGCCGGGGAGGGCGAGGATCCGCGCGACCCGAAGGCTGCGCGGCGGGAGCTTGCCGGCGACGCCGCTGCGCCGCTGGACTTTCTCCCACTCGTCGTCGAGGCCGAGCTCCTTGGCGTCGACGACGGCGGTGTTGCGCAGGCGATCGCGGCTGCCGGGCACGCGCGGGCGAGCCTCGGGGACAGGCTTGTCGCCGGGGAGCTCCTGCACGGGCGGCGGCTCGGGCGGCGGGGGCGGCGGCGTGGGGTCGTAGACGACGAGGTCGCCGCGATCGAGGCCCCAGGTGCCGCGGACGAACAGGACGTGATCGCCGCTGCGGAGGTTGGGCGCCATGCCGTCGCCGTGGATCTCGACGACGGTGGCGAGGCTGCAGCGGAGGACCAGCAGCGCGGCGCCGCCGACGAGGACGCACCAGGCGAGCCGCGTCGGCCAGGTGCGGTCCGGCGGCGCGGGGTAGTCGTCAGGTTCTGGCTCGCGGCGAAAGAACATGCGCGACGCGGAGCTGCTCGCTCAGCGCGGCGACATCTTGCTCGACCCGTTCGAGCGGACCAAAGAAGACGCCGATCCCGGCGAGGGCCCGCGCGCCGGCGACCAGGCAGTCGCCGGCGGTGCCGGGGCCGACGCCGCCGAGGGCGACGACGCAGGCGGCCGGATCCGCGGTCCAGGCGCGCAGACCGGCGAGGCCGATCGGGCGCTTGCTGCCGAGCGGGGCGCCGGGCTGGGCCGTCGTCGGCGCGAAGATCGGGGCGACGAGGGTGTAGTCGACGAGATGATGGCCGGGCTGCGGCTCGCCGTGGACGGCCCGCCCGAGCAGGCCAGGGAGACGCGCGCGCAGCTCGGCGAGGCAGGCGAGCGAGGGGTCGCCGCGCAGGTGAAGGCCGTCGATGCCCGGCAGCGCGGCGGCGCGCACTGCGAGGCCCGGATCGACGGCAAGCAGGAGCGGAATCGCGCGATCGCGGCAGCGGCGGACCAGCGGCGCCAGGCGGCCGGCCGGGTCGAGCAGGGCCTCCGGCGCCGCCCCGGGCTCGCGCAGCAGGACGGCGAGAGCTCGCTCGCCGGCGCCGACGCGCCAGCGCGCGACGAGCTCGGGATCGACGGGGCCGGTCGGCGGGGTGATGGCGAGCAGGTGGAAGGGCGGGGTCACGAGAGCGCGAGGAAGTGTGCGACGGCGCGCGGGGAAGAGGAGCCTCGAGGCCGGCGAGGCGCGGGTGCGCGGGTGCAGAGCGCTCGAGGCCGGTGAGACGGATGCCCGGGGGAAGAGCGCTCGAGACCGGCGAGGCGCGGGTGCACGGGGGAAGAGCGCTCGAGGCCGGCGAGGCGCGGGTGCGCGGGTGCAGAGCGCTCGAGGCCGGTGAGACGGATGCGCGAGCGGCGAGGCCGAGGTGCGGCCGTTCACGCCATGGGAGCGTCGCGTCGGCGACGGACGAACCACCGCCGTCTCGAGTGAGCAGGCGTGGGCGGCGAGAGGGTTCGGCCTCGATGCCAGTCGGCGTGGGAGCGACGGGCCGGACCGCGGTCGGCGTGGCGGAGCGTGTGCCGGCAGTCGTGCCGGCGGACTCACCGGTGGCTCGTGTGGCTCGCGTCCTCGCGCCGGCGGCTCACTCGATCATGCCGGTGGTGGGGCTCGAGGCGCTGCCGATCACGCGCGCGGGCATGCGGCCGGCGCGGTAGGCCTTGCGACCGGCGATGATGCCGTCGCGCATGGCCTCGGCCATGAGCACGGGCACCTGGGCGTGAGCGACGGCGGTGTTCATGAGCACGGCGGTGCAGCCGAGCTCCATGGCGATCGCAGCGTCGCTGGCGGTGCCGACGCCGGCGTCGACGACGACCGGGATCTTGGCCTGCTCGACGATGAGGCGGATGTTGTGCGGGTTGCGGATCCCGAGGCCGCTGCCGATCGGCGCCGCGAGCGGCATCACTGCGGCGCAGCCCATCGCCTCGAGCTTGCGGCACACGATCGGGTCGTCGGTGCAGTAAGGAAGGACGACGAAGCCCTCGTCGAGGAGGATCTTGGCGGCCTTCAAGGTCTCCTCGTTGTCGGGCAGGAGCGTGCGCGGGTCGCCGATGACCTCGAGCTTGACGAGGTCGGCGATGCCGAGCTCGCGCGCCAGCCGGAGCGTGCGGACGGCCTCGTCGGCGGTGTAGCAGCCGGCCGTGTTCGGCAGCAGCGTGTAGCGGCTGCGGTCGATCCACGACAGGAGGTTGTCCTTGGCCTTGAGGTCGACGCGCCGCAGGGCGACGGTCACGATCTCGGCGCCGCTGGCGGCCAGGGAGGCGCGCGTCTCCTCGGCGTCCTTGTACTTGCCGGTGCCGATGATGAGCCGCGAGGTCAGGGTGCGACCGGCGAGGGTCCAGGTGTCGTGTGTGTCGCTCACTTCAGCCTCCGCCGACGAAGGTGACCACCTCGAGCCGATCACCGTCGACCAGCTCGGTCTGTTCGTAGGTGGCCCGTGGCACGATCTCTCGGTTGCGTTCGACCGCTACCTGCCGCGGGTCCAGACCCAGCGAAGCGACCAGCGCCGCGACCGTGGTCCCGGGCGCGATGGGGTGGGGCTCGCCGTTGAGCACGAGGGTCGGCACGGGCGGAAAGGTACAACGAACTGGTGGTAGGACGAGCTGGCGCCATGTGCGCCGGCACGACATGGATCACAGCGTTGCCCAATTCACTCACCTGTGGCGATCGTGCAACAGGTCTCCAGGGGCGCGATGATCGCCGTATTTTTGGAAGACGGCTGGAAAATCAACGAGTTAGGCGTTTGACGCGCCGTGCCGGCGTTTGGCCCGCTTTGTGCTCACCCCCACAAGCATGCACGTTGAGTCGGAATCCCGCCGCCCTAGCATCCCCCTGGAGCGCATGGAAGCCCAGGATATCCTGTCCTGCGTCGAGCCCTTCACCGCCGCCCGCCCCGCCGAACTGGAGGTGCTGGGGCGCACTGCGGTGCGAGTCCGAAAGACGCCCGCCAGCATCCTCTGCCACGACGGACAGCCCGCTGACGGCCTTTATATCGTGCTCCGCGGGCGCATCAACCTGGTCCGGGCCGTCGACGGCAACCGTGACCTCATCCTGTCGAGCCTCGGGCCCGGCGAAGTGTTCGGCGAGAACTGCGCGATGCCCGGGATGGTGATGTCGACCACCGCCGTCGCCGCGGTGCAGAGCGAGATGCTCCGGATCCCCGGCGAGGCGCTCAGCGAGCACCTCCGGCGCGAGCCCGAGACCGTGGTCCGCTTGATGCGGCTGCAGTACGAGAAGCTCCGCGAGGTCGAGGCCGTGGCCAGCGGCCTGGCGCTGTGTGACGTGGAGCAGCGGCTGCGCCGCACGCTCGCCCGCCTGGCCCGCCGTCAAGGCCGCCGCAACCCGGCCAGCGCCGGCTGGATCCTGGCGCCGGTGCCGACGCAGTCGGAGCTCGCCCGCATGGTCGGCTCCTGTCGCGAGACCGTGTCCCGCACGCTCAGCGCGATGGCCCGCAACGGCCTCGTCAGCGGCAGCGGCCGGCGCATGATCCTCAACGACAGCCTCGTCAACGAGACGACCTGAGAGCCGCGGAATGTCGGCGGGGCCGGACGCGTTGGGGGACGCGTCCGATGCCACGTTCCCCGACTCCTCGTGCTAACTTCGGGCCCGTGCCTTATTCCGGGCCTGAACGTCGGGTCGCCGACCGCAGGCAAGCTCCGATCGTCGAAGTCCGGCCGACTTATGCGTATGTCGACGCCGGGGCGATGGTCCACAACCTGCGCACCGTGCAGGCCGCCGTCGGTGCGCGCTGCCGCGTGCTCGCGGTGGTCAAGGCCGACGGCTACGGCCACGGAGCGATCGAGGCCGCCCGCACGTTCGTCGACGCCGGCGCGTGGGGCTGCGCGGTCAGCCTCGTCGAAGAGGGCGTCGAGCTGCGCCAGGCCGAGATCCGCGCGCCGCTGCTGGTGCTCGGCGGGGTCCATCCGGGCTCCGAAGACGTGATCGTGCACCGCTCGCTGACGCCAGTGGTGTGGGCGCGCGAGCACCTGCAGCTGCTCAGCGCCGCGGTCCGCCGCAGCGGGGCGCCGCCGCTGCCGATCCATCTGAAGATCGACACCGGCATGTCGCGCCTCGGCGCGCTGCCGGGGCAGCTGCCGGAGTTCCTCGACTGGCTCGAAGGCGAGGACGGGCAGCACGTGCGCCTCGAGGGGGTGATGACCCACTTCGCCTGCGCCGACGAGCCCGACGACGCGACGAGCCCGCGCCAGCTCGAGTCGTTCCGCGACAGCCTGGCGGTGCTGGCCAGCCGCGGCTTCCACCCGCCGATCCGCCACGTGTGCAACAGCGCGGGGCTGGTCCGCCTGCCGCACGCGCACTTCGACATGGTGCGCCCGGGCGTGGCGATCTACGGCGCCGCGTCGAGCCGCGAGGTCGAGCTGCCGGGCCTGAAGATGGCGATGAGCGTGCACTCGCGGATCCTCGGGATCCGCGAGCTCCCGGCCGGTGCGCGGGTGTCGTACGGGCACCGCATGGAGCTGTCGCGGCCGTCGCGGCTCGGCATCGTGCCGGTCGGCTACGCCGACGGCTACCCGCGGCGCATGAGCGGCCAGGCCCAGGTGCTGGTCCGCGGGCACCGCTGCCGCGTGGTCGGCAACATCACCATGGACGTGTCGATGATCGACGTGACCGACCTGCCCGACGCCCGCGAGGGCGAGCGCGTGACGCTGCTCGGCGCGCAGGGCCGCGACCGCATCGACGTCTACGAGCTGGCCCGCTGGGCCGACGTGATCCCGTACGAGATCTGCTGCGGGATCTCCAAGCGGGTGCCGCGGCGCGGATAGGTGCTTCGGGACATGTCGCTCGGGGCATGTCCGATCGGGCAAAAACGAAGGGACATGCCCTTGCGAGCATGTTCCTCGTGACAGACGCGCTCAGTTGCCCGAGGGCGGCGGCGCGGAGGTGGTCGGCGGCTGGCTGCTGGCCGGGGGCTCGCCGCCGGCGGGCGCGGGCGGGGCGGCCTCGGCCCCGCACTCCTCGGAGCCGACGTAGTCGGGGTGGCAGGGGTCGCTGATGTCCTGCACCTTGGGCGCCGCGCCGGCGCCGGTCTGGCTGACCGGCTTGGCCCAGTTCACCTCGGTCTTGGCGAAGGTGTTGGTGTTGCCGGCGTCGAAGATCTGCTCCTCGTTGACGTAGCTGTAGAGGTAGCGCTGCTCGGTGGCGAACAGGGCGGTGATCGTCGACTGCTTCTTGACCTCGTGGCTGCCGCTCGAGGTGGTGGTGATCTCGGTCTCGTCGGTGTCGGTGATCAGGCGCGTGACGGTGATCGGCGGCTCGCCCGTCTGGTAGAAGCCGTCGACCTTGCTGGTGACGGTGCCCTCGGAGTAGCGGCCCAGCTTGCCCTTGCGCCCGCGCTTCTTGTCGTCCTTCCAGGTGTCGCCGGCCTTGAGCGCCTGCGCGGGGACGCTGAGGAAGGCGGTCTCGAGGGCGTCCAGAGCCTGCTGCAGGACGACGCGGAGCTCGGCCGAGAGGTCGTCCGGGAGCTCGGGCATGTGGAGGATCTTGCCGGTGTCGTCGACGTTGAAGTCGACCTCGAGGCCCTGCAGCTGCTGGCTGGCGGTGCGGTTGAACTCGGCGACGCTGAGCGGGAAGCTCGGCGGAAGGCTCCACTTGACCTGCACGGCGCTGAAGCGGGCGGTGACGGCGGTGCCGCCCCGGGTCTCGTCAGGGCCGCGCACGGTGAGGGTGAGGTCGAAGCTGAAGCTCTGCGAGGTGCTGGTGGCGCTGCTGGCGGCGCGGATGGTGGCGCTGCGCCGCACGCTGCCCTGGTACACCTGGCCCGGGGTGAGGTCGTAGCGCAGCGTGATGCCCTCGGCCGGCGCCTCGACCTTGGTGAGGCCAGGCCCGGTCTTGCACCCGGGCAGCGTCGGAGCGGCACAGAGGAGGAGCGCGAGGAGCCAGCGAGGGGCGCGAACCATGGCCGCGAACATACGCGGGCGCGCGTCGCACGGTCAACCGGCGCCGATCCGACCGGGTCAGCCAGCCGCAGCCGCAGCAGGGACGGCATCCGCGGGCGCAGCGGCGGCCGCCTCGGCCCGGCGCTCGTCGGCCTCCTCCTGCTTGCGCTTCTCCTCCTCGGGGTCGGGCGGGCCGATCGGCCGCTCCTGCAAGAAGGCCTGGTCGGGCGGGAGGCTCGAGTCGCGGACGTGGACGACGACGCTGCGCTCGAGATCGGCGGGCAAATAGCCGGTCCAACCGGCCGGTAGCGCCGGGGTGACCCACTCGAACAACCACCGGGCGTCGAGCGGGGCGAGGTTGACGCAGCCGTGGCTGCGCCGCTTGCCGAACTGGTCGTGCCAGTAGGCGCCGTGGAGCGCGTTGTGGCCCTGGAAGAGCATGACCCAAGGGACATGTTCGACCATGTACGGGTTGTCCTCGTAGTCCTGGTTGGCCATGGTCATGCTCGCGACCTTGGCCCAGATCGGGTAGTTGCCCTTCGGCGTCGGCGAACCCTTGCCCGAGCTGACGAGGGTGACATACACCGGCCGCTCGCCGCGGTAGGCGACCAGGACCTGCTCGCCGAGGTCGACGTCGATCCACTGATCGTCGCCGCTGGCCTGTCGGTTGTCGCGCAGGGCGCCCTCGGGGATCGCGGTGAAGACGACCTCGTTGAGGTTCTTGGCCTGGACGTAGCGACCCTCGCCGATCTTCCACCAGCGATCGGGGGCGGCTTCACCTGTCTCTTCGAGCAGGTCGACCCGCTCCCGCAGGGCGAGGGTGCCGACCTGCGCGGCCTTGACGTCGGGCTCGGCGAGCACGGGCGCCTTGTCGCGCGACGACCAGGCGAAGGCGGGGCCGATGGCGGCGGCGCTGTCGACGAGGACGCCGTGCCACGCCGAGCCCTGACCGAGCCAGCCGACGGCCGACTTGCTGACGAGTTGACCGTCGACGGTCTCGACGTAGGCGCCGCCGTCGACCTCGAGGGTGCGCGCGACGGCGAGGTTCATGCCCTCGCTGAGGCTGCGCGCGGCGACGCCGGAGCGCACGCCGTCGACGCCCCGGTACATGAGGGCGCCCTCCTCGCGGACCTTGGTGTAGTCGTAGGGCAGGCGACGATCGCCGCGCAGGCGATCGGCGAGGGCGTGGCCGACCGCAGGCTGCTCGCGCGCGGGCTTGACGTGCTCGGAGCAGACGTAGCCGAACGGATAGACGGCGTACCACGGCTTGCCCTTGCAGCCGTTGTTGTCGCGGCTGGCGACCTGGCCGCGCACGAGCAGACGTGTCCCTTTGGACATGGTGGCGATCCGCTTGCTCGGCGCCCACGGCCGGGTGCGAATGCCGGTCTCGATCCAGTGGGTCTCGACGATCGCGGCGGGCGCCGCGTCGACCTTGATGCCCTCGCGCGCCTCGTCCACGGGCTCGAGACGGCCGAGCGCGGCGAAGGTGCGGAGGACGGTCCAGGCGACGAGGAGCTGCACGGCGAGACGCTACCACGGCCGCGCGCGCGGGCCGCAAAGTCGTCCACGCGCGAGAGGGGCGCGAGTATTCCAGCGCACCGGCTCACGAGCCGGAGCTGGCGCCGAGGACAGGCAGCGGGAACTTGCTGCGCCGCTCCGCCGCCTTGCCGCGCCGCCTGGCCCACGCGGCCTCGTCGCCGAACTTGAGCGGGCGAGCGACGGTGGGCGTGTCCTCGAAGGCACGGATCCAGTCGGCGTAGCGCGCGCCGGCCCGCACGGCCTGGATCGCGGCGTGGCCGGCGTCAGGCCCGCGCTGGGCCAGGAAGTATTCGATGTGGGCCCAGCGCGGTGACTGCGGCCGGATCTCGACCTTGCCGCCGAGGCCGCTGCGGATCCGTCGCAGCCGCTCCTCGGCCGCCTTGACGCCCATGAAGGCCTGGCCGTCGAGCGGCGTGTTGCGCTTGGCGACGAAGGTCGAGAACGTCAGCGCGAGGCGACCGATGCCGGCCAGCTCGCGCGCGAAGCGGATGAGCTCGTCGACATCGGCGTCGGTCTCGCCGGGCGCGCCGATCATCTCGTAGACCTTGAGGCGATGGAACCCGTGCTCGTGCACGAGCTTGGCGGCGCGTAGCAGGTGCTCCTCCTTGATCTTGCGATCGAGCAGGAGGCGCATGCGCTCGCTGATGCCGTCGGAGGCGACAGTGATCGTGCGGTGACCGCTGCGCTGCATGTCGCGCAGGAAGGTCGGGGTGAGGCGATCGGCGCGGAGGCTGGAGATGCTGACCGATCGGCCAGACTCGACGAGGCTGGCGACCAGCGGCTCGAGGTCGGGGTGATCGGTGACTGCGGCGCCGACCAGGCCGACCTTGCGCGCCTGCTCGGGCACGAGGTCGAGGACGCGGTCGATCTCGACGAGGCGCATGCCGCCCCCGGGCTGGATCCGCATGACGCAGAAGGCACACTGGCGCGAGCAGCCGCGCTCGGGCTCGACGAGGAACATGTCGGCGAGCTCGGTGTCGGGCGTGAGGATCGCCGAGTAGGCCGGGACGCGCTCCTTGCTGGCGCGCGCGGGCTCCGGCAGGTCGTGCCATAGACCGGGCGCGAGCTCGCCGACGATCGTGTGCGGGAGCTCGGCCGCGGCGGCGATCGCAGGCTCGCGCCGCCGATGCGAGAGCAGCCGTTCGATCGCGTCCGGCAGGACGTCCTCGGCCTCGCCGGCGATCAACAGATCGGCGAAGGGGAGCAGGCTGCTGGGGTTCGAGAAGGTGAGGGGACCGCCGACGACGAGGATCGGATCGTGCTCGCGGCGCTCGGCGGCAAGCAGCGGAATACCTGCCCCTTCGAGCAGGCGCACGAGGCCGGCGAGCTCGAGCTCGTAGGCGACGGAGATGGCGACGACGCGGTAGGACGACAGCGGACGCTCGCCCTCGTAGGTGAGGATCGGCCGTCGCGGCTGCGGCCACGGGAGCGCCATCGGTTCCCACACGTCGGGCAGGAAGGCCCGGTGCGCGCCGATCCCCAGCTCGTGCAGCAGACGGTAGAGCGTCTGGAAGCCGAGGCTCGACATGCCGGCGCGATAGGGGCTCGGATAGGCGAAGGCGACCTCGGAAGGTCGCCCCACGCCCAGAGTCCCGATCTCACGGTCCAGTCGGGCCCGCAGCAGGGCCCGCTCGTCGCTCACGGCCATGCGTGAAGTCTAGCCGCGCCGACTAGAAGCGCAGCGCGAAGGAGCCGGCCGCGCCGCCGCCGGGCAGGGGCGCCGCGCCGAGGCCGGTGACCTCGAGCCGCTTCTTGCCGGCGTAGAAGCCCTTGCCCTTCTTCTTGTTGCTGCGATCGATGGCGATCATGGCGATGCCGCCGACGAGCAGCGCGCCGCCCGCCGCGATGAGGATCGGCGTGACGAGGTTGAGGGTCTTCAGCGAGTTGAAGTCGTCGTCGACGTCGCCGGTGTACTGACCCTGCGGGAAGGTCGTGATGACGCTGCCGGGCCCAGCGGCGTCTTCGATGCCGCTGGCCTTGTTCTTGGCGCCGACGAGGGTGCCGATGCCGCCGCCCACTGCTCCCACGCCGAGCACGGCGAGCACGATGCCGCCGATGAAGAGGCCCGATACGCCGCGCTTCTTCGGCGCGTCGTCCTCTTCAGCGCTGCTGCTGCTGCTGCCGTTCTTGCGCTTCTGCAGCAGCGGGTCCTCCTCGTCGGTCGCGGGACGCGACGAGGTGTTGTTGTTGTTGTTGGTCGTGGTGGTGGTGGTGGCCGCCGGACCGCCGGTGACACACTCGGGGTTGTTCTCGGACTTCTGCAGCAGCTCCTGCGCCTTCTTGCGCAGGTCGGCGTTGTTCTGCTCCTTGACGAGGAACAGCTCGAGGTACTGCTTGACGCGGGCGCAGTCCTTCAGCTCCCACGCGTCCTGGCCGATGTTGAAGGCGAAGATGTGCTTGTCGGGCGCGAAGTTGTAGGCCTGCTCGAACCGGATGACCGAGTTGTAGTAGTCCTCGCGGTCGTGCGCGGCCTTGGCCTCGCCGAACAGCCTCTTGGCCCAGGTGAGCCGCTCTTCCTGGGAGAGCGTGCTCGGATCGGGCGGCGCCTCGGGTTGGACCCCGTTGCCGCCCGGCGGGGGCGGGGGCGGGGGGCCAGCCCAGGCGACGGAGGTGGGCAGCGCGAGAGTGGTGCAGAGGAGGGCGGACAGCGAGGCGCGCAGGATCGACATGGGCGGGTCGTTTCTCTCGGGTAGCTCAGCCGAAGGGATCGGCGACTTCGCTCTTCTTCTTGGGCTCGGTCTTCTTGGCGCCACCGCCACCACCGCCGCCGCTGGGCTTCTTGACCTTCTTGACGGTCTTCTTCCCGTCGGGCGTGGTTGCAGCGTTGGGATCGGGCTGGCCGGGCGTGGCGACGCCGGGCTGCGCAGGCGCGTTGGGATCGACAGGCTGGCCAGGCGTGACGACGCCGGGCTGGCCCGGGACGTTCGGCTGGCCGGGCAGCGGCTGACCCGGGACGTTCGGCTGGCCGGGCAAGGGCTGACCCGGCTGATTCGGCGCGGCCACCGGCGGCGGCTGGACCGGAGGCGTGGGCTCCTTGGTCTCGACCTTCGCGGGCGTAGGCGCAGGCGGCGGCGGCGGATCGGGCTTCAAGATCATCGCCAGCGCGACCGCGATACCGGCGACGGCAAGACCGCCTCCCAGCGCGATCGCCAGGATCGGCTTCTGGGGCGGCGGCGCCTCCTGCACGGGCGCAGCGAAAGTCTCGGGCTGCGGGGGCGGCTGCGCCGGTGGGGGCGGTGGCGGAGGCTCGGGCTCCGGCACCATGGTCGGAGTCATTGCAAGCTCGTCGACGAGCTGGCCGAGCAGGTCGTCAAACGCATCGGCGTTGCCGGATGTGGTCTTCTTTGGTGCAGCCACGGTGCCTCTCCTTCAACGGAGCCGAGAGCGGTTGGTCGATGTTAGCCTCTCGGGCAGGAGCGATACAAGGGTTTGCAGAAGTGCATCGGCCGAGTTGCTCATCGCGCGGCGCTTTCGCGGGTGAGGCCAAGGCCGGTCTGCGCGCTCGCCAGTGCGCAGACGAGGGATTCCACACGGTCGATCAGCGCGGCCAAACGCGGGCGGCTGGGTCGGATCGGCGCTCCGGCGGTCGACGCGAACGCGGCGAGCTCCGGCCACACCGCGGATCTCGCCTCGTCCATGTAGAGCGCGCGATTCACCTCGAGCTGCAACGCGTGCTGCCCGGCCTCCGGTCTGCCGAACGAGCGCACGAGTTCGCCGCCGCGGTACGGGTCGTTCAGGCGCACGGAGAGCGGCGGCCGACCGTCCGCAGACGCGCGCAGCGCTGCGAGCGCCCGCTGCTGCAACGCCGGGCTGCAGGCGCCGCCCTCGTACGTGCCGAGGATCAGATCGCCGGGCACGCTGCTCGGCATGCTGTGAGCGTCGAGCAGGATCGCGTGGCCGAAGCGGGCCCGCCGGCGCGCGAGCAACACCGCGAGCGCGCGGTGGTAGGGGAGGTAGTAGCGGCTGAGGCGCTGCGCGAACTCGGCGTACGACAGCGGGCGATCGAGGATGGGGATGTTGCCGACGGCGTTGCCCCACACGACGCCGCGGTTCTTGGCCTGCGGGCCGCACCAGCCGCGGCGATCGGGGCGCGGCGCAGGATGATCGGGGACGATCTCGGGGCTCACGTCGTCGGGCGCGCGGTTGAGATCGACGAGGAGCCGGCTGTACTCGGCCCGCACGACGGCGGCGCCGAGGGCTGCGGCGCGGCTGTAGAGCAGGTGCACCTCGTAATCGGCGTTGCGGGCGAACTCCACGGCGGGGCGCGCTCGCGGGGCGTCTGCGGGCCAGGCGAGGCCGACGTGCGGGAGGCTGACGACGAGCGGGGTGATGTGCTCGGCCGGGATGAACCGGAACGGCAACGGCGTCCCCGGCGGGTGGCCGACGTCTTCGGCGGTGAGCTGCTCGAGCGCGGGTTCGATCACGGATCGCTCCAGCGCCGGCCGGACCAGGCTTCGAAGCGCGCGCGGGCGGCCGGGTCGGCGTCCTCGATGCGCTCGATTTGCGGAGCCCCGCGCGCGGCGGCGAAAGCGATCGGGAGCGTCAGCACGCGCTCGCGCCGACTGATCAACAGCTCGGCGGGCGCGCCCGGTTGCAGGTGATCCCAGACGCGAGCGGCCCGGGCGGAACGGAGGCGCAGCCAGTTGCCGTCGAGGCGACGCGCAGCCAGCAGCTCGTCGCCCGAAGCCAGACCGGCGCGCTCGGCGGGCGAGTCGGTGCGCACGAATTCGACCCACGCAGCGCCGCCTCGATCCTGGAGCGTGAAGCCAGGGTCGATGAGGCCGGGCTGAACTGGCTTTTCGGACAGGCGAAGGCCGAGCTGCGCGAGCGGGGCAAAGTCCAGGTCGGTGGGTTTCGCCCAGAGTGCGCGGATGACGCCGGGAACCTCCCCCAGGCCGCTTTGCTCACCTAGAATTGCCTCGAGATCCTCGACTGTAAATCCTGGATAGGAATACGTATTTGTGGTGCCAGGGCCGCGAGTATCACGGCCGTCGGGGCCGCGCCGCCAGAGCTCGGCAAGCACACCGTCGAGGCCGCTGCCGGTGGGACGCAGCTCGCGGAGCCAGAGGTCGAGGAGCAGCGCGACGAGGCTGCCCTTGAGGTAGTAGCTGACCGACGCGTTGGGACTGTCGTCCTGGGGGCGGTAGAGCTTGACCCACGCGTCGAAGCTCGACTCCTCAAGCGACTGCACGAGGCGGCCCGGCGTGTCGCGCAGACGAGCAACCGACTCGGCGAGGCGCTGCAGGTGCGCCTTGACGCTGATCTCGCCGCTGCGCAGGACCAGAAGACCGTCGTAGTAGCTGGTGAAGCCCTCGGCGATCCACAGCTCGCGGGTGTAGTTCTCGCGGCCGTAGTCGAACGGACCGAGGGCGCGGGGACGCAGGCGCTTGACGTTCCACGCGTGGAACAGCTCGTGGCTGGCGAGCTCGAGGAGGTCGTAGACGCCGGTCTCGCTGTCGTCGTCGCGGTCGAGGTTGCCGGCCTGGACACGTCGCGCAGCCGGCGCCCATGACTCGGGCTCGACGCCGAGGACGCTGCCCGCCAGGTGCTCGAGCCCGCCGCGCGCGCCGACGGCGGCATGTACGAGGAAGGTGTAGTGGTCGTAGGGGCGCGCGGGCCAGAAGCGCTCGACCTGGTCGACGACGTGGGCGAGGCGCGGGAGCACGAACTCGGGGATCGGCTCGCCCCACACGGCCAGGCGCACGTGCTCACACGGCGCGGGGAGGTTGGTGACGGAGAGATTGCCGGCCTCGATCGGGGTGTCGAAGAGGGCGTCGAGGTCGGGGAGATCGACCTCGAAGTGGCCCGGGCTGCGACGCTCCTGCGCGGCGGGGTCGGCGGCGAGGCTGATCGCCGACCAGCCGGGCAATAGCTCGACGGCGACCCGGAACGGCCCCGCGTGGCCCTCGGGGACCAGGAACACCTGCGGGGGGTGGAGGTAGGCGTGGCTGGCGTCGTGGTGGGCGGTGCGGACGCTGAGGTCGTGGGCGTAGACGGTGTAGTCGACGACCACCCGCTCGCCCGGGCGAGCGGCAAGCTCGAAGCGATCCTTGGAGATCTTGCGGATCTCTCGTGGGCTGTCGGCGACGCTCGCGGCGAGCGTGCGGATGTTGCGCGCGTACTCGCGGAGCACGTACGAGCCCGGGCTCCAGGCCGGCATCCAGAGCTGACAGATCTCCCCGGTCGCTGTCAGCTCCAGGCGGACATGGATGAGGTGCGCCCCCGGCTGCGGAAACGTGACGCGGTAGGCGACGAGATCCACGCTCGCAGGATAGCAAGGTGGTCCGGGCCGACGAATTTTTCGCGCCCGAGTCGCCGTTCGTCCCGCCCGGAAAATCGTCGCGAAGCGGGTTCCAAGGAACACGGCCGACGTGTCGACCCGCGCGCCCCCGAGCACCGCCTCCGGTGCTCGGGTGGGTCAATCGCCGGCCCGCTGGTCCTCCGACCTCAACGTGTGACCCATCACGCCGCAGCGAGCAGTCGCTGCGGCGTCGTTTTTTGGAGCCGCGGGAGCGCGGCGGCCATTTCGGCGACCAAAAGAGGAAAGCCCTCAGCGGGTGCTGAGGGCTTTCATGGAGTGACCCTGTCGGGACTTGAACCCGAGCTTTCGGCGTGAGAGGCCAACGTCCTAACCGCTAGACTACAGGGCCAGAAACTCTCGGACGTGGTAGTTCGGGGACAGGGATTCGAACCCCGATAGGCGGTACCAGAAACCGCAGTCCTACCATTAGACGATCCCCGAAGAAGGGCGAGGCGCCGAGGGGTGTTGGTGGCTCGAACCGAGTCGGTTTGGGCCGCCCCTGGGGCGCGTCCGAGGTGGGGGGAGGATGCTCCAAGCCCCGGCAGGTGTCAAGCACGAATTCGGCCCGTCGCGAGCGTGCGAATGGCGCGACAGTCCGAGGGAGGCCATGTAAGGTTCCCGCCATGTCCGTCGCCCCGAAATCGTCCACGCCCCTGCCTCTGGTGCTCTGGCTCATCGCGGGGGCTCTGGCGTGCAAGCCCGCCGCTCCCGCGGCGAACCCGGCTCCCGGGCCGTCGACTGCGCCGAATGCGCAAGAATCGATCGATCATGGACCGGCGAGCGGGAGATCGCTTCCTGCCAAGGACGCGAGCGATCCCGCGACGGCGGTGGGGATTCATGGGGCCGTCACCTCGGCCGAGCGCAACGCCAGCGAGGTCGGCGTGGCGATCCTGAAGAAGGGCGGCAACGCGGTCGACGCGGCAGTCGCGGTCGGCCTGGCGCTGGCGGTGACGCATCCGAGCGCCGGCAACCTCGGCGGCGGGGGGTTCATGGTCATCCGCATGGCCGACGGGCGCACCGCGGCGATCGACTACCGCGAGGTGGCGCCGGCGGCGGCGACGCCGAACATGTTCCTCGACGCCAAGGGGAACCCCACGCGCGAGAGCGTCGAAGGCCCGAAGGCGGCCGGGATCCCGGGCACCGTCGCGGGGCTGGCGCTGGCACACGAACAATTCGGCAGCCTGCCGTGGCGAGATCTCGTGCTGCCGGCGGTGGCGCTGGCGCGCGACGGCCACGAGCTCGACAGCTTCCACGCCGAAGATCTCACCACCGGCAGCGAGCGAATGCTGAAGCTGAACTACAAGGACGCGGCGGCGATCTACCGTCGGCCGACGGGCGAGCCCTTCGTGGTCGGCGACGTGTGGAAGCAGCCCGACCTGGCGCGCACGCTCGAGACGATCGCGGAGCAGGGGCCGCGGGCGTTCTACGAGGGGCCGCTGGCCGAGAAGCTGGCGCGCGAGGTCAAGGCGCTCGGAGGGATCTGGACCGCCGAGGACCTCAAGTCGTACCGCGCGATCGCCCGCACGCCGATCACCTTCAAGTACCGCGACCACGAGGTGATCACGATGCCGCCGCCCTCGGGAGGCGGGGTGGTCCTGCGGCAGCTGCTGGCCGCGCGGGAGATCCTCAAGATCTACGAGAAGCCGTGGCTCAGCGTCGACGAGCTGCACCTGTACGTCGAGTCGGCGCGGCGCACCTACGCCGATCGCAACTTCCTGCTCGGCGATCCGGCGTTCGTCAAGATCCCGCTCGAGCAGCTGACCGACCCGACCTATCTGCAGGCGCGGCTGGCGGACATCGACCCGAACAAGGCGACCCCGTCGTCGAAGATCGCCGCCGGGATCGGGACCAAGACGTCGATGCAGACGACCCACTACTCGGTGGTCGACGTGCTGGGCAACGCGGTCGCCAACACCTACACGCTCAACACCGGCTTCGGCGCCAAGGTGGTCGTGCCGGGCACGGGGGTGCTGCTCAACAACGAGATGGACGACTTCTCGGTCAAGCCGGGGTCGCCCAACACGTTCGGGCTGGTCCAGGGCGAGCAGAACAAGATCGAGCCGGGCAAGCGCATGCTGTCGAGCATGAGCCCGACGATCCTGGTCAAGGACGGCAAGCTGCGCGCTGTGGTCGGCACGCCCGGGGGGTCGACCATCTCGACGACGGTGACCCAGATCGTGCGCGCGCTGATCGACTACGGGGCGACCATCGACCAGGCCGTGAAGGCGCCGCGGGTCCACCACCAGTGGATGCCCGACCGGATCGTCACCGAGCCGACGCTCGATCCGGCGACGATCGAGGGGCTCAAGGCGAAGGGACACACGATCGCAGAGTGGCCGTCGATCGGCCACGCCAACTCGATCGAGGTCGATCCCAAGACGCAGGGCTACCGCGCGGTCGCCGACATCGCCCGCGACGGCGGCGCGGCGGTCGCGTACTGACGAGCGCGGCTGGCGGTGCGGGAGCGCGAGGTGTCTCGAGAGACAGGACTCCCGAGCGCACTCGTGGTCCCGGCGAGTGAGCGCTGCTCCTGCGGCGGTGTCAGGCGCGCTCTTTCGGACCGTGAGGGGAGCTCGCGTCCGCGGACGCGAGCGGGCACCCGGTGATGTCTCTCAGGGCATGTTTTTAAAGACATGCCCTCAAGCACCTGTCGTGATGGGCATGTCCGAGAGCGAGCGATCGGCCACGAGCTCGTCGCTGGGGCGCGCGGAGGGGCCGGGGGCAGGCCTCAAGCGCCTGTCGTGACGGGCATGTCCGAGAGCGAGCGATCGGCCACGACCTCGTCGCTGGGGCGCGCGGAGGGGGCCGGGGGCAGGCGGGCGGCGTCGAGGACGGCGACGGCGTCGTTGCGCCAGGCGCGGAGCTCGACCTCGGCGAGGCGGCCGGTGGCGCGGTCGCGGCGGACCACCAGGTGGGAGCCGTCGAGGAAGCAGCCGCTGTTGGCGTAGACGACTTCGTCGTTGCGGGCGATCACGCCGTAGTGGCTGTGACCCATGAGCACCAGCGGGACGCCGGTGGCGCGGCCGACGTCGCAGGCGACGCGGGCCATGTCGTCGGCGACCGCGCGCGGGCGACGGCGCTTGCGGAGGCGGCGGATCGACAGCCAGCCGAGCAGGGCGCCGGCGACGAGGCCGGCGAGGGTGGGGGCGCCGAGCGCGGCGGCGAGGCCGACGCCGATCCCGAGGCAGGCGAGGACGCTGAGGATCGCGTCGAGGGCGGTGATCCGGAGGACGCCGGCGACGGTGGCCGAGGCGGGGGGCGGGGCCATCGATTGCAGCGCGGTCAGGGTGCTCATCTGCAGGCCGGCGGTGGCGGCGATCCGCTCGAGGCGGGCGGCGTGCATCGCCTGGCCGGCGCGGTCGACCCGGCCGGTGCGGGCCCACAGCGCCAACAGGCGGAAGGCCATGCGGAAGTACAGGGTGATGGCGTAGAGGATGAAGCGCAGGCCGCGGGCCCAGGCCCAGCGGACGTAGTCCCACGGGGTGATGAATTTGTCGGCCGCGTCGTAGTCGATCTCCGGCATCGCGTTGGTGAAGCTGCGCGTCGCCACCTCCGCCAGCGACTGGACCAGGCGGCCGCCGCGCGTCGGCGCCAGCATCTGTCCCGTGTGACAGGCGGCGTCGAACACGTGTCCGTGCTCGATCCACACCCCGCCGGCCTCGCACAGGAACCACGGGACGAATCGCACCCGCGCGACCTGGTCGAGGCGCGGGCTGCCGGTGTGCGTGATCGTGAGGGAGGCCTCGCCCAGGCCGGCGTAGAGGCGTTCGGTGAGGGCGCGGCGGACGCCGGGGTACAGGAATTCGGCGTCGTGGTTGCCGACCACGAACACGATGTTGTGGCCCGCCGCGAGGAAGCGGACCAGCGCGTCCTCGACGCCCGGGTAGGCGTCGAGCACCGCGTGCAGGCGATGGACCGCGAGGGCCTCGCCCACGAGGCGCTTCTCCTGGCCGACCTCGATGTTCCAGAAGTCGATGAAGTCGCCGTTGATGACGAGCTGCCAGCGGCCCGGTCCGCGGGCGTAGTGGTCGAGGAAGCGGGGCAGGCCGCGGTCGATGTCGACGGCGAGGTGGACGTATTCGCCGCGCATGCGCGGCTTGAGGTGGGAGCCGAGGTGGAGGTCGCTGATGAGGAGCAGGTCGGGCGCGCCGGTGCGGGGGCCCGGAGAGAGCTCGCGGTCGGGGCGCTGATCGGACGGGACCATCACGGAAAAAGCGGGAGATTTCGGCGCGGCGCGGTCTCGCGCCCAGAGGCGAACGCTGGCCTTTGCCCTGTGGTATAGCGTGCTTGCCCAAAGCCCGCCCTGCCATGCTCAAGCAGATCGCCTTCGCCGCCGCCGTCGCGTTCGCACTCGGCCTTTTCACCTACAACGTGTCGGCGCTGATCCGCACCGTCGCGCTCGGCCGTCCGTCGGATCTCAAAGAGACCTGGGGCCAGCGGATCGCCAGCCTGATGGCCTTCTTCTTCGGTCAGGGCAAGGTCGTCGAGGAGAAGCGGAGCTGGCACCACCTGCCCATCTACTGGGGCTTCCTCATCCTCACGATCGCCACCGTCGACATGGGCCTCACCGGCCTGTTCGGGCCCGGCCTCAACCTCTCGCTGGTGATGCCCGACGCCGTGTACCTCGGCACCATGGCCGTGGTCGACGTCGCCAACGTGATCGTCATCGCCGCGCTGGCGTACGCGATCACGCGCCGCTTCATCCGCCCGCCGTTCGTGCCGCTGAGCCTCGACGCGATGCTGATCCTGTCGGCGATCGCCCTCCTGTGCATCAGCCACTTCGGCCACCACGCGTTCGAGATCGCGGCCGTCGGGCACTACGCCGGCGGGGCCCCGGTGTCCGCGGCGATCAGCGGGCTGTTCGCGGGCATGGACCCGCACGTCGCCCACATCGCGGCGGAGGTGTGCTGGTGGGTCCACATGGGCATCGTCCTGGCCTTCCTCAACTACCTGCCGTTCTCGAAGCACATCCACGTGCTGACGTCGGCGCCGAACATCCTGCTGCGCCGCCAGGGCCAGCGCGGGGCGATGCCGAAGGCCAAGCTGTTCGACGGCGAGCCGACCGACCCCAACGCCGAGCCGCTGTTCGACAACTGGGGCGTGGGCAAGGTCGAGGACTTCACCTGGAAGAGCCTGCTCGACAACTACTCGTGCACCGAGTGCGCCCGCTGCACGATGTACTGCCCGGCGTTCGCGACCGAGAAGCCGCTCTCGCCGATGCACCTCATCCACGACCTCAAGGACGAGATGAAGGAGCGCGGCAAGCTGCTGGTCAAGCTGCAGAAGGCCGGCGGCTCGCTGAAGGACGACGCGCCGGAGGGGCCGAACAAGTCGATCATCGACAAGATCAAGGCCGACCTCGGGGCGCTGCCGCCGCTGGTCGGCGGGCGGGTCAAGGACGCCACGCTGTGGGCCTGCACGACCTGCGGGGCGTGCCAGGAGGTGTGCCCGGTGTTCATCGAGCACCCGCTGAAGATCCTGCAGATGCGCCAGCACATCGTGCTGAACGACGAGTCGGGCCGCACGCCCGGCGAGGTCACGCGCGTGCTCGGCAACATCGAGGGCGCGGGCAACCCGTGGAGCCTGCCGCAGGACGACCGCATGAAGTGGGCCGAGGGCCTCGAGGTCCCGCTCATCGACGACGTGCCCGACGCCGAGTACCTGCTGTTCGTCGGCTGCGCCGGCGCCTACGACGACAACGCCAAGAAGACCACGCGCGCGCTGGTCAAGGTGCTGCAGGCCGCCAACGTGAAGTTCGCGGTGCTCGGCAAGCGCGAGAAGTGCACCGGCGACACCCTGCGCCGCCTCGGCGCCGAGATGGCGTTCCAGACGCTGGCGCAGGAGAACGTCGACACGCTGAACGAGGCCAAGGTCACCAAGGTGATCGCCTCGTGCCCGCACTGCTTCCACACGATCAAGAACGAGTACCCGCAGTTCGGCGGCAACTACGAGGTCATCCACCACAGCCAGCTCATCACCCACCTGCTGCAGGCGGGCAAGCTCAAGCTGAGCAACGCCAGCGAGCTGACGTTCACGTACCACGACTCGTGCTACCTCGGGCGCTGGAACGGGGTCTACGACGCGCCGCGCGAGATCCTCGAGCACGCGACCCGCGGCAAGGGCAAGGTCCAGGAGCTCGGCCGCAACCGCGAGCACGGGTTCTGCTGCGGCGCCGGCGGCGGCCGCATGTGGGTCGAGGAGGAGCCGAGCAAGCGCGTCAACATCAACCGCGCCAAGGAGGTCGCCGAGGGCGGCGCCAACGCGGTCGCCGTCGGCTGCCCGTTCTGCCACACGATGCTGTCCGACGGCCTCAAGTCGCTCGGCAAGGACGAGTCGATCCAGGTCATGGACCTCGCGGTGGTCGTCGCCCAGCAGCTGCCCGCCGAGGCGCCGCGGCCGGAGGCGAGCGCGTGAGCGAGGCTGTCCCTTCGGGCAGGCGAGCGCGCGCCCTGAGCGAGGCGCTGACGGCCGCGTTCGCGCCCGAGCACCTCGAGGTGCGCGACGAGAGCCACATGCACGCGGTGCCGAAGGGCGCTGAGAGCCACTTCCGGGTGGTGGTCGTCAGCTCGGGCTTCGCCGGCAAGTCGCTGGTCGCTCGCCACCGCGAGGTGAACGCGGCCGCGGCCGAGGAGCTGCGCTCGGGGCTGCACGCGCTGGCGATCGAGGCGCTGACGCCCGAGCAGTGGGAGGCCCGCGGCGGCCAGGCTGCCAAGAGTCCGCCGTGCCTCGGCGGCAGCAAGGCCGGCTGAGCCGAAACCCCGCTGTATCTGTCTCTGGGGGCAGGTCGTTCTTCGCTGCGCACGGCTCGCCGCCGCGGCCGGTGCTACGTGAAGAGGGTGGCAACGAGGGGACGTTCGTGCCGACCGGGGACCGCTTCGTGGCTTCGTGGCGCGTCCGACCTCGGCGCGCGAGCAACACGAGGTGCTCGATCGTCCTGCTGTCGCCGGTTCGGCCTCCGTCGCGCTTCGGTCACTCGGCGCATATGTCCCGAGTGACAGCTTCTGCGGAGGATGTTTTGCCTGTCTCGGGGGACAGAATCATCTGTCCCGCGAGACAGCCGATTACTCGACCTCGACGGCGCCGCCCATCCAGGTCGCGCCCGACAGGCGCACCTGCGGGGCGTCGGCGGCGGGGCGGGCGACCACGCGGCCGAGCGTGTAGGGCTCTTCATCGAGCGCAGCGAGCGCGCCGCGGACGACGTCGACGTGCGCAGGGTCGACGTACAGCAGCATGCCGACGCCGCAGTTGAAGGTGCGCAGCAGCTCGCGCACGCCGACGCCCTGGGCGGCGATCGCGGCGAGCACCGGCGGGAGCTCGACGGGCGAGAGATCGAGCTCGAGCGCGAGATCCTCGCCGAGCGCGCGCGCGGGGTTCTCGAGCAGGCCGCCGCCGGTGATGTGCGCGGCGCCGTGCAGGGGGGCGTGCTCGAGCCCGCGGAGGGCCGCGAACGCGGGCTCGTAGATCCTCGTCGGCGTGAGCATCGCCTCGCCGACGCTGCGGCCGGCGGGATCGCCGGGCAGGGGATCGGCGAACGACAGGCCGGCGTAGGCGGGGTCGAGCAGGGCCTTGCGCGCGAGGCTGTAGCCGTTGCTGTGGAGGCCGCTCGAGCGCAGGCCGAGGACGACGTCGCCGCCCTTCACGCGCGTGGGCCCGAGCATCTTGCTGCGGTCGACCACGCCGACCGCGAAGGCGGCGAGGTCGTAGTGATCGCGGGCGTAGAGGCCGGGCAGCTCGGCCGTCTCGCCGCCGAGCAGGGCGCAGCGCGCCTGCTTGCAGCCGTCGACGATGCCGCTGACGAGGGCCTCGATGCGCTCGGGCACGACCCGGTCGCAGGCGATGTAGTCGAGCACGAAGAGCGTGCTCGCGCCGGTGACGAGGAGGTCGTTGACGTTCATCGCCACGAGATCGACGCCGACGGTGTCGTGGCGATCGAGCGCGATCGCCACGAGCAGCTTCGTGCCCACGCCGTCGGTGCAGGCCACCAGCACGGGGTCGCCGACGCCCACCGGCAAGCCCATGAGCCCGGCGAAGCCGCCGATGTCGCCGATCTGCTCGGGCCGCCGCGTCCCGGCCACGAGGCGCTTGATCCGCCGCACGGCCTCGTTGCCTGCGCTGATGTCGACGCCCGCGCCCTTGTAAGTGAGAGGGTCCTTGCGATCCTGCACGGGCATGACGCGTACCAAGGCGCGAGCCTCGCGGCAACGGCCTTGAAAAGGCGGCGGGTCGCGGCGATGATTCGCCCCGGCAAAGGGAGCCCGATTCGTATGGCGTGGTGGCGACGCAAAAAGCAGCCGCTCGAGCAGACGAGCGAGAGCAACAAGGTGTCCGTCCCGCGCGGCTTGTGGACCAAGTGCGACGCGTGCGGTGAGATCACGTACACAGCGGAGTTCGTGCAGAACCTCCGCGTCTGCCCGGTGTGCGGGCACCACCACGTGATGCCGACGAAGGAGCGGATCGCGGCGATGCTCGACCGCGACTCCTGGCAGCCGCTGGACCTCGAGCTGCGGTCGGGAGATCCGCTCGGCTTCCGCGACCAGGCGGCCTACAGCGACCGCGTGGCCAAGGCCGACCGCAGCGTCGGCCCCACCGACGCGTTCACCGCCGGCTTCGGCACCATCGACGGCCTCGACGTCAGCGCCGGCTTCTTCGTGTTCGAGTACATGGGCGGCTCGATGGGCTCGGTGGTCGGCGAGAAGGTCACCCGGGTGTTCGAGCGGGCGCTCGAGCGCAAGATCCCGGCCGTGATCTTCAGCGCGTCCGGCGGCGCCCGCATGCAGGAGGGCATCCTGTCGCTCATGCAGATGGCCAAGACGTCGGCCGCTCGCGGCCGCCTGCGCGCCGCGGGGATCCCGTACGTCTCGGTCTGCCTGCACCCCACCACCGGCGGCGTGGCGGCCAGCTTCGCCATGCTCGGCGACGTGATCCTCGCCGAGCCGCGGGCCCTGGTCGGGTTCGCCGGGCCGCGCGTGGTCCAGCAGACGATCGGCCAGGAGCTGCCCCCGGGCTTCCAGCGGGCCGAGTTCCTGCTCGAGCACGGCATGCTCGACCGCATCGTCGGTCGCCTCGAGCTGCGCGAGCAGCTGGGCCTGATGCTGCGCCTGCTGGCGGGGGCGCCGGCCAAGGCGGTGGCGGCGCTGCCGGCGGCGCCTGCTGGCTGATCGGACATGTCCATGAAGACACCCCCGGCCTGGCAGCTGGCGCTGTTCGCCAGGCGTTCGTTGGGGGTGATCCGCGGGCTCGAGGCGGTGCGGGCGGCCTACACGGCGCTCGGCGAGCCGGGCGTGGGAGTGCCGGTGATCCACGTGGTCGGCACCAACGGCAAGGGCTCGACGTCGGCGATGGTGGCGCACGCGCTGCGTCGACGCGGCCGGCGGGTCGGCCTTTACACGAGTCCGCACCTGCACCGGGTGGGCGAGCGGATCCGGCTCGACGGGGTGCCGCTGGCCGACTCGGCGATGGAGCTGCTGGTCGATCGGGTGCTGCGGCTCGAGGGTCCGGGGCTGCCGCGTCCGCTGACGTTCTTCGAGGTGCTGACCGCGGCGGCGCTGCTGGCGTTCGGCGAGGCTGGCGTCGAGGTCATGGTCTTGGAGACAGGTCTGGGCGGGCGGCTCGACGCGACCGGAGTGGTGCCGGCGACGGTGACGCTGATGACGCCGATCGACCTCGATCACCAGGCGTACCTCGGCGACACGATCGAGGCGATCGCGGGCGAGAAGGCGGCGGTGATGCGCGACGGAGCGCCGGTGTGGTCGGCGCCGCAGCAGGCGGCGGCGGCGGCGGTGCTGCGGGCGGCGGCGGCCGAGCACGGGGTGCCGCTGGAGTTCGTCGAGTCGCTGGCGCGCGCGCCGGAGGGGCTGCCGGGCGAGCATCAGCGGATCAACGGCGCGCTGGCGCTGGCCGGGGCGCGAGTGATCGATCCCGCGGTGACTGCGAGCGACCTCGACGGGGTGCGCTGGCCGGGCCGGTGCGAGCGCGTGGCGAGCGGCGGCGGGACGGTCGTGTTCGACGCAGGGCACAACCCGCACGGGGTCGCGGCGCTCGTGACCTGGCTCGAAGGACAGCCGCATCCGCGGCGAGCGATCGTGTTCGGCTGTCTGGCCGACAAGGACGCCCCGGGCATGCTGGCGCAGCTGCGGCGGGTGAGGTCGCCGATCTGGCTGGTGGCGCCGGGGCCCGGCGGCTACGACCTGGCGTCGCTGCAGGCGGACGACACGCGGCTGTTCACCGAGGGGGTCGGGCCGGTGCTCCACGCGGCGTGGCGTGAACACCTGGCCGCCGGCGGCGAGCTGGTGGTGTGCGGCTCGCACATCCTGGTGGGGCAGCTGCGCGAGCAAGTGCTCGGCGAGGTCGCCGACGAGCTGCCCCTCACCGACCCGCTGAGCCGGCGCTGAGGTGTGCGGCCTGGCTGTCCCTCGGGACAGGTGATACTTCGATGGCCGGGGAGAGGTGCCTCGTCACGCGAGAGGCCATGCAGGGTCGCGTCTTCGACCTGAACACGGTCGCCGCGTCGAGCTCGAGGGCTCGGTTTCCCGGCGACCCCGGGAGGGAGCCTCCATGCGGTCGTCCTCCGCCGCGAAGCCGGGCCGGCTCGTCAGACGCGGGTGCGCCGAGGTGAGAGGCGAGGCTGCCTGCACGGGCATGGATCGCGCGGGGGATTACGCGTACAAGATCGTGAGGGCCCGGGCGCGAGGCGTCGGGGCCGACGAGGCGACGATGGCGCAGACGCGACCGCTCCCCTACGACACGGAAGCCGCGGCGGCTCACTTGCGGCGCAGCCACAAGGCGATGAAGAAGTTGATCGATCGGCTGGGGCCGATCACGCTGCGGCGCGACGCCGGGGCGAGCCCCTACGGGGCGCTGGCGCGATCGATCGTGTTCCAGCAGCTCGCGGGCGCGGCGGCGTCGACGATCTACGGGCGCGCGTGTCAGCTCGGCGAGGGCGGCCAGTTCCCCGAGCCGGCGGCGCTGCTGGCCTTGCCGGCGGAGCGGCTGCGCGCGGCCGGGCTGTCGGCGGGGAAGCAGGCGGCCCTGAAGGACCTGGCCCAAAAGACACTCGACGGCGTGGTCCCGACGTTGCGCGCGCTGTCGCGGATGGACGACGCGACGATCGTCGATCGCCTGACGCAGGTCCGCGGGATCGGCCGCTGGACGGTCGAGATGATGCTGATCTTCCGCCTCGGCCGCCCCGACGTGTGGCCGGTCGGCGACTTCGCGGTCCGCAAGGGCTACGCGCAGACCTTCGGGCTGGCCGAGTCGCCGACCCAGCGCGAGCTCGACGGGCTCGGGGCGCCGTTCTCGCCGTACCGCAGCGCAGCGGCCTGGTACTTCTGGCGCTCGCTCGACACGCAGACATAGTCGGCGCCGACGCTTGCTCGCTCCGCAGCCAGCGCGCGGAGCAGGCTGTGACGATACGTCGCGTCGCGGCACGAGCTCGACGCAGGTGAGGTGCTCGCCCCGTGGAGCACGCTGCGGGGTGTCTGCTCAGTCGCCGAGGCCGAGGCGACGGCGGACGCGGGCGGCGAGGTCGCGGGCGCGACCGGCGGGCCCGAGCGCGCGAGGGGGCGGGGCGCCGGGGAGGCTGTCCGTTTGGACCTGGCGCTTGCGACCTGTACGAAAGGACGTGGTCGCAAGGGCAGGTGCTTGCATGAGCAGCTTGACCAGCGCGGTGACCAGCTCGACGGGGCTGTCGGCGCGAACCTCGAGGCCGACCTTGCCGGAGGGATCTTCCGCGGCGCCGCGCGCGACCGTGCGCTTGCCGTCGGAGCGGACCTCGATGACGATCCGGCTGACGATCGGGAGATCCTCGTCGGCAGTGCTCATGGCGGGAAACTAGCACGGCCGGACGACGTGCGCCGCCGCACCGGCGCGAGCCGCGAACGGCCACGATCCGTGACGTCGAGGCGAACGCCGCGAAAGACTACAGGGACGATCGATCGCGGGGCGCGCGGGGTCCCTTGTAGAGGATGTCGCTGCGCACCACGTACTTGCGGCCGCTGGCGACGGCGCGGGCCTCGTGCAGGAGGCGGTGCTGAAACAACACGCCGAGGCCGGTGCGCGGGACGACGGACTGCTCGAGGTGCAGGAAGTGGGTCTCGCCGCCGGTGAAGTCGTCGTTGAGGTAGATCATGAAGGTCAGCAGGCTGTACTCGTCGTCGGCGCGGACGCAGGCGCCGTCGAAGTGCGGGGCGAAGCGCTCGCCGGGGTCGTAGCGGTAGCAGTGGAGGCGTTCGCTGAGGCCGAGGACGGTCATCGGGCCGATCCGCGGCGGCACCGCGGGCCGGGCGCGCTCGAACAGCAGGGCCGCGAGCTCGGGGTCGTCGAGGATGACGCGCTTGTTGTCCCGCAGCACGGGGCGGAGCACCGGGGCGCGCAGCATGGTGACCGGGGCGCGCACCGGACCGAGCGACTCGATGTGATCGATCAGCGCGACGCACTCGCTGGCCGTGAGCACGTCGTCGACGGTCCATACCGGCGGGTGTGACAGGTCCAGCGATCGGTGGTACACCGGCCCAGGATACGCAAAAGCGCACCCAGGAGCCTGCCGTGACCCCGCGAACCTTGCTCGCCCTCGCCCTCGCTCTGACCGCCTGTGACGGCGCCAAGCCGCCCGCCGCCGCCGGAACGCCGACCAAGACGCCGCCCGCCGACGGTGATGCAAAGGCGGCCACACCTACACCGGCGCCGCCGGCGAATCCTCTCGCCGATCCGGCGGCGGTCGCGGCGATCGGCAAGCCCGCGCCCGACTTCACGCTGCCGACCGCCGACGGCAAGACGATCAAGCTGTCCGACCTGCGCGGCAAGACTGTGGTGCTCGAGTGGTTCAACCCCGAGTGCCCGTTCGTCAAGGCGGCGCACGACGCCGGTCCGCTCAAGGACCTCGCCACGAAGACGACGACTGCGACGCCGACCGTCACCTGGCTGGCGATCAACTCCGGGGCGCCGGGCAAGCAGGGCCACGGCGCGGAGGCCAACCAGGCGGCGGCCAAGAACTGGTCGATGGCCCACCCGATCCTGCTCGACGAGACAGGCGCGGTCGGCCACGCCTACGGGGCCACCAACACGCCCCACATGTACATCGTCGACGCCCAGGGCGCGCTCGTCTACCGCGGCGGCCTCGACAACGCGCCGATGAACGAGCCCGAGGGCGGCGCCCGCGTGGCCCTGTTCGAGGACGCGCTGGCCGCGGTGCTCGGCAGCAAGCCGGTCGAGCAGGCCGACACGCGCGCGTGGGGCTGCACGGTCAAGTACGCGAAGTGAACCCTGCCCGTTCTGGGGCGAGAGCATCGAGCCGGGGAGGGCCTGTACCGCGAGGCGCGGTGCGGGCCCTCGGCCGTTTGCGGAGACCACTCGTGAGGTCGTCGGCGGAGGCATCGAGGCCGCGGGAGGTCTGCACGAGGCGGTGGTTGCGAGCCTGTTCTTTAGGACAGGTCGCGGCAGGTTCCGCGGGAACAAGAGATGGGGCGTCGAGCCCGTCGGGGCCGGTGCGAGCGAGAAGGGAGCGACGCTCGGCTGCTCTTGGGGACAGGTCGCGCGATCGCTAGGTCGAGGTAGAATCCGTATGATCGAGAGGACATGTCTAAGAGGACATGTCCTAAGCACACGCAAGAACGGCGCGGGCCCGAGGAGGGCGCCGCGCCGCGACTGGGCCGTGGAGGCGGCTTACTTGTTCTTGAGCTTGGCGGCCTCTTCGGCGGTGAGGCAGCGGTCGTCGACGACGTTGTTGCAGTCGTCGTCGAGGTTGTTGCAGATCTCCTGGCTCGGCTGGACGTTGGCCACGCACTGGATCCGGCCGCCGAGGCACTGCATCACGCCCGGGGCGCACACGCCGACCTTGCCCGTCTGGCAGGCGACGCCGGTGCCCGGGACGTCCTCGTCGATCTTGTCGTCGCAGTCGTTGTCGAGGCCGTCGCACACCTCGGCTTTGACCGCGGGCTGCGGGGCGTCACACGTGGCGCCCTTGCCGTCGGCGTTGCACTTCCATACGCCCGAGCTCTTGCACTCGCCCTTGCCGATCGTGCAGGTGGCCCCCTCGCGCTCGAAGTCGTTGTCGACGATGCCGTCGCAGTCGTCGTCCTTGCGGTTGCAGAGCTCCTTGACCGGGGTCACCTGGCCGGAGCACGCGCCCCAGGTCGCGTCGTCGCTGCAGGTGCGCGTGCCGTCCTTGCAGAGGCCGCGGCCCGAGGTGCCCTGCGGGCCGTCGTAGCAGGACTCGAGGATCTTCGGCTTGCACTGCGCGGGCTTGCTGCCGGCCGAGTTGAGCTCCTCGAGGAGCCGCTGCCGCTCGAGGTTCTGGTCGGTATTGGCGCAGGCGCCGACGAATGCGCCGATCGCTAGCCCGGCGAGGCATCCGCGGCGGAGGATCCCTGTGCCGAAGGCGAAAAAGGACGCGGCGGGGTTTCCCATGGCCGGGACTATACACCGCCTGTTATCATCCGCCGCATCAAAGTGTCCCTGCTGGGCAAAGTCTACCTCCTGGTCAGCCTCATCCTGCTCGCGCTGGGCCTCGTGTGGACGATCGTCACGCTGGGAGCGAACACCGGATGGGTCGAGGTGGCGCTCTACCTGCCGGCCGCCGATCTTTCTCCGTCGCTCGTCCGCCGCCGCTTCGAGGTCCACACGGCCGCGCTGCTGGCCGGATGGGTCGCCACGGCGGTGCTGCTGGCCGTCGCGGCCATCCGGGCGCCGTTCCGGATCCGTGCTGCGGCGATCGCGCAACGGCGCACCCGCGAGCTCGAGCGCGAGGTGTTGGAGCTCCGCACCTTGCCTCTGCGACAGGAGGACGAGGACGAATTGCTGGCCCGCGAAGCCCACCTCAGCGACACGCGCCGGCCCGTGATGCTCGGCGCATCGGCCCAGAGCATGGCGGCGACGCGGGCGTGGTCGGGTTCGCAGCCGCGACGCGAAGGAGACGTCGGGTGAGCGAGGTGCTGGCGATCGTGGCCGCGGCGCTCGCGGGCGGCGGAATCGGGGCTGCCCTGGCGTGGTGGCGGCTGGCACCGCGACGCGAGGCGCTCGAGCGGCTGGCCCGCCGGGGTCATGTCGTCCATGAGCTCGCCGAGGGCGACGTCGAGAACGTGGCCGAGGAGCTCGAGCGGATCGCCGAGGTCGAGCCGAACGACGCCAGCGTGTTCCTCGCCCTGGCCGCGCTCGATCGCCGGCGCGGTCGCGTCGAGCGGGCCAAGGCGCTGCACCGCACGGTCCTGGCGTCGGCCGAGCTGGCGCCCGAGCTGCGGGTCGCCGGCCTGGTCGGGCTCGGGCGCGATCTGCTGGCTCAGGGCAACGAGCAGGCGGCCGTCGGGGCGCTGACGCGAGCGATCAGCCTGGCGCCGCGATCGGTAGCGACGCTCGAGTCGCTGGCCCGGGCGCTCGAGCAGGCCGGCGCGTGGGAGCGGGCGGCGGCGGCCTGGGAGCGCCACGAGAAGCTGGCGCCGGCGCGGCGGCGGAGGCAATCGCGGATCGGTCGCGGCCACGCTGTCGCCGGTCAGGCGCTGGCGGCCCTACACGAGGGCGATCCCTTCAAGGCGCGCAAGCTGGTCGAGCGCGCGCTCGAGCTGGCGCCCGACAGCGGTCACGTGTGGACCGCGCGGGCCCGCGTCGAGGCGGCCGCGGGGGCCCGAGAAGAGGCGCTGGAGGCCTGGCAGCGGGCCTGGGAGTTGGCGCCCGCGGGCGCGCACGCGCTGACGGCCGAGGCGTGGTCGTGGGCGATCGAGGAGGGCGCGCAGGAGGAACTGCTCGAGCGCATGCAGGCGAGCTTGCGCACGGCGAACGCCGGCAGCCTCGTGGTGGCGCTGGCCGAGCGGGTGGCCCGGCGCGACCCGGAGCAGGCGGTCGCGGCGCTCGCCCGGATCGCGTCGCGCTCCCCCGCGGCGGCGCTCGGCCTGATACGCTTGCGCCTCGCTCAGGGGCCGCGCGAGTCGGCCCCCGACGCCACGGTCCGCGACGCCGCGATGAAAGACATCATGCCCCCCACGCTCGTGTGCCGGCAGTGCGCCGCGCCGATGGCCAGGTTCGGCTTCCGCTGCAGCTGCGGGGCCTGGGACAGCGCGGTCGCGGTCGAAGACCTGAGCCCGCGCCGCAGTGACGATCACGGCAGGAGCCGCGCATGACCGAACCGACGCCGTCGCGCCGGCGCGAGTTCCTCGCGTCGATCGGCCAGTTCCTCCGGCTGTGGGGCTTCCTGCTGTTCCCGGTGGTGCTCGCCATCCTCTTCCGCGAGGTGATGGTCCCGTTCGTGTTCGCGTTCGCGTTGGCGTACCTGATGGCGCCGGTGATCAACCGGATGCAGGTCCGGCTCGGACGTGTCCTTTCGGTCATCCTCGTCTACCTGTCGCTGTTCGGGCTGATGACGGCCTTCCTGACGCTGTTCCTGCCGGCGCTGGTGGCGGACTTCTCGCGCCTGCGCGACACGGCGCCGGCGGCGATCGAGTACCTCGACCAGAACGTGCTGCCGCAGGCGTCGCGGTGGGTCGACGGCTCGCTCGGCACGCTCCACCAGCTCGACGAGGCGGCGCTGGCGACCGCGCCCCCCGAACCGCCGCAGAAGTCGGAGCTGCTGGCCAGGCCCAACCACGACGGCTCGTGGTCGATCAGCCTCGAGGGCGCGCGCCTCCACGTCTCCGACGGCGGCGACGGCCGCTACATGATCGCGGCCCCGAGCTCGAGCGAAGAGAAGAAGCTGACCGACACGCTGCGCAAGCTGGTGATGTCGAAGGGCACCGAGTACACCGGCCAGATCGCCGGGTTCCTCCGCAGCCTGGTCAGCGGGGTGACCACGTTCCTGACCAACTTCACCATCACGCTGATGCTCGCGGCCTTCATCCTCGTCAACCCGCAGCGGGTGATGGGCTTCGTGCGCGCGGTGGTGCCGATCCAGTACCGCCGCACCTACGACGAGATCATGGGCCTGCTCGACGTCGGCCTCGCCGGGGTCATCCGCGGCCAGCTGCTGATCTGCCTGGTCAACGGCGTGCTGACCTACATCGGCCTCGTCATCTTCGACATCAAGTACAGCTTCCTGCTGGCGGTGGTGGCGGCGGCGTTCAGCCTGGTGCCGATCTTCGGCACCATCATCTCGTCGATCCCGATCTTGCTGGTCGCGCTGGTGTCGAACGAGGCGGGCCTGGCGTTCGGGCCGCCGCTGCTGATGCTGGCGTGGATCGCCGGCATCCACCTGCTCGAGGCCAACGTGTTCAACCCGAAGATCATCGGCGACGCGGCGCACATGCACCCGGTGGTCGTGATCTTCGCGCTGCTGGCCGGTGAGCACGTGTACGGGCTGACCGGGGCGCTGCTGGCGGCGCCGGTGGCGAGCATGCTGCAGACGCTGTTCCTGTTCGCGTTCCGCCGCTCGCGCTACCACCACGGCCCGAGCACGTCGGGCGACGTGGTGCCGGCGATGCAGTCGGTGACGACGTCGGTCGAGGCGTCGCGGGTGTCGGCCGACTCGGGCAGCTTCGCGGCCGACAGCGACGCGTCGGACCGCTTTACAGGGCCGTGACGGAGGGCGCCGTGGGCGGTGCGGAGCGCGACCTCGCCTTCGGCCTCCCGCCTCGGTTCGTCGCGGTCACGCGGCTCGGCGAGGGCGCCGAGGGCGGGACGTGGTCGGCGCTCGACGCCGACGCGGGCGGCCGTCGGGTCGCCCTCAAGCGGGTGCCGCCGGAGCGCGCAGGGCAGGTGCGGCAGGCGTTCCGCGTGCTGCGCCGCGTCAGCTCGCCGCACCTGCCGGCGGCGCTCGAGCTGCTCCATGAGACAGGTGGCGGCGCGTGGTTGGTGACCGGGTGGATCGACGGCGCGCCGCTGCAGCCGGGGCCGGTGGGGCCGGCGGAGGCGCTGGGTGAGGCGATCGCGGTGGCCCACGCGCTGCGGGCGATCCACGAGGCCGGCACCCACCACGGCGACGTCAGCCCCGGCAACGTGCTCGCCGGCGACGGCGGGGTGGTGCTCACCGACTTCGGGCAGGTCGGCTGCCTCGGCTGCGGGACGCCCGGTTTCCTCGCGCCCGAGGCCCTGGCCGGCGGCGGCGGGCCGGCGGCCGACGTGTTCGCGCTCGGCTGTCTGCTGTGCTTCCGCCTGTTCGGGGCGCCGCCGTGGGCCCGCCCGGAGGGGCTGGTCGACGCGCTGCGCCGCGGCGAGCGAGCGGTCGAGGCCCGGCTGGCCGAGCTGGCGGCCGGCGCGGCGCTGCCCGAGGAGCTGCCGGCGCTGCTGCGCCGCCTGCTGGCGCTCGACGGGACGCGCCGCCTGATCGACCTGCGGCTGGTGCTGGCGCGTTTGCAGGCGCTGCTGTTGACATGTCGCGCGGGACATGGCCCCGAGAGCATGTCCCCGGAGCCAGGTCCGACGTGGTGGCTGCCGGCCCGCTGGCCGTACGCGGGCACGTCGCTGGCGCCGGCGCTGGCGCTGCTGCTGCCGGCGCCGCGGGCCCGCCTGGTCGCGGTGGCCGGGCCGCCGGGCTCGGGCCGGGGCCGCGTGGTCGAGGAGCTGGTCGGCACCCTGCAGGCCCAGGCGGACGGGCCGCCGGCGCGGCTGTGCCCGGCGGAGCGGCTCGGCGCGGCGCTGCAGGTCCCGGCCGCGGGGTGGATCGAGGCCTGGATCGCCGGCGCCGAAGAGGCGGTGTTCGGGCTGCCGGAGGCGCCGCCGTGGCCGGGTGACCTGGCCGAAGAGACCGGTAACGAAGAACATGTCGCAAGGCGCAGGGCGGCGGTGCTGGCGGCGGCGGCGGCGATGGCCCGGACCACGCTGATCGTGCCGGTGTCGCCGGCCGTGGGCGCGGCGCTGGCCCGCGCGGGGGCGGAGGCGGCCGTGCGCGGGGAGGCGCCCCTGGCGGTGCTGGAGCTGCGGCCGTGGACCGAGGGCGAGCTGCTGCAGGCGCTGCAGCCGGTGCTCGATCCGCCGGAGGAGCGCGAGGCCTGGGCTGCGGCGCTGCGGGCGGCCACGGGCGGCTGGCCGGGGGCGACGATCGAGGCGATCGAGGCGAGCGCGCGGGCGTCGCTCGCCAGGCCCACGCCGGAGGGGATCGCCGCGGCGTCGGCGACCGGCCGCGCTGCCCTCGACGCCGGACGCGCCCGGCTGGTGCTCGAGGCGGCGTGGACCGCCGAGGGCCGCGAGGCGGCGATGGCCACCGGGGCGGGGCTGCAGGCGGCCCACCTGTTCGCGCCCGGCGGGGTGCCGCTGGCCTGGGCCCTGGCCGCGGCGCGCCGGGCGTTCGGCCCGCGGGTCCGCGAGCTGGCGCGCGAGCGGCTGGCCGAGCTCGAGGAGGCTGCAGGGCGCGAAGGACATGGCGAAGAGAACATGTCCTCAGGGACACGCGTGACGCTGGCCCTGGCGGTCGACGCCGATTCGCCGGCGGCGGTGAGTCGGTGGCTGGCGGACTGCCCGGAGGCCGGGGGCGCGTGGGAGCGAGATCCGGCGTTGCCGCGCTTGCTCGAGCGGATCGACTCCGGGCTGCCCGACGCGTCGCGGGCGAAGCTGGCGGCCGCCCTGCTGCGCGCGGGACAGGCGGGACGAGCGCTGGCGCTGGCAGAGAAGGGCGGTCCGCGCTGCGCGCTGGTGGCCGCGCGAGCGCTGGAGCAGACGGGACGCGCCGGCGAGGCGCTGACGCGGCTCGACGCGCTGCTCGCCGAGCCGGCCCTGCCGGGCGACCTGCGCGGCACTGCCCTCGGGCTGCGCTGGCGCGCCTTGACCGATCTGGGGCGCGCGAGCGAGGCGGTCGTGGAGGTCCAGCGGCTGGCGAGCTCGGAGGTGGCGCGAGAGACAGGTCCGATAGGACAGGCCGAGGAGCTGGCGGAAGAGACAGATGGGCCGGGTGAGGGGGCGGGGGTCGATCGGCTGGTCGGAGAGACAGGTGTGACGAGCGCGAGCGCCGGGCCGGCCTCGCGGGCGAGCGGCGGGACGCCGGCGAGCGGCGCCGTCGGGACGAGCGGCGTGCTCGAGGGGCCAGGTACGAGCGAGCGAGACCCCCGCGAGAGCGGCGAGGCGGGCTCCCAGGCGAGCGGCAGGTCGGCGGCGCTCGGTATGTCTAAAGGGGCAGGTTCGATCGAGCAAGACCTGCGTGAGATGGACGAGGCGGGCGCGCTGGCGGGCGGCAGGTCGGGGACGAACGGGATGTCCGAAGGGACATGTTCAAACGAGCATGAACCGGAGGACATGCTCGGCGCGGCGCTGGCGGCGAGCGGGCCCGGGGCGGCCGAGGCGTGGCTGTGGGCGGCGCTGGCGGCGATCTACGGCGGGGCCGAGGGGCGGGCGGAGGAGTGGCTGGGTCGCGCCGAGGCGCGGCTCGGAGCCGACGCCGGTTATCCGGGGCTGCAGGCGCGCATCGATCAGGTCCGCGGCAACCTGGCGCACCTGCGCGGGCAGCTCGGGCTGGCGGAGACGGCGTACGAGCGGGCGGCGGCGGGCTTCGAGCGGGCGGGCGAGGCGATCGGGCGCACGCTGCTGGCGGCCAACCTGGCGGCGCTGGCGATCGTCAGCGGCGAGCTCGGCCGGGGGCTCGAGCACGGGCGTCAGGCGCTGCGGGGCTACCTCGCGCTCGGACGCGTGCAAGCGCTGCCGGAGCTGGCCGAGAACCTCGTGCAGCTGCTGGTCCGGGCCGGCGCGCAGGCCGAGGCGGTGCGGCTGCACGTGCTGCTGGCGCAGACGCTGAGCGAGACGTCGGGGTCGCTGGCGCAGGCGCGGCTCGAGCGGGTCCAGGCCGAGCTGGTGTGGGGCGAGCGGCTGCGCGGGCAGGGCAGCGACGCCGCGGTGGCGCACGCGTTCGCGGCGGCAGCCGAGGCATTGCAGCGGGCAGGGGCGACCCGCGACGCCTGCGAGGCGTGGCTGCGGGCGGCCGCGGCGGCCCGGCGTGGCGGTCAGTCGGCGCGGGCGGTCGAGCTGCTGGCGGCGGCCGAGCGCGGGCTCGCCGAAGGTGACGAGGAGCTGGAGGTCGCGGCGGCGCTCGAGCGCGTGCTCGTGGCCGCGGCCGGCGGGGTGCCCGGCGAGGTCGCCCGCGCGTGCCGTCCGCTGGCCGATCTGCCGCGCGCCGCCGATCTCGCGGCCCGCGGGCGCCTCGAGCTCGCCTGGCACTACGAGCAGGTCCTTCACGCTATCCTGAGCCCGAGCGACCCGCGGAGGCCCGCGCTCGCCCGCCGCGCCGCGCACACCTGGGAGGCATTGATGAGCAAGATCCCCGACCTCGACAAGCCCAGCGCCCGCGCGGCCCTGCTCGCAGAGTCGGGCGATCGCGCGGCCGTCGCGGCGCTCGTGAGCGACCTGCCCGAAAGTGCAGGTGAGCCGGCCGGCGAGGCTCCGCCGGCGGAAGCGGGGCGGCGGGGCGGCGACGCGGGCCACCTGCTGCGGATGTACCGGCGGTTGGTCCGCGAGGACGACCTCGGGCGCCTGCTGGCGCAGGTGGTCGACGCGGCGATGGAGCTGTGCGACGCGGAGCGCGGGGCGATCGCGGTGTTGCCCTCGCCGCCTGCGCGCGGCGGCGAGGCGACGGCGCCGACTCTGGTCGCGCGCGAGCTGGCGGGCGGCCCCGGCGGGACGTTCTCTCGCTCGGTGCTCGACCGTGTGATCGCCGAGGGCACGCCGATCCTCAGCGTCGACGCGATCACCGACGACCGCTTCGGCCAGTCGCGCTCGATCAGCCACCTCAACCTGCGCAGCGTGCTGGCGGTGCCGCTGGTGCACCGCGGGGCGCTGCTCGGGGCGCTCTACGTCGACCACCGGCTGCGCCGCGGGGCCTGGGGCGAGGCCGATCTGGCGCGGCTGGAGGAGTACGCCGAGCTGGCGGCGCTGGCCATCGCGCACCGCGGGGCGGTGGCGGCCCTGGCCGAGCGCGGGCGAGAGCTGGCGGCGCTGCTCGAGGAGCGCGAGCTCGAGGTCCGGGGCCTGCGCGAGGCGGCTCGCACGCCGGAGCGACGGGGCTATCGCGGCATGGTCGGAGGGACAGGTTCGATCCAGGCGGTGTTTCGCCTGGTCGACCGCCTGGCCGACAGCGACGTGCCGGTCGTCATCTACGGCGAGAGCGGGACCGGCAAGGAATTGGTGGCGCGGGCCATCCACGACGGCGGGCCGCGGCGGACCCGGCCGTTCGTGGCCGAGAACTGCGGGGCGATCCCCGAGACGCTGCTCGAGAGCGTGCTGTTCGGCCACGCCAAGGGCGCGTTCACCGGGGCGCAGCGGGCCACGCCGGGGCTGTTCGAGGCGGCCGACGGCGGCACGCTGTTCCTCGACGAGATCGGCGAGATGAGCCCGGCGATGCAGACCAAGCTGCTGCGCGTGCTGCAGGAGAGCGAGGTCCGGCGGGTCGGCGACACCGCGGTGCGCAAGATCGACGTGCGCGTGATCGCGGCCAGCAACCGCGACCTCGACGCGATGGTCGCGTCCGGGCAGTTCCGCAAGGACCTGCTGTACCGGGTGCGGGTGGTGAAGGTCGAGCTGCCGCCGCTGCGCGCGCGCACGGAGGACCTGCCGCTGCTCATCGAGCACTTCTTGGGCAAGTACGACCGCGGGCGCCGGCTCACCGTCAGCGCCGCGTCGATCCGGGCGCTCGCTCGCTACGCGTGGCCGGGCAACATCCGCGAGCTCGAGAACGAGGTGCAGCGGTGGGTCGCGCTGTGCGAGGCCCGCGTCGAGCCGGACGAGCTGTCGCCGGCGATCCGCGAGGCCCCGGCGAGCGGGGCGCCGGCGCCGGACGACCTGCGCCTGCGGCCGCGCGTCGAGCGGCTCGAGCGCGAGCTCATCGACCGCGCGCTGCAGCTGGCGGGCGGCAATCAGACCCGCGCGGCGACGCTGCTGGGGCTGTCGCGGTTCGGGCTGCAGAAGAAATTGCGCCGGCTCGAGAGCGGGGGCGAGGACGAGGACTGAGCCGTCGCGCCTGCCAACGCGGTTGGCGATTCACGGCCCTGCGGCCATCGGCGTTGCGATGCGCTCGTGCATTGTCCAGCGATCTCGCACTTGGCGGGTTGGTGTAAGTTTTGCAAAATGAGACCGTGGTCGCAGACCCGCGGTGCTCGCCGTGCGTCGCAGCCGCTCGGAGCCTCCCATGATCTTCCGCGCCATCCTCGTCGCCGCCCTCGTCGTCCTGAGCGCCTGCAACACGCACCTGCCCACGCGCACCGACCGGCCGTTCACCGGGCAGTTCGGGATCTCGGTGCCGGTGCCTCCGCCGAGCCTCAAGGCGGCTCCTGTGCAGTACGTGGACATCCAGGGCAACCTCGACGCCGAGGAGCCGACGGCCGACACGCGGGTGTTCATGTACGACCGGTCGGGCGCGCGCGGCTTCTTCGTCTACGCCGACCAGTACGGCGAGTTCGGGTTCGACGCGGTCAAGCTCGACCTCACCGACAACTGCCTCGAGGTGTGGTTCGAAGAGCCAGGTCCCAAAGGACAGGTGAGCCAGCACCGGTTCTACGTCGCCGACATCGACGAGGACGACAAGACGGTGGTGACGATGGAGCAGATCGACGAGTGCTGAGCGGCGAGCCGGCAGCGCGCGAGGCCGGCGGCTGGAGCTGGACCGAGTTACAGGCGGCGCGGGGGCGCTCGAGTGACAGAGCTGCCTCCTCCGCCTCGACCGGCGAGCTGGCCGGAAGGACAGGCGAGAGCTCCGAGAGAACGAGGGCCCATCCGCGCCCTCGGACCCGGCGAGGTGAAGACGGCTTTCCTGGCCTTGGCCGACGAGCTGGCCGCGAGGACAGGCGAGAGCACGGGCGCTCCGAAAGCGCGAAGGCCCGCCAGCGGTGCTGACGGGCCCTGTGGGGATTCGAGCGCGAGCGCGGCTTACTTGGTCTTGACCGGCTTGCCGCCGATCTTGAGCTCGGAGCGCTTGGCCTTGGGCGGGAAGTAGAACGTGACGCCGAGGGAGAACATCACGTTGTGGTTCCAGTTGGCGTCCTGCTTGTCGACCTTCGGCGGCACGTCGGTGGTGGTCGCGTTGAGGCCGGCCGCGTTGTTGTAGGTCATGATGTCGTGGACATCGAGGTTGAGCGAGGCGAAGTCGGCGAGGAAGATGTTGACGCCGCCGCCGAAGCTCGGACCGACCTTGATGCCCGTGTCGGCCTTGACCGGGTGCAGGTAACACTCGCGGTTCGGGTCGGCGCCGGCCGCGGGACGGCAGTAGTTGGCCACGTCCGCCGAGTTGTTGGGCAGGTTGAGCAGCTCGGTGGTCGACTTGGCGTTCGGGTAGTGGCGCCCGAAGTTGGCCAGGCCGAGGCCGGCGAACAGGTACATGTCGTACTCGGTGAAGATGCCCGAGAACAGGCCCAGCTTGCCGCTGAAGGGCTTGAACACCACGTCGAAGCTGGCGAGCCAGTTGTTGCGGGTGAGGCCCGACTGGAAGTCGTGGAGCAGCGGCGCGGGGCTGTTGAAGTCGGCCAGGGTACGGACCGGCGCGACCGACGGGTTCTCCGCCGTGTTCGGCGGGATGCCGCGCGGGAGACCGCCGGCCTCGTCGTTGAGCGCCTTGAGCAGCTTGGCGTCGCGGTTGATCACGCCGTACGCGAACTTCGCCTGGATGCCGATCCAGTCCGTGAAGTCGAAGTGGAGCTTGCCGCCGACGTAGCCCTTGTGGACGAAGGTCTGCGACAGGCTCATGCCGACGAACGGCGTGATGCCGAAGCGAAGCTTGCGCAGCTCGAGCTTGCGGACGACCACCGGCTTGCCCTCGAGCGGGCTCTTCCGCTTGGCCTGCGCGGTGTCGGGAAGCAGCGTGATGGCGACCAGGGATGCCGCCAGAACAGTGAGCGATCGAATCCTGTGCATGTCGAGGTGCTCTTAGCGGCGGGTGGTGTACTGGAAGGTGGTGGGGAAGTAGAAGCTGAGCCCCAGGAAGAAGACCACATTGAAGGCGAGCTTCTTGACCGCGGCGTCCTTCGCCGCGTCGGCGGAGTCGAGGCTGTCGAGCTGGTTCGGGCCAGGGCCGCGCTCCGTCGGCTCGAGCTTGTCCTGGTAGATCCAGGTGCGGACGCCGAAGTTCACCGAGAGCCAGTCGACGCGCGGGCCGTAGAAGCGGGCGCCGATGGCGAAGTTGCCCTGGCCGGTGATGTGGCGGAACGGCTCGTGGATGGCCTCGTAGCGCGGAATCACCTGCGTCTGGATCGCGCCGCCGCCGACCTGGATGTACGACTCCCAGTGCATCAAAGCGCGGTTGAACACCGCGATCTTGCCGTAGAACGGGTTGTACAGGAAGTTGACGCTGGCCTGCCACAGCGTCTTGTTCGCGGTCAGCAACACGCTCTCCTGGAAGCGGATGTTGGTGTACCGCGAGGTCTTGTTGCCGAAGAAGGCCGTGCCCGTGATACCGACCGCCATGCGGTTGGTGATCCAGTAGTTGAGCTCGGCGCCGACGGTGTAGTGGCGGACGAACGGGTCGTTGACCGTGATGCCGATCTGCGGCTGCAGCTCGAAGCGCTTCTTCTTCAGGAAGCGCTGGCGCTGCACCACGGTGATGAACGCCTTGTCCTGCTTCAACTGGTCGGCTTCGGAGGTCGCGCTGACCTTGCCGGCCTCGCCCGTGGCGGCCGCCGCCTTGCCCTTGTTCTCGTCGCCGAACAGGTCGGTCGAAGCGCCGGCCTCGCCGCCGGCCTTCGCGTCGCCCGCGGGCTTGGCCGGGGTCTCGCTCTCGGCCTCGTCGAGGACGATGGTGTCGTCGTCGGCCGGAGCCGCCGGAGCGGGCGCAGCAGCGGGGGCGGGTGCCGCGACGGCCGCGGCGGCGGTTCCAGGAGCAGTGAAGGCCCAGGCTGCCAGGAGAACAGCCGAGCCGGTCAAAGAACGTCGCATGCTCACCTCAAGGTCGACTGGCACGTGGGTATCTCGGAGGTCAGGCCCAGGGGCCTGTGGAGAGGCCCTGCAGGGCCGGGGGAGGCAGGAATTCAAGTGGCCGGGAGGGCCGGGAATCAGACTCGGGCCCGGAGGGCCGGGAAGCAGCAGGCCGGAGGGCCGTTGGAATCAGAATCGCAGAGCTGGGGTAGAAAATCATCAGGCCCAGAGGGCACCCGACAACCGAAGCCATAGACACCGGTTTAGGGGTGTCGGACGGTATCACAGCCAACCACTAGGTCACAACAGGACAAGCGCTGTTTGATGTCGGGCGCTGTTTGGAGCAAAGGCACACAGGGCGGTGCGTAGGCCCCAGGGCCGCCAAATTCGCAGGTGAGGCCCCGACGCGCACCCGCTGGCTGGCCCGCGAGATTGCGGAAGACGATCTCCGCGCCCGGGGTCCAGGGACCCGTCACGACCCCACGAGGCGCAATTTCAAACACGGCACAGAATCGTAGAAAGTGCCAGTCGCTGCTTCTTCTTCGCCGCCTACGTCGCCTGGTCCGGGTCGCCGAACATGGCCTCGACGAAGGCGTCGGCGTCGAACGGCCGCAGGTCGTCGACCTTCTCGCCGATGCCGATGAAGCGGACCGGCACCCGCAGCTCGTCGCACACGCCGAGCACCACGCCGCCCTTGGCCGTGCCGTCGAGCTTGGTGAGGACGAGGCCGGTGAAATCCATCGTCTCCTTGAACAGGACCGCCTGGGCGAGCGCGTTCTGGCCGATGGTGGCGTCGAGCACGAGGAAGGTGTCGTGCGGCCCGCGGATCTCGGCCTCGCCGACGCCGCGGGCGCGCGCGAGGGCCTTGGCGCACGAGCGGCGGATCTTCTGCAACTCGTCCATCAGCTCCTTCTTGGTGTGGAGCCGGCCGGCGGTGTCGCAGAGGACGACGTCGAAGCCCTCGCGGGCGCCGCGGGCGATGCCGTCGTGGATGACGCTCGAGGGATCGGCGCCCTCCTTGCCGAGGTGGATCTCGCAGCCGACGCGGCGGGCCCAGATCTCGAGCTGCTCGCCGGCAGCGGCGCGGAAGGTGTCGCCCGCGACGAGCAGGACGCGGCGCCCGGCGGCCTTGTGGAAGGCGGCCAGCTTGCCGAGCGTGGTCGTCTTGCCGACGCCGTTGACGCCGATCATCAGGAGCACGTACGGCGGCGGGTTCGGGCTGTAGTCGAGCGGGGCGGCCGGGACGGCCAGGATCTGCCGCGCCGCAGTGCGGATGACGGCCCACACCTTGTCGGCGTCGGCGACCTCGCTGTTGTCGAGAAGGTCGGTGACCTGCTCGAGCAGCTTCTGCGCCGCCTTGGCGCCGATGTCGGCGGTGAAGAGGACGCTCTCGACCTCGTCGCGCAGCTCGGCGCTGACGCGCGGGCGCCCGCGGAACAGGCGCGCGAGCTTGGCGACGAAGCCGCCGCGGGTGCGCGCGAGGCCGGCGACGTAGCGCTCCTGTTCGGCGGCGCGGGCGAGCTCTTCCGGGGTGAGCGGACGGACCGGGACCTCGGCGCGGCGTCCGGGCGCGAGGGCCTTGTCGGACGGCGAAGCTTCGGGCGCGGGCAGCTCGGGCGGCGTCTTCCCCGGCGGGAGGGCGCGACGGCGCGCGTAGACGACGCCGCCGGTGACGAGGAGTGCGCCGAGGATGGCGAGGAGCAGGTAGATCTCGGTCGAGGTCATCGGCGACGGCCACTGCAGCGGTAGCACAGCCGGCGCCGATCCTGAAGGGTTCGGGCGTAGCTCTGCGAGATCTGCGAGATCTCCGGGGCGCGGGCCGCGGGCGCCGGAGGGTCGGGGCGGCCCGCGTCACCCGTGCCAGGAGATCGCCGCGGGGAGATCGTCACGGCGGGCTTTTCCGGGGGAGCGGGTGGTGCTATCTCGCGGACGCCAGCGTTTTTTTGCGCGCGCCGATCGATGCGAATCAAGAAGATCGAGGTCAACGGGTTCAAGTCCTTCGCCGACCGCGAGGTCATCCACGTGGACGACCACGTGACGGCGATCCTCGGGCCCAACGGCTGCGGCAAGTCGAACGTCGTCGACGCGATGCGCTGGTGCCTCGGCGAGCAGCGGGCCAAGCACCTGCGCGGTCAGGGCATGGCCGACGTGATCTTCGCCGGTTGCTCGACGCGCGGCCCCGGCAACGCGGCCGAGGTGACGCTCACCTTCCAGAACAACGGGCAGGTCCCGGCGGCCTACCTCAACTTCGCCGAGATCGCGGTGACGCGCCGGCTGTTCCGCGACGGCACCAGCGAGTACCTCATCAACAAGGTGCCGTGCCGCCTGCGCGACATCCAGGAGCTGATGGCCGGCACCGGCGCCGGCACCCGCGGCTACTCGATCATCGAGCAGGGCCAGGTCGGCCGAATCGTCAGCTCCAAGGCCGAGGAGCGCCGCTACATCATCGACGAGGCCGCCGGCATCACCCGCTTCAAGGCGCAGAAGCAGGCCGCGGAGAAGAAGATCGAGCAGACGCAGCAGAACCTGCTGCGCGTGTCCGACGTGCTGTCCGAGCTCGAGGCGCGGGTCGGCAACCTGCGGCGGCAGGCGCAGAAGGCCGAGCGCTACAAGCGGTACCGGGCCGAGCTGCGCGACCTCGACCTGTGGATCGCCAGCCACCGCTTCCTCGAGCTCGAGGCGACGCGGCGCGTGCTCGAGGTCCGGCGCGGCGAGCTCGGCGTGCAGGTCGACGACATGCGGGCCAACCTGGCGGCCGCCGACGCGCGCGGCGAGGCCCAGCGGACCGAGCTGCTGCAGCGCGAGCAGGAGCTGCGGACCGCCCAGACGACGGTGTTCGACCTCGACAACCGCATCAAGCTGGCCGAGAGCGAGGGCCAGTTCCGCCGGCGCGAGCAGGAAGGGGCGCGCCAGGCGGTCACGCAGGCGCGGGCCGAAGCGGCCGCGGCGGAGCGCTCGCTGACGGCGCTGCGCGGCGAGCTCGAGCAGGTCACGGCCCAGCTCGGCGAGCTGCGCGCCGGCGCCGACGAGGGCCACGCCGAGGTCGCGGCGCGCCTGCAAGAGGAGCACGACGGCCTGGCGGCGCGGCTGCGCGGCGAGGTGTCGGAGTTCGAGCGCGGGCGCTCGCAGCTCGGCCGTCTGCAGCAGCGCGAGGCGACGGCGTCGGCGCAGCTGCAGGCCCGCGCCGAGGGCCTGTCCGACCTCGAGCAGCGGATCTCCGCCCTGACGCAGGAGACCGAGCTGCTGGGGATCCAGGTCGAGCGCGACCGCGCCGACCTCGAGGTCGCGGAGGCCGCCCGTGAGGCCGCGGCCGAGCGGGTGGCGGGGCTGCAGGACCGCCGCAGCGCCGGCGACCGCGAGAAGCAGGCGCTCAAGGGCCAGATCAAGGCCGCGGAGCAGACCCACGACGGCGCCCGTGCGCAGCTGCAGCGCGTGCAGTCGCGCGTGCAGTCGCTCGAGGAGATCCAGAAGCGCTACCGCGGCTGCGCCAGCGGCGTGCAGACGGTGATCCAGAACCGCGACGCGATCGGCGCCGAGGCCGGGGGGACGATCCTCGGCATCCTCGCCGACCACCTCGCCGCGCCCGCAAAGTTCGAGGCGGCGCTGTCGGCGGTGCTCGGCGACCGCCTGCAGGGCGTGGTCGTCGACGGCGTGCGCGCCAGCGTCGCCGCGGTCGCCCTGCTCAAGGCCAAGCAGGAGGGCCGCACCTCGTTCCTGCCGCGCGAGTGCCGGCCGCGCCGCTCCGAGCATGGCGCCGAGGGCATGTCCGATGAGACCGGTTCCTACGGCCCTGGCCTCGAGGACATGCTCGAACGGCCAGGCGTGGTGGGCCGCTTGGTGGACGCGATCGAGGTCCCGGCCGAGCTGCGGCCGCTGGCGCGGGCGCTGCTCGGCGACACCGTGGTGATCGACGACCTGCCGCAGGCGCTCGAGCTGTGGCAGGCCGGCGCGACCGCGCCGCTGGTGACGCTGGCCGGCGACCGCGTCGAGCCGTCGGGCGTGGTGATCGGCGGCTCGGCCCAGGGGCTCGACTCGGCGCTGCTGCAGCAGAAGCGAGAGATCCGCGAGCTGCACGAGCAGGTGACCGCGCGCGACGCCGAGGTCGCGGCCGCGTACGAGCAGGTCCAGGTGCTGGTCGAGCGCCAGACGCAGCTCGAGGCCGAGCGCGAGATGAGCGAGGCGGAGCTGCTCGAGTCGGAGAAGGTCCGGCTGTCGCGGGTGCAGGAGGTCAGCCGGCTGCAGCGGGAGATCCAGCAGCTGGGCCAGCGCACCGAGCAGCTGACGCGCGAGCGCAACAAGCTGCAGGCGTCGCTCGGCGGCCGCGAGGAGGAGCGCGCGCGCCTGACGGAGGAGCTGGCGCAGGTGCGCGAGGAGCTGCCGGGGCTGCAGCAGATGATCGTCGACGCCGAGGCGCGCATCGAGATGCTGCGCGAGCAGCAGGCGCAGGTCTCGGAGATGCTGACCGAGGCCAAGGTGGCGCTGGCGCGCTTCCAGCAGCAGCTCGGGGCGCTGACGGCCGCCGAGGCCCGCCTGTCGCGCCAGGTCGCCGCCGAGGACGAGCGCCTGCAGCGGCTCGGCCAGGCGCAGGTCGAGGGCGAGGCGAAGATCGCGGCGCTCGAGGAGGCGCTGCAGGCCGCCGAGGCCGAGCGCGAGCAGCAGCTCGAGGCCCACCGCACGGCCACCGCGACCCTGCAGGCCGCGCGCGAGGCCCACGACGCGGTCCGCCTGGCCACCGACGAGCTCGACCTCTCGGTCCGCAAGCTGCGCAACGGGCTCGACGAGCAGCGCGAGCGCCTGGCCGAGGTCGAGAGCGTGCTCAAGGAGCAGCGCATGGAGGCGCAGCACCTGAGCGCCGACATCCGCGAGCGCTTCGACGCCGAGCTCGAGCTGTCGCTGTGCGACTTCCACGACCGCCCGCTGGCCGGGCCCGACTCGGCGGCCCGTCAGCAGGAGCTCAAGCGCGTGCTGGCGCGCATGGGCGAGGTCAACCTGACGGCCATCGAGGAGTTCGAGGAGGTCTCGAGCCGCTGCGAGTACCTGTCGACGCAGAAGCGCGACCTCGAGTCGGCGATCGCCCAGCTGCAGGAGGCGATCGACAAGATCAACAAGACCACGCGCGAGCGGTTCCTCGAGACGTTCCGCGAGATCAACGAGCGGTTCCAGCTGGTGTTCCCGCGCCTGTTCAACGGCGGCCAGGCCCTGCTCAAGCTGACCGACGCCAGCGACCTGCTCGGCACCGGCGTCGAGATCCAGGCCCAGCCGCCCGGCAAGCAGGTCCGCAACCTCGAGCTGCTGTCCGGCGGCGAGAAGGCGCTCACCGCGGTCAGCCTGATCTTCGCCATCTTCCTCATCAAGCCGAGCCCGTTCTGCCTCCTCGACGAGGTCGACGCGCCGCTCGACGAGGCCAACGTCGGCCGCTTCGGCGCGATGGTCCAGGAGATGGCGCAGAACACCCAGTTCATCATCATCACCCACAACAAGCGGACGATGGAGATCGCCGACCGCCTGTACGGGGTGACGATGGAGACCCGCGGGGTGTCCAAGCTCGTCAGCGTCAACATCAAGCGCGCGGTCGAGATGGCGGTCGCCTGAAGGACGGCGGGTGTCCGTGCGGGCATGTCCGAGAGGGCATGTCGGATCGAACATGTCGATTGGAACATGCCCACCGGGGCATCCAGCCGGGCGCCGCGTGGCCGGGCTCACGACGGCGGGCGTGCCGCGCGGGGCGGAAACCGGGCATCGTCGCGGCATGAGTATCTTTCGCGCGGACGCACTGCAGGGACTGGTCGCCCTCGTCACCGGCGGGGGCTCGGGGATCGGGGCCTCGATCGCGGTGACTCTGGCCGAGCACGGGGCCCGGGTGGCGGTGTGCGGGCGGACGCAGGCCAAGCTCGAGGCGACGGTCGAGGCGATCGCGGCGGCGGGCGGCGAGGCGCTGGCGGTGGCGACGGACGTGCGCAAGCCCGAGCAGGTCGAGGCGCTGATGCAGGCGATCGACGCGCGGTGGGGCCGGCTCGACGTCCTGGTCAATTCGGCGGCCGGCAACTTCCTGTGCCCGGCCGCGAGCCTGTCGCCGAACGGCTTCGGCACGGTGGTCGACATCGACCTCAAGGGCACGTTCAACGCCTGCAAGGCGGCCCTGCCGCTGCTGTCGCGCGCCGGCGGGTCGATCCTCAACATCTCGGCGACGCTGCACTACGGCGGCACGCCGCTGCAGGTCCACGCGGCCAGCGCGAAGGCTGGGATCGACGCGCTCACCCGCACTCTGGCGGTCGAGTGGGGGCCGGCGGGGATCCGCGTCAACGTGATCGCGCCGGGGCCGATCGACGGCACCGAGGGCATGACCCGCCTCTTGCCGCCCGACCTGCGCACGAAGGCGGAGCGGGCGATTCCGCTGCGACGCTTCGGCCAGCCGCGCGAGATCGCCGACGCAGCGGTGTTCCTGGCCTCGCCCGCCAGCGCCTACACGACCGGGGCGACGCTGGTGATCGACGGCGGAAGCTGGCTCACCGGGATGGGCCTGATGACGCTCGGCGAGTGAGCGGGCGCGGGCGAGCAGCAGTCTGCCGCTCGCGGGCCGGTGGTTTTGCGTTATCGTGTCGGCTCGCATGAGCGCGAGCGCGAGCGCGGCTCACTACGTGCAAGAGGTCGGCGCGATCCTCGGGACCGCGGCCGTGACCAGCTTGCTGTCGCAGCGGCTGCATCAGCCGCCGGTGCTCGGCTACCTGGTCGCGGGCATGATCCTCGGCCCGCACGTGCCGGGCATCATCATCGGCGGCGAGGGCAGCGTGCACCTGGCCCACTCGCTGTCCGAGTTCGGCGTGATCCTGCTGATGTTCAGCATCGGCATCGAGTTCAGCCTGCGCAAGATCGTGAAGATCGGGCTGCCGGCGGCGCTGACGGCGGTGATCGAGGTCGGGCTGATGATCTCGCTCGGCTACATGGTCGGGCGGATCTTCGGCTGGGACTCGACCGCGAGCCTGTTCGTCGGCGCGTGCCTCGGCATCTCGTCGACGATGCTGGTGGCCAAGGCGTTCGAGGAGCAGCGCCTGCGCGGCGGCTTCGTCGAGGTCGTGTTCGCGGTGCTGGTGTTCGAGGACATGATCGCCATCCTGCTGCTGGCGATCCTCACCGGCCTGGCCTCGGGGACAGGTCTGTCGCCGCTCGACTTCGCCCTGACGGTCGGCAAGCTGCTGGCGTTCCTGCTGGCGCTGCTGGCCGCGGGGCTCCTGGTGGTGCCGCGCTTCATCCGCGGGGTGGTGCGGATCGGCCGGGCCGAGACGACGCTGATCGCCGGCATCGCGGTGTGCTTCGGCATGGCGGCGTTCGCCTCGGCCTCGGGCTACTCGGTCGCGCTCGGGGCGTTCCTCGCCGGCATGCTGGTGTCGGAGTCGGGCGAGGGGCCGAAGGTCGAGCACGTGATCCAGCCGCTGCGCGACCTGTTCGCCGCGGTGTTCTTCATCTCGATCGGCATGACGATCGACCCGGTGATCGTGGCCCATCACTGGTTGCCGGTGGTGGTGCTGACGCTGGTGGTGCTCGGCGGAAAATTCCTCGGGGTGTCGCTCGGCTCGTTCCTGGCCGGCAACGGGCTCCGGCGCTCGGTCCGCGCCGGGATGAGCCTGGCCCAGATCGGCGAGTTCTCGTTCATCATCGCCGGCCTCGGCTTGCAGACGGGCGCGATCCCGGAGTTCATCCTGCCGATCATGGTGGCGGTCGCGATCCTCACCGCGCTCACCACCCCGGTGATGGTCCGTCGCTCCGAGCGCGGCGCCGAGGCGGTCGACCGCTGGCTGCCCGATCGCCTGCAGACGTTCGTCACCTTCTACGACGGGTGGATCGAGCAGCTGCGCTCGGCCCCCCGCAGCGCGGCGGTGGGCCGCCGCGTCCGCGGGCCGCTGCTGATGCTGGCCGTCGACGCGACCCTGCTGGTGGCGCTGCTCGCCGGCTCGAGCCTGGTCCACTGGCAGGTGGTCGACGCGATGTTCCAGGCGACGCACCTGTCCCCGACGGTGATCGAGATCATGTACGTCGGCGCGACGCTGACGCTCGCGGGCGTGCTGTTCGTCGGCGTGCTGCGGCGGGCGGCGGCGCTGGCCCGCGCGCTGGCGGCGGTGGTCTTGCCGACCCGCGACGACGGCAAGCTCGACCTCGGCTCGGCGCCTCGGCGCGCGTTCACCGTGGCGATCGAGCTGGCGCTGTCGCTGGTGATCGGCCTGCCGCTGGTGGCCGTGCTGCAGCCGTTCCTGCCGCTCAGCTCGGGCTTCGCGGTGTTCGCCCTGGTGGTCGCGGCGCTCGGCTACAACGTGTGGCGCAGCATCGGCAACCTCGACGGCCACGTGCGCGCGGGCACCGAGCTGATCGTCGAGGTGCTGTCCCGCCAGGGCCAGGGCGGCGGCAGCGGGCCGGCCGCGCATCAATCGCTGGTCGATGTGGCGCCGATGCTGCCCGGCTTCCCCGACATGACGCCGGTGACCCTGGCGGCGAGCAGCCCGGCGATCGGGCAGACGCTGGCCGAGCTCAACCTGCGCGCACGCACGGGCGCGTCGGTGCTGTCGATCAACCGCGCTTCCGCGGGCGTGGTGCTCCCCGAGGCCAACGAGCGGCTGCAAGTCGGCGACACGCTGACTCTGGCCGGCGGCCACGAGGCGATCGAACGCGCCACAACGCTACTGCAGCGCGGCATCGTCATCGGCGAGTGAACCGCGTCGCCGCCAGGGTCGTGGCTCGTGACCGTCGCAAGGATGCGCCGTCTCGCGTCGAGGTTCGCCGACGATCGGGAGCGAGGGGCGAAGTTCGAGCGCGAGCGTCGCCAAGGATGGGTCGTGGAGCGTCGACGAGTTATCGGGAGCGAGGGGCGGAGCTCGAGCGAGATCGTCGCGAGGATGCGCCTCGGATGGCCGTGGATCGCCGACGAGCGAGAGCGATGAGCTCGGCGATCTCGGTGTTCGTCGCTGCGCGATGGACCCGCAGCTGAGCCCGGCGCGGTCGATCCGTACCGAGCGCCGCGGCCCCGCCGCCCAGCCGCGGCCGGCGCGCTCGCACGAGCTCGCTCGCCGCGGCGCGAGGCGGACGCCGCCCCGGACAGCACGCGCGCCAGCGAGGTTTGCCAGCGAGGCCGATGTGGCGCCTAACTCCGGGGTCGAGTCGTCCGCGACGCGACGAGGAGCCGACCATGGGCGAGGTCCGCCAGCCGAACATCGAGACCCGCGAGGACGCTCGCGACCCCGACGTCCCCGAACCGGCGGGGCAGGCCAAGGCCTATGTGTTCGCAGTCGCGGTCGTCGCGGTCGGAGTGCTCGGCGCGCTCGGGGCGCGAGCGGCCGACGGGATCGTCGTGCTCGGCGCGGTGCCGTTCGCGTTCGTGCTGTTCGTGCTCGTGCTCCTCGGCGTGGCCCTCTTTCACGGCCACACGCTGCAGGTCGCCCTCGGCGGGGCGCTCGTCATCACGCTCTACACGGCGGCGCTCGCCCCGGGGTTCGAGTGGCCGGCCGAGCAGACACATCCCGGCCTGTGGGGCCACCTGTTGCACGAGGGCGAGCACACGCTGCTGAACCTCGGCGGCCTCCTCCTCGGCTTCGCGCTGCTCGCCAAGTACTTCGAGCACTCGGGCGTGCCCGACAACCTGTCGCGCCTGCTGCCCCGACGCCCGCTGCTCGGCGCGTTCACCCTCCTCGCGCTGGTGTGGGTCATCTCGTCGTTCCTCGACAACATCGCCGCGGCGATGATCGGCGGCGTGATGGCCCGCTCGGCCTTCCGCGACCGCGTCACCGTCGCCTACGTCGCGGCGCTGGTGGCCGCGAGCAACGCGGGCGGGGCGTGGAGCGTGCTCGGCGACACGACGACGACGATGATGTGGCTCGACGGGGTGTCGCCGCTCGCGGTCCTGCGGGCCATCGTCGCCAGCGCCGTCGCGCTCCTGATCTGCGGCCTGCTCGGCGCGCTGCAGCAGACGCGGGTGCAGGCGATCGCGCCCAAGATCGGCCAGACCCGGGCGATCGATCGCGTCCAGCTGATGATCGTGGTGCTGATCCTGGCCGGGGCGATCGGCGCCAACTTCCTGTTCACGGGCCCGTGGGCGGGCTTCTTCGCCGGCGGCCCGTGGTACGGGGTGTGGGCGGCGATCCTGCTCGGCGCGCTGCTGCGTCGGCCGGCCTGGGGCGAGCTGCCCGGCGCGGCCAAGGGCGCGCTGTTCCTGTTGTCGCTGGTGTGGTGCGCCTCGCTGATGCCGGTGCGGGCGCTCCCGCCGGCGTCGTGGCAGACCGCGTTCGGGCTCGGCTTCGTGTCGTCGGTGTTCGACAACATCCCGCTGACGAAGCTGGCGCTCGAGCAGAGCGGCTACGACTGGGGGATCGTGGCGTTCAGCGTGGGGTTCGGCGGGTCGATGATCTGGTTCGGCTCCTCGGCCGGCGTCGCCATCTCGAAGGACTTCCCGGAGGCGCGCCACACGCTGCGCTACCTGAAGGAGGGCTGGCCGGTGATCGTCGCCTACGTCGTCGGATTCTTCGTCATGCTCCTGACGCTGCAGTGGTCGCCCCAGGCCAAGCGCGACGAGGCGGCCCCGGGCGTGCCCGCCGCGCAGGCGAGGCAGTAGGTGGCCGTGAAGACATGCCCGCGAGGGCATGTTGGATAGGATATGTCCTAAGTGACATGTCCCAAAGAGCGCCTCAGGCGCGCGCGAACTCGGCGGCGGCGGCGACGATCCGGGCGAGCGAGCCGGCCAGGACGTGGGCGTCGTCGACGACCTCGAGGCGGACGCCCGGGTGGGCGGCGGCCCAGGACTCGATCGCGGCGACCGGGATGAGCTCGTCGTCGCGGCCGTGGATGACGACGGTGGGGCACGGCGGGGCGAGGTCGAGGGCGTCGGCGGGCGGCTCGCTCAGGATCAGCGCCGGCGCGGCGAGGACCAGGCCGCGGACGCGACCGCCGGCGCGGTGGTGGAGGATCGCGCCGCACAGCGCGGTCAGGCCGCCGTAGCTCGAGCCGACCAGGACGCAGCCGTCGTGCGCGGCGAGCTCGGGCATGAGGGCGGCGACCCGCGCGGCGAGGTTCATGCCGGTGAAGTCGGGCGCCACGAGGTCGAGCCCGGCGGCCCGCAGCGCTTGAGCTTTGCGCCCCTGCGGGCTGCCCTCGAGACCGTGGCAGAAGACGACCTTCATGCGGCGACAGGATACGCGGCGGGCCCTCCGCCGTGGTAGGCCATGACCATGCCGGTGTTCGCGCTGACGGACGAGCTGGTGTTCCCCGATCCGGGCCAGGCCGAGCCGGACGGCCTGCTCGCGCTCGGCGGCGACCTGCGGCCCGAGCGGGTGCTGCTGGCGTACGCGCACGGGATCTTCCCGTGGAACAGCGAGGACGAGCCGCTGCTGTGGTGGTCCCCGGCGCCGCGGGCGGTGCTGGTGCCGGGCGAGATCGCGGTGCCGCGCTCGCTGGCCAAGGCGATCCGCCGCCGGCCCTACCGGATCTCGCTCGACCTGTCCTTCGAGGCAGTCATCGCCGCGTGCGCCGAGACGCCGCGCCCGGGCCAGGACCGCACGTGGATCACGCCGGCGATCCGGGCCGCGTTCGCCGATCTGCACCGTCGCGGGCTGGTGCACAGCGTCGAGGCCTGGGACGGCGACCGCCTGGTCGGCGGGCTGTACGGGCTGGCGCTGGGGTCGGTGTTCTGCGGCGAGAGCATGTTCGCCCGCGCCGACGACGCGTCGAAGATCGCGTTCGTGGCCCTGGCGGAGCAGCTGCGGCGCTGGGAGTTCTCGCTGATCGATTGCCAGGTCGAGACGGCCCACCTGCGGCGCTTCGGGGCGACGCCGATCGAGCGAGCAGAGTTCATGCGCCGGCTGACGGCAGGGGTGGAGCGGCCGTGGCGGGTCGGGGTGTGGACGCTCGACGAAGACCTGGCCGGCCGGGCCGATGGGGGACCGCCGCCGCGCAAGGCGCCGCCGCCGGTGATGTGGCGGATGTCCCGAGAGACAGGTGGAGAGGGGCGGCGGCGGGACGAGGGCGGCGGCGGCCGCCGCAAGCGGCGTGCCGCCGGCCCGACTGGCGGGGCGGGCTCGACTGCGGCGCACGTCGGAGGGGTCGAGACGAAGGACATGGCGCGAGAGAGAGCCGCCCGGGCGCGAAGTGAGGTGACCCAGGATGCAGGTGAGCCTGCGAGCGCCGAGTCGGCACCGGCGCAGGAGATGGCCCGAGAGACAGTTGAGGCGGCGAGCGCTGCAGCGGCGAGTGAGATGGCCCGAGAGACAGGTGAGACGGCGGGCGCCGCAGCGGCGAATGAGATGGCCCGAGAGACAGGTGAGACGGCGAGCGCCGCAGCGGCGAATGAGATGGCCCGAGAGACAGGCGAGACGGCGAGCGCCGAGGTGGCGCCTGAGGGGGCACAAGAGACGGTGAGCGCCGGGCCGGCGAGTGAGATGGCCCGAGAGACAGGTGAGACGGCGAGCGCCGGGGTGGCGCCTGAGGGGGCACAAGCGACGGTGAGCGCCGAGTCGGCGAATGAGATGGTCCGAGAGACAGGTGAGACGGCGAGCGCCGAGGCGGCGCCTGAGGGGGCACAAGAGACGGTGAGCACCGAGCCGGCGAGTGAGATGGCCCGAGAGACAGGCGAGCGGGCGAGCGCCGGGGCGGCGCCTGAGCGGGCACAGGAGACAGGTGAGCGCCGAGGTGGCGAGTGAGATGGCCCGAGAGACAGGTGAGCTGGTGAGCGCCACTGGCCGAGTGCGGTCGTGACGTGTCTCGTGGGACAGGCGTCGCCGTCGCGGGCGGTCGTGCGGGCCGGAAGGCTCCCGGGCTGGCGGCGGGGAGGGTGAAGGCGGAGCGCTGGGCCGCCGGCGAGGCGGGCGGCGGACGTGAATCACCGCGTGCGGTCACGGAGCCGTCGGCTGCGCCGGGCGTGACGCACGGGGGCGCGCGAGGTATCATCCGCGCCCTCTCGCATGCAGCGCTCGCGCGTCGTTCGGCTCCTCGCAACTGCTCTCTCTCCGGCCCTCGCGGCTTCCCTCGCCGGTTCGGGCTGCACGCCCAAGTCGGCGGCTCCCACGCCGCCGGTGGCGCATCAACCGGGCGGGCCGCCGCCGGCGCCGCCGACCCCGGGCAAGGTCGGGGCCGACGGCAAGGAGGAGGCGCCGAAGTGGGACGTGAACGACCCCCCGGGCGAGGAGGCCGAGGTCGCGATCGACGTCACCGAGGGCACGTGGATGAGCCTCGACGTCAGCCCTGACGGGACCGAGATCGTGTTCGACCTGCTCGGGGACCTGTACGCGCTGCCGATCGCGGGCGGCGAGGCGCGGTCGCTGACCTCGGGCATGTCGTGGGACATGCAGCCGCGCTACAGCCCCGACGGCAAGTGGATCGCCTTCACCAGCGATCGCGGCGGCGGCGACAACGTGTGGGTGATCCCCCGCGGCGGCGGCGAGGCGCGGCAGGTGACGAAGGAGGACTTCCGGCTGGTCAACTCGCCGGTCTGGTCGCCCGACGGCAACTTCATCGCGGTGCGCAAGCACTTCACCAAGCACCGCAGCCTCGGCGCCGGCGAGATCTGGCTGTACCACGTGTCGGGCGGCAAGGGCCTGGCGATGACCGAGAAGCCCAACGACCAGAAGGACGTCAACGAGCCGGCCTTCTCGCCCGACGGCAAGTACGTGTACTTCAGCCAGGACACCACGCCGGGGCCGTACTTCGAGTACAACAAGGACCCGTACGCCGGCATCTACACCGTCCGCCGGCTCGAGCGGGCGACCGGGCGCATCGAGGACCTGGTCGGAGGGACAGGTGGTGCGGCCCGGCCGACGCCGTCGCACGACGGCAAGTCGCTGGCGTTCATCCGCCGCGTCGGGGCGACGCCGCAGCACCCCGGCTCGACGGCGCTGTACGTGCGCGACGTGACGAGCGGGCAGGAGCGCCTGCTGGTCCGCGGGCTCGAGCGCGACAACCAGGAGACGTGGGCGATCCACGGGGTCTACCCGGCGTTCGCGTTCACGCCCGACGACCGCGCGATCGTCTACTGGAGCGCCGGCAAGCTGCACCGCGTCGACGTCGCCGACGGCAGGGTCAGCGACATCGCCTTCCACGTGAAGACGACGCGCAAGATCCAGCCGGCGATCCGTTACCCGGTCAAGGTGGCCCCGCCGGAGTTCGCGGTGAAGATGCTGCGCTGGCCGACTGTCAGCCCCGACGGCAAGTCGGTGGTCTACCAGGCGCTCGGCAAGCTGTACGTGAGGACATTGCCCAACGGACAGCCCAAGCGGCTGACGGCCCAGAACGAACACGTCGAGCTCTACCCGACGTTCACCCGCGACGGCAAGTCGATCGTCTACGCGACGTGGGACGACCAGGGCTTCGGCAGCGTCCGCGTGATGCCGGCGAAGGGCGGCAAGAGCCGGGTGCTGACGACCGAGCCGGGGCACTACGTCGAGCCGGCGGTGTCGCCCGACGGGCAGACGGTGGTGTACCGCAAGGTCGCGGGCGGGTGGACGCGCTCGCCGGCGTGGTCGGCGGAGCTGGGGCTCTACGCGGTGCCGCTGCGCGGGGGGACGCCGAAGCGGATCGTCCGCGAGGGCGAGCAGCCGCACTTCGGGGCGGCCAGCGACCGCCTGTTCTACGCGCTCGACAAGGACGACAAGGTCCAGCTGTGGAGCGTGGCGCTCGACGGCACCGAGCCGTATCACCACGCGAGCAGCGAGCAGGCGACCGCGTTCGAGGTGTCGCCGGACGGGCAGTGGATCGCCTGGCAGGAGGGCTTCCAGGCCCACGTGGCGCCGTTCCCGGCGACCGGGCGCGCGGTCGACCTGGCGCCGAAGATGGAGGCGGTGCCGTCGATCAAGGTGTCGAAGGACGCGGGCAACGAGCTGCACTGGTCGGGCGACAGCAAGCGCCTGCACTGGTCGCTGGGGCCGCAGCTGTACACGCGCGCGCTCGACGAGGTGTTCGCGTTCCTGCGCGAAGATGCTTCACGGCCCTCCGGGCCTGAAGCGGCCAAGCCGCCGGAGGGGCCGCTGCCGGACGCGCCGGGGATCGAGATCGGGTTCACGCAGGCGACCGCGCGGCCCAAGGGGGCGGTGGCGCTGGTCGGGGCCAGGGCGATCACGATGAAGGGCGAGGAGGTGATCGAGCGGGCGACGATCGTGATCCAGGACGACCGGATCCAGGCCGTCGGTCCCGAAGGACAGGTGGCGATCCCGGCCGGCGCGCGCACGATCGACCTCAAGGGCGCGACGGTGATCCCGGGGCTCGTCGACGTGCACGCGCACGGGTCGGCCGGCGAGCAGGGCATCGTGCCGGAGCAGAACTGGCACCACCTGTCGGCGCTGTCGTTCGGGGTGACGACGCTGCACGACCCGAGCAACGACACCGCGACGATCTTCGCCGCGAGCGAGCTGCAGAAGGCGGGCCTGATCGCGGCGCCGCGGATCTACTCGACCGGGACGATCCTCTACGGGGCGCTGGCGCCGTTCAAGGCGCAGATCGACTCGCTCGACGACGCCCGCTCGCACCTGCGGCGGATGAAGGCGGTCGGGGCGTTCTCGGTCAAGAGCTACAACCAGCCGCGCCGCGAGCAGCGGCAGCAAGTGCTCGCCGCGGCGCGCGAGCTCGAGATGATGGTGGTGCCCGAGGGCGGCGCGCTCTACCACCACAACATGACGATGGTGGCCGACGGCCACACGGGAGTCGAGCACGCGGTGCCGGTGGCGACGCTGTACGCCGACGCGCTGCAGCTGTGGGGCGGCACCAAGGTCGGCTACACGCCGACGCTCGGGGTCGCGTACGGCGGGCTCGGCGGCGAGAACTATTGGTACGCGACGACCGACGTGTGGAAGAACGCGGCGCTGACCCGCTTCGTGCCGCAGCACGCGTTCGCCGGTTCGGCCTACCGGCGGGTGACTGCGTCGGAGGGCGACTGGAACCACGTGCGCGCGGCCCAGACGGCCAAGAAGCTGCTCGACGCCGGGGTCGGCGTGAACCTCGGCGCGCACGGCCAGCGCGAGGGCCTGGCGGCCCACTGGGAGGTGTGGATGCTGGCCCAGGGCGGGATGACGCCGCACGAGGCGCTGCGCGCGGGGACTCTCAACGGCGCCCGCTACCTCGGCCTCGACGCCGACCTCGGCTCGATCGAGCCCGGCAAGCTGGCCGACCTGGCCGTGCTGGCCAAGGACCCGCTGGTGGAGATCCGCAACACCGACTCGGTGACGCACGTGGTCGTCGGCGGCCGCGTGTTCGAGGCGACGACGATGCGCGAGCTCGGCGGGCTCGGATATGTGCCGCAGCCGCTCTACTGGCTGGCCGCGGAGGGCCAGGCGAGCACGGCGACGCCGCCGAAGCACGCGCGCTGCGACCACGGCGAGCCGTGAGAGGCGCGGAGGTGCCTGGCCGGGAGGACAGGTGCGTAGCGACCACGGCGAGCCCCGTGAACTCGACTTACCGCTGTGAAAGGCGGGGGCGCCGGCGGGCACGAGGCGGCTGGTCGGGAGGACATGTTCCTGTAGACATGTCGTCGACCTCGCTCCCGGCGAGGAGCGGGGCTCAAGCGCGCGCCCCCGACCGGGACGTCCCCTCCAGCGGCTTCGCGGGACCGCGAGGATATGTCCTCACGGTCAGGAGTGGATGCCCCTCAGGACATGTCCCTGAGGATCAATCCCACTCGCACACGCCGCGGTGCTTGCACTTCTGGCCGGGGGCGCAGTCGGCGGCGGTGTTGCAGCCGTAGAAGCAGCGGCCGTGCTCGCACAGGAGGCCGGGCGGGCACTCGGGGTCGGCGTCGCACTCGTAGGTACACATGCCGCCGTCGCACTCTTTGCTGTCGCAGCAGTAGCCGGAGCCGCACTCGTCGTCGTCGTCGCAGTAGGCACCGACGCCGCCGGGGCAGTGCGGATCGAAGCGGCAGTCACCTCCGGGCGGGCCCGGGGGGCCGCAGGTGACGCTCAGCAAGGCGCCGAGGGAGAGGCCGATGAGGGTGCAGAGCCAGCCGGGCGAGCGGTGCATGGGGGGGAGGATCGACGGGGGCGGGGGTGTCGTCAATGGTCAGGCCTGCGGGCCGCCGGCCCCGATGGCGGCCAGGAGCCGCGCCTCGAGGTCGGCGCCCGGGAGGGCCCACACGGCCGTGAGACCAGCCGCACGCGCGGCCGCGATGTTGGCGGTCTGATCGTCGACGACGACGACGGCGGGGGCGAGGGCGCGGAGGTGGGCCCAGAACCCCGGATCGGGCTTGGCGACGCCGAGCTCGGCGCTGCACAGCCAGTGATCGACGAGACCGGACCCGCCGAGCCGCTCCCGGATGACTGCGAGCCAGGCGCGGGCAAAGTTGGTGGCGAGGGCGATCCGGTGGCCGCGCGCGCGCAGGCGCGAGACGAGGGCGAGGCGGTCGCTCCGCAGACGCAGGCAGGCGCGGTAGGCGGCGGCGGAGGCGGGGTCCCAGAAGGCCTCCTCCTCGATCGCGCCGACCCGCAGCCGATGCCAGCGCTCGCGGTCGGGGGCGCGATCGATCTCCCGCCACGACGGCTCGGCGAGCACGCCGATCAGGTCGAAGGCGACGAGCGGCAAGTCGGGCGAAGGTGTGGGTTCAGACATTTTTTTGAAGAAGACCTGTCACGAGGTGCAGGCCATGGCGCGGGGTCGGGTAGCGCGTGCTTCGGACCTCTGCTGGCTCGGGTGCCTGTTCGGACATGGTCTTCGGGACCTGACCTTCAGAGCAGGCCGTAGCGGACGAGGTGATCGGGGGAGCGCTGCCACAGGTGGCCGACGACGGCGGTGGCGGCCTCGTCGAAGCGCTCGGCGCCGGCGCGCAGGCGGCGGAACACGGGCGAGTCTTCGCGCGCGTCGTAGGCGAGGAGGTCGAGGGCGCGGCGGGTGTCGGCGTCGGCGAGGGCGGCGAGGAAGGCGTCGTAGGCGGTGACGAGGCCGGCGCACAGGGGGAGGCCGCCGAGCGGGCGCAGCGCGTCGGCGACGCGCAGGAGCGGCGGCCGGGGCAGGTGCTCGGCGAGCCAGCCGTCGCGGGCCTCGTCGGGCAGCAGCGCGGCGCGGCAGAACACCGCGAGGTTGGCGAGGTGCCACAGCTTGCGCGAGTGACGGAGCTTGAAGTAGCGGATGGCCCAGTGCTTGCCGGCGTTCTCGACCTTGAACCGGTAGTCGACGCAGATCGTGCGGTAGTAACGGTGGAGGTCGTTGCTCAGCGAGGTGAGGTAGCGGCCGCGGGTGATCGCGCCGGCGGTGTAGGCGCCGAACACCTGCTCGACGATGGCGGCCGCGTCGGCGGCGTTGGCCAGCCAGGCGCCCTCGGTCAGCAGGAGGGCGCGGTAGGTGAGGTGGTCGTTGCAGTCATCGCGGCCGCCGATGTCGCCGAGCAGATCGTCGAGGGCGACGGCGCTGTGGAAGGTCTTGTCGGCGACGTCGAGGCCGCGCGCGCGCAGGACGGCGGCGACCGCCTCGCGCGCGCGGTGGGCGTCGGCGGGATCGAGCGTGCCGCGGCGGTAGACGACGGCCAGGTCGAGGTCGCTGAGGACGCTCGACTCGTGGCGGCCCAGCGAGCCGAGCGCGAAGGCGGCGCAGCCGGCCGGGACGGCGTCGGCGAGGGCACGCCGCAGCTCGGCGAGCCGCGCGTGCGAGCCGGCTGCCGCCGCGAGGACGTGGGGCGCGTCGGCTCCGGTGAGTCCGAGCTCGGTCAACAGCGGCGAATAGTCGACCGGGCCGCGCATTTCAGGGCCTCCTGGCGCGGGGGCGTCGGCCGCAGCGACGCGCGGGGTCCGGAGCGCTGCGCATCGGCTGTTCCGCAGGACATGTCCCCATGGACAGGAGCGTCCGAGCGCCGCTGCGAGGGGAGTCGGAGCTCCGGCGGCTCGGCGCGCGGCATGGCTGTCGATCAGAACATGTTCTTGAGGACAGGTGAGTCGGGGCGCCGAAATACTGTCGATCAGAACATGTTCTTGAGGACAGGAGTGTCGCGGCGGCGGCGCGGGGCGGGCCGGAGCGCCGGGAACTCGGCGCGCGCAAGGGCTGTCCAGCGAGACATGTCCTTGTGGACAGGAATGTCTGGGCGCCGGCGCGAGGCATGTCAGATCTCCGGGCCCTCGGCGCCGGGCATGACCGTCCATCGGGCCATGTCCTCGTGGACATGGTCGTCGACCGCGATCGGCAGCGACAGCTGGGCGGCCGCGTGGCGCGGGCTGACGAACGCGAGCTGACGGCTGTGGCGGTAGCGGCGCGACCACTGCGGGCGCGGCAGGCCGTGCGGGCCGGGGGCGACGGAGGGGTCGACGAAGTAGCGCTTGTGCACGCGCGGGACCACGTCGTCGCCGCCGGCCGGGGGGACGCGGGTGCTCTGGAAGCGGTCGTCTTGCCCTTCGGACAGGCCGCTGCGGCGGGCGGTCGCGTCGGCGAGGCCGCGCAGGGCGGCGTCGTCGAACTCGGCGAAGCGGGCGAACACCCGCCGGTCGAACGCGTCGGCGACCGCGCGCGACAGCTCGGCCTCGCACACGATGTTCGACGGGAGGTTGATGACCTCGCTGTAGATCCGGTCCTTGAGGGCCCAGAAGCGGTCGATGACGGGGAGGGCGTCGGGGTCGATGAGCAGCTCGCGGCCGCGGCGGACGAACACGTCCCGCGGCAGCCGCACGCCGGCGCGGCCGAAGGTGCGGGCGGTGCGGACGATGCCGTCGAGGGTGTCGAGGTTGATCGGCGCGAGCAGGAGGGCCGAGAGGTCGAGGGCGAGGCCGTCGCTCGCGCCGCCGATGATCGCCCACACCCGCTCGGGGTCGAGGTCGATGCTCTGCAGCACGGGGCGCAGCGACAGCGCCTCCGGGATCGCGCCGTTGCCGAGGACGATCCACTCGCTCACGCCGTGGTGGGCCACCCCGAGGGCGCGCTCGAAGCCCGGCTCGGCCGCGTGCGACAGCGGGAAGTGGCCGATGTCGTGCAGCAGGCAGGCGGCGACGAAGTGGCGCAGGTCGCCGCGCGCGAGGTCGAGGGCGGCGCCGAAGCGGTGGCCGAGGGCGGCGACGCCGAGCGAGTGATCGAGGCGGGTCGCGGGGTCGTGGCTGCGCGGGTGCCAGTCGAGGGTGCCGAGGAAGCTGACCCGACCGAGGCGCTGCACCCACGGCGAGTCGAGCAGCGGGGCGCCGAGCAGGCGGACGAGGGCCGGGGGGGGAGGCACGGCCCACGGACGCTGGCACAGGCCCGCGGTGCTGCCAAGGGGGGGAACAGGGGAGGCGCACGCAGCTCGCGGTGAGGGTTCGTGACGGGCCCGGCCGACCGCGCCGGGCTCGTGTCGCGGCCGCTTGCAAACCGGCGCGCGCTCTGCGAATCCATCCTGGGACGCATGACGAAGAAGTCCGCGAAGATCCGCTATTGGCTCATGAAGAGCGAGCCGGACGTGTTCTCGATCGACGATCTGCAGCGCCTCGGCAAGACCGCCTGGGAGGGCGTGCGCAACTACACCGCCCGCAACTCGATGCGCGACGACATGAAGATCGGCGACCTGGTGATCTTCTACCACTCGAGCGTCGAGCCCGCCGGCGCGGTCGGGCTCGCTCGCGTGTGCAGCGAGCCGTACCCCGACGCGACGCAGTTCGACGAGAAGAGCGAGTACTACGACGCCAAGTCGACGCGCGAGGCGCCGCGGTGGATCCTCGTCGACGTCGAGTTCGTCGAGAAGTGGCCGGCGATGGTGACGCTGCACGCGCTCAAGGCCGAGAAGGCGCTGAAGAGCATGCTGGTGGTCCAGAAGGGTCAGCGGCTCAGCGTCCAGGCGGTCGAGCCGCGCCACTTCGAGCGGGTGTTGCAGATGGCGGGCCGCCAGCCGGCCGAGGCGGTGACCGCGTGAGCGCGGCTCGCAACATCGAGCTCAAGGCGCGCTGCCCCGACCTCGCCGCGGCGCGCGCGGCCGCCGAGCGCCACGGGGCCCGCTTCGTCCGCGTCGAGCACCAGCGCGACACGTTCTTCCACGCCCGCACCGGCCGCCTGAAGCTGCGCGAACGGACATGGCGTGAGGGACAGGACGCGGAGGACAGGTCGGGCGCGGAGCTGATCCCGTACGAGCGCTCCGACGCGGGCGGGGCGCGCGAGAGCCGCTACCACGTGGTGCCGGTGATCGAGCCCGCGGCCCTGATCGCGGCGCTGGCGGCGGCCCTCGGGGTCCGCGGGGTGGTGGCGAAGCGGCGCGAGCTGTGGATGTGGCACAACGTCCGGATCCACCTCGACGAGGTCGAGGGGCTGGGGGCGTTCGTCGAGTTCGAGGCGGTCATGTTCCCCGGCGAGACCGACGCCGAGGCCCACGCGCGGGTGGCGGCCCTGCAGGCCGCGCTCGGCCTGGCCGACGCCAGCGTCGTGCCGGTGGCCTACGCCGACCTGCTCGAGCTGTGACGAGGCCTGGCTGAAGGAGCCTGTCCTTCGGGGCATGTCCTCGGGAGCATGTCCCGGGAGGCATGTCCTGAGGGCGAGTTCAGGCGGACAGCGGCGGGGCGGGCCTGTCCGTGAGGACAGGCAGGGCGCGCGGGTGCGGGGCGGACTCGCGGATGATGGTGGCGAGCGCGGCGACCCACACCGGGTGATCGTTGAGGCAGGGGACCAGGCGCAGGTCCTCGCCGCCGGCGGCCTTGAACGACTCGGCGGCGCGGATGCCGATCTCCTCGAGGGTCTCGAGGCAGTCGGCGACGAACGCCGGGCAGAACACGGCCAGGCGGCGGACGCCGCGGCGCGCCAGCTCGACGAGCTCGACGTCGGTGAACGGGCGGATCCACGGGGTGCGGCCGAGGCGCGACTGAAAGCCGATGCTGGTGGTGTCGCGGGCGAGGCCGAGGCGGTCGCGCAGGGCCGTGGCGGTGGCGACGCAGTGGGCGCGGTAGCAGTTGCGGTTGTTGACGCCGATGCTGTCGCAGCAGTCGGGGCGGGCCAGGCAGTGCGCGCCGCTCGGGTCGCTCTTCTTGACCTGCCGCTCGGGCAGGCCGTGGAAGCTGAAGAGGACGTGGTCGGGCCGGAAGTCCTCGAGGACAGGTGCGCCGACCCGCGCGAGGGCGTCGATGAAGGCGGGGTGGTCGTAGAACGGCGGGACGATGGTGAGGAAGGGGGTGTTCCACGGCTCGCCGGCGGCGCGGTAGAGGGCCTCGACGGTCGAGCCGGTGGAGCTGGCGGCGTACTGCGGGTACAGCGGGACGGCGACGATCCGGTCGCAGCCGCGCGCGCGCAGAGCGTCGAGGCCGCGCTGCAGCGAGGGCTCGCCGTAACGCATGGCGAGCTCGACGTCGACGTCAGGCATGGCGACCCGCAGGGCCTCGGTGAGCCGGCGCGAGTGGTGCAGGAGGGGCGAGCCGTCCGGGCCCCAGACGGTGCGGTAGGCGGCCGCCGAGCGCGCCGGCCGGAAGGGGAGGATGACGAGGTTGAGCAGCAACCACCGCCCGACTGCGCCGATGTCGAGGACGCGCGGGTCGGACAGGAACTCGCGCAGGTAGCGGCGCACCTCGGGGACGCGCGGGGCGTCGGGCGTGCCGAGGTTGATGAGGAGGACGCCGAGCTTCGGTTCGGGGCGCATGCGCGGGCGCATCGTGGCGCGGTTCGCCAGGGGCCGCAACTGCACGGCCGGCTTGACGCGGGCCCGGCGCGCGAGCCACGTTGCAGGGGTGACGGAGCGGCAGAGCCTGGCGCCCGGCGAGGTCCACGTGTGGCTGTGCGCGGCCGAGACGCAGGTCGACGCCGGCTGGCTGGCGGCCGCGCGCGGGCTGCTCAACGCGGAGGAGCAGGCGCGCCAGGATCGCTTCGTCTTCGAGCGCAACCGCCGGCAGTTCGCGGTCGCGCGGGTGCTGGTCCGGCAGATCCTGGCGAGCTACACCGGGATCGCAGCGACCGAGCTGCGCTTCGTCGCCAATCAGTACGGGCGACCGGCGCTGATCGAGGCAGGCGAGCTCGAGTTCAACCTGTCGCACACCGACGGGCTGGCGGCGCTGGCGGTGACCCGCGCCGGCGAGATCGGGGTCGACGTCGAGGACGCGGACCGGCGCGCGCGACCCGAGGAGGTGGCCGACCACTTCTTCGCGCCGTCGGAGGTCGCGGGGCTGATGGCGCTGCCGGAGTACGAGCGACGGGCCCGCTTCTTCGACCTGTGGACGCTCAAGGAGGCGTACATCAAGGCGCGCGGGATGGGCCTGGCGATCCCGCTCGACGCGTTCGCGTACGACCTGTCGCGCGGGCGCGCGGCGATCGACCTGGCGATCGACGCGTCGCTCGGCGACCCGCGCGCGGGGTGGGAATTTTTTCTCGACGATCCGACGCCGCGCCACCGCCTGGCGCTGGCGGCTCGCTTGCCCGAGCGCGCGCCGGTGAAGGTGCGCTATCGATGGGTCGGACCGGCCGGTCCGGGCCGGCTCGGCTAGGCGAGCGAGCCTGGGAAGTAGCCTGTCTCTCAGGACATATCCCATGGGCTGGGCGAACAGGCGGCGGGAGGACGCGGTGACACGCGGCGAGGCGCAGAGCGGAGGCGCGCCTCTGTCAGATCGTATGTCTGAAGAGACATGTTTGGGGCGGGGCAGGCGCGGCCCAGGCGAACGTTCAGAGGCCGTCTCACGGTCGCATGTCTGAAGAGACATGTTCGGATCGTCGAGCGGCGCGACCGCGCGTACGCAAGTTCAGGGATAGACCGCGATCGCGCTGACGAGCGCGGCGGTGCCCCCGGCGGCGTCCGCGACGTTGAAGGCGAGGGTCCCGCTGGTGATCGCCTCGGTCGTGAGGACGGAGGCGAGAGTGACCGGGCCAGCGCCGAGATCGACGGTGTAGCGCGTGAGGTCGACCTCCGCGCCGGCGCTGCTGACGGTGACCTGGACCAGCCGGCTGGCGAGATACCCGCCGTTCGGCCGCCTGAACTCGAGGACGGGATCGACGAGGGTGACGGCACCGCCCGTGTAATCGGGGTTGAGCGACAGCTTGAGCTTGCCGCGGCGGATCGGGCACGCAGGACACAGAGGCGTGTCCGGTTGGGGACGCAGCCAGGGTTCGGCGCCTGGTGCGAGTTGAGGCGAGGTCGCGGCCTGGACGTCGCAGCGCGTGCGCACGACGTCTCCGCGGCCGCAGCGGACGGTCTCGGCGGTGCACGCGAGGGCTCGCGGCATGGCCACGGGGAGCGTGACCGGCGTCGCGTCCTGGGTCTGGGCCGGTGCGGTCGGGGGCTCGTACGGGTTTGGGCAGGTCGCGCCCGCGTAGCGGAGCGCGCACATGTGCTCGAAGACGCCGTGGGCCCAGAGCCGTGTCGCCCGCGACTTTTGCATCCCGAGGTCGACGGTTTGCGCGGTCGGCTGGCCGCTGGCATCGAGGAGGGCGATGACCTGATGCGGGCCGAGGACGCGGTGGTGCGACCAGACCTGGACAGCGAGGGCCGAGAGTGCGGCGGCGGCGATCGAGGTGCCGGTGAGCGGCTCGGTCTGGCGACCGCCCGCGCCGACGACCGCCTGGAAGGCCGGCAAGACGCGTGGGGGAGTGCCGCCGGGGCGAGCGATCGGGATGGCGCGGCCGTCCGGATCGATCCCACCGGCGCCGTAGACGAGCGACCTCGAGCCGACGGCGACCGCGGGATCGCCGGGGCGCCAGGCCGGGAGCGTGCCGAACAGCGCCTCACAGCGCGAGCGGTCCGGGGCGGGATAGCGCTCCCAGCTGGCAGGCGCCACGAGACCCTGCTGCTCGCAGGCGGCGCCGGGGTTGTTGCCGGCGGCGGCGATCGGGAGCGCCTCGAGACATGTCGCATAGACCATGGCCGTATGGACAGCCTGAACCGTGGCCTCGACGGCGGCGCTCGGGGTGACGAGGAGGTCGGTGTGCGCGGCCTCCTGGCCCGCGGAGGTCAGCTCGCCGCCGTAGCGGGGATCCCAGCCGAGGCTGAGGTTCAGGACCAGCGGCGAGGTCCGCATGTCCGACTTCTGCCTGCGCACGACGGCCTCGCCGAGCGCGTGGGCGAGGCTGCCGAGGCTGCCGAGCGGGCCGCCGCTGGCCGTCGGGAACGGCGAGGCGGAGGTGTACGGGAACGCCTGGGCGTGGAACTGCTGGCCGCGGCAGCCGGCCTCGTCGTTGGGGCAACGCAGGGCGCCGACGACCTCGGCCATGGCGACGCCGTGGCGTTGATGCCCGGCTGCTCCCGTGTACGTGAGCGCGGCCTCGGCGAAGCCCAGGGTGTCGATGACGGCGACCCGCGCAGGGCCCTCGATGCCGTTGTGCACGGAGGGGCCCGCGGCGCCGGCCGGACGTGCTCCCATGGCGCGGAGGAAGGCGTCGTTGAGCGTGGCGCGGATGGTGGGATCGGCGCCGAGATACGCGCCCTGCGGGATGACGACTTCGCGATCGGGATCGACGCGGACGACCTTGTCCGCCGGGGCGAACGCCGGGCCGGCGATGGGGCCGGCGTTGTCGGCCCAGGCGTAGACGCAGAAGCGCTCGAGCGGGGCGGGGAGGACGCCCTTGGGTCCCAGCAAGGTCGCGGTCTCGCCGCTGCGGAACAGCGGCTCGGCCTTCCAGCGCGGATCGGAGGCCGCAGGGCAAGGGGCGGCGGGGGTCTTGTCGACGAGCGCGACGTGCCGGCGCCAGACGGTCCGCGTGGGCTTGACCGTGCCGAGGAGGGACGGGGCGGCGCCGGCACGAGATGGCTGAAGAGACATGCTCGGAGAGGCAGGTTCACCGGCGACCGGCGCCGAGCCGGACGGGGTGGGAGCTGCACGGATGTCCTCAGAGACAGTCGACTTCGCGGCGGCAGGATCGCCGGGGCTGTCCTTTGGGACCTGCGCGAGGAGACCATTCGGTCGGGTCGCGGGATCGGAGCCGGTCGCAGGAGGGGCGGGGCTGCGCCCGCACGCGGCCAGGGTCATGGCGAGGGAGGCGAGACGCGACGGACTGGGCATCGACGCCTCCGTATACATCGGGCGTCCTCGGTCCCACGCGCCCGTGTTCGCGCTCAGGGGACGTAAGCGCGGAAGCGCGACCAGTCTTCACGCGTGCCGCGGAGTCGGTCCTGAGCGGCGCGCAAGGCGGCGACGGGAGCGACGCCGTCGGCGATCGCGGTGAGTGTCGCGGGGATCAGGGCGGAGGCGAGGTCGTCGGCGACTCGCGCGTCGGCGGCGATGACGACGTCGGCGCCGGCGAGCAGCAACGCGTGCGCGAGGCTCATGCCGCCCCCGTGTGCTCGAGGGTCGAGCAGGCCCGTCTCGCACCCGCTGAGGACGGCGACCGCAGGCGCAGAGGAAGCGAGGAGATCGCCGACGCTGAAGCTGCGATCGCCGCCGAGGTCGAGCGCGCCGCTCCAGCCGTCGCCGCGCGCGTGGCCGACGAAATGAAGGAGGTCGACGCCGGCGAGGCGCCGCGTGAGATCGGGTTCGTCGCCGCGGAGCCGGTCGACGCCGACGCCGTGACCGCGAAAGACGTCAGCGGCCGCCCCGGCTTCTTCCTCGGCGTGCGCGAGGTTGCTGGGCGGTACGAGCTGGGCCACGCGGGCGAGCGGCCGGGAGGGACGTGCGGCGCGCGGGAGATCGAGCGTGAACGCGACAGGACGTGCGGCGACGAGAGGCGCTCCACGCCACGAGAGGGCGTGGAAGGCCTCGGCGGCGAGCGGTCCTGACGCGGCGACGGCGATCCGCTCGGCCCGCTCGATGGCGGTGTCGAAGGCTCCGAGGAGGCGCTCGGCGCGGAGCTCGAGATCGGCCGGGAGGTCGCCGTCGATCCGGGTGAACACGAGTTGGTCGGCGTCGCGGGCGAAGCCGACGTGGTCACGGCCCAACGGGTAGTAGACGAGCAGCAGCTCTCCCCCGGCGACCGGTCGCAAGGCGCTGCATGATGTCTCATGAGACATGTCTGTATGAACATGTCCATTTGGTGAATCCTGGAGCTTGTGAGTGCGATCGTCGCGCAGCGCGGCGTCGAGGCGTGCGTCCAGGTCCCGCCGCCGCTGGCGAATTCGTTCGCGCTCGGCCTCGCCTTCTCGCCGAGGCAGCTCCCACGAGCTCTCGAAGGCGACGTCGAGGGCGGCGCGGTCGTCGCGGTAGGCGGCGAGGGCCGCGGGGTCACGCTGCACGGCGGCGAGATCGGTGAAGGCGTGGGCGCGAGCCCGACGCGCGGCGCAGAAGGCCTCGTCCGGCCGCCCGAGGTCGAGGAGCAGGGCGACGAGCCGCTGCGCGGCTTGATCGCGCTCGGCGGAGAAGCGCTCGCGCCCGGCGTCCACGGCGAGTCGGCCGACGTCGCTGCGGTGAAGTGCGTCGGCGAGACGGTAGCGCTCGAGCGCCTCGGTCAAGCGTCGTTGGGCGATCAGCGCCTCGGCGGCGCCGACCTGCGCGCTCCATTCGAGGCCGCGATCGGACTCGTCGCGGGCCCGCACGGCGAGCTGGTCGAAGCGGCGACCGGCCTGGGCGTGACGCCCGGCCAGGAGATCGATGCGCGCGGAGAGGTAGAGCCGCCAACGATCGAGGCGCCGGCCTGGAGCGTCCGCGCGTGTGAGAGAAGCCTCGGCCGCTGCGACGTCGCCGCGTAGAACGGCGGCGTAGGTGAGGTTCATCAGGGCGTCGGTGGCCTGAAAGCGGTCAGGAAACGGACCATCCTCGGCGAAGGCGGCTGCGACCTCGGCGAAGCGCGGCTCGGGATCCGGCGCATTGCGACCGCGGAGCCGAGCCTCGAGCGACGTCCATGCTGCGTTGTGAAGAATGACGACGCGCTCGTCTCGGTCAATGGCGTCCCCGAGCGACAGCGCCTCTGTGAACGCGGTGTCGGCACCCGTCGCGTCCCCGAGCCGCGCGAGCAAGACCCCGGTCGCCGATAGCGTGGCGGCGAGCTCGTGCGTGAGTCCGACCGTGCGAACCCGCTGGGCGTGGCGACGGAACAGACGGAGCGCCGTCCCGGCATCGCCCAGCCGCTCGGCGACGAGGCCACCGTAGTAGTCGTGGCGCAGCTCGGCCTTGGGCAGGTCGGCCACGAGGGTGAGATGACGGGAGAGCCAGCGACGGGCCCCTGGCAGGTCGTGAACCAGGGCCGCGCAGGCGAACACGGCCGTCGCCGCGATGTCGCTGGCACGGCCGAGGAGGTGGGCGGCGACGGAGGCGTCGAATGCGAGCTCGTAGCTCTCGAGGGCTGCCGAGATGTCGCCGCGGCGGAACTCGATGTCGCCTTGCAAGGCGAGCGCCTCGGCTCGCGCGGCCCCCCCGAGGGCAGGGAGTAGTTGCAGGAGGTCGAGCAACGCTTCGTCGATGTCGGCGATCGTCGACCGATTCTCGATCTCGGCGAGTTCGCGCGGCACGGCCTCGGCCGCGGTGATCCGCAGCTCCCAGCGCCAGCTCGCGTCCGGCGGGTGCAGGCCGAGGAGGCCGGGGGTCGGCCGCAACTCGGTCTTGCTGCCGTCGCCGGCGGCCGTCCAGGCGGCGACGAGCGGGACGCCGTCGAGCTCGACGCGTGGGGCTTCGGCCGGCGGAGCGGCGATCCACAGCTCCAGAGTCGAGTCGCCGCGCAGGCCGCAGGTGCGGCCGGCGGTGAACTCGTCGCAGTTCAGGGGGATGACCTCCGGCGCGGCGGCGGCCGTGACGGTGGCGGCGGGCGTCGGCGGCGGAGCGCCTGGTGCATAGGACATGTCCGATGGGCCACACGCGCACAGAGCGGCGAAGACGAGCGTGGCTGCCCGAAGGGACATGTTGCTTCAGACCGGTTACGGGTCGACGGGGACGATCTCGAGCTCGAGCGGGGGAGCGACCTCGACGGCGTGGCCGGCGGACACTGCGGGGGCGACGTCGTCGGCGGTGCGCGGGGCCTGGCCGGCGGGGGAGACGAGGAGAGAGAGGCGCCAGCGGCCGGGGGCGAGCGGGAGGGCGGCGTCCAGGCGGCCGCGGATCCGCAGGGCGCCGGCGGCCGAGCGGGTGAACGGGGGCGCGAACAGCTGGGTGCGGCCGTCGGGGGCGCGAGCGAGGACCCGCAGGTCGACGGCGGCGGCGGTGGTTTGCTCCGGGCTGAGGACCCAGTCGATCTCGGAGTCGGGGCGGTAGCGGGCGAGGTCGGCCGATGGCTCGTCGCCGCGGAGCTCCTGCAGGGTCTGGTTGCGGACGGTGACGGTGTAGCCGGTGAGCGGAGCTTGCGGGACGCCGGCCGTGAAGCGCCACAGCAGGGCGGCGGCGGCGACGGCGAGGACGATGCCGGCGAGGGTGATCGCCCGGCGGCGACCGGCGAGCGGGAGGACGGTGACGGGCCCTGGTGCGGAGGCCTCGGCGGGAGCGACACCTGATCCTGGAGCGCGGGGTTGCGAGGCTGCCACGTCCGCGCCGGGCTCGCGGGCGAGGTCGGCGCTCGTGGGACGGGCTGTCCCCGGGGACATATCGCCGGATAGCGCGGGGAGAGCGGTGGCTGTCCCTTGGGACATGTCGTCGGCCGGTCCGGCGAGGACCGCGGCGGCGCGGTCGAGCAGCGCCTCGAGGTCGGCCTCCGAGGCTGGCTTCGAGAACATGTCCGTAAAGGCAGCGTGCTCGTCGGCCGGGTCGAGCGCGGCGCGGGCGGCGGCGACGTCGGCGGGGTCGCGGCGGCCGGCGAGCGCGTCCTCCCACTCGCCGGGGTGGCGGCGGTCGAGGTCGCGCTCGAGCTCGCCGAGGGCGCGCAGCAGCGGATCGAGCGGTTCGGTCACGTGTGGGCCCTCCTCGACCATAGACAAGCACGGGGGGCGATCGGACGCGAGCTCATGGGCGCGGATCCTTGGCGGCCGCGGCGGGCTCGGCGGCGAGGCGGCGGGCGAGGTTGCGGGTGCGGGTGTTCCAGGCGTCGACGGCCTCGCGGGTCATGCCGTGCTCGCGGGCGACGTCGGCGATGGGCCGCTGCTCGACGTAGATGGCCTGGAACAGCGACAGGCCGCGCTCGGTGAGGTGGGCCCGCAGGCGTTCGAGCAGGGCCCGCAGCTCCTCCCGCGACTCGAGCACGCGCTCGTCGCGGCCGCCGGCGGAGACGACCGGGTCGAGGTCCTCGAGGTCGGTGGGCTCGTCGCTCCACGGGTTGCCGCGGTGGCCCTGGAGGATCCGCGCGACCCGCTGGCGGGCGATCAGACGCACGAAGCTCGGCAACGACCGGCCGCGCGCAGGATCCCACAGCCGCAGGAGCCGCCCGCGATCGGCCAGGAGGTAGAGGAGCACGTCCTGGGCGAAGTCGTCGACGTCCTGCCGCGGGTCGCGGCGCTGCGGCAGCGCCCGCCGCACCAGCGCGACGCCGACCTCGACCTTGATCACCGGGTGCAGCTCGCGGACGAGCGCCGCGAGGGCGGTGCGATCACCGTCGAGCGCGTGGTGGACCTCGGCGGGGGTCACGGACCGCCGGATGGTAGCAGCTTCGCTGCGACGCCGCGCACCTGCTCGAAGCGACATGTGCAGGCGCAGACGGGCGCGCAGACGCGAGCGGACAAATTTTCGCGAGGGCAACGTCGGATCGCGAGGCGGCGTCGCCTAAGGACCGGCGAGCCGACGGCCGGCGACGTGCGCCGCCCGGAACGGCCGTATTTCACATCAGAAGCAGGTCGTCCGGCCCGAACGGGCCGGCGGCCCGGAGGAGAACTGCGTCATGAAGAAGTCCCGCTCGTGCGTCCCCGCGATCGTCACCGCCCTCACGCTCGCCGCGCCCGCCGTGGCCCGCGCCGGCGATTGCAAGTCGGACACCCAGATCGCCGCGGAGCTGTGGCAGAAGTTCGGCGAGGAGATCAAGCGCTTCGCGGCGGAGGTCGGGGCCCAGCTGGGCAACCTCAGCGCCGAGGAGATCAAGAAGAAGCTCGACGACGTCGAGACGGCGGTCCGCAGGGCCGAGGCGAAGGCGAACGAGACGTTCAAGAACGGGAAGTGGAAGATCGGGCCGCGGGCGCTGCCGGCCGGCGAGACGCTCGACGGCGACCTGAAGGCCGAGCGGGTGTTCCTGACCCAGGGCCCGAGCCTGGTCGACAACGTGAAGATCGTGCTCGACGGCGAGGGCGGCGACGCGAAGAGCGACGTGACGGTGACGATCTGCACCATCGACGCCAGCGGGAAGTACGAGAAGGTCCACGACTTCACGTTCGGCAAGGCCGACTACCAGCGAGTGTTCGAGCGCACCGTGGCCGCGGCCGCCGGCAAGGTCGTGTCGGTGCACCTCGAGCGCAAGACGTATGGCCTCAACAACTACAAGTACAAGCTCCGCATGGACCGCCCGGGGCTGTGAGGCGAACGAGCGACGAGTGATCTGTCCTTTAGGACATGTAACACGTCGCCGCGCGCGCTCGCGAGACGACCGCCCCGGCGCGCGGCCGGAGCGGTCGTTCGGCGGGCGGCGAGGCTTCAGCTCTTCTGGTGGTAGAAGGGCTTCTTGCGCTCCTCGGCGCGCGACTGGGTGGCGTGCACGAGGCCCGACCACAGGTTCTCGAGGCCCATGGCGTCGCGGACCTTGCCGAGGGTCTCGTAGGCGACCTTGCGGGCGGTGATGGTGCCGTCGACGATGATCTCCTCGGTGCGGTGCTTGTCGGCCGCGAACTCGGCCCGACGCTCGCGGATCGGCACGAGGATCTTCTCGAGCGCCTCGATGACGCGGTCCTGGACGGCGGCGAAGCCGATGCCGCCGCGGTCGTACTCGGCGCGCAGGCTGGCGAGCTCGTCGGCGTCGCGCAGGAAGGCCTCGGCGAACAGGAACAGCGGCGCGCCGGTCGACTCGCCGGGGGCCGGGCCGGGCAGGGTGCGGACCTTGCGAGCGACCTCCTCGGGCGAGTCCTTGAGCCAGATCGCGTTGCCGGCCGACTTCGACATCTTGCGCTCGGCGCCGCCGGCGACGGTGTTGACGCCGGGCAGCGACGGGGTCGCCGAGACCGTGGGCTGGGGCACGGCGAACACCTTGCCGTAGGCGTCGTTGAAGTGCTCGGCGATGTCGCGCGCGAGGGTGACGTGGGTCTCGTTGTCGGCCCCGACCGGCACGAGCTCGGCGTTGGCCATGAGAATGTCGGCGGCCTGGAGCACGGGGTAGCCGAGGAGGCCGAGCGGCACGTCGGCGTCGCCGAGGCCGGCGTTGACGGCCATGTCCTGGATCGACTGCAGGCCCGACAGCCGCGCCACCGGGGTGAGCATCTGCAGCAAGATGGCGATGTCGTAGACCGCCGGTACGCCCGACTGGAGGTAGATCGTCGAGCGGCTGGGGTCGACGCCCACGCTCAACATGTCGAGCACCACGTCGCGCACGTGGTTCGGCAGGCGAGCAATCTCGTCGCGCCGCGAACGGGTCGTGAGCGAGTGCAGGTCGGCGACGATGATGAAGCACTCGTGGCTGTCCTGCAGCTTGACCCGGCTCTGCAGGGTGCCGACGAGGTGACCGAGGTGGAGTGGCCCCGTGGGGCGATCACCAGTGAGCAGTCGCGGTTTGCGAGCGTCCATCGAGTTCAAGGTTCAAGGCGCATCCCGCTAGTGTCAAGCCGACGCGTTCGCGCAGAGCGGAACGACTCACAGCTGTCCGATCGGACATGTGTGCGCCGACCTGCGACCTGCGCGGTGCGAGGCCGACGATCGGCCGCGACGGACGCGGTGTGAGGGCGGGCAGCGACCAAACGCGAAGCGCCGCGGCCGCCGGGCGGTCGCGGCGCATCTGCGCTCCGCGGATCGTGCGGCCTGGGCCGCGAGTCGACTCAGCGCAGCGCTTCCCGCAGGCGCGGCTTGATGTCGGGCAGGACCACGCTGACGAGGATTCCGAGCTGCGCCTTGCTGCAGTCCACTGCCATGCCCCAGCGGTACTTGTCGGTCAGGTCGACCACTACGATCATGACGACGCCCTCGTCGCCGAGGCGGAGCATGGTCTCGTTCAAATAGTCGGGGACGGGCAGACCCGACTTCTTGATCGTCTCCATGATGCGCTCACAAAGGATGTTGAAGAGCGCACACGCCTTGGGGCTGCTGCGAACGCCGGCGACCGACATGCCGGACGTTTTGCTGAAGACGTCGGAGGCGGCCAGGCCACCCATCAGACCGTCTTCGACCTCAGCGAGCAGTTGGTTTACGACTTTGAGATTCATTTCGAGTTCCTTCGTGATCCGTGCAGTCGGGGCCAGGTCATGGTAGCCGTGGCGCGGGGCGACAATCTATCACTTTTTGCACGATCCGGACATCCGTCCAGTGCCCCGAACGGCGCGCCGCACGGGGCTGTAATGCCCAGTCCGGCGCCTCAGAAGCTCAGCCCGCGGATCGGCGGCGGCGCGTCTTGCTGCGTCTCCTTGAGGTAGTGCTTCGCAGCCCTACGCAGCAGCGCCTTGAGATCCTCGGTGTCCCAGGGCTTCGTGACGTACTGCCACATCAAACCCTCGTTGAGGCCGCGGATTACCACGTTAATGTCGGAGTAGCCGGTGATCAGGATGCGCACCGGCGTCGGGTTGATCTCCTTGAGCTTGCCGAACAGCTCGACACCCGTCATCTCCGGCATGCGCTGGTCGCTGAGCACCAACTGAATCTCGTTGGCCCGGAAGATCTGCAGCGCCTCGGTGCCCGAGTTGGCGGTGTAGACCTTGAACATGTCGCGGAAGCTCTCCTCCAACGTGTTGAGGATGCCGCGCTCGTCGTCGACGATGAGCAACGAGAGGACCTGCTTGTCCTCTTGGCCGATCGTGCCGGTCTTCTGGAATTCCTTCCAACTCATGCAATACCTCGCTTCTCGCTGGGCAACCGGTCGTAGCGCGGGGAACCCTCGATGCGAGAGAGAGTCTGCTCCGTTCGCGCATGGTGGCAGGGGTGCATCCGGTTCGCAAGGGCCTCGTGGAGCCGCTCGCTGGAGCGCCGGTGGAGCGAGCCAGGGCCGGTGAGGCCGTGGAGCCCGGAGGGCCTGGGAAGCGGCCCGTGAGGCCAGCTAGGGCCTTTTCGCGCGTGAGTGGTCACGGTAAATCTCCTGTACCACCGTCCGCTCCGCGCACGTAGCGGAAAGTGGACGCAAAGTGGCGAATTCCGGGGGCTTCGACCTCGAAACGAAGGCCATGGCGCATTCGCTGGCCCTTCTCTTCGTGCACGGTGCGGACCACGTCGGCGACGTACTCCAGGTGCTCCATGGTGTAGACGCGGCGCGGAATGGTGATCCGGCACAGGTCGAGGTTGGGGCGGATGTTCTCGCCGGTGTCCGGGTCGCGGCCGATGAGGACGCTGCCGACCTCCACCGCGCGCACTCCGCCCTCCTTGTAGAGCTCGACGCAGAGGAGCTGCGCCGGGAACTCGTCCTCGGGGACGTTGGTGAAGAACCGCCGCGCGTCGATGAACACCGCGTGACCGCCGAGCGGCTCGACCAGCGGCACGCCAGCGGCGCTGAGCAGCTCGCCGAAGCGCTTGACCTGACCGATGCGGTAGGTGAGGTACGGCTCCTCGGTGACCTCGCGCAGGCCCTGCGCGAGCGCCTCCATGTCGGCGCCCGACATGCCGCCGTAGGTGTAGAAGCCCTCGAACAGGATCGTCGGGGCCTTGAGGCGCTCGTACAGCAGGTCGTCGCGCACGGCGATGAACCCGCCCATCGGCACCAGCGCGTCCTTCTTCGCGCTCATGATCGCCGCGTCGGTGTAGCTGCACATCTCCGCGACGATCTCGTGGATCGTCTTGGTCGCGTAGCCGGGCTCGCGGTGCTTGATGAACCACGCGTTCTCGGCGAAGCGCGCGGCGTCGAGGATGACGAGGAGGCCGTACTGGTCGGCGATCCGCCGCACCTCGCGGATGTTCTCCATCGACACTGGCTGACCGCCGCCCGAGTTGCACGTCACCGTCATCAGGATGTAGGCGACGTGGCGCGGGCCGTACTCGCGGATGACGCTCTCGAGCTTCGCCAGGTCGACGTCGCCCTTGAACGGGTGGTAGCCCGTCGAGCTGCGGCCGGCGTCGATCGTGCAGTCGATCGCGCGGCCGCCGGCGAACTCGATGTGCGCCTTGGTCGTGTCGAAGTGCGAGTTGCCCGGCACGATCATGTGCTTCTTGATCAGCACGAAGTCGAGCACGCGCTCGGCGGCGCGACCCTGATGCACCGGGATGGTGTAGCGGTACCCCATCGTCTCGCGGATCTGCCGCTCCATCTCGAAGAAGGAGCGTGAACCGGCGTAGGCCTCGTCGCCGATCATCATGCGGCCCATCTGCGCCGCCGAGAGGGCTCCGGTGCCGGAGTCGGTCACGAGGTCGATGTACACGTCTTGCGATGCGAGGCGGAACAAGTTGTTCCCGCACGCCTCGATCCGCCGGACCCGCTCCTCATAAGGGAGCAGCGCGATCGGCTCGACGACCTTCGCCTTGTACGGGATGATCTGTCTGGCTCTGCTCATGGGCTCTCCGCGGCCTTGGCGGCCCCTTCGGTCCTCGTGCCCGGGTCCTTGGGCTCCGTCGGGATCCGAATGAGGAAGGTTACCCCCGCCGTTTCATTGCGCGTCACTGCGATCGTTCCCTGGTGCTCCATCACGATCCGATAGCTGATCGACAGGCCAAGACCTGTCCCCTTACCGACCGGCTTGGTGGTGAAGAACGGGTCGAAAATCTTCGAGATGTTGGCGTCCGAAATGCCCTCGCCGTTGTCCCTCACCGCGATCTCGACCCAGACGCCGTTAACTCGCGTGTCCACGTGAACTTCGCCGCCGCGCGGGGTCGCGTCGATGGCGTTGTTCACGAGGTTGAGTACCACTTGGTTGAGCTTGGCGGGGAAGCAGGCGTAGGGGCGCGTCAACGTGAGATCGGACGTCAACTTGACGCCCTTGTCCCTCGCGTTGTTGGAGAGGATCATCAGGGTCTGCCGGATCCCCTCGTCGATGTCGGCGTTCTGGAACTGCGCCTCGTCGAGGCGGGCGAAGTTGCGGAGACCGAGCACGATCTCCGCCATGCGATCGAGGCCGATGAAGCACTCCTCGAGCACCTTCTGCGTGCGCGCGAGGACCTCGTCGATCGAGCCTTCCTTCTGCTCGCGGCTCTGGCTGACGTAGCTGAAGAACATCTTGAGCAGCTCGAGCTGCTTCGGCGCGGGCATGCTGCCGAGGTCGGCGATCACGTCCTTGGCGTCGGGGCCGATGTCCTTGTCTTCCTTGAGCTTGTCGAGGATCGCCCGGGCCGCGGCCACGCGCGCCTGCGGGTCGCCGCCGACGCCGGCCTCGAGCCAGCGCTGCACCGCGAGCCGGCGCGCGACCTTGAGGACGCGCTCGTGGGCGAGGTGCGTGTTGTTGCGGCTGAACGCGAGCGGGTTGTTGATCTCGTGGGCGACGCCGGCGGTGAGCTGGCCGAGGCTGGCCAGCTTCTCGCCCTGCACCAGCTGCGCCTGGGTCTGCTTGAGCTCGACGAGGCTGTCCTTGAGGCCCTCGTAGAGCTGGTTGTTCGTCAGCGAGATCGCGGTCTGGCTGGCGAGCGACAGCGTCAGCTCGAGCGCGGCGTCGTCGTACGGCAGCACGACGTTGTCGATGTCGGCGGCCGTCAGCGTGGCGGTGCGCGAGATCTTGCGGTTGATCAGCTGGAGGACGCCGATGACCTGGTCGTCCTGGTTCTTCATCGGCAGCACGAGCATGCTGCGCGTGCGGTAGCCGGTGCGCTGATCGAAGGCGGGGTTGAAGCTGTACTCGGCCTTGGGATCGAGCAGGTAGGCGTCGGGGATGTTGACGGGCTCGCCGGTGACGGCGACGTAGCCGGCGAGGGTGGCCTTCGACACCGGGATGGTGAACTTGACCAGCTCGAGGTGCGGCAGCGAGTCGTTCTGCGAGTTGTTGAAGCGCAGGCGCCGGTTGCCGCTGGCGTCCTTCTCGACGATGTAGAGCGAGCCGGCGTCGGAGCAGGTGAAGTCGCGGGCGGTGGTGAGGATGAAGTTGAGGAGCCGCTCCTGATCCCGCTCGGTCGACAGGGCGATGCCGATCCGGTTGAGCTTGGTGATCTCGCCGGCGAGGCGGCGGCGCTCGGCCTCGAGGCTGAGCAGTCGATCGTCGGCGGCGGCGTCGCGCAGGGCGGTGCGGATCGCGACCAGCAGCGCGGCCGCACCTGGCTCAGGGGACAGGATGGCCGAGAGCGCGTCGCCGAAGCGTTGCTGCAGGACCTCGACCTCGGAGCCGGGCAGGAGGCTGATGAGCCGCGTCGGACCGACGGGCTGCAGCTCGACGCGGCCGTCGTCGCAGAGGAGGTGCTCGTCGAGCAGGACGACGCACGCGCGACCAGGCCTCCGCGTGGCGACGGCGGTGCCGAGCTCGCGCGGCCCGACCGGTCGCAGCTCGCCGGCCGAGCGGCACGCGGCGCCGGTCACCGAGCCGGCGAAGGCCACCGAGCACAGCAGCAGCGGGCTCGACGATTCGGGCCGGGGAGACGGATCGGCCGCGGACCCGGTGGGCCCGGTCGTGCCACCCGAGGTGGTGGTGCTGGCTGCGTCGTCCGCCTGCACAGTGTTCACCATGGTCGGAGAACCGTCGCGCAAAAACAAGAGTCACCCGTGCATCTGCAAGACGAGGATGAACACGCCCCGTACCTACATGCACGTCGCGACGACGACGCGGCGCGGCCGCACCGCGTCGCGTCGACGTGCAGGGCGGACGATACCGCGCTCAGATGTTGACTTCCGGCAGCTCGGCCAGCGCCGCCTCGATCGCCGCCTGCGGGTAGGCGTAGTCGGTCAGCTCGCCGCGGAAGTAGGCGTCGTACGCCGTCATGTCGAAGTGGCCGTGGCCGCAGAGGTTGAACAAGATCACCGGCGAGGTGCCCTCTTCCTTGGCGCGGATGGCCTCGCGGATCACCTGGGCCACGGCGTGGCCGGCCTCCGGCGCCGGGACGATGCCCTCGGCCCGCAAGAAGGTGACCGCCGACTTGAAGACCTCGAGCTGCGGCACCGAGTAGGCCTCGATCAGCTTCTGGTCGTACAGCTCGCTGATGACGCTGCCGACGCCGTGGTAGCGCAGGCCGCCCGCGTGCACCGGCGGCGGGATGAACTTGGCCCCGAGCGTGTGCATCTTGACCATCGGCGCCATGCCGGCGGTGTCGCCGTAGTCGTAGGCGTAGACGCCCCGCGTGAGGGTGGGGCAGGCGGCCGGCTCGACCGCGACGACCCGCACCTTGCGGCCGTGGACGATCTTGTCGCGCAGGTAGGGGACGGCGATGCCGGCGAAGTTGCTGCCGCCGCCGACGCAGCCGACGATGATGTCCGGGCTGTCACCGGCGCGGTCGAGCTGCAGCATCGCCTCCTGGCCGATGATCGACTGGTGCATCAGCACGTGGTTGAGCACCGAGCCGAGCGCGTACTTGTATTTGCCGCCGCTCTTGGCCGCCATCTCGACGGCCTCGCTGATGGCGATGCCGAGGCTGCCGGTGCTGTCCGGATCCTGGGCGAGGATCGCCCGCCCGGACTCGGTCTTGTCGCTCGGGCTGGCGGTGACGTTGGCCCCGAAGCTGGTGATGATCGCCCGCCGGTACGGCTTCTGGTGGAAGCTGACCTTCACCATGAAGACGTGGCACTCGAGGTTGAAGAAGTTGCAGGCCTGCGACAGGGCCGTGCCCCACTGACCCGCACCTGTCTCTGTGGTCAGGCCGACGACGCCGGCCTGCTTGTTGTAGTACGCCTGCGGGATCGCGGTGTTGGCCTTGTGGCTGCCGCTCGGCGAGACGCCCTCGTACTTGTAGTAGATCTTCGCGGTCGTCCCGAGCGCCTTCTCCAGGCGCCTCGCCCGCATCAGGGGGGTGGGGCGCCACAGCTTGTAGATCTCACGGACCTCCTCCGGGATCTCGATGAAGCGCTCGCGCGAGACTTCCTGGTTGATGATCTCCGGCGGGAACAGCACCGCCAGGTCGTCGGGAGTGACCGGGCTCTTGGTGCCGGGGTGCAGGACCACGGGGAGCGGGCGCGGAAGATCGGCCTGGATGTTGTACCAACGTGTCGGAATTGCGCTCTGGGGGAGTTCAAAACGCGTCAGGGACTCGGTCATTCGCGGCGCTCCAGTCTCGCTCGCCCTTTATATCGCGAGGCGACGCTGCGACAAAGGCCCGCGGGTCGGTCACGGCCCGGCCTTTTCCGTCGGCCGCGGCTCGGGGCGACTTCCATGGTCGCGGCCGGAGCCGCTGCTGGGATGTTCTTTCGGCCATGCGCCGCAATTCGCGGGGCGCGCCGGCCGCTGCGCAGGCGCCAGCGCGCATGCGCGTGGGCGCGCCCGCCTCGCTGTGCGGTGAATCGTGGCGCTCCGCACCCGATCTGCCGCGGCGCCGCGACCGGACCTCGCGGGCCGATGCGCGGAGTCACGGCGGCCTCGCGCCGCGGACACGTGTGACGCTCACCGCCGCCGTGCCGCGCGTACACGCGCGAAGTAGTCGCGGTAGGCCCGCATCGCCACGCCCGCGAACAGCAGCGTGATCGGGATGTTGACCCACAGCATCACGCCGGTGCCGACCGAGGTGATGTTGTCGAGCTCCGCCTCGGTGCTGATCCAGCCTGCGCAGGCGAGCAGGATGCTCAGGCAATAGACGATCTTGTACGGGACGATCGAGCGACGTCCCGCCATGTAGACCATGCCCTGCTCGCCGTAGTAGGCGTACGAGATCATCGTCGACACCGCGAACAGCCACGAAGCCACCGCCACGAGCCACTTGCCGAGGCCGGGGGCCACGCGATCGAAGGCGTGGCTGGTCAGCGCGGCGCCGACGTAGTCCTTGTAGACGTCGAGGCCTGCGAGCGCAGGCGCGCTGGCGAGCGGCGAGGTCGGGGAGCCCACCGGGGTCCAGTCGACATAGAGGCGATCTCCCGCGCCGACGGCGACGACGCCGCTGACCCGCTGCAGGTCGCCGCCGGTGGCCGGATCGATCGAGCCGTACCGCGCGAGCATGAACACCGCGTCGCCGGCCCGCCAGGCGCTGCCGGAGATCGCCAGCGCCTCCGCATGTTTCTCGGGCAATGGCGTATCGGACAGGTCCCAACAGCCAGGTTCGATCTGCACCGCGGCCGGCGGGGCCGGCAAGGTCGCCTCGCCCTCGCGGCACCACGCGCCGCTGGCCAGCACGACCAGCGAGGTGAGGGTGCAGACGACGATCGTGTCGATGAACGGCTCGAGGCCGGCGACCACCCCCTCGCGCACCGGCTCGTCGGTCTTGGCGGCGCAGTGGGCGATCGGCGAGGTGCCCTGGCCGGCCTCGCTCGAGAACAGGGCCCGCTTCATGCCCCACACGAAGGCCGCGCCCGAGGTGCCGCCGACGAACGCGCCGGTCGCCTCGGCCGGCGAGAAGGCGGAGGCGACGATCAGCCGCAGCATCGCCGGGATGTCGGCGACGTGGACGGCGAGGACGTAGAGCGCGGCGGCGAGGTAGATGAAGCACATCGCCGGGACCAGCCGGCCGGCGACGGCGCCGATCCGCTTGATCCCGCCGAGGATGACGAGGCCGACCAGCAGGGCGAGGACGACGCCGACGACCTGCTGCGGCACGCCGAAGCTCTCCTCGGTGACGATGCCGACGTTCCACGCCTGGAACATGTTGCCGCCGGTGATCGTGCTGATGAGGAGGGTGATGCAGAACAGCACGCCGAGGACGCGGCCGAGCGGGCGCAGCCGCGGGCTCCACTGGGCCAGGCCGTCGTCGGCGACCCACATCGGCCCGCCGCTCGGCTCGTCCGGCTTGTCGGTGCGCCGGTACAGCATCGACAGGGTGACCTCGGTGGTCTTCAGCGCCATGCCGGCGAGGCCGACCATCCACATCCAGAACACCGCGCCCGGGCCCCCGAGCGCGATGGCGACGGCGACGCCGCCGATGTTGCCGAGGCCGACGGTGGCCGACAGCGCGGCCGACAGCGCCTGAAAGTGACTGATGGCCCCCGGCGCGTCGGCCTGGTCGTAGTCGCCGCGGACGATCTTCACGCCGTGGGTGAGCGCGTGGTACTGGCAGAAGCCGCTCCACACGGTGAACAGGAGGCCGGTGGCCATCACGGCGTAGAGCACGCTGTCGTGCCACAACACCGCGTTGACGGCCGTCAGCCAGTCGTTGAGGGCGATCCGCAGGGTCTCCACGAGCGAGCGAGGGCCGCATCATGGCGGCCCGGCCCGCGCGGCGCAACGAGTTCGTCGCCGCGGGCCGACCCTGTCGTTGTTATTGTTAAAGGAGTCGGGCGCGGCGGGCGGTGCGGCGTGGCCCGGGCGGGGCTCAACCTGTCGTGGCGGCGGGCTGGCCCGCGGCGGCGGGCGCGACGGCCGGAGGTGCCTTGGCGGCGGCGGACTGGCCCGCGGCGAGGGGCGCCGGGGCAGCGGGGCGGGCTCCAGGAGTCGGGCTCGTGGCCGGCGCGGCGGCGTCTGCGGGCGCGGGCTTGCCGAGGCGCGGGGCGTCCGGGCGGATCCCCGGGGGCACTTCGACGCGCTCGCCGACGGTGATGAGGCTGGCGTAGCGCAGCAGGCTGACCTTCACGAGCAGATCGGAGAAGGCCCACTCGGTCTCGAAGTTGGTGGCGACGGGGATGTCGATCGCGCCGCCTGCGTCGGGGGCGGGCAGCTCGCGCGTGGGGGTGCGCGTCGGCGGGCCGTAGACGCGGGTGTAGTGGGCGACCGCGTCGTTGTAGTCGGCGAGCGCGGGCGCGGGGTCCTTGGCGGTGCGCTGGTACGAGACGTGGCGCAGCGGGTGCTCGGCGCTGTCGAACACGAACAGCAGGCGGCCCTCCGAGGACGGGCGCGGGCGATCGGTGAGCTGCTCGCTGCGGGTCTTGGGGCAGCTGAAGCGGACCTGCGGGTTGGCCTCGCGCTTGCTCTTGCGATCGAGCCACGAGGCCGCAGTGACGGCGTCCTCGCCGCGCGCGCGCGCCTCCTCGATCCGCTTGCGCTCGGTCTTGCGGCGGCCTTCCATGGTGGCGCGGATCGAGGTGTCGCTGCAGGTGAGGCCGAGGCGCGCGGCGAGGGCCTCGGCGTCGGCCACTCGGTGCAGGCCGACCTCGGTGTGCATGGCGGCGGTGACGGGCGCGCGCGGGCCGGGCTTCGGGTCCTTGAAGTCGAAGCGCCACTCCGGATTTTTGCGCCCGAACAGGCTGGCGAGCCCGGGCCCCGCCTGGCCGGCGACCGGATCGGCGGCGGCGGGGGCGGGTGCAGGCGGAGCTTCACCGGCCCCGCAGGCGGCGAGGCCGAGGAGGCAGGCGAGGGCGGTGAGGCGGCGGACGAGGACCATCGGGGGGTGAACTTCGGGACAGGTCGAGACGGGCGACGGGGGATGAGCTCGGGGACAGGGGCGATGGGGGATGAACTCGGGGACAGGTCGGTGCGGCGCGAGGCGGCGCGTGAAGATGAACTTGGGGACAGGTCGGGCGAAGCGGCGCGGGGAGGAACTTCGGGACAGGTGGCAGGCGGGCGGCGAGCGGGATGGCCTTCGGGGCAGGTCGGACGCGGAGGTCGCCGCGAGGGCGGGCGCGGGGGCCGGTCAGGCGCGACCGAGCAGGACGCGGGCGCCGGCGATGGCCTGGCGCAGCTCGGGGTCGACGACGTCGGCGAGGGCGCGGCTGGTGGCCTGGCTGGGCTCGCTGGCCATGGGGGGCGGGCCGGACGCGGCCGCGGGGAGCGCGGCTGGACGCGGGCCGGGCCGGGGGACGACGCCGAGGCGGAAGCGCAGGCTGGCGAGGCGGGCCTCGGGGGCGAGCTGCTGGAGCTTGTGGAGCAGGTCGTCCCGCGAGTACATCAGTTCGTGGTGGTACTGACTGTCCTCGACCACGACGATGACCTCGTCCCGCATGACCGCGAGCGGATAGGCGCGCCCGCGCAACCACGGCATGTTGAGCCGCTCCCACGCGGCGCGCACGTGCACGAGCCGGATCATGTGGTCGGGGACGATGGTCTTGACCAACTTCCAGATGGCGTCGGCGAGCGGCTGGGGACCGCGGGCGAACGAACGGCGAGGGCGGCGGGCCATCGCCTCCGAGTGTGCCACAGCGCGCTGGTGTGGGCGGCGGCGCTCCTCACGCTCGGCTGCGCGGCCCGGTCCGGCTGGGAGCGGACCGACGCGCGGGCCTGCCGCCCGGCCGAGCCCCCGCGGATCTGCGTGCTCGCCGAGCCCGACCGGGCCCTGGTGATCCGCGCCGGCGGGACGGCCCTGGTGCCCGGCGAGTGCGCGGCGTCGCCCCGGCGCCGCGGCGGGCCGCTCCGCGTGAGCGCCGAGGACGGCCGCACCGGCGCGAGCGACAGCCGCTGGCTGCGGATCCGCCGCGGCACGACCACCCGGATCACGGCGACGCCGGCCGCCAAGCCGCGGGTGATCCGCCGCGAGCGCTGCACGGGGCAGGTCGAACAGGACATGCCCGAAGAGTAATGCTCGGAGGGGCATGTCTGAATGGACATGCTCGAAGGGGCAGGCGTGAACGGACCGGGGCGTCACGCGCCGGGGCGGCTGTCCCGAAAGACAGCCTCCAGGCGCGCCGCGCGCTGAGCCTCGCGGCTCAGAGGGTGCCGAGGAGGGCTTCGCAGGCGCGGCGGAGCCGGCTGGTGACCGGGCCCTCCTTGCCGTCGGCGACCGGGAAGCCGTCGAGGGTGGTGACGGCGATCGGGCCGCGCACGGAGGAGGTCAGGAACACCTCGTCGGCGGCGCGGACGTCGAACGGGTGGAGCGACGACTCCTGGGCGGGGATCGCCAGGCTGGCCGCGAGCTCGAGGATGGTGGCGCGGGTGATGCCGGGCAGGATGCCGTCGGAGATCGGCGGGGTGAAGAGGACGCCGCCGAGGACCGCGAACACGTTGCTGGTCGCGCCCTCGGCGACGAGGCCGACCGGGTTGATGAGGATCGCCTCGTCGTCGCCGGCCGCCAGCGCCTGCCGCAGCGCCTGGATGTTGGGCAGGTAGTTGGCGGTCTTGAACGCGGGGTCGAGGGCGCTGGCGGGGACGCGGGTGACGTCGACGATCCGCGCCCGCAGGCCGCGGGCGTAGCCGGCCTCGTCCGGGATCGCCAGCGGGATGGCGAGCACGGCCAGGGTCGGCGTGAGGGCCTGGCGCGGGTCGAGCATCAGCGGCGAGACGCCGCGGGTGACGACGATCCGCACGAGGCTGTCGGTGTTGCCGGTGTCACCGTGGGTGAGGTCGACGAACGCGCGCAGCTCGTCGTCGGACCACGGCAGCTCGAGGCCGATGCCGGCGGCGCTGCGGCGCAGGCGGGCGAGGTGGGCGGCCCACGCGACCGGCCGGCCCCCGGCCGTCCGCAGGGTCTCGAACACGGCGTCGCCGAACAGGAACCCGCGGTCGAGTACGGGGACGGCCGCCTCGGCGGGGTCGAGGGGGCGGCCGATGGTGGACAGGTAGACGCGGGATGCGGGCATAGGCTTCAGAACATGTCGGATGGGACAGGGTGAATGGGACAGGGTGAATGGGGCATGTCCTTCAGGACCGGCGGAGACGGAGGCGGAGGCACAGGCCGACGGCCTCGAGGGCGATCGCGGGGGTCATCTTCGAGGCGCCGCGCTCGCGGTCGGGGAACACGATCGGCAGCTCGCGCGCGCGTCGGCCGGCGCGCATCAGGCGGTACTTCATCTCGATCTGGAAACCATACCCGCTGGCGGCCACGGCGCCGCGATCGAGGGTGGCGAGGGCGGCGCGGCCGTAGCAGACGAACCCCGCGGTGGGGTCGCGCAGCCCGAGGCCGAGCACGGTGCGGGCGTAGAGGCCGCCGCCGCGCGAGAGCAGGCGGCGCCCGAGGCTCCATCCGCGGGTGCCGCCGCCGGGCACGTAGCGCGAGCCGATCGCAAAGTCGGCGCCGCCTTCGCCGACCACGGCGAGCAGGCCCGGCAGGTAGGCCGGGTCGTGCGAGAAGTCGGCGTCCATGGTGATGATGTGGGTGAAGTCGTGCGGGTGCTGCAGGGCCCAGTCGATGCCCGCGAGGTACGCGCGGCCGAGGCCCTCCTTCGCGGCGCGGTGGAGGACGTGGACGCGGGCGTCGGCCGCGGCGAGGCCGTCGGCCAGCTCACCGGTGCCGTCAGGGCTGCCGTCGTCGATGATGAGCACGCGCGCGTCGGGCAGCGCGGCGAGGATCGCCGCGGTGATCGGCTCGACGTTGTCCCGCTCGTTGTAGGTGGGGAGCAGGACGAGCGGGCGTGGGCGGCTGTCGGCGACGCTCATGGAAGGCAGCCCGCGCAGAGTACCTCGCGCCGGCGCAGGGTTGCGAGGCCGCGCGTCGGACTGCTATGTTGTCGCCCGCCCAGCCAGGGTGCCACGGTGCGACGGATCCGCTGCCATTACGCGTCCGGAGAGGCCTTCGCGGCGGCGCTGCGCGCGGCCGGGGACGACCAGGCGCTGCAAGTCTTCACGACCGAGCGCTTCGAGCCCGGCGAAGAGGTGCTCGCGGAGGTGTTCTTCACCGGGATGAACGGGAAGATGCTGATCCGCGCGATCGGCAAGAAGTGGCACATGGCGCGCCCGCGCCTGCGGGTGCGCGCCGGCGGGGTGCTCCGCTGCGCGGGGAGCGAGTGGCGCAAGCTTCAGTTTCTCCGCGAGGTGGCGCTCGGGAAGGCGACCATGGCGCCCCGCCGCCGGCACCTGCGCCAGCCGGTCCTGGTCGAGATCCGCTGGCGCCGCAGCGACGCGAGTGACCTCCTGTCGGCGACGATCTCGGAGATCTCCGAGGCCGGCGCGCTGCTCCTGACCGACGCGGGGCTCACGCTCGGTGAGGAGATCATCATCGAGATCACGACCCCGGGGGGCGCCCGCCCGCTCGAGCTGACCTCGATCGTGCGCAACACCCAGCACCCCGACGGGGTCGGCGTCGAATTCATGCGCCGCAACTCCGGCGGGCTGACGCGGATCCGCGAGGTCATCCGCCGGCTCGTGGATCAGTGATGCGACCGGTCCGTGAGCACATGTCCCTCGGGACAGTTCTTTCGGGGCTGCGGCGCTCGCTCGCGCGGGCTGCGGGCTGGCCTTCGGGGCAGGTCCCGGGCGGCGCGGGCGGGGGAGAGCTCTCGCTGCAGGCGCGAGCGGCTGCCGGCGGGTGGCGCGGCGCGGAGGCCGGGGGCGCGGCAGACTCGGGCCGCGCGGAGGCGCTGGCGAGCGAGTGGCGCGGCGCGGAGGCCGGGGGCGCGGCAGACTCGGGCCGCGCGGAGGCGCTGGCGAGCGAGTGGGGCGGCGCGGCGGCCGGGGGCCTCGCGGGCGAGTGCGTGGTGGTTCTTGGATGTCCTAAAGGGCAGGTGCGAAGGGGCATGTCCTTCGGGGCAGCTGCGGCGGCGCTGGCGCTCGCGTGCGGGCCGCCGGCGGTCGAGGTGCTGCCGGGGGTGAAGGCCGACCTGGGCTCCGGGTCGGTCGCCGCCGCCGGGGAGCCGACGCCGGTGCGGGCGGAGGGCGACTGCGCCGGGCTGGCCGCGGCCGCCGCCGCGGGCTCGGGCGAGGACGCGGTGCTGCTCGTATGGACATGTCCGGAAGTGCAGGCCAGTCCGGCGGCGCTGCGCGCGGCGCTGCTGCAGGCGGCCAGCCCGGCGGAGGCGGCGGCGTTGGTCCCGAAGCTGGCGGCGGCGCCCGATCTGGCCGGGCTGGCCCGGCTGGCGGCGATCGATCGCCCGCCGACCGGGTCGCTGAACCCGGCCGAGGCGCCGGATCCGGTCACTGCGGTGGTGAGCCCGATCGACGAGGCGGTGCTCGGCGGGGTGCTGCGGGCGATCGGGGCCCAGACCGCGAGCGGGCTGACGCACGAGCAGCGGACCCGCGCGGCGGCGCTGCTGGCCCGGGTGCACCGCGAGGCGCTGGCGCAGCTGGGGCTGCCGCCGGAGCAGCCGCTGCCGCCGTTCGGGCGCCTCCTGGCCGGTCGCTTCCTGCACTTCGGCCGCTCGTTCTGTCAGACGTACTGGCAGCGGCGCGTGGCCGGGCTCGAGCCGCTGTTCGCGGCGACCGAGGACGAGCTGATGCGCGTGATGCTGGCGCTCGAGCGCACGGCCCACGCCGGCGACGACGGGCTGCTGGCCGTGGAGCGCCAGCGGGCCCGCCGCTACCTGCAGGGCAGCGGGGTGGCGGAGCGCCTGAAGTCGCGCGGGGTGGCGCAGACGCCCGAGGCCCTGCTGCCGCTGCCGAACGAGCTCGATCGCCTGGTCGATCACGGGTTCGTCGAGCTGGCGGTGCAGCGGGCGCTGTTCCTCGCGGGCGAACAGCCGGCGCCGTTCGGGCTGGTGCCGGTGATCGAGTCGCTGCAGGCGATGCTGACGCAGCGCGACCTCGGCGAATTCCAGGCGCTGCTCGAGCGGCGGATCGGCGAGGCGCGCAAGCTCGTGCCGCCGCCGCCGGAGCAGGGGGCGCGCGAGTGGCCGGTGCGCGCGGCGTGGAGCTGGAGCGACGCGGGCACCGTGGCGGCCGCGGCCGAGGCGCTGTGCGAGGAGGCCGACGGGGCCCAGGGCCCTGCGCGCCAGCGCGGGCTGTGGCGGGCGGTGCTGGCGTTGCGCGATCGGCCCGACGCGTGCCGCGAGCTGCTCCGCCGGGCGCAGACCGGGCTGGCGGCCCAGCTGGCGCGCGCGGTGCTCGACCGCCTCGACGACGACAGCCTGGCCGGCCTGCGCACCCGCACCGCCGCGCGCGAGGCCGGTGAGGCGCAGGTGCGGCGAGCGTTCGCGCTGGCGAGCCGTGACGGCGGGCTCTTGCCGCGCTGACGGTACGCATTCATGCTCTGAAGCACATGCCCCTTTAGAAATGTCGTAAAGGACATTTTTGAAGGGACATGCTGCATGGGACATGTCCTCGGGGACATGCTCACGAGTCGGTGGCGTGGGCGGTGAGCCAGACGGAGATCTCGCGCTGGCGCCGGGTGTTGCGGACTGTGGCGGCGTCGCGCTCGGCCTGGCGGGCGAGGGCCAGGGCGCGCTCGCGCTGGTTCGGCTCGTGGTCCCACAGGGCGCGGGCGAGGGCGAAGTGGGTGACGGCGCGGATGACGGGCTGGTCGGAGCGCTCGGCGAGGTCGTGGGCGCGCTCGAGGTCGCCGAGAGCCCGGGTGATGGCGCCGCGGTCGAGCTGCAGCAGGCCGGTGGCGGCGAAGTACTCGGCGTAGTCGAAGCGGTCGTTGCCGAAGGCGGCGATGATCTGCGGCAGGGCCGGCTCGATCAGCCTGGCGGCCTCGTCGAAGTGGCCGAGCTCGAAGTGGGCGAGGCCGAGGTTGGCGTGGGCCATGCACGCGAACGGGTGGCGCTGGCCGAGGTGGCGGTCGAGCGTGGCGCTCGCCTCGTGAAGGATCGCCGCGGCCTCCTCGACGCGACCGCTGCAGCGCAGGGCCTCGCCGAGGCCGATCTGGGTGACGCCGAGCGGCAGCTGGGCGTCGGGCTCGGTGCGCTGGCGCAGCTCGATGCCGCGGCGGTACAGGGCCTCGGCCTCGGACAGGCGGCCCTGGGCGGCGCGCGAGTTGGCGAGGTTGTTGAGCAGCTCGGCCTCGATGCCGAGCTCGGGCGAGCGGTGGGCGATCAGGGCGCCGGCGATCGCGGCCGCTCGCTCGGCGGCGGCGTAGTCGTGGAGGCCGTAACCCTGCACGTGCACGTCGGTGACGAGGGCGCGCAGCTCGATGGCGTCGTGGCCGGCGCGGATGCTGGTGAGGTAGGCGTCCCACAGCGAGTTGGCGGCCTGCTCGAGCTCGCTGGTCTCGGTGCGGATCCGTCCGAGCCAGAACAGGGCCTCGGCGAGGGTAGGCAGGTAGCCGGCGGCCTCGGCGGCCTGGACGGTGCGCTCGACCAGGCCGATGGCGCGCTCGAGCTGGCCGGCGTCGAACAGCGCCTTGACCTGGGCCAGGTCGCGCTGCAGCACCTGCACGCGCGCGGCCACGGCGGGGTCGCTCGGCAGGCCGAGGCGTCGCTGCTCCTCGAGCAGCGCCTTCGGGTCGCCGCACGAGGCGACCGAGCGCAGCCCGGCGACCGCCTGCGCGGCGTTCATGACGGTGTTGCGGTCGCCCTCGACGAGCACGTCGACCAGGGCGTCGAGCTCGGCCTTGCGTCGCTGCAGGCAGTGCATCTGCAGGTCGAGCGCGGCGCTCGAGCGCTCGCCGTTGCGGTGGGCCTCGCAGGTGCGCACGTGCAGCTCGGTCCACTCGGCGGCGTGGGTGTCGAGGGCCTGGCGCGCGCGCGCGGCGGTGTCGGCGGCGAAGTCGAGGCCGGTGGTCAGCATGGCGCGCTCGACCGCGGCGCTGCGGGCCTCGTCCCACACGCCGACGAGGTGCTCGGCGGCGTCGCGGCAGGTGCCGCCGGAGCCGGCCTGGACGAACGCGAACGAGGCGGCGGCGATGCCGACGAGGGCGACCGCCCCGCGCACGCGCCGACGGCCGCGCTCGGGCGCGGGCGCCAGCTCGGCGAGCAGCTCGTGCATCGACGGGAAGCGCTGGGTCGGGTCGCTCTCGAGGCCGCGCAGGACGGCCCGCTGGATCCGCAGCGGCACCGGCGTGCGCGACGGGATCGCGGCGCGCTCGCCGAGGAGGACGTTGCGGCTGATCTCCTCGATCGTGTTGCCGGGGAACGGCCGGTGGCCCCACAGCGCCTCGAACAGGGCGGTGCAGAAGCCGAACTGATCGGTGCGCGCGTCGGTCGGCTCGCGCAGGAACTGCTCCGGGGCCATGTAGGCCGGGGTGCCGATCAGCGCGCCGGCGGCGGTCATGCGCAGCAGGGCGCGGCCCGACTGCGACACCGTCGCGCCGGGCTCGCCGTCGTCGCCGAGGCCGACCGGCAGGGCGAGGCCGAAGTCCATGACGCGGACGCGGCCGTCGCTGTCGATCATGAAGTTGTCGGGCTTGACGTCGCGGTGGATGATGCCGGCGCCGTGCGCCGCCGCCAGGCCGCGCCCGGCCTGCACGAACACCTCGACGATCTCGGACCAGGTGCGCGGCTGCTCTTCGAGCCAGGCGGTGAGGGTGCGGCCGTGGAGGAACTCGAGGGCGATGAAGATCTGGCTGTTCCACTCGCCGACGTCGTGGACCTGGACGACGTTGGGGTGCGACAGCTGGGCCAGCGCCTGGGCCTCGCGCAGCAGGCGGGCGCGGCCGGGGACGTCGCCGCTCAGCCGCCGCCGCACCAGCTTGACCGCGACGCGGCGGTCGAGGATTTCGTCGTAGGCGCTGTAGACGACGCCCATCGCGCCCTCGCCGAGGCGGCTGAGGACGACGTAGCGGCCGAAGCGGAGCGCGTTGGCGTCCGGCTCGCTCGAGCCGGCCTCGCTGTCGCTCGCCGCTTCGGTCGCCATAAACGGCGGCAGCTTACCCGATGCCGCGGCCGGCCGGCGCCCGCCGCTCGTGCGTCGCCGAGGGCTCGCAGGGGCACGGCTAAGCTCACGCGGTCGAAGTCACGCGCGCGGTCCGTGACGGCGGCGCGCGCTGGCGCGCATAAAGGGTGTTTGAAAGGACATGTCGCGGGGGACATGTCCGAATCACCCTGTCTGTTCGAGCATGTCCGAGAATGCGCGGTCGCGCCGCGGCAGGAACAGGGCGCCGAGGAGCAGGCCGGCGGCGATGCCAGCGGCGTGGGCGGTGCCGCTGACCTCGGGCGTGACGCTGTCGAACACGACCTGGAGGCCGAACAGGATGACGAGGGCGACCAGCTCGGCGCGGCCGATCGGAGTGGTCCGGAGGTCGCGGCGCAGCAGCAGGGCGGCGATCACGGCCCCGCCCAGCGCCATGATCGCCCCGGAGGCGCCGATCAGCAGCAAGGGGCTGGCCGGGTCGCGCAGGAAGACGACGGCGAGGCCGCTGAGCACGGCGCTGAGCACGTAGATGGCGGCCAGGCGGGCGCGGCCGTAGAGCACCTCGACGAAGGTGCCGAAGCGCCACAGCATCAGGACGTTGAGGGTGAGGTGGAGGACGCCGACGTGCAGCAGGGTCAGCGTGCCGAGACGCCAGGCCTCGGACGGCCCGAAGTCGCCGGTGAACAAGGCGCCCCAGGCGTAGGCGTGATCGGGGTCGTACGGATCGCCGGCGGTGGCGAAGATCGCGTAGAAGCCGACCAGGACGGCCATCCAGGCCCAGGTGAGGCGCGGGCGGACGGCGTGGCGGCCGAGGAAGGTCGAGACGGCGCGCAGGGCCGGGGCGCTCCGGCGCAGGGCGGCCAGGCGGTGGGTGAGCGCGGGCGTGTGGCTGGTCGAGGGCCGCGGCGGTCGCCGCACGATCATGGCGTCGAGCGAGGCGAGGGTGGAGCGGGCGATCCGGTGGTCGCCGTGCTGCTCGAGCGCGCGCGCGAGGGTGCGGCGTGCGGCGTCGGGGCGGCCGGCGCACCACTCGGCGAGGGCGATGCACAGCTCGCGATCGCCGCGCGCGAGGTACATGGCGAGGCCTTCGGTGAGGGCGACGGTGCGGGCGACGTCGCCGGCGAGGGCGTGGGCCTGGATGATCAGGCGGGCGGACCGCTCGGGCTGGTGGAAGGTGGGGTCGCCGGCCAGCGCCCGCGCGAGGGCCTCGGCGAGGGCGTCGCCGTCGGGATCGGTGCAGGCGACGCTCTGGACGTAGATGGAGCCGAGGCCCTGGGCGAACAGGCCGGCCCGCTCCTCCGGATCGGCGAAGGCGGCGCGCACTGCGTCGACGTCGCGGCGGTTGTGCAGGAGGACCAGGTCGAAGACGCGGCGCACCAGCGGGTGGCCCTGGGAGACGCGATCGAGCTCGGCGGGCGAGACCTCGTCGCCGGCGCGCAGGGCGAGCGTGGTCGGCAGGGCGGCGAGCTCCTCGCGCACGGCCCGGGTGGGGTGGATCCGCGCGAGCACCCAGGCGAGCCGCCGCGCCCGCTCCTCGTCGCCGGCGCCGATCGCCCGGTGCAGCTGCGTCTGCAGCGAGAGCGGGGCGATGATGAGGACGAGGTAGAGGCCGAAGCCGACGAAGCCGGGGCTGGCCGGCGCGAACCACCCGGCGAGCGCGGCGGCGAGGACGATGAAGGCGATGAGCGCCCAGCCGGCGCGCGCGTGCGGCAGGCCCACCTGCCGCAAGTAGAGGGCGTAGCCGAACAGGCCGATCGCGGTGACGACCAGCATGGGGAGAGCGAGGGCGTCGATCGGCACGCGGACCTGCAGGGTAGCCGAGGCGAACCTGGGCGGGTAGGCGCGCTTCCCGGTCGTTTTCGGCGCTGGGGCCGGCCGGGAGGCGCGAGCGGCGGGGTAGGCGAGCGCTGCGGGTCGCGGTAGATCGGTCGTCGTGCTCGCGCGGGCGGCAGTGCGGCTGCAATCGGCGATCGCAGCGGCGATCGCGGTGGTGACGTCGGTGCTCGTGCTGGCGGTGGCGCCGTGGTGGATGGTGGTGGTGGGACCGCTGGTCGGCCTCGGCTACCGCGCGGCGGCGCTGCGACCGATCGCGCGGCGCGAGCGGCTGGCGCTGGCGCCGGTGCCCGAGAGCTGGCGCGAGCTGCTGGCCAGGCGGGTGCCGTTCTACGGCCGGCTGTCGCCGCCGGCGCAGAAGCGGTTCGAGGGCGACGTGGCGGTGTTCCTCGGCGAGCACAAGATCTACGGGCCGCAGGGCGCGGAGGTGCCGGAGGAGGTCAAGGTGATGATCGGCGCCGGCGCGGCGATGCTGATCCACGGACGACCCGACTGGGAGTGGCCGCACGTGCGCGACATCGTGGTCCATCCGACGCAGTGGAACGAGGACGGCGAGCCTGGCGACCACCACGGGATCGCGGGGCAGGTCCATCTGCAGGGGCCGGTGCTGTTCTCGCGCAAGCAGATCCGGTTCGGCTTCCGCAAGCCCGACGGCGAGAACGTCGTGCTGCACGAGCTGGCCCACGTGCTCGACATGGCCGACGGCGCGGCCGACGGCTCGCCCGACCGCTTCGCCTGGACGGCCGTGCCCGGCTGGGAAGCGATGGTGCGCAGCCGGCTCAAGGCGGTGCGCCGGAAGCAAGGCGGCCCGCTGCGCGCCTACGCGGGCACCAACTCGGCGGAGCTGTTCGCGGTGGCGGTCGAGGTGTTCTTCGAGCAGCCGGGGCGGCTGCGCAAGCAGGACCCCGACCTGTACGAGGCGCTGGCGACGCTGTTCAACCTCGACCCCGACACCGGGGCGCTGCGCCGGCCGCTGTCGGGGTGAAGGCTGTCCTTCGGGACAGTGAGAGACACGGCCAGCGAGAAGCGGGCGTTCTCCCGGCGAGAGACGATCTGACTCTCGGGACAGGTCTGTCTCGTCGCGCGAAGGTGCACGAGCTGTCTCCCGGGACATGTCGGCTCGTCGCGCGGAGGAGACAACCTGCCTCCCGGGACAGGTCGGGCTCGTCGCGCGGAGGAGCGGGCGCGGACGGAGGATGTCCTTCGGGAGAGGTGGGTCGCTCGCCGGCCCGCGCCGGTGGAGGCTCGTCTGCGGAGCGAGGCGCGGATTATAGTGTCTCACGGGACATGTTCATGAGAACATGTCCAGATGGACATTCTCAGAGCGGCGTGGCCGACAGGACGCGCACGGTGCAGACGGCGCCGGGGGTGGCGACCTCGACGGCGAGGGGGCGCGGCTTGCCGTCTTCCATGGCGGCGAGGCGCACGGCCACGGTGGTGCGGTAGGCGGTGGCCGGGGCGGCGAAGCCGATCACGTGCTGCTGGCCCTTCTCGCTGCTGTCGATGCCGTGGAGGATCGCGCGGGCGTCGGGCTGCTGCGGGTCTCGGGTCAGCTCGACGGACAGGACGACCACGAAGTCCCGCGGCGAGGCATTGACGAACACGGGGCCCTGCGCCGGGTGGTTGGGGTCGAGCGAGGGGTTGGAGAACACGACGTCGTACGCGCTCATGCCGGGGAGGATAGCTCCACTCGCCGCAGAGCTGCCGCCGCGAGCGCGTCGAGGACGTCGGGGTCGGTGCCGAGCGCGTCACCCGAGAGCGCGATCTCGAGGCTCGCGTGGTCGCGCTGGATCCGGGCGACCAACTCCGGGACGTCGCGCTTCAAGTGGCGCCCGCCGCCGGACAGGAACACCGGTACGACGACGACGCGGCGCACGCCGGACTCGCCGAGGCGCGCGATCACGTCGGTCAGCGCGGGGCCGTGCTCGAGCGTGGCGATCGCGATCGCCAGCGCCGGGGCGAGGTTGCGCAGGCGCTCGGCGATCTGCTCGACCGGCCTCAGCCAGTCGGGGTCGGGGCTGCCGTGGGCGAGGAGCGCGAGCGCCAGCGCGGGGCGGGACGCGCTCATGACCGGGCGGCGCGCAGCTCGACCGCGAGGATGGCCTCGTGATCGCGGAGCCGCTGCAGGCACTCCTCGCTCGGCGCGACCTCGAAGGTGATGGTGGCGCAGGCCGCCTCGCCGCCGGCGAAGATGGTGTTGCTCATGCCCTGGACGTTGACCCGCTCCTCGCGCAAGGCCATGAGGATGCCGGCGAGCACGCCGACGCGGTCGAGGTGGCGGACGACCAGGCTGTAGCGAGCGACGCGCTCGTTGAGGTTGACGGCGTGGTGGACGATGCCGCGGGCGACGAAGCTCTCGATGATCCGCACGACCTCGTCGCTGATCGCGGCCTCGGCCTGCTCGGTCGAGGCGCCGATGTGCGGGGTGGCGTAGATGTCGCCGACTTCGCTGGTGATGTTCTTGAAGTCGGCCTGGCCGCCGGCCGGCTCGCCCTCGAAGACGTCGAGGCCGGCCCGCAGCCGCCCGGACCGCACGGCCTCGGCGACGGCCTTGTCGTCGACGACGCCGCCGCGCGATGTGTGGATCAGGGTCGAGCCCGGTCGCATGCGCGCGAGCTGCTCGGCGCCGATGAGGTGATGGTTGGCCTTGGAGTAGGGGACGTGGACGCTGACGATGTCGCTGGCGTCGAGGAGGGCGCCGAGGTCGGCGACCTGGACCGCGCCGTGGGCCTCGAGCACCTCGGGGGCGATCGGGTGGTGCGCGCAGGTGAGGATCTTGAGGCCGAAGGCGCGAGCGCGGACGGCGACCTCACGGGCGATCGTGCCGAAGCCGATGAGGCCCAGCGTCTGGCCCTTGAGGCCGCGCGCCTTGCCGTACTTGCTCTTGTTCCAGTTGCCGTGGCGCAGCTCGAGGGTGGCGTCGACGATCCGCCGGTCGAGCGCGAGGATCAGACCCATGGTCAGCTCGGCCACTGCGATCGCGTTCTTGCCGGGGCAGTTGGCGACGAAGATCCCGCGCCGGCTGGCGGCCGCGGTGTCGATGGTGTTGGTGCCGGCTCCGGCACGCACGACCAGCGACAGCGGCGGCGAGGCGGCGAGGGACGTCTCGCTGACCACCGTCGAGCGGACGACCAGGATGTCGGCCTTCGTCTCGGCGAGCGCGCCAGGCAGCTGCTCGGCGCTCAGCTCCGGCCGGTAGACGACCTCACCGAGGCGAGCCAGGACCTCACGACCACCCGAGGGAAACTTGTCCGCGATCAGCACCAGCATGGCGGCGATCCATACCACGCCGCCGCGCGCTCCGTCGCGAACTCGCGCGCTCGATCGGGTCGCGCGAGGCGGCGAATGTTGGCGCGCAATTTTAAGTGTTTATGCATATTTGATCGATAAAACATGAAGTAAAGGACGAATGCACGGCGCGGCCGGGGGCGGGGTCGTCCGCGAGGTCTCGCGGGCGGCGGGACGACCGCGCCGGCGCAAGACACTGGCGGTGTCTGCGAGATCTCGCTATGGGTCGCCGGTGCTTCGCGTGCGCCTCGAGTGGATCGCGTTCGCCTCTCTGACGGCGTGCGGAGCGACGCCGACGGCCGAGACGGCCGCAGGTCGGCGAGAGCCGGCGAGCCCGGCAGAGCCGGCGGCCGAGGATCCGCCGACGCCGGCCGAGCCGCCTGCGCCGCCGGTCGCGGCGGCCGTCGTGGCCGCGCCGCCGTCGTTGCCGACCGCGGCCGACGCGGGCGACTGCCCGGCGGCCGACGATCGGGCTTACGGGATCCTGGTGTCGCCGCACCGGCCGGCGGTCGGGCAGCCGATGCGCGTGCTGGCGGCGACGCTGGCGGGCGAGGAGGCGCTGGCGCTGCGGGTCGAGGGCGGGCCTGCTCCTTCGGACATGCGCTTCTGGACAGGCGCCCCGGCGGCGGCGCTGGCGACGGTGACCCCCGACAGGGCGGGCGAGCTGGTGATCGTCGCGGGCCGCGGCGGGGTCGGCAAGGCCTGTCTCAAGGTGAAGGTGCGCGAGCGGGCCGGGCGTGACGCGCCGCCACCGGCGAGCACGGCGGTGTGGCCGAGCCAGCGCGCGTGGGACAGCGGCGAGGAGGCGCTGTACTCGGCGTGGGTGCGGGCGCTGTTCCACGCCGAGCCGGGCGTCGACCTGGCGTACACGGCGCTCGATCAGGTGACGCGCGACCCGGAGCGCAACATCCTCCACGACGCGTACGCGTGGGGCGAGGACGCGGCGCCGCAGCAGGGCGGGCTGCACATGCGGCCCGACTGCGCCGACACGCCGTACTTCCTGCGCGCGTACTACAGCTGGAAGCGGGCGCTGCCGTTCGCGTTCCGCGGCTGCTCGCGCGGCGGCCCGGGCAAGCCGCCGCGCTGCGCCGAGGCGACGTCGAACCTGGCGGCGCCGGGCGGCTCGGGCCCGCAGCCGGGGCAGCTCGGGGCGGTGCAGCACTTCATGCGCCGCACTCTCGCGTGGGGGGTGCACACGGGCAACGGGCGGGTGGCGTTGAGCGACGAGCGCAGCGATCTTTACCCGGTGCGCCTCGATCGCCGGTCGCTGCGACCGGGCACGGTCTACGCCGATCCGTACGGACACATCCTGGTGCTGGTCGAGCTGTTCGCCGGCGAGGGCGGGCGGCCGGGGGTGCTGTACGCGGTCGACGGTCAGCCCGACGGGAGCATCACCCGCAAGCGGTTCTGGGAGGGCAACTTCCTGTGGAACCCGGACCCGCTGCTCGGCGGCTCGGGCTTCAAGAACTTCCGCCCGATCACTGTGCGCGACGGCGGGGCGACGCCGCTCGGCGACGCCGAGATCGCAGCCCACGCCGACTACGGCGACCTGTCCCAAGAGCAAGGTTCACTGACGGCCCCGGCGTTCTACGACCGCATGGAGGCCATCGTGTCGCCGGGCACGCGCGACCCGTTCCTCGCCCAGGAAGAGGCGGTGGCGGCGCTGTTCGAGCAGGCCCGCGTGCGCGTGACGTCGGTCGGCAACGGCGACGCGTTCTTCAAGCAGAGCCCGGGCGCGACGATCGCGATGCCGGAGGGCTTCGCGGTGTTCGAGACGACGGGCTCGTGGGAGTCGTACTCGACGCCGGCGCGCGACCTGCGGCTGTTGATCGCGATCGACGTGGTCCGCGGCTTCGCCGACAAGGTGCGCCGTCAGCCGGCGGTGTTCGCGGCGGAGAAGGACCTCGAGGGCGTGGTCCGCCGGCTCGAGGAGGCGCGCGACAAGCTGCTCGCAGATCCGAAGTTCCGCTTCGAGTACGTGCGCAGCGACGGGTCGAAGTGGCCGCTCGCGCTCGGCGAGCTGGTGGCGCGCGCGCGCTCGCTCGAGGTGGCGTACAACCCCAACGACTGCCCCGAGCACCGCTGGGGCGCGAGCGCCGGCAGCGACGAGGCGAAGACCTGCACGCGCCGGGCGCCGGGCGAGCAGCAGGCGAAGATGGAGCGCTATCGGGAGTGGTTCTCGGCCCGCAAGCGGCCGGCGCGCGGGACCTGAGAGATCCTCGAAGAGGTTGGTCGTCACGGCGGACAGACGACCGGATCAGGCGGCGGCGTCGCGCGGCGGACGGACGACCAGGACGCTGCAGACGGCGTGATTGACGACCCGCGCGGCGGTGGTGCCGAGCAGACGATCGAGGGTGTCGAAGCCGTGACTGCCGATGACGATGAGGTCGGCGGCGACGGCGTCGGCGATGTCGCAGATCACCTGGGCGGGTCGGCCGAGGCGGACGTGGATCTCGCCAGGGAGCTGGGTCGTGAGGGAGCCTCGCAAGCTCCGCAGGTCCTGGTGCGCGAGCTCCACCAGGCGCACGCCGAGCTCCTCACCGGTCAGCGACCAGGCTTCGACGGGCATGCCGAGCGGCACGTTGACGGCGCGGCACAGGTCGAGCGCGGCGCCGTGGGCTGCGGCGAGCGCCGCGGCCTGGCGGAGGACGAGGTCGGTTCGCGGGGACCCGTCGAGGGCGGCGAGGATGCGGGTGTACATGCGCGGCGAATTTTAGATCGTCGCGCGAGGTTGTTCACCTTTTCGATGCGCGCGGGAGAGCGTAGCCTCCCGCCCATGGTCGACCATTCCACCCCGGTTCGCGACGTGATGACGCCGGCCCCGATCACCATCGGCCGCGCCCAGACGCTGTCCGACGCGGCCCGGCGGATGCACGAGCACCACATCCGCCACCTGCCCGTGCTCGAGGGCGGGTACCTGTTCGGGATCCTCAGCGAGCGGGACATCGACCTCGTCGAGAGCCTGCCGGACGTCGACCCCGACGCGGTCAAGGTCGAGGAGGCGATGACGCAGGACCCCTACCGCGTCGGCCCCGACGTGACGGTGGGGGAGGTGGTGCGAGAGATGGCCGCGCACAAGTACGGGTCGGCGGTGGTGATGCACGAGGGGCGCGTGGCCGGGATCTTCACCACCAGCGACGCCCTGAACCTGCTGGCCGCGGTCCTGGCGCCCGCCGCCGCGCCGCAGGCCAAGAGTGTATGATGCGCTCGCGCCGGGGTTCGGGGCGAACATGAGCGGGCTGATTCTCATCGTCGAAGACGAACGCGACCTGGTGGCGACCCTCGAGTACGCGCTCGAGCGCGAGGGCTTCCGCACCAGGTCGGCTTACACCGGCCGCCAGGGGCTCGAGATCGCGGTCACCGAGCCGGCGCCCGACCTCGTGCTGCTCGACTTGATGCTGCCCGACATGTCCGGGACGCAGGTCTGCCAGCAGCTCCGCGCCGGCGAGCGCACGCGGGTGATGCCCGTGATCATGATGACGGCCAAGGCCGAGGAGGTCGATCGCGTGGTCGGCTTCGAGGTCGGCGCCGACGACTACGTGGTCAAGCCGTTCAGCCTGCGCGAGCTGATGCTGCGGATCCGCGCGGTGCTGCGGCGCAAGGCGCCGACCGAGACGCCGCTGGCGCCGACGCCGTACGGCCGCCTGCGCGTCGACATGGACGGCCACCGCGTGTGGGTCGACGACGGCGAGGTCACGCTGACGGCGCTCGAGTTCCGCCTGCTGACGACGCTGATCGCCCGCCGCGGTCGGGTCCAGACCCGCGACGCGTTGCTGTCCGACGTGTGGGGCGTGCAGCCCGGGCTGACGACGCGGACCGTCGACACGCACGTCCGTCGCCTGCGCAAGAAGCTCGGCGAGATCGCCGACTACGTGCAGACGCTGCGCGGCGTGGGCTACCGCTTCACGACCGACCTGCGCGCGACCGAGGACGACGAACCTTGAGGCTCGACGTCCGCGGCAAGCTGTTCCTCGTCTCGGTCCTCCTGGTGCTCTCGGTCGTGCTGGTGGCCGGGGGCTACCTCGAGGGACAGATCCGCGATTGGGCCCACGGCCGCGCGGAGGCCGAGCTGCTGGCCCAGGCGCGGGTCGCCCGGGTCGCCCTGGCGTACGACAACGCTCCCGCCGACGCGGTCGCCGATCAGCTCGGCGTGGCCAGCGGCACGCGGGTGACGATCATCGACGCGTCGGGCAGGGTGCTCGGCGACTCCGAGATCGCGGCGAGCGAGCTGGGCTCCGTCGACTCGCACAGCGACCGCCCCGAGGTCGTGGCCGCGGTCGAGGAGGGCGAGGGCCGGGCGGTCCGCTACAGCTCGACGCTCGGGACCGACATGATGTACGTCGCGGTGCCGTTCACGGCCGGCGCGGTGACGGGCACGGTCCGCGTGGCCCGACCGCTCGAGGAGATGGACGCGGCGGTGCGTCGCCTGCGGATCGCGCTGGGGATCGCGGGCCTGCTCAGCCTCGCCGGCGCGGTGGTGCTGAGCGGCCTGGCGTCGCACTTCCTGGCCCGCACGCTGCGTACTCTGGTCGAGGACGCGCGCCGGGCGGTCGACGGCGAGGAGCCGCGCACGCCGAGCGAGACCGCCGACGAGCCGGGGATGATCGGCTCGCTCAACCGCATGGCGGCCGAGCTCGAGTCGACGGTCGGGATCCTGGCGTCCGAGCGCAGCCGCTTCGAGGCGGTGCTCGAGAGCATGGACGAGGGCGTGGTCGCGGTCGACCAGGGCCAGCAGCTGACGCTGATCAACCGCGCGGCGCTCGGCCTGCTCAGCCTGTCGATCGAGCACGGCGGGTCGACCCTGGCCGAGCGGATCCCGATCCCCGCCTTGCACGAATTGGTGCAGCGCGCCCTCGCCGGTCAGCCGGAGCGCCGCGAGTTCGAGACCCGGACGACGCCGCCCCGGCAGGTGCTCGCCTACGCCAGCCCGCTGCGCAACCAGCAGGGCGCGGTGGTGGTGATGCACGACGTGACCGAGATCCGCCGGCTCGAGCGGGTCCGCCGCGACTTCGTCGCCAACGTGTCGCACGAGCTGCGCACGCCGGTCAGCATCATCCGCGCCAACGCCGAGACGCTGCTCGACGGGGCGATCGAGAAGCCAGAGATCGCGCGCCGCTTCCTCGACGCCCAGCTGCGCAGCGCCGACCGCCTGGCCGCGCTGGTCGCCGACCTGCTCGAGATCTCCCGCATCGAGGCCGGGACCTACGAGATCAGCCCCGACGAGATCGAGCTCGAGCCGATCGTCGCCCACACGATCGACGAGGTCGAGCGGCTGGCCCAGGAGAAGCACATCGTGATCACGTCGGATGTCCCCGAGGACATGACCGTCTGGGCCGACGAGCAGGCGCTCGAGCAGGTGCTGCTCAACCTGATCGACAACGCGGTCAAGTACACCCCGGCCGGCGGGAAGATCGTGGTGCGGGCGAAGAAGCGCGACGACATGGTCCGCATCGAGGTCCAGGACAACGGGCCCGGCATCGAGGCCCGCCACCGCGCCCGCGTGTTCGAGCGGTTCTACCGGGTCGACAAGGGCCGCTCGCGCGAGGTCGGCGGCACCGGCCTGGGCCTGGCGATCGTCAAGCACCTGGCCGAGGCGATGGAGGGCCAGGTCGGCGTCGAGCCGGCCGAGCCGCAGGGCTCGCTGTTCTGGATCACGCTGCCGGCCGCGACGGATTGACGGCTGGCTGTTCGGACAGGTCTCATGGGGCCTGTCCGAACGAACATGGTGGAAGGGCCACCTGTGGCTCAGGGCAGCAGGGCGTCGGCCAGGACGGTGAGCAGGGCGCTGTCCTGGGTGTCGCCGGCGAGCTCCCAGAACATCGCGCCGCCGAGGCCCTTGTCGGCGATGTACTCGGCCTTGGCCTGCATCGACTGGGGGTCGTCGTAGGTGATGAAGAGGTCGTCGGCGGCGTCGTACAGCCACGGGACCTGGGCCTCGTCGTGCCAGAAGCGCTCGATCTCGGGCTCGTAGTTGGCGGCGATGTCGTGGTAGTCGACGATGCCGGGCTCCCAGGTGCCGGGGCCGGGGCCGCTGAAGTTCGAGTAGAGGCCGTCCTGGCCGCCGCCGGCGCCGGCGAAGCTGCGGCCGTAGAACGGCACGCCGAGCACCAGCTGGTCGGGCGGGACGCCGGCGGCGAGGATGGCGGTGACCGCGGCGTCGTCGCTGAGGCCGGCGTTGTTCGGATCGGGGTCGTCGGCCGGGCTGTAGAGCGCGGCGTTGAAGGTGGTGGTCCCCATCCACGGGCCGGCGAAGTCGTAGGCCATGAGGTTGATCCAGTCGACGCTGGCGGCGATGCCGGGGAGGTCGAGGTTGGCGAGGTTGCCGGGGCCCGCCGGCGCGGCGATCGTCAGCAGGTACTCGGCGCCGTCCTCGGCCTCGGCGGCGTCGAGCTCGGCCCGCAGCGCGGCCAGCAAGGCGCTGTAGTTCTGGCCCTCCTGCGGCGAGGCGGGGAACTCCCAGTCGATGTCGACGCCGTCGAACCCGTAGTCGCGCATGAACTTCACGCACGAGGCGGCGAGCTTGGCCCGGCCCTGCTCGGTGGCCGAGTTGGGGGCGAAGTTGGTCGACCAGGTGTAGCCGCCGACCGAGATGAGGGTGCGCAGGTGGTCGTGCTGCTGCTTGAGCTTCTGCAGCTGGTTGAAGCTGCCCTTGAGCGGGGCGCCGGGGTCGTCGCCGTCGTAGGCCTTCTCGATGTCGGCGTAGCTGTCGCCGAGCACGCACTCGCCGGCGGGCGAGAGGTTGGCGAAGGCGTAGTTGACGTGGGTGAGCTTGTCGGCCGGGATCTCGGAGACGTGGTAGTCGCGGTCGTAGACGGCCCAGGCGGTGAAGTAGCCGACGATCCGCCCGGAGCCGCGGACCGGGTCGCCGGTGGTGCTGGTGGTGTCGTCGCTCGTGGTGGTGTCGGGATCGGGGCCGGTGGTGGTCGTGAAGGTCCCGGTGGTCGGGTCGCTGGTGCCGGGCTCGGTCGGCGTGCTCGCCGTCGGCGCGCCGGTCTCGCTGTCGGTGGCGCCGCCGGTCGGAGCGGTCGTCGCCTCGGTCCCGGTGGCGGGGTCGGTGGCCGCGGTCGAAGCGTCGGCGGTCGCGGTGGTGCCTGTCGCTTCGGACATGGTCGAAACGTCCTGTCCTCCTGGACATGCGACGAGGAGCGCGGCGGACAGCAGGAGCGTCGGGGCGGGGCAGGGGACGGGCGACTGCGACGTCATGGCGGGTGCTGCCATCTTGGCGGCACCCGCGGCCGGAGATCGAGGACTAATGCGGGCGCGGGGGCGCGCGAGGGCGCCGGCCCCCACGCGGACTTCAGGCGACCTCGCAGCCGTACTCGATCTGCACCTTGCCGGTCTCCTTGTAGTAGTCGCAGGCGTCCCCGCACAGGATGATCGCGTCGCGGTCGGGCGAGGTGTACTTCCAGCCGGACTCTTCGTCGCAGTTGGCGACCTGAGTGTCCTGGCCCTCGTAGACCTGCTGGTTCGGGTCGTCGTCGGCGCCGACCTCGACGCTCTGGATGAAGAACAGGTTGGGGACCGGCTCGCCGAGCTTGATCTCGCACGAGACGACCTGCTGGGTGATGGAGTTGAGCGCGTCCTGCAGCTCGGTCTGGTTGAGGGCGTTGTAGAACTTCTCGTCGCCGGGTCGGGCGGTGCCGCCGAGCTCGGCCAGCTCGTTGAGCTTCTGGTAGGTGTTGGTGTTGTCGGGGTTGCCGTCGATCACCACCGGAGAGAACACGTCCTCGATGTCGATGCCGATGACGTAGGTCGGGAAGCCCATCTCCGCCGCCTGCGCGACCACCATCGGCAGGTTGTCGTCGTACTCGTTGAACAGCTCCGGCGTCACCGTGCCCTTCTTGCAGTTGGCGGCGCCGTCGGTGACGAGGATGATGAACTTGGGCTCGTCGTCCTGGAGGCCGGCGAGCTCGTCGAGCGCGACCTGGATGCCGGCCGCGGCCGGGGTGCCGCCGGCGATCGTCATGGTGTCGGCGGGCGGCAAGGCGGAGAGGATCGCGGCGCCGCTCTGCGGGCCGATCGGCACCAGCGGCTGCGAGTCGACCGGGCAGGCGGCCGGGCCGTACGCGCTGGTGGCGGTGAGCGCCGGGAACAGGACTGCGCCGAAGTTGATGACGTTGTCGAGGTTGGCGAAGATCGACTCGACGACCGAGTGGAGGCTCATCCAGCGGGTGATGTCCGGGGTGTTGGGATCGCCGTCGTGATCCCAGAAGCCCGACTCCTCCGAGATCATCGAGCCCGACTTGTCGAGCACGAGCACGACCCGCGGGATGACCGGCTCGATCTCCATCGGCACGAACTCGTCACACACCAGCGGACCGTCCTCGGTCGTGGTCCCGGTGACGTCGAGGCTGGTGGCGGGCGACGTGGTGGTCGGGTCGTCCGGTCCGGTGGTAGTCGTGGTGGTCCCCGGAGGCAGCTCGACGCCGGTGCTGCCAAGGGTCGAGTTGGCTCCGGCGGTGTCGTTGTCTTCGCCGGGGCACGCGCTCAGGAGCGCGACGGAAGCTACGGTTACGAACAGAGGGCGCTGCATGCGGGGGCAGTACCCGCGGCCGTGGTTTCAATTGGGGCCGCGCAAAAAGTCGATAAGCCAAGCCAAAACGGCGACCGCGGCGGGTCCGGAGGCCGCGCGCCCTCGCTCGCCCCCGGACCCGCGCGGCGCCGAACCTCTAGGGGATGAAGCAGCCGTACTCGATCTCGATGAGCCCGGTGGCCTTGTAGTGCTCGCACGCCGCGCCGCACAGGCGGATCGCGTCGCGCGCCGGGCTCGTGTACTGCCAGCCGCTCTCGCTGTCGCAATCGCCGACCTGGGTGTCCATCCCCGGGTACTCCTGCTCGTCGGACTCCTCGCCGATCTCGACCAACTGGATGTAGAAGCTGTCCGGCACCGGCTTGCCGAGGTTGATCTCGCACGACACGACGTCGCCGGTGATCGCCATCAGCGCGGCCTGCAGCTCCTGCTCGTTGGTGGCGTTGTAGAACTTCTCGTCGCCATCCCGCGCGGTGCCGGCGATCTCCGCCAGCTCGTTGAGCTTCTCCCACGGGTTGATGCCGTCGGGGTTGCCGTCCTGCAGCACCGGCGTGAGCGCGTTGGAGATGTCGATGCCGACCACGTGGGTCTGGTAACCGGCGGTGCGCGCGTCGGCGACGGTCTGGGCCAGGCGATCGTCGTAGTCGTCGAACAGCTCCTCGTTGTCCGGGTCGCAGTTGGCGGCGCCGTCGGTGATGAAGATGATGAACTTCGGCTCGTCGTCGCCCTCGAGGCCGTCGAGCTCGCTGACGGCCGCCAGGATGCCCTGGGTCGACGGGGTGCCGCCGGCGATCGTGGTGGTGTCCCCCGGCGGGATGGCGGCGAGGATCGCGGCGCCGCTCTGCGGCCCGACCGGCACCAGCGGCCCGGCATCGACGACGCAGGCGGCGATGGTCGGCTTCGAGGTCGCCTCGAGCGACGGGAACAGCACCGCGCCGAACTGGACCACGCTGTCGAGGCCGCCGACCATCGACTCGACGACCGCGCGCAGGCTCGACCAGCGCGACACCGCCTCGGTGGCAGGATCGCCGTCGTGGTCCCACTCGAGCAGCATCGAGCCGGACTTGTCGAGCACCAGCACGATCCGCGGGACCACCGGCTCGAGCTTGGCCGGGGTGAAGTCGTCGCAGCTGATCGGACCGTCGTCGGTGGTGGTCGAGCTGCCGGTGCCGGTCGGATCGGGCTCCACCGTGGTGCCCGGCTCGCCGGTGCTGGTGCTGTCGTCGGCGGTCGTCGGCGGGAGGATGCTGGTCACGACCTCCGAGGTCGCGTCGCTGTCGCTGTCGGCCTTGCCGTCCGGACACGCAGTAAGAAGGAGCGCAAGCCAAGCCATCGATCGGAGTGAGCGCTGCATGACCGGGCAGTACCCGCCGCGCCGCATTCAATTGCGGGGCGCGCGTCGATCGCTACGGGCAGCCGAAGCGCAGCCGGGCGATCGCGCCCGCGTGTAGGCGCGCACACGCGTCAGGGCACAGCTCGAGCGCGAGGTGGGTGGCGTCCCGCCAGCGCCAGGCCTGCGGGTCGGCGCAGTCGGAGTCGGCGCGGTGCATGCGACCGTCGACGTCGAGCGCGACGAGGTCGGGGTAGTCGGGCGCGGCGTCGATGCGGATCCGGCACGCCTCGACCTCGTCGACCAGCGGGGCCAGGAGCTCCTGCAGGCGGGCGATCACCTGCGGCACGGCGCTGCTGTCGCGCAGGTGCAGGTAGTGCTCGGGCCCCTCCTGCGCGAGGCCGCCGGCCAGCGCGAGCTGGTTGAAGTACTCGTGCGGGTTGACGTCGTCGATCATGCTGTCGCCGGCGACGGGCGCGGCCATCACGTCCATGACGCTGATGCCGACGACGATGGTGGAGGTCCCGGCGGCGAAGCTCTGCTCGACCAGCGGGAGGACCTCGGGGTCGAGCTTCTCGGCGAAGTCGGAGCTGATCTGCGGCTTGGCGGTGCAGTTGGGCGGGTTGTCGCTGACGAGGACGATCGCGCGGGCGCGCACGGGGCCGCCCTCGTCCGGCTCGAACAGGTTCGACCAGGCCTCGCGCAGCGGGTTCTCGCCGATCGGCGGCGACGAGGTGTCCTCGGGGACAGCCGCGAGGATGACCCCGGCGGCGTCCTCGGTGCCGAACGGGACGCGCGAGTTGTCGTTGAGGTTGCAGATGCCCTGCTCGGAGATCAGCGTCGGGGTCGGGAACACGACGGCGGCGAAGTCGACGCGGTCGGCGAGCTGGGGTACGACGGCGTGGACGAGCTGGTGCACGCCGTCCCAGCGCGAGGGCCCCGGCGGGGCCTCGGCCTGGGCGCAGCGCTCGCGCTCCTCCGGGTCGTCGAGGCAGCGGCGCATCGACTTCGAGTGGTCGAGCAACCAGGCCACCTGCGGCCGCAGCGAGGCGAGGTCGATCGTCATGCCGCTGCAGCGGCGCTCGCGGGCGCACACGCCGTCGTCCTGGCACGGCAGGTCGGGGCCGCAGTCGGCGTCGAGCTCGCAGCGCTCGCCCCACAGCGCCTGTCCCTCGAAACATGACCCGAGGACCAGGGCCGCCGCGAAGCCGCCGGCGCGCCGCGCGGGCGTCATCAGTGGCCCTTCCAGGTCCGGCGCTTGCCGGTGTCGAGGTGGACGAACTGGCTGACCGGGTAGTAGCCGACGCCGCCCTTCCACCGCTTGAGCGCGTACTTGTACAGCTTGTCGGCCTTGACCCCGACCAGGGCGAAGTCGATCGCCTGGCTGCGCGCGTGCTGGCTGTCGCGCGCGACCTCGCGGCCCTTCTTGGTCAGCATGAGGTTGAACTTGGGGTGGCGGAAGCCGCTGATGATGTGGACCTCGCCGGCGCCGAAGTGGTCGGCCGCCGCGATCACGCCGGCGATCAGCTCGGCGGGGTGGCTGGCCAGCTCGTCGGTGAAGCGGCAGCGGAAGAACCGCGCCAGCGCGCCCTCGGGGTGCGGGCCCCGCAGCGGCATGACCTCGAGCGTGTGCAGGTGGCGGGCGAACAGCAGCGCCTCGGCCTGGGCGCCGGCGCGCGGCGAGTCGCGGCACGCAGGGTCGATGAGACATGTGCCATCGGACATGTCCTTCGGGCAACATTGGCGCCGAACCGGCGGCGGGGCCCGCTTGGCCGCGAGGTAGGCGGCCTTCTTGTCGTCCTCGTGCTCGCCGACGGGACCCTCGGCCGGGCCAGGGCCGACGAGGGCGGCGACGAGGAGGGCGACCAGCACGCAGACAGTCTAGTGCCGGGGCCGCGGCATTTCGAGCCTTCCTGGGCGGTTCAGGGTCACGCCGGCCGCGTCGGCCGTCGGGGACGCGAAGGCGCCCGACTGGCCAGGCCGTCGACAGGCTCTAGCGCGTCTCGCCGGGGAAGCGCGCGACCTCGACGTAAGCCCCGGGGCCGGCGTCGCGCACGCGGCGGAACAGCACTGCGCCGGCGATCTCGTGCTCCTGCGCGTCGACGACCAGGTAGTCGACCGGGTAGCCGGCGGCCAGCGCCGCGGCCTCGTCCTCGGCCGAGAAGTAGGCGCCGACCCGCGGGTGCGAGTGGTAGATGACCGTCGGCGGATCGTCGCCGTCGAACGCGCGCGTGAACTCCATCAGCTCGCGGCCGCCGAAGTTGTAGCCGTTGGCCGAGGTGCGCGGGTAGGTCTCGGGGTCCACCGCGTGCAGCTTGTCCATGAAGTTCTTGCACGGATGGAGCCGCATGTCGGCGCCGCGACCCTTGAGGTAGCCGCAGCACTCGCTCGGGAACTCGGCCCGTGACTGGGCGTAGATCCGGGCCAGCAGGGCCTCGGGGATGGCGAATTCGGAGGCTGGCGTTTCGGACATGTCCTTCACCACAGGTAGCGCTTCTCCCAGCGCAGCGGGACGAAGTAGCGGTCGCCGCGGTCGCACAGGATGGTGACGACCACGCCGCGGCGGCCCTCGGCGGACAGCTGCCTGGCGACGCGCAGGGCGCCGGCGACGTTGCCGCCCGAGGAATGGCCGACGAACAGGCCCTCCTCCTTGGCGAGCCGCTCGGCCATGTCCCAGCCCTCGTCGGTCGGCATCCAGATCGTGTCGTCGAGCACGCCGGCGTCGTAGATCGCCGGCACGATGCTCGAGGGCAGGTGCTTCATGCCCTCGAGGCCGTGCATGGCGTCGTCGGGCTGGATGGCGACGCAGCGGATCTCGGGGTCGAGCTCGTGCAGCCGCCGCGAGGTGCCGACGACCGTGCCGCTGGTGCCGATGCCGGTGACGAAGTGAGTGACGCGGCCGCCCGTCTGCTGCCAGATCTCGGGCGCGGTGGTGTGGTAGTGCGCCAGCGGGTTGTTGGGGTTGCCGTACTGGTCGGCGTAGTGCCAGCGCTCGGGGTGGCGCTCGACGAGCTCGTGCGCCAGCCGGATTGCGCCGTCGCTGCCCTCCATCGGGCTGCTGTAGACGATCTCGACCCCGTACGCGGTGGTGACCTGCTTGCGCGGGGCGCTGACGTTCTCCGGCATCACCAGGGTGACCGGCACGCCGAGCGCGGCGCCGACCATGGCGTAGGCGATGCCGGTGTTGCCGCTGGTGCTGTCGATGAGCCGCACGCCGGGGCGCAGCAGGCCGCGTGCCTGCGCGTCGCGGACGATCCGCAGGGCGGCGCGATCCTTGACCGAGCCGGCGGGGTTGCAGAACTCGCACTTGGCCCAGATCTCGACGCCCGGCGCGTCACGCTCGATGTGGTGCAGGCGCACCAACGGGGTGTTGCCGACGAGGTCGACGATGCTGTCCGTTCGGACAGCTCGCGCCGGACGCAGGTCGGTCAGGAGTTGTTCGCGGCCGGTGGGCAGCATGTGGCGTGGACGCTCAGCCGCCGGCGATCGCGGGGACGATGCTGATCTCGTCGCTGGCCTTGACCGCGGTGGCGAGGTTGTCGAGGAAGCGGATGTCGTCCTCGCCGACGAACACGTTGACGAACCGCCGCACCTTGCCGGCCTCGTCGCAGATGCGCTCCTTGATGCCCGGGTAGCTCTGCTCGAGGCCGTCGAGCACGACGCCGACGGTGTCGCCCGCGACGGTGACCTCTTCGCGGCCTTGGGTGTACTTGCGCAGGGGAGTGGGGATCCGGACGTTCGGCATGACGGTGTGTTCAGTATAGTGAACAGAGGTGTCAGCGACTGCAAGCCGCGGCCGCGGAGGTCGAGCACGCCGGCCCCAGCGGGCCCTGAGCCGGCCGAGGTGCGTGGGGATCGCACCCCGGGCAGCCGGCGCGTCTGCCCGGACGGATCTGCTGCGGGCGGAGCTCGCGGAGGTCGAGGGCGATCAAGGTGCCGGCGACGTCGTCCCCGGCGTCGAGGGCGACCGCGAGGTGGGCCATCAAGAACCCGAGCGCTCCGGCGGCTGCGCCGAGGACGCCGACGGCGGCGCACGACGGCGCGAGTTCGGCCGGCGGCGCGCCCTCGAAGACGCAGCGGAAGCACGCGCCGGCGCCGTGACGCACGGCCATCGCCTGGCCGCCCCAGCGCTGGACGCCGCCGACGACGAGCGGGAGGTGATGCTCGCCGCACAGGTCGTGCACGAGGAACTTGAGGTCGGGCTGATCGCTGCACTCGAGCACGACTGTGTCGGCCGACTGGGCCGCGAGCAGCGATGAGAGCGTGCGCTCGTCGAGGCGGAGGGGGATCGGCTCGATCTCGAGGCCCGGCGATCGTTCGCGCAGGCGACGGGTCGCGGCCTCGACCTTGGGCGCTCCGACGTCGCCGAGGTCGTAGAGGACCTGGCGGTGGAGGTTGGTGGCGTCGACGACGTCGCAGTCGACGACGCCGATCCGCCGCGCCCCGCCAGCGAGGAGGCCGAGCAGGGCCGGGCAGCCGAGGCCGCCGGCGCCGAGCACGAGGAAGCGACTGCCGGCCATCTCGCCTCAGGCGCCCGCAGGCGCGGCGAATTGCTCGTCGAGCGAGAAGTAGCGCTCGCCGGTGTCGCACAGGACGGTGACGACGTCCTTGCCCGGCCCGAGCTCGGCCGCGAGCGCGAGCGCGGCGACCATGGCCGCGCCGGCCGAGATGCCGACGAGCAGGCCCTCCTCGCGGGCGAGCCGCTGCTTCATGCGGAACGCCTCCTCGTCGCCGATCCGCGCCACGCGGTCGAACACACGGGTGTTGAGCACCGGCGGGACGAAGCCGGCGCCGATGCCCTGGATCTTGTGCGGACCCGGGGTGCCGCCGCTGAGCACCGGGCTGCGATCGGGCTCGACGGCGACGACGATCACGTCGGGCCAGCGCGCGCGCAGGACCTCGCCGACGCCGGTGAGCGTGCCGCCGGTGCCGACGGCGGCGACGAAGCCGTCGACGCGGCGATCGCCGAGCTGCGCCATGAGCTCGAGCGCGGTGGTCCGGCGGTGCATCTCCGGGTTGGCCGGGTTCTCGAACTGGTGGAGCATGACGTGACCTGGCCTTTGGCACAGCTCACGCGCACGGGCCACGGCGCCCTCCATCCACTCGACCTCGGGGGTCAGCACGATCTCGGCGCCGTAGGCCTTGAGGAGGTTGCGGCGCTCGAGGCTCATGCTCTCGGGCATGGTGAGGATGAGGCGATAGCCCTTGACCGCGGCGACCAGCGCGAGGCCGATGCCGGTGTTGCCGCTGGTCGGCTCGACGAGGACGCTCTCGCCGGGGCGGATCTGTCCGCGCGCCTCGGCGGCCTCGATCATCGCCAGGGCGATGCGGTCCTTGACCGAGCCGCCCGGGTTCAGCATCTCGCACTTGCCCCACACGGTGGCGTGGGCGTCACTGGCGTGGAGCTTGCGGATCCGGACCAGCGGCGTGTTGCCGATGAGGCTCAGGATGTCGTCGACGCAGACCGGCGGCATGCGGGTCAGGATGCGATCAAAGCCGCCGCGATCAAATGATGAAGTCCGTCGAGCGGCGGCGGAAGCTGTCGCGCGCCTCACCGAGCAGCTGCTCGAGGCTGAGCTGCCCGACGGCGGCCTCGAAGCGGGCGTCGACCGAGCGCTCGACGATCCGCGTGATCTCGTCCTGCGGATCGCCGGTGACGGGGCCGCTGCTGGTCGGGGTCGACAGCGCCTGCAGCACCTCGGCGATCGAGATGTCGGCGGCCGGACGGGCCAATTTGTAGCCACCGCGCGGGCCGCGCTTACCCACCACGAAGCCCGCCTTGCGTAGCTCGCCGATGATTTCCTCCAAATACCGCGAGGGAATCGCCTGTTGCTCCGCGATGACGTGGGCCGAGGCGTATCCCCGGTGAGCGACATGGCAAAGGGCGCGCAGGCCGTATCGGGCTTTGGTCGTAAGCTGCATTTTCCGGTGAGCCTCGATGAAAAATCTGGCCCCGGACTTTGCCACAACTTCCTCGCGTTCGTCACCGAATTCTCGCGGGAAAACAGTGGTGCAGGGACCCCGGTCGCACACCCTTTCACCGTTTAAAATTCGGGGAATTTGCGGGCGTCCGCGCGCAGAATGGGTCTGCGCTGGCCCCATGGGCAAATGAGCGAAAGCGCCCAGGCCGGTCGGGGAGATCCGCGGGGCCCGACCGGGATCCGCCCTGCGCGACCTCCGCAATTCTGCGCGCGGCGCGCGACGGTCGCGGGCGAGACTTCTCTCGAGCGGGCCCCGCCGCGATGGCCGTTGACAGAGAGGCCGCGGAGGTACTACCCACCCGCACGCCCATGGACGTCTCCGAACTCCGCAAGAACGCAAAGGTGCAGCTCGACGGCCACCCCTACGTCGTCGTCGAATTCTTGTTCGTCAAGCCGGGCAAGGGGCAAGGGCTCTACAAGTGTAAGCTCAAGAACATGATCACCGGCGCCGTCCTCGACCGGACCTGGCGCTCTGGCGAGAAGTTCGACCCGGCCAACGTCGAGTCGCGCAAGATGCAGTACCTGTTCAAGGATCAGAACGGGTACACCTTCATGGACAACGAGAGCTACGAGCAGGTCGCGCTCGCCGAGGAGATCGTCAGTGACGACTCCGCCTTCCTGCTCGACCAGATCTCGGTCGACGTCCTCTTCTACAACGACCGCCCGGTCGGCGTGACGCTGCCCAGCCACATCGTCATGACGATCACCGAGTGCGAGCCGGGCGTGAAGGGCGACACCGCGACCAACGCGACCAAGAACGCGACCGTCGAGACCGGCCACAAGATCCAGGTGCCGCTCTTCATCCGCGAGGGCGACAAGGTCAAGATCGACACCCGCACCGGCGCCTACGTCGAGCGCATCAACACCTAGGCGATGGCGGCCGAGCTCGGCGCACTCCCCTGGTCGACTCGGGTCCACATCTGGGACGCAGCGATGGCCGCCGTGCGCGGCTATTTTCGCGACCAGGGCCTGCGCGAGGTCAGCACCCCCGTACGCGTGCGGGCGGTCGCGGTCGAGCCGTTCATCGAGCCGATCGCCGCGCCGCCCGGGCTGCTCGCGACCAGCCCCGAGCTGGCGATGAAGCGGCTGCTCGTCCGCGGCAGCGGGCCGATCTTCCAGATCGCCCACGTGTTCCGCCGCGCCGAGATCGGCGAGCGTCACAGCGAGGAGTTTCACCTCGTCGAGTGGTACCGCCTCGGCGCCGACCTCGAGCCGCTGCTCGCCGACGTCGAGGCGCTCGTCGCCCGTGTGTTCGCTGCGACAGGTTCGAACGGACATGTCCCGAAGACCTGGCAGCGCGCCCGCTTCCTCGAGGTGGTGACCGCGACCTGCGGCGCCCTGCTGCGCGGCGACGAGGACGCCGGCTCGCTGGCCGCCGCGCTGCCGCCGGCGCTGGCCGCCGAGGTCGCGCGCACTCTGGCGCCGGCCGGCGAGCTCGAGCCGTGGGCGCGGACGCTGCTGGCGTGGACCGGGTTCTTCACTGCCTGGTCGGACATGTTCTTCGAGACATGGCTGAAAGAACATGAAGGGACCCACCTGGTCGACTTCCCGGCGCCGCTCGCCGCGCTGGCGGTGACCGACCCGGCGCAGCCGTGGCTGGCGCGGCGGGCCGAGTGCCACGTCGGGGGGCTGGAGATCGCCAACGGCTACGTCGAGCTGCGCGACGCTGACGAGCAGCGGCGCCGGTTCGCCGCGGTCAACGAGCTGCGGCGGGTGTACGGGGCGCCGGCGCTGCCGATCGACGACGACTTCCTGGCCGAGCTGCCCGGCCTGCCGCCGTGCGCCGGGATCGCTCTCGGCCTCGACCGCTTGATCGCCCTCGCAGTCGGCCGCACGCGCCTCGCCGACGTCTCTCTCAGCCTCGGCGGTGCGTGAGCAGACCCGATGCAGAAGGGGCTCGGGCGATCCAGGGGGACGCGGGCCGAGCCGCGGAGGGTCGGGGCAGGGGAGGGCGTCGCCGGTGATCGGAGACGGCGCCGAAAACGTCGTCGCGGGCCCGCGGCGGGGCGAGTGGTGCGGCTCGCGCTGGACGGATGACTAGGGCGAACGAGGCCCGCCCGATCGGACCGGGTTCGGACGCCGGACCGTGCAAACCGTCTCGCACGGCGGCCGTGGGCTTGCGGCCCCGCCGCCAGGGTCGGAGGTCGCGCCGCGGTCGCGCTCGGATCCGCAGGGCGTCTTGAACTCCCCTCACATCTCTGTACACTGGCGCTCTCCATGCGTCCGATTCTCGCCGCAGTTGCCGCGTGTGCCCTGTTCCTGGCGCCCGGCTGCACCAAGATCGCCGCGCGCGACTTCATCCGCGAAGGAAACAACCTCTACGCCAACGGTCAGTATCGCGAGGCGATCGAGAAGTACAACGAGGCCGAGAAGCTGGAGCCCGATCTGGTCACGCTGTTCTGGAACCGCGCGTGCGCGGCCGAGAGCATCGTCCTCAAGATCAAGGATCCGAACCAGCTCGCCGATCGCAAGGTCTACACCGACCTCGCGCTGTCTGACTTCAAGACCTGGCTCGACCGCGCCGGCAACGAAGTGACCGAGGCCGACCGCGAGGTGTACCTCAACCACCGGCTCGCGCTGTTCGACGCCGACGAGCGCTGCGACGACCTGCTGTCGTACTTCCTCGAGCGGCACAACCAGGAGCCGAAGGAAGAGGGCTGGTACACGCGCATCGCCAAGCAGTACGACACGTGCGGGCGCACGAAGGACGCCGATCAGTGGTTCGTCAAGCGCACGGTCGACTTCCCGACCAGCGTGCGCGCGTACCTCTCGCTGGCGATCCGCAAGCTCGAGAAGCTGTACCCGGAGCCCGACAGCGGCGTGCAGTACAACGCCAACCTGTCCGAGGAGGAGCGCCTGGCGCTGGCCAACGAGGCGATCGCCCTCCTCGACAAGGCGACGATGATCGACCACAAGTTCATCGAGGCGTACATCTATCGATCGATCGCGTACACCCAGCGGCAGCTGGCGCGGCGCTACGGCGACGATCCGACGCAGAACACCGCCAACGAGAACCTCAACATGATCCTCGCGCGCGAGGACGGCATGTCGGCGTGGCGGCAGCAGAAGGCGATCTGCGACATCAAGGTCGAGCCCGAGTGCCCGACCGACAAGGTGCCCGAGGGTCCGTGCTGCATGCTGGCGCCGCGCCCGATCTCCCCCGAAGAAGAGGCGTCCGACGCCGAGCGCAAGAAGGCGATCGAGGAGGAGATCCGGCTGCTCGAGAGCGGCGCCGAACCGGAGCCGGTCAAGGGCAAGGGCAAGAAGGGCAAGGGGCAGGGCAGCAAGTAGCCGCAGCGCCCGCCTTTGGCGCGGGCGTTCGGGGCCAGTGAGACCGCACCATGTTTGAACACTATCTCACGTACCAAAAGTCCGACCCCAGGCGTCAGCGACGGATCGCTATCGCCTCGGTCGTGTCGGGCACGCTCACCTTCTCCGGCATCATCTTCGTCTGGGCCGCGAACAAGATGAACATCACCAAGGTGGACCCGCCGACGGTCCAGTTCTTGATGGTGCAGATGAGCGCCGAGGAGGCCGCGCCGCCTCCGCCTCCGCCCCCGCCGCCGGCGGCCGCGGAGACGCAGGAGGAAGAGGAGAAGGAGGAGATCCCCGAGGAAGAGGTCCCGGAGGAGATCGTCCAGCCGAAGGAGACGCCCGACAAGGTGCCCGACGTGAAGAAGTCGGCGGGCGGCGCCAAGAGCAACGCAGTGCCCGGCGGTGTGCCCGGCGGCGTGCCGGGCGGTGTCCCGGGCGGCGTGCTCGGCGGCGTGCTGGGCGGTCAGCTGGGCGGCCAACTCGGCGGCGTGGCCACCAAGCGCGACGTGAGCCAGGCGACGGCGCCGAAGCCGATCGCGGTCGTCATGGGCAACGCGATCTACAAGCCCGACCCCGAGGCCAACAAGCTCGCCGCGACCAAGGCCGGCATGTTCGACAAGCGGCCCGGCACCGTCACGATCTTCTTCTGCGTCGACGTCGACGGCAAGACCGCCGACGTGAAGACCAAGAAGAAGTTCCCCCACAACGACCCCAAGGTCGACGAAATCTGCCGCGATACGGTCAAGAAGTGGCGCTTCAAGCCCTTCATGGTCGGCGGCAAGGCGACCAAGATTTGCTCCGAGGTCGACTTCAACATCAAGTTCAACTGATGACACGGCCCTCCGGGCCTGAGCGTCCCACGGCCTCCGGGCCTGAGCGCCCCCCGGCCCTCCAGTCCGCTTCAGCACCGGCCCTCGCGGCGACCCGACCGACTTCCGGCCTCGCGGCCTCCAACTCGCCTCGCGGCCCCAAGACCCACTGCACGGCCCCTTGGGCCTGATCCACCGCACGGCCTTCAGGCCCTCAGCCGACCCCAACGAGAAGACAGGCATCCGATCATGGAGCTCATGGACATCACCACGCTACTCGCCAACACCGGCGGAACGGACTTCTCCCTCGCAGGCATGTGGGAGCAGATGGGCATCTTCGCCAAGGTCATCTTGGTGTTGCTCCTGCTCATGTTCCTGCTGTCTCTGGCGATCGTGCTCGAGCGCCTGCGGGCCTACTCGCGGTCGCGGCGGCACTCGATCCAGTACATCATGCTGCTGCGCAACTTCTTGCAGGAGCGCAAGCTGCAAGAGGCCGTGACGGCGGCGCAGACCCACGGCGACAGCCCGCTGGCGAAGGTCGTGGGCGCCGGTCTGAACGAGTACATCAAGGGCATGGAAGCCCTCAACGAGGAGGGTCCCGAGGACGTCGGCGACTTCGACCTCGTCGACGCGGTCAACCGTCAGCTCGAGCGCGCCAAGGAGCGTGAGACGGCCAACCTCAAGCGCGGCCTGACCTCGCTGGCGACGGTCGGCACGACCGCGCCGTTCGTCGGCCTCCTCGGCACCGTGGTCGGCATCATCAACTCGTTCCAGGGCATCTCGTCCGACGGTGGCGGCGGTCTGTCGTCGGTCGCGGGCGGGATCTCCGAGGCCCTCGTCGCCACCGCCGTGGGCCTCCTCGTCGCCATCCCGGCGGTCGTGATGTTCAACTCCTTCAACGCGCGGGTCGAGGGCTTCCAGATCGACATGAACGACGTGGCGTCGGAGCTGATCGACTTCGTCCTCAAGGAAGGGCGCTACCCCTGATGTCCGCCTCCACGAGCCCGCGCCGTGGCGGTAAGGGTGGCAAGCACCGCCGGCACGTCGCGTACAAGAGCGACCACGGCATCCAGCCGGCGCAGGCCAACAGCGACATCAACGTCACCCCGTTGGTCGACGTCTGCCTGGTGTTGCTCATCATCTTCATGGTGGTCACGCCGATGCTCGGCCGCGGCGTCGCGGTCAAGCTGCCGACGCTGACCACCGCGACGATGCACAAGGAGGGCGACCAGGTGTTCGTCTCGGTCAACGACGACGGCGCCTGGGTCGAGACGGACATGTACACGGAGAAGGAGCCGTTCCTCGCTCGCCTCGAGGAGGACCTCAAGATCGCCTCGGGCAAGGCGCTGGCCAACGACTACAAGGGCCCGATCCTGTTCGTCAAAGGCGACAAGGGCACTCAATGGGGCCGGGTGAAGACGGTCATGGAGTGGATCACTGCGTCCAACGCCCAGATGCAGGACGTCGCCCTCGTGGTCGAGGTCGCCAACCAGTCTGGACCCCCGACCTGATCGTCCGTGATGCTGCGGCCGGGCGGGCGGCCGGGCCGCCCGCGACGCTCTCCAGGCGCTCGCTCCACCGACCCCCGCGCTGTTCGCTGCGTCACTGACTTTCACATCACCGACCTCCCGCGTCCGAACTTCGTCCGAACCAAACCCCGCCCAAACCCCGCGGCGCGCCCCTCCCCGAGGCGCGCCGCTTGCGTTTTTCCTATACCTCCGTTTCAAACGGCGGTAGGCTAACAACCAGCGCGAGCCCCCGGCGGCCGCGAAGGATCGCACCATGAGCATGTCAGCAGGCGGCTCCAAAAAGGGAGCCCAGAGCGATATCAACGTCACCCCTCTCGTCGACGTCTGCCTCGTGCTGCTCATCATCTTCATGGTGATGTTGCCGAAGAACGTGCCCGAGCTCTCGGTCAAGGTGCCGCCCGAGAGCAAGACGCGGCAGAAGCCGCAGCCCGAGAGTGAGAACCTCGTCATCGGCCTGACGAAGGACGGGGCCATCACGCTCAACCGGACGCCGGTCGAGAAGTCGAACCTCAAGGACACGCTGGAGAACCAGCTCAAGTTCCGCGACAAGAAGGTCATCTTCGTCAACTTCGACGACGATGCCGTCTACGGGGTCGCGGTCGAGGTGCTCGACATCGCCAAGCACTCCGGCGCCGACGTGCTCGGCATCATGAAGAACAAGGACAAGCCGACTCCGGACACCCTGCGGCAGAAAACCTAACCGACTCGATGAGCAGGACCGACGCCATGCGTAACTACCTCCTCCGAAGCATTCCCCGCTTGTCGCGCCCGATCCACCGCGGTGACGCCGGCTCCGGCGTCTGGGCTCTGGCCACGCTCGCCCTGTTCGGCGCCTCGACCGCGCTGAGCGGCTGCGTCTCCGACCCCGACTGCGGCGTCTGTGACCCCGAGAACCTGATCCTCGAGACCGTCGCGGGTGTGAACTACGCCGGCAAGGTCGTGAAGCTGCTCGGCCCCGAGTGCGAGGGCCCCGAGTGTCCCGGCGAGATCAAGAACGGGAACTACTTCGTCGAGAGAGTCATCCCCTGTATCGAGACCGACGAGGCGATGGAGGCCCCGCGTGGCGCCCAGGAGTGGTGCAAGGTCTCGCCGCTGATCGTCAACGACGGCCTGCAGTTCATCTTCAACAACCTGCTGGATCCGCAGTCGGTCGAGCTCGTCCGCAAGTCGCCGGCCAACCCGCAGCTGTTCGAGGTCTACGACTGGAAGACGCGCATCGTCCACCTCGAGGGCCCGATCACCCGCTACAACGGCGACTATCGCCCGGGTACGCAGACCCAGCCCGACCACGTGTCGCGCCTCGTCAACCTCGCGTGTATCGACAACCTGTCGAAGCAGGGCCAGGGCTTCGACTACAACAACGTCGACGACAACACCTGCGACGGCCTGTTCGCCGACGCGGAGTCGAAGAAGACCATCCCGCTCAAGATGCGGATGGACCAGGACGTCAAGACCTACACCGGCGAGACCGACGCGCGCCGCGGGCAGTCGTGCACGACCCCGCAGGACGGCGTCGACACCTGCTGCGAGACGTGTGACTTCGAGCTGGCGGTCAACATCGCCAAGTACGGCGTGACGGCGCCGGTCGCCGCGGACGAGGAGCCGAGCCGCGATCAGTACCGCAGCCCGAACGCCGGCAACGCGATCAAGTGCGACCTGATGGGCGACAAGTTCGCCCAGTGCGCCGACTTCATCCCGCACGTGAACCGCACCGAGGAGGTCCGGAAGTTCTCGTACGCGTGGGGCGGCGAGGGCGAGCAGACGTTCAGCTTGCCGCTGCAGGACAAGCTGCGCGAGACCCACCCCGACAATCGCCCGGCGGGCCTCGAGCAGATGACGGTCCCGTGCGACTCCGACGAGGACTGCGCGGCCAAGCCGTCGCCGAACCTCCCGGGCATGAACTGCGTCGGCACCAAGGACGGCGCCGCGTGCAGCGGCAGCGACCCTGAGTGCGAGAACAAGGTCTGCCGCGCCGAGTGGTTCGTCGAGTGCCGCGCCGAGTCGATCACCACCGGCGCGCAGGGCTACTGCGTCGACAAGCGCTGGAGCGGCGCCGGCGTCGCCGCCTGCTTCCAGACCGAGGTCCCGTACCCGATCTGCACTGACGGCGCCTGCACCAACACCAAGTCGGAGTCGGCGAACAACGCCAAGGGCCGCCGCTTCGCCTTCGCCGACGCCGACATCAGCGGCACCATCTCCGCGGTCGAGGGCTGCCGCGCCGAGCTCAGCGGGGGCAACCTCCCGGCGGAGTGCGACCCGTTCTACCAGCCCGGTGTGAAGGCGATCGGCCGCTACGACCGCAAGGAGACGCTGCCGAGCACCGCCCGCAACTGCCTCTGCGAGGACGAGCCGGCGACCGGTTGCGCCGACCTGGTCACGTCGCTGTGCCGCGAGGATGGCGACCCCAGCAAGCCGATCCGCGACGACAAGAAGGGCCAGTACGCGCTCAAGTTCATCTCGAAGAACGGCGGCGTGATCTACGACCCGGCCATCAAGGGCGTGCTGTTCCTGCCGGCCGACCTCGGCTCGATGCCGCGGAGCCTCCCCGAGGCTTGCTCGGAGGATCGGGGCAAGGGGGCAGGGGCGCTCAACATCAAGGACGGCTGGCGCGCCAACGACAACGGGCTGATCGAGAGCTTCGAGAACTTCGACCGCGCGATGTGCTCGAGCTCGACCTACAAGATCGTGTTCAGCGAGCCCGAGCAGGGCAAGGTGCTGCAGTACATCCGCGACAAGGTCGGCAACACGCTGTCCGGCAAGTCGACCTACGTCATCCACACGCCCGACTTCCACGTCATCCCGGGCAGCGGCTTCCCGACCAACAACCTGCGCATCGGCGCGTGCGACGACTTCGAGCTGCGGTTCTCGAACAAGTACGACATGAGCCCGTCGAACCTGGAGAAGCTCCAGATCATCGAGCTCGGCGGCACGGACGACGAGCCGGTCGAGGGCAAGCTCATCGCCGGCGGCCCCGGCTGTGCCAAGACCGCCGACGACCTCGAGGCGGGTAACGGCAGCGTCCCGTGCCTGTCGGTCAACGTCCGCGATCAGGAGATCGGGTCGGTGCGCGTCGAGATCGACGCCAAGGAGTTCGGCGCCATCCTGCAGCCGAACACCAGCGACAACCCGGTCCGCTACCGCTTCAAGGTCCCCGGCCTCACGCTCGCCGACGGCGAGGACGTGTACGAGGCGATGAAGAACCGCCCGGCCGACTACGCGGGCGCGTTCTGGGACGCGTGCGGCATGCCGCTCGTGCTCAGCATGCCGAAGGTCGACAAGGAAGGGAACGTGGGCAAGGGCGGCAAGGCCGCCAAGCCCGACTTCTGGTACGACTTCGAGATCGACTCGCCGAAGTGCAAGGAGGACCTCGACCTCGACGGCTTCCCGTTCTCCTGCGACAACGCGCCCGACGTCTTCAACCCCGCGCAGCTCAACAGCGACGGGGACGAGGCGGGCGACGACGTCGACCTGTGCCCGACGGTGGCGACCCTGAACACGGCCGCCGACACCGACAAGGACGGCATCGGCAACGAGTGCGACTTCTGCACGCGCCCGGTCGACACGTACAACAAGAACGCGGCGATGGCCTCGGCGTCGGAGAAGATGAAGGTCCGCAACATCCCGGACAACTCCGACTTCGACCGCGACGGCATCGGCGACGTCTGCGACAACTGCATCACCGTGGCGAACTGCGGCGACTTCGGCGACGGGCCCAACCAGACCGCGGCGAGCATCGGCGACCCGGTCCCGTTCAGCAACGACAGCCAGTGCCAGGTCGACAACGACGATGCTCCCTTCATCGGTGACGCGTGCGCCGACCTGATCACGATGCCCGGCCAGGGCGCGGCCGGTCCGGTCGGCTTCGGGCTCGAGGACGACTTCGACCAGGACGGCGTCGCCAACGGCGACGACCGGTGCCCGCGCCAGCGCGTCAAGGCTTGCACCGAGGACGCCGACTGCGGTGGCGAGGACGTGACCTGCGCGGCCGGGTTCTGCAGCAACCACTCGGACTTCGACGGCGACGACGTCGGCGACATCTGCGACACCTGCCCGTTCGACAAGAACCCGCAGCAGATCCAGATGGGTATGTCGGAGGAGAACGACCTCGACGGCGACTTCGTCGGCTTCAACTGCGAGACCAACAACGAGTGCTTCGAGAACCCGGACGCGCGGCCGATCGCCTTCTACGACAAGATCGCGCCGTCGGGCATGTGCTGCACCACCGTGTTCCCGACCGACACGCTCGACGCCCCGCGCCTCATGCCCGACGGCATGCCGCTCGAGCGCGAAGAGGTCGAGCGCCTGATGATGGAGTACCAGGCCGCCCGCGAGGCGTGGTCGATGGCGATGGACGGCTCCGAGCCGCCCAAGCCCCCGCTGTTCGTCCCGCTCAAGGCCGACTGCGGCGGCGAGGGCCCCGACAAGTGCCGTCCGCTGACCCAGAAGGTCCGGGACATCCCGGGCGTTGTCAACCTGCCGCCGGGCTGCGCCGAGGCCGGTCAGCCGCTCTCGCTCGACAGCCCGACCATCAACGGCAACGCGAACGAGCTGTACAAGTTCATGTGCACGCTGCCGCAGCGCGACCAGGACTTCGACGGCATCGGCGACTCGTGCGACCTGTGCAAGTTCGCGTTCGACCCGGAGAACACCCTGTTCAAGGACGCGAACAACAAGGTGTGGCCGACCCACGGCCAGTACTGCAACGGCGTGTGGGGCGTGGACGTGGCGCCGCGCCTGCTCTCGCAGTGCGGTGACCTGTCCGAAGACGCAGGCATGACCGGCACCGACACGATGATGTCGACCGGCGGCGAGACGACCACCACCGGCGGCTGAGCCGACCGACTCGCCTGACAAAAAGAAGGGCCGCTCTCGCGGCCCTTCTTTTTTTGCGTCCGCCGGGGCGAAAAATCGTCGAGGACCGGGTCTCGTGGGCCTCCGGGGGGGCGCGGTTCGAGGCGAGTCCTTCGGACCATGGGACAGGCGACCGAAGTCGCGAATGTCGCGAGTCTCGCGGCGCGACCGCGATTCGACATCCGCGTGCTCGCAGACCTCGGCTCATCCGTATCTGCCACCTCGAGGCGGCAATGCGGCCGCGAGGGCTCCTCTCTCCGCAATCCGACTTGCGCCGCTTACCGCTTCATCAGGGTTCGCGCGGCCGCAGCTCCATGCACTGCCGCCGCGGGGCGTCGCAGAGACTCGCTGTCAGATCGACACTGCGGGCTCGAAGCGCCAGACCGCGCGCAGGTCGCCGGCGGCGTGGCGAGCGGCGATCTCGGCCGCGACCTGCTCGAGCTCGTCGGCGGGGCGAGGGGCGCCTTCGTAGAACAATCGGCCCTGTCCCTCGGGACCTGGCTCGAACCAGCAGTCGAGGTCGTCGAGGGTGAGGATGTGGCCGCGGCGGAGTCGGAAAACGATGTTCTCTGCAGAGAGGCCGTCGTCGAACTCTTCGCGCAGCTTGCCGATCCGCCGCGCCTCGTCGCTGAGCCCGGCGAGGTCGCCGGCGACCACCGTGTGCAGCTCTCCGAGCGCGCGCAGGCCGTCGATCTCGCCCTCGCCGCCCCAGAAGCGGCCGCGGACGTAGACGTAGGGCGGGGCCATCACGCCGGTGACGCCGGCGATCTGGCGGGCGGCCTGCGGCTGATCGTGCAGGTTCATGCGCCGGAACGGGGCGCCCTCGGCGGTGAACACGGCGCACACGCGATCGGTGGCGGCGTCGCCGGGGTAGCCGAACACGACGACGACGATCGGATCGGACCTGTCCAATGGTTCATCTTGCAGAGCGGCCTCGTCGGCAGGCGGCTCGGGGCGGGCCTCGCTGCGCCCCCCGAGCGCCGCGGCGCGCTCCTGCACCTGCTCGATGAGCTTGCGGCTGGTCTCACGGACACCCTCGGGGAGGTGCTTCTCCGCGATCGATTGCGCCTTGCGCAGCAGATCTCGCAACACGCGAGCGACAGTAACGCGATCGCCGGAGCCCGGCCAGCGCGCGTCGACCACGGACGGACGCGAGATTGGGCGGCGCGGCGCGCAGGGATTTTCGCGCGCGGGCGGGCCGGCCGGTCGAACCCCGCCGCCGCTCGAAGATCCGTGGTATGGGTCTGCCTCGCGCCCGATGTTGCGGCTCACGCTCCACCTCGTGCTCGCGGCCAACTTCGCCGTGAGTCCCGTTGCCGGACCCAAGGACAAGCCCGCGTCCAACTGCCGCAACCCGAGCGCCCTCTACGAAGAGGGCCTCAAGGACTACGATCAGAAGTTCACCAAGGCCGCGATCGAGAAGTTCGAGGCGGCCCACAAGTGCTCGAAGAACCCGCTGATCCTCTACAACATCGGGTTGGCGTACAAGCGGCTCTACGACGCCGAGCAGCAGCCCGAGCTGCTGCACGCGGCCAAGACTGCGCTGGTCGAGTACGTCGACGCGATCGAGAAGGACCCGACGCTCGGCGCGGACCCGGAAGAGGTGAAGCCGGTGCTGGCCGAGATCGACGCCGAGATCGAGCGGATCCGGCCGCCCGAGGTCGAGCCCGAGCCCGAGCCGCCGCCGCCCGCGCCCGAGCCGGTCGACCCCGGCAAGTCGCGCCGGATGCTCGGCATCGGGCTGATGAGCGGCGGTGGTGCGCTGACGGTGGTCGGCGTGGCGGTGAGCGCCGCGTTCGCCAGCAAGGGCGCCAGGCTGCACGACCAGCTCAACGGTGAGGGCGGGGTCTACGACCAGCTCGAGATGGGCGGCTGCGGCCTCTCGCCGATGGATGACGGGCCGGACGCCGACACGATGATCTGCGACGGCCTCCGCGGCAAGCGCGAGGACCTCAAGGCCGACGGCGTGCGCGCCAACGGGGTGGCGTTCGGGATGATGGCGGTGGGCGTCGTCGGCCTCGGCCTCATCATCGGCGGCGCGGTGGCGTTCGCCCAGGGCAAGCGGGCCACTGCCGAGTGGGAGACGAGCCAGCGCGCCCGCGTCCGCGTCCTGCCGACCATGGGCGGGCTGCTGCTGCAGGGCCGCTTCTAGGCCGGACCGCCGACGCGCCGGCGAACGTTGCCGCGTGCGGTCGGGACAGAGCCGCGAGCGGCGAACGAAGGGCATGCACAAACGGACATGTCCACTGCGACATGCCGCATCGAGCATGTCCGTTCGGGCATGCCCCCCGCACGGTGATCAGTCGCGGCGCGGCGGCGCTTCGTGCGGCGATTCGCCGCGCGGCAGGAGCAGGGTGAAGCGGGAGCCGCGGCCCAGCTCGCTGTCGACCAGGATGTCGCCGCCGAGCAGGCGGGCGAAGCGGCGGCTGATGGCGAGGCCGAGGCCGGTGCCGCCGTAGCCGTGGCGCGGGTCGTGGACCTGCGAGAACTCGCGGAACAGCAGCGACAGCTTGTCGGCGGCGATGCCGATGCCGGTGTCGGCGACGCGGAAGGCGAGGAACTCGCGGTCGCCCTCGCGGGCCACCCGTACCGCCAGCTCGACCTCGCCGCGGGCGGTGAACTTGATCGCGTTGCTGAGCAGGTTGAGCAAGATCTGGCGCAGCTTGGTCGCGTCGGTCGTGATGTCCCCGAGGCCAGACTCGAGCGCCAGCCGCCAGCGCAGCGGCTTGCCGCGCAGCTGCGAGCGCACGGCAGCCTCCATCTCCTCGGCCAGCGGCGCGACGGCGACCGGCTCGCGCCGCAGCTGCGGGACGCCGGCGTCGAGGCGCGCGAGGTCGAGGATGTCGTCGATGACGGCGACGAGGTGGCGACCCGAGCGATCGACCGTCTGGATGTCGGGCAGCAGGCGGCCGAGGCCGGCGGCGGTGGCCTCCTCGCGCAGCAGCTCGGCGCAGCCGAGGATCGCGTTCAGCGGGGTGCGCAGCTCGTGGCCCATGTTGGCGAGGAAGACGTCCTTGGCGCGGGCGAAGGTGACGGCCTCGTCTCGCGCGCGGGCGAGGTCGGCCCGTTGCTCGGCGAGCTCGCGCTCGCGGCGATCGAGCTCGAGGCGCGCCGCCGCCTGGCGCGCCAGGGCCTGCAGGCCGCGCCGCTGATCCTCGCCGAAGCGGCGCGGGACGACGTCGAGGACGCACAGGACGCCGAGCGCCCGGCCGCCCTCGCCGGGCAAGGGGGCGGCCGCGAGGGCGCGCAGGCGCGGGCCGGCGGCCACCAGCGGGTGCGCGGCGAACCGCGGATCGCCGGCGAGATCGCCGTGCTCGAGCGGCTCGACGCGCTCGAGCACGGATGTACAAAAGGACAGGTAGTGCGCCGCGTCGGCGACGTCGAGGCCGACGCCCGCCTCGAAGCGCGAAGACCCGTCGTCGGCGAGGGCGAGGAGGACGATCGGGGCGCCCAGCAGCGTGGCGGCCAGGCGCGTGAGATCGACGAAGGCCTGCTCGCGCGCCGAGCCGACGGGCGCACGCTCCGGCGCGACCGATCGCTGGGCCTCGAGTTCAGACGACACGACCAACTCCACGGCTCTACGATACTCGCCGTCGCGAGCCCAGCAAGCCCGTCTTCATCGCCATCTCCGCGTACGGCTGTCCGCGGCCAGTTGTTCGAGCGTTCGAGCGAGCGAACGATCGATCGAACGCTGTCGCCGCTGTCAGAACTTGCCGAGGCGCAGGCCGAGAGTGCCGGTCAAACCGCTGAGAATGCGGTCGCTCGGGCCGCTCCACGGCTGGGCGACGGCGAAGCGATAGCCGCCGGAGAGCACCAGCCGCAGCACGCGAGTCAGCGCGAACGACAGGCCGAGCTCGGGTTCGGCGACGAACATCGCGGCTCGATTGACGCAGCGGTCGAGCCGCTCGTCGTTGAGGCAGACCCGTCCACCGCCGATGAGGGCGCCGATTTGGAGCGAAAAGAATCGGACCTGCAGCAACGCGACGGCCAGCGTGATGCCGGCGTACTGGGTCCGCATGTTGAAGGTGCGGTCGTCGGTCCGCTGGGCCGGGAGCGGGGTGGCGAGGGCCGTGCCGGCGGCGCCGAACATGAAGCGCTCGTTGACGATGACCGCGAAGTCGGCGCCGAGCATCAGTCCGGGCGAGCGTCCGAAGCCGGTCAGCTTGAACGTGGGGGCGATGTAGGCGCCGACCTTCGAGCCGCGGACGATCAGCGGCTGGCCCTCGGTCCACAGCGGCCCGCGCTTCGGCTCGCCCTTGGCCTTGTCTGGCTTTGGGGACATGTTCTCCGGAGCAGGTCCCGAAGGCCCGGTCGCGGCGGGCACCGCGGGGGTGGCGACGCCGGCCTCGGGCGGCTGCCAGGCCGGGACGCTGGCCGGCTGGGTGAGATCGGGCGGGTTGCCCTGGATCGGCGCGGTCGCGGGCATCGGCGCCAGCTCGGCGCTGCCGCTGCTGCTGACGTGCGGCGAGGGCGGGGCCTGGACCCCCGCGGCCGCGCTCGCCGGGACAGACAGGAGCGCGAGCGTTGCGAGCAGGGCTGTGACGCGAGAGGCCATGGCGTGGGGATACTGTTGCAGGGCCGGCCCGACGAGGCAATCGCCGGACGGACGGCGGGCGAGCTTGCCGGCCGGGGCCACCGCGGGCAAGATCGGCCCGTGCGCATCCCCGCCGCGCCCGCATTGTCCGCCTCGGCCGCGCTGCTCGCGTGCACGCCCGAGCCCGCGAGCACGGTCGAGATGCGCCAGACCGTGGTCGAGGTGGTCGACCAGGGCCGCGCGATGGCGATCGAGAACGCGGTGGTCGCCCTGGTCGGCACCGTCGATCCCGACGACGAGCTCACCGACATCGCCGACACCGTCGCGGCCGGCGTGGCCATGGTGACGCCGTGCGCGGCGATCAGCCGCCCCGGAGCGGTGGCGCTGCGGATCTGGTTCGGCAGCAAGGACACGCCGTGCCCCTACGCCGGGATCGGACTCAGCGGGACGATGCGGGTGGTGTACACGCGGCCGGACGGCCACGGCCTGCTGGCCTCGATCTACTACGAGCCGCTGCGCGGCGACTCGACGCTGCTCGACGGCTTCTCGCAGCTGACGTGGGCCGCCGACGGCAGCCAGCGCCTGGTGACAGAGATCCGCGTCGACACCACCACGGAGCGACAGGTGGAGATCCAGTCGGATCGACTGCTGTCCCGCGTCGACGACGCGCTCAAGGTCGAGGGCTGGCGCCGCTGGCAGACGCTCATGGGCCGCTGGGACGCCGACCTCGCCGCGTTGCTGCTGGCGTCCGACGAGTTCATGCCGCACGAGGGCCTGGCCGCCGTGCAGACACCCTTCGGCCACACCATCGTGCTCGACTTCACGCACGAGGCCGGCACCCCGGCGCAGGTGCGCGCCAACGGCGGCCGCCGCGATCGCCTGTTCGAGGTCACCGACGAGGGCGACGTGATCGACGCGGGCGACGGCTAGGGCGGGGGTGGTCGATCGAGCATGCCGCTACTGGCATGCGTGAAGGGGCATGTGCGAAGGGACATGTTCTTTGGAACATGCGTAAAGGGACATGTTCTTCGGAACATGTCCCCACACGTCTTCACGGATCCGGTCAGCGCAGCAGGACGGGCCAGATCAGGGCGGTCTGGATCGGGTCGTCGCGCAGGGCGTCGAGCTGGGCGAGGACGCCGGAGACGGCCGCGACGCCGCCCTGGCCGAGGGCGGCGGCGATGCCGGCGACGAGGTCGTGGTCGACGGCGGCGCGGATCAGGCCCGGGCTGGTGTCGAAGCCCTCGACGATGTCCTTGATCGTCGGCTCGGGCGGGTAGACCTCGAGCGCGACCTCGGGGCCGATGCCGCTCAGCTTGCGGGCCTCGGCGAGCGCCTCGGTGAGGCCGCCGAGCTCGTCGACGAGGCCGCGCTCCTTGGCCGCGGCGCCGGTCCAGACCCGGCCCTGGGCCATCACGTGGACCTCCTCCGGCGACTTGCCGCGGCCGCTGGCGACGCGGCCGAGGAAGACCTTGTAGATCTCCTCCATCGTCGCCAGCACGCTGGCCCGCTCGCCCTCGGTCCACGGGGTCATCGACGACCACATCGCGGCCCGCTTGCCCCTGGTGATCGGGAAGGTGCGGATGCCGACCTTCTCGAGCATGCCCTCGAGGGCGATCTTGCCGCCGACCACGCCGATCGAGCCGGTGAGGGTGTTGGCGAGGGCGAAGATCTTGGTCGCGCCGCACGAGATGTAGTAGCCGCCCGACGCGGCCACGCCGCCCATCGAGACGACGATCGGCTTCTTCTCCTTGGCCCGCTGGAGCGCGCGCCAGATCTGCTCCGAGGCCATCGCGCTGCCGCCGCCCGAGTCGACGCGCAGGAGGATCGCGGCGACGTTGGCGTCGTCGGCGAGGTTGTCGATCGCGGCGGCGAGGGTGCGGCCGGCGATCTGGTGGCGCGCGCCCAGGGTGCCCTGGCCGCGGCCGTCGATGATGCCGCCGAGCGCGTAGACGAGGGCGATGTGCGGCTCCTTGGGCCGCTTGGGCGGGACGAGGCCGAGGAAGGTCTGCAGCTTCTCCATGTCGAAGCCGCCGCCGCTCGGGCTGTCCTTGAGCTTGACCTGCTTCCACGCGGCGCCGCTGGTGTGCTGGGTCCGGAAGTCCTCGTAGGTGGCGACGCTGTCGACGAGGCCGGCGGCCAGCGCCCCGTCGCTGGTGAACAGCGCCTGGTCGATCCGCTCCGCGACTGTCTCGGGGGACAGCTTGCGGCCGGCGGCGATCCCCGCCTGCATGGTCTGGTAGGCCTGGTCGATCACGGCCGTCAGCGTCTCGCGCATCTCCCTCGACGGCTCGGGGCGCGTCAGCGGCTCGGCCGCGCCCTTGAAGGCGCCGACGTGGACGAAGTCGGGGACGACGCCGAGCTTGTCGAGGAGGCCGCGCAGGTGCAGCGGCATGGCCATGGGGCCGGGGATCACGACCTCGCCGACGGGCTGGACGCCGACGGCGTCGCAGGCGCTCATCAGGTAGTAGACGGCGTTGGTCGGGGTGTCGGCGTGACAGACGAGCTTGCGCTTGCCCTCGGCCTTGAAGGCGAGGAAGGCGCCGCGGACCTCCTCGGCGGTGGCCATGTCGAGGCCGACGTCGGTAAACCGGACCAAAAGGCCCTGGACGTTGGCGTCGGCGGCCAGGCGATCGAGGCGCTGCAGCAGGGCGTGGAGCTCGATGACGGCGCCGCCGCCGAACAGCGACATGGGCGCGAGCTCGCCGATCTCGCCGGTGAGATCGAGGGTGAGCCAGTGCGGCTTGGTGGCGTCGAAGCCGGGCGACTGACGCGGCGGGTCGTAGGGGCCGGGGGCGTCGAGCTTGTCGGCGAGCATGCTGCTCAGCGGGCCGAGGTTGGCGAGCGGGCCGGCCGGGGCGGCGGGGGCCGAGGCGGGCGCGACGTCCCGCTTGTCGGTGGTCTCGGGGGGCGGAGACTGGCCGGGTTGGCGGTCGCCGCGGCAGGCGGTGGCGCACAGGACGGCGAGGCTGAGCAGGGCGGTGGTGGCTCGCGTGACGCGCAAGGGGTTTCCTCCGGGCGATGTGGACCCGGGCCGGGCCCGCGAGGTGTCGCGAGCGAACGGCTGGGCGGGTCGCTTCCGCGCAAGTATCCTCCCGGCACCCGTCCATGCAAAGTCCCGCGTCCGAGCTGGTCCCGCGGCCTCAGGGCCCCGAACTCCTCGCCGATCTGGCGACGCTGGTGCCCGATCCGAACCGGCTGTGCGTGGCCTATGCGAGCCTCATGCAGGTGCAGGAGGGCCGCACGCGGCAGGGTCGGCCGTACTTCGATCTGGTGGTGAGCGACGCCGCGCGGACCATCGCCGCCAAGATCTGGGACGACGCGCCCGAGGCGATGGAGGCGGCCAAGGCGGCCCGGCGCGGGCAGGCGGTCAAGCTGCTGTTCCGCGTCGAGCAGTACCAGGGGGCGCTGCAGCTCAACGTCCGCAAGCTCCGCGGGGCCCAGGACGAAGACGACGGCTACGCGCCGGCGCGGGTGTTCGGCGAGGGCTTCGAGCAGGTCGCCGGCAAGCTGTGCCGCACTCTGGTGTTCGACCTCGAGACGGTGCCGGCGCACGACCCCGCGACGATGCCGAGCAGCGTGGTCGAGGCGATCCGTCGCCACGCGACGCGCGAGGGCTGCGAGCCGGAGCTGGTGATGAGCCTGTCGCCGCTGTTCGGGCAGATCGTGTCGCTGGCGTTCATGGACGGCGACGACCTCGACAGCGAGGTGTGGGCGCTGGGTGTGCCGCCGGGCGGCGATCCGCGGCGCCTGGTCGGCGAGGTGCCGCCGTGGCTGCAGCTGGTCAGCGAGCGCGAGCTGTTGCAGGCGTTCTGGCTGCTGGCGGCGCAGGCCGAGGTGGTCGTCAGCTACAACGGGCGCAACTTCGACGTGCCGTTCCTGCTCGGCCGCAGCCTGATCCACGAGGTGCCGGCGCGGGTCGACCTGCTCGGCAGCCCGTACAGCGTGCGGCCGCACCTCGACCTGTACCGCATGGTCGCTACCGGTCGCTCGGTCGGGCCGGCCTCGCTCGACGCGGTCTGCTGGGCGCTCGGGGTCGAGAGCCCGAAGGACGGGATGAGCGGGGCCGACGTCGCCCCGGCCTACGCGCGCGGCGAGCTGGGCGCGATCGCCACGTACAACCGCGGCGACGTGCGCGCGACCGCCAGCGTGTACCAGCGCGTGCGCGACAACGTGCTGCGGTTCCGCGAGGACTGGTGAGGCGAAGACAGGACATGTCCCCGCGGACATGTCATGACGACGCTCTAGACCTTGAAGCCGAGGTTTCGGTTCGTAGGGACATGCTCTTTCGGGCATGTGCTGGAGGGCATGCTCGAAAGAGCATGCCCTCAGGGCCAGGTCAGCCGAACACCACGCGGAAGCGGCACTTCTTGCCCGCTTGCAGGCGCAGGCCCTGGTCGCCGACCAGATCCGGGGTGAGGAGGTGGGCCGGGTCGGTGACGGGTTCGCCGTTGAGCTTGACGGCGCCGGCGGCGATCCGCTCGCGGGCCTCTCGCTTGGACTTGAAGGCCTCGATCTCGGGGTGGGTGACGAGGTCGACCAGGCGGATCTCGGGGCCGGGGACGGTGACGAGCGGGACGGCGCTCCAGTCCTCGCTGCTGCCGAAGGCCTGCTCGCTGGCCCGCTTCGACCGCTCGGCCTCGTCCAAACCGTGCAGCAGGGCGGTGGCCTCGTAGGCGAGGCGGGCCTTGGCGGCGTTGAGGGCGGCGCCGCCCTCGGCGGTGAGCGCCTCGATCTCGGCGACGGGGACGTCGGTGAAGGTCTTGAGCAGGCGGGTGACGTCGCGGTCGTCGCAGCCGATCCAGGACTGGTAGTACTCGAACGGGCTCAGCCGCTGGGGGTCGAGCCAGACCGCGCCGCGCTCCGTCTTGCCCATCTTGCGGCCGTCGTTGGTGAGGAGCAGCGGCAAGGTGAGGACGTGGGCGGCGTTGGGCTGGCCCTCGGGGGTCATGCGCCGGATCAGCTCGATGCCGGCGACCATGTTGCCCCACTGGTCCGAGCCGCCGAACTGCAAGGTGCAGCCGTGGTGGCGGAACAGGTGCAGGAAGTCGTAGGCCTGCAGCAGCTGGTAGTTGAACTCGAGGAAGCTGAGCGGGATCTCGGCGTCGAGGCGGTCGCGGTAGGTCTTGACCGCGATCATGCGGTTGACCGTGAAGTGGCGGCCGATGTCGCGCAGGAACTCGATGTACTTGAGCCCCAGCAGCCAGTCGGCGTTGTTGAGCAGGATCGCGTCGTTGGGCCGGCCGCTGTCGAAGTGGAGGAAGCGGCCGAGCTGGGCCCTGAGCGCGGCCGCGTTGGTGGCGACGTCCTCGGGCGTCAGCAGCTTGCGCGTCTCCATCTTGCCGGAGGGGTCGCCGATCATGCCGGTGCCGCCGCCGACGATGATGATCGGCCGGTGCCCCGCGCGCTGCAGGGTCCGCATGCCCATGATCTGGACCAGGTGGCCGACGTGTAGCGAGGAGCCGGTCGGGTCGTAGCCGACGTAGAAGGTGACCATGCCGCTGTCCATGGCGGCGTCGATGGCCTGGAAGTCGCTGGCCTGTTCGAAGTAGCCGCGCTCGAGCATGCGCTGGAGGGCGGCGGAGCGGGGCGGCTGCGGCGGGGTGGCGTTCATGGCGTTCACGCGGTCGGTGGTTCGTCGAGGCTGTCGCCGGCGACCTCGCTGGCGGCCAGGCGTTGCTCGTGCTGATCGAGGGCGAGGCGCAGGCCGAGCAGGCGCTCGTGGACCTTGCGGCGGAACCGCTGGTGCAGGTCCTTCTCGCGGAACAGCTCGTCGGCGATCTGCATGGCGACGAGCAGGGCGATCCGCTGGGCGTTGGCGGCGTTGTTGATCCGCTTGCTGCCGCTGCCGCTCAGGAGCTGCAGGTGGCCGTCGACGAACTCGGCCAGCTGCTGGACGTAGTCGGGCCCCTCGTCGCTGCGGATCGTGAGCGTCTGCCCGGCGATCTCGACCTGGACCGAGCGCTTCATGGCTGACCTTGAGCCTCGGCCAGCCGGTCGGCCTCGTCGCTGGCGCGCAGGGCGGCGATCACGTCGTCGATGTCGCCGTCCATGAAGTCGCCGATCGCGTGCCGCGTGAGGCCGATCCGATGGTCGCTGACGCGGTCCTGCGGGAAGTTGTAGGTGCGGATCTTCTCGCTGCGATCGCCGGTGCCGACCTGGCTGCGGCGGTGCGCGGCCCGCTCGGCCTGGACGCGCTGGATCTCGCGGTCGAGCAGGCGCGCCCGCAGGAGCTTCATCGCCAGCTCGCGGTTCTTGGTCTGCGACTTCTCCTGCATGCAGTGCACCGCCAGCCCGGTGGGGATGTGGGTGATCCGCACGGCCGAGTCGGTGGTGTTGACGCTCTGACCGCCGGCCCCGGAGGCGCGCATGAACTGCACCTCGAGGTCCTTGGGGTTGATCTGGACGTCGACCTCCTCGGCCTCGGGCATGATGGCGACGGTCGCCGTGGAGGTGTGGATCCGGCCCTGCGCCTCGGTGGCCGGGACGCGCTGCACGCGGTGGACGCCGCTCTCGAACTTGAGGAGGGCGTAGACGTCCCGGCCGTGGATCATGGCCGAGATCTCGCGGAAGCCGCCGGCGCCGGCCTCGCTGATGCTGAGCGGCTCGACGCTCCAGCGCTGCCGCTCGGCGAAGCGGATGTACATGCGCCACAGGTCGGCGGCGAACAGCGCGGCCTCCTCGCCGCCGGTGCCGGCCCGGATCTCGAGCACGACGTCGCGGCTGTCGTTGGGATCCTTGGGCAGAAGCAGCTTCTGTAGCTCGCCCTCCAGCTCGGCCCGCTGCTGCTTGAGATCGCGCAGGTCGCTTTCGGCCATGTCCCGAAGGTCAGGGTCGGCGAGCAGCTCATCGGCGTCGCGGGTGCGCGCCTCGAGCTCGCGGTAGCGGGCGACGGCGGCGGCGATGGGGGCGATCTCGGCGTGCTCACGCGAGAGGGCCAGCAGGCGGGTCTTGTCCTGCGCGATCTCGGGGGCGCAGAGCATGACGCCCAGCTCTTCGTGACGCTCGGCGATGCTCTCTAGCTTGGCGCGCAGGGCAGGGTCCATGGCGAGCGCGCGACGCTAGCACCAGGGCCCGGGGGGCTCAAGGCCCACGCCGCCGCGACCGGCGCCGCGAGGCGGCATCACGAGCGCGACGCTGTAAACCACGGCCGGCGGCGAGCACACGCGCGGGACGGGCCCGATGCGGCGCTGTCGACCACGGCCGGCGGCGAGCCCACGCGCCGGACCGGCCCAAGCGGGCCGGATCCGCCGGAGCACGGCCGCGGAAGGAGGCCGGGCGCCGGAGACGGACCGTCGGGTGCGGCAGGATGCCGATGCGCCGCCGGCAGGAGGCCGATGCGCCGGACCGCACGCGAGCCGCGAGCGCCCTTGCCTCCCGGCCGGGCCGCGCGCTATCCGTGTGCGCGCCATGCTCCACGCCGACCGCTGGGCCGCCCGTTACGGCTTTCTCCGCGAGCTGTGGGCCGGCCGCAGCCGCGTGCTCGCCGACCCCGCGCTCGAGGCGGCGCTGCGCGGGGCGAAGGCGTTGCCGGCCCCGTTCGCGGCGCTGCTCGCCGAGCTGCTCCCGGGTGGCGGCAATCAGGCGTGGCTGCTCGCGCACGAGGCGAGGCCGGGGACCGGGCGGGGCCGCACGGGCCCGCGGGTGGCCGAATTCGACGCGTTCGAGGAGCTGCTGGCCGAGGCGCCGTGGCAGGTGGCGATCGTCGACCTGGCGCGCCACTTCGTCGACACGGCCAGCCTGTCCCGGTTCGCGGCGCGGGCCCAGAGCCGGCTCGAGAACCGCCTCGAGACGCGGGCGTTCCGCCTGCTGACGGCGCTCGCCGAGGGCGCCGAGGCCGGACGCGTGGTGGTGGTGAGCGCCCCGGGCGAGGCCGCCGGGGGGCTCGAGCTGGGTCTGTTCCAGGAGCTGGTGACGCAGCACTTCCCGCGGGCGCGGATCTACGCGCTGGCCCTGACCCGCGCGGCCAGCGTGATCGACTGCGGCGAGGTGACCAGCGACGAGGTCGAGGACGAGGAGGCCGACGACCGCGGCCCGGTGCCGTTGGCCTTCGACAACAGCCTCGGCGAGGACGTGGGCTTCGAGTGCCTGATCGCGGTGGTCGGGGCGCGCGACGTGCCCCGCGGGGTGACGCTGCTCGAGCTGCCCCCGACCGGGGCCCCCGCGGAGCCGCCGCCGCGGCCGGAGCGAGCCCGGCCGGAGCGGGCCCGCGACGAGGAGAGCGAGTCGCTGCGCGGGCAGCTGGCGCAGGCCCGGCGGCAGATCGAGCTGGCGAGCATCGCTCGGCAGTCGCTGGTGGAGCAGCTCGACGCAGCGCAGGGCCGCATCGACGCGCTCGAGGACCAGCTCGCGGGGCGCGCGCCGGCGCCGGCGAAGGCGAGCGAGCCCGACGAGGAGGGGCCTCAGCGGATCGACGCGGCGGCGGCAGCGCTGCAGAGCGCCCGCTGGGAGCTCGAGCAGCTGCAAGGCGAGCTGCGGAGGGTCACGGCGCGGCCCGTGGACGAGCTGGAGCGGTCGTTGGCGGCCGCCCAGGCCCGCCTGGGGGCGCTGCACGCCTGCGCCGCGCAGGCCGACGCGTTGGCGCAGCGGGCCGGCGCGGACGAGGCGCTGGCGGGCGAGCTGCAGACCCTCCGCGACCGTCTGCTCGAGCTCGCCGGGCCTCCGGTGAGCCCGACCGACGGGGCCGCGTAGGCGTCGCTCGCCGACCGGGCGCCGCTGCGACATGGTTGCCGGGGCCGGGCGCGCCGGACTATTCTGGCCGAGGCGCGCTGGTGACCCAGACCGGCGCACCTCACCGTACGGCCGCAACCACGTCTGCGCTTGACCACCGCGGATTTCGGGCCGGTCACGGCTGTGCGCATCGACCCATCACCCCCCTAGAGCGGAAGCGACTTAGCCATGCGAGTTTCCCCCGACGCGCCGATCCCCGACTGGTCGGCCCTTGAAACCTCTTTTGAGCACAACGCCCCGGACCACCACGCCTACCTCGATCTGCAGAACGGGCAGGTGGTGACCATCAACGACACCCGCCCGGAGGACGAGGAGAAGCGGCAGCAGATCGCGCGCTCGACCGGGCGCTTCGTCCACCTCGACCCGGCGTCGTCGCGCGAGCAGTACCGCTGGATGGAGCGCTTCGTCGCCTCGGTGGAAGATCCCGCGCTGCGCGAGCGGCTGACGCTGGCGATAGACGGCAAGGGCGCGTTCCGTCGCTTCAAGGACGTGTTGCTGTCGTACCCGGTCGAGCGCGACCGGTGGTTCTCGTACCGCGCCAATCTGCTGCACATCTACATCGACGGCTGGCTGGCCAATCAGGACATCGTGCTCGGCGCGTACCCGCCGTGGGGCAAGCCGGAGGATCCGCCGGAGCCGAACATCCCGCTCGAGAAGCCGGCGAGCGAGCGCGCGCCGGGGCCGTCGGAGACGCTGCGTAGGACCGCGCGCGATCTCATCGATCGCCTGCCCGCGATCGAGCTGCCGGCGGCGATCGCCTATCTGCAGTACCTGCTCGACAAGCAGCCTTCGGTCCACCACGAGCCGACCACGTGATCCGTCCGATCGAGCTGTCCCTTGCGACATCTCCGGCGCGACGCTTCACCCGCTTCATCGGCGTGGCTCTCGGCGGCGGCCGCGGCAAGACGACCGCGGTCGCGCGGCTCGAGCGCGTCGACGAGGAGGGCGAGAGGCCGCGCGTGCGCCTGGCCGAGGCTCGCCTCCGTCACGGCCACCGCGGCAGCGGCGAGGAGGGCGGCGAGGGCGGCGGCGATCCGCTGTTCCGCGACGAGGTGCTCGTCGCGTACCTGCAGCGCTGGACGTCGGACGACACTGTGGTGGCGATCGACGCGCCGCTGACGTTGCCGCCGTGCATCCGCTGTCCGCTGGCCTGTCCCGGAGTACAGGCGTGCACCGTGCCGGTGGTGGCGTGGATGCGGCGGCACGCGCCGGCCTTGCACGCGGCGCGGCGCTCGGACCCGGGCAAGCCGGCGGTCACGCCCTACACGCAGCGGGCGGTCGACGTCCTGCTGACGCACGTCGGGCTGTCGCCGCGCGAGTCGCTGGGGCAGGGCATGGGGCCGCTGGCGGCGCGGGCCGCCTATCTGCGGCGGGTCTTGTCGCCGCTGCTGCGGTTGCACGAGAACCTGATCGAGGTCCATCCGCCGGCGACCGTGACGCGGCTGTTCGGGGCCGAGGTCGAGCGCCGGCACCGGCGCAGCGACAGCGAGCAGGCGTGGGAGCTGCGCAAGCGGATGCTGACGGCGCTCGACTCGTGCCTCGCGTTCGACTTCGTCTGGCCCGAGGTTGTGGTCCGCAGCCCGCACGTGTTCGACGCGGTCATCGCCGGCCTCACGGCGTTCTTGTGGGCGCATCAGGCCTGGCAGGGCCCGCTCGATCTACAACCGGCGCAGCCTGCGGTCGCCAGCGAGTCTGTCACACCCGATCCCCTGCGGGCCGCGATCGCAGGGCTCGAGGATCGCTGGCTCGAAGACGGCTGGATCTGGGTCCCGCCCGCTCCTGGAGGCGGACGCGTGTGATTCTGCACGATTTGGCGCAGACCCGCGGCTGTCACGGGCCGTTGCTTCCCGTGCTTGCCTGCGATGCGCCGCCAGGTGCACAGTAGACAGGCTACAGGCCCTCGGACCCCAGACGCATGCGAGACCCGGCCCACGGCAGCGACTTCACTCCCGACGAGCTCGATCTTTTGGAGGACGCGCTCGAGTGGATGGAAGATCCCGCGCGCCGCGCCGACCTCGAGGCGATGCCCGCGCCGCTGCGCCAGCGCGCCGACGAGTACGCGTCGATCCTGGCGATGACGCGCGAGGCGATGCCCGAGGAGGACGTGGAGCCGGGCGTGCTCGACGGCATCCTCGCCGAGGCTCGACGAGCGGCGCCACCGCCGGCGCCGGCCGCGGATCCGGGCCCGAGCTTGTGGGAGAGGCTCCGGCGCTCGTTCCTGCTGCCGGGTGTGGCGCTGGCCGGCACCGCGGCGTTGCTCCTGTGGGTGGCGCGGCCGATCGACGAGGCCGGGCCGTCGATCCGCGAAGAAGCAGCCTCTGCGCCTGCGCCCGCGCCTGCGGCTCCGGAGGCCGCCCCCGAGCTGCGAGCCGCGGAAGAAGCGGCTGACCGTAAGGACATGTCCCCGCCGACAGACGTACCCAAGGCGGAGGCGCCGGCCGAGGTCGCGCCGGCGCCGGCCGCCGACGCAGCGAGCGTGCCGGGGGCGATCGAGCAGGAAGCGACGTCGCCCGCGGCGAAGGCCGCCCGCGGCGGGGCGCCGGCGAAGAAGAAGGTGATGGACGTCGACGCGGGGCCGCTGCCGGGCCTCGGCGTGCCGGAGGAGCAGCGCGTCGACGCCGACAAGGAGTCCGTCCGCGACCAGCTCGAGAGCGGCGACCGGGCCCGCAACAAGGGCCGCTGCGACCTCGCCGAGGCCGAGTACGCGGCGGTCGCCAACAGCAACGGGCCCGCGGCCGAGCGCGCGCGCGCCCTCGCCGGGTTGGGCCTGTGTCGTGAAGCCAACGGCAAGTCCGCCGACGCCGAGCGCTACTTCGACGCGGCGCGCTCGCTCGACGCCGGCGTGGAGCGCTGGATCGGCGAGGCCGAGGGCGTGAAGAAGAAGGCCGTCAAGGCGGCCAAGCCCAAGGCCGAGGGGCTGTAGGCCGAGGCTGTCGGTCTCGCCGGCGTGAGGCGAGGCCGAGGTGGTGAAGAAGGCCGTAAAGGCGGCGAGGAAGCCAGGGCTGTAGGCCGAGGCTGTCCTGCAAGACAGTAGTAGTCGTCGGTGTGAGGCGTGAGCTCGGCGGCGGGGCCGAAGGATGACGAAGAAGGCCGTGAAGGCGGCGAAGCCAGGGTCTACGGGCTGGAGGACGAGGCTGTCCTGAGGGACAGTCGGTAGTCGCCGTCGTGATGCGGGGCCGAGGCGGACAAGGCCGAGCGAGCCTGTCCTGGAGGGCGGTCGGTCGTCGCCGATCTGGAGGACAGGTCGCTTGGGCAAGGTCCCTGGAAGCATGCTCCGAGGGACATGTCCGCGAGGACCTGTCAGTCGACGTCGACGGCGAAGTCGACGCCGACGCTGGGGCCGTCGTAGCTCGGGAAGCGGTGGTCGTAGACGGCCTTGCGGGCGCACGGGACGATGCCCCACACGTTCAGGCGCGCGGGGGCCTTGACCGACACGCTCTCGACCTTGCCCGAGGGCATGAGGCGCAGCTGGATCGCCAGGCGGCCGCTGCCGACGTCGCCGTAGCGGCTCGCAGTGACCACGCAGTCGGTGATCTTCGGCGTGATCTTGGCGAAGTGCTGGTCGAGGACCCGCTCGTTCGGTCGCTCGCTGCCGGCCTCGAGATCGATCGTCTGGGCCTTGTCGTTGGAGAACTGGGGGATCTTGCGGTCGTCGACGGGGACGAACGGGGGCAGCTTGTCGGCCGGAGGCTCGGCCTCCTCGACCTCGTCGTCGGGGGGGGCCGCCGGTTCGGCGCCGCCGGCCACGGCCGAGCCCGCCGTGGTCCGGCGCACACGCTTCTTCTTGCGCCGCTTTTTCTTCTTCTTGCCGTCCTCGGCGACGGGGGGCGCGACCGGGGCGTCGGCGACGCACTGGCCCTCGACGCAGGTGCTCCCAGGCCCGCAAGGGGCCGCGCAATCGGGCTTCGGCGCGGGTTCGCACGCGAACGAGGCGACCAGCACCAGCGCGGCGAGGCGGGCGAGGCGGGCGCCGGGCGGATGCTCACCCATGGGTTTTGCATGATGCCGGCCAGAGCGGCGCGGTTCAAGCTCACGATCCGAGATCTGGCCCGCGGCCAGGCGACCATGGCAGCGTGCGCGCCGTGTCCACGGTGCCCTCCCGAGAGCTCGCTTCGTTCGCCAACCCGCGCCCCGGGCGCGACTACGAGATCCGCTTCGAATGCCCTGAATTCACCTGTCTGTGCCCGATGACGGGCCAGCCGGACTTCGCCACGATCCGGATCCGCTACCGCCCGCGGGCGCGCTGCGTGGAGCTCAAGAGCCTCAAGCTGTACCTGTGGTCGTTCCGGGACACCGGGGCGTTTCATGAGGCGGTCACCAACCAGATCCTCGACGATCTGGTCGCGGTCCTGGACCCCGAGTCGCTCGAGGTCGAGGGCGACTTCCTGGTCCGCGGCGGGATCCACACGGTCGTGCGAGCCCGCCACGTCGGCGCGCCGCAGCCGGGCTGAAAGCGGCCGGCGGGCGTGATAACGTCCGCCCGGACTCGCTGCCATGCCCATGTTCTCGACCCTCGCCGGCGCCCTGATCGCTCTCCTCCTCGACGGTCCCTTCAACTACGAGTTCTCGCGCGTCACCGACGAGAAGGGTCAGGCGCACGTCCTCCTGCGGGCCAACGAAGACCTGCAGTCGATGGAGGTGACGATCACCGGCGACCGCCAGACGATCCGCAAGAAGATCCCGGGGCTCAAGGCCGGCAAGGAGTTCAAGATCGTCTGGACTCAGAACGGCGACAACTCGGCCTACGAGATGGCCATCGTGTCGTCGGCGGGCGAGGCCAGCGCCAACTTCGAGGTCGCCCGCGGGGCCGGCAAGCCCTCCGGTGGAGGCGGCGGCGGAGGCGGCGGCGGAGCGGCGGGCAAGGTCACCGCGATGGCGACCGCGGCCGACATCCTCTACGACCACAAGGTCGCGTACACGACCAGCTTCGAGGTCAGCGGCTACGAGTTCAAGGTCTACAACACCGACGGCGACGTGATCCACAACGACGTGGGCACCGGCGGCTGGAAGGCCAACGAGCGCATCGAGCTCAAGTGGGACACGACCGACGACGTGTTCCTGGTCAAGGTCCGGTTCGAAGGCGCGCAGGGCCAGTACGGCGAGCACATCCTGGCGCCGATGGCGATCGAGATCCCCCACACCGAGGTCGTGTTCGACAGCGGCAAGGCGATCATCCGCGGCGAGCAGGCGCCCAAGATCGACGAGGCGGCGGCGGTGGCGATGCACAAGCTGGCGGCCGTCGAGAACGCGAAGAAGGCCGTCGGCAACGCGCTCGAGGGCGCCGGCTACGTGCCCAAGCTGTTCATCGCCGGCTACACCGACACGGTGGGCAAGCCGGGCGACAATCAAAAGCTGTCGGAGGGCCGCGCCCGGGCGATCGCAGAGCGCTTCCACGAGAAGGGCGTGTGGTCCGAGATCTACTACACGGGCATGGGCGAGAAGGGCCTCAAGGTCCAGACCCCCGACTCGTTCGACGAGGAGAAGAACCGCCGCGCGGTCTATGTCATCAGCTTCCAGCCGCCGACCGGGCCGTGGTTCCCGTCGCCGGGGGCGTGGAAGAAGGTCGCCAACGCGCGCCCGCGCCCGGCCGAGCTGCCTCCGTACCCCGAGAAGTGGAAGGAGCACGAGGACAACAAGCGCTACGGGAAGCCGGACGGCGGGTCGTCGTCCGGCGACAGCAGCGGCGGCGGCAGCACCAGCGATTCGTCGTCCGGCGGCGACGACGGCTCCGGCACGTCCAGCAGCGGCGGCTCGGGCGGCGAGCCGTACCTCGGCTCGGCCGAAGGCCCGCCCGAGGTCGGCGGCGAGCCGGGCGCGAGCAAGAAGGGCTGCAGCGTGACGGCAGAGCCGACGCCCGGAGCGACGATCCTGCTGCTCGCGGGGCTGCTGACGCTCCGCCGCCGCCGCGGCCGCGCGGCGTGAGGCGCCGTTCGTCGATCGCGGCCCTGTCCGCTCGCAGCGGTCGAGTGCGAGGTAGGGTGCCGAGGTGGGCCGGCTCGCGACGGCGGAGGTCGGTCCATGTTGGCCGTCCGTCCTGGCGGCGCCCGGAGCCCCGCGGTGGGACGGGATGAAGCCTGGCGGGGCCGCAGGTCCATCGTGGTGGGGTTTCCGAGGACGCGTCGACACGGTCGGTGGGTCGACGCGCCGAGGTCGCGAGGATGGTGCCGATGCATGGACGAGGTCCCGGATCGCGCGGCGTCGCACCGAAGCATGTGTGGGTCGGCGGGCCGGGAGCAGCGCACATGCACGATGTGCGAGGCGGTCCGCGTCGTGGCGATCGAGCCGCGACGAGGCGCGGCCGATGCAGCGAGAAAGGCGATGCAGAGGCTCGCCACGCCGTGAATTCGACGGTTCGGCCGAGGTGGCCTTTGGGACCTGCGCCACGCGGCAGGTGCCTACGCGCAGCCCGTGATCGATGAAGTGGTTGCAGGCCGACGAACGTGTTCCAGACTTGCGCCGCAGAAGGAGTGAGAGCATGGCGCGTAGCGAGCGGACGAAGCAGAGTGGAACGGCACGGGCCGGGGCGAAAGCACGCAAGGCGGCTCCGGCCAAGACCGGGGCGAAGGCGAGGGCAGGGAGCCCCGCGGTGAAGAGCAAGGCCACGACCGGCCGGGCGACGAGCAAGCCCGCCGCGCGCACGGGCAAGCAGGCCGCCGCGCCCGCTTCGAAGTCGCGCAGCGAGGCGGCCAAGAAGGGCTGGGAGACCCGTCGCCGCCGCGCCGCCAAGGCGTCGCCGCAGACCTCCCGCAAGGCCCCCGTCAGCACAGGCAAGGCGAAGAAGACCCGGGCCCGCTAGTTAGGATGTCCTTCGGGACATGTCCTGTAGGACGCTTCGAGTGGGTGACCAGGCGAGCACACGAGACCGCGTGTGCTCGGCCTGAACCCCTCGGCGGACGAGCACACGAGACCGCGTGTGCTCGGCCTGAACATCTGGCGGACGAGCACACGAGACCTCGTGTGCTCGGCCGGGAGCACGAAGCAGGCGAGCGCACGAGGCCCGGTGCGCTCGGCCTGAACCCCTCGGCGGACGAGCATACAAGGTGTGCTCGGCCGCGATTACCAGCAGGCGAGCGCACGAGGCCCGGTGCGCTCGGCCTGAACCATCTGGCGGACGAGCAGACGAGACCGCGTGTGCTCGGCCGCGAGCACGAAGCAGGCGAGCGCACGAAGCCCGGTGCGCTCGACCTGAACCCCAGCGGCCGAGCACACAAGACCGCGTGTGCTCGGCCGCGATCGCGACGCGGGCGAGCGCACGAGGCCCAGATCGCCTGTGCCCGCCCTGAGACACGCCCAGGACGAGCGCACGAGTGCGGTCGTCTTGAACGATGCTGAGGCGAGTGCACGAGAATCCGTGCGGTCGTCTTGAACGATGCCGAGAGCGAGTGTATGCGACCGCGTGCGCCCGGCCGTCATCACGAAGCAGGCGAGCGCACGAGGTTGTTGCGCGCGTCCGGGAGCACGAAGCAGGCGAGGCGCCCGGCCCGGTGCGCTCGGCCTGAACCGTGTCGCGGTTGAGGGTATGCGACCGCGTGCGCTGGCCCCGGGCTCCGCCGCGGGCGAGTGCACGAGACGCGTGCGCTCGCCCTGCACCACACCCAGGAGGAGGGCACGAGGCCGCATGGGCGGCTCGCTCGAGGTCGTGACTCACGGGGCTCACGGCGCCTTGGGCCTCGTAGCCCGACGCGCCTCGTCGGGAGGCTGCGGACTCGACCAGGGCACGGGCCCTGGCCACGCCGCGCAGCCTTGCTCGTCTCACGACCTCGCGTTCACGCGAGCTGGCCTTCGGGACAGGAGCTCTGCAGGCAGTGCTGCAGCCCGTGCTTGAGGCTGCCAGTGGCGGGCAGGCGGGCCAGCTCGGGGCTGAAGGCGACGAGCTGGGCGACGGCGTCGGAGTTGACGCCGGACAGCACGCAGGCGGCTCCGAGGCGGCGGACCGCGTGGGCGATCTGGGCGATCGACTCCGCGTTGACGGCGTCGATCGCCTCGAGCGCTTGCAGGTCGAGCACCACCCAGGCGGCCTGTTGCCGCGAGATGGCCTCCGCGAGGCCGCCGATGGTCGCGGCCTGGCGGTCGGCGTCGAGGTGCCCGATCAGCGGCACCGCGAGGACGCTGTCCCAGATCTCGAGCACCGGGGAAGTGAGGCGGGCGATCTCTTGCCGCTGCGCGTGGATCACCGACATCTTGTGCAGGAGGTCGCGCTCGGCGGTGCGGCGGCGGTCGGTCTCGAGCGCGAGCGTCACGGCGTCGGCGAGCGAGGCGACGAACGCCAGCTCGTCGTCGGTCCACGTGCGTGGGTCGCCGATGTACTCGCAGCAGAGCACGCCCGACAGGCCGCCGCGCGAGCGGATCGGGGCGTCGAGGGTGGCCGACACGCCGTGCCGGCGAAAATAAATGGCCGCGAATTCGCGGGTGCGCGGGTCGGTCTGCGCGTCCGAGGCGTCCAGCACGCGGGTGGTCGCCAGGGTGGCAAAATAGATCGGGAAGTCGCAGCGGTAGAGGATGGCGCCGGACGAGTGCGCAGATGTCGCCACGTCGTAGATGTCGGCGCACTCCAGCGCAGAGGCGTCGGGGGTGAAGAACCACACTCCAGAGCGGTGGATCTTGAGGATGTCGACGGCGGTCTCCGTGATCCGCCTGAGCGCGGTGGTGAGGTCGACGTCCGGCCGCTCGCGGTCGCGGGACAGCTCGAGCAGGGCGCTCAGCTGGCGGGCGAGGTTCTTGTTGTCGGCCGGCTCATCGCCGCCGCACATCAGCTCGGCGAGCACCCGCGCTCTGGCCCGGTCCGGGTCCTCGGCGATGCGCGCGGCTGCGGCGATCCGCGCGGCGCGGTCGAGCAGATTCATGCTTCCCCTCCATAGCGAAGTATGACCGGCAACACTGGGCGGGCGAGCGGCGGGGCCGCCGGATCTGCATCACATGTCTGGAAGGACAGATCGCCGGCGGCCGCGGCGCTGGCAGTTTCGCCGCCAGATCGACGATCGGTCTCGGCCGCGGGTCACTCGAAGGTGACGATGAAGACTTCTTGTTCGCCGTCGGTGCCGGCGGCGCCGGTGGTGGCGCTGTCGTCTCCGCGGCGTGCGCGGCGGATCTCCACCTCGCTGCGGTAGCCGAGCGCCTCGACGGCGTTGACGACCGTCTGAAACAGCGGGCGTCCGGGATCGGCGAGGACGATCCGGCCGCCCGGGCGGCACAGGCGGGCCAGGGCCGGGGCGACATGTCCCGCGAGACCTGCCTCGTACGCCACGTCGCTGGCCAGCACGACGTCGGCGGTGCCGAGCGCGGCGACCAGGGCGTCCGGGTCGGCGACGTCGCCCGGGTGATAGGCGATCACCGCGTCGTTGAGGGCGGCGTTGCGGCGCAGCAGGGCGAGCACGTCGGGGTGGGCGTCGCAGGCGAGGACGTGGGCGCCGAGGCGGGCGGCGACCAGGGCCGGCAGGCCGAGGCCGCAGCCGACCTCGATGACGCGGCGGCCGCGGACCAGGGCCGGTCGCTCGCCGAGGTGGGCCGCGAGGGCGCGGCCGGCCGGCCACAGGGTGCCGAAGTAGGGGACCAGGCGGAGCGCCTCGGCGTCGTCCATGCTGCGGCCGACCTCGTCGCACAGGGCGTCGATGGCGGCGTCGAGGCTGGCGACGACGTCGAGCTCGACGACGACGCCGCCGCACAGCTCGCGGGTGCGGCGCATGGGGTAGGCGAAGCGGTCGCCCGAAAGGACAGGAGTGGGTTCGGGGCGGGTCATCGGTCGGAGGTGAGGACGAGATCGGCGAACTGTCCGCGGCGGTCGGGGCTGCCCGAAAGGACAGGTATTGGTTCGGGGCGGATCATCGGGTAGCCCGAAAGGACAGGTTCTGGGCGGATCATCAGGGGAGGGTGAGGACGAGCTCGCCGAACTGTTCGCGGCGGTCGAGGTGTCCTGAGAGGACAGGTTCTGGGCGGGTCATCAGGGGAGGGGTAGGACGAGCGCGCCGAACGGACGGGTGGTCGAGCCTGACCGAAAGGACAGGTGGGGAGGCGGGTCGGTCGGTCGAAGGGGAGGACGCGCGTGCGAGGTCGCCGAACGGACAGGTTCTGGGCGGGTCATCGGTCGCGGAACGGTTCGGGGCGGTCGAGGTAGGCCGAAAGGACAGGTTCTGGGCGGGTCATCGGTCGAAGGTGAGGACGACCTTGCCGAACTGTTCGCGGCGGTCGAGGTAGCGGTGGGCGGCCTCGGCCTCGGCGAGCGGGAAGGTGCGGTCGAGGATCGGCTTCAGCTCGCCGCGGCCGACGTGGGCGAGGATCGGGAACAGCAGCGACTTGCTGCCCATGGTGCTGCCGAGGATCTGCAGCTGGCGGAAGAACACCTGCCGCAGGTCGGTGGTGGCCGCGTAGCCCGAGGTGGCGCCGCAGGTGACGATCGCGCCGCCGCGCTTGCACAGGCGCAGGCTGGCCTCCCAGGTGGCGGCGCCGGTGTGCTCGAACACGACGTCGACGCCGCGCTTCTGCACCCACGGGACGGCCCGCACGCGCCGCTCCCACTCGGAGTCGTCGCTGCGGAAGGCGAGCTCGGCCCCGAGCTCGCGCGCGCGTTCCAGCTTGGCGTCGCTGCTGGCGAGGGCGATGACGCGGGCGCCGAACAGGCGGGCGATCTGCAGGCCGGCGACGCCGACGCCGCTGCCGACGGCGTGGATCAGGACCGTCTGTCCGGGCTTCACCTGCGCGCGCACGACCAGCATCTGCCAGGCGGTCAGGAAGGTCAGCGGGATCGCGGCGGCGGCGACGAAGTCGAGGTTGTCGGGCTTGGGCAGCAGGTTCTGCGCCGGCACTGCGATCTGCTCGCAGTAGCCGCCCGGGAGCTGCTCGCCGAGGATGCCGTACTTCGGGCACAGGTTGTCCCAGCCCGACAGGCACGCCTCGCACTGGCCGCACGAGACGCCGGGGCTGACGACGACCTCGGCGCCGACTCTGGCCGGGTCGACGCCGGGGCCGACCGCCGTGACCACGCCGGCGATGTCGCAGCCGAGCACGTGCGGCAGCGGCAGCTTGAGGCCGGGCAGGCCGCCGCGGACCCAGATGTCGAGGCGGTTGAGGGCGCAGGCCCGGACCTCGACCAGCGCCTGGCCGGGGCCGGGCTCGGGGTCGGGCAGGTCGGCGAGCTCGAGGACGCTGGGGTCGCCGTGGCGGCGGAGGACGACGGCTCTCATGGCGGGTGCTCCGAAGGACAGGTGGCGAGGGACAGGGCGGATGGGACAGGTATGAAAGTGCAGGCCGACGTCAGCGCAGGCGGGCGAAGTTGACGGTCTCGCCGTCGTGGACGGCGTCGCCGTACTCCTGGACGACCGCGCTGATCTCGCCCGAGCGGGCCTTGCCGGCCCGGATCGCCTGCGTCAGCGCGTCGGCGGCGGCGGCGTACTGGGCCAGGCTCTCGGCGAACTGCGGCAGCCAGAACACCGCGGCCGCGGCCGCGGGGTCGGAGTCGTAGGCGGCGCGGAACTCGGCGTAGGCGGTGCTGAAGGCGCCGTGGAACGCCTCGCACACGCCGGCGGTGAACTCGTCGTGGTCGCCGATGCAGCGCACGTACGGCTTGGCCTGGATGATGACGTTGCGGGTGTGCCACTCGAGGCCGGCGCCGGCGCGGGCCTCGATCGCGGCCAGGACGGCGGCGTCGAGGCGGGTCTGGCGGGCGGCGATCTGCTCCTCGAGGGCCCGGCGCGACTCGTCCCACGCGCGGTAGGCGTCGCTGAAGTTGTTGTAGATCGGCGAGCGCTCGCCGTCCTCCTCGATCGAGGAGGACTTTTGGGACATGTCCTCGCGGACAGCGTCGATGGTGGCCGCGAACACCTTCGAGGTGTCGTTGTAGACCGCGGCCGCCTGCTCGAGCGCGGGCTGCGGCGGCTTGAGCAGCGGGCCCTCGCGCTCGGCCTTGTCGCACTCGCCGAGCGCCTCCGGCGGGATCTCGGCCGGCGGGACGCGCGTGCGGCCGGCGAACGCGGCCGCGCCCTCGCGGTAGGCGTCGTACACCGGGACGCGGGTGGCGCCGACGCAGTCGACGTAGAGCCGCAGCTTGTTGAGGACGAGCTCCGGCGGCAGGCGGTCGGGCTCCTCGGGCCGCTTCTTGTCGGTCGAGGTCAGGCCCTGCTGCAGGCGCTCGCTGATCTGCCGCTGCAGCGCCTCGACATCGCTGCAGGCGAGGGCGGCCCACGCCGGCGCGGCGAGCAGCAGCCCGCGGAGACGTGAGACGGGTTTGGCCGGGCCCGAAGACATTGCGAACCGGCGGACCAGCGTGCCACGGGCCGCCCGCGCCCCGCAAGCGCGCGGGCGGCCAGCGAGCCCGACGAGGGCGCCGGCGGCGGGCGCACGAGCGAGGCGGCGGTGCGCGGTGGTGAGGCGTTGCGCAACGGCTGCGGCGCCGCGGGCCGAGGATGTGCGGTCGCCCGCGATCACGAGCGATGCCTGCGAGACGTCGAGGTCGCGCGCGTCAGACCCAGTGCGGGTCCTCGGGGACGATGATGCGCAGGTAGTGGAAGAGGTTGCGGATCCGGTAGTGATCGGTCGAGACGTACTCCTCGCCGTCGATCTGCGAGGGCACCGGGCCCATGCCGGCGGGGCGGAAGATCTTGACCTCGATCTGCGAGCCGCGCGGGATCTGCTTGGGCGCGAGGCCGAGGACCGCGAGGTCGTCGCTCGTCACCGGGTTGCGCTTGTGGGCCCGGAGCGTGGTGGCGCCCCAGTCGGCGGGGTTCTCGACGATGATGACCTCGAACTTGCCGTCGTCGGGCTTGGAGGTGGGGTCGAAGATCCAGTCGCCGCCGTAGAGCAGGGTGCCCTTGATGACGATGTCGTTGATCCCGCCGAGCTCGCGGGTCTCGCCGTCGATGGTGATGAGCGCGGCGAAGCGGGCCTTGCCGACCAGCGACTTGAGGGCGTTCTTGGCGAGGCTCGACAGGCCGGCGCGGATGTAGACCAGCTTGTCGCGGTAGAGCTGGCGCAGGACGGGGATCTTGGCGACGATCTTGCGGTCGCGGTTGCGCTTGGCCAGGATCTGCGCCGACAGGCCGAGGCCCCAGCTGTCGAACCAGAGGTCGTGGTCGACGACCTCGCCGGCGGCGTCGAAGGCCTCGACCTGACCTACGTCCAGCCACTGCTCGACGCCGGCGGCGATGATGGCGATGTTGTCGGGCAGGGCCTTGAGGCCGGAGTGGACGCCGAAGCTGCGGCCCTGGTCGTTGGCGGTGCCCATCGGCAACATGCCCATCGGCGTGTCGACGCCGCAGCGCTCGCGGGCGAGGATGATGCCCTTGGCGGTCTCGGCGAAGGTGCCGTCGCCGCCGAGGTAGATCACCCGCGCCACGTCGCCGCGCTCGAGCCGGTCGGCGAGCGCCGCGACCGTGGCCCCCTGCGGCAGCGTCGAGAAGAACTCGGGCTCCAGCCGGGCCTTCGTCAGGCCCTCCATCGCCGCGGCGATCGCCGCCTCGGCCTTGCCGCTGCGGGCCGTGGGGTTGCCGACGAGCAGCGAGACGCGAGGGCGAGGCACGCGCGCGGAAGGCTAAACCTCAGGGCCCGCTGCGGGCAAGTCCGTGCGAGGGGGCGCACGTGGGCAGCTCACGGGCCGCGCGGGCCGCCGGGCCCGGTGCCGCGCGCTCGCGCCGGTTTCACCGCGCGAGACCCGGGGAGGTCACGCGAATGCGGCGCGCAGCCACCGCGCGGATCTGATACCCATCCCGGCATGCTCCGCACCCTCCCCGCCGCGCTGCCTTCCAGCCTCACCCTCGTGCTCCTCCTCGCCGGTTGCGCCGGCAAGGGCGCCGACTCGGCCACTCCGACCGGCGGCGAGAGTGTGGCCCAAGAGACAGGTCCGACCACGCCCGCCGTCAAGTTCGAGAACCCCGGCGGGATGTGGATGCCCGGGCAGATGACGGCCCACGCGGAGACGCTGAAGAGCCTCGGGCTCGCTTACGACCCGGCGGCGCTGACCGACCCGACGGCCTTCCCGCTCGGCGCGATCGTCAGCCTCGGCGGCTGCTCGGCCTCGTTCGTGTCGCCCGAGGGCCTGATCGTCACCAATCACCACTGCGTGACGCGCTACCTGCAGACCAACTCGACGCCCGAGAACAACCTGCTCGACAACGGCTACCTGGCCAAGACCCGCGCCGACGAGAAGTCGGGCGGCCCGGCGGCGCGCGTGTTCGTGACCACCGCGTTCACGGACGTCTCCGACAAGGTGCTCGGCGGGCTCGAGGGCGCGCCCGACGACAAGCGCGCGGGGCAGATCGAGGACCGCCGCAAGCAGCTGGTGGGCGCGTGCGAGGGCGGTCGCGCGGGCGTGCGCTGCACCGTGGCGAGCTTCTACGAGGGGGCGCAGTTCTTCCAGATCGAGCAGACCGAGCTCCGCGACGTGCGCCTGGTGTACGCGCCGCACGAGGGCATCGGCGTGTTCGGCGGCGACATCGACAACTGGCGCTGGCCGCGGCACACCGGCGACTTCTCGTTCCTGCGCGCGTACGTCGGCAAGGACGGCCAGCCGGCCGACTTCTCGCCGGAGAACGTGCCGTACAAGCCGAAGCACCACCTGAAGGTGGCGACCGACAAGGCGACCGAGGGCAGCCTGGTGATGGTGGCCGGCTACCCGGGCCGCACGCAGCGGCTCAAGACCTCGGCCGAGGCGCAGCAGGCGGCCGACTGGTACTACAGCCGGCAGATCCAGCTGTACGAGGAGCTGATCGCGGTGATGGAGGGGATCGGCAAGAAGGACCCGAAGGCGCAGATCGCCGGGGCCTCGCGCCTGCGCGGGCTCAACAACTACCTGCTCAACTTCCGCGGCATGCGCGACGGCCTGGTCAAGGGCGGGGTCGCGGCCGACAAGGCCCGCATCGAGGGCGAGCTGCAGAAGTGGATCGAGGGCGACGAGGCGCGCAAGGCCAAGTACGGCGACGTGCTGGCGCAGATGGCGACGCTGACGACCGAGAAGGCGAAGACGCGCGAGCGCGACGCGGCCCACGACGACCTGGTGCGCGGCTCGCTGCTGCTGCAGGCGGCCGACACGATCGTGCGCCTGGCCGACGAGCGCGCCAAGCCGGACGACCAGCGCAAGCTCGGCATGCAGGCCCGCGACGAGCGGGACCTCGAGCAGTCGATGCAGGCGCTGCAGGCCAACTACCACCCCGAGCTCGACCGCGCGGTGTTCCGCCTGTACCTGCAGCGCGCCGCCAAGCTGCCCGAGGCCGAGCGCCCCGAGGTGCTGACGACGATCGTCGGCAAGAAGGGGACGATCACCGACAACGACATCGACCGCGCGCTCGACAAGCTCTACAAGGGCACCAAGCTCGGCGACGCGGTGGTCCGCCTCGAGGCGCTGCGGGCGTCGAGCGCCAAGACGGTCAAGGCCAGCGCCGACCCGTTCGTCAAGCTGGCGGCCAAGCTGCGGCCGATCGTCGACGAGCACAAGAAGCAGGGCGAGGCCGCGACCGGGGCGATGGCCGCGCTGCGCCCGCGCTACATCGAGGCGCTGCGCGCCTACCACAACGGGTCGCTGGCGCCCGACGCCAACTCGACGCTGCGCGTGACCTTCGGGACCATCCGCGGCTACTCGCCGTCGGCCGGCGCGCCGGTCTACAAGCCGTTCACGACGGTGTCGGAGATGGTGGTGAAGAACACCGGCGAGGAGCCGTTCGCGGCCCCGAAGGCGGCGCTCGACGCGATCGCGGCGCGGAAGTTCGGGCCCTACACGGCCCAGGAGCTGGGCGAAGTGCCGGTCAACTTCCTCGCCGACCTCGACATCACCGGCGGCAACTCCGGCTCGGCCACGCTCAACGCCAAGGGCGAGCTCACCGGCCTGGTGTTCGACGGCAACATCGAGGCGATGGCCAGCGACTGGGTGTTCATGCCGCCGATCACCCGCTCGATCCACGTCGACATCCGCTACGTCCTGTGGGTGATGGACGCGGTCGACGGCGCCGACCACCTGCTCACCGAGCTCGGCGTGACGCCGGCGGTCTGACGCCGCGCCGCGGATGACGCGAGGACGACCTCGGGGGCGCGGCTCCCGGGGTCGTCGTCGTTTCAGCGTCGAGACGCGGCGCGCGCGAGCACGGCGAGCACTGCTTCGGGCGTGGGCGTGCCGCGGCGGCCGTCGGCGGCGAAGAACAGGCCGCCGCCCTCGCCGAGGGCGATGTAGCCGAGGACGTCGCCGCGCGGGCAGGCGAGCGGCGGCACCGGGGCGTGGGTGCGGGAGAAGTCGTAGCCGCAGGCGGCGACGAGGTCGGGCAGGACCACGAGGGCGACGAAGAGCGGCAAGATGTCCGCAGGGACAGCCGGGACGGCGACGTCGAGGGCGCGCTGGACGGCGGGGAAGAACGCGAGGTCGTGGTCGTCGGGCTCGAACACGACGATCCGCGCGTGGGCCCGCTCGAGCGCGTCGCCGACGTGCGGGTGGGCGTCGAGGAACTGCCGCCGCACCAGAGTCGGGCCGATGTGCGTCCCGAGATCGAGGACGTGCGGGTCCATGTCTGCTTGTAACACCGCGGGCCCGCGCTTGTCGTCGGCGCGGGTCCGGCCTATGGTCGCGGCCAGGAGCGACCATGAACCTCGCCTGTCCGCGGATCACCCAGGAGATGCTCGTGCGCGACTGCGCGGCGCTCGGCGTCGTGCCCGGCGACACTGTGATGGTGCACGCGTCGCTGCGCGCGGCCGGATCGCTGCTGGGCGGGCCCGACACGCTCATCGCGGCGATCCTCGCGGCGGTCGGCGAGGTCGGGACGATGATGGTGTACCTCGGCTGTCCGTCGCCGTACGACGACATCGGTCGAGGGCTGCACCCGCCCGAGGACGAGCGCTTCATCGAAGAGCACTGTCCGCCGTTCGACCCCTCCCTGACGCGAGCGAGCCGCGACTTCGGGGTGCTGGCCGAGTTCTTTCGCGGCCACCCGAAGGTGCGCTGCAGCGCCAACGTCGGCATGCGCATGGGGGCCGCGGGCGCGCTCGCCGAGTTCCTGACTCGCGACCACGCGCCGAATTACGGCCTCGGCGAGGGCTCGCCGCTGGCGCGCCTGTGCGAGGTCGGCGGCAAGGTGCTGCTGGTCGGCTCCGACCTCGACCAGGTGACGCTACTGCACTACGCCGAGGCGCTGGCGCCGATCCCGGACAAGCGGGTGGCCCGCGTGCGCGTGCCCGTGCTGCGCGACGGCGCCCGCGTGTGGCTCGACGTCGAGGAGTTCGACAGCATGAACGGGATCAAGGACTGGCCCGACCGGCTCTTCGGCGCCATCGTCGAGCGCTTCCTCGCCGCCGGGCTGGCCCGCAGCGGGCCGATCGGCGCGGCCGCCAGCCACCTGCTGCCGGCCCGCGCGCTGGTCGACTTCGCGGTGCCGATCATGGCCGCGACGGCGGCCGAGCTCGACGCGCGCTGAAAGGGCATGTCCGTGCGGACATGCCCTCGTGAGCATGTTCTGAAGGGCATGTCCGGGAGGGCATGCCCTTCGGGTCACCTGGACGGGCCGGCGACGCCGCCGAGCCGGCGCGGGTCGGCGGCGCCGTAGCTCTCGCCGGTGGCGGGGAACAGGACGGCGGCCTGGGCGGCGCCGAGCCTGAACACGAGGTCGAACGAGTAGCCGAGCCTGCGCAGGGGCTCGAGGTTCTTGAGCATGAGGCCGGGCTCGACCCCGGTGACGGCGCTCCTGCTGCCGCTCTGCAGGGTGAGGCGCGGGGCGGCGATCGCCTCGGCCAGCTTCATGTCGTGATCGACGAGGTTCAGGGTGAGCGTCAGCATGGTGCTGAGGATGGTGGAGCCGCCGGCGGCCCCGTAGGCGGCGATCGGCCGGCCGTCGACGAACAGCAGGGTCGGGGCCATGCTGCTGAGCGGGCGCTTGTTCGGCGCGGGGTCGTTGGTGCCGGGGTCGATCGCGTTCGGGTCGGTGCTGCGGGTCGGGTGATGGTTGAAGTTGGACAGCGAGTCGTTGAGCATGAAGCCGTAGTTCGGGACCATCAGGCCGGAGCCCCACGCCGACGACAGGGTGCTGGTCCAGCTGACCATGTTGCCGGCGCCGTCGATGACGTTGAAGTGGGTGGTGTGGCCGCCGCCGTCGCGCGGGTCGCCGGTGACCGGGGCGATCATGCCCTCGGGCCGGTCGGTCGGATCGAACGGCCGCGGGTCGCCGGCGACGATCTCGGGGATCCGCGCGCCGAGCTGGATCGACCGCGAGCGGTCCTCGATGTAGCCGGTCGACAGCAGGCCGGCGACGGGGACGCGGACGACGTCGGGATCGCCGATCCACATGGCCCGGTCGGCGTAGGCGAGGCGCATGGCCTCCTGCTCGAGGTTCAAAGTCTGGCTGTCCATCGGGCCCATGTCCTCGCCGCCGATCGGGAAGCGCTCGAGGACGCCGAGCATCTGCAGCAGGCCGACGCCGCCGGCCGAGGGCGGCGGGGCGGTGACGACGGTGTAGTTGCGGTACGGCCGCGACAGCGGGTTGCGGATGACGACGTCGTACTTCTGCAGGTCGTCGCAGGTCATGCTGCCGACCCCGTCCGGGTTGACCTCGCGGGTGGCTCGCTGGGCCTCGACGATGGCCTCGGCGAGGCCGGTGTCGTCGCCGCAGTCGTAGAAGGCGCTCGTGCCGTCGGCGGCGAGGATCTTCAAGGTGCGCGCGAGGAAGGGCTGCGTGAGCATGTCGCCCTCGACCAGCGGCTTCTCGGTGGGGCGAAACACCGCGCGGGCCTCGTCGTAGGCGGGGTCGCCGAGCTCGTGGTCGAGCCGACCGCTGCGGATGTCCTCGGCGAGCAGCGGGTGCACCCGCACGCCCCGCTCGGCGGCGACGATGGCCGGCGCGACGGCGGCGGCGAGGTCGGTGGTGCCCCACTTTTCCAGGGCGGTGGCGATGCCCTTGAGGGTGCCGGGCACGCCGACGATGTAGCCCGACGAGCCGCGCACCTCGGCGTCGGCCTGGCTGACGAACATGTCGGCCTTGGCCCCGGCGGGCGCGCGCTCGGAGGCGTCGATGACGTAGGTCTTGTCCTCGTCGGCGAGGTAGATCAGGAGGAAGCCGCCGCCGCCGAGGCCGGACGACTGCGGCTCGACGACGTTGAGCATGAACTGGACGGTCGCGGCGGCGTCGATGGCGTTGCCTCCCGCGGCGAGGACGCGGCTACCGGCGTCGGCCGCCACCTGCGAGGAGGCCGTGACGACGCCGTTGGTGAAGCCGCCGGGCGGGCTGTCCTGCGAGTCGTCGGGCCCGGTGGGCAGCATCGGGTCGGCGGCGGCTCCGGGTTTGGAGGACGAAGGGCAGGCGCCGGTGACGGCGAGGAGGACGGCGAGGGTCGCAACGTGCTTGTTCATGATCATCCACGCTCCTGGCCGAGCTCGAGCGCGGCCTCATCGTGCGGTCCACCCGGGGATGCACGCGGACCAGGACGCGGACCACTCGCCGAGGCGCACGCGGGCGCGGGCGCGGGCGCGTTCGCGACGAGAGCGGCAGGCGAGGCGCGTCGGCGCGGCAGCCGACGCGCTCGCCGGAGCCGGGCCGGGCCGCCGCAGCGAACGAGCGCGCGACTTGTTCTCAGGGCCAGGTCTCTTGAGACAGAAGCGGGCGAGCGCGCGACGGTCGAGCCGGGCGCCGTCAGCTGTGGGGAGTATTTCGGGACAGGTCCTTCGGGGCAGCCGTGGGCGGGCGCGACGGGCTCGGCACGGGCGGCGCGGGTGGCGTGTCGGTTGTGCTTATGGACATGTCCTTATGGTCACATAATGCACGCGCGCCGGTCGCACGGATGGACCTTCAGGACATGTCCTGAAGGTCCTACGAGAGGGCGCGCCGACGCTCAGGGCATGCGCGTCACCGGCGGGGGGACCCAGTCGCCCGTCAGGGCCTGCTCCTTGGGCCAGTAGAGGCGCATGATGAGGTTGAAGGGGCCGGCGGGGGCGGGCAGCCAGTTGGTCTCCCGCGCCTTGCCGGGGGACTCTTGCTGGATGTAGATGTCGACCGAGCCGTCCTTGTTGCGCCGCAGCTTGCTGCGATCGCCGACGGCGTAGCGGTCGATCGGGTTGGCGACGAAGAAGTGCTCCTCGTCGTAGAGGGTGACCGACCAGAAGCCGTCGACCGGCGGCGTCTCGCCCTTGTCGAAGTGCAGGACGTAGCGGTTGGCGCCGGTCAGCGGCTGGCCGTCGCCGTCGACGGCGGTGGCGGGGTAGAGCGCGTCCTGCGGCAGGTTGGCGCCGAGGCCGACCTCGGCGACGAGGGCCCGTCGCTCGTAGTCGACGCCGTACTGGCCGGTGTCGCCGAAGATCCGCCAGCCGTTGACCTTGTCGCCCGGCAAGTGGCGAGCGGCGGCGGCCAGCTCGGCGCGGGCGTTCTCGAAGCCCTCGCGCAATGCGAGCTCGGCCGAGGGCGTGAGCTCGGCGGGGCCCCACTGCGAGCCGCGCACGAGCTTCAGCTCGCGCATCTTGTCGACCATGGCGCCGTCGGCGTCGGCCGGCGGGTTCTCCGGCAAGAGCTCGGCGACCCGGGCCATGAACTGCTCGGGCGGCATGGCCTGGACCTGCTGCGCCGGCGGGGTGCCGATGTCGACGCCGGTGGTCAGGGGCGGCGGCTCGGGAGCGACGGCCATCGGGCCCCAGCCGGACAGCGGGGTGAGCTTGTACTGGTCCTGCAGCTTGTGCACCGCGAGGGTGTCGAGCTCGCTGTGGACGGCGGTGCGGCCGATGATCCAGACGATGTCGGTCGGCGCGCGCAGCTCGACGAGGCCCTCGGGCAGCTGGCCCTGCCAGTTGGGGCCGACGACGGCGAAGTGCTGGGCCTTGTTGCCGGTGGTGCGCGTGCCCGGCGAGGCGAACACGTTGGTCCAGGCGTCGAGCATCGGCATGAGCCAGTAACGCTTGCCCATGTCCGGGATGCCGAGGACGATCGGCTCCCTGGCGAGGTCGAGCCAGGCCGAGGAATAGAGGGTGTCGGCGTTGGGGCTGACGACGTCGCGGAACTTGGCGCTGGGGTAGGCGCGCATGTGCTGGAAGGTGTTGATGGGCGTCTGCGTCGTCATGACCTGACGCGTGACGTCCATGAGCACGAGCGGATAGGCGAAGGTGTAGACCTGCTCCGCGACCTGGCGCAGGTGCGGGTCGGCTGTCGGCGGCGCAGGAGGCGGGGGCGGCGGAGGTTCGGGGACGGGCTCGACGGGGGCCGCGACCTCCTGCGCGGGCGCGAGGGCGACGCCCTGGCCGCGGTGACACGCGAGCGCGAGGCACACGAGCGGGAGGACCGGGGAGAGCGAGCGGCGGAGGGCGGCGCGGTGCATCGAGCGCGCAAGCTGCCCGAGGCTGGGCGCGGCGCAAGCGACCTCGACGCGGCGGGGTGCGGGGGCGGGCACGAGGCGGCGACGCGATGCGCGAGACGGCAGGGCGCTGCGCGGGCCGGCGGACGAGCGGCCCGGTCCGGGTGAGCTGTCCTCAAGGATCTGTCCGTGTCGGCGAGCCACGGGCGCGGGCGCCGGCAGAAGCTTCCGGGAGATGGACGAGCGACGAGCGAGCGTCGGTGGACGGATGAGATGTCCCGGGGGACATGTACGGGCGCAGCGGCGCGCGATCCTTCGCGCCGCATGCGTGCGGCAGGGAGGACGCCGGCGCGGGTGCTACTCGGCGTCGCGGTACTCGAGCGCGAGCTCGCAGTACGGATCGAGGTAGAGCGCGCGCTCGAAGCACTCGCGGGCGCTGTCGGGGACGCCCATGCCGACGAAGATGGCGCCGCGGTAGGCGTGGAGGATCGCCAGGCTCGGGTTGATGCTCTCGGCGTAGTCGAGCAGCTCGAGCGAGTTCTGGCCGATCTCCGGGTCGCCGCCGCTGGCGCGGTAGCGGGCGAAGGCCAGGTGGGCGTGCAGGTCGGCGGTGTCGAAGCCGGTGTTGTACGCGTCCTCGAACAGGGCGACGGCGGTGTCGTAGTCGCCGTCGCGCATGGCGGCCTCGGCCTCGCCGTAGCGCATGGCGGCGTAGGCCTCCGCGCCGCCGTCGGCGCCGCCGGCCTCGTCGTTCGGGCCGACGAAGGTGTTCTCGCCGCTGGCGAGCATCGGCTCGTCGGCGTACCCGGCGTCGCCGCCGAGGTCGCCGAGCTCGGGCTCCTCGTCGAGCGGGTCGAGCTCCTCGGCCTCGTCGTCCTCGCCGAGGTCACCGATCTCGGCCGAGAGGTCGCCGGAGACGTTGGGATCGCCGAGGTCGGCCAGGTCGACCGACAGCGAGAGGTCGCCGGAGACGTTGGGATCGAGCGGGGCGCCGCCGAGGTCGTCGCCGAGGTCGCCGGCGAGGTCGCCGAGGTCGTCGCCGAGCTCGAGGCCGTCGAGGTCGCCGAGGTCGGGCAGCGGCTCGTCGCCGTCGGCGAGCAGGAGGTCGTCGTCGACGCCGGCGAGCAGGTCGTCGGGATCGAGGCCGGCGTCGGGCTCGAGGCCGGCGTCGGGCTCGGCCCCGGCGTCGGCGGTGACGGCGGCGATCGAGAGCAGGGCGCTGTCGCCGAGCTCGGCGAGGTCGCCGAGGTCACCTGGCTCTTCGGGCAGGTCGGCGAGGGGCTCGGGCGCGAGGCCCTCCGGCGCGAGGGTGGGCGGCGGCTCGGCGTCGAGGTCGCCGCCGGCGAGGCCGGCAGGGCCGTCAGGCTCGCTCGCGGGGTCGCTGGCGGCGGCCACGGGCGGCTCGGCGGGTTCGTCGTCACCGCCGGCCTCGTCCGCGTCGTCGTGCTCGTCCTCGATCATCTCGTCGTCGAGCTCCTCGAGCTCCTCGATGTCCTCGAGCGGCTCGTCGGCGTCGGCGGCCTGCGGCTCGTCGGGGATGGCGATGCCGGCGAGGGACTCCTCGGGGAGCGGCTCGTCGGGGAGGGCGATGCCAGCGAGGGACTCCTCGGGGAGCGGTTCGTCGGGGAGGGCGATGCCGGCGAGGGACTCCTCGGGGAGGGCGACGCCGGCGAGCGACTCGTCGGGCAGCGGCTCGTCGGGGAGGGCGACGCCGGCGAGCGACTCGTCGCCGAGGAGGTCGTCGGGATCGGCGAGGTCCTCGGGCAGCTCGGGGTCGTCGAGCAGGGCGATCACCGCGGAGGTGTGCGAGACGTCGGCGGCCGTCTCGACCGGCGGGACGATCGGGGGCGCCTCCTTGCGCAACAGGGAGGCGAGGCCGGGGCCGAGCTTGAGGCCCTCGGGCTTGGGCATCTCCGGCCTGGGCGCGGGGGCCGTCGCGGGTGCGGGAACCGGCGCAGGGCCGCGGATCGAGTCCTCGGGGCCGTCGCGCAGGTCGCTGAAGTCGGTCTCGGCGTCGAACGAGCCGGAGACGTCGGCGCTCCCGACAGCGGGCGCGGAGGCAGCGGGCGCGGGGCGGGGGATGACCTCGCGGATGGCGGCGCTCTGGAGCTTGGCCCTCAGGTTGCGCGGATCGGTGACGACGCTCTCGTCGACGTTGAGGCCGCGGAACATCTCCTCGTCCTCGGTCGGCAGCAGCGGGACGCGCGGGTTCCGGCTCGAGGAGGCGCCGAGGTCGACCGGCAGGCGGCTCGGCAGCGGGGTGTCCTCGTACTCGCCGATGGTCGACAGGACCTCGAAGCCCGGCGCGAGCTGTTCTTCGGGCAAGGTCGGCGGGGTCAGGTTGGGCCGCAGCGGGGCCAGGCGCCGCGGCGCCTTGGCGTCGAGCGGGTCGACGACGCCGGCGCTGATGAGGCCGAGCAGCAAGGTCGACAGCTGCGGGACCTCGAGGTCGGGCCGGCGCGACAGCAGCTCGTCGGTGGTGCGGCTGCCGTCGATGCAGCGCAGGAAGTAGAGCTCCTCCGGCAAGAGCTCGAGGCCGGCCGCGTCGCCGCTCCACCGCGGGCTCTGGGTCGGGTACTTGTCGGCCCACGGCCGCAGGGCCTCGCGCGCGCGCTCGTCGGTGAAGCGCTCCTGGATGGCGGCGAGGATCAGCGCCTCGGTGGTGCCGGCCGGCGGCGTGCCGCTGATGCCCGGCTCGGTCCCCTCCTTGAACTGGAACCGGCCCTCGTCCCAGGCGAAGATCTCGAACAACTTGCGCCGCAGCTGCTCGTCCAGGCCGTAGCGCAGGTTGTGCTCGGAGAGGATGCCCATCTCGACCAGCAGCTCGCCCTGCTTCTTGCCGGTGCGCCGGATGGCCTCGAGGGTGTTGTCGCACTGCTCCTGGGTGATGAGGCCCTGATCGGTCAAGATCTGGCCGAGGAACTCGCTGGCGAGGTTGCTGCGGACGACCGTCGGCCGGCCGTCGACGAAGAACACGACCTTCTTCGTGTCCCCGCTCATCAGGTACAGGCTGCCGGTGACGCCGGCTCCGGCGATGTCGCGCAGGAGGCTGGAGAACGGCACGCGCTTGAGCGAGCCCTTGGTCGGGAACCCGAGATCGGTGTCAGCGGAGGTCATGCGCGAGAGCTCTGGAGCCGAGCGGGCCAACGATACCCCGGCGGCCACAAGCCGGGCAGCCCGGTCCGCGTGGAGTCTGCGCCGGATCGGGCCGCGGACGAGGCGCGCGGGCCGGCGCGCGCGCACTGTCACAAGCGGTCTGCGCGGCGCGCTGTTTGCGCGGGCGCGGGAGCCGGCGCACTGCGCAGATCTGCCCCGGGCGCGGGGTCGGCGACCGGGTCAACCCCCGGGCTCGTGGAGCGGCAGCCGGATCACCACGGCGGCGCCGCCGAGCTCGCTGTCCTCGACCCGGACCTCGCCGTTGTGATCGAGGACGACCTTCTTGACGATCGCCAGGCCGAGGCCGGTGCCCTCCTTGCGGGTCGACTCGTAGGGCTCGAACACCCGCTCGCGCCGCTCGGGCTCGATGCCGGGGCCGTTGTCGTCGACCCGCAGCTCGACGAACCCGGGTTCGCCCTCGGCCGGGCGCGCGACCACCCGCACGTGCACCGGGCCGCGCTGCCGCTGCGACAGCACCGCGTTCTCGACCAGGTTGACGAGGCACTGCTTGAGCAGCTGGCGATCGCCGAGGATGACGAGCGACGGGGGCGCGGGGATGACCTCGAGGACATCCGACTCGCGCTCGGTGAGGTGGCCGTAGGCGCGCTCGAACTCGCCGAGGATCCGCGCGACCACGGTCGGCTCGAGCTGGGCCTCGGGGACCTTGGCGAAGCGCGAGAAGCTGGTGACCATGCGCCGCAGCGACTCGATCTCGTCCTCGACGATCTCGACCGAGGAGCGGAGCAGGCGCGAGAAGTTCTCGTCGGTGCCCGGGTCCTTCTCGCGCAGCTGCTGCGCGGCCAGCTGGATCGGGGTCAGCGGGTTCTTGATCTCGTGGGCGATCCGCCGCGCCATCTCCTGCCAGGCGCCGACCCGCTGCAGGTACGACAGCTTGCGCTGGGCCGAGGCGAGCTCGTCGAGCATGCCGTTGAAGGCGGCGCCGAGCTGGCCGAGCTCGTCGTTGCCGAGCTCGGGCACGCGCGCGAGCAGATCGCCGCCGGCCACCCGCAGCATGGCGTCGCTGAGCATGCTCAGCTTGCGCGTGGTGGCCCGCGCGAGCAAAAAGCCGGCGATGAAGGCGACCATCAGCACCAGCGCGCTGGCGGCCCCGATCGCGCGATACACCGCCCGCTCGAGCTCGCCGCGGTCAACGACGTTGCCGTCGACGGTGACGTAGTCGAGGCCGCGCTTGATCATGCCGAGCGACTGGTAGTCGCGGTCGAGCGCCGGGTCGAGGGCGAAGATGGCGGACAGGCCGGCCTGGTCGATCGGCCCTGTCGCAGGGAACATGTTCAAAGGGACAGGGCCGGACATGACCCAGATCCGCGCGCCCTCGTCCTCGGGCAGCAGCGCCCGCCGCTCGGCCAGGGCGTGGTGCGGGCCGCCGGCCGACAGCTCGACGAGGTCGGGCTCGCGCCGCAAGTGCTCGTGCAGCAGCTCGCGCAGGCCGGCCGGGTCGTCGGCCGCGAGCTCGCCGCGCGCGGCCGCCAGCTCGAGCTCGCGGGCCATGGCCTCGAGGCGGGCCCGGTAGGTCTCCTTGCGCGCCTTGACGTAGCCGTCGTAGAAGGGCAGCGAGAGGGCGACCGCGTCGTCGCTCTTCTGCGTGGCCGAGCCGACGATGCCCTCGAAGTACTGCACGGTGAGGGCGACGAGGTAGGCGGAGGCGCCGACGCAGAGGATCCCGAGGCACACGAGCGCGGTGATCACCCGCGACTCGAGCCGCCCCCACCACGGCACCCGCGGCGCGGCGACGATCCGCTGGCCGATCCGGGTCATGCGGATCCGCGAGAGATCGGAGGGCCGCGAGTCGGGGGCGGAGAAGCGGGCGAACGAGGCGAACGGCCGCTGCGGAGCGTCGGTCGCGGACTTGTCGGCGCGCGGGTGGGCGGACGACTCGGGCCGCGCGGCCGGGGTGACGGTCGAGGGCGGACGCCCTGCCGGCCGCGCGAGCGGGCGCGAGGGCTCGCGCTTGCCCCCGACGGGCGGGCGCGAGGGCTCGGGCTTGCTGCGCGGGTCGGTGGTCGGGCGCGTGGGCGAAGGTTCGGCGCGGTCGCGCGAAGCAGGGGGCGGGCGCGAGGTGCCGGGGAGGTCGTCGCGCGGACCGGAGCGCGAGGGATCGGCAGCGGCGCGATCGCCGGGCGGGGTGTCCGCCGGGGGCGGCCCCGGGCGCGGGGCGTCGTCGTCGCTGGGACCGCGCGGACTCATGACGACACCAGATAGAAGCCCGGGACGGTTTTTATTGCGAAGGTCTGCTCGGCGCTCTGGGTGGCGCGGACGAAGATGCCGACCCAGCGCGAGAAGACCGAGAGGTCGCGCCCCTGGCCGCGGTCCCACTCGTCACCGGACTGCGGGGCGAGCAGGTCGCGGTCGATCGGGTTGCGCTGGCCGACGACCGTGGCGAAGTAGACGGCCTCGGGGCCGCGCTGGAGGGCGCTGACGCGGGCGACGCGGACGCGGTCGAGGGTGGTGGCGCGGGCGATCGCCTCGTCGCGGTCGGTGTAGTAGCGGATCTGCGGGGCGCGTCCCGGATCGCTGGTGGTGACCACGTAGCGCTCTTTCCAGGGGTTGTACTGGATCTTGACGACGCGCGAGCGCTGGTCGACCGCGACGCTGTGGCCGGCGCGGTAGACGACGATCTCGAACACGAGGGTGGTGGCGAACGCCGACTCGAGCGAGGCCATGGCGTCGCCGTCGCGCGTGGGCAACAGCTCCGGCATGGCGGCGGTCATGAGCACGCCGTCGCCGACCTCCTCGAACTTGGCCCGGCGGTTGCGCAGCAGCTCGAGGCCGCTGGCGCCCAGCAGCGGCAGCGAGAGGCCGGCGAGGAGGAGGGCGCGCCGTCTCACAGCGGGGTCCTCCGCAGGACGTTGCCGACGGTGAATTCGAGGGCGCCGACGACGGTCTCGAGGCGCAGGCCGAAGTTGGCGTTGAAGCCGATCGGGGCGGCCCACTCGCCGGCGGCGCGGTGACGGGCCCGCTCCGAGGAGTCGCCGGCGAAGGTGAAGATGCCGGTCGACCACATGAGGTAGCCGGCCTTGATCCCGCGCACGCGGTTGCGCTGAAACAGCGGCCACACGTACTCGAGGTCGAAGCGGGCGAACAACGAGCCGAGGACGCGGCTGTCGACGCCGGTATTGAAGACGTCGACCGGGCTGCGGGTGGTGTAGATGAGACCCAACTCGCGCCCGGGGGTCCAGTCGCTGAGGTCCCCGGCGAAGAACCGCTCGAACCGCGGGGCGCGCCCGGCGATCTGCCCGGCGACGACGCTGGGGGTGATCCAGTGGCCCCAGGGCAGGCGGAAGCTGTAGGCCGCGCCGGCGACCAGCTTGATGTACTCGTACTGGCTGCCGACCAGCGGCGAGCTGAGCTGCAGATCGAGGGCGACGCGCGCGCCCTTGCCGAGCCGCGCGGCCTCGTCGCGGCCGTCGTAGTTGAGGCCGAAGTTGAAGGAGGTGAGGCGGTGGACGCCGGGCCGCAGCTCGAGGTCGATCGGCTGCGACTCGCCGATCGGCGAGGTGTAGGTCGGGTCGGTCGGCAGCTGGGCGTTGACCCGCTCGAACCGGTAATCGAGGCCGAAGACGAGGCGGTTGCCGGCGTTGAAGGTGGTGCCGAGGATGCCGCCGATCCGGCCGTAGTCGACGGTGCGGAACAGGGACGGGTCAGGGTCGTCGGTGCGGCCGGCGATCCGGTACGGCTCGCTGGCGGAGGTGACGTAGACGGTGCCGGCGAGGCCGAACCGCGAGCCGCGCAGGCGCGGGGCGGCGAGGTGGAGGCGGAAGGCCTGCTGCCGCCGACTGCGCGGGACCTGCCGCGGCAAGCTGCCCCACACGAAGCCGCCGCCGAGCTGCAGGGCGCGGCCGAGGAAGTTGCGCTCGAGCGCCTGGATGCCGCCGCGAAAGGGGGTGAAGCGAGATGTCCCGAGGTACAGGTCGGTGACCTCGAGCGAGCTGCGCTCCTCGAGGTCGACGGTCAAGGTGACGCTGCCGGGATCGCCGGCGAGCGGGCGCAGGCGCAGGGTGACGCGCTCGAAAGCGTCGGTCTGCAGCAGCCGCAGGCGAGCCCGCTGGACCCGCGCGTCCTCGGGCCACAGGAGGGTCTCGCCCTGGCGCAGGCCCTCGCCGGCGAGGATCTCGACGACGCGCGCGGCGGGGGTCTGCTCGGTGCCGCGGACCTCGAGGGCGGCGATGGTGACGCTCCGCCGCTCCTGCGTCGAAGTTGTCGCGGTCCCGGCGCTGGCGGCGGCGGTCGGGCTCGCCGCCGCCGCAGTCGCGGGCGGGCTGGTGCTGGCGGGCGGAGCGGCGGCTGCCGTCCACGGCAAGACCCCTGCCGCGAGGAGACCCCACGCGGGGCCGCACGACCACCGACTCGGAGCAGGCCGCCGGGATCGGCGGTCGCCTGCGCGGGCGTCACGGTCGTGCATGGGCCGCGAGTGTAACGCAAGGCCCGCCCGCGCCGCGCCGTTGTCCGCTAGACTGCAGTCCGTGGAGGGCCGCAAGCTCGTCGTCTACATCGAGGACAACCCGAGCAACTTCGCTCTGGCCCGCAAGATCCTCGAGCTGTCCGGCGACTACGAGGTCATCGGCGCCAAGGACGGGGTGTCCGGCCTGGCCCTGGTGCGCGACCGGCGGCCCGATGTGGTCCTGCTCGACCTCGACCTGCCCGGCATCAGCGGGATCGAGGTGGTCCAGCGGATCCGCGCGACCCCCGACATCGCCGCGACGCCGGTCCTCGCAGTCACCGCCAGCGTGATGAAGCGCGAGCGCCGGCAGGCGATGGACGCGGGCTGCGATCGCTTCATCGAGAAGCCGTTCGACATCCACGAGCTGCGCAGCCAGGTCGACGAAGTGGCGGCGATCCAGCGCTGAGCCGGCGAGGTGGACGGCGTTCGCGGCGGCGTGGCCGATGAGCAACGGGCCGTGTGCGGGCGCCTCGTAGGCGGCGGCGCCTGGGACATGGGACACCAGCCGGCGATCGCACGCCGCGAGCGGGCCCCGGATCGATGCGCGGCGAGGGTCGCGGGGCCGGTGTCCGGGACGCCCTGTCCCCTCAGACAGTTGCTCGGACTTCGTAACGGCCGGCGCGCCTCGAGACGGCGATTGCCTCGTCCTGCGCAAACTCGGTGCCGGGGCGTCCCGGCCCCCGTCCTCCGGGAGCTCTCTGTTGGCGGTGACGGTCGGCTCCGCCGAGATCCGGGGCCCGCTCGCGGCTGAACCTCGGCCGTCCGCATGCATGTTCATAAAGGCATGACCGTTCGGACATGTGCGAACGGTCAGCTGGCGCGGCGGCCATCAGCTCGTGGCGATCTTGTCGGCCGGGACCTTCAAGGTGAGCTCGTCGCGGGGGGGTGCGGGCCACCGGGTCGGCCAGGTAGAGATGCCGCCGGGCGTTTGGCCCGGCCCGGCAGCTCGTCGCGCAGGAGCTCGGCGCGAGCGCTGAAGACCCGTCCGGCGCCGGCGTGCGAGGGCTGCCGAGCGCAGGATCGGATCGAGGGCGGGTGCGAGGGCAGGTTCGAGAGGGCAGGTTCGCAGGGGCATGTCCATGAGGGCATGCTCCTTCGGACATGTTCAACGAGTCAGCCGGCGCGGGCGGCCAGCAGCTCGCCGACGGCGGCCAGCTGCTCGGGGGTGTTGACGCCGGCGACCTCGTCGGCCGGGACCTTCAAGGTGAGCACGCCGCGGGGGGCGGCGCGGGCCACCAGGTCGGTCAGGTAGATCTCCCCCTGGGCGTTGGCCCGACCGAGGCTCGGCAGTTCGCTGCGCAGGAGCTCGGCGCGAGCGCAGTAGACCCCGGCGTTGCACTCCCGGATCGCGCGCGTGGCCGCGTCGGCGTCGCGCTCCTCGACGATCGCGTGGATCCGCCCGTGGTCGTCGCGGACGATCCGGCCATAGCCGTGCGGGTCGGCGGGCTCGAAGGTGGCGAGCGCCAGGCCGGCGCCGCTGGTTGCGCAGGCGTCGACGAGGCCGGCGAGGGTGTCGGGTCGCAGCAGCGGGACGTCACCGGAGAGGATGAGCACGGGACCGTCGTGATCGCCGATCGCGGGTAGTGCGCACTGGACCGCGTGGCCCGTGCCGAGCTGCTGGGGTTGGAGCACGAAGCGGAGGTCGGCGAACACGGGCCGCAGGGCCGCCTCGACCTGCTCGGCGCCGTGGCCCACGACGACGACGAGGCCGGCGACGCCGGCCGCCCGGGCGCTGCGCAAGACGTGCACGGCCAGCGGCTCGCCGGCCAGCGGGTGCAGGACCTTGGGCAGGTCGGAGCGCATGCGCGTGCCCTTGCCCGCGGCGAGGACGACGGCGATCGGGGGCGGCGAGGCGGTGACGGGGTCCGGTGGCACGCGCGGCGGACCTTAGCAAAATCGTCGCGACCTGGCGTTCGGGTCAGCCGGGCGGCCGGGCCGTGAGCTGCGCACGCGCGCGCGTGTTCGCGTGGGACAAGGTGGGACCTCGGCAGCGGCAGGCACCCCGGCGTCAGGGCGGGGCTGCGGGCCGCCAGGTTGCGCCGCAAGGTCCCCTGTGCGACCGTTGGTGTCGGTCCGCGCGCATCGGGATGGCACTCCGTAGCAACAGGTTGGCTCGTTGGAGCTCGGCGCCGATCGCCGTCGCGGTGCTAGCGCTCGCGTGCGGCGGGCCGACCGTCCGCACCGAGACCGGACCCGACGTGGCGACGCTGGTGGCGAAGAGCGGCGCCGACGAGCCGATCCGGCGCGAGCCGCCGATCTCGCTGACCGCGGCCGACGGGGCCGAGCTGCCGCTGCGGGTGCTGCGGGTCCGCGCGGTGCTCGATCAGCCGCTGGCGTTCACGGAGCTCGAGCTGGCGTTCGACAACCCGGAGGGCCGCACTCTGGCCGGTCGCCTGGCGCTGGCGATCCCGCCGGGCGCCCGCGTGACCCGCTTCGCGGCGTTCCGCGACGGGGCGTGGCAAGAGGCCGAGGTGGTGCCGCGGCGCACGGCGATCCAGCAGCTGGCGCTGGACCACGCGCCGCAGGAGCCGCAGCTGGTCGGCGCGCCCGAGGGCGAGCGCTTCGTCGCTCGCGTGGAGCCGATCGCGGCGCGGCAACAGACGCGGCTGATCGTCGCGTACACGCAGGAGATGCGCGGGCGCAGCGAGCCGTACCGCGTGCCGGTGGCCGGGCTGGCGCCGCTGCGCGAGCTGGCGGTGGCGCTGCGGTCGCGCGCGCCGCTGGTGATGGCCGGCGACCCGCTGTTCGCCGGGGTCCGCGGCGACGGCGAGTTCTACCGCTTCGCCGACGTCCGACCGACCGGCGACATCGTGGTGCAGCCGCACGGGCTGCGCGAGCTCGGCCTGCGCCACGACAACATGGTGGTGGCCCGGATCTCGCCGATCCCCCACGACCACCTCGACCCGATCGAGAGCCTGGCGATCCTGTTCGACACCAGCGCGTCGCAGGCGCTCGGCTGGGACACCCACGTCGACCGCCTCGGGCAGCTGATCACGGAGATCGGCGCACGTGTCCCCGAGGACATCCCGCTGCGCGTGGTGGCGTTCGACCAGGGCGCCGAGGTGGCGTACGAGGGCCCGATCCGCGGGTTCGGCGAGGCCGAGCTGGCGGCCGTCCGCTCGCGGCGGCCGCTCGGAGCGTCGAACCTGCTCGGGGCGCTGCGCTTCGCGGCCCGCGGCGGCGAGCGGCCGGCCCGGCGCATGCTGGTGATGACCGACGGGCTCATCACCGCCGGCGCGCACGCCGAGGCCGCGCTCGTCGCCGAGGCCGACCGGCTGCGCAAGCTCGGGGTGGCCCGGCTCGACGTGATGGTCGAGGGCGGGGCGGCCGACCCGGCGCTGTTGCGCGGGCTGACGGCGCTGACGCAGCTGGGCGCGCGGCCGGAGACGCTGAAGGCGATGGGCCACGAGCTGGCGTCGACGCGGCCGGGGCTGCTGCTGCGCAGCGGGGTGACGCCGCGGGTGGTGGCCCACCGCCTGACCCGCACCGTGGTCCGCGATGTCGAGGTGCGCGTGCCCGGCAGCGGCTGGGTCTACCCGCAGAAGCTCGAGAGCGTGCAGGCGGGCGACGACGTGCTGGTCTACGCCGAGTACGCCGAGGACGAGCTCGAGGTCGAGCTGGTCGGGCACGAGGTCGCGGCCCGCCACGGCGTGGCCCTGACGCGCTCGCCGTCGCCGCTGCTGCAGGACGCGTGGGCGGGGGCCCGCGCCGCCTGGCTGATCGACCAGGCCCGCTCGTGCGCCCGCGGGCCCGACGACACCTGCGACAAGTTCCGCGAGCGCGCGGTCGAGTTCTCGCTGTCGAACCGGATCGTCAACGACGCCACGGCGATGGTGGTGATCGGCTCGGCCCACGACTACGCTCGCTTCGGCCTCGACGGCACCTCGCTGCGCGACGTGCTCGCGGTCGGCAAGTTCGGCCCCGAGTGGCGCGAGGCGGCCCCGGTGCCGCTGCCCGACGAGCGCGTCGCCCCGCCGGCGCACGCGCTGCTGGCCGAGCTGCGCATGACCAGCTTCGACGCCGCCCCGCCCGTCAGCGCCGCCGCGCCGCCGGTGCCGCCGGTGCCTGTCCGTTCGCGCAGGTCCGAACGGCAAGGTCCGAAAGGACCTGTCCGCGAGAACAGCCGGGCCGACGCCGCGGCCGAGCAGGCCCGCGAGGACGCGCGCGACCGCCTGCGCGACAAGGACGCGGGGCTGCGCTTCGGGCCCCAGCGCACGCCGGCCGACGCCTACGAGGGCAACTTCCTGGCGGTGATGAACCTGCTCGGCGCGTGGGACGACAAGGGCAACGCGCTGAAGGTGGCGGAGCGGTGGCAGCGGGCGGCCCCGGCCGACGTGATGGCGCTGCTGGCCCTCGGCGAGGCGCTCGAGGCCAACCACCGCGACGACCTGGCGGCCCGCGCCTACGGCTCGCTGATCGATCTGTACCCCGGCCGCGCGGACGTGCGGCGCACCGCGGCGTCGCGGCTCGAGCGGACCGGCGAGGCCGCCAACTGGCTGGTGCTCGACGCCTACAGCCGGGCGATCGAGCAGCGCTACGACGACCCGGCCGGCTACCGCCTGTACGCCTACGCGCTGCTGCGGGCCGGCTACTTCGGCGAGGCGTGGGCGGCGTTGCTCGACGGCATGGCGTGGGCCCGCGTCGAGCCGAAGACCCGCGGGCTCGAGCGCGTGTTCAAGGACGACCTCGGCCTGGTGGCGGCGGCGTGGATCCGCCGCTGGCCCGAGCAGCGCGACTACGTGATGGAGTCGCTGCGCGTGCAGGAGGCCGAGCTGGCCGACCAGCCGTCGCTGCGCTTCGTGCTCAGCTGGGACAACGCGCAGGGCGACCTCGACCTGCACGTGCGCGACGGCCACGGCTGGCACGCGTTCTACCGCGAGAAGACGCTCGAGTCCGGCGGCCGCCTGCTCGACGACATGGACGCGGGCTACGGCCTCGAGGCGTTCGTCATCGACGGCTCGGCCAAGGCCTACCCGTACCGCCTCGAGGTCGGCTACTACGGCCGCAACGCCGACTACGGGGCGGGCAAGGTCCAGATCGTCGAGCACGACGGGGCGGGCCAGCTGTACTACGACGAGCGGCCGTTCGTGGTGCTCAAGCAGCGGGGTTACGTCGACCTCGGCGCGCTGACGGGCTCGCTGGCGCCGGTCGACGCGGGCGCGGTCGCGTCGCTGGCGTCGCCCGGCAAATGAGGTCACGCTCGAGGCATGCGCTTCGAGAAGGGCTACCGCAGCGACGACGTCATCGACCGCCGAGGTCAGCGGAGCGTCGGGGGCGGGGGCGGAGGCGGAGCGGTGCTCGGCCTGGTCGGCATGCTGCTGCGCTCGCGCTTCGGCTGGATCGGCGTGATCCTCACCCTCGTCCTCTACGTGGTGGTCGGCCGCTGCGAGCAGCAGGGCGCGTACCTGGCCGAGCAGCGCGACGCGCCGGTGGCCCCGGACAAGGCCGACGACCTGTCGAGCTTCGTCTCCTACGCGCTCGACGACGTGCAGGCCTCGTGGCTCGCGCGCTCGCCGATCGCGGTGTCCGGCGCCGGGCCGACGCCGTACCGCAAGGCCAAGCTGGTGCTGTTCACCGATCGCACGCCGACCGCCTGCGGCTACGGTGACGCCGCCTCGGGGCCGTTCTACTGCCCGGCCGACCAGCGCGTGTACATCGACCTCGGCTTCTACCGCGAGCTCCGCGACCGCCTCGGCGCCACCGGGGACTTCGCCCAGGCCTACGTGATCGCCCACGAGGTCGCGCACCACGTGCAGAACCTGCTGGGGCTGTCCGACAAGGTCCACGCCGCCTCGCCGCGCCAGCTGCAGGGCGCCGGCGGGCTGTCGGTGCGGCTCGAGCTGCAGGCCGACTGCCTCGCCGGCGTGTGGGCCCGCGACGCCGAGCTGCGCGGCAAGCTCGACCCCGGCGACATCGAGGAGGCGATGGGCGCGGCCGCGGCGATCGGCGACGACCGCCTGCAGAAGATGGCCCGCGGCACCGTCCAGCCGGAGTCGTTCAGCCACGGCACCTCGCAGCAGCGCGCGCGGTGGTTCCGCCGCGGCTACGAGTCGCACGAGGCCGCCCGGTGCGACACCTTCGACGCGGCCGAGCTGTGAGTGCGAGGATGTGCCGGAGGACATGCTCCATCGGACATGTCCCGAGAGCCACGACTTCGCTGCGCTGCGCACGTGGCGCACGCCACGTCGAATGCGACCGCAAGGCGGGCACGGGGCGGGCATTCGTCCGCGAGCTGTCGCTGAGGCGGCCGCCCGCGGCTTTATGAATGCAGCTTAACCGGCGGTTCAGCGCGAGCCTCCAGACCACCGTTCATGCTGGCCGGGCCGCGAGCTGCTCGCGCGCGGGTCCCCATGTCGACTGCAACCGCCAAGAAGCTCCTCCACGACGACGCGCAGCTGCCGGAGGCCGCCCGGCCCGACGTGCGCGAGCGGGTGCGGGCGGCGTTGGAGCACGCGTCGCACTACCTGCCGGCCCAGGCGCCGCTCGAGGTGTTCGTCCACCACAACACGCTGCACGCGTTCCAGCACCTGCACTTCCACGCGGCCATCCGCGAGGCGCAGAGCAAGCTGCGGGTGCGCGGGTACCTGACCAAAGAGACATACCGCGATCTGCTGGCGCGCGGACGGATCCGCGAGGACGACCTCGAGGCGGTGCTGGCCGACGAGCGGTTCTCGCCCGAGCCGATCGCGCCCGGCTTCCCCGGCCGCGACCTCGCCGCGGAGCTGGTGATCCGCCACGGCGTGGGCGCCGAGACGATCGCCCACCTGCGCTGGAACCTGGTCGAGAAGGACGCGGCCAACCGCTTCGACGGCGACATCCGCCAGGGCCCGCGCGACGCGATCGTCCGCAGCACGCGGGCCTGGCTCGAGCAGGAGGTCGCGGCCGCCGGCGGGCCCGCGGGGGCGCGCGAGGTCGCGGCCAAGGTCGTCAGCCCGACGCCCGGCGAGCGCGCGCTCGATCCGCTGCTCAAGCTCGGCGCGCTGCTCGGCCGCCGCGTCGACCCGCGCGACCTGATGGCGGCGTTCGCCTGCAACCCCGAGCTGTTCTCGGTGCGCGCGCTGTGGACCGCGTGCGTCCGCGCCTGCGAGCACCTCGAGGGCCAGCCGTGCCCGCAGGACACGCCGGCGGTGTTCCACCGCGACCTGCTGCTCCGCACCAGCGGCGAAGATCCCAACGACCTGGTCCACGCCCACCTGATCCCGCTGTGCGCGGCGTTCCTCGACCGCGGCCAGTCGTACTGGACGATGCCGGACCGCGAGCGCGGGTTCTTCCGCGCGTGGTCGAAGGTGCTGTCGTCGGGCCTCGGCGTGCGGCCGGCCTGGCTCGCGGGCCTCGGCGATCGCCTGCGCGACTGGGACGCGCGCAAGCTCGGCGCCGAGGATGTGGTCGTCGAGCTGCTGGCGGAGCTCGGGATCGAGGACGACGAGATCGAGGCGTTCGTCGAGCACACGCTGCTGCAGCTGCCCGGCTGGGCGGGGATGTTCCACCGCCTCGAGAGCGCGCCGGGGCCGATCGGCCGCACGCGCGCGCAGGTCCACCTCGACGACTACCTGGCGGTGCGGCTGGCGCTCGACCTGTTCGCGTACTGCGACATCGGGGCGCGGCTCGGGATCCGCGGCCAGGCCCGCGCGATCCGGGCGGCCTGCGCCGCGCTGCCGCAGATCTCGGGGCCGAAGCAGCGCGGCCGCCACGACACGTCGTGGCCGCTGTTCCGCCTGTGCCAGCTGGCCGGGGTGTCGGCGGCGACGATCTACGCGGCCAGCCGCGCCGACATCGAGGCGGTGCTCGCCTTCCTCGACGAGCTCGACGAGCCGACCCGCCTGCGCGTGCTTCACGAGGCCTACGAGCGCCGCTACCGCGTCGAGCTGCTCGACGCGCTGGCGGCCAACCTGGCCGCGCCGCCGCCGGTGGTGACGCGGCCGCGCCATCAGGTGGTGTTCTGCATCGACGACCGCTTCGAGTCGTCGCGCCGCCACCTCGAGGAGATCGCGCCCGAGTGCGAGACCCTCGCCGCGGCCGGGTTCTTCGGCCTGGCGATCGCGTACCAGGGCATCGACGATCCGAGCACGTTCCCGCTGTGCCCGGTGGTGGTCCAGCCGCAGCACCGGATCGAGGAGCAAGCGCTGACGCGGCAGTTCAGCATCGCCGAGCTGCGCGCGAGCCGGCGCCGTCAGCTCGGCGAGATCGAGACTGCGTGGGGGCGGATGTCGCGCTCGCTGCTGCTCGGATCGATCGTGACCGCGATCGCCGGGTTCTTCGCCGCGATCCCGCTGCTGGCCAACGTGTTCTCGCCGCGCGCGGCCGGGCGGGTGCGCAAGGCGATCGCCCGCTGGTGGCTGCCCGAGCCGATGACGCGGCTGACCGAGCTGCGCGCCGAGGAGGACGGGACCCGCACCGCGCAGGTGATGTCGGGCTTCACCCTCGACGAGATGGCGACCCGCGTGGCGGCGCTGCTCGAGAACATGGGCGTCGTCCACCGCTTCGGGAAGCTGGTGGTGGTGCTCGGCCACGACTCGACGAGCGTCAACAACCCGTACTTCCCGGCCTACTCGTGCGGCGCGTGCGGCGGCCGCTCGGGCGGGCCCAACGCGCGGCTGTTCGCGCGCATGGCCAATCAGCCAGGTGTGCGCGAGCGCCTGGCCGCCCGCGGGATCGCCATCCCCGAGGACACTGTGTTCGTCGGCGGGCTGTACGACACCGCCAACGACAACATCCGCCTGTACGACGCCGAGGACCTGCCGACCGCGGCGCTGCTCGAGCTGCGGATCTTGTCGCCGCAGCTCGAGGAGATGTGCCGCCGCAACGCCCACGAGCGCTGCCGCCGGTTCGCCGCGGCGCCGCGGCGGGCGTCGCCCGAGCGGGCCCAGCGGCACGTCGAGGGCCGCACCTTCGACCTGGCGCAGGCGCGGCCGGAGCTCGGCCACGCGACCAACGCGGCCTGCTTCGTCGGCCGGCGCGACCTGACCGCGGGCCTGTTCCTCGACCGGCGGGCCTTCCTCGTCTCGTACGATCCGCAGCAAGATCCGAAGGGCGCGATCCTCGAGCGGATCCTGCTCGCGGTCGGCCCGGTCGGCGCCGGCATCAACCTCGAGTACTTCTTCTCGACGGTCGACATGGAGCGCCTCGGCGCCGGGACCAAGCTGCCGCACAACGTGACCGGGCTGTTCGGGGTGATGAACGGGGCCAGCAGCGACCTGCGCACCGGCCTGCCGAAGCAGATGACGGAGGTCCACGAGCCGGTGCGCCTGCACCTGGTGGTCGAGGCCTCGCCGGCGACGCTGCTGGCGATCGCGGGCCGCCAGCCGAGCGTGGCCGAGCTGGTGACGAACGAGTGGCTGCGCCTGATCTCGGTCGACCCGGAGACGCGCGCGATCCAGGTGTTCGAGGCCCGCTTCGGCTTCCGCCCCTACACCCCGGTCAGCGCCGGGCTGCCGCGCGTGGCCCGCTCGAGCGACTGGTACGCCGGGCGCGACCACTTCCTGCCGCCGGCGCTGATCCGGCCCTGACCTTTCGGACATGGTCTTCGCGTCATGATCGACTCGAACTCCCTCGCTCACGTGATCGCGCTGGCCCCGGCCGCGCCGGCGCTCGGCGGCCTGATCATCGCGCTGCTGCTGGCGGCGCGGCTGGCCAGCGAGCGCCTGGTGGCGACCGTGGCCCAGACGGCGATCGGCCTCGGCTTCCTCGGCCTGCTGGTGGGCCTGCTCGGCTGGACGCTCGGGCCTGCGGGCCCGCTCCAGCTCGGGTTCGGCTCGTGGTACCAGGGGGCAGGCTACGACTTCCGCATCGACCTGCTGATCGACGGCCGCTCGGCGGCGGTGTCGGCCCTGGTGTCGCTGCTGCTGGCGGCCACCAGCCAGTTCTCGATCGCGTACCTGCACCGCGAGCCGGGCTTCAACCGCTTCTTCCTGCTGATGCTGCTGTTCGGCGCGGGCATGCAGACGCTGGTGCTGGCCGGCAACCTCGAGCTGCTGTTCGTCGGCTGGGAGATCGTCGGCATGACTTCGGTGCTGCTGGTCGGCTTCTTCCACGAGCGCCAGGGGCCGGTGAAGGCCGCCACCCGCGTGCTGGTGACGTACCGCCTGTGCGACATCGGCCTGCTGACGGCGGGGGTGTCGCTGCACCGCTGGCTGCACACGAGCGACTGGCTGGCGGCGGAGCAGGCGGCGCTGGCGAGCCCGTGGCCGTCGACGTTCGTCGGCCTGTCGCTGGTGTTCGCGGCGATGGGGAAGTCGGCCCAGTTCCCCCTCGGCGGCTGGCTGCCGCGGGCGATGGAGGGCCCGACGGCCTCCTCCGCGGTGTTCTACGGCAGCCTGTCGGTGCACGCGGGGGTCTATCTGCTGCTGCGCGCGGCGCCGCTGCTCGAGCACTCGTGGGCGGCGCAGACGATGATGATCGGGGTCGGCGCGATCACTGCGGTGATCTCGGCGATGAGCAGCCAGGCGAGCCCGGACGCCAAGTCGGCGCTGTCGTACGCGACGGCCAGCCAGGTCGGCCTGATGTTCGTGGAGATCGGGTTCGGGCTGTACACGATCGCGACGATCCACCTCGTCGCCCACGCGATGCTCCGCTACTACCAGTTCCTGCGCACGCCGTCGGCGCTGCAGGACGCGCTGGCCCGCCGCGCGGCGCTCGGCCGCACCGAGGCCGACGAGGGCGCGGTCCGCTGGGAGGCGCTCGGCCTGCGCACGCGACGGTACGTGTACCGCATGGCGATCGAGCGCTTCGACGTCGAGATCGCGCTCGAGCGCTACGTGGTCCGGCCGGTGATGGCGCTGTCGCGCCGGCTCGATCGGCTCGAGTCGCAGCTGCTGGCGCTGCACGGTGAGTCGGAGCGCCGCGGGCGTGCGCTGAAGGGAGACCGGCGATGAGCGCGTGGGTGCAGTACTCGCTGATCTTCCTGTGGCTGACGCCGCTGCTCGCGGCCGCGGCGCTGCGCTGGGGCGTGCGCGGGGCGGCCAAGCAGCGCGCGCTGTCGCTGGGCTTCGCGGTGCCGATCTTCCTGGTCGCGTGCGCGCTGTTCGTCCACGAGGGCACGCGCCACGCGTACAAGGAAGATCACCTCGAGCAGGGCCTGGGCTGGCTGCACAGCCACTTCGCGGTCGACGGCCTCAACGCGGTGCTGCTGCCGCTGACGGCCGGCCTGACGCTGGTGGCGCTGCTGATGACGCCGCGCGCGGACATGCGCGCGGGCCTGGCGGCGAAGATCATGGTGGTCGAGGGGGCGCTGATGGGCAGCTTCCTCGCGCTCGACGCCGGGCTGCTGTCGATCTTCGTGGTGCTGTCGCTGCTGCCGCTGTGGTTCGACGCGAAGCACCGCGGGTCGCGGCCGCTGCAGGTGATCATGAAGTCGCTGGTGGCGGCGACGACTGCGGCGCTGACCGTGGCGATGATCGGCCTGGCGCTGGAGGCCTCGGCGGCTGGCGTGGCGAACCCGCTCGACCTGGTGGCGCTGGCCAGCAGCCCGTACTCGCCATCGCCGTGGATCGGGACGCTGGTGCTGGCAGTGGCGCTGCTGCGCATGGGCATCGTGCCGCTGCACCTGTGGATCCCGGCGACGGCGCAGCACAGCACGCCGCACCTGGCCCTCGTGACATGTCTGACGCCGCTCGGGTCGTTCATGCTGGCCCGCCTGGCGCTGGCGATCTTCCCCCGCGTGCTCGGACCGGCGGCGCCGCTGCTGATGGCGGTGGGGGCGTTCACTGCCCTCTACGGGGCGTTCCTGGCGGTGGGACAATTCGACCTGCGCCGGATCGTGGCGTGGTTCTGGGTCAGCCAGTCGGGCCTGGTGTTGGCCGGCTTCGCTGGCCTCGACGACGCGAGCGTGTCCGGCGCGCTGTTGCAGGCGATGTCGACGGTGGTCGAGTGCGGCGGGCTGATGCTGCTGACTCTGGCGGTGGAGGTGCGCGCGAACACGACGGACCTGCGCAAGCTCGGCGGGCTGGCCCACAACGCGCCCCGCATGGCGACCGCGTATCTGATCCTGGCGGCGGCGGCGGTCGGGTTCCCGGGGACGATCTCGTTCGTGGCGGAGGACCTGGTCGGGCAGGGACTCCTGCGCGATCACCCGTTCGTGGTCGGGCTCTTGTTCATCGTGACCGCGGTCAACGGGATCACCCTGTGGCGCGCGTTCAAGCGCACGTTCCTCGGGCCGCCGTCGCCGCACGCGGACGACCTGCGTGGGTTCGAAGATCTGCGCCGCTGGGAGACTTATGCGATCGGCGGGATGATCGCGACGCTGCTGCTCGGAGGGTTCCTGCCGGAGCCGCTGCTGGCGGTCCGCCGCGGGGTGGTCGATGCGATCGGGCGCGTCGAGGCGGTGGCGCTGACGGCGGGCGAGGGGCACTGAGCGGACTGCGGGCGCGGCTCCGGGGGCGCTTCGTGTCGCCGGCACGGGGGATCGAATCGTGTCCGCGGCGAGCTGGCGCGGGCGCTTCGCGTATCGCCGGATGCGCCTCGCAAGGCGTCCGGGGATGACTCGGCTGCGAGTTCAGCGGCCCGATGACCCTCCTTCGCCGGGGTCATTTGGGCCTCGTGCACGACACAGCCGTGAGAAGCCGACCCTCCGTCGCGGGCTTCGATGTTGGCTGTCGTTTGGGACATGTCCTCAGGAAGATGTCCCGAGAGACATGGTGTCTCGCCGCTCGGACGTTCACGGCAGGGCGCAGACGCCGACGTTCTCCAGGCCGGGCGGGGCTTGGCCGGGGTCGTAGTAGGGCTGGCACTGCTGACCGAGGCCGGGGCAGGTGGGAGCGCTCAGGTCGCAGTACGGCGAGCAGCAGCCCGGGCCGTCGGGGCCGCTGGAGCACTCGTCGGCGGCTTCGCTGTCGACGCAGCTCAGGCCGGGGGCGCAGTACCAGTCGCCGCCGCAGCCCTCGAAGAGCTGGTTGGCGGGCAGGGCGACGACCTCGAGGCAGACGAAGTCGACGCCGGCGTACTGACAGCTGTCGCCGGCGGGGCAGTCCTGCAGCAGCGGATCACAGTGCGGGACGCACAGCGGGATGTGGTGGTAACCGAAGCACTCCGAGTCGGCGTCGCACTGCGGCTGGCCGGAGTTGTCGTGGCACATCACGGCGCAGGTGCCGGTGCCGGTCTGCGGATCGACGTCGTCGCAGAACAGGCCTACGTCGCAGGTGTCGGGGCCGTAATGACCCAGGACGAGCACCTGGCAGGCTTCGCCGGCCTGGTCCGGATCGGCGACGACGGGCGAGCAGGTGATGCTGTCGACGTCGAGCGGCGGCGGACCCTCGGCGGTGCACTTGAAGCCGCTCGGGCAGTCCTGCGAGTAGACGTCGCAGGCGGCCGGCGGATCGGGGGGGACGACGAAGACGGCCCCGCTGTCGCTGTCGTAGGTGGTGCAGGTGTCGTTGGAGGCGCAGGTCGAGCCGGCGGTGGTGTCGGAGTCGGCGGTGGTGCCGGTCGAAGTCTCGGCCGGCGGGCCCGACTCCGAGGCGTGGCCGGAATTCCCGCCGGTGAGGATCGGATCGAGGATCTCCAGGTCGCAAGCGGCGAGGGCGAGGGCGAGGACGAGCGGTGATCGCGGTGAGAGGCGCATACGCAGAGGTCGTGCGGGGGCCGGGTGACGGCTCAATTGTTTTCGCGCATCGGCGGATCGAGCGGTGCGCGACCGGGATCGCCGCCGCCGCCGCCGCGCGGCGAAGGGGTGGACCGCGGACGCGAACGCTGCGGGCCTCCGTGGCGAACCCCACGGCCAGGGGGGCTGTTCTCTGGTGGTGCTCGAAGGTTCGGTGCGGCGCCGTTCCGGCGCGAAGCGATGGCCGGTGAGCGGGCCTCGTCAAGTCGATGGCCCTTGAAACATGTCCTCATGGACATGCTCAGGGGCCTCGACGTCGCGGCGCGGCGCGAAGGGGGAGCTACGCTGCCTCGATGGTGTCGTCCCCCGCCGATGCACTGGTCTGTACGGTGTGCTACTTGTCGCGGCGGCCGCGGATGTATGTGCCGACGGGCACGCTCCAGGAGGTCGTGGCGTACTTCTTCGGCTGCTGCGACATGTTTCGCCTGCCCGAGGACGATACGCCGGAGATCCCGATCTCGTGGCGATTCGCGCGATGGCTGTGCGAGCGGCACGGCGAGCCGGTGACGATCCAGCCGGCCGAGTTCTGCGCGGTGCTGTCGCGCCTGTCGCCTGCGCCGATCGAGGCGCTGTGGCACGAGTTCGAGCTGTTCGCGGAGGAACACCTGGGGGTGCCGCGCGGGACCTATCCGCTCGTGATCAGGGTGACGTGCGGCTACGTGACCGCGGGCGAGCTCCCGTGACCGCGGAAGACGCGGGTGCGTCGAGGCTCGAGGACATGGCGAAAAGACCATGTGTTTAGCAGCATGTTCTTGGCGGCATGTCCTCGAGGACATGCGAATCGGAGTCACTGCTCGCCGGGCGTGGCGGCGTTGCGCTCGCGCAGGCGGCGGCCGCGGCTGGTGCGGTCGAGGTCGACGTGCGGAGCGGCGTGGTAGTACTGCATCAGCTCGCCGACGCGACGGGGGGCCGACTCGGCGAGGTTGTTGCGCTCGCCGAAGTCGCCGCTGAGGTCGTAGAGCTCGGTGAGGTTGTCGCCGGGGCGGACGAGCAGCTTGTAGGGCCAGGCGATGACGCCGTACTGGTCGCTCTCGTTGAGGATCAGCGGGCGGCCGCGCGGGCGCAGCTCGTCGGGGGCGCCGGGGACGAGGTGCGGCAGGAGGCTGCGGCCGTCGAGGCCGGCGAGCGGCTCGGCGGCGAGGAGGTCGAGGAGGGTGGGGGTGACGTCGAGGATCGAGACCGGGTCGGTGGCGAGCCGGCCGGGCTCGCCGGGGATCCGGATCGCCAGCGGGACGTGGATCAGCGGGTTGTAGAGGACGCGGCCGTGGTTGTCGGGCAGGCGCGGGTCCTCGCCGAGGCCCTCGCCGTGATCGCTGACGAGGACGACGAGGGTCTTGTCCCACAGCTGGCGGGTGACGAGCTCGTCGACGAGGACGCCGATCTGCTCGTCGACGAGCCGGAGCATGGCCCGGTACTTCTCGCGCCGGCCGAGCCGCGGGTTCGGGTTGCCGAGGACGCGCCGCAGGCTGCGGTCGCCGCCGTCGACCTCGTCGTGCTCGTGGACGTCGAAGTAGTGCAGCCACAGGAAGAACGGGGCCGGGGCGCCCTGCTCGGCGGCCTGCTTGCGCTGGTCGAGGAAGGCGAGGCCGAGGCCGGTGGTCCGCGCGGAGGTGCTGTACGAGCCGACGTCGCGCTGGCCGGCGTCGTTGACCAGGCGGTCGTGGCTGTGGAGGCCGCGGGTCAGGAGGGTCTTGCCGGCGTAGCGCAGGACCTCGCTGGGGATGACGCCGTGGGCGACGCGGCCGGCGTCGTGCAGCGACTCGGCGAGGGTCTTCTCGACGTGGGTGAAGGGGTCGATGCGGCCGGTGAGGATGCCGGAGAGCGAGAGGTCGGTGCCGGCCGAGGGCGCGAAGGCGCGGGTGAACACGGTCGAGTCGGCGAACAGCTGGAACAGCCGCGGGTACTCGGCGCGGTTCTCGGGGCTGTCCGCGAGGACATCCGCGCGCAGGGCGTCGATGCTGAGCAGGACGACGTGCATCGGCGCGGTGCGGCGCAAGAACTCGCGCACCTCGGGCTCGTCGCGCCACTGGCCCTGCTTGCGCGCGGCGACCTCGTCGGCCTGCGCCAGCGCGGCGGCCAGATCCTCGCGCGCGACGTAGCCGTCGCAGTCCTCGTCGACGTCGTTGCCGATGATCTCGCGCGCCTCGGGGTGGACCTGCGGGTCGGTGTCGTCGCAGTCGGCGCCGCCGAGCGCGGGCGAGTGGCCGTCGCCGTCGGCGTCGACGAGGGCGCGGACGACCCGCGCGAGCAGGCGGGTGTGCATGCCCTGGGTGGCGACGACGAAGCGGGTGTCGGGGTCGCGCAGGCCGAGCTGGACGCAGGCGACGAGGTTGGCGACCACGGCCATGACCGCGCTGATGAGGCCCGCCAGCGCGAGGGCGCGGCCCTGGGCGACGGGGGCGCGGCGCTCGACCTGGTCGTAGCGCCAGGGCCGGGTGAAGCCGAGCCACAGCGACAGGCCGGCGGCCGCGACGGCGCCGACGACCAGCATGGTGTGGAGGTCGGGGTACTCGCTGCGCAGGAAGCTGCGGTTGACGTACTCGCAGGCGACGGCGCCGAGACCCAGGACGGCGGCGATCAGGCGCCGGCGACGGATGAACACCGGCAGCGCGGCGCCCTTCGGCGGGGCCCGGCCGACGGTGTCGGGCCGCGGGTACTGCAGCCACCTGCCACCTGGCCAAAAGGCCAGGGTGAGACCGAGCCAGCCGAACAGCGGGACCCACACGAAGGCCGTGCTCGCGCCGGGCAGGGTGCTGGCGAAGGCGCCGTCGAACAGGTGGCGGGCGACCGGGATCAGGACCGGGAGGCAGCAGGTGGCCCGCACCGCGGCGGTCGCCAGCGGGCGCGAGCGCAGGCGGGCGACCAGCCACTCGGCGAGCGCGAGGACGCAGCCGATCGCGGCCCCGAGCGCGAGGATCAGCGACCAGGCGGCCCAGATCGCGCCGAGGTCGGCGCCCGCCCCGAGCGCGCGGTGCTCGATCGGGGCGATGGCGACGGCGCCGAGCAGGCCGACGGCCAGGCCGGCGATCACGCCGCGCGAGGGCTGGACCCGCGGGCGCCGGGCCCGGAGGCCGCTGCGCACCTCGGGCAGGTCGCGCACCGTGGCGCGCAGGGCCTCGTCGTCGGCCGTCGGCGGCGCGGCGACTGCGGGCGACGAGGGGTCTTCGTCGCCGTCGGGGAGGGGAGTGATGCGATCGTCGTCGCTCACTCCGCGCCCTGGGTGGTGGCGGCCTGGCCGGGCAAGAGGTCGTCGCGCATGCGGACGTACAGCTCGCCGCCGCCGGCGCGGAACTCCTCAGCCTTCTCGCGCATGCCGCGGGCGATCGCGGACTCGTCGAGACCTGTCCCCGGGGACACGTCCGCCGCCTCGCTGAGGTCGCGCAGGTCCTGGGTCAGCTTCATCGAGCAGAAGTGCGGGCCGCACATCGAGCAGAAGTGGGCGTCCTTGGCCGGCTCGGCCGGCAAGGTCTCGTCGTGGAAGGCCTGCGCGGTCTCGGGGTCGAGCGAGAGGTTGAACTGGTCGCGCCAGCGGAACTCGAAGCGGGCCTTGCTGAGCGCGTCGTCGCGGGCCTGGGCGCCGGAGTGGCCCTTGGCGAGGTCGGCGGCGTGGGCGGCGATCTTGTAGGCGATGACGCCGGCCTTGACGTCGTCGCGGTCGGGCAGGCCGAGGTGCTCCTTCGGGGTGACGTAGCAGAGCATCGCCGTGCCGTACCAGCCGATCATCGCCGCGCCGATCGCCGAGGTGATGTGGTCGTAGCCGGGGGCGATGTCGGTGGTCAGCGGGCCGAGCGTGTAGAACGGCGCCTCGTGGCACAGGCGCAGCTGCTCGTCCATGTTCTCCCGGATCTTGTTCATCGGCACGTGGCCGGGGCCCTCGATCATGACCTGGACGTCGTGGCGCCAGGCGACCTCGGTCAGCTCGCCGAGCGTGCGCAGCTCGCCGAATTGGGCCGCGTCGTTGGCGTCGGCGATGCACCCGGGGCGCAGGCCGTCGCCGAGCGAGAAGCTGATGTCGTACTTCTTCATCAGCTCGCAGATCCGCTCGAACTCGGTGTAGAGGAAGTTCTCCTTGTGGTGGTGCAGGCACCACTTGGCCAGGATCGAGCCGCCGCGCGAGACGATGCCGGTGACGCGCCGGGCGGTCAGTGGGACGTAGCGCAGCAGCACGCCGGCGTGGATCGTGAAGTAGTCGACGCCCTGCTCGGCCTGCTCCTCGAGCGTCTCCATGAAGATGTCGATGTTCAGGTCCTCGACCTTGCCCTTGACCTTCTCGAGCGCCTGATAGATCGGCACCGTGCCGATCGGGACCGGCGCGTTGCGCAGGATCCACTCCCGCGTCTCCTTGATCTGCTTGCCGGTCGACAGGTCCATCACGGTGTCGGCGCCCCAGCGCGTCGACCACTGCAGCTTCTCGACCTCGTCCTCGATCTTGCTCGACACGGCGCTGTTGCCGATGTTGGCGTTGATCTTGACCAGGAAATTGCGGCCGATGATCATCGGCTCGAGCTCGGGGTGCTTGATGTTGGCGGGGATGATGGCCCGCCCGCGCGCGACCTCGCTGCGCACGAACTCCGGGTCGACCTGCTCGCGGATGGCGACGAACCGCATCTCCTCGGTGACGAGGCCCTGGCGGGCGTAGTGCATCTGCGTGTGGTTGCCGTCGCTCTCGGTGAGGCGCGCCGCGATCCAGTCCTGGCGGCGCGGCGGCAACCCGGCCCTCGGGTCATGTCCTTGAGGACCGGTGGTGTCGTAGACCACCACGTCGGGGTGGTCGCCCGTCTGCTGGATGCTGCGGAACGGGACCTTGAGGTCGCCGACCTCGACCTTGGTCGAGCTCGGGAAGCTGGTGTGGAGAGGAGGGACAGGACGCAGCGGGTGTACGTCGGGGCCCGCGATGGGCAATCCTGCGCGCCGCGCAGAGCTGTCGGATGTGTCGTCTTGACGGTCCATTCGCACTTTCCTCCGCCGGAATTATCCGGATCAGGTTCGAGGGGTATGTTCTCAGGCCGTATGGCCACCCCCAGGCGAGACGGGGACGATACGGCAGTTGCCCGCGGCGGGCACGTGATCTGCGCGAGAAAAAGCCTGTGCGCTAGTGTTTCTGCGCAACGAACGGCAAGGCCGAGGTCTGCAGACCCCGGTTCCGACGCGGCTCGCCCGTGAGGGCACAAAATCGCGCGGAACACCGTTTATTGTGCGTTTCGTCCGCTCATGGTCCGCCCGCGAGGGGTTGGATCACAGCCTCGGGGATCGGAGCATTTCCCGTTGCACTTCGGCAATTCGCCGGCGCGTCCCCCCTGTCGCGCCCGGCCCTGAGCGACGCGACGCGAACGCCTCGCCGGCAAGCACGCCGGTCGGGGCTCGCGCCACCGAACTCGTACCACGCAGGACCCCTATGCATCCCCACAAGCACGCTCTCATCTCCCTCTGCGCGACCGCCGTGGCCCTCGCCCTGACCGGGTGCGGGACCTCCGACTCGCCGGGCAAGGACACCGACAGCGAGACCTCGACCTCGACCGGCGCGACCACCGACGCGCCGACCGACACGGGCAGCGTGACGGAGAGCGGACCGGCCTCGTGCGGCGACGGCGTGCAGGACGCCGGCGAGGAGTGCGACGACGGCGCCGACAACGGGGCGGATCGCCCCTGCACCCCGAAGTGCACCAAGGTGGCCTGCGGCGACGGCTTCCAGGGCCCCGGCGAGGGCTGCGACGACGGCAACACCAACGACGGCGACTCGTGCACGAGCGCCTGCCAGGCCCCGGGCTGCGGCGACGGGGTGGTCAGCGTCGGCGAAGAGTGCGACGACATGAACATCGACAACAGCGACGGCTGCCTCAACAGCTGTCAGCTGGCGAGCTGCGGCGACGGCTACGTGTTCAACGGCACGGAGCCGTGCGACGACGGCGACGACGACAACAGCGACGGCTGCCTCGACACCTGCGAGGTCGCCCAGTGCGGCGACGGCTTCGTCCGCGACAGCTTCGAGAGCTGCGACGACGGCGACGGCGACAACGGCAACGAGTGCCTCAACAACTGCCAGGTGGCCCGCTGCGGCGACGGCTTCGTGCAGGACGGGGTCGAGGCCTGCGACGACGGCAACGAGATCGACAACGACGCCTGCAAGAACGACTGCAGCGCGCCCGCCAGCTGCGTCGACGGCGAGCAGAACGGCGGCGAGAGCGACGTCGACTGCGGCGGCCTGCACTGCTTCGGCTGCCTCGACGAGCAGATCTGCGAGTCGAACCTCGACTGCATGTCGAGCTACTGTCACGAGAGCCTGTGCGTGTCGCCCCGCCACTGTCGCGACGTCCGCGACCTCGGGCTCGAGACGGAGGACGGGGTCTACAGCATCGACCCCGACGGCCAGGACGGCCCGCTGCCTCCGACGCAGGTGTTCTGCGAGATGACGTTCAACGGCGGCGGCTGGCAGGCCGTGTACAACATGATGGACAAGCCGATCGGCGAGGCGGCGGCGCAGGTGATGCTCGACAGCCTGATGAACAACGGCCCGGCCGCGCCGGTGCTGCCGAACTCGAACAGCCCGGCGGTCCTCACCGAGGGCCTGAACCTGGGCGACTTCACCGAGGTGGTGTTCGGCTGGGCGCCCACGAGCAACAGCGACGTGGCCCGCTACGGCCGCCTCGAGTCGCCGACCGGCCTGGCCGGGGTGTGCTACCTCGACGGCTTCTGCGGCGAGGGCGTGGAGGTCGGCGAGTTCGACATCGTGCCGACCGGCAACACCCGCCTGCTCCGCACCGGCGACGGCGACGACTTCCCCCACGTGGGCCTCGGCTACGACGAGCAGATCATGCTGTGGGGCTACGACCGCCAGGCGTCGATCTTCAGCAACTGGGCCAACTGGAACGACCAGGGGACGTGCTGCAAGGCGGGCAACATCGAGGCGATCGAGGTGCCGGGCTGGCGCTACACGATCTACGTGCGCTGATCCGAGCAGCGCGATGGGACATGTCTTCAAGGGAATGTTCTTGAGGACATGTTTGTGAGGACATGCTCGAGAGGATACCCGGCGCGGGGCCGCGCGAGGTCGCGGCTCGTCGCCGGCGAGCGCCGGACGGTCGGGTCGTGACGCACGAGGCCGTACTGCCGGGTGTTCTCGCCGAGCATCCGGCAGCGGGCCGGGAGTGCGCCGGCGTGCAGGACGGGCGGCCCACGAGCCGCTCGCCCGGCGCTCGTCGACGCCGCGGTCGAGCTCGACCTGTTCGAGCTCGAGTTCACCCGCCGGCGAGCCGGCGTGGTAGCCTCGCGCCCGCTCATGGTCCGCGCTCGATTCCTGTGGATGGTAGCGATGGTAGCGATCGCGGCGGGCTGTCGCCCCGAAGGCCGGAGCACGCCGCCGCCGGTCGCGGAGTGCAGCGAGCGCGACCCGGCCGCCTGCGTCGAACTGTGTGAGCGCGGGGAGGCGCGCGGCTGCGAGGCGCTGGCCAAGGCGGTGTCGCCGGGCGACCCGGAGCGCGCTGCCGCGGCGCTCCGCACCAACTGCGACGCCGGAAACGCTGCGTCGTGCAACGACCTCGGCTTGTGGCGCATGGCCGGCAAGCACGGGCCGCGCGATCTGGCGGCGGCCCTGGCGTTGTTTCGACGCGGTTGCGACGCGCGCTTGCCTGCGGCCTGCGCCAACTTCGGGGCGGTGTTGCTGAACGGCGGCGACGGGGTGGCTTCGGACCCGGCGCGGGCGCTGGCCGCGTTCACGGTCGCGTGCGACGGCGGCGACGCGAGCGGCTGCTCGAACCTCGGGACGCTGTACGGCACCGGCACCGGGGTGCCTCTCGATTATCCGAAGGCGATGACGTTGTTCGAACTCGGCTGCACCGGCGGCAGCGGGCAGGCGTGCGCGAACCTCGGCCAGGCCCACGAGAAAGGGGTCGCCGGACCGGCAGACCCGGCGCTGGCGGCCAAATACTACGAGCGCGGCTGCACCGCGGGAGCCTCGGACGCCTGCGCGTTCCTCGGGGGGCTGTACGCCCAGGGACGCGGCGTGACGGAGAACCTCGAGCGGGCGATCGAGCTGATGGGCACGAGCTGCGAGTTCGGCGGGCTCGACGCCTGCTCGGACCTCGGCATCATGCTCATCCTCGGTCAGGGCGTCGCGCCGGAGCCGGAGCGCGGGGTGCGGACCCTTCAGAAAGCCTGCGACGCGGGTGGCGCCCGCGCGTGCAGCAACCTCGCGGCGGCCCGCCTCGACGGCCACGGCGGCGTGACGGTCGACCGCGACCAGGGGCGACGGCTGGCCGAGAAGGCCTGCGAGCTCGGCGAAGCGCACGGCTGCGACATGCTGCAGCGGCTCCGCGCTCAGTGAGACTCGTCGCATGTCTGAAAGGACATGCGGTGATTTTCGTGTCCTCGCGCGCGCCGAAGCTCGTGGCGGCGCCGCGGTGTCGCGGCATCCAGCGCCGCGGATGAAGCCCGCCTGGCGCGAGTCGGACGCGACGCCATGAACGAGCCGGGGCGCTCGTGGTGAGGCGACGCCGTCGCCGCGAGCGCGAACCGTCCCGCGGTCACGATTCGCGCCGTTGCGAATGGGTGCTGCGCCGTCTGCAGGCGCGGCCCCGGCGGGCCCATCGGAGACGGACGCCGCGGCGTCGGCGAGCGCCCGTCGGCGACAGGCGCTGCGGCGTCGGCACCTTCGGCCGTCGACCCAGACGGGGCGGGCTGTCAGGCGCGCGGGTTGACGAGGGCGCTGGCGAGGGCGTCGCCGAGAGCGTCGATGTGCTCGCCGGCGAGGGCGTCGGCGAGGGTCGCCGGGGCGGCCGAGAAGATGACGCTGGCGCCGCGGGCGATGAGGCTGCGGGCGGCCTCGTGGACGACCGTGGCGGTGGCCGGGTCGACGCCGGTGACGCCCGTGAAGTCGAGGATCAGGGTCCGCGGGCCGCGGGGGACGTCGGCGGCGACTTCGAGGAGCTGCTGGGCGCGGGCGTCGTCGAGGGCGCCGGTGACGGGGACGACCGACAGCTCGTCGACGATCGCCAGGAGCGGGACGGCGCGGCGGGCCAGCAGGCTGCCCTGACGCTCGAGCAGGACGTCGCGGGCCTCGAGGCGCTGCCGCTCGGCGCGGGCGTCGTCGGAGGTGTCGAGCAGGACGCCCACCGCCTGGCCGGGGACACCGGCGAGCGGGGCGGCGAAGACGGCGAGGGCGGGCTCACCGACGAGGTCGCGCCGCAGCTCGGCGCCCGCAGTGACTGCGTCGGCGAGGGCGCACGCGACCGGGAGGTGGGCCCCGCCGGTGAGGCCGAGAGCGGTCCAGCGACCGTTGCCGCGCAGGTCCTCGCCGGTGCCGACGACGGCGGCGACGGGGAGGGCTTCCAGGTCGCCCATGTCGCCCGTGGGGGCGGCGGCGGCGGCCTCGGCCAGGAGGGCCCGGCCGGCCAGGCTGACCGCGGCGGGGCCGGCGAGGGCGGCGTAGAGGCGGCGCAGGGCGGTCGGCAGCGGGCGCGGCGAAGACCAACCGAGCTCGAGCAGGGCGACCTCACGCCCGCCCCAGGCCAGCGGCAACAGCAGGGTGGCGCCGTGCGCGGCGCCGTCGGGGCCCGCGGGCTCGGACAGCCGGGGGGTCGGCGCGCCGGGCTCGATCTCGGTGGGGGTGTCCGAACGGACCTGTTCGAACAGCCATGGCTCATTGGGCCTGGCGAAAAGGCCAGCCAGGTCGGCGAGCGGGCGCGTGGCCAGCTCGCCGCCGGCGCGCAGGGCCAGGCGCGTGGGGTCGGCCGGGTCGCGCAGCCACAGGGTGGCGCTCGAGGCCTCGATCGCCTGCGCCGGCTCGGCGAGGGCGGCGAGGGTCTCGTCGAGGTCGCCGGCCTCGGCCAGCGCGAGCGCGGCCACGTACATCGTGTTGGCCTCGTCGATCGCGCGCTGGTGGTCGCGCAGGGCGTCACGGGCGACCAGCAGCGAGGCGACGGCGGCGCCGAGCATGTCGTAGACGAGCCGCTCGCGCGGGCTCGGGATGTGGACGATCTTCCACGACAGCACCAGCACGCCGGGCCAGCGCGCGTCGGGGCCGCCGGTGGTGAGCGGCAGGACGACCAGCGCCTGGGCGCTGCGCTCGCTCGGATGCGCGGCCGGACGCGGATCGGCCGAGAGGTCGTGCAGCACCAGCGCCTGCCGCGGCGCGGCCAGCCAGCGGGCCAGCACGGGGTGGTCGGCGAGCGCGAAGGGCCGGCCGAGCAGCGGGTCGGTGGCCGGGCAGATGCCGGCTTGCCACACGCTCGACAGCTCGGCGTGGGTCGGCACGCTCGCGTCGGTCTGGGCCGGGCGCGGGCCGCTCCGATCGATGAAGCGCGGGTCGTGCGAGCCGAGGTCGCCCGGGTCGTCGCGCAGGGTGTAAAAGCGGATCAGCGACGGGCCGTAGCTGCTCACCGCGGAGGCCACCGCGCGCAGGACGGCGTCGTCGGTGTCGGCCTCGACGAGGGCGAGGAGGGCCCGGGCGAAGGTCGTGGCCAGTTCCACGCCCTGGGGGCCGTGGAAACCTGCTTCGGCGCGCGGGTCTGGGATCATGAGAGCCGCTAGAGACGATGAGCCGAGCGGCCGCCGAGTACAAGCGCTTTCTGTGGCGGCGACGCCCGCACCCGCGCTATAGCGCCGGGCATGCGCGAATGGGTGCTGTACGGCGCGAACGGCTACACCGGCGATCTCATCGCCCGTCAGGCGGTCTCCGAGGGTTTACGCCCGATTCTGGCGGGCCGCGACGCGACGGCGGTCGGGCGCCTCGCCGGTGAACTCGGGCTCGAAGCGCGGGTGTTCGCGCTCGACGATCCGGCCGCGATCCGCCGCGGGATCGCGGGGGCCGCCCTGGTGCTCCACGCCGCCGGGCCGTTCTCGCGGACCAGCGCGCCGATGGTCGCGGCCTGTCTCGAAAGCAAAATTCATTATCTCGACATCACCGGCGAGATCCCCGTGTTCGAGGCCTGCCGGGCGCTCGACGCGACCGCCCGCGAACGCGGCGTGGTCCTCATGCCCGGCGTCGGCTTCGACGTGGTGCCCTCGGACTGCCTGGCGAAAGCCCTGGCCGAGGCGCTCCCGGAGGCCACCCGGCTGGAGCTGGCGATCCTCGCGCTCGGCGAGCTCAGCCGTGGCACCACCAAAACCATGGTCGAGCACCTCGGCGAGGGCGGCGCCGTGCGCGAGGGCGGCCGCCTGGTGCCGATCGCCACCGGCTCCCGCACTCGCACCGTCCGCCTCGGCGGGCGCGAGCGTTTGGTGGTGGCGGTGCCGTGGGGCGATCTGTCGACCGCGTACGCGTCGACCGGGATCGAGAACATCACCACGTGGATGAGCTTCCCGAGGGCGCAGATCCGCGGGCTGCGGCTGCTCCGTCTGCTGGGCCCGCTGCTGCGCCGCAAGGCGGTGATCAAGGTGCTGCAGGCGGTCGTCGATCGCCGGGTCACCGGGCCCAGCGAGCGGGTGCGGGAGGCCGGCTCGAGCGAGATCTGGGGCCGCGTCGAGGCGCCCGACGGCCGGGCCGTGGAGGGCCGCGTGCGCGCCCTCGAGGGCTACAAGTTCACGGTGATCGCGTCGCTGGCGATCGTCCGCCGCATGCTCGCCGAGCCGCCCGCGGCCGGTTACCACACGCCGGCGACGGCGTTCGGCAGCGGCCTGGTCGCTACGCTGCCCGGCTGCTCGCTGACGGTGCCGGACACGGCTGGCGCTTAGGGCATGTTCGTTCGGGCATGTCCCGATGGGCATGGTGGTTGGGGCATGCCCGATCGAGCATGTCCGAATGGCCAGGAATGGCTCACTGGTCCAGGTGCAGCGGGAACTCGCAGTCGTCGCACGCCTCGACGAGCTCGTAGGTGTAGTCGCGGACGACGGTGCAGGCCTCGCCGGCCCAGGCGCAGCTGCCGTCGTCGCGCCATTCGTCGGTGATCCGGCTGCGCACGGTGTCGGCGTCGACAGGCTCGACTTCGAGCCGCTCGAGGCGCCTGCATCCGCTCCCTGGCCACTCGTGGGCGTACTCGCCGGCCTCGGGGTCGCGGTTGACCTGCGTGAAGGCGTAGCTGGCGAGGGAGAGGCCGAGGGGGTCGACGTGGGGCACCTTGATCCACTCGGCAGTGACCTGGACGACCTCCTCCCCCATGTGGTCGTCGTCGAGCGTCGGGTGGCAGTCGTTAGCGAGGGTGACGGCCGTCATGCGGTAGATGCCGCTCGGTGGGAGCTGCTCGATCTCGGGGCCGCAGCCCGGTGACGCCAGGAGGAGAGCCGCGAGCGCGAGGACGGGGCGGGCGAACATGACGGCAGCCTAGCCTGGCCGTGCCGGCCGTGCACGTCCCGGCGCGCCGGCGGGTCTCGGGGCGCATCGGGGGCGCAGGCGCGCCCACGACGATGAGCGCGACGCGGACGCCGGGGCGCTCGTCGGCGATGGCCGACATGTTCTATCGGACATGACCATAGGGACACCCGAATGGCGACGAACGGCCTGGCGGAGCTGTTCGGCGGGCGCTGGGGCCTTCACGGCGGGCCCTCGGGCGCGCTAGGATGCCGACGGGTCATGCGCTTCTGGGACGACGAGGACGACACCTCCGTGCTGCAGCGGGGCGAACGCTGGGCCTCGCATCGAATGCAGCTGGGGGTGGTGCAGCGGGCGGCGGGGCGAGAGATGGCGCTCGCGTTCCTGCACGGGGTGTGGGTGTCCGAGGGCCAGGGCTCGACGTACTTCATAGACGCCCGCGGCAGCGCGGCCCGGACGGTCTACTGCTACCGCGGCGACCACGAGCTCACCGGGGTCTTCGAGGACTGGCGCTGGGACGGGGAGCAGTACGTGGCGTCCTTCCGCTGGCTGGACCAGCCGATCGCCGGCTACGTGGTGCTGCGGATCGAGGGGCGCGACGCGCTGGTCGGCGGCTGGTGGTACGAGCAACACGTGCCGCCCGACCAGGTCGAGCGCCTGCCGTTCGTGCCCGGGATCAACCCGGTGCGGTGGGTCCGTCAGCCGAACGATCGCGTCTGGCCGGACTGGGCCGTGAAGGCGCTCGAGATCGACGAGGCGCCGCCGATCACGGCGGAAGGGCTGGCGTCGGGTCGGCGGTCGGAGCCGGTCGCGCGCACGGCCGAAGATCGCTATCACCAGCGGATCGCCCGCTGGACCGGCTCTCGCACCGGGGGGGCGCGCCTGGCCGCGCGCCTGGGGCACCAGGGCTGGTGGCTGCTGCACAACGCGGTCGCCCACCCGCTGCTGGCGCTCACCCGCGGGCGCGCGGCGGTGGCGTTCCACGACTGGACCAGCGCGCGCCTCAACCGGACGGCCGAGGCCGGCCCATCGTCGCCGCCGCCGCAGGTCGAGCGGCCGCTGTGGTGGTGGCTGCACAACGTGGCGTCGCACCTGGCGATCGGCCTGGCGCCGTGCCCGGCGACGTTCCGCTGGCACGACGCGACGGCCCGGCGCATGCGCGTCCCCGGCTGGGTGTGAGGGCGCCGAAGTACGCCGCCGAGCTACGGCGCCCATGGCGGCGCCCGCTGGCACGACGTGACGGCCCGGCGCGTGCGCGTCCCCGGCTGGGTGTGAGGGCGCCGAAGTACGCCGCCGAGCTACGGCGCCCATGGCGGCGCGAGTCGAGCGGTCCCGTAGGACCCGGGCGGCCGTGGCTGCATGTCCTCGAGGACATGTTCATTAGAGCATGTTTTGATGGGCATGTCTCACGAGACATTCCCACGAGGCGCGGCGGGCGGCTCGGCCCGGCGCCGCGCGAACGGCCGGGGTCTGCGATGGACCGGCGGTCCCGACATGGTCGAACGAGCACGCTCTGATGGGCATGTCCTCCAGGACATGCCCCGAAGAGCGGCGGTCGACGAGGGCGGGCGAGCGGGGCGCGTCAGTCGGTGCGGAGGGCGACGCAGTGGCCCTCGCCGTTGATGTGGCCGAGGGTGGCGGTGAGCTGCTCGACGAACGACCACAGGTCGGTGACGTTCGTCAGGTCGCCGACCTGGTAGCGCTCCTGGGTGGTGATGTCGACCTGCCGGAGGTCGTCGGCGGTCAGCTCGCCGTCGCCGTCGTCGCTGGCGGCGATCAGGTCGAAGGCGACCTTGGGGTTCTCCGAGAACAGGTCGTCGTAGAAGAGGTGGTCGGCGTGGATGGTGAGCTGGACGTCGGTCGAGCCGACCAGCTCGCAGTCGCTGTAGCGGGTGCGGGTGTTGAAGCCCCAGATGAAGGTGAGCTCCTCGCCGCCGCGGGTGGCGGTGCCCTCGACGTAGATCGAGTGGCCGCCCTGCTTCATCAGGGCGACGTCGTCGGCGGTGGCGTTGCCGGCCACCGGGTCGACGCCCGGGCCGAGGACGTAACCGGCGTGCGCGTCCTCGGCGGCGATCGTGCCCTCGGCGATCGGGAAGCCGGCGCCGTCGCTGGCCTGGGCGAGGTCGAAGATCCAGTAGGCGCCCTCGTCGCCGAGCGGCTGGTCGGCGACGGTGATGTCGCCGACGCTGACGAGGAACTTGTCGAAGCTGACGGACCAGCCGTCGGAGAAGATCGCGGCGGGGATGCCCTCTTCGATGAATTCCTCGCCGTAGACGGAGGCTTCGTAGGTGCGCTCGGCGGCGGCCGTACAGGCGCAGGCGAGCAGGAGCGGGAGCAGGGCGATGCGCATGAGAGGTCCTCGAGGGTCAGAGGGGAGCGACAGTGTAGAACACGTGGGACTGTAAGGCGCGCCGGACGAGGTTGTGCGCGGGGTCGCCGGGGCCGATGGTCACGGGGCTGCCGTCGCCCGGATCGAGGGCGGCGAAGTCGACCCCGTCGAACAGGGCGGCGCCGCTGACGTCGTCGTGCAGCCGCAGCTGGACGCCGAGGGTGTCGTCGCTGGCCTCGTCGACGTCGAGGTCGAACGGGGCGCCGATGACCGAGGCGCCGACGTCGAGATCGAGGATGGCGGTGAAGGCGAGCTCCTGGCCGTCCTTGGTGGCGGTGCCGGCGAACTGCGCGGTGTGGCCGGCGAGCGGGTCGTCGGCCGGGAGCTCGTCGGCGCGACGGAAGGCGATGTTGCAGCCGTGGTAGTTGCCGGTGAGCAGCTCGGCCCGCCCGAGCTCGACGCCGTCGCCGGCGATCCAGTCGAGCACGAAGCTGCCCGGCAAGGCGCCGGTGACGTCGCCGCCGGCGTAGTGGCCGGGGTGGGCGATCGCCGGCGGGACGAGCAGATCCCACAGGCGCGCGAGGGCGTGCATCTCGCCCTGGATCGTGAATTCGAGGTCGCCGGTGGCGACGCGCGCCGCGTCGAGGTGGATGGTCCAGCCGAGGTCGGTGGGCGCGTCGACGAGCTGGCCGCCGTCGACCGCGACCGCGAGCTCGACCCGGGTGGCCTCCTGGCTGGGCGCGCAGGCGATCGAGAGACAGGTCGCAAGGGACAGGACTGAAAGGACAGGTTCTTTCATGACGTCACAACCACAGGGTGGCGCCGATCCGGGCGGTCAGCGGCGGGCCGGCGAGGAAGTGGAGGGTGGGGATGGTGCTGCGCGGCTCGCTGCGGTCCCACCACGAGGCGTAGTGGTACTCGCCCTCCTTCCAGTGGGCGTTGGTGACGTTGTCGATCTGGAGGTCGAGCTGCAGGGGACCGACACGGTAGCCGAGGCTGAGGTCGAGGAGGGCGTAGGCCGAGGTGCGGGCGCCGTGCGGGAGGGCGCGGCTGCCGACGACGAGGAAGCGCGCGCCGGCGCGGAAGCCCGAGGGGTGCACGAGGGTGAGGCCGGTCGCCGACATGAACGGCGGGGCGAGCGGGACCGGGGCGCCGGATTCGACGAAGCGCGCCTGCACGAGGCTCACGTCCTGGCGCAGCTGCAACCACCGCCGCGGCCAGACCGCGAGGTCGAAGTCGAGGCCGAGCCGGCGCGTGCGGTTGAGCTCGATGTTGACCGCGGACACGTGATCGAAGACGAGCTCGCGGTCGATCCAGGTGCCGAACAGCGCGAGGCCGGCGCTGACGAGCTCGCGGTGCTGAAACCGGGTGCCGACCTCGACGCTGTCGGAGGCGACGATCCGCGCCGGGCCGCCGCGGTAGCGATCGAGGGCGGTGTCCTCGGGCACTGCGGCGCCGCCGAGCACTGCCCGGGCCTCGGGCGCCCGCAGGCCGCGGCCGTAGGCGAAGAAGAGGGTGGCGAACGGGGCGAGGCGGACGCTGGCGTTGATCCGCGGCGAGGGCAGGGCGAGGACCTTGCGGGCGTGGCGATCGGGGTCGATGCGATCGCGGACGTCGTAGGCCATGAGGTCGAGGCGCGCGCCGGCCTCGAGGACGAAGCGATCGACGGGTCGCCAGCGGATGCCGGCGCGGGCGTGCGCCTGGTGCTGGCCGGCCCCGAGGTCCCAGTTGCGGCTGACGACCTCGTGGCGGACGTCGACGCGGACGTCGTGCTGACGGACGAGGTCGCCCTGCCAGGCGCCGCCGGCCAGCAGCTCGACGGTGCGGTGGAGCGGGCGCCGATACTCGAGCTGATAGCCGAGGCTGGCGAAGCGGTGGCGCTGGTTGCGACGATCGCCGGCTATCGGATCGAGGAGGTAGCCGGTGAAGTCCTCGACGAGATCGAGGGCGCGCAGCTGACCGTGGAGCCGCTGCTCGAGCTTGCCGACGCCGAGGTCGAGCTGGTGGCGCAGGGCGGTGAAGAGGCGGTTCGAGCGGCCGCCGCCGTCGTCGCGGTAGACGCCGTCGAAGTCGACGCGGCCGCTGGCGACGTCGTCGGCCCGCACCGCGCCGGGGGCGTCGAACTTGGCGGCGTAGACGCCGGCGGTCAGGTCGAGGGCGCCGTGGGTCTTGCTGTCGAGCAGGCGGATCTGGCCGAGGAAGGTGGCGCGCTGGGCCCCGCGCGCGGCGGCGAAGCCCCTGTCGGTCATGGCCTCGACGGCGAAGAATGTCTCTTTGGCCATGTTCTTCGGGGCATGTACGAACACGCCGCGGTGACGCAGGGTGCTGCCGAACTCGTAGCTGACCCGGCTGCCGCGCGCGTCGGGGTCGACGCCGAGGTCGAAGCGGATCGTGCCGGCGTTGGCGAAGTTGCCCTGGTCGAGCAGGAAGGGGCCCTTGTTGGCGGTGACGCGGCGGACGACCTCGGGGATGACGAAGCCGAGGTCGACGTAGCCCTGGCCGTGGATGTTGGACAGCTCGTTGACGGTGACGCCGGCGACCTTGATCTCGATGTCGGCGCCGTGCGCGGCGTCGAAGCCGCGCATGAACATCTGCTGGCCCTTGCCCTCGGCGCCGTGCTGGATCAGGAGGACGCCGGGCACGAGCCGCAGGAGATCGTCGGCGCTGCGCCGCCGCGGGCTGGCGGCGATCTCCGCCGGTCCTACCGTCCGCTGCGAGGCGGTGCGAGGGCTGCGGTCGCTGACGACGACGGTGGCGTACCGCCTGTCCTTCGGGACATCATGCGCCGCTGCGCCCGCAGGGGCCGCCAGCACGGCGAGGAGCGCAAAGGCGCGCAGCAAGGGCTCGCTCGGTCGGCGCACGCGTCGGGCGAGGATACGCGAGGCGACGCGCGGCGGATCGAGGCGAAGGCGGGCTCGAGGCCGTGCGCCGGCGGGCCCGCGCTCGCGGGCGCGCGGGCTGCCCGTCTGCGCACGCGGTGCATGGGCGCCGGGTGCATGTGCACGCGATCGCGGAGCGACCGGTGCGAGTGATTCGCGGCGACGCTTCGCGTCGAGGCGCAGCTCGGCGAGGTGCATCGACGCGGCTGCGGCTGCCTCGCGGAGGTGCAGCGGACGATCCGCGACGAAGGGCGCGAGGTCTCGCGCCTCCCGGGTTCATGCGGGCGGCCCGCCATCGGCTCACTGCGGTGATGCCGACGCGGCCGAGGTGCAGGCGGGCACGGAGAGGCGAGGCGCGAGGTTTTTCGCGCCTCGCGAGGGCTCAGGCGAGCGGGTGCTCGAACACGGGCGGCTTGCCGCGGCTCATGGCGGTGACGCCGACGCGGGCGGCCGACTGGCACAGGCTGTCGGCGGCGCGCTGCTCCTCGAGCGCGCCGGCGGCGGCGACGTCGAGGGCGCCTGTGTCCTCGATCGTGCGGGCGAGGAGGTCCCGCAGCTCGGCGTCGAGGACGACGCCCTGCTCGTTGCGGGGATCGACGCCGCGGTCGACCTGGACCTCGGCGGGGCCGGTGCGGAACGGCGGGAGCGGAGCTGTCCCTCGGGCCAGGGCGAGGGCGTACTCGCCGCTGGCGCGCGGGAGGTCGCGGACGGGGACGACCGAGCTGACGAGGCCGAGCTCGCGCGCGCGGGCGGCGTTGATGCTCTTGCCGGTCAGCAGCAGCTCGTTGAGGGCGGCGTAGTGCTCGGGGGCGCTGCTGCGGTGGAGCAGGTGGCAGCCGCCGAGGCCGGGGATGACGCCGACGGTCGGCTCGGGCTGGGCGATCACCGCGCCCTCGCCGGCGATCCGCGCGTGGCACGAGCTGGCCAGCTCCATGCCGCCGCCGAGCGCGCGGCCGACGATCGCGGCGACGGTGGGCTTGCCGGCCCGCAGCTTGGCCAGGGCGGCCTTCCAGCCCTGGATCAGGGCGAGGGCGGCGTCCCGCTTGCCGAGGACGGGGACGAACGCGCCGATGTCGGCGCCGTGGCCGAAGTCGCGGTTGTAGAGGCCGTCAGGGGCGACGACGATCGCCTCGACGGCCGGGTCGGCCTGCAGGGCGTCGACGGCCCGCCCGAACTCGGCCAGCAAGGTGTGGCCGAGGGTCGAGCGCTTGAGCGAGACCAGGCCGACGCCGCCGCTGACGCTGCGGCCGACGTAGATGCTGTCCCATCCGACATGTTCTCCGCGACCTGTCCGCGAGAACACGTCGAGAGGAGCGACCTCGTCGGCGCGGGTGATCCGCTGCTCGACGAGGAAGGCGCGCGTCAGCTCGGCGGCCTGCTCGAGGCCGAGGGCGGCGATCAGCGCCGGCGGACCCTCGCGGAAGGCGAGCGCTTTTTCGGCGAGGTAGTTGAGGGCGTCGGCGGTGACGATGCCGTGGGCGAGCATGCGCGCGGTGAGGGCGAACAACATGCCGAACATGCGCGCGCGGACGGTGGCGACGCCCTCGGGCGGGCACTTCTGGCCGCGCTCGTAGGGCCACTGCTTGCCGGGGTCGGCGATGTACGGCTGCCAGGCGTCGGGGATGGCGTAGAGGGTGCTGTCGACCTCCTCGCGCATGAGCTCCATGCAGTGGGCCGACAGGCCGTTGGCGCCGCGGATCAGGTTGTGGACGAAGAACGGCGAGGTGCCGAGCAACTGCTTGCAGGCGTCGTCGATCTGCGCCGGGCTGAGGCCGGTGCTCTCGTGGATCCGCACGGCCTCGAGCATCATCCCGCAGAACAGGCGATCGGCGGCGAAGCTCGGCACGTCGCCGACCGAGATCAGGGTCATGCCGGCGCGGCCCAAGAAGGCCCGGATCTGCTTGAGCGTGGCCGGGCTGGTCACCGCGCCCTGCTCGGGCAGCTCCCACAGCTTGTTGGTGAGGTGCGGGAAGAACGGGTGCAGGACGCCGCAGCGATCGGCGCCCGGGAGGCCGTCGAAGAGGTGCCGGGTGGTGAAGCCGCTGGTGGCCGAGAAGATCAGGGCCTCGGGATCGCGGGCCCGGATCGCGGCGTAGAGCGGCTTCTTGATGTCGAGGCGCTCGGGCACGGCCTCGAACACGAGGCCGATCTTGAGGTCGGCCGGGATGTCGGCGATGCCGCCGCGGATCGGGATGATGGCCCTGGTGATGGCCTCGATCTCGGCCGGGGCGACGCGCGGGGCGAACTGCTCGGCGAGCCTGGCCGCGACCTGCTCGACGGCGGGCGACAGATCGAGGGCGATGACAGGGACGCCGTGGCGAGCGAGGATGCGCGCGAGCTGTCCGAGCTTGCCGAAACCGACGTTGCCGCAGCAGCCGGCGACGAGCAGGGCCCGCGGCGGACCCCCGTCAGGCTGAAAGATGGCTGCTACCGAGGGATCGCGCGCGTTTTCCATGGGCCGGGAGCATAAAAGGCGTCGGCGACGGCCCGAGCGCGGTTTAGGTTGAGGTTTCCCACGCCCCGGACGAATTGTGTATTCGCCGTCATGTGCCATCTGCCGCCCGCTTCGCGGCCATCCAGGCCTGTGCCCTCGGATCTTCTATATAGCGGGTGTTCGCCCGCTTGCGCGCCAGGCGCCGCGGTTTTCTCTCGATCGTTGCCGAATTGGCGGCGATCGGACTACAGTGCCGTTCACGACTCGATCGAACCCACGATCAAGGCACGTAGGAGAACCGCCATGAAGCACACCAAGATCGTCCTTGCGGCCCTCGCCGCGATGTCCCTGTCCCTCCCGGCTTGCGGCGGGGACGCCAAGAAGGAAGAGAAGAAGGAAGAGAAGAAGGTCGAGACCAAGACCGAGACCACGAAGACGGTCGAGACCCCGAAGCCCGTCGAGGCGAAGCCGGAGGCCAAGCCCGAGGACGCCAAGCCGGCCGATCCGGCCGCCCCGGCCCCCGGTGGCGCTGCCGCTCCGGCGCCCGCTCCCGAGGCCGGCAAGTAATCAGCCTCTTCTCAGCCACCAAGCAAGACACGGCGAGGCGCCAGGATGGCACCTCGCCTTGTTTTTTAAGGGCCTTGTTTTTAAGGGCCTGTTTTCTCCAGGCGCCGGACAGTCGTCGGTGCTCCCTCGCACGGCGCATCACGGGCCTGCACAGGCGAAGCACCCCACGGTTTTGCTAGGGTGAGACATGCGCCACGACGGCCGCGCCCTCGACCAATTACGTCCCTTCTCCCTCGAGCCCGGCTTCATCGGCTCGGCCCTCGGCTCGGTGCTGGTGGCGACCGGCCGCACGCGGGTGATCTGCACCGCCAGCCGCGAGGCCAAGCCGCCCGGCTGGCTGACCCAGGGCGGCTGGGTGACCGCCGAGTACGCGATGCTCCCCGGCGCGGTCAGGCCCCGCGGTCGACGCGAGCCCGACGGCCGCGCGAAGGAGATCCAGCGGCTCATCGGCCGCTCGCTGCGGGCGGCGATCGACCTCGAGAAGCTGGTTGGTCCGCAAGGGCCGGTGGCGCTGACGGTCGACTGCGACGTGATCGAGGCCGACGGCGGGACCCGGACAGCGGCGATCACCGGCGGGATGGTGGCGCTGGCGCTGGCCGTGCGGGCGCTGCAGCGCGAAGGAGTGCTGACCGCCGACCCGGTGCGGGCGCTGGTGGCGGCGGTCTCGGTCGGGGTGTGCCCGCTGCCCGCCGCCGACGCGGAGGTGCCGATGCTCGACCTGGCTTACGTGGAGGACAGCCAGGCAGTGGTCGACTGCAACGTGGTGATGCTCGAGCGCGGCGGGCTGGTCGAGATCCAGGGCACCGGCGAGCGCGGCGGGTTCGACCGGCCGACGTTGTCGCGCATGCTCGACCTGGCCGAGTCAGGCATCGCCTCGCTGTTCGCCGGCCAGCACGCGGCGCTGGCGAAGGTGGCTGAACAGGCAGGATCGTGAGTTCGTAGATGATCGCGCAGGAAGGTTCGGACATGTCCCGAAGGCTGGTGCTGGCGACCGGGAACCCGCACAAGGTGACGGAGCTGGCGGCGATCGTGCGCGCGGCCGGCCTGCCGCTGTCGGTCTGCTCGGCCCGCTCGCTCGGGCCGGCGCCGGCGATCGCGGAGGACCAGGGCAGCTTCGAGGCGCACGCGCGGCTCAAGGCGCTGGGGATCGCAGAGTGGCTGCGCAGCCGCGGCGAGCCGGGGTCGACCCTGGTGCTGGCCGACGACTCGGGGATCTGCGTGGCGGCGCTGGACGGGGCGCCAGGGGTCGATTCGGCCTACTTCGCAGGGCCGCAGGCGGACGACGCGGCGAACAACGCCCGCCTGGTGGCGGAGCTGCGCGCGCGCGGGCTGGAGCGCTCGCCGGCGCATTACCTGTGCGTGCTGGCGCTGACGCGGGTCGATGGGGCGGCGCTGCCGGAGGCGGACGGGGCGGTGCGCCTGTTCACGGGCCGCTGGGACGGCGAGGTGCGGACGACGCCCCGCGGCTCCGGGGGGTTCGGCTACGACCCGTACTTCTGGCCGGACGGCAGCGCCCGCTCGTCGGCCGAGCTGCCGCCGGCGGAGAAGAACGCGCAGTCCCACCGCGGGCGGGCGACTGCCCAGCTGCTGGCGGCGCTGCCGACGGTGCTGGCCGGCTGAGGCCGCGAGCAGTGATGTTTGTTGAGCTGCTGCGCCGCAGCGGGTAGCGACGCTGCGGAGTGAGGGGGGGGCGCTGCGTGGCTCGTCGGTTCACTCGTGGCCCGCGCCCTTGTCGCGCCTGGCCAGCGGATCCGATCGCGATGAAGTGGCGAACTTCCCCAGCACACCGCAGCCGGGGGAGGGTCGTAGCGAACGTTGCGGCGACGCAAGGTGATGTCGCTCGGGTTCGCCGTCGGGCGAGCGCCGAGGTCGAGCGCGGGAGAGCTCTCGGCGTCCGGTCGCTCGGGTGAGAGGCAGCTCCCGGAGAGCCCGGTCGCCCGCGCGGCGAGAGGCGGCGAGCGCTGGGGGTCGAGTGCGGGGAAGCTCCCGGAGAGTCCGGCCGATCACGCGGGCGGGCGAGAGGCGGCAAGTGCTCGTGCTGAAGAAGAGTGGGGTGAGAGCTTCCGGGCCTGGTCGATCGCGCGGGCGGACGAGCGCTGCGGAAAGGCTCAGCGCGGCGAGAGTCGCCCGGGACGGTTCGGTGGGCTCGCACGGGCGGACAGAGGCGGCGAGTGCTGCGAGCGTGCGGCGCTCGCACGGGCGGACCCGTGCGGCGGCGACGCTGCCTCGCCTCGCAAGCGATCGCCGCGGATCTGCCGCGGCCGGGTCGCCCTCACGCAGACGAGGGAGGCGGCCTGGCGAGACGGTGGGGGTCGCAGGCGAGCGGGCGCGGCGGGCGGAGGACGATCGGCGAAGGTCCGCGGCGCAGAGGTCGGCGGACGGTGGTTCGGAGCGCTGGATCGCGGCCCGGGGGTCGTGTATGGTCCGGGGCCGCTCGGGGCGTAGCGCAGTCTGGTAGCGCGCCTGCTTTGGGTGCAGGATGCCGGAGGTTCGAATCCTCTCGCCCCGACCAATTTCTCGTTTATCGGCCCTTCGGGGCCGGTTCCACGGCCTTCCCAGGCCCGGCGCCCATAGCTCAGTTGGATAGAGCATCGGCCTTCTAAGCCGAGGGTCCCAGGTTCGAATCCTGGTGGGCGCGTCGTGTCCGCGCCCGGCCGTGGGTCAGGCGCGGGCCTGGGCGGCCCGGTAAGCGGCGGCGAAGCGACGGGCGCGCTCGGGGTCGACGGGGCCGCCGGCGCGGCCGTCGGCCCGCAGGGCGCTGCCGACGATGATGCCGTCGGACAGGCCCGCGAGGACCGGCAGGGCGGCCTCGGTGGCGCCGCTGGCGACGTAGAGCGGGACGCCGCCGGCGGCCGCCCGGACGCGTCGCAGGTGCTCGGGGTCGACGGCCTCGCCGGTGCCGCTGCCGGTGACGAGGACGGCGTCGGCGAGGCTGCGCTGGACGAGGTCGCGGGTCTCGTCGGCGAGGTCGCGCGCGGCCAGGGGGGCCGAGTGCTTGACGGCGACGTCGGCCCAGATCTGGAGATCGGGCCGGCCGAGCTCGCGGCGCAGGCGGAGGACCTCGGCGGCCTGACCCTCGACGAGGCCCTGATCGGTGACGCGGGCGCCCGAGAGCACGTTGATCCGCACGCACTCGGCGGCGACGGCGACGGCGATGGCGACGGCGGCGAGGCCGTCGTTGCGCAGGACGTTGATGCCGAGGGCGAGGTCGGGGCAGGCGTCGCGCACGGCGAGGGCGCAGGCGGTGATGCCGGCGATCGTGACCGGAGGGACATGTCCCTTGAAGAAGGGGACGTCGCCGAAGTTCTCGACGACGGCGAGGTCGAAGCCGGCGGCGGCGAGGGCCCGGGCGTCGCGGGCGACTGCGCGGGCGAGCGCGGCGACGGGCTCGCTGCTGCGCGGGCTGCCGGGGAGCGGCGGGAGGTGCAAGACGCCGACGAGGCTGCGCATGGCGGCGAAGGTAGCAGCGATCTCGAAGCGCGAGCGTGTCGCAGCGACGGCGACGATCGTGCGCGTGCGCAGCGGGCTGCGCTGCGGAGTTGGAGACAGAGTCGCGTCGCGGGGAGGTTGGAACCGGGTCGGGCGGGGCCGCGATCGGGCGAGCGCACGCGGCCGCGATCGCGGCTGCCGCCGGCCGGCGGTGATCGCCCGCACTTCAGGCGCACACGCCAGGGCGATAGCGTGGGACGCAGGAGGGGTCGGTATGCGGGGGACGTGGACGATCGCGGTGGTGGCGGCGCTCGGGCTCTGGGGTTGCGGCGACAGCGGGCCAGGGACGAGCACGGGCGGGGTCAGCGAGGGGACGACGGAGGCGTCGACCGACACCGGCGGGGCGTCGATGACGACGGCGCCGACGACGACGACGACGAGTGAGCCGGAGCCGACGACGGGCGGGACGACGACGACGACGACGATGTCGACGCCGACGACGACGACGCCGACCACGGGCGCGCCGGCGGAGTGCGAGACGGCGGACGACTGCCAGGCGCCGACGTGCCAGGCGCCGACCTGCGAGGCGGGGATGTGCGGGACGATGAACCTGGCCGAAGGGACACCCGTCGACGATCTGCCGGGGGACTGCCGGGCGACCGTATGCGACGGCGGCGGGGGGACCAAGGAGATCCCGACCGACGATCCGCCGGCGCAGGCGACGGGTGACTGCAAGCTGGCGGGCTGTCTTCAGGGACAGGTGGAGTACACGCCGGCCGACGACGATCTGCCGAACGACGACAACGACTGCACGATCGACACCTGCATGGCCGGCGAGCCGGTGTTCACGGCCAAGCCGATGCACAGCCCGTGCGGGCCGATGGGGACGAACTTCTGCCACTCCGACGCGAGCTGCCAGGCGTGCAAGGAGGTGACCGACGCGTGCGAGGACTACGGCTCCGAGCCGCACGAGACGCAGGCGACCGCGCACAGCCTGGGCGAGATCACCGACGCCGACGCCAGTGGGTCGTTCGCGTGCGGGACGATCAAGGGCGCCGCCGACGTCGACTGGTTCACGTTCAACGGGGTCGACGCGTTCCTCAACATGGTCGACCCGTCGCGCACCCTGGTGGCCGAGAACGACGCCGGCAGGTTGTGTGTGTACCTGCAGTGCGACAACGGCACGACGTCGGTGACGTGCGGGGCCAACGACACGCCCGACACCGCGCCGATGGGCCAGAAAGGCTGCTGCGGGCTGGGGACGGTGTCGCCGGGGCTGAACTGCACGGGGCTCGACGACTCGGCCAAGGTGTGGATCAAGGTCGACAACCCGGAGATGCTGGCCTGCGTGCCGTACCGGCTCGACTACCACTTCTAGGCGGGACTATCGTCGGTCGGTGCAGCGGACGTGCGGACACGAGGGCGGCGCCGAGGGGCGGATCTGCGTCCACCTGGCGCAGGACGAGGACCTGAGTTTCCTGAGCCGCTTCACCGGCGCGGGGACCGAGTACTGGGTGGTCTGCAGCGCGTGCGGCGACGTCGAGGCGCCGCCGCTGGTGACCGTGTGCGAGTCGTGCGTGCGCGACCGGGAGCAGTACGTCCTCTCGTGGGGGGGCCTCCGCGGGCGACCGGAGGTGCGCGTGCGGGCGTCGTCGCTGGCGTTCCGGCAGACGGAGGTGCAGGTGCCCGGGCTCGCCGGGGCGACGAGCGCTGCCGCGGCGGCGCTGGTGGACGGCGACCGCAGCGCCTGGTTGGTGGTGCAGGACGGGGCGCTGTGGCGGGTCGACGTCGAGCCGGACGGGGGTCGCATGATCCGGGTGTGTGCGCTCGCCGGGCAGCTCGAGGGCGAAGACTTGCGGATCGAGGTGGCGCCGGACGGGCGCTTCGCGGCGGTGGTCGAGCGTCGCGGCCAGTACGGCGTGGTGCTCGAGGTGGCGAGCGGGGCGATCACGATGCGGCTCGATCGCGGCAGGTATCACGTCTCGCAGTACGACTTCGCGTGCGTGTTCGCGGCCGACGGGGCGCTCGTCCACGCGACCGAGTGGAATCGCCTGGATGTGTCGGATCCCGCGACGGGCGAGCTGCTGACGCCGCGTACGGCGAGCGAGGGCGCGGGCGGGCGGCCGGAGCACGCGCTCGATTACTTCCACGCGGGGCTCAGCGTGTCGCCGGACGGTCGCTGGCTGGTCGACGACGGCTGGGTGTGGCACCCGTGCGGGTTCCTGCGACGCATGGACTTGCAGCGGTGGCGGCACGAGAACCCGTGGGAGACCGAAGACGGGCCGTCGCTGCTCGACCTCCGCCTGGTCAACTACTTCTGGGACGCGCCGCGCTGCTTCGTCGACGACCGGACGCTGGTGGTGTGGGGCTTCGGCTTCGACGACGAGGCGATGGTCGACGCAGCGCTGGTGTTCGACGTCGAGACCGGCGCGCGGCTGCGGTGGTTCGCCGGGCCGCCGCGCGGGCGCTTCGTGTTCGACCGGCACCTGATCGTGGTCGCGGCCGAGGGGACGAGCGTGTGGGACGTCGCTACGGGCGAGCGGCTGCTGGCGGCGCCGGGGCTGGCGCCGCAGGCGTTCCACCCGGTGACCCGCGAGCACGCGACGTTCGCTGCCGGAGCAGTGGTGCTGAGCCGGCTGGTCGAGGAATGAGCGGGCTCTGAGGACATGCTCGAACGGGCATGTCCTCCCGGACAGGCTCGCTCAGGCGGTCGTGATCAGCGACGGCGGCAGGTGGCCGGTGTCGTTGTAGTTGATCAGCGCCTCGAAGTCTTCCTGGTAGATCCGCAGCTCGGTGATCCCGCAGTGCGAGCAGTCGAAGCGGCTCCAGGCCTCGTAGGGGAGGCGCAGGGTGTGGGCGACGAGGTAGCGGATCAGGTTGCCGTGGGTGAAGATGACCGCAAAATTGGTCTGCTTCGGGGTGCGGAAGAAGCGGTCGCGGACCTTCTCGACCTGCTTGACGGTCAGCGCCCGATCCTCGGGGCTGGTGAACGGCAGGCCGGGGTGGACGCCGAACTCGGCGACCCGGTTGGCGTCGACGATCGGCAGGACCTCGTGCAGGTACGGCTTGACCTTGATCCGGTCGATGTGGAGCTCGTGCGCGGCGATCTCGGCGGTCTGCAGCGCGCGCGGCCAGGGGCTCGAGAACAGGCCCTCGAACCGGCCCTGGGCGGCGTCGAGGATCTGCGCGAGGCGCCGACCGGTGCGCACGGCCTGCCGCCGGCCCAGCGGGGTGAGACCCCAGACGGTGTCGCCCTCGTCGCCGATCCGCTCGTAGTGGCCGTGCCGGACGAGGATGACCCGGCTGTGGACGACTTCGAGGCTCATGGGCGCGGCGGCGCTTGTAACACGGGGACGCGGTGCTCACAAAGGAGTCACAGCGAGCCGCCGCAGCCGCCGCCAAAGCGCGAGGTCACCGGCGACGAGGCGCTCCTTGTCGGCCCGCCGGAGGGCCTTGAGCGCGTACTCAAGCTGCCGGGCGTGCCGCGGCAGCTGCTGCCCGCGCTTCCACGCGAGGATGACCGGGAGCCGCGCGCGGGTGTACTTGGCGCCCTTGCCGGCGTTGTGCGCCGCGAGCCGCCGATCGAGGTCGTCGGTGATGCCGGCGTAGAGCGAGCCGTCGGCGCAGCGGAGGAGGTAGACGGTGTAGCGGCGCTCCGTCACGCGGGCCGACGATACTCGCGAACGCGCCGGCGCGCGCGGCGGGAGGAACCGTGCCGCGGGTCGCCCGCTCGGGACGATCGCGGCGCTCCGGCGAGGCCGCGCGCCGACAGCGACGCGATCTTCCGCGCGCAGGCGCGGGCGGTCGCGGGCGATCACGATCTTCCCGCGTGGAGCGCCGGCGCAGCCGCGCGGCGCCGGCGACACGGGCTTCCCGCGCTGGAGCGCCGGCGCGGTCGCGGGGCGAGGGCGGACGACGAGCTTGCGCGAGCGACGAGCTCTCGGCGCGGGAGCGCCGGCTCTCGGCGCGGGAGCGCCGGCGAGGCCGCACCGCGAGGGCGGTTGGCCGGTCTGCCGCCATCCGGCGCGGGGCAAGCGGAGGACGGAGCAGGTGCGAGCACCCTTGCACGGTGCAGCGCGGCGAGGGACGTGATGCGCGGAGCCGGGGCGGCGACGGATCGGTGGGTGCTGGTATTGGGCGCGCCGCGGGGCTCAGCCGGCTGCGGCGATCACCTCGAGCAGGCCGGCGCCGTACTTGTCGGCCTTGGCCGGGCCGATCCCGTGGGCGAGGAGCAGCTGGTCGCGGGTGCGCGGGCGCAGCAGCGCGAGGTCGCGCAGGCTGCGGTCGCTGGCGACCACGTAGGGCGGGACGCCCTCGCGGCTGGCGACCTGCATGCGGTGGGCGCGGAGCCGCTCGAACAGCGCCAGCGCGCCGGCGTCGAGCACGGCCTCGGGCTCGGCCTCGCGGGCGCGCGAGCTGCCTTTCGGGGCAGGTCCTCCGGGACCTGTCCCCGGGAGCATGTCCTTGGAGGCAGGGCGGACGCGCGGCGGCAGCAGCAGGCGGGCCGGCAGCTCGCCGCGCATGACCCGGCGGCCGATGTCGGTGAGGACGACGACGGGGCGGTCGTCGCCGGTGAAGTCGACCCAGCCGGCGACGACGCAGCGGCGCAGCAGGCGGAGCAGCCAGGCGGCGTCGTGCTCGCGCAGGGCGCCGAAGGTGGGGGTGTGGACGAGGCCGGTGCGCTCGAGCCGTTCGTCGGCGGCGCCGCGCAGCAGGCTGACCGCGGCCTGCAGGCCGAAGCGGCGGTGGATCCGGGCGACCGCGCTGAGCGCCTTGCGGACGATGAGGGTGGTGGCCTCGGGATCGTCGTCGGCCTCGGCCGAGAGCTGGCGGCAGACGTCGCAGCGGCCGCAGCCGCCCAGCGCCTCGCCCTCGTCGCCGAAGTGGCGGAGGATCGCGTCGTGCCGGCAGGAGCCGCCCTCGGCCCAGCGCATCAGCTCGAGGAAGGTGTTCCACTTGTGCTCGACGACGGCGGGCTCCGGCGGGCTGTCGTCGCCGCCGCCGCGCTCGATCAGCCGCCGCCGCAGCGGCAGGTCGCCCGGGGCGATCAACAGCAGGCCGAGCGCGTCGCGGCCGTCGCGGCCGGCCCGCCCGACCTCCTGGTAGTAGGCCTCGATCGAGCCCGGCGGGGCCAGGTGGATCACCGCGCGCACGTCGGCGCGGTCGATGCCCATGCCGAAGGCGTTGGTGGCGACGACGACGTCGAGCTCGCCGCGCGAGAAGCGGGCCTGGACCTTCTCCCGCTGCGGGCCCTCCATGCCGGCGTGGTAGGCCTCGGCCCGCCAGCCGCGGGCGACCAGGCGGACCGACTCCTGCTCGGTGACCTTGCGGGTGGGGGCGTAGATGATGGCTGTCCCGGAGGACATGTCCCCGGCGCCCTGTCCAGAAGGACGGGTCCCCGGGGCGCGGCCGAGCGCGGCCTCGATCGTGCGGTCGATCAGGCGCTCGCGCGCGCGGCGGTCCTCCTCCTCGGCGACGTGCAGGGCGAGGTTGGGGCGGGCGAAGCCGCGGACGATCTGCGGGGTGTCGGCCGGCAGGCCGAGCCGCGACAGGATCTCGTCGCGCACGACGGGGGTGGCGGTGGCGGTGCAGGCGAGCACGCGCGCCCGCGGGAGGTCGGCCAGGAGCTCGCCGATCTGCAGGTACTCCGGGCGGAAGTCGTGACCCCACTCGCTGATGCAGTGGGCCTCGTCGACGGCGATCAGCGGGATCGGGATCTTGCGGCAGATCTCGCGGAAGGCGGGCGCGCCGAGCCGCTCGGGGGCGACGTAGACGAGCTTGTAGTGGCCGCGCGCCATGGCCCCGAGGCGGGCGCCGATCTCGGGCCCGGGCAGGGTGCTGGCGAGGAAGGTGGCAGTGACGCCGCGCGCCTCGAGGGCCCGCACCTGGTCGGCCATGAGGGCGATCAGCGGCGAGAGGACGATGGTGGTGCCCGGCAAGGCGCTGGCCGGCAGCTGAAAGGTGAGGCTCTTGCCGCCGCCGGTGGGTGCGACGAGCAGCAGCCGCCGCCGCTGCATGAGGACCTCGATCGCCTCGGCCTGACCTGGCCGAAAAGACTGGTAGCCGAGCCGCTGCAGAGCGCCGAGGAAGTCCGGCCCGTCCGCCTGCGCGAGCTCCGGACGCGCCGCCGCAGGGCCGGCAGGCCGAACCGTCGCGTCGTGCTCGTGGGCGCCGGGAGAGGTCACGGGCCGACAGGGTGGGCGCTCGCGCGCGCACGCGCAAGCACGATCGCGCGGGCAGCGGCGCGGCGGGTGGTGCGGGCTCGTGGGCGAGGCGCCGGCGGCGAGGCTGGGGTGATATCCACCCCGCGACACTCTTCGGCCCCTCTCGGGGCCATCGTGTGTCGAGTCTCGAGCGAATACTCGGGCGGCACGGCGCCGCCGCGGCGCGAGCGCGGGGCGGCGAACTGGCCAGGAGTTCGCAGGCCGGGGTGTGTCGAGTCTCGAGCGAATACTCGGGGCGGCACGGCGCCGCCGCGGCGCGAGCGCGGGGCGGCGAACTGGCCAGGAGCTCGCAGGCCGGGAGGCTGTCGCGGCGTGAGCGAGCCGGCCAGGGCGAGCGCGCAGGCCGAGAGGCTGGCGCGGCGCGAGCGAACCGGCAGGGGGAGCACGCGCCGGGAGGCTGTCGGTGCGCAAGCGGATGAACGAAGCCGCGCCAGCGAGAGATCGGCGCACGGCGGAGGCGGCGAGCCCGAGCGGGACGATGAGGGGTCCCGCGTCGCACCGGCCGTGCTCGGGCTCGTCATCCTGCCGGCCGCGGGGTGGACGGCTCAGGGGGCAGGCTCGGCGGGGGGAGCCTCGGCGTTCGCAGCTTCGGCGGGGGGAGCCTCGGCCGAAGGATCGGTCGGCTCGGCCGGGGCGCCGCTGAGGCGGAAGATCCGGGCGAGGAGCCCGTTGGGGACCGCGAAGGCGGCGATCCGCTGACGATCGAGGGTGAGCTGCGGGCACTCCGGCGTGCGCCGATCGGGCCAGATGTCGATCCCGGAGGCGAACACGCTGAAGCCGGGCTCGGTGGCGACGCACGGCCCCGAGAGCCAGGCCTCGCGCGCTTCGTGGCCGTCGAGGGCGGCCATGACGACGAGCTTCGGGCTGACTGCGGGCAGCAGGACGTCGGCCCAGGTCAGCGGGACGACGTGCGCGCCGTCGACGGCGAAGCTGCGCGCGACGAGCTCGGGCGTGGGGACGGGGGCGTCGGCGGCCTTGGGATCGACGGTGGCGTCGAGGCGCTCGCACACGAGGCTGACGACCTGGGTGGTCGCCAGAGGCGTGACGCAGGTGACCTCGACGCGGCCGACCTTGCCCTCGAGCCGCTCGTCGGTCCACACGTCGAGCATGGCAGCCTCGCGGATCAACGCGGCCAGCTCGCGCTCGCGGTCGTCGTCGGGGAGGTCGACCTCGAAGTAGCTGATGGCGACGGCGACCTGGCCGGAGCGGCGCGCGATCGCCTTCTCGGCCACCGGGACGTAGGCGAGGCCGTCGGCCACCGGGGCGGTGGTGTACAGGCGATCGGGCGTGGCGACGAACAGCGGGGGCGGAGCGCGCGGCTCCGTCGTCTCGGCCGGCGGCGGCCGACAGGCGAGCAGGGCGGCGAGGAGCGCCAAACCTGATTGTTCGGACAGGTGCATCGGGACAGCTCGGTCGCGGACCGCGAGACCAGAGTGCGCCGAGCGGCGGCCGGCTGCAAGGCGCATGGCGAGCTCGGCAGGACTAGGCCATGTCCGAAATCCCGAAAACGCCAGTTTCTTGGAGACATCGGGATTTCTTGATCTGGTCGGGGACATGACGCCCCGCGTTCCCCGCCACCAGCTCACGGACGACCAGTGGAACCTGATCGCGGACCTGTTTCCGACTCGCAACTGCAAGACGGGACGGCGCGCGAGAGATCGCCGGACGATCCTGAACGCCATCTTTTGGGTGCTCCGCACAGGAGCGCCGTGGCGTGATCTTCCGATCGAGTTCGGTCCATGGTCGACTGCGTGGGACTTCTTCAACAAGTGGAACCAAGACAGGACGTTCGACGAGGTGCTGCGACGACTCCGCAGCTGCGTGGTTTCGCATGACGACCCCCCCGCCGAGCTCTGGTGCATCGACGGCACGTCTATCCGCGCGGCTCGCTGCAGCAGCGGCGGGGGGAAAATCGACGGACCCAGAAGAACCGAAGGATCACGCTCTGGGGCGCTCCCGGGGTGGCTGGGGCACGAAGATCCACATCCTGTGTGACGCACACGGACACCCCCTCCACTTCCATCTCAGCGCCGGCTAGATCCACGACCAGACGATGGTCGACACCTTGCTTTGCGGCGCCGATGAGACTCTGCACGACGAGCACGGGACAACGATGGCTTGGCCCGTCGCACTCGCCGGCGATAAGGGTTACCGAGCGAACTGGGTCGACCAGTACCTGTTGGAGCTCGGCATCAAGCCCGTAATCCCGAGTAAGGAGAACGAGGACCGCTCCCTTCGGCCTGTCGCATTCGACAAGGCCGCGTACCGGCGTCGAAGCATCATCGAGTGCCTCATCGGCTGGCTCAAGGAGTCACGCCGGATCGCTACCCGGTTCGAGAAGAAAGCCATCAACTTCGGGGCGATGGTTAAACTAGCGTTTATCCACCGCTACCTGCGTCTGTCTGCTTCATGCGCGATTTCGGACATAGCCTAAACGCGCGCGGCGAGGCGGCGGGGGCGGCGCTCCAGGGCCCGGCGAGGCGCGGCGGAGGGAGGTCTCGACGAGCCTGGCGTGCGTCGACCTCGCGTGTCCGCACGCTCCGCGCATCGGCGCCAAGCCGGGCGGGCTTCGTCCGGGGGCGGGGGACGAGTCTCATGCTCTTCGGGCATGTGTTTGGCGGAGCGGCCTCGCCGGTGATGAGGGATGAGTCTCGGGGGACATGCTCTTCCGGGCATGTTTTCGCGGGTCGAGCGGCTTCGCCCAGAGACGGTGAGGGGTCTCATCCCGCGCCGAGCGGTCGGCCGACGGCGGCCTCTGGCCGTATGACCCAAAGGCCATCCTCGCCGCTCCATGTGTCCACTGCGGGACATGCCCTTCGGGCACGTTCGGAGGGTCGGGGCGGCCTCGTGCGGCCGCGGGGACGAGTCTCAGGGATATGCTCGTTCGAGCATGTTTCGGCAGGTCAGGCTGACCTCGCCCGGCGGCGTCGACGAGTCTCGGGGGACCTGCTCTTTCGAACATGTTTTGGCGGATCAGGCTGACACCGCCCGGCGGCGCTGACGAGTCTCATGGGACCTGCTCTTTCGAACAGGTTTTGGTGGGTCAGGCTGACCTCGCCGGCGGCGTCGGCGAGTCTCGGGGGACCTGCTCTTTCGAACATGTTTCATCGGGTCAGGCTGACCTCGCCCGGCGTTGGCGAGTCTCATGGGACATGCTCTTTGGAGCATGTTTTAAAGAACATGTTAGAGGCCGCGGCGGTGGTCGCTCCAGTAGGCCTTGGTGCGGATCCGCCGGCCGGGGATCGACCACTGCTGCTGGAGAGCGCGGCGCAGGGCGACGACGCTCTCGGCGTGGCCGGCGAGGTAGTAGACGCTGTCGACGGTGACGGCGCGGTCGAGCCAGGCGAGCAGGGCGGCGCCCCGGGTCGGGCCGCGCGGCAGGACGTCGAGCGGGAGGCCCATGTCGGTGAAGAGGTCGGGCGGGAGGTCGCCCTCGACTGCTCCGGTGACGCCGGCGGCGGGCGGGACGGCGCGCGCGAGGGCGGCGAACAGGCCGGCCGTGGTCTCGTCGCCGAGGAAGACGTGGTGCGCGGCGTCGTCGAGGCGAAGGCGGCCGCCGGGGCCCATGAGGTGAGCGCCGTCGCCGTCGCGCAGGGCCTCGGCCCAGGCGCTGCCGGGCCCGCGGCCGTGCAAGTAGAAGAGGATGTCGACCTCGCCGCGCGCGTCGTCCCAGCGCATCGGCGTGTAGTGGCGAAATTCACGAGGGCCGACGCGCACCTCGACCTCGTGCCCGGGCCGCCAGCCGCACCGCTTCAGGGTCGGACCGCCGAAGCGGACACGCCGCAGGTGCGGGGTGAGGGCCTCGGTCTCGAGGACGGTACAGGCGCGGCCGAACCAGGCCTCGGCGCGCGCGGCCAAGAATGCGGGGATCTCGGGCATCGGGGATCTCCAGGGCGAAAGCCGTCGCGGGCGACGGGGAAGAGGAAGGTTCAGAGAGGGTGGTAGTCACGGGCTCGCGCGGCGGGCGCTCGCGCGAAGAGTGAGGCAGCGGGCGAGGAGGGCAGTTCGGGGGCTCACGGTCGACAGGGTTGGAGGGACATGTCGGTGACAGGAGGGCCGGCGTGTCGAGTCGGGGGGGCGAGGTCGACATGGTTGGAGGGACATGTAGGCGGCGGGAGCCAGCGGCGTGTTCGAGCTCGGGGGCTCGAGGTCGACATGGTTGAAGGGACATGTCGCCGCCGGAGGCCGGCGTGTTCGAGCTCGGGGGCTCGAGGTCGACATGGTTGGAGGGACATGTAGCGGCGGGAGCCAGCGGCGTGTCGAGCTCGGGGCTCGAGGTCGACATGGTTGGAGGGACATGTAGGCGGCGGGAGCCAGCGGCGGGTCGAGCTCGGGGGCTCGAGGTCGACATGGTTGAAGGGACATGTCGGTGGTGGGAGTCGGTCGGCGTGTCGAGGCAGGTGGCTCGGCCGATGTGGCTGAAGGGACAGGTCCGCGGCGGTGCGGGGAGTGGCGCGCGGGACGAGGTCGGCGGCTCATGGGGCATGAACTCGGGGACAGGTCAGCGGCGACGGCGGCGGAGCAGGGGGAGGAGCCAGGCGAAGACGGGGCCGCCGGTGCTGCAGCCGCCGCAGGCTTCGGGCTCGCGGACGTCGGGATCTTCGGTGGTGCCGTCGTCGCCGGTGCTGTCGCCGGTGGTGCCGTCGTCGCCGGTGGTCTCGGGGGCGGGGACGGGCTCGACGCAGGCGAGGGCGTCGCGGGTGGCGGCGGCGCAGAGGTGGGCCTGGATCGACATGTCCGAGAGGACAGGGTTGACGACGGCCAGCCAGTAGCCGCCCGCGGGCAGGTCGGCGAGGAGCCGCGGCTCGGGATCGAGGCCGTCCCAGGCGATCTGCGCCGGTTCGACGGGGCCGTCCTCGGCGCCGCCGGCGACCCCCTGGAGCGTGAACTGGAGGCCGGGCGCGGGAGCGGCGAGGCCGAACCAAAACGGGCCGCCAGGGTGCTCGAGGCGGTAGTAGCGGGCGGTCAGAGAGAAGAAGCGATCGTCGTCGGCGAGCGGCGAACCTTCCTGTTCGGCGACGACGCCGGCGAGCTGTTCGGCGTAGGGGTAGCTGTCGCGTGCGCCGGCGCGGGGGCCGGTGGCGAGGTTCCAGGCGGAGAACTCGAGCCAGGCGGCGCGCAGGTCGTCGGCGCGGCCGAGGAGGAGGTCGGCGATCGCCGCGGGCAGGTCGGGCGCGCCGGCGATCTGCAGGAGAGCGTCGGCGAGCTCGGGGCCGTGGCGGTCGATCAGGAAGTCCCACCACAGCGCAGTGCCGTAGGCGAAGGCCGGGACGGGGCCGGCAGGCGGCTTGTAGAGGGAGCGGCCGGTGTCGGCGAGATAGGCGTCGCACAGGCGCAGGAAGTCGCGCGAGTCGGGGCGATAGGCCCGCTCGGCCCACACCGCGGTGCCCTCGGAGAACCACACGGGAGGGTCGACGACGTAGGCGGCCTGGACGGCGTGAAACAGCTCGTGGCTGACGACTGTGTCGACGGCCTCGCCGAGGTCGGCGTAGGCGTAGCCGGCGAAGTCGTTCTCGAGCAGGAGGTGGCCGGCGCAGGCGTCGGGGTCGCAGACGTCGTGGCCGAAGTGGCCGTCGGCGGCGCCGGCGAAGTCGACGAGGTAGATGTCGAGGGCCTCGCTGCCGCCGAGCGGGCCGAGGCCGTGCTCGGCCTCGCTGCGCGGGGGCCGAAGGTCGAACTCGTCGCGGTAGAGGTCGAGGACGGCGGCCGCGGTGTCGGCGACGAGGGTGACGTAGTCGGGGACGCCGTCGGCGTCGAGGTCGGCGAGCGGGACGACGCTCGGCCCGTCGACGCTGTAGTGGACGCGTAGAGCACCGCCCGGGTGATCGTAGGCGGCGAGGATGTCCTTTGGGTCATACGGCCAGAGGCCGCCCTCGGTCGGCCGCTCGGCGTGGGCGACGCGGGGGAGGAGCAGGAGCGCCGTGAGCGAGGCGAGGGCGAGTATGGGACGGGCGTGGATGAGGCGCTCGACGCGGCTGCTCGCGGGTGTCGCGGAGCGCGGGGGCCGGCCTGCGTGATCGGCGAGCGCCGCGTCGCGTGCAGCGGCGACGTCGGGCTGCGCTGGGCCGCGCGGGTTCACGGGAGGAAGCTCCAGCGCCAGGTCATGAGGGCGGCGCCGATACCCATGGTGCCGTTGTCGTTGCAGTCGGCCTGGCCTTGCTCGTAATAGGCCTCGACGACGAGCTTGACGGTCCGGCCGTCGGCGAGGCGCAGGGCGAAGGGGAAGCCGGTGGTGGTGACGCAGCCGGTGTAGCCCCACCAGCCGGCCATGCGATAGGCAGGGCTGCCGGGCAGGCCGGAGCCGTCCTCCTGGAGGGCGCAGGCGTCGTCGTAGTAGTGCTCGGGGGCGAACTCGGCGTCGGGCGGGGCAGCGTCGAGGCCGGCGTAGTCGCCGGCGGGCGCGGCGACGGTGACGCACGACGGGCCGGAGCTGCCGCTGTTGGCCCGGATCCCGTAGCGCTTGGCGGCGATGTCCCAGGCGCCGCTCTCGAGCGCGGCGACGTCGTCGAGGTCGACCCGCTCGAGGCCGTCGTCGGTGAAGCGGAGGTAGACCCAGGGGTTCTGCGCGGCCCCCATGGTCCCGCCGGCGGAGGCGTCGACCCGCGAGACCCAGTCGGCGTCGTCTCGCTCGTTGCTCACCTCGGCGTCGCTGACCTTGTCGTCGTGAAGGGAGAGGTCCTGGATCGCGGCGTCGATGCACGGGACGGTGACGAGCGGGCAGGCGTCCGGATCGATCGAGTCGGTGGTGCCGTCGGGGGTGCCGGAATCGGCGGTGGTGGGTGCGCCGGCGGTGGTGCCGGGATCGGCCTCGGTGTCGCTGCCGCCGTTGCCGCTGGCGGCATCGTTGCCGGCGGCGGTCCCGGTGCCGGAGCCGGCGTCGCTGTCGGCATCGAGCGCCGCGCTCGAGTCGCCGCAAGCGACGAGGATGGCGAAGAGAACAAGGTGTATTTTGGGACAGGTCGTGAAGGACATGGGCGGTGCTCGGTGCGGGGTGGGGCTGAACTTTTGGTCAAGTCCCGAGGGACAGGGGCGGCCCGGAGAGAGCTGAACGTTTGGACAAGTTCTCGAGGACAGGTGCGGCGGTCGCGGGTCAGGGGTGGAGGTCGTCGGGTGGGCGCGGGAGGACGGCGAAGCCGCGGCCGGCGGGGGCCGGCACGAGATCGAAGCGCGCGCCGAAGCACTCGTGGAGGCGCTCGGGGGTGAGGACGTCGGCGGGGTCGCCGTGGGCGACGCAGCGGCCGGCGTGCAGCAGGGCGAGGTCGTCGGCGCACTGGCTGGCGGCGCCGAGGTCGTGGACGACGAGGACCAGGGCGGTGTCGGTGGCGCGGACGAACTGGCGCAGGCGGGCGAGGATCCGGACGGCGTGGCCGGGATCGAGGTTGGCGGTCGGCTCGTCGAGGAGGAGGTAGCGGCGCGGGTGCTCGGGCGTGGGCTCCCAGATCTGGGCGAGGACGCGGGCGAGCTGGACGCGCTGCTGCTCGCCGCCGGAGAGGGTCGGGGCGAGGCGGTCGGCGAGGTGCGCGACCTCGGCCAGCTCCAGGGCGGCCCAGGCGATGTCGCGGTCGCGCCGGGTCTCGCCCCGCCCGGGATGCGGGAGACGGCCGAGGGTGGCGACCTCGAGGGCGGTGAGCGGGAAGCGCAGGGCCGTCGCCTGGGGCAGGACGGCCCGTATGCGCGCGAGCGCGGTGGGGTGGAGCTGGCCGATCGGGCTGCCGTCGAAGGTCAGGTGGCCGGCGCTGGCCCTCTGCTCGCCCGCCCACACCCGCAAGAGGGTCGACTTGCCAGCCCCGCTCGGACCGACGACGGCGAGCACCCGCGCGCACTCGGCGGCGAGGGAGAGGTCGCGCAGCAGGACTGCGCCGCGGACGTCGACGGTGACCCGCGCAGCGACGAGGCTCATGCGACCTCCGGTCGTGAGGCGGGCGAGGGCATGGCTCTCGGGACAGGTGGCGCGAGGTCCATGCGCGCGTTCTGTCGATCGGGGAGCGCGATGATTCGCTTGATATAGTCTAGAAAACTTTGACTCTGCGAGAGGTTGGTGGCGATGCTTGCATCAACTTGATGAGCTGCATCTTCCGCGGCCCGGCGAAGAGCCGGCGAAGGCTCGGTCGGTGCGGCTCGCCGAGATCGCAGGCGAGCAGAGTTGTGGGCACATGAGGGGGCGCAGAGAGGCTCAAGGGGCGCCTCTGAGGTTTGGGGCCAGCGAGAGCGCGCGTGAGCAGGATCCTCGGCAAACAGGGGCACGCGGAGTGGCGCGAACGGGAGGACCCAGCGGGATTGCGGTCGAGCAGGGTCATCGCGGGACGGGGCGCAGAGGAGCGCAGGCAGAGCCAGGAGGAGGGCGGCCGGGCGGGAGTGCGGTGGAGCAGGGCTGTCGGCGCCCGGGGTTGCGGTCCGCCGGCAGTGCGCTCCGTCGAGACCCTCCGCGGGGAGAGTGACGGCGTGTGGTTTTCGGGACAGGTTGCGACCGCGAGGTCCACGCGAGCCGGGTGGTGCGGGGCGCGCGAACCTGGCTTTAGGGGCAGGCTCTGGGCGGCCGATGAAGAGGCTTCCGTGTTTACTTAGAGCATTCGGTATGTCGACGTAAGATGACGACATTGAATGATTTTTTACGAAGCTCATGAAAGCTCCGTGGCGCGCACGCGCGAGAGCAGGGCGAGGAACACGGGGGCGCCGAGGAGGGAGGTCAGGATCCCGACGGGCAGCTCGGCGGGGGCGAGGATCGTGCGGGCGGCGGCGTCGGCGAACAGCATCAGGGCGGCGCCCCCGAGCGCGGCGGCGGGGACGAGGACGCGGTGTCGCGGACCGACGAGGCCGCGCAGCAGGTGCGGGACGACCAGGCCAACGAAGCCGATGATGCCGGTGAAGGCGACGCAGACGCCGACGGCGAGGGCGACCTCGGCGATCACCCGCCGGCGCAGGCGCTCGACGTCGACGCCGAGGTGGAAAGCCTCGGCCTCGCCGAGGAGGAGCGCGTCGAGGTCGCGGGCGCGGCGCCACAGGAGGACGCCGGCGAGGGTGACGAGCGGGACGAGGATGAGGACGACGTCGCGGGTGAGGCCGCCGAGGCCGCCGAGCAGCCACAGGCTGAGGTCGCGCAGCTGGCGATCGTCGGCGAGGTAGCCCAGCAGGCCGATGGCGGAGCCGGCGAGGGCGCTGACGGCGATGCCGGCGAGGAGCAGGCCGACGACGGAGGTCTGGCCGCGCACGCGCGCGAGGGCGTGGACGACCCAGGTGGCCGCGAGCCCGCCGGCGAAGGCGAGGACGGGCTGGGTGAAGCCGCCGGGTAGAACCGGCAGGAGGCGGTCGAGGGCGATGGCCAGGCCGGCCCCGAGCGCGGCTCCGCTGCTGATGCCGACGAGGCTCGGGTCGGCCAGCGGGTTGCGGAACAGGCCCTGCATGGCACAGCCGGCGACCGCCAGGCCGGCGCCGACGACGACTGCGCCGAGAGCCCGCGGCAGGCGCAAGGCGGTGAGGATGTAGCGATCGCCGGGGTCGCAGCCGGCGTCGGGGGCGAACAGGCAGGCGACCGCGTGCGGGAGGTCGAGGGGGGCGGCGCCGACGGCCAGCTCGAGCAGGACGCCGAGAGCGACGAGGACGGCGAGGCCCAGCAAGACCGGGCGGACGCGCCGAGCTGTCCCGGCGGACATGCTCGCCTGGACAGGCGTCACACGGGCGCTCCGGTCGGGGACGGGCGGGGCGCTGCCGGGACGAACGGGGACGAGCGGGGACGGCCGGAGCGGGCGCGTGACGCGTCTGCCTGCGAGGACATGCGCGAACGGACAGGTGTGCCTGCGTTCGAGGACATGTGCGAACGGACAGGTCTCACGGGGCCGCTCCTTCGCCGAGCTCGGGGTGGAGGGACACCAGCAGCTCGCGGACGCCCTGGCCGATCCGGGGGCCGAAGCCGAGCAGCTTGAGGTCGTCGATGGCGACCACGCGCTGGGCGCGGCCGGCGGGGGTCTCGGCCAGGCCGGGGAGGGCGAGCAGGCCGGGGACGCCGCCGAGGCTCTCGAGGCCGCGCGTCGGCAGGACGACGACGTCGGGGGCGGCAGCGACGACCGCCTCGGCGCTCCACGGCTTCATGCCGGTGAGGGCGTCGCCGGCGTTCTCGGCGGCGGCGAGGCGCACGAGCTCGGCGCCGGTGGTGTCGCGGCCGGCGACGAGCAGGCGGCCGGGTCCGCGGGCGTAGACGAAGAGGACCCGCGGTCGGGAGGTGACGCGGGCGCGCAGGCGGTCGGCCTCGGCCAGGTCGGCCGCGAGCGCGGCGAGCACCTCGGCCGCCGCTTCCGGCCGGCCGAGCGCGGCGGCCACTGCGGTGATGTTGCCGCGGGCGGCGTCGAGGTTCTCGCCGGCCGGAACCAGCTCGAGGCGGACGCCGGCGCCGCGGACCTGCTCGAGCGCGGCGGCCGGGCCGGCTTCGCTGCTGGCGAGGACGAGGTCGGGACGCAGGCCGAGCACGCCCTCGGCGGAGAACTGGCGGTAGTAGCCGACCCGCGGGAGGGCGGCCGCGGCGTCGGGATAGAGGCTCGAGAGGTCGACGCCGACGACCCTGTCGCCGGCCCCGAGCGCGAACACTGCCTCGGTGATCGAGTTGCCGAGGGTGACGATCCGCTGCGGGGCGGTCACCTCGGCCGCCTGGGCGGCGGGAGCGGGGCTGTCCCCGGGGACAGCACAGGCCGGGGCCAGGGCGACTGCGAGGACGAGCGAGCGGAGGACGGTCGGGGCGGGCATGCAGATCCAGGCCGATGACACCGCGGAGCGGTCGGTCCAGGATCGTGGCTACCATATTTTGAAAATGCAAATCAAAGTTAATTTCGTGAGTGATCCTCCTAGACCCGCGCCCACAGGGCGGGAGTTGGGCTTGACATGTGATTTTGAAAATTGATATCAGTTGGAGACTCGCTCGGAAGCGCACCATGAGTCGTTACACCGGACCCCGTCTCCGCATCCTCCGCCGCCTCGACGTCGACCTCCCGGGGCTGACCGCCAAGTCGCGCGAGAAGCGACCTTACCCCCCGGGACAGCACGGGCAGGCGCGGCGCAAGCGGCCCTCGGCCTACGGCATGCAGCTCGCGGAGAAGCAGAAGCTCTGCTTCAACTACGGGGTCACCGAGCGGCAGATGCGGCGGCTGTTCGCCGAGGCGATCGCGGCGAAGGGGGTCACCGGCGAGGTGCTGCTGGAGCTGCTCGAGCGCCGGCTCGACAACGTGGTGTTCCGCGCCGGCCTGGCGCCGACGATCCCGGCGGCGCGCCAGCTCGTGACGCACGGACACATCCGCGTCGACGGGCACCGCGTCGACATCGCCTCGTTCCGCGTGCGCACGGGCGCCGAGATCACGCTGCGCCCGCGCAGCCACGACCTCGACATCGTCCAGCGCGCGGTGGCCACGCCGGTCCGGATCCCGCTGCCCGCCTGGCTCGAGTGCGACCTGCCGCACCGCCGGGTGAAGATGGTCGGCAGCCCGCGCGGCGACGGGGCCCCGTTCGAGCTCGATGTCCAGCTGGTGGTCGAGTACTACGCTCGCTTCTTCTAGGAGTCCGCCATGCCGCGCCCCTCGACCCCCGACAATTCGCTGATGGCGCTGATCGTGCGCCGCTGCGGCCTCGACGCGGCGGCGGCCGACCTGCTGCAGCGGATCGAGGCCGCCGCCTGGGACCTCGTCGCCGATGGCGTGACGCCCGACGTGCTGCGCGCGGTGCTGGCGGTCCTCGCCGACGTCTCACCCGCCCCGGCCGGCCTGCCGCCGCGCGCGCGCCGGCTGCTGCGGAAGTTCGCCCGCGCCCGCGAGGCCGGGGTGCCCGCCGACGTGGCCGCCAGCTTCACCGAGGACGCGCTGCGCCTGGCGCTGCTGATCGACGACGCGTTCCAGCGCGGCCACGCGCTCGGCCGCGCCGAGGCGATGACGCCGATCGACGCGCCGGCCCGCGGCACCTGGCCGCACTGAGCTCGGCGCGGCCGAGTCGGGCGCTCGACATGTCTCGAAAGACATGCCGACAAGGACAGCGGTGGGAGGCCGCATTTCGCTCGGTGGGGCCGTCGTGCTGGGACGGCGCGCAGTTCAGTCGGCCGCGAGCCGCGGTGCGGAGAGCCCTTTGACGAAAGGTCAGCGCTGACCGGTCGCGCCTGGCGCGTGTCCTTTGGCCGCGAGCGGAGGGCCGAAGCCTGCGGCACGGGAGATCTTGTGTGTCCTATAGGACGTGTCCGAGAGGGCATGTCCCCAGAGATATGTCATGGTGACCCGATCGACTGCGCGGCGATCCAGCGGAACACTGCTGTCCCCGCGCCGCGCATCAGCTCGGGGTCGGGCTCCAGCGCGTCGATGCGGGCCAGCTCGCCGTCGGCGGACAGCACGTAGAGGTTGCGCGGGGCGGCGGGCGGCAGCAGCAGCTCGAGGCTGAAGTCCTGGTCGTCGCGGCTGTGGAGCAGGAGGTCGCCGTCGTCGTCGATCGCCAGCGCCCACATCGGCACGCCCTGGAACCGCTCCATGCCGGCCGACGAGACGCGGACGATCTCCCCGGCGGCCACGCCCCCGACGTCCTGCGTGTCGCTGACGCAGGTCCAGGCGACGAAGCGGGCGTTCGGCGAGGCCACCGGCGGCTGGCCGCCCACGCACGGGCTCTGCTCCGCGCTCAGCAGCTCGAGTCGGGCCTCGTCGACGCGCAGCGCGGCGCCGCGGGTGGTGATGAACAGCAGGGCGCGGCCGTCGGCGCTGACGCGGGTGAACAGCTCGCCGGTGTCGCCGATGAGCGGCCGGCCGTCGTGCTCGCCGGTGGTGTGGTCGTAGCGGCGGATCACCAGGCCGTCGCGGAACACGTAGTGACGCGGCGAGATCGCGGCGATCAGGTGCGAGGCGTCGGTCCACTCGGGGCCGCCGGCCGCGACGGCGCAGGCGGCCTCGGGCTCGCCGACGGCCCAGCGCCACACGCGGCAGGCGCCGTCGGCCCCGCCCAGGCTCAGCGCGCGGCCGTCGGGGTCCGCCGCGCCGAGGCCGCAGCTCGGGCCCGGGCCGGCGCAGCGGACCCGCTGCAGCCGGGCGAGCGGGACGTCGGGCAGGCGCGCGGCGGCCAGCTCGGTCAGCGCCGGGGCGGCGGCGTAGCCATCGGCTGGCTTCGGGTACATGAGTGAAAGGACATGTCCGTTGGGACCTGGCCGCAAGAACCCGTCCTCAGGGACACCCTGGACGACGAACACGACCGGGGCGTCGGCGGCGCCCACGGCCCCCCAGACCTCGGCGCAGCCGGTCGGCAACGGCCAGGCGAGCGGCACGACGGCGGCGGGGTCGCCCGCGCTCGGGGTCGCGACCTGCGGGGACAGCGGCACCAGCTGGAGGGCGGCCGGGCAGCCGGCGGTCCACCACAGGGCCCCGCCCGCGGGGGCGAAGCCGGCCGCGTCGGGGGCGAGGCCGGCGGGCAGGGCGAGCGGCAGGGTGCGCTCGCCGACGAGGTCGACGTAGCCGGCGCGGAGGATGCCCTGGCTGTCCCCGAGGCCATGTTGCCAGCCGCCGTCGGCGGCGCGGACCAGCGCGCCCTGGCCGCGCGGGTCGAGCTCGACCACCAGCGGCAGCGCGTCGGTCTTGGGCCCCGGGTCGGCGGGCAAGAGCTCGCGCTCGACGAGGCGGCCGGCGTCGTAGATCGTCAGGGTGCGAGCGCCCCCCTTGTCGCGCTCCGACGCGATCCACACCGCTCGCGCGTCGACCGTGGGCGGGCCGCAGGCGGCCAGCCACGCGAGCATCAGCGCCGCGGCGCCCGGACGCCCGCCGAGGCCCCGGCCCGCGGGCGCGCGCGGGGTCGTCGCTTGTGACTTCACTCCCTCGCCTGGTGTCGCCGCGGCCACCACCCCCAGGGTACCAGCCTTGCGCGCCCGGTGCGGGTTTGGCAGGCTTCGCGCCTCATGTCCGGTGACCCCAAAGACCCTGATTACGACGACGCCGAAGGTGGCCTCGAGCCCGGCGAGCTGATGTTCGACGACGGCGACGAGGAAGAAGGCGCAGCCTCGGAGGAGGAGATCCAGGAGGCGGCCCAGGCGATCGAGCTCGTCACGCTGCCGGTCTCCTGCACCAACGAGGGCAAGGGCGCGCCGCTCGGCATGGGCATCCAGCGCTTCTGGGCCCAGGAGCTGGCCGAGGCCGGGGTCCGGGCCGCCGCGCCGGTGTTCACGGCGATCCAGGAGCAGAACGGCCGCCGCGCGCCGGCGCTGATGATCTTCCGCGAGCCGTGGACCGACGAGCGCGCGCTCGAGGGCATCAATCGCTTCGCCAACGCCCAGTTCGGCCTGGCGACCGACATGTTCGCGCAGGAGGAGAAGGTCACCCTGAGCGCCCGCCTGGTCGCCATCAAGCCGGGGCCCGCGCTCGAGACGGTCGACACCTTCACGGCCGAGACCACCGCCGATCAGCTGCCCGGCGAGGTGTTCGTGCTGACGCAGAAGATCGCCGCCGCGCTCGGCAAGTCGGTGGCCAAGCCGACCTGGCAGGACGCGTTCGGCACCGCCAACGTGCAGGCGATCATCTCGTTCCTGGTCGGCCTCGGCAACCTCAGCGCGCTCCAGGGCCGCTGCGTGCCGACGACCTCGGACCAGCTGCTGTCGCCGCTGATGGACGCCCTCGGCCGCGCGCCCGAGATGGACGTGACGATGCAGGCGCTGCACGCGATGACCGACATCCTCATCGCCGGCCAGCCCGACCAGGCCGCCATCCCGCTGTCGGTGCAGGCGCTGTCGATCGCGGCCCAGAAGCGCAAGAACGACCAGGGCGCGTGGCACCACCTCGCGCTGGTGCTGCGCCGCGTCGGCGACCTCGGCTCGGCGGTGCAGGCGTTCCAGCAGGCGATCAACCTCGGCCCGCAGAACCCCGCGGTCGCGGCCGGCTTCGTCGACACCCTGCGCGCCGCCGGCGACCTCGAGAACGCGCTCAAGGTGGCCCAGTTCGCGGTCGAGAACGGCAACGAGGGCCCGATGGTGATGGCCCAGCTCGGCAGCCTGCTGATCGAGAACGATCAGTTCGACGAGGCCGAGCCGTTCCTCCGCCGCGCGGTGGAGGAGGGCAAGGTCCCCAGCGCCTACGGCGACCTCGCCAACGTGCTGTGGGAGACCACCGAGGACGAGCCGAAGAAGATCCAGGAGGACCGCGACGAGGCGCTCGCGCTGCTGGCCCAGGCCATCGAGCAGCCGACGATCCACAAGAGCACGCTCGACATCCTGCTCGACCTCCACGAGGAGGAGAAGCTCGAGAAGGCGACCGTGCTGATGCTGCGCGCGGCCGAGAAGCACGCCGAGGACGCGACCGTGCTGCGCTACGTCGCCAGCATGTACCTCGAGGGCGACGAGCCGGCCCGCGCCCGCCCGTACCTCGACGCGATCCTCAAGCTGCAGCGCCGCAGCCTCGACGACGACGCGTTCGCTCGCCGCGCGATCCTCACCCTCGAGGTCGACAGCTTCGAGGACCGCTACGACCAGGCCATCGACTACGTGCGCAGCGGCGACCCGCAGAAGCACCTGGCCGCGGCCAAGTTCCTGCGCGAGATGATCGGCCGTGACCCGCGCTACTGGCAGCCGCACCTGATGCTGGCGCTGGCCGTGCGCGACAGCGAGGGCGACGCCTCGGCGCTGTCCCACCTCAACGACGCGGTCCGCCTGCGCCCCAACGACGCCGAGATCCGCAACCTCATGGCGGCGATCCTGCGCAAGCAGGGCCGCGCCCGCGAGGCCGTGGAGCACCTGCGCGCGGTCGTGGCGATCAACCCGCGCGAGATCGAGCCGGTCATCAACCTCGCGTCGGCGATGCGCGACGCCAACATGTTCGAGGAGGCGCGGCAGGTCTGCAGCGCCGCGCTGCAGATGATCCCGGACCACCCGGAGTTCAAGCGGATCCTCGACAGCCTGCCGCCGCCGCGGCAGCGCCAGAACTGAGTTCGCGGCTCGCTGGAGCCGGCGACGACGCGCACCCCGGACGGTCCGGAGTGCGCGTCGTCGGCGTTTGTGGAGCCGACGGCCGACCCGCGTTTCGCCGGCCGCCACGGATGTCGTGAGGAGCGGCCGGCCAGCGCCGGTGGTGTGCCGGCGCGAACTGGTTCAGCCTGTCCTGGTACCTGTCCGCACCGGGGCGACCACGCCCTCGGAGTGCACTTACCAGCGAACTTACCGAGCGGGAGTCTCCGTAATGCGAAGCCTTAATAGGAAGTGTTGGAGCCGGGTTGCGAGCGCGTGCGTCGCGATCGGCGCGGCGTGGGCCCTGGCGCTGCCGCAGACGGCCGAGGCGTGCGGCGGCGTGTTCTGCGACGGCGGCCTGCCGAACTCGATGCCCGTCAATCAGGACGGCGAGAACGTGCTCTTCGTCCTCAATCAGAACGAGGTCGAGGTCCACATCCAGATCAGCATCGACCCCAACACCAACGCGCAGAAGTTCGCGTGGCTGATCCCGATCTCGCAGATCCCCGAGTTCGAGGTCGGCTCGCAGCCGCTGTTCGACGCGCTGCTGCAGTCGTCGGTGCCGACCTACCAGCTGCAGCAGACCTTCGAGATCTGCGGCGAGGACGGCATCTCCGGCGGGCTCTCGAGCGCGAGCAACGGCGATCCGGGCCTCAGCAGCGGCGACGGTGGCACCGGCACCGACGGCGAGGACAGCAGCGGCAACGACCCGGTGGTGTTCAAGACCACGGCCGGGGCGTTCGAGATCGTGGTCCTGCAGGACCAGACGATCGAGCCGATCAAGCAGTGGCTGCTCGACAACGACTATCAGTGGATCGACGGCTCGGAGATGGTGCTGCAGCAGTACCTCGACGAGGGCAACGTGATCGTCGCGCTCAAGCTGGCGGCGGGGTCCGACGGCGGCGACGTGCACCCGATCGTCCTGCGCTACCCGTCGAACGAGAACTGCTTCCCGCTGCGACTGACCCGCTTCGCCTCGATCGAGAACATGGACATCCGCGTGTTCGTGCTCGGCGACCAGCGGGCGGCGCCGACCAACTACCGCCACGTCCTCGTCAACCCGCTGAAGATCGACTGGCTGCAGTTCGCGGCGAACTACAAGGAGGTCATCACCAAGGCGGTCGACGACCTCGAGGCCGACGGGCTGGCGTTCGTGACCGAGTACGCCGGGCCGTCGAACGTGGTCCAGCAATTCTCGTTCAACTTCTACAGCACGTCGTGGAACGAGGCGGCGTTCGTCGGCCTGCCGCCCGAGCAGGTGATCACCACCCTCAACGACCAGGGCCTGGCCAACTGCTTCGGCGCCGACTTCTGCTTCTACAACCACCCGCTGCTCGAGAGCCTGCTGAACGACTTCCTGCCGGTGCCCGACGGCCTCGCTGCGGAGGAGTTCTATTCGAACCTCCAGGCCTACGCCGGGCAGATCGACGCGATGGCGTGGGGCGACGGCAGCGGCTTCGCGCAGGCGCTCGACAGCCGGATCATCGCGCCCGGGGAGCACGCGCAGGAGCTGCTCGACACGTACACGTACCTCACGCGCATGTACACGGTCATCTCGCCCAACGAGATGATCGCGGACCCGATCTTCCACATCAACCCGGACCTGCCGGAGGTGCCCAGCTTCCGCTCGGCCACCGAGTACAACCTGTGCGACGGCAACAGCGTGGTGACGCTGCCCGACGAGCGCGAGATCTTCGTGCCCAACGGCGGGCCGTGGCCGGACTTCATTGGCGAGATGTGGTGGGCCGAGGAGGTCCAGCAGGTCGCCCTCAAGGGCAAGCCGATGCACCTCGTCAACAACACCGCGGCGATCAACAAGAAGATCGAGGAGTGGAACCTGGCCCACGGCTGGCCCCGCTTCCCCGACGCGCCGACCACCAGCGCCAGCGACACCGACTCCGACGGCTCGAGCAGCAGCGACGGCGGGCCCGACTCTGCCACCGGCGGCGGGCAGGACGACGCCAGCGGCTGCGGCTGCCGCACGGGCGGCGGACCGGGCGGCGCGGCGCTGATGCTCGCGGGGCTCGGGCTGCTGGCTTCTCGCCGGCGCCGGCGCTGAGCAGCTGACCTGAGGGGCATGTCCGTACGGGCATGCCCCTCGGGCTTGGTTTTAATGGACATGTCCTTGGCGACATGTCCCCTACAACATGGAGCTGCCGCTCAGAATTCGACGACGACCGAGCGGGCCGAGAACTTCGCGGGGCCGTGGTAGACGGCCTCGATGTTGTTGCCCTCGGGGTCGAGGAGGAACGCGCCGTAGTAGCCGGGGTGGTAGGGGCGCTCGCCCGGGGCGCCGTAGTCGCGCCCGCCTGCCGCCAGGCCGGCGGTGTGGAAGCGGTCGACGGTGGCCCGGTCGGGGGCCTGGAACGCGAGGTGGACCCGCCCGGTCAGCTGGCCCAGGGCGGCCTTGCTCTCGGCGGTGGAGATGAAGAGCTCGTCGTACCAGACGTGGTCGTCGGCCTCGCCGCCGCGCGGGATCCCGAGGACGCCGAGCACCGCGGCGTAGAAGCGCTTGGCCGCGGGGAGGTCGGCGACGACGAGCTGGATGTGATCGATGAGTCGGCCGCGGTGGAGTTGCATGCCCCACCGTAGCCGATCGTCCGGCGCGCGCAACGCCGCGTCAGGCGATGGGCTGGTAGTCGCGGAGGTCGAGCTGTCGCGTGCGCAGCCAGTAGCTGACCGTAAAGCCAGGCCACAGCGCGGCGGCCCGGCCGTCGGCGGTCTGGTACCAGCTCCTGCAGCCCGACGACCACACGGTGCGCCCGAGCTGCTCGTAGAGCTCGCTGGCGAAGGCGCTCTGGACCTCGGGGCGGACGTCGAGCGCCCGCAGGTTGCGGTCCAGCAGGGTGGTGATGCACTGCAGCGCGTAGCGGACCTGGGCCTCGATCATGAAGATCATCGAGTTGTGACCGAGGCCGGTGCCCGGGCCCATCAACAGGTAGAGGTTGGGGAAGCCCGACACCGTGATCCCGAGGTACGTCTCCGGAGTGCCGCGCCAGCGCTCGTTGAGCTCGTGGCCGTCGGCGCCGACGAGCCGGATCGCCGAGAGGTAGTCGGTGGCGCGGAAGCCGGTGCCGAGGATGAGCGCGTCGACCTCACGCAGGGTGCCGTCGCGAGTGCGCACGCCGGTCGGCTCGATGCGACCGATGGGGTCGGTGACGAGCTCGACGTTGGGCCGCGCCATCGTCGGGTAGAAGTCGTTGGAGATCAGGACGCGCTTGCAGCCCATGCGGTAGTCGGGCGACAGGCGGGCGCGCAGCTGCGGATCGGCGACCTGACGCTCGAGGTGCTTGCGCGCCAGCGGCTCGACCAGGCGCATGACCTGCGGCCGCAGGAAGGCGAGCGCGCGCGCCTCGTGCTGCCAGTAGAGGCCGCTCCGCACCAGCCGCTGCAGGGCCGGGACGCGGGCGTAGAGCTTGCGGGCGAGCTCGCCGATCGCGTGGTCGGGCTTGGGCACGATCCAGGCCGGGGTGCGCTGGAACAGGTGCAGGCGCTCCACCACCGGGGCGATCTGCGGCACGAACTGGATCGCGCTGGCGCCGGTGCCGAGGACCGCGACTGTCTTTTGGGACATGTCGTAAGCGTGGTCCCAGCGGGCCGAGTGGAACGTCTTGCCCGTGAAGTCGCCGAGGCCGCGCAGCTCGGGGTAGGCGGGCAGGTGCAGGGCGCCGTTGCCGAGCACGAAGGCGCGGGCCGACAGCTGCTCGCCCGCGCCGGTGCGCACCCGCCAGCGGCCGGCGGCGCGGTCGAACGTGGCCTCCACGACCTCGGCGCCGAAGCGGATGTGGCGGCGGACGTCGTACTTGTCGGCGCAGCGTTCGAGGTATTGCTGGATCTCCGACTGCGGCGGGAAGGCGCGGGTCCAGTTCGGGTTCTGCTCGAACGAGTACGAGTAGAGGTGCGAGGGGATGTCGCACGCGGCCCCGGGGTAGGTGTTGTCGCGCCAGGTGCCGCCGACGCGGTCGGCCTTCTCGAGCACGACGAAGTCGGTGATGCCGACGCGGCGCAGCTGGATCGCCATGCACAGGCCGGAGAAGCCGGCGCCGACGATCACCACGTCGACGTCGCGGGGAGTGCTCGCAGCTGGGTCGGACATCGGCCGCAGTGTAGCGTGCGGGCGCGGCGGCGGGCCCGGGGGCGCGCGGCGACTCAGGAGGCTCTCGCGCCGCGCGTCGTGGCGCGAGCGTCGAGGGCGAGGAGCCGCTCGCGCAGCCGCGATGCCGCGGGCGGCAGGCTGGCGCCGCGCCGCCACATCAGTCGATAGGTGACGTGGCCGAGCTCGGGCACCGGGCGGGCGACTGCGCCGCGCGGCAGGTGGCAGACGCCGTTGACGATGGCGACGCCGAGGCCGAGCCCGGCGAGGTGGAGCATCAGCGGCCAGCCGTCGGCCTCGATCGGCGGCGCGGCGGCGTCGGGCAGGCCGGCCACTGCGCGGCCGACGAAGCTGCGGTGCGATTGGCCTTGCGGGGCGAGGACGAGGCGTTCGCCCGCGAGATCGGCCAGGCGCACTCGGCGGCGACGGGCCAGGCGGTGGCCGGCCGACATCGCCGCGCACAGCGGGCTGCGCAGGAGATCGCGGGCGACGAGGTCTTCGGGCACGAGGTCGACCACACCGACGGCGAGGTGGGCCGCGCCCTCGCGCACGGCCTCGGCGGCATCGGGACCGCCGCGGGTGAGCGGGCACAGCGTGGCATCGGGCTCGTCGCGCGCGAAGGCCCGCAAGCTCGGCCCGAGCAGGTAGAGGTACGCCCTCGCCGGCGGCCAGGACCACGCGCTCGCGGCGGGCCTCGCCGTGCAGCTCGGCGAGGAAGGCCTGCGAGCGCGCGAGCTCCTCGCGGGCGAACGCCGCCACGCGCACGCCGGCGTCGGTGAGCCGCAGCTGCCGACCCTCGCGCTCGTACAGCGCCGCGCCGACCTCCTGGCCGAGGCGGGCGATCCGCTCGAACAGGGCGGGCTGCGACAGTCCGACGACCTGCGCCGCGCGGGTGAAGTTGAGGGCCTCGGCGAAGGCCACGAACGCGCGCAGCAGCTCGCCGTCGAGTATCGGCACGACCGATGACATATCGCCACATTCTAGTCGACGCCGATAGTTCGCGGAGCCACCCTGAGGCCATGCACGTCGCCACTTCCGCTCCCCGCAGCTCGGCCGCCTGGTGGGCCGAGACCCGGACCGATCCCGAGCGTCTCCACGCCTGGTTGTTCGCCCAGTACCGCGGCGAGGTCACTGCCGCGCAGCGGATCGTCGCCCTCCGCGACGCCCACGCGGCGCCGGACAGCCGGGCGTTCCGCCTGCTCACGGTGATCGCCGAGCAGGAGCGGAGCCATGCCGAATGGGTGGGCGAGTTGTTGCGCGCGCGGGGTCTGGTGGCCGAGGTGAGGGGCGCGGCCGAGGCGCGCTACTGGCAGCAGACATTGCCCGGGATCGCCGATCTGGCAACCGGCTGCGCCGTCGGGGCCCACGCGGAGGCGATGCGCCTCGAGCGGATCGCGGCGATCGCCGGCGATGCGGAGGCGCCGCCGGACATCCGCGAGGTGTTCGCCAGGATCTTGCCGCAAGAACGCTTCCATGCGCGGGCGTTCGGCTCGCTGACGACGCCGGAGAGCCTCGCGGCGACCCGCGCGGCCCACGAACTCGGCCGCGCGCTGCTCGGCCTCGAGGCGTGACGCGCCGCGCGCGACCCCAAGGGTCTGTCCAAGAGGACATGTTCCTTTGCGCTCGTGATCGGCGGGCTCGATCGCCGTGGAATTCGCCGCACACGGACTGTCCGATGTAGCGATGGTCCGTCGAATCGTATCTGTATGTTTTGCGCTGAGTGGGTGCCTGTTGGCCTGCGGAGGCCCCGAGAGCACCTCTTCCGACACCACCGCCGCGGGCTCGACCCCGGCGAGTACGTCGTCCCCCGTCGCCACCACCGCCGATGCCTCGACCGCGCCCGCGCCGACGTCCACCGAGACGACCGACGGCGGGACCGGAGGCGCGACCGAAGGTTCGCCGACGACCGGCGTCGCGACCGAAGGTTCGCCGACGACCGGCGTCGCGACCGCGGACGGGACGACGACCGAGCCGAACCCGGCGGTGTGCGGCGACGGTGTCGTCGATCCGGGGGAAGCGTGCGACGACGGCAACCTGGTGCCTGACGACGCCTGCAACCACCTCTGCGAGCTGCCGGCCTGCGGAGACGGGGTGGTCCAGGCGGGCGAGGAGTGCGACGCCGGCGCCGACAACGGCGCGGGCAAGGCGTGCCTGGCGACGTGCAAGAGCAACGTGTGCGGCGACGGCGATCAGGGCCCGGGCGAGGGCTGCGACGACGGCAACCTCGACGACGGGGACGACTGCACCAGCCAGTGCGCCCTGGCGAGCTGCGGCGACGGGGCCGTGCAGGCGGGCGAGGCGTGCGACGACGGCAACGCGATCGACGACGACGCGTGCACCAACGCCTGTACGGCGGCGAGCTGCGGCGACGCGATCGTGCAGGCCGGCGAGACGTGCGACGAGGGCAACGCCAACTCGGACGCGGGCGCGTGCACGACCGGCTGTCAGTCGGCCAGCTGCGGCGACGGCCTGGTCCACGCCGGCGTCGAGCAGTGCGACGAGGGGGCGAACAACGGGCCGAACCAGGCCTGCCTGGCGACGTGCAAGAGCAACGTGTGCGGCGACGGCGACAAGGGCCCCGGCGAGGCGTGCGACGACGGGGCGAACAACGGCGACGACAAGCAGTGCCACGCCGACTGCGAGCTCGACGTGTGCGGCGACGGCCTCGACGGCCCGAACGAGACCTGCGACGACGGCAACGGGATCGGCCTCGACGGCTGCAGCGCGAAGTGCCACGAGGAGATCAAGTGCGGCAACAAGCTCTACAAGTGCGGCAACGGCCTCGATGACGACGGCGACGGCGCGATCGACCTCGACGACCCGGAGTGCACGACGCCGTGCGACGAGGACGAGTCGTCGTACCAGACCAGCCTCCCCGGGCAGAACCTCGACTGCAAGTCCGACTGCTACTGGGACTCGGACAGCGGCGTCGGCAACGACCAGTGCGAGTGGAACCTCAAGTGCGACATGCAGAACCCGGGGGCCGACATCGGCTGCGGCTTCGACCCGAGCCTGAAGATGTGCACGCCGAAGCTGCCGGCCCAGTGCCTCGACGTCTGCGTGCCGCTGATCCCGAACGGCTGCGACTGCTTCGGCTGCTGCCAGATCGGCGACAAGTTCGTCTACCTCAACTCGAACCCCGACTGCAGCCTCGACAACCTCGACGCGTGCAACAGCTGCACGTTCTTCCCGCAGTGCGCCAACCAGTGCGAGCCCGAGATGTGCGAGGTGTGCTTCGGCCAGGACGAGGACGACCTGCCGCCCGAGTGCAACGGCATGCCCACCTGCGAGCCGGGCGTGACGCCGTGCCTCGACACCGCAGAGTGCCCCGAGGGCGAGTTCTGCCAGACGGGCTGCTGCGTGGTCGTCGTTCCGCAGTGAGGCGACCGACCGCGAAGCGCCTGTCCCGAGAGGCAGGCGCAGACGCGGGGCGGGGCCCGCACGCGTTCTCGATCGCTAATTTTTCAGGACATGTCCAATGCGACATGCCCCGACGGACCTGTCGCATGGTTCATGGCGAGTACCAGATCGGGCTGGTCCAGGCGCGCTCCTGGATCGTGTGCGGGACGTTCGGGTCGGTGCACGCGGGCGGGCGGGCGTCCTCGGCGAGGGTGAGGCAGTCGCGCCAGCTCCAGCGGCACACCGGGTCCTCGATCACGCGGACATAGTAGAAGGCGGGGCGCGCGGGGTCGAAGTCGGGGTCGCGCCACATGCCGCACAGGAGGGCCGCGCCGCGCTGGTCGGCGGCGCAGGTGGCCTCGTCGACGGTCGAGCCGTCGGGGCCGCCGGCGACGTCGACGACCGCGATCTGGCCGACGCCGTCGGCGTCCTGCCAGCCCTTGATCACCTGGATCCGCTCGAGCCGAGAGCCGGGCGCCCCGGCGCTGCCCGGGTCCATCTGCGCGCTGACTGCGATGACCGGTCCCGAAGTACCTGTCCATTCGGGCAGGGTCGCGCCCATCGGCACGCCGCCGGGTTCGGCCGCCGCGACGAAGTCGCCGGCGTCGCACAGGTCGTCGGGGAGGTCCCAGCCGCCGAACACCCGCACGGCCATGCGCGGTCCGCTGGTGCCGTAGACCTCGCGGCGGCGCAGCGCGTCCCAGATCGACTCGCGGCTGTTCTCCTCGGCCCACACGGCGACGAGGCCGCCGGGGCCGTTGCGCGCGCCGGCGGGGACGTTGCCGGTGAGGCGCGCGACCGGGTCGCCCTCGCGGACGCCGAAGTGGCCGGGGTAGGTCGCCTCCTCGACGTTGCCGGGCGTGCCGTTGTGGGTGTCGGTGCTGGCGATGACGCCGAGGCGGAACGGGTTGACGCCGAGGCGCTGCTCGGCGCCGAGGCCGGCGAGGAGGATCCCGCGCAGGAAGTCGAGGCGCGAGACGCAGCCGCGGCCGACCATGCCCTGGCTGCCGGTGCCGTCGCCGCAGTCGTCGAACGGCAGCGCGCGCAGCTTCTCGAAGCCGCACAGCTCGTCGGGCGGGCCGAGGCCGACGACCCCGGGCGAGCACTCCGAGTCGCCCTTGTGTTGATAGATCTCGAGCAGCGGCTCGAGGTCGGCGCGGACCTCGGCGAGCTCGGCCTCGTCGGCGCCCGCGGGGATCTCGGGCGTGAACAGGTTGCCGTTCGACCAGTTGCTGTTGTGCGGGATCGCCAGGACCTCGCAGCCGGCGACGCCGTCGCGGCAGTCGCCCTGCAGCCGCTGCCACAGCTCGCCGGCCGTCGGCGCCTCGAAGTGGGTGACCGGCAGCGCGGGCACGCGGCTCGAGCGGAAGATGACGTTGCGATGGAGGTTCGACAGCATGCGCGAGCCGGACCACTCGTAGGCGACGAAGCTGGTGAAGCGGCAGGCGGCGGTGCGGTCGTAGGCGGCCTCGGCGGCCTCCTGCACCCGCGTCCACACCGCGCCGGCCTGCTTCTCGCAGTCGAGCCCGCCCTGGCCGCACAGGTCGTCCCAGCGTGTGGCCTCGTCGCCGTCGAGGCCGAGGCCGAAGTTGACGAGCGCGGCGGTGCTGCCGGCGCGGAAGTCCTTGCAGCGCGCGCTGTCGTAGACGGCCGAGCCGGGGGTGGTGCAGCCCTCGACCTCGGCCAGGTACTCGGCGTGATCGGTGACCGCGGCGAAGTCGAGCGGGCGCGCCAGCTTGAGGCCGGCGACCTCCTCGCCGCGGGCGAACCGGTAGGCGCCGGCCGGGTCGGTGCGCACGTCGTTGATCCAGGCGTCGAACGAGTACGAGGTGTGGACGTGGAGGTCGCCGAAGTAGAGGTTGCGCTGCGGGTTGCGGTCGCTGCACGCCTCGCGGCGGTCGACGAACGGCTCCGGCTCGGGGCGACAGGCGAGCTGGCCCATCAAGCATGTCGTGGAGGACATGGCGATGAGGACATGGCGGAGAGGACCTGTGCGATCGGGCATGGGGGTCACGCGGGGCTCCAAAAGGCGAGGACGCGCTCCAGGGTCCAGGCGACGGCGACTGCGCCGAGGCCGAGGGCCGGGAGGGCGCGCAGCGGGGCGCGCACGCGGGCGGGCAGGGTCGCGAGGGCGGCGCGGGCGAGGGCGGCGAGGGCGAGGACGACGAGGGCGGCGAGCAGCTGGCCGAGCTCGACCCCGGCGTTGAAGGCGAGCAGGGCCGGGACTGCGGCGCCGGGCGGGAGGCCGACGTCGGCGAGGGCGCCGGCGAAGCCGAGGCCGTGCAGCAAGCCGCAGGCGGCGGCGAGGCGCCAGGCGGCCCCGGCCGAGGGCCGCGCGTCGAGGGCGAGGGCGCGGGCGAGGAGCACCAGCGAGACCGCGATGCAGGCCTCGACGGGCGGCTGCGGCAGGGCGAGCACGCCGAGCGCCGCGAGGGCGAGGGTCAAGCTGTGCGCCGCGGTGAAGGCCGTGAGGGCGCCGGCGAGCCGCAGGGCCGGGCGCACGAGCAAGGTCAGGCCGGCGACGAAGAGGAGGTGGTCGGCGCCGCCGAGGATGTGCTCGACGCCGAGCGCGAGGTAGCCGGGCGGCGGGCCCGGGTCGGCGGTCAGCGGGACGGAGGTCTGACCTGGCCGTACGACCATGGTCTGAAGGCCATGTTGGTGGAGGCGCAGGCGGACGATCAGCTCGCCGCGCTCGAGGCCGGTCACCCGCAGCTCGCCGCGCAGGCCGGCCGCGCCGCAGTCGACGCGCAGACGACCGGGCGAGGCCGGCAGGGGGCGACAGTGCGGCGGGAGCTCGACGACGAGGGGCGAGGCGTCGAGCTCGGGCGGGAGCTCGAGGCGGCCGTCGACCCTGCCGTCGCCGGCCTCCTCGAGGACGAGGACGGCCGGGCGAAACTCGTGGGCGCGCGCGACAGAGGCGGCGAGCAGGAGCGCGGCGCAGGCGAGGGCGGGGACGGGTCGACGTAGGGCCGCGGAGACGCGCGGGGAGCACGAGGCCGGAGAGACAGCTTCGATCGATGGGCCAAATGGGGCCGGAGAGACAGGTGAGGCCGGCTGGGGTGACATGTCCCGAGAAACAGGTTCAAACCGCGGGCCGGACATGGCCCGAGAGACAGGTGCCTCCGGGGCGCGCGGGAGGGCGTTCACAGGTCGTGCTCCGCGAGGGCGGTGGCGAGGTCGGCCGGCAAACCGGCGAGGTCGGCCGGGTCGGCGCGTCGCAGGTCTTCGAGGGCCGTCCGGACGGCCTCGGCGCGGCGGCGCTCGGCGAGGTCGGCCTGAAGCCGGGGGCGCGCGGCGTCCAGGGACAGCAGCTCGGCGGGGGCGCGGGCGTCGACGCGGACGGCGTGGGCGCCGAGCGGGGACTGTACGATCGACCATGTGCCTTCGGGCATGTCCGCGAGGGCAGCCGCGAACTCGGGCCCGAACAGGCCGGCGTAGTCGCCGGAAGGCCGCAGGCCGAAGCGGCGGGCGTGCGGGCCCGGATCGCCGAGCTCGGCCGGGTCCGCCCCGGCGGCGAGCCTGCGCAGCATCTCCTCGGCGGCGGCGGAGAGGTCGGGGTGACGACCGCGGGCGGCGAGGACCTGCGTCAGGGCGATGCGGGCAGGCGCGGAGTAGCGGGTCGGGTCGGCGTCGCGCAGGGCCAGCAGGGCGGCGTCGTCGCGGGCGTCGACGTCGGCGGTCGACTCGTAGGCGAGGCGCAGCTTCTGGATCAGGCGCCGCCGCACGATCGGGTCGTCGCGATCGAGGCCGAGGCGCAGGGCCTCGCGGACCATCCGCTCGTCGTCGAGCGCGTCGCGCAGGGCCGCCGCGAGCTCGCCGGGCTCAGGGGCGCGCCCGAGTCGCTCGGTGAGCCCGGCGCGGGTGGACTCGACGCGCCCCTGATCGACGCGCATGGCCGCGTCCGGCTCGGGGCGCACGCGCGCGTGCAGGGCGAACAGGGCCAGGCCCACGACGAGGAAGTGGACGAGCGGTTCGCGGAGGATGGCGCGCCAGGTCAATGCGCGGGAGTGTCCCTCGCCGGCGCCCGCACGAGCAAGCGCGGGCGGGCGTGCGGGAGAGTGTGGTCGAGAGCCGCGAGGCCGCCGCGAACGGTGGGTGGGTCCGGGGCGCGACCGGGGGCGCCGCGTAGACCGTGGGTGCGCGCCCTGCGGAGCACGAATGAGATCGCAACCCCGTGCTGGCGTCGGTGGCCGGCTCACGTACCATCGCGGGATGTCACTCGCAGGGTTGGCCAAGGAGACGGTGGCGATCGTCGAGCGCGGCACTTACACCGGTCCTTCGGGACAGGTGGTCTCGATCGCCCAGGCAGTCGCGGCGGCGCAGGCCGGGACGGTGCTTTACCGGCCCAGGGAGTTCGACGACCTGCCGGTCCCGGCCGGGACGGGGCAGTCGCCGAAGATCGAGGTGTGGGCCGACACCACCGGCGGAGCGTCGCGCCGGCTGGTCGAAAAGGAGGGCGTGGCCGAGGTCGCGGCGCTCAACTTCGCGTCGGCCCGCAACCCCGGCGGCGGGTTCCTCGGCGGGGCCAAGGCGCAGGAGGAGGACCTCGCCCGCTGCTCGGCGCTCTACCACTGCCTGCTCGAGGCGCGCGAGTACTACGACGTCAACCGCGCCAACGAGTCGGTGCTCTACACCGATCACGTCATCTGGTCGCCGCGGGTCCCGTTCTTCCGCGACGAGCGGCTGGATCTGCTCGACCGGCCGTTTCACGTCGGGATCGTGACCGCGCCGGCGCCCAACGCCGGCGAGCACCTGCGCCGCAAGCCCGACGGTCGCGCCGACGTCTCGGCCGCGCTGCGGCGCCGGGCCGAGCGGGTGCTGCGGGTGCTGGCGCGTCACGGGCAACACACTCTGGTGCTCGGGGCCTGGGGCTGCGGGGTGTTCCGCAACGATCCCAGGGAGGTCGCGCAGGTGTTCGCGGATCTGTTGCGCTCGAGCTACGCGCAGTCGTTCGCCCGGGTGGTGTTCGCCATCTACGACAAGAGCCGCGACAGGGCCACTCTGGCGGCGTTCGAGCGCGTGTTCGGCTGATCCGCCGCGCTGCTCGGGCCGGCCCCGAACGCGATCGGAGACGGATCCTCGACGGGGTGCACGCGCGTCGTCGCAGTCGCGAGGCGAGTGCTGCGTCGCTACGGCCGTTCTGGTATCGCTGGCCGCGATGAAGAAGACGACTCCCCCCAAGTCGACCATCCCCCCCTACGGCGATCTCACCGAGAAGAAGCTGCGCTCGCTCGGCCAGAAGCTCGACAAGCTCGTCGACCCCAACGGCTTCAAGCACAACAACTTGTTGTGGAAGAGCGCCGACCAGGCGGCGCCGCTGCTGTGGCACCTGGTGCGCCACGGCCTGGCGCTGCAGACGGTGAACTCCGCCGGCACCTTCCGGATCCTCGGCGAGAACACCCGCGACGCGTCCGTGGCCGACATCCTCGCGGTGCTGCGCCGCGTGCCCCCCGACATGGGCGTGCTCGACAAGGGCGAGGCGCGCAACTGGGCCACGTACACGCCGGGCGTCCTCACCCACGTCGACGATCTGATCACGGCCGCGTACGTGGCCGATCCCGCGGCGGTGCTGGCGGTGCGCGACGAGCTGCCGGAGAACCTCCAGCTGGCGATCGACTTCGTCCGCCGCCGCGCGGGCGAGACGATCCCGCCGGACTCGAGCGTGAAGATCCTGCGGCACCTGGTGGCGCATCACCTCGAGCGCGGCCTGGCGGGCAACTGGGACTGCCCGTGGATCGAGGACGGCAAGCGGGTCGAGTGGCGGCTGCAGTCGACGAAGGACGTCGAGCAGCTGGCGGCGCGGTTCGGGGCGTCGTGGGCCGAGGAGGCGCTGGCGTGGATCCTGCCGCGAGTGAAGGTGTTCCGCGAGCGCTCCGGCGACGTCAGCGGCAACGGCCTGGCCGGGATGCGGCTGGCCACGCTGTCGGACGTCATCTACCTGTTCGGCGGCGGGTACTGGCATCCACGGTCGGTGTTCGCCGTGCTCGACGCGCGCAACGACGCGCCGGCGGCCCTGTTCGCCGCGGCGCTGAAGCTGGCGGAGGAGGGCACCGCGCCGTTCAAGATCATGGTGCCGCAGATCCAGGCGGAGAAGCCGGCGGCGTCGGCGAGCAGTGACGACGACGAGGACGAGGACGACGACGGCGGCGGCGACGATTACGACGAGTTCGACGGGTACGGCGGCGACGACGACAGCAGCGACGAGGACCAGGAGGACGTCATCGAAGAGGCCAGCGGCGGGGACGAGCGCGTGCGGCTGCTGGTGACGATCCTGACCGTTGTCGGCATCGAGCGGGCGCACGCGGCCAATCAGGCCGTCCCGCTCGAGCTGGACGCGCGTATCGACCTGGACCGCGTGTACGACAGCGAGCCGGAGCTGATCGAGCGGCTGCGCGGGGCGATGAAGATCCTCGGGCCGGCGCGCACGCACGCGATCCTGCGCGCGACGCTGGCCAAGGAGTTCTGGTACGGCAAGGTCGCCGCGTTCCTGGACGTGCACTTCGACCGCGCGCTGGTGGAGGAGGCGTTCGCCCGCCTGGCGGCCAGCCAGTACGCGACCGACGCCGGGCTGCTCGGGTACTGCTCGCCCGCGGTGGTGCCGTACGCGGCCCGGGCCGCGCAGCAGGCGACCACGCCCGACAACCAGGCGATGTTCGGTGAGGCGATCCTCTACATCCTGGCGCGCGCGTCGGCGGCCGGCGAGACGTGGGACCCGGCCCTCGACCAGCACGTGCAGCTCGACCGGATCCGCTTCAACTACGGCGGCAGCAAGGTCGATCCGGTGCTGGCGTTCCTCGACAAGCTGCCGCTCGAGCGGTGGGAGAAGATCGTCCGCGCCAACCGCGAGCGCTGCGCGGGTGAGCCGGACCGGCTGGTGAGGATCCTGCGGCCCGACGCGCCGGCTGACCTTTTGGACATGGTCTTCCAGGCAGTCATGACCAAGCGGCAGGCGATCGGCCGCGGCTCGCTCGGCGAGCGCCTGGGCAAGTTCGGGCCGGAGCTCGTGGCGCCGCTGCTGCGGGCGATCGGCGACGCGCCGGCCGAGAACACCTTCATGAAGGAGCTCGAGCGCGCCCTCGCGCTCGAGGTGTTCGCCGCGGTCAAGGAGGGGCTCGGCAAGGCGGTCGAGACGCCGGAGCAGGAGCTGCGGCGGCTGGCGGCGAGCGTGCCGGGGCCGAAGCTCCGGATCTACCGCCTGTACCGCGGCGAGGACGAGCCGGCGGCCGACGCGGTGGCGCGGATCGGCGGGACGCCGCGCGGCGTGGTGACGGCGCCGGTCGACCGCGAGGAGCCGATGACGCACATCATCACGCTCGACCTGGCGCAGCTGCCCGAGCTCGCGGCGCGTCACCCGGGGTCGCGCTCGGTGTCGCTGTACCTGCCGGACCCCGACACCGGCGAGCGCCACGGCCACGGCGAGCTGGTGTGGACGAGCGAGGCGGAGCTGGCGCGCGCGCCCGGGTCGACGGAGGACGCGGTGACGCTGCGCGTCGAGCCGTTCGACGTGCCGGTCCAGATCTTCGAAGGCGAGGAGCTCGAGGGCGCGGCCAAGCGAGTGCGCGGGATCGTCTACGCGTCCGCCGGATACGCCAACGGCGGAGCGCTCTGGCTGCAGGACGGGCCTCCCGGCGTCGAGCCGAGCTTCATCTTCCAGTTCGACGAGAGCCTCTGCCACATCAACCTCGGCGACTCGGGGGTGATGTACGTGTTCGACGGAGACATCGAGTGGCAGTGCCATTGAGGACGTGACCAAACGCCTCCGTCGCAGAGACGGAGGCGTTTGGTGACACTTCTGTGATGCACAGTGCGAGCAGGTGGGGATTGATTCTGGCGGCGGTGGCCGCGTGCAGTGATTCGAGCGCGGGCACGGCGGGCCTCACGGACACGTCGACGTCGACCTCGACGTCGACGTCGTCGATGACGACCGAGCCGACGACGACCTCGGGCGAACCGGAGACGACCGACGCGCCGACGACGTCGCCGACGAGCACGTCGACGTCGACGTCGACGACGGAGCCCGAGACGTCGACGACGACGACGTCGACGACGGAGCCCGAGACGTCGACGACGACGACGACGGGTCCGGACACGACGACGACGACGACCTCGACGGACACCGGCGAGACCGAGACGTCGACCGGGAGCACCGACACGAGCACGACGACGACCGGGGACGACGCGGACGGCGACGGCGACGGCGTGCCCGACGCGAGCGACAACTGCGTCGACGCGGCGAACCCGGGGCAGGAGGACGGCGACGAGGACGGGGTCGGCGACGGGTGCGACAACTGTGCGAGCGACCCGAACCCGGACCAGGCCGACACCGATCAGGACGGGGTCGGCGACCTGTGCGACGAGGAGGCGATCAACAACGCCGACGTGCTCTACGTGCCCGAGGGGACGTCGATCGAGCTCGGCGGCACGCACTGCTACGCGCAGTGGGTGAAGATCCTCGGCACCGTGACGGTGCCGCAGTACGCCAACGACCCGGCCACCGGCACGCTCACGCTGAAGTCGCAGACGATCCTGGTCGGCGCGACCGGCAAGGTGGTGGCCGACAGCGCGGGCATGGCCGGCGGCAGCCCGTCGCCGCAGGTCACCACCGGCGGCTTCGGCGGACAGGGGGCGGGCAAGGGCTGCGGCGGCGGGCCCGGCAGCTCGGTCGGCCAGGCCGGCTCGGGGGCGGGCTACGGCGGCACCGGCGGCGCGCCGAACAACCAGTACGGCAATGGCAACCCCTGCAACAGCTGCGACCAGGCGACGATCGCCCACTGCTCGGGCGCCGTGGGCGTGGTGGGCGGCACCGACATGGGCGACGACGTGGCGCTCGGCAACGGCGGCGGCGCGGCCGGCAACTCGAGCGGCTGCAGCAACTCGGGCGCTCGCGGCGGCCGCGGCGGCGGCTCGGTGCTGCTGCTGGCCAACGACTGGGTGCAGGTCGACGGCTCGGTCAGCGCACGCGGCGAGGAGCCGCCGGGCGACCCCTCGCAGTGTGGCTACCGCGGCGGCGGCGGCGGCGGATCGGGCGGTGGCGTCGTGGTCGCCGCGGACTCGGTGCTCGGGGCCGGCTCGCTCGACGCGCGCGGCGGCAACGGCGGCCCTGCCCTCGGCGATCAGAACCAAACGTGGGCCTGGGGCGGCGGCGGCGGCGGCGGCGGCCGAATCAAGGTGTTCTCGCCGGCCGACACGTTCACCGGCATGCGCCGCGTCGACGCCGGGGCCGGCGGGACCGTCCCGCCGACCCAGTCCAGCTTCGCCGGCTCGCCGGGCGCGAACGGCAAGACGGCGGCGGTCGCCACGATCCCGGCGATCTACGACGACCTGACCTGCGAGTGATCTGAACCGAAGGGCATGTCCAGATGGACATGCCCGTTTAAAAATGTTCGAAGGGGCATGTCCATGCGGACATGCCCCTTCGGCGTCACGGGTGGGGCCCGCGGAGGGCGCCCGGCGTCACATCGGGATGATGCTGAGCAGCTGGCCGCCCGTCATGTCCGAGTAGACGTAGTGGCTGCCGGGCACCTGGACCTGCTGCATGCCGGGGACGTTGTCCGGGTCGATCTTCCAGGCCCAGCCCTCCTGGTCGACCAGCCACACGAACTTCTCGGCGTCGACGCTGAGGCCGATCGCGGTCGAGCAGGGGTTGGTGTTGTGGCTGGCGACCAGAGTCTTGGTCTGGCGATCGATCTGGAGCAGCGCGCACGGGCCGTTGGAGGCGACCCACACGTGGTCCTTGTCGGCCGTGATGCCGCGGAAGCAGGCGTTGGTGCCGGGGACCGAGGTGTACTGCTCGGTGTCGGCGTCGAAGGTGCTGACCGGGCCGGAGCAGCCGGCGAACCACGGGTTGCCGTCGCCGTCGACGGTGAAGCCGTACGACTGGATGTTGAACGGCGCGGTCCAGCGCGACACCGTGATCGGGTTCTGGTCGGTGTTGACGCGCACGAACTCGCCGCGCAGGCCGCCGAACCACGGGCGGAACTCGGGGTCGAGCGCGCCGCCGTAGGGGGCGTAGCCCTGGCCGTTCCAGTTGGGCACCGGGACGGTCTCCTCGATGGTGCCGGTCGCGCCGTCGATGCGGACGAAGTGGGCGAAGCCGCCGGGCGCGTTGTAGCCGAGCCACACCTTGGGCTCGACGTACTGGCAGAGGTTGGTGTCCCAGGTGCCGGGCGTCCAGGTGACGCCGCGCGGGCCGTTGGAGAAGCCGCCGGCGAACGGCCACTGGATGTGCCAGCGCAGACACTCGTCGGCCATCCACGGGCGGACGTCGTTCTTGTTCTGCGAGGTGTCGATCATGCCGTTGCCGTTCTTGTCGACGCAGTCCTCGATGTTGGCGGCGAACATCGACGAGGTGCCCGTCTGGCGGTTGTTGACGACGACGAAGCGGCCGTCGAGGCTGACGGCGGTGCGCGACGGGCTGTCGCCGCCGGGGCCGGTCTTGTAGCGGGCGACCTCGACGAGCGTCTGGGTGTTGACCTTGGCGACGTCGCTCAGGTCCTGGCTCGGGATCCAGATGAAGCTCTTCTCGATCGGGCCCATGCCCATGCCGTCGCCGGGCTCGCACACCTGGTTGCCGGTGGTCCCGGTGGTGGTGGTGCCCTCGGTGGTGGTGGTGCCCACGGTGGTCGTCGTCGTCGACGTCGTGCCGGTCGTCGACGTGACGCCCTCGGTCGTCGTCGTCGTGTCGGGCCCGGTCGAGGTCGGGGCGACCGTGGTCGTCGGCGCGGTGGTGCTCGTCGTCGTCGTCTCGCCGTTGGACTCGGAGCCCGACGCAGTGGTGGGGCTGGTGGTATCGGTGCCGGTCGGCACCGTCGTCGCCGTGGTGCCCGTCGGCGGGTCGACGGTCGACCCCTGGGTCATCCCTGCCGTATCCGTGTTGCTCGCTGTCCCCGAGTCACCGCACGCCGCGAGCCCCACCGCCAGGGGCACCGCGAGCCACCGCTTGCCAACGCTTGTCTTCCGCATGGTTCCCATCATGCGAAATCCAGTGAGACTTCGGTGATCTTTGGGAGTGGATTAACCTGTCAGTGGATGAGTGGATCCTCTCTGGTCGTTTCCGCGCCGGGCGGGTTCGTCCGCCGATGCGGACTGTACTATCTGGCGCTCAAGACATGTCGCTCAGGCCAGGTGACGGGCCGTCAGCCCTGCGGATTGACGACCAGGTTGAGGCCGGCGCCGGTCATGTCGGAGTAGGTGTAGGGCTGGTTGAGGCCCATGACCTGGAGGACCACCTGGTAGGTCTCGGGGTCGACCTTGTAGGCCCACCCGCCTTGATCGACGACCCACACGTAGCCATCGACGTCGATGCTGATCCCCACGGGCGTGGCCGCGCCGGGCAGGGGGACGTTGGGGTTCAAGATCGTCTTGGTGATGGTGTCGACGACGACGATCCCGCCCGGGAAGCCGTTGTGGGCGATGAAGGCGCGGCCCATCTTGTCGACCATGATCCCGCGCATGCAGCCGGGGCCGGTGCCGACGTTGGTCCAGATCTGCGACGCCGGGTCGAGGTGGTAGATGATGCTGTCGCAGCCTGCCACCCACAGCTCGCCCTTGGCGTCGAGCGCCATGCCGTAATAGGACGGGAAGCCGTTGTTGGTGAAGACGGTGACGGCCAGGGTGTCGTGGGCGATCCGGATCGCGGGGCCCGTGGACCAGCCGGTGACGAAGAAGTCGCCGTCCTTGTTGACGGCGCCGCCGTAGGGGCCCCACGCGTTGCCGCTCCACGGGACGTCGACCATGTCGAGGGTCTGACCGGTGGCGCCGTCGAGCCGCTCGAAGGCGCCGATGTTCTGCGCCTGCTTGTAATAGCCGAACCACAGCGGCGGGTTCTTGGCCGGGCACTTGTCGGGCTGGATCTCGCCGACCCACGCCAGCGGGCGCGGACCCTCCTGATACGCGGTCGGGTTGGTCGGCGTCGGGTGGTGCCACAGGACGCACTCGTCCTGGCCCCACGGCTTCACGTCGAGCGGGCCCGTCGAGGTGTCGGCCATGCCGTTGCCGTTGGTGTCGGGGCAGTCCTCGGCGCGCGCGGCGATCTTGGTGACGCCGCCGTTGCGGTTGGCGACCGCGGCGTCGCCGTAGAGGTTGACGGAGGTGCGGCTGGGGCCGTTGTTGCTGTCGCCGAGGCCGCTGGTGTCCGGGCCGGTGACGTAGCGGCCGACCTCGACGCCCGTGAAGGTGTCGATCTTGCTGACGGTGCCCTCGACCGAGTTGGCGATCCAGATGAAGCTGAACTCGGGCATCCCACCGCCGCCGCCGTTGCCGCTGCAGCCGCTCGAACCCCCGTCTGGCTGGACGCCGAGGTCGAACTTGACCTGCTCGGTGGTGTTACCGGTGGTGGTGGTCGGCGCGGCGGTGACGCTGACGCTGCCGGTGGTGGTCGTCGTCGTGGTGCCGTCACCGGTCGCGCTGCCTTCGGAGGTGGTCGGCTGATCGGTCCCGCCGGTGGTAGGCGGCGGCGCGGTCGTGACTGTGGTGGTGCCCATCGTCGCGGTCGCGCTCGCGGTGCCGGCCTTGTCGTCGCCACAGCCGAGGAGCGCGAGGGTGACGAGAGAGCCGAGAGCGAGCGAACGGGTCGGAAGAGACATGAAGTCACCATCGGCTGTTCGGGAACGCGCTGCAAGCGCTACCATGGAGGGTTTCTGCGGGCGGGCCGTGTGGATTCACGCGTGGTTCGCGGAATCCTGGACAGGTCATAACCCGGGTGTGTCGGTCTGCAAGCGCGAGGGTCGGAGAGGCGCACAGATCGGGGAGAGCTGGAGGGATTACCTGTCGTGAGGGCCATGTCCGATCGGCCATCCGAGGCCCGTGCGGCGATGTCGCGCGCTGCGTGTGCCGCGGTTGCGCGCGCGAGCCACCCGGCCCACGGGCCGCCGCCGCGAGGCCGACGCGCGGGCCCGGCGGACAGGTATGGTGCCGCCATGCGAACCACTTACGTCTTGTTGGCCGCCGCGCTGCTCCCCGCCTGCAACGGGGGCGGGGGCGACACCACCGCCGGTTCGTCGGCGGGCACGGGTATCACCGGCGTGACCGGGCAGGGACTCACGACCACGGACGCCGCGAGCGACACGGGCAGCGCCGGGCCGACCACCGACGGCACCGGCGGAGCCAGCGAGAGTGACAGCGAGACGCCGACGACCGGGGTGTCGCCGACGAGCACGAGCACGACCGGCGAGCCGACGACTGCGACGACGACCGACGCGACGAGCACGAGCACGACCACGACCACCGCGACCACCGAGCAGACGAGCACGACCGGAGTGGTGGAGGAGAAGTGCCCGTGCCCCGACCTCGAGGTGCCGCTCGACGACGGGATCTTCGTGCTGTCGAAGACGGCGCAGCTGTGGAAGTACTTCCCGCAGACCCACGACTTCGAGCTGCTGGGCCCGGCGGACTGCGGGCTGGCGCCGTCGACGTTCTCGATGGGGGTCGACCGCGAGGGCTTCGCGTGGGTGCAGTACAGCGACATGAAGCTGCGCAAGATCGACGTCACCGACACCAGCCAGTGCAGCGACCCCGGCTTCGTGCCGATGCAGAACGGGATCGAGAATTTCGGGATGGCGTTCGTGTCGAACAGCGCCGACGACAAGTGCGACCGGATCTACGGCAACCACTACAACGGGGTGGCCAACGGCGACATGGTCAGCGAGTTCTTCAGCGTCGACCCCGACACCCTCCTGGTGGTGCCGCAGGGGCTGAGCGACTACGGCCTGGCCGAGGTGACCGGCACCGGCGACGGCCGGGCGTTCCTGTTCGCCGGGCCCGACCCGTCGTCGCTGGTCGAGGTCGACAAGGCGACGGGCGCGACCCTGGAGGTGACGCCGCTGCCCGGCGTCAAGACCGGCGGCGGCTTCGCGTTCGCGTTCTTCGGCGGCGACTTCTACTTCTTCACCGACAAGGAGTCCGACAGCACCAGCGAGGTGACCCACCTCGACTACGACGACAGCGACAACAACGGCGTGCAGGACCTCAAGGTCGTGGTCGAGGACGCGCCGCTGCGGATCGTCGGCGCCGGCGTGTCGACCTGCGCGCCGCTGATCCCGCAGTGACTCTTGACCTGTCCTTCGGGGCATGTCGATGCGCGCGGCGATCACGGGGATGTCCTCTCGGGCATGTCCGCGGGGACAGCGAGATCGGCGGCCGCGCGCTCGAGCGCTCCGGGCCGGTGGCGCGGTCAATACGAGAGCAAGGCGCGGGCCTCGCCGCGGCGGCGGGCTCGGCCGTGCATGCGCGCGTGGGATCTTGGGGACCCCGCTCGGATCGACGCTCCGCGAGGGCGGTGGGGGCCGGCGATCGCTCGCGGCGTGGCGTCGCAGCTGCCAAGAGATGGCGGCTCGCGGGTCGCCTCGAGAGGTCTTCCGACGGCACCCGCCGAGGCGCGTGCCGGACGCGGCCGCTGTCGCGGGCCGGCGATCGCTCTGGCAGAGTTCGGTCACGAGGGCGCCGCGTAGCGGCTGCGCAACGGCCTGCGCGTGGCGCGGCCCGGGCGACGGACGCCGTTCGACCGAACAGCCGCAACTCCAGCCTCGCCGCGCGGCGAACGGTTGAGTTTTCTTACCCCCACCCGCCGCCCCGGGGTAGGCTTGGCGACGCATAACAGTCGCCGAGCGCACGAGGTACTTATGAGCGAGACCAAGACGAAACACCAAGAGCTGCAACGCTTTGTGGACGAGTGGGCGGCGCGCTGCAAGCCGGACCGCGTCGAGTGGTGCGACGGTTCGGACGCCGAGTACGATCGCATGCTGGGGCTGCTGATCGAGAGCGGCGCGGCGATCCGCCTCAACCCCGCGAAGCGCCCCAACAGCGTCCTGGTGCGCTCGGACCCGCGCGACGTGGCGCGCGTCGAGAGCCGGACGTTCATCTGCAGCGCCTCGCCGGAGGGCGCGGGCCCGACCAACAACTGGGAGGACCCGCTGGTGATGCGCAAGAAGCTGAACGCGCTCTACGACGGCTGCATGCGCGGGCGGACGATGTACGTGGTCCCGTTCTGCATGGGCCCGCTCGGCTCGCCGATCGCCCAGATCGGTGTGCAGCTCAGCGACTCGCCGTACGTGGTCGCCAACATGAAGATCATGACCCGCATGGGCAAGGCGGTGCTCGACGTGCTCGGCGAGGACGGCCGCTTCGTCAAGGCGGTCCACTCGGTGGGCCAACCGCTCGAGCCCGGCGACGCCGGCCCCGCGTGGCCGTGCAACCCCGAGAACACGTACATCACCCACTTCCCCGAGAAGCGCACGATCCTGTCGTTCGGCAGCGGCTACGGCGGCAACGCCCTGCTCGGCAAGAAGTGCTTCGCGCTCCGGATCGCCTCGGCGATGGCCCGTGACGAGGGCTGGCTGGCCGAGCACATGCTCATCCTCGGGGTCGAGGGCCCCGACGGCAAGAAGACCTACGTGACCGCGGCGTTCCCCAGCGCCTGCGGCAAGACCAACTTCGCCATGCTCATCCCGCCCAAGGAGATGGTCGGCTGGAAGGTCACCTGCGTCGGCGACGACATCGCCTGGCTCAAGCCCGACGCCGAGGGCAACCTGCGCGCGATCAACCCCGAGGCCGGCTTCTTCGGCGTGGCCCCGGGCACGTCGATGGAGACCAACCCCAACGCGATGATCTCGTGCGCGCGCGACTCGATCTTCACCAACGTGGCGCTGACCGACGACGGCGACGTGTGGTGGGAGGGCATGACCAAGGAGCCGCCGAAGCACCTGGTCGATTGGACAGGTAAGGACTGGACCCCGGACTGCGGCCGCAACGCGGCCCACCCGAACGCCCGCTTCACCGCGCCGGCCCGCAACTGCCCGGTGATCGACCCCGAGTGGGAGAACCCGGCCGGCGTGCCGATCCGCGCGATCATCTTCGGCGGCCGGCGCATGAACGACGTGCCGCTGGTCTACCAGGCGTTCAATTGGTCGCACGGCGTGTACATCGGCGCGACCATGGGCTCGGAGCAGACCGCGGCCGCCGAGGGCCAGGTCGGGGCGCTGCGCCGCGATCCGATGGCGATGCTGCCGTTCTGCGGCTACAACATGGGCGACTACTTCCGCCACTGGCTGTCGATGGCCAAGCGCGTGAAGGAGCCGCCGCGGATCTTCCACGTCAACTGGTTCCGCAAGAAGGACGGCAAGTTCATGTGGCCGGGCTTCGGCCAGAACATGCGCGTGCTGCGGTGGGTGGTCGAGCGCTCGCGCGGCCAGGCCATCGGCGTCGAGTCGCCGCTCGGCTGGGTCCCCCACTACCACGACATCGACTGGCGCGGCCTCGACTTCTCCGAGGCCCAGTGGGACGAGCTGATGGGCTACGCGCGCGACCGCGTCAAGAAGCAGACGCTGTCGCACGAGGAGCTGTTCCTCGAGCTGTCCGAGGCGCTGCCGAAGACGATGATCTTCGAGCGCGAGCTGCTGATCAGTCGCCTGTGAGCGCGGCGTAGGGGCGCGAGGGCCGTGGCCTTCGGGCCATGGCCCTTCGTGCATGCCCGATCGGGCATGTCCCCGAGGTCATGGCGCTTCGGCCAGCCAGGCGGCGACGTCGGCGCGCAGCTCGGTCGGGCGGTCGTAGGTGACCGCGTGAGAGGCGTCGTAGGGGGCGAGCCGGATCGTGCGCAGGCCGGGGTCGGGCTCGCCGGGGAAGGCCTCCGGCTTGAACTGGACGTGCAGCTCGCCGGGCCGCTCGCTGCCCCGCGGCAGGTCGTCGACGGGCTCGACGTCGTCGACGAGGCTGGTGAACAGGCGCAGGGTGGGGGCGATCGAGGGGCCCCAGACGGCGAGGTCGCGGGCGGCGTCGGTGATGAAGACGCGGGCGTAGGCGAGGTCGTGGAGGAACAGCGCGCCGTAGTGCGGGTCGCTCGAGTGGACGCCGGCCATGATCGCGGCCGGGCCGCGGAAGCCGTCGAGCGCCTCGACCGAGAACGGCAGGAAGTAGCGGTCCCACGCCGGCACGGCGCCCAGGTGGTCGGCGAGGTCGGGGGCGTCGGCGGGGTAGTCGCCGGGGTTGCGCACGCGGAAGGCGGTCGGGCGGTCGGCGGCGGCGAGGCCCTCGATGTCCTCGGGCGCGACCTGCAGGACGGCGGCGAGGGTGTCGCGGCGCGACAGGCCGGCGCGGGTGCGCGCGAACAGGTCGCTCAGCCAGGTGCCGGGGCCGGCGATGTCGTAGCGGCTGCGGCCGGCGTTCTCGACGAAGTTGATGACGTTGGCCCACGGGTCGCACGGGTTCGGCTTGTCGGCGCAGGCGACGAAGTCGAGGCCGAGGCTGTCCGCGAGGACATAAACCGGAGAACCTGGCGCTTCGAGCAGGTCCCCGGCGCGCGCCTGCTGGGCCGAGCCGGCGAGGCTCGGCTGGACGAGGACGAGGTGGCCGAGCGCGGCGCCGACGACGTCGGGGCCGGGGGGCTCGTCGCCGGGGAAGCGCGCGGCGAGGTGATCGGCGATCGCGGCGGCCAGCGCCGGGTCGCGGTAGCGGCCGGGCCCGAGCTCGTAGCGCCGCGGGAACAGCAGCATGTGCAGGAGGATCGAGGCGCGGATGCCCCCGTAGCTCTCGCCGACGAGGACGAGGCGGCGATCGGCGAGCTCGGGGTGGTCGTCCCAGAAGCGCAGGAGGGCCCGGGCGAAGTCGGCCGCGTCGAGGTAGCTGTTGAAGTTGCGGCTGTTGAGCTCGGCCGAGCGCAGCGGCATGTCGGAGGGGTCGGCGATCGACTGCTGGGAGAAGCCGGTGTTGCGGGCGTCGATGTAGAGGAGGTGGCCGAGGGCGGTCCAGGGCGCGGGGCTCGGAGTGGGTTCGAGGTCGTCGCCGAGGGTCTGCGGCGCGGTGTTGCCGGCGAGGATCAGGCCGGTCGAGACGCCGGGACCGCCGTTGAAGAGGAGCAGGAGCGGGGCGTCGCCGGGATCGTCGTCTGCCGGGTGGAAGCTGTAGAACAGCCGCGCGGGCGAGCTGGTCATGGCGATGACCGTGTCGTCCTCGCCGATCTCGTAGTCGACGCCGTCGACGTCGAGATAACCTGCCTCGGGGGACAGCTCGGGACAGTGACACTGAAAGACGTCGTCCTCGCAGGTGCAGGTGTCGCACGGCGGCGGGGCGTCGCAGCCGGTCGGGGCGGCGGTGGTGGCCGTGGTGGTGCTGGGGTCGGGGGCGGCGGTGGTGCTCGTCGAGGTCGTGGTGGTGGTCGTGGTGGTGGTGGTCGGGTCGATCGCGGCGGTCGAGGACGAGGTCGAGCTCGAGGTCGTCGCGGGGAGGGTCGTGCCGTCGCTGTCGCCGATCGGCGGGGGGTCGGTGCAGGCCGCGAGGAGCAGCAGCGCAGCGGCCACGCGAGCGCGAGACGACATGGGACGAGCGTAGCGCGGCGAGCCGCGCATGTGCGCGCTCGAGAGCATTCGAGGACCGTGAGCGTCATGTGTCGGCGTCGTGGCGGTCCGTGACGCTTCGCCGGTGGTTCCCGCGGGCGGCTCGTGGCCCGCGGCGAAGGATGGTAGGGTGAAGGTCGATGACCGGCGCGGAGTTCGATCGGGTGACTCTGGCGTTCGAACCCGGCAGCCTGGTGGTCCTCAACGTGGTGCTGGCGCTGGTGATGGTCGGGGTGGCGCTGGACCTGCGCCCGGCCGACTTCGCGGCGGTGCTCCGCCAGCCGCGCGCGGCCATCGTCGGTCTGCTGGGTCAGGTGGTGGTGCTGCCGGCGCTGACCTTCGCGCTGGTGCTGGCGCTGCGACCGCCGCCGAGCGTGGCGCTGGGGATGATGCTGGTGGCGGCCTGCCCCGGCGGCAACATGTCGAACTTCATCACCCACCTGGCCCGCGGCAACACCGAGCTGTCGGTGACGATGACCGCGATCGGGACGGTGCTGGCGGTGGCGACGACGCCGCTCAACCTGGCTTTTTGGTCAGGCATGTCCGCGGACACTGCGGCGCTGGTCCGCGCGGTCGCGGTGTCGCCGGACGAGATGGTGAAGACCGTGCTGGCGGTCCTGGGCGCCCCGCTGGCGCTGGGGATGCTGGTGGCGGGGCGCTGGCCGCGGCTGGCGGACCGGCTGCGCGCGCCGTTCAAGCTGTTCTCGGTCGGCTGCCTGGCGCTGTTCATCGTGATCGGTCTGAGCCGCAACGCGGGGATCCTGGTCGACCACTGGGCGCTGCTCGTCGGGGTGGTGGCGCTGCACAACGGGGCGGCGCTGCTGTCGGGCTGGCTGGTCGCAAGGACAGCCGGGCTGCCGGGCCGCGACCGGCGAGCGATCGCTATCGAGGTCGGGATCCAGAACGCCGGGCTGGCGCTGGTGCTGGCGTTCGACTTCTTCCCGGGGCTCGGCGGGACGGCGATGATCGCGGCCTGGTGGGGCGTGTGGCACCTGATCGCGGGCCTGTCCCTGGCGTTCGTGTGGCGCCGCCGGGCGCTGCGCGAGGAGGACGCTCAGGCCCAGGCGACCACGACCTGACGCGGGCCGCGGTACGGCAGGCGGCCGTGCGAGACGGCGAAGTTGTCGATGGCGACCACGTCGCCGGCGCGCCACGGGAACACGACCATGTGGCGCCAGATGACGTCGCGCAGGTGCTCGAGGTCGGCGGGGTCGATCTCGCGGCCGTCGCGGTGGGTGCAGTGCATCGGCAGGTCGTCGGCCGCGGTGAGGCGGCGGCGCGCGCCGATCATGAGCCGGGCGAACTGCGACAGGGCGAGGCTGCGGAGGTCGCCCTGGCGGGCGTGGACGCGGCGCAGCTCGGCGGCGGCGCTGGCGGCGTGGAAGACCTGGACGTGGTTGAACCACACCGGCTCGCCGGTCTCGGGGTGCGGCCGCAGGGCGTCGTGCTCGCTGACGAGGCGCAGTCGCTGTCCCGAGAGCCAGGTGACCTCGAAGCCCTGCTCGGCGCACTTGGCCGCGACGACGCTGCGGTCGGTGGTCAAAAACATCTCGTCCCAGCGCTTGAGCTTCCACAGGTCGAGGCGCCCGCCGCCGTCCGGGCCGTCGTAGTTGCGGATGATGCGGATCCCGCCGCGCACGAAGCGGTCGCGTACGCCGGGATCGAGGTCGGCGGCGACGCGGCGAAAGTCGCACAGCGGGGTCTCGCCGCCGCCGCCCTGGGGGGCGACCAGACAGGCGAAGAACAGCCGCCGCGGCGGGTCGCGCAGGAAGGACATCTCGCAGTGCTGCGGGATCGGGTAGTACGGCGGCAGCTCGCTGGCCGAAAAGACATATTCGCTGAGCGCGTCGCGGGGCGAAGTGCCGAGGTACTCGTTCTTGAGCTCGCGGTCGATCCCCCGCGCGACCCGCTCGAGGTCGACCGGGACGCGCACGCCGAAGCCGCGCAGCAGGACTGCGCCGTGGGTTCGCAGCTGTCCGGAGAGCCAGGCGCCCTCGGCGTCGAGCCAGGCGCGCAGGGCGTCGACGCCGGCGTCACCTTCGGGCTCGATCACCGGCACTGCGCCGCCACCAGGGCCGCGGATCTCGCTGAGTCGCATGCGCCGACGATGGCACAATTCGGCGGGCCACGGGGGACGGGCGCGGCCGCGCGGGCGGACGAATGCAGGATGTCTTTCGAGACAGGCGGGGGGCGGCCGCCGAGCGTATGAGGGGCAGCGGTGCCGGGCTCGCAGGTGCCGGGGCGAGAGTGAGATGTCCTTGCGGACAGATGGGGCTGCCGGCGATTTACTCGTCGGGGAGGACCTCTTCGAGGCGGGTGGCGACCAGGACGCGGGCGGCCCAGGTCTCGAGCACGGCCTCGTCGCGGCAGTCGAGGACGCGCTGGCGCTGGGCGTCGGTGAGGGTGAAGCCCTTGAGCTGGAGCTGCTTGAGGAGGAGGTCGGCCTTGCCGGCGACCCGGCCCTTGACCTCGCCCTCGGCGATGCCCTCGAGCCAGGGCTTGCGGAACATGTCGCTGATCGGTTCCCAGCGCTTCTTGGTGGCCATGAGCTGCTCCAGGGCGAGGCGGGCCGCGCGGCCGAGCAGGCCGACGACGAAGTCAGGGTAGTGGATCCCCCGTTCGTCGTCGAGCTCGCGGCTCGCGTCGAGGGCCGCCAGGGCGATCTGTTCGACGCCGGGCTCGTCGGCGTGGGCCGCGACCGACAGCACCGCCAGCTCCGGCACCTCGCGCGCTCGATCGACGTCGACGATCCTCGGCACGGCCTCGGGGCCCAGGACCCACGGCCGCAGGATGTTGCGCTGGCGGCCGAGGTCGATCGGCTCGGCGCACCAGCGGGCGACGTCGCGGTCGAGCGAGACCACCACGAGGGTCACGGGACAATTGAGGCGCGTGCGCAGGCCGGCCACGTACAGCGGCCAGGTCCAGCGCTTGCGAGGGTCTCGCTCGACCTGGACCTCGACGATCAGGGCCTCGTCGGGCCGCTCGGGCGCGCCGCCGAGGCCGAGGACGGCGTCGGCCCGGTGCTCGGCGAAGTGAAGGTCGACGAACTCGGCGGCGCTGATCCGGACCGGGCCCGGGGCGGGCGCGCCGGGCCAGAGCAGGTCGGGGATCAGCGCCGGGGCGTGACGGACGAGCTGGACCAGCGCCTCGTGGGACAGCTTGGGCATCGCGCGCGCGAGCTAGCACGCACGCACGAGCGGGCCAGAGTTTGCCCTGTCGGCGCGGGTGCAGGCGGCCCGAGGGGGGCTGTCAGCGGGCGGGACGCTCGGGCTTGTCGGAGCCGCGAGCCCAGCGGATGAGGAACTGGATCTTGCCGTCGCGCTGGAAGCCGCGGAAGAACTCGACGAGGTCGTCGTAGATCTTCGGGTCGCGCACGAGGCGGCCCATGGTTCCCTCGCCGCGCTCGATGCCGGCGACGATCTTGTTCACGTTGCCGAGCGTGTCCTGCACGCTCTTCAGCATCTTGCCCTGCGAGTCGTAGAGCAGGCGCGTCGAGATGTTGACGTTGTAGGGGTCGTGCAGGGCGCCCGAGATCGCGGCCATCTTGACGCGGCCGTCGTCGACCAGCGGCTGCATGCTGTCGTCGAACTTGGTCAGCGCTTTCTGGCCCTTGGCGAGGAAGTGGTCGAGGTCGGCGGCGCCGTCGCGCACGCCGCGGAGCGAGCTGCCGAAGCTGCGCAGCAGGTCCTCGTCGTTGAGCATGGCGCCGACCATTCCCTTGCCGGCTGCCGTGTTGCGCAGGTTCTCGTCGGCGGCGGCGAGGCGGTTCTGGATGTTCTTGACGGTCTCGCCGTCGCCCATCGCGGCCGCGAGCTCGGCGATCCCGCCGATGACCTCCTCGACCTTGACGAAGCCGCCGTCGACCTTCTCCTTGACCGCGTCGATCGTCTCCGTCATCGACGGGGTGGTCTGGATCCGCCCGTTGGCCTGGATCGGCTCGCCGCGACCGACCGAGATCTGGATGATCTGATCGCCGAGCACGCCGTTCTGCGAGATGACCGCGCGGCTGTCGTCGCGGATGTGCAGCATGCTGTCCTGAAAGACAGACAGAGTGACGCGGATCCGGCTGTGATCGCTGGTGAAGCCGTCGCAGACGCCGGTGCCGCCGGTCCACAGGACGCCGCGGTAGCGCCGGCGCATCTCCTGGGTGACGCACACCTCGCCCTGGTTGCACTGCGAGTCCTCCTCGCACGGGGCGTGGAGGTCCTTGTTGAAGGAGTACGACTCGAGCTCGGCGCAGCGGCCCTCGGGGGCGCAGAACATGGTGCGGTCGCAGTCGTCGGTGCGGCCCTGGCCGAACCGCCCGCGATCCTCGGTCTGCGGGTTGCACGGGTAGTCGACCCACACGAACTCGCGCTTGACGACGGTGCCGATCTCGATGCCCTCGATCTGGACGGCGCTGCCCTCTCGCAGGCCCGAGACCTGCCGGAAGTCGGCGGTGATCGTGACCCGCTCCTTCCACAGGTTCTTGCCCTGGCTGAACACCAGGAGGCCGATGAGGAGGACGACCCCGGTGACGACGACGGCGAGCCCGACGACTTGGTTGAGGCTCTGCTCGCTCCGGCGGGCCATCTAAAAGTCATCGTAGCGGATCCGGCGGCGCGTGAGGAGGTCGCCACCTGACCGGCCGCGGCGTTCGCACAGGGCGGGCAGATCGAGATCGCGCGCTGACCGGCGGGGAATGATTCCGAGGAGGTTGTGGGTGGGTGGCCTGGGGCCCGCGGATCCCGGCGGCGAGCGACGAGATTGCAGCGAGCTCGACGAGCACGGGTGCGTTCGCCGAGCCGGAGCTGCGCTCGACGAGCGCCGCCGAGTCGAGGAACTCGTCCCGAGCGAGGGAGCGGCACGGGCTACGTGGGTGAAGGCCCTGCGATCGCGGCGGCCGCTCGGGGTCCGCTGGCTGCGGGACGCCAGACTTGCGACGAACCACCGCAGAACTCGACCGGCCTGCCGTGAGCCGCGGAGGACCGCAGAGGAGGGCAGGCAGGGCCGCTGCGAGCCGACGGCGCCGGGGAGCGCGGGTGGATCGTCTTCATCAGCGCGGGCTGCGTCGCCGACGAGGTCGAGCCCGGCGGGGTGGCGAGGATCGCCCCCGGGTGGCTGCGCGCGGACGCCTACTCGACAGCGAGGGCGCGATGTGGAATGTCCACGGCGCCATGTCCGCTTCGTCTCCCGCCGCTCCCTTCGACGCGCAGGCGTTCGACGCCCATGTGATGTCGACCTACGCCCGCTTCCCGATCGCGCTCGAGCGCGGCGAAGGCTGCCGCGTGTGGGACACGACGGGTCGATCGTACCTCGACTTCGCGGCCGGGATCGCGACCTGCACTTTGGGACATGCCCACAAGAACCTGGTCGAGGCGGTGTCGCGCCAGATCGGCAAGCTGCACCACGTGTCGAACCTGTACTACATCCCGGAGCAGGGCATGCTGGCGGCGCTGCTGGCGGCGCTCGGGGCGGGTGAGCGGGCGTTCTTCTGCAACTCGGGCGCGGAGGCCAACGAGGCGGCGATCAAGCTGGCGCGCAAGTACGGGCGCACGCGCCTCGGGATCGAGCGGCCGGTGGTGATCGCGGCGCAGGCGAGCTTCCACGGGCGTACGCTGGCGACGGTGACGGCGACGGGGCAGGCGAAGTACCAGCAGAACTTCGACCCGCTGGTGCCGGGCTTCGTGCACGTGCCGTTCAACGACGCGACGGCCCTGGGCGAGGCGATCGTCGAGCTCGACCGCGAGCGCAAGCAGGTGGCGGCGGTGTTGATGGAGCCGCTCCAGGGCGAGGGCGGGATCCGGCCCGGCGACCCCGCGGTGTTCCGCAAGATCCGCGAGCTGTGCGACGCCCGCGGGATCCTGCTGATGTTCGACGAGGTCCAGGTCGGCGTCGGCCGCAGCGGCAAGTGGTGGGGCCATCAACACCTCGAGGTCGAGGCCGACGTCGTCACCCTGGCGAAGGGCCTGGCGGGCGGGCTGCCGATCGGGGCGATGCTGTGCAAGCGCAGCTGCGACGTGTTCCAGCCCGGCGACCACGCGAGCACGTTCGGCGGCAACCCGCTGGCCTGCGCCGCGGCGCTGGCGGTGCTGACGACGATCGAGAAGGATCGGCTGGTCGACAACGCCCGCCAGCGCGGCGACCAGCTGCGCGCGGGGCTGCAGGCGCTGGCGAAGTCGTCGCCGGGCAAGATCGCCGAGGTGCGCGGCTGGGGCCTGCTGCTCGGGGCCGAGCTCGGGTCGGCGGAGCCGCGCTCGGCCGCGGAGATCGCCCGCGCGGCGCTCGAGGCCGGGCTCCTGGTGGTGCCGGCGGGGCCGCGCGTGGTCCGCTTCGTGCCGCCGCTGATCGTGACGCAGGCGGAGATGGACGAGGCGCTGGCGGTGTTCGCCAGGGTGCTGGCGAGCTGAGGGAGAGGCTGTCTTTGCGGGCAGGTGGCGCGGTCCGGCGGCGCGGGCTCGGGCACCTGTTCTTATGGGCAGGTGATGCGGCTCGCAGGGGCGGGCGCCGGGGCAGGCATGGGTTGACATGCCCTTGGAGACAGGTGGTAGGTCCGCCGAAAGTGCCCGTGGACTGTCCCACGACGGGGTGAAGCGATGGCCTGCAGGCGGTGGCGTGGGCCGATGCCCTGGGGGGTCGCGCTCGCGCTGGTTCGCGGCCTCGGCGCGAGCGGATGGCGAGTTCGCCCGCCGATCTGGTCGGAGGGACAGGTCCGGCGGGGATGGGACGAATCATCAGACATGTCCCATCGGGCATGTCTGGAGGCGCGTCCAGGGGGACGAAAGCGCGCGCCATGGATGAGGCCGGCGGCGTGGTATCGTCGCGTGTGATGACCGTGAGCTTCGAGTCGATCCGCGAACAGGTGGCCGCCGGGGACGCGTCCGGCGCCTGGGTGGCCCTCACGCAGGTGTGCGGCTACCCGAACGGAGGGGCGCTCGGCGACGAGGGGTTCGCGGAGGCGATGGCACTGGCGGTGGTGATCACGCGCGAGCTGGCCGGGCCGGACGGCGTGGCGACGATGGCGGCGGCGGCGGCGGCTCCCGACGATCCGCAGGCGCTCTACGACGCGGGGTGGTGGTTGACCGAGGAGCGGCAGTTCGCGATCGCGGCGAGCGTGCTCGAGCGGGCGAATCAGGTGGCGCCGGGGCAGCCCGGGATCGTCGGCGAATTCGCCAACGCGCTCGAGCACCTGCTGTACTACGGGCCGGCAGCGCTGGTGATCGAGGCCTCGGGGCGGGCGGACGACGATCCGCTGCTGGCGTACCTGTCGGGCTTCTACTGGTTGATGTGCGGCGACCTCGAGCGGCCGCGGGCGCGGCTGCGGCGGCTCGCGGGGGTGACCGAGGCGAACCTGGTGTTCATGCGCGAGGCGCTGGCCGGGATGCTGGCGCGGGCGGACGCGTTGGGGGCTGCCGGCGTGGGGCTCGGTCAGGACGCGCTGACGGCCTGGCACGCGGTGCTCAATGGGTCGCTCCTGCTGCACGAGTCGCCGCACGGGCACCCGGAGCCGATGCACGGGCGCTACGCGTTCCTCAACGACTCGCCGGCGCTGCAGCGGCTCGGGCTCGACCGGCTGCAGCGCCTGCTGGCGGCGGTGGGGCACGAGCCGGAGCGGATCCTGGCGGCCCCCGATCGCGCCAGCCGGATCCTCGCGCACGCGGCGGCGCAGCTGTTCGATCGGCCAGTCGAGCCCTGGACCGACGATGTCGGGCGGCGCGGGCTGGTGGTGGTGTGGAGCCTCGACGCGGTCGCAGACCCGGCCTTCCTCGGCGGCATGCGGAGCCACGCGCCGGGGCGGCCGCTGTTCGTCCACGCGACCGACTGGATCGAGCCGTTCGCGTACGCGCCCGATGTGGCGACGTTGCTGGCCCAGGTGGTGCGTCACCCGTTCACCGGCGGGGCGCTGACGTTCGATCCGGAGACGCAGAAGGTCGGCCAGGCCGAGGCCGACCCCCGCGATGATGCCGAGCTGGGCGGGCTGATCGCGGCGGAGCCGGTGGCGGACGACAGCGCGACGCCGCTCGAGCAGGTGATAGCGATCGACCGCGCGCTCGCGGGGCTGCCGGCGCCGCAGCGCCCCGGGCTGCGCCGCGAGGCCGGCTCGCGGCCGATCCACCGCGCCGGCAGCCCGGTGCCGAGCAACCGGTTCACGTGACGATCATGCACGTGAGGTGCCCTTTAAGACATGTCCTAAAGGGCATGTCTTAAACCTCACCCGTCGAAGGACTGGCCGCGGGCCCGGTGGGGCGACGCGGGCGTGCGAGTCGGCGCTTAGAATCTATGTCCTTTAAGACATGCCTTGAAGGGCATGTCCGAATGGACGTGCGGCCCGCTCGGTGGCGTACGAGGGCTCAGCGGAGCGCGTCGAGGCGGGCGCGCAGACGGTCGAGGCCGAGGTTGCCGGGGCCGCCGAGGCTGACGCGGGCGGCGAGGCTGGTCGCCGGCGACCGGTCCTTCAGGTCGTGCATCTCGGCGGCGGCCTGGCGGTAGGCGTCGCGGAAGGGCAGGCCGGCGCGGGCGAGCTCGACGGCGCGGTCGGTGGCGTACAGCTCGCAGTCGATGGCGGCGGCCATGCGGGCGCGGTCGAGCTCGAGGGTGTGCACCAGCGCGGGGACGAGGGCGAGGCCGGCGAGGCCGCGGTCGAAGGCGCGGAGGACCGGGGCCTTGGTGGCCTGGAGGTCGCGGTGGTAGCCGCTCGGCAGCGAGAGCAGCGAAGACAGCTCGGACATCGCGCCCTCGGTGACGGCCGGGGCGGCGCGCAGCAGCTCGACGACGTCGGGGTTGCGCTTGTTGGGCATGATCGACGAGCCGGTGGTGTAGGCGTCGGGCAGGCGCACGAACGCGAACTCGGCGGTCGAGAACAGCGACAGGTCCCAGGCGAGGCGGCGGACGTCGAGCAGGGCCTGGTGCAGGGTCTGGACCGCGAGCAGCTCGAGCTTGCCGCGGCTGTTCTGGGCGTAGATCGGCGAGACCTGGACGCGCGAGAAGCCGAGCTCGCGGGCGACGCCGTCGCGGTCGAGCGGGAGGTTGACGCCGTAGCCGGCGGCGGTGCCGAGCGGGCTCGAGTCGAGGGTGATCGCGGTGGCGCGGGCGGTCTCGGCGTCGTCGAGGAAGGCCTCGGCGTGGCCGGCGAGCAGGGCCGCGAGCGACGAGGGGACGGCCCGCTGCAGGTGGGTGTAGCCGGGCAGGGCGACATCCTGCGTCGACTCGGCGCGCAGCAGGCAGGCGTCGGCGCAGTCGAGGCAGCGCGCGCGCAGGCCGGCGAGGGCGTCCTTGAGCCACAGGCGCATGGCGACGAGGATCTGGTCGTTGCGGCTGCGACCGGTGTGGACCTTGCGGCCGGCGTCGCCGAGGCGCTCGCTGAGGTACCACTCGATGGCGGAGTGGCAGTCCTCGAAGCGATCGTCGAGGACGAACTCGCCGGCGCGCCAGGCCTCGGCGAGGTCGGCGAGGCCGCGCGTCAGGGCGGCGGCCTCGGCGGCGTCGATGAGGCCGATCCGCTCGAGGCCGTGGACGTGGGCGACCGAGGCGCGGATGTCGTGCAGCATCAGCTGGCGGTCGAGGACGACGTCGTCGCCGGCGCAGAACGCCTGGGCAGCGGCGTCGAGGGCGGCCTGGCCCTTATCCCACAGCGGGCGGGTCGTCATGCGGCACTCCTTGGCGCTCGGGCAGGCCGAGGGCGAGGTTGAGGTTCTGCAGCGCCTGCGAGGCGGCGCCCTTGAGGAGGTTGTCGAGGGTGACGACGACGACTGCGTGGCAGTCGTCGACCTGGAGGCCGCCGATGACGACGTCGTGGCGGCCGGCGGCGGCGCGGACCTCGGGGACGCCGTCGACGACGCGGACGAGCGGCTCGTCGGCGTAGACGTCGCGGTAGCGGGCGAGCAGCTCGGGGCGCTCGAGCGGGCGCGCGAGCGGGAGGGTGATGGTGAGGCTGATGCCGCGGAAGAACGGGGCGACGTGGGGGACGAAACGGACCGCGTGGTCGAGGTGGTGGCTGGCCTCGCGCTCGTGGAGGTGGCCGGTGAGCGCGTACGGCATGAGGTTGTCGCGCAGGCGCTCGGGGTCGTTGCGCGGCGAGGGGGTGGTGCCGGCGCCGCTGTAGCCGGACACGCCGAAGGCCTGGGGCGGGCCGGCGAGCAGCCCCAGCAGCGGGGCGACGCCGAGCTGGATGCCGGTGGCGTAGCAGCCGGGGTTGGCGATCTTGCGGGCGCCGCGGATCTGCGCCCGGTGGCGCTCGGGGAGGCCGTAGGTCCACTCGGGGTCGAAGCGGTAGTCGGCCGAGAGGTCGACGAGCACGGGGGCGCGCGGGCCGGTCAGGACGTCGGCGTAGGCGGCGGCGAGGCCGTTGGGCAGGGCGAGCACGACCGCGTCGACCGGCCAGGTCGCGACTGTCTCGGGGGACATGTCCTCGAGGACAATGTCCGCGGGGGCGTGGGCGAGGTGGGCCCGCAGCGGCTCGCCCACCCCCTGGCGGGAGGCGGCGCGGGTCAGGCGGAGGCCGTCGTGGCCGGCGAGCAGGCGCGCGAGCTCGCCGCCGACGTGGCCGCGGGCGCCGACGAGGCCGAGAGTGCGGGTCATCGCGGACCTCCGGAGCGGCGAGCGCGGCGAGGGGCGGCGAGCCGGACGCCGAGGTCGAAGCCGCCGTCGATCGAGCCCGAGAAGCCCTTTACTTCGCACCGGGCCTGCGCCTTCGCCCGGCCGGCGGGCCGAGTGGGGGGGACGCCCGTGAGTCGAATGGTTTCCGTGCGATATGTCTTCACGGGCATGAGGATTACGCCAGGTCCGAAAGGGCATGTCCCTGACGACAGGCGATTCGGAGCGGGCGCGAGCGCGCTCGGGACCGGGGCGGAGCGGCGCGGGCCGACGGGTGCGGGGAGGGACGCATGGCCTTGACGACATGTCCTTGTAGGCATGGCGCTCGGGCCAGGTCCGAAGGAGCATGTCCTTCGCGGCAGGTTCGGGGCGCGCGCGGTCATGTCGCGCCTCCGATGGTGTGGGCGGCCTCCAGCGTGGGCGGGGCGGAGAGGGCCCGCTCGACGCACTCCTGGATGGTCGGGAAGTCGGTGATGCCGGTCCAGAACACGGTCCAGGCGCCGCCGGTGTAGCTGCCGTCGGCGCGCTGGAAGTACCAGGGGTTGATCGCGTTGTCGACGCGGGCGCGCCAGAACAGCTTGGGGGTCTCCCGGGTCATGCGCTGCCACAAGGAGCCGCCGATGCCCTCGCCCTGGGCCTCGCCGGTGACCGCGAACTTGTCGAGGTAGGGGATCGGGCCCTCGTCGGTGAGGATCGCAGCGGCGCGGTAGCTGTCGGCGAGGTAGATCCGGCGGAACGGCTTGCGGGTGAAGTAGTCGGCCACCGGGGGCCGGCCGAACGCGGCCGTGAGCAGGGCGGCGAGCCGCGGCAGGTCGACGCTGTGCAGCGACTCGTGCAGGCCGATGCGCTCGCCGCGACGCACGAGGGTGCCCGAGCCCTTGTGGGTGAACAGCTCCATGGCCAGGAGGTCCGGGGAGGTGATCGAGACCGAGGAGGCGCGCGGGAGCTTGCCGAGGAGGTCGTGGATCAGCTCGAGCTTGTGGCGGGTGGCGCCGGACAGCCACTTCTCGGCCAGCAGCGGCTCGTAGTCCTCGGCGAGGTTGACGGCGGAGATCAGGTCGCCGTACTCGTCGCGCAGGCCGCCCTGGGCGCGCAGGAGGATGATCTTGTACGGCTGCAGGCGCAGCGCGAGGGCGTGGGCGGCGAGGTCGGGGCCGAGGTCGAGGATCTGGCCGCCGGCGGTCTCGCCGATGCTGGCGAGCACGGGCATCGAGCCGGCCTTGAGGCTCGACTCGATGGCGTCGGTGTCGACGCGGACGATCCGGGTCCGCTGCTCGCCGCCCGCGTCGTCCTCGAGCTCGGCCGCGAACACGCCGCCGACGACCGGCCGGCCGCGCGCGCCCATCTCCTCGAGCATGTCGACGAGGCGCAGGTTCTCGGCGCGGAACACCCGGCGCACCTGCTCGAGCGCCCTCGGCGAGGTCCGCTGCTTCCAGTCGGTGGAGTCGACGCCGGCGGCGGTGAAGGCGGCCTGCAGCTGCGGCCCGACGCCGTGGACGACGACCGGGTGGAGGCCGACCTGGTGGAGGAAGTTGAGCGAGGAGGCGAGGCTCTCGAGGTCGTCGGCGAGCAGGCCGCCGCCGACCTTGATGACGGCGAAGCGCTTGTGCTCGACGCTCGAGAACTGCTTGAGGTACTGCTCGACCTCCTTGCGGCCGCCGAGGTTGCGCAGGAGCTTGACGATCAGCTCGCGGGGGTTGGGCATGGTCGTGGGATCTTCAGGACAGGATCGCGCGGTAGCGGGTCGCCGCCTCGACGAGGTCGGCCAGCGGGACGTACTCGCCCGCGGTGTGGGCCTGTTCGATCGAACCTGGCCCGTAGACCAGGACGTCGCGGCCGGCGGCGGAGAACAGGGCGGCCTCGGTCCAGAAGTCGACCGGGTCGCCGGGCGGCAGGCCGAGGCGGGCGGCCAGGGCGGCCGCGGCGGCGCGGGCGTCGGCGAGGCGCGCCGGACCGCCTGCCGGCAGCGGCGGGGCGAGGAAGCCCGGCGTGAAGCGGACGCGCGTGGGGTCGGGCGCGAGCGCGAACAGCTCGGCGAGGGCGAACTCGGGCGGGAGGTCGGGCGGCGGCCGCACGCCGAAGCGGACGGTGGCCGCGCTGGCGATCATGTTGGCCTTGAGGCCGCCCTCGACGGCGCCGAGGTTGAGGCGCAGACCGGGCAGCGGACCCGGGCCGGCCTCGCTGGCGCTGGCGTGGGCGAGGGCGAGGGCGGCCCAACGGACAGCCTCGTGGACGGCGCTGTCGCGCAGGGCCCGGGCGGCCGAGGCGTGGCCGCCGGTGCCGGAGAACACCGCGGTGGCGGTGCCGATCCCGCGGTGCTCGAGCACGGCGCAGCAGCGGGTCGGCTCGGCGACGACGACGCTGCCGAAGGTCGGGCGCGAGGGGCGAGAGCCTGGTCCGGAGGACAGGTCGCCGGGGCCGGAATGAGATGTCCGCGAGGACAGGCCGCCGGCGGATGCCCCGGTAAACAGGCCAGAGCGGGCGGACGAGGCGGCTGTCCCGGAGGACAGGTCGCCGGCGAGGCCCGCGGGCGCGGTGAGGCCGGCGGGAGATGTCCGCGAGGACAGGTCGGCGGCGGATGTCCCGGCGGACAGGTCGGCGCGGGCCGCCGGCGAGGCTGTCCCGGAGGACATCTCGACTGTCTGTGAGGACAGGTCCGAGCGGGCCAGGAATTCGCGGATGCAGCGGCTGCTGCCGGCCTCCTCGTCGGACGAGAACAGCACCGCGGCGGGGCCGGTGGTGGTCTCGAGCACGCTGAGGAGGCAGGCGGCGGCGCCCTTGATGTCGCAGGCGCCGAGGCCGATCGCGCGGTCATCCTCGACGCGGAGGACGTGCGGGTCGGCGGTCCAGCCGGGGTCGGCGGGGACGGTGTCGACGTGGACGTTGAACAGCACCTGCGGGGCGCCGCGGACGGCGAGCAGGTAGACGCAGCCGTCGCCGAGGTCGACGGTGTCGCAGGCGAGACCTGCCCCTTGGAGCATGTCCCGCAGGTAGGCGAACAGGCCGGCGTCGCCGGCGATGGCGCGCGGCGGGTTGCGGGTGTCGAACCCGACCAGGCGCCCCAGGTGCCCCAGGGTGCGCCGCAGCGTGGCGTCGGTCATCGCTGCCCGGGGCGCCGGCGCGGGTTGACGCGCGCGGACAGGGTCGAGCTCATGCCGAGCAGCTTGATGAAGCCCTCGGCCTCGCGGGCGTCCCAGTCGGCCGACTGGGCGTAGACGGCGCCCTTGTTGCGCAGGATGTGCTCGGAGCGGACCGCGACCGGGGTGACGACGCCGCCGGCGGTCTCGAGGGTGACGGTGCCGCTGACGAACGCCTGCGACGAGCGCAGGAACGCCTCGAGGTCGTCCTTGAGCGGCTCGAAGAAGAAGCCGCGGTAGACCAGCTCGACCCACTTCTTGGCGACCAGCGGCTTGAAGCCGTTCTGGTTGGCGGTGAGGATCGCCTCCTCGAGCGCGCGGTGGGCCGTCATCAGGCCGGCGATGCCGGGGCACTCGAACACGATCCGGCCCTTGAGGCCGATCGTGGTGTCGCCGGTGTAGATGTTGCGGCCGACGCCGTAGGCGCCGAGGCGCTCGTTGAGGCGGCGCAGGATCTCGGGGCCGGGCAGGGCCTCGCCGTCGAGCTTGACGGCGACGCCGCGCTCGAACTCGATGTCGATGCGCGCGGGCTTCTTCGGCCAGTCCTCGGGGCGCGCGCACATCTGCCAGGTCTCGGGGCCGGGGGCCTGGAACTCGTCGATCTCCGAGCCGGAGGCGGTGACGCCGAGCAGGTTGACGTTGATGCTGTACTTGGCGGTCTTCGGCCGCACGTGGTGGCCGAGCTTCTGCAGGTACTCGGCCTCGTAGGCGCGCACCGCACGGTGCTCGTGCTGGATGTCGCGGATCGGCGCGACGATGTCGTAGTCGCCGAGCGAGCGCACCGTCTGGTCGAAGCGGACCTGGTCGTTGCCCATGCCGGTGCAGCCGTGGGCGAACACGCGGGTGCCGCGGGCGTCGCACAGCGCCAGGGCGCGCTCGACGATGATGTAGCGGTCGCTGACCAGCAGCGGGTAGACGTCCTGGTAGAGCTGGCCGCCGATGACCAGGGGGACGACGACGTCGTCCCAGATCGGCTGGGCGCCGCTCTCGGTGACGTGCTCGACGGCCCCGAGGTCGCGCGCGCGCTGCTCGATGTAGGCCCGCTCGGCGTCGTCGACCCCGCCGGTGTCGACGAACAGGGTGACGACGTCGTAGCCGCGCTCGCGCAGGTAGGGCACGCAGAAGCTGGTGTCGAGGCCGCCGGAGAAGGCGAGCACGACCTTCTTGTTCGAAGCTGTACTTTGGGACATCTTGGGGGGATCCTGGGAGCGGGGCGAGGCGAATCAGCGGTCGGCGGTCTCAGAGGACGCCGCGCAGGAGGGCGTCCATGAGGGCCTTCTGGACGTGAAGGCGGTTCTCGGCCTCGTCGATGTGGATCGCGCGCGGCGAGTCGAGGACCTCGTCGGTGACCTTGACGTTGCGGCGGACCGGGAGGCAGTGGCTAAACAGCGCGTTCGGGGTCATCGCCATCTTGGCGGCGTCGACCATGAAGCGCTTGCTGGCCTCGCGGATCGGCTTCTCCTCGTCCCAGCGGCCGAAGTACGGCAGGGCGCCCCAGCTCTTGGCGTAGACGATGTCGGCGCCGCGGTAGCCCTGCTCGATGTCGTGGGTGACGGTGAGGGTGCGGCCGGCCGCCCTGGTGTACTCGGCGGCGGCGTCCATGTAGCGGCGGTCGAGCACGTACTCGGGCGTGGGGCACAAAAGGGTGACGTCCATGCCGAGCTTGGCGGCGATGATCAGCGCCGAGTTGGCGACCGCGGTGTTGAGCGGCTTGGGGTGGTACGTCCACGTCAGGCACATCTTCTTGCCCGCGAGGTCGCCGAGCTTCTCCTGCAGCGTCAGCGCCAGCGCCAGCTCCTGGCACGGGTGCGTGATCGTCTCCATGTTGATCACGGGCACGGTGGCGTGGCGCGCGAACGACTGGATGACGCGGTCCTCGCGGTCGACCTCCCAGCGCTGGAACTTGGGGAAGGCGCGCACCGCGATGGCGTCGACGTAGCGCGAGAGCACCCGCGCGACCTCGCGGACGTGCTCCTCGGGCTCGCCGTCCATCACCACGCCGTCGTCGAACTCGATCGGCCAGGCGCCCTTGCCCGGCTCGAGCACGATGGCCTTGCCGCCGAGCTGGTGCATCCCCAGCTCGAAGCTGGTGCGCGTGCGCAGCGAGGGGTTGAAGAAGACCAGGGCGATCGACTTGCCGGCGAGGGTCTGCGCGTGCGGCCCGGCCTTGATGGCGCGCGCTGCGGCGAGCAAGGCTTCGATCTCGGCGCGGCTGTAGTCGAGGGTCGAGAGGAAGTGGCGCACGCGCGCTCCTCTAGCACAGGGGGGCGGTCGGCCAAATAGGCGCGGGGGCCGACGCGAGGCGCCGGCGAGCGAGCGATTGTGAACTTCCTCTCGCATTCGCGGCGGCGCCGGCGTCACGCTCGCCAGGCGGGGTGCTCGCGGGCGAAAGCTGCGAGGTCGGCTGCCGTGGGGACCGGCGCGGGGCCCCGGTCCTCGCGGGGCGGCGACGAGGCCGTCGGCGGCGTCGCGGCACGGCCGTCGGGATGAGCTCACGTGGCGGCGCCGGCGGGGCGGCAGGCGCGGTGGTCCTGCCGGCGCTCCCGGCGTCGGCGGGCGGGGCGGAGGTCGGACGTTCTCTCTGGTTGAAGGGACAGGCTCTTCAAGACATGTCGATCGAGACATGCTCGAAAGAGCCGCTGGCGAGCGTCGGGGCGATCTCGCGCGGTGGCATCGGCGTCTGCAGAGGTCTGGACGACCGACCGTCGGTCGGTCATGCTACCGACCGTCGGTCGGTCGGTCGGTCGGAAGAGGGCATGGCGCGCATTATCAAAAATCCCGAGGTGCGGCGGGGGGAGCTGCTGGATTGTGCGCAGGCGCTGTTCTTCGAGCGCGGGTACGAGCGCACGACGGTGAATGACATCATCGCCCGGGCGGGGGTGTCGAAGGGCGGCTTTTATCATCACTTCGAATCGAAGGAGGAACTGCTCGAGGCGCTGGCGGCCCGCACCGCGCAGGCGACTGTGGCCCGCTTCGACGACGTGCTGGCGGCGCCAGGGCTCGACGGGCTGGCGCGGCTGAACGCGTTCTTCGCCCGGGCCCGCGCGATCAAGGTGGCGGAGGCGCCGGCGCTGCGGGCCACCTACGATTCGCTGTTCAGGCCGGAGAATACTCTGCTGTATCTGCGGATCCATGCGGCGGTCAATCCGGTGATCGCGCCGGTGCTGGCGAAGATCCTCGAGCAGGGGCGCGACGAGGGGCGCTTCGATGTGCCGGATCCGCTGGCGGCGGCCGAGATCGTGCTGCAGCTCGGTACGACCATTCAGGCGGCGATGGGGCGGGCGCTGGCTGCCGTGGGGAGCGAGGATGCGGCGACGGCGATGGCGGCGCTGGAGGCCCGGCTGCGGTTCCACGGGATCGCGGTCGACCGGATCCTGGGGCTGCCGGACGGGAGCATCCGCTTCATCGAATCGGACACTGTGGCGGCGGTGATCGCCGACGGGAGATCGGGATGACGACGGAGAAGGTGACGCTGACTGCGGAGAAGGAGACACTGCTCATCACTCTGGCCGCGAAGGCGGGCGAGAGCCGATTGCCCGATTCGCTGCTGCACGACGAGCAGGCGGCGCGGGCGGTCGAGCGCATCGACTACGACTTTTCGCGGTTGAAGGTCGACCGCAACCTGATGATCGGGGTGTCGATGCGCGCGCACATCTTCGACGGCTGGACCCGCGATTTCCTGTCGCGGCACCCGCGAGCGACCGTGGTGCACATGGGGTGCGGGCTCGACACTCGAGTGTTTCGCGTCGACCCGGGGCCCGCGGTGCGGTGGATCGATGTCGATTATCCGGAGGTGATCGCGCTGCGCGAACGGCTGTATCCGGCGCGCGAGGGGTATTCGATGATCGCGACGTCGGTGACTGCGCCGGGGTGGATCGAGACGATCCCGGCGGATCGACCGACGCTGATTTTGGCAGAAGGGCTGATGATGTACGTGGGGGTGGAGGAGGCGCCGCGATTGATCGGGCGGCTGCTCGAGAAGTTCGAGAAAAATGGCGGAGAGCTGGCGTTCGACGGGTTCAGCAAGCGCGGGGCGCGGATGATCCTGCGCCACCAGGCGGTCAAGGCGACGGGGGCGTCGATGCACTGGACCATCGAGGACCCGCATTCGCTCGAGCGGGAATTTTCGCGGTTGCGATTGATCGACGATTATCATGCGTACGATCCGAAGGGGTACGATCCGCGGCAGGTGGCGCGATTGTCGTGGGCGGCGCGCGTCGCAGTGCGGCTGTTCACGCTGATCCCGGCGCTGGGGCGGATCAGCCGGCTGTTGCGGTATCGGTTCTGAAGGGGCGAACTCGGGCTCAAAAGTGCGCTCCAGGAGGCTCTCGGCGGGTCCGGGTCCCGTGAGCGAAGCGACCCTCGGCGGGGCGTCATGCCCCCGGAACCTCGGGCCGGCCTCCGAGGTTCGCGGATGCTTCCGGCGAAGATCCGCGGCTGGGGCGGCTCGGCGATTTTTTTGCTACGTTGCCGCCTCGGACGAGCGCCGGGCGCATGGTCGATCTCTCGCAGGGTACGGTCGTCGTTTGCACTCGCCGGGCGACGGGACAATGGGCGGTCGTGATGTCACGATCGTGCGAGGCCGAGGTGAAATGACGGAGACGAGCGACGAGGCGCTGCTGCACGCGTGGATCGATGGGGACGCGGCGGCGGGCAAGCAGCTGGTGACGCGGCATTACCGGCGGATCCTGCTGTTCTTCTACTCGAAGGTGGGGCCGGAGCTCGGCCGCGATCTGACGCAGGCGACCTTCGAGACGCTGTGCGCCAAGAAGGTGGTCTTTCGCGGCGAGTCGTCGGTGCTGACCTACCTGTTCGGCATCGCCCGGTGGAAGCTCGTCCACCACCTGAGGACCCGGCGGCTTCACGACGAGCGCTTCGAGCCGCTCGAGCACTCGGTCGAGCTGCCGGACGTCGACCGCTCGATCACCTCGCTGTTCATGGGCCGGCAGCGCGAGGCGCTGCTGGTCCGCGCGCTGCGCTCGCTGCCCCTCGACGACCAGATCGTGCTCGAGCTCAAGGAGTACGAGGCCATGACGTCGCGCCAGCTGGCCGAGGTCTTCGAGGTAGGCCGCGACACCATGTCGAGCCGGATCAACCGCGCGCGCCAGCGATTGACGGTGGCGGTGCAGCGCGCGGCCGAGTCGGCGCAGCTGATCGACTCGACGCTCACGGGGCTCGACGAGTGCATGCGGGAGATCCGCCAACGCCTCGACGGCGCAGCGCGAGGCGCTCGCTGAGTTCTTTAGAGAAGAAACAAAGAGTCGACGGCGCGAGTCAGCAGCCGTGGCCGGCGAACACGGGCACTGCGCCGCAGGCGTGGGCGGCGTAGTAATCCCCGGGGGTCTCGTCGTCGCCGATGTCCTCGGTCGTGCCGTAGCCGAGCTGACCCTCGGAGTTGCTGCCCCAGCAGCGCACTGTGCCGTCGACGGCGAGCACGCAGGTGTGCGAGTAGCCGAGCGCGATCTTTGCCACTCGATCGATCTGCCCGTCGTGGTCGAGGTCGCCGACGTCGACCACGCCGCCGTTGCCCATCGCTGCGTAAGCCTCCGCGGGCGTGAGGTGATGGCCGATGCTCCAGTGGCCGGTGGTGTCCCGGAGCAGCGGCCCGTAGCCGAGGCTGCCGCGGATGCCCCAGCCCCAGCAGCGCACGCGGCCGGCGTCGTCGAGGACGCAGGCGCGCTTGCGACCCATTTGCAGGTCGACCACGCGGGCGCCGTCGAGGTCGCCGAGGTCGACGGCGAGGATCGGGCGCGGCACCAGGCAGCCGACGCCGTGGCTGCCCTCGTCGCACGCGGCGATCCGGTCGAAGCGCTCGCCGAGGGCGCCGTCGTCGTTGCCGCCCCAGCACCGCACCTCGCCCGCGAGGCTCAGGACGCACGCCCAGCCGCCGTTCATGCGCACTGCGGCGACGTCGAAGCCCGCGAGCCCCTCGACGTCGAGGTCGGGCGTGTTCGGGGTGCGACCGCGGGCGCCGTCGCCGACGCCGTCGCCGGCGTAGCGGTTCACGGGCCAGCCGGTGCCGAGGTGGAGGTTGCGGTTGCCGCCCCAGCAGCGCACGGTGCCGTGGTCGAGCCGCGCGCACACGTTGGTGATGCCGAGCGACAGCTCGCGCACGCCGACGTCGCCGAGGTCGATCGGCTCGGCGGGAGGTTCGGTGCGCGGCTCGGTGTCGCCGCGGCCGAGCTGTCCGTGGCTGTTGCTGCCCCAGCAGTACACGCCGGGTCGCTCGGGGTCGCCTGCCAGGGCGCAGGTGCCCGACTCGTTGGCGGTGATCGTGCGGACGGGCGGCAAGGCCAGCGGCGGGAGCCGGGCCGGGATTTCGTCGGGCGCGTCGCCCCAGTGGGTCACGCCGGGGCCGAGGCCGAGCTGCTCGCTCGCGTCGCTGCCCCAACAGCGGGCGGTGTCGTCGTCGAGGACGACGCACACGTGCGGGGCGAGGAACTCGAGGCCGAGCTGCCGGGCGCGACGGGGGCCGAGGTCGACGGGCGGGACGTCGCAAGGCCGCTCGTCGTCGCCGATGTGACCGGCGTGAGCGGGCTGCGCCAGGTGAGGCCCCTGCTGACCCCAGCAGCGCACGTGGCCGCTGCGGGTGAGGGCGCAGGTGTACGAGTTGGCCGCGCGCAGGTCGACGATCTCCGAGTCGCTGCAATCGGGCTCGCAGCCGTCGGCGGGCGCGGTGTTGCCGTCGTCGCACTGCTCGTCGGCGTCGACGCGGCCGTCGCCGCAGCGCGGGGGAGCGACGACTGCGACGGGCTCGCGGTCCTCGCCCGAATCGCTCGCGCTCGCGGGCGGCAGATTCGGTGCATCGACGTCCTCACGCGAGACCTCGAGCGCCGCGACGCCGAGGCCCAACATCACCGCTGCACTGGCCGCCAGCGGCACGAACCGGCGCCACGGGGAGCGGGCCCCGAGCTCGCGCAACGCCGCGAGCATCGCCGCCATGCCGGCGAAGCGCTGCTCCGGTCGCTTGTGACAGGCGCGGTCGAGCCAGCGGCGCAGCTCCGCCTCGACGCTCGCGGGCAGGCCGAGCCCGCGCACGCGCGGCAGCGGCAGCATGAGGTGCTGGTACATCAGCTCCGCCGGGGTCGCGCCGAGGAACGGACGCTGGCCGGTGAGCACGAAGTAGGCCACGCACCCGAGGCTGTAGACGTCGGAGCGCGCGTCGGCCTCCTCGCCGCGGAACTGCTCGGGGCTCATGTAGGCGGGGCTGCCGAGGACCACGCCGGTGCGCGTCAGCTCGGTCGACTCGTCGGCGCGCAGCAGCCCGCGCGCCATGCCGAAGTCGATGAGCTTGCAACGATCGCTGCCGTCGTCGCGCGTGCCCACCAGCATCACGTTGGACGGCTTGAGGTCGCGGTGGACGACCCCGCGCTCGTGCGCGCACGCCAGCGCCTCGGCGAGCTGGATCAGCACCGCCCGCGCGCGGCTCCACGGCAGCGGCCCGGCCCACTCGACCTCCTCGGACAGGGTGCGCCCGGCGAGCCGCTCCATCACCAGGTACACGAGGCCGTCCTCGGTCTCGCCGACGTCGAGGATGTCGACGACGCCGGGGTGGCGCACCGCGGCCGCCAGTCGGCCCTCGCGCAAGAAGCGGCGACGTACCAGCGGATCGGCGGCCAGCTCGTCGCGCAGCAGCTTGACCGCGACCTCCTTGCGGATGCCGACGTGCTCGGCGCACCAGATCTCGCCGACGCCGCCGCGACCGAGGCGATGCAGCAGACGATAGCGTCCGGCGATCAGGGCCGTCTCGCGCGCAGGGGCCGGCGCGAAGCCGCCGGGCCGGACGCGGTCGACGAGCTCGGCGCACCAGCCGTCGACCTGCGAGCCCTCCGGGGCTTCGCGGGCCGGCAGCGCGGCCGAGGGGTCCTCTGCCGGGTCCGGCCACGTCGACGGATCGCTCATCGTGCTCGACATGAGCCTATCACCAGGAAAGCTCGGGCTCGAGTCGACCGCTCGAGCCCGAGGCGCGAGCTCGATCAGAACGCCGACATGAACGCGGCGCCGTACGAGAACAGGTGCAGCTCGCCCGAGGTGTCGGTGCGGGCTGCCACCAGGTGATCCCCACCGCTGGCGAGCGAGGCGACGATGGCGGTGTCGGTCACCGCGCTCAGACCCCGCGTGGCGTGGCGGGTGAGCGCGCCGAACGGGTCGATGCGCCAGCCGATCATGCGGAAGTTGTCGGCGTCGTCGCGCATGGCCGAGACGAGGTCGCCGCCGGGGATCGTGGGCGTCGCGTCGTGGGCGGAGACATCCCCGGCCGAGATCGTGTCGACCCACGTGATCTGGCCGCTGCCGTCGACCTCCCAGGTGTCGAGGCGCAGGGTCCCGGTGGCCGACAGTTGCACGCTGGTGACGACGTACTCGGTCAGGCCGACCGGCACCGTGTCGACCCGGACCGAGTCCGCGCCGAGGATCGTGGTGTACGTATCGGCCCAGGTGACGCCGCCGGCCGCGGGGACCTCGAAGCTCCGCAGCACGAGCAGCCCCCCGGTCGTGAGCTCGGCCGTCACGACCCCGTCGAAGCCGGAGGACACCGTGGTGATCGCCACGTCGTCGATCGCCCCGCCCGAGCCGGTGCCGCTGAGGTCGCGGGTGATGTTGAGCCCCGAGTCGACGTGGTAATCGATGACCTTGAGGTTGCCCGAGCTGTCCTCGATCGCCGCCACGTAGCCGTCGTGGGCCGGCGACTTGGTGGTCTCGACGCGGAACACGGCGGGCTCGCTCAGCTCCTTGCCGACCTGGCGCACGATCGCGCCGGTGGTCGACGAGACGGTGTACGGGATGTGCTTGAGGTCGCCGTTGCTGCCGCGGATCGCTACGACGACGTCCCGTGTGCTCCGCGGACGGGTGACGGCGGTGTCGAGCACCGAGCCCTCGTTCACGGTGTCCTGGTCGGTGATGGTGCCGCCGGTCTCGAGCTTGTACGAGCGCAGGCGCAGGGCGCCGCTGCTCTGGTACACCAGCAGGTCGCCGCTCGAGTGGGTCGTGAAGTGGAGGTCGGTGGCCGCGACGCCGTAATCGTTGTGGTCCTGCTCGGCGCCGATCCCGTCGGGCATGAAGCAATAGGGACGGCCCGGGATCCACTCGTTCTCGCCGATCTGGAACCACGGCTCCAGCGGATTGTCGGCCGCCAGCGGATCCCAGCCGGCGATCGTCACGTCCGTGGTTTCACACAGCTGCTCCCAGCCCTCGACGAATTTGATCTCCTCGCTCGGGCCCTCGCATGGGCGCGAGGACGCGTCGTACGAGAACGGCTTGACGTGCATGTGCAGGTGCGGGCCGCTGGAGGCGCCGGAGTGGCCGACACGGCCGAGGAAGTCGCCCTTCTTCACCGGCACCGGGGTCGGCAGGATGGTGCCGGTGACCATACCGTCCCATGTCCCGGCGAGCGAGCATGTCTTCGACAGGCTGTCGGGCCAGCCGTCGGCGTTGGCGTCGCGATTCGTCGGCAGCGGACACAGCGACGACGGGATGCTGTCGAAGTCCATGTGGGCCAGATAGACGATATAGTCGCCGTCGGCGTTGCGGATCTGGAGGTGGTTGCCGCCGCTCATCGGCGAGGAATCGGGGGTCCCGTCGTTGTTGAAGTCGTAGTCGACGCCGGGGGCCGGCTTGTTGGGCGCGGTGCGCCAGCAGGCGATGATCTCGCCGTCCTCGGGGGCGTACAGCGGGGCCCCGAAGATGAGGGCGTCGCCGTTGGCGGTCCCGGAGGTGCCGCTCTCGTAGCGCGTCCATTGCGTGCCGTTGTGAGCGGCGGCGTGGAAGTCGATGCCCCAGCCGTTGTGACCGTAATCGAAGCCGGTGTGGCCGGTGGCCCGGAAATAGGCGCCGCTGGGCAAGGAGTCGCCGCGGGCCGGGAAGGCGACGGGATAGGCGTGCGCGGTGGCGCCGAAGCCCAATGCGAGCAGCACGACGAGGCCCGCGGATTTGCGCAGGAGGGGCGAGGCCGGCCGCGCGCGGCGAGAGAGAGGAGAGGAGGTCCTGATTGCGAGCTTGGAGATGGTCATGGGATGAATGCGCTGTGCTTCGAGCCGCGCTGTCGCGGCCACGCTCGGCGACCCAGCGTCGCCGTCCCATGCGTAGTGAGAGCACGTCGAGGCTTGGTTCGCGCGGCCGTCAAAATTTTTCGAGCGGACGCGCTCGGGGTCGAGCCGGCCCTTTCAGGGTCCGTCGGGGGATCCCCCGCGAGCACGATTCGGGGCTCGACGAGCGCTCCGCCGGCGCGGCGGAAGCACGAGGTCGCCCTCGCCGGGCTTCTCGGGATCCACAGACCCGCGTGTCCTCGGGGCACGGGCCAGGGCGAGGTCTATCGTGAATGGCTTTCAGGACATGCCCCAAGGGGCATGTGCAAGGGCTCACGCTTCGTGAACGAGCGACAGATCGATGGCGATCGTGGTCGGGATCGTGAATCCGGCGTACTCGCACCGGCACTGGCCGCCGATGTCGGAGGTGTAACAGGCCTCGCTGTTGGAATAGACGTGCTGGGTCGCCTCGGTCACGTCGATCTCGGCGGTCAGCTTGAACCGGCCGCCCTCGAACACGACCGCTTCGAGGAGCCACGGGCTCGTCTCCGATCTGAAGAGCGTGGACATGGAGCCGAGGGGCGTCGCGTCCGGGAACGGGTGGTCGATCCACATCGTGACTGCCAGGAGGTTCTCGGCGAGGACGGCGTCCGTGGTCTCGGCGTCGGGCTTGGCGTCGAACTGCAGGGTGAGCCTCACTTCATCACCGGTCCGGTACTTGTACAGCTGGAACCCGGTATAGCCCCCCTCGTACTCGAGGCCGTCCCCTCCGTCGGCGTTGTTCGCTTCCACGTGCAGGGCGTCAGGCGGACAGAAGTCGAGGGCGCACTCCTGCACGGAGGCCGAGCCGGGGCCGGCGTTGACGCAGAAGGGCTCCTCTTCCGCTTCCGTGGTGCCGGCCGTCGGATCGCCGGTCGTGGTCGCTCCCGTCGCGGCGGAGGTTGTGTCTGCCCCGCTGCTGGTCGTCCCGGTGGGGTCGCTGTCGGTGGTCCCGGCGCCCTTTTCGGGCGGGCATCCCGTCCCCAGGACGAGGGTCGTCAGAACGAGCGCGCGCGAGATCGAGCTCTTCCTCATTCGAACAAGACTACCATAACTTTTGCCGTCTCGGCTGGAGCCAGGTTGTTCGCCGAATCTGCGCATTTTGCGCGAATTCCGAAGGCACGTCGCGGGCATTGCCTCGAGTCAGCGGCGGTCCTTGGCCATGGCCCTGAGGTTGGCGCGGCGGGCCTCGTGGGCGCAATCGGGGCACCAGGTGTGCTGATAGCGAATGGCGCCCGGGCGGGCCCACCAGCGGTGGCCCTTGTCGCACTCCCACTGGAGGTGGGTGTTGCGGTCGACGTATTTTTTGGAGATGCACTTGCCGCCGTTGGCGGCGGCCATGCGCTGCATCTCGCCGATCCCGAGGCGGGTGTCGGCGCACTGCGGGCACCAGCGATCGTTGAGGATGTTGCCGCTGGTGCTGAGCCACTCGTGGCCGCTGGCGCAGCGCCAGCGCAGCTTCTTGCCCGACTGGAGGTTGCGCTCGGTGAGGAGGGCGCCGCCGCGGCGGGCGGCGATCTTGCGGACGGCGGCGATCCAGCCGTCCTCGCGCCGGCACTCCTTGCACCAATGGCCGAGGCGAATGTTGCGGGCCCGCGAATTGAATCGGTGACCGCGAACGCACTCCCAGCGCAAGGGGCCGTCGAAGTCGACGTATTTGGAGGAGACGCAGCGGCCGCCCCACCTGGCGACGAGGGCGTCCATGTCGGCGAGGGTGCGGCGACAACGACCGCACCAGTGGCCCTCGCGGATCTTCCTGGCCTCGGCGTCCCATTCGTGGCCGCGTTCGCAGCGGAACCGCATCTTCTGCCCGAGCGGCGGGTATTCGCGGGAGAGGCAGCGGCCGCCCTTGTCGCGGGCGATGGCCTTGATCTTCTCGAGCTTGTCGGGGGTGCGGTAGCGGCAGGTCGGGCACCAGTGGCCGCCGAGGATGATGGCGGAGGTGGTGCTCCAGCGGTGACCTCTCTTGCACTCGTAGTCGGCGCGGCCCTGGTAGCCGGGATAGGCGGCGGCGAGGCACTTGCCGCCCTGCTGACGGGCGATCGCGCGGAGCGCCGCGAGCCGGGCGGCGGGGTCGTGTCGAGGCGGGCGCTCGGTGTTTGGCTCGGCGACCGGCGGGGCGGGCGCCTTTCGCCGCGAGGGCTTCGGCGGAGAGGTTGGCGCGGGGGCCGTGCGCCGCGAGGAAGGCCGGGCGGCGGAGGGTTTTTGTGCGGAGGCAGGCGCGGAGGCCTGGCGCTTCGAGGCAGGCGGGGTGGGCTCGGCGGCGACCGGCCGCGAGCGGCGCGCGGTCGGGGCGGTCCGGCGGGTCGTGCGAGGGGCCGCGGCGGCTCGCGAGGCACCAGTCTTGCGCCCGGACCGAGCGCTGGTGGAGGCCGAGGGCACGAGGGTCGACGCTATCACCCGCTCGCGGATGCGCGCAAGCGCGCGGGGCGGCGCTCGTGGCTCCGGAGGGGGCAGGCCCCGGCAGAGGTGGTCCTGGCGAACCGAGCTGAAGAGGAGAGCCGATCGTCGTCGCGGAACCGATCGTGGCGGCGCACGAGGTGGTTGCGAGACGGGCAACGACGCGACGCGGTCGCGTGCGGTAGCGACGTGAGGCGCCGCGGAGACAGGGGGGTCGGCGGGGGCGCTGCGAGGCAACCCCGCTCGCGTGCGCTGTGCACCGCCGGCGCCGCGGACCGGCGTGGGCGGCGACCCGGGCGGGGACGGGGCGGCGGCGGCGGGACCCTCGGGGCGTCGCTGCGGAGCTGTCCCTCGGGCCAGCTTGCGCGGCGGAGCGGCCGCTCCGCGAAAGTGTCGGGCGGGGTTCGCGGGCGCTTCCCCTCCGGGCGGGAACGCGCTAGCTAGCGTGCCCGACACATGGCTGCAGCTCTGTCGAGGATCGACCCACCGAGCACTCCCGGCCTCCTGGCGCTGGCCGACGGGACTCTGTTCCGCGGCCGCGCGCTCGGGGCCGAGGGGCGCACGTGCGGGGAGGTGGTGTTCAACACGGCGATGACCGGATACCAGGAGGTCGTCACCGACCCGAGCTATCACCAGCAGATCGTGACGCTGACCGCGGCGCACGTCGGGGTGGTCGGGGTCAACCCGGATGACGAGGAGGGCCGCGGGCCGCAGGTGGCCGGGCTGGTCGTCCGCGACGCGCCGCGCCTGTTCGCGTCGTGGCGCGGCCGCGAGAGCCTCGCGGCGTACCTGCGCCGCACGGGCGTGGTGGCGGTGTCGGAGATCGACACGCGCCGGCTGACGCACCTGCTGCGCGAGCGCGGGGCGATGGCCGGCTGCGTGGCGGCCGGCGAGGCGGCCCGCGACGAGGCGGCCTGCGTGGCGGCGGCGCGGGCGTTCCCGGGGCTGCAGGGCGCGGCCCTGGCCGAGGCGGTCAGCGTGCCCGAGCCGGCCGGCTGGTCGGCGGGCTCGGTCCGCTGGCTGGAGGGACATGCCCTCGAGGGCATGTCGAAGGAGACAGGCCTCGAAGGGCAGGTCCGTTGGGGCATGTCCCCGGGGGCAGCCGGGCACGTGGTCGCGTTCGACTTCGGGGTCAAGCGCAACATCCTGCGGCTGCTGGTCGACCGCGGGCTGCGGGTGACGGTGGTGCCGGCGGCGACGACGGCCGCGCAGGCGCTGGCGCTGCGGCCGGACGGGATCTTCCTGTCGAACGGGCCGGGCGACCCGGAGCCGCTGCAGGCCCAGCAGGCGGCGATCCGCGAGCTGGTGGCCTCGGGGCTGCCGGTGTTCGGCATCTGCCTCGGGCACCAGCTGCTGTGCCTGGCGCTGGGGGCCCGCACGTTCAAGATGAAGTTCGGCCACCACGGGGCCAACCACCCGGTGCGCGAGCTGGCCACCGGCCGGGTGCTGATCACGAGCCAGAACCACGGCTTCGCGGCCGACCCGGCGACGCTGCCGGCCGAGCTGCGCGCGACCCACGTGTCGCTGTTCGACGGGTCGCTGCAAGGGGTGGAGCTGGCCGGCCGGCCGGTGTTCTCGTTCCAGGGCCATCCGGAGGCGTCGCCGGGGCCGCGCGAGCTGGCGGGGCTGTTCGATCGGTTCGCCCGCGAGGTGGTCGCGGGCCGGGCCGCGAGGAGGGTGTGAGATGCCCAAAAGGACAGATCTGAAGTCGATCCTGATCCTCGGCGCGGGGCCGATCGTGATCGGTCAGGCGTGCGAGTTCGACTACTCGGGGGTGCAGGCCTGCAAGGCGCTGCGCGCCGAGGGCTACCGGGTGGTGCTGGTCAACTCGAACCCGGCGACCATCATGACCGACCCCGAGACGGCCGACGCGGTCTACATCGAGCCGGTCGAGTGGGAGACGGTGACCCGGATCCTCGAGCGCGAGCGACCCGACGCGCTGCTGCCGACGATGGGCGGCCAGACGGCGCTGAACTGCGCGCTCGACCTGTGGCGCAACGGGGTGCTGCAGCGGCTCGGGGTCGAGCTCATCGGCGCGAAGGTCGAGGCGATCGAGAAGGCCGAGGACCGCGAGCTGTTCAGCAAGGCGATGCGCTCGATCGGGCTCGAGATGCCGCAGGCGGTGTTCTGCCGCACGGTGCCCGAGGCGCTGAAGGCGGCCGAGACGGTCGGCTTCCCGGCGATCGTGCGCCCGTCGTTCACCCTCGGCGGGACGGGCGGCGGGATCGCTACGGACGCGGCCGAGCTGGGGGCGATCGCCGCCCGCGGGATCGAGGCCAGCCCGATCGGCCAGATCCTGGTCGAGCAGTCGGTGCTCGGCTGGAAAGAGTTCGAGATGGAGGTGGTCCGCGACCGCGCGGACAACTGCGTGATCGTGTGCGCGATCGAGAACGTCGACCCGATGGGGGTCCACACCGGCGACTCGATCACGGTGGCGCCGGCGCTGACGCTGACCGACAAGGAGTACCAGCGCATGCGCGAGGCGTCGTTCGCGGTGATCCGCGAGATCGGCGTCGAGACCGGCGGCTCCAACGTGCAGTTCGCCATCGACCCGCGGACCGGGCGGATGGTGGTGATCGAGATGAACCCCCGGGTGTCCCGCAGCTCGGCCCTGGCCAGCAAGGCGACCGGGTTCCCGATCGCCAAGGTCGCGGCCCGCCTGGCCGTCGGCTACACCCTCGACGAGCTCGGCAACGACATCACGCGCGTGACGCCGGCGTCGTTCGAGCCGGCGATCGACTACGTGGTGGTGAAGTGCCCGCGCTTCGCGTTCGAGAAGTTCAAGGGCGCGCAGACCCGGCTCGGCACGCAGATGAAGTCGGTCGGCGAGGTGATGGCGATCGGCCGCACGTTCCAGGAGGCGCTGCACAAGGCGCTGCGCGGGCTCGAGATCGGGGCCGCGGGGCTCGAGCGGCGCGGGCCGGAGCTCGACGAGCGAGGATTGACCGCGGCGCTGGCCGAGCCGGGCCCGGAGCGGATCTTCGCGGTGGCGGAGGCGCTGCGGCGCGGCTGGCCCAAGGGACAGGTCGAGAGCCTGACCGGGATCGACGCGTGGTTCATCGACCAGCTGGCGGAGCTGGTCGAGGTCGAGCAGGCGCTCGCGGGCCGCTCGCTGGCCGAGCTCGACGAGGGCAGGATGCGGGCGCTGAAGCGGATGGGCTTCGCCGACCGCCGGCTCGCCCAGCTGCTGCAGGTGAAGGAGGCGGCGGTGCGCGAGCGCAGGCAGGCGCTGGGCGTGCGGCCGGTGTTCCTGCGCGTGGACACGTGCGCGGCCGAGTTCGCGTCGGAGACGCCGTACCTGTACTCGAGCTACGAGGAGCAGTGCGAGGCGCGGCCGACGGGGCGCGAGAAGGTGATGATCCTCGGCGCGGGGCCGAACCGGATCGGGCAAGGGATCGAGTTCGACTACTGCTGCGTGCACGCGGCCCTGGCGCTGCGCGAGGCGGGGATCGAGACGATCATGGTCAACTGCAACCCGGAGACGGTGTCGACCGACTACGACACCGCCGACCGGCTGTACTTCGAGCCGCTGACGCTCGAGGACGTGCTCGAGGTGATCGCGGTCGAGCAGCCGCGCGGGGTGATCGTGCAGCTCGGCGGGCAGACGCCGCTGAAGCTGGCCCGCGGGCTCGAGGCGGCCGGGGTGCCGATCCTCGGCACGTCGCCCGACGCGATCGACGTGGCCGAGGACCGGGCGCGCTTCCAGGCGCTGCTGCACACGCTCGGCCTCAAGCAGCCCGACAACGCGACGGCGACGACGATGCCCGAGGCGCTGGCGAAGGCGGAGGCGCTCGGGTTCCCGCTGGTGGTCCGGCCGTCGTACGTGCTCGGCGGGCGAGCGATGGCGATCGCCCGCTCGCAGGCGGAGCTGGCGGGCTACCTGACGGAGGCGTTCGCGGCGGCGGAGGAGCAGCCGGTGCTGCTCGACCGCTACCTGCGCGACGCGATCGAGGTCGACGTCGACGCCCTGTCCGATCGGACAGACGTGGTGATCGGCGGGGTGATGGAGCACATCGAGCAGGCCGGGGTCCACTCGGGCGACTCGGCGTGCGCGCTGCCGCCGTACTCGCTGCCGCCGCCGATCCAGGCGGAGATCCGGCGCCAGACGGTGGCGCTGGCCCAGGCGCTCGGGGTGGTCGGCCTGATGAACGTGCAGTTCGCGGTGGCCGGCGGCGAGGTCTACGTGCTCGAGGTGAACCCGCGCGCGGCCAGGACGGTGCCGTTCGTGGCCAAGGCGACCGGTCGCCCGCTGGCGAAGCTGGCGGCCCGGGTGATGGCCGGGGCGACGCTGCGCGAGCTCGGAGTGACGGAAGAGCGGCTGCCGACGATGGCGAGCGTGAAGGAGGCGGTGCTGCCGTTCCGCCGCTTCCCCGGCGCGGACCCGATGCTCGGGCCGGAGATGAAGTCGACCGGCGAGGTGATGGGCAGCGGCGAGAGTTTTGCTGAAGCGTACGCGAAGGCACAGCTCGGCGCGGGGGTGCGGCTGCCGCTGCAGGGCCGGGTGGCGCTCGAGGTGGCCGACGAGGACGCGCCGGGGTTGGTGCCGGTGGCCGATCACCTGCGGCTGCTCGGCTTCGAGGTGCTGGCCGGGGCGGCGACGGCGGAGGCGCTGGCCGGGCTCGGCTATCCGATCGGGCGGCTGGACGCGGAGCTCGAGGGGGTCACTCTGGCCCTGGCCTCGGGGACAGGTGCGGCGGGGCTGCGGGCGGCGGCGACGGGGCGCAAGATCCCGTGCTACACGACGATCGCCGGGCTGGCCGCGGGGGCGCGGGCGATCCAGCGGATGCGCGAAGGGCCGCTGCCGCCGCGCTCGCTGGTCGAGGTCGCCGGGTAGAGGCTGTCCGAAAGGACAGGCGCGGGCTGCGGCGCCTCCGGTCGGAGAGACCGGGGGCGCCGTCGTCTCGTGCGCTCGCGGGTGCCTGGCCGAAGAGACAGGCGCGATCGGAGGCTGCCTGGTCGAAGAGACAGAGGGCGGCGGTCTGGTCGAAGAGACAGGAGGGTGCCGTGTCTCGTGCGCTCGCGGTGCCTGGCCGAAGAGGCAGGCGGCGATCGGAGGCTGCCTGGTCGAAGAGACAGGGGGGCGGCGGTCTGGTCGAAGAGACAGGTGGCGCAGCGGTCTGGTCGAAGAGACAGGGGGCGCAGCGGTCTGGTCGAAGAGACAGGGGGCGCGGCGGTCTGGTCGAAGAGACAGGGGGCGCGGCGGTCGAGGTCTGCCTGGTCGAAGGGACAGGGGGGGCGGCAGTGATGCGCGGGCCGGGAGCTCGGAGCGCGGAGGTGGGGGCTGTCGCCGGCTTTCGCCGGTGTGGCGCCGGTTCTTGCGCGAATGTGTATTTTCGCGCGCGGCAGTGGTAGGGGCGGAGGATGCACGACAGCCGGGCGCCCCAGAGCATCGATCCCGAGGTGTTGCGAGCCGCGTTGGCCGAGCCGGAGCGGCTGGCGCTGTACCTGTCGCGCGGGCTCGGCCTGGGCGACCTCCGGGGCGTACAGCAGCCGGAATTCGTGCGCGTGGCGGTGTTGACGACCGTCTCGCCGCCGCTGCTGCAGGTGGAGCGAGCGGGCTGGCTGGCGACTGCGGCCGGGCTCGGCGCGGAGTCGTTGCCGCGCTTCGAGGGGCTCGGGCTGGTGGCGCCGCCGGCCGGGTCGGCGTGGGCGAAGGTGGCGACGGAGACGCGGGCGGCGCTGCTGCGCCTCGCGGTGGGGTCGCTCCTGGCCGCGGCGCCGGAGGTGGCGGTGTTCCACATCACCGACGAGTTCGGGGCGGGGATGCTGCTGCGCCTGCAGTCGGGGCTGACGGCCGGCGAGTCCCGCCTGGACACGCGGCTGCTCGAGCACGTGGTGTTCGCGGCGCTGACGTACCGCCTGCTGGTGCACTCGGGGGAGGCGGTGGTGGTGACTCCGGGGGACGAAGCGACATGGTCTTCGAGACAGGTGTTTCCGGAGCACGCGGCGGTGTGGCGGCGGGCGCTGGTGTCGGGGCCGGACGAGGCGCTGGCCGGGCTGGTCCTGGCGGAGCTGGCGGAGGCGCTGGTGTGGGCGACGACGACGCGACGCGGCCGCGCGACGGTGGCTGCGGGACCGCCGGCGATCGCGACCGCAGTGGCAGAGGCGGAGACGCAGCTGCGCCCGCGACTGACGAATCTGCTGCGCGAGCGCGCCAGCGGCGGGAACTGACATGGTCTTCGAGACAGGCGACGGCGTGTTGGCGAGGCCGAGACGCGACGGCGGAGCGGGCTGCACGGTGAAGTGAGCGCCTGCGGACGGCGGTGCGCGAAGGGGCCGGAGCGACGGCGGCGCGTGGGGATGGCCGAGACACGAGTGCGCGGGCGGTTGGACTTTCTGCTCGCGTGGAGGCGAGGACGCGGACCGTTCGCTGCGGGTGGAGCGTGCGGATGTGGCGCGAGGACGATGTGGGTGCGGGAGATCGATCGGGGCGCGGTCGCGGGCGATCGGGTCCTGGAGGGATGCTCGCGGGCTCCGGCGAATTCGCGCCGTGGCCGCCGCTGGACGGAGCCGGATCCCGCAGGTAGCCTGACGACGATGGATGCGCGACTCGGTCAGGGCTTCGGATGGGCGGTGGCGTGTCCGGCGACGGCCGAGGATGCCGCTGCACGCCACGTGGAGGGGCTCTGGGCGTCGTTCTTCCCGGTCGCGGCCGGTTACTCGGTGACGCGCTCGGCGGTCGTGTCGGTGCCGTCGACGACGCCGTCCCGCTCGCGCGAGCAGCAGCCCGGGATGCGCCTGCAGGTGCGCCGCGGGGACTTCTGCGGCGAGGTCGAGGTGGCGGCGACGACGGAGGTGCGACGCTCGCGGTTGTGGCTGCGCGGGTACGCGGGCTCGCAGCGGCTGGCGGCGGTGGAGCTGCGGGCCGCTCGCGCGACCGACCGCCTGCGCCTGGCAGGTTCTCTGGCCGGCGCGTCGGCCCTGCTGGCGCTGTGCGTCGAGCTGCTGACGCACCCGCCGGGCTTCACTGTCGATATGATGTTCTTCCTCGGCGGGCTGCTGGTGGCCGTGATCATGGTGGTCGGCCTGGCGATCGGGGCGAACGTCGGGGCGTGGTTCGGCGAGCGCCAGGCGGTCCTGGGCTGGGTGCGCGCGCTGGCGCAGGTCGAACAGGACACCGCCCTGCACGAAGACCTCCGCCGCTGGCGATCGCTGGTCAAGAACCTGGCCCACTACCGCGACGCGCTGGCCGGAGCGAGCCGCAGACAGCCGTTCCGCTCGCTCAGCCCCGCGGGGGCTGCCGTGCAGGAGCTGGACGAAGAGGGCGCGATGGCGGCGGCCAGCGCGGGCTGAGCCGGGGCGCCCCGCCTTCACGAGGAAGGCAGGACGGCGCGGAGCGCCCTGGCGGCATGGTCGGTGGGCCGGATGAAGCGGGCGCGATGGCGGCTGCGGAGGCCGGCGCCGGCTGAGCCCGGGCGCCCCGCCTTCACGAGGGAGGTGAAGGCAGGACGTCGCGGAGCGCCCTGGCGGTCATGGTCGGCGGCGGTGTGATGCGCCGGGCTTGCCTCGAGGACATGTCGATTTGGACATGTGCAAAAGGATGTCCAGGACGCCGCGGGCGTTCGCTACGAGCTGGTTCGGTCCTGGCGGTGGTCCGGCGCGGCGGGGCTTGGGAGATGGTTTCTGGGACATGTTGATTGCAACATGTTCGAATGAGCATGTCGAAAGGGACATGCCCTCGAGGTCATGGGCCGTCGGGCTGGGGGGTGAGCTTGAGCTGGACGTGGGCGACGGGGAGCAGGCCGCTCGACTGCCAGATCTGGCCGTCGTGGGTGGTATCGGGGCCAGGGACGACGTCGACGAGCTCGACGAGCCAGTCGTCGATGGTGTAGGCGGCGCTGCTGTCCGGGCGGAGCGGGCGCGAGAGGTGGGCGTTCTCGCTGCCGATCGACAGGCCCGGGCCCGAGATCTCGGTGTACAGCTGGAGCGACAGGGGGATGGTGCCGCGGCCGGGGACGGTGACGAGGGTTTGGCCGAGGGCGCTGAGCCAGACGTACACGGGGGTTTGCAGCGCGGGCAGCTTGCGTTCGTGAGGACAGGTGACTGCGGTGCGGCGGAGGCGGACGCGATCGCCCTGGCCGTCGGCCTCGACGCGCACGAGCTCCTGGCCAAGCCGGACGATCCGCGGCGAGTTGCGGACGTGCGAGATGGACAGGCCGCCGAGAGCGCCGCCGAACACCTGCAGCAGCGGCATCTGCTCGGCCTCCTCCCGGTAGGGGCCGTGGCCGCGGGCGGGGATCTCGAGGGTGACGTACTTGTAGGTGATCGGGCCGAGCGCGAGCTCCTTGCCGACGTCGAGGGTGCGCGCGGGCTGCAGCGCGGGCATCCTCGTCAGCGCGGCGGGGACCGTGGTGCGCACGGGGGACAGGCCGCAGGGGTCGGTGGCCGCGACGGGGGCGGGCTGCGGCAGAGCGGCGGCCGGATCGATGCGCACGCGGACGTGGAGGTGGGCGTCGCCGTCGGCCTTCCAGGCGCCGTCGTGACGGGTGCCGGGGCCCGGAACGACGCGATCGAGGGTGACGAAGTGCGAGCCGACGCGGAAGCGACGCACGCGGTCGGGCACCGGCGCGAGCGAGTGGCGATAGCCGAGGTCGCTGATGTCGAGGCGCGGAGCGTCGCCGCGGGCGTCGAGGTTGAACTGCAAGAGCTCGCCCGCGAGGTCGTAAGTGTAGGTGCGGATGGCCTCGGTGCTGAGCCAGAAGGACCGCGTGGCGGCGGCCGCGGGCATGTCTGCCGCGGGGGGACAGACCTCGCGGCTGACGGTGACGTCGACGCGCCTGGGAGGATCGCCGGGGCCGGTGCGGAGGTCGAAGCGGTACGGGCCGACGAAGGTGTGGTGCTCCTGGTCGGGGTGCAGATCCTCGTGAGCCCCCCAGGGGTCGTGCGGGCCGACCTCGGCGCGATCGATCTCGATGCGCAGCGCGGGGCCGCGGTGGCCGGCCTTGCGGGTGCCGATCCACGCGTCGGGGTCGTAGTGGAGGACTGCCTTGCCGAGAGTGCGCTTGTCTCCGGGGCGCAGGCTGGCCTTGCCGGCGGGGACGCGCCCGCGGGCGAGGTCGGGCGGGAGCTCGGTGGGCTGCTCGCCGGCCTCGCCGCAGCGGCGATCGGGCGGGATCTTGGCGAGCGTCGGCGGCGCGGCGGGGACGACCGTGGAGCTCGCGGTGTTCGGCGCAGCGGCGGGGGCGACTGTGGAGCTCGCGGCGTCCGTGGGGGTCGGCGGCGGGGCGGTGCCGGGGTCGGCGGGGTCGGGGGACACGGGGAGCGAGTCCGGGCTGGCGGGGAGCGGGTCGGTTGCGGCGCTCCCGGGCGCGGGGACGGGGATCGGCGCGGGCGTGTCGCTGGCGTGCTCGAGGTCGGCGGCGTCGCGCCGATCGCAAGCGCCGAGGAGCGCGAGGCCGAGGAGGAGGCGACGGGTGGACACGGTCAACGGCGGGCTGGAACGGGCGAGGTCGAGGGTGGGTGCGCTCGATCGTGGCGGGAGTGTTCGCCGGAGTCGGGCTCGGTGGGCGCGCTCGGTCGCGGCCGGCGGGTGCCCTGCCGGACAGAGAAGGGACGGGTTCGATCGCGGACGGAGAGGTGGGGCGTCGGGCGGAGGCGCGTGAGTCCTCGAGGACATGCGCTTTCGCGCATGTCCGATAGCACATGTCCTCCGGGGCAGGGCTCAGAGGGCGACGGGGTTGAGGAGGATGGTGACGGCGCCGGCGTCGAAGGTGGCGACGGCGAGGTCGAGGGCGGGGTCGGGATCGAGCTGGGCGGCGTGGACGCGGACGGCGCCGGAGGGCAGCTGGAGCGCCTGCGGGGGCTCGAAGGCGCCGTCGCCGTGGCCCGTCCAGTAGAGCAGGATCGGGCTGATGGCGTCGACGGCGACGACGTCGAGGTGGCCGTCGCCGTCGAGGTCGTCGAGGTCGAGGGCGTGCGGGGTGAAGGGCGGCTCGATGTCGATGGCGCCGGCGAAGGTGAAGCCGCCGGCGCCGTCACCTGTCGCAAGGGACAGGCGCGTGGGGAAGTGCTCGGCGGCGAGGACGTCGAGCTCGCCGTCCTCGTCGAGGTCGCCGAGCGCGGCGCTCCAGGGGCGCAGGTGGCCGACCTGGACGGCGGGCTCGACGAACTCGCCGTCGGGGCGGCCGAACACGCGGAGGAAGCCGCGCGGGCCGTCGACCTCGAACAGGAGGGCGTCGGGGACGCCGTCGCCGTCGAGTTGGCCGACCAGGAGGCCGGTGGGCGCGAAGTCGGCGACGGCGCCGAGGACGGTGGTGGTGGTGGTCCAGGCGTCGGCGTCGCTGCCGCGGTGGACGGTGAGGCCGAACTTGTGGGCGCCCTGGCAGAGGGCGATGACGTCGTTGCGGCCGTCGCGGTCGAGGTCGGCGACGACGTGGTTGCGCGGGGTCGGCGGGCTGGTGAGCGTCTTGTAGGCGGCGAACTGGGCGACGTCCCAGCGGAAGATCCGGGCGGCGTCGGCGAACTGGGCGACCATGACGTCGACGCCGGCATCGCCGTCGAGCTGACCGATCGCCGGATAGGCGCTGGCGCCCTTGAGCGTGGGGGCGAGGTCGGCGGTGAAGGTGCCGTCGCCGCGGCCGCGCGCGACCCAGCCGGCGATCAGCTCGGCGTCGTCGAGGCCCATGACGAGCAGGTCCTGGTGGCCGTCGCCGTCGAAGTCGGCGACCTCGAGCGAGTAGGGCTCGAGCGCGGGGCTGAGGGCGTCGCCGCCGGGGCCGTCGGTCGGATCCTCGGTGGGGTCGGCGCTGGTGAGGCCGCCGGTGGCGTCGCTGTCGCCGCCGGGGCCGGCGCTGGTGAAGCCCTCGGTGCCGCCGCCGCTGCCGGCGCCGTCGCTGCCGCCCTCGGTCTCGCCGAGCGGACGATCGGTGCAGGCGACGAGCAGCGCCAGCGCGGACGCCAGGTGGGCCCTCATTGGACAACGCTGCCATGGCCGCCCGGTCGCGGCAAGCGCCGGCCCGGGGGACCCGGCGCGAGAACGCGCGATCTCCGCGGCCGGCGCTTGCGGGCGGGCGGGCGGCGCGGTAGTGGTGGGCGAGGACGCCCTCCGGCTGCTCGATCGGACATGCACGAAACGCCAGGTGAACAGCGCGCGGGCGGCGGGATCCTGGGGCACGTGGGCGGGACGCCGCTGGTGCCCCTGCGCCGGCTGGCGGCGGGACTGGCGGCGCCGGTGCTGGTGAAGTGCGAGCACCTGAACCCGGGCGGGAGCGTGAAGGACCGCATCGCGGTGGCGATCGCCGACGACGCGGAGGCGCGCGGGCTGCTGCGGCCGGGGATGACGATCGTGGAGGCGACGGCCGGCAACACGGGGGTCGGCCTGGCGCTGGTGGCGGCGGCCCGCGGTTATCGATTGGTGTGCGTGCTGCCGGAGAAGATGTCGGCCGACAAGCGGGCGGCCCTGGCGACGCTGGGGGCGGAGGTGATCGTGACGCCGAACGCGGCGCCCTCGCACCCCGACAACTTCCGCCGGGTCGCGGAACGCCTGGCGCGCGAGCGCGGGTGGTTCCTCGCCGACCAGTTCAACAACCCGGCCAACGTGGAGGTCCACGCGCGCACGACGGCGGCGGAGATCCTGGCCCAGACGGGCGGGGTGGTCGGGGCGTTCGTGGCCGGCGCCGGGACGGGCGGGACGATCACGGGGGTCGGTCGGGTGCTCAAAAGGGCATGTCCGAAGGTGCAGGTGGTGCTGGCCGACCCGCTCGGCTCGGGGCTGGCTCAATGGGTCGAGTCGGGCGCGCTCGGGCCCGATGGGCCGTACGCGGTCGAGGGCATCGGCGCGAGCGAGCCGCCCGGGAACCTCGACCGCACGGTGATCGACGCGGCCGAGCGGGTCTCCGACGAGGAGAGCTTCGCGACCGCGCGGCGGCTGATCGCGGAGGAAGGACTGCTGGTCGGCGGGTCGGCCGGGACGAACGTGGCGGCTGCTTTGCGCGTGGCCGCCCGTGGAGGGCTCGACGGGCCGGTGGTGACGGTGCTGCCCGACAGCTGGGACCGCTATCGCAGCAAGCCGTGGCTGCAGGCGCAATCGCGGTAGGCGGGCGCATCGCTGGCGGCGCAATGCTGCGAGTGGCGGTGCGGGCTGGAAGGGCCGGTGGGCACGGTGCTGCCCGACGGGTTGGAGCGCATCGGCGGTGGGGCGGCGCCGCAGGGCTGCGTGGGACGGGTGGGCTGGCAGGGCCGGTGGTGACGGTATTGCCCGCAGGGGACCGCCAGCGCGGCGAGCGGCGGCTGCGGCCGCAATCGGTCAGGCGGATTCGGGGCAATGCTGCGGGCGGCGGCGCGGGGCCGGAAGTGCCGGTGGTGACGGTGTTGCTCGACGGCCGGGACCGCTATCGAAGCGCGTCGCGACTGCGGCACGATTGGTCGTAGGCAGCGAGGCGAAGCAATCGCAGGGGGGCGAGGACGAGGGCGCCGTTCGACGGACTGCGGCTGGAGCTCGGCCACGGGTCGGCGGTTCGAAGGAATTGAGCTCGATTCAGCAGGCGGCCCATCAGGCGGAGGGGGCAGGTTCGCGCGGCGGCTCAGCGGCGGACGCGCCGAAAAAGAAAGGCACGAACAACGCCGCAGCCGGAGATTTGAAAAGAGAGAAAGGCCACCCCGCATGCAACCACGACCTCACTCCATCGCCCTCGCTCTCGTATTCCTCACCGCTGCGCCCGGCTGCGACTGGCTCGACTGGCACCCCGGCGAATCGTCGACGTCGGGCGGCGACGGCTCCGATTCGGACTCGGATTCCGACTCCGACGGCGGCCCGCCGGCGCCGACCTGCGACCTCGTCGACACCATCGTCCCGCCGGCGACGTGCCTGAATGGTGCGGTCGAGCCGGGCGAGCTCTGCTTCGTGATCGGGAGCGGGGCCACGCAACCGCCGAACGGCGTGGTGTCGACGATCGCGCTGCCGCTGGACGGCTCGAGCGGCAGCGACCTGTTGATCTCGCACGAGGACGGCACGGTCTCGGGGCTGCTGTTCGCGGCCGTGCCCTGGCTGCAGACTTCGGGCCTGAGCTGGCCGCAGAGCTTCTCCGGGGGCACCCTGTCGCTGCGCGCGGTCGGCGACTTCAACGAGGACGGACACCTCGACGTCGCCGCGCACATCGACGGCCCGACCGACTCGATCCAGATCTTGCTGCTGGACGGCGCGGGCAACCTCGTCGGTGAGTCGGTCGCGCTGACCGGCGCCGAGCTGCTCGGGCCCGACCTGTTCGACGCCGACGGCGACGGCCACCTCGACCTCGTCGTGATCGCGCCCGGGGAGCTCGAGGACGTCATCGCCTTGCGCGGCGACGGCACCGGGCAGTTCGAGGTCTCGCCGCAATTCGGCTGGTCCGACGCGATCGAGCGCTACGCCATCGGCGCGCTGCAGGCCGACGGCGCCGTCAACGACGTCGTCTGGGCGCTGCCCGCCGGCGAACTGACGATCCTCATGGCCGGACCCGGCGACGCGCTGTTCAGTGAGGAACTCGGGCCCGACGCCGAGGTGCTCGACCTCGCGGTCGCCGACCTCGACGGCGACGGCGACGGCGAGATCGTCGCGCTGCTCACCGACACGATTCATCACACCAGCGAGGTCGCGGTGCTCGAGTTCGACGCGCCGAGCGAGAGCTTCACCGACACGCGCTATCCGGTGGGCTGCGGCTCGGTCTTGCTGGAGATCGGCGACCTCGACGCCGACGGGGTCCTCGATCTCGCCGCCGCCGCCCCGGGCTCGCCGACCGGCTCTGTATCGATCCGCCGCGGCGACGGCCAGGGCGGCTTCGCCGGCCTCCTGACCGTCGGGTTCGGGAGCGACATCGATACGTTGCACATCGTCGATCTCAACGGCGACGGGCTGGCCGATCTGGCGGGGTCGAGCCGCGCGGATGGATCGATCGACTACTCGCCGAATCGTCCGTGAGGCCGGCGCTCATGGGCCTGACCGCTGGTCCAGGCCATTGCAATCATCAGGGGGCGTGCCGGGGCTCGCGGCTCGACACGATCGCAGTGACACGCAAGGCTCGCACCGACGGTCCGTCGAAGCGCGGCTCTCGCGGGCCGAACGCTCGCTCGTGAGATCCCGGGCGGACGGGCGGCGGATGCAATCATCGGAGGGCGTGCCGGGTTCGCGGCCCGGCGCGATCGCAGGGATAGGGCGCGCCGGCGTGAGCCCTGCGGCGAGTCGAAGTGCGGCTCCCGAGGGCTCGCGCGTCCGGAGCGGACGGGCGGCCCATGCAACCCTCGGACAGCGCGCGCCCGGGGCTCGCGGTCCGGCACGAGCGCAGCGCGAGGCGATGCCGAGCGGCGGTGCGATCGTTCGGCGAGTCGAAGTGCCGCTCTCGCGGCCGGCCGCTCGTGGATGCGGGCGATCAATCGTCGTAGACGAAGGGGATGTCGAGGCCGCCGAATCGCTGGCCGGTGGTGGGGTCGACGAGCTCGGCCATGAGGTTGATGTGGCGCACGTCCTCGAGCTCCTCGAAGTAGAGGAAGCCGGTGATCCGCCCGCCGGGGCTGAGGACGCCCTCGGGCAAGGCGCGCTGCAGCAGCTCGCCGTCGGGCAGCGGGAAGTGTCTGCAGGAGGTGTAACAATTGCCGTAGTAGTCGGCGCGGAAGGGGAAGCTGCCGCCCCACACCGACAGGGCCGGGTACCACGGGGAGAGGTAGGGGGCGAGGCCGAAGCCCATCGGCGGATAGGCGAGGTCGACGGGGCCGTAGGCGACACCGGTGACGATGACGGGTGGCAGGGCGACGAAGCGCACGCCCGAGGGCGTGACGAGGGCGAAGTGCTCGTAGCGCAGCTCGACCGGCCGCCTGCCGGTGTTGGTGATGGTGACGAGGATCGGGGTGACGAGCTCGTCGAGCTCGCCCGGATAGCCGCGCCAGGCGTCGGCGACGGCGACGAGCTCGATGCCCTTGTCCTGGTCGACGGCCGAGGAGGCGATGCCGGGCACCCGCCTCGACTCGGGCGCAGGCTCGAGGTTGCCCGCGCAGCCGAGCAGCGCGGCGCCAGCGAAGAACAATCGACGGACAGTCGCGGCGGTGTGAGGCGGCATGAGGGTCGTGCTCGCCGGCTATCGTTGGACCGTTCCACTCCAGGGCCACGCGGCGCGCGAAGGGCAGGCGGGCGCAGGCGCCACGACGTCGTGAAGAGCGGCACCACGAGGCGCGGCGCGAGCGCTCCGTCGCGAACTCGTCACGCGCGCGGACGCGGCGACGCGGAGGTGCGGGGCCGGCGATCGCCTCGCTGCGGCGCGGATGCGCCCTCCGGACCGCTTGCTCGCCCCCGCGCCGGTGCTATCCGACCAGGTTGCGCGAGGGCTTCGCGCGAGCAGGCGAGCAGAGGAGGCCTCGATGAAGACGACCAAGCAGCTCCCGGTGCACGAGTGGAAGACGTACTTCGACGGGTTCACGCGCAAGCACCTGCGGCCGGAGGCGGCCGGGATCGTGACGATCCAGGCGGTGTCGCTGCAGATCGGCGATCAAGTGTTCGCCCAGAACGCCCGCCTGCTCGGCATCGCCTACGACCCGCACGGGAAGACGCTCGAGGTGCAGCTCGAAGGCTCCGACCACCTGGTGTTCCGCCCGGCGGAGGTCTGGGTGCTCGAGGGCGATCGCGACGACGTGATCGCGACGTTCGAGCTGGTGCGGCCCGACGGGATCAAGGAGATCTTGCACGTGCAAGGCGGGGGGCCGATCGAGCGCGTGCGGGCGGCCGGAGGAATGCGATGACGCCGGAGACGACTCGCCGCATGGCCGGCGGCGCGCTGGCGGTGTCGGCGTTCAGCATCGCCCTGGCGCTGTTCGCCTACTGGCGCGCGGGCGGCAAGCAGGACGCGGCGGCGAGCCACGCGGAGATCCGGGCCGCGGTCGATTCGCTGCGCGAGAAGCAGACGGAGCTGGTCGATCACACGCGAGGGTCGCTCGACGCGGCGTACCAGAACAGCCGCGACCGCCTGACCCGCCTGCGCGAGGTGGTGCGGAGCGAGAAGGACCGCGCGGAGGCGGAGATACGGACCCAGCTCGACCGGGCGGAGGCCGACGTCAATCGCCTGGTGTCGACGGTGGAGCTCGAGTCGCGGAAGATCCGCGACTCGTCGATCGGCAGCGCCGAACAGGCCCAGCGGGCCCTGTCGGTGCGCGTGCGCACGGTCGAGGGCCGGGTGGCCCTGCTGCGCGCGAAGGCCAAGACGCGCCGCGCCGAGACGCTGGCAGAAGGCCGCGAGTACGACCAGGCGTTGCGGGTGCTGGTCGAGGCGACCGATCTGCTCGACCAGGCGCAGGAGCGACTGCCCCGCGAGTACGACCCGACGGTGGCGGCCCTGCGAGGGGCGCTGCACGAGGCGCTCGCGTCGGTGCAGAACCAGGCGGTCGACATCCGCGAGCGGCTCGACGAGGTGGTGCGCCAGACGAACTCGCTGGTGCGCACGCTCGAGAGCGACGAGTCGGCGGCGGCCGGCTCGGTGGTGCCGCCGCAGGCGTGAGGCCCCGCGCTCGTGCGGGCGCCGGAGGTTCGCAGCGCGAGGAGGTGCCGGACAGGTCGTCATCGACAGGGTCGGCACCTGGACGAGCTGTCCCCGGGGACAGACGGGCCGCCCGGTCTGTCGTGTCACTCGTGCGACTTCGGGCCGCGGTCGATCGCAGGCGCACTGCTTGGCGGAGCGGACGTGTGGAGCACGCCCTCGCCGCGCACTTCGGCCGCGCCTGCGGTCAATCGTCGGCGCACTGCTTGGCGGAGCGGTACGTGTGGAGCGCGCCCTCGCCGAGCACTTGCATGCCTCCGCCGCTCACGCCGGAGAACCAGTGCACGGGAGCGTCGAACGCATGCACCTGTTCGAGCGCGCCACTGTCCTCGCGCCACCGCCAGAGATGCCCCGAGTCGAGGAGCAGGGCGTGGATCTTCCATTGATCGACGCTGCTCGTGCCGATCTGCACCTGAAGAAGATCGCCCGCGAGCTCCGACTGGATCGGGCTCCACGACGCGCCGCCGTCGTGCGAGAGGAGGACGGTCCCGGCGTCGCCGACGGCGAGGCCGCGAATCGGGTGATTCGGGCCGAGCTGCGCGGCACAATCCTCGAGGGCGAGCGAGCGCAGGTCCTCCCGGGTTCCGCTGGCGACCGACTGCCAGGTGATGCCGCGGTCGGTGGAGCGCACGATGGTGCCGCCGTCGCCGACGGCGACCACGGTGTCGGGGTGGACGATCGCCACGTCCCGCAGCGCGAGCGATGTGGACGACTCCGCCGGGGTCCACGACGCTCCGCCCGTGGTGCTGCGAAGGATTCGACCCGCAGCGCCGACGGCGATCACGTAGAGAGCGTCGTCTTCGCAGGAGTAACGAACTCCGAACAGATCCTCCGCCAGGGGCGGCGAGGAGGGGGCGGACCACGTCTCGCCGCCGTCGCGTGAGTAGCGGATCGTCCCGGCGTCACCGACGACGGCGAAATCATCGAAGGTGGCGGGGGACATGGCGAGTGCACGCAGCCTCGCGTCGGCGTGCCCGACCTCCGCGAAATCGGCGAAGATCGCGGCGTCGGTGCCGATCTGGATCCCGGCCTCGAAGCGACGGATCCGCGGATCGACGGCGATGTCGGTCCAGCCGACGCACTCGTCGCCGCACCCGGGCGCGAGGCCGATGCAGGCGGCGCCCAGCCATGCGGCGGCCTCGAGCGATCGAGCCGTCGCGGCGAGGATTGTCCGCGGGAGCGTCCTTGCCGAGAAGCGCATGGGAGCCATTCGTGCGGCGCTCGCCGAATCACTGGAAGCGGACGAACAGGCCGAAGCGCCACACGAAGCCGCGGACGGCGAGGTCGCCGAAGTTGCTGGTGTGGGTCGGGATCGGGTCCTCGTCGACGTAGAGCTCGGGGCGCACCTTGATCTTGCTGCGGAAGGTGTAACCGGCGGCGAGCTCGAAACCGGCGGTGGCCCGCGCGGCGCCGCGTCGCGGCAGCCACTTCTTCGGCAGGTACAGCGAGACGCCGGCCTGGGCGTCGGCCATGCCGGTGACTGCGGACTGGTTCGAGGTGTTGTACGCGCCGCTCCACGACATCGTCCCCAGGCGGGCGAAGCTGGGGCCGCCGCCGGCCTGGGCGAACACGTCGAAGCCCTCGCGCACGACCACCGCGAGGCGGAGGAAGGCCAGCGGCTCGCGGACGGTGATGTCGGTCTCGACGGCGTCGTAGAGGTCGCCGTAGCTGCCGAGGCGGCGGAAGCTGGCGCCGCCGCCGAGGAAGACGCGGCCGTCGGCGAGGCGGAAGTCGCCGCGCACGGTGGCGCCGGCGTGGAAGGCGGAGCGGTTGTCGTCGAAGGCGCGCCAGGCGGGGTCGAAGACGACTGTGGTGCCGATGTCGCCGCCGAGGTCGAGGCGCCAGCGGATCGGCCGGTCGGGCCAGGTTCGCTTGCGGCTGGGCGGCGGGGTCGGCGGGCCGGCGACGGGCGGCGGCGGAGGCTGGGTGACCGTCGGCGGAGCGTTCTGCGTCGGCGGAGCGACCGGCACCGGCATGGGCATCGGCGTCGGCGCGGGCGCGGCGTTCGCGGGCGGGTCGGCCGGCGCCGGGCTCCACGCCTCGACGGCGGTCGGCGCTTCGGCCTCGGTGGCGCTGCGATCGGTGGCTGCAGGAGCGGCGGCGAAGACGAGGGCGAGGATAAGCGATGGCATGTCTCACTCCTGATCGAGCACGCCCTGCAGCAGGAAGCCCCAGTGCACGTGGCTGGTGGATCGCGACGGGTCGGCCGGATCGACGATGGTGAGGTGACCGGCGGGGTCGTCGTGGGTGATGACGATCCGGTCGGGGCCGGGCAAGTAGTGGAAGGCGCCGATGGGGTCGTCGAGCAGCATCGACTCGGGGTTCAAGGTCTGCAGGTCGACGGTGCTGACCCACTGCTGGCCGGCGGTGCCGAGCAGCAGGCGATCGCCGACGAGGGCGCTGCCCCTGGGGTCGTAGCGGACCTGCGAGGACAGCGGGGTGACCTGCTCTTCGGGGAAGGAGACGACGTAGAGCTTGGTGCCGCTGCCGATCAGGACGCGGTCGTTGTCGAGGACCACCAGCTCGTCGATGCCGGTCTCGATCTTGAGGTGCTTGGGCTTGCGACCGAGGCTGTCCTCGATGCCGCCGAGGTCGAGGGTGCTGAGCTGGGTGCCGCTCGGGGCCCACACGACGGCCTGCTTGCCGCCGTCGGCGTCGCGCAGGAACAGCCGCTGCGCGGCGCTGCCGAGCGGGACAGTGAAGCCGCCCTGGGTGCGGATGTCGGTGAAGACGAGGGCGCTGCCGGCGGCGTCGACGGTGATGAGGTAGGGGACGCTGGCGCTGTCGTAGAAGAGGAAGTCGCTGCTGGTCTGGCCGACCGGGATCAGGCTGATCTGGGCGGTGAAGCCGGTGCCGTCGCCCTCGGCGACGAGGGTGAGCATGCCGACCTCGCTGCCCTGGGCCGACAGGACGAACAGCGCCGGATCGACGAACAGGTCGTTGCCAGGGCGCAGGAGGGTGGTCTTCGGCGAGAAGCCGATGTCGCTGCCGAGCGGGACGGCGACCTGGTCGAGCGCCGGATCGTCCATGTCCATCAGCACGACCTCGCTGTCGGCGAGGAAGGCGGCGATGTCGTGGGCGACGCCGCCGATGACGATCGGAGTCTCCTCGCCCTCGCGGATCTGGCCGGGGAACTGGACCGCCTTCAAGGTGCCGCCGAAGCCGTTGAGGGTGACGTTCTCGACGCCCTCGCCCTGGAGGTCGACGATGGCGATCTGGTTGGCGTTGTGCAGCTGCTCGGAGCTGCCGTCGCCGCCGAAGTAGAGCACTGCCCGCCGGTGATCGGGGCTGAGGGCGCTGGCGGTGAACGGGGCCCGCACTTCGTAGACGACCGGCTCGCCCTCTCCGTCGGCGGGGAAGCGATACAGCTGCTCGTCGATGTCCTCCTCCTTGGCGCTGGCGGGGACGGTGAGGGCGAGGACGGACTCTTGATCGCGGGTGGCGGCGCTCCAGGCGACGACGGTGTGCTCGTCGCCGACGGCGGCCCGCCGGGTGGTGACGCTCTCGCCCTTCGGCAGGACGAACACGACCTCGTCGCGCGCAGGGTCGACCCACACGAGGCCGTCGCGGGTGGTGACCGGCGGGAGCAGCTGGAACGAACCGTCGTAGGGATTGGGCGGGGCGCAGGCGCCGGCGAGCAGCGCGAGGGTGAGGACGGAGCGGAGGCGCGGCGGTGGTTGCATGATCAATCCTTCACCGAGTCGTTGAGGACGTAGCCGGTGACGGTCTGGACGTCGCCCTGGGGGTCGACGAAGGTGATCCGGCCGGTGGGGTGCTGCTGCGAGACGAAGATCTTCTCGGTGGGGTCGACGTAGCCGGCGCCCTCGGGCGGCGAGCCGAGCAGCAACGGCTCGACGATGAAGTTGCCGAGGTCGACGAGGTCGACCCTGCGCACGCTCGCGGCGTCGTCGCGCAACAGGACGGCCGCGCGCCCGCCGTCGGGCGTGAACAGGACGGGGCCCGGGGCGGCCTGGGTGTTCTGCCGCTTGAGCAGCGGGAAGGCCGGGGTGAGGTCGAACAGGCTGTACGAGAAGGCGGCGGCGCCGGCGGCGGCGGCCGGGTCGGCGCCGTGGACGAGGATGGCGTTGCGGCTGTCGGGGGCGATGCCGACGCTGACGACCGGGACCTCGACGAACAAGGTGACGAGGTCCCAGCCGTTGCCCTCGCGCCGCGCGAGGGTGATCCGCTGCCGCGGGTCGGGCCAGGGGCCGTCGTCGCCGGTGGTGCTCGTGGTGGTGGTCGTGGTGGTGGTCGTGTCGTCCCCGGTGCCGCTGGTGGTCGAGTCGTCGCCGGTGGTCGAGGAGGACGAGGTGCCGTAGACGGGGTGGTCGTCGTCGACGAGCGGCAAGTCGGGGGCCGGGCTCACGGTGAGCGCGAATGGATCGACCGTGGTGTAGAGCAGCATGGTGTCGCCGTCGGCGGCGACGCTGGCGAGGCCGACGTACTCGCCGGGGACCTCGTGCTCGACGAACATGCCGGGGCCGAGCGGCAGCGGGACCTCGAGGAAGCGGCTGCCGCCGGCGCCCGGGAGGGTGAGGACGGCGAAGTCGGCCGACTCCGAGATGTCGAGGTCGGTGGGGACGCCAGGGAGGTCGAGGACGGTGAGCTCGCCGCCGGGCAATTGCGTGACCGCGAGCCACGGCTCGCCGTCGACGCGCGCGAGGGCGATGCCGAGGCCGGCGACGATCTGGACCTCGAGCGTGGCCGGGTCGATGCCCGGATCCTGGACGACGGGCAGGAGCGGCGGCTTGCCGACGGCGCCGAGCTCGGCGAACGGGATGACGTTGACGCCGGCGGCGGTGATGACGTACGCGGCGCTGTCGTCCGGCGCGAACACGATCTCGCGCGGGTGAGCGCCGACGGTCATCTCGTAGGCGGTGCCGCCGGCGACGTCGAGGACCGAGAGCTCCTGATCGCTGCCGGCGCCGAGCTGCTCGGGGCCGTCGACGTCGTGGTAGACGAACACGTAGTTGCCGCCGGGCGAGACCGCGAGGTTGTTCGCGCCCGGGGTGACCGGGACGATGGTGACGCTGGTGGCTCCGGCCTCGCTGGTGCGCAAGACTGCGACGTCGTTGCTGCCCTGATCGAGGACGACGACGCTGCCGGCGTCGCCCGCCTGGCCGGGGATCGGTTCGACGACGGTCGGGCCCTGGCCGACCTCGACGACGTCGATGACGAGGTTGGAGGTGTCGATGACGGCGACGGAGTCGGTGGTCTGGCTGGCGCTGTAGACGTACTTGCCGCTGGCCCTGGGGACGCGGAAGTCGCCCTCGTCCTCGGTCTCGGGCGGCGGGTCGCCGGTGGTCGGCGAGTCGCCGGTGCCGCCGGTGCCGGGGCCGCCGTCGGTGCCGCCGGGGCCGGTGATGTCGCCGGTGTACGAGCCGCCGATCTTGCCGCTGTCGTCGCCGCAGCCGACGAGGAGCGCGAGACAGACGGGCCACTGCGAGACGAGGGGGCGAGGCATCGGACGCATCTCCACGGTTCGAGGACGGCGGGTCGGGAGCTCACGGCCCGCGCCGCGGAACGGTAGTAACCGCCGGCGGCGGAAAAATTGCGGGCGGGGAAATTCTCTCGCGTACGCGCGAACGAGCGGCCGGGCACGCGCACGGGCGTGCGGGCGTGGGGGCGCGCATGGTCAGTCCTTGACCGAGTCGTTGAGGACGTAACCGGTGACTGTCTGGACGTCGCCGTCGGGGCCGATGAAGGTGATCCGGCCGGTCGGGTGGGCCTGCGAGACGAAGACCTTCTGCGTCGGGTCGACGTAACCGGCGCCCTCGGGCGGTGAACCGAGCAGCAGCGGCTTGACGATGAAGTTGTCGAGGTTGACGAGGTCGACCTTGCGCACGCCGGCGAGGTCGTCGCGCAGCAGGACGGCGGCGCGGTCGCCCTCGGGGGTGAAGAGGATCGGGCCGGGCGCGGCGAGGGTGTTCTGGCGCTTGAGCAGCGGGAAGGCCGGGGTGAGGTCGAACAGGCTGTACGACCAGGCGGCCGGCGAGGCGGCGGGATCGGCGTCGTGGACGAGGATCGCGCTGCGGCTGTCGGGGGCGAGGCCGACGCTGACCAGCGGGACCTCGACGAACAGGGTGACGAGGTCCCAGCCGTTGCCGTCGCGGCGGGCGAGGGTGATCCGCTGGCGCGGGTCGGGCTGCGAACCTCCGTCGTCGTCGCCACCAGTGGTGGTGGTGGTGGTGTCGCCGGTGGTGGTGTCGCCGGTGGTGCCGGTGCCGAAGACTGCGTGGTCGTCGACGAGCGGGACGTCGGGGGCCGGGCCCTCGGTCAGCGCGAACGGATCGACGGTGGTGTAGAGCAGCATGGCGTCGCCGGTGGCGGCGACGCTGGCGAGGCCGACGTACTCGCCCGGGACTTCGTGCTGCACGAACATGCCGGGGCCGAGCGGCAGCGGGACCTCGAGGAAGCTGCTGCCGCCGCCCGCAGGGAGGGTGAGGACCGCGAACTCGCCGGTCGGGGCGACGTCGAGGTCGGTGGGGACGCCGGGGAGGTCGAGGACGGTGAGCTCGCCGCCGGGCAGCTGCGTGACCGCGAGCCACGGCTCGCCGTCGACGCGCGCGAGGGCGAGGCGCTCGGCGGCGACGATGTGGACCTCGACGCGGGCCGGATCGACGCCCGGATCCTTGACGACGGGCAAGAGCGGCGGCTTGCCGACGTCGCCGAGGGCGGCGAAGGAGATGACGTTGACGCCGGCGGCGGTGACGATCCACGCGGTGCTCTCGTCGGGGGCGAACACGACGTCGCGCGGGTGGGCGCCGACGGTCATGCGATGGGCGACGCCGCCTGCGAGGTCGAGGACGGTGAGCTCCTGGTCGCTGCCGGGGCCCTGCTGCTCGGGGCCGTCGACGTCGTGGTAGACGAACACGTACTTGCCGCCGGGCGAGACCGCGAGGTTGTTGGCGCCCGGGGTGACCTTGTGGATCTCGACGGTGGTGGCGCCGGCCTCGCTGGTGCGCAGGACCGCGACGTCGTCGCTGCCCTGATCGAGGACGACGACGCTGCCGGCGTCGCCCGCCTGGCCGGGGATCGGCTCGACGACCGTGGGGCCCTGGCCGACCTGGACGACGTCGATGACGAGGGTGGCGGTGTCGATGATCGCGACCGAATCGGTCGACTCGCTGGCGCTGTAGACGTACTTGCCGCTGGCCCGCGGGACGCGGAAGTCGCCGTCGTCCTCGGTCTCGGGCGGCGGAGCTTCGCCTCCCGTGCCGTCGGTGGAGGTGCCGACGCCGGCGCTGCCGTCGGTGCCCCAGCCGCTGTCGGTGGCGCCGCTGAGGCCTCCGTCGATGCCGGCCTCCGCCATGGCACACGCGCCGAGCCAGGGGGCGAGACACAAGGGGAGCGTCCACGCGCGTCGCAGAGGCTTCATCTCCAGCAGCTCCTAAGTCGAGTCAGGTCAAGGCAAGGAAAAGGAGCCTCGATGCTAGCCCGGGGCGCTGCGGCCAGCAAGAGCGGCCCGCGCGTGCGCGCCGGGGAGGGCCAGGGCGGCGGACGGCGGGAGGCCGGCCGGGGCTTGCGCCAGAGCCGGGCGAGCGGGCGTCCTCAAAGCAGAGGGCCAGACGATGGCGGGCCTGGGCGCGCGGGCACGCGGGTCGTGGTGGCCCGAGACGCCGACCGATCGAGCTGTCCCTTGCGATATGTACGCAGCGGAATGTGTCCGCAAGGGCATGTCTATCCGGACATGCCCTTCAAAGCATGTCACGGGGGGCATGCCCCGAGAGGCAGGCTCAGCGCTCGGCGAGGACGACCACGCGGTCGCCGGCGGCGAGGCGGATCCGCTCCGACTTGCGCGGGTTGAGGACCACGCCGTAGTCGTGCTCCGAGTCGTGGGCGCGGGCGGCGAGGCGGTAGCCGACGGCGAGCTCGCCGCGCCGCGCCGCGGCCTCGACGACGGCGTAGAAGTCGACGTCGGCGCCGGGCTGGACGTAGTCGCGGGCCGGCTTGAGGTAGATCTCGTGGCCGTCGGGCGACAACAGGTCGTCGAGGACGGCGGCGATCCGCTGGTTCTCGCTGACCTGCGAGACGACCAGGGAGACGAGGGTGTTGCTGATGATGAAGTCGTCGGCCTCGGTGACCGCGGCGAGCTCTCGGTTCTGGCCGTCGAGCATCTCGCTGGTGATCGGGACCGTCTTGCCGTGCCGGCGCAGGATGTCGCGCAGGTGCAGCAGGGTGATCATGGTCCGCGAGTCGGTCATCTCCTGCGTGCGGCCCTCGGTCTCGGCGAGCACGAGGATGTTGTCGAAGCCGGGGACGTCGAGGCCGTCGAGGACGGCGCGGTCGGTGACGTCGCCGACCCGCACCTGGACGCTGGTGTGCCGCAGGGCGTCGCCGCCGATCCGCGCCGCGAGGTGCCGGGCCTCGCCGACGACGAGGGCGGTCGAGCCGGGGGCGACGTAGGCGTCGAGCTCGCGCAGCACCAGCGGCAGCAGCTGGCTCTCGCCGAGCACGAGGGTCCGCTCCGGCCTCGGCTCGGCGTGCGGGTGCAGCGGCGCGAGCACCTCTTCGGCGACCGGGGTCGGCCGACCGTTGAGGATCACGGTGTCGTCGTCGCGGCTGATGGCGATGACCTGATCGCCGGGCTCGAACCGGCGATCGAACGCCGGCGGCATCAGCCGCTCGCCCGCGGCGGTGTAGACGCCGACGAGGGCGCTGTCCTCGTAGGCGAACAGGCCCTCGCGGAAGGTCTTGCCGGCCAGCTGCGGCTGGGCCTGGATGTAGAACTCGTCGCCGCTGAACGACAGCAGCTCGGTGTAGACGACGGAGAGGCCCGACTGCCGGCCGGTCTGCACGAGGACGCGGCTGATCAGCGGCGGGGTGAGGATCAGGCCGGCGGCGTCGCCGACGACCATGCGCGCGACCGAGAGGGTCTTCTCGCTCTTGATCTCGGCGACCACGTGCGGCGGCTTGCCGGCCCGATCGCCGGCCTTTGCGACCGCGAGCAAGGTCTTGAGGACGACGGTGTCGGCCTCGGGCCCGTCGGGCGACATGACGATGACCGAGCGCGCCTCGCCGAGGTTGACGAGGTCGAGGTCGCGCCGCACCAGCGGGCTGCCGGTGCGCGTGACGACCCGCATCGAGGCGTCGCCGAGGACGGTCCGCACCTCGTCGTCCATGGCGACCTTGTCGTGCTCGGCGAGGATGACGACCGAGGCGCCCGGGCGGTTGGCGTTGGCCTCGGCGAGCTCCGTGAGCAGGGCGTGGATCTTGCCGGTCCAGCCGAGGATGACGGTGTGGTCGCGCTCGATGACGACGCTCCGACCCTTGCGCAGGCGATCGAGGATCTCGCCGAAGCCGCCGGTGAGGACGCCGATCAGGGCGGAGAACACGAAGATGCCGCCGAACGAGACGGCGAGCATGATGAAGAGGAAGGTCCACGAGCCGGCGTCGCTGCCGACAGCCCCGGGATCGATGGCGTGCATGAGCCCGAGCCACACGAGCCGCCCGAACGAGACCGGCTCGCCGTCGCCGCCCTGCGGGCTCAGCCCGGTGAGGGTGAGCAGGGTCGAGGTGACGAGGATCAGGAGCAGGGTGACGATCGCCAGCATGGCGATCTGCGAGCCGACCCCGCGCGCCATGGCGTTGTCGAAGCGATAGCGCAGCCTCTGCCTCAATGTCGCGCGTGGCACGGTCGCGGCGCTTCTATCACAACAGGGCAGCGCCGGCCGCGGCGATAATTCCGCGGGGCATGGCGAACGGTGATCCTGTCCCCGGTGACAGATGACAGCGGTGCAAACATCGACCGGTGGTTGCACGTGCACGGGTGTCCGCCGGGCGGACGCGGCGGTCCACCAACGCAGAGTCGCAGGGCGAGCTCGAGACCGGGGTTCAGCCGGTCGATTCGGCCAGAGCGGCCTGGGCCCGCGCAGCCCGGCCGTGGCGGGTGCCCCACTCGGCGAGCGCGTGCACGGCGGTGTTGAGCGCGGCCCCGGCGGGCGTCAGCGAGTACTCGACGCGCGGCGGGACCTCGGCGTGGTCGCGGCGATGAACGACGCCGTCGGCCTCGAGCTGGCGCAGCTGCTCGAACAGGATTTTCTCGCTGATGCCCGGCACCAGCCGGCGCAGCTCGCCGAAGCGGAGCGGACGCGCGTGCAGCTGCCACACGATCGTCGGCTTCCACTTGCCGGCGATGACGTCGAGGGCCGCGCCCAGCCCGCAGGTCTCGCCCTGGGTCGTCCTTGTCATGAGTCCCTCCGAGGGGTGGATTCGCAGGAGCACTTACGTAATTGTAAGTACTTGTGGCGGCCCGCCGCGGCGCGCATGTTCGGCCCGTCGCACTGCGACGAAAGGATGGACATGGGCGATACGACGATACTCGGTGCAGGGGAGATGGGCGCCGCGCTGGCGCGGGCGCTGCTGCGCGGCGGCTCTTCGCTGACGATCTGGAACCGCACTGCGGCGAGGGCGGCGGCGCTGGTGAACGAGGGGGCCTCGCTCGCGCCCGGCGCGGCCGCGGCGGTGTCGGCGAGCCCGATCGTCATCGTCTGCGTGTCGAACTATGCGGCGACGCGGGAGATCCTGCAAACCCCCGCGGTGGCGGCGGGGCTGGCGGGGCGGGTGCTGGTCCAGCTGAGCACGGGGACGCCGCAGGAGGCGCGCGAGCTCGGAGCGTGGGCCCGCGAGCAGGGGGCGGACTACGTCGACGGGGCGATCCTGGCGTGGCCGCGGCAGATCGGCGGGCCGTCGGCGGTGATCCTGGCGTCGGGCGAGGAGCCGGCGCTGGCGCGCGCGGACGCGGCCCTGCGCCTTCTGGCGGGCGGACTGACGCCGATGGGCGCGGAGCTCGGGTCGTCGGCGGCGCTGTTCGCCGCGGTGCTGGCGTACCTGGCGATGCGCTGGATCGGCATCTGCCACGGGGCCCGGATCTGCGAGGTCGAGGGCCTCGGCGTGGCAGGCTTCGGCGAGGTGCTGGCGGGCCTGTCAGGCGTGCTGGCGGAGGACGCGAGGCACATGGGCGAGGTCATCGCGTCGGGGCGCTTCGATCGCCCGGAGAGCACTCTGGCGACCGCGGGCGGCGACGTGGCGCGGCTGGTGCAGCACGCGAGGGAGGCGGGGATCGACGGCGAGGTGCCGCGCTTCGCGGCGAGCCTGTTCCGGCGGGCGATCGACGCCGGCCACGGGGCGGAGGAGCACGCGGCGCTGATCAAGGTGCTGCGCGGGGCGGCCTGAGCGGCGAGTCGCGCGAGGCGGCGAATCGCGGGGGCCCCGCTCGGGATCGGGGTGGCGATCGGGGGCGCGGGAGTCGAGGCCCGGCGGGTGATGTGGCGTGAATGTCCTTTGGGACATGTGATATGAACTGTCACGACGCGCGCCGGCGAGAGCCGAGGCCGCTGGGCGGGAATGCCCGCGATGCTCGCAGCCCCCAGCAGGGCGTGACTCAACATACGAGTTTCTTCGCAATTGAGCGGGACCCTTCTTTCACTTTGGGTCATTCGCCGCGAGCCACCGGCGCGGGCGCGGTGCGCTCGGATTCGTGGATCGCGGCCGAGCTCCAGAGGAACAACGTATGCGCAATACGACCCGTCCATCGTTCGTCCTGCCGTGCGCCGCTGCGCTCGCGGTGTCCGGCCTGTTCGCCCTCGCGCCCGCGGAAGCGGAAGCGGCCGGCAAGACGGTCCGGATCCACGTGCAGGCCCCGGTCGACTTCCACAACCCGCTGGCGACGCGCCTCGATTCGATCGAGAGCTACGGCGCGCCGCTGTTCTACCAGGACTTCGAGATCCCCTACGACCAGCTCGAGAAGCTGATCGGCGACAAGCTCGACGAGATGGTGCCGAACAAGATCGGCGACACCGTGGTGTGTACGGACCCGTGCCCCGACGTGACGTGGAGCATCCGGATCCGGCCGACCTTCAAGTTCACGAAGAAGAACCAGCCGGTGGTGACGAAGATCGGGCCGTCGGGCGACGCGCGGGTCAAGGTCGAGCTGAGCGCGCAGGCGAAGGTGTCGGTGCACGCCGATGTCCACGCGGAGACGTGGTTCGACAGCGTCGACGTGCCGGTCGACGTGTTCGTGGTCATCGGCGTGAAGGCCTCGGTCGAGGTCGGCCTGTGGCCGAAGATCGATCCGAAGCCGGTCCAGCTCGAGTTCTCGCTCGACGACAAGAACATCGACCTCGAGCTCAACGGCACCGCGGTGGGCCTGGGGATGAAGTGGGGCACGATCATCGGCCTGTCGCCGGTGGGCCTGCTGGTCGGCGGGCCGATCCTGGGGCCGATCCTGGCGATCCTCGGCGACGAGGCGGCCGACATCGCCGAGAAGAAGGTCAGCGGGGTGTTCTACGACCGCGTCGAGAAGCTGTTCGCCCAGGCGACGCGCGGGCTCGAGGACATGGTCAACGATTACATCGAGCCGTACGTGAATCAGGTCAACGACATCAAGGACAAGCTGCTGAACAAGCCGATCAAGGGGGTGAACAAGACCGTGGGGCAATTGCTCGGGCAGCTCGGGGCGTCGATCGAGGTGCACACCGTGACGCCCGACGGCGGGCTGGCGGCGTCGGCGGTGGTCCGCATGACGGGCGCATCCGCGGGCGGGAAGGTGTACGGGTCGGTGCGGATGCCGAAGAAGACCTGCGAGTACGCGAAGGTCAACGGCGGGCCGCTCAAGGGGGCGACGATCCCGCTCGGGCTGGTGGACGCGAACCAGGACCTGCAGGCGAAGGTCGGTCAGGCGTGCTCGGCGGTGCTCGGCGCCGACGGCATCGCTCGTCAGGTGTACCTCGGCGCGAATCCTCGCTCGGTGCTCGGGGCGACTGCCGACAACCTGCCGTCGTGGAAGTCGACGGGCTCGCTGACGTGGAAGGGCAACCTGGTCGCCGAGGCGGACTGGTACGCGTGCAAGTTCGAGATCGGCGGGCTGCCCACCGCGGCGGTGGTCGAGCTCGAGACCGGCGGGGCGGTGGCGAGCCACCTGGTGGCGGCGAAGGAGCGCTTCTTCGAGCTCAGCGCGGCCGGCAAGAGCCTGGTGTTCGACTCGACCCTCGATCCGCTGAAGCTCGAGGGCGGCAACGCCCAGGTGATCTTCGGCGGGGCAGGCAAGTGCGGCGGGGGCGGCGGCGGCGCGGGGATGGCCCCCAACAAGCTGAAGGAGCTGAAGGACATGCTCGACCCGAGCAAGTGCCCACAATGCGGAGTGATGCGCAAGCCGGGCTCGGAGCACGTCATCGAGATCACCAACGGCGACGCGTTCGCCAAGACGAACTTCGGCAAGGATCTGGTCCAGAAGGTCAACACGGCCCGCGCGAGCAAGCTGAACCCGAGCCAGACGGTGCCCAGCGTGAAGCCGGGGGCGGTGAAGCCGGGCGTGCAGCGCTGAGACGCGCTCATGATGCTGCGAACCGGGTGCGCCGTGGAATCGAGGCGCGTCGCGTGGTGCCGCAGCGATGGAGGCGGCACCTCGTCGGCGCTCGCTCGAGGGCCGCTGGATCTCGCCCAGGATCCGCGAGCCGGCGGCCGAACACCCCGTGACAGCGACCGGCCTCCAGGTCCGGATCCACCGCGTCGCCCGGCTTCGAAGCGGGCACGCGGGAGGCGGATACGATCCCCCGGATCGCGCTTCGAGGCGCGGGGCCGCGCCGGGATGGGCTCGAATTCGTCGGGTTGGTCCGCAGGCCGGCCGCGGCGCGTGCGCAGGTGATGCGGGTGGGTGTTGTGTGCATGTCCTCGGGGACATGTCGTGCCAATCGACGCGGCGCGGGCGGCGGGCGGACGGCCGGCGTGATCGGGGTCGCAATCGCGGCTGCGCCGCCGGACCACGGTCTGGAGATGCGAATGGACGCAGCTCCAGGGACGATGGCGCGGGCCACCGCGGGGATCGAGGCGATCGAGGTCAAGCAGACGGTGGCGGCGCACGCCCACGCGCGGGCGCTGTCGGTGCTCGAGCTGCGGCCGCAGGAGGCGCTGTGGCGGCGCCTGTTCTTCTACGACACGCCCGGGCTCGATCTGCACGGCTGCGGGGTGGTGCTGCGGGCGCGCGCGGCGAAGGGCGAACCCGACGACTCGACGGTGAAGATCCGCCCGGTCGACCCGGGTCGCGTCGAGCGCTGGCGCGGGGTGCCCGGGTTCAAGCTCGAGGCCGACATCGTCGGCTCGGCGGTGATCCGCTCGGCTTCGTTCACGGTGAGGCAGGGGCGCGACGAGATCGACGCGGTGGCGCGCGGCGAGCGTGCGGTGGCGAAGCTGTTCTCGCAGGCGCAGGAGGCGTTCCTGCGCGAGCTGGCGCCGACGCCCGTGGAGCTGTCGGAGCTCCTGTCGCTCGGGCCGGTGCACGCGCGCAAGTGGTATGTGCGCCACCCGGGGCTGCCGCACCGCCTGTGCGCGGAGGCGTGGCGGATGCCGGACGGTCGATCGCTGCTCGAGCTGTCGATCAAGGCCGATCCGGCGGCGGCAGCGTCGGCGACGGCCGGGTTCGCCGGGTTCCTCGCCGAGCTCGGGATCGCGGTCCACGCGGCGCCGGAGCCGAAGACGCGCACTGCGCTGACGTCGCTGGTGGCGGCGTCGCAGCGCTGAGGCGCGGGGCTTGATGGCGGGCGCAAGATGTCTTGAGGGACATGTCGTGGCTCCGCGGCCCGGGCATGGACGTGCGGTCGCGTGGCGCCGCGCTCCGTAGTACCGTGGGCGGGTGTCTCGTGCACGACAGCGGGCCGAGTTCGCGCGCCTGGTCGAGGTCCTGTCGTCCGTGGGGTGGCACGACGACGAGCGCAGCGTCGTTGCGTGGGTGGAGCGGCTGCGCGAGCTCCCGGACGGCGAGGGCCTGCAGCTGGCCCGCAGGCTGCTGCGGGCCTATCGTCACGGGGCGCTGTCGCCGGAGCGGTGGGCCGAGCTGGCAGGGGAGCCGCCGCGGATCGCCAGCGACGTCGACGACGCGGTCCGGCGCCTGTGGGACGCGTTCGCGGCGGCCGGGTTCGTCCAGCCGTACCGGACGGAGGAGAACTGCGGACGGGTCCGCGCGGGGCTGGCCCGGCGCTGGGCCTGGCAGCCGCGCTGGTACTTGATGAGCCAGGACGAGGACCTGCTGCTGATGAGCGATGAGCTCGTGCCGACGCTGCTGGCGACCGCCGCGGAGCGTCGTGTGCCCAAGCGCCAGGTTCTCGTCGACATCGTCGCCCACCACGCGCGCGACAGCTGCTGGCAGGCGGCGTATCACGGCGAGGGGCTCGAGGCGAGGCTGCGACGCGCGGCCGGGTGGGCGCCGCAGGCCCGGGAGATCGGGGCGCCCGAGCTCGCGGCGTACCTCGAGCGCCTCGGTGGTCACGCAGTCGCCGGGCCGGTGGATCGCGAGGGCGCCGAGCAGCGCCTGCTCGACCTCGGCCGCTGCGTCGAGCCGCCGCGCAGCGCCCTGTGCCTGCGCGCGGTCGAGGGCGGCTGGGAGGGCTGGCTGGTGAACTCGGCGCTGAATCGCCGCCTGCGCATCGACGCCGCGACCGGGCGCATGACGCCGATCGAAGCGAAGCGCCGGCGCTGACGCCTTGGCCGGCTCGAGGCGGTGGCGTGCCGCGAGCCGGCGAAGGCGCGCTGTGTGCCGCGAGCCGCGATGGCGAGTCGCTACCCGCATCGACGTCATTCGCGGGTCGACGTGCGAGCGCGCCGCGAGCCGCGGTCCGTGGTGACCTCATCGACATCTCCGTCGGCTCGGCGCTCTCGCGCCCCGCGAGCGACGACGGGCGCGGCGACCTCATCGAACATGGCCAAAGGGTATGTCGAATGTGGGGGACATGAGACCGACCTCAATGCGGTATGCGGCGAGTACGAGGAGCGTCGCGCCGCGGCCTCCTCGACGAGGTGAAAAGGACATGTCCTGATGAACATGTCCACAAGGCGTGTCGAATCGACGTCTGCTGCGACCTCCTCCGAGGAGGCATGTCCCGAGACGGTGAAATCACCGCCCCTGCGTGAGCGGGGGGCGCAGGGCGTAGGTGGCGGGATCGAGGGCGTAGCAGCCGGCGAGGAGCGGGCCGCCGCGGAGCAGGCTGTCGCGGCTGGCGCGGGCGTGGGCGGCGAAGCGGTCGAGGGCGTCGAGGTCGTCGTCGACGACGACGTCGGTGTGCTCGGCGACGAGCTGGAGGAGGAGCGGGAGGCAATGGGCCCGGCCCCACCAGGCGGCGTTGAGCTCGGTGTGGTCGCGCTCGAGGCTGAGGTCGACGAGGTTGGCCGAGCCGAGAGTGGCCCAGGCGCCGTCGACGATGCACAGCTTGGCGTGGGTGTAGATCTCGCGGTGGCCGTCCGCGTCGCTGCGGGCGAGGGCGGCGAGGGTGAAGCCGGGGTGATCGGCGAGGGCGGCCAATCGATTAAACGTGGGGCCGTAGCGGTGCTCGTCGGCGCGGCCGTCGCGGGCGAGGGCGGCGACCTCGGCGGCCGCGCGGTAGATGGCGGGCATCGGCTCGGCGGGGACGACCATGACGACGCGGACGCCCCGGCGTAACGCGGCGTCCAGAGCTCGCAGGACTGCGTGCTGGCCGGGGTGCTGGTTCTCGATGTAGATCGTGCGCCTGGCGGCCGCGATCGCGGCGAGGTAATGCGCGAGGACGGTGGCCTCGCCGGCGTCGCTGTCGAACTCGCCGGCGCCGACGACGGGGGTCGGGCCGCGGTAGTAGCCCGGGGCGAGGCTGCGCGCGAGCTGGACTGCGACGTCGCCGCGCTCGGGCGGCAGGCGAGCGGGCCACGGGAGCGGGCCGGCGCGCGAGTCGTCGGGCCACGGCGGGGCGTCGGGGTCGCGGCGGGCGAGGTTCCACCGCTGGACGAAGTTGTGCTCGGCGTCGGCGACGACGGGGCCCTGCAATTCGAGGAAGGCGTCGTGCTTGTGTGGGCCGCGGCGATGACCGGGGCGGGCGAGGGTGGCGTTGCTGAGGACCATGCCGCCGATGAAGGCGAGCGCGTCGGGCTCGCCGGCGTCGAGGACGAAGGCCTTCTGGTGGTGACAATGGGCGGGCTCGGCGGAGCTGTCCCAACGGGCAGCCCAGGCGGCGCCGCGCGCGGCGAGGAACTCGCGCTCGGCCGGGCCGCCGAGGAAGACGTGCCGGGTGCTCGAGAACCGCGGGTTGCGCCAGAACAGCACCCGTACGTCGAGGCCGCGGGCGCGGCTCCGGTCGAGCAGGTCCCACCAGGCGACGCCGTCGGGCATGCGGAAGCCGGGCTCGATGAACGAGACGATGGCCCACAGGCGCGACCGCGCGGCCGCGATCGCGGCGGAAAGACGCTCGTAGAACGGGACGCCGTCGATCCAGGGGATAGCCCGATTGCCGTGACGGACGGGGTACGGACCGTGGGCGTCGGCGATCGCGAGCAGGCCGTCGTCCTCGTGCACGCCCCGAGGATGCCCGCGCACGCGGACGCTGTCGAGTCGATGCGCGCGCATCGAAGCAATGCGCGCGCATTCGGAAATCACGTCACCCGGAGCGCGCGGCGACGGCAAAGTCCCGTCGGAACAGCGATTTCGCGGCGCGCGGCGGCAGGCCCCGGTCTTGCTCACCGCGGCGGGCATCATGCACACGCGTACCACTCTCGGAATTATTGCCGCAGGCCTGGTCTGGATCGCCGCACCGGCGGCCGCCCGGGCCGACACCTATACCAATGTCACGTTCGATTCGCTGGAGTCGGGGCTGTCGCTCGACGGTCGGCTGTATCTGCCCGATTCGCCGGTGGAGAACCCGCCGGCGATCGTGATGGCGCACGGCTGCTCGGGGATGTGGTCGGACAACGATCCGTCGACCGGGGTGGCGCAGCGCCACATCGAGAAGTGGGGGATCGAGCTGGCGGCCCAGGGCTACGTGGTGCTGGCCGTCGACAGCTTCACGACGCGCACGCTGCCCGGCGACGACGAGGTGGCGTTCCAGAATCAGTGCAGCGGCGACGACTTCGAGGGCGAGGTCGATCCGTACACCAAGCGGGTCGACGATCTGGCGGCGGCGCGGGCGTTCCTGATCGATACGTACGACGTCCACACCGACGGGAACGGCCTCCTCGGCTGGTCGCAGGGGGCGCAGTCGGTGCTGGTGGCGATGGCGGCGACGCCCAGCACCAGCAACACGCCGTACACGACGGCGCTGCCGTGGGCGGCCGCGACCGCGTTCTACCCCGGCTGCGGCTCGCAGATGGGCTACGGGTTCAAGATCTCGCAGCCGATCGACGGCTGGTGGCGGCCGGCCAACCCGGTGCGCCTGCACATGGGCGAGTCGGACACGTTCCGCGCCCACTGCCAGCGCCGCGTCGACAACGCGTGGAACGTGTACGGAGCCGATCCGGGCACCGCCGACGAGCTGATCTGGCGCACGTACCCGGGCGTCGGCCACAGCTTCGATCGCGCCGGCACCCTGACGTTCCCGACGGCGAAGTGCACGTCGAGCGAGGCCGCAGACCCGACGCTCCGCGAGCTGTGCGCGATGCGCGACGCGGACGTCGACTCGCTGGCGTTCCTGCTCGCGCTCGTGACGGCGCCGACGATCTGACCCGAGAGACATGCGCCGATTCGCCGGGGCCATGCGCTCGTGACATGTCCGTGTGGACATTCCATATGTTCTCATGGACATGTCGTGGCGAACGTGCACTCGGAGAGCGTGCGAGCGGTGCTCGAGGTCGTGAGGGTTGCGGCGCCGACAGGATGCTCGTATACTGGTCGTTCTTCTGCGAAGACGACGCCCGCAACGACGTCGAGGGCCCGCTGGCCAGCGTGGTGGATCCCGAATGACCGACCCGTCTCCGACACGTCCGCTGCCATGGGCGCTCGCGGTTCTGATCGCCGCGGGCTGTTCCACCGTCGCCGAGTCCGGGGCGGCGCCGCCCGGTCCGCCGGTCGAGGCGGAGCCCGCGGCAGAGCCCGCGTCGCAGGGGCCGGCGGAGTGCGTGGCCGACAAGGACTGCATGCGGACCGACTGCTGCGGGGTCGGTGACGGCTGCGCTCCGGCGCCGGAGGGGCAGGCTTGCGCCGATTCGGCGTGCCCGAAGAGCGTGTGGAGCGTCTGCCGCTGCGAGGCCTCTCGCTGCACCGGCGTGTTCTGGGATCCGACCTCGGAAACGCCGAGGCCCAAAGAATTCGCCGGCTGGTGACGATCAGGGCCGTTCGCCGCGCAGATACAGGATCTCGAGGCGCAGCGCGCGGCGAAGAGTCGCGCGAAGGCCGGGAAGTCGTCGTGGGTGGCGGAGCGGGCTTGTATTGCCATTGTGGGCAGTCGTTACGAAGCTCGACTCGCGATGCGCGATTCCAGCGAAACCACGCCCGGCGCCCTTGATGCGGGAGGTCTCCTCCATGAAGAGAAAGAGGGGCCGAAGGTCCACGGCCCCGTGCATTCGGGCGCGCCAGACCTGCACGGTCCCGCGTCTTCGGACGCGCGTCTCTCAAACAGGCTTGTGGGCGCGGCCGCCGGCGTATTGCTCGAGCAGGCGCTCGAGGTCCTCGAGGTTGACCGGCTTGACGAGGTGACAGTCGCAGCCGGCGGCCTTCGAGCGGGCGCGGTCGGCCTCCTGGCCCCAGCCGGTCAGGGCGACGATGGCGATGTCCTTGCCCCACGCTTGCTCGCGGATCCGTCGGGTGGCGTCGAGGCCGTTGAGTCGCGGCATGCCGACGTCCATGAGGATGACGTGCGGGCGGAAGTCCTCGGCGGCCTCGATCGCCTCGACGCCGTCGTGGGCGGTGCGGACCTCGTGGCCGAGCATCTCGAGCATCATCGCCATGGCGCCGGCGCCGTCCTGGTTGTCGTCGACGACGAGGACGCGGCAGGCCGGGCCGGACGGGACGGCGCCGGCGTCGGCCTCGTCGGCGTGGGCCCGGTCGGCGAGGACGGGCAGGCGCACGGTGAAGACGCTGCCGCGGCCCTCGCCCTCGCTGGCGGCGGTGACGCTGCCGCCGTGCATCTCCACCAGGCCCTTGACCAGCGCGAGGCCGAGGCCGAGGCCGCCGGCGGTGCGCTCGAGGGTGCGGTCGATCTGGCTGAACATGTCGAAGATCGAGGACAGCGCGTATGCCGGGATGCCGATGCCGTTGTCGCGCACGGTGACGACGATCTCGCCGCCCAGGCGCCGGGCGTCGAGCCGGATCCGCCCGCCGGGCGCGGTGTACTTGGCGCTGTTGGTGAGCAGGTTGCTGAACACCTGGGCCAGGCGGGTGAGGTCGGCGTCGAGGAAGACCGGGCCGGCCGGCAAGGAGACCTGCAGGTCGTGGTTGGCCGCCTCGATCTGCGGCCGCGCGGTCTCGACTGCGCTGCCGATCACGTCGGCCAGCAGGACGCGCTCGCGCCGGAGCTCGAGCTTGTTGCGGCTGATCCGGCTGACGTCCATGAGGTCGTCGATCAGCCGGACCATGTGCGACAGCTGGCGATCCATCATCGCCCGCGTGCGGGCGACGACGTCGACGTTGCCGCCGGCGAGCCGCATGACCTGCAGGCCGGTGCGCAGCGGCGCCAGCGGGTTGCGCAGCTCGTGGGCGAGGAGGGCGATGAAGTCGTCCTTCTTGCGGTCGGCGTCGCGCAGCTCCTCGACCAGGCGCTCGCGCTCGGCCTCGGCGCTCAGCCGCGCGGAGATGTCGGTGAAGAGGATGGCGACCCGGTCGCCCTCGCCGAGCTTGAAGGCGTAGACGTCGAACCACCGCTGGCCCAGCGCCCGCGCCTCGTTGACGAACCGCGTCGCCCGCCCGGTGCGCGCGACCTCGCCGTAGACCTTGAACCAGTGGGCGTCGTGATCCGGGGCCAGCTCCCGCATGGTCTTGCCGGCGGCGTCGCGCAGGCCGGTGTGCTTCTCGAAGGCGGGGTTGACCTCGAGGAAGCGGTAGTCGACGGCGTGGTCGCCGTCGAACAGGACCTCGATGACGCAGAAGCCCTCGTCGATCGAGTTGAACAGGGTCCGGTAGCGGGCCTCGCTGGCCCTCAGGGCCTCCTCGGCCTGCACGCGCTCGGTGACGTCGAGGGCGATGCCGTCCCAGGCGTTGGTGCCGTCGGACAGGCGCCGCGGGGCCGAGCGGCAGTGCAACCAGCGGACGCCGTCGCGGCCGTGGATCCGGAACTGACACTCGAAGTGCTCGCCGACGCGAAACGCGGCGGCCTCGCTGCGCACGACCAGCGGCAGATCTTCCGCGAGGACCCACGCCTCGAGGCCGACCGGGTTGGCCATGATGTCGGCCGGCGTCTTGCCGGTGATGGCCTCGATGCCGCGGCTGACGTAGGTGAAGCGGCGCGTGGCGTCGGGCTGCTCGATGACCTGGTAGATGAAGCCGGACGGGAGGTTGTCGGCCAGCTTGCGCTGCCGCTCCTCGCCGTCGCGCAGGGCCGCCTCGGCGCAGCGGCGGGCGGTGATGTCATGGAGGGCGCCGACGAAGCGAGGCGGGCCCGGGACGGCGGAGTGCACGATGTCGCCCCTGGCGGCGATCCAGCGGTAGGTGCCGTCGATGCGGCGCACGCGGTACTCGACGTAGAAGGAGGTGCCGGTGCGGACGCAGAGGTCGGCGACGCGGCGGACCTCGGCGACGTCGTCGGGGTGCAGGAGGTCGTACCACTGCTCGGCGTTGGGCGTCGGGTCGCCGGGCTGCAGGCCCAGCATCTCGTAGATCGAGTGCGACCAGATGACGTCGCCGGTCTCGGTGTGCCACTCCCACGCGCACACGCCGGCGGCTGTGAGGCCGAGCGAGAGCCGCTCGGCCTCGGCCCCGCGCGCGGCCTCGCCGGCGCGCCGCTCCGCGAGCTCCCGCAGGGTGCGTCGGTGCTGCAAGGCGTTCTCGATCGGGCCGCCGGCGATCGCTGCGCAGCGCTGGAGGAGCTCGCCGGCGCGGTCGGAGAGCCGCCCGGGCTGGTGGAAGTAGAGGGTGAGGACGCCGAGGAGCCGGCCGCTCGGGCCGCGCACGGGGACGGCGTGGAGGGCCCGAAATCGGCCCAGGGCGGCCTCGTGGGCCTCGTGCGCCAGGGGGTCGAGGTCGGTGTCGGCGACGACGACGGGCGCGCCGCGCTGGAGGCACAGCTGGGCGACGCCGCCGAGCCGCGCGAGCAGGTCGTCCTCGAAGCCGAGGCTGGTGCCGGGGCCGGGGCCGTCGTCGTCGAGGAGGCACAGGCCGCCCATGGCGGTGCCGCCGATCGCGGCGGCGGCGGCGAGGGTGGCGTCGAGGATCGGGCCCAGCTCGAGGCCGGACGAGAGGCGGACGCTGAGCTCGAGCAGCCGCTCGAGCTCGCCGGCGGCTTCACGGCCCACGGCGGGGGCGCGCTCGACCGTGGCCTCAGTGGCAGGGTCTGGGCCTCGGTCGGGGCGCATCCTAAGGAGTGTAAGGGCGCGAATCGTCGCGGCCAATGTGAGGTCCGCGAGCGCGGAGGCGCGGTGGCAGACTCGACGGCGCGCCGTCGCCCGGGGGATGCACCCGCCGGCGAAACGCTGCTCCTGGGCCCGGCCGGCGCAGCCGCCGCTGACGTCGCCGAAAGCTGTCTTCGGGGATAGGTGCGGCTCAGGGCGGGCCGATGTCGACGTCGAGGCAGAAGTGCGCGACCGGGGAGTCGTACCAATCGCGCAGGTTGGTGAGCGGGGTGTCGCAGAAGTCGCCGGGGTCATCGATGGCGACGAAGCCGTCGCCGGGGGCCATGCCCTCGTGGTCGGCGTGGAGGACGAGGGTGGAGTTCGCGCCGCCGCCGGTGATCCGCAGGCAGAAGTCCTGGATGTCTAAAAGGACAGGTGGATCGAGGTCGAAGCTGCGGTAGGTCATGTCGGCCGCGATCGGGCCGAGCTCGCGGGTGTCGAGCACCGCGAGGACGGGGGCGCGGTTGCGGGTGTCGTAGGGGAGGACGTCGAGGACGGCGGCCGGCTCGCCGACGGCGTAGCGGATCTCGAAGCCGAGGCGGGTCAGCTGCAGCGGCGGGGCCGCGGGGGCGCTGAAACACTCGACGGCCTCGAGCTTGGCCGAGACCGGGTCGCCGCCGCTCATGCAGAACGGCCCGTCGATGCAGTTGGCCGGATCGTAGGGGCGCAGGGTGACGGGCTCGAGGAGGCCGGTGGTCTGCTCGGCGGTGGTGCTCGAGGTGCCGGTGGTGGTGGTCGAGGAGACGTTGGCGGTCGAGTCGCTGTCCTCGCTGGTCGGCGCCGGCTCGGTGGTCGGCGCGCCGGTGGTGGTGGTCGTGCCGGTGGTGGTGGTGTCCGTCGTCGCGGCGGCGGTGGTGGTCACGCCGGCGGTGCCGCTGCCGTCCGCGCCGTCGTAGCTGGGGTTCGGGCGCAGGCACCCGCCGAGGACCAGAGCGAGGACGGACAAGTCGAGGACGGACAGGTCGAGGGCGAACAGGTGGGCGGCGCGGGGCCTCACGCGTCGACTGTATCGCCAAGGGCCGGCGAAAGCCAACCGGCGTCAATGCCGGCCGCGGTGCAAGCGGGCCTCCTCCATGTCGAGCTGATCCTCGGCGGCCCGCAGGACCTCGTGGTCGAACGTCCCCTCGCGCCGGGCCTGCAGCAGCGCCCGCTTCTGCGCGTGGACGAGGTCGATCAAGAGTTCGTGGTGGCGAGCGCGGAGGTCGGCCTCGACAGGGAGGTCGGACTGCGAGGCGCTGAGGACGGCGGCGTGGTGGGCCCGCACGCGCTGGAAGACGTCGTGCCGGCGGACCTCGGCCGGGTAGTGCTCATCGAGGTGGGTGAGCGCGGCGGCGGCGAGGCGGGCGGCGAGTGACTGCTCGTCGCGGGCCCGCCGCGCCTCGTCGCCGGGGCCGAAGCGCAGCAGGCGGATGACGAGCGGGAGGCTGATGCCCTGCAGGACGAGGGTGACGAGGATGACGACGAAGGTGATGAAGAGGATGAGGTGGCGGTGGGGGAAGTCGGCCCCGTCGGCGAGCGCGAGGGGGACAGCCAGCGCCGAGGCCAGCGAGACGACGCCGCGCATGCCGGCCCAGGCGATCACGACGAGGGCCTTCCAGTCGGGATCGGGGGCGCCTTCGGGCCGCGAGCGACGCAGCCGCAGGGCGCCGGCGGCCGCGAACACCCAGACGAAGCGGACGACGATGGTGAGCAGGCTGATGGCGAGGGCGTAGCGGGTGGCGCCGGGCAGCGCGCCCCGGCCGAGGCCCTCGGTGATCCGCGGCAGCTGCAGGCCGATGAGGATGAAGACGAAGCCGTTGAGGAGGAAGACGAGGGTGCTCCACACGAAGTTGGACTGGACCTTCGAGGTGGCGCTCAGGAAGTCGTCCGAGCGCGCCGAGAGGAACAGGCCGCCGGCGACCACCGCGAGGACGCCCGAGCAGCCGATGCCCTCGGCCGCGAGGTACATGAGGTACGGGGTCATGATCGTGAGGCTGGCGTCGACGCTCGGGGTGCTCGGCAGCAGGCGGTGCACGCGGTAGACCAGCAGGGCGACCGCGAGGCCGACGGCGACGCCGCCGAGGCTGACGAGGAAGAAGTCGCCGACGACGTCGAGGACGACGAAGCTGCCGGTGAGGACGGCGGCCTGGGCGAAGCGGAAGACGATCAGCGAGGCGGCGTCGTTGACGAGGCTCTCGCCCTCGAGGATGCCGACGGCGACCCGCGGGACCCGCATGCCGTGGAGGACGCTGGTGGCCGCGACCGCGTCGGGCGGCGAGATGATGCCGCCGAGCATGAAGCCGAGCGCGAGCGAGAAGTCGGGGATGATGGCGTGGGCGAACAGGGCGACCGCGGTGGCGGTGAACAGGACGAGGCCGAACGCCTGCAGGGCGATGGGGCCGCGCAGCCGCCAGAACTCCTTCCACGGGGTGAACCACGCGGCCTCGTAGAGCAGCGGCGGCAAGAACAGGAGGAAGACGAAGTCGGGGTCGAGGCTGACGTGCGGCGCGCCGGGGATCTGGCTGATAGCGAGGCCGCCGAGGACCAGCAGGATCGGGTAGGAGATCCCGAGCCGGCTGCTGAGGACGTGCAGGACGCCGATCGCGAACAGCAGCGAGAGGACGAGCAGGAGTTCGTGGTGCAGCATCCGCCCGCTTCAGGCTATCGCGGGTGCGCGAGGCGGTCCACGTCACCCTGCCGGATCGCGGCCGCCGGCGGAAGATGGCCCGGGGGACAGGTCGACGACGGTGGCGCCCCATCCGCCGCCGCGGTGTCCGCCGAGGCGGTAGCCGACGACGCGCGGGTGACGATCGAGGATCGCGTGGACGGTCCGACGCAGGGCGCCGATGCCCTTGCCGTGGACGATCCGGACCTCGGTGACGCCGCGCGCGAGGCAGACGTCGAGGTACTCGAGGACGAGCCGCTTGACGTCTTTGGGGTTGAAGTTGTGGAGGTCGAGCTCGCCGTCGACGGGGAGCTCGGCGGCGGCGTCGGGATCGAAGGCGGCGCCGAAGAATCCGGCCCGGCCGGCCCACGGGGCCCACGGCAGCGGGGCGACCGCGTTCGGGCGATAGGCGGGTGGCCGCGGGAGGGCGGCCTGGTGGATTGTGACGGTGGCCCGGGCGAACGGGTTCCACGGGCGCAAGCCCTGGACGGGGCCGGGCTGCCAGCGCTCGCCGACGCGGAGCTCGAGGTGAAGCGGCCGGCGCGAGCGGACCAGCGCTCGCCGACGATCCGCAGGTCGCCGAACAGGGCGGCGCCGATCAAGTCGAGGGCGAGGGCGGCGTGGTCCTGGCCGTCGTCGTCGTCGGTGAGCTCGGCCGAGGCTGTCCAACCGGACAGGTCGAGCTCGAGGCGGGCGTCGCGGCGGCGGATGACGAGGTCGAGGGTGCCGGCGACGAGGTGGGTGCGGTCGTCGGTGTGTGTGACCTCGAGGTCACACGCGCCGAGCAAGGCGCCGAGCTCGAGATCGAAGGCGTCGCCGGGGGTCATGAGGCGCGGACAGTGTAGGCGGTGTTCGCTGCGAAAGGCGAGGCGTGCGGCCGCGTCCGTGCTAACAAGCGAGCATGAAGATCGACATCGACGAGGCGCCGACGCGGTTCGGCAGCGGCTATCCGGCCCCGTTCCACGCGCCGTGCATGGAGCGGCGGCGGGTCCGGCTGGGCGCGGCGGCGGGGCTGTCGCAGTTCGGGGTGAACCTGCTCCATCTGGCCCCGGGGACGTGGTCGAGCCAGCGTCACTGGCACACGCGCGAGGACGAGTTCGTCTACGTGCTGGCGGGCGAGGTGGTGCTGGTGACGGACGCGGGCGAGACGCTGCTGCGCGCGGGCGACTGCGCGGGCTTCCCCCACGGGGTGGCGAACGGGCACCACCTGCAGAACCGCGGCGCGGTCGAGGCGGTGGTGCTCGAGGTCGGGACCGACGATGCGCGCGACGAGGCGGAGTACCCCGACATCGACATGCGCGCGACGCCGGAGGGGTTTGTGCACCGCGACGGGACGCCGTACCCGTCGCGCGTCGGGTGATGGGCGATGCGGTGAGACGCGAGGCGCGGTCTGCAGCGAGTCAGCCGGCGGCCGCGAACGGGCCGCTGCGCAGGGCCTCGATCACGAACTCGCGGAAGGCGCTGACCTTGCGCGGGAGGTGCTTGCCGCCGGCGCACATCAGCCACAGGGCGCCGGTCTGGGTGGTCCAGCGCGGGAGGACGCGGACCAGCAGGCCGGCGGCGACGTCGGGCTCGGCGTAGAAGTTGGGCAGGATGCCGAGGCCGACGCCGGCGCGCAGGGCCTGGCGCGCGAACGACATGTCGTCGCAGACGATCGGGCCGCTCGGCTTGAGGACGAACGCCTCGCCGGGGCCGTCGAGGCGCAGGGCCGGGCCGCCGCGGTAGGCGACCCACGCGTGGCCGGCGAGCTCGCGCTGGTTGCGAGGGGTGCCGCGCCGCGCGAGGTAGGCCGGCGAGGCGTAGAGCTGAACGTCGATGGTGCCGAGCTTGCGCGCGGTGAACGAGGCGTCACCGAGCGGGCGGCGGGCGATCCGGAACGCGACGTCGATGCTCTCGGCGACGAGGTCGACGACGTTGTTGGCGAGCCGCATGTCGACCTCGACGCTCGGGTAGCGGGCGACGAAGCGGGCGACGATGTCGGCCAGGACCGCGGCGCCGAAGTCGACCGTGGCGGTGACGCGCAGGCGGCCCGAAGGCTGCTCCTCGCGCTCGGGCAGCTCGGCGAGGGAGCGCTGGAGAGCGGCGACGAGCGGGGCGGTCCGCTCGTAGAGGGCGGCGCCGGCGGTGGTGACTGCGACGCGCCGGGTGGTGCGATGCAGGAGGCGAACGCCCATGGCCTGCTCGAGGCCGACGATCCCGCGGCTGATCGAGGACTTGGGCAGGCCGAGTCGCCGCGCGGCGGCGGAGAAGCTGGCGGTGTCGACGACGGCGACGAAGCGGGCGAGGCGGTCGAGATCGACTGTTGTCATTTCGGAACAGTATAAGGACACCGTCGCTGCTTGTCGCCAATTCGCAACGGCCTAGACTGGCCGGCATGACGAACCAATCGCAACGTACTCTGCTCGTCACCGGCGCGTCGGGCCAGCTCGGCCGGCGCGTGGTCGAGCTGCTGCTCGCCGCCGGCGAGCGCTCCGTGATCGCCGGCAGCCGCACGCCCGCGAAGCTGGCCGACCTGGCCGGGCGCGGGGTGCAGGTCCGCGAGGTCGACTTCGACGCGTCGCCGGAAGGCCTGGCCGCGAGCTTCGAAGGGGTCGATCGGCTGCTGCTGATCAGCACCGACGCGGTGCTGGAGCCGGGCCGCCGCATTGCCCAGCACGCGCGGGCGATCGCGGCGGCCGGGCGCGCGGGGGTGCGGCACGTGGTCTACACGTCGCTGACGAACCCGGGGCCGGAGTCGCCGATCGGGCTGGCGGTCGATCACCGCGAGTCCGAGGCGGCGCTGGCGGCCAGCGGGATGTCCTCCACGATTTTACGCAACAACCTGTACACGGAGTCGCTGCTGCAGGCAGGGGCGCAGGCGCTGGCGAGCGGGCAGCTGGTGAACGCGGCCGGCGAGGGCGCGGTCGGCTACGTGACGCGGGAGGACTGCGCGCGGGCGGCCGCGGCTGCCCTGGCGAGCGCGGAGGAGAGCAGCAGGGTGCTCGACGTGACGGGGCCGGAGCTGGTGACGCAGGCGCAGCTGGCGGCCATCCTGTCGCAGCTCGGCGAGCGCCCGGTGCAGCACGTGAACGTGACGCCGGCGCAGCTGCGCGAGGGGATGATCGGCCAGGGGCTACCGCCGGTCCTGGCCGACGTGCTGGTGGGCTTCGACTGCGCGACCGCCCAGGGGACGCTGGCGGTCGTCAGCGACGCGGTGGAGCAGCTGACGGGGCAGCGGCCGACGAGCGCGGCCGAGTTCCTGCGCGCGCACCGGGCCGCTCTGGTCGGGGCGTGAGCGAGGGCTGCGGCGCGGCGGACAGTGCGGGAGCGAGAGCTGCGGCGCGGCAGGCAGTGCGGGAGCGAGAGCTGCGGCGCGGCAGGCAGTGCGGGAGCGAGAGCTGCGGCGCGGCGGGCAGTGCAGGCCGGGAGCGAGAGCTGCGGCGCGGCGGGCAGCGCGGGCCGGGAGCGAGGGCTGCGGCGCGGCGGACGGTGCGGGCCGGGTGGGCCTGTTCTTCAGGACATCCACTGCGAAGGGCAGTCCTCATGGATGGCCTTCGGGGCATGTTTGAACAGGCATGTTCTTGCGAGCATGCCCGTTCGCGCATGTCCTCCCGGACATGCTCCGGAAGCGCCGATCAGCCCGGCGCGGGGCAGGCGGCGGAGGTGGTGAGGTCGCTGTTGTTCTCCTCGTTGCACTCGGCGATCTCGCCGTCGCCCTGGCTGGCGAGGTCGACCTCGACGTAGTAGTCGGCCGGCATGTCGCCCGGCGGGGCCTGGACCAGCAGCTTGATCTTCTCCGAGCCGCCCGGCAGGAGCGGGATGGTGGTGACGAGGTCCATGCTGAGCTTGGTGCCGGTGGCGTCCTGGCCCTGGTAGAAGTCGACTGCGACGCCGGCGGGCACGCCGAGGGCGCCCTCGTTGCGGACGGTGGCGATGAGCTCGAGCTGGTCGGCGCAGAAGCCGAGGCCGATCGAGAGCTCGACGGTGAGGTCGGGGGCGTTGAACACGCCCTCGCCCTGGACGTTCTGCCGGTAGTTGTTGAGGCCCGGCGTGGTCCAGTTGTCGGCCTCCTTGGCCGGGACGTTGCCGGCCGAGGTGGTGCCGGTGACGTGGTAGGTGTGCTGCGTCCACACGCGCCGCGTCGGCACCCAGCCGTCGCCGGCGTCGCCGTAGAGGAAGACGCCGCGGCGCTGCTGGTAGCCCTGCGCGTTGCAGCCGCCGACGTTGGTGGCGACCATGAGGATCTCCGAGTTGCCGTCGGCGTCGGCGTCGACGACCAGCGGGTACTCGTGGACCGTGGCGCTCGAGTTCTCGACCTGCAGGAGGACGGTGCCGTCCTTGCCGGAGTAGACGCGGGCGTAGCACTCGTCGTTGTAGGTGACCTCGGCGGCGCCGTCGCCCTGGAAGTCGAACACCGACGAGCCGGTGGCGTTCGACGACTGATCCTGGGTGGTGGCCGACCAGCGACGGTAGATGGCGCCGAGCGCCGGCATCGGGTCGCCGTTGGGCTTGACGATCTCCTCGCCCTCGCGGTTGAGGTCGAAGACGGTGTAGCGCGAGGCGCCGGCGACCGCGAGCTCGGGCCGGCCGTCGCCGTCGAAGTCGGCGACGGTGGGCGGGCCGCCGAGACCGCCGCCAGGGACGGCCCGCGGCTGGGTGCGCAGGGCGTCGTTCATCTCGCACATGACGCCGGTCGGATCGACGCCGCACCACAGCTTGCCGGTGGCGCCGTCGAGCACGCGCACGTTGCCGCTGGCGGCGAGGACGACCTCGGGGGTGCCGTTCTGATCGAGGTCGGCGATCGCCGGCCAGCCGTCGCCGCCGTTGTTGTTGTTCCACAGCTGGGTGACTGCGACGGTCGGCGGATCGCCGGGGGTCCAGGCGACCGACCAGGCCTGCTTGCCGCTGACGATCTCGGGGTAGCCGTCGCCCGTCATGTCGGCGACCGCCGAGAGGCCGCCCTGGTAGTCGGCCGGCGAGCCGACGATGCCGCCGTTGTTGTTCAGGTTCCACACGACGCGGCCGTCGTGGTCGAACAGCGTGGCGCCGATGACGATCTCGGCCTGGTCGTCGTCGTCGAAGTTGGCGAGGGTGACGCCGCCGTTGTCGACCCGGGTGGTCGACGAGATGGCGTTCTCGTTGTCCGAGTGCGAGGTCCACAGCCAGTTGCCCATGCCGTCGACGGCGTGGATCGGGCTCTTGCCGCCGCTGACGCGGCCGGCGTAGACGATGTCGGGCAGGCCGTCGCCGCTGACGTCGCCGACGGCGACGGTGGTGCGGCCCTGCGAGCCGAACTTGTTGTTGGCCGGCTCGTGGTCGAGGCGGAACTTCTCGAGGCCGGTGGCGCCGTCGAGGACGATGATCACGCCGACGGTGTAATCGTCGGAGTCCTTGTAGCGGGTGGTGTTGATGACGACCTCGGGGGTGCCGTCGCCGTCGAGGTCGGCCACCGCGGGGCTCGAGAACACCTCCTCCTCGGTCCACTCCCACTCGGGGATCGCGTTCAGAGTGTCGAACTCGGGCACGATCTCGCAGGTCAGCGGGTCGGGCTGCGGCAAGCACTGGCCGAGGGTCTGCTCGCAGTACTCGCCCGGCTGACAGTCGTAGGAGTCCTGGCACGGCGCGCCGGGCATGACGCACTCGGCGCCGGAGCAGACCTGGCCGATCGCGCAGCAGTCGAGGCTGGCGCCGCAGTAGACGCCGCTTTCACACAGCGGCATGCAGTTGTCGAGGAGACACTCGTTGCCGGCGGGACAGCAGGTGGCCGGCTGGCCGCACAGGGTGCCGCCCTCGCACAGGTCGTCGCCGCTGGTGGTGGAGCTGCTGTCGCTCGTGAGCCCGTCGGTGGTGCTGCTGTCGGTGCTGACGGTCGCGGTGCCCGTCATGCTGTCGCTCGCGGTCATGCCCCCGGTGGGACCGGTGGTGGGCACGCCGGTGGTGGGATCCTGCGAGGTGGTGGTTCCCTCGGTGCCGGTGCCGGTGGTCGTCGCAGTGCCGCCTTCGCTGGCAGTGACGGTGCCGCCCGAGTCGCCGCAGCCGACCGCGCCCACGAACCACAACAACCAACCCGAACTCCGCCCCAACAGTCTTCGCTGCATCGCCGGCGAAGATCATCACAGGACCCTGGGCCGATCAACCCGGCGGCCCCCCGGGCTGTTTCTGCGCTTGTCCGCTTGCGACGACGGTCCTCGGGCCGAACACGAGGCGCGACGAACGCGGAGCCCTTTTGTGAACGCCGGCGCGCTCGTCGTTTACCGCCGGTTGACGCGCGCGCGAGAAGCCAGGGCCGGCCGTCGCCGTCGACGCGTCACACTCGACGAACCGCGCGCGCGGGTCGTCGCCAACCGCAGGTACCGATGTCACACCCGATCTTTCGTACACTCATGGGGACGCTCGTGTGCGGCGCCCTCGCGTGCGCCTCGTCGCCCGAGCGCCTCCGCGGCCTCGACCGGCGCTTCTACCAGAACCTCGACAGCGCGGAGGACCGCGCGGCCTACCTCAAGGTCCCGAAGGCCCAGCGGCAGACCTTCCTCCAAAGCAAGGGTCTTTGGGACAGGTGGCAGGCGCTCCCCGAGGCGGAGCGCACGGCGGCCAAGCGCGGCCAGCTCAAGGCCGGCTCGCAGGAGTTCGCGGCGTTCATGGCGTGGGGCCCGCCGGCCGACACGCAGCGCCGGACCGCCGGCGAACGCGAGGTCCTGTTCCACACCTTCATCCGCTGCACGAGCGGGCCGAAGACCGGCCGCTACGTGCAGGCCACGACGGCGTGCGACGGGACGTTCAACGAGTTCGAGGTCGCGGTCGAGGGCGGGATCGTGACCGAGATCAAGCTGCTCAATTGACACGCGGTCGCGACGCCCGCGCCGCACCCGACGCGGGCCGGCGCGGCGATTCGTGATCGCGTCGACGCGCGACGGGCTCGTGCGCGCCGATGCGCGAGAGGTGCATCATCCGGTGAGATCGAGAGGCCCGCACCGGCCGCGCGCTCGACGATATGAGCAAATGACAGCGGCGCTGCCGGCGGACAGCTTGTGGGCATGACCACCGCCACCGAACACGTCCACGTCGTCGCCACCCTCCAGGCCCGGCCGGAGCACTCCGCCGAGCTCGCGGCCCTGCTCGGCGAGCTCGCGCGCACCAGCCGCGCGCAGCCCGGCAACCTCCGCTTCGCCGTCCACCAGCAATCGTCGAACCCGAACCAGCTGATCACGATCGAGCACTGGGACGGGCTCGAGTCGGTCGACGCCCACATGACGAGCCCGCACGTGGGGGTGGTGCTCGAGAAGCTCGGGCCGCTGCTGGCCGCGCCGCCGCAGATCGTGCGCTACAGCCAGATCGCGTGAGCACGCGGCTCAGCCGTCGGTCTTGCGGAAGCGATAGGCGAGCTGCGGCCGCGTGAGGCCGAGCAGGCGCGCGGCGGCGGCGAGGTTGCCCCCGGCGCGGGCGACCGCGCCGCGGATCAGGGCCTGCTCGAGCGCCTCGATGCCGGCGCGGCGATCGAGCAGGGCGTCGATGAGATCGTCGACGCCCGGGGCGGCGCCGTCGACGGCGCTGCCGATGGGCTGCAGGATTCCGGCAGGCGCGAGCTCGAGCCGCGCGGGCGGAGCCTCGTCGCCGCCGAAGAGGTGGCCGCGATCGATCGGCTCGTCGTCGCCGACGAGGACCGCGGCGCGGGCGACCCGGCCCCACAGCTCGCGCACGTTGCCGGGGTAGTCGTGATCGAGGAGGGCGTTGTTGGCCGCCTCGGTGACGCCGCCGAGGCGACGGCCGAGCGCGCGCGCCTGCTGGTCGAGGAAGCGGCCGAGCAGCAGCGGGATGTCCTCTCGCCGCTCGCGCAGCGGCGGCAGCCAGATCGGGAAGGCGCCGAGGCGCTGCACCAATTCGTCGCGGACGGGGCCGCCGCGCCGGAGGTCGAGCCGGGTGCTGGCCAGCCAGCGCAGGTCGCAGTCGCCGGCGTCGAAGGCGTGGAGCAACCTGTCCTGAAGGTCAGGCGTCAGGCGATCGAGGTCGGCGAGCAGGAGGCTGCCGCCGCGGGCCCGCGCGAGGGCGTCGTCGAGGCCGGGGCGATCGAGGGCGCCGGCGCGGACGACCACGAACGGGCCGGCGGCGCGGCGGCTGCGGTCGTGCACCGCGCGGGCGAGGTGACGCTTGCCGACGCCGGCCTCGCCCTCGAGGAGGACGGGCAGCTCGGATCCGGCGACGCGCTCGACGAGGGCCCAGGCGGCGCGCAGACCGGTGGCGCTGCCGAGGACCGGACCGTCGTCGCGCGTCGCGGCCGGGGCGGTGCCGCCGGCGCTCGGGGCCGGGTTGGGATGGGTGGCCAGGAACTCGAACTCGGGCGGCACGGGGCCGTCGCCGAGCGGGCGCCCGACGATCCGGCAGTGCCGCGCGCCGCAGGCCCGACACGCGACCTCGCGGTAGACGATCGGCCGGCCCATGAAGACGGTGGTGAAGCCGCTGGCGTAGCCGATCAGGGTCCAGCACACCGGCTCGGCCGCGCGGCCCTCGCTGTCGAGGTGCGCCTCGACCTCGGCCGAGCTGCGCCAGGCGAACTCGCCGCGGTAGTGGCCGCGCTCGATGTCGAATTGCACCTCGAGCGGGCGCACGGACACCATGCCCTCGAGCGCGTGCAGCTGCGGGCCGGCGGAGAACAGCTCGTAGTAGCTGGCGGTGCCGCGGACGCGGCGGGCGTACTCGCCGTCGCGCTGGCCCGAGACGTAGCCCATGCGCGTGAGCACGGCCCGCGCCCGGGTGACGCCGAGCGCGGCGATGAGCTCGCGCCGCAGCGCCGCCAGGGCGCCGACGTGGACCAGGACCATGCGCTCGTCGCCGAGAGTGATCCGGCCGTCGCGCGGCCAGAAGCGCAGGTGCTTGAGCAGGTCGGCGCTGTCGGGCCACCGCAGGGCGTCGTCGTCGCCCGCCGCGACGAAGGGGCCTTCCTCGCTCACGCCTCGCGACCTTAGGCCGGGCCCAATGCCCCGCGCAAGCCCTGCGAACGCGTGAATCCTGCCGCCGGGCAGATCCGCGCGCCGCCGGCGACGAAGACCCCGGCCTGCGGTAGACTCCGCGCCCGCATGCACGCCAACGCCGAGACCATCCAGCGCTTCTACACCTGCTTCGCCGCCCGCGACGCGGCCGGAATGGCGGCCTGTTACGCCGACGACGTGGTGTTCAGCGACCACGCGTTCCCGGGCCTGCGCGGGCGCGAGGCCGGCGAGATGTGGCGCATGCTGTGCGAGCGCGGCCAGGACCTGAAGCTCGAGTTCCGCGACGTCCAGGCCGACGACCGCCAGGGCTCGGCCCACTGGGAGGCGTGGTACACGTTCGGCCGCACCGGGCGGAAGGTGCACAACGTGATCGAGGCGCGCTTCGAATTCCGCGACGGCAAGATCGTGCGCCACGACGACGACTTCCCGCTGTGGACGTGGGCGCGGCAGGCGATGGGCGTGCCGGGGCTCGTGCTCGGGTGGACGAGCTTCTTCGAGCGCTCGCTGCAACGCCAGGCGCGGCGCCAGCTCGAGGCGTTCATGGCCGGCCGCTCGTGAGCGGCGACCGCGAGTGGCGACAATCGCCGCTCGCCCGCCCGGACGCGGTGTCACGATTGGCGGGCGGCCCCCGGCGATCGCGGCAAATCACATGAGACTGCTTGCGGGGCGGTGAACCTGGAACACGGTCAAGCCGTGCCGCCACGCCCGGATTTCACCGGACGAGGCCCGCGGCACAGGGGGCGATGTATGATGATTCGCGCGGGTCATGCGGTGGGCGGTCTCGTCAATGTCGCGTCGCGGACTGCCGCGCTGGTGGTGTTCGCCGGCTGCGGCGAACCGGAGGCCGTCGGCACCGCGACGGCGTCGTTCGGCAGCGGCACCGGATCGATCGACGACGGGTTCGAGACGATGGTCGGCTGGTCGGGCTCGACCGGCTGGGTGACGACGGGACCGGACGACCCGATCGGGCCGTGCGGCGACGACCCGCTGTGCCTGCCGCCCAGCGAGATGGTGCCGACCGACAAGCCCGACGGGCTCCCGAGCCCGTTGCCGGGGGTCTACGACGATCAGGGCGTGGCGCCGCCCGACGCCGGTTTTCGGGCCCTGATCGGCTTCCCGACGCGCCAGCGCGAGCTGCTCGAGGACCGCGTGGCGCTGATGTACGCGCCCGGGAGCCCGCTGTTCCGCGGCTACATGACGGTCGACGAATGGATGGCCGAGCACGCGCCCGACCCGACCGACGTCGGCCTGGTCGAGAACTGGCTGCGCTCGCGCGGGTTCACGATCGACTACGAGGCGAAGAACCGCTTGCTGGTCCAGTTCTCGGGCACGGTCGCCGACTTCAACGCGACCTTCCAGACCGAGCTGCACATCTGCCTGCGCAAGAACCCATTGTGGGAAGATCCGCCGTTCCCGGTCTATTGCACGCTCGACCGGTTCACCCTGCCGAAGTTCGTCGCCGAGCGCACCAACGGCCTGGCGAGCGCCGACCTGCCGGCCGAGAAGGGCGAGCTGACGCCGGAGGTCGGCGCGATCGTGGCCGACCCGCCGGGGCCGGAGGCGTACGGGCCGCGGGCGTTCTACGGCGCGTACAACCTGCACCCGCTGTTCGACGCCGGGTTCACCGGCGCCGGCTCGTCGATCGGGGTGGTCGCGGCCGGGACGTATCACGCGATCGACCTGCAGATCTTCTGGAAGTCGTTCGGGGTGGTGCGCGAGCTGCCGAAGCGGGTGGCGGTGATGGAGCCTGTGTTCGAGCGCGTGACCGAGACCGCGCTCGACGTGCAGTGGGCGACGTCGATGGCGCCGGGCGCCGAGGCGGTGGTCTACGAGGGGCCCGACGCGCGCAACACGTCGCTGCTGTTCACCTGGAACCACGCGATCACGGCCAACGAGGTCGACGTCCTGACGTTCTCGTTCGCCCACCGCGAGGACTCGGAGCCGAAGCCGCTGCGCCACCAGTACGACGAGTCGGCGCTGATGGGCGCGGCGCTCGGGATGACTCTGGTGTCGGCCAGCGGCGACTCCGGCATGCCCGACACGCCGTGCTCGAGCCCGTACGTGCTCTGCGTCGGCGGGACGGAGCTGGTCGCCAGCCAGGAGGGGATGATCGAGAAGGAGTGGGCGTGGGTGATGTCGGGCTCGGGCCCGGCCAAGTCGTTCGCCCGCCCGTACTGGCAGGACGCCGACGTCCACATCGACCGGCGGGCGATGGCCGACCTGGCGCTGTGCGCGTCGACCGATTACCCGATGTGGATGCGCCGCTGGTCCAAGTGGGAGTACTTCGGCGGGACGTCGTTCGCGGCGCCGGCGTTCGCGGGGATGCTGGCGGTGGTGAACGGCTACCGCCGCTCCCTCGGGCTGCCCCGCGTCGGCTACCTGAACCCGATCCTCTACGGCGACGAGACGACGCGCTCGACCTTCCGCGACATCAAGTACGGCGCCACCGAACATTATCACGCCGGGCCCGGCTGGGACTATCCGACCGGGCTCGGCGCCCCCGACGTCGCCCTGCTGGCGCTGGCGCTGCCGTAGACCATGGCCTGAAGGGCATGCGCGAACAGACCTGTCCTCATGGGCATGCCAGATGGGGCATGTCCTCGGGGACATTGTCGTCATTGACGGATCTCGTTCAGCCGCCGGCGGACGTCGTCCCAGGTCGGCGGCTGGTCGGAGGCGGTCTCGCTCCAGTTGGTGGTCTCCCACCCCTGGGTGAATTTGAGGCCGTTCTTGATCGCCTTGCTGTGCACGGTGCCGAACACGAACTTCATGCGCGCGGCGTCGTCGCGCCACAGCGAGATCGTGCGCGCGCTGCCGCAGCGCTCGGAGGTGGCGAAGCGGGCGCCGAGGAAGCCGTCGTGGGTGAAGAGGTCCATCATCGGCGGCTGGGTCTCGGCCGACAGCGCGTCGGTGTTCTCGGGGGTGTGCCAGCCGACGGTGGTGGCGACGACGTGCGGCTGGGGCAGCGGGGCGATCAGGTCGCCGCTGTCGTCGAACGCCGGGCCCATGAAGGGGGTCGGATCGAGGTCGGACTCGTCGCACGCGGCCAGCTCGGCGATGGTCGGCTCGTCTTGCGGCGGGTCGTCGTTGTCGCACGCAGGCAAGAGCAGGGTGAGCGCGTAGAAGGCGGTTCGGGGCTGCATGTCCGCCCTCAACACCGCGCGCGGCCGGAAGTGTCACCGCGGCGATCGCGGCGGTGCGCGTCGCGATCGCGCGCATGGAGAGTCTCCTCGAGGGGCGTCGTTCGCAGCGGCTCGCGCGGCAGTCACCGCGGTTTCGCCGGCCGATGCGCACGTGCGTGAGCTTGTCACGGCGTCGGCGAGCGGCCGCGGTGATCCGCGGGCCGGGCCACGTCGGCTACAAGGCCCGCATCTTTGAAGGAGCATGACTTGAAGACTTCGACCTGGACGACCTCGGCGGTGCTGACCCTCTGCACGTTGAGCGCGTGCCCCGCAGAGGAGGCGACCACCGATTCGCCCGACACCGACACCAGCACCGGCGCGACGGCCACCGACACCGAGGCGCCGACCACCGGCGCGCCAGAAGCCTGTCCGGCGCCGATGGCGGGGCCGACGATGCACGACGGCGAGGTCGGGATGAACGAGGTGTGGACGGCCGACGGGAGCCCGCACATCGTCACGCGCTTCGTGTCGGTGCCCGACGGGGCGACGCTGACGATCGAGCCGTGCGCGGAGGTGCGGATGCAGGCCGACGCGGCGCTGGTGTTCGGCCACACGAGCTCCACGGTGGTGACGACGCTCAAGGCCGAGGGCGAGCCGGAGCGGCCGATCCGCTTCGTGCGCGACGGCGAGGCGCCGTGGAGCGCGCTGGTGGCGTATCACACGGCGCAGCTGCTGCTGTCGCACGTGACGCTCGAGGGCGGCGGGTCCGACGGGTTCCTCTACAACGCGTCGCTGGTGCTGCGCGGCGACAGCGAGACGCCGACCAAGAAGCTGGCCCGCGTCGATCACGTGACGGTGAAGGACTCGGTCGGCACGGGGGTGCTGGCGCAGTGGGTGTCGGGCTTCCTGCCCGAGTCGACGCAGCTGGTGGTGACCGGCAGCGGCAGCGCGGAGAACCCGTACCCGGTGCGCCTCGGCGAGCACACGCTCGATTCGCTGCCCGACGGCGACTACACCGGCAACCTGGTCGACAAGATCCACATCGACGAGGAGGGCGCGAACAGCAGCGGCGGCCTGCAAGAGGACGCGACGATGCGCGACCGCGGGGTGCCGTACCACTTCGGCGAGTTCGGCGGCTCGCGCTTCAGCGTCGGCGGGCCGGCGCAGGCGCTGACGACGCTGACGATCGAGCCGGGGGTGAAGATCGAGTTCCTGCCGGGGACCGCGCTGGAGATCGAGCACTGGACGAGCGACGTCGAGCCGGCGACGGGGGCGCTGGTGGCGGTCGGCACTGCGGAGCAGCCGATCGTGTTCACGTCGGCGGCGGAGACCCCGGCGCCCGGCGACTGGATCGGCCTGTGGTACGGCAGCGTGCCCGCGGCCCACAACCGCCTCGAGCACGCGCGCGTCGAGTATGCGGGCGGCGAGTGCGGCTGCGTCGGCTTCACCTGCGCCGAGGCCGACGAGGCGAGCATCCTGTTCGTCGAGGGGATGCCGGCGAGCGCGTTCATCCAGAACACGGCGATCGCCCACAGCGCGGGCAACGGCATCTCGCGCGGCTGGCAAGGCGGCGGACCTGACTTTTCGGCCAGCAACACGTTCGAGGACATCGCCGGCTGCGAGCAGACGGTCCCCCGCGACGAGAACAACGCCTGCCCCGAAGGCGACGGCTGCGGCTGAGCGGCCCCGGTCCTGCGCGCTGCGGGGCGCTTCCGCTCCGCCTCGCGCGGGGCCGTAACTTGCCGGCCGGTCGCGCCCGGAGGTACCGTGCTCGCCGATCGATGGCGAGGCAGGCCCCGGAGATCACGAACGTCGGCGACGCGCTCGAGGGCCTCGTCCACCAGTTCGCCGATCCGTGGGCGTTCCTCCGCGAGCTGGTGCAGAACTCGATCGACGCCGGCAGCCCGCAGATCGAGGTGCGCATCGATCACGACCCGAGCCGCGGGGCGATGATCATCGAGGTCGCCGACGCGGGCGAGGGGATGACGCGCGAGATCATCGACACGCGCCTCACCCGTCTGTTCTCGTCGGCGAAGGAGGGCGACTACACGAAGATCGGCCGGTTCGGCATCGGCTTCGTGTCGGTGTTCGCGATCGATCCGGATGTGGTTTGTGTCGACACCGGTCGCGCCGGCGAGTGGTGGCGGGTGGTGTTCCGCCGCGACCGCTCGTTCGAGCGGATCCGCCTGCACGACCCGGTCGAGGGCACGACTGTGCGGCTGTACAAGTCGGCGTCGGCGACCGAGGTCGAGACGGCGCGAGAGAGGGCGCGCGAGACCCTGGCGTATTGGTGCAAGCACGTGACGATCGAGCTGCTCCTCGACGGCGAGCGCGTGAGCGGCCCGCTCGACCTCGACGGGCTGTGCAAGGTGCGGCACGAGGAGGAGGGCACTTCGCTGGTGATGGCGATCGTGCCCGAGGCCGAGGCGCTGCGCGGCTACTACCACGGCGGCCTGACGCTGCACGAGGAGCGCGACGCGTCGCTGCCGTTCATCGCCTACAAGATCGACTCGCGCTTCCTCGAGCACACGCTGACCCGCGACAACGTGATCCGCGACGAGAACTACGCCAAGGCGATGACGATCGTGCAGGAGGTGGCGCGCGGGCGGCTGATGGACCAGGTGTTCGCGGCGCTCGAGCGGATCGCCGCCGGCGAGGCCGCGCCCGCGCACGTGCGCGAGCTGCTGTACCGCTGCGCGGAGGCGCCGTTCAACTTCCGCTACGCGCAGCCGCGCTGGCTGACGGCGAAGGTGCTGCCGACGATCGGCGGGCCGCCGGTGGCGATGAAGACGCTGCGCGAGCAGGCGACTTCGCGCCCGGTGCTGTGCGCGACGGCGATGTCGCCGCTGGTCGCGGCGATGCGGGCCGACAAGCACTTCGTGATCGCCTGCGCGCCGCGCGACGCGATCGACACTCTGGTGTACACGGCGACCGCGGCGTGGGCGACGCCGATCACTCGGTGGTGCACTGCGCTGCCGCTGGCATCGGAGGAGGCGAGCGCGTGGGCGCCGCTGTGCGCGGCGCTGGCGGCGTTGCTGAAGGCGCGCGGCTGGAAGGTCCGCGAGGTGACCGTGGGGCGCTTCGATTACCCGGAGTCGGCGATCGCGGAGCGCGTGGCGATCACTCAGGCGCGCTTCGGCGAGTGCACGAAGACGGCGGACGTCGGCCTGCTGGCGAGCGGCTGGCTGGCGAGCGGGCGCGTGCTGGTGCTGTCGGCGCTGCACCCGACGCTGCTCCACCTGCGCGCGGTGGCGAGGCGCGAGCCGGAGCTGGCGGCGTACCTGGCGATCAAGTCCTTCTTTCTGCACGGCGAGCTGAGCTCGACGGTCGACGCCGAGCTGGCGAGCGCGGCCGCGGAGGCGCGATGGCGACGGATGGACGGCTGAACGAGCTGGTCGACGAACTGCGGGCCGGCGGCGAGGTCGACTCGCAGGGCCGCTTCACCCTGGACCGCGCGCAGGCGCGGGCGAAGATGCAGAAGTTCCAGCTGGCCGACGCGCGCCGCTACGTGCTCGAGCTGGTGCAGGCGGCGGCGCTGCGCGGGGCGACGCGGATCGCGTTCGACATCGACGCCGACGACATGCGCATGCGCTTCGACGGCCGGCCGTTCAGGCGCGCGGAGCTCGACGAGCTGTGGGGATCGATCTTCGCCGACGGCGACGAGGCCGACCTGCGCGGGCTCCGGCAGCTGGCGCTCGGCCTCAACGCGGCGCTCGGGCTGGGGCCGAGCCAGATCGTGCTGCGCAGCGGGCCTTCACAATTGCGGCTGGTGCCCGGCCGCGAGGACGCGCTGACGACGATCGAGCCGCCGATCGCGGAGACGACGATCCACGTGGAGAAGCGGCTGCACGTCGGCCTGCTGATCGCGTTCTTCCGCGACCTGCGCGGCAGCCTGGCCGAGGAGGTGTACCTGCGCGAGCGCTGCGCCCACGCGCAGATGTCGATCACGCTCGACGGCCAGGCGATCGCGTTCGGGCCCAGGGTCGCGCACGCGATGCTGACGCTCGAGCTGGCCGAGCCGGGAATGACGGGGATGGTGGCGCTGCTCCCGGGCGATTCGCCGGCGGAGGTGCACCTGGTCAAGGACGGGGTGTGGATCGACACTCACCCGCTCGAGGGCGTGGGGCCCGGGATGGTGGCGATCGTCGAGGCCGAGGCGCTCCGCAAGGACGTGTCGATGGCGAAGATCGTCGCCGACGCGGGCTTCGAGCAGGTCGCGGTGCTGGTCCGCGCGACCCGCTGGGCCCTGCTGGCGCGCGCGGTCGCAGGGGTGGAGAGCGGGGAGCTGCGGCCGGAGTCGGTGATGCCGCGGATCCGCGCGGAGGTGCTGCAGTTCCTCAAGCTCCGCGACCTGCGCAAGCGGGCCGAGGTGGCGCCGCTGGCCCGGGCGATCACGTGGATGGACGCGAGGACATGTTCGGAGGGACATGTTCAAACGGTCGGCCTGGAGGTGCTGGCGGGGGCGGTGACGACGAACGCGGAGAGCGGGGCTCGTGAGCTGCGCTACGCGACGGGCACGTACTCGACGCTGAAGGCCGAGGGCCCGCCGATCCCGCGGGTGCCTCGCGCGGAGGCGAATCAGCTGGCGCGGCTGCTGGCGTGCAACGTGATCGCGGTCGACGACGCGCTCGCGGCGGCGCAGCAGCGCGAGAGGGCGCGGCTGGCGTGGCTGCAGCGCCGGACGTCGCCGCAGTTGCCGAAGAGCCGGAAGTACCTGCTGCGCGCGCCGCTGGCGGCGACGGCGACGATCCGCGGGGAGCTCGGGCTGGCGGCCGAGGCGGTCGAGGGCGGGCGGACGGAGGGGCGGATCTGGCTGATCGGACAGGGCTGTCTGCTGCGCCAGATCGAGGTCGACTGGGGCGTGGCGGGGCTCGAGCTGGCGGTCGAGGGGCCGTTCACGCCGGGCGAGATGTTCGACGACGCGGCCCGCGACGCGGTGCTGGTCGAGGTGGTGCTGCGCGCGCTGGCGGCGCTGCAGGGGCCGCTGGCCGATCTGGCCCAAAGGTCAGGCGGGACGTCGACCAAGATGGGCGTGCGCGGGGTGGTCAAGGCGTGGCTGCTGCTGGCGCTCGACGCGGAGACGCGGGTAGGCCTGTGGCAGCGGCTCGGGGTGCCGGAGGCGCTGTGGCCGGGTCAGGAGGTCGTGGGGCAGTGGTTGCCGTCAGCGGCGCAGCTGCGCGCGTCGTCGTGGCCGCTGGCAGCGCTGATGCACGTGCCGCTGTTCGAGGACTTCGACGGGGCGCGGCGCTCGCTCGACGAGCTGGCGCGGCGACAGGCGCGGGTCGGTCGGCTCGAGGAGATCGATCGCTCGGTGGCGCAGGAGCCGTCGCTCGGCCGCGAGATCGCGTGGCTCGGCCGCGGCGACCGCAAGATCCTCGCGGGCCTGCTCGGCGGGGAAAGCATGCTGCAGTCGTGGGCGCCGACGCTGGCGGTGCGCCGCCGTGAGCGCGAGTTCTGGGCCCAGAACGCGCGCTCGAGCGAGGAGCTGACGCGCGCGGCGCACGAGGCAGCGACCGCCGCGGGGATCGAGCCGGGGCTGTGGTGCCATTCGTGGCGCACGGAGGAGGTCGAGGCGGTGTTGACGCTGCATCCGCCGGGACTGGCGAGCGCGCCGGCGAAAGAGGTGCCGCCGGCGACGATCGAGCTGCGCTTCGAGGGCCGACCGTTGACGAGGCGCACGCTCGAGCTGGGCTTCGGGCCGATCACGGGGTTGGCGTCGGCGACGGGGCTGCGGCCGAACGCGAGCTGGGACGACGTGGCGGAAGAGGCGGCGGTCTCGGCGGTGGCGATCGCGCTGCGCAGCGCGGCGTGGGCTCTGGTGATGGGCGTGGTCGACCGCTGGGTGCGCGGGTCGGGCATCGACGATGCGACGTGGACGTGGTTGCGCTCGCAGCTGCTGCGTCGATTGGCCGAGAGCACGCGCGCAGAGGTGCTGGCCGCGGCGCCGCTGCTCATGCAAGTGCCGCTGTTCGCGACGATCGGCCGGCGAGTCCTGAGCCTCGAGGAGGTCGAGGCAGTGGTGGCCGCAGAGGGCCGGATCGCGTGGGTGCCGATGACGACGCCGGGGGCGACGCTGCCGGAGCCGCCGATCGTGCGCGAGGATGCGCCGGCGATCGCGGCGCTGCGCCGGTGGGTCGGTGAGGCAGGCGTGGTCGACGGGAGCGAGCGGGTGCGGGCGCAGCGACTGGCGCGGCGCCTGGCCGAGCTGCCGACGATCACGTCGCTGACTCTGGACGCGGCGAGCGTGTGGACGAAGACGTCGCTGGCGGACGAGAAGGGCAAGGTCGAGGGCGAGGTGGGGTTGCGCCGCGAGAACGGCGAGGCGACGCTGCGCATCGATGTGTGCCTGGACGGGCGCAAGATCGGGGAATTCGTGCACGAGGGCGCAGCGGCGCCGCTGGTGGCGATCGCCAGCGATCTCGAGCTGCCGCTGACGTCGAGCGGCGAGGTCGACACTCGGACGAAGCGCTATGGTCATCTGCTGCGCCGCTGCCGGCGGGCGGCGACGAATCTGATCGTGGCGCTGTGCGAGGGCTACGAATCGCTGCCGGTGAACGAGCGCGCGGCGGGGCGGGTGCTGCTGCTCGAGTACGCGGCGCGGCGGATCCAGCAGGCGACGAAGGAGGGCTCGGAGCCTGGGCGCGGGGTGGAGGCGGTGAAGGCGTTGCCGCTGCTGATCGATGTGTGGGGCTCGCGGTGCTCGCTGGCGGAAATTTCGGTGCGCTCGCAGAAGTCGTTCGAGGTGGTGACGAAGCCGGTGGAGGCGCCGCCGCGCTCGGCCGAGTCGGAGCGCAGGATCCTGGTGGTCGACCCCCCGGCGCGCCGCTTGCTCGAGGCGCTGGGCGAGGTGAAGGTGCTCGATTATCGCTGGGAAGCGGAGCTGGCGGCGATCCGGGCGCTGGCCGCGGCGCCGGAGTGCAAGCTGCCCGATCTGCGCGAGGTGGCGTGGGTCGATCGCAAGGCGATGATCGCAGGCGGACTCGAGGCGCACCTGTGGATCCCACGCACACCGACGAATGACGATACTGTGGCGCTGGCCCGCGAGGGGCGAGAGGTCGGGCGAATCCAGGCAGCGCCGGGGCTGCCCTGCGCAGGGATCGTGAGCGGCTGGGGGCTGAACGGTGAATCCGGAGCAATGAGGCTGGACGCGCGCCAGCACAGCAGCCTGGGCAAGCAGGTGTGCCGGCTGTACGAGACGCTGGCGAAACAGGTGAAGTCCGGCGGCCGGATGAACGCGAGCGAGCGCGACAAGGCGGCGAACTGGCTGGCCCACGTGGATGAGTCGCTGGAGAGTGCAGAGGGGATGTCAGGGGACCTGGGGAAGGCGCTGACGGAGCTGAAGGCGGCGCTGGCGGAGATCGTGCCGCCGGCGCTGCGCAAGGCGCGGGCGAAGGCGGCCGAGGAGGCGAGGAGGCGCGTGGAGGCGGAGGCGGCGGCGCAGCAGGAGCTGGTGAGGCTCGTGCAGGATGCGGCGAGGAGGGCGCAGGCGAGGGAGCTGCAGGTGCAGCAGCAAGAGGTGCGGCGGGCGTTTCTCGGGGAAGGGCCGGGGAAGGCTCCGGGGGCGGAGGCCGTGGCCTCGGCAGTGCCGGCGCCCGCGCCGAAGCCGACGCCCGAGCAGCAGTTGCTGGCGCTGGTCCGCGCAGAGCTCGAGTGGGCCCGTGCGCGCCACGGGTCGGCGCTCGAACAGCTGCGCCTCGATCGCCTGGCCATCGGGACAGGTAGCGAGCCGGGCATCGCCCGCTTCGACGAGGGGATCGTCCTACAGCAGCGCCACTCGCTGATCGCCCGCGCACTCACCCGCCTGGCCATCGACGAGGCGCCCGATCCGATCGACATGATGTTCGTGATGGCGAATGTCTATACTGTGATGAACGAGGTGGCGGAGGAGATCGAGGCGCACGACGAGCAGGCGTTCGTGGCCCGGCTGGCGGAAGGGCTGGCCGCGGGGCTGGGGTGAGCGGTAGCGAGTCGATGGGTGGCCCGAGGGCGACGAGGGTCCAGTCTTTCGCACGTCGCACACCTGAAGGCGGAACCTTCACCAGCGGCCTTGGGCAGACGCAGGCGAGGGGTCGGTCGGGCCGAGTTTTTTAGGGGTCTTCGATGCAAAAGAGGGGGGAGCTCCTCCTCGCCGGGCCAGAGGATGCCGTCGCCGCCGGTCGTGCAGGCGTTGGTGCAGGCGTCGCCGTCGACCTTGTTGCCGTCGTCGCAGGGCTCGCTCTCTTCCTTGACGCCGTTGCCGCAGGTGGGCTCGGTGCAGTGCTGGGGGCAGGTGGTCATGGACTCGCCTGTCCCGCAGACCATGTCCCGCAGACACACGAGTCGTCGTCGCCTCATCGGCTTGACAGACGGTGTCGCCGCAGCTGTCGCTGCAGTCCTCGGCGCAGACGGCGGTGTTCTCGTGGAGGTCGCAGAGGCCGTCGCCGCAGCTGCCGGGGTGGCATTCGATGGGGCAACGGGTGGGGTCCTCGGCGGGGGCGCAGAAGCCGTCGCCGCAGCCTGGGCCGGGGAAGTCGCGGGGGCAGGTGTCCTGGGTCTCGCCGTCATCCTGCTGGCCGTTGCCGCAGGTCTCGCGGCAGGCGGCAACGAAGGTCCAGTTCTCTCGGGCTTCGCAGACTTCAGCGCCGGGGCCCTCGCCGGTGGCCTCGGACCAGACGCAGTCGTCGGGGCAGGAGACCTGGTTCTCGTCGGGGTCGCAGACGAAGTCGTGGTTACACTCCCAGGGCAGGTGCTCGGACTCGCTTGCGCAGGTGGTGAGGGCAAGGGCGAGTAGGGAGACTCCGAAGCGCAGACGACCCTCGAGTCGACTGGGGGCAAGTGCCCGACCGTTGCGGTGGTTCACGGATCCTCGATGCAGAAGAGTGGGGCAGAGAAGGAGCAAAAGACTGCGAACGTCGAATTTGTCCAGGTGGCGTCTGTGGTGAATCGGTCGGGCGTAGAAGCCAGCTCGTTGCGCTGTTTCATGGGTCCTCAATGCATTTCATGGGTCCTCGATGCAGTAGAGCGGGGCCGGGAAGGAGCAAGCGGCTATCTTCGTCGAGTCGGTCCAGGCGGTGTCCGTGGCGAGGGTAGAGCCGTACAACCCTGTGTTCATTTGAGAAGAACTGGACCAACCCACACAATGGTTGAGACCCGCGGTGCCATCAGCCTTGGTATTGGTCCAAGGGGTGCCGTCCGCGAGCGTTCCCATTTCCGTTCTGTCAATGGCATGGAAAATTGTCCCGTCCGTGAGGTCAGCCCAACCGTTCTCGGCGACCAGCGTGCCGTCGACGAGTAGGTACATGCCGAGGTAGCTCGTATCCATTCGCATGGCCGGCCAGAAATCTCCCGTGGAGATCCAGGCTTTGAAGGTCATGGGGTTTGCGAGGCCGGCGTTCTCCGCAGCGGTCCTGCATTTTTTATCTATGTCGTCGATGAGGCCGAGATTCCCCTTAAATTCTCCGCTAGTTACGAAGATGACGCGGCGGGGCTTGAGGCACTCGTTGGAGCAGGCGTCGGTGTCGACTTGGTTGCCGTCGTCGCACTCTTCTTCGCCTTCGTGGACGATGCTGTCGCCGCAGTCGGCGGGTTCGCAGGCGTTGGTGCAGGCGTCGGTGTCGATCGTGTTGCCGTCGTCGCAGGTCTCCTCGCCGGTCCAGAGGTGGCCGTCGCCGCAGGCGGCGGGCTGGCAGGCGGCGCATTCGTCGGTGTCGTCGTCGTTGCCGTCGTCGCAGGTCTCGTCCGGGCCGAGCTGGCCGTCGCCGCACTCGCTGAGCTCGCAATCGGCGCTGCATTGCTGGCCGGGGCCGTTGTTCTCGCCGTCGTCGCACTCCTCCTCGCCCTTCCAGAGGATGCCGTCGCCGCAGGTGGCGAGGGCACAGGCGTTGGTGCAGGCGTCGGTGTCCACCTTGTTGCCGTCGTCGCAGGGCTCGTTTCCTTCCTTGACGCCGTTGCCGCAGGTGGGCTCGGTGCAGTCCTGGGGGCAGGTGGTCATGGACTCGCCTGTCCCGCAGACCATGTCCCCGCAGACACACGAGTCGTCCTCGCAAGGGGGGCAGTCGCGGGTGCAGGTGGTCTCCTCACCGGCCTGACACACGCCGTCGCCGCAGCTGTCGGTGCAGTCCTCGGCGCAGACGGCAGTGTTCTCGTGGAGGTCGCAGAGGCCGTCACCGCAGCTGCCGGGGTGGCACTCGACGGGGCAGCGGGTGGGGTCCTCGGCGGGGGCGCAGAGGCCGTCGCCGCAGCCTGGGCCGGGGAAGTCGCGGGGGCAGGTGTCCTGGATCTCGCCGTCGTCCTGCTGGCCGTTGCCGCAGGTCTCGCGGCAGGCGGCGACGAAGGTCCAGTTCTCTCGGGCGTCGCACACTTGGGCGCCGGGACCCTCGCCGGTGGCCTCGGACCAGACGCAGTCGTCGGGGCAGGAGACCTGGTTCTCGTCGGGGTCGCAGACGAAGTCTTTGTTGCACTGCCAGGGCGGGTGCTCGGGCTCGCTTGCGCAGGTCGCGAGGGCGAGCCCGAGGAGGCAAGTCCCTATGGGCCCGTTTGCGTGAGGCCTACTGGTCACAGGCCCTGAACTCCTCCAGTACTTCACGGGTCCTCGATGCAGTAAATGGAGGCGAAATTGTTGCACGAGTTGCTGTCCATCGCGTCGGTCCAGGCCGCATTGCTCGCATTGGTCTTGCCGAATCCGCCGGAAAAGTCCCCGGTATCGTCATTCCAGCCGTCGCAGTGGTTCTCGCCGGCGGCTCCGTCGGTCTTCGTGTTCGTCCACGGAGTCGTGTTTATCTTCACGTTCGTCTCGGTCAGGTCGACTGCGTGCAGGAGCTCGCCATCAGTCAGATCGGCCCAGCCGTTCTCGGCCACCGGAGTTCCGTCGCTCAACACGTACATCCCCAGGTATTGGGTGTCGAGCCGCTTCGCAGCCGAGGTTCCTCCGCTCGACAGCCAGGCCTTGAAGGTCGCCTCGTTCGTGAGCCCCGCGGCGGTCGCCGCCGTCGCGCACTTCATGTCCGCGCCGCTCAGACCCCCGAGGTTGCCGACAAACTTCTCGCTGGTCACGAAGATGACCCGGCGGGGCTTGAGGCACTCGTTGGAGCAGGCATCGGTGTCGACCTGGTTGCCGTCGTCGCACTCTTCTTCGCCTTCGTGGACGATGCTGTCGCCACAGTCGGCGGGTTCGCAGGCGTTGGTACAGGCGTCGGTGTCGATCGTGTTGCCGTCGTCGCAGGTCTCCTCGCCGGTCCAGAGGTGGCCGTCGCCGCAGGCGGCGGGCTGGCAGGCGGCGCAGTCGTCGGTGTCGTCGTCGTTGCCGTCGTCGCAGGTCTCGCCGGGGCCGACCTGGCCGTCGCCGCACTCGCTGAGCTCGCAATCGGCGCTGCAGGGCTGGCCGGGGCCGTTGTCCTCGCCGTCGTCGCACTCCTCCTCGCCCTTCCAGACGATGCCGTCGCCGCAGGTGGCCGTGGTACAGGCGTTGGTGCAGGCGTCGGTGTCCACCTTGTTGCCGTCGTCGCAGGGCTCGTTTCCTTCCTTGACGCCGTTGCCGCAGGTGGGCTCGGTGCAGTCCTGGGGGCAGGTGGTCATGGACTCGCCTGTCCCACAGACCATGTCCCCGCAGACACAGGAGTCGTCCTCGCAGGGCGGGCAGTCGCGGGTGCAGGTGGTCTCCTCACCGGCTTGGCACACGCTGTCGCCGCAGCTGTCGGTGCAGTCCTCGGCGCAGACAGCGGTGTTCTCGTGGAGGGCGCAGAGGCCGTCGCCGCAGCTGCCGGGGTGGCACTCGACGGGGCAGCGGGTGGGGTCCTCGGCGGGGGCGCAAATGCCGTCGCCGCAGCCGGGGCCGGGGAAGTCGCGGGGGCAGGTGTCCTGGGTCTCGCCGTCGTCCTGCTGGCCGTTGCCGCAAGTCTCGCGGCAGGCGGCGACGAAGGTCCAGTTCTCTCGGGCGTCGCACACCTCTGCGCCGGGGCCCTCGCCGGTGGCCTCGGACCAGACGCAGTCGTCGGGGCAGGAGACCTGGTTCTCGTCGGGGTCGCAGACGAAGTCCTTGTTGCACTGCCAGTGCGGATCGTCGGCCGCCGGAAACTCGCCGCGGAGGCAGCTCGGGCCGCCGAGGCCGAGCGAGAAAGCGATCAGGAGGTGCTTGCGCGCCATCGATGGATCCTAAGGCACGGATCTGCGGCGAGCAACGGCGTGGGCCACCCATCCGCCCCCCAACGCCGGTTGGGGGGGGACCAACTGCAGTTGGGTGCTCGCCTTCGTCGGCACTTTTCCGTAGACTCGCTGGCCCATGGTCTGCGTCCTCGTGGCCGCTCTCCTGCTCCTGGCGCCTGCCGCTCCGTCCTCCGCGTCGCCGGCCACGGGTCCGAACGCGCCGACGAGCGGCGAAGAGCGTCGTGCTCGCGCCCAGGCCGCGTTCGAGAACGGTCGCTTCGCCGAGGCGGCGCTCGAGTACGAGGCGCTCTGGCGCGAAGGACATGGCGCTTCGGACCTGTTCAATGCAGCAGCCTCGCGTTTCGCGCTCCGCCACTACGCGCACGCGGTGGCCCACCTCGAGTCGCTGCTGGCGTTGCCGACGTTGACGCCGGAGCAGCGCGGCGAGGCCTCCAACCTCGAGAAGATCGCCCGCGGCAAGACGGTGGCGGTGACTCTGGTGTTGCGGTCCGCGCGGCCGCTGGCGACGCCGCTCACGGTCACGCTCGGCACCGTGTCGGCGTTCGCGTCCGACGTGCGCCCCGACATCTCCAAGACGATCGGTCCCGGCGACCGGACGGCGCTCGCGCTCGACCCGGGCGTGTGGCGCGTGCGCGTCGACGACCCGCGCTTCGAGCCGATCACGCTCGAAGTTCGCGTCGAGGCGTCGGCCCCGACGGCGCCGCAGATCCTCGAGCTCCGCGCGCGCCCCGACGCACGCGCGCTGCGCCGCTTCGCGCTGGGCTGGGGAGCGGCGGGCGCGGTCGGGGTGGTGACGGGCGCGGGGCTGGTCGGCGCCGGGGCGCTGGTCGGCGGGAGTCGGCAGTCGCCGCGCTCGCCCTCGCCGTGTTAATTCGGCGAACTCTTGACGGGCACGCAGACCTCGCGCTCGCGCTCGTGGCCTTCAAGTCGGCCGGATCTTGGCGGGCACGCAGACGTCGGGTTCGCTCGCTACGTTCAAGTCGACCGAATCTTGGCAGGCACGCAGACGGCGCGCTCGCAGTCGCGGCGTTCAAGTCGGCAGATCTTCACGGGTCCGCAGTCGTCGCGTTCGCGCTCGCGGCGTTCAAAACGGCCATTGTGCGTCAAGGGTCCTCAACGCAGTAGAGTCTTCGGGGGATATCGCAAGTGATTGAGTTCATCGAATCGGTCCAAGACGTGTCCGCCGCGTTAGTCTTCCCGAATGCTCCGTAGAAGTCCACACTATCAGCCGTCCAAGATTCGCAATCTTCTTCGTCAATTCTGGTCCCGTCTGCTTTCGTGTTTGTCCACGATCCCGCGCTTACTGCGTCCTGATTCTCCGTCTGGTCGATTGCGTGTAGCAGGGCTCCATCTGTGAGGTCCGTCCAGCCGTTCTCGACGACCGGTGTGCCGTCCGCAAGGACGTACATGCCTTGGTAGCCCGTATCCATGCGCTTTGCCGGCCAGGTTGCAGACGTTGAGATCCAGGCTTTGAAGGTTGAGTGATTCGGCAGGCCAGCAGCCATCGCGGCGGTCTGGCATTTTTTGTCGATGTCGCCGATGAGGCCGAGATTGCCCTTGAATTCGCTGCTCGTCACGAAGATGACGCGGCGGGGCTTGAGGCATTCGTTGGAGCAGGTGTCGGTGTCGACCTCGTTGCCGTCGTCGCACTCTTCTTCGCCTTCGTGGACGATGCTGTCGCCGCAGTCGGCGGGTTCGCAGGCGTTGGTGCAGGCGTCGGTGTCGATCAGGTTGCCGTCGTCGCAGGTCTCCTCGCTGGCCCAGAGGTAGCCGTCGCCGCAGGAGGCGGGCTGGCAGGCGGCGCAGTCGTCGGTGTCGTCGTCGTTGCCGTCGTCGCAGGTCTCACCGGGGCCGACCTGGCCGTCGCCGCACTCGCTGAGCTCGCAATCGGCGCTGCAGGGCTGGCCGGGGCCGTTGTTGTCGCCGTCGTCGCACTCCTCCTCGCCGGGCCAGACGATGCCGTCACCGCAGGTGGCGAGGACGCAGGCGTTGGTGCAGGCGTCGGTGTCCACCTTGTTGCCGTCGTCGCAGGGCTCGTTTCCTTCCTTGACGCCGTTGCCGCAGGTGGGCTCGGTGCAGTCCTGGGGGCAGGTGGTCATGGACTCGCCTGTCCCACAGACCATGTCCCCGCAGACACAGGAGTCGTCCTCGCAGGGCGGGCAGTCGCGGGTGCAGGTGGTCTCCTCACCGGCCTGGCACACGCTGTCGCCGCAGCTGTCGGTGCAGTCCTCGGCGCAGACGGCGGTGTTCTCGTGGTGGTCGCAGAGGCCGTCGCCGCAGCTGCCGGGGTGGCACTCGACGGGGCAACGGGTCGGGTCCTCGGCGGGGGCGCAAATGCCGTCGCCGCAGCCTGGGCCGGGGAAGTCGCGGGGGCAGGTGTCCTGGGTCTCGCCGTCGTCCTGCTGGCCGTTGCCGCAAGTCTCGCGGCAGGCTTCGACAAAGGTCCAGTTCTCTTGCGCGTCGCATACAACTGCCGCGGGACCCTCGCCGGCGGCCTCGGACCAGATGCAGTCGTCGGGGCAGGAGACCTGGTTCTCGTCGGGGTCGCAGACGAAGTTCTTGTTGCACTGCCACGACGGGTCGTCCGCCGGCGGAAAGTCGCTCTTGAGGCAGCTGAGGGCGCCGAGAGTCAACAGGAGGCCGAGTCGCACGTGCACGCGCATCACGAGGAACTCTAAGCGAGGCAGATCGAGCGATCAACGGGGCGCGCGTGCGCTGAGCCCCCCAACTGGCGTTGGGGGGCGCCCAAGTTCGGTTGGGCCTCGCGTTCGTCCGTCGTTTTCCGTACACTCCCCGCCGATGGTCTGCGTCCTCTTGGTCGCTCTCCTGCTTCTCGCGCCGCCTGCTCCGGCCGCGTCCGCGTCCCCGGCCGCGAGCGGGAGCGCTCCAAGCGACGTCGAGGCGCGTCGCGGTCGCGCGCGGGCGGCATTCGAACGCGGCGGGTACGCCGAGGCAGCGGTCGACTTCGAGGCCTTGTGGCGAGAAGGACATGTCGCATCGGACCTGTTCAATGCGGCAGCATCGCGGATCGCCCTGCGTCATCACACCCACGCGATCGCACACCTCGAGGCGCTGCTCGTCCAGCCGGGGCTGACGCCGGTCCAGCGCGAGGAGGCTGCGGCGCTGGTTCGGACGGCTCGCACGGAGACGCGACCCGTGGCTCTCGAGCTGCGAGCGCCGCGCCAGATTGAGTCGGCGGTCACCGTCACGCTGTCGTACAGGGGCACATACGCGTCGGATCTGCGACCGGACCTGACGATCGCCGTACCCCCGGAGGGGCGCGCGACGCTGGCGCTCGATTCCGGGGTCTGGCAGCTCCGCATCGACGACCCGCGCTTCGAATCAGTGGCGCAGGACGTACGGGTCGAGGCGAACGGTGCGGGTGCGCAGGTGCTCGAGCTCCGGCCGCGACAGGACGCACGGACGCTGCGTCGCTTCACCCTCGCGTGGTCGGGGGTAGGCGCAGTCGGAGTGGTGGTCGGCGCGAGCTTGCTCGGGGTCGGGCAGGGCCGGTGGTCGACCAACCTCGCCGGGCCCATCGAGCGCTGCCAGGCAGGCGATCCGCTGTACTCGGTGCAGGCCTGCGAGGCGGCAGTGGCCTCGGCGGGGACGCTGCGGACCGCCGGCGCCGCGGTGCTCGGCGTCGGCACCGGCTCGCTGGTCGGCGGGCTAGTAGCCCGTGTGGCCGAGCCTCGTCAGCGGCGCGTCGGTTGGATCGTCACCGCGTCCCTCGGCGGCTTGATGTCGATCGGCGGCGCGGTGGCACTCGGGCTCGGGGCGCAGCGGTTCGATCGCGCGACCGACGGCATGGCCTGGACCAACGACGAGCGGCGGAACATTGGCCAAATCGGCGTGACGCACACTGTCGGCGGTGCTTTCCTCGGGCTCGGTGGAGGCCTGCTAGCGAGCTCCGTTACCGGCCTCCTGCTCGATCGAGGCGGCCGCTTCCTGGTCGCGGCCGGGCCCCAGGTGCGACTGGGTGGAGCTTCGCTGGTGCTCGAGGGGCGATTCTGAGCCACCCAGGCGGGGTGCCGTACGGGACCTGAAGGTCGTGGTTCTCGAGAATGTGCCCTTCAGGACATGGCTTCTAAGCCATAAAGCACGACAGCGAGGTGGCCGAGAACGTGTATGTTCTTTTGAACATGTCCTTGGAGATATGTTCAGAAGAACATGCCGCATGTTGCTGACGCGGGATAGTCGCGGTCTGCCTGCCCGCCGTCTCTCTAGCGAATCGCGGCGTTGCCGCTAATCCGGCCACAGCCGCGGTGGCAGGCAGACGTCTTGCTCGCCCTGGCCGCGCCGGCACTGCAGGGGGGGCTTGCAGCCGCAGTCGCGGCAACACGTGCTCGAGTCCTCGCCGGCATCGCACTTGCCGTCGCCGCAGCCGGATGCCGGGATGGGCACGGTCGCCGGCGGGCCGTCCCATAGCGTGAGGCAGCGGCCCTTCGCGTCGCAGCGCGGGCACTCTGACGGACACTCGCGCGGTTTCGGCGCGGTCTTCGCGGGGCCGGTCGGCGTCGCGGCGACGTCGCTCGGGGCGGCTACCGCGACCTCGATCGGGCCGGTCACCGGGCGTTCGCTCGGGGCCGCGGCCTCGGCCGGGGTGCCGCAGTCCTCCTCGCAGCGGCCGGCCTCGCCGTTCTCGCAGCGGCCGTTGCCGCACCAGACCTGGCGGCAGCGCGGGTCGCCGTCCTTGAGCTCGGCGCGGAAGGTGTCGAGCCATTCCTCGAGCTCCTTCAGCTCCGCCGGGCTCGGGACGCCGATCCGGGCCCAGCGGACGCGGCGGTTGCAGTCGAACGCCAGGGTCACCGGCAAGGTGCCCTGGTACAGGCGGCGCGACTCGTCGCGCAGGGCGGCGATGAAGCTGTCGGCCAGCGAGCGATCGGCCAGCTGCACCGCGCTGGGCGGCATGAGCGGGCCCCAGATCCGGATGGCGTCCTCGGGGGCGGTGGGGTCGAGCACCTGGACCGGGAGGAAGCGGACAGCGTCGCCCCAGCTGGCGCCGCGGCGCGCGAACAGCTCGCGCAGGTCGGGCAGGACCTCCTTGCAGGCGACGCACCACGGGGCCCACAGGCTGAGGACGTGCACGGCCCGCGGCGACAGCACGTCGGCGGCGCCGAACCGCACCGTGCCCGCGGGCGACCCGTGGCGGACGCGCTCGAGCCGCAGGCGCATCAGCGGCGCGACGTCGACGCCGGCGGCCACGTAGGCGCCGGACCCGAGCGGGGCGCTCGGCGGCGGCGGGACGGCCTCCACCTCGATCCGCGGCTCCGACGAGGTCGGCTCGCGCACGGGACACGAGGCGGCGCGCTCGCGCAGCTCGGCCAGCGCCTCGGTCTGCGCGGCGAGGCGCCAGGTCAGGACCAGGGTGAGGCCCGACAGCACGGTCACCGAAGCGAGGAGCACGAAGGCCGCGGCGATCCAGGCGCGCGGGGCCTCCGGCTCGGGCGGGGGCAGCGGCGTGGTCTTCACTGCGCGCGCTCCTGGCGGCGGTCGCAGGGGCAGGTCGTAGAGGACATGTCCGATGGGTCATGCCCGAAGCGCCAGGCTCTTAGGAGCCTGATGCTCCGGACATGTCTTCTCGCACCTGCACGAAGGGACACCTCGACGAGCCCCGCGAGCGCCGTCACGGGGCCGGCTCCTCGCAGCAAGCGCACGTCTCGAGCGTCCGGGACATGTCCCTTCGCACCTGTAGGAAGCGCCAGATGCCGGCGGTCGCGGCGGCGACGGCGACGGTGGCGGCCAGGGCGGCGGCGAGCAGCAGGCGGCGGGCGGGGGCGGGCTTCACCGCGCCTCCTTGGTGCCGGCGCAGGGGACGGGGATCACCAGGACCACGCGGTTGACGTCGCGCTCGAGCGAGCGGCGGGCGGGGACCGGCTCGCCGGCGCGTACGGCCGCGAACGCGGCGGCGAGCCGCTCGCCGGCTTCGCGGGTGCTGGCGACCGGCGTCTGGGTGCCGGCGTAGTTGCGCACGAACGCCTCGAGCGCGACCGGCCGCTCGCTCGGCGCGCCCCAGCCGATCAGCATCGGGCCCTCGCCGCGCTCGCTGGGCTTGTCGCGGCCCAGCGCCTGGTCGATGAGCCGCTCGACCGCGTTGATCCGGCGCAGGGCGAGCGCGTGGTCGTCGGTCGGGTTGCCGTCGGGGCTCGAGCGGCCGATGACGAACAGCATCTTGGCGTCGCGCAGGGCCTTGGCGTGGCGCGCGAGCTCGCCGACCATGTGCGCCCGCGTGGCCGGATCGGGCCAGGGAGCGCGCGCGCGGGGCTCGCCGGACGGGAAGTAGACCGTGAGGCGGTCGGGGAACGCGGCCAGCAGCGCGTTCATCTCCTCGTCGTCGGCGAGCAGGGCCCGCCACTCGTCGGCGCTGCAGCCCTCGCCGCCCTCGACCTTGTCCTGCACGCTGGTGCGCCGCTGCAGGCAGGCCTGCGTCAGCCGCGAGACGGCCGCCTCGACCGCAGGATCGCCGCAGGTGGGGGCCGGCGCCTCGGGCTCGCCGCGCGGGCGGCAGCGCAGGTCGGCGCCGCATTGCAGGCCGACGTCGCACGGGCAGTCGCGACACTGCTCGCCGCGCTGGGCGACCTGGGGCTCCTCGTGCGGGGTGCACTCGCCGTGCACGCACCACTCGCCGTCGGGGCACTGCTCCTCGTCGGGCCGGCGCGGGTCGCAGCGCAGGCCGCCCTCGGGCTCGACGGCCGCGGTCGGCACCGAGACCACCGCCCAGGCCACGAACAGCACCATCGCCCAGACGCCGGCCGTCAGGGCGCTCAAGCTCACTGTGATGCGATCGATCGCCATTTTGAAACAATCACTTGGCGCCGGGCGCCTCGACCAGCTTGAGGATCTTCCCCGCGCTGGTCGCCGGCATCGCCTCGTCGAGGTGCAGCTGGCCGTCGACGATCGGCACCACGAACGCCTGCGGCACGCCGACCCGGCCGCCGCGCGCCTTGACCCACGCCAGCAGGTAGCGCTGCTGGGCCGCCAGCGTCGCCGAGGCGTCCTCGCCGTCGATGCAGGTGCGCAGCTTGTCGCCGGGCCCGAGCGCCGGGGCGACCTCGGCGAGCGCCCGCTCGACCTTGTCGGTGGTGAAGCGCGGAGCCTCGGTGTCCTGCAGGTCGAACAGGGCAGCCAGGCCGTCGAGGCCGCGCCCGGGGGCCAGCCGCTCGGCGCACAGGGCCGCGAGGGCGCCGAGGCAGGCGTTGTTGCTGCGCGCCTCGCCGTGGGTCTGCGGCTTGCCCTCGGCGTCGACGAACTCGTGCGAGGGCAAGAACCGCTCGTCGCAGTTGGCGCGCGGGAACATGTACACCCACAGCTCGGCCCCGTGCGCGCGCAGCCGCGGCAGCGACTGCTGCAGGAAGTGGAGCTCGCGCCGGCACAGCGGGCAGGTCGGATCGACGAACAGCATCACCGCGACCCGCGGCGCGTCGACGGTGGCCGCGAGCGTGACGGGCGGCGGATCGGGCGGCGGGGGCGGGCAGGTCACGGAGCGCGCCGCGAGCTGATAGGCGAGGGCGGTCCCGCCGGTGACCACGGCCCAGATCAGCACCGCCCGCGCGGCGCCGACTCGCGCCTGTCCTTCGGGGCAGATCGGCGCGGCGCCGCGGACCAGCAGCGCGCCGACGAACGCGGCCGTCAAGGTGGCGTAGAGGGCGACGCAGAACGGGCACATGTGCGCGAACTGGGTGTACGCATACAGGCCGAGCAGCAGCGACACCGCGACCCCGAGCGCGCCGAGGCCCAGCAGGCCGGGCGCGGCGACCTCGGCCAGCGGCCCGCGCCGGCGCAGCACCGCGGCCGCCAGGAACATGGTCGTCACGACATGTCCGATCGACCATACGCCGAGCGGCAGGCCGAGCAGCTGCGACCAGCCGCTCGCCAGCGCCTCGGCGCAGGCGGGGCCGTCCTCGCCGCCGGGGCAGCCGCTGGCGTCGCACAGGTGGTCGGCGCCGAACTTGAGCCGCACCAGCCAGGTGCTGACGCCGAGGCCGACCAGCCCGGAGACCAGCGTCAACCACGCGCCGGCGCGGATCCGCGGCGCGAGCCCCTGCGCGAGCCCCTGCGGCGTGGCGATCGTCGGCGCCGTCACTTGCCTCCCACGGGCAGAAGGTCGTCGTCCATCGCGTCCTTGGGCGGCGTCTTCTTCGGCTTCGGCGCGGGCTTGCCGGCCGGCTTCGGCGCGTCCTTGGCCCGGAACGCGTACTCGAGCTCGCCGCCGCCGTCGCTGGCGGGGAAGGTGGCGCCGTCGAGCTGATCGGCGATGCACTGGCGGAACGACGCCGGGCTCGCCTGCACGCCCGCGACCGCGCCGTCGGGCGCGACGAGCAGGGTGAAGCGCAGGCGATCGGCGCCGGGCGGGGCGCACACGCGCAGGTCGGTCAGCCGGCGATCGAGCAGGGTCTCGACCTTGCTGGCCGAGAACGGGCGCGCGGGCGCAGGCGGCGTGGTCGGCGGGGCGGTAGCGACCTCGACAGGGGCCTCGACGGGCGCGGCAGGCGGGGTCGCTGCGGCCGAATCGGCCGGCGCCTCGACGCTCGGGGCCTGGGCCGGCGCGGCCTGGGCCACGGTTTGCGCTTCACGGACGACGGGGGGCGCCGCCTGGACGCGCGTCGGCTCGACCTGCGCCGTCGCCTCGCGCACCAACAGCTCGTGCGTCGGCGTCGGTCGCACTGCGGCCAGCGGCACCCGGCCCGAGCCGCCGCGACCGGGCTTGTCGACGGGCGCCAGAGTCCACGCCCCGCCGAACAGCGCCGCGGCGATGGCCGCCGCGATCGCGGCCTCGCGGCGCCAGCTCGGGCCCGTCGCCGACGCCGGGATCACCGCGGCCTCGCGCAGGGCCGAGCCGCTCGGCGGCACCGCGCGCGGCTCCTCCAGCGCCAGCCGCAGGGCGGCGGTGACCTCCTCGACCGAGCGGAAGCGCCGCGACGGGTCGCGCTCGAACGCCTGCATCACCGCGGCCTCGACGGTCACCGGCAGCTGGCCGCGCACGTGGTCGTGCAGCGGCCGCGGAGCCTCGTGCATCTGCGCGTAGGTCATGTCGCCGGCGCTGCCGGGCTGCCACGGCAGGCGCCCGGTCATGAGCTTGTAGATCGTCACGCCGAGGCCGTACACGTCGGTCCCCGGCGAGGCCCGCGACTCGCCGGCGAGCAGCTCGGGCGCGACGTAGCCGGGCGTGCCGAGCACCAGGCCGAGGCCGGTCTGTTCGCCGCTGGCGTCGAGGTCCTTGGCGATGCCGAAGTCGATCAGCTTGACGAAGTCCTCGCCGCCGTCGCCGCCCTCGACCAGGAAGCAGTTCGACGGCTTGACGTCGCGGTGGATGATGTTGCGCGCGTGCGCGGCCGCCAGCGCCTCGCACAGCTGGAGGCCGATCGACGCCGCGCGCCGCCACGGCAGCGGGCCCTCGCGCGTGAGCACCTGGTCGAGGTCACGCCCGCGCAGGAACTCCATCACGAAGTAGATCTCGTTCTCGGGCGTCGTGCCGACCATGAACGCCCGCGGCACGTGGCGACTCTCGATCTCCGCCATCGTCCGCGCCTCGCGTTGACAGCGTCGCCCCATGTCGGGATCCGCCGTGAAGCGACGGTCGAGGAACTTGATCGCGTACTCCATGCCCGACTGGCGGTCGACCGCGCGGTACACCGCCGCCATGCCGCCCTTGCCGAGGCGATCCATGATCCGGTAGCGATCGGCGAGGAGCACGCCCACGCGCGTGTCGGCCTTGAGCGGCGTGTGCATCGTCGAGGTCTCGTGCGCCTCGGCCAGCTCCGTCTCGCCGGGCTGCTCCTCGGTGAACTTCACGTCGCGAGGCTAGCCGCCGCGCCCTCGCCGGTAAAGTGTCCCGACCGGCCGCGGGCCCGGGGCGACTCGGCGAGCGCGCAGGTGGCGGGGCCGACGGCTTTATCGCCCGTCTGGTGCGGCTTTGGCGGGATCCGGGCCCGGTCCGAGGTGACTGCCTGCGCGTCGGCTGGACCGCTGAATCGGACTTCGCCCCAACTCACGGCCAGGCCGCGGTCGTGGCCGGCGCGCTCGCGCGGCATCGCGCGACTGCCGCGGCGGCGGCCGAGCGGTCGTGGTCCCGGACTGTCGCTGTCGAATTGGACATGTCCCAAAGATCATGTCCATAGATTTCAATCATACGAGCATGGCCGCGTGGGACGTCGGCCCCGCTCGCCCGGCACCGATGCGTGCGACGTGGCTCCGATTCGCCGGTCGCCGGCGAGCTCGTGCGCGTCTTCGCGTGCGGCGCCGGCGATCCTCGCGGTCCGCGGGCCGTGGTACGGTGTGCGACGATGACCCGCGCCGTTTGCCTGTCCGCGTTGCTGCTCGCCGCCTGCGGCGACGACACGATCGCCACCACCGAGGCCGTCCCGAGCACCGGCGAGCCTGGCACGAGCACGACCACCGGGCCGACGCCGACCACCGGCGAGCCGACGACGAGCACCACCGGCACGACGACCTCGACGGGCAGCGACTCCGACGCCAGCAGCACCTCGACGTCGACCAGCACGAGCACGACCTCGTCGACCGGCACGACCACGCAGGGGGTCGACTCGAGCTCCTCGCCCGGCGACGACAGCTCGGCGGGCAGCTCGACCTCGACGACTACCGGCACGACGACGGACGACACCAGCTCGACGACCGCGGACGAGACGACCGGCACGACGACCGGCACGACCGGCGACACGGGCGAGGTCGTGGGGCCGCCGGTGCCCGCGGGCCTGTGCACGATGGGCCAGCTGACGAGCTTCGTCGAGCCGCTCGCGCAGGCGGAGGAGCTGCACGTCCTCGGCGTGTACCAGGCGACCGCGGGCGCGATCTCGGTCGACGTCACGCGCGTCGACGTGCCGCTCACTCTGGTGCTGTCGTCCTACGAGCCGGTCGCGTTCACGCTGAACCTCGCGCCCGGGGTGCTGCTCGAGCACGTGATCCTGAACGGCTACAACGCCCACTCCGTGCAGGGCCAGGGCGCGGCGACGGTGACCGACGTGTCGGGTCAGTTCAATTTCTTCGCCGCGTGCGGCTACTTCTGGCCGGAGAACGACGGCGGTTGCGACACGCCGGGGCTGGTCGCCGGCGCCGAGGCGGCGACCGGCCTGAGCCTCACGACCTTCGCCGGCTGCTACGAGGCCAGCGGCTTCTCGCTCGATTGAGCGGCGCCGGCGGCGATCGGTCTCGGCGGAGCTTGCGCGCGCGGCTCCGCGTCGGCGGCCGATCGGGCTGCCACCATTCGTCGGCCTCGACTGCGCCGGCGAATCGTCGGAGTCCCGGCCCAGCCCGGTTGCCGCCGCGGCGCGATGACGCATGCCTCGCGCCGAACCGGACGACGCGAGAGACGACATCATGACCGAAAAGACGACCGCGACCTTGACGACCTACATTACGGACATGCACGCGCTGGTGAATCACGGCCTGCGGGCGGTCGAACGCCAGGCCCGGATGCTGACCGGCACGAGCGATCTGCAGGCGCTGGGCGCGGTGCAGGAGTTCCAGCGCACGCTCGAGGGGCACCTGAAGCTGCTCGACGCGCGGGCCGAGCAGCTGGGCGGCAAGGTCAGCCAGCCGCTCAAGGACGCGGTCACCACCGTCACCGGCTTCCTCGCCGGGCTCTTCAACCGCGTGTACACCAAGAAGGCCTGCAAGGCGATCCGCGACGACTACACGTTCCTGTCGCACGTGGCCGTCAGCTACCTGATGCTGTTCACCACCGCCAACGTGCTCGGCGACCGCGAGACGGCGATGCTCGCCGAGCAGGGCTACCGCGACGCGGCCCGGCTCGTCATGCACATCGATCGCATCCTGCCGAGCCTGGTCGCCCAGGAGCTCCGCGAGGACAACCTGCCGGTCGCCGACCTCGAGCGCCAGAGCCGGACGATGCTGTCCCGCGCCTGGAAACGCGAGGAGAGCGAGCTCGGCCTCGAGAGCAACGCGACCGCGTGAAGCCCCGCCCAGGGCGATGGAAGGCCCGCATCTCGCGCCGGACGGCGCGGAGGCGGGTCTCTTTGGATTGTCGGCGAGCCGCGGACGAGCTCGCAATTCAATTTTAATTCATGGAAGCGCCGGTGCCAGCGCGCTCGCCCCAGCGCCGGAGCCCTTGGTGAGAGCGCAGGACGAGCGTCTTCTCGACGATGAAAACCAGTGGTGAATGTGCGCAGTACGGCGCATGCTGGAGCCGTGCGTCTGGGGCTCTGCTGCACCTTCCTCGCCGAGCCGATCAAGTTCCGCCACGCGACCGCGAGGTTCGTCGGCGCCAAGCCGCGCGCGGCGCAGCGGCTGCACCTCGGCGAGATCGCCCTCGCCAACGCCGACGCCCTGGCGGCGGCCGTGGCCTGGTGCGCCGGGCGAGGGATCGGCGCCTTCCGGATATCCTCGCAATTGTTCCCGCTCGCCACGCACCCCGAGGTGGGCTACGAACTCGAAGAACTGCCGACGTGGAGCGGCCTGGAGCGGCGCCTCGCGGCCGTGCGCGAGCTGGCGCGGGCGCGGGACGTGCGGCTCAGCTTTCACCCCGACCAATTCGTGGTTCCGGGCTCGGCGTCGCCTGCGGTGGTCGAGAGCTCGCTCGCCGAGCTCGAGCACCACGGCGTGATGGCCGAGCTCGTGGGCGCCGAACAGATCACCCTCCACGGCGGCGGCGCCCAGCCGGACAAGGCGACCGCGCTCGCGCGGCTCGAGCGCGGCCTCGATCGCCTGTCGTCACGGGCACGCTCGCGGATCGCCCTCGAGAACGACGACCGGGTGTTCACGGTCGACGACCTCCTGCCGGTGTGCGCCCGCGCCGGGCTGCCGCTCGTCCACGACGCCCATCACCACCGCTGCCTGCCGGGCCGGATCGACGTCGAGGAGGCGATCGAGCTGGCCGCCGCGACGTGGGGCGAGCGCGAGCCGTGGGCCCACGTGTCGAGCCCGAAAGGCGGGTGGGCCAGCAAGCAGCCGCAGATCCACGACGACTACGTGCGCCCCGCCGACGTGCCGCGCGCGTGGCTGGGGCGGCGGATCACGGTCGACGTCGAGGCCAAGGCCAAGGAGCAGGCGGTGCTGCGGCTGCTGCGGTGGGTCGCCGCGCAGGAGGGGCGCGAGGCGGCCTGAGCTCGCTCCGCTGGCAGAGTCCGCGCACGATCTGTCCTGGAGGACAGGTTCGACCGCGTGTCCGCTCGTGCGTGTCACGCGAGCCGATCGAGCCCGCGAGCCCGACCGCGCGCGGCCGGCTCATGACATTCGCCGTCGAAGCTCAGGGCGAGGTCCCGCAATCCGTGGTGGCGAAGTAGCTGCCGTCGTAGAACCAGTTACAAATGCACTGGCCATTCGCATCGAAGCAGTCGTAACACAGGCGCCCGTCGCTGCTGCAGCTCCTGGGCGTGCGGCGAGGGATCGTGCGACCGGGCGCCGCGGGGGGAGTTTCGCGGAGCGCCGCGAGCACCGCGGCGTGTCTGGCGTCGCCGGCCCTCAGATCGAGGTGCAAGCGGACGTAGGGGTGTCGATGCTCCTTGCAGGTCGAACTCCCGAGCACGTCGACACGCACGATCGCGCCGACGGGGACCTTCACCCAACCGCCGCAGACGGCATTGGGGCCTCTGGAGAACAGGACGGCCTCCGGGTCGCTCTCGTCCCATTTCGCCATCCCTTCTGCGGATAGGACGCCCATCATTACGTCTTCTTTTAGGGCCGCGAGAAACTCTGGGCCGGTCCATGATCTGTTCATGCGCACGATCTCCTCTTTCGTCAAAATACGACGTTCCGAGGCGATCGCAATGGCAGGAGAGATCGGGATCACGTCCGCGGACGCCGCCGGTGGCAACAATGTCGCGCCGCGCCTCGTCGTCGACGGTGCATATGCGCGCAGTCCGGGAATGGCCCGGGCGTGGCGCCCGCTTCAGGCGGGCTCGCCGTCGGACGGCTCGGCGAGGATCGGTCGCGGAGGCCGCCGCGACCCCTCCTCAGGCTCGCCGTCGCGACCGCCGATTCGCTGGCAGGTGGTCGAGACGCAGCGCCGTGCTATGTTCGTTGCCCGACGAGGAGGCGGTCCGTGGGATGGGATTACAACGGGATCAACTGGAACGGGACGTGGCTTTCGACCTGGGGATCGCCGACCGGGCAATACTCGGGCTATATCTACGTGTCTGCCAGCGGGCAGGTGGGCGAGGTCTCGGGGGCCTACGACAACGGCACCATGAAGGGTTACTCCTATTACGTCCTTGAATTCGGCGCGGTGAAGTCCCTCCGATTCAAAGGGCGTTGGGAGCGGACCCGCGGGGACTCCGGCGGTCCTTGCCAGTATGGACTGTTCATGCTGGATCTGATCGCGTCGGGGACGGATCCGTGGGGCTACCCGAACACCGCGTTCACGGGCTCCTGGACGTATTGTGACGCGGACCCCGAAGGCCTCGCGGAGAGGTGGCTGTGGACCGGCTCCGAGCTCCGTTGAGCGGGCGCTCCCCGGCCAGTCCTTCGCGCCGCGGGGAGTCGAGCGAGGTCGAGGAGCACGCGAGGGCGAAACGAGCCGTCCAGTCAGCTTCCGGATTCGCAAGGGAGGGTTCGCTCCCGCGGCGAAGTGCGAGCGCGTTCGGGTGTGGAGACTCGAGCCGAACTCCACGCACGCGAGGACGAGCGACAGGAAGGGCGCAGGCTGCCCTCGGCAAGGGAATGGGGCCACGTCCACCGGGCTCGGCGAGCGCCTCGGCGCGTGACTGGGAGGGAGGCGGACGCTCCGCGGCCCCGGAATGATTACGCGGGCGAGAGCCGCGAGGCGCTCGCTGGCGAGTTTCGCGGGGCGCTCCGCAAGCGTCAGGACGAGTGGGGTCGCAGCTCGGCGAGGAGGTGGTCGGGCTGGACGGGCGGCCAGGAGAGGCGCAGCTTGACGATCCTGCGCTTCAGCGAATGCCTCGTGATCCCCAGGAGTTGCGCCGCTGCGACGATCGACCCGCCCTCCTGCAGCGCCTTGTCGCAGAGGAGCCGCTCGGCGGCGAGGAGGTCGAGGCTCTCGAGGATGATCGGGGTCGCCAGCTTCGTGGTCATGACTGACAGACACCCGAGAGGGCCCCCCGATTCGCGTGATGGGAGATGCGCCAACTCTCCTGGACACTTGAACACCTCCAGGGGGTTCTCCTCGGCGCTTCCGGGGTGCGGCGCCGCCGACCGCGATACCCTCGCGGCCGATGCCCGCGCTCAGCAAGCACCCCGGCCTCGACGGTGTCCTCCGCCTCAACCGGCTGGACGGCGCCGGGCTCTACTACGGGCGGCGGGGGCGGCTCGGCCCCGTCGACGCGGCGCGGCTGGAGGCCTTCCTGCTGGCCTGGCACGAGCACGACCGGCGCCTGCGCATGGGCGTGATCCCGGTGATGGCGTCCGGCGCCTTCGACGACGGCCGGCCGCGCACGGTCGACGCGCTCCTGGGCGACCGCATGGTGGACTTCGGGGTCGACGAGGACTTCGTCATCCCGGGCACGCCGCGCCGGCTGCTCGGCGAGCTCGTCGCGGGCAAGCAGGCGGCCATGAAGCCACGCGACCGGGCGGCGCTGGGGGCGTGCGCCGCGGACCACGGCGTCGGCCTCGGCGAGCTGCTCGACGGGCCGTGGACGGCCCTCCTGGTCCGCGCGCCGACCTTCGCGCTGGGCCGGCGGACCCCCACGCACGTGGAACTGCTGGCCGGGCTCGGCATGCGCCCGCGGGACGCGAGCGGCCTGCCGCTCCCGGACGGCATGACGCCGTGGAAGAGCCACGAGTACGTGGTGGTCGCGCGGACGCTGGCGGAGGTCCGCGCTCCCGCGCTCACCGCCGAGGTCGAGCTCGACGAGTTGCACGCGGGCCTCGCCGGCGCGCAGGCCGACATCGACGCCTGCGCCCGCGGTCCGGCGTGGCAGCGCATGATGGCGAGCGCGGGCTGGACCGAGGCCGACCTCGAGGTGAAGCTCTACGTGCGAATGACTTGAGGTCGTGCGATCGACGGCTGTCAGCCGTCGCAGAGGTCCTCAGCGCCAGGTCGTGAGCGCCAGGCGCTGTGATGATTCGAGCAACATGTCCCAAGATTCATTCGGGGGCCGCGAGGACGCGGACCTCGCCGAGGTACATGTAGCCGGTGCCGGCCTTGCGGACGCGGAGGTAGCGATAGGCGGTGCGGTCGGGCCAGCGGGCTTGCCAGATCGCGCGGTGGGGCAGCGGGGTGGCGCCGAGGCGGGCGAGGACCACGGCGTCGCTCGCGTCGGGTTGGTTGGCGCCGACGATCTCGAGGTCGGCGCGGGTGGCCGGCTGGTCGAGCTCCCAGCGCATCACCACCTCGGCGCCGGCCAGGGAGCGCGGCTGCTGGAGGTCGACCATCCACCAGGGGGATGGATCCTCGTCGCCGCCCTTGGGCGACCAGCCGGTGCGGCCGTCGCCGTCGTTGGCCTGGGCTTCGGGGTGACCGGGGTCGTAGATCGACGAGGCCGTGGCGGGCAGGCCGCGGGCGACGTCGTCGGGGTGCATGGCGCGGTGCTCGGGCGACAGGCCGGCCGCGGCCACGATCGCCAGCGCCTCGGGCGGCATGGTCGGGCCGAACACGACGTTGTCGGCGATCGTGTTCGACGGGTGCGGCGGGTCGGGCTGGACGTAGGGGTTGTCGAGCTCGCTGTAATTGCCGGTGATGGTATTGTTCGTCGCGTCGGTCGCGTAGGTGGTGCAGAGCAGCCAGTAGTCGACCTTCTCGACCACGTTGCCGGTGACCGCGTAATGCTGGGTGCCGTTGTCGAGGTAGAGCGCGCCGTACGGGTGGCCCTGGTTGTGCACGTAGTTGCCGCCATTGGTCGAGCCCATCTGGGCGCCGAGGGTGTAGATCCCGCCGCCGTCGGCGAGCACGCGCATGTGATAGCCGACGCGGTTGCCCTCGATGTGATTGCCCTGCGAGGAGGCGGGCGTCGGGAAGTCGACGTCGACGGCGCCCCAGCCCCAGCCGACCGAGATCCCGGTGTACGGCAGGTCGAACAGGTCGTTGTGCTCGATCCGCGTGCCCTCGGTGTAGCCGGCCCAGATCGCCACGGTGCTCGGATACTCGACGCCGATGCGGCTGACGAAGTTGTCGCGGACGGTGTTGTCGGCGACGATCGTGGCCGGGTCTTCGGGGTGGTGGTGCCACGGCTCGGTGACGTTGCCGAGCTGGATCGCGCCGGCCGAGATGTCGTCGAAGCGGTTGCCGGCGACGAGGTTGTCGTGCGCGCCGAGCTCGAACGACAGGGCGCCGGCGCCGAGGTGCTCGAAGCTGCAGCCGGCGATCGTGACGTGGTCGGCGGCCTCGAAGCGGACCGCGGCCGGGGTCTTCTCGCTGGCCCAGGTGCCGCCGCCGACCAGGCGGATGCCGGCCTGCAGCTCGACGTAGCCCTGCGGGCCGCTCGGCGCCCGCCAGGTCGAGTGGGCGAACGTGAGGCCCTCGAAGCGGACGTGCCGGAGCGGGGCCTCGATCGTACCTGCCCCATGGACCAGGGTCTCGAGGACAGGCAGGACCGCGGGCGCGGCCTGCAGGTCGACGCCGGCGCGCGGGATGTGATCGACGACCTCGGCGGCGCCGTCGAGGTAGAACTCGCCGGGCTCGTCGAGCAGCTCGCGGGCGTTCTCGAACCACTGCGGCGCGTCCATGCTGAAGTCGCCGTTCATGTCCTGGTGGAGCTGGGCGTCGGTCCAGCACGGGTTCTGGACGGTGATCTCGGGGCCGGCCACGGCCGCGAGCGGGCAGCGGAAGCTCTTCCAGTGGCGGAAGCCGACGACCTCGACGGCGCCGATGTCGGCCCAGGCGGCCATGCTCGCGTCGGGCGCGGTGTAGCCGGCGGCGGTCTCGACGAACCCCTGGGGGGCCTCGGGGCCGCGGGCGCGCACTGCCCGGTGACCGTCGACCCACAGCTGGCGGCTGTCCGTAGGGACAGGTGCGCGGAAGATGTTCTTGTCGGCGTCGACGAGCCGCCACGGGCCCACGGGGACGCCGCCGCTCAGGATCGGGGTCTCGCCCGGGAAGGCGCGCCAGACGACATCGTGACCGCCGCTGCCGGAGTCCTCGGCGCCGAGCACCCACGGGGTGGTCAACGAATAGGTGCCGCCGCGCAGATAGACCTGCAGCTCGCCGGTCATGACGTCGTTGAAGATCCGGACCACCGCCTGGGCGCCCGCCAGCGAGCACGGCGCGGCAAACGTGCACTCGCTGCCGGTGCCGTCGGGCGCGGCGTAGAGGACGGCGTCGGGGCAGCTGCCGGGGCCGTCGCAGGCGAGGCAGCCGACCGCCGGATCGCACACGCTGCCGGCCTCGCAGCCGCCGCAGGCGTCGACGGGCTGGCCGGTGTCGCCCGTGAGCTCGGTGGTCGCGCTCGTGCCAGTGGGGGCTTCGGTCGTGCTCTCCGTGGTCGTCGTGGGCGAGCTCCCGGTGGTGGCGGTCGTGGTGCCGTCGGGCTCGCCGGAGGTGGTGAGGAGGCCGTCGGCGGGGCGGCCCGGATCGTCGTTGCAGGCGGCGAGCAGGGCCACAGAGCAGACCAGCGCGGCGGTTCGGAGGGGGTGCACGAATTCGCCGAGGGAGCGGACCAGCGCGGGGCGCATCACGGGGCACGCTACACGAAGTCAGGTCGGGGCTGCAGCGGGCGAGGGCGCGCGGGCGCTCGCGCGACCTGCGGGAACTGGCTCGTCCGCGGCGGCGCAGGCCTCGTGGACGCGCCCGGCCGCACTCGTGGCGGCGACGCCAGGACCATCGTGCGAGCGCGCGACCTCGCGGGTCGCTCGCGGTCGCGCCGAGGACGCGCGAGGTTTACCGAATCGGCGATCCGCACCCCGACGACGTCGGGTCGCGGCATCGATCGCGCGGCGGCCCCGAGGCCGGACGAACGAGCGGTCTCGACGGCGATCGAGGGCGGCAGGCCGCCGACCGGCGCGGCTGCGGCTGATAGTCTCTCGCCATGACTTCACGCAGCTTCGTCTTCGCTTCCATGGTCTTCGTGGTGTCGTCCGCCTGTGGGGGCGACCCGGGAGACAGCACCGGCTCGACGGACTCCGACGGCTCGACGCAGACGGGGACGTCTCCGACGAGCACGACGACGACCACCACCGATTCGGAGTCCGACGCGACGACGGTGTCGCCGACGACCACGAGCACGACGACGTCGACGTCCGAGACCGCGACCACGGTGGAGCCGACGAGCACGAGCACGAGCACGAGCACGACCGGCGGCGAGGCGTTCTTCTGCGACGAGGTCGACATGGACGGGTGCTGCGAGGTGACGATCGCGGTCGAGGCCGACACGTTCTTCAGCGACGCGGTCGACGCGGTGAACTCCGGGTGCCCGATGGACGAGCTGCAGGGTGAGCTCGAATGCCAGCACTTGAGCTTCGGCGGGGTGCCCGAGGCGTTGTTGTTCAAAGACGACGGTGCCATCGAGTCGGCGATCGTCGGCACGAGCGTGCTGGCGCTCCGGTTCCCGAGCGCGGACGGGGCCTTGCTGTTCGACGGCGAGCCGATCCCGAACGAATTGATTCAGGCTGCCCATCTCGACCTGTCGGCGCAGGTCGACCACAACACGTTCGCCGAGCTGCGATTCGCAGTCCATGCACTCGACGCCGACGCGGCCTGGGTGGAAGGCGAGGGGGGGGCTGCTGTGCCGTGCGTCGACGGTCTGGCGTCGCATGGCTGTCGCGAGTGTGGCCCGATGGCCGGCGACGCGTGCGCGAGCCCGTGGTCGGTTCCGCCAGGGACGTCGAACCTGCTCGGGATCGTCGAGAGCGTCGAGGACGTGGGCAATTTGTTGGAGCCGCTCGACCTGGCGCCGCTCGGCGCGGCGAGCGAGTGGGTGCCGGAGATCGCCGCCGGCCTCGTGATCGTCCCGAGTTCGTCGACGTTCAAGGGCACGTCGTATCCGGAGCACATGCCGTACCCTGGCGTGCAGGTGCAGACGCGCGAGTCGGGGTCGGATGCGCCGACGCTGCGCCTGCGGCTGTGCCTGCCCTGAGGTTCACGCGGGGCGCGGAGACGCGACGGTTCGGGACACGGGCGGACCAAGCCGGCCGCGAGCGAGGCGCGCGTGTAGGCGTGACCTGTCCGAAGGGACAGGCCGACTCCGGGGGAGACTTTTCAGCGGCCTGCTCGCCGCCCCCGGCGCGGAGGACGGCGGCTCACGGCCGCGTCGGCGCCGGCGCTGCTCGTTGCGCGTCGGTGCGGCTCGTCAGGCAGTGACGCAGGCCCTCGCGCAGGGTCGACAGGCATTGCAGGTCGCGCGGCGTCTGGGTGAGCTCCGAGAGGGTCCGGGCGACTCCGGGGCTCACGCCGGTGATGACGGCGCGACAGCCGACCAGCTTGACCGCGCCGACCAGCTGAATCAGGTGATCGGCGGTGCTGGCGTCAACGCCCTCGACGCCGGTCAGGTCGACGAGGGCGGCGCGCGCCCGCGAGGCCACGACGCGCTGCAGGAGTGCGTCGGTGACCGTGAGCGCGCGCGCGCGATCGAGGGTGCCGACGATCGGCACCGCCAGCACGCCCTCCCACACGTCGAGGATCGGCGCCGACAGCTGGTGGATCTCGTGGCGCTGCGTCTCGATGAGGAGCAGCTTCTGCTCGATCTCCTGGTTGGCCTCCAGCAGCGCCGCGACCACCCGCTCGCGCTCCTCGTGGGTGGCCTTCAGCTCGGTGATGAACACCCGCAGGCCCTCCTCGAGCAGGCCGAACGCGTCCTCGCGCAACTCGGAGGAGAAGTGGTCGAGCGCGGCCGCGAACTCGCCGACCGAGGCCAGGCCGACGACGGCCATGAGCCGGTGGAAGCGCTCCGGCACCTCCGTCAGCATGGCATCGACCTCACCGACGGACATCGTGACCTCCGGTCGCTGCGTGGGTCCTGGCGATGTGGGCCGCGATCCAGCGGCGCGCGTCGGCCTCGTCGCGGACGAACTCCATCTCCATCTGCTGCCGGCCGACGATCCGGACCGCGTGGAACATCAGCGTCGCCAGGGCGCGCGTGGCGAAGCTGGCCCCGTACACCGCGACGCCGGTGATGGTGTGCGTCTTGTGCCACTCGCCGACGTAGCGGCGCGCGTCGTTGGGGATCCCGTCGAGCTGCGACATATCGGCGAGCAAGTAGCAGCGCCCGTTCTCGTCCATGATCTGCGCGATGAGCTCGTGGACCGCCCTGGCGACCGGGAGGTCGAAGGGCCCGCGCACTCGCAGGTGCACGAGGTCCGGCTCTCGCGTGATCTGCAGGGGCTCGCTCGCGCTCGTGGTCGCCACTGCGGGCAGCGTACCACGGCGCGAGCGAACACTGCTCAGCCCAGGCGCTGAAGCAGAGAACGTTGATTCGGCGATTCTTGCGGCCCGCCGCCGCAGCCAGGCGCGCCTGCGCCCGGGGGTTCGCGTCCACGGCGCCGGAGATCGCGGCCGCTCGGCGTTCGGCGAGGATGTGGGGCCCACTGTCACATCGACGCTCGGCGAGGGGGTGGAACTCACTGTCACATTCGCGGCCGCGTCGGCGGGCTCAGGCCCGCGGGCGTGCGGCCGCTTGCAGGCGCTCGAGCGCGCGCAGCAACTCGACGTCGCCGGCCTGCGGGAGCTGGACGCGGAACTCGAGGTAGAGGTCGCCGACCTCGCCTTCGGGGCCGGGCACGCCCTGGCGACGCAGTCGCAGCTTGTGGTCGGGCGCGCAGGCGGGCGGGATCTTCACGCGCACCGTGCCGCGCGGGGTGGCGACGTCGACGAGGTCGCCGCGGTACAGCTCGAGCAGCGTGACCGCGACGTCGAGGTGGAGGTCGAGGCCGCGACGGGTCAGCGCAGGATCGGCAGGGACGCGGATCGTGACGTGCAAGTCGCCGGGCGGGCTGCCGGGCTCGCCGTGGCCCGGCAGGTGGACGACGGCGCCGTCGGCCGTGCCCGCCGGGACCGCGACGTCGACGATCCGGCCGCCGCCCTGGCCGCCGCCGACGCGGACCTGCACTGTGCAGCCGACGACCGCGCGCGCCAGCGGGACCGAGACCTCGGCGCGGGCGTCGCGACCCATCGGGTCCTCCACGTCGTCGTCGGCGTCGTCGTCGAGGCGGACGTCGCGGCCGCGCCAGAAGCTCGACAGGATGTCCTCGAAGACGGTCCGGCGGGCGTGCTTGAGGTCGTCGAAGTCGAGGTCGCCGGCGTCGTCGGGCAGGTCGTCGACGTCGACGTCCGCCGCGGGGCCGGGGCGAGCGGCGCCCCACGGCGGACCGGCCGGGCCGTCGTCGCCGTCGCGCTCGCGGGCCCGCTCGCGGGCGGCCCGGGCCCGCCCAGGGTCGAAGCCGCGGGTCAGGGACAGCTCGCCGAACTCGTCGTAGAGGGCGCGCGTGCGGTCGTCGCCGAGGATCGTGTAAGCGTCGACGATCTCGCGGTAGAGCTCCTCGCTCCACGCGCGGCCGCGGTTCACGTCGGGGTGGAAGCGCCGCGTCAGCTCGCGGTAGGCCCGCTTGATCGCGCGGGGGTCGGCGCTGCGTTCGATGCCGAGGACGACGTACAGATCACGCACGGTCTCAGCGTAGCGCGGCGAGCTCGACCGGACCAGCGGATCGCGAGCAGCGCGCGGGCGCGCGAGATGTCCCGGGGGACATGTGCGTGTGGCCGCGAGAGCATGTCCGAAGGGACAGGCTATTCCCGCGACGTCACGCCGGCCGGACCAGGCCGCCGTTCTCGCGCAGGCGCCGCAGGTCGCGGGCCGGCGGGTCGCCGAACAGCCGGCTGTACTCGCGGCTGAACTGCGAGGCGCTCTCGTAGCCGACGCGGAAGGCCGCGCTGGCGGCGTCGAGGGCCTCGCTGAACATCAGGCGGCGGGCCTCCTGCAGCCGCAGCTGCTTCTGGTACTGCAGGGGGCTCATGGCGGTGACGGCCTTGAAGTGGTGGTGCAGCGAGGACGGGCTCATGCGCAGCTCGCGGGCGAACTCGTCGATCTTGAGCGGCTCGGCGTAGTGCTGCTTGAGCCAGTCGATGGCGCGGGCGATCCGGCGCGCCTGGCCGTCGCCGGCGGCGATCTGACGCAGCCGCCAGCCCTCGTCGGTCTTGAGCAGGCGGTAGGACAGCTCGCGCACGGCCAGCGGGGCGAGGACGGGGATGTCCTCCGGGGCGTCGAGCAGGCGCGCCAGCCGGAGCACCGCGTCGAGCATCGCCGGCGTCATGTGGCTGAGGTAGAGGCCGCGCGCGGGCGGCTGCGCCACGGGCGGCGGGGGGCCGAGCTGCAGCAGCATCTGCGCCAATTCGGCGGGGTCGAGGTCGAGGCGGAGGCACAGATAGGGGGCCGCGGGGCTGGCCGCGACGACCTGACCGGTGACCGGCAGGTCGACCGAGACGACCAGGAAGCGCGAGGCGTCGTAGAGGTAGACCTCGTCGGCCAGGTGCACGCGCTTGCTGCCCTGAGCGATCACGCAGAGGGCGGGTTGATGCAGCAGCACGAGCGGCTCGCCCGGCCGCGCGGCGCGGATCAGCGACAGTCGCGGGATCGCGGTCGCGTGCACGCCGTCGCCGGGCGTGTGGCGCAGCAGCAAGGCCGCCAGCTCCGCGGCGGCGGGCGCAGTCGTCGCCATCGACCGAGCTTACTCGTGGGGCTCCGCCGCAGCAAGGCCGACGCGCGGTGGAGGATCGGGCAAGGGCCGGCGAGGAACAGGCTAACGCGCCCCGGCCGGGGCTTTTAAGGTGTTCGTGGTCCCGGCACGCCCGCATGCGGGCGGCCCATCGGAGCGCAGGAGTTTCACATGTCTGGAATCGAGAACAAGGTCGTATTGATCACCGGCGCGAGCAGCGGCATCGGCGAGGCGACTGCCCGCCTGCTGGCCAAGAACGGGGCCCACGTGGTGCTCGGGGCCCGGCGCACGGACCGGCTGGAGGCGCTGGCCGACGAGATCGCGGGCGACGGCGGCTCGGTCCGCTACCGCCGGCTCGACGTGACGCAGCGCGAGGACGTGGCGGCGTTCGTGGCGTTCGCGCAGGCGACGTTCGGGCGCGTCGACGTGATCGTCAACAACGCCGGGGTGATGCCGCTGTCGAACCTCGAGGCCCTCAAGGTCGAGGAGTGGAATCGCATGATCGATGTCAACATCCGCGGGGTGCTGCACGGGATCGCGGCCGGTCTGCCGCTGATGCAGCAGCAACGCCGCGGGCACTTCGTCAACCTGTCGTCGATCGGCGGGCACTACGTGGTGCCGACCGCGGCGGTGTACTGCGCGACGAAGTTCGCGGTGCGGGCGATCTCGGACGGCCTCCGCCAGGAGGTCGGCGGCGACATCCGCGTGACGGTCATCTCGCCCGGCGTGACCGAGTCGGAGCTGGCAGACACCATCTCCGATCCGGGCGCGCGCGACGGGATGAAGGAGTTCCGCAAGATCGCCATCCCGGCAGCGGCCATCGCCCGCGCGATCCTGTTCGCCATCGAGCAGCCGCCCGAGGTCGACGTCAGCGAGATGATCGTGCGGCCGACGGCGAGCCCGTATTGATGGCAGCTGCGGGGAGCGTGTCGGCGTGAGGGACCGAGAGGTCGTCACGAGGAGGGTCTGCGCGCGTCAGGAGCGCGGCTGCGAACGGGCGCGACCCAATGCGCAGGTCGCTCCGCTTGCGGCCCGCGAGATTACGGTAGGGTGAGCGCCGTGCCGCGTCTCTGGCTGTTCCTGCCGCTCATCCTCCTCGGGGTTCCGACCGCGCGGGCGGAGGTCGCAGTGTCTGCGTTTTCTCCGCTGCACGAGCGCCAGTTGGTCGGGCTCGACGACTTCTCGTTCGACAGCGACTGGTTCCCGAACGACTCGCCGGTGCAACTGCGGCTCATCGTCCACGCCGGCAACTCGGTGATGATCTCGATGCCCGGAGAGGCCGAGTACGACTGGGCGAGCGAGACGATCCGCTTCACCGGCGCGGCCGATGCCGGCCAGGTCGGCTTCGACATCGGGTTCCAGATCGACTCGAAGATCCGCTTCGACGTCCTCGGGGTGCAGTGGGAGTCCGACATCCTCGGCCCCTACGACTACGCGGTGATCGCGGGCGAGACGTTCACGCCCTATCTGCTGGAGGGCAACCCGGAGCGGCCGGTGACGATCGACGACGAGACCGATCCGGCGACCGTCGTGTCGGTGCCGGTGACGCCCGACGTGCTCATCGCCGCCGGCAACCTCGACATCGACGCGTATGTGATCCTCCACGGGTCGCTCGCGGGTCAATCCATCGAGGTCCGCGCCGAGGAGCCGGCGCCGCAGCTGGCGATCGTCACCGAGGAGGGCGAGGCGGTGTCCTTCCTCGCAGGTCCCGGACCTGCACCCGACCCGCTGACGGCCGACGGCGTGCTCGTCTGCGACTTCGCCACCACCCCGACGATCGTCCTCAAGCCGACGCTGGTGATGGAGATCTTCGGCCAGGACTACGAGATCGCCGACATCGAGATTCCCATCACCCTGCCTGCCTTCGACGAGACGATCCGCTTCGACCCGATCGCGCTCGGTTTTCCCAGGCCGCCTCCCGAGGCCGTCACCACCGGCAGCGACAGCGAGGGCGACAGTCACGGGATGAGCGGGGGCGACGAGCCGACCACCACCGGCGACTCGACGTCGTCCGGCAGCAGCGGCACGGGCGAGCTCGAGGACTCCGACTCTGACAGCGGCGGCGCGGGGCTGGGGGACGACGACGGCTGCAGCTGCCGCAGCGACGGCACCGCCCCGCCGCTCGCCGCGCTCGCCCTGCTGGGCCTGCGCCGGCGCCGGCGGTCGGATCGCGCTTGATTCGGGACAGATCGTCGACAGGGCGATCCGCGCGAGCGGGGACGAATGCGCGCCGAGGTTCGCGAGGCGGGCGCCGGCGGGGGCGGCGGCGTCGGGTCGTCGCGGGGCTCGCCGGGGTCGGTCGCGCGGCGAGGCGCGAATGCAGGGACTGCGGCGAGCCGGCGCAGTCGCGGTGCTATGTTGATCGGTCGGCGCATTCGCCGGAGGCCCTGCATGCAGTACGTCGTCCGCATGACCCCGTTGCGCAGATCGATCGGCGACCTGCTGGCGTTCGTCGCGGCTCTGCGCGGGCCGCGGCGCGCCGAGACGGGCGCGTTCTTCCGCCGCTACGGGGTGCGCCACGAATCGTGGCACCTGCAGGACACGCCGGACGGGCTGGTGGTGCTGGTGGTGACGCGGATCGACGCGCCGGCGCCGGCCGCCGACGCGTACGCGGCGTCCAAGGACGACTTCGAGCTGTGGTTCAAGTCGCGGGTGCTCGACCTGTCCGGCAATGACCCCAACGAAGCGCCGCTCGGGCCGCCGACGCTCGAGGTGTTCGCGTGGGACGACGTGCCGGGCAAGGAGTGAGGCGTCCTCGGGTCGTATTGAGTTTGTTCGAGCTGGGAGGTGGGGGGAGGGACTGGCGCCGGCGCGCGGGCGCACGCACGAGCGTAGGTTAACATGTGAGCTACGTCTTATGTTCATGGCGCCGATGCCTGTGATCGGCGCCGATTCTCGTAGCGACTCCAGGACAGACCCTCTCGACCGATGCGCAGAGCTTCGATTCGCAAGGGCACAGACACCGCTGAGAGTTGTCCGACCGTTCAGGTCAGAACGTAGGAATATGCCATGAAGAACCCGGTACTGCTCACTTGTTGGTTCATGATCCCCTTATTTAGCCTCGGCTGCGACACCGCTCAAAGCCAGGTGTCGATGAACGAGGAGATCGACTGGGCTGCGCCCCACAGCATCCACGACGCCCCTGACCTCTGTCGTCGCCGGGGCCTGCCGTGCGCTGACACGGAGGAGTTGATGGAAGTGTTCTCGTCCTTGATCGACCGTCGTATCGCCGGTTACCCCGGAGGTGCCACGGAGATCGAAGCGGACTTTGAGGCCGCACTGGCGCAGTACGGCGTCGAAGACGAGACTCTGTACGACATCTCCGACGCCCTGGATTCGAGCGGACGAGCGGACCGCCGCGGGCCCATGCCAGTCACGCGGCTGTGGCTTCACGAGCGGCTCGGAGAGGACACGCGCGCGGCACTCTCGTATGCGAAAGACGCGGCCGACGAGGAAGAGCTGCAAATGCGCGCGAGCTTCAACTATCAGGTATCGGTCCGCGCGATCAAGACGCACCGGTGCGCCGACGATTGGGGCCACGAGTGGGGCTGCGACAGCGAGGAGCCGTTCATCGCCCACGGCGCGTGGGGCCCCGGCTGGAAGTGGTTCAGCGAGACCGAAGTCGGCAAGGTCAAGAACCCTGGGGACGAGTACTGGTTCGTGAACAAGACGTCCATCCCGTCCTCGGCCAGCTTCTCGTACGATCCGATCATGTACGTCTGGCGCGTCGGCGAGAACGATCCCGAGGAGGGCAACTTCAACTGGGTGAGCGCGGCCCTGGCGGCCTCGAGCGCGGTGGCAAAAGCGTTCGGCGGTGATTGGTTCGGCGTGTTCGACGCCGGGCTCAAGCTCGTCGCCGAACTGGGCAAGATCGGCGGGAACGGAGACGATATGTACTCCTCGTTCTTCATGATCTACGATCCGCCGACCCTGCAGCAGATTACCTCGTCGACGAAGACCCAGCCGGCCCCGAAGATGTTCTTCAGCCTGCCGGCCGAGAGCCACTACAAGTCGATGGCGATCTACAATACGTTCGTCCCCGGCGGCGCCGGCTGGAACGTACTCCACACCGTGAACCGCCTGTAGATGTCGTCTCGACTCGAGGGGCGCTCCGAGTCGTCGGCGACCCATGGAGGCCGACGAGGTGTCGCAGTCCGGCTCGCCCGGCGTGTGCAAGCCGGAGATGGGCCAGCCGCTGGACATGCCGCGCCGGCCCTGTCTGTGAGGACATATTGCCGCCGACAGGAAGAGCACCGCCGTGCGCCAGGTGCTCTTTTTTATTGCAGGAGAGCGCTCGTGGACATTCTCAGAACGGGGTGCCCATTCTGTCTTGCACCGGCGCTGCGCCAGCGGGTGGGATTCGTCGAGCCTCCCGTCACCGGTTCTGGTAGCTTCGCCGGAAGCGCGGGGCTGCCTCATGAATACACCGAGGATCCTCATCCGTTGCTGCGGAACACGTGATCACGGTCCGGCGCGCTGGTTGGCGCGAGAACTCGGGAGATGGGGCGCTGACATCGAGTTCGACGCGCCCTGCACGTCGCCGGCCGAACCATCGCAATGGCTGGCGCCGGCGCCACCATCCGTGGATCATGTTGTATGTTTGCTCGACGGCGGCGACCCCGGCACCGATGGTGGCGTCATGGTCGACTCAATCGGCGCGGACGATCGGGTGCGAGCGAGCTGGATCTTCGTTCGTTTCTGCGAGACCGTAGAGATCGTTCCCCCGATCTTGCGGAGTTTTCCGCAGTACGTGCTCCCCGGCGAACTCGAGCTTCTGCGTCGACACATCGTCGGCCACGGTCTCACCGAGTCGATCGAGCGGCAGATCTTTCAGTTGATGTGCTCCTTGTTCACCGGCGACGCTTTCCGGTCGTGGATCGGACGCATGCCAGGCGGTGAGGTGATCGCTGCGTTGTTACCCGGGAGCATCGCGTCCACGTCGGCGGTGATCGAAGGCGGGCTGGAGGTGCTGCACCGTCGAGGGTTGCTCGACCGGTCGTTCTTCGCCCGGCTGGCGACGGAGTTTCCGCGGCGCAGCCGTGAGATCGAGCGCCTCGAGCGGGCATGGTCCGGCGATGTTCGCGGGCTCGCGCCGGCCTTGCAGGCCCGTGATTGCCACGTCTTCCTCAGCCATCATCCGCTCGACAAGCAGGTGGTGATCCGATTGGCGCGAGCGCTGGAGTTCGCCGGTGTCCATGTCTGGCTCGATTGCTGGGATATCCGCCCAGGAGAGGACGTGGAGCCGGCGATTCGGCGGGCCGTGAGCCAAGCCGACCTCGTACTCTGCTGCGTCGGCGCCCGCGGGCTGGCTATCCGGCAGCGGTGCGAGCTCGACATGGCCGCCTCCGCCAATGTCAGGCGACTCTTCGTGCGCTTGCCGGGCGGGAGCTCGGTGATGCTGTCCGAGCCCGATGTACCGGTGTACGAGCTCACGGACCAGGACGATGCTGGGGGCGCGCTCGCCGGCTACATCCTCGGGGCCATGGGCGGAGGCCGCCCCGACCATCGCTCCCACGGCCCGTTCGCCGAGGGGTCGCCGTATCCGGGACTGCAATCGTTCGATGTGGCGAACGCCCGCTGGTTCTACGGCCGGGAGCGAGAGACTGCCTCCGTACTCGAGGCACTCGTGCAGCGGCGATGGCTGTGGCTGCTCGGCAATTCGGGCTCCGGAAAGTCCTCACTGGCGCGGGCAGGGGTCGCCGCTTGGTGGCCGACGTGGACCGATGATCCCGGCGCAGCGATCGTTCTCCGACCCGGACAGCGACCGGCCGAGGCGTTCGCCCAGGCCGTGAGCGGCCTTCCGCGCGCGTTCGGCCGCCCTCCGCCGAGCCTGCAGGAACAGCGAGAGCTACGGCTATGCCCGGATCTACTGCTCGAACTGCTCCACCGGGTGCAGGACGAAGGGCGAGCGCGACCGATCCTCGTCGTGCTCGATCAGTCCGAAGAGATCTTCGATGAACTCGGCGAGCTGCGCACGGGTGCTGCGCAGGTATTGACCGCACTGGCCGCCGCGACCGAACACCCCGCATTTCATGTTCATGTCCTGGCGACGATCCGCGCCGACTTTCTCCCGCGATTGCTTCGGCTGGGGGCGTTGCCGGAGGCCTGTCGCAGCGGCGTCCATTTCGCGGTCCCCCACTTGACCGAGGAACTCGGGGAGGCATTGCGGGGCCCTGCCGGGCTCGCCGGCGGCTTCATCGAACCGGCGGTGATGGACGTGCTCCTCAGCGCGGTGCGAGCGCGGCCTGAAAGCCTCCCCTTGGTGCAGGCGACCATGGAGGACCTGTGGCGCGGCTCCCCGGACAAGATCTTGCGCCGCTCGCAGTTGGGCGACGGCGATGTCCTGGCGCGGGCGTTGACGTTACGCTTCGCGGCGATGGAGCGGGCTGGCTCGCAGCCTGCGGACGCGTGGGAGGTCGTCTTCGCGAACCTCACAGAGCTCGGCGAGGACGAGGCGCCGCGTCGGCGCACGGCGCCGCTCGCGGCGCTTGTCCCGGTGATGCCGGTGATCGAGTCGCTGGTGAAGCACCGCCTCGTCGTCGTGCATCAGCACGGCCTCGACGGGGATGGCGTCGTCGAGGTCATTCATGAGAGCGTGTTCGCGGCGAGCGCGGCGTGGAGCGCGTGGATCGCTACGAACCGTGAGCGGCTGCGGCTCCGGCTGGAGATCGAGCGCGACGCGCAGCGCTGGACGAACGGCGGGCGCTCGGACGACTTGTTGTTGCGGGGCGCGCTGCTGTACGCGGCGAGCTCGGTCGCCGCGGAGCTGAGACTGGAGGCGCAGACGTTCGTGAAGGCCAGCCTGGCGGAGTCACAGCGCCAGGCTCGTCGATGGCGGCGATTGAAGCGCTCGTCGGTCCTGGTGCTGACCGTGTTGGTGGGTGCGCTGGTGGTCCAGTGGCGCCGGGCAACGGTCGAGGCCGCGAGCGCGCTGTCCGAATCCGCGCGCAACCGCGACCGCTACATCATGAGCCAGGCGCTGCTGCTGCCGCTGCACGCGCGAGCGCTCGCTCCGTATCTGCTTCGGGAGGTGAAAGCTCCGGATCCCACGCTGTTCCGTTCGGCGCTGGCCCGGGGTGGGCCGCTGCTGACGCACATCTTCCACCCGCCGACGAATTCCAAGGAGTTGATATATCGAGTCGCCGTGTCACCCGGCGGCGAGCACGTCGCTGCCTCGTACGGCGGAATTGTCCGCTCGTGGGATGTCTCCGCTGATGGAGCGCCGCTGGAATTCAAGCGCCGCAGCGTGGTACAGGCGCTCGCTTTCTCGGCGAGTGGACGAGACCTGTTCACTGGCTCGCTCGACGGCGCCGTGCTGCGGTATGCGCTCGACGAGCCGAACAGCCCGGAGCAGTTGCGCGAGCCGGACGGGGACTCCGTCACGGAGCTCGTTGCCTCGGCGGACGGCGACGTCATCGTCGCGGTCTTCGGCAAGAAGGTCGAGGTCTTGTACCGCGCAACACCCCATCGGTCTCGCGTTCTTTCTGGATGGGACGCGGCGCTCGATTGCGCAGCGCTGAGCCCTGACGGAGGGGAGGTTGTGCTCGGTTTCGGAGACGGCATGGTCTGGAGGTGGCGCATCGAGGAGGATGGCGAGCCGCGCCGATTGACGGGGCATCTGGGCAGGATCACCTCGATTGAGTTCACGCGTGGCGGCGATCGGTTCGTCACCAGTTCGGGCGACGGGACGGCTCGAGTGTGGTCGCTCGCTCCGGACGTCCCTCCGCTCGTCCTCCGCGGGCACAACGCGGTTGTGTCTCGTGCGCGATTCTCCCGAGACGGGCGCCGAGTACTCACGATCGGCGAGGACATCTTGCCGCGCATCTGGACATTGGGCATGCCGGACGCGCCCGTGGTGCTCAACGGACATTCCGCTCCCACCATTTCTGGAGATTTCAGTCCGGATGGCGCACGGGTGGTCACGTCGGCCGCCGACCTGACGGCGCGCGTCTGGCAGGTCGCCGATGGCCGCGAACTGGCCGTCCTGGGCGCTCACGAGAGTTCGACGATGTTCACGACGGCGTTCCTCCGCGACGCACGTCATGTGATGACATTCGCCGACGAGACCTTGCGGCTGTGGGATCTCGATCCTGAGGTCCAACTGGAGGGGTGTTTGTTGCCCGACGAGCGGCGAGGCTACCTGGCGGAAGCCGAGGATGTCGCGCTGGCTGGCTGGCGCAGCTGCGAGCTCCGTTACGGGCGGCTGCAGGCCGGTACACCGACCGATCGAAAGGACCGGCAGTTCGATTTTTCCGCGTTCGTGGAGACACGCGAGCGCTAAAATTGCGGCAAAACGTCGCGACCACGAGCCAGCGCCTGCGCGGCCGGCAATGAAGTATCGTCGTGGGATGTTTCTTACCATGGGTTGGCTGGTCAGGGGCGGCTGTGGATCACGCCCTGGCGGACGGCCCGCGGCGGTCGCCACGGCGTCGAGTCGACCGCCGGGTGGGGCCTGTTCGAATACGTGGCGTTCGGGGTCGGTTATCGCTGGTTCCCGGCGCTGCTCAATCACCGCAAGTCGCGGTGAGCGGGGAGCGATTGTCGTGAGGTGGCGTGAGGGACATGTCTCTCAGGGCATGATGTGCGCGGGAGCCGGCGCGGCTTCGCAGGGGCCGCGGACGTCGGCGCGCGCGTCGGTGCCGGCGAGGGCCCGGCAGGCGGCCGCGAACACGCCGGGGCGCGTCGCGGGGAGGGTGAGGACGGCGTCGTTGCCCTGGTGGAGGTGCAGGGTGGCGCCGTCGTCCGCGAGCCGGGGCGCGTGCCAGTCGCTCCGGTGGGTGTCGCGGATCCGCACCAGCAGCTCGCCGGTGCGGGCGTCCCACACCAGGACGTCCCCGTCGTCGGCCGGCACCGTCAGGCGATCGCCGGAGCGCGAGAAGCGATCGTGGACGTCGCCGTAGGGGTCGATGCCGTCGAGGGTGGCGATCAGCTCGCCGCTCGGGACGTCGCGGAGCCACCCGCGGCCGGGGCCGTAGCAGTAGGTGACGAGGCGGGTCTCGTCGGGGGAGAGGTCGGCGTCACCGAAGTCGGCGGAGCAGGGGTCCTCGACGCCGAGGCGGACTTCGCCGGTGGCCGCCGCGTAGACGGTGACACGCCCGCCGCGCTGGACCAGGAAGGAGCCTGTCCCCACGAACCTGAACTCTCGGACATGTTCTTCGGAGCCGGCGGTCGCGGCGGCGTACAGCTTCTGGCAGGTCGTCAGGTCCCAGACGGCGAGGGTGCCGCGGGCATCGTGGGTGGCGCCGAGGCGGCCGTCGTCGCGCAACGCAGCGGCGTGCAGCGGCTGGCCGTCGCCGGCGAGGGTGCAGGCGCGCTCGCCGGTGCGGGTGTCGAACACCGCGAGCGAGCCGTCGCGCTGGCCGACGGCGACGCGATCGGCGTCGCGGGCGAAGGCGGTGACGACGTCGAGCACGCGCTCGTCCCCGGCGGCGACGACGTGGCGGAACAGTTCGGCGCCGGTCTGCGGGTCGAGCAGGCGGATCGACCACTCGCTCGGGGAGTAGACCGCGAACGGCCAGACGAGGAAGCCGGCGGGGACGCGGGCGACGAGGGGCACGCCGAAGATGCCCGGGAACGCCGGGATGGTCGCCACGGGCGCGTCGGAGTCGGTGCGGATCCGGGTGACGCCGGCCTCGTCGAGGGTGGCGACGAAGGCGTCGTCGAAGGCGGTGACGCGCTCGCCCGGCGGGGCCTGGCGGCGTCGGAGCACGCGCGGGTCGCCGGTCCGCCACAGGCGCACCGTGCCGTCGTCGCTGGCGGTGGCGAAGCGGGTGCCGTCAGGCGAGGCGACCACGTCGCGGATGAAGCCGCGGTGGCCGCGAGTGCGGGTGACGAGCTGGCCGGTGGCGCCGCTGCGCAGGAGGAGCTGGTCGTCGAAGCGCGAGACGACGGCGCCGCCGGCGAGCTCGACGGCGCCGCTGCTGGGCTCGGGCCACAGCGCGAGGAGGTCGCCGGTGGTCACGTCGTAGAGCCGCTGGTGCCAGTCGTCGAGGACGAGGCGGGTGTCGTCGTGAAGGAAGCGCGGCACGCCGTGGGCCGGGCCAAGCGAGCGCAGGAGGCGGTTCTCGTCGAGATCCCACAGGCGCAGCTCGCCCTCGGCCTCGGCGACCGCGAGGAGGTCGCCGCCGGCGGCCAGGCCGAGGCGATCGAAGCGCGACGGCCTGGCCCCGGGGACAGGTGGCAGGCGGGCCAGGCGGCGGCCGTCGGCGACCGCGAGCAGGTCGAGCGCGTGGTCGTCGCGGGCGACGATCACCGCCTGGCCGTCGCGGGCGAGCAGGATGTCGCCGAAGTTGCCGGCGAGCTGCCAGGCGATGGCGCCGGTGGCGAGGTCCCAGGCGGCGAGGCCCCGGTCGTCCTCGTCGGGGCGCAGGCGACCGACGACGTGGGCGCCGCCGGCGGCGAGCTGCGGCGCGGCGCAGTCGGACAGCTCGCGCGTGAGCGTGCCGGTGGCGACGTCCCAGACGGTGCAGCGCGGTCGCTCGCGCGGGCCGACGCCGTCGGTGAGCAGGCGGGTGCCGTCGCGGTCGAAGGCGAGGGTGCTGCCGATGCCGGCGTTCGTGTGACCCTCGACGCCCTGCGTGGCCCACAGCTCGGCGCCGCTGTCGGCGTCCCACAGCCGGAGCGAGCCGTCGCCGTGGAGGGAGGCGACGCGGGTGCCGTCGGGGGTGAAGGCGACCTTGACTGCGCCGCGCCGGCCGTCGAGCGTGGCGTGGGGGATCAGGGCGGGCAGCGCGGCGGCGAGGCCGTCGAACACCAGCGCCGGCGCGCCGGCGAAGTCGGGCCCGTGCGGCGCCGCGAGCTGGATGCCGCGGACCAGGGCGTCGCGTTCGTGACCTGGCGTGGAGGACAGGCGCAACACCTCGGCGGCCTGCTCGGCGGCGGCGATCGTGGCCCGCTCGAACTGCGCGCGCTCGCTCTCGTTCGCGCGCCGCTCGGCCAGCAACTCGGCGCGGTCGGCTCGCGCGGCCTCCTGCGCGGCCTGCCACGCCTGCGTGCCGGCGAGGCCGGCCACGCCGACCAGGGCGGCGCCGGCGAGGCGCAGGACTGTGCGCCGGGCGGCGGCCCGTCGGTCGCGCCCGAGCTCCCGCAGCAGCGCGGCCATCGACGGCCAGCGCGAGGCCGGCGCGACCTCCAGGCCGCGCACGACGGCGGCGTGCAACCAGCCGGGCACGCCGCGGCGCGGGTCGGGGGCCGCGATCGCGCCGGAGGTCCTGGCGGCGACGAGCTCGGCGAAGCTGTCGCCGGCGTGCGGCCAGCGGCCGTGGAGGCCCTGGTAGAGGGCGACGCAGAAGGCGTACTGGTCGCTCGCGGGGCTGGCGAGCCCGCCGGTGAACAGCTCCGGCGCCATGTAGGCCGGGGTGCCGAGGACCGCGCCGGTGGCGGTCAGGCCGGCGAATTCGCCTGGCGATTCGGACATGTCCTTCAGGTCATCCTCGAGGTCGCCCGAGAAGCGCGCCAGGCCGAAGTCGAGCACGCGCGCGCGGCCGTCGACGCCGACCAGCACGTTGGCGGGCTTGAAGTCGCGGTGGACCAGGCCGGCGTCGTGCGCGGCCTGCAGCCCGCGGCCGGCGGCGAGGAACACCGCGAGGACGGCCTCCCAGCGGCGCGGACCGGCGGGCAAGGCGTGCAGCCAGTCGGTCAGGACGTGGCCGTCGATGTACTCCATGGCCACGTAGACCTGCCCGGCGTGCTCGCCGACCTCGTGCAGCTGGACGACGTTGGGGTGCGACAGGCGGGCCAGCGACAGCGCCTCGCGGGTCAGGCGGGCCCGCGCCAGCGGCCCGGCCTCGCGCGAGCCGTGCAGCAGCTTGACCGCGACCCGGCGATCGAGCTCGTCGTCGTGGGCGGCGTAGACCTCGCCCATGCCGCCGCGACCGAGGACCCCGAGGACGCGGAAGCGACCGATCCGCGGCGTCGCCACGGACACGCCGAACAGCTCGTCGGCGAGGCGGACGCGCATCACCTCGAGCTCGGGGGTGCGGCGCAGCTCGGGCCGCGGCAGGCCGGCGAGGTCGGCGAGGCCGTCGGGGTCGGTGGGGTCGACGTCGGGGAAATGGTGGGTGCGGTCGAACGGCGGGACGGGCATCGAATCGGCTCCACCGGAGTGGTTCCCCGCGCCGCCGTCCTGCTCGCCGGGCCGGTCGATTTTTTTTCGCGCCTCGCTCACCGCCGCTCCGGCTCGCGCCGGGCCCGCAGCGGGGCGCGCAGCTCGGCCGCCCAGCGCTCGAACCCCGACTGGGTGCTGTGCGCCAGCGACGGCGACTCGGCGATCCGCTGCATCACCGCGTCGAGCTGCTCGCGGGCCCGCATCAGCCGCGTGCGCACGGTGCCGGGCGGGATCTCGAGCACCTCGGCGATCTCGCCGGTGGTGAGACCCTCCCAGTAGTGGAGCTCGACCAGGACCTGCAGCTCGACGGGGATCCGTCGCAGCGCGGCGAGGAGCAGGCGCACCTCCTCGCGCTGGCCGAGGGCGGCGCCGGCGGAGGGCTGGAGGTCCTCGGCCGAGACGCTGGTGAAGTCGAGGCGCTGCTGCTCGCGCGCGCGGTCGCGGAAGTGGCGGCAGAGCTGGCGGTAGGCGATGGCGAACAGCCACGAGCGGAAGCTGGCGCGGCCCTGGAAGCTCGGCAGCGACTCGACGCAGGCGAGGAAGGTGCGCTGGACGAGGTCGCCGCTGTGCTCGCCGACCTTGCTCTGGAAGAAGCGGGCGACCGCGTCGTAGTGGCGCTCGAACAGCTCGAAGCCGGCCTTGCGGTCGCCCGCGAGCCAGGCCACGAGGAGCGCGTCGTCGGGAGGCGACGGTTCGGACACGCGCCCCGCAGGATGCCGCGCCGCGCCGGCGCGGTCAAATCACTCGAGAGCGCGACGGGCGTCCGCGTGCCGTTACCCGCCCATGCGTCGCGCGACGACTCGGGCCCGCCGAGGGCCGCGATCGGGGGCCATGCGCGCGCAACTGTCGGCGCATGGAGCCGACCTCGCGAGGGGCGTGTTCTCGCTCGAGGCGCTGCCGGGCGGTCGGGCGCTCCTGATCGGCGGACTTCAGCCCGACGGTCCCGACGCCGGCAAGGACCCCGACCCGGTCGCCGGCACGGTGCTGTGGCGCCGCGAGGACGGCTTCGTCGCCGGCCCCGAGCTGCTGCAGCCGCGCTTCGAGCACGACAGCGCGGCCCTGAGCGACGGCAGCGTCCTGGTGTTCTCGGGGCGATCGAGCCACGAGTTCGAGCCGAAGATCGTCGACGTAGAGCGCATCGATCCCGAGGGGTCGGCCAGCGAGGTCGTCGGTGCGCTGACGGAGGAGCGGCGCGACATCATCGCAATTGCCGAGCCGGGCGACACTGTGGTCGTCCTCGGCGATTCGTTCGTGGTCGCCGAGCGCTTCGATCCGTCGACCGGAATGTCGACACCGCTGCCGGTCGACCTCGAGTTCTCGTTCACCTCCGCCTTCCTGGCGCCGGTGAGATCGGCCGCGTGGCGGGGCAACGGCGAGCTCGTGGTGCTCGGCGGCATCAACGGCTCGTTCGACGCCGCGTGGGATGTTCAGGGGCCCCAGGTGATCGATTTCGCCGGCAACAGCAGTCGAACGATCGGCGCCGACGCCGGCGACGCCACGACCTTCCGCCGGCAAGCGCTGACCCTGCCCGACGGCAGCGTGCTCCTGCTCGGGAACCCCGGGCAGAGCGTCCTGCCGGGGCCCTGGCTGATGCGCCTGGACGCGGCGGCCGACACCTTGACCGCGCTGCAGGAGTTCACCGATCCGCAGACGGCGTTCAGCCGCGCGCCGACGGGCGTCGTGCTCGCCGATGGTCGGGTGTGGATCGTCGGCGAACCCGGCCACGATCCGGGGGTCGCCACTCACTTCTACGATCCCGCCACCGACGCGCTCACCCCCGGCCCGTCGCTGCCCTCGCCGACGTTCCCGGTCGCGGCGGTGCTGCTCGACACCGGGCCGGTGCTGCTGCTCGGCGGCAGCGGGAATGGGTACGTGGATCCGGCCCTGACCGCCTTCTTGCTCGAGTGATTCGCGGGCTCGCGAAATGACATGATATGCCCCGTGGGACATGTCATGGCATTCGTGCCGCCAGGCGTCACTCCGGGTCGCAGGGCCCGTCGCAGAAGGTCTCGACCACGCCCTCGCGGAAGAACTTGTCCATCGAGGCGTTGGCGGCCGCGGTCTTGCGCGGGCCGCCGTGCGGGTCCTCGCCCTCCTTCATCGGCACGTTGACGGTCGGCTCGGGCGGGAGGCCGAAGTCGAACTCGACCATGGCCGAGCCGGAGTGGCTGCCCTCCACCTCCTCCAGGCCCCAGATCGGGCGGTTGACGGGGCCCATGTTGACGACGTCGCCGATGGCGCGGGCCATGATGTGGGCGCCCAGAGTGGTGACCTGGTGATCGCCGATGGCGACGTTGAGGAGGACGTCGTGGGCGGGCGTGTTCGGCAGCGGCTCGCGGATGTGGTGGCTGTAGCCGTTGGGCTCGGCGCGGTCCCACAGCATCTGCACCAGGCCGAGCACGACCTGGATGTCGATCGGGTCGGGGTAGGCGCCCTTGACGACCGCGAAGAAGTTGTCGAAGTCGACGCTGCGGTTGAGCAGGATGTTGTACGGCTGGCCGGGGACGCCGAGCATGCCGCGGGTGGCGTCGACCTGCACGGCCATCAGCGTGGCGCCGAAGATGCCGCCCTGGCTGTTGCCGAAGTAATAGGCGGACGAGGTGTCGAACATCGCCGGGTCGCCCTGGTACGTCAGCGAGGGGTCGCTGGCGAAGTCGCCGAGCATCATCCGCGTGGCGAGCATGAAGTTGAGGATGCCCTGCTGGCCGCGGTCGGGGACCGCCGCGAATTGGTGGAGGTTGCCGCCGAGAGCGCCGACGATGGTGACGATGTCGTCCTCGGCCATGCCGACCCAATCGACCGCGAACAGGATGTAGTTGTAGTCCTCGGCGAACTGGCGGAAGTGGCTGGCCTTGACCTGCGAGCGGTTGCCGAGCAGGCCGTGGCCGTAGGCGACCGGGGCCGAGGGCGCGGTGAAGGCGCTGTACGGGATGAGGACGGTGAAGGGGTAGGTCGCGGTGCCGTTCTGGGTCGGCAGGCCGGCGTCGTCGAGGATCATGCGGCCGCCCGACTCGGGCTTGTCGAGGTAGAGCGGGACGGTCATCTCGCCCTCGACGCACAGGGCGATGTACTCGTCGCAATTCTCGGTGACCGACTCGATCTCGTAGTCGGGCCCGGCGGCGCCGACCTGGGCCAGGGCGTGGTCGCGGATGTGCAGGAGCCGGCCGGTGATGTTCTCGGTGCTGGCGACGGTGTAGTCCCACGCGAGCTGGAGGTCGTCGCGGGCGACGCCGGCCTCCTCGAGGCGCTGGAAGATGTCGGCGTAGAGCGGGCGGCGAGCGTCGATCGAGGGGTCGTCGGGGAACGGGGTCAGGTCGCGCAGGGCGGCGAACGCGGGCGAGGGCGCGAGCGGCTGGCCGCCGGCGTCGACGACGTTGCGCACGGCGTAGATCAGGCGGGCGCCGTCGCGCGGGCGGTCGACGGGGCGGATCAGCAGGGTGCGCCGGGCGTCGTCGCCGTGCGACATGTCGAGCTCGCTGAAGTGCGGCACGAGCTCGCCGGTGTCGGCGTCGAGGACGATGGTGGGGCTGTCCAGGGTCAGCGAGAGCTCGATGCTCCACGGGCCGGGCAGGCCGGTAATGGTGGCACCCGGCATGTGTACCATCCCCGGCAGGCCGCCCGAGAAGCCGTCGAGCTCGGCGAACACGTCGGTCTCGGGCAAGATGCCGCCGGTCGACATCGGCAGCGATTTTTGCGGGAGGGCGACGCGCCGGCCGGTCGGAGTGGCCGGATCGGCGGTGGTATAGACATTGTTGGGGAACGGGAACAGGCAGTAATTGGGGTCGAGCGGATCGCACTCGAGGGTCGGCCAGTCGACGTTCGGATCGGGCTCGGGCAGGACGCTGCCGGTGGTGCCGTCGGTGCCGGTGGTGGTGGTCGGGACGGTCGTGTCCGTGCCGGTCGGCGGACCGTCGGTGGTGGTGGTCGACCCGGTGGTGGTCGTGCCGTCGGAGGCGGATTCGGTGGCAGAGTCGCCGCAGGCGCCGACGAGGGCGGTGAGCGTCAGGGCGGCGATTGTGGCGGCGAGCGGGCTTGTCCGGATCACGCTGGAGTCTCCCTACGGTCCGTCTTATCACAGCTCGCTACAGGGCCTTCGCGAGGCCGACGTGCGCTGACACCGGGGCGTGACGACGACGTGACGTTCGTGCGCTTTTTGCGCGGACGGCGAGCCGCGAATCCGGGGCCCGCGATCGCGGAGCCGCGGAGATGGCGGGCTTCGGGGTGCGACAGCGCGATGCCGCAATGCCACAATTTTATGGCGCGGGGCGCCTTTCCCACGGGGAGGTGGCCTCGGCGAGCTTGGTGAACGAGATCCCCCAGGTGCCGAGCGCGTCGAGGGCGGCCGCGCGGCTGCGCAGGGCCTCGGGACTCAGCGGCTCCTCGCGCGTCAATGCGAGGACGATGTATTCGTTGCTGTCCCGCCGGCGGACCACCTGGACCTGCGGGAACACCTCGGCGATGGCGTTCACGTGGGCGTCGTAGCCGGTCAAATGGTGAATGTTGAAGGCCGCGACGCCGCCGGGGCCGAGGCGGGCCTTGACGCGGCGGAGGAACCCGAGGCCGCGCAATTCTTCGGGGACGCCGGCGTTGTCGGTGCCGGGGGCCCCGGGGTCGAGGAAGGCGTCGAGCCAGATGATGTCGTACGATTCGCCCTCGCCGGCGATGAAGCGCACCGCGTCGTCGGTGATGAGCTGCAGGCGCGGCCCGGGGACCACGCCGAACCATTCGCCGGCGAGGCGCACGACCTCCGGATCGATCTCGACGACGTCGATCCGGGCCGCAGGCACGCGCGAATGGAAGTACCGCACCAGGGTCCCGCCGCCGAGGCCGACGATCAGCAGCCGCTTCGGGTCGTCGACGACCATGAACGGCGCGGCCATGGTCTCCGCATAAGGATGCGCGGGGACGTCGGGGTCGGTGAGGTCGACGATGGTCTGCACGAATTCGTCGCCCCGCTTGCGGATGAAGCCGAGGGTGCGCTTGGTGCCGTTCTGGGCGACGCGGATCTTCGAGTACTGCGAGGTGGCCTCGGCGAGGACCTTGCGCCCGCGCACCCGCGCAGGCGGGGCCGGGGCCGGCAGCGGCAGGTCGGCCGGGGCGGCCGCGACGGGGGCGCTCGCGGGCGGCGGCTCGTCGGCGGCGGGGCGGTGGCACGCGGCTGTCCCCTGGGACAGGAGGAGCAGGGCGAGGACGGGCGCGAGAGCACCTCTGGGGCGCGTGAGCGAGGGCGACGAGGCGACGGAGGCGCGCACGCGCCGATGGTAGCACCCGCAGCGGCGGGGCGGGCGGCCGCGGCACCCGGCCGGCACGACATGTCTTTGCGGCCAGGTCGTCTGCGCGGCGGTCAGACCGGCAGGTCGGTGGTCGGGCGGGCGACTGCGAGGTCGTCGAGGAGGGCGCGGGCGCACGGGAGGACCACGGAGCGCATGCACTGGGCGGCCAGGGCGACGCGCTCGCCGGCGGGGAGGCGGCCGTGACGGCGCAGGACCGCCGGGTCGAGGCGGTCGGGCGGCGGGGCGGCGATCCGCACCGCCAGGGCCTCGGCGACGACGCGGCGCAGGGCCGGGCCGCCGCGGCCGAGGGCCCACTGGACGGTGCGCCAGGCGAGGGCGGCGTGGCGCTGCTCGTCGGCGGCGATCCGCCGCAAGGTGGCGGCCAGGGCCGGGTCTTCACATGTCCTCGCGGCCAGGTCGAGCTCGGCGGCGGCCAGGGTCTCGCCGACGCAGCCCTCGCGGACGACGGCGGCGACGACGGCGGCGAGGTCACCGGGGCCGCCCAGGGCGTCGTCGGTGGCCAGCGGCCCGGGACCGACCGGGGCGCCGGCGTAGTCGCTGGCGAGGGCGAAGGTCAGGCGGGCGTGCACGACCTCGTCGAGCTGGGCGGCGCAGGCCTCCTGGACCAGCCCGGGCGGGGCGCCGTGGGCGAGCAGCTGCAGAGTGAAGCGCGCGAAGGAGGCGACCGAGGCGTGCTCGGCGAGGGCGTCGGCGGTCCACAGGGCGGCCAGCTCGGCGCGCGCGGCCGGATCGAGGCCGGCGACGAAGGCGGGGGCCGGGCCGGTGGCGTCGGCCAGCCAGTCGCGGCGGCGCGTCGGGGCGGCGGTGCGAGCTGTCCCTTCGACCAGGAAGGGTCGGCCGTCCTGGCAATTCCAGCTGTACTGGACGACGTGACAGCACTGACCGTCGGCGGGCAGGGGGCCGCACGCGACCAGGAAGCCGAAGTCCTTGCAGAGCTCCGGCAGATCGCCGAGGCAGTCGGGGACGCACTCGTCGCAGCTCTGCAGGCCGTCCGGCACGGGCACGCAGATCCGGACGTAATCAAAACAGTCGGAGGCGTTGAACTCCTCGCACCCGGGGATCTCGAGCAGGTCGGTGGGCATCAATTCGTCGCCGAGCGCCGAGACGCTGCGGCACGTCGCCCCGGTGGTGCCGGTTGTCTCGTCGCTCGAGGTCGTGGTGGTGGTGTCGTCGGTGGTGCTCGAGGTGGTGGTGGTCGTCGCCGGCTCGACTTCGCCGGTGGTGGTGACTGGGCCGGTGCTGCTGTCGACGCCGGTGGTCGCGGTGGTGAGGAGGGTGGTCGCGGCGCCGGTGGTGGTGGTCGCGCCGGTGGTGGGGTCCGGCGGGACGCTGGTGGTCGCGGGCGCGGTCGTGGCGCTGGTGGTCGTGGTGGTAGTGGTGGTGCCGGTCGCGGTCGCGGTGTCGTCGCCGAGCGGCGGGCGGGTGCAGCCTGCGGCCGCGCCGAGGCCGAGGGCGTGGAGGAGGGCGACCCGGAGACACGCGAGCGACGAGGAGGCGGCCGACATCCTCTCCAGGCTACGCGCGCGCCGGTAGCCGCGGAACCTGGGGCCGGGGCGGGACATCACGCGCAGGCCGGCGGCGAGGGTGATGGATCGCGCGGGCCCCGGCCATCGCAAGCCCGCGAGCCGGCAGCGCCGCGCGCGGATGTCCGAACGGTCATGTCACCAGGGACGAGCGGCTCCGGCCCCGCAGGCCTTCCCGATGGGCCTCGCCGCCGCTGGAACGCTGGCGGCGAGGCCCGCGCAGGTTCGGGCGGGACCTTGCGAACGGCCGTTGCGGTGGCGCGCGCGGGACTCCGCGCCGCGCGGGACGGAGGGCGTCGCAGGCGAGCGATGGCCGGGTCGTCGCGCCGGCGCTCGGCCACGCGCGAGCGGACGGCGGTGGGCCAGCGTCTGCACGCTTGCGACACGGTGCTACACGGATCGCCGTGAATGCGTCCGCACAACTCTGCCTCGCAATCGCCAGCCGACGCGTGGAGGTCGAGTCCGCGTCGCAGGCCGTGAAGGGATTCCTGCGCCGGATCGGGGTCGACGACGAGGCCTGCTGGCGGACCGAGGTCGCGGTGCGCGAGGCGGTGGCCAACGCCATCGTCCACGGCAACGGCGAGGACCCGGGCAAGCAGGTCGGCGTCGCGGTCGAGCTCGGCGGCGGTCGACTGGTGGTGCGCGTGCACGACGAGGGCGCCGGCTGGGACGGGGCGTGGCTGGCCGATCCGCGCGACGAGTCGCGCCGGCTCGAGCCGCGCGGGCGCGGGGTGTTCCTGATGCGCCACTTCATGGACGAGGTGGTCCACGACCGCCGCGCCGGCGGCGGGACGACCGTGACGATGTCGACGCGCCTGCACGAGCGCGTGAGGCCGCCAGGGGTGGGGACCGAGCAGCTGCCGAGAGAGCCGCGGACGATCATCGACGCGCGCCAGCGCGACGACGTCCGCGTGTTCGAGCCGACCGGCAAGATTACGATCGGCGCCGGCGCGGTGGCCCTGCGCGAGGCGGTGCTCGCGGCGCTCGACGGCGGGGAGCGCAAGATCGTGCTCGACATGGGCCGGGTGACCACGGTCGACTCGTCGGGCATCGGCGCGCTGGTCAGCGCCTACTCGAGCGCCGCCAACGCCGGGGGCCGGCTGGCGCTGTGCCGCGTGCCGCCGAAGGTGCTCGAGATCCTGCACGTCACGCAGCTCATCGGCGTGTTCGAGCTGTTCGACGGCGAGCTCGAGGCGCTCGCGGCGCTGGTGTGACCAAGGACATGTCCGAATGGGCATGATACGAAGAGCATGTCGTAAAGGGCATGCTCTTCGGGACATGTTTTTTTAGGCGTCTTCGAGGTCCTCGCCCACGGCCTCGGGCTGGTAGAGGATCTCGAGCACCGTGAGCTCGGCGACCCGACCGCCGGGCAGCGGCCACTCGATGTCCTGGCCGACGGACAGGCCGAGGAGGGCGCTGCCGACCGGCGCGAGCACGGAGACGCGGTCGGGGCCGACGTCGCCCGGGTAGACGAGGGTGAGCTCGAGCTCCCGCGCGCTGCGGCGCTCTCGCAGGCGCACGCGCGAGTTCATCGACACGACGGTGGGCGGGAGCGCGTCCGGGTCGACGACCGCGGCGCGCTCGAGCTCGTCGTCGAGGGCGTCGGCGGCGTCGGTGTCGCGGACGCCCGGGGCGGTGAGCAGACGCTTCAGCCGGCCGAGGTCGAGGCGAGAGATCGTGATCGGTGGGGTGGATTGCATGGCGATGGCCTCGGAAAAAAGACGAAGCCCGCCGGAGCGGCGGGCTTCGTCTGCAGGATGCGCGATGCCCCGGGCCGGCGCAACCGCGGCGGGCGGGCGCCGCGCGCGTCGAGGGAGGACCTGACCGTTGCGACAGCCGAGCGAGCGCGCGAGCCGGGCGCGGGTGGCACAGTGTCGGGTCGTCGGCGCCGGGAGGCCGACCTCGAATGCGACAGCAAGACCCGGAGTGCCCGGCGCCGGCCGAGCGGCTAGCGTGACGGCAGCGGCGGGGGGGGTCCCGCCAGATCCAGGAGCACGAGCGCCATGTCCACCAAGTCCGCAGCGCGCGCGGCAGCCGTCGTCAGCGACCCTCGCTGGGCGGCCGTGGTGGCGGCCGATCCGGCCGCCGACGACAACTTCTTCTACTCGGTCTGCACGACCGGCGTGTACTGCCGGCCGTCGTGCGCCTCGCGGACGCCGCGGCCGGAGAACGTGGCCTTCCACGCGACCGTGGCCGAGGCCGAGGCCGCGGGGTTCCGCGCGTGCAAGCGCTGCAAGCCGGGCGGCCAGTCGCAGGCCGAGCTGCACGCGGAGATGGTGGCGGCGCTGTGCCGCTTCATCGAGGACGCCGAGACCGCGCCGCGGCTGGCGGTGCTGGCCGAGCAGGCGGGCCTCAGCGCGTACCACGTGCACCGGATCTTCAAGGCGATCACGGGCCTGACGCCGCGAGGCTACGCGGCGGCCCGCCGCGACGCGCGGCTGCGCGACGAGCTGAAGCGCGGCACCACGGTCACGGAGGCCATCTACGGCGCGGGCTACGGCTCGGGCGGCCGCTTCTACGCGCGCGCCGAGCAGGTGCTGGGGATGACGCCGTCGGCCTACCGCGCCGGCGGGGCGGCGACGGCGATCCGCTTCGCCGTGGGCGAGTGCTCGCTCGGATCGATCCTCGTCGCCGCGAGCGCGCGCGGGGTGTGTGCGATCCTGCTGGGCGACGACCCCGACAAGCTGGTGCGCGACCTGCAGGACCGGTTCCCGCGCGCCGAGCTGATCGGCGGCGACCCGGCGTTCGAGCGCCAGGTGGCGTCGGTGGTCGCGTTCGTCGAGGCGCCGGGCCTCGGCCTCGACCTGCCGCTCGACGTCCGCGGCACGGCTTTCCAGCAGCGCGTGTGGGAGGCGCTGCGCACCATCCCGGCCGGCGCGACGGTCTGCTACGCGGACATCGCCGAGCGGATCGGGGCGCCGCGCTCGGTCCGCGCCGTCGCCCAGGCCTGCGCCCAGAACGCGCTGGCGGTGGCCATCCCGTGCCACCGCGTGGTCCAGCGCGACGGCGGGCTGTCCGGCTACCGCTGGGGCGTCGAGCGCAAGCGCAAGCTGCTGGACCGCGAGGCGAGCGCGTGAGCCTGTCCTGAAGGCCAGGCGATCCCGCCGAGCGCGGGCGACGGCGAGGCCGAAGCGCCCGCGGCCTCGACAGCCGCGGGCGACGGCGCAGTCGGGCCGCGCGTACGCCTGTCCGAAAGGTCATGTTGCGCCGGTGCTGCGGCGTCGCCGACCCGAAGCGGCGGGCGAGTTCGCCTGTCCCGAAGGCCAGGAGAACTCGGCGCCCGACGGCTCGGGGTCGTCGACGGCGGGCGGGCGCTCGCCTGTCCCGAAGGTCAGGGGAGCTGACCGCACGCGCCGAGCTCCGGCGCCAGGTCGGGGTTGTTGAAGCTGAAGCACTCGAGGCCGTCGGGGCAGATGCCGCCGACCTCGCAGTAGGGCAAGCAGCAGCCGCCCTCGGGGCCCTGCGGGCACATGGGGGCGGCATCGGGCGGGCTGCACATCAGGCCGCGGTCGCAGTCGTTGGCGGCGGTGCAGAGGTCGTAGATCTGGCCGCCGTCGCCGGAGACGTCGGGGGCGCACACGAAGTCCTCCGAGAGCGCGGCGCACATCTCGCCCTCGATGCAGTTCTGGTCGAGCGGGTCGCAGCGCGTCAGGCACATGTAGTGATAATTGCCGAAGCTCTTGCCGCACACCTGGCCCTCGGGACACTGCGGGGTGTCGGCCATGCCGTCGCAGACCTGGATGCACGTGCCCTGGCCGCCGGGGATCACGTTCCAGCACAGGAGACCCGCGTCGCAGTCGTCCGGGCCCGCGCCGTAGCCGTCCTCGGCGAGGCACAGCTCGCCGACCTGCGCGGGCGTGTCGTCGAGCGGCACGCACTTGGCGCCGTCGAGGGTCGCATCGCCGTCGAGGCTGTAGAGGTTGCACTTCTGGCCCGGAGGACAGTCCTGCTGCCACGGGTCGCACTGAAAGGCCGGGCCGGGGCCGACGTCCGGCTCCGTTTCGGGCGGGCCGCCGCCGGTGGGTCCGCTGCTCGTGGCCGGCTCGCCGTCGTCGTCCTCCTCCGGCGGCTGGTCGGTGGTGGTGCCGGCGCCCGCGGCCTCGCACGCGAGGGCGAGGGCGAACGGCGCGGCTCGGCGGAATAGCGACAGGTACCGCGGCATGGCGAGTCCTCCTGCTCGAACTCTAGTCGGCGTCGCCGCATCGGGCCCTCGCCGTGATCGGAACCGCGACGGACGTCGGCGCCTCGGGGTCCCACCGGCGCGGCGGAGGCGCGACGCGCCAATCGTGGGACCGCGATCGTCGCATTGCTGCGATCCGCGCGGGGTGGCGGCATTGCGACGGGCCGGCGGGCCGAGTTGAAGCGGCGTTCCCGGGCGCGTAGTCTGGTGAAATAGGCGGAAGGCTGTGGGGACGAGCATGACTGTGCGGGCGGAGAGCCTCGATTTGTCGCTGCGGGAGGTGCTGTTTCTGCTGGACCGGGGGATCCGGGCGGTCCAGGCCGATCACGGGCTGGTGAGCGACGGAATCGTCGGTCCCAGGACCCGCGCCGTCCTCGACGAGTTGTTCCGCGCGCCGGCCGGCCTGCCCCGCGGCAAGGGGATGTTCGTCCGTTCGGTCAAGCACCTCGGCTCGATCGCGGCGATGCAGGCCCAGGTCGCGCAGGTGGGGCTGCGCTGGCTGGCGTTCCAGTGCATCTGGCAATACGAGAACAAGCAGAGCCAGGTGTGGAGCGGCTTCACGGGGCACGCGAAGGCGCTGCGCGCGGCGGGCCAGGCGTGCTGGGTGTGGGGATTCCCGTGGCCGGGGCGCGAGGCGGAATTCGTCGAGGTGCTGCTGTCGTCGGCGACGAGCAGCGGGGCGAGCGGGGTGCTGGTCGACGCCGAGGCGCCGTACGTCGGGGCGCCGGAGGCGGCGGCGCGATTGATGGCAGCGCTGCTGCCGGCCGCCCGCGCGGCTGGTCTGGCGGTCGGACTGACGTCGTACGGCGCGCCGTGGAACTTCCCGCGGTTCCCGTGGGCGGCGTTCACGGGGGTCGACTTCGCGGTGCCGCAGATCTACGACATCGACAACAATCAGGGCTCGGGCTACCCGCAGCGGTCGATCGCGGCGTATCGATCGCTCGGGTTCTCGCGGGTGGTCCCGGCGTGCCCGACGTTCGCCAAGACCGCGGCGCAGCTGGCGGCCCTGCACGCGTCGGTGTCGCCGCCGGACGGCGCCGCCATCTGGTGGGACTGGTACAACAGCACGCAGAACCCGTTCACGTGGAATCACGTGCGGGACTTCGAATTGCCGTAATGATGCGAGCGCACGGCCGGTCAGCCGGTGGAGTTGCCCCCGCAATCCTCCGGGACCCACGTCGGGACGCCGTCGTGCAGCTGGCAAGTGCCCTCGCACGCCGAGACCAGCAGGCTGCACTCCGGCTCGGCGATGCACGGGCCGAATTCCGGGGGGTTGCCGTCGTCGTCGCAGTAGGTCACGCCGACGACGCCGTCGTGCTCGCAGGCGAGGTGGAGGCCGACCAGGGGGCACGGATCGCCGGGCGAGGCGGTGCCGCCGGGCTCGGGGGCGGGCGCGGGCTCGACGGCGGCGGGCTGCAGGACGGGCAGGAAGAACTCCTTGCAGCAGCCGCTGAACACGTGCACGCCGTCGCAGAACTGCTCGAGCGCGCCGTCGTGCTGGCAGGCGCCGACCTGGTTGTTGTCGACCCAGCAGGTGCAGAACGGGGCGTCGCCGAGCGAGCAGACCATCTCGTAGTCGTGATCGTCGAGGCACTGGCTGCCCCATTCGCACTCCTTCGCGTCGCCGCCGCTCGAGGGGTTGCCGCCGAGGTGGTAGCACCAGCCGTTGCACACGTCGGCGGCGAGGTAGACCGCGGCGCACTCGGAGGCCTCGCACTTGGTCACGTCGTCGAAGGCGGCCGCTTCGGCCTCGCAGCGCCGGGCGGCCAGCTGCTCGGCCAGGCACGTGCCGGCGAATTCGAAGCCCTCCATGCACCCGTCGTAGCAGGCGATGTCGGCCAGCGCGCAGCCGGAGTCGCGCTCGATCAGGTTGAGGCAGAAGTCGATGCACACCTGCTCGAGGGTCGAGGGGTCAGTGTGGCTCGGCTCGCCCGCGGTCGTCGTCGGGGTGGTCGAGGTGGGCGCGACGGTCGAGGTGCCGTCGGTGGTGGTGGTCGCGTCGGTGGTGCCGGGCGTCGTGGGGCCGCAGGCGAGCAGGGCGACGAGGATGGGGAGGCCAGGGCGGTAATTTAGGCGCATCGGCGGATGCTACGGGACGGCCGGCCAATGTGGCAAGCGCGGTCGTGAACGGTGCATTCGCCGGTGCGCACGGAAATCCAATGGCTGTCTCTCGAGACAGGTCATCGCCGCGCGCGGCGGGCCCGTCGCGGGGCGAGAGGTCGAGGCGGGACCCCGCGCGCGCGGTCGAATGCGGCCGGCGAGCGACCGGCTCTCTGGCCGCCGCCCGCGCGTGACGGGGGCGCCGAGCGGCGAGGAAGCCGAAGCGCAGGCGGACGCGCCGGGTCGTGCGCAGGGCCTCGTGCACGGCGAGCGGCGAGCAGCTGGGCCGCATCGCCGGCAGGAGAGCGCGACGCTTCGCGGGTGGCAATCCTGCGCCCGGACGCGTTACGCTCGGAGGCCACGCATGTCGCTCGCGTCTCGCCTGATCGATCGCCTCGCCAAGCTGCCGCCGCCCCTCACGCGCGAGGTCCACGTCGAACGCGACCAGCTCGTGCCCATGCGCGACAGCGTGGGCCTGCGTACGGACGTGCACACGCCGCGCGGCAAGGCCGTCGCCGCGACGGCGCTGCCGACGGTGCTCGTGCGCACGCCGTACGGCCGCCGCGGGTTCGCCGAGCTGACGGCGGCCACGCCGCTGGCCCAGCGCGGGTTCAGGGTGGTGGTGCAGGCGGTGCGCGGCACCGACGGCTCGGGCGGCGTGCTCGACCCGTTCGGGCAGGAGGGGGCCGACGGGGTCGACACGGTGCGGTGGATCGAGCAGCAGCCGTGGTTCGACGGCCGGCTGGCGACCTTCGGGGCGAGCTACTACGGCTTCACGCAGTGGGCCCTGGCGCGCGAGGCCGGGGCGTCGCTCAAGGCCCTGTGCATGCAAGTGACGGCGTCGCAGTTCCGCGATCAGACCTACGCGGGCGAGGGTTACTCGCTCGACGCGACGCTGTCGTGGACGCAGCTGATGTCGATCCTGGTCGCCAAGCAGGGCGTGCTGACGCTGCAGCTGGTCGGGGGGCGACGCCGCCGCGAGGCGTTCACGCAGCTGCCGCTGGCGAGCCTCGACCGCGCGCTGACGGGCAAGACGGTCGACTTCTGGCAGGCGTGGCTCGCCCACGACGCGAAGGACGATCCGTACTGGACCGCGACTCGCGACCATCGCAGCGACGTCGCCCACGTCGCCGCGCCGATCCAGATCGTGACCGGGTGGTTCGACATCTTCCTGCCCTGGACCCTGCAGGACTTTCAGGCGCTGGTCGCCGCGGGCCGGCGGCCGCGGCTGTACGTCGGCCCGTTCGCGCACGCCGACATGGGGGTGATGGCGGCCGGGCTGCGCGAGGGGATCGAGTGGTTGCGCGCGCACGTGCTCGAGGAGCGCGACGCGGCGCCGTCGATCCGCGTGACCGTGATGACCCACGGGACGGCGGGCGTCGAGCGTGAACTCGCCGCGTGGCCGCCGCCAGGCGCGCGCGAGCGCAGGTTGCATCTGCACCCCGAGGGCCGGCTGTCCGAGGCGCCGCCGCCGGTCTCGGCGCCCGATCGCTACCGCTACGATCCCGCCGATCCGACGCCGGGCGTGGGCGGCGTGCTGCTCGGCCCCGAGGCGGGCGCGAAGGACAACCGGGCGCTCGAGGCCCGCGCCGACGTGCGCGTCTACACCAGCGCGCCGCTGGAGCGCGACCTCGAGGTCGTCGGGCCGGTGCGCGCCGAGGTGTTCTTCTCGTCGAGCACGTCGTGGACCGACGTGTTCGTGCGCCTGTGCGACGTGCAGCCGTCGGGGCGGTCCTTCAACGTGTGCGACGGGCTGCTGCGACTGACGCCGGGGCGCGTCCCGCAGGACGAGGGCGGGGTGATGCGCGTGCCGGTCGAGCTGTGGCCCACTGCGTATCGCTTCCCGCGCGGGCACCGGCTGCGGGTGCAGGTCTCGAGCGGCGCGCACCCCCGATTCGTGCGCAACCTCGGCGCCGGCGAGCCGCTCGCCACCGGGACGCGCATGGTGATCGCGGAGCAGCAGGTGCACCACGACCCGGCGCGTCCGTCGGCGATCGTGCTGCCGGTGCTCGCGGGTTGAGACGAGCGCAGCGGCGCGACGAATCGTGACTCGTCGCGCCGCGAGGGTTCGTGCGACCTCGGTCCGGCGGCCCGGCCGTCAGCGCGGGGTGCCGCCCTGGAGGGCGACGACGTGGCACGCCTGCGGCGCGACGCCGGCGGCGAGGAGGGCGGTGAGCAGCTCGGCGCGCAGCAGCTCGCAGGTCGCGTCGTCGCGGCCGGGCTTGACGCGGACGACGCAGCGGATGAGCACGCCGGTGTCCTGCAGGTCCTGGACGACGAACTCGGGGTCGTCGAGGATGTCGGGGCAGCGCGGGCGGTACTCGAGCAGGTGGGCCTTGAGGCCGGCGAGGACGCCGGGGACGTCGAGGGCGTAGGGCAGGCGGAACTCGACCAGGGCGTTGACGTAGAGGCGCGCGTGGTTGGCGATGCTGCGGACCTCGCCGTTGGGGATGCAGTGGAGCACGCCGGCCTCGTCGCGGATCTTGAGCACGCGGACCCCGATCTCCTCGACGTTGCCGACGACGTCGCCGACGCGCACGCGGTCGCCGACCAGGAACAGGCCCTCGAACAGGATGAAGAAGCCGGACACGACGTCGCCGACGAACGCCTGCGCGCCGAGGCCGACGGCCAGGCCGAGCAGGCCGGCGCCGGCGAGGATCGGCGAGGTGTCGACGCCGAGCTCCTGCATGGCCATCACGGTCATGCAGAAGTAGATCGCGTAGCGGAGGATGCTGCTGGCGACCGGGACGAGGGTGAGGCGCTGCTGGTTCTCGGCCTCGCTGCGCTTCTCCGGGTCGGCCAGCAGCAGCTCGCGCACGAACAGCTCGAACACCTCGATCAGCACCCGGCCGGCGTACACCAGGGCGATGATGCGAATGCCGATGAGGCCGAACTCGGACAGCCGGCCGCCGGGGTTGATCTGGTCGAAGATCCAGGTGGCCGCGCCGACGAAGAAGAAGTAGTCGAGCGTGCGCTTGGTGATGCCGGCGAGGTGCTCGAGCCGGCCGACGTAGCGCAGGGTGCGGTGGCTCTCCCGGCCGCGGGCGAAGTGAAACACGACGTCGACCGCGAGGTGCGCGATGACGATCATCGTCCGCGCGATCAGCACGCCGAGCGCGACGATCGTGACAGTCCCGAGCGCCTGCACCACCAGCTCCGGCGGAGGTGCGAGCGCGACGCACAGGCTCACCGCGGCGAGGGCGATGCCCCAGCGCAGGGTGACGAGCAGGCGCTCGAGCAGGGTGGCGAGCTGCGCGTCGTGCTGGGAGAATGCGGGGTTGCGTCGCAGGCCGGCGACGAGGTAGTGGACGACCACCTTGATGAACCGGTAGAGCACGTAGGCCGCGACCAGGACGCCCAGCACGCTGAGGACCAGCCACACCGCCGCCATCGGATCGCGGAGGAGCGACGCCTCGGTCCAGGCCCACAGCCGCGGGGCGCAGTCGATCTCGTACATCGTCAAGGAGACGCCGGCGCAGATCAGCGCGATGGCGACCACGGTGGTGAAGACGACGATCGCCCGCGAGACGCGGTTCGCCAGCGACGCCGCCAGCGCCTCGTGGTCGGGCGCGCGGACGAGCCGCAGCGCCAGCCGGAGCAGGCGACCGGACTGTCGCGACGCGATCAGCGAGACGACGATGACGAGTAGGAGGGCCGCGCCGAATATCAGCGCGTTGTTCAACAGCATGGCTGCGGACATCGGCCCGACAGTGTTGCTCATCGGCCGTAACTCGTCGAGACCCCGTGTACACCGATTGCGAGCGGGACATTCCACGAAAGAACATGAACGGGACGACATGAACGGGCCGGCATTAGCGCGCATTGTGACACCTGTCCGGCGTCGGCGCCGGGCGCTCCGAAGGGCGCCCAGTGGGCGCCCAGTGGGCGCCCAGCGGCGAATTTCCCCTCCCACGCGTCGACGTTGCGTAAGAATATTCGTCGCCCGTTCGCTCGCATTCGCGCCGCTGATTTAACGTTTGACAGGGCAATAGCGAGCCGGGTAGTAGCTCGGACCGAAGTTCAGTCACCATTTCCGCGCGCGGATACGGACCGCGGCGGAATGTCACGAACCCGTACGGTTCTTGTGACCATCGAATGGCGAGCGCCCTGCGAGTCCGTCTCCGGGGGACCGTGCGTCGATTCGGCGGTTCGGGTCAATCGTCGCAGTTGAAGCAACCTCGAGGTACGTCATGACGAATGCACAGAATTTTGGTGATAGCGCGCAGCAGACCGCCCTGGCGACCGCAGCGGCGCGGAATTTGGCGACGACGACCAAGTCGGAGCCGCAGATGCAAGGAATCAGCTCGCGGTGGCTGCTCAAGCTGCTGCCGTGGGTGCGCGCCGCGGGCGGCGTCTACCGCGTCAACCGCCGCCTCAGCTACGCGGTCGGCGACGGCCGCCTGAGCTTCACCAACGTCGGCGCCAAGGTCTCGGTGGTCCCGCAGGAGCTGACCGAGCTGCCGCTGCTGCGCGGCTTCGACGACGTCGAGGTGCTGAACGCCCTCGCCGGCAAGTTCGTCCAGCGCGAGTACAAGGCCGGCGAGGTGCTGGTCGAGGCGGGCAAGCCGGCCGACCAGGTGTTCCTCATCGCCCACGGCAAGGTGAACAAGCTCGGCACCGGCAAGTACGGCGACGAGACGGTGCTCGGCGTGCTGGCCGACGGCGCCCACTTCGGCGACCAGAACCTCGTCGAGGAGAACGACACGTGGGGCTTCACCGTCAAGGCGGTGACCCGCGTGATCGCGTTGACCCTGCCCGAGAAGGCGCTCGCCGCCGCGGTCGAGCAGTCGCCGGCGCTGCGCGCCCAGGTCGAGAAGTTCAAGGCCAATCGCAGCAAGCCGCAGAGCGGGCAGGGCGAGGCCGAGATCGCGCTGGCGTCCGGTCACCGCGGTGAAGTGGTGCTGCCGGGCACGTTCGTCGACTACGAGCTGTCGCCGCGGGAGTACGAGCTCAGCGTGGCCCAGACGGTCCTGCAGGTCCACACCCGCGTGGCCGATCTGTACAACGAGCCGATGAACCAGACGCAGCAGCAGCTGCGCCTGACCATCGAGGCGCTGCGCGAGCGGCAAGAGCACGAGATGATCAACAGCCCCGAGTTCGGCCTGCTGCACAACGCCGACCTCAAGCAGCGCATCCACACCCGCTCGGGCCCGCCGACGCCGGACGACCTCGACGAGCTGCTGGCGCTGGTGTGGAAGGAGCCGACCGCGTTCCTCGCCCACCCGCGCACGATCGCGGCCTTCGGCCAGGAGTGCAGCAAGCGCGGCATCTACCCGCACCCCGTCGAGTTCGCCGGCCACCACATCCCGGCCTGGCGCGGCGTGCCGATCCTTCCGTGCAACAAGATCCCGGTGACCGACACCCGCACCAGCTCGATCATCCTGCTGCGCGCCGGCGAGAAGAACCAGGGCGTCATCGGCCTCCACCAGCCGGGCATCCCCGACGAGGTCGAGCCGAGCCTGTCGGTCCGCTTCATGGGCATCAACGAGAAGGCGGTCATCTCGTACCTCGTCAGCGCCTACTACTCGGCCGCCGTGCTGGTGCCCGACGCGCTGGCGGTGCTCGAGGACGCGGAGATCGGTCGCTGAGGCGCGACTGATCGCGGACGTGCGCAGCGGAGGAGCCCACGATCATGACGGACCCGTCGACCCCGAGAGAGAATGCGCAGACGAGCCTCGCCACGGCGGCGGCTCGCAACCTGGCGACGACCACCAAGTCGGCGCCGCAGATGGCGGGAATCAGCCCGCGCTGGCTGCTGCGCCTGCTGCCGTGGGTCGACGTGCCCGGCGGGACCTACCGCGTCAACCGTCGCCTGACCTACGCGGTCGGCGACGGCCGCGTCGGCTTTACCAGCGTCGGCCCGCGCGTGCAGGTGATCCCGCGCGAGCTGACGGAGCTCCCGCTGCTGCGCGGGTTCGAGGATGATGCGGTGCTGTCCGCGCTGGCGGACCGCTTCGTCCAGCGCGAGGTCGCCGCCGGCGAGCTCATCGTGGCGGCGGGCGCGCCTGCCGATCAGGTGGTGCTCCTCGCGCACGGCAAGGCGAAGAAGCTCGGGGTCGGCAAGTATGACGATTCGCTAATTCTCGGCGTGCTGGTCGACGGCGACCACTTCGGCGACGACGGCCTGGTCGCGCGCGGTGATGCGTGGCCCTACACGGTCCAGGCGCTCACGCGCTGCATCGTCCTGACGCTGTCGGAGCAGGCGCTGACTCGGGCGCTCGCCGATTCGCCGGCGCTGCAGGCCCACGTCGAGGCCCACGCGCGCCTGCGCAGGCGGCCGCAGGACAAGAGCGGCCAGCAGGCGATCGCCATGTCGGCCGGACACATGGGCGAGGCGCCGCTGCCGCTGGGCTATGTCGATTACGAGCTGCGCCCGCGCGAGTACGAGCTCTCGGTGGTGCAGACGATCTTGCGCGTACACACCCGCGTCGCCGACCTCTATAATGAGCCCATGGATCAGACGCAGGAGCAGCTCCGTCTGACGATCGCGGCGGTGCGCGAGCAGCAGGAGTACGAGCTGCTCAACAACCGCGAGTTCGGGCTGCTCCACAACGTCGACCTCAAGCAGCGGATCCCGACCCGCAGCGGCCCGCCGACGCCCGAGGATCTCGACGAGCTGCTGTGCCGCCGGCGCTCGACGCGGTTCTTCCTGGCCCACCCGCGCACGATCACCGCGATCGGCCGCGAGTGCACCCGCCGCGGCATCTACCCGCAGACCGCGGCGATCGACGGCAGCCCGATGATCGCGTGGCGCGGGGTGCCGATCGTGCCGAGCGACAAGATCCCGATCACGCCCGAGGGCACCAGCTCGATCCTGGCGATGCGCGTCGGCGCCGACTCGCAGGGCGTGATCGGGCTGCATCAGACCGGGCTCCCCGACGAGGTCGAGCCCAGCCTGTCGGTGCGTCCGATCGGGGTCGACGAGCGGGCGATCCACGAATATCTAGTGAGCGCGTACTTCTCGGCCGCGGTGCTGGTGCCCGACGCGCTCGGGATGCTCGAGGACGTGGCGATCGGTCGCCAGGAGTAGTCAATGACGCAGCAGCCGTTTCAGTTGCCGGACTTCTACATGCCGCATCCGGCGCGGATCAATCCTCACCTCGAAGGCGCGCGCAGGCACACCAAGGAGTGGGCCTACGCGATGGAGATGATCGACACCGGGGTGTGGACCGAGGAGGACCTCGACAACCACGACTACGCGCTGCTGTGCGCCTACACCCACCCGGACTGCTCGGGCGAGGAGCTCGACCTCATCACCGACTGGTACGTGTGGGTGTTCTTCTTCGACGACCACTTCCTCGAGGTCTACAAGAAGACGCGGGACATGGTCGGGGCCAAGGAGTACCTGGCCCGCCTGCCGGCGTTCATGCCGGTCGACCTGACGACGCCGATCCCCGAGCCCACCAACCCGGTCGAGGCGGGGCTGCTCGATCTGTGGCGCCGCACCACGCCGACGACGTCGGCGGACTGGCGCCGGCGGTTCCACGTCGTCACGCGGCACCTGCTCGAGGAGTCGCTGTGGGAGCTCGGCAACATCCGCCAGGCGCGGGTCTCGAACCCGATCGAGTACATCGAGATGCGGCGCAAGGTCGGCGGCGCGCCGTGGTCGGCCTGCCTGGTCGAGCACGCGGTCGGGGCCGAGATCCCGGCGCGGGTCGCCGAGACGCGGCCGCTGCGGGTCCTGAAGGACACGTTCAGCGACGGCGTGCACCTGCGCAACGACCTGTTCTCCTACCAGCGAGAGGTCGAGCGCGAGGGTGAGAACGCCAACTGCGTGCTGGTCGTCGAGCGCTTCTTCGACGTGCCGACCCAGAAGGCGGCCGAGATCACCAACGACCTGCTGACGTCGCGGCTGCAGCAGTTCGAGAACACCACGTTCGTCGAGCTGCCGCCGCTGTTCGAGGAGTACGCGCTCGACCCGAGCGAGCGGCAGGCGGTGTTCCTCTACGTCAAGGGCCTGCAGGACTGGCAGTCGGGCGGCCACGAGTGGCACATGCGCTCGAGCCGTTACATGAACGGCGGCGGGCAGGGCGGGACGTCGTCGCCGACGGCCGAGCTGCAGGTCCCGCCGGCGCTGGCGAAGTACTTCCGCGTCGGCACCGAGCGGCGGCTGGCCCGCGGCGACTCGAGCGAGGCTGCCAGCCGCGCGGCGACGCTGATCGAGCGGGTGCTCCGCGGGCCGACCGGGCTCGGCACCTCGGGCGTGCGGCTGACGCTGTCGCCGTCGGCGCTCGGGCTCAAGCGGGCCAAGAACTTCTCGCACCTGCTGTTCCAGCCGGTCGGGCCGACGAAGCTGCCGGACTTCTACATGCCGTACAAGGCGCGGGTGAACGGCAACCTCGCGCGCGCCAAGCAGCACTGCATCGACTACGCGCGGGCGACCGGCATGCTCGCGGAGGTGCCGGGGGTGCCGGGCGCGTGCGTGTGGGACGAGGATCGCCTGGCGGGCTACGACTTCGCCGAGTGCGCGGCGCGGATCCACCCCGACGCGACGGCCGAAGAGCTCGACGTGTCGTCGGCGTGGCTGACGTGGGGCACCTACGGCGACGACTACTTCCCGCTGGTGTTCGGCAGCGGGCGCAACTTCGCGGCGGCCAAGCAGCAGAACGATCGCCTGGAGCTGTTCATGCCGCTGAACGACGAGCCGACGCCGCCGCCGCTGAACCCGCTCGAGGCCGGCCTCGCCGATCTGTGGCTGCGCACCGCGGGCCCGCTGTCGCCGGACCAGCGCGCCAGCTTCCGCAAGAGCGTCGAGGACATGACGGACAGCTGGTTGTGGGAGCTGATGAACCAGACCCAGCACCGGATCCCCGACCCGGTCGACTACGTCGAGATGCGGCGCGCGACCTTCGGCTCCGACATGACGATGAACCTGGCGCGGATCACCAAGGGCGGCCGGATCCCGCCCGCGGCGCTGCGCTCGCGGGCGCTGCAGTGGCTCGAGGTCTCGGCCCAGGACTACGCCTGCTTCACCAACGACATCTTCTCGTACCAGAAGGAGATCGAGTACGAGGGCGAGCTGCACAACATCGTGCTGGTGCTGCAGACGTTCCTCGACCTGTCGCGCGAGGACGCGGTGCTGGCGGCGAACAAGCTGATGACGTCGCGGATGGAGCAGTTCCAGCACGTGCTCGCGCACGACGTGCCGCCGATGGTCGCCGACCTCGACCTCGACGCCGAGGCCCGCGCGGCGCTCGACGCCTACATCGAGGGCCTGAAGGACTGGATGGCCGGGATCCTCGACTGGCACCACATCTCGCGCCGCTACCCGGAGAGCGAGCTGCAGCGCCACCGCGCCAGGTCGTTCGGGCCGATCGCGATGCTGCGCTCGGTGCTCGCGTCGACGCCGAACGCGCTCGCGGCGGCGCTCAAGGCCGGCTGATCGGCCTCACTTCGCGCGCCAGAACGCCGGCGGCTCCGGCGTCTGGCCCTTCGGCTGCGCGAAGATCTGGTCGGGCGCGCGGGCGACGGTGAAGACGCCCTGCAGCCACACGACCCCGACGGTCCTGAAGTCGCGCAGGATCTCGGGGTCGATCGTGTGCGTGCCGACGAAGTCGATGTGCAGCCACGTCTCCTTGCCCTGGTCGTCGAGCTGGGACACGCGGACGGTCACCTTGTCGCGCCGCCAGCGGATGACGCGGCCGCACACGTGGACGACGCTGCCGCCCTTGTCGACCTTGAGCGAGTGCGGGCCGGTGAACACGAACTTGCCCTCGGTCCAGTGCCCCTCGTAGCTCGGCACCTGCGGCGGCGGCGGCGGCTGCTGCCCGAGGCGAAAGCGGAGGTCGTGCCCCTGCTGCAGCATGCCGTCGCGCCATTCGGCCTGCTTGGCGTCCTGAGTGTCGACGAGGATGTCGATCAGGATCGGGATGTGGTCGCTGACGTACTTGCGGTAGAGGTAGAAGGCGCGCGCGAGGTCCTTGTCCTTGGCGTTCGACAGGTCGAAGATCTGCGTCTTCTTCTTCGCCTTCGTCGTGCCATTCTTGGTCTTGTGGGTGGCGGCGGCGTCGGCGTCGATCTGGGCGGCGAGCGTCGAGTTGCCGGCGATCAGGCGCTTGGCCATGTCGAGGATGTCGATGACCCCGGCCTGGACGACGTGCTGGTTCAGCGCGGAGCCGGTCTTGAGCAGGAAGTGATCGTAGGCCGCGCTGTACAGCTTGTTCTTGTCGGGCTTCGCGGCCAGCACCTTCTTCATGCCCGCGCTCAGCATCGACAGCGAGGTCTGGGTGGCGGACGTGGTGGTGCGATAGCCGCTGGCGATGAGCTTGTTGATGGCCCTGCTGGCCTCGGCGGTGGTGCCGATCTTGTAGTTGAGGTTGAAGTCGCCGACGAGCAGCGGGTTGGCGTAGTCGCCGAGGTTCTCGAGGTCGGCGCCGGGGTAGGCGACGGCGAGCGACAACATCTTCTCGACGCTGGCGCCGCGGGCCTTGACGAACGTGGAAGTGCTCTTGCCCCAGATGGCGTGCAACGCGGCCATCGGCACTTGCACGTGCTGACCGTCGAGGCTGAGCCACAGCGGCATCGTGAACGGCGAGCGACAGTTGAAGTCGCCGTTCAGATCCTGGTACCCGAGCTCGGCGCCGTTCTTGTCGGTGGAGCACAGGGTCGAGCCGGTGCACAGCCAGGCGAGCTTGCGATCGCAGGCCTCGTGGCCCACCCCGTACTGGCTCGGGAGCCGGTGCTTCGGCGTGCGCCACATCGCGGTGTAGGTCTCGACGTCGTAGGTGCCGAACGTTTCGGCCTTGAGCAGCAAGCTCGCGGTCTCGATCGCGTGGGTCCAGGCGTCGCTGTTCGGTTCGCCCTCGCCGCCGCAGGCCGGGCAACGGGCGTCGGCGCAGGCGAGGCAGCGGACGTGGGTGGTGCCGACGCCCTCGCAGGCGGTGCACTGTTGCCCGAGCTTCAGCTTGGACAGCCGGCCGGCGCCGCCGCAGCGGGGGCAATCGGTGGTGACGACGATCTCCTTGGTGCCGGCGCCGCCGCAGTCGCCGCAGGCCTGCTGGCCCTGGCCGGCGCCGCCGCAGGCGTCGCAGGGGACGGCGACCTGGCCGCGGCCGCCGCACGGCTGACAGGCTTTGGCGAACGGGTGGGCGCCGCCCTGACAGTTGCCGCACGGCTGGAGGTGGCCGCGCTTTCCCTGGCACTTGGGACAGGTGATGGTCAGGCTCTTGGCGCCGTTGCAGGTCGGGCACGCCTGCCGCTGCTTCGACTCGAGGGTGCCCTCGCCGCGGCAGGTGGTGCAGTGGCAGTCGGGGCACCAGAGCTCGACGGTGGGGACGCCGCCGCACATCATGCAGCCGCGGTCCTTGCCGCCGCAGAAGGTGCACGGGCGGTCGACGATGCCGCGCTCGTCGCAGGTGGCGCACTTGCACGCGCCGCACGCGAGGTAGGCGTCGTGCTGCTGGTTGCACTCCGTGCACGTGCAGTACTTGCAGGTCTTCTGGCCGGCGCAGACGCAGCCGGCGCCGGCGCAGGCCGGGCAGTCGCTGCTGCGCTTGAACCGGACGTCGCCAGGGTTGTAGGACTTGCCGCCGAGGATGAGCTGCTTCAGGGTCGGATAGTCGATCCGGGCGTTCTTGTAGGTCACCTCGTAGGTGTAGAAGAACGCCTCGATCTCCTCGCGCCAGTCGCAGTTCTCGCTCGGCGTCTGCTTGTCTTTCTGCAGGTCGTCGAGGGTGAACTTGGCGGGCAGCTCGACCTTCTTGAAGCTGCGTCCGCTGGCCGCCAGATGGAAGTCGCACCTCGAGGTCGCCAGCTCGCTGCCCCAATTCTGGTGGTCGGCCAGCTCGATGCGCGCGGCGGCCTCGGTGAGGTCGACGTCGGTCTCGATGAGGAGCAGCAGGTCGACGGCGAGCGACTCGACCAGCAGCTTGACGAAGGCGTGCACCCAGGCCTTGCTGTCGTCGGTGATCTTGCTGCCCTTGTAGTCCTGGATGTTCCACGAGACGATCGTGAAGATCTTCTTGGGCGGCTTGGCGATCACGACCGGGACGGTGGTGGTGGTCGACTGACCGCTGACGAGCGCGCCCTGCACCGTGGTGGTGCTGGTGGTGGGACCCGGGTTGGCGGTCTGCAGGGCGGTGACCCGGTTGGCTTTGATCTCGGCTTCGGTCAGGCGCATGGCGGCTTCGGGTGCGCGGTGGTGTCGTGCAGGCGCTCGAGCTCGGCGAGGGTGGCGGGGTCGAGGGTGCCGCTGTCATCGAGGCCGTGGCGGCGCTGGAACCGGCGCAGCGCCTCGGCGGTGGCGGCGTCGTAGCGGCCGGAGAGCGGGCAGCCGTAGCCGAGGTTGGCGAGCCGCTTCTGCGCGCCCGAGAGGGTGTCGATCGGATCGAGGTGGCCGATCCGGATCTCGACCTCCGGGCTGCCGGTCACCCGCAGCAGCGCGCGTCGCAGGCCGGTCGCGACCCAGTGCGTGAGCACGCCGTCGGCGTCGGTGGTGCCGTGAAAGACCTGCTCGCCGCACACCAGCTCGTACTCGAGGCCGGCCCGCGGGGCCTCGCCGTCGTAGAGCTGCAGCCGCAGCTGCGCGGGCACGCCGTTGCGGCGGAAGACGTGGCGGCGATCGACGGCGACGTCGTACGACTTGCCGCGCTTGTCGGGGATGACGAGCACGTCGCCGGGCGCGAGGACGTTGTAGTTGCGCCGCAGCGCCGCGAGCTCGCGGTTCTCGGGCGCCGACCACACTGCTTCGGGCGAGAGTCCGTGTTCGGCGGCGATCTGCGGCAGGCTCTCGCCCTGCGCGACGACGCGACGTACGCTCATCGCCGGCGATGGTAGCCGATCGACCGCTGCGCAGCCGGCGGCGCGGTCTGGCGAGCGGACGCGCGGATCCGCGAGGATCGGCGAATCCTCGCTCGACTGCGCGACTTCGGCCGGCCTCGAACGGCCGAGACAGCGGGTCCCCGCCGGGCTGCCGCATAGGCCGAAGTCGACGTCGGCGCTCCGATGGCGGCGATTCAGCGGGGACGCGCTGCCGTCATTGCGAATCGTGGATGATGATCGGCGCCGTCACGGGACGCCCAGCCCGGGCGTGAAGTCGACGAGGTCGACCCACTGCGGATAATCGACGAACGGGTTGCGATTGCCCTGGACGGCGAAGATCGCCTGATTGCGGTGACGCTCGTACTGCCCGGGCGGCTCCTCCTTGGACCAGCGCGTGAGCAGCTCGAGCTGCGCGGGCTGGAGTTCGTGCGGCGCGTCGATCTCGCCGGGGTAGCGGACCAGGAAGTACAGGGTGGCGCGCGCGACCGGGCCGCGGCCGTTGGCGGGCTCGAAGTGCGGGCCCTCGCCCTCGCCGCAGGGCGGCAGGGGCTCGTCGCGGGCGAACTCGAAGTACGAGCGGTTGGCCCGCAGCTGGTTGCAGTGATGATCGCAGGCGAACAGGTGGTGGAGGTCGCCGCGCATCGGCTCGCGCTTGCGGAACCAGCTCTGCGGGACCACGTGCTCGCAGTTGTAGGGCAGCTCGGCCTCGATCGCGGCCTCGAGCTCGGCGAGCGCCGCGGGCGACTCGAAGCTGCGCCAGGCCAGCGCCTCGGCCCGGCGGGCGCGGCGGGCCGCGTCGATGCGGGCGTCGGCGGCGATCAGCTCCTCGGGGGTGAAGGTGACGTTGGAGTAGATCGAGGCCAGGCGGCGGTCGGGCCGCAGGTCGACCCACGGATAGAGGTGACGGCTGGGATCGTAGCTCGGGGTCTCCAGGTGGGTGGCCGCGACCAGCGCCGACAGCGATTCGTAGGAGACGTCGTGCAGGACGTCGGCGTAGTACTTGTCGCGGTCGACCGCGTCCTGGCCGGCGTCGTAATAGCGGCGCGCCCGCGCGGCGGCGACGAGCTGGCGCAGCTCGGGGCGAACGACGATCGTCGGCTCGGTCGTCGGGCCGGCGGCAATGGTGGCACCGTGCGGGCCGGCGGGGCCGATTCGCACCGTGATCTCGATCGGCACGGTGAGGCTGAGGGTCTGCTCCGATCCGGCGACTGCCATTCGCGGGACTTCTCCCGGTGACTGCGCGGGCGGCAGGACCTCCTCGACGTCGCTCCACGCGGCGCTCCACTCGCGCGGCAAGGGGCGCGCGGCGGGCCGGCCGGCGAACTTGACCCCGGCGTCGACGACCCGCGAGTCCCACGCGAGCTCGGCGGCCGGGACGGCGAAGTTGCGATCGAGGTAGACGCCGCCGAAGTGGAGCCCGAGCACGCGGCCGGTCGCGACGTCGACGATCGCGGCGCCCGAGCAGGCGCCGAGGGTCGAGGCGTCGTGCAGCGCGGCGGACACGGTGCGGCCGAAGCTGGCGACCCGGCGGCGCCCGCCGAAGTAGCCGGGGGCGAGGCGCTTGAGGTTGTAGCGCCCGCGGAACACCCGCTGCTGGACCTCGACGTCGTTGCGCGGATCGAAGCCCGGATACCCGACGACGACGACGCGCCGGCGGGCGGGCACGTCGTCGGTCGCGAGCTCGAGGGGGGCGACTCGCAAGCCGTCGACGCCCAGCAGGGCCATGTCCCAGTACGGATGGATCATGACGACGCGGGACAGGGCGTAGATCGGACCCGCCGGCTCGTCGGGCCGCTCGTGCCGCGGATCGAAGGCCGCCGTCTGTCCGGGGAGGAAGCGCAGGGCGTTGCGCCCGACGCCGCTGGCGAACAGCTGGGCGACGTGGCGATTGGTCATGACGAGGCCGTCGCCGACCACGAAGCCGGCGCCGCCGTACGGCAGCGACAGGTTGCCCGGCAGCTCGATGCGTCCGATCGCGGGCAAGCACGCCTCGATCCGGCCGCGGAGGGCGGTGTCGGCGTAGAGGTCGAAGAACTCGCCCTGCGGCAGGCCGAGCAGCTTGCCGCCGGCGAGGTCGGCGACCGGACGCTCCTTGGGCAAAAGGATCGCCTCGAGGCAATCCAGATCGGCGGGCATGAGCGGGGCGCCCTCGATCCACTTGCGCGCCGTGGTGCGCACTTGCTCGGTCTGCCGGGCGTCGAGGTGAAACCACTGCGCGGCGCCGGCGACGATGGGGTCGATGGAGCGGCCGGATTCGAGCTCCGTCCGCGGCAGGAGGGACTCCGCACAGGCGCGGATGCGTTCGGGGGAGGCCATACAGGCCCAGCAGACCACGCGGGCGCGGCGATGAAAAGCCCGCGGGCGGCGAGGCGCCGCCGGCCGCGAGCAGGCGAGCGGACGCCGGTGCGGCGAATGGGCATTGTCCTGCGCCGGTTGAACATTGTAAGGACGCGGCCGGCGATTCGCGCGCGGTTCGCTCGAATGAATGCGCGCACGCCTGCTCGCCCGCGCTGCCGTCATTCCCTGGCCGATCGCTCGCCGCAAGACTTGCCGCCCGCTGCCGACCCGCGGCGCCACGCGCCCACCTCGAGGCGCCTGCGCGCCGTTCACCCGTCGAAGACGAACGGGTACTGAACGGCGATGGGCTTGCCGTCGCTCGGCCGCGGAAACTTCAGCGCCTGGATCACCTCGACCATGCAGCCCGTCATCTCCTCGGGGAGCGACGTCTCGCCGGCGCGGCACGCGGTCACCGTGCCCTCCGGTCCGATCGTGAAGTGCATGGCGATCCGCCCGGCGAGCTCGCGGTCGGCGGCGGCGCTGGCGTAGGCGTAGCACCGCCGGACCTCGTCGATCTCGGACTGGATCAGCGTCTGGATCTCGTCGCCGCCGGTGAATGCATTCGGCTCGGACGCGAGCGGCTGGAACGACGCGAAGAAGCGGTCCGCGCCCGCCGCCGGCGTCTTGTCGCGCTGGGCGAGGACCACGAGCTCGTAGACTCGATCGTCGAGCAGCACCAGGCGGACGTTCGCCTCGAGGGCGATGTTCTTGCTGGTGAGATGCAGCACCGCCGCGCGTCCCGGGTGACCCGCGACGTCCGCCGAGCGGGTCGAGAACACGGTCCCGCCGACGTTGCTCATCGCTCGTTGCTGCGCGACGTCGAGGACGGCCTCCCGATCGTCGAGCCGGCGCGCGCCCGCGTACACCGTCACGAACACCACGTACATCGTCTCGCCTTCGACCGAGCGGTACGTGTAGCTGGCCGCTTTCCCCTCGTCCTCCGCGATCGCCCTCCGACTGGCCTCCACCCCGGGCGGCATCTCCACCGCGAACGCCCCCGCGGGGCTCCGTACGGGCTCCCACGGCGCTGCGGCGGGCGCCTTCGCCTCGCGGGCCGGAGGGGCCGCGGTCGGTGAGGTCGTCGGCTTCGCGCAGGCGCACGCGAGCGCCGCTGCGATCCACCATCCGCGCTCGCGTCGGCTCCCCATCGCCTCGCCGCGATCGATGGGGCCGCCGGTCGCCGCAAGGATAGGGTCTTCAGGACATGTCTTGGCGGACATTTCGCCCACGTCCTAGCCGATGATCTTGCAGGCGGGGTCGAGGGTCGAGGTGTTGTTGTCGGTGCGGCACTCGTGCCACGGGTGCTCGGGCATGCCGTCGTCGACGACGAGGACCAGCGGCTTGGTGCCGTCGACGAAGCTCGGCGGCAGCTCGGGCAGCTCGAGCACCAGCTCCTGGGCCTCGGCGGGGTACAGCACCTTGGTGGTGTTGAGGGTGCCGAGCAGGGTGCCGCCCTGGTTCGGGTCGCCCTCGTAGAAGCCGACGGGCACGCCGGCGGGCACGGCGGCCTGGCCGAGGTTGCGGACGCGGGCGAACGCCTTGAAGCCGTCGAAGCACTGGGTGTGGCCGGAGACGACGAGGTCGGGCGCGGCGAACTCGCCCTCGGGCTGGACGTTCTGGCGGAAGTTGTTGAGGCCCGGGGTGGTCCAGTTGGTCACCTCGGCGGTCGGGATGGTGCCGTCCTCGGCGACGTTGGTGACGTGGTAGGCGTGCTGGTTCCAGATCCGGCGCGTGCGCACCCACTGGTTCTTGGCGTCGCCGAAGATCCGCACGCCGCGGGTCTTCATCTGCTCTTTGGGGCAGGTGAGGCTCGAGTAGTCGTTCGAGGTGACGACGATGTCGGCCTGGCCGTCGTTGTCGACGTCGGCGACCAGCGGGTACTCGTGCAGGGTGCCGGAGGTGTTGCAGACCTCGAGCAGGACGTCGCCGGTGGCGCCGTCGTAGATCCGCATGTACTGCTCGTCGGCGTAGACGACCTCGGCCGAGCCGGAGCCGTCGAAGTCGAACACCGAGCTGCCGGTGAACGCGGACGAGCAGTCCTGCGTCTGCTTGATCCACAGGAAGGTGTCGGCCGCGGCGACGTTGGGGTCGAGCAGCTTCTTGCCGTCGAACACCGCGTAGCCGATGCCGCCGGCGACGCCGATGTCGGGCGTGCCGTCGCCGTTGAAGTCGGCGATGGTCGGCGGGCCGCCGCCGCCGATGTTGCCGGCGCTGTCGGCGGGGCACAGGTCCGGCGACAGCGGGCCGTTGATGTCGAGGTCCTGGCGGACGATGACGTGCATGCCCGGGGCGTTGGGGTCGTAGCGCCAGATGTTGAGGTCGTGGGTGCCGGTGCCGTGGACGTTGTCGATGCCGACGATCTCGGGCTTGCCGTCGAGGTCGAAGTCGGCGACGGCGGGGAAGGTGCCGCCGAGGCCGGTGTCGACGAGGACGGTGCCGTCGGCCTCGAGGATCCGGGTCGGGGTGACGATCTCGAGCTGGCCGTCGCCGTCGGCGTCGGCGGCGATGGCCTTCTTGTTCCACCAGCTGCTGGTGAGGCCGTCGATGGTCAGCTCGAGCGCGCCGGTCTTGCCGTCGAGCACGCTCGACTCGGTGAGGATCTCGACGTTGCCGTCGCCGTCGAAGTCGGCCAGCGAGATGTGGTCGCAGCCGACCACCTCGGCGGTGATCCACAGCTCGGCGCCGGCGGCGGTGTACGCCCGCACCTTGCCCTCGGCGGTGCAAGCGACGACCTCGTTGCCCGGCAGGCCGTCGATGTTGCCGCCGGCCAGCGAGCGCCCGCCGAACAGGGTGTCGGCCGCGGGCTTCTGCGTCCACTTGGTGACCAGCGCGCCGTTCACGATCGAGATCGCGTGCAGGGTGCCGTTGGCGCTGTAGTTGCCCTCGTCGAACGACATGAACACGATCTCGGGGATGTCGCGCTCGTCGACCTCGCCGTTGCAGTCGTCGTCGTCGAGCTGGATGACGATCGGCGGCATCATCACGCTGGCGTCGGTCCACGCGTACTTGAGCACCGGCTCGAAGCTGCTCTGCGGCTTGTATTCACACTTGGACAGGCAGTCGATGTCGTCGCCCTCGGGTACGACGCCCGGGTCGCACTCCGGCGGCTCCGGCAGGCACTTGCCGGTCGCCGGCATGAAGCCGCCGCCGCACTGGTCGCCGCCCATGCTGCCAGGTTCGCCCAGAGTGTATTCACAATAGTTGCCCTCGGGGCATTCGGCGGCGTCGACGCATTCGGCGCCGGGGACGACGCACTGCTGGAACGAGCACACCTGGTCCGATTGGCAGCAGATGTCGCCGCAGGCCAGATCGGCGGCGCAGCAGACGTCGCCGACGCAGGTGCCCTCGGGGCAGCTGTCGAGGTCGCACGTCGAGCCGGTGGTGCCGGTCGAGGAGTCGGTCAGCCCGCCGGTGCCCTCGGTCGGGACGGCGTCGGTGGTGGTGGGCCCGGTGGTGGCTTCGGTCAGGCCGTCGGTCACGGGAACGGTGGTCCCGGGGGTCGTCGGGGTCGCGGTGTCTCCGGCCGGGCGACCGTCGTCGCCGCACGCAGCGACGAGCGCAACGAGGAGATTGGGGGCCAGGATCGCGCGACGCATCGGCGAGGATGGGACCACGTGCACCCCGACGATGACAAGTCGGCGCATGCGGGTCGCGCTCGTCGGCCGGTCGTGCGGCGATTGCGGGGGCACGCGGAGGCCGGCGAAAAGCGGGGCAAATTCGCCGACTCGCGGGATCGAACGAGCGCGTTCGCCCGCCGCGCAATCGGCTTCATCGCGCCGACCCGGAGCCGATGCGAACATGCGGGCAGCCGCTCGCGGAGCGCCACCTCGAGCGCACGCGCAAGACCGGCGGGATACCCAGGGCGTGAGCGCGAACTCAGGCCGGCCTGCGCAGCTCGGCGACGAGCTGTCGGGCGGAGGCCTTGAGGGTGTCGAACACGCCGACGCCCTGGACTGCGACGGCCTCGACGCGCGGGTGGTCGCCGACGTCGAGGAGGTCGTCGAGCTCGGCGGGCGAGAAGATGTCGGGCACGTCGCGCTTGTTGTACTGGAACACCAGGGGCAGGCGCGCGAGGTCGTGGCCGCGAGCGGCGAGGTCGGACTGCAGGATCTCGAGCATCTCGACGTTGGCCTCCTCGCGGGCCCGTTGCGAATCGGCGACGAACACGAGGCCGTCGACGCCCTTGAGCACGAGCACGCGCGAGGCGTCGTAGAACACCGGGCCTGGGACGCAGTAGAGGTGGAAGCGGAGCCTGTAGCCGTCGACGTCGCCGAGCGTCTGCGGGATGAAGTCGAAGAACAGGATCGGCTCGGTCTCGAGCTCCAGTCTCAGCAATGCCCCGCGATGCGCAGGGCGGATCCGGGAGTGGATGTATTGGAGGTTGGTCGTCTTGCCGCACAGACCGGCGCCCCAATAGACGATCTTGAGGTTGATCTCCCTGGCCGTGTGGTTGATGAAGGGCATGCGCGGAGGCTCCTCTGGCGATTCACAGGCACAGACGCTGCAGGCCGGCCTGTCGCGGCGCGCCGGGCTCTCCGAACAGGTTGCGTCCGAGCCGCAGGCGGCGCAGTCGGGGCATGGGCGCGGCGAGCAGGGCGGCGAGGCCGTCGGGGCCGATGGCGTTGCGGAACGGCGCGAGGCTGCGGACGTGGACGAGGCGCGGATCGGCGGCGAGCTCGCGGGCGCCGTCGTCGGTGATGCCCGCGGCCAGGGCGATCTCGACGGGGCGCGCATTGTTGGCCGAGGCGAGCCAGCGGGCGAGGCCGGCGTCGCCGAGCCGGTCGTCGAAGATCCGGACGACCGTGGCAGCGGCCAGCTCGGGCACGTCGGCCCACGCGAGGCGATCGCCGCGGATGTCGGGGCCCAGGAGGGCGAGGTCGAGGGTCCGGGCGATCTGCAGCCGCGGCTGGCGGCGGCCCTCGAACAGGTCGTGCAACCCCGGGCCGGGGGCGCGGCGCACCGGGTCGGGCCAGTCGGCGCAGGCGGTCGCCGCGAGGTCGAGGTCGCGGGCGAGGTCGTCGCCGGTCGCGGCGTCGAGGGCGGCGGTGAGGCGCCGCCAGGTGGCGAGCGAGGGCGGGCGCTGCGGCGCGGCGGCGAGGACGTCGGCGACGGCGATCGGTGCGCGCATCGAGGTAGGATAGCCCGGGTCCGGATGCGCGTGGTTGACGTCGTTTGTCAGGGGGCGACGGGCGACGATTGTCGCGAAATACGGCGATATGGCGGGGCGAACGGGATTCGCGTCGACTGTCTGTCACATTCGTGGGCGGCGCCGATCCCGGCGAGCGCCGGCGCGCGCGACCGGAATCGCTATTTGACGCCAATGAATGGACATGGTAATCGAAGGTGTCGGCGGGGCGCTGCGACAGGTTCGCAGCAATGCTTCCGCCGTTCGCCTTTTAATCTTTGAATTTTGCATAAGGTCGCGCGGGCGGGGCGACGCGAGTGGACGCCCGCCGCGAGGCCTTCGAGGTCGAGGCGGCGGGCCGGGCCGGAGGTCGTCGGCGTCGAGATCGAGGTCGCCGATCGCTCGAGCTCCGCAGAGCGGCGCCGGGGCCCTGCGCGGGTCCCTGGCGGTGATGTTCTTTTAGACATGTCCGAATGGGCCTATGGATTCGGCGCCCGTGGCGCTGTCCGGATCGCGCGGTCGCCAGGCGCCCGCGGCGATCGAGCCGTCGCCGAGGTCGCGCGATTCATGACACGCGGACGCGCGCGGGAGCGGTCGTCGTGGCGGGGCGTGATCGCGTCCCGTGGCGCAGCGCGAAAGATCGGGCCACGAACGGGAGATGGAGCCGCTGCTGTTCGCATTGTCGGGAGTGCTGGCGGAGGTGCCCGAGGCGGCGCTGCGGGCGACGCTGCCGCTGTGGAGCGTGGTGCAGGTGCGCGAGCAGTCGATCCTGTGGCGGCAGGGACGGCCCGCCGACGCGTTCGCGCTGGTCCTGGCCGGCGCGCTCGACGTGCTGGTCGACGGGACGGTGATCGGCAGGGTGGAGGCGGGCGACACGATCGGCGAGTCGGCGCTGTACACCCCGGAGGCGCGCCGATTCGCCAGCGTGCGCGCGAGCGTGCGGGCGCACGCGCTGGTGCTGTCGCGGGCGAGCATCGCCCAGCTGCGCGCGCACGAGAGCCCGGTCCACGACGCGCTGCTGCGGCGGGCGATCGCGGCGGCGACGCATCGCAGCCAGGTGTTCGACCGCGTGCTCGCGCAATTGCAGGTCGGCAAGTTCGCGGCGCCGTCGTCGGCGTCTTCGGGGATCTTCCGCCGATTGTGGCGCCGGGTGGCCCGGACCACGCCGAACCCGGCGGACTGCCCGCCGCTCACCAATTTCCTGGCCCACCATCCGCTGCTGGGCCGCGCGAGCCCGCAGGTGCGGGCGGCGATCGCCGAGACGTTCACGCCGCAGGCGTTCCGCGCCGGCCAGGTGCTGCTGCGCCAGGGCGACGCCGACGCGCGCGTGCTGGTGCTGGCGGCGGGCCAGGCGGACGTGCTGCGCACGGTCGACACGCGCGGGGGGACGCTGCTGCTGGGTCGACTCGAGCCGGGAGCGATCGTCGGAGTCGATGCATTCGCCGGCGCCGCGCGCACTGCGTCGATCGTAGCGACCACTGCAGGGTGGGTCCACGCAATGACGCGAGAGGCGTTCGAGCGCCTGCCTCCGCCCGCGCGGACGGCCTGGCTCGAGGTGACGCTCGCGGGCTCGGTGCGCCGCTTCGAGGCGGCCGCGCAGGCGCTGCAGGCGGCGATCGGGGTGTTCGCGTCGCACCAGGAGGAGGCGATACCGCCTCCGAGCATGGCGACCGCGCCGCAGCTGGCGGGCGAGCCGTGGAAGCACCGCTAGCGCGAACCTCTCGTTGCAGGACAATCGAGGCCGGGATGTTCGGCCTGCGCGAGCCGAACGGCGCCGGCAAGTCGACCCTCATGCGCACGCGCGCGACAGCGGCGTCAGGTGTCGCAAGAGACAGGAGCCGAGGCGCGTCAGGGCGGGGGCTCGTCGGTGCGGGTGCGCCGGCGGGTCGCCCTCGACAGGAATTCACGGACATGTTGTTTGGGACAGATTCGACGGGAGGCCATGGATTCGATCGACATGTCCTTCGGGACATTTTAGAGGTCTCGCCCGGCGCGGGCGTCCGCGGCCGTATTCCATGACCATGACAGGGGCTCGAGCGGCGGTTCGCCGCGGCGATGGAGGCGCCGCGACGGGCTCGGCCGCTCGTCGTGGGTCGAGACGGGTCCGCCGGCGCGGTCGCCTTGACGCGCTCGTGGAGCGGCGACACACCTTGGCCTCGAGGCGCGTCGGTCGGCCGGACGAGCGGGCCGCTGGAGGATGGGTTCATGCGCAAGTGCAAGCTTCATGGGTGCGCGCGTCGATGGGTGCGCGGGTGGTTCCCTCGCGTCGTCGGTGCGGCGCTGGCGTTCGCCGCGGTCGCCTGCGACGACGCCGGGGTGGCCGCGGACTCGGCCGACGCGAGCGAGAGCCGGGGCAGCGAGGAGCCGGCGCCGTGCCCCGGGGCGAGCAGCTCGGAGATCGTGCTGGCGACGCCGACGGGCGACCTCGCGGGCTCGCTGCTGTTTCCGGCCGGCTGCGCTCCGTTCGAGGTGGTGCTGATCCACGCGGGCTCGGGGCCCACCGACCGCGACGGCAACAGCCCGGGCATCCGCAACGACTCGCTGAGGCTGCTGGCCGAGGGGCTCGCCGATCGCGGCCTCGCGGTGGTGCGCTTCGACAAGCGCGGGGTGGCGGACAGCGCGGACGCGGCGCCGTCGGAGCGGGACCTCCGCTTCGACATGTACGTCGACGACGCGGCGGCGTGGGTGGAGCTGCTCGCCGAGGACGAGCGCTTCCGCGGGGTGACGTTCGCGGGGCACAGCGAGGGCTCGCTGATCGGGATGCTGGCGGCGGGGCGGAGCTCCGCGGCGGCGTTCGTGTCGATCGCCGGCATGGGCCGTCCCCCGGCCGAGCTGCTGCGCGAGCAGGCGGAGAAGTTCCTCAGCGGGCCGCTGCGCGCCGAGGCGCTGGCGATCATCGCGTCGCTCGAGGCGGGGCAGGAGGTCGCCGAGGTGTCGCCCGAGCTCTACGCGCTCTACCGGCCCAGCGTCCAGCCGTACCTGATCTCGTTGCTCCGCCACGATCCGGCGGCGGTGATCGCGACCCTGACGATGCCGATCGCCATCGTCCAGGGCACGACCGACATCCAGGTGAGCGTCGTGGACGCGCAATTGCTGGCCATGGCGGCCCCCGAGGCGGAGCTGATGATCTTCGAGGGCATGAACCACGTGCTCAAGGCGGCGAGGCTCGACGAATTGTCGCAGTGGGAGGCGTACACGAATCCGAGCTTGCCCGTGGTGCCGGCGCTGATCGACGGGGTCGCGGACTGGCTCGGCGAGGTGCGCTAGACCGGCGGCTCGCGGTCCGCGGCGCGCCGGGCTAGGATGGCGGGCGTGGCGGACGAGGCAGACGTGCATCGCGCAGAGCCGGGCGATCAGGGGCCGATCCTGGGCGAGCTGCGGCGCTTCGTCGACACGCAGGTGGCGCTCGTGGCGGCCTTTCACCGGGCCTTCGCCCGCGGGGAGTTCTGGTTCCGCGAAATACCGCAGGTCGGAGCGATGGAGCTCGACGGCCGGCGCTGGGAATACGTGCGCCACGGCGGCGGGGTCGGGTTCTACGAGCGGGTGTCGCGGCGGGCGATCGACGTCCACGACAAGTTCGACCGGCCGCACATGTTCGACGCCTGGCGCCTGCAGCTCTACTTCGGCTCGCTCGGACGGACCGGCATGAAGATGCTCGAGCGGGCGTGCGGACGGCGGGGCATCTCGGCGAAGGACGCGCTGGCGCTGCTGGTGCCGCACTGGCGCGACCTGGGCGCGGTGGTCGACGTGAGCGGGGCGCTGACGCTCGCGGACCGTGAGTGATGGGGCGCTGCCCCGGCGCGCCGGGGGGCGGTCACGACAATGCGCGAACGTTCATGCTCTCATGGACATGTTTGAAAGAGCATGTCCTCGTGGACATGCGTCAGCCGCCGTCCTCGCACAGGACGCCGCCGTCGACGTCGCTGCACGCGCCGGGGCAGACCTCGTCGAAGTACGGCGCCAGGCACTCGCAAGTGGCCTCGCCGGCGCAGGCGGCCGGGAGGAGGGCGCAGGTGCTGGCGCCGGACTGGTGGCCGACGCAGGTCCAGCCGTCGCCGCAGGAGCCGGGGGTGCAGCCGCCGCCCTCGCAGTAGCGGGGGTGCAAGCACGGGCCCCAGCAGGCGTCGACGACGGTGTTGACGGTGCCCTCGACGCACATCGGCTTCTGCTGATCGCAGGCGACCGGACCGTCGCCGCAGGGCATGCTGGCGAACTCGCAGATCCCCGAGCGGCAGGCGGCCTGGGCGCCCGCGAGGCCGAGCGCGTCGCAGGTCGGTTGCAGGCAGTTCCCCTCGCACGGCTCGACCTCGGCGTCGGCGGGCTTGGGATCGCACTGGCAACAATTGTTGACGAGCACGCAGTCGGCGTCCTCCTGGCATTCGGGCCCGCTCGGGACGGGCCCGCCGGTCGCAGTGGTGGTGGGGCCGGTGGTGGTGGGGCCGGTGGTGGTGGGGCCGGTGTCGCCGGTGGCCACGGTCGTGCTCTCCGTCGCCGAGGCGGTGCCTCCGTCGTCGCCCGGGCCGCAGGCGAGGGCGGCGGCGAAAGAGGCGGCGAGGACGACGACGAGGGGGCGGCGAAGCGAAGACATGCGCCATCGTAAGCGGGTGACCGCGAGCAGGCGAGGCCGCGAAGCACCGGCCTCGCTCGCGTCCGCGCGGCCCAGTCGCGCCTGCGAGACAACGCGTCGCACCCCGCGGAGGCGCGCGTCGGTCGGCTAGTCCGGATTTCTCACCACGGGAAGGAATTCCGGCCGTACTTCCCGAGTTCGAGCGGGTGTGAAACGATTGCTGACCACCCAGGGGTACGGCCGGAACACGACAAGGTGTATCCGCACCGAGTTCGATTTTCAACCGGCCGGGCGGAGGCGCGTCGAGGCCGCTTTTGACGGCGGACGGGTCAGCTCGGACGGCGGCCTGCTGTTGCTGCGCGAGTTGACCGAGAGTTCAGGTGTGTTCCGGGACTTCGCCTCCTGCTTCCGGGACCACCGTGACCCGAGCCGCGTCGAGCACACCGTCGAGGAACTGCTCGCACAGCGCGTGCTGGGCCTGCTGTGTGGTTACGAGGACCTGAACGACCACGACATGCTCCGCGATGATGCCTTGCTCGCGCTGGCGGTAGGCAAGATCGATCCGACCGGCGAACAGCGCAAGCGGGAGCGCGACCGGGGGCACGCCCTGGCCGGCAAGAGCACGCTGAACCGCCTGGAGCTGGCGAAGCCCACGGTGGCCGGCGACGAGCGCTACAAGAAGATCAGCTACGACGACCACGGGATTCAGCGCCTCTTCGTCGACACCTTCCTCGCCGCGCACGATCGGCCGCCCGCCGAGATCGTCCTCGATCTCGACGCGACGGACGACCCCGTACATGGCAAGCAGGAGGGTCGCTTCTTCCACGGCTTCTACGACAGCTACTGCTACCTGCCGCTGTACGTCTTCTGCGGCGACTTCCTCCTCGGCGCCGCGCTGAACACCGCCGACAAGCAGCCAGTGAGCGGCGCGGTCGAGGAGCTCGAGAGGATCGTCAGTCAGCTCCTCGCCCGCTGGCCCGACGTCCGGATCATCGTGCGCGGCGATTCCGGCTTCTGCCGCGACGAGGTCATGCGCTGGTGCGAGGAGAACGGGCTCTTCTTCGTCCTCGGCCTGCAGAAGAACTCGCGCCTGATCGCCGAGATCGAGGGCGAGATGAAGCAGGCCCGCGCCATCTCCGAGCAGACCGGCAAGGAAGCGCGCGTTTTCAAGGACTTTCGCTACGAGACCAACCGGACGTGGTCACGAGAGCGCCGGGTGGTCGGCAAGGCCGAGTACACGACGGACAAGGAGAATCCTCGCTTCGTCACCACCAACCTCTCACCCGACGAGTACGACGCGCGCTCGCTCTACGAGGACCTCTACTGCGCTCGCGGAGACATGGAGAACCGGATCAAGGAACAGCAGCTCGGCCTCTTTGCCGACCGCACCAGCGCTCACACGCTGCGCGCCAACCAGCTCCGCCTGTGGCTCTCATCCGTCGCTTACATGATCCTCAACGAGCTCCGACGAATCGCCCTCGCCGGCACCGAGCTCGCCCATGCCCAGGTCTCCACGATCCGCACGCGGCTGCTCAAGATCGGTGTCGTCGTCACCGCCTCGGTCCGCAGGATCCGCGTCTCCCTAAGCTCGGTTTTCCCACTCCAGCACGTGTGGTGGCGCGTCCTCGAGAACCTCCACCGTCATCACGTCATGAGACGCTGAAGGCCCTCGCCGTCCGTCACACAATGGTGCGCTGCACTCGCGCCGGGATTCGTCTGTCCTTATGCACAGGTCACCCAAAACGCGTAGCCGGCTTTGTAATCCCTCTTACAGCTCGATCTCGCGCCAGCCCCGGGCGTAACGAGCGCGGCCTCGCGACTCACGTCCACGGCATCCAACAACCTCCCGCCAAGCCGCCTGACAGCCGCTTGGCGGGCCCCACCTATCCGTGGTGAGAAATCCGGGCTAGGCTGTGCGCATGGCCGACACCGCGTTCCTCACCGCCGAGTGGCGCGACCTCGTGATGTTGAACTTCGTCGTCGACCCGGCCCTGCTCGCGCCGCACGTGCCCGCGGGCACCGAGCTCGACCTGTTCGCCGGCGAGGCCTACGTCAGCCTGGTCGGCTTCATGTTCCTGCGCACGCGGCTGCTCGGCTGTCCGGTCCCGTGGCACCGCGACTTCGAGGAGCTCAACCTCCGCCTCTACGTGCGCCGGCGCGGGCGCGACGACGAGCCGCACGTGGGGCCCGACGGCAACAAGCGCGGGGTCGCCTTCCTCAAGGAGATCGTGCCGCGGGCGGCGGTCGCGATGGTGGCGCGGCGGATGTACGGCGAGCGCTACGAGGCCTGGCCGATGAGACACACGAAGACGGCGGCCACCGCCGGGGCCGCCGGGGCGGTCGGTTACGGCGTGCGCGTCGGCGGTCGCTGGCACGAGCTCGGCCTCGGCTACCACGGCGAGCCGGCCGCGCTCGTGCCCGGGTCGGAGGCGGAGTTCATCGCCGAGCACTACTGGGGCTACGTCGCCGGGCCCGGCCGCCCGACGGTCGAGTACCGCGTCGAGCACCCGCCGTGGCGGGTGTGGTCGGGCGTCGAGCCGCAGATCGGCCTCGACGTCGCCGCGCTGTACGGCCACGAATTCGCGCCCGCCCTGGCCGCAGCGCCGCGCTCGGCGTTCCTCGCCGAGGGCTCGGCGGTGACCGTCTACCACGGCCGCCGGCTGGCGTGAGGACCTGCGCCGGGCTTGCGGCGGCGGGGCGCCTCGGATAAGCGTGGCGCTCACGAGGCCGCGTGCAGGGACTCACCACCGAGCGAGATGTCCGGACGCCGCGAGGGCGAGCCGGGGTCGCGCGGCGTATGTCTTTTAAAACATGTCCTTCGGGACCAGCGAAGGAGAGGTTCGCGTGGGTCTGTTCGATTTCCGCTGTCCGGTGTCCGGCCTGTCGCTGCGGGCCGCAGATGCCGTCCACGTCGCGCTGATCGAGGTCTCGCCGGGCGAGTGGTCGCCGCTGTCGCTGCCGCTGCGCGGCTGCTACGACCGCGGCGGCTCCATCGACGGCTTCACGCCGGACTTCCGCACCGAGCTGTTCGTGGCCGGCTTCGCGCGGTTCGTCCAGGCGAAGCGGGTCGAGGCCGGGTGGGCGCGGGACGAGCTGGCCAGCTTCGTGCGTCGGCCCGGCATCGAGTCGCTGCTCTACCTGTTCGAGCGCGTCAACACGATGAGCGAGTGGGGCGAGGCGACCTTCACGCTCGACGGTCGCTCGCTGCGGCAGGTGCTGATCCACGCGCAGGTGTTCACGGCCGTGGCGCCGCCGGTGAGGCCGGCGCAGGCCCCGGAGTACGAGGCGCTCGAGCAGCAGCTGGCGCGCGCGCCGGTGGCCCCGCAGGCGCGCGAGATGTTCGAGGAGATCATCATCGCCGCCGACCCGGTCCGCGTCGAGGCCAGCGCGGCGCTGTCGCAGCTGACCGCGTTCACGCGCTGGCTCGCGGCGCACCAGCGGCGGTGGTCGCCGGCGGCCGAGACCGGGCAATTCGGCGTGCTCGAGGATCTCGAGTTCGCTCGCGAGGCGCTGGTGAAGCTGGACGGAAGCCCGAAGCTGCTGCGGGTGATCGAGCGCGTCCTCGAGGAGCTCGAGGAGGAGGCGCGCGAGTGAGGCGGGCGAGTTCAGTGCTTCACCGCGGACGCGACCGGTGAAGGACGTCACACGCCGCGATTCACGGGCGCCCCTGCGTCGCCGCAGGAGCCCGTAGCGTCCGGGGACGCGGTTCTTCGCGCAAAAGTTCGGGCGGCGCAATTGTCGGGAGGCCCGTCGTCACTCCTCCGGCATGACGCGCAACCACGACATCGCCTCCATTACTTCGACCGCCAATCGTCGCGTATCCGTCTCCCGTCTCGTCTGTGCCCTGGGCGCCCTGCTGCTGCCCGCGGCGGCCTGTGACGCCGAGCCCGAGGCGGACCAGGAGCCGCAGGCCTCCGAGGGGTCGGAGCTGCACGTCGAGCCCGAGCTGCAGTTCCGGGCGCCGATCGAGCTCGTCCCGGTGCCGGACGACTACGAGTTCCACCCGACGATCGTCGACGAGGATCCGCAGCTGCGTCTGGCCAGCCGCGACCCGCTGCTGTCGCAGCACGAGGCCGGCGCCGACGGCAAGTTCAGCGTCATGTACGTCGATTACGAGGAGGCCGCCGAGTACATCGCGACCTACGACGGGGCGGCGGTGCACGCTGCGGCCCAGGAGCTGGTGAATCTCGGCTTCGCCGACGCCAGCCCGGGCGCGGAGGATGAGCTCGACGAGCTCGTGACGCCGCGCGGGTGGTCGCACGACGTCGACAACCGGATCTCGCTCGAGGACATCTCGCTCACGCACTCGACGTTCCGCCGGATCGGCCAGGTGGGCGGCGGCTGCACGGGCGCGCTGTTCGGCAACCGACTGGTCCTGACCGCCGCGCACTGCATCTTCGACGGCAGCGGCAACTACAGCGCGAACCACACCTTCCGCGCCCGCCGCAACGGCTCGGAGCTGCCCTACGGCACGGTGACGTCGCAGGGCGCGGTCTATCCGATCTCGTTCCTGAACGACGGCTGCAACACCAGCTACACCGCGTCGTGCGTCAAGAACGACTGGGCGATCCTGGTGCTGCCGGCGAACCCGTGGGCGAGCAGCCCGAACGGCGCGCCGGGTTACCTGGGCGTGTACTGGGCCGGCGACGCGACCGTGGGGACCTGGGCGACCAGCAACGTCGGCTACCCCGCCTGCGGCGACGCGCTGTCGCCGTCGCCGTGCACGAGCAACGTCGCCTACGGCGACCTGACGTGCGCCGGCGTCGCTCCGGCGGTGTCGGACCCGGACTCGCGCTGGCCGCTCTACGGCACCAACGGCAAGCTGCGCACCGGCTGCGACACCAGCGGGGGTCACAGCGGCGGCCCGATCTACAGCACCAGCCCCGGCGTGAACGGGCCCTACATCATCGGCAACACCGTGTGGAACCAGTGCAACTCGAGCACGTGCGCCGCGAACACTCTGTACTCGTCGGCGGGGATCCGGATCTCCGAGACCCTGGCCGAGTACATGATGAACCTGCGCGCGACGTACCCCTGAAGCGCGCGCCCAGGCCCGCGTTCGCGAGCCGGCGCGGGCCCGCGAGGGATGGGCTAACGTCGTGGGGCCATGGAAGGCATCCCATCTGCGAACTCATGTTCATCGATTCGGCTCGCGTCGTCGCTCGTGCTCGTGATCCTCGCCGCGTGCGGCTCGGACACCAGCGCGGGCTCCGAGCAGAGCGCGAGCACCGAGGACGTCACGACCACCTCCGGCGAGGCCCTCACGACCGGCGGGACGGCGGCCGGCTCGACCGATGCGCCGACGAGCAGCACGAGCGGCGTTGATTCGACCTCGTCGACCGGCACGACCGGCGCGTCGACGGACGCGGACGAGCCCGCGACCGCCGGCAGCACGAGCGAGCCCGGCAGCACGGGCGAGCCCGGCAGCACGGGCGAGCCGGCGGACACGGGCGACGAGCCGCCGGTCGACCTGTGCGCGAACCAGGACGACGCGCCGCCGGCCGTGGATGCGCCCGAGGCGATCAACGACGACCCGGCGTTCATCCAGGTCTACGTCAACAACGTCGAGAACCTGAAGATCCAGGGCGAGCAGTGCCCCGGCGACTGGACCGACCTCATCGCCTCCATGAAGTCGATCCAGCCGAGCCCGGACCTGTTCCTGGTCCAGCAGATCTCGGACAGCGCGCAGCTCGACGCGCTGGTCCAGCGCATGACCGACGAGCTGCCCGGGATCTTCGAGGGCATCATCGCCGACGCCGACCCGTGGACGCAGCTGTCGCCGTGCGGCAAGGAGAAGGAGAAGCAGACCAACGCGATCATCATCCGCCAGGGCCGCTTCTCCAGGGTGGGCGAGAAGCACGTCTGGCAGTCGTGGGTCAACAAGGACGGCGAGTGCGTGCGCAACAACCAGGCGCGCACCCGCAACGTGATGATCAAGCTGCACGACAAGATCGCCGACAGGGACGTGACGGTGGCCTCGCTGCACTGGGCGACCGCGCAGGGCGAGGGGCCCGATCCGGCGTGCGCCAGGGCGAACGTGCTCGAGGCCGACCAGAAGCTGCGCAAGAAGGGCTTCGGCGGCGACCTGCGGATCTTCGGCGGCGACTTCAACGAGCCCGACCGCAAGGACAACGGCGACTGGCGCCCGTGGTACGCCGAGGCCAACGGCGAGGTCGGCGGCGCGCTCAACTACCGCGACCCGATCTTCCGCGCGTGCAAGTCCGGCGGGGGGCTCAAGGCCTGCCTCGACGACAACTGGACGATCGGCGGCGATCGCCGGATCGACATGCTGTTCGGCCAGGACGGCCACGGCTGCCGCGCCCGCACCCGCCGCGCGCACACGATCACGTACGCGGAGGCCGAGGCGGCGGCGAAGGAGCTCACGGGCGACACCGACCCGGAGCTGAATTATTCGGACCACCGCGCGGTCCGGGCCGAGTTCTATTATTGAACGCCGCGCGGTCGGGCGACGCACGCGTCGGCGTCGTCGATGCGCTTGTCGGTCGGAGCCCCCAACCGCTCGCCCTTGGCGTCGACTTCCGCCGGTAGACAGGGCGGTGTACCGTCCGCCGGCGTCGGCAGGAAGCGCCCGCGCCGGAGGACGTCGGACATGCGAATTTCACGGAGCTCTCTTTTACTCGGCGCCCTGTCGCTGTCCGTCCCGGCCGCGTCGGCCTGTGGAGGCTCGGCGAGCCAGACCGACTCCGACGGCTCGTCCGGCGCGATGACGACGACCGACGCGACGACTGCAGACGACCCGACTGCAGGCGAACCGACGACGACCGCTGACCCGACCGGTGCGACGAGCACGGGCACGACCGCGGAGCCGGGCACGGAGGGGACGAGCACGAGCGGGACGGGCACGGAGGGGACGAGCACGGGGACGAGCACCGAGGAGACGAGCAGCGGGACGGGCAGCGAGGAGACCGACACTGGGTCGATGGTGTGCGCGCCGACCTGGGTCGTGCCTGAGGTCGCGGCCGACGAGCTCGCCGAGCACGACCTGCGGTGGATCGACTGCGAGCTGCTCAGCTGCGGCGCCGACGAGCGGCCGGGGCCGGGCGAGACCAGCCTCCTGTGCGACGAGTTCTCGCTCGACGGCGTGCCGCTCGAGTACCTCGGCCACATCCATCCGAACGAGTCGGGGGCGTTCACCGCCGACGACGTGATCTCGCCGTCGAACATCGCCTGGCTCGACGGCGTACGGCACGTCTACCGCTACGGCGACGCGGTCTACGTGATGACCGAGCAGGACCAGGCGCGCGACCAGCTCGAGGTGTTCTTCACCGTGCGCGCGCTCGAGCTGCTGCGGGTCGACCACCCGGCGACCTACCAGGCGCTGCTCGTCGACACGACGGACTACCCGGCGGATCCGCCGATCGACGATCTCGCGTGGAAGAATCGGGTGCGCAGCGTCGTGATCTCGTTCGACACCTCGCCGCTGTACATCGCGGCCGGCATCACGGTGCTCGACACTGCGCCGACGAACGAGATGGGCCTCGACCTCTACAGCAACACGCCGGCGATCTCCATCGACCGCGAGACGATCCTCGGCTCGTCGGACCAGGTCGGCAGCCGGCCGATCTACGACAAGCCCGGCGACGACGAGAACTTCCTCCGCTACATGCGCGAGGGCGTGGCCGAGACGGTGGTGCACGAGCTGCTGCACCGCTACGTCGACCGGCTCAACAGCGTCGACGCGGCCATGAACGACCTGTACTTCCGCCGCGGCGACATGGAGGCGTGCGCGCGCTTCGAGCTCGAGGAGGCGCTGGTCGCGGCGGCGTCGCTGCTGCACTTCCGCGAGGCCGGCGGCGTGGGCGACACGTACCTCGACTACTACGACGCCGTGCTCGACGCGAACCTCGAGGTGGTCCTGCAGTGCCCCGAGTTCGCGACGTGGGAGGCGCAGTTCTCGGCGCCGTCGGGCGTCGACCCGCGCTACGATCTCCGCCTCGTCGACCTCGAGTGACGCGCGCCGCAGTCAGGAGCAAGCCTCGTCGGCAGCGATCGCGCAGTAGGCGTCGGCGTCGTCCGCCTGCAGGTCGTAGAGGTGATCCTTGCAGGCGCACACCTTCTGGCAGCACAGCGGGCCGAGGAAGGTGATCGTGGCGCAGCGGAACCCGGTCGCGCAGCCGGGCAGGTCGGGGCAGTCCTCGTCGAGCTCGCAGGTCTGAGTGCAGCGCGTGTTCGCCTCGAGGAACGCGGGCGACAGCGTGCAGAAGCCGCGGCTGGGGGCGCAAACCGAGCCCTCGGCCTCCTCGGCGCATTCGAAGTCGAAGTCGCAGGCGAGCGGGCCGTCGTCGCTCACGACCAGGCAGATCCCGCCGTCGCATTCGGGCTGCGGGGTGATCACGGTGCTCTCGGGGACGAAAGTGATGCCGGCCAGCTCGCAGAACGAGCCGTACGCGCCGGCGGCCGGGACCCCCGAGGTGGCGCTGGTGGTCGGGGTTCCGGTCGTGACGCTCTCGACGGCCGTGGTGCTGCTGACGCTCGCGCCTTCCTCGACGACTGTGGTGGCGCTGGCGGCAGTGCCATTGCTGGCGGCCTCGGTGAGCGTCGCGCCGACGAACTCCGGCGAGAGGACGCAGGCCGGGGCGACCGCGGCGACGGCGAGGAGGAGCGCGCAGAGGGACGGTGAATGCATGGTGCTCACATTCCCGTCGGAGGCGGCGCCGCGGGGCGAGGGCAGGTGGCTTCGGCCTTGCGCGCCAGGGCGGAGCCGGGCTGTTCGCCGGCGATCTGCGCCGCCTCGGCGCGAGCGGCGTCGACCTGTCCCAGAGAACAGAGCGCGGCGATCCGGGACAGGCGCCGCTCGTCGACCAGGGCGCCGGCCGGGAACTCGCGGGCGTGCTGCTGCAGCAGGGCGAGCGCCTGCGTCCAGGCGCCGGTGCGCAGGGCGGCCCGGGCGTCGGTCATCAGCGCGGATTCGCGGCGGAGCGCGTCGACGTCGACCGGCGCGGTCGGGGGCGATGAGGCGGATTGTGTGGATGTCTCCGAGGACATGTCTTTTGGGTCATTGGTGAGAGTCCGGCCGACGGGCTGCGGCGCTGCGGTGGCTCGAGCTGCGGCCGCGGCCAGGCGCGAGAACGGGACCGCCGGGTCGTCCGCCGGCGGCTCGGCGGGGGCGGGAGGCGGGCCTGCGCCCTCGCCGGCGGACCTGGCCGCGCGCTCGACCGCAGGGCGTGCTGCCGGGGGCTCGGCGTCGGGCCTGTCCGGGCGGGTGACGACCATGAGCGCGCCGACCAGCCCGACGGCGGCCGTCCAGGCCCCGTGGGTGCCGGCCCAGGTCGCGAGCTTGCCGGCGTGCGCCGGGGCGGTCCACGCCGACGCCTGCCCCGGCCCCGCGCCGGAGGCCGCCCAGGCCTCGCCGGCGCCGGCCAGCGCCGCCCCCGGGGCCGCCAGGGCCAGCCACACGCGCTGGCGGGCCGCGGGGCTCGGTTCGCCGGCCCGCCGCGCGCGGCTGAGCAGGAGCGCCTGCTCGTCGAGCGCGGCCTCGCCGGCGGCCCGCCGCTCGCGCAGGCGGACCCGCGCGAAGGTGCGGTCGAACTCCTGGCGGGCCGCCCGTAGCCGCGAATAGACCGTGTTCTCCTTGACCTCGAGGGCGCGGGCGATCTCCGGCGCGGTCATCTGCTCGAGCTCGGCCAGCAGGAAGACCGCGCGCTTGTCCTCGTCGAGCCGGCCGAGGAAGCGCTCGAGCAGCGCCGCGGCCTCGCGCTCGGCGACCGCGCCCGGGCCGTCGTGCGCGCGCGGGGTCTCGTCGGCGAACGCCTGGGCGAGCCGGTGCTGCCGCCCCGCGCTCCGTCGCTGGCGCCACGCGATCCGCCGCGCGATCCCGAACAGCCAGCCGCGGACCGAGGTGATCGGCGCGTCGGGGCGGCGCAGGACGACCAGGAAGACCTCCTGGGCCGCGTCCTCCACGGTCGCCGGCGGCACGCCCATGCGCCGCAGGTTGCGGTGCACGAAGCCGAAGTGCTCGCGGAACAGCGCCTCGAACGCAGGGCTGCCGGCGGGCGGCGCCGCGCGGGTCTCGGGCTCGAGGGGTTGGAGGTGCATGGCGTCGCGGGATCTCCGGGTCGTGGCGGATCCGTCAGAAAAACTGCACCGCGATCCCGCCGCCCAGGCGAACCCCGGCCGGCGGCACGACGTGGAACACGCCGCCGTCGCGGATCGCGTAGCTGCGGCGGGTGAAGGCGACCAGGGCCTCCACCTCGACCCCGAGCACCAGCCAGCGCAGCGGTCGCCACTGCAGCCCGGGCGCGAGCAGGCCGGCCGCCCACAGGCCGCGGGTCCGCTCGATCGAGGTCAGGCCCACGCCCTCGGCGCGCAGCGCCCCGAGCTCGACCCCGGCGCACAGCTCGAGCGCGAGGGTGCGTCGCACGAGGCGCGGGCACCCGCGCACGGCCCCCGCGGCGAGCCGCAGCGTGGCGCCGGCGCTCGGGTGGTCGGCGTCGTGCAGCGGGCTGGGGAGCCAGCCGCTGCCGCGCAGGTCGAGTCGGACCCGGCGCCACACCAGAGAGAGGTTGCCGGACAGGCCGGCGGCGAACCGCGCCGTGGGCCCGAGCCCGGCGGCCGCGCCGAAGCCGACCGCGAGCCCGGGCCGCCGCACGGGGGGCTTCGAGGGCGGGGGCGAGAGCGGCGATTGCGAGGGCGAGGGCGAGGGTGCCGGCACGAGGTCGAGCTCGAGCGGGTCGCTCGGCGGTGGCGGCGGAGGAGGGTCGAGGAGGCGCGCGGCGACGTCGAGCGGGGCGGCCGCGACTGCGAGGATCACCGCGGTCGCGTCGGCCAGCGCCTCGCAGCGCGGGCTCTGCAGGGTCCGCCGCTGCTCCCCGGCGCCGTCGCGCACGTGCAGCTGCAGGGTGAAGCCGTCGGCGTCCGCCGAGAGCAGGGCCTCGGCCGCGACCGGCTGCGGCGACTGGCCGTCGGCCAGCCGCAGGGCGATCGCCTCCACCTCGGCTCGCGTCGGGCAGCCCGCCTGCTCCGGCCAGCGCAGCTCCAGCCAGGACGGGCTCGCCGCGGCCTCGCCGGCGCCGAGGACCGACAGGCACAGCGCGGTGAGGCAAGAACATGGTCGAAAGGACATGTGCGGCGGGCGAGCGAGCGTAGCGAGGCCGGCTCGCGGCGACAAGCGTGAGGGCCCGCGCGTCCGGGCCGGGGGCGGGCGCACGCGAGCGTCGAGCGTCGCGGAGGCCGCACCGGATCGGGGAGTTCACCGCGGAGCAGCGGGCGCCTTTCCGCGCCCGGCTCGGCCGGATCCGCGAGCGAAGGACCGCGCGGACCTCGCGGCGAGAAATCGTGAAGTGCCCTGAAAATTCTTCGACGGGTCCGGACGCTGCCGGAGATTCGACGGCCATGCATTCGACGCCACGTCCGATCATCGATACGTACGACTTCACCGCCGCGCTCCCGCTGCGCAGCCGCACACGTTTTATTAAGAGGATCACGCGAATGGCCAGCCTCGGCGGCCTGCTCGTCGCGCTCGTCGGCTGTGACGGGGGCGGGGAGCCGAGCACCGGCGGAACCACGCTGCAGACCACCGGCGAGGAGGAGTCGACGGCGGCGACGTCGTCCGCGCAGACAGGGACCGCCAATACGACCGAGGGGCCGGACGAGAGCACCGGCGAGACCGATCCGAGCGCCGGAAGCACGACTGCAGGGAGCATGAGCGAGGCGAGCACGAGCACGAGCGAGGCGAGCACGAGCACGAGCGAGGGCAGCACGAGCACGAGCGAGGCCAGCACGAGCGAAGGCACGAGCACGAGCGAGGGCAGCACGAGCACGAGCGAAGGCACGAGCACGAGCGAGGGCAGCACGGGCGACAGCAGCACGGGCGACACGACCGGGGGCTGCGACAGCCAGGACCGTGCGGTCAAGCTCGCGCGATTGATCGATCCGGCCGACGGCAGCGTCCGCGAGCCCGCGATCGTCCTCGTGCACGAGGATCGGGTCGTCGCGGTCGAGACCGACGAGGCGAAGATCCCGTGTGGGGCCGAGGTGATCGACTGGTCGGCTTACACCGGCGTCCCGGGGCTCGTCGACGCCCACACGCACTTCATCTACCAGACCGACGACGAGCCCGGCACCTTCCCGTGGTCGCGCAGCTGGTGGTTGTTTCAGAACAACCCGGCGGTGCTCGCCGAGCTGGCGCAGCAGGCGGCCGAGGAGCTCGTCAAGCTCGGCGTCACCACCGCGATCGACAAGGGCGCGGGTCCCGGGGACAGCATCGTCGCCGAGCTGCGCGACGCGATCGCGGCCGGCGAGCTCGTCGGTCCGCGGATCTACACCGCGGGTTACGGCATCAGCGGGCCGGTGCCGTCGATCGAGACGATGAAGGGGTGGATCCAGCAGAACGCGGCGGACGGCGCCGATCTGATCAAGGTGTGGGCCGACAACTGCAGCGACGACACGCTCACCTGCACTTCCAAGTTCACCTTCGAGCAGCTCAAGGCCGCGGTCGACGAGGCGCACGCGCTCGGCAAGCCGATCGCGATCCACGCCTACCACGCCGACACCGCGAAGCTGGCGATCATGGCCGGGCCCGACTCGCTGGAGCACCCCGAGGGCCTCGATACCGTCGACTTCATGGACATGCTGGCGATGGGGATCACGTACGTCCCGACCATCGATCACAACCGCTATTACCGGGACAACCTGGCCTACTTCGGCTACGACCCGGCGATGGGCCCGCAGTTCGACGCCTACATCGCGCTCAACCTCGCCACCGCCAACCAGGCGTACCTCGCCGGGGTCGACATCGCTCTCGGCTCGGACGCGGTGTTCAGCGGGTTCGGCGAGAACAAGCGCGAGCTCGAGTGGTTCATCGAGGCCGGGATGACCCCGCTCGACGCGCTGCGCGCGGCGACGATCCGGGGCGCGGCCAGCATCGGCGTCGATCACGAGGTCGGGCGCGTCGCGGTCGGCTACTTCGCCGACATCGTCGCGGTCGACGGCGACCCGCTCACCGACGTGAGCGTCCTGCTGGGCGGCGTCCACGGCGTGATGAAGAGCGGCGTGATCGTGCAGTGAGCGACAAGGGCCCGGGGGCCGGCGAGCGAACATTCGGACATGTCTAATAGAGCATGTCGTGAAAGGCATGTCGTCGAGGACATGTCGCGGTCCTCGGGCGGGCGCGGGCGCGGGCTGTCCGCCAGGCTCGGAGTCAGCCGTGCGGGATCCGCGGAGGCCCGGCCCGCCGCGCGACTCGTTCCGGAGCGGCGCGATTTGGAGTAGAACCTGCCCCGTCATGAACTACTTCGAGAGCCCGTTCAAGGGCAAGCTGCTGACCGACCAGGTCACCAACCCCAACATCGTCGCGGGCCGCTTCAGCTACTACTCCGGCTATTACCACGGCCATTCGTTCGACGACTGCGCGCTCTATTTGATGCCGGATCGCGCCGACGTCGACAAGCTGATCATCGGCAGCTTCTGCTCGATCGGCACCGGCGCCGCGTTCGTCATGGCCGGCAATCAGGGCCATCGCCACGACTGGGTCACCAGCTTCCCGTTCTTCTACATGCCCGAGGTGCCGGCCTTCGCCGGCGCGCGCGACGCTTTCCAGCCCGCCGGCGACACAGTGATCGGCAACGACGTGTGGATCGGCGCCGAGGCGATGTTCATGCCGGGCGTGCGGGTCGGCCACGGCGCAGTCATCGGCAGTCGGGCGCTCGTCACCCGCGACGTGGAGCCCTACACCATCGTCGGCGGCAACCCTGCGCGGCCGATCCGCAAGCGCTTCTCCGAGCCGGAGATCGCCATGCTGCTGGAGATGGCCTGGTGGGATTGGCCGCTGGAGCGGATCCACGAGGCGATGCCGCTGCTGTGCTCGAGCGACATCGCGGGCCTCCACCGCATGTGGCGAGAGTCCGGCGCGAACGCCGGCGGCGCCGAAGCGTGATTCGTCGCCGGCGCGACGCCCCGGCGGGGCGTCGCGCCGGCGATGCGCGAGGCGCTCGGCCTCATTCGTCCATCAACGGGATGGACGCGGTCGGGTGCGCCAGATCGTCGAGCTGGGCCACGTTGACCCGATCGCTGGCGATCGAGAACACCCAGTCCTCCATGAACACGGAGCGCTTGACCGTGGACGCCGAATCCGTCCACCAATTGTCGCACCTGCCGCTCCACGTCTCCTCCGTCTCGGGCTCCTCGTGGGGGACGCCGCCCAGCGGGGTGAAGCCGCCGTCGACGGTCACGCGGTAGACCAAAAGGCCGCTGAAGGTCATGAGGTCGCCGAAATCACCGCCGCCGCCGCCGCCCTCGCAGATCGTCATGGGCACCGCGAGCAGGTCGCGCGCCTTGAAGTAAGTGAAGGCCAGGTGATCGGTGGCGGCGTCCGAGGTCGAGCCGCGGGTGCCGATCACCTCCTTGTCCAGCACCGAGGGGTGCGCCAGATCGGACACGTCGATGACCTGCAGCTGGATGCCCTGGAACCACGCGAAGTCGCCCTGATCGTCGGCGTCGTAGCCCATCGTGAGCAGGTGGTCGTGGTCCATGAGGTGCATGTACGTCGAGAAGCCCGGGATCTTGAGCTCGCCCTTGACGCTCGGCGCGCCGGGGTCGGCGAGGTCGAGCACGAACAGCGGGTCGGTCTTCTTGAACGTCACCACGAAGCCCATGTCGCCGCGGAAGCGCACGGAGCGGATGTCTTCGCTCGGGGCGAGGTGATCGAGCCTGCCGAGCTCCACCAGCCGCGAGCCTTGCTCCCGCAGCACCTCGACGGTGCTGTGGACCTCCGGGTCCGGGAGGTGCCCGGTGGTGGTGGCGATCCGGAGCGCGCCCTCGTACTCGTCCATCGCGAACTGGTTCAGGATCCGGCCCTTGACCACGCCGCTGGCCGCGTACTCCGCCGCCGACCCGCCGGGCTGGAGCGCGAACTTGTGCACCGTGGTGGCCTCGTCCACGCCCTCCTCCTCGAGCTCGGGGAACCAGGCGCCGTCCTGCTCCTCCTGCTGGTGTCTCACCGCGACGTAGAGCGAGTCCTTCGTCCCGTACACCGCGCCGGGGCGGCTCATGATCGTGCTGGCGGCCATGGATTGGTATCCGTCGATGGCGAAGGACACCAGCGACAGGAACCCGCGGGCGTCACCGGTCTGCGACAGGTACACGTCGTCGCAGGCCGAGAGCAAGCCCTCCGTCACGTCCATCCCGCCGCCGAAGTAGTACCAGGTGTCCCGGACCGTCGGCATGAGCCCGGTCAGCGGGGCGGCCTCGATGCGCTTCAGGTTGGCGACGCGCAGCTTGGCGAACAGCTGCTGCACCTTGAGCGGGCTGAAGCCCTGCTCCTTCAGCCCGCAGCTCACGCCGGGCAGCGCATCGGGCCAGTAGGACAGGCCCGGGACGTCGTACTCGGGGAACACCACCGCGGTGTGGACGTCCATGCCGACTCGCCGCGAATTGAGGTACGAGCCGTTGAACTCCACCTCGCGCGTCAGGCGAGGTTTGGCGCGATCGCTGATGTCGAGCACGGTGACCTGGAGATTGCGCCCGTCCCCGGTGAAGTCGCAGTCGTAACCGTACGTACATTCAGTATCCGCGATCTCGCTGGACCAGGCCTCCAGGGAGGAGTAGATGACCGCCGTGTTTTCGTGGACGTACATCCGCCGCGGCGTGCCCTTGATCGGGTAGGAGGAGAGCGCGTGCGCCTTGGCCGCGGGCCAGGCGTCCAGCACCTGGAAGCGACCGTCGGCGAGGATGTAGAGGTAGCCGCCGTCGTTCTTCACGAAGTCGGCCTCGTCCACGTCCTCCACCTGGACATTGGTCCCGGAATACTCGCTGGCCTCTTCTTCCTCCTCCTCTTCCTCCTCCTCTTCCTCCTCTTCGCCGTAGAGTTCGTCGCAGGTGTAGGTCGCGGCTAGCATGGCCTGGTCGAGATTGGCCTGCAGCTGCTCCGTCATGGCCTGGGCGAGCTTGACCTTCAGGGCGCCGGCGACGTCCTCACACGATTGGGCGCGGACGAGCCCCGGTGAGGAGCCCTCGCGCTCCTGAGGCTCGGCCGCCCCGCCGATCGCAAGCTCGTCGGACGCTTCGTCCGCGGCCGAATGCGACGTACAGCCGACCGGCGACGCGGCCAGGGACGTCAGGGTGAGCACGGTGATCCCTCGTGACATTTGCATCTTGAGCCTCCTACTCTCTGTGAACAGACGAGAATGCGGTCAGGCCCGGCGAGGGGCCCGCCCGCGTATTCGCAATCGACATCGACCGGGGCGACCCGCGGCCCGGCCATGCAGAGACCCGGGCACGACGAGGCGCACTTCCGCGGCGCGAGCCCATCGTACCAGTATCTTCGGCATGGCCACCAAGCATGTGATTCGTCCCGCGAGGCGTCCAGCAGACTGTGGTGCGAATGACGTCGCCCGCCGGCCGGTCGACCGCCCGGGGGAGGGGCCATTGGCCACGAGCGCGGCGGCGCGGCCGCGCCGCGAATCGACGTCCGGCGCCGCGATCGGCGATCTACAGGGCGGGTTCATCGTCCTCCTCGAGGGCGTCGTCGACCTCCTCGTCCTCGTCGCCGGCGAGTCGCCCCGACCGCTCCTCGAGCCCGAGCCGCTCGGCCAGGGGCGGCTCGGGCAGCTCGACGAGGACGCCGTCCGGGAGGTGGTCGACCATGAACACGTAGGCGTTCATGGCGTGGCAGACCGAGTCGGTGCGCACGTAGCGGTCGCGGGCGCTCCAGAACACGCCGCCCCGGGCCATGTCCGGGTTTCGGGCGACGAAGGAGTTCTCGGGCGAGTAGGTGTACTGCATCAGCAGGCGAAACAGGCGGACGACTGCCCCGCGGAAGCCGGCGCAATCGTCGGGGTCGCTGTCCGGGCAATCGAGGTAGAGCTCGGACAGGACCTCGGCCAGCCAGCCGTTGCCGCTGCTCGACAGCGAGGCCTGCCAGCGGCCGTGGCGGTAGACGTCGTCGGGATCGTCGATCTGCCGCGTCAGCAGCTCGTCCGCGCAACCCCACACGGTCTGGCGGATCGCCGGGTCCTCGCTGGCGCGGGCGAAGTCGAAGAGGGACAGGATGACCCAGGAGCTCGAGATCGGGTTGGGCGAGCGATAGTCGTCGCCGACGTAGCAGCCTTCGCGCTCCACCTTGGCGGTGAGACGGCCGGCGGTGCGCGCGGCGGCGTCGAGGTACCGCGCGTCGGCGGTGGCCTCGTAGAGGCGCGACAGCGCCGAGAGCACCTGGCCGGTGTACAGCATCGACTCTCGCCCGCTGACGCTCCACGTGTGGTTCGAATCCAGGCGCAGCTCCGACGATACGCGCCCGTCGTCGCCCTGCATGGTCAAGAGCCAGTCGGCGGCCAGCCGGGCGGCGTCGAGGTACGCGCGGTCGCCGGTGAGCGCGTGCAGCTCGATCAAGGTGAAGATGGACTTGGAGGTGGTGCCGACGACGAATCGCGGCTCGCGCTCCAGCCGCCGGAGGTCCAGAGAATAGTGGAATGCGCCGTGACCGGGCTGGTCCGGGGCGACGCGCTGCATGGAGAGCAGGAACCCGGCGGCGCGGGCGATCGGCTCGCGCAGGCTCTCGTCCCGATCGTGGGCGTGGACCGCCAGCAAGGTGTAGAGGGTCGACGCGGTGTAGATCGTGTGCAGCCGGTCGTCGAAGCTGTCGGTCGGCGCGTGATAGTACTTGTGGACGCCGCCGAGCGCGGGGTCCATCACCCGCAGGAGGTACGCCTTGCCCTCGTCGATGCGCCGGCGCACCATGGCGCGGTCGAGCGCGCGCACGGGCACGAGGCCGCGGACGAGCTCCACGCCCTTGCCCTCGTACTCCACCAGCGCGTAGTCGTGATCGATGAGCTCGACGACGAAGCGCGCCCGGGTCACGCGCGAACCATCGGGGCCGGAGGCGGCGAGGGCGCGGCGAGTGGCCTCCTCCAGGGCTTCGCACAGCTCGGTGCCGGCCGCGAGCCCGCGACCGACGACCGCGCCTCGATCGTACATCGAGACGGCGACGGTGAAGGGTTGCGCCGCGCTCAGCGGCAAGGTGCAGGAGAGGCCCGGATCGTCCGTCGTCACGTCGCGCACGAACTCGACGACGCGGTCGCGAAAGCCGGCGTTGTCGAGCTCGGCGCCCAGATCCTCGGCCCCGTCTCGCTCGCCCGGGTCCGGCTGACAGGCTCCGACCAGGAGCGCGGCGATCGCCAGACTCGTGGCGATCGTGCCGGGCCTCGCGGCCGGGTGACCGACGTCCTTGCTATCGACCCAAATGCGTTCTCGCGGCGGCACTTCCGGCCTCGCTTCCGAGGTAGCGCCCGCCAGCCCGCGCCGAACCATTCACGGCGCAGGGTGGCGGAGAGCAGACTGCACTGATTGCCAGGCTAGCGCCGGCCAGCGATGCGACAAGCAGGCGCCAGGTGCGACACGAGAGCCGTCGACGGCGATCACATGGACCGCGCAGGATCGCGCAGGACCGTTCCTACCTGCAGCCGAGGCTGCCTCACGCGACCACGGACGCGCCGCGCGCCGTGACCTCCTGCCGGAGCAGAAGCGGAGCCAATCGTCGAGGCTGCCGGCCGCACGCTCGAGGCCGGTGGGGCGCCGGATCCTCGCCTATGCTCATAGGACGGAGCAGGTCCCGGGGATCGCCGTCACGACCGAGCATTCGCCGAAGGACTCATTGCACGGCCGAGATCATCGCCTCCATGCAGATTTTCGGGCTCTCCGCGACCGTGGTCTGCGGCTGGTGGAACGCGTGCATGCGCCACAGCGGCGCGCCCTGGGCGTCGTACCCCATGATGCTGTCGGGGAGCCGCCAGTTCGAGACCTGCGGCACGCAGCCGGCGAGCGGCTCGAGCGGCGCCGGACCCCAGACGAGCGTCTGGCTGTACAGGTCGGGCGTACCGACGAGGTCGTAGCGGATCGTCAGCGAGGCGCTGCCATCCTCGGGGAATCGTTGCGTGAAGGCGTCCGCCGCGACCTCGCAGGGGACAGTCGACCAGGGCCAGCCGCCATCGCACAGCCGGGCGCGCGCAGCCTCGAACAACGCAGCGCCGGTCGGCTGGTCGACGCGGAGGTCGGGTCGCACCTCCGCGTAGAAGTCGGCGAGGCATTGTTCGTAGGTGATCGTCGCCTCGATCGTCGCGGTGCCGGCGAACGCGTCGACGGCCCAGAACCTGACGCAAGCGAAGCCGTGCTGCTCGAGCAGCGCGTCGACGTCGACGGCGTCGTCGGAGCAGGCGAAGGCGAACAGCGCCGAGACAGCGAGCCAGGAGGCGCGCGGAGACATGCGACCACGCTACCACGACCGGCCTCGGGCCGAGGGCGGCCGCTCGGGTCGAGCTCGACGTGGCCCTGCGGCGGTGGAGCGGTGTGATGATTCCGCGGGCGCATGTGCGGACGCTGGGCGGTGGGCGACTCGGGGTCAGGCGAGCAGCGCGCGGCCGCCGAGGAGCAGTGAGCTTCGTCATGCTTCGAGCCCGCCGCCGTCCGCGGACGCCGGTGCCTCCAGCACCCGCTGCGGCTTCTCCTGAGCTGCACATCGACGCCACGGACGCGATAGGCTGCCATCATGCGCGCGTACGGCTTGTCTCTCCTCTCCGCGACGATCCTCGCCTGCGGCTCCACTGGCACCACTTCGTCGACTGTGACCGACAGCGACTCGACGGGCTCGACGACCCAGAGTCCGACCACCGGCGGCCCCGTCACGTCCAGCTCGACCGGCGACTTCCCGACCGGCGGCTCCGACGGCATGACCGCGAGCGGCAGCACCGCCGACACCACCTCGACGACCTCGCCCACGTCGACCTCCGAGACCACCGTCGACATGACGAGCACCACCATGCCCGTCACCAGCACCACGAGCACCGGTCCCGATACCACGACCACCGGGCCCGACACGACGACCACCACGGGCCCCGACACGACGACCACCACCGGGCCCGACTCGACCAGCACCGGCGAGGAGTCGACGACCGGCGTCGAGGAGCTGTGTCCGTGCCCCGACCTCGAGGTCCCGCTCGACGACGGCGTGTTCGTCCTCTCGCTCACCGCCGAGCTGTGGAAGTTCTTCCCGATGGACAACAGCTTCCAAAAGCTGGGTCCGCTGAGCTGCGACCTGCCGCCGAACACCTTCTCCATGGCGGTCGATCGGCTCGGCTACGCGTGGGTCCAGTACAGCGGCGGCCAGCTGCGCACCATCGACGTCACCAACGTCGCCAATTGCACCGACCCCGGCTACGTCGTCGGCCAGCAGGGGATCACCAACTTCGGCATGGCGTTCGTCTCGAACAGCCAGTCGGACGCGTGTGACCGGATCTACGGCAACCGCGCCAACTTCGTGCCGGAGGGCAACGCCGTCTCCGACTTCTTCGCCATCGATCCCGTGTCGCTCAACGTCCAGCAGATCGGCAAGTCCGACTACGGCACCGCCGAGGTCACCGGCACCGGCGACGGCCGGGCGTTCCTGTTCGCCGGCGCCAACCCGGCCAAGCTGGTCGAGATCGACAAGGCGACCGGCCAGAAGCTGGCAGTGACCCCGCTGCCCGGCGTCGAGCTCGGCAGCGCCTGGGCCTTCGCGTTCTTCGGCGGCGACTTCTACTTCTTCACCAACAGCCAGAACGGCCCCGGCAGCGAGGTCACCCACATCGACTACGACGACAGCGACATGAACGGCCAGCAGGACATCACGGTCGTCGTCGCCGACGCGCCGATCAGCATCGTCGGCGCCGGTGTCTCCACCTGCGCCCCGACGGCGCCGCAGTGAGCGTCGTCCGCGGCCGGCAGGTCGTGGGCGTCCGCGCCTGACCGGCCGCGCAGAGGTTCACCCGGCTTCACGAGGACCGAGCCCCGGGCTCGCGGCGTCACTTCATCAGGGCGAGGTTCCGCCAGAAGCGCCGCAAGCTGTCCGTGCCGCCGAACAGCGTCGTGAAGTGCGTCGAATCGACCATGAGGATGTCGCCGGCGCGCTGCCCCGCGGGCGGGAGCCAGAGCAGGCAGTTGAACTCGGTGTGGCCCGCCGCGGTGAAGGGGTGCGGGCGCTGGAGATCGATGGGCTGGCGCGCGAGCACCCGCACCGACTTCGTGTCGTCGCCGATCAGCGCGTAGTGCGGGAGGTGCGGGTGGAAGCTGAGCGTCGGCACGTCCGCGAGCAGCCCCTTCTCGTCCAGATCGTGGAAGGCGGTCAGGGGGGCGATGTCCGGGGTGCCCGGGACGAAGGCGGGGTGCAGGCCCCATTGATTGATCACGGGGATGTCCAGCGCCTTGAGCAGCGACCGGGTATAGCCGCCGAAGCGCTGCTGTCGCGGCACGAGTGGGTCACCGTGGTGCTCGTATTCTTCCTGGCGCTGCGCGTAATCCGGCGTGGCGCCCACGTCGTGGTGCGGGGCGATCACGAGGCAGGTGTCCTGCCGCTCCAGCCAGCGTCGGATGGCCTCGATCTCCTCCGGCGCGGCCGCCTGGTCGGAGAGCAGGTGATCGAGGCCGAACACCAGCAGCGTGTCGGTGTCGGCGAGGATCCGCTCGTCGATCGGCAGCGTGAAGCCGGCCTGATCGACGCGCTGGAACACCGCCACGGGGTGACCGGTGGTCTCGCCCGCGACCGCCTGAAAGCTCAGCGCGGAGCGGTGGAACAGCTCCAGGGTGCCGTCGATCCCTTGCAGAAACTGCGCCGGGCTGAACTCCGGCGTCTCGTAGGCCGGCCACAGCACCCTGCGCACCTCGGTGATGGTCGAGAGGCGGTTGTCCAGCGTGGTGAGGTCGCGCTGGGCCTCCCACGGGTAGCTCCACGCCCAGTAGATGCTGATGCGCCGCTTGCCCGGCGTGTACTTGCGCGGGACGTGCGACTGATTGTAGGTCCTCGCCGGCGGTGAGATGGGGTTCTTCGGGGTCATGACAATCAATCGGGGCAGCGTTCGGACAGGATCGTGCGCGTGCGCTCAGCCGGCGGCGAGCCAGCGCAGCGCCTTGAGCCCGGGGATGAAGAAGTAGGCGCCGCCGCGTACTGTGGTGAATGCGGGCAGACCGGTGATCCGGCGCCGGATCGGTCGCGTCGGGATCTTGAACTCGAGCGTGCCGTCCTGGGTGCCGATGATCGGATCGCGCTCGTTGCCGAGCTCGTGGAAGTTCTTGTCGTTGATCCACACGTTCTGGGCGAACTCGAACTGGCGGATCAGGCTGGCGCACAGCACGAAGGCCGCGATGCCGCGCTCCTGGCCGTCCTCCGGCGCATCGTCCGGCAGGTGGGGGCCGTAGGTGGCGCCGCGGCGGATCATGCGGTGCCGGTTGATGCTGGCCGCGGTGTCCCGCGGGTTCACGCGGCGGATGTGCGCGCCGAGCGGGACGGCGTAGCCGTACGGGTCATCCTGCTTGTAATTGAAGTCGTTGTTCCGCTGCGGGTCGGCGGCGAGCGCCGGGTCGTCCCTGTCGGGCGCGAGCACGAGCGGGGCGCCGCTGCGCCAGCGCCCCATCAGCTTCGCCGCCAGGAGCTCCTGCTCCGCGGGGGTCTCGCCGTGCTGCGCGAGGAAGTCGCGGAACTTCCCCACGTGCTCCTGCAGCCGGCGATACGCCATGAAGCTGCCGTTGCGCGAGAGCACCTCCGGCTGCGGCTCGGCCGTCGGCGGTCCGAGCTCGTCGGGATAGCCGAGGATGAACTCGCCCGGCTTCAGCAGACCGCCGGAGCCGGGCAGCGGCTCGTCGCCGGAGCCCTCGATGGCGAGGTTCGTGAGCTGGTCGCGGTAGCCGAAGTGATCGTGGGCGTAGTCCAGTGGCGGGACGGCCGCGACGTCGAGCGTCGAGAGCACCTCCGTACCCGGAGCGTCCGCCAGCAGGTCGGCGAGCTCTTTTTGGCAGCGCGCTTGCTCCTCGAGGTCGCGGGTGAAGAGGAGGACGATTGCGTGGAGGTCCGGGTCGGCCATGCCGCCCACCCAGTGGTCCGGGTGATTCGCGCCGGTGTCGCCGAGGATCTCCGCGCGCGCCGCCATGCCCTGGCGGAACTCCTCCGGGAAGGTGGCCAGAGCGGCCTCGTCGACGCCGAGGGCGCGCAGCCCGTTCCACGTGAACGCGAGCGTCACCCACCGCTTCTCGTCGGCGATCGACGCGCGCATCGTCTGGACCGAATGCACCTGCTCGACCATCGCGGACAGCCACGCCCGCCCGGCCGCCGCGCTGTGGAACGAGAGGAACTCGTACCGGCCGGCGCGCGCCGGGGCGCGGTTCAGGAGGAGGTACTGAATGTCGTCGAGGTCGAGCATGGGGCCCCGGGGGTCACTGCATCTGGTCGAGGATCTGCGACACCAAGTACTTCACGCGCAGCGACTTCTTGATCTCGTCGGCGCTGACGTACGGATATTCGCCGTACTCGAGGAAGCTCGGGCAATGGTGCGCTCGCACGAATTCGATGAAGGCCGGCGGGTTGGTCTTCCAGTCGGCCGGAAAACCCTCCAGGTTCTCGAACACGGTGCTGATCCCGGACTGCGAGAACAGGGCGACTGCGTCCTCGGTGTACTTGTCGAAGTCGGTGTCGAAGATGCCCTGATACATGAAGTAGGTCTCGCCCTTGATCTCGAACAGCACCCACCGCAGGTAGTGCAGCTCGAGCGGCGCGAGGATGTCCGGCTGGTCCTTCACCGCCTTCTCGATGGTGCGCCCGTGCTCGCGGAACACCTCCTCGCGCCCCGGGATGATCTTGGCGACGATCGTGAAGCCGTAGCACGCGGGCGTCTTGGGGAAGATGGGCCCATAGCGGCCGTACTCGACCTCGTCGGGGAAGAAGCCGCCCTCCGGGATCGCCATCGCCGCGGGCTCGGACCACTCTGGTTTGGACGTGTCGGACACGGCTCGCGAAGATGGTGTCGTCGCTTGCCTGTGCAAGCATTCACGAACACGTCTGCGGCCTGAGGACCGAGTAACGTCGTTGATACGGATCGGAGCCGGGCCCATGCGCGAGCGACGCTGGCCGCCCGCATCGGTCCGTGGATGGCCTCGTCGCGCGCCACCGCCGAGCGCGCTGGACGTGCTGCTCGGCGCGATCGCCACCTGCCGCGCGAGGATCGAGAACGCTCGCGGAGCTCCGCGTCACGCAGGGGAACACGCGATCATCATTCGCTGATGGCCGAGCGGCCGGCCGCGGCCACCACGAAATTACCGGTCGCAGGGTCGGTTGCGCGAGCCACGGGTCTTCGGCGACTCTGGCCGCATGTCGAAGCTCGGCTCCCTGGCTCCCCTGGTCGCGGTCTCCATCCTCTGTGCGTGCGGAAACGACGCGTCGACCGTGAGCGTCTCGGAGGCCTCGGGGGTGTCGGGACAGAGCACCGCGAGCAGCCTGACGGGCCCGACTTCGTCGGGCGCCGACACGACCGGCTCGACCGCGGCGCCGACCACCAGCGGGGCGTCGGCGTCGGGGTCGACGTCGACGACCGGTACGGGCACGGACGCGACCACCGACGAGGAGACGAGCTCGTCGACGGGCGCGCCGGTGACGTCGTCGACCTCGACGACGACCACCACCGACGGCCCCGGCGAGACCACCCTGCCGTGTGACTGCACCCCGGGCGAGACCGCGGAGTGCGAGGGCAAGGACATCCTCGTCTGTCAGGACGACTGCATGACCTTCGCGCCCGAGGCGTGCCCGCCCGGCACGACCTGCAACGGCGGCGCGTGTGCGGCCAGCTTCTGCAAGCCGGGCACCAAGACCTGCGAGGACGACGACAGCTTCAAGCAGTGCAACGGCGACGGCAGCGCCTACGACCCGCCGGTCGACTGCGGCGAGTTCGAGGGCTGTTCGCTCGGCGACTGCTACGCGCTGTGCGACCTGGTCTTGCAGACGCCGAGCACCGTCGGCTGCTCGTTCTTCGCCAACCGCATGGACAACTACTACGGCGATCAGAGCGACTCGCTGGTGGTCGGCAACACCCACAAGACCAAGACCGCGACGGTGCAGCTGTACCTGGCGCCCACCGGTCAGAACGTCGAGCAGCCGCAGGGCGCGCCGGTGATGATCGCGCCGGGCCAGACCTACACGTTCACGCTGACCAACCCGCCGATCGACAAGGTGTCGACGCTGCGCAAGGGCGGGGCGTACCGCATCGACAGCAACGTCCCGGTGGTCGCCTACCAGCACTCGCCGATCGGCTCGCAGGCGACCAATGACGCCTCGATGATGTTCCCCGAGCACGCGCTGCAGGCGAACTACATCGTCGCCTCGTACAAGCAGAGCCAGGCGAACTCGCCGAGCTACTTCAACGTGATCGCGGCGGCGGACAACACCACGGTGTCGTGGACGCCGCCGGTCAACACCCTCGGCGGCGGCGGCGTGCCGGCGGTGACGGCCGGGCAGACCGGGCAGGTGGTGCTGAACCGCTACGACACGCTGCAGGTGGTCGCGCCCAATCCGCCCGGAGACCTGTCGGGGACGATCGTCACCGCCGACAAGCCGATCTCGGTGATCGGCGCCAACGAGTGCGTCAACGTGCCCAACATCAACACTTTGTACTGCGACCACGTCGAGGAGCAGATGCTGCCGCTCGAGTACTGGGGCATGACCTACGTCGGCGCGGCGTCGCCGAAGCGCGGCAACGAGAAGCACTACTGGCGCGTCTACGGCGGCGAGGACGGCACGGTGGTGACGACGGTGCCGGCGCAGCCGGGCACGCCGATGAACCTCAACAAGGGCCAGTGGCAGGAGCTCGTGGTGCCGAACGGGACCAGCTTCATCTTCGAGGGCAACAAGCCGTTCTTGCCGGTGCAATACCTCGAGGGCCAGAACGGCGGCGCCGGCACCGGCGACCCGGCGATGTACCAGATGATCCCGGTCGAGCAGTACCTCGACCGCTACGCGTTCGCGACCGGCACCAACTACGCGCAGCACTACGCGCAGATCATCCGCGTGCAGGGTGCCCCGGACGTGCTGATCGACGGGGCGGTCGTGAGCGGCTACACCGTCGTCGGCGGCTACGAGGTCGCCGACTGGAAGATCTCCGAGGGCCCGCACCTGGCCGAGAGCGCGCAGCCGTTCGGCATCCTCAACATCGGCTACACGCCGGTCACCTCGTACGCGTACCCGGGCGGGACGCGGCTCAAGGTGATCAACCCGCAGTGAATCGCGCGGGAGACTCGGGGGGCCCGGCGTGGTCGGGCTCGCCGGTCGCGCGCGGGCGGTCCATTACCGTCCATGTGCCGCCGGCGGCGTCACGGGCAGGAACGCCGGGTTGACCGGGTTGCACAGCGGCATGTTGCTCGTGGTGCTCGTCTCGGCCCAGCGGAAGCACGCGTAGAGCTGGCGGCGGTCGCAGCCCTCGACCTCGACGACTTGCCCGGCGTCCTTCCAGGTGTCGCGGCCGGCCGCGCTCTGCTGGCGGGTCGACTCCCACACTGCCAGGCGCGCCGGGTCGGCGCGGACCTCGGGCGGGGGCTCCGGCGCCGGCGCGGCTGGCCCGAAGGCCATGGCGAAGAAATCGAGGTCGAGCCGCACGCGCGCCGTCAGTCGCTCCTCGGGACAGCTGTGTGCCGCCGAGAAGGCGCGGCGGGCGACGGGCTCGAGATCGGTGTAGATGAGCGAATAGATGCACCAGCCGATCCCGGCGAGGACCAGCGCGACGATCGAGAGCCAGAGCAGCGCACGCATGAGGACCCGCCTTTACTGCATCGTAGCACCGAGCCTGCGGGCGAGGGCGCGCCGGCGCAGCGCCGCCGACGCGCGCAGTGTGTCGCGCTCGCGACATTCTCGGCAGGTGGGCTCGCGCGCGTCCTCTGGCGGATGAAGCGCGCGCGGTTTGCCCTCGGGTCCGCGCGCTCGCGGCAGCGAGGACTCAGCCCGGCATGACGCAATAGCCGGAGCCCGCGACCTTGTTGTTCTCGGTGCGGCACTCCTGCCAGAGGTGCTCGGGCATGCCGTCGTCGAGGACGACGTAGACCGGGGTGCTGCCGTCGGTGAGGGCCATCGAGGGGTTGGGGACGTCGATCGCCACGTCCTCGGCCTCGGCGGGGTACAGCGCCTTCTTGGTGGTGCCCTCGCCGAGCTTGACGCCGCCCATGTCGGGGTCGCCCTCGTAGAAGCCGACGGTCACGCCGGCGGGCACGGCCGCCTGGCCGATGTTGCGGACGCGGGCGATGAGGCCGTAGGGGCCCTCGCAGCGGGGGAACAGGCTGGCGGTCAGGTCGGGCGCGGAGAACTCGCCCTCGGGCTGGACGTTCTGGCGGTAATTGTTGAGACCGTCGGTCTTCCAATTCGGCGGCTCGACCGCCGGCACGGAGCCGTCCTCGCGGACGTTGGTGATGTGGTGTACAACCGCAGCTAGACCCCTCTACGATCTCGAATACGAGGGAGTGTTTCGAAAACTGCCCGGATCGCGACAAAATCGGGACGAATTCTCGAGACAACCCGGAGATCGCGCCGGCGCGCATTCGGGGCGCTGAGCCAACCCAGACACTCCTGCAACGCCAGCCGCGAGGCCGCCAGCCGATGGGCCATCGAGACAACGAACGCGTCGCGTTCGCGCCCGCGCCCGCACTCGCGCCCGCCATCACTCCCCTTCGCCGCTCCGCAGTTCTCCAGGGGTGAGCGGGTCTGTGGTACCTATCAAATCATGAGCGACCCAACGATCGACGAGATCGAGAAGAAGACCCCCGCGCCGAGCGAGACGGAGGCAGAGACGACCGAGACCCCTCCGGCGGACACCGATATGAAGGTGCAGCCGAGGGCTGGTGGGCACCAAGTCGGCCTTTGCCTCGAATTGGAGCCGTAAGACGCTGCTCTCTCGCCGGGACGAGCCCGCGTCGCGGGGGCGACCGTTCCTGCGCCGGCTCGACGCCGTGGCTCCTCCCACCTTGGAGAGTTTCGCAGCAGCGCTACTCGTTCTCCGCCGGTGAGGTGCAGCCGGCGGGCCTGTCGAGCGATCCCCGACCTCGCGCCGCGTACCCGGGTAGGACCGCCGCCCCCGCTCCCAGAATGATCAAGAGATGTGAACGTGCTGCGCGGTCACGGCGATGACTGACTGGGGCCGTCGAGTCCGGCATTGGTTTGCGTCCCGTGCCCTCAGTCTATCAAGACGCCATCGTCCACCGCTCACCGTAGCGCCGTCGCCTCGCCAGGTTGTGAGCCCAGCCGGGAGCCGCTCGCCTGAGCAAAGTCGGCGACTCGGCGTGCGGGGGGCCAAAGCTCGCTTGTGCCGAAACCCGAATCCGCTGCGATCGTCATCGAGTGAGCTCGGACAACCCGCTTCGTGCCGCGACGAGCTCCGCCATCGCCGTGCGCAGCCGCTCCCCCACAATCTGCTTCTCGGCCCGCTCCGTGACGACGAGTTCGGCCATGGCCGCGGTCAACTCACCCTGAGCGACCGTCATCCTCTCCATGGCGGCGGCGAGCCGGTGCCTGCGTCGAGTCTTGCCGAACATGTCCTGACTTTCGCAGGCCGTCAGTAGCGACCTATGCGACGCCTTGCAAACTCCGCCGCAAGCACGGCCTGGCCTAGCTGGACTTCCCGCAGGCGCCGAGAGCTTCGCCGGCATCCCGGCGGAGGTTTACTGGCGCGAAACGAGGCCCAGGCCCGCATGAGCGCGCGGATGTAAAAATTCCACATGTTCGTCCCGTTCGACCGCTTCGCCCGACAGCCACCGTAAGGCCGCGAGTCATGCGAGAGTGGAAGGATACGATGGAAAGTCAAACCAATGAAGCCCCCGCAGCGCTCTTCGCCAGCGGCGAACTGCATGAAATCAGCTCTCTATTCATAGAATGCCCGGAAATCGCGCATCCTCACGACGCGAATTATCCGGTCCATCTCGATGGCCGCCGCCGTAGGCCGCGAAGGCCGCCCGGTCTTCCTGCGGCGCTGGGATGTTCTTGACCATGACCTCGCTCGTGGCCGATCGCGCCGATGCCGCCCTCTGCGGAGGCCTCGAGGCCAGCGCTCGATGTGACCCAGAGGACAGGTGATTTTTTCCCGCTGGCGACCTGCCGGAACGCGGCGGGCAGTAACCTGCCTCCTCAAGCCACCCTTCGAGAGCATGGGCCTGAAGGATCGGGCAGAGCAGGGCGAGCGGGTCAGTCAGGGTTGCGCAGCTTGGCGATGTCCTCGTCTGTGCGGTTGCCGGCGCCCCGTCGTGGGCTTGGGTTCTCCTCGCCACTGCCCGCCGCGCCGGATTCAACAGGGTCCGGAGCTGAACGGGGGGCACGAGGCGACCCGGGCTCCTACCGTGCCAGAATCACTGCCTCCCAACGAGCTCAGGTGTGCTCCAGACGCTTTTGGGGTCGCTAGGCGGACTAGCGACTTGTGCAACCGCGATCAGGGTTGGCGCAGGCGCAGGGAGACGTCCGATGAACCACGATCAAATGCAGGGCAAGTGGGAGCGACTCAAGGGGTCCGCCGATAAGCTCTACGGGACCATCCAAAGGCGCTTCGGCGACGGCCAGGAAGAGGTCGGTCGCAAGGGTTCGAGCGCGCTGTAGCGGCGACTCCGCCGCCCCGAGCGTAGACGGCTCCGGCCTCGCGGCCAGGAGCCCGTTTTTGTGTCGTGCCCTCGCCGGCCTTGTCCACCGAATCTCACCGAAAACGATCGACGTGACATCTCCCCTCGATACTCGCGAAAAAGCTCGCTGGATAGTCCTCCTGGCCACCCTTGTCGGCGCGCTCTACCTGTGCTGGTTGATGCTGGCGCCGTTCGTGGACGTGCTCCTGTGGGCGGCCGTGCTGGCGCTGGCGTTCGAGCCGATTTATCGGCGCCTCCTTGCGCGCACCCGACGCCCCAACTTCAGCGCGGTGGTGTCGTGCCTGCTCGTGGTCCTCACTTTCGGCTTGCCGATGGCCCTCGTCGTGTGGATGACGGCGCGTGAGATCGGCCCGGCGATCGCGGGCCTGCAGTTGGCCCTCGCCGCCTTGATGGATCCCGACTCGCCGACCACCGGCACCGCGATCCGCTGGCTCAACGAGCGCATGGACGTCCTGCACATCCGCGCCGAGGCGACCGAGTACCTCAATACCGCCGGGCGCGAGCTCGCCGCCCGCGTGCTCGCGGTGATGCAAAACACGGCTGCGGCGGTCGTCGGCTCGCTGCTGGCGCTGTTCGTCATGTTCTACCTGTTCCGCGATGGTTTGACGATCCGCGACGCGCTGGCCAACGCGATCCCGCTGCGCAACGCACCCACCCGGGCGTTACTGCTGCGGGTCCGCGAGGTCGTCGCTGCCTCCATCTACGGCGGCGTCGTCATCGCCGCGATTCAGGGTATCCTTGGCGGGCTGGCGTTTTGGGTGCTCGGAGTGCCCTCGGCGCTGCTGTGGGGCCTCGTGATGATCTTCATGTCGCTGATCGGCGCCTTCCTCGTGTGGGTCCCAGCAGCCATCTACCTGGCCGTTCAGGGCGCGTGGATCAAGGCGATCGTGCTGACGGTGTGGGGCACTTTCGTGATCGGACTCATCGACAACTTCTTGCGCCCACGCCTCGTCGGCAAGCGCACCGAGCTCCACGAGCTCCTGATCTTCTTCGCCATCCTCGGCGGGCTGCACCTCTTCGGCTTCCTCGGCATCGTGCTCGGGCCGGTCGTGCTCGCGGTCGCTTTGTCACTGTTCGAGGCATTCCGCCATCCCGAGGTCATCCTGCCCCCACCGACGATGCCTCCGCTCACGCCGCCGCTGGTGAGGCCGTAGCAGCCGCGCCTCACGCCCCGGTCGGCTCGCCCGCCGGCGCCTTCGCCCTCGGGCGCCGCGCCGATACGCGAGAGCAGATAGGCTCGAGCGGGTCGCTCGCCACCAAGCCAGGGGGTTCCGGTGTCTCGCGCGGCGTCACGCGCAGCGGGGGTCGCGGCGGACCCTGGTCGGCGCAGCAGCCGCCGCCCCGGCCGACGCGGCCCGGCCCCACACGCCAAGATCCGATCCATGTCTGGCGTCTCATGAACGACACGGAAACGAACCCGGATCGGCGAGAACAGGCCCGCAGACTCATCTTGCTCGCCGCGGTGGTCGGCGCGTTCTATCTCTGCTGGTTGATGCTCCTGCCCTTCGTCGACGTGCTCCTTTGGGCAGGTGTCTTGATCCTCACCTTCAATCCTGTGCATCGGCGGATCCTCGCGCGCACGAAACGGCCCAACCTCAGCGCGGGGTTGACGACCCTGTTCGTGATCGTAGCGATCGGCGCGCCGATGGGTCTCGTGATGTGGGCGATCGTCCGCGAGATCACGCCGGCAGTCGGGCTGTTGCAGACAGGCTTTGGCCAGCTCCTCGATCCCGAGTCCGAGCTCACCGGGCCGGCGATGCGGTGGTTGGGGCGACACGTCGACCTCGAGCAGATCCGTCGGCAGATCAGCGAACAGCTGCGGACGTTCGGCATGCAGCTCGCCAACAGGACCCTCGGCGTCCTCGGCGACGTGCTCGGCCTGTTCGTTCGGGCGTTGTTCGTCGTGTTCGTGATGTTCTACCTGTTCCGCGACGGGCGGATGGTGCGGGACGCGCTAGCAGGCGCGATCCCGCTGCAGGACCGTCAGACCCGGGAGATCCTGCGGCGGATAGGCGAGGTCGTCGGCGCCAGCGTCAACGGCGTGCTCGTCATCGCGACCCTTCAAGGCGTCCTCGGCGGCGTGGCGTTCGCGGTGCTCGGCGTGCCCTCGGCCATCATCTGGGGCGTGGCGATGATCTTCCTGTCGCTTATCCCGCTCGCCGGCGCGTTCGTGGTGTGGATCCCGGCCGCCATCTACCTCGTCGTGACCGGCGCGTGGATCAAGGGCATCCTGCTCGCGCTGTGGGGAGTGTTCGTCATCAGCCTGGTCGACAACTTCCTGCGGCCCCGGCTCGTGGGCAAGCGGGCCAAGCTGCACGAACTCTTCATCTTCTTCGCGGTGCTCGGCGGCTTGCAGGTGTTCGGGCTCATCGGCCTGGTGCTCGGGCCGGTGGTGTTGGCGATCGCCCTCTCGCTCTTCGAAGCTTTTCGCCACCCCGGAGAGCCCACAATACCGAACTCGGCCGTGGTGGAATGAGCGAGCGAGGCCTTGTTGGGCCGCCCTCCTCGCGGATGGTACCTTTAGCGGGACCATGGCGGCCAGCCTCCCATATTACCTCCAGGCGCTCAGCGTCGTCCTGGGCACGGCCGCGATGACGAGCCTGGTCTCGCAGCGTTTCAAGCAACCGCCCATCTTCGGCCATTTGCTCGCAGGTATGCTGTTGGGGCCGCACGTGCCCTGGAAGATGATCGCCGGCCCCGGCGGCGCCGCCTTGACGCACGTGATGTCCGAATTCGGCGTCATCCTCCTGATGTTCAGCATCGGCATCGAATTCAACCTGCGAAAGATCGCCCGCATCGGCCCCTCGACCGGCATGACGGCTCTGTTCGTCGTCGGGCTGATGGTGTCGGCGGGCTACCTGCTCGGTCGAGCGTTCGCGTGGACCAGGGTCGAGAGCCTGTTCGTCGGCGCGTGCATCGCCATCTCCTCGACGATGTTCGTCGCCAAGGCGTTCGAGGATCAGCACCTCCGTGGCGAGTTCACCGCGGTCACGACCGCCGTCCTCGTGTTCGAGGACCTGATCGCAATCCTGCTCCTCGCCGTGCTGACGGCGATCGCCTCGGGGAGCGGCCTGTCCGCCGGCGAGTTCGCACTGACTCTCGGCAAGCTGCTCGGTTTTCTCATCGTCGTGCTCACCGCGGGCTTGCTCGTCGTGCCGCGCTTCCTCCGCCGCGTCGTCGGACAGCATCGTGCCGAGTCGACGCTGATCGCCGGGATCGCCATCTGCTTCATCACGACTGCCCTGACGTCGGCCGCAGGTTACTCGGTCGCCCTCGGCGCATTCCTCGCGGGCCTCCTCGTCGCCGAATCGGGGGAGGGCACGAGCGTCGAGCACGTCATTCGACCGCTGCGCGACATCTTCGGCGCGCTGTTCTTCATCTCGGTCGGGATATCGATCGACCCGTCGCAGATCGCCGCGCACTGGCTTCCTGTGCTCGCGTTCACCGCCCTCGTGCTCGTCGGGAAGGTCGCCGGCGTCTCGCTCGGCGCGTTCCTGTTCGGCCAGGGGGTGCAGACTTCCGTACGTGCAGGGATGAGCCTCGCTCAGATTGGCGAGTTCTCGTTCATCATCGCCGGGCTCGGCATCGCGTCCGGGGTCACCGGCGAATTCATCTTCCCGGTCGTCGTGGGCGTCTCCCTGCTCACGTCGGTGATCACGCCGTGGATGGTCCGGCGCTCGCACGGCGCTGCCGCGGGCTTCGAGGCGCACCTGCCCGCCAAACTGCGCCTCCTGGTGGCGCTCTACGAAGCGTGGATCAAGCGCCTCTGGTCCGCGCCCCCGGCCTCGGCGTCGAGCCGGCTCCGCCGGGGCGCGCTCTATCTCGCGGTCGACGCGGTGTCGCTGGTTGCCGTGCTCGCCGCGTCGAGCGAGGTCCGGGACGAGATCGTCGCCGTCATCTCTCACCGCTTCGCGCTGCCCGCAGCGCTGGTGGGCGGCGTTTGGACCGCAGTGACGCTGCTGTTCGCCGGCCTCTTTTTCGTCGGCGTCGTCCGGCGCAGCGCGGCACTCGCCCGCACCCTCGCCGAAGGGACCCTCCCGCCTCACAGGGCCGACACCGCGGAGGTGGGGCAAGCGCCGTGGCCCGTGCTGACCGTCGTGATCGAGCTGGCTCTCCTCATCGTCATCGGCCTGCCGCTGGTGCTCCTCTCGCAGCCCTTCGTCCCCGTCCATTCGGGCCTGCTCATCCTGGTCTTCGTGCTCGCCCTCCTCGCCCACAAGGCCTGGCAGAGCATCACCATGCTGGAAGCACACACGCACGCCGGCGCCGAACTGATCGTCCAGGTACTGGCGCGCCAGGGACGCGACACGGCGGAGCTCGCCGAGCCGCTCCCACCGGCGCACGATCTGCCCCCCGGGTGTTCCAGCCTGAGACGGATCCGCCTCGAAGCGGGCAGCCTCGCGGCCTGCAATTCGCTCACCGGACTCGACCTGAAGTCGCGCAGCGGCGCCGATGTCGTCGCAATCGAGCGTCCTGGGGTCGGCGCGCTCCTCCCGTCGTCGCGAGGGCCGCTCGAGCTCGGCGACATCCTCGTCCTGCTCGGCCCCGAGACCGCGCTCGCGACGGCACAAGACCTGCTTCGAGCGGCCCCGAAGGCCACGGAAGCTGGCGAGGCGCCAGAGCCATGATGAGCCTGCCTGGCGCGCCGCCGGCTCGAGAACCTGCCATTCGGACCTGTTCCCGGCGCGCCGCAGATGGGTCGACCATCCTTCGCGTCTTTGTTGCGCCCCTGTCGACGGGGCTGCTCGAGTCGACGAAGACGTGGCGTCACTTGCACGCCGCAGACTGTTCTGGTCGCTCATGACCTTTCCGCGCCGTCACGTTCGCCGACCCTTCGCTCGACGAGCGGCTCCTCGCGCGGTCAGCTTGACGATGTCCACCGTCGCCACCGGCGCCAGCGAGTAGCCGAGCACCAACGCCCGAGACCTGTCTGTGGCAGGCGCGTCCGCCGTCCGAAGGCGGGGCTCACACGCCCCAGGCGAAAAAGCTCTTGCAGGCGGGAGCGGCCTCGGCCCTGCGCCCGCGCTTTCGATTGCGCCCGGGGACATCCGCGTGCTATGCGATCGGGTTACTCTGCTGCGCCGCAGACGAGTTCCACGCGAGGAAATACACGTGCCGACCTCTATTCGCCTCGGCAATTCGGAGGAACGCTCGGCTCTCTGTCCCGTCGTCGGTATCGGCGCCTCCGCCGGCGGCCTCGAGGCCTTGGAGCAACTGTTCGCCCACGTGCCGCCCGAGCCTGGCGTGGCCTTCGTCGTCGTCTCGCACCTCGCCCCGCACCTCCCGAGCCTCATGCCCGAACTGCTCGCCAAGCAGACGGCGCTGCCGGTGAGCGCGGCAGAGGACGGAGCGCGCGTCGAGCCCGACCACGTGTACATCATCCCTCCCAACGCAGCCCTCACCCTCGAGCACGGCGCGCTTCGACTCGAAGCGCGAGACGACCGCACCAACCTCATCGACACGTTTCTCCGCTCCCTGGCGGAGGAGCGCGGGGAGCGAGCGATCGGCGTCATCCTCTCCGGGACCGGCAGCGACGGCAGCCTCGGCCTCAAGGCGATCAAGGAGCACGGCGGGGTGGCGATGGCACAGGAGCTCGCCTCCGCGAAGTACAACACGATGCCCCGCACCGCGATCGACGCCGGCCAGGTCGACTGGATCCTCCCGGTCGAGGCGATGCCCGCCAAGGTGATGGAGTACGTCGCACGCATCCAGAGTACCAGCGCACGCCCGGCCGACGGCGCGCACGAACCGACTAGGGCGCGCGAGCACGACGTACTGATGAATCAGCTGTGCGCGCTCATTCACCGCAGGACCGGCCGCGACTTCAGCCGCTACAAGCGTTCGACGATGGAACGACGGGTGCAGCGGCGAATCCATGTGCTCCAGCAGCGCTCACTGGAAGATTACGTCGACTTGTTGAAGAACACGCCCGCGGAGGTCGATCAGCTGTTTCAGGACCTGCTGATCAGCGTGACCCAATTCTTCCGCGATCCCGAGCTGTTCGAGGCGCTGGCTCGGGACGTTTTGCCGCGGATCCTCGCGGACCGGGCGCCGGACGACCCTGTGCGGGTGTGGGTCCCCGGCTGCGCCACCGGCGAGGAAGCCTACTCGATCGCCATGATCCTGGTCGAGGCGCCGCAGACGGCGGCCCGAGGCGCCAAGATCTTCGCCACCGACATCGACGACGAGGCGCTGGAGGTGGCGCGGGCCGGGCGATACCCGGAGACGATCGCGGACCGAGTCTCCCCGGAGCGGCTCGAACGCTTCTTCGCTCCCCGACCGAATGGGGGGTGGCAGGTCCGCAAGGAGATCCGGGACATGTGCGTCTTCTCGACGCACAGCATCATCAGCGATCCACCGTTTTCACGGCTCGACCTGATCTCGTGCCGGAACGTGCTGATCTACCTCGAGAGCGATCTGCAGCGGACCGTCTTTCCGTTGTTCCACTACGGTCTCCGTCCGGGCGGCTTCCTTTTGCTCGGACCGTCCGAGAACGTCACGGCCCACCCCGAACTGTTCACCGTCGTCGATGCGAAGCAACGGATCTTCCAGCGGAAGGAGGCGAAGGTCTCCGTCAGGTTTCCGCTCGGGGGGCTCGACCTGTCTCGTCGGATCGCCGAGGCGCCGCAGGGCCACGAGCCGGCGGCCCGGGATCAGAGCCTCACCCGGACGCTCGAGCGCCTGATCCTCGCCGTCTATGCGCCCCCCGCCGTCATCGTCCGCGGCAACGGCGGGATTGTGTTCGTCTCGGGGCAGACGCGGAAGTTCCTCGAGCTCGCGCCGGGCGCCGCGGGGATCAACGTGCTCGAGATGGCCAGCAAGGAGCTCCGGCCGCACTTGCACGTGCTGCTGCGCGAGGCCACCAGCAAGCGCCAGGAGCGGATCCAGCGCGGAGTCTCGCTCCCCGTCGACGGCCGCATTCAGCCGGTCGACATCGTCGTCCGACCGCTGCTCGAGCTCGGCGCGGACTCCGATCTGTACGCCGTGATCTTTTACGAGGCGGGCACCTCCCTGAGCTCCGAACAGGCGGAGGCCGAGGGCCGCACCCCCGCAATCGGCGACGCGCACGCCGCGGCGCTGGAGACCGAGCTGCGCAGCACCCGGGAGAACCTGCAGACGGCGGTCGAGGAGCTCGAGGTCGCGAACGAGGAGCTGAAGTCGACCAACGAGGAGCTTCAATCGTCCAACGAGGAGCTCCAGTCGGCCAACGAAGAGCTCCAGACCTCGAAGGAGGAGCTGCAATCGATCAACGAGGAGCTCCATACCGTCAACGCCGAGCTGAGCCGCAAGCTCCAGGAGCTCGACAAGGCCAACAACGACCTGCAAAACCTGTTCGCCAGCAGCCGGATCGCCACCGTGTTCCTAAACGGCGACCTCACCATCAAGCGCTTCTCGCCCGAGGCGAGCCAATTGTTTCGGCTGATCGACAGCGACGTCGGGCGGGACATCACGGATATCGTCCCCAAGTTCGCCGGCGGTGACCTCGTCGCGGACGTCGAGCGAGTGCTGCAGACCCAGTCCGCGTCGCAACGCGAGGTCCAGCTGCTGGATGCGGATGTCTGGTACCAGCAGCGGATCCAACCTTACCGAACGACCGACGACGTGGTCGTCGGCGTGGTCATCACATTCGTCGACATCACCGATTTGAAGTCCGCCAGGGACTCGGCGCGCCGGCTCGCGGCGATCGTGGAGTCGTCCCACGACGCCATCCTGGCGCTCGATGACCGCGCTGCGATCGTGACCTGGAACAACGGCGCCGAGGTGATGTTCGGTCACACTGCGAAGGAGGCCGCCGGGCGAACGATCGACTTCCTCGCCGCTCCCGACGAATCGTCGCCGTTCGCCTCGGCCTTCGCCGCGGCCCTCCGCGGTGAGCGCAGCCCGCCGATCGAGGCGTTCCTGCAGCGAAAAGACGGCTCGCGGGTGCGGGTGCTGGCGAGTCTGTCGCCCATCACCGACACCCAGGGCAGCCGGGCTGCGGTCTCGTGGATCGCGCGCGACATCACCGAGCACGAGCGCGACCGGCAGGCCCTTCGCGAGAGCCAGGAGCGCTTCCACGAGGTCAACGCGGCGGATCGGAAGAAGACCGAGTTCCTCGCGTTGCTGGGCCACGAGCTACGAAACCCGCTCGCGCCGATCCGCAACGCGATTCATTATTTGCGGCGGGCCCTGCCCACCCCCACCCCGGCGATCCAGCGGGCGGTGGGAATGGTCGATCGCCAGGCCGCGCACATGGCCCGGCTCATCGATGACTTGCTGGACGTCTCGCGCATCTCCAGCGGGAAGATCCTCCTCAAGAAGCGGCGCGAAGACCTCGTCGCCGTGGTCCGCACCGTGGTCGAGGATCACCGCGCCGAGGCGGCCCGCGCGGGGGTCTCCGTGCAGTTCACCGCCCGCGAGCCTCTCCCGGTGAACGGAGACGCGGTGCGGCTGTCGCAATGCATCAGCAATATCCTCGGCAACGCGTTCAAATTCACCGACCCCGGCGGTCGGATTTCGGTCGTGCTCGAGCGGCGAGGCGACACCGCCGTCGTGCGCGTGAGCGACAACGGCGTCGGCATGGACCCCGAGACCCTGGCCAGAGCCTTCGAGCCCTTCGCGCAGTCCGATGTTCACCTCGCACGAGGGCGGGGCGGCCTCGGCCTCGGCCTCTCGCTCGTCAAGGCGCTGGTCGAGCTGCACGGGGGCACGGTCGAGGCGACGAGCGCGGGCCAGGGTCGTGGTACGGAGGTCTCGATTCGTTTGCCCCTTGTGGCTTCAGCCCCGCCCGACACGGAAGTGGACGCGCCGGAGCTCCCGGGCCGCCCCGACGATCGGCGGAACGTGCTCGTGATCGAGGACAACGAGGACGCCGCCCAGAGCCTCGGCATGTTGCTCGGCATGTGGGGTCATGCCGCCGCGATCGCCGATTCGGGCGCAGCAGGGGTGGAGGCGGCGCTCGCAGATCCACCCGACGTGGTCCTGTGCGACCTCAGCCTCTCCGGCTCCATGGACGGCTACGAGGTGTGCCGGGCCCTCCGCGCGGCCTCGTCGACAGCAGGCGCCCTCATCATCGCCTTGACCGGTCACGGCCTCCCATCGGACACGGAGAAGGTCAAGAAGGCCGGCTTCGATCTGCATTTGATCAAGCCGGTCGACCCCGAAGCGCTCGCGCGAATCATCCATCACTCGCCGCTCGTGCATGCGCCCGGCTGATATCGGCACGGCAGGGCGTGGCGTGGCGTGGGGGCTGGGTCGCGGCGCGAGCTCGAACCGGTGAAGCGCGTCGATGGGCGTCGCCGAGGGCCGCGATCCCGTCCCAGACCTCGCTGGGTGCTCGCGCGGTCGTGGTCGGCGGCGCTTGGGCGGCCATGATGAGGCCGGCTGCACCGCGCCGGTGCGCGAACCAGGCCGGGACCGTGGTGCCCAGCGGCACGTCGTCGCACGAGCGACTTCGGCGCGACGCGGTCGAGCCCCGAGTTCGCGCCCGACGACCTCGCCATGCGCTTCGCCTTCGACCATCGAAGGGAGCAACTTTGGTTCGCCTGTCAAGAGTTCGAAACCGTGCATCTGAAACGCCGGTTCCACATCAACCTGGATTCAGGCCCAGGCGGTGGCCGACCAGAGCGCACCACCAATACTGAACATGACCAAGGACTCCTCGTCGTCCTTGGTGTTCACGATTGCCTTCGCCCACTCAGCAGGTGTACCCTCCGAATCGTAGTCGGCGGTCCACGAGACGAGCGCGGCGACGAGGAGCGCGTCGTCGCGGAAAAAGCTCGTTGCAGCCACCGGGGCCGTTCGGCTCGGGGCTCACCGCGTGGACCAGCGCCTCACCGAGCAGGTCTCCGCCGTCCGTGCCGACCTGGGCGATGCAGGCGAAGGTCTCGGGCAGGTCTGGTGTGCCCCGCGTCAGGTAGCGGCGGCCGTCTGCGACGAGGAGCGTCCACGAGCCGTCGACTGAGGTTCCAACCACCAACACAATGGTCACCCCCGGCGAGAGCGGCACCCGCACCAACTGCCCTCGCTGTAATCGTCCCGCAACGCGCTGCCCGCGTCGCTGACCCCAGAGTTCGAGCGCGATGTCCGACCGCCCCGTTTGAGCTCCCCGCGCCCGCCGATCTCCCCGACCTCGTCGCGTCCGTCCCGCCCCCAGTGACATGTCGGCGACGGCCGGGTCGGCTCGGTGGCTCGGTGCTCGACGCCCGCACCTCGAGGCCAACGCTTCCGAGGAAGTCTTGGCAGGGAGAAGATGGCCGCCACCTCCTTCGAGACCCGAGTCCGAGGCGAACAGCGACGAGACGGCGTTGCGGAGGCCGCCCATCGCATAAGGCCCATGCCGCGACAGCTGCCTGGACGCGTCACGAGCTCAGATTCGAACTTGCCGCCCCTCCTTTGCTCGTCGATGTCCGGTCCCACGCCCGCCATCGCGGTCCCAAAGGGCGACATCGTCCGTTCGCGGACCACGACTTTGAAAAATACGTGCGGTGCCCTTAGAGAATGCGCATTTTAACACTTGGTCGAGGTGCCGAGCGGCGTCGACCAGCATCGACGGGGCTTGACAGGGACTAAGGGTTAGGCGAACTTGCGCCCAAGTCGAAACGACGAAGCATTCGCAGAACGCGAAGAATGACGACTCTCCCCTTCACGGGGCATGAACAAGGAGCGTGAACCATGACTACGTCGAACAGTTATGTTATCCTCTACAAGGATTACGCTGATGATAAATCTCAACAGTTTCGCATTGAGCTGGACAACTACAACCCGAGCGTCGTCCATTCCCTCGTTGGCACGTTTCAGGATTGTACATCTTTCGTGCGCTACAACATCCCGAAGGGGCACGTCGTCACGCTGCTCGACAATGTGACGACGTCAAAGTTTCCCTTCCTCGACAGGGCCGGCAGGGTCTATGACATCATCGGCGACGGAGCAGAGCACGTAGTCGATCTGCGGCAGTACAACATGAACGACTGCGTTTCCGCTTTCGTGTGGCGGATCGTCGATCTGTCTCAGGGCTATGTGTTCCTGTTCGAAGGCGCCGACTTCACGGGCGCGCGGACGACGGTTTTTCCTTCGGAGTGGGAGTTCAACAAAGACCACAGCATGGTCGAATGGTACATCAACGATAGGCTCAGCGCGATCAAGTGGCAGGGCCTGCTCGACACCGTCAACATGATTCTCTACGAACACATCGGGGGTGGAGTGAGTTTCCAGAACGTCGGCCGGGGCCAAGGGGAAGTCGCCAATTTGAAGACCGTGTCGTTCAATGACACCGCAAGCTCGTTCAAGTTCACTCGCGTCACGCCCGTGAAGGAGGTAATCCAGGACGTTGTCATCCACGATGTCGTCCCGCACAACCAGACGAGCAGCACGCTGGAATCGAAGGGCGCCGTCAACGCGAAAGATCAACCCGCGATCCTCAACTTCAATTACACCGGGAGCGTCACCGAGTCGACCTCCGTCACGGTCACCACCACGCACAGCACTGGCGGTGCCATTGACTATTCGTATACGTGGGAGACCCCCTCGGGCGGTAGAGGGGGTACGCTAGCCCTGGCGCTCAACTACAACTACGAGGCTTCCGACAGCAACACGAAGAGCCACGAGGAAACGCGCACGGTTTCTACCAACGAGACATACACGGCCCCGGCGCAGACGAGGTGGGATTACCGATGGATCGCCCAAACCGGCAAGGTGGATCTCCAGTTCACGACCACCGCCACTCGCTGGTACACGACACCGTTCGCCGGTACCGTCTTGGACAACGGATACTATAAACGCGACGAGACGGTGAGCGGCAGATTCACCGGGGTGATGTTCGTGAAGACCGAATCCAACTTCCGTACCGAAGACCTTGACCCGTAGCGGGCCGCGGCAGTCTGGGGTCGAGGAACTCCACCTTGTCGACCATTAAGGGCGGGGGCACCCGGACAGCCGGCCCTCCGCTCCGGTCGTGCTGGGGCACGAAGCGGCGGACGGGGACAGGTTGGCCGGCGGCCGCCGAAGGTGCGGTGGACGGGGCGCGACGGCGGGGTCGCCCTGACCACCAGCGACGAGACGCTCGCCGAGGAGCGAGGTCTTGATCGGGGTGTGCATGGCAAGGAGGTGACGCCCGGGCGCCCAGGAGCCGCACGTGAGGCGTAACCGTCCAGTGTACCGCGTCTTGACCCAAGCGCCCGACGCGGGTTACGTCGGAGGGGCGTGATGACGAGCAGTAGCGGTGAGAGGGACGTTGGCGGCCGACCGCTGCTGACATGCAGCGCCACGTCCATACGTCCACGAGCCGCTCGGGCCCGTAGCTCGGCCCGATCGCTATCGCCGTGAGCTGTGTCGGCCAATCCACAAAGAGCCGCTCGGGCGATTCAGGTGTCGTTGTGAGCCAGGAAGAAAGTCGGCGGCGGCACCGTGGGAACGGCCCCTCACCATGTTGGCATCGACCGCCTTTGCAGCGACGGAGGAGAGATCATGACCATGCGGACGAGTACGACCATACGAACGACCGGGATCGCCGCCCTGTCCGTCGCCGCCGGCGCCTGGCTGTGGGGCAACGACGGCCCGGAGAAGCAGACTCGACCGGCAACCGAGGGGCTACGGCGGCCGTTCACCCGCGGCGACGCGGCCGCGGCTCGGAGTCGGGGTCGAGGAGCTGCCCGAACACTGTCTGCAGCATCCCGACCGCCGGCGCGATCTCGCGGGCGATCACCCACGTCACGAGACCCATCGGCGCTCCGATCACGACGACCACGAACAGGGTCGACAACCCGGCGCTCAGGTCGGGCCGCCTCACGCGCGCGAGGAGGCGCCGGTGGACGGGCCCGAAGGTCAATGTCAACACTCCTGCCCACAGAAGCACATCGACGAAAGGCTCGAGCATCAACCAACAGAGGTAGAACGCGCCCGCCACCGTTGCGAGCAGGACGAGTCTGCGAGCCTGTTCGCGCCGGCCGGCGGTTGTTTCATCTTCATTCATGGGACAGGTCGGGATGACCGCGCTCCGGCCCTTCGCGCTGGGCCGCGACGACGAGCTCGGCGAGCGCGTGCTCGCATTCTGCGAGCAGGAGGCGGGGATCGGGGATGGTGTCGGGGCAACCGACCGCGGCGAGATGCACCGTGTCGCGGTAGCTCCAGACCGTCAGATTGAGTCCGATCTGTTCGAGCAGCGGCCCGCCGAGGTAGACGCTGTCGAGCGCGGAGCCGACGAGGTATTGCGTCCCCCTCGCCCCGCGCACGTTCGAGATCACGAGGTTGACCGGCGGTCGCGGCAGGCGCGGCAGCACCTGGTCCATGAATAGCCGTATCAGCCAGGGGCGCGCGTACTCGCTCCATTGCTCGAGCAAGCCGCCGACCTCGTGATCGTGGGCGTCCTTGGCTGCCGCCGTGAGCGCGTGGATCTCTCGCAGTCGCGCCAGCGGATCGGCGACATCCGTGCGCAGCGAGACGAGGAGGCTCGATACCTTGTTTCCGCTGAGCCGGCCGTCCTCGAGTCCGCCAGTGGCGACCGGCACGCTCGCCAGCAACGGTCGTCGATGGACCTCGCTGTGGTGATCCATGAAGCGCCGAAGCGCGCCGGCGGCGACGCCGAGGACGACGTCGTTGAGCGTGCAACCAGTCAGGGTCTTGATGGTCAGCACGTCCGCGAGCGGCAGGTCGACCGTGGCGAAGCTGCGTCGCGGCGTGAGCGGGGCGTTGAACGCGGTCCGGGGCCCGGAAAAAGGGAGTGAGAGCCTGTGGCCGCGCGTGCGCCGCAGCAGCTGCACGCCGGCGCGCGCCGTCCTTCCGAAGAGGCGTGGCAGCCGGGACAGGCCCCGCAGGCGATCGCGGAGCGCGTCGAGGACGAGCTGTCGCGCGCCGGGCAGCGGCTCCGCGGTCCACGTGCTCGTCGGGGGCGCCACGTCGTGGTCGTCCCGTTCGCTGGCCATCACTCGCTCCAGCACTGTGGTCATCGCCGCGCCGTCGATGACCGCGTGGTGCACCTTGCATATGAGCGCCACCCGGTTCCCTTCGAGACCTTCGACGAACGTGATCTCCCACAGAGGGCGGGCGCGGCTCATGTGAGTCGAGAGGATCTCGCCGACCAGAGACTCGAGGGCGCGTCTGTCGCCGGGGGGCGCCAGCTTCGCCCGTCGCAGGTGTTGGGAGAGGTCGAGCGTGGGATCCTCAATCCACACCGGATGGTAGAGGTCGCCCGGAACCTCCACGATTCTGCGCCGGAGCAGGGGGACCAGGTGGATGCGGCGCTCGAACAGCTGCCTGATCCGGGCGAAGGAGTAGCCGCCGGGTACCTGCGACACGTCCATGAGCATGACGTTGACTGTGTGCATCGACACCGACGGCGACTCCATGTAAAGGAAGCTCGCGTCGAGTCCGGTCATTCGCTGCATCGGACGCGTCCGCGGCGAAGTGTGGCCGCGAGTTTTGGGCGCGCCAGCGGGCGGCCGAGCCATGTCGCACGGTCACTGGCGGTCAGGCAGCGGCGCGAGGTGCGACGCGACGTATGGCACCGCACTCTGTTCAGACCTTCAGCCGACGCAGCCGGAGCGCGTTGACGGTCACCGAGACCGAGCTCAGCGACATGACCGCGAGCACGACGCCGGGGTCGAGCAAGCGTCCGAACGCCGGGTAGAGAATGCCCGCGGCGATCGGGACGGCCGCGGCGTTGTAGATCAATGCGAGGATCAGGTTCTGTTTGACGTTGCCGATGGCTGCCCGACTGAGCCGGCGCGCCCGCACGACGCCGCGGAGGTCGCCCTTGACCAGCGTGATATCCGCGCTGTCTCTCGCCAGGTCCGCGCCTGTGCCCATTGCGACGCCGACGTGCGCGCATGCCAGCGCAGGCGCGTCGTCGATGCCGTCGCCGGCCATGGCGACGCGCCGTCCTTGCGCCTGCAGTCGGGCGATCGCGCCTGCCTTTTGATCGGGTTCCACTCCAGCCATGACTTCGTCGATGCCGAGCTTGCGCGCCAGCACGTCGGCCGTCGTCCGATCGTCGCCGGTGATCATCACCACGCGGAGACCCTCGGCGCGGAGCGCTGCCATCGCTTCCGGTGTGCTCGCCTTGATCGGATCGCTGACATCGACGAGGCCGACGATCGCCCCGTCGACTGCGACGAGCATGACGGTGTGTCCCTCAGCGCGGAGCGTATGGGCGTGCTCGACGTTCGCTCCGAGCGCGACACCGAGGCGGCGCATCAGCGTCAGGTTGCCGACCGCGACGCGATGCCCGTCGACGACGCCTGTCACGCCCTCGCCCGGCATCGCCGTGAGCTGCTCCGCCGCGGCGAGCTCGAGCCGGCGGGATGCTGCTTCCTCGACGATCGCCGCCGCCCCTGGGTGCTCGCTGCCGCGCTCGAGGCTCGCCGCGAGCCGCAGGATCCCCGCCTCGTCCATCTCCGCCGTGGCGACGATCGCGGCGAGCTTCGGCCTCCCCTCGGTCAGCGTGCCCGTCTTGTCGACGACGAGGGTGTCGACGCGCCGCATCATCTCCATCGCCTCGGTGTTCTTGAACAGCACGCCGGCGGTCGCCGCGCGCCCGGCCGCGACCATGATCGACATCGGCGTCGCCAGTCCCAGCGCGCACGGACAGGCGATGATCAGCACCGAGGCCGCATTGATCAGGGCGTACGCCATTCGCGGCTCGGGGCCCCACACGCCCCACACGAGGAACGTGAGGCCCGCCAGGCCCGCCATGACCGGCACGAGGTACGCGGCGGCGACGTCGGCGAGCCGCTGGATGGGCGCGCGAGTTCGCCGGCCCTCCGCGACCATCGCCACGATGCGCGCGAGCAACACGTCCGCGCCCACTCGCTCCGCGCGAACGAGGAGCGCGCTGCCACCGTTGCGAGTGGAGCCGATGACGAAGTCTCCCGCGCGCTTTTCGGCCGCAATCGGGTCACCGGTCACCATCGATTCGTCGACGAAGCTGTGCCCCTCGAGCACGATGCCGTCGACCGGGACCTTGTCGCCGGGCCTGACCCGCAGACGATCGCCGACGCGGAGCACCTCGAGCGGGACCTCCTCCTCGCTGCCGTCCTGGGTGAGCCGCCGGGCTGATTGCGCCGCCATGTCGAGCATCCTGCGGACCGCCGCCCCGGGCCGGTGGCGGGCGAGCAGCTCCAACACCCGTCCCAGGAGCCCGAGCGTGATGAAGACAGACGCGGCCGCGAAGTGCACGGCGACCTGCCCGTCCTGGTTCCGGAACTTTGATGGAAAGATCTGCGGCACGAACGCCGCGACCAGGCTGTAGCCATAGGCCACGGCGGCGCCGAGCCCCGCCAGAGTGAAGACATCGAGGCGGCGGCTGCGCCGCGACAGCGCCGGCCGGGCATAAAACGGCCACGCGGCCCACGTGCATACCGGCGACGCCAGCACCACCTGGACGAGCACAGGCCACCGAAGCGCTCCGCGCGCTGACGAGAGGTCATGAACGGCGAGCAGGAGCAGCGGGATCGTCAGCAGCGCCGCCACCCACAATCGTCGCTTCATCGCCCGCAGATCGCCGCTCTCTTCGATCCCCGTGCGAGGGACCCCACGCGGCTCGAGCGCCCTGCCGCAGAGGGAACAAATGCCGGGCTCGCTTCGGAGCATGTGCGAATGCACCGGGCACACCCATTCGAGGCGACGCAGGGCCGCCGAGGTCCCGACCGGCTCGAGAGGCGTGCCGCACTTGGGGCACGTCCCCAGGGCCGGCTGACGCACCTCCGGATGGCTGGTGCAGGTGAATGCTCCTGAGACCGGCTCCCGACTCGTAAAGGGCGCTCTGGGCGCCGGATGCCCCGGCACGCGTGCCATGACGTTCTTGTGGGCGGCAAGGCAGCCGACCGCAAGCTCGCGGCGCGGCGCGAGCACAGACGCCAACGCCGGCGCTCGCGGCGAAAAACGACTTGCGCGACGCGCACACGAGCTTAGGGCTCCTGAATGCGACAGCGCTCCGCCCAAATTGCTCGGTCCGCTCGATTCTGAGGACCGATGTCGGCGTTCTCTGATTACGTCTTCCCAAACGAAGCGCGAGAGCCGTCAGGTCGTCGACGCGCCGTCTACCGCGGCACAGATCACGGAGTACAATGATGGTGTGGCGTCCTCGACCGGTTTCCTCGACCGTCATGGCGACGAGATCCTCAAGACGTGGGCCAGCGAGGCCAGCCGCGCGGCGTCGGCCCGCGGGCTCTCCGACGTCGAGCTCAAGAATTTGATGCCGATCTGTCTGGCGGCGCTGACGGGCGGCGCCGACTTGAAGGTAGTCATGCGTCACATCGAGAGCCACCTGTCGGATCGGATCCGCTGGGGCTTCGAGGTCGGGGAGGTGGTGGAGGAGTTCGCCATTCTCCAGCGCTGCATCTCGTCCTGTGCGGCGTCGGCCCCGGCGGATGAACGGCCGTCCCCCGACGAGCTCGCGCGGATCTTCCTCGCCCTGCAGAGCATCATGGTGCGGACGACCGACTCGTTCCAAATGCACATGCAGCTCGACGAGCAGCGCGAGAAGCGTTACCTCCGACAGTTGCGAACGCTGGCCGACAAAGCGCTGCGCACGCCCGGGGCGCCGCTCGGAGAGCATCTGAAAGCGATGCTGGCGGTGATCATGGAGGCGATGGCCGCGCAGTGCGCGGCGCTGTTCCTGTACGATCCGCGCAGCGAACTGCTGGTGACGCGGGCCGCGGTCGGGCTCGCCGAGGACGACTTGCAAGAGATCGTGACGTCGCTCGACCCCGCCACGGTCACCGGCCTGATGGCCACGAGCGAGGAGCCGGTCGCCATCGACGACGTCGCTACCACCGAGCTCGTGGTCAGCGACGCGCTGCGGGGCAGCGGCATCCACTCGCTGCTCGGCGTGCGTCTCCCGCGGCGCGACCGGATCCGCGGCGTGATGTACATCGGCACGCGCACGCAGGGGCCGTTCTCCGTCCGTGAGCGCCGGCGCATCGAAGCGCTCGGCGAGGGGATGACCCTGCACCTCGAGAACGGGCAACTGCACGCGGAGCTGCGGCTTCGGATCGACGAGCTCGAGGCCGAACGCGCCCTGCGGGAGCGCTTCACGGCCATCCTCGCGCACGATCTCCGCGGTCCGCTGGCCAGCGCCAAGATGAGCGCCCAGACCCTGGTCCGGCTCGGCGACCGGGCCGCCCGACCCGAGGTCGTCGCCCGGATCGAGCGCAACCTCGAGCGCGTCGATCTCATGATCCGCGACTTGCTCGACGTCAGCCGAATGGAGGCCGGCCAGCGCTTGCCGCTGAACATCGACTGGTGCGACCTCCGCGAGGTCGCCGAGGACGTCGTCCAGGACCTCGAGGCCCAGTACGGCCCGCGCTTCGCGATCGAAGCCGACGGGGAATTCCGCGGCATGTGGAGCCGCGACGAGCTCCGCCGGGCGGTGTGGAACCTCGCCGTCAACGCGGTCAAGTACGGGCGGGCCGACACGCAGGTCGCCATCCGGCTCGCGCGTCGCGGCGGTGACGTGCGCCTGTCGGTCCACAACTTCGGTGACCCGATCCCCGCCGAGCACCGCGAGCACATCTTCGACGTGTTCTCGCGGCGGCGCCGGGCGCCGCAGGCAGGAGAGAGCTGGGGGCTCGGGCTGGCGTTCGTCCGCGCCTGCGCCGAGGCCCACGGCGGCAACGTCGAGGTCGAGAGTGCCACCGAGGGGACTACCTTCACGATCACGCTGCCGTTCGACGCTCGGCCGCATCAGAAGTAAGCAGGCGGGGTCCGTTCGGGCGCGAGGACCTGGGCCGGGTGGGGGTCGAAGGTGACGAGGGACGCGGAGGCCGTCGAAGGCGCCGATGCACGCTGCCGTGCCGGAGGGAAGGGGCGTGGGCTGCCGCTGGAGGCGCATGGCGACCGGCCGCCGCGCATCCGGGGCCCTGGACTGGCCTGGACGCCCCCCCCGGGCCCAGCCTCGGGGCCGCGGGTCGGCGGGCCGTCGTGCCAGGAACAGCCCGCCCCAGAACGCCGTGCCGCTCACCGCCCGCAGAGCCAGTCGAGGATCGCGGCGTCCCCGAGCACGTGTCGACCGTGCGAGCTTGCGGCGAACCACAGGTTGTTCGCAGCGTGGAGCACGACGCCGGGGAGGATCGATCCGGTGCGGAGGAAGACCCAGCCGAGCGCCAGGGCGACGAGGAGATAGCCGGTGTTCCAGCCGTAGCCGTAGAGGTAGTGCAGGACCACGAACACGCCGCCGCCGATCGCCAGCGCGTGTGAGTCCTTGAACCGCTCGCGGAGCGCGGACAGCAGGAGAGAGCGATACACGATCTCCTCGTAGAGCGGCGCGAGCAGGACCATGCAGATCGTGTCTCGCACGAACACGGGCCACGGGTAGACCACCGGGACCCGTAGTGCCCGCTCGCCCAGATCGCACACGAGACTCGGGAGCGCGAGCCGCCCGAGGACCAGCACCACCGCCGCCGCGAGGATCGCTACGGCCGCGACCTTGGCGAGCCAGCGCAGCGCCGGCCCGTGCCGCGCCACGGCAAGCCCGAGCTCGGGCGCACTGAACCAGCCGGAGCGCAGCGCCCACGCGAGGGCGACACCCGCGATCAGACAGCGGCCGGCTTGGTAGCTGGCGTAGAACCCGGCTTCGCCGTCGATGAGGCCGAGCGCCCCGAGGACCGGGATGTGCGTAGCGACCCACGCGAAGTCGGCGAGGATCGTGGCGACGACAAGCGCCCCCCGCTTCTGCGAGGGGCGCTGCGGTGGCGTCGGCGCGTCCATGCCGACACGAGTCTATCAGGGCTTGCCGCCGCCGAACGGCTGGGTCCCCGGGTTATTCGGGGCGCCGCCGGAGTGCCCGGAGGGACAACTGCATCCGTCCACGAGCGCAGCGGCGGCGATCACGACGACCACAAGGAACCATACCGCCGACTTCTCGGTTTCGATCGCGAGATCGCCGAGCCCTTGCCCGAGCTGTTCGTCAGTCAGCGGCTCGCCGTGAATCGGGCACGGGAGCGCGACGTGGGCGGTGATGAAGCGGTAGCTGTCGAGGATACGGGTGTGTGTCACGTCCGCGAAGCTGTCGGGCGTGAGCGCGGCGAAGCGGCTCCGCTTGTGCGCGGCGAGGCGTTCCGAACGGGCGTCGTCGGGCTTTTTGGCCGCGGCGAGGCTGCGCTCGAGGATCTTGTTCAAGGTGGCGAGTGCGATCATGGTTCTCTTCCTCCGCATGGGTCAGGGCCGAGGCCGCCACGCCGCGATGTTGGGCGGGCTTCCTCCACGACATCGGCTGTCACGGCGCCACGCGCGGAGGGGCGCGAGGCCGGTGGTGTACCGTGTTAGATCGACAGAGCGCCGTGCAGGTTGCCGCGGACTACGGCCCCCGTGTGGTGACATCGCCCGCCGCACGCGCTAGCCTGAACATCATGCGCCGTCTCGCGCTCGCCGCTCTCGCCGCTCTCGCCGCCTGCAACAACGGCGAGGGGCCGGGGCCGGGATTCGGCTCGAGCATCACGACCGCTCCGCAGGGGACAAGCTCGAGCGGTGACGCGTCGACGTCGACGTCGACGACCACCAGCTCGGCGGAGGACTCGGCCGCGGCGTCGAACAGCTCCACCAGCTCGGCGGGCTTCGGCATCCCAGATGGCGGTACGCCGCCGGACGGCGGCGACAAGCCGCCGCCAGGCTGCATGGGCAAGGTCGATCTCATTTTCTCGATCAGCTCCCGCAACACGATGAAGAACCAGCAGGACGCTCTCAAGGCGAGCTTTCCGGGCTTCATCGACACCCTTGAGACCGAATTCGCCGGCTTCGACTACCACATCGTCACGCCGCGTCAGTATGGCCCGCCGTGGGGGATCCCGGGCTGTGAGGACTGCGTCGACACCTGCCCGACCGGGCCGCAGGACTATCCGTGCGGGGCGGTGCTCGAGCCTTGCGACACGGTGCAGGGCGCGGGGATTACCTTCTCGGCGGGGTGGGACGCGAGCAACGAGCGGTGTGACCTCGCCGGCGGCCACCGCTACATCACCGCGGGCCAGCCGGATCTGATCGGCGCGTTCACTTGCGTCGGGTCGGTCGGTACCAGCGGCGGCGGGTTGGTCGCCGGGGCCGCCGTCAGCTCACTGACGGATGAGATCAACGCGCCGGCCGGCTGCAACGCGGGATTTCTCCGCGATGACGCGCTCCTCGTGGTCGTCGCCATCGATGACGTCTGGGACGAGTTCAGCGCGGGCACGCCCCAGGATTGGGCGGACGCGCTGGTCGAGGCCAAGGGCGGCGATGCGGACGCGGTGGTGCTGCTCGTGATCACGAACGACATCGACGATCCGGACGGTCTGTGCGGCTACGAGGGCATCCCCCCGGGCTATCACAAGCTCCGCACCTGGACGGAGCTGCTTCCCCATTCAGTGTTCGGGTCGATGTGCGTCGCCAGCTACGATGGGTACTTCGCCGCCGCCGCGGCGAAGATCAAGGCGCAGTGCGACGTGTTCGTGCCGAAGTGAGCGTCTACGGGTAGAGCCGCAGCGCGAACGCACGCGGCTGCAGGTCGGAGAATTCGCTCCCCACGACGGACACGTGACCCCAGGGGCCGATGGCGAGCCCCGCGGCGTCGTCGGGCCCCTGGCCCGGCCCGTTGCGGACGACGTCCCAGGCGTGCGCGCCGAGTGGGCCGGGGATGGCGAAGATCCAGGCGTCCGTGTCAGTGGCCGGTTGCTTGCGTGAGCCGGCGATGATGATCTTGCCCTCGCGATCCTCGCCGATTGCGTAGCCGATCGCGTCGTTCCCCGGCGTGGGCTCGACCCGCACGGGCCCGGCCTGGCCCGCGGCCGAGAACCAGCGTGTCATCACCTGACGGATCGTAAATAGATTACGCCCCCAGCCAACGGTTACGAACCCGCCCCCACGGAGCGGTGCGACCCCCATCGCGCCGTCCTCCGCGAGGATCTCGCCGGGCGAGGTCCACTCGTCGAGGAGCTCTCCCGCGAGCGAGTACCGCAGCACGACCGCGCGCCGATAGGTCTTGTTGTCGTCGCCCCAGATCATGCGCTCGCCAACGACGATGACTTCGTCGCCGACGATGGCCACGCCGCGGCCGATCTCGTCCAGCTTGTTCGGCGGGTCGTCGGCGAGAGACGCGGCGAAAGGCGCCTCGTGAAGCAGCGCTCCGTCCTCGGCCGCCAGCCACCATACCCGGAGGTCATGCGTGCCAGGCGACACCTCGAGCGCGCCGACGACGATCACGAAGGGGCCCGCGACCGTGACCGCGAGCGCTTTAGTCTTGAGGTCACCCGTCGCCTTCCACTCGAACGACAGCGGCTTGTCGAGCCACACCTTGGACACCGCCCACATCGGCCCGAGTTGCGTCGACGCGACGAACACCGCGCCGTCGTCGCTGGCGGCGATCGCCGGTCCGCTCCCCGCGGACGCGAGCGCGACCTTACCGAGCGCGACCGGGCCCGCCTCGAGCTTGCCGGTCGCCCCGTCGATCTTCACCGCGACCGCCTCGAGCCCCTGTTGTGTCTCGTAGAAGCCCGCGGCGGCGATCGCCGCGTCGTCGAGTAGCGTCGCGCTCGTGAAGCCGTTGATCGGCCCGACCTGCACGTAGGGCGGCCAGACGTCGATGCCGCCGGGCGCGACGTCGATCGTCAGGTCCTTCTCGGCTTGCCCGCTCACGCCGTCGGCGGCATGCGCGACGGCGCGGATCGTGTGCGTGCCGTCGCCGGGGACGTTGTCCGACGTCACCTCGAACACGCAGACCGGATCCCCCGGCGTCGCGCCGAGCGCGAGGGGCACGTCCCCGTCGAACACGTCGATCGTCGCGACCGGGCGCGACGTTGACACCATGACCTGCACCTCGCCGACCTTGTCCACCGACGTCGGCGTCAGAAATACCTCCACGTTGACCGGCAGGGCCTTTCCGTCGTCGGTGGTGGTGCCGGTCGCGCCGTCGCTCGCTGTCCCGCCGTCGGTCGCCGACGCGCTCCCCGACGTCGCCTCACCGATCGTCGCGCTCGCGTCTGCGGTGCTGGCCGTCGTGTCGGCCGTAGTGCTCGCTGGGCTCGGATCGTCGGCGGTCGATCCGCTGGTCCCGTCGCTGATCGGGTATGCCCCCCCTTGCTGCAGGAGCTGATCGAAGTCTCCCGCGCAGGCGGCGAGGACGGCGACGGACAGAAGCGTGCGGCGGACCATCGTTGCGATGGTACCACGCGCGGGTCCGCGCGCGAAGTCGTGGCGCCACGTCCAGGCGCGTTGACGACGTTTCATTTCTCCCAAGGGGGTATCCCTAGAAGCGCCCGAAAAGCGAAAGGCCGGCGCCCTGGGGCCCGCCGTAGGGCGCGAGGCGGGCCCGGTCGGTCGTCGGGCGCAGCTTGCCGCGGGCGATCATGCCGATGCCGACCGCCCCGAGGACGGCCGCCGAGATAGCGAGGCCGATCTTGGCGCCCTTCGTCCACGCCCCCACAGATCCCAGGTCACTCATGCGCTGCGCCTGCTCCGGCGTCCGGTGGCCCGCCTGCTCGATCTCGGCGATCAACGTCTCGAGGTCGCTGTACGCCCCGGCGCGGCGGACCTGCACGGGAATAATGGCGAGGGCGGCGAGGGCGGCCGTGCCGAGCAAGACCCCGCCGGCGATCGTCAGGCCGCTGGCGCGCGGAGGCGTGCGGCCCGTCGTCGGCGGTGTCATCGCGGGCGAAGGTTCGCGCCCCTGCTCGGGCTCCGCCACGGGGCTGGGCTTGGGCTCGGTTGTCGGCTGCACGCAAGGGGGCGCGACGAAGCCCGTGTCGCCGCGTGCGGCCGCTTCAGCGTGCGAGGCGAGGCCGGCGCGCGCTTCGTCGCGGAAGTCCGTCGCCTCGGGCGGTGGGGTGTCCGTGCGCGCGAGAACCCGCTCCGCGGTGGCGAGCAGTTGGCACAGGTGCGTGGCGTCGTTCGTGCGCTGGTACGCGACGCGCCGCGCGGTCACGGCGAGCGTGAGCAGATCGCCGAGGTCTTTGACGTCGGACGTGTCCGCGAGTCTCGACTCCACCAGCTCGGCAGCGGCGATGAGCCGCTCCAGCGGCGCGAGGTTGTCGGCGGTAATCGTCGGGTCGGCCGCCGTGATCTCGTCGTTGATCTCGGCGTTGGTCGCCGTGGGCGACAGCGGCGGCGCCGCCAGGGTGGGCCCCGCAAGGACGAGGGAGAGCAAGGCGCGTGCGGGCATGGGTTCGTTGTACCACCACGCGGGCCGATCGTGCTCTGGCTCGTGTTGAAAGAGGGATGAAGGTGGCCGAACGAGGGATGAAGCGGGGCCGGGCGTGAGACGAGACAGGCGTGAAAAAGGCTGGAAAGGTCTTTAGGCGGTCTTTCTCGCCTGGAGCTGTGGCACTCTTGGCGACGATGGACAGCCCCCTCACCCCACGCTCCGGGCCCAAGCCGACGTGGCCCATCTACAAGGAAGTAGGCGCCGACTTCATCGGCGAGCTACTCGACGGGCGCTACAAGATCGTCCGACGCCTGGCGAAGGGCGGCATGGCCCACGTGTTCTTGGCCAAGGATCTCACGCGCAAGTGCTACGTCGCTATCAAGCTCCTGCGCGCCTGCAGCCCGGACGCGCGGCGCCGGTTCGCGGTCGAGGCGGAGATCCTGAGCAACATTCAGCACGAGAACATCGTGCGAGCGATCGCGTTCGGACACACGGACGATGAGCAACCGTACATCGCGCTCGAGCACCTCGACGGCGAGCCCTCGTCACAGCGCCTCACAAACGGCCCGCTCCCGTGGCGCGAGGTCGCCGCGATCGGCATTCAGATCGCCGACGCGTTGCACGCCCTACATCGCGTCGGCGTGATCCACCGCGACATCAAGCCGGACAACATCATCCTGACGATCGGCGCCGATCGGCGTGTGGCGAAGCTGATCGATCTCGGCCTGGCGAGCGTCGGCGCTCCGTTCCACGAGACCCAGGACGCGCGCTTCACCCCGCCCGTGATCCGCCACAAGACCCAGCTCGGCCGGGCGATCGGCACGCCGGACTATCTTCCGCCGGAGGCGGGGCTCTGCGACGCCAATCCGCTCCTGGACGTGTACCTGCTCGGCGCCACGCTCTACCAGCTCTGCACCCAGCTCCTGCCGAAGCTGACAGGGCTCCGGCCGATCCACGAGGTGAACCCCAGCAGCGAGGTGCCGGAGGACTTTTCGCGACTTCTCCGCTCGGCGCTCGAGCCCGAGGCGAGCGATCGGCTACCGTCCGCGGATCACCTGCGCCGCGGGCTCGAGGCGATCCTCGCGGCGCACCCGCCAACGTCGCGCCGAGACCTGTTCGGCGGCAGCTTCGACCGCTTGGAGGTCATCGGCGTCGGCGCGAGCGCGGTGGTCTTCCGCGCCTCCGATCGTGGGCTGTCACGCGAGGTCGCGCTCAAGGTGCTGCGCGACGCGAAGCCGAGCGAGGACGACGCGATCCGCTTTCACCGCGCGGCGAAGATCCTGTCGGCGCTGCGCCACCCGAACATCCCGCAGATCCACCACTACGGGGTCGAGGGCCGGGAGGCGTTCACGATCACGGAGCTGTGCGACGGCTCGCCGGCGACGGACGTCACAAGCCTCGACAGGCATTTGCGCCCCGACGATGTGCTGACGGTGGGGCGTCAGCTCGCGAGCGCACTCATGGCCGTGCATGCGGTCGACCTCGTGTACCGCGACCTGCACGCGGGCAACATCCTGATCGCACGCGGAGAAAAGCCGCAGGCGTGGATCTTCGACTTCGACCACGCGCAGGTCTCGCCCGGGTTCTACGCCCACCTGACGGAGCGGTGGGCGACGCCGCCGGAGGCACGCGCGGAGCCCAAGAGCGAGAAGCCGCTTCGAAACATGGACTACGCGGCGCCGGAAGTTCGCAGCGGCGGGGCGTTTACTGCCGCGAGCGACGTGTTCGCGCTCGGACTGTTGCTCTACCGCCTGCTCACGGGCTTGCGCCCGTTCCCGCCGGGCGGCAGCGAGCCCGTACCGGCGCGCAAGGTGTGTCCCGAGTGCCCGTCCGGCCTCGAGTCCTTGCTCATCGCCATGGTGAACCCGAGCCCGAGCGGTCGGCCCACGCTGCGGGCCGTGGAGGAAGCGCTCGCGGCGGAAGAGGAAGAGCTTGAAGCCGTCAAGCGCGAGGAAGCCGAGGCCGAGCAGGAAGCCGCGGCGGCCGCGCCAACTGTCCCGGTCGCGCCGGCCGTGTTGAGCGCGACGCCGGAGAGCGCACCCGTTGCGAGCGCTGCCGCGGTCGAAGGGCCAACACCTTCGCAAGCGACCACCGCCGCTGCAGAAGCGGCGCCCGTCGATCTGCCGACCGGCACGTCGCGCGTGACTCCCATCGTTTGGCGCGGCGGCTTGTGGGGGCTCCTTGCGCTGATGGTTGCGGTCGCGGTTGGCGTGGTCGTGGGACGCGTGACCGCGCCTGGCGATATCGCGGCGCAGCTTGCCGGGGACGTGCAGGGCGCCGATGCGCCGATGATGCCGTCGCCGACCCCGCCGCCCAGCATGGAGGAGAAGTCGCGCACTTCGACCGGCGAGGGGCTGACCAAGCCAGCGACTGCCGAGGTCGCGCCGATGAAGTCGTCGCACGAGGGTAAGCCGCCGAACCCAGCCCAGACGACCGACGCGACCGGCAAGCGACCCTCGGCGTTGCGTCGCACACAGCCGTCGCCGCGTGGCGCGGTAACGACGGCAGAGGCGACCGCCGCAGCGCAAAACGCCATAAAAGTGCTGCGCGTCTGCAAGGACATCCCCGGCGCTATCACGGCCGACCTCGACGTCGTTCGGGGCAAGGGCGTCGTGGTCACGCTCAACGCCCGCGCGCCGGCTCCCGACGATCCGCGCTACCCCTGGCACGCCTGCGCCCACGATGCACTCGAGCGCGTTCGCTTCCCGGTGAGCGAGATCGCCGGGCGCGTGCGTGTCCGCCTCCCGCTCGAGTGAGCGCTCAAACAGCGCGGCTTGACGTAGCGGTCGTAGGCGATGCCCGGGGCGCTTGATCGTTGGCGCGCTACGAGCGGCCCCGAGACTGCATTACGATGGCCGCAGCACCCGCGCCCACAGCGACACACGACACGCCGAACAGGAGCTTGCGGCCGAGACTCCAGTCCTTCCGGGCGGACAGCTCGGCGAGCTCGGCCCGATCCTGCACGCGCAGCTGCTCGAGCTCGCGGTTCGCCTGCGTCAGTCTGGCGATCTCGGCTTCATCTTCCGCCCGGAGGCGCTCGAGCGCGGCGTTCAAGCCACGCAGCCTTTCGAGCTCGGCGGCGTCGTCTGCGATCCGCTTCTCGAGCGCGACGTTGATCTCGTGGAGTCTGCTGATACGCTCGGTCAACTCGGCCGCGAGCGCCTCGGCCTTCGCTTGCGCCGCGCGCTCGGCCGCCGCTGACATCGTGGGCGTCGGGTTCGGGACGGCCCACAGGTGGCGCGCCCTCGTCTCCTGTTTCACGGCCTCCACTTCCTCGATGCCGACGACGATCGCCTGCTCGACCTCCGCACCCATGAAGCTGACGAGCCCGAATTCCTGCTCGGCGCCCAGCGTAGCGACGAGACGATCGAACGTCGCCAGCGTCGGGTTCGGATCGGGATCGTTGAGAAGGCTGCTGAGCTGAGAGCGGTTGATGCCGGAGACCTTGGCGAGCGCCGACACGGTCAGAATCTGCTCGCGCGCAATGCTCTCTCTGATCCGCGCCACGACTGCGGCAGGCTCGTTGACCTCGATACCATGGAAGCGAGCTCCGGCCTTGTGCACGAGTTCGAGGTAAAGCCCTAGCTTCGGGTTTGGCTCGGGCTGATCGAACAACGCGAGCACGTGAGCGAAGCTGTGTTCCGAGCGCTCCGCGAGCTCTTGCTTCGTCAAGCCCGAACGTCGCAGCCATCCCTCCAACTCCCCGAACCACCGACGCGTGCCCATAGTCGTCCATCGTACGGCCCAGGGCACGCCGGTCAAGCACCTGTTGCTCCGCGCGATCCAACACCGGTGGTCGCGCCGGAGCAACCTGCATGGTGTGCGGGCCGCCGCTCGAGATGATGACGACCTCGGGCTGGCCGTCGAGGTCGAAGTCGCCGACGCCGTGGTAGCCGCCGACGACGGCGTTGGGGCCGTTGCGGAGGTCCCAAAGGATGTCGCCGTCGGCCCGGTAGGCGCGCTGGCCGTCGGTGATGTCGAGGAAGCCGTCGCCGTCGAGGTCGCTGAGGCCGGTGAGGCGCTGACCCCAGCTGGTGGCGGGATCGAGCTCCATCTCGACGGCGCCGGTGACCCCGTCGAGGAGGGTGAAGCCGACGAGCACCTCGGGGGTGCCGTCCTGATCGACGTCGCCGATGGCGGGCGCCTGGTTGCCGCAATGGACCTTGGTCGTGTCCGGTTGGGTCCAGAGGGTGGTGCCGTCGGCGTTGAAGGCGATGACGCCGGTGTTCTGGGCGATGGCGTCGCAACACGCGACGCCGGCCGGCCCGGGGTTCATGCAGCCGACGATCTCGGGCACGCCGTCGCCGGTGAGGTCCGCGGCCGCGAGGCCGCCGCCGGGCTGGACGACGTTGGGCACGCTGAACTTCTCCACGAGCTGGCCGCCGACCACCGAGATGGCGTGGAGCGTGCCCTGCTTGTAATACGCGCCGCCGCTGAAGGTGCTGAAGACGATCTCGGGGATGTCCTTCTCGTTGACCTTGCCGTCGCAGTCGTCGTCGTCCAGGTTGATGACGATCGGCGACATCATGACGTCGGAGGAATAGGGCGGGGTGACCTGGCCGCCCCAGGCGTGCTTGAGGACGATGCCGAAGTCGTTGACCGGCGGGACGACCTCGCACTTCGGCAGGCAGGTGATGGGCTCGCCCTCCATCGGCTCGACGCCGTCGGGGCACTCGGGCGGCTGGGGCAGGCACTTGCCGCTGTCGAGGGAGACGCCGCCCATGCACATCGGCGGCTGCTCGGCCTCGCCGAGGGTATATTCACAGTACGATCCGTCAGGGCAATCGGTGGCGTCGACGCAGTCGTCGCCGGGGACGACGCACTGCTGGAAGGAGCACACCTCGCCGACGCCGCAGCAGGTGTCGGTGCAGGCCTGGTTGATCGGGCAGCACACCTCGCCGACGCAGACGCCGTCCTCGCAGGTGTCGGCGCACGCCGGGCCCATGTCGGGGCCGGGCCCGGTGGTGACGCCCATGCTGGTCTCGGTGGCGGTCGATTCGCCGGTCTCGCTGGTGGTCGGGCCGCCGGTCGCGGTGGTGCCATTCGTCTCGCCGACGGTGCCCGCGGTGTCGGGGCCGCCCGTGGTCGGCGGCGGGGTCCCGGTGCTGTCGGTGACGCCGCTGGTGGGCCCGGTGGTGGTGGCGGTGGTGGTGGCGACCGCGGTGTCGGTGCCGGTGCCGGTGCCGTCGCCGCACGCGGCGAGCCAGAACAACGCTCCCGTCCACAGCGCACGCCGCTGCGAGCCGATCGAATTCCTATGCATGCGCCACGAGAGCACGAGTCCGCCGAGGCCGCAAGCGCCGGCGATCGCGGCCGTGCGGGCGGGAGCGCGCCCTCGGCGAGACTGGGGAGGGGCGCCATGAGCTACTCGTGCGGACGGGTGACGATGAGCCGCGCGTCCGCGAGCGCTGCGTGGCGGTGGATCGCGATCTGCTGATAATCCGGATCGCCGATCATCCGCAGGAAGGCGCCGACGCTCGGGTAACGCACGACGAGGACTTCGTCCCAGTGCTCGCCCGCGGGGGCGATGAAGGCGAGCAGGGCCGCCGCGCGCCGCACCAGCACCGCGCCGACGCGCTCGAGGTGGACCTGCACCTGTGCGCCGTAACGGAGATACGCCTCGCGTCCGGAGCACGCCGGGACGCCGTCGGGGTAGTCGGCGCGCTCGCGGAAGCGGAGCAGGTTGAGCATCTCGACAGGGCCGGCGTCCGGGTCGAGGGCCGCGAGGGCAGCGAGGGTCGCGCGCGTCGGTTCGAGGACGGTCGTCATTGCCGAGACGATAAATCGCGGCCGGCCCAACACGTCACCTCGCGGTGACCGCGAGCGGGACGAGCCTGGCGAACGACGGCGCGGGCGCACGCGTGTCGCCCGCGAGGCGTCGGGGCTGTCACTCGACGGTGAAGGTCCGCATCGGGGTCGTGACCTTCGCGCCGCACTCCTTGACGATCGCGTACCACTCGTAGGTGGCGCCGGGCTTCAAGTCGCTGACGGTGTGGACGAGCGCGGCGTCGTGGCCGGCGACCTCGCCGACGACCTCGAACACGCCGGTGGCCGCGGAGAGGTCGAGGGCCAGGGTGAACTGCTCCTGGGGGCCGGTCATCGACTTGTCGAGCGACGGCGAGTAGGTCTCGACCTTGACCTGGTCCTTCGCCGGCGAGAACCGCCAGATCCGCATGTAGCCGCAGCCGCCGGCGCAGTCGTCGGCGGGGACGATGAGGTCCTGGTAGTCGGCCAGCATCGAGTGGATCTTGTGGCCCATGTAGTTGTCGGTGCGGCGCGACCGGAACTCCTTGATGTGCCCGCTCGTCATCAGCTGGACGTTGTCGACCTTCTTCATCACTTCGTAGATCTTCTTGCCCTCGGCGGAGAAGTCGCCGTTGGCCTTGACGATGTGGTGCGAGTTGACGATGCCGAGCGCGTTCGGGTGATCCTCGAAGACACCCCTGGCCCACGCGAGGACGTCGGGGTCCTGGCCGAGCTCGCCGCGGTACTCCAGGCTCACCATGACGATATCGAGGTTGCCGGCGCGGACGAGGATCCAGTTGTTGTCGTTCTTGTTGCCGTAGTGCCCGCCGTAATACCCGCGGTCCTTGAAGCGGTCGACGCCGAAGTACTTGTTGAAGAAGGTGGTGGCGAACGGGACGTCGTCGTGGCTGCTGGCGCCGTTGTCGTGGTTGCCGACGGCGATCCCGTAGGGGATCCCGTCGGGGAACTTGGTCCCCGTCTTCTCGAGGGTGCTCATCGCAGTCTCGGCCCGCTGCCACTCGATCTCCTGCTGGTTGCCGTGCTGGACGACGTCGCCGTTGTGCAGCACTGCGACGATATTGTCGGTGTTGCGGTGATCCCACACCCATTTGGTCTGCGCCGGGTATTGGGGGAAGTTGCCGGGGAACTGGGTGTAGTTCTGCGTGTCCGGCAAAATGACGATTGTGAAGTCGTCGTCGGCGGTCAGGGCGTGCACCTCGCGGAGGTGGAACTTGGCCGTCGCGTCGGCGAGGAGCTGTCCGCCGATCGTGACCACGAGGTCGACCGACGGTCCGGGGACCGCGGCGCCGTCGGCAGGCGCGCTGGCCTCGGCCTGGAAGTCGGCCGGCGGCGTGTCCCCGCAGCCAGGCAGCGGCGGCTCGCCGGTGGTGCCCGGTTCGCCGGTGGTGCCCGGCTCGCCGCCGGTGCCCGGTTCGCCGGTGGTGGTGCCCGGCTCACCGCCGGTGCTCGCGGCGGTGGTGGTGACGGGCTGGTCGGTGGCGGTGGTGCCGTCGTCGGGGTTCGAGGTGCTGGTCGGGGCGCCGCTCTCGCTGCTGGTCGAGCTGCCGCCGCCGGTCGTCGACGCGGCGGAGGGATCGATCGCCGGAGCACCGTCCCCGCAGGCGGCGACGAGCGCGAGGAGGGCGATCGAGGAGAGTCGGAGACCTGCGAGCATCCCCGGATTATATACGCGGCGAGCGCCGGCGAGAGGTGTCGCCGATTCGGCCGCCCGACCTCGGCGAGCGAGGACGGGCGGCGTCACGCCGTACGAAGCAATCTTCGTCGATTGTGAGGACCGCGGCGAGCCGAACGGCGAAGCCGAGTTCGCGCGGGCGTCCTCATTCGAGCCAGTACAATTGCTTGTGCATCGAGGCGGCGTATCGCTGGAGGGCAGCCTCGGCCTTGCGGACTCCGGTGAACGTGGCGACCACGGCGCGGTTGCCGTTGTCGTCCTGCCGCCACAGTGCCCGCCGGTGCATGGCGAGTCCGTCGAATTCGTCGGCGAACGCGGCGACGTCGTTGTCGTCGATGACGAGGGTCTCGAACAGGTCGCGCACGGTCTCCTGCGGTTCGTCGGCCGCGGGGGCGCGGACCAGGGTCGGAAAATGGACGGCCGCGGGGCCCTCGAGCGGGCGCTGGAGGAGGAAGACCCGGCCGGTGCCCGGGGAGGCGAATTGCAGGAACTCGAACCAGCCGAGGCCGTCGAGGACGTGGCGCTCGGTCTCGAGATCGAGGCGCGCGGCGAACTCGCGCAGGGGGTCCTTCAGGCCGGCGACCTCGCGGAAGGTGCCGACGAGCGTGCCTCGCCGCAATCGCCGCAGCGACTCGGCGGCGTCGACGGGGCGGAAAATGTGCGGACTGTCGAGGTCGCGCGGCGGGACCCGCGAGTCGGCGTTCCAGAGGTCGTGGAGCGCTTCGGTGGCCAGACGATTGGCGGCCACAGGGCCCTCCTCCGTCCCACCCCAGGCGGATTGCGCCCACTGCTGCAAGGCGGCATGGGTCTCGCGCCCGTCGAGGAAGCCGCGCAGGCGACGGATCAATTCTTCGGTCAGGGCACGGATTCGGAGGTCGTCAGGATCACCGACTGGCATGCGCGGCGAGGATACCACGCGGGCCGCGAGTCCCGCGGGTCGTTGTCGCGCCGCGCCGTGCGCCGCGCCGCCAGGCTCACTGCGAGAGGCACTTCGGGTTCTTCGGGCCCTCATACGCGAGGGTGGCCGGATCGGTGCCGCGGAAGGTGAGGTAGAACGGGGCGCCGAGCGGACCTCCCTCCGAGCTGGGTTCGACGATGACGTCGAAGTTGCCGGTGTCGACGTCGTACCTCCGCACGGAGCCGGTGTTCTCGACGCTGCCGCCCGAGATCGGGACGTACAGGGCTCCGCCCGGTCCGAACAGCAGATCCTGGGCGAACGCCCGCGGCTCGCACGCGCAGCCGCCCGCCGGGTCCGGCTCGCAGTCGAACAGCTCGATCTGCTCGTCGAGGACGCCGACGCCGTCCACGAGCTCGAAGATCAAGATCTTGTCGGTGTCGCACGCGTCGGCGCGGAAGCTGGCGACGTAGAGCCGTCCGTCGGGCCCGAATACGAGGCCCTCGGGGCGGTGGAGGTCGCAATCGCAGGTGTCGCCGTCGACGACGACGTCGAGGAATTCGCCGGTGTCCGGATCGAAGCGCAGGATGTGGCCGCCGAGCTGGTCCGGGAGGTTCGTGACGGAGACGTACAGAGAACCATCCGGGCCGAACACGACGCCGCGCGGGCGGAACAGGCCGTCGAAGCCGGTGGTGTCGAGGTCTCCGAGGAACTCGCCGGTCCTCACGTCGAACGTGGTGAGCCTGCCGGGCAAGGTGGGGTCGCCGGGCTGGCCCAGGTCGGCGACGAAGAGGGTCTGGTGTTTGCCGAGGACGAGGCCGCGCGGGGCGAACGGGGCGTCTGGATCCGCCGTGGACACCAGCGCGTCGAGGAAGCTGCCGTCGATGCCGTCGTATCGCAGCACCTCGCCCGGGATGGGGACGCCGATGTTCTGATTGACGACCAGGAGCTCGCTGTTCGGGCCGCCGCGCTTGCCGAAGAGGAGGCCCATGGGCCCGAGGAGGCCGCCGCTCCCGGACGTCACGAAGTCGCCGAGGTAGTCGCCCGTATAGGATCGAACCTCGCCACCGTATCGTCGGACACATCGCCGATGAACAGCGAATCGGGCTTCGGCACCCGCCGGAGGCGTCGGCCGCGGCCGCAGCGGCGAGCCACCCGGCCGTCAGCCCGACAGCGGCGGCCATGAATGCCAAGAGAGCAGTGAGGCGTGTTCGTCTTTGCGTACTCATGATGTTCCCATGCGAAGGCGAGACCGAACGTCTCCGGTTCCCCCGCTTTGGGAAGCGCCCTGATTCCGGACCGCGAAAAATCCACCAGCATGGGCGGAGGGGAATCACGTTCATTTGGGGCAACTTTTGCGGTGGGTCCAGAAGACGGCCGCGCAGCGCTTCAAGGGCGAACGCGTGCGCTCTCGAATCACCCGCGGGTCCGATGCCCGCGCGGCCGAGAGCTCCGGTGGCCCTGCGACGGAAATGGGGTGTCCCGCCCTCGCCGGGGCGCCGCCTGCTCGTGCCATTGCGCGAATCGGTGCACTCGGATGACTGCGAGCCAATTGGAGCGCTCCGGCGCCCGGACAGGGGCGCGCAGGGCGAGCGGCTGCTCCCGACCGGCCTGCTCGCGCGCCGACTCTTCGGTGGGGAGCGGCCCCGGCGGAGGAGCGCGTCGACGGGCTGTCCCTTCGGACAGGAACGGTAGAACCTTCAGAACAGGCAGATCAGCAGCGGGGCGTCCTCGCACATCATGGTGATGGCGTCGCAGATCTCCTTGGGCGGGTTGCCGCACAGGAGGAGAGAGGTCAGCTGGAGGTCGTCGCACAGCTTGAGCATGGGCTGGGGGGCGCACAGGCCGAGGCCCGACAGACATTCGGCCTTGTCTTGGGCGGCCTTTTCGTAGCACTCGAGCTGGTCGGCGGTCTCCGGTGACTGGGCGAAGATCTCGCAGGTGCAGCTCTGCGGGGGGACGGTGGCGGCGAGGCACTCGTCGACGCTGTCGTACATGCCGAGGGAGACCTGACATTCGCACTGCGGGCGGTAAGAGTCGACGAAGGCGTCGTACCACTTGGCGCAGGCCATGCCGCTGCCCTCGCCGCCGCCGCCGCTGCCCTCGCTGTCGTCGGTGGTGCTGCCCGCCGGGTCGGTGGTGCCGCTGGCGGTGTCGGTGCCGCCCATGCTTCCGCCGGTGGGGAGATCGGTGGTGGCCGGCGAGGTGGTCGGGTCGGGGCCGGTGGTGGTGCCGGTGGTCGGGGCGTCGGTGGTGGCGGTGGCGGTGGCGGTGGCGGTGGCGGTGCCGGTGGTGGTGACGTCGGTGGTGCTGTCGGTGGTCGGGGCGCCGGACTCGCCGCACGCGAGGACCGCCGCGAATCCGAGGATGTACAGGCGAGAGCGGGTCATGGGTCTCCTGTCGTCCACGGTAATCGATGTCGCGCTGCGGCTCGATCGTCCGCGGGCGGGGACGATGCTCCCGCGGCGCAGGAGGTGGGGCGAGGTCGCCTCGCGGAGCGGGGCGGGGGTGAGGGCCGCGGCGGCGACGAGGTCGGCCGCGCGCAACCGAGGACGCTGACGGCGGCCGCGAGAAAGAGCGCCCCGTGATGCTGTTCCTCGACGATCTGCAATGAGACGACGCGGCCAGCCCGAAGCTCCCGGTCGCCTCCGGGGCCGGGTCGCAGGGCAGGGATGCCGAACGCGAGACGAGCGACACCACGGAGCGGCGGCGGGCGGAGGACATCGGGCGGTCGGGTCGCGCGGGGGAGATTGGTGAGAGCCAGGGGCGGCAGTGCGGATGCGTGTTTGCAGACAATGCCGGGGCAGCGGCGAGCGGGCGGGCGCCGGGCGGGCGCCCGTAAAACTGGCCTTCGGGACATGTGGCGCGAATGCGGCGAGCGGGGCGAGGGGCGCCGGGGGCGTGGGGGCGGTCGCAATCGCACCATTGGCAGCAGGCGGATCGGTGATTGGTCGGCGGGACGGGCTTGACGCGAGGGGGCGGGATCCTGCATGAGCGTGCGGGTGATGTTCTTCGTCCCGGTTCCGCGAGTGATGTTGTTGGGCCTCGGCTGTCTGTGCGTGGCGTGCGGCGGGGAGGAGGAGACGGGGCCGCTGCCGATCGGGCCGATTCAGCAGGTGTCGTACGAGGTCATGCCGACGCCGCTGTACGAGCTGGGGATGCTCGACCTGACGCTCGACAACGCCAGCTACGCGGAGCGCGAGGCGTTCACGGTCGAGGTCCGCGACGCGATGCTGCCCGACGTGGTGGCGCTGGTCGGGCTGGCGGACCAGATGCTGGACACGGAGCTGACTCCGGGCGGGTTCCAGCGGGTGACGAACCCGTCGCTGCAGACGCGATTGATGGCGAGCGGGGCGGAGGTCGAGTCGCTGGCGGCCGCCCTGGGCTACGTGTTCAGCCAGTGGAGCGTACTGGTCGCCGACTTCGCGGCGGAGGACGGCGGGACGGGCTACGCGGTGGTGTCGTTCGACGTGGCGCAGGTCGACCCGGAGCTCGGGCAGGCGTTCTTCGACCACGCGGCCGAGGTCGACGCTGGCCTCGGCGGCGGCTACTTCGCGTTCGCCTCGGAGGTCATCTACCTCAACCTGCGCGGGCCCGACGGGCAGCCGTACAGCGGGCTCGACGACGACTCGTTCGTGGCGGCGATCGAGGAGGCGGCGGACAGCTTCGCGCCGTACAAGGCCGAGTTGGCGCAGGCCGGCGAGGCGGCGGTGATCTTCGTCGAGAACGACTGGAAGACGGCCCCGGCCGGCGAAGACTTTTTGGACGTGCTCGACCCGCTCGGCGAGGCGGCGCTGGCCGAGCTCGCGGCGCTGCAGGACGAACACGTCGAGCGCTTCAAGGCGGCGGTCGAGCAGTACGGCTGGGAGTGATGCGTGGCGGCGCTGACGATGGCGCTGACGGGAGATCGAGCGGCACTTCGTCGAGCTCGCAACGTCGGCGTTCTCGATGGCGGCCGACGAAGCGTGCGAGGTCATCGACGCCGTGGTCGCGCAGGGGGCGAGCGCAGCGGACTTCGTCGGACGGTCGGCGTTGCCCGCCAAGACGCAGCGGGAGTTCCGGCGGATCCTCGAGACGCGGGCGGCGTCGTTGCGCGACGAGCGTCCGTGATGCAGCCACGGTCGGGCCTGCTGCTCGCTCCGTGCGGCTCAGGGTAGGTGGGGCGAAGGCGCGGAGGGGCGAGGTGTGCCTCGACGATCTGCAGAGGATCGACGACCTGCAGGGTGCGCGCGAGGTGGCAGGTCCGAGAGCGCTGCGGTAAGGTGTCGAGGATGTGGGCGGGGCGCGGGCGAGCACGAGGCGCGACGGCGATGCTGTCGGCGCTGCTGCTGACGGCCTGCGATCCCGCCGCGCCCGACGAGCCGGAGGACCCGCGCGGCGAGGTCCGGCTGGCCAGGGGCAACGAGTACACCGCGGCGGACGAGGGGATCGTCCGCGGGTCGCACGGGCGCGAGCTCGTGCGGCTGCAGGAGCGCTGAGATGAGGATCGGGCTGTCGCTGACGATCGGGCTGTCGCTGCTGGGCTGCGCCCGCGAGCCGCGGCGCGCGGCGAAGGTCGAGGCGACGCGGCCCAGCGAGCCGGCGCCGCTGCCGACGACGAGCCGGCCGTTCGCGCAGCTGCGGCCGCTGGCGCCGGCCGGCGAGCTCGAGCTGCTGGAACCGGTCGATCACCTGGTCCGGATCGCGCTGGTGCTGGCAGGGCGGCGGCCGACCGAGGACGAGTTCGCGGCGGTGCGCCGCGATCCGGCGGCGCTGGGGACGATCGTCGATGGTTACCTCGACGCGCCGGAGTTCGGCGCGGTGGTGCGCGACCTGTGGCACGAGGTCCTGCTGCTGCGGGTCGAGGGCCGGTTCGTGCTGCCGCGGCTGGGCCCGCTGGCGGACGCGGGCACCGACGCCGACTGGGTGCGCGAGGTGTCGGAGGAGCCGCTGCGGCTGATCGAGCACGTGGTGCGGCACGACCGGCCGTTCTCCGAGGTCGTCACCGCGGACTACACGATCGCCAGCGACCTCGGGCTGAAGGCGTGGGGCGGTACGACGCTGCAGACCGGCGAGGAGGCGCCGCCGGAGGGCTGGCACAAGGCGGTGTGGGACTCGGAGCAGCCGATGGCGGGGATCCTTTCGAGCGGGGCGCTGTGGCTGCGCCACCCGTCGAACGGGACCAACCTCCACCGCGGGCAGGCGCACGTGATCGCCGACGCGCTGCTGTGCAGCGGGTTCCTCGACCGCGACGTGCCGCTGTTCAACGACATCGACCTGTCCGATGAGACAGCCGTGAAGGACGCCCTGGTCGAGGACCCGGGGTGCGTGAGCTGCCACCAGACGCTCGACCCACTGGCGAGCCACCTGTTCGGGTTCGTGCGCGTGGCGCCGGGCCAGGTGCGCCGCTCGTACGCGGACGACGGCGAGTGCGTGAAGCAGGAGCGCGGGCTGTGCTACCCGCTGCGCGAGTACCGGCCGCAGCAGGCGAAGCAGTGGCGCAACAAGACGGGCCGGCCGCCGGGCTACTTCGGGCTGCCGAGCGAGGACCTGCGCTCGCTGGCGCAGCAGATCGCGGCCGACCCGCGGTTCTCGATGTGCGTGGCGCGGCGGTTCTACGGCTACTTCATGCAGGTCGGCTGGGACGAGGTGCCGGACGCGACGGCGGTGTCGCTGCAGGACGCGTTCATCGACGCGGGCATGCGGGTCAAGCCGCTGGTCAAGGCGATCGTGCTGTCCGACGACTTCCGGGCCGCGCGGGCGCGCGCGGGCTCGCGGGCCGAGGGCATCGCCGGGCGCAAGACGACCCGGCCGGAGCAGCTGGCGCGCCTGGTCGCCGAGCTGACGGGCTTCCACTGGACGGCGCACCCGGGCAAGGGGGCGAAGGCGGCGGAGCGGTTCGGCGAGGTCGACCTGATGGGGACCGACCAGTTCGGCTACCGCTCGATGGCCGGCGGGGTCGAGGGGTTCCAGATCACCGAGCCGAGCTTCGCCTACTCGCCGACGCGCACCCTGGTGTTGCAGACGCTCGCGGCCGAGGCGGCGGCGTACGCGGTCGAGCAGGAGTTCGCGCGGCCGCGGGCGCAGCGGCGGCTGTTCACCGAGGTCGACGCCGACGAGGTCGCGGAGCCGGCGGTGCGGGCCCAGCTGGCGCGGCTGCACGAGCGCGTGCTGGCGGCGGCGGTGGCCGAGCGCGGGCCCGAGGTCGACGCGACCTACGCGCTGTTCCAGGCGGCCGCGGACGGGCGACGCGGGTGGATCCTCGTGCTCGCGGCGCTGCTGCAAGATCCGCGGGTGGCGTTCCACTGAGGAGGAGCATGAGCGCGACGCGTCGACACTTCCTCGTCACCACGGCCGCCGGGCTCGGGGCGCTGGCTGTCCCAAAGGTCAGCTTCGCTGCGCCGGCCGAGCCGCGCTTCTTTCTGGTGGTGTTCGCCCGCGGGGCCTGGGACGTGACGTACTGCCTCGACCCGAAGGCGCCGCCGGGCTGCGACGTGCCGGCCGGCGAGGTGACGCGCTATCCGTCGGGGGTGCGCGTGCTGACCAGCGCGGAGCGGCCGAGCATCCGCGCGTTCTTCGACGCGCACGCGCAGCGGTCGGCGGTCGTCAACGGGATCTGGATCGGCTCGGTCGCGCACGTGCCGAGCCGGGTCCGGATCCTCACCGGCACCCGCAGCGAGCGGAACCCCGACGTGGCGGCGATCTTCGCGGCCGAGGCGACGGCGAAGCAGCCGGGGCTGGCGCTGCCGTACGTCGACCTCGGCGGGGGCGCCTACGCGGGGCCGCTGGCGAGCTTCATGGGCCGGGTCGGCAACACGAATCAGCTGGTGACGCTGCTCAATCGGGCCAAGGCGTTCCGCGCGGAGGCGAAGGGCAAGGCGCAGCCGGGCTTCGAGTTCACGGGCCAGGAGCAGGCGGCGCTGGCGAAGTTCGTGGCGGCGCGCGCCGACGCGGAGCGGCAAGGCAAGTCGGGGCCCGAGGCGCAGGCGCTGGACGGGTTCCGCACGAGCCTCGACCGCGCGGAGGCGCTGCGCAGAGATCCGCAGCTGCGGGGGATGGCGGTCGGCACTGCGACGTCGCTGGCGCAGCAGGGCGAGCTGGCGGTGGCGATGTTCAAGGGCGGTGTGTCGGCGGCGGCGTTCCTCGACTCGCGGCTCGACTGGGACACGCACGATTCGATCGCCGATCAAGGGAAGGCGCACGAGCAGCTGTTCGCCGAGCTGGGGACGATCGCGCGTCGGCTCGAGGAGGCGGGGCTGCTGGCGCGCACGACGGTGGCGGTGCTGTCGGAGTTCACGCGCACGCCGAAGCTCAACAGCCAGCCGGAGCCGGGCAAGGACCACTGGCCGCTGACGAGCGCGCTGCTGTTCGGGGGCGGGGTGCGGGCCGGGGTGTACGGGGCGACCGACGAGAAGCTGGGGGCGATGCGCGTGCGCATGGACGACGGGGCGCCGGCCGACGGCGGGCGACTGCTGCAATTCGACAACTTCGCCGCGGGGCTGCTGGAGCACCTCGGGGCGCCTTCCGGGCGCTGGATCGCCAACGCGGAGCCGTTTCGTGGGCCGTTTGCGTGAGCTGGGGCTGGTGGTGATCGCGGCGCTGGCGTGCGAGCCGGCGGTGGCGCAGCCGCAGGCACGGATGTCGCCGATGGCGGCGCCGGCCACCGCGGCGGAGAAGGCGGCGCGCAAGCAGGCGCGGGCCGAGAAGCAGGCGAAGAAGGCGGGGAAGATCGCGCGCGGCGAGGCGATGATGCCCGACGGGCGCAAGAAGCCGGGCGGGAAGAAGAAGCAAGGCGCGGGGGCGGAGAAGACGGCGAAGACCGCGAAGCAGGCGGCGAACGCCGGCGCGAAGGTGATGCCGTCGCCGCCGTCCCCGGCCGCGCCCGGCGGGCCGCCGCTGCCGCCGTGTCCGCCCGAGAACGTGCTGACGTGGCGCAGCTTCGGGGCGGGGTTCCTGCTGACGTGGTGCACGGGCTGTCACAGCAGCACCCTGGCCGAGGAGGCCCGGCAAGGCGCGCCGCTGGCGGTCGACTTCGACACGTACGCGCTCTACAAGCCGTTCGAGCGGCTGGTCTACGAGCGCGCGGTGACGGAGGCGCACGCGCTCGCGGTCGACCCGGAGGCCCCCGCGTCGCCGATGCCGCCCGCAGGGCTGGTGCCCGCGGCCGACCGCGAGCGGCTGGCGCAGTGGATCGCGTGCGGGTCGCCGGCGCCGCACTGATCGGCGCAGGCGCTCGCGTTCGCGGCGAGCGGCTGGTGCAGTGGATCGCGTGCGGGTCGCCGGCGCCGCTCTGATCGGCGCAGGCGCTCGCATTCGCAAGTCGCGGAGGCGCGGCGCCGGCAGGACCGCTCGACGGTCGCTGTCGCGGCCGGCGGAGAAATTTTTTCGCCGGACCGGTCACGTTCGATCGGTCTGGCGGGTCCTCGAGACGAGACCATGAAGACCTTGCTCAGGATCGATGCGAGCGCCCGTTACGAGGGCTCGAGCTCGCGGAAGCTCGCGGATGAGGTTCAGGCGCGGTGGACGGCGGCCCACCCCGGCGGGCGAGTGATCGTCCGCGACCTCGCGCAGAGCCCGGTGCCGCACATCGACGGCGCGACGATCGCCGCGTTCTACGGCGCGCCCGTGGGCGAGCCGCCGCCGGCCGGCGTCGCGCTGTCGGACGCGCTCATCGCCGAGCTCCGCGCGGCCGATCATCTGATCGTCAGTACGCCGCTCTACAATCAATCGCTGCCGTCGTCGCTGAAGGCGTGGATCGATCACGTGGTCCGCGGCGGCCACACGTTCGTGAGCCGCGAGGGTCGGCCGGTCGGACTGCTCGGCCGCACGTCGGCGACGGTGGTGCTGGCGCGCGGCGGCGTGGCCTGTCCGGAGCTGGTGAATGATTTTTTGACGCCGTACTTGCGGGCGATCCTCGGCTTCGTGGGGATCAGCCGAGTCGAGGTGATCGCGGTCGAGGGGACGGCGTACGACGAGGCCACGCGGTCGCAGCGCTTCGCGGCCGCGCAGGCGCAGGTCGAGGAGATGTTCCGCCCCGCTCGGGCAGCGCCGAGGTCGGGGCCGCAGGCGGATGTCCTTCGAGACAGGTGAGACGACCGGGCCAGCGAACCCTCGCGGGGTCGGCCGGGACGACGCGGCCCCGAGCGGCGATCACTCGAGGTCGAAGTGGTAGTTGGCGCCGAACTGCGAGTCCCAGGCCTTGCAGCCGTAGTAGTCCTGGTTCTCGAACCACAGCTCGACCTCGCTGGCGCCGGCGGGCACGTCGAGTTTGGCCGGCCAGGGGACCTGGAGGTTGCTCTGGGGGGCGGTCAGGAGGGCGTACTGCGCGGGGCCGCCGTCGAAGCGGTAGTGGACGCGGATGTTCCAGGCGTCGTGGCCGTACTTGGTCCCCCGGCAGTCGGGCAGGCGCGCGGGGTCGTAGGCGATCACCAGCGGGGCACCGGCGCGCGGGGTGCCGAGCGCCTCGGTGACCCAGTCTGTCTTGAAGGACAGGCTGGCGCCGACGCTGAAGTGCCAGTTGTTGCCGAAGTCGGAGTCGTATGCCGAGCAGCCCCACACGCTCGTGTTGTGGAACCACATCGCCAGGTCGCCGGATTCCTCGAGGGTGAAGATCGGCGGGTTCGTGCCCTGCGACGGGGAATAGCCGCCGGCCTCGAAGCTGCCGACCTCGCCGTCGTCGAGCTGGCGATAGCCGGTGATCGACCACGCCGGCTTGCCGTTCTGCTCGCCGCGGCACTGGGTCAGGCGCCCATCGTCGTAGCTGACCTGGACTGTGTTGCCCGCGACCAGCGGGCCGCCGCTGTTGACGATCGTCCAGTTGGCGCGGAACTCGAGCAGGGCCGGCTTGATGTTGGCGGGCAGCTCGGTGCCCTCGCGCACCTCGACGGCGGGTGTCTCCTCGTCTTCGGGGCTACAGGCGAAGGTCGCGAGGAGGCAGGTGAGGACGAGCGAGCGAGGACCCATGGTGGGCATTTTTTAAAGGGGAGCCGCCCGGCTTGCCAAGCGCGTACGGACCTGCGCGTCGGGGACTCCCGCGCGCGCGAGCGGCGTGATGACGCGAGCGAGCTCGTCCGTGCGCGCCGCGATGGGACGCTCCCGGATGGGCGGCGGTGGTTCGCTCGATCGACGCGCGACGGCTTGCCATTGTCGTGCGGGCAATCGCGCGAGGAGCGACTGCTGGGGCCGCACGCCACCGGCCACACGCACGTCGCGTCTTCGCTCCGAGGCGGCGACCAGCGACCCTGCGGCAGGGCACCGCACGCGCGGAGGCGGTGCGTGTCGACTCCGGCGATCTCACCCAGGTCGAGCCCGCGGCGGTCCATTCGCTCGCGGTGCTCTCGCGGTGGAGCGCTCGGCAGCGACGAGCATGCCGCGGGCGGTTGCTCGCTCGCCGTCTCGAGTGAACTGGAGGACATGTCCTTTTGCTCATGCCGGCGCCGCGGACGCTTGACGTCGCTGACCCCGCCGGTTCGCGGGCGAGGAGGTGCCGAGCCGTCGCACAACGGGCGGGGATGCGTGCGGCTGCCGGCGCACCACGCGGCCGACGGCCGATGCACAGAGGGGCATGCTCCGCGCGATCGTGGTCACGGCCCTTTGTCTCTCCCTCGCCGCAGCCTCCGCCGTCGCAGCGAGAGCCGCGTCCGGCGAACTTGCCGAACCGCATGACCTCGCACAGGCGCGGCCCGGCGCGCTGTCGGTGGAAGACCACGAAGTGGAGCGCGGGCGCGCCGCCCTCACGGCCGAGCTTCGCCCCCGCGATCCGGCGGGCGAGCGGGTCGAGCTCGGGACGGACGAGGACCACCAGGTTCAGCGGTCGCCGGTGAGCGAAGCAGCGCCGGCGCGCGCCGTCCCCGAGGTCATGCCCGCCTTCGCTGGGGCCGATCGCCGGCTTCACGCGCAAATCGTCTCAGGACCGCGGACGCCCCGGCCCGATTTGAAGCGGAAGAATCCATTGTGCGGGGCGACCCGGTGGGGGCTCAAGGCGCTGGCCATCGCCGCCAACGTCGGATGCTGCGCCGGCGGCCTCGTCGCCTGCGTCGCCTGCTCCGTGGGACTCGACGGGGTGAAGGGCATGATCAACAAGATCGACTGTACCAAGCAGTGCAATCCCGACTGCCCGCTCGCCTAGGTGGCCCGGGCGACGTTCGCGCGCTCGTCCGCCGCTGGCTCGGCTCGAGCGCCGGCGTCGTTCGTCGGGGCGCTCGAGCGCGACCCGCGAATGCCTCGATCGCGGGGCTCGGCGCGAATCGTGGCGCTCGCACGGGCGAATGCCACGAGGTGTCCGAATGGACAGGTCACAGGCCGAACTTGGCGACGCAGCGGTTGTTCTCGCAGATGACCCCTGCCGCGCAGAGGGCGGCGCCGTCGCAGCAGTTGGAGGCGTCGAGCTGGGCGTGGAGGGCGTTCCAGGCGTCGAGGTTGTCCTTGTGCACGCCGAGGCTGCCGCAGGTGTCGCGGTAGTAGCAGATCGCCTCGGCGTTGGCGCAGTCGCTGTCGTCGTTGCACGGCTTGTCCTGCTCGCGGAAGAGATCGGCCTGGGCCTGCAGGTCGGAGCACATGCCGACGCATTCGCACGCGGGCGGGGCGTCGGGGTCATCGCAGTCGCCCCAGCCGTGCGGGGGCACGAGCCAGTCGGTGCCGAAGTAGACGACCCGGCCGGTGGCCTTCTCGTAGAACGGCGCCGGGCTCTCGGCGCCGCCCCAGGCGTCGCCGGGGAACCAGAGGCAGGTCGGGGCCTCGTCGTCGATCACGCACTGATTGTTTTCGTCGAGGCGCCAGTACGTGAGGGTGTGGAACTCGCTGCAACCGGCGGCCAGGCAGGCGGTCTCGTCGGTGATCTGCGGGCACTCGACGGGCGGACCCTCGTCGGCGGGGATGCAATGCCGCGTGGTGCAGGCGTCGGTGTATTCGCAGGCGCAGACGTCGGTCTGCGGATCGTAGGTGCAGCCGCTGATCTCGACCGAGCATTCGCTGGCCTGCTCGACGGAGTAGCAGATCTCGTCGGCGTCGCAGGGCGAATCGGTGCAGGTCTTCCGCAAGCAGCCGTCGGCGTCGAAGGGGCTGCCCGGGGCGCCGCATTCGACAGAGTCGCAGTTCCACGGCGTTTCGCACGTGTAGTTCGGGTTGTCGCACACGAGGCCGGGCGGTTCGTCGCCGGTGCTCGGCGTCGGCGCGCCGGTGCTGTCGGTGCCGCTCGAGGACTCGCCGTCGGGCGGCGCGTCGCCGAGGACCTTGGGGTAGGTGCAGGCCTGCGCGAGCGCGGCGCACAGGAGGACATGGGCGGAGAGATAAGCGAAGCGGGGTAGGGACATGGACATCGACCTCTGATCTCTGTCGTCTCCACTCCGCTGGATTCCTATCAGTCGGGGCATGAAAAATTTTTGAAGCGCTGGGCGACCGCCGAGCGCGGGTGGGCCGTGACGAGTGCCGCGGCTTGCGCGACGGCCCGGGCGCGGTCGCCCTGGCGGCACAGGAGCTCGATCTCGGTGGCGCCGCGAAGATCGGTGAACTGGCCGGCGGGGAAGCTCCGCGCGTGCTCGGTGAGGTGCGCCCGGGCGGCCGCGACGTCGCCGCGCGCGAGCTCGGCGCGCGCGCGATCGAGGACCGCGACCTCGGCTGCGAGCTCGTCGGCGTCCCCGCCCCGGTGGGTGGTGCGGGCGAGCTCGACGAGCTCGTCGTCCGCGCCGAGAGACGCGGCCGGGCGGGAGTCGGGGGCGGAGGCTTCGCGCGAGCGCGCGTCGGAAGACGAGGCGCTCGCGGGGGAGCCGGGGGTTGATTTCGCCGGAGAGGCAGCGGGGGAATGGTGGGAGCCGGCGTCGCCCGGGAGGCGTGAGGAATCGTCGGAGTCGCGGCCGGCCGAGGAATGCGCGGAGGAGGGCGAATCGTGGGAGGCGCCGGCCTGCGCCCGGGATGCGGAATCGTGGGAGCTGCCGGGCTGCGTGGCGGAGGGAGCTGTGAGTGGTCGGGGATCCGCGAGGTCGGCGGCCGGGGTGGAGCCGCTGGCCGTCGGTTGGAGTCGGCCGTCTCGTGCGGGGGCGACGAGCGCGGCGCGATCCTCGATCTGTCCTTTCGGCCAGGCGATGGCGACGGCCCCGGCGGCGACCACGAGGGTGGTCATGACCGCCGCGCGGGCGGAGGCGAGGACGGCCAGGCCGACGCCGGCGCGGGTGGTCCAGAGGCCGGGGAGCATGGCGGCCCAGGTGCGCTGGGCGGCGGCCGGCGGCGGGGCCTCGCGGGTGCGGGCGGCCGCCAGCTCGCGCTCGAGGCCGGGGCCGCCGAGCTCGCGCAGCAGCTGTTCGCGGGCCAGGCGGACCCGCGAGTACACGGTGGCGACCGGGATCCCGAGCTCGCCGGCGATCTCGGGGCCGCTCATGCCGTACAACTCGGCCATCTCGAAGGCGGCGCGGGTCGGGCCGGCGAGGCGCGCGAGCAGGCGCTCGAGCTGCTGGGCGGCGGCGAGGCGGTCGTGGGGGGGGTCGGTGGGGTCGGGCGGGACGGCGGCGACGGCGGCGAGGCGGCGGCTCAGGCGGGCGGCGGTGCGGCGGTAACGGGCGGCGATCCGGCGGGTGACGCCGTGCAGCCAGGCCCGCGCCGAGACCTCGAAGCGGACCTGGTCGAGGCGGCGGTAGGCGGTCATGAACACGTCCTGGACGGCGTCCTCGACCAGGGTCGGCGGGACGCCGTAGCGGCGCGCGGTCGCCCACACGAAGGTGAATTCGGCGAGGTAGAGCTCGCGGAAGGTGCGCATTCGCGCGTCGTCGGGCTGCGGTTCGGAGCGCATGGCGGCTCTGAAGAGAGGTCGTCTCCGGCTGCGCGGCGATCTATCACCGCGGATCGCCGAACTTCACCTCGACGCCGAGAGCGAGCCGCGCGGAGGCGAGGCCGGGGTCGTAGAGGACGCGGAGGTCGCCGTCGGGGCCGGGCTGTCGCAGGGCCAGGGTGCCGCGCTGAAACGCGGCGAGGCCGTGCAGGAAGGCCCACAGGGCGACGCGCGGGTGGACGCGCACGGCCGCGCCGAGGCCTCCGCCGGCCGCCAGCCAGCGGCCGATGACGACGCGGCCGGTGTCGGCCACGGCCGGGAGGCCGCCCGCCTCGAGGCCGAGGCAGATCGGGACCTCGAGCCGGCCGCGGCCGAGGCGGGCGCAGCCGAGCGCGCCGAAAGTGAAGAGGGAGACGCGGGCGCGCAGGTCCGGGTGGTCGAAGAGCCGCGGGGCGAGGTAGCCGGCGTGCAGCTCGAGGCGGAACCACCGCCACAGGAGGCCGCCCGCGAGGCCGACGCCGCCGCTCGGGCCAGGGAGGGCGCCGACTTCGCCGAGGCCGTGGAGGCGCAAAAAGCCGCCGGGGCGCCAGCGAGACCGGGGTGCGGGGGGCGAGGCGGCCGGCGGGGCGTCGGCCGCCGCTCCCGGCAGCGCGGGCTCGGGCGGGAGGGCGTCGGGGACGGCCGGGGCCGGGACGACCTCGGGGGCGACGGGCGCAGGCTCGGGAGCGGGCTCGGCGAGCGCTTCGGGTTCGGACGGCTCGGGGGCGCCGGGGTCGGGCGCGGGCGCGGGCGGCGTGCCCGGGTCGCCGTCGACGGCGAGGGCGACGACGAGGGCGACGCCGTCGACGAGGGCGGTGCAGGTGCGGGCGTGGAGGACCCGGGTGTCGCGCCGGCCTGCCACCTCGAGCTCGAGGTCGAGGCGGTAGCGCTGCGGGCCCTGGAGGTGCGCGCGGGCGACGACGCGGGCCTGGCCGGGCTCCAGCGGCTTGCCGCGCCGGCGGGCGATGCCGGCGAGGAGGGCGTCTCGATCGGGGCATCCGGCGGGGACGCTCCAGAGGAGGTCGTCGGCCGCCGGCGGCTCGGGGACCTGGAGCGCGAGCACGAAGCCGAGCAGGTGCGCCGCGCTCATGCGCGCCTCGATCCGCAGGCGCGGTCGTCCGGGCCGGTGCTCGCCACTGTCGGCAAGGTGTGCGGCAACGGCGAGCGGACGTCAAGGGTCGCCGGGCGGGAGCACCTGTGTCTTGGGACAGGCGGTGAGCCGGGGCAGTGGGCGGCTGGCTCTCGGGACATGTCGAGGAGCGGGTCGAGAGGGGCTCTTGAGGACAGGCGATGACGCGGGGCGTGGGCAGCTGGCTCTCGGGACATGTCGAGAGCGCGGGTCGAGAGGGGCTCTTTGAGGACAGCGATGACGCGGGCAGTGGGCGGCTGGCTCTCGGGACATGTCGAGAGCGCGGGTCGAGAGGGGCTCTTTGAGGACAGCGATGACGCGGGCAGTGGGCGGCTGGCTCTCGGGACATGTCGAGAGCGCGGGTCGAGAGGGGCTCTTTGAGGACAGCGATGACGCGGGGGCGGGGGCGGCTGGCTCTCGGGACATGTCGAGAGAGCGGGTCGAGAGGGTTTTTTTGAGGACAGGCGATGACGCGGGGGCGTGATCGCCTGGCTCTCGGGACATGTCTCGCGCGAGGCGCGGGCTCGCGTGCGACTGGCGGGGCCGCGGGGTCGGGTTCGGCTGGCTCTCGGGACATGTCGACCGCGACGTCGGCGCGGGCTCTCCTGCGACTGGCGGAACGGGCGCGGCTGGCTCTCGGGACATGTCGATGGCGCGCGGGCAGGTGGATCGACCATGAGGGCGCTCGGCAGCTCGGCGAGCGGAGCGGGAGACGGCGTCGCAGCCGGGGCGGGTGCGCGTGCGGCTCGAGCGCGGGCGTTCGGACCCGTGAGCGGGGGCCGATCCGCAGTCGACGCGGGCGGGTCGCAAGGGCGCTCGGCGCGGACGTGTCGCGTTTTTACAAGCGGGGGCGGCCGGCAGGTGCTCTGCTCCCGGCGTGCCGATCGCGCCGACGTTGCCCATCGTCCTGTTCGCCGACGCCGATGCGTTCTCGAGCTGGCTGTCCACGCACCACCGCAGCTCGCTCGGGCTGTGGCTGCAGCTGGCGAAGAAGGGCAAGCGGCTGCGCTCGCTGAGCTACGCGGAGGCGGTCGACGTGGGGCTGGCGTGGGGCTGGATCGACAGCCAGAAGAAGGCCCACGACGCCGACAGCTGGTTGCAGCGGTTCACGCCGCGCGGGCCGCGGAGCCTGTGGTCGCAGATCAACCGCGAGCGGGCGGAGGCGCTGATCGAGCGCGGGGTGATGCAGCCGGCCGGGCTGGCGGAGGTCGAGCGCGCTCGCGCCGACGGCCGCTGGGACGCCGCATACGCGCCCGCGACCCGCATCGAGGTGCCCGAGGCGTTCGCCGCGGCGCTGGCCCGCAACCCCGCCGCACAGGCGGCGTTCGCCGGGCTCGACGGGGCCAACCGCTACGCGATGCTGTGGCGCCTGCAGACGGCGAAGAAGCCGGAGACGCGGGAGCGGCGGATCGCCCAGTTCGTCGAGATGCTGGCCCGGGGGGAGAAGATCCACGGGTGAGTGTTTTTAAGGGCATGTCTTCGAGGGCATGCTCGAGCGGACATGGTGGTTGAGGCATGTCGCTTCAGGAAGGTCCTGAAAGACATGTGAAGGCACGGGCGTTGTCCGCGGCGCGGGGGTGACCTGGCACAGGAGACAGGGAACGAAGGAGCATGTCCAGGTGGACATGCGGAGGATCAGCCGAACACCACGCCGAACATCAGGCCGAAGCACCAGCGCGGGATCTCCCGCCGCACCACGCCGCGCGTGCCGCGGATCGAGACGGCGGGGAGGGTGAGGTCGACGCCGGTGCGCAGGCCGAGGAACAGGCGACGGCCGCGGTACTGCAGGAGGCCGCCGACCTCGGTCGAGGACAGCCAGGTGGCGTCGGTCGCGGCCTCGGCGGCGTGGATGTACATGGCGTGGGCGAGGACGTGGGCGCCGAGCCAGAGGCGATCGCGGGCGCCCAGGGGGGCCCCGAAGGCCGCGCCGGCGCCGAAGCGGCCGTGGAGCACCGAGATCCCGTGGCGCGCGCCGCCGCTGAAGCCGAAGCTGACGATCGGTTGGACGTGCTCGCGCGCGAGCCACAGGCCGCCCATGAGGTCGAGGCCGGCCTCGTAGCGCAGGCCGCTGCCGAGCTCGATGCGCGGGCCGAGGCCGAGCCAGCCGCGGAGCACGGGTCGCGGGGGCTCGGGCTCGGGGGTCTCGGGGGGCTCCGGCAGCGGCGGCTGGTGCTGGTTCGGCGACGTGGCAGGGGGCTGCGTCGGTCCCTGGGAGGGCGGCGGCGGCTGCGGATAGGCCTCCATCAACACGGGGATGCTGGCGGCCAGCTCGCGGGTGCGATCCTCGAGGGTGCGACCCTGGAAGCGAACGGACTGGCTGAAACCCTTGCCGTCGCGGGGGGTGATGGTGACCTGCACCTGGTCGGCGAGGGGGCTCGGCCGGACGACGATCGACCAGTCGTCCAGCGCTGGGCCGACGCGCGCGCGCAGACCCGCCTCGAGCTTCACGCCGTCGACGAGGTCGGTGCGGACCTCGATCGGCGCGGCCGCGAAGACGGCAAAGATCGCTAGCGCGAAGAGCACCGGCTGCAGGAGTGCCAAAAAATGCGGCCGCTGACCAGCGGCGCGCAGGGCGATCGCGGAAGGCGCGGCCTGGCCGGGCCAGAGCGGCCCGGAAACGTCGTGGCGGGGCGCGGCGAGAGGTGTCGCGCGGCGGCGCGGAGGCCGGGCTCACGGGCGCGAAGGCGGCGGCCCGGGCTCGCCGACGCTCCTGACCGCCGGCCGGGAAGCGGCGGCGCGAGGCCGGGCGGGAAGTGACATGGACGAAAGGACAGGCGCGAGGCGGGGCGCGAAGACCGGGGGGCTGGCCGAATGGACAGGCAGTGGCGGGGACGGACGGGGCGGAGGCGCCGGCGCGGAGATCGATGGGATGACCGAAGAGACAGGTTCGATCGGCGCCGGCAGCTGCAGGCTCCGCCGCGCAGGGGCTCCGCGGGCGCCGGGGACGCGACGAGGCACCTGGCTGAAGGGCCAGGTGACTCGCGGGGCTCTGCCACGCGGGCGGTTCACTTGCAAGCCGTGCAGGCGGCGACGAGGCGGGTTGCTCCGCCGCGCAGGGGCTCCGTGGCGCCGGGAATGCGATGAGGCATCTGGCTGAAGGGCCAGGTGACTCGCGGGGCTGCCACGCGGGCGGTTCACTTGCACGCCGCGCAGGCGGCGACGAGGCGGGTTGCTCCGCCGCGCAGGGGCTCCGTGGCGCCGGGAATGCGATGAGGCATCTGGCTGAAGGGCCAGGTGACTCGCGGGGGCTGCCACGCGGGCGGTTCACTTGCACGCGGTGCAGGCGGCGACGAGGCGGGTTGCTCCGCCGCGCAGGGGCTCCGCGGGCGCCGGGAATGCGACGAGGCGCCTGGCTGAAGGGCCAGGTGCCTCGCGGCGTCAGCCGGGCAGGCGGCTCACTTGCAGACGTCGGGCTGGCCGGGGGTGCAAATGCCGAGGGTGTTGCAGGTCTTGTAGATCAGGTCCTCGGCGCAGTCGAGGTCGGCGGGGTCGCAGATCGTGCACGCCTCGCCGCAGGCCTTGTTCTCGCAGTCGTTGTAGGCCTGCTGGCAGATGCCGGGGAGCTGGTAGACGCACTGCAGCGACTCGTCGCAGACCTTGACGGCGGCGTCCTCGATGCAGTCGGGGTCGGCGGGGTCGCAGAAGCTGCATTGATCGCAGGTGGACTTGCCCCCGCACGGGTCGTAGCCCGGCGACTCGCACAGCTCGTCGCTGACGGGGAGGCACTGGCCCTTGCCGTCGCACGCCTTGATCACGGCGTCCTCGGCGCAATCGGGGTCGGCCGGGTCGCACTGGGTGCACGGCTCGCCGCACGGCTTGTCCTCGCACGGGGCCCAGTCGGACTCCTCGCACACCTCGGGGATGGCGATGACGCACTGCAGCGACTCGTCGCAGACCTTGAGCACGAGCGTCTCGTTGCAGTCGGGGTCGGCGGGATCGCAGATCGTGCACGGGTCGCACACGCCCTTGCCCTCGCACGGGTCGTAGCCGCCGGGCTCGCACAGGTCGGGGGTCTCGGGGACGCACTGGCCCTTGGCGTCGCAGGCCTTGATGACGTCGGTCTCGACGCAGTCCTCGTCGTCGGGGGCGCACACGTTGCAGCCGGTGCCGCAGGGCTGGTCGGCGCACGGGTTCCAGCCCCCGTCCTCGCACACGCCGGGGTTGCCGGCGACGCAGGCTCCCTCGGCGTCGCAGGCCTTGATGACGGCGGTCTCGACGCAGTCCTTGTCGTCGGGGTCGCAAACGCTGCAGGCGTCGCCGCACTTCTTGTCCGCGCAGGGCTCGTAGGGGCCGAGCTCGCCGATCGGCTTGTCGATGTCGCAGGCGCCGATCAGGGCGCCGGCAGCGAGGGCGAGGGCGTACAGGGGTGCGTGGTTTAGGTGAAGTCGCATGGGTAGGTCCTCTCGTCGGGGGTCGCCCCGTTCATGTCCGCAAAGCGAACCAGTGGGACAGCGTCGGTGGAGATTCGGCGGTCGAAGGTCACGGTGCGAGGTCGCAGACGTCGCGGACACGCCGCGCGAGCGGGCTCCGCGGGTGGTCGGCGAGGAATGCGCGAGCGAGCTCGGCGCCGCGTTCGGGATCGTCGACGCAGGTGGCAGCGGCCTCGAGCGCGCGCCGCTCCGGGGCGAGCACTCCGGCGGGATAGCGACGCGCGTGCTCGCCGGCGTCGCGCGCGGCGGCCCCGGCGTCGCCGCTAGCGAGCGACTGCCAGCCGCGCGCGAGCAGCTCCTGCTCGCCGCGTAGATCGCTGGCCGGGACTTCTTCTGCGACAGGCTCGTCGCGGGTCGCGGCGGGCTCGTCGTTGCGCTCGGTCGCGTCGCGCGTGGGGCGGAGATCGGCGGGCTTGGGGCGCGAGCGGACGGGCTCGGCCGCAGGCGTGGGCTCGGCGGCGGACACGGGCTGGACGGGCGCGGGCGCCTCGGCGCGCTCGTCGGCCGGCGCCGCCGCGCCCGGGTTGGCGTCGGCCGCGGCGGTCGCGGCGGCGCCGTGGGCCGGGCTCATGGTCGGGGAGTGACCTGTCTGTTCGGCCAGGTCGTGGCCGCGGCGGGCGAACCCGAACCACAACAGGACGGCGGCGGCGAGCGCGAGGGCGACGGCCCAGGCGGTGCCGTGGCGGTGCCGTGGCATGAGCGGAAGGACATGTTCTTGGGGACATGTCCCGGAGAGCCGGGCCTGGACGCGCGCGCGGGCGGCCGGCGGCATGGCGCGGCCGCGGCGGTAGGTGGCCAGCAGGGCGGCGGCGCGGGGATCGAGGGCCGGGAGGTCGTCGCGGGGTTCGGTCACGGGGTCCTCGTGATGGCGCCGCGCTGGGCGACGAAGGCGTTGAAGCGGCGGCGGGCGGTCTTGAGCCGCGCGTGCACGCGGTGCAGGTCGAGCTCGAGGGCCCGCGCGATCTCGGGGCAGGTCATGCCCTCGATGTCGGAGAGCTCGAAGATCTCGCGGGTCTCCTGGTCGAGCTGACCGAGGAAGGCCTCGATGACGTCGGCGGCCTCGCGGTGGGCAGCGTCGTCCTCGGGCGAGCGCGGGGGCGGCGGGGGCTCGACGCGATCGATCCGGCGAGCCGCGCGGGCGTGGCCGCGGCGGTAGTTGGCCGCGACTCCGCGGCCGATGGCGTACAGCCAGCTGGTGATGGCGCCGCGGCCGTCGAACTCGCCGAGCCGGCGCTGGACGACCAGGAAGACCTCGTGGACGACGTCCTCGGCTTCGGCCGCGGGGACGCCCAGGCGCTGGACCACGCGCCACACGAAGTCGGCGTGCGTGCGGTACACGTCGGCGACGGTGAGCGTCTCGGCCGGGGACCGGATCGCGTCGTAGAGGACCCCGCTGGCGGGCATCGAACCTCTAGATGTCCACGGCCCGGTCGATTCGGACATGTCAGCGCAGCCGGATCGAGAGCGCGAGGAACGCGGAGAAGCCCACAGGTGCGGGCCGGAACACGACGCCGGGGGACGGATCGAGCAGGAAGCCGGGGCGCCGCAGGCCGAACACGGCCTCGGCGCGCAAGAGCAGGCCGACGCGCGGGTGCAGGGCGACCCGCAGGCCGGCGCCGGCGAGCAGGCCGATCCACAGCGAGCGGGCGGTGCGAGGGAGCAGCGCGCCGACGCCCTCGCCGCTGACGCCGCCGATCGCTAGGCCGCCGCACAGCGGGATCCGCACGCGGCCGCGCTCCCAGGCGCCGCAGCCGCGCACTGCGGCGTGGCCGTGGGCGAACTTGCCGCCGCGGCCTTCCCCGAAGTCCTCGCGGCGGAGGGCCCAGTAGTGGCCGCTGAGCTCGGTCTCCCAGCGCGGGCCGGCGAGGGTGAGGCCGAGCGCGGCGGTCGGCGCCGGGCGCGGCAGGACGCCAAGGCCGAGGCCGCCGCCAGCCCAGAGGTCGAGGTGCAGGGCGCGGTCGCGCGTGGCGGGCGGTTTCGCGCTCGGTGGAGCGGGCTCGAGGGGCTCGGGAGGGTCGGCGTCGGGCGGGAGCGCGGGCGCGAGGGGCTCGGGGCGGGGAGCAGGCGGGCTCGGATGGGGGCCGGGAGAGCTCGGCTGCGAGCCGGGGACGGGCGGGCTCGGCTGCGAACCGGGCGCGGGTGGGGGTGCTTCGGGACGGGGAGCGGACGGGCTCGGCGGCGAGCCGGGCGCGAGGGAGGACGGGTTCGGCTGCGAGCCGGGCGGCGGCTCGGGGACGGTGGTTTCGGGGCCTGGCGGGACCCCGACCGGCGGCGCGGCGGGCTGGGCGGCGCGGACGTCGATGGCGACGGCGATCAGCCAGGCGGCGGTGTCGACCGCCGCGCTGCAGCTGTCGCTGGTGAGGACGCGTTCGCTCGGTCCGTCCCCGGCGTCGAGCCGCAGCTCGAGGCGAAACCGCCGCGGCGCCTCGCGGGCGACGACGACGCCGACCTGCACGGGCGTGCGGCGCTCGACCGCGAGGCCCCCGAGCGAGCGGCGGATCCCCGCGTGCAACGCCTCGACGCCGGGACACCCCTCCGGCACCTGCCAGGCGACGACGACGGTGTCCGCAGGATCGGCCGCGCGCGTGAGCGCGGTGAGCAGTGCGGCGAGGACGACCGGCATCGAACGGGGGCGGAGTGTACGCGTCGAGGCCCGCGCCGGCCAGTCGCGGGGCAGGGCCGCGCGGGGCCGGCCGAACCGCGGTCAGCAGCGCATCTGGCCGCGAAGACAGGTTGGAAGCAAGCGGCGTGGAGCCGGCCGAGGACGGGCTGGACCTGTCTGTGGAGACAGAGCGGGGCGGGGCGTTCTCAGGGGGCGGGGTCGTCCGCGGGGATCGAACGAGGAATCTGTCCGCGGGGACATGGGACGACCGAGCTCGGGCGGAGCCGGTGAGATGTCCCTCGGGACAGGTTGTAGGCGGACGAGTCCGCCGGGACAGGCGAGCAACGTTCGCGCGAGCTCAGGGTCATGATCTGTCCGCCGGGACAGGTGGAAGACGGGTGCGTCGGCCCGGGTGGGAGCTGTCTGCCGGGACAGGTGAGCGACGGTGGGCTAAAGATGTCTCTTGGGACATGTGATAGAATGGCGGCGAACGGAGCTCGGGGACGAGCCCGGCGGTCGGGCCCTGCCGGGCGCGGCCGACCGCCGCAGCTCTGGCGCGCAGGCGGCCGCGATCGGGTATCCTCGGCGTGTGGATGTCACGCGGAGCCTCCTCGAGCAGATCCTCGGCGACCTGAAGGGGCGGAAGAATTTCCGCCTGCGCGGGCGCACCCTCAACCGCGAGTACGACGAGCTCGACGTGTTCGCGGGGGTCGACGACGCTTCGCTGGCCGCGTTCTCGCCGACCGACGAGGGCGAGGCGGAGGCGTTCGTGCTGTGGAGCCGCGCGGCCGAGGAGGCGTTCGCGGCCGACGGGGCGCTGACGCGGCCGCTGCCGATCGTCTGGGGTGGCTCGCGCAACGAGCTCCAGCTGGCGTTCGCACGGCACGGGCTGACGATCCGGATCGAGGTCGAGGCGGCGCCACGCGAGGGCTACGACGAGAGCGGGACGCTGGTGCTGAGCCCGCGCTCGGGGCGGGAGTCGTGCGACCTGGGGCGGCTGCTGGTCGCGTTCGCGGAGCTCGAGGCGCGCGGGGTGATCGCGCTGGCCCGCGCCGGGATGACGCAGAGCTCCGGCTGGGAGAGCGTCGGCGAGCGCGAGCGCGACGAGCAGCAGACGGCCGTGTTCTGGCACGATCAGAGCCACGACGGGTTCGACGCGCTGGGCCAGCTCGGCTCGCAGCTGCACCTGTACTGGCGCGGCGACGAGGGGCTGGTGGCCGAGGTGCTGGCGCGCGCGGGGTTGTCGGTGGAGCGGCCGTCGTCGCCGCAGGTGGCGATCGCGGTCGCGGGCGACGGTGGTGCACCGCCGGCGATCGAGACGTACGCGGAGGCGCTCGCGGCCAACCCGGCGGCGCCGCGCCGCGCTCGCAAATCGCGGGCGCCGGCGGGGCCGTTCGCCGAGCTGCACCGCTACCGCGCGCCGGGCGGGCCCAAGCCGGTGCAGCGATTGGTGTTCGATCGGGGCGGCGAGGGCCTGGCGGTGGCCCAGGTGTCGGATCGCCGCGGCGGGCCCACGCACGCGCTGTGCAGGATCGACGCGGCGACCGGCGCGGTGACGCGGATCTTCGCGCCGCTGTCGACGGTGTCCTCGACCTGCGGCGGCTGTGCGTTCCTGGTCGACGGCCGGCTGGTGTTCAGCTTCTACGACTTCCTGCCCGACCCGCGGCCGGGTCACGTGACGCCGGCCGCGCGCGTGCTGGTGTGGGAGCCCGACGGCGACGCGGTGCACGAGCTGGGCGCTCACCCGATCTCGCACGTGTGCAACGTGTCGCTGTCGAGCGTCGACGCGGCCGGCGAGCAGGTGGCGGTGGTGACTGCCACGGGCGTGGCGATCCTCGAGGTCGGGCCGCCGGGCGCGAAGACGTGGCGCGAGCTGGCGCGGATCGGCGGCGACGCGGTCGATGTCTATCCGATCGCCGCGCTGTCGCCCGACGGCCGGCGCGTGGCGTGGACGGCCGACGGGGCCGAGGAGACGCGCTGCGTCGAGCGAGCCGGCGGGCGCGTGGCCTGGAAGGTGAACTTCTTCCCCGGCCACCGCGGCGGCCGGGCGACGCGCGCGCTGCTGTTCGACCCGCGCGGCGAGCACTTGCTGGCGCTGTGCCTGCGCAGCCTCTACGGGCCGGAGCGCGACGGCAAGATCGAGGTCGAGGAGGAGCGCCGGCTGCAGTGCTACGCGGTGAGCGACGGCCGGCGCGCGCTCGCGGAGCTCGAGGCGGCGACGCTGGGGCTCACGTGCCTGGCGTGGCACCCCGACGGGAAGCGCCTGGCGATCGGCACGGTCGACGGAGAGGTGGCGCTGCTGGCCTATCCGGGCGGGGAGCGGCTGGCGTCGCAGAAGGTGTTCGCCAAGGGCTCGGTGACGGCGGTGACGTTCGATCGCGCCGGGGGGCGGCTGGCCGCGGGCAGCGAGAAGGGCGAGATCGCGGTGGTGGCGGTCGGCGCGGCCGGCGGGTGAGTGTATCGAAAGGACATGTCTTCATGGGAATGTCCTGACGAGCATGTCGGATGAAGCATGTCGTTTGGAGCATGTACCGGTCATGCTCCCGGCTCGTTTCGCGCGTCGGTCTTGTCGGGCTGCGTTGGAACGCACCGCGGAGGGCAGTCGATCCTGTGACACCGGTCATGCTCCGGCGGAGGACAGTCGAGCCCGTGACCGGCTGGCCGGTCACGCTCCGGCTTCGGCGCAGCGGGCCGGCCAGGTGAACTCCTTGACCAGCTTGAAGAACCAGGTGCGCTCGTTGTCGGTGCGGCGGCTCCATTCATAGGAGACGCGGAGCGGGCGCAGGGTGGCGGGGTCGGTGACGAGCTCGACTTGCTCGAAGCTCTGCATGGTGATGAGGGCGCCGCGCTCGCCGAGCGGCGGGCGGCCGAATTCGTAGTACAGCAGGGAACCGCCGCCCTGGACCTGTTCGCGGGTGGCCTCGACGACGCGCTCGAACATCAGGCGGACGTGGCCCGCTGCGTCGGCGGGCCGGCGTGGAGCATGGTGGTGCGCCGCGGCAGGAGCTTGCCGGCGATCTCGACCGTGTCCTCGACGACGCGCTCCTCGCCGCGGGCCAGCGTCAGGCCGTGCCACGCCGAGCCCCACGCGCTCCACTCGCGCTCCGCGAGGTAGAGGAAGTAGTCGCGGACGTCCTGCCGCTTGAACAGGATCCGCACCATGTCCTCGGCCTCGGGCGTGAGCGGTCGCAGCTTGCGCGCCACCCCGAGCAGGGTCTCGGCGTCGATGCCGTGGACGTCGAGCAGCTTGCCCGCGCGGTCGACCACGAACTCGACCGGCAGGCTGTACGTGACGAGGAAGCGGGCGACGCCGTGCTGGACGGACGGATCCGTGGGGTCGCGGCCGCGGTAGCGCAGCATCTCGAAGCCGGCGCCGGACAGCACCATGGCGTCGCGGCTGGGATCGGGTCGCACGGCGAGGAGCTGGCGGTACTCCGCGGATTCGTCCGAGCCGCTCATCGTGGTGCGCGTCTCGACGGTGCACGGGGACTCCCAGGCGAATCGCAGCTCGGTCGGGCCGTTCGCGGGGGCTTCGTCCTGCGATCGCGCGGGGACGGTCGCGGCGGCGGGGGGCGGCTCCGGCGGCGGGACGTCGGCCGGACGACAGGCGAGCACGGACGCGAGGCCGAGGAGCGAGGCGCGCATCGGTCCATGATACCCCCGGGCGGGACTGGCGATGCGGTCACGTCAGGCGCGAGGGCTCGTGCGTGGAACAGTGGTTGGAGCGAGGCGCGGATCCGAATCGAGGGTGCGACGCGGCGGTGACGTCGCCGCGACGGGGTGAAGACGACCGGTGAACAGGGTGAGCGCACCGGCCTGCGCGAGCGTGCGGGGCGGCGCCTGCAGGTCGGCCTCTGCGTCCGCCTCGATCGCCGAGGTCCCGGTCGCACCGCCACGGGCGCGAACTGGCGGTGAAGGCTCGCCAGAACTCACGTCGTGCAGGCCGCTTCGCCGGGCCGGCGCGAGACAATGTTGCGAGCGGCCGTCGACGGGAGCGGCCTTTCCAGGGGCCGGCGGCCGCGCTACTGTCCGCGCCCATGATCGGCTACGTCAGTCTCGGTTCCAACGACATGCAGCGGGCCTCCGCGTTCTACGACACGCTCCTCGGCGAGATGGGCGCCAAGCGCACGCTGAACTTCGACCGATTCATCATTTGGGGCAAGAGCGAGGCCGAGCCGGCGCTCGCCGTGTGCACGCCGTACGACGGCAAGCACGCGACGGTCGGCAACGGCGTGATGGTGGCCCTGGCCTGCGCCGACCGGGCGGAGGTCGATCGTCTGCACGCCCGCGCGCTCGCCCTCGGCGGGACCGACGAGGGCGCCCCCGGCGAGCGCGGCCCCGGCTTCTACGCGGGGTACTTCCGCGACCCCGACGGCAACAAGCTCAACTTCTTCAAGATCGGCTGAGCGCCGCGCGGTCGGGATCGCCAGGAGCAGCCCGAAGGGACATGTCCTTTCGGGCTGCTTCGTTCGTGGAGAAATGGCAAGAGATGGCGCGAGGGACAGGCCGGCCGATGGACGCGGAGGGGCCCTCGAAGGTGTGAATGGCCGATGTCTCGGCCGTCGGGAGAATGGGGGGAACGGAGGCGCGGCAGCGCGCGAGGGCTGGTGACGTCTTGATCCGCGCGAGATAGAGAGAAGCTGCCAGGATGGCCTCATGCAGCAGATCGGACGCAATCGAGGGATCCGGAGCGTGTGCGCCATCATCGGCGCGGCCTGGGGGTTGTGGCTGGCAGGCTGCGCTCCGGAGCACGACTGGGAGCTGACCGAGATCGGGGTGGAGGAGGAGTTGGCGGAGCTCGAGGACGCGGAGGCGCGGCTGGTGCTCGAGGACGAGGCCGACGAGCTGTTGCCGGCGGCGGAGGCGGGCGCCGACCGGACGGAGGACGCGGGAGAGGACGGCTCGCTCGCGGATGGCCGTTGCGGGGCTCGCGTGCGGACGGCTCACGAGGTGGCGACAGGCCGCGAGCTCCGGGCCTGCAGCGGGCGCGGGCCGACCGACGCGGCGTCGATCGGGTCGCAACTCGCGGCCAGGGCGCTGTGAGCGCGGGAACGGTTCACGCGGCGCCGCGAGCGGAGGGCAGCAGGTCGGGGGTCGTCGAGGGCGAGAGCCGGCGGATGAACTCCTCCCTGCGCTCTTTCTGCGCGAGGGGCCCGCGGCCGGCGGGACACGAGGACATGTCCGAAGGAGAATGTCTCGAGGGAAATGTCTCTCGGGACATGTCTATCAGGGCATGTCCTTGAGCGGATCGCGGCCGTGGAGGGCCCCGACTTCGCGGATCTCGGCCAGCTTGGCCGCGAGGGGGGCCCAGTCGTCGCGCTCGGCGATCGGGGCCCACAGCGCCTCGACCTCGTCGATGAGCAGCGAGCACGGGGCGTCGCCGGCGTAGTGCGGGTGGGCCAGGCGCTCGGGGGCGGCCGGGAGGTGCTCGGCCCAGGCGCGGCGCACCTCCGCGAACTCGGGAGGGGCGTAGTGGACGGCGGCCCGGCCGGCGAGGGCCCGCGCGGCGCTGGCCTCGCCGCCGTACCAGTCGAAGTAGAAGCGGTCGAGGTCGAGGCGGCGGGAGGCGAGGAAGGCGTAGCAGGCGTCCATGACGACGTCGTCGGCCGCGTCGCCGCGCGGCTGGAGGCCGAGGCGGTCGAGGAAGGCGCGGCGGACGGCGGCGTGGAAGGTCGGCTCGAAGGCGCCGAGGCTGTCCTCGAGGACATCTCGCCCCGCGAGCGGCAGCAGGGTCTCGGCCAGCCGCCCGAGGTTCCACAGCACCGCGTTCGGCTGGCGGCCGAAGGCGTAGAAGCCGGTCTCGTCGAAGTAGGCGGCGGTGAAGCCGAGGTCGTAGGTGGGGAGGAAGCGCCAGGGGCCGTAGTCGAAGCTCTCGCCGGTGATGTTGAGGTTGTCGGTGTTGAGGACGCCGTGGACGAAGCCGGCGACGGTCCAGGCGGCGGCGGTGGCGGCGGCCCGCTCGACGACGAGGCGCAGCAGCGCGGCGGTGGTGCCGGCGAGGTCGCCCTGGCGCGCGGCCGGGAAGTGGTGCTCGACGGCGTAGTCGACCAGGGCGCCGAGGCGGGCGACGTCGCGGTGGTAGGCGTGGCGCTGGAACGTGCCGATCCGCAGGTTGGAGTGGCTGAGCCGCACGAGCACGCACGAGCGCGTGGGCGAGGGCTCGTCGCCGCGCCACAGCCGCTCGCCGGTCTCGAACACGCTGACGATCTTGCAGGTGTCGACGCCGCGGGCCGCGAGCAGCTCGGCGGCCAGGATCTCGCGCACGCCGCCCTTGAGGGTGAGGCGGCCGTCGCCGCCGCGCGCGTACGGGGTGGCGCCGCTGCCCTTGGTGCCGAGGTCGAGCAGGCGGTCGTCGACTGCGTCGCGCAGCTGGGCGAACAGAAAGCCGCGACCGTCGCCGAGCGCGGGGTTGTAGCTGCCGAACTGGTGGCCGTGGTAGCGCAGGGCGAGCGGCTCGGGCAGGTTGCCCGGCAGCGGCTCGAAGCGGGCGAAGTGCCGCTCCCACTCGGCGTCGCCGAGGGTGTCGAGGCCGATCCGCGCGGCCCAGCGATCGTCGCGGTGGCGCAGGACGTGGACCGGAAACCGCGCGGGGGCGACGACGTCGGCGAAGCCGTCGCCGAGGCCGAGGAAGCGAGGATCCGGCCGATAGCGGGCGGAGGGCGGCACGGCGAGAGCTTGGCACGCAGGCCGCCGACGGGCCGCCGCCCGGGGCGTGAGGCGACGCCGCTGCGGGCGATCCGTGGTAGGGCTGGACGATGGGCTACGACCTCCAGATGGTGCGCACCCCCCCGGCCGCGGACGAGAACGAGCTGCCGAATTCGAGCGGGATCGCCGGCTACTACCGCTTCAACATGTGGGGCATGCGGATGACCGTGGGCGCGCTCGAGTGGGCCGACGCGATCCACTACGGACCGGCGCCGGAGATCCCCGAGCTGGAGCTGGACGGGCTCGACGAGGACCGCGTGTTCGCGGCGCTCGAGGCGGTCCGCGGCGAGGCGCCCGAGGACGCGCCGGCGCCGTCGGCCGCCGAGCTGGCGGCCGCGCGCGCGTACTTGCAGGCGCACGAGGCCGCGGTGTCGGCGTCGTCGCTGCAAAACGGCCGCGCGGGCGCGTTCAAGTTCCAGTCGAACGACGGGTGGCTGGTGACGCCGGAGGAGTGCGCGGCGCTGGCCGGCAAGCTGCGCCAGCACGCGGACCTGATCGCCCGCGATTACTTCCCCGACGCCGACGTGTCGCGGGAAGACGGCCACAAGTGGATCCTCGGGTTCGCCCGCTACAACGAGATCGCGGCCGAGCACGGGGGCTATCGCGTGCGCTGACGGGGGCGGACGCGGCGGGCGAGGGCGATCGGCGGGCCGCGTCGGCGCCTCGACGCCGGCGTGGCGGCCCGGGTGATCGCACGCGCGGCCACGAATTCGCGGATCCGCGGCTCGGGCGCCGCGGTCTCGAGGATGGATGATGGGACATGTCCGTAAGGGCATGCTCCGAGGGGAATGCTCGATCGGGCATGTTCGATCGAGCATGTCCTTGCGGGAAGATCCGTCAGGGCGGCGTGCCGCACACGCCGAGGTCCTCGTGGCCGGGCGGTGCGGCGCCCTTCTCGAACCAGGGGATGCACTCGAGGCCGGGGTCGGGGCACGGCGGGCCGGCGAGGTCGCACCACGGCAGGCAGCAGCCGGACGCCTGCGGGTCGCACGGGTCGGCGAGGGCAGGGTCGACGCAGTAGGTGCCCGGGTCGCAGACGTTGACGTACTCGCAGGGGTCGAGGGCGTGGCCCTCCTCGCCGCCGGCGTCGACGACGCAGAGGAACTTGTTCGGGTCCTGCGGGTGGGGGATGCAGGTCTCGTCGTCGGCGCAGTCCTGCAGGAGCGGGTCGCAGCCCGGGATGCAGAGGAAGAGGGCGCTGCGGCCGATGTGGCAGGCCGCCGCGGGGTCGGCGCAGGTGGGCGCGTCGAACGAGCCGAGGCATTGACCCCAGCAGGTGCCGACGCCGGTGTCGGGGTCGGGGTTCCAGCACATCAGGTGCGGGCCGCAGGTGTCGCGGCCGTCGAGGCCGTCGCCGACCAGAGTGCACGGCTCGTACAGGCCGGCGGGGTCGCGGACGACCGGCACGCACGCGAGGGTCTGGTAGCTCTCGCCGACGGCGGCGCACTTCTGTCCCTCGGGACAGTCGTCGAGGAACGGCTCGCAGCCGTAGGGCAGGGGGTGGTCGAAGGAGGTATCGGGGGTCGAGTCCCCGGTCGAGGTCGCCTCGGCGCCGGTGGTGGCGACGGTGGTGGCGACGGTGCCGGTGGTGCCGGTGGTGCCGGTGGTGCCGGTGGTGCCGGCGGTGCCGGTGGTCGGGTCCACGGCGTCGGAGCCGGCGCCCGTCGAAGAGGTGGCCGCGGAGTCGGTGGCGGGGCCGCCGGTGAAGTCCGACGGGCGTGGGCTGCAGGCGGCGAGGACGACGAGGACGAACGCGGATGTTCTTGTGGACATGGCTTTCACGACCTGTCTCATGAGTCATTCATGGCAGCCGCGGCAGCTCGCCGGCGGCGACGGTCAGGCCGCCGACGACGATCGCCCGGTCCTCGCGCTCCTCGAGCAGCGACTCGACCCGCTCGAAGCGGACCTCCCAGGCGACGGGGTGGGCGCGATCGGCCGGGTCGAGCTGGAACCGCAGGACGCGCGGCGGCTCGCCGGGGTGGGGGCGGTCGTCGGAGCGCTCGACGCGGAGCGGGGCGCCGCCGCGGGCCGCCTCGAGCGCGTAGTGGCGGGCGAGGTAGGCGGTCGTCCACGGGCGAGCCTCGCCGGGCGCGAGCGGGCGCACTGCGACGGCGAGGCGGCGGAACAGGTCGCCGGTAGGGACCGCGTGGCCGACGACGTCGGCGCGGGCGGCCACGCGGAGCTCGATGCGGTCGGGGGCGACGCGCTCGGCCTCGACGGTCAGGGCGTCGCGGAAGTAGTCGTCGTCCCGCGAGCCGATGAAGGCGTGGCTGCGGGCGCCGGCGCGGTCGCGCATGTGACAGTCGGCGCAGCCGGTGGCGGCCTGCGGCGAGGCGGCGTGCTCGGCGAGGGTCCGCTGCATCGCCTCCGGCAGGGCGCGCCGGCGGTTGTCAGGGAAGCCGAACTCGTGGCAGTTGGCGCAGGCGGCGGCGGTGGCGAAGCGAGGGTCGCGGCGCAGCGGGTGCGGTGCGGCCACGTCCGGCCCGGGCGCGGCGAGGACTGCGTCGCCGACGACGTGGCAGCTGACGCAGCCGACCCCGATCTCGGCCGCGGCGCCGCTGGCCGGACGGCGCGGATCGGCCTCGGGGGCGTGACAGCCGCGGCAGAACGGCATCGGCTCGTGGGCCAGGGCGCGCTGGAATTCTCGCTCGGTGGTCGCGGTCTGGTGCTGCGAGCCGCGCCACTGGGCGGCCTCGACCTCGTGGCAGGCCTCGCAGGCGTCGTTGTCGAGCGCGAGCCCGCGGGCGCCGGGCGGCTGCGGGGCGGGGCCGGGCATGGTCGGGTCACGTGGCGCAAGGACCATGTGCGTTCGGACATGGTCGCCGAGACTGCCGGCCGGCTCCGGAGGTGCGGCGGGGATGGGGGTCGGTCGCGTCCATCGATAGGCGATCGCGCCCGCGAGGACGAGCAGCGAGAGCGCGAGGAAGACCAGCGAGCGCCGCGAGGTCATCGGACCGCCGACGAGCATGACGGTGGGTGTCAAAAATAGCAATGCTGCTGAAATTGCGGACGGGGGTCGCTCTCGGAGGCGCGGAAACGTGCTTCATCGCCGGCCGGGTCATGGGAAGATGACCTGGCTTTCGGAGCAGGTCATGGCGGACGGGCCCGATTCACCCATGGCTGATGCTCGATGGAGCATGTCCGGATCGACATGCAGGTCGAGTCACAGAATATGTTCGATAGAACATGTCCGAATGGACATGCATGCCGAGAGTGTATCAATCGTCGGCGAGGCGGACCAGCTCGAGCCAGCGGGCGGTGAGCATGCGCGCGTGGGCGTAAGGGTTGAGGCCGTAGCAGCCGAAGGAGAAGCCGTCGTTGACCTCGACCATGGCGGTGCTGCCGTCGGCGAGCACGCCGAAGTCGATGACGTAGGCGGCGGGCGCGTCGGTGTAGGCCGCGACGGCGGCGCGGACGACCCCGGGATCGGGGAAACGCAGCGGATCGCCCCAGTAGTGGCCGACGCCGAGGATCTCGCCGGCGTGGACGAAGTAGCGCCATTCGGCCGTGAAGTCGACGATGTCCGACAGCCACACCGGCGTGTCCGGCTCCTCGAGGGCCCAGCCGGCCGTGCGCAGCAGGTCGCGGTAGACGGCGAGGACGTGGCCGGTGAACTCCTTCTGGCCGGTGACGGGTTTGATGAAAATCGGCGGGTCGAAGCGGTCGTCGCGGCACAGGGCGTGGGCCTCGCGGATCGTCGCTCGCCGCACGCGCCGGCGCAGGAACGCCTCGAGCGCCGGCGGGTAGTCGATGTTGATCGGGTCCGGGGCGCCGAGCTGGGACAGGGCAGTGCGCACGGTGAGGATCCCGCCGATCACTGCGGTGTCGCGCTCGAGCGCGAGCCGGCCCTCGTAGAGGTCCGACCACACGAACGACTCGGCCCACACGCCCATCTTGGTGAACCCGTACCAGGCGTTGTAGACGTTCTTGTTGATGAACTCGCCGGTGGTGGGGTCGCGCTGGACGTAGATCTTGGCGAGCATGACGGGCGACGGTGCCACAAGTCGCCCCGCGCGGCGAGGCGGGCGCGGACGCGCGATGGTCTTCGCGTCATGTCCATTCGGACATGTCTCGTCCCCCGCGCCGGGGGTGGGCGGGCGAGGGCGCGCGCGCAGGTCGGGCCGCGGCGGGCGGCGGATCGGTTACCCTGGCGCGATGCGTCACCGCTTCTACGGCAAGATCGCGGGGCCCGGCGAACCGCTCGGGCTCGTCCCCGGCGGGCCCTGGGTCGCGCTGGAGAAGATCCACGGGGCGCAGCTGCTGATCGCGGTCGCCGGCGAGCAGGTCCGCTTCGGCAAGCGCAAGGCGTGGCTGGCCGACGACGACCCGTTCTTCGGCTGGCAGCTGGTGCGGGCCGGGCTGGCCGAGGTCGCGCGGGCTGCCGCCGGCCGGCTCGGCGCGCCGATGGTGGTGTTCTACGGCGAGCTGTTCGGCGGCGGCTACCCGCACCCGGAGGTGGTGCCGGCGCCGGGCCTGCAGCCGGTGCAGACGGGGATCTGGTACGCGCCCGACCTGCGCTGGGCGGCTTTCGACGCGCTGGTGGCCGCGAGCGACGACGACGAGGGCGAGCTGCTGGCGTGGAGCGAGCTGGCCGAGCTGTCCCGAGAGACAGGGCTGCTGGTGCCGCCGGTGGTGCGCGCGGGGCCGCGGCCGCACGTCGAGGCGGCGCCGACGCGGTCGCCGACGCGCGTGCCGGCGTTGCTCGGGCTGCCGGCGCTCGCCGACAACTTCGCGGAGGGCCTGGTGGTCCGCCCCGACGCACGCGCGCGGCCGGGGACGCGGCCGACCTACAAGCGCAAGATCGCGGAGTTCGACGAGCAGCGGTTCCAGGAGAGCGAGGCCTGGGACCCCGGCCAGCGCCCCGACCGCGCGGCCCTGATCGCGTGGGCCGAACGGCTGACGAACCCGGCGCGGGTGGCCAGCGCGGCGTCGAAGTGGGGCCGACACGACCGCGGGGCGATCGTCGACGAGGTCGAGCTCGACGTGCTCATCGACCTGACCGCGGCCTTCCCCGCGGCCCTGCAGGCGCCGACCGAGGCCGACGAGGCGGCCCTCCGCGCGGCCATTCGCGCGGCGGCCGAGGCGCTGCTGTGATGGACGGCGAACAGGACATGTCCGATGGGGAATGTCCGATCGGCCATGTTTTTTGAGAAGACGTTCTCGAGGGCATGCCGCGGCTGCGCGACATGCCGCGTGGCGACCGGGGCGCTGCTGCGAGGGACGGCGGTCTGTAGATGCCCGATGGGAAATGTCCGATTGGACATGCCTTTAAAGGCATGTCCTTGAGGACATGACCTTCGGGTCAGCGCAGCTCACGGCGGGGGGCGTCGAGGTGGACGTGGGCGCCGTCGCCGTCGCCGCGCAGCTCGATGACCTGGTCGGCGCGGTGCTGGGTGAGGAGGGCGGTGAGGTCGACGCCGAGCTGGCGCAGGGCGGCGAGGTGGCGGCCCTCCTCGTCGTGGCGGGCGCGCTGGTCGGCGAGGGCCCGCTCCTGGTCGAGGCGTCGCTGGTTGCGCTCGAACTCGCTGCGGGCGGTGTCGGCCTCGAGCTCGGCGGCCCGGCGCGACTTCTGCAGGCCGAGCGCGTGGGCCTGCTCGGCGGCGCCGTCGGCCCGCTGCCGCTCGCCGCGGGCCAGCTGCCGCTCGAGCTTGAAGTCCTCGAGCTCCTGGGCCTGCTGCTGGGTGGCGCGCTCGAGCTGCAGGCGCGTGCGCGACTCGATCGCCTGGTCGAGCATCTGCTGCAGCGAGGGCGGGGCCTCGAAGCCGCGGTAGACGACCTTGCCGATCCGGTAGCCGCACTGGGCGGCGCGCGCGGTCAGCTGGCGGTAGGTGGCGAGGTCGCCGAGCTGATCGGTGTGGAGCTTGAACGAGGCGAGGTCGTGCCGGCCGAGGAAGTCGACGACGTCGCTGGTGGCGGCGTTGACGAAGTCGCCGATCGGGTCGTGCGAGGTGGCGAGCATGAGGTCGATGTCGACGAGCTCGAAGAAGATCATGAGCCGCACGGTGATGACCGCGTCGTCGGCGGTCCGCACGTCCTCGACGTCGTGGTACATCTGATCCGGCATGAGCCAGAGTTTTTGGAAGACCAGCGCGTTGGGCACCTTGCGGTAGCCCGCGCCGGTCGAGCCGTGCCACGAGAAGGTGTGCAGCCATTCGCCGGGCTGCGGCACGAACACCGCGGGGCCCTGCAGGACGCGCCGCTTGACCTCGCCGCTGTCGGCCCGCTCGTAGATGACGACGGCCTCCTTGGCCGCGAGCTGCAGGCCCTCCTCACGGGTGGCGGAGAGGTGCTTGCGCGGGTCGAGCCACAGGTGCGCCGGGCCGACGAGGTGCTCCTGGCGGCCGTCGCGGTAGCGCACGACCAGGAACTCGCCGGGGTGCGCGACGTAGTGCTCCATCCGCCGGAAGGTGCGCCCGAAGGTGGACACGCGCTTCGGCCCGACGAGCTCCTCCATCGTGCCGTCCTTGTGGATCATCAGGACGTGCTCGCAGTCCTCGATGGTGTATGAGAACATGCCGGGTCTCCTGGTCTGGCGAGTGGGATCGCGGCCGGCTTCGCCGGGCCGCGCGGGCCGAGCGAGTCGGACGTCGCCTGCGCGCTGCAGCAGCGGCTCGGGAGCCGCGAGCGAGTCGTCGTCGTCGGCGACGTTCTGCGCCGGCAACACCGATTGCGCGGCGCTGCTCATGCGCATGGACGCCACCCGCATGCGCGTGCCGGGCGGCGCGGCGGCGGCCTCCTGCAGCGCGCCGGCCTGCTTGTTGTACACGTAGCGCTTGGGCTCGTTGTCCACGACGCCGGCGACGATAGCATCGATGCTCGACGCGCTGACGCACGAAATCGCGCGACACGACGGTTCGTCGCTCGTCGCCGACGTCGTGGTCCGCCGGCGAGGTCCGGGGCGCTCTCGCTCGCCGACCGCACGAGCTGTCGATTCGTCACACCACGGCGAGCGGCCGGCGAACACTTCTTCGTCGACGTCTCACGGATCGGGGTCGGCGTCCGGCTGCAAACATCGGCGGTGTCGAACCTGGACTTGCTCGAGTCGATGGGTCGCGTCGACCACGAGCTTGGTCGCGGGGCGCTCCGCGACTCGATGGGGCGGACGATGCTCCGGAGCGACGCCGGCTGCGATCGACCGCAGGATGCAGCGAACGACCAGTGTCGGCGCGGCGCGGATCAATTGCGCCGATGTGCGTGACCCCGGTCATCTGTCGTCCGTGATGGTTTTTCACGGCGGCGGCAAAGGCCCGCAATTGTTCCCGGCCCCGCGGTCACCTCTCTCGCGTACCCCGTGACGAGAGATCAGGAGCGAACCGTGGATTGTTTCAAGCACGTCTTATTCTTCGGCCTCTGTGCCGGCCTGTGCGGCTGTGACGAGGAGCCGGCGGCCGAGGCCGAGGAGACGCCGACGATCGCCCCCGGTGCGCCGCGGGCGATCACCGAGGTGGCAGAGTACGACCGCATCGTCGGCGAGGAGGCGAACGAGGCGTTCGCGGGGTTCGCCGGCACGGCGGACGCGCCCGATGTCCGCGTGTTCGCGCCGGGCGAGATGTCGGGCCACCTGTCCCCCGAGACAGATGAATTCGCGGCCCCGGTCCGGCCGAGCCTGGCGGCCGGCGAGATCGCGGAGCCCGCCGGTTATGGCCACTACTGCAGCATGACCTGGCCGGGCGGCGGCTGGGCTTACTCCTGGGACACCAACGGCGGCGATCCGTGCGCCTATCTGATCAGCCAGTTCGGCGCGGGCACGATCCGCAAGGCGGGCCTGTTCTCGGCCGCCGGCGCCAACGAGACGGTGATCTGGTGCGACGGCCAGACGTGGGGCCCGGGCGTGTATCGCGGGTCCGGCGGCGCGCCGCTGACGTGGGCGTTCGACGCGTCGGTGGCCGCCGAGGAGCCAAACTGCGTGATGACTGTGTCCCCGCTCGAGCTGCCGATCTTCGAGCGCTCGCCGGCGACGTTCTCGTCGAGCGGCACGGGCGTCGACTTCGCCCGCGAAGGGGCGCCGACTCTCAACACGGGGTGGTTCGGGGCGGTCGCGCCGTACCTCAACGCGGCGGCGACGAAGGTCAACTTCAAGGGCCACGCGATCACCGACTACATCGACGACCACGACGGCTGGGACTGGGGTGCGGCCGAGAACACCGACCTGTACGCGATGACCGACGGTAAGGTGATCGTGAGCCGCGATTACCAGACCTCGGCGGTGGTGTGCGCGACGGCCGAGTCGGCGAAGAAGAAGTACGGCGGCTGCATCAACCGCGACTTCGCGGCGGGCTGGCCGGCGGCCTGCTCGAGCTGGAACGACCTCAGCGCGTCCTGCCAGGCCGCGATCGCGGCCGGCGACTACATCGAGTACCGCAACGCCGGCTGGGACGGCTTCCTGCAGGGCGAGGTGTACGTCCGCCACAAGATCGTGACGACGCCGGCGACCTACAACGAGAGCTTCGTGGCCGGCTACTTCCACGTCAAGCGCACGGTCACGCCGGCGGTCGGCACCAACGTCACGAAGAACACGATCATCGGCGACGTCGGCAACGGCGGCTGGACGAGCGGGCCGCACCTGCACCTCACGGTGATCCGCGAGACCAACGTGGGCACGCCGACGCAGAAGGACCGGTGGTTCGTCGCGAACGCCGACAACTGCACGTCCTGCGCCGGCGGCTCGCATGAATTCCACCGCTACGCGGTCGACCCGTACGGCTGGCAAGCGCCGCTGCACATCGACCCGCGCGGGTGGGTGACGAAGGACGGGGCGATGAGCCCGAAGCTGTGGAAGTCGAACGCGAATCCGCCGGTGGTCGGCGGTTGGGGCGATTGAGCGAGTGTTTGCCCGACCTCGCCCGCTCCACGTGTGACGCGGCCCAGGACCGTCTTGCCCGAGACGGCCCTGGGCCGCGGCGCCCGACATCGCCCGCGCTCGGCGACGAGCGCGCCGCGCTCGCCGAGGACGTTCGGCCCGCGGTGTGCCGACGATCGTTCGCGCATGCGTGGCCGGCCGGAGCGACTGTCGGCCGAACCCGCTGCTCGGTCGGCGGATGTGAGCCCCGTGATGTTCGGATTCGCGATCATGGGGTTGACGGTCGTGGGATTCACGGTGATGACATTTCGGATCGCGCGATTTGCGGTCGCTCGATTGCGGTGGTGATCTTCGCAGTCTCGTGATTGGATTCGCTGCCGCGATTCGATCCTCGGATTGCTCGTCGTGCGCGAGGAGCCCGCGTTGTCGGGTGAAATCACGGCAGACGGCGGAGTGCGCTGATTCGGCGGGACCGGGGCACGGCGCAGAGGCGCGCGGGCAACCGGTCGCGCGACGAGTCGGAGCGGCAGGTCGAGCGCGGCGGCAGCGGGTACGGGCGTGGCCGGAGGTCTGCAGCGCTGTAGTTAAAGGTATGGCCGAGGCGGGGGTGTCGGAGAGCCGGACCGGGAGTCCCGGAGGGCGACGTCGCGCGGCACGAGGGGCCTGACGCTCGTAATGCCACAGCTGGGGCAGAGGGCGCAGATGAACGATGTTTTTCTGGCGGAGCGGACCGACGATGGCCGAGGCGGCGGCTCTGCAGCGACGGCCGAGACCGCTCACCGAGGCGTGACAGGCATTCTCGGGTTTGTATCCGGAAATCACCTCGAGCCGGGTGCGCGAAATTGTCTTGATGAACTGCACTTGTTTGTTGCAAGTTGTCACCCGGGCTGACGCGCAGATGCGCGCGGCTGTCCCGGCCGCGTGTTGCGGCGCCCGACCCCCGAGAGAGTGACGACCATGACCCTCCGACCCGAATACACCGACGGGGCCCCTTGCTGGGCCGACCTGATGACCCCCGACCGCGAGGGCGCCGAGCGCTTCTACGGCGGCCTGTTCGGCTGGACCTTCGATCCGCCCAATCCGGGCTTCAACGGCTATGCGATGGCCCGCCGCAATGGCCAGAGCGTCGCCGGGATGATGCAGATCGTGCCGGGGCGCGGGATGCAGGTGGCGTGGAACACCCATTTCAGCGCGTCGGACGCGGCGGCGACGGGGCGCAAGATCGTCGCCGCCGGCGGCACTGTGCCGCTCGAGCCTCACCCGGTCGGATCGCTCGGAGTGATGATGTTCGCGGCCGACCCGACCGGCGGGTACTTCGGCGTGTGGCAGCCGGGCGAGCACCGCGGCGCCGAATGGGCGTACCGGCCCGGCGGGATGTGCTGGCACGAATTGTACACGCGCGACGGGGCCAGGGCCGACGCGTTCTACCAGGCGGTCTTCGCCTACGCGCCGGCGAAGGTCCCGAGCGACAAGGAGGTCGACTACGCCAACTACGACCGCGGCGGCCGGCCGCTGTGCGGCAGGTTGGAGATGACGGCGGCCTGGGGCGGGGTGCCGCCGCACTGGTTGACGTACTTCGCGGTCGAGGACTTCGAGGCGTCGCTGGCCAAGCTGCGCGCGCTCGCCGGCGAATCGATCCACGGGCCGTACCCGACGCCGCTGGGGCCGAGCGCGCTCGTCCGCGATCCGTACGGGGCCGTGTTCGGGCTGACGCAGCTGCGCGGGCCGTCCGCGTGACGCGAAGCGGCCGCACGCGCACTGGCTGCGATCGGGCGAGCGCGCCCCGTGGATCGGTCCGATGTCGTGCGGCGAATGCGTGGAGGCGAACCGAGGCGGCCCGGATCGATCGATACGGGGGACCACGCAATTCGCGGCGCCCGACGTGGCGCGCAGGCCACATGCGCCGCGTGGTGGCCGGATCGCCGAGCTTCGGGCGCGATCGTCGTTTGCGGGGCTGCTGCCGCGGGCGGCCCTGCGAACGATGTTCGATGGGACCGGAGGGCGGTGCGGGCGCTTGAACTTTCGCCGATCGATTCCATAGACCGGAGACGGGCGTCGATGCGAGCGTCCGGGAGGGCTCGCCCGATGCAGGACGCGGACAGCACCCAGATCGAGAGGTTCCGCGAGGCGGTGGCGGCGATCGACGGCGGCCAGCAGGAGCGGCTGGTGGCGCTGCTGGACGCGGATCCCGGGCTGGTGGCGGTGCGCTGCCGCGTCGGCGAATGGTATGAGGCGGGCTACTTCGCCGGGGCGACGCTGCTGCATCACGTGGCCGGCAACCCCGATCGCGGGCCGCTGCCGGCCAACGTCGTCGAGGTGGCGCGGCTGCTGCTCGACCGCGGCAGCGCGGCGTGGGCGGCCCAGGCGACCCTCGAGCTGGTGCTGACGAGCCGCCGCGCGTCCGAGTCGGGGGCGGCGCCGGAGCTCATCGACCGCCTGATCGCCGGCAGGGCGCGGCTCGACCTCGCCGACCCGGATCTGCTGTCGAAGCCGCTGCTGAACGCGGCGCCGGCGACCGCCGAGGAGCTGGTCCGCCGCGGGGCGAGGATCGATGTCCGTCACGCGGCCGCGCTCGGCCTCATCGACACTCTGACCGACCTGCTCAGCCCGGACCTCGATAGCGACTTGCTGGCCGAGGCGCTGGCGTACGCGTGCATCCACGGGCAGCACCTGGCCGTGGCGCTGCTGCTCGGCTGCGGGGCAGAGGGCGACCGGCTGGTCCGCCCGGGCGGCCAGTCGCCCCGCTCGTCCCTGCACGAGGCGGCGAGCCGGGGATACCTGGGCGTGGTCGAGCGGCTGCTGGCCCACGGGGCCGATCCGCAGGTGAGAGACGGCCGCTGGGACGGTACCGCCGCGGACTGGGCCGAGCACGAGGGATACCCGGAGCTGGCGCGCCGGCTACGGCGGGCGTCTTGAGGTTTGATGTCTCATGGGGCATGTTTTAAAGTGCATGTCGAATAGGGCATGTTGAAAAGGTCATGGTGATAAGGCCATGTGAGGAGATCGAGCGGGCGCGGGCGGGCGGTTGGTGGCGAGCATGAGGACATGTCGAGATGGACATGTTTCATGAGACACGTGGAGGAAGCCGACGCGGCCGGGCGTTCGGCGGCCTCATGCGTCGGATCGATCGCGGAGCGGCGACTCGATGAGGGCGTGCCCGGCGAGTGGGCGGAGCTGGGCGCGGTCGGAGCTCACTCGGGAGGCGTCGCTGCCGCGCAGCGCGTGCGGGGGGCGTGGCTCGGCCGTTTTCGCGGGGATCCGCGCTCGCGCGCTCGCGGGCGGGGTGCTACCCTGGCCACCGTGATGGCTCGCGTCGCCGGTCTCTTGTTGCCTGTCCTGCTCTTCGGATGCGCCCAGTCGAACACGACGCAGGCGCCACCGGTGTCGCTCGATGCGACGAGCGGGCCGGTCTCGCGGCCGAAGCCGATCACGGCCCCGACCGACCGCGACGGCGATCGCGTGCCGGACGCGGTCGACGCGTGCCCGGACCAGGCCGGTGGGCCGCGCGACGGCTGCCCGGTGGTCGATCGCGACGGTGACGGGATCTCCGACCGCTTCGACAAGTGCCCCGATGTGCCCGAGCTCCGCGACGGTCGGGCCGACGGCGACGGCTGCCCGACGCAGAGCCAGTGAGCCGGCGCGAGGCAGTCGGCGAGGTCGCGGCGCGAGGCCACGGGGGAGCAGGACGGCAGCGAGGAGGACGGCGAGGTCGCGGCGCGAGGCCGCGGAGCAGGACGGCGGCTACTTGCGCCGACGCGCGCGCAGGAAGTCGACGAGGGCGCGGAGCTTGGGCGGGGTCTGGGTGCGGCTCGGGTAGTAGAGGAACAGGCCGGGGAAGCGCGGGCAGTAGGCGGTGAGGACGCGGACGAGGCGCTTTTCGGCCAGCGCGTCGGCGATCGCGTGCTCGAACAGATACGCGAGGCCGAGGCCGTCGAGCGCGGCGCGGATCATGAGGTCCTCGTCGTTGGTGATCACCCGGCCCTCGACGGCGAGGGTGATGTCGCGGCCGGCGTCGGTGAACTCCCACCGGTACAGGGCGCCGCTCGAGATCTGGCGGTAGTTGATGCAGTCGTGCGCGAGCAGCTCGCGCGGGTGCTTCGGCTTGCCGCGGGCGGCGAAGTAGGCGGGCGAGCCGACGACTGCCATGCGCATGTCGTCGGTCAGCCGGACTGCGATGGCGTCGCGGTCGAGCATCTCGCCGATCCGGATGCCGGCGTCGAAGCCCCCGGCGACGATGTCGGTCAGGCCGTCGTCGATGCTGATGTCGAGCCGCAGCTCGGGGTAGGCGGCCAGGAACGACTCGAGGATCGGCTCGAGCACCGTCTTGCTGGCCAGGCGCGGGACGTTGAGCCGCAGGGTGCCGACGGGGCGCCCGCGCACCTCGTCGAGCGACTCGAAGGCGGCGCGCACGCTGTGCATGGCCGGGCGCAGCTGGGCGAGGAAGCGCGCGCCGGCCTCGGTGAGGCCGACGCTCCGGGTGGTGCGCTGCAGCAGTCGCACGCCCACGCGATCCTCGAGCGCCCGCACGCTCTGGCTCACCGCCGAGGGCGTGACGCCCAGCTCGGCGGCGGCGGCGGTGAAGCTGCGCCGGTCCGCCACCACCATCAAGGCCGTGAGGCCCGAGAGGTCGTCGTGCATGCGTCGGCATTTTTTAGCAAAACTACATGACGAGCGGCAATTCCAGGGCTTCTCCAGCGGCTGCGGCGCCCCTACGGTCGTCGGCAGGAGAACGCCATGAGCACGCACGTCACCGCCACATCTTCCAGAGTCTGGTTCGTCACCGGGTCGTCGTCGGGGTTCGGCCGGGCCCTCGTCGAGGAGGCGGTGTCCCGCGGCGAGCGTGTCTTCGCCACCGCGCGCAGGCCGGAGATGCTGGCCGATCTGGCCGCCCGCGCGCCCGAGCAGGTCCGACTCGCCGCGCTCGACGTGACCCGCCCCGAGCAGGTGCGCGCGGCGGTGGCCGCCGCGATCGCGCAGTTCGGGCAGATCGACGTGCTCGTCAACAACGCGGGCTTTAGCACCATCGGCGCGGTCGAGGAGACGCCCGAGGCGGAGCTCCGCGCGACGATGGAGCTGATGTTCTTCGCCGCGGTCGCGACGACCCGAGAGGTGCTGCCACACATGCGCGCGCGCGGCACCGGCACGATCGTGCAGATCACGAGCGTCGGCGGGCTGACGACCTCTCCCGGATTCGGACCCTACTGCGCGGCCAAGCACGCGCTCGAGGCGCTGTCCGAGAGCCTGGCGGCGGAGGTGAAGCCGTTCGGGATCCGCGTGCTGGTGGTCGAACCGGGGGCGTTCCGCACCAGCCTGTTCGGCCCGGCGTTCCGCACCATGCCGGCGATGGCGGCGTACGCGTCGACGGTCGGGGCGATTCGAGCGTGGGCCGCCGACATGAATGCGCGGCAAGCCGGCGACCCGGCCAAGGCGGCGCGCGCGATCGCCGAGGTGGTGTCGGGCGCCGAGATGCCGCTCCGGCTACCGCTGGGCGGCGACGCGGTCGACAACATCCGCGCCAAGCTGGCGTTCGTCGCGGCCGACGTCGATCGCACGGAGGCGATCGCCCGGTCGACCGACTTCGACGCGTGAGCGCGGCCCGGGAGGCGAGTTTCGGCCGCGAGTGGGGTGACCGCGAGGGGCGGAGGCCCGGTCGGGAGCGAAGGGCCTGAGCGCCGGGTGAGATGGCCCGAAGGTCAGGTCACTTGCGGGGTGACAGGTCCTGAAGGTCCTGTCACTCGCGCGCGCGCCGGCCTCATGCGCCGCGGTCGCAGCTCGGGTTGTCGTCGCTGTCCCACTCGCCGTCGTCGGCGCCGGCGCCCTGCTCGCTGGCGCGGGCCTCGTCTTCGCAGCCGGCACTGCACGGGACGCCGTCCGGCTCGTCATGGAGCTCGCCGGACTCGAGCCAGCGGCGGATCTGTCCGTCGTCCGAGGGGTGCTCGTCCAGGCAACAACCACCCGCGAGCGTCGCGCTCGCCAGGATCCACGTCGACCATCCTTCGCGCTGCATCACACGTCTCCCTACGTCCTCTCAGGATGCGGGCGGCGTCGGGCTCTTCCAGTCAAGTCGGCGTCAATTCGCCGTCGGACGCCGGTCGCGGCGCCCGCCGGCGCCGGTCGCGGTCGTCCGGCGAATGCGGCCGCGGGTTCGCTGATGTCCCGAAGGACATGTCGGAACGGGCCGGTCCCGGGCGCGGCTCAGGCGGCCAGGCTCGCGAGGGTCATCGAGGGCATGAGGGCGGTGAAGATCCGGGCGAAGGCGGCGAACACCCGATCGATCAAGGCGGCGGCCTCGGCGCGCTCGTCGTCGGTGAAGCGGATCGCGTCGAGCTCGCGCTCGACGTGTTCGTCGTGGAGCTCGTGGTCGTCCTCGACGGCGAGGTGACGGCCGTCGAAGTACTGCAGGCGATCGACGCAGCCGGAGGCGCGGACGTGGGCGGCGAAGCGGGCGAAGCCGACGCCGGCGGCGGCCTCGAGGGCGTCGACGAGGACGATCCGCAGGCGATCGTCGGACAGGCGGAACACCTCGGCGGCGATGGCAAGGGCGCCGGCGCGAGCGTCGGCGAACTCGGGGGCGAACAGCTCGTCGAGCGCGACCGGGGCGCCGAAGATCTCGAGCAGGTCGGCGTGAAACCACTGCTCGTGGCCGCGATCCTCCTCGCAATGGCGGAGCAACAGGGCCCGGTACCGGGGGTCGCGCGCGAGGTCGGCGTTGAGGCGGATGACGTCCTGGAACACGTAGACCCAGAAGGACAGGCCGCGTGCGAAGGCGAGGGCGTGCCGCAGCTCGCTCGTCGGGCGCAGGAGGGCGAAGAAGGGGTGGCGCGCGAACTGGTCGGCGCTGCGCTTCAGGTGCGTGCGGACGTGGTGCATACGGGACGGTCCAGGGGACAGGGGGGGACGGCGCACGACCGAGGTCGGGCCGCTCTGGTTGCTACTGCATCGCGCCCGCGGGATCACGAAAATGGCCGCGGCGCATGCTCACGACGGCGCCCGGGGAACCCATGGGACGCCCGAGGCGATATTCGGCGGCCGAGGGCGGTCGTGTGGGGCGATTGGGGCGGGCGCCTCGCGATCGAAACCGGCGATCGAGGCGCGAGGACAAGCCGGCGGGCTCAGGCGGTCGTATCGGGCGATTCGCAGCTCGAGCGGAGACGAGAGGCGGCAATGCGTGCTCAAGCATCGCCCTCGTCGGCGTCTGCTGGGTCGACTCGATCGTTTTTCCCTGAGCAGCACCACGTCGGGGTCGCCCTGGAGATGGAGGCGAATCGCGTCCATGTCTTCGAGATCGGAGATCTCGAGGAGGACGGGAAAGCCGCGGTGAGCCGCTCGGATCCAGATCTCCCTGTCGGCGTCGAAATTGGCGTAGAGCATGGCCTTTCTGCCGAACGCCGCGCGATACGCATCGTATGTCCCTCCGTAGTACGAGCTCTCGCGCTCCTGGAGCGGGAGGTTCAGGCGCCGCTCGACGAGCGCGCGCGCCCCGGCGAGGTCGTGGTGGGAGATTCCGAAGGTGAAGTACCGGTGAGCGGCCATGTCGTGTCTCGCAGAGGCGAATGCGACGGGGCGACTCGGGGCAGGATGGCATGTCCCGAAGGACATGTCACTGCAGAGGCTCGGGGAGAGACGGAGGTCGAGAATCGCGAGCGGAGCTCTGGCGCCGGCGAGGATCGGCGGATTCGCCAAGAATCATTCCCGCGGGGCCCGTCCTGGTTTGTCGGACGGACGGGGACGCGCGGCGCGGACGTCGGGGCCCGACACGGGCGCCATGGCTCATGCGCTGAGAAGGTAGCGAGGTCGTCGAGATCGCAGGCGATGCGGGTCGGCACGGTTCGTGGATCGGACCCAGGCATGCTTAGGAATCGCTTTTGGACCAGCTTCGCCGAGGGCGCCGTGCTGGCCGGCACGTGCGCCCTCGTGCTTTCTCTGCCCCGCCTCGCCGACGCGTGCGGCGCGACCCCATCCGAGCTGCGCGAGACCGTGCCGGCCGACGGCGACACCTATCCGGCCAACGCGGCGCTGATGTTCTGGGGCGACGGCCTGTCGGTCGACAAGGTGACGGTGACGATCGACGGCGAGCCGGCGGCGCTGGTGCCGGCGCCGCTGGTCGAGGGGCTGGGCGCGCTGGCGGTGAAGGTCGAGCCGGAGCCGCTGCCGGGCCAGGTGGTGGTGGTGGCGGGCGAGTTCTGCGACGAGAACGACAACTGCCCGGCGTCGATCACGTTCACGGCGGGCGAGCCGGACGTCACGGTTCCGGCGCCGGTCGTCGAGGCGTCGTTCTTCGCGGTGTTCGAGCACGCGCCGCTCATCCTCCCCGGCGGCTGCGACGGGGGGTTCCAGGTCGATCAGACGATCTACGTGCACCTCGAGCAGCCGGCGCCGACGGCCGGCGAGGCGGCGTCGTTCTTCGAGGTGACGTGGGACCCGGGCGAGGAGTTCGAGCCGTCGGCGCTCCGCCGCACGGCGCGCGCGCTCGAGCCGACGACGATCCTCCCGATCGCGCTCCCGGCCGACCGCTTCGGCGGCGCCGACGTGAGCACCGACGTCTGCTTCGAGGTCGTGGCGCGCGATGCGGCCGGCAACGCGTCGGCGCCGTTCGAGCTGTGCCCGCCGTGCTTCATGCGCGCCGACGCGGCGCCGCTGCCGGACTCGTCGGAGGCGCCGCCCGAGCCGCTGTGGACCGAGGCCGACGCGGTCCCGGGCAGCGCGTGCGCGCCGGCGACGGAGACCACCGGCGAGGACACGGCCGGCGAGAGCGGCGAGGAGCCGACGAGCGGCGGAGAGAGCGAGAGCGGCGAGGCGCCGACGAGCGGGACGACCGCCGAGCCCGACAGCGAGACGGGGGCGCAGGAGGAGACCAGCGACAGCGCGACCGCCGGGGAGGACGCGCCCGACAAGGGCTGCGCGTGCAACAGCGACGGCGAGGGCGGGCTCGGCTCGCTGCTGCTCCTGGCGCTCGGGCTGGTCGGGGTGCGCCGGCGCAGGTGAGCTACGCCTGTCGCCGGGGGGCGCTGCGACGAGCCAGACAAGGGCTGGGCGTGCAACCTCGACGGCGGCGCTGTCGGCGGGACGCTGCTCGCGGCCATGGATGGCCGACCTCCCGGTGGGCAGGCGCGGCGGCGGCGAGGGCAGCGCTCGTCGGACCGGCACCGACCCGCGCCTGCAGCGGCAGCGAGCTCGACGAATGGCGGGCGCTCTGGCTGTCGGCGCCGTTCGCCGCTGCTGTGGGCCCGAGCCAGACTGTCCGATGGAGCATGCACGAACGGACATGCTCCATCAGGCATGTTTTTAAAGACATGCTCGATCCGACAGCCATGAATGCCCCGCGGACGAGGCGGTTTTCTGGGTTTTGCCTGGATGGTGAGGGCGCGCCCGGTCTGCCGAGGCCGGCCGGCGGCTGCTCGGGCCGGCCCGCGGGATTTTTTTCGGTTATCGTCGCGGCGATGTCGAGAACCCTTCGTCGGCTCCGACTGGTCGGTGCATGCGCACCGATGTCCGGGGCGCACCAACCGAGAGGGAACCGAGCATGAAGTACATGATGATGATGCACACGCCGGCCGGGCCGTATCAGGTCGACGGCTGGTCGCAGCAGGACTTCCGCGCCCACATCGCGTTCATGAAGGACTTCGCCGTCAGGCTGCGCGAGGCGGGCGAGCTGGTGGCCGCGGAGGGCCTCGCGGGGCCCGATCAGGCCAGGGTCGTGCGCGCGGGCAAGGACGGCCAGCCGATCACCGACGGGGTGTTCCCGGAGGCCAAGGAGTTCCTCGCGGGCTACTGGATCGTCGACGTCGACAGCCCCGAGCGCGCGTATCAGCTGGCCGCCCAGGCGTCGGCGGCCCCGGGACCGGGCGGTGCGCCGCTCAACCTGGCGATCGAGGTGCGGCAGGTGATGTCCGCGCCGGTCCTCGACTGAGGGGGATGCCGCTGCCGGACCTCCGCCCCGAGCGACTGCTGCGCGAGCTGGCGCCGCAGGTGCTCGGCGCGGTGATCCGGCGCCATCGCGACTTCGCCGCGGCGGAGGACGCGGTCCAGGAGGCGCTGATCGCCGCGAGCCGGCAGTGGCCGCAGGAGGGCGTGCCGGCCAATCCGCGCGGCTGGCTGATCCACGTGGCGTCGCGGCGCCTGACCGATCAGGTGCGCAGCGAGTCGGCTCGTCGCCGGCGCGAGGCGGTGGTGGTCAGCCTGGTGCCGGCCGAGCTGCAGCTGGCGCTGGCGGCCGACGAGGACGCGGGCGAGCAGGACGACGCGCTGATCCTGCTGTTCATGTGCTGTCACCCGGCGCTGTCGACGTCGTCGGCGATCGCGTTGACGCTGCGGGCCGTGGGCGGGCTGACGACCGGCGAGATCGCCCGAGCGTTCCTGGTGCCCGAGGCGACGATGGGGCAGCGGATCAGCCGCGCCAAGCAGAGCATCAAGACGTCGGGGGTGCCGTTCCGCCTGCCGACGCCCGAGGAGCGGGCGCAGCGGCTGACGGCGGTGCTGCACGTGCTCTACCTGATCTTCAACGAGGGCTACACGAGCAGCTCGGGGCCGGCGCTGCAGCGCAGCGATCTGGCCAGCGAGGCGATCCGGCTGACGCGGCTGGTCCACGCGCAGCTGCCCGAGGACGGCGAGGTGGCGGGCCTGCTGGCGCTGATGCTGCTGACGGACGCGCGCCGGGCGGCCCGCAGCGGTCCGGAGGGCGAGCTCGTCCCGCTCGACGAGCAGGACCGCAGCCGGTGGGACGGCGCGGCGATCGCCGAGGGGGTGGCGCTGATCGAGGCGACGCTGCCGCGCGGGCAGGTCGGTCCGTATCAGCTGCAGGCGGCGATCTCGGCCCTGCACGACGAGGCGCCCCGGGCCGAGGACACCGACTGGCCGCAGATCCTGGCGCTCTACGCGGTGCTGCTGCAGCTGGCCGACAATCCGATGGTGCGCCTCAACCACGCGATCGCGACTGCGATGGTGCACGGGCCGGCGGCCGGCCTGGAGCTGCTGGCGAGCCTCGACGGCGACGCACGGATGACCGGCAATCACCGCCTCGAGGCCGTGCGCGCGCACCTGCTCGAGCGGGCGGGGGACGTGGCGGGGGCGATCGCGGGCTACCGCCGGGCGGCGGGGCGCACGGCGAGCTTGCCCGAGCGGGACTATCTGCTGGGCCGGGCTGCGCGATTGAGCGAGCGCAGGGGAGGGTGAGCCGCGAGGAATGGCGGTAAGTAAAGAAGATGGCGGCGAAGAAGAGCGGCGCGAGGAAGACGGCAGAGACGGTGGCGAAGAAGAACGCGGCGAAGAAGGGCGGCGCGAGGAAGACGGTGAAGAAGAGCGGCGCGAGGGAGACGGCGGAGACGGCGGCGAAGAAGAACGCGGCGAAGAAGAGCGGCGCGAGGAAGACGGCGAAGAAGAGCGGCGCGAGGAAGACGGCAGAGACGGCGGCGAAGAAGAACGCGGCGAAGAAGAGCGGCGCGAGGAAGACGGTGAAGAAGAGCGGCGCGAGGGAGACGGCGGAGACGGCGGCGAAGAAGAACGCGGCGAAGAAGAGCGGCGCGAGGAAGACGGCGAAGAAGAGCGGCGCGAGGAAGGCGGCGAAGACGGCGGCGAGGAAGAACGCGGCGAAGAAGACGGCGGCGAAGAAGAGCGGCGCGAGGAAGACGGCGAAGAAGGCCGGCGCGAGGAAGACGGCGAAGAAGAGCGGCGCGAGGAAGACGGCGAAGAAGGCCGGCGTAAGGAAAACGGCGCAGAAGAACGCGACGAAGAAGAGCGCGGCGACGAAGAGCGCGGCGACGAAGAGCGCGGCGAAGAAGAGCGCGGCGAAGAAGAGCGCGGCGAAGAAGAACGCGGCGGAGAAGAGCGCGGCGAAGAAGAGCGCGGCGAAGAAGGCCGGCGCGAGGAAGATGGCGAAGAGGACCGCTGCGAAGAAGACTGCTGCCGAGGAGCGGGCGCCGGGCGAGGGCCTCTCGGCCCGACTGCTGGCGGCCCTGGACGTGGGGGACGCGGCCGGGGTCGCGCGATTGTTGGCAGCAGGCGCGGACGTCGATACTCGCGACGAGGACGACATCCCGGCGCTGTTCATAGCGACGATGGACGTCGACCTTCCGGTCGTCACTGCCTTGCTCGACGGCGGCGCCGACGTCGATACGGTCGACGAGGCGCTGCAGCAGACCCCGCTGATGCTCGCGGTGGCGGAGCGCGAGCTCGAGCTGATCGCGCTGCTGCTGGCCCGCGGGGCCGACGTCGACCACTTCAACGCCGAGGTCGACGGCGCCAATTCGCCGCTGCTCGTCAGCCTCGAGTGGCATCCGCTGTCGTTGCCGCGACCGGCCGTCATCGCCGCGGTGCTGGCCGCCGGGGCCGACGTCGAGCGGCGCGACAGCACCGGCTGGACACCGCTGATGCGGGCGGCGCAGCACGAAGACGCGGCGGTCGTCGATCTGCTGCTGAAGGCGGGAGCCGATGCTTCGGTCACGGGTCCGCGCGGCCTGCTGCCGGTCGACGTGGCCGCCAGGCAAGGCCATGACGAGGTGGTGGCCTTGCTGGTCGCGGCCGGCAGCCCGACGCCCGACGAGTCGGCGGCGTCGCGGGTGGCGGCGCTGTGGCGCGGCATCGACGGGTGGTGCCGGGGGAACGCGGTGCCCTGCCACCCGTCGCTGCAGGAGGCCGGGCCGGCCGAGGCTGCCCGGATCGAGGCGCTCGAGCAGGCGCTCGCGGCCGCGCTGCCGGCCGACTTCCGCGCGCACCTGCTGCGCCTCGGGGGCCGCCCGCGGGTGCCCTTCTACGCGTACGAGTGCCTCGATGTCGAGGCGATCCTGAGCCGCTGGCAGGAGCTCGAGCGCTCGCGCAAAGGCGGGAGGTTCGCCGCGGCCGAGCCGCTCGAGCTCGACAGGGACGCGGAGGAGGTGCAATGCCAATGGTGGCACCGCGGCTGGGTGCCGTTCGCCCAGGACGGCGGCGGCAACCTCTATTGCGTGGACCTCGATCCGGGCCCCAGCGGGCGGCGCGGGCAGGTGATCCAGTGGGAGACGCACCGCGGGCCGGTGAGGCCGCTGGCGCGCTCGTTCGTCGACTTCCTGGCCGAGTACCTCGATCGGCTCGAGTCCGGCGATTGTCGGTGGGACGGGACGGCGTTCGTCCGCGGATGAGCGCGCGTCGAGCGTTGGTTCATTCGCGGTCGGCGGGCGGCGGAAATCATCTGTCCGTGAGGACAGGTTGTTCGGCCCGTGCCGGCGGCCGCGCGGGTGTCCTTGTCGGCGGCCGTGGGCGGTGAGAGGCCCCTCCTCTGCGTTGGCCAGGAGAAGCCGCGCCGTACGGCTGCGACGAACAGGGTGCGTGCCTGGGACGCCGCACCGTGAGAGCCCGACGTTGCCGCGCCCACGCGTTCGGCAATGCGACGCATGTCCTTTGGGACATGTCGCGGCGGGAAGTCGTGGTTGGGCCTCACGCCGAAGCTCGCGCCAGTGGGGGTGAACGGAGGTCGTCGCGTGTCTCGATCCTCGTCGAAGCTGTCCGAAGGGACAGGCATGGACACGGCGCGCTCAGGCGTCGACGATCTGCTTGCCGAGCAGGGCCAGGGCGTGGGCGAGGCCGCCGGCGAGGTCGGCGAGGGTGGCGATCCGGCCGAGGTCGAGGCCGCCGCCGACGATGGCCCGGGCGACGCTCGGGCCGAGGCCGACCAGCAGCGGACGGGCGCCGAGCAGGCCGACGGCCCGGGCGGCGCCGACGAGGTGGCCGGCCATCTCGGCGTCGACGACCGGGACGCCGGACAGGTCGAGGACGACGACGCGCGAGCCGTGGCGGACCACCGCGGCCAGCACTGCGGCGGTCATGGCCTGGGCGCGCTCGTGATCGAGGCGGCCGATCAGCGGGCAGACGAGGACGCCCGGATAGAGCGGCAGCACCTGGGTCGAGAGCGCGAGGATCTCGTCGGCCTGGCTGCGGATCAGCTTCTCGCGGGCGATGAGGTAGGCGTCGGCGAGCGCGGCCACGCCGGCGTAGGCGATCTTGCCGCGCTTGCGCTCCCAGAACAGCAGCGGCTCGGGATCGGCGGCGAAGTCGGCGGAGAAGGCCTCGGAGACGACCTCGAAGCCGAAGTGCATGCCGGCGGTGATCTCGGTGACCGAGACGCCCATCGAGGCCCGCTGGACGCCGAGCGCCGACAGGATGGCCGGATAGGCGCGCGGGGCGTCGCTCTCGAGGTCGGCCGCGACGGCCTCGAACACGCGCTTGACCGAGGCCCGCATGGCGTCGAGCGGGAACGCCCGGTAAAACGGCAGGTCGGCGGCCCGGACGCGCTCGCACGACTCGATCACGAGCTCGTCGAGCCGGCGTCGGTAGTACTCGATCGCGCGCTGCGCTGCCGTCGGCTCCACGGCCTTCAGGATGCCTCACTCGAGGGAAGACCGTAAACAAGCGGCGCGCCGATCGCCGCGTGTCGGCCGCCCGGGGCCCGCCGGAGGGCGAATCACCCGAGGCGCGACTTCGACCGGTCCGTCGGCGCGGACGGCTGTCGACATTCGAGAATGTCGAGTCTCGGTCAATTGGTGGCGGCCTGATGGGCGCCGAAGTTGGCAGGGCCGGCGAGCACGCGCCCGTCGATGTCGACGAAGTGACCGCCCGGGAGGTCGGCCGCAGAGAGGCCGAGGTCGGCGAGGGCGGCCCCGCCGCCGGCGAGGGCGGCCGAGTCGCTGCAGGTCGGCGCGAGCTCCTCGTCGAGGCAGAGCTCGGCGGGAGCGGCGGTCACGAGGTTGGGCTCGAGCGTCCAGGTGGCAGTGTCGGCGTCGCCGGCGGCGAATTCCCACGACTGCTCGACGCTGCCGACCACGAGGTTGCTGGCGTAGTGCATGGCGCTGAGGGGGGCCCCGGCGCCGCAATTGCCCGGGGCGCTGTTCATGTTGATCCTCAGGCCGGCGCTGTTCGGCGCGCCGACGCTGTTGGCGAACAGCCAGTAGCGCGGGGCGTCGCTCTGGCCGGCGTGGAGGTAGAAGCCGGCGTCGCTGTTGGCGAAGACGTTGCCGAACATCATGGTGTCGCCGCCGGTGCAGCCGACCTGGAGGTCGACGCCGACGCCGCCGACGAAGCGGTTATTGTACAGGGCGCCGCTGTTGCCCGGGTTCCATTGCAAGGAGGAGCGCTGGTTGGGCTCGTTCTCGTGACCCGAGCCGGTGACGACGTTGTCGTGCACCTCGAGGCCGCTGCGGCACGAGCCGAATTGCATGCCGTCCCAGCCGGCGTCCTCGACGCGGTTGCGGTAGACCTTGGCGTCCTCGAGCGGGTAGGGCGGCGGCTGCTGCTCGATGCTGTCGGTGTAGTAGCCGACGTAGAAGCCCTCGGCGAGGACGTCGTGGACGTAGTTGTGGTGGAGCCGCAGGTTGTAGAAGGTCCAGTTGTCGGCGTTGTACTCGTCGCTGCCGCCGTTCCAGATCCGGAAGCCGCTGTCGGGGCCGTCGGCGATCTCGACGCCGAAGATCTCGATGTCGGTCGAGCCGGTGTTGGTATTGCTGCCCTGCGTGTAATTGCGGACGAACACGGCCTGGCCGCCGGCGCCGGTGTTGGTGAGGGTGATGCCGTATTCGAGGTCGTCGGAGCCCTTGCCGTCGATGATGACGTGCTGGCAGTTGATGAGGTGCATCAGCCAGCTGGTGTCGTTGTTGCTGACGGCGCCGTCGTTGATGATGTGGATCGGCGCCTCGGCGGTGCCCTGGAAGTTGAAGAAGCCGAAGTCGCCGCCCGCCTCGCCGGAGATCCGCACGAGGTCGCCGGGCTGGACCTTGACGCCGTCGACCTCGCCGTTCTGGAAGTAGGAGGAGGCGCCGAGGTCGGCGATGTGCACGGTGCGGCCGGCGTCGCTGCGCGGCGGGACGCAGGTGACGAGCCGCCGCTCGAACAGGGTGCTCTGGACCTGGCCGTCGGTGATGGTGGCGCGCACGTCGTAGTCGCGGCGACCGTCGGGGCAGGTGAAGACAGTCTCGAGGGTGTCGGCGGTGGCGATCTCGCTGCCGTCGTCGGCCGCGAAGACGTGCCACTGGACGCCGGTCAGCGCGACGGCGGTGTCGATCTTCAGGGTGGTCTCGCTGTCGCTCGCGGGGGCGTCGGCGGCGGGGACGCGCACGATCTCGTGGCTGGCGACGATGCTGGCCGGCAGGGCGCCCTCGGGCAGCGGCTCGAAGGTGGCGGTGCAGCTGGCGGTGGTCTCGAGGACGACCTCGGTCGCGAGCTCGGTGCCGCTGCAGTCGCCCGACCAGCCGGCGAAGCGGTTGCCCGCCGCCGGCGCAGCGGTGAGCGAGACGGCGCCGGCGGGCACGTCGTACTCGCAGGCGGCCTCGCTGCAGGTCTGACCCGGCGGATCGGCGGTGACGCTGCCGTCGCCGACGATGGTGATGGCGAGGTTGCCGTCACCGCCCTCGGTGGTCGGACCGACGCTGGTCTCGGTGGGGTCGACGGTGGTGGGCTGCGAGGTGACCTCGCTGCTGGCCTCGGTCGGCACGCTGCCGTTCGTGGTCGCGGTGCCGTCGGTGCCGTCGGTGCCGTCGGTGCCGTCGGTGCCGTCGGTGCCGGTGCCTTCGGTGTCGGCGCCGCCGGGAGCCGGGCAGGCGGCATGGAGGAGGATGAGCGCGATCGAAGGGGCGTAGCCAAGCCGCATCGGCGAAAGTGTACCCGCGGCGCAGGTCGGCGAAAGCGTGGAGGATGCGACTCGCGCTGGGGGCGGGCGTCGACAATCCGGCCTCCGCGGATCGGGTCACTCTGGTCGGGGCAGACCCGGTTTTTTGTCGCGTCGGTCGCGAGTGCGCGAGCGCGGGCGTCGAGACAGGGACAGGCCGGCGCTGCGGGCCGGGCCAGGCGCGAAAATCAGCGCGGCGGATCGCGGGCGCCGGAGCGAGGTCGCCGGGCCTGGAATGAGATGTCCTTCAGGACATGTGATGCGCGAGGCGTCGGAGCGGCGCGGACGAACCGATCGACTGCGCGCGGCGATGCGGTCAGTCGGCCAGTCCGGGTCCGACGACGCGCAGCCACGCGTCGACGTCGACGATGTTCTGCATGTGGAGCCGGGCGTCGATCCGCGCCACCGCCCGAGCGTCGACCGGATTGGCCAGGCCGTGGAGGAAGCGCTCGGCGATGTCGGCGTGGAGGCCCATGCCGGTGTCGTGGAAGGCCTTGCGCGCGAGGTGGAGGGTGCGGAAGGCGTTGGCGGTGTCGCGCGCCGCGCTCGCCAGGCCGGCGCGGAGCAGCCGGGCGTCGGCGTGCAAGTGGGCCTGGCTCTCGCTCTCGAGCTGGGCGACGTCCTGCAGCACGATCTCGGTGAGCTCGCCCCGGTTCGTCGGGTCGGCCCGAAGGGTCGCCAGGCCGGCGCGGGCGCGGAGGAGGAAGGCCTCGCTGCGGCGGACGGCGATGTCGAGGAAGCCGGACTGGACGAGGATCGGCCACACCTTCTGGATCCGCTGCCACGCGTCGAGCGGCCGCCGCTCGTAGAGGTCGCAGTAGACGCCGATCTTGAGCGCGTGGAGGTCCTGGACCTGGAAGCCGTCGCGCTGGCCCTGCTCCAGCGCGCTGCGGACGCGCACGCGGGCTTGCTTGGGCTGGCCGCCCGCGAGCAGGGTGAGCGCCGAGTAGAGCGCGGCGATCCGACTGCTATGAATGTCGCCGATCGCCTGGGCCCGCTGGTACAGCGATTCGGAGCGCTCGCTCATGACGCGCAGCTCGCCCATGGCCTCGAGCGCGGCCATCGTGCTGGCCTGGCCGAGCCCGCACTCCCAGACGCTGCCGGGGCAATGATCGCGGAGGTACTGCACGCCGACGTCGATGTCGGCGAGGGCGGTGCGCCACTGGCCCTGGTGACGCGCGACGATCCCCTTGCACACGATGGCGAGCCCGGTCGCGTAGGGATCGCGGATCCGCTCGGCCAGCCGCTGGGCCTCGTCGAGCATGCTGCTGCCCATCTTGTGGCTGCGGCTGCTGAGGGCGAAGCCGGCGAGCGCGAGGGCCCGGGCGATCCGCTTCGGCTCGCCGGCGTCGAGCCCGAGCGAGGTGCAGCGGACGAGGAACAGGGCCGCGCGCACCGGATCGTTCTGCAGCAGGCCCTTGCCGGCGATCCAGGTCCGATCGATGCGATCGAGCTCGCCCCGCGACAGCTCGAACTCGCTGCGCTCGGTGAAGCCGTAGCCGCGCTGAAACAGCCGCGTGCTGGTCTCGTGCAGCAGCCCCCGGGCCTCGCGCGGCGAGAAGTCCTCGACCCCGGCGGCGCGCAGGAGCGGGCCGAGGATCTCGTTCGCGTGGGCGAGGTGGCCGCCGTTGAACAGGTGCTCGGCGGCCGCGAGCCGCAGGCGCGAGGCGGCGGTCGCCGGGGCGTGCTCGGCGGCCGAGAGGAACAGGGGCGCCGCCTCGACGCCGCGGCCGGCGTGGACCAGCGCCTCGGCCAGGTTCTTCTGCAGGGTCCAGCGGTCCGGTCGGCACTTCAGCGCGAGCTCGTACAGCTCGGCCGCGCGGTCGAAGGCGAGGACGCGGCTGGCCGCGGAGGCGGCTGCGGCGGCCTGCTCGGCGGCCTCGTCGTGGCGGCCGGCGGCGTGGAAGTGCCGGGCGATCCGCTCGGGGCCGGCGGAGTTGGTGAGGACGTAGGCGGTGGCGAGGTCGCCGTGGCTGCGCCGCAGGAGCTCGGGATCGAGGATGGTCGAGGCGGCCTGCTGCATCGATTCGCTCGGCGATTCGATGCACTGGCCCTCGCCCTGGCCGGCGAACTGGACGAGGCCCTGGCCGCGGAGCTGGGCCACGAGGGCCTGCAGATCGCCGGACCAGGCGCCGACGTGCGGCAGCGAGGCCAGCGGCAGCGCCCGGTCGGCGGCGACGACCCGGCCGTAGAGCTCGCGCGCCTCCTCGGAGACCCGGGCGAGGCGCGAGCGGACGAGTCGACGCAGCAGGTCGTCCTTGCCCGGCGCCGTCAGGCTGTCCTCGCCCGCGCGCTCGACCTCCTCGACGAGGGCCCGGATCAGCGCCGGGTTGCCGCCGGACTCGCGCGCGATCTGTTCGGCGAGGCGGCGAGTGACCCGCGTGCCGGTCGAGCGCAGGCGGGCGACGAGCTCGCGGGCCGCCGGGAACGAGAGCGGCGCGAGCTCGAGCTCCCGCAGCAGGTAGGCCGGGGTGCTCATCGTCCGCTGCTGCGCCAGCTCGTGCAGCAGCGGCGCGTCGATCCGGCGGTAGGCGGTGATGAACAGCGCCGGCGGCACGCCGGGGGACGCGAGCAAGTGGTTGAGCAGGTACGCGCTGTCGAGGTCGCCCCATTGCAGGTTGTCGAGGAAGACGACCGTGGGCTGGCGCTCGGCGATTCGATGCAGCAGCACCTTGAGGCCCTGGAACGCGAGCCGGCGGACCTCGCCGGACTGCGGCATGGCGTCGAGCGGCGGCGCGGACTGGCGCTGGATGTGGGCGAGCACGGGGAACGACAGCGCGAGCGCGTCGAGCTTCCTCCCGAGGTCGCGCGCGAGGGCCTCGAGCTCGGCGGGCGGATAGCTGCACAGGTGGGCGGTGACCGCGTCGAGGAGGCCGTCGAAGGCGCGGAAGGGCACGGACTCGCGCGGCGAGCAGGTGCCGCGGAGGACCACGCCGCCGGTCTCGGCGACCTGGGCGGCGAAGCGGTCGACGACCGCGGTCTTGCCCGAGCCGGCGTCGCCGACGAGGTCGACGCACGCGGGCACGCCCTGGGCCGCGAGCTCGAGGGTCTCGTAGAGGCGCATCAGCACCGCCTCGCGCTCGATCAGGTCGGTCGCGGTCAGGGCCCGGCCGCGCATGGTGAGCGTGCGATTGGGGGCGCACCAGTGGAGGATCTCGGCCGCGCCCGGCCGCTCCGCCGGTCGTCGCCGCAGCAGCCTGGCGACCAGCTCGGCCAGGTCCCGCGGCGCGTCGCGCCGGAATGTCAACACCGACGGGGCCTCTTGATATTGCTTGTCGTTGAGCGGGTCGTCGATGAACGGCCAGCGCATGGTCAGCGCCTCGAACAGGATGACGCCGACGGCGTACCAGTCGGACGCGGGCACGGCGAGCTGACCGGCCGCCTGCTCCGGGGCCATGTAGGCCGGCGTGCCCTCGATGAGGTGCTCCTGGGCGAACAGGGTCCCGCGGTCGAGATCGTCGACGAGGCCGTAGTCGATGAGGACGACGCGGCCTTCGTCCGTGACGATGATGTTGCCGGGCTTGAGGTCGCGGTGCACCCTGCCGGCCTGGTGCAGGGCATGGACGCCGCGCGTGAGCTGGCGGAACAGGTCGCGCAATTGCTGCCAGTCCTGGACCGCCCATAGCGCGTCGCGCAAGCTGCGGCCTCGCAGCAGCTCCATGGTGAAGAACCACTGGCCGCCGTCGTGGCAGAGCTCGTACAGCGCGACCAGGTTTTGGTGCGAGATGTCGGCCATGCGGCGAAATTCTCGCTTGAGCCGGTAGACCCCGGCGGGCTCCACGTCGAACAGCTTCTTCAGGGCGACCGACTTGCCGTTGCGCGTGTCGACGGCGCGGAAGACTGCTCCCATTCCGCCGGCCCCGAGCTCCTCCTCCAATACGAAATTTCCGAGCCGCCGCGGCAGTCCGCCAGAGCTGTCCATCCCTTCGAGATTGCCGCGAGCGCGCGGCGATGGGAAGACATGGCCGGGCCCGGCGCCGATAGACTGCAGGGACGCGCCCGCCCAGGGACGCAGGGGGCGTGCGGGGTTTGCGTGCGACCGCGACGAACGCCCCCGGTTATCCTGGCGCCCGCCGGAGGTCGTTCGACGACATGCGGCCCGACGCGGGCAACGAACGTGCCGGTGGGCCCCCTGCGCTCGCTCGCGCGGACGCAGCGGACGCTGTGGAGCTGGGCGGGCGGCGGCTGCGCGCACCGCCGGCCGCCGAAGACCTTCGTGCGGTCGGCAGGCGGCGCGAACTCGGCCCACGATCGGGATGTCCGTCGGGACATGTTGGATGAGACACCCAGGGGAACGCGGGCGCCCGCCTCAGAAGGCCATCGGCAGGTCCCACGATTGCAGCGGCACGTCGGCCAGGTACTTGACCGGCGTGTACCACAGCTTGCCGCTCGGGCTGACCGCGACGCGGCCGACGCCGGGCATGGTCTGGAACGGCTCGACCTCGCCGGTGAACGGGGCGACCCGGACGACCTCGAGGCTGGCGAGGCCGGCGTAGACGTGGCCGGTGAAGGCGTCGTGGGCGAGGCTGGTGACGTCGGACATGAGGTCGACGACGAACTCGGCCTGCTTGGTCTGGTTGTTGAAGCGGTAGACGGCGCCGCCGTCGAGCGCGACCAGCAGGTGGACGGGGCTGATCGGGGCGCTGGCGGTGACGCGGGCGTCGAAGGTGAAGACGACGCCCTGGGTGGCGTTGTCGAGGTCGGCGTTGTTGTACTCGCCGTTCATGGTGCTGTTGCCGACGTAGAGCACGCGGTCCTCGCCCCACGCGAGGCCGTGCGGGCCGGCGTCGGCGGCGGCGCTGCCGAACGGGCCGTCGCCCTGGGTGACCTGGGCGACGATGACGATCGGCAGCGGGCTCATGACGTTGTCCTCGTCGAGCCGGGCGACGCCCTGCGGCGGGTCGGCCTGGCAGCCGCACTGCTGACAGCAGGTGTAGGTGATGGCGACCTCGCCGAGGCCCTCGACCGGCGTCGGCGGGCTCGGCTCGGCGGCCACCGGCGGGATGTCCGTCAGCTGCGGGATCGTCAGCCGGCGCAGGACCTTGACCTCGCCCATGTTGAGGTTGGCGACACCTGTCCATTGGGTCAGCTCACCGTCGGGCTTGAGGCGCCGCACGTAGTCGGGGCCGCTGCGCAGGGTGACCATCCAGGCGTTGCAGTCGTCGGCGAAGTCGATGCCGCCGATCTCGGTCGAGAACGGGCCGTTGAGCAGGTCGGCGGTCGGCTCCTGGCACTCGACGACGCGCTCGCAGCCGCACACCGCGCCCCAGCACTGGCCGTCGTCGGTGCAGGCGACGTCGGCGCAGGGGGCGACGGGGACGCACGCGCCGAGGCCGTCGCAGGTGGTACCTGGCCCACAGGACAGATCGGCGCAGGGGGTCCCGAGGCCGGCGAGGGTGCACGGGTCGCCCTCGGCGTGGCACTCGCCGCTGATGACGTCGCACACCTGGCCTTGCGGACAGGCATCCGGACCCTGGCCCTGGCACGAGGTGACGCACACGCCATCGACGCACTGCTGGTTGGGCTGATCGCACGCGCCGCAGCCGCCCGCGGTGGTGCTCGAGGTCTGCGCCGGCTCGGTGGTGCCGGTGGTGCTCGTGGTCGTGGTGGTGGGCTCGGAGGCGGTGGTGCCGGTGGTCGGGACGGCGGTGTCGCTGTCGCTTTCGCTGCCGGTGCCGGGCTCGCCGGTGGTCCCAGGCGTGGCGCCGGTGGTCATGGTCGTGGTGGCGGTGGCCGGCGTCGTGGTGACCTCGGTGGCGGTGGCGCGGCCGTCGTCGCCGCAGGCGCCGAGCACGAGGAATGCCGCCGCGAGCAGCGGCAGCGGGGTCGCAAACTTCATCTCAATCCCTCCGAACCCGGGCATGGTAGCCGCGGGCGCGGGCATCGGGGCAGGCGCGCGAGTGAGGCGAGGGCGTGTGCGCGGATCGCCGGCGCGGGCGCGCGCGACGATCGAGCGACGAGGATGTCCTGTGAGACGCCTGCGACGCTCGTGCGACGGCGATGCAGAGGCCCGCGCACGGGGATGCGCATCCGGGGGAGGCCGGAGCGGCGCGCTTCGACGCCCGCAGGCGGAGACGGCTGCTCGGCGACGGCGCGATGTCGCGATCAGAGATGCGAGGCGCAGCTCGGGCGCGCGGTTCGGTGACGGGCGAGGGTCGCGGCTCGAGCGAGCGATCAGGCCGCGGTCAGGGCATCGACTCGACGAGGCGGAGGAAGGCGCGGTGGTGGGTGAGCGGCAGCATGTGGCCGGCGCCGGGGACGGTAATCGGCTCGGCGTGCGGGAGGAGGGTTGCGAGGCGCTCGGCGACGGCGCGCGGGGCGGCGGGGCCGTCGTCGCCGGTGACGAGGCGGATCGGACAGGTCACGCGGGCCAGGTCGGCGGCGGCGAAGGGGGCGCCGAACACTGCAGGGCCGCCGATGAAGTGGCGCTCGCGGGCGCCGGCGACGATGGCGAGCCGGTCGGCCTCGGGCAGGAAGTCCCACAGCTCGGGGTCGCTCCAGAAGTCGAGGAAGCGGCGCGTGGCCGCGGCGGCGTCGCCGGCGAGCACGAGCCCGCGGCACTCGGCCTCGACCGCGTGCACGGGCGCGAGCGCCGGGTCGTCGGCCGCCAGCAGGCCGAACGCGACCGGCTCGACGAGCACGAGGTCGCGCACCCGCTCCGGCGCGGTGGCGGCCAGGGCGAGGCCCAGGACGGCGCCGTAGGAGTGGCCGACGACGCGGGCAGGGCCGCCCAGTCGGTCGAGCAGCGCGAGCAGGACGGCGACCTGGCGCTCGAGCAAGGTCTCCGGGGTCATGTCCTCGGGGCAAGGCGTCTGGCCGTGGCCGTAGAGGTCGGGGGCGGCGACGGACCAGCGCGGGGCGAGGGCGGCGAGGGCCCGCTCCCACTGGACGCCGCTGCTGGCGCCGGCGTGCAGCAGCAGCAGCGCGGGGCCGCTGCCGGCGTGGCGGTAGGAGGTGACGGCGCGGTCGGCGTGGAGGAGCGGCACGGCGGGCTCGGCGGAGAGGATGAAAGGGACAGGTTCGAAAGGACAGGACCGAAGGGATAGGTTCGAAAGGACAGGATCGAAGGGATAGGTGCGAAAGGACAGGTCCTTCGGGTCAGGCAGCGACGGGGCGGCCGAGCTCGAGCACGCGGGCGCCGCCGAGGGCGGCGATGTCCTCGGGGTCGTGGGCGGACAGGACGAGGCCGGCGCCGCCGGCGCGGGCGGCCACGAGGGCGGCGATCAGGGCGCCGCGGGCCTCGCGGTCGAGGCCGGCGAACGGCTCGTCGAGGACGTAGAGGGCGCCGTCGCCGAGAGTGAGCGCGGCGGCGACCAGGCGCTTGCGCATGCCGAGGCTGTAGGTGGTGGCGAGGTGGTCGATCGCGGGGCCGAGGTCGGCGAGGGCGATGGCCCGCTCGCGGCCGAGCGGGTCGCCGAACACGCCGGCGTAGAACTCGACCAGCTCGCGGCCGGTGAGGCCCTGCGGGACCTCGACCTCCTGCGGCAGGTAGCGGAGGACGGCGCGGGCCGCCAGCGGGGCGCTGCGCAGGTCGTGGCCGCCGAGGATGACCCGCCCGCCGTCGGGGATGACGCCGCCGGTGAGGCAGCCGATCAGGGTCGACTTGCCCGCCCCGTTGGGGCCGACGAGCACGAGGACCTCGCCGGCCTCGAGGTCGAGATCGAGGTGATCGAACAGACAGGTCGTGCCGTAGCGCTTGGTCAGGCCGCGGGCGACGAGGGGGAGGGTCATGCGCGGCAGTGTAACGCCGCGCCCGGCGCCGTGGGGTCGGCAGCGCGGTCGGCGGCGCCGTTGCCACGAGAGGCGCCGTCGCCGGCCGCGCGGGCGCACTTCGCGGCGGTGCGCGGCAGCACTGCGAGGATGTCGGGCGACGCGCGGCGGTCGAGATCGACGAAGGACGGCCGCAGCGAGTCGGAGGCGCCGGTGTGGGCCGATCTCGACGAGGCGTCGCCCGTGGCGGCTCCGCGGTGGAGGCAATGATCGGAGGGAGGTGCGCTGTAATCGGGGGCACAGCGGTCGGGGTATTCCGGCAATGTGCATACGAACACGTCGTGCGCGGCGTCGGTGCGCCGACTGTGGCGCGGCCGACATCTGCGCGACTGTCGGGTGCGGGTCGCTGTGGCGCGTCGCAAGATCTGCGATTGCCTCGCTCCTCCATGGGCCCACAATTGGCGCGACGGTGCGGCGATGAACCAATCGCGCGCCCGCCGGGAGCGAGGGAACCAATGCTGTGGCATCAGATCGGGAGTCTCGTGGGGACTTTGGCGTTAGCGATCCCTTTTGTGCAGGAGTGCGACCCGGGTACGGGGCCGACGGTCGAGCCGGGCGAGCTGCTGCCGGTCGGCGAGCAGCCGTGTTGCGAGGCGTCCCAGGAGCCGGCCTGCAACGAGCCGGAGGTCGTCGCGTGCGTGTGCGACCGCGACGCGTATTGTTGCGAGAGCCGCTGGGACTCGACGTGCGCCGGCGAGGCCGACGAATTCTGCGACGCGCAGTGCACCTAGACGTCGACGCGTGAATGATCGGGCCGGTCCGACCGGGGGACGCGACGCGAATCACTGCACCGCGTCAGGGCCGGCGGGCGCGCGACCGACGTGGGGCCGTCCGACCGCGGACGCGACGCGAATCACCGCACCGCGTGGCGGCCGGGCGGGCGCCGATCAGTGGCCCTGGACCCACTTGAGGACGGCGAACAGGTTGCTGTAATCGTCGGTCCACATGCGGAGGTCGGTCGAGACCCCGCTGGTGTCGCCCTGGCGGGTCTGGACCAGCGGGTCGGCGAGGAACGCCTCGTTGCGCGTCAACAGGCCCCAGTCGGCCGCGTAGACGCCGCGCGGGTCGTCGCTGTGGTTCTCGATCCAGACGAAGCTCCAGCCGAAGTGCTCCGCCAATTGCTTGAGCACCGGGCGGATGTCGACGTGGCGGTTGCTCATGTTGGCGGCCAGGACGCCGTCGGGCTTGAGGTGGCGGAAGTAGGTGACGAACGCCTCGCGGGTGAGCAGGTGCATCGGGATGGCGTCGCTGCTGAAGGCGTCGAGGATCAGGACGTCGTAGCCCTGGTCGGGCTCGCGCTCGAGCGAGAGGCGGCCGTCGCCGAGCACGACCTCGGCGGTGGCCGCGGTGCGATCGAAGTAGGTGAAGTACTTGCGGCTGAGCGGCTCGACCTCGGGGTCGATCTCGTAGATCCGGATGCTGTCGCCGGGCTGGCCGTAGGTGAGCAGGGTGCCCGAGCCGAGGCCCAGGAGGCCGATCTTGAGCGGCTCGCCGAGCTTGCGCTTGGGGTGGCGCGTCAGCGCGGTGCCGATCCCGCTCTCCTCGGCGAAGTACGAGTTGTGCCACATCTGCCGCTCGGGGTGGCGGTACTGGAAGCCGTGGTTGATGGCGCCGTGGAACAGGATCCGCCGCGCCTGCAGCGGATCGTGGGTGGCCCGATCGGCGACCCGCAGCACGCCGAAGAAGCCGCGCTCGATCGTCAGCGCCTCGCTGGTGCGGTAGCGGGCCTCGATCACCAGGTTGACGGCGAGCAGGACGATCGCCGCCAGCGGCAGCAGCCAGGCCAGGCGGGCCCGGCCGTGGTTGATGCGGGCGCCGTCGTCGATCCACCGCGGGCCGGCCGGGCTGCCCTCCGGGACATGGTCGGAGGAACCTGTCGGAACGCGCAGGCTCCACAGGAACCCGAACAGCAGCATGCACAGGAGGGCGCCGGCCAGCGGGCCGATGTAGCGGAAGGAGTCGGGGCTCTCGCTCTGGATCCGCCACAGGGTGTAGGCGACGGCCGCGGCGCCGGCGAGGACGATGGCGGAGACGGGGCGGCCGCGCAGCTCGAGCCGCTGGTCGCGGCGGAAGGCGTGCAGGACCAGCAGGGAGGTGGCGACGAGGCCGATGTGGAGCTCGTAATAGGCGGGGAACACCAGCGGGGCGATCGCGCCGACGAACACGCCGCCGAGGGCGCCGCCGACCGAGAGGGCGAGGTAGAAGGCGGTGAGGTGACGCGGGTGCGGGCGCAGACGGTAGAGCTCGCCGTGGCAGACCATGGCGTAGATGAAGATCGCGGCGCAGTAGACCAGCGCCTGCTGCTCGATGCCGGCGTCGGCGCCCGCGAGCATGAGGCCGACGACGCCGGCGGTGACGCCGACGAACAGCGGGTAGAACAGGACCCGCGGGTACCAGCGCTCGCTCGAGAAGCAGAGGATGAAGCTCATCAGATAGAGCGCGAGCGGGATGACCCACAGGAACGGGACGCTGGCGACGTCGATCGCCATCTGATTGGTCATCGCCAGCAGCATGATCGAGGCGCAGGCCCCGAGCGCGACCCATACGGCCCGCAGACCCCAGGTCGGCGCGGGGACCGGGGCGACGTCGACGTCCGGGCGCTCGGCGGCGGGGCCGGCCGTGGCGGCGCGGGTGGTCTGGACCGCGATCGCGCCGCACAGCAGGCAGAAGCCGGCGAAGCCGAAGAACCACACGGAGGCCTGGGTGACCGAGCCGAGGCGCGGCTCGACGAGGAACGGGAAGGTGAGGAGGCCGAGCAGCGAGCCGATGTTCGACAGGGCGTAGAGCGGGTAGGGCGAGCGCGACGGGTGCAGCCGCGAGAACCACGCCTGCACGAGCGAGCCGGTGGTCGACAGGGCGAAGTACGGCAGGCCCACGCTCACCGTGAGCACGAGCAAGATCTGCAGCAGCGGGACGCCGTCTCCTTCAGGCTTGTAACCTTCCGGCGGGAAGATGGTCGGCGCGCCGGCGAGGACCGCCGCCGCCAGCACTGCGAGGTGCACGAGGCCCTGGCGACGCGCGGGCAGGGCGATCACTGCGTGCGCGTACGCATAGCCCGCGAGCAGCAGGACCTGAAAGAACAGCATGCACGTGGTCCACACCGCCGGCGTGCCGCCGAACCAGGGCAGGATGATCTTGCCGATCAGTGGCTGGACCTGGAACAGGAGGAATGCGCTGAGGAAGATGGTGAGGGCGAAGAGCAGCACGGGGGCTCGTGGGACGGTGAAGTCGCCGCGAGGGTATCACCCGCACGGGGATTCGGGTCATGCGGGCAGGCCCCACACCAGGACGTGTGTCCGGGGCCCCGCTGCGGCGGGCTCGGGTCGTGCGCCAGCTAACGGCCCGGGCGGCGCTGAGGGCGGCGGGGTCGGGCTCGCCTCGTATATAAGGAGGATGCTGCCATGACCCGATTTCGTCGTACCTGCACCCTTCTCGCCACGCTCTTGACCCTGCCCGCATGCGGCGACGACGTCGGTACGTCGAGCGGCGGCTCGACCGCCGGCGTGACGACTGCGCCGACCACCAATGGTACGAACACGACGAACACCACGAGCACCACCGGTTCGTCGAATTCGGGCACGGACAGCACCTCCGAGGCCAGCGGCAGCGAGAGCAACAGCGACAGTGAGACGGGCACGCCGACCAGCACCGGGATGGTCGATCCGACCACTTCGGGCGGGTTCCCCAAGCTCGACGTCGGGGTCGAGGAGACCACCGACGGGGTGACCACCGACGGCGACGAGATGGGCTGTCGCAAGGTCGACTTCCTGTTCATCATCGACAATTCGGGGTCGATGAGCGACGAGCAACAATCGCTGATCGCCAGCTTCCCCGGCTTCATCTCGGCGATCCAGGGCCAGCTCGACGAGGCCCAGGATTATCACATCATGGTGATCGACACCGACAGCTGGGTGTTCGAGGGCTGCAATTTGATCTGCCCGCTGTTCGGCAACACCTGCCCGGTGGCCGGCCTCGACTACACCTGCGGCACGCCGCCGCTCGAATGCGAGGACGTGCTCGGGGCCGGGGTGACGCACCCCCGCGGCCTGCAGTCGAGCTCGAAGGATTGCGCCTTCTCGACCGGCCTCCGCTACATGGACATCACCGAGCCGGACCTGACGGGGACGTTCGCCTGCGCCGCTCAGGTCGGCACCGGCTCGACCGACGACCCGGAGAAGCCGATGGAGGCGATGGTGCAGGCGGTCGCCCCCTCCGGCCCGGCGTTCGAGTGCAACACCGGCTTCCTGCGCAAGGACGCGATCCTGGTCGTCACCATCGTCACCGACGAGGACGACAACTTCGGCGACGGCTCGGCCGGCAACGCGGCCGGCTGGAAGGCCTCGCTGGTGGCCGCCAAGAAGGGCGACGAGAAGGCGCTGGTGGTCCTCGGCCTCTACGGCGACAACGACCAGCCCAACGGCATCTGCGGGCCCCTGGTCGACAGCTCCGGCGCCGAGCCGAGCCCGCGGATCCGCGAATTCGTCAACTCGTTCGGCGATCAGGGCATCTCCGGCAGCGTCTGCGCGCCCAGCTACGACTCGTTCTTCTCCGAGGCGGTCGGCCTCATCGCCCAGACCTGCGACGATTTCGTGCCCCCGATGTGATGTGATTGGGCTCCAGGGACATGTCCCCGAGGATAGGTCCCTGAGGGCATGTCTCGCGGGATATGTCTCCGGCGACATCCAGGAGGCGGCCCGGGTCGCCGGGCCCCGAGTGGCGGCAATGCGGGCACTCGCCGCCGGGGCGCGGAGGCGACCGGCGCCGGTCGCACACGCCGGTTCCGCGACAGCTCCCGGTCCGGCGAGTACAATCCCCGGACCGCGATGAGGCGATCCGACGAGCAGGGCCGACGGCGCGACCGCGTGGCGACGGAGTAGGGCCGTGGACTTCGTCCTGCCGGAGCGACCGATCCGCATGCGCCTCATCGCCGGGCGCGGTCACTACGAGGCGGTGATCCCGGCGCTCCGCTCGGCGCGCACGAGCGTGTGGATCGCCACCGCGAACCTGAAGGAGCTGCTGGTCGAGGACCCACGCGCGACGGCCCGCTCGCGCAGCCGCTTCCACTCGGTGCTCGAGGTGTTCAGCGCGCTGGCCCAGCAGAAGGTGGAGCTGCGGATCTTGCACGCAGCCCCGCCGTCCGGGCCGTTCCGCCGCAGCTTCGACCGCCGCGCGCGGCTCTACAAGGGAGGGCTGGAGCTGCGCCAGTGCCCGCGCGTGCACCTCAAGACCGTCATCGTCGACGGCCGCCTGTGCTACCTCGGCAGCGCCAACTGGACGGGGGCAGGCCTCGGCGCCAAGGGCGAGGGCCGCCGCAACTTCGAGATCGGGATGCTCACGGAGGACGAGGACGTGATCGACCAGGTGCAGGCGATGTACGAGGCGATCTGGACCGGCCGCATGTGCAAGGCCTGCAAGCTGCGCAACTCCGGCTGCGAGGCGCCGCTCGACCTGGTGAATCGGCCGATCGCCGTCAAGCCGCCCGCACGGGCCAAATAGAGGTCGGCGGGGACGCGTGCACGGGTGCAGTGCAGCGATTGCGCCGGTGAATTTTGTCCTAGCGACATCGAGTTCGGGCGCCGGTTGAGGGCGCGCGATGAACCGGACGACCCTGCTCCTGCTGAGCGGCCTGCTGGCCTGCTCCGGCTGTTCCATTTTTCAGAAGCTCGTGACCAAGAATCACGAGGAAAAGTACGACGAGCTCGAGAAGGCGGGCGACTACGAGGCGCTGGCCGCGAAGTGCGCGGAGAACAAGTCGAAGGCGTGCGAGGCCAAGACGCGGGTCGGCGAGCGCCGGCTGGCGGCCAGCACGTGCGACGAGCTGAAGGGCAACCTCGACAAGTACTACAGCAACCACCAGGCGACGAAGGAGAGCGACCTGGTGCTGGTCCGCAAGTTCGCCGAGTGCGGCCAGGCGGCCGTGATGTTCGGCCAGGACCTCCGGATCCGCTGGCTCGACGACTCGATGGTGACGCTCGACAAGGAGGGCGTCGACCTGTTCGGGCAGTTCGTGGGGTTCATCGGCGCCGGCGACAAGGCCTACGAGGGCGAGAGCGGGGTGCAACAGGCCAACCGCATGGCCCGCTGGCTGGTGGCGGTGAACGACGCGTCGCGCTGCCCGACGCTCGACGCGGCCATGCCGAAGGTGGCGCCCGAGGCCCGCGGCGAGTTCGTGTGGTTCTACTACGAGGCGGGCTGCGGGGCGCAGGCGGTGCCGCACGCGCAGAAGGCCCTGCTCGCGGAGCAGTACGGGTTCCGGATCCAGGCCTGCGACGTGCTCGGCAAGTACGGCGACGCGAGCGCGCTCGAGGCTCTGAATACGCTGGCCGAGACCGACCCCTACAAGGCGGAGCGCGAGGTCCGGACGTCGTCGGGGATGGTCGCGATCGAGGTCTATTATCCGGTCCGCGAGCGCTGCCAGGCGGCCACGGGTCAGCTGCGGCTGCGCAAGGCGGCCGGCTGAGCGTAGCGAGCGAGGCGCCGAGCACGAGTCGTGACGCAGCCTGCAGCGGGCGGGTCGGCTCGCGGACGGTCGCCGTGCTAGGGTCGCGGCCATGCGCGAGGCGCTCAAGCTCAAGTGTCGTTGCGGGACGGTGCGCGGGCAGGCCACGGACCTGTCCCCGAGGACAGGCATCCACGTGGTCTGCTACTGCCGCGACTGCCAGGCGTTCGCGCGGTTCCTCGCCGCGGAGGGGCTGCTCGACGCGGCCGGGGGCGCGGAGATCTTCCAGATCACGCCGGCGCAGGTGGTGCTCGAGGCGGGCCAGGAGCAGCTCCGCTGCATGCGCCTGTCGGACAAGGGCCTGCTCCGCTGGTACGTCGACTGCTGCCGCACGCCAGTGGCCAACACGATGGACAGCCCGAAAGTGCCGTTCTCGGGGCTGCTGGTGCCGTTCCTCGACGCGGACGCCGGCACGCGCGCGCGCGTGCTCGGGCCGGTGGTGGTCCGCCTGTTCGGCCGCGACGCGACCGGGCCGACGCCGCCCGGGACGCACGAGAAGGCGCCGCTCACGGCCATCCCCCGCATCCTGTGGCTGCTGGGGCGCGGGCTGGTCGGCCGGCGCGCCCAGCCGTCGCCGTTCTTCGCGCCGGGCGCGAAGCTGCCGCGGGTGACGCCGAAGGTGCTGACGCCCGAGGAGCGGGCCGCGCTCGGGCCTGTCTGATCGGGCAGGTGCGAGGCGCCGGCCGCGAGGCGACCGGACTACGGCGCAGGGCTGTCCGAGCGGGCAGGTGCGGAGCGAGGCTGCGAGGCGACTGGGGAGCAGCGCAGGGCTGTCCGAGCGGGCAGGTGCGGAGCGAGGCTGTGAGGCGACCGGGAGCGGCAGGGCTGTCCGAGCGGGCAGGTGCGGAGCGAGGCTGTGAGGCGACTGGGGAGCGGCGCAGGGCTGTCCGAGCGGGCAGGTGCGGAGCGAGGTTTTCAGGCGATCGCGGCGAGGGCCTCGGAGGCTGGCGAGACGAGCAGGTGCGGGCGGCGCCGGTGGCTGTTCGTTCGGGCATGCCCGATCGGACCTGTCGGACGAGGCATGTTTTATAAAACATGCCCGGGCGGGCATGTCCTTCAGGTCGAGCTGGTGGCGAGGACGCGGCTGAGGGACAGCTCGAGGTGGGTGTCGAACCAGGCCTCGAGCTGCTCGCGCTGGGCGGGCGACAGGCCGGGGGCGAGGGCGCGGAGCTCGTGCGAGAGGTGCTGCAGGAGGTGCAGGCGGGCCGACTCGAGCCAGCGGACGGCGGTCGCCCGGTGGACGCCGTACATCGCCGCGATCGCGGCCCCGCTGACGCTGCGCACGTAGTGGAGGCGGAGCAGGCAGCGCTCGCGGCCGCTGAGGCGGGCGGCCGCGCGCTCGAAGGCCTGCTTGCTCAGGGCCTGGCGCTCGTCGTCGGCGAGGGCGAGCTCCGGGTCGCGCGGCTCGATGGCCTCGATGGTGAGCTCGGCCTGGGTCGCGGCCGAGCGCAGGCGCACCGCCTCGCGCACGAGGACGACGCGGACGAGGCCGCCGAGGCGGCCCTGGCCGGCGTAGTGCAGGACCACGGCGATGCCGTCGCGCTGCTGCACGAACAGACGGATCCGCACGCGCTGGCGGACCTCGAGCAGCTCGTCGGGGCCGAGGCGGTAGGTCGCCAGCGCGGGCTCGGCCGAGGCGAGGTAGCGCCGCTCGAACAGCCGCATCGCCGCGGCGTTGCCCGCGACGCAGGCCAGGGCGAGGTAGACCTCGGCGGGATCGACGAGGGCGGCCGCACAGGCCCGGGCGTGGAGCTCGATCGCCTGCTCGAGCCGCGGCGTCAGCTCGACGCCGGGCCAGTCGCGCCGGCCGGCGGCGACGATCGCGGGGACCACTGCCTCAGGGGTCGACGGCATGGACCTCCTCGATCTGCGCGCACTGCTCGCGGAAGTCCTGGGCGCGCGGATGATCGACGCCGAGCTCGGCGCCCATGCCGGCGATCGCGGCCTCGCAGGCGCGACGCGACTCGTCGAAGCGGCCGAGGCGGCGCAGGGCATGGGCCTCGCTGATCGAGATGATGGCGTCGAACATGCCGCCGGGGCTGGTCTCGCGGGCGCGGCGGTAGGAGGCCAGGGCGCCCTCGAGCTCGCCGACGGCCGACTGGACCTCGCCGAGGTTGGCCCAGCCGTTGGGCAAGGTGATGCCGAGCTCGCCGGCGGCGGCGAGCGCCTCCTCGAGGTGACGGCGGGCGACTTCGACGTCGCCGTTCAGGCGCTCGGCCTCGGCGAGGGCGACGAGCAGGTCGATGACGCCGGCGTGGCCAGAGCCGAGGCGGTCGCGCTGGATCTGCAGCGCCTGCTCGTAATAAGGCAAGGCGCCCTGGTAGTCGTCGCGGGTGACGAGCAGGTCGCCGTAGGAGGTCTGTAGCAGGGCGTCGAGCTTGGGCCGGACTGCTGCCGCCTGAGCGCCCTCGTCGGTGGCCCGCAGGGCGAAGGCCTCGTCGATGTGGTGCCGGGCCTCGTCGAGCTCGAGGTCGAGGCGGGCGAGGTGGACGCGCACGAGGCTCAGCTCGATGCGCTCGCCGGTGGTGCGGTGGAGCGGCGCGACGGCCTCGGCCCACGCGCGCGCCTCGTCGAAGCGGCTGTCCTGGATGAGGGTCATGAGCAGGCCGCGCGCGGCGAAGGTGGCGGCGGGCTCGTGACCTTCGCGGAGGGCCAGGGCATAGGCGGCGCCGAACTGCTTCATGGCGGCGTCGTAGGCGAAGGCCTGCAGTTCGACGTAGGCCAGGCGCCCGAGCACCTCGGCCTGCAGCGGGCCGTAGCCGGCCGCCTCGCTGGCCTGCAGCAGCGCTGCGAGCTCGTCGCGGGCGGCGGGATCGTCGGCCTCCTGCTTGAGCCGGGCCACCGCGAGCTCGAGGCGGATCGCCTGCACGCGCTCGCCGAGGGCCGGATCGTCGGGCTGGGGGGCGTTGCGCAGGGCCAGCCGCGGCGACTCGCAGTCGGTCGCGGACTCGAGGTCGCCCACCACTGCGAGCAGCGCGGGCAAGGCGGCGGGGGTCGCGGCGAGGATCCGCGCGGTGAGGGCGTCGAACGCGGCGTGTCGGCTCTGCAGGCAGGTCCACTGGCCGCGCTGCTCGCGGGTGGCTCGCTCGAGGGTCCGCGGGAGCTCGGGGCAGACCGCGTCGTAGGCCCGCGCGAGCGCGTCGGCGTGGAAGTCGAGGCCGGCGAGGGCCCGCTGCTTGGAGCTGCGCAGGTGGGCGCCGGTCTCGCCGTCGATCGCGGGCTCCGGGTCGAGGAGTCGGGCGGCGACGTCGGCGCGGCGCTGCGGGCCCCAGCTGTCCGCGAGCGGGGCGACGCAGGCGGCCGGCGGACGGGTGAGGAGCCAGGCGGAGGCGCCCGCGCCGGCGAAGGCGACCGCGGCCACGGCGGCGGCGATCCGCCGGCGGCGCAGGGCCTGGCAGGCGCGCAGCTCGCCGATCAAGGCGCGCATCGTCGGGTGCCGCGCGGCGGGCTCGTAGGCCAGGCCGCGCGCGAGCACCCGGGCCAGCCGCGCGGGTCCGGGCAGGCGCGACAGGTCGGGGCCTCGCGCCTGCGCGCGGGTCCACATCTCGGCGGAGGTGCGGGCGAACGGCCGCTGACCGGTGAGCGCCTCGACCAGGGCGACGCAGAACGCGAACTGATCGGTGCGCGCGGTGGCCCGGCCGGCGGCGAACTGCTCCGGGGCCATGTACGCCGGCGTGCCGAGGCGGGCCGCGGTGGCGCTGAGGGTGTGGGCCAGCAGCGAGCCGTCGCGCGTCGCCGGCGGCGGCTCGTCGGAGGCGTCGAGCGAGGCGGCCAGGCCGAAGTCGGTGACGACGACGCGGCCGCGGGCGTCGACGAGGACGTTGGACGGCTTGAAGTCGCGGTGCACGAGCCCGGCCTCGTGCGCGGCGGCCAGGCCCTGGGCGGCCTGGACGAACAGGTCGACGACCTCGCGCCAGCCTCGCGGGCGGCGGCGCAGGTGCTCGTCGAGCGGCTCGCCGTCGATGAGCTCCATGGCGATGTAGACGTCGGGGCCCGCCTCGCCGGCGTCGTAGACCGAGACGACGTTGGGGTGATCGATGCGGGCCAGGCTCTGGGCTTCGCGCAGGAGGCGGAGCCGCCGCTGCTCGGTCGGCTGCAGGTCGGCGCGCAGGACCTTGACCGCGACGGTGCGGTCGAGGACGGGGTCGTGCGCCTCGTAGACGACGCCCATGGCCCCGCTGCCGCGCACGCGCTCGATGCTGTAGCGGCCGGCGGCCCCGCTCGGGCCCGCGACCGGAGCGGCGGCCGACAGCGCGGCCAGGACCTCGAAGCAGGCGACGCAGGCGTCGACGTGGCGCTCGAGCTCGGCGCGCGCGGCCGCTTCCAGCCCGCCCGCCGCGAAGTCGAGCAGCGCAGACTCGTCGGGGCACGGCGAGGGCGTCTGGTTCATGGACCCGCCGGGCCATCTTGCATCACCGGGCCCGGGGGTTCATCGGGCGCGCACCGGAGTCTGCGCACGAGGTCGATCTCCTCGCCCGACGAGGCCGAAGAACGCTGTCCTGGGGCGGTCTCGCGGCCTCGGGCCTGCAGGCGTCGGCGCGGGGATGCTGCGCCGCGTCGGCTCTCCGGCGGAGCAAAGCGGCTCGGGCTCGCACGGTGAGGCGGCGATCGAGACCATGACCGATGGGTCATGTCGAATGGAGCATGGCTCATGCGCCAGGCGATAAGGGACATGTCCGGAAGGACATGTCCTCGCGGACTTACTCGCGCAGCTCCTCGAGCAGACCGCGGACGCGCTCCTGGTCGCGCAGGCGGCCGGGGACCAGCTCGAGGTAGCGCTCGTAGTGGCGGCGGGCGGCGGGGAGGTCGCCGAGCTCGCGCTCGATGTCGCCGAGCAGGCGGTGGAGCTCGCCGACGTCGGGGGCGAGGGCGAGGGCGACGCTGGCGGAGGCGAGGGCCTGCTCGGCGAGGCCGCGGGCGAGCAGGCCGCGGGCGTGCTCGAGGGCCTCGAGGGCCTCCTTGTAGTCGCTGTACTCCTCGCCGTGGAGCAGGCGGTCGGCGGGGAAGTCGTCGAGCGGGGCCGGGCGCTCCTGGCGGCGGCCGAGGGCGTGGCGGAGGTCGATCGCGCGGAAGCGGCCGAGCGCCGACGGGCCCTCGCCGACCCACATGACCATGGCGGTGGCGTCGACGACGACTGCGTGGGTGAGGTGGAGGTTGTCGATCGCGTTGCGGTTGCCGAGCCCGAGCTCCTCGCCGCCGAGGCCCTTGCGGTCGCGCAGGATGGCGACGGCGCGCGCGGGGTCGACGGGCGCCTCGGCCAGCAGCTCGCCCAGGCGGTCGTAGCGGTAGCCGCTCGAGGTGAAGCGGCGGATCCGGTCGTTCTGGGCGTCGCGCTCGAACGACTCGCGCAGCATGTGATTGGTGGCCCACACCAGCGCCTGGTCGTCGCCGCGGGGCTTGCGGTCGTCGCGGTCGCGCGCCAGCTCGACGACGGCGGCGCGGCGCTGGCGACCGTCGCCGACCAGCACCGCGCCCGAGGTGCGGGCCGGCGCGGCCTGCAAGATCTCGAGCGCCTGTTCGAGGGTGTCGGCGTCCTCGAGGATCTGCCGCAGGATCAGCGGCAGCGGGACGCCCTCCTCGAGCGCGTCGTCGGTGCGCGTGGGATCGAGGGCGACGAAGATCCCGCGGGCGTTGATGCCGGTGACGACGCCCATCAGGCCGGCCCAGCCGACCGAGGCGAACGGATACTTGCCGTCGGGGTGGACGATGGCGACCAGGCGGTCGGGCTCGACGTCGAGGCCGAGGTCGGCGAAGAAGCTGCGGCCGATGACCAGGTTGCCGCGCTCGCCGCCGCCCTTGGGCCGCGCGGCGGCGGCGAACATGGTGCCCTCGAGCAGGACGTCGTCGAGGCGGCGGGTCAGCTCGACGAAGCTCTGGTCGAGGAACAGGCGGTGGTAGCTCGACAGGCGCTCGCCGCCGGCCTCGGGCATGGCGGCGGCCAGGGCGGCCAGCTCGCGGCGGGCGCCGGGGGCGAGGCTGTGGTCGGACTCGCGGAAGTCCCAGCGCATGACCATGTCGGCGGTCCAGCGCTCGAGGCCCTCGGGGTAGCGGTTGCGCAGCAGGCGCGCGACGTCGCGGTCGAGCTCGCCCCACAGTCGCGCGGCGAGGCGGCCGTGGGCGTCGCCGATCTCCTCGGGCGGGCCCTCGAGGTGGAGGAACCACAGGCGGCTCTCGCGGGTGAGCGAGGAGCGGCCGTAGGTGACGCGCCGGCCGGCGCGGTCGACGGTCAGCTCGGCGGTCGGGACGCGGACCTCCTCGGGGGACAGGTCCGTGTACGAGAGATAGCCGGAGTAGAGCGCGAAGGTGAGGATCGTGAGGGTGACGACGAGGGCGATGACTGCCCGCAGCAGCGCGAGCACGCTGCGGCCCTCGGGCGGCCCTCCGGATGCGAGTCTCACCATGGCGCGGGCGCGAGCCTACCAGGCCCGGAGCGCGATGGCGGCTTATACTCGCGCCGCCATGACGCGAAGGTGTGCGAGCTTGCTCGGTTTGTGGATCTTGTGCTCGGGCGGCTGTGAGCCGGAGAAGCCGCCCGCGCCGGCGAAGCAGCCGGCGGCGGCTCCGGCGACCGCCGAGGCCGGCGAGGCGGGCGCGGCGGTGCTGCCGGCCGACGCGAAGGACGCGATTTTGACGTACGCGGGCGACCGCGGGCAGTTCAAGGACACCAGCAAGCCGACCGAGGTGCCCGAGGAGGCGCGCGGGCTGGTGCGGGTGACGCTGCTGCAGGGGCCGCAGCCGCCCGACGGCGCGGTGTGGGCGGCGAACTTGAAGACGCCCGAGGCCGACGGGTCGTGGAAGCTGACGACCGTACCGCGCGCGCAGTTCGAGGAGCTGGCGCTGGGGCTCGGCCGCAGCAGCGCGGTCGAGCTGCCGCCGGGGCTCGAGGCGCCGGTGGTCGCTCCGCGCGAGGCGGACGTGATCGTCTACAAGACCGAGTGGTGCGGGGTCTGCAAGCAGGTGCAGTCGTACCTCGACAAGAAGGGCGTCAAGTACGTCGCCAAGGACATCGAGAAGGACTCGGCCGCCGCCGGCGAGCTGCGGGCCAAGGCCAAGGCCAAGGGCGTGCAGACCGGCAGCGTGCCGATCATCGATGTCCGCGGGGAGCTGATGGTCGGGTTCAATCGCGCCCGCCTCGAGCAGCTGCTCTGAAGCGCAGCGAACTTCGTGGGCGCGGGGCGGACCGTCTGCGAGCGGGGGGCGTGCGCGAGATGCTCGGGCGCGAGTCCGGAGCCCGCGGTGCCCGGGCCGCCGTAGCGTGGCGCACAGGCGCGAAACGGCCGGTTGCGTGCTCGCGCGGCCGGCGCTAGCGTCGTCTCATGACGGGTGTCTCCACGGACTGGACGCGCCGCGCGGCGCTGTCGCTCGGCGCATTGGTTCTTGGCCTGTCCTCGGGGACAGCCGCGGCGCACCCGCTGGCGGAGGCGCCGCCGGAGCCGGAGCAGGAGCGCGAGGACGACCACTGGCGACCGGCCGAGCTCGAGTCGTGGGCGATCGAGCCGCCGCCGCCGCTGGCCGCCGATTCGGAGTACCCGCTGGCGGCGGCGTTCGACCCGGCCTGCTCGTGCAACTACTCGGTGAACGGCATCACCTCGTACCAGCACGTCGTCGTCCACACGATGCAGGGCAGCTACTCCGGCACCAAGTCGTGGTTCAAGAACCCGGACGCGCAGGTGTCGTGCCACTACATCATGCGCTCGGTCGACGGCGAGGTCACGCAGATGGTCCTCGACAAGGACAAGGCGTGGCACGTCGGCTCGTCGAACGGGACGTCTCTCGGCATCGAACACGAGGGCTACGTCGACGACCCGGCCAAGTGGTACACCTGGGAGACATATGTCTCTTCGGCCAGGTTGACGCGCTGGCTGACGACCCGCCACGACATCCCGGTCGACCGCGACCACATCGTCGGCCACGTCGAGCTGCCCAACCAGAGCCACACCGACCCGGGCCCCGGCTGGAACTGGGACATGTACATGGGGCTGGTCCAGGACGTGGTACCGCAGGGCCAGATCCACGCGGCGGTGGTCGACCGCAGCAAGCTGTGCACCATCACCGCGACGGCGAACACGTACCTGCAGCGCACCGCCGAGTCGACCGACCTGCTGACCGCGCCCGAGCTGTGTCCGATCGCCGCGGGGACGAAGGTGACGTACCTGCACGCGTCGGCGCCGATCGGGGCGCGCCGGCGGCTGCTGATGGAGGCCGGGCAGGGGCCGTGCGCGGGCGTCAACGGGCTCGACGCGGAGGCGTTCATCGATCCGAATCACTTCACGGCCCTGTGCGCGCCGGCGGCGATGGCGGCGGTCGGGGCGACGGTCAGCCTCGACGGCGGGCCCGGGCTGGCGGTCGACGCCAACGGGTTCGTCACCCTGCCGCCCGTCGGCGCCGGGTCGCACGCGCTCGACGTGGCCGGGCCGGGGCTGTACGAGCCGGCGGCGGAGCTCGTCGACCTGGCGGTGTATCCCGGCGTGCGGGTGGCGATCGCCGTCGATCCGGTGGCGGTCGATCCGCCCGATCCGCCCGATCCGACCGGCGGCGGTGAGACCGGCGGCGGCGGCGAGACGGGCGGGGCCGGGGAGACCGGCGCGGGCGAGGCCGGTGGCGAGGTCGGCGGCGAGGTCGGCGGCGAGGTCGGGGAGACCGGGTTGCCCGACCCGACCGAGGCGCCGACGTCCGGAGGGGGCAGCGGCGAGCCGACCACCGACGGCGAGGGCCCGGGCGAGGCCGAAGCCGGCGGGGACGAGGGCCCGCCGGTCCTGAGCGGCGCGGCGCTGCCCGATGGGTACGGGCAATTCGACGAGGACGGCTGCGCCTGCCGCTCGAGCTCGGGCGGCCGCGAGGGCTGGCTGGCGGCCGCGCTGGTGCTGCTCGGGCTCGGGCGCCGGCGTCGACGCTGAGAGGCGGGCCGAGACGGTTCGCCGTTGGCGGCCGACGCGAGGCCGGCGGGGTGGTGGCTTGATGGGCGGCCCGACGGGCTCGCGGGTCGGCGACCGGTGCAAGGCCGGGTGATGCCCGGCGAGCGTGGTCGTCAGGACATGGTGCGGGGGACAGGTCCTTCAAGACCTGGCGGCCGGGACATGACCGGAGGGGCATGTCCCGGGGAACAGGTCACTGGACCTCCGCGATCATCGGCGCGAACTGGTCGGCGGGGGTGAACTTGTGGAGGTGGTGGGCGGGCTCGGGCATGCCGGCGCCGCCGCGCAGCTCGTCGAAGTGCTCGGTGAAGCGGACCCGGGACGGGAACACCAGCACGCTCGGCAGGGTCTCGCTGGCGAAGGCGCGCTTGATGGTCTGCTTCTCCGGCGTCTCCTGGGTGACGTCGATCTTGATCAGCTCGAAGCGGGACTCGAGGACGGGCTCGATCTCCTCGTGGTGGAAGGTGAGCTTCTCCATCTCGAGGCAGGGGGCGCACCAGGTGGCGCCGAAGTCGATGACGACCGGGAGGTTGCGGTCCTGGGCGCGCGTGAGCGCCTCCTCCAGCTCGGCGATCGTGTGGACCTCTTTCCACGAGCCGGACGGGACGTAGACCGTGTTGTTGATCAGGACCTGGATCCCGAGGACGGTGCAGGTGACGGCCACGGCCTTGCGGGCCTTCTCGAGCGGCTCGCCGTAGAAGCTGAGGTGGATGGCGCCGGCGAACAGGCCGAGCAGCGCCAGGGCCAGGCCGACCCACACGCCCCAGGCCGGGTCGGCGAGGAAGCGGCGCAGCTCGGGGCTGAGCGGCGCGAGGAACCACAGCGACATGACCAGCAGGGCCACGCCGAACACGCTCTTGACGTACTCCATCCACCGGCCGGGGCGGAACAGGCTGGCGCCGAGGGCCACCGCGAAGAACAGGGTGCCCATGCCGAGCGCGTACGTGAACAGCAAGGACGCGCCGTAGGCCAGGCTGTCGCCCTCCGCCGCGCCCTTGGCGATGACCGCGAGCAAGGACAGCAGGACCGGGCCGGTGCACGGGGCGGAGATGAAGCCGCTGACCAGGCCCATGAGGAAGGCGCCGACCGGGCCGGTGCCGCCGACGGCGTTGAGGCGCGTCTGCACCGAGGCCGGCAGCTGCAGCTCGAAGGCGCCGAACATGCTGGCCGCGAGCGCCAGCAGCACGGCGACGATCGGCAGCACGACCACCGGCTCGCCGAGCCAGGCGCCGAACTGGCCGCCGCTCAGCGCCACGACGATGCCGAGCGTGGTGTAGAGCGTGGCCATGCCGAGCACGTAGGCGGTGGCGAGGAACAGCGCCCGACCGCGAGACACGCCCTTGGCCCCGAACACCGCGACGGTGATCGGGATCAGCGGATAGACGCAGGGCGTGAGGTCGACGAGGACGCCCTGGCCGAATGCCCAGGCGTAGGTGCTGAGGGTGGCAGCGTCGAACGCGTCGGTCGGAGACATGATGGCGACCTGAACCATACGACGCCGGGCCGCGGGACGCCGCGTGACGCGCTCGGGCGCGCGCCGCGGCCTGCGTGCGGTCACGCGCCAACCGGAGTTGGCAGTGCGCTCCGAGCCTCACCTAGCGGCCGCGCACGGGGCAGGGAAGCTCGCGGCCGGCGATCGCCTCGGCGTTGTTCAGCTCGTCGACGGTGGCCGGCGACAGCGCCGCGCAGCAGTCGTAGGCGCTGTGGTCGCGGATCAGGCTGACGAGCAGGTCCTCCGGCAGGCCGAAGCAGCAGGCGGGCACGACCGCCCGCGGATCGTCGCGGGGGACGCAGGCGGGCATGGCGAGGCAGCTGCCGTCGTCCGGGTCGGTGCAGGCGACGCGCACGCTCGGGGTCGGGTCGGTGTAATCGAGCACGACGTCGGTCCCGCGCAGCAGCGCGGTGCCGACCAGGCCGTCGAGCTGGAGCGCCTCGGGGCTGGTGTCGCGGCGGATGTTGCTGGCCAGCGGGTGGTCCGCGGGGATGACGAGGGTGGGGATCCACTGGTTGGGGTCGACGCGATCGTCGCTGGCGACGAAGGCCTGGCCGACCACGGCGGCGGTCATGAAGCCGGCGGAGCCAGGGGTCAGGCGATCGGTGTCCGAGCGGCAGTTGTCGGCGGCGCTGCGCGGGACCTTGTTGCGGGCGGCGAGGTTGCACTGCGAGCGGAGGGCGCGGAGGCGCACCTCGAGGCGCTGACAGGCCGTCTGGCCGGTGGTCTGCGTCAGGCCGGGGACCAGGGCCAGGCTGCGGACGCGCAGCTCGATCAGCGGGCGCTCGGCGGTGCCGGCGGGCGGCCAACCTGCGGCGCGCAGCAGACCGGCCTGTCCGATCAGACAGGCCGGGGTGTCGCGCTGGACGCCGCTCGAGAGGCCGCCGTCGCCGAAGCACGGCGGGAGCTCGAGGCTGCCGAACATGCGCAGCGCGCTGTCCTCGAACAGCACCAGGCCGGGCAGGCCGGTGGCGATCAGGACCGAGGCGTCGTGGCCGTGATCGATGTCGCCGGCCGTGGGGGCGACGTCCTGCAGACGGCAGCCGGGATCGAGGTCGGCCCGCGCGATGCCGGTGGGCGAGCGGAAGCTGCCGGGCTTACCTGGCCCCGAGGCCAGCTCGCAGCTGTTGTTGCCGGGTTTGTAGACCACGGCCGCCGGCGGCGGGCCGAGGCAGGCGTCGAGCACCATGCGCGTCGACTGCAGGGCGCTCTCGGGGTGCTCGCGGTCGAACACGCCGAAGCTGGCGAGGTCGCAGTCGTCGCCGTCGGGCTGCTGGCACACGTCGTCGATCAGCTTGCCGAGCAGGAGGCCGGGGAACTGCAGCGGCAGCGCGGCGCTACCCTGATCGGCGAGGGCGCTCTCGACGCCCGGGAACTCGCGGTAGAAGGTGATCTGCGGGCCGTCGTTGCCGCGGGTGTCGGTGAAGCGGACGGCCATCTGACGCAGGACGTTGCCGCCGAGCACGCCGCCGACGAACGGCGCGGCGGTCTGATCGCCGACCTGCCAGCCCCACGAGACGTCGGCGGTGGCGCGCGGCAGACGGATGTACGGGGTCGAGTCGAAGCGGAAGCGGGCGATCGCCTGCGCGGCCGCACCCTCGATCGGCGGCTCGGCGAGGGTGTCCTTCGCGGTCCGGACCTCGAAGCAGCTGCGCACGGCGACGGGCTCGCCCTCGCCGACGAGGGTGGTGATGGCGCTGCCGCTGTCGACCAAGAGCGGCAGACAGGCGTCGGGCGGACAGCTCTCGGGCGCGGTGGTGCAGACCGAGCTGCAGCCGCCGGCCGCGGCCTCGCCGGGGCAAGCATCGGGGCGATAGACCAGGCGCGGCAGCGGGGACGCGTCGCCGGTGGCGAGAGGGAGCGAGCGACCGAACTCGCCGACGATGAGGATCTGGTCCTGCGGACAGGCGGTCAGCGCCGCGACGAGGAGAGGCGCCGCCGGGATCCAACCGGGGCGCCTCGATCCGGACGTGAGGACGGCGCGGGGCACGACCTGCAGGCTAACACAGGCGGACCGGGGCGCTCGCGCAGGGCGGCAGGAACCCGGCCCGCGGGCGCGGTGCGCCGCTTCAGTCCTTCTTGGCCAGCTCGACCAGCTTGTTCTCGAGCCGCACGATCAGCTCGTCGATGCCCTTGTCGCGGATGATCTTGTTGAACTCGAACTTGTAGTTCTTGGCCAGGCTGACGCCGTCGGTGACGATGTCTTCGACCTTCCAGGTGTCGCCCACGGCGTGCATGACGTAGACGACCTCGACGACCTCGGGCTTGCCGTCGCGGGTGAGGGCGACGTTGGTGATGACGCGGATGTCACCGCCGACCTTGGCGTCCTCGCCGACGATCGTCAGCTCGTACTTCTTGTCGGTGCGGATCCGCTTGAGGTAGTTCTCGCGGATCAGCTTGGTCAGCAGCGCCTCGAACTCGGCGCAGCGCGGGGCGCACTTGTTGGCGTAGCGCGCCGCGCCGCCGAGCGAGGTCTCGGCGAGGGCCTTGTAGTCGAGCAGCTGGTCGACTTCCTTCGCCAGCGCTTCGGGGTCGGCCCGCTTCTTCACCAGCTCGAGGACCTTGCTGTGCCGCTCCTTGAACACGGCGGAGGGCGTGGCCGTGGGGGTCGCCGCGTCGGCGGCGGGCGCGTGCCCGAAGAAGACGAAGGTGGAGAGCACGAACCCGGCGATGAGACTGCGAGCGGAAGTGGGCATTTTCGGCCTCGAAGGTGGGCGCTCGGACGGCGACCCTGGGTGCGACATTCAGCCTGTCACGGGCGAGTTTCAAGGGCTTGAGGTGACGGAAATGTTGTTCGGGGGCGCCGAGGCCGCCGATGGGCTGGGGGACGTCCCCAGGGAGGAGCCGACCGCGCGCGAGAGGGCCGCGAGGGCGACGTTGTGCGCGTGAATGGCCTCGAATTGCTTGAAACGCCACTCGGCCCAGCGGGTCAGGGCCTTCTCGAGCTCGGCGAAGTTGCCGCCGCCGACGGTCTGCTTGACCTGCTGGTCGACGACCAACTGCTTGGCCTTCTTGGTCGCCTGCTCGGTCAGCTTGACCGAGCGATCGGCGTGCTGCACGTCGCGGTAGGCCTTCTCGACCTCGAGCCCGAGCAGGTAGCGCGCGGCCTCCCGCTGGTGCTCTGCCTCACGCCGCTCGGCGCGCGCCTTCTTGAGGCCGAAGTAGCTGTTGTGGAAGTCGAGGTTCCAGTTCATAGCGAAGGCGAAGATGACGCGGTTGTAGTTGAACCGGTCGAAGTAGTAGAGCGCCTTCATGTTGCGGTCGGCCTGGTTCATGTACGAGATCTGCACCGACACCGCGACGCCGAAGTCCGGCAAGAACTGCGAGCGCGCGAACTTTTCGCCGGCCTTGCGCAGCTCGACCAGGCCGGCCGCCATCTTTGCCTCGGGCCGCTGCTGCGCGCCGAGCTCGCGGTAGTGCGGCAGCTCGCGCAGGCCGCCCTCGACGCTGTCGCTGACGAGCGAGCGCTCGGCGATGTCGAACCCGACCGGCGCGGCCTCGCCGGCGATCGTCCACAAGGTGGCGAGCGCGACCGCCTCGATCTTGCGGGCCTCGAGCGCGCGCTCCATGAGGGTGAGCTCGCCGAGCTCGACGCGCGGCAGGTCGGCGGGATCGCGGTCGGGGTTGGTCTCGTCGGGATCGGCGTCCTCGGTCTCGCCGAGGTCGACCATGATCTGCCCCTTGGCCTCCTGCACGACGCTCCACGCCTCGCCGAGGATGGCGAGGCTCTCGCGCGCGAGCAGCAGCGCGGTGTGGGCCTGGTACACGCGCAGGACGGTCTCCTGCCGGGCCCTCTCCTTGGCGAGCCGGGCCAGGGCGACGCCCGCGGCGGCCATCTCCTTGCCGTGCTTGATCTTGCCGGAGGTGAACACCGGGATGATGAAGTCGGCGCCGAAGCGGACAGCGATGCCCGCTTCCTTGAGCTGGCGGAAGTAGCCGCTGATGGTGTCGACGTCGACGTCGGCCCCGGGCCCGTCCTGGCTGGCCGGCCGGCAGTACTGGAAGTCGATCGCGTCGCCGCCGCCCGCGGTCTGCAGCTGGACGTCCTCGCAGCGCGTGTAGACGCCGGGCGCGAGCGCGGTGGAGGTCTTGATGACCGGCACCCACGAGAACCTGGCCCGCAGGAGCGTCGCCTCCATCTGCTCGATCTGCGCGTCGGCGGCCTTCACCAGCGGGTTCTGCAGGCCGTACTGGACGATCTGCTCGCGCGTCAGCTCGGGCAGGCCGGGCGGGCGCGGGCCGTAGGCGTCGGTGCGCGCGGCGATCGGGAGGTTGAACGGCTGATCGGGCGAGGGCCGCGGCTGGCTCTTCGGACCTGTCTGTTTGGACGTGGTCGAAGGGACAGGCGCGGGCGGGGTGGCGGCGGGCGCGGGCGCGGGCGTCACAAGTGCCGGCGCGGCGGCGACGGGCGAGCCGACTGCCAGCGCGACGATGAGGACGCTCCCGAGCGTGCGAATAAATCCTGCTGCCCTGGGCCGCGGCACGGGGACTCTTTTAAAGGGGGGCCGGCGCGGCGATCAAGGGGCGCGGGCCGGACGCGGGGGTGCGTTCGCCGCGGGGTGCTCGCGCTTGCGCGGGGCCGGGGAGAATTGCCATGGTTTCGCCGTGACCCCGCTCCAGTCGTCCGCGGGCCCGCAGGGCCTGACATATGTCCGCCTCGCCGCGTTGCCACACGGGCGTCGCATTTTGCTACGCCTCTCGGGCGCCGACGTGCGCCGCTTCCTCCAGGGGATCCTGTCGGCCGACGTCGAGGCCGCGCAGCCCGGCCACGCGGTCCCGGCCGCGATCTTGACGGTCAAGGGCAAGCTGGTCACCGAGGCGATCGTGCTGGCGTGCGCCGATGGCTCGCTGCACCTGGCGCTGCCGGCAGAGGCCGCCGACGAGGCGATCGCGCTGCTCGACCGCCACATCATCATGGACGACGTCGCGCTCGCGCGCGCGGATGATGTCGAGTTCGTCATGGTGTGGCCGGAGCCGCTCGCCGGCGCGGGCGTCGAGTGCCTGGCGACGCAGTACCCGGGCCCGGGCTGGCTGGTGTTCGGCGCGCCGGCGGCGGTGACCGCGGCGCTGGCGAACGCCTCCGAGGCGTCGCCGGGCGCGTGGGACGAGCGGCGGATCGAGGCGGCGGCGCCGGCGTGGGGTCGCGAGATCACGCCGGGCACGTTCCCGCCCGAGGTCGGGTTCGTGGCGGCGGTGAGCTACGACAAGGGCTGCTTCATGGGACAGGAGCCGCTGGCCCGGATCCACGCGCGCGGGCAGGTCAACCGGGTGCTGGTGCGCGTGCACGCCGGGACATGTCCGGAAGGACCGGTAGATCTGGCGGCGCCCGACCGCCCGCAGGCCGGCCACGCCGCGACCTGGGCCGCTGATCCGGCCGGCGGCGCGCACGGGCTGGCGATCGTGCACCGCAGCGCGGCGACGCCGGGGGCGCTGCTGACCGCGGCGGGGATCGGGCAGGTGGAGGTCCGCTCGGGGCCGCTCGGGGACGACCCGGGTGTCAAGGGACGCAAGTGAGGTCCGGCCGGTGAGCGTCGGCTGTCTTTCGGGACACGGGATGCGAGGTCGCGGTGGGCGCGGCGCCGCCGGCGACGCACGTTTTCGGGACATGGGATGCGAGGTCGCGGTGGGCGCGGCGCCGCCCGGCGACGCACGTCGGCCGCGGCGTCCTCGAGACCGGCGTGGATGACGTGAGCGGACGCGCGGGCGGCCGCGGGTCAGGGGTAATGCCCGGCCGCGACCGCAGGACGCCGTCGAATGGGTGGCGCGACGGGCCTGCGCGAAAGGACAGCTCGGGAGTCCGGCCCTGCCGCGAGCCTGACTCGCGTGACAGGCCAGGCTCCGTCCCTGTCTGTTGCCCTGAGCGAGCTGTCCTTCAGAGCATGATTCTCAGGGAATGTCCTTCAGGACATGCGAACGGCGGCTCACTCGCCGTCGTCGGCGCTGCGGTACGGGTCGGTCGGGCGCTCCTTGAGGCGGCCGGCGCTGCGCAGGGCCTCCTTGAGGACGAACTCGATCTGGCTGTTGATGCTGCGCAGGTCGTCGGCCGCCCAGCGCTCGAGGGCGGCGTGGAGCTCCGGGTCGATCCGCAGCAAGAAGCGCTTCTTCTCGACCATGGGTGCGGCTCACGAGTAGATGTTGCCGGTGTTGATGACCGGCTGGGCCTCGCGGTCGGCGACGAGGGCCACCAGGAGGTTGTTGACCATCGAGGCCTTGCGCTCCTCGTCGAGGCGGACGATCCCGTGCTCCTCGAGGCGGCGCAGGCCCATCTCGACCATGCTGACGGCGCCCTCGACGATCTGCCGGCGGGCGGCGACGACGGCCTCGGCCTGCTGGCGGCGCAGCATGGCCTGGGCGATCTCGGGGGCATAGGCGAGGTGCGAGAGGCGACAGTCGACGACCTCGAGGCCCGCGACGTCGAGCCGCGCCTGGACCTCCTGCTGCAGGCCGGCGTTGATCTCGTCCTGGTGGCTGCGCAGGGCGACCTCGCCCTCGTGCGAGTCGTAGGGGAAGCGGGTGGCGACGGCGCGGATGGCCGTCTCGCTCTGGATGGCGACGAAGCCGCGGTAATTCTCGACTTCGAGGAGGGCCTTGGCGCTGTCGGTGACGCGCCAGACGATCACGGCCGCGATCTCGATCGGGTTGCCGCGGGCGTCGTTGACCTTGAGCTTCTCGCTGTTGAAGTTGTGGACGCGCAAGCTGACCGGGTGCTTGGCGGCGAACGGGTTGGCGAAGTAATACCCGGCGCTGGCGACGGTGCCGACGTAGCGGCCGAAGAAAACCAACACCCGCGCTTCGTTGGGCTGGTTGACGAAGAAACCACCGAGGGAGAGCAGGAGGACCAGGCCGAGGACGATCGGCTTCCATACCTCGGCGGCCTGCTGGGTCTGGGCGATGTCGACGATCGTGCTGGCGCAATATCCGGCCAGGGCCAGCCAGGCGAGGAGAGCGATGAAACCATTGAGCGAAAAAGCGCGCTGCTGCTGGATCGAGGTCATGCGGGGCTCCGGGGTGATGTCGTGATGATATCACTCTGATACCTGGCGCGCCAAGCGAGTTTCAGAAAAATCGCGAGGCGTCTGCCGATGCGCACGGAGGGCGGCCGAAGAGGCAGGTCGTTGCCCGGGGTCTGCGGATGTGTGCGTGCATGGTCGAAGAGACAGGCACAGCGCTGATCGCTCGAGTGGAGCGGCTGCGGCGCGCGCCGGAACCCGACGGAGAGATGGAGCCGGGGGACAGGACGCAGCGCCGCCTGGTCTCGCGGCCCGGAGCGCGGCTGTCCCGAGGGACAGGATAATCGCGCTGCCGCTGGGGGACTTCGAGGCCCGGAGCGCGGCTGTCCCGAGGGACAGGATAAACGCGCTGCCGCTGGGGGACTTCGAGGCCCGGAGCGCGGCTGTCCCGAGGGACAGGATAATCGCGCTGCGGCTGGGGGACTTCGAGGCCCGGAGTACGGCTGTCCCGAGGGACAGGATAATCGCGTTGCGGCTGGGGGACTTCGAGGCCCGGAGTGCGGCTGTCCCGAGGGACAGGATGGCCGCGGCTGCCGGAAAGATCCGCGGCAGGCTTCGCGGCCCGGAGGCTGTCCCGAGGGACAGGATGTTCGCGCAGCCAGGTGGTGCCGCTGCAAGACTTCGAGGCCGGAGGCACTCGTTCGGGCTCTTGGAGGAGCTCGATCACTCCACCATCGCGTGTTCGCGCGCGGGCTGAGCCATGGACAGGAAGGCGAGCTGCGGAGCGCCAGGAAGGCCGTACTGGCGCCGCTGCGAAATTCAGTTTGCTCTCCTACCGGAGACTTCCGCGGAAGAACGGCGGAGCGGCCAGCGATCCGCCCATGGCAGCTGGACAGACTCGAGCTTGCTCATTCGAGACCTGGAGCGAGGCTGTCCCGAGGGACAGGATGGCCGAGGTCGTCGGGCTGATTCGCGGAGGAGGCTGGCCCGAGAGACAGGGCGTGGCGAGTGCCGGGCTCACTCGGCGGCGGAGACGGCCGAGTCGCTCGCGGGCGGGGTGGGCGAGAGGGCGTGGCGGTGGAGGGCGAGGTGGAGGTCCTCGGGGCGGATCGGCTTGGTGAGGTAGTCGGTCATGCCGGCGGCCAGGCAGCGGTCGCGGTCATCGGCGCGGGCGTTGGCGGTGAGGGCGATGATCGGGGCGGTGCAGCCGGCCTCGCGGAGGCGGGTGGTGGCCTCGTAGCCGTCCATGATCGGCATCTGACAGTCCATGAAGATGATGTCGGGGCTCTGGGCCTCGACGGCGGCGATGGCGGCGAGGCCGTTCTCGACCGGGAAGACGGTGTGGCCGGCCCGCTCGAGCAGGGCGAGGACGACGGTGCGGTTGATCCGGTTGTCGTCGGCGAGCACGACCTTGAGCCGCCGCACGCCGGTCGCGGTCTCACCTGGTTTTTCGGACAGGTCGTGCTCGCTGGCGACGGTGAGCGGAACCGAGGCGGTGAAGGTCGAGCCGCTGCCGGGCTCGCTCTCGACGTCGAGGCTGCCGCCCATGCCGCGGACCAGAGCGCGGCAGATCGCCAGGCCGAGGCCGGTGCCGCCGAAGCGCCGCGTGGTCGAGGCGTCGGCCTGGACGAAGCTGTCGAAGATCCGCGGCAGCTGCTCGGCGGTGATGCCGATGCCGGTGTCCTGCACGCGCAGCTCGACGGTGGCCTCGTCGTGGACGACCGAGCCGACGCGGATCTCGATGCGCACCTCGCCGGCGGCGGTGAACTTCACCGCGTTGCTGACGAGGTTGGTGAGGACCTGGCGGATCCGCAGCGGATCGCCGAAGAACACCCGTGCGGCGCCCTCGGCGTAGGTGAGCCGCAGGACCAGGCCCTTGTCGCGGGTGACGTAGCCGAACATGGCGATCACGTCCTCCGCGAGCTTGCGCAGGTCGAAGGGCGAGCGCTCGAAGGTGAGGTGGCCGGCCTCGATCTTCGACATGTCGAGGATGTCGCCGAGCAGCGCCATGAGGCCCTCGGCGGCGCCGCGAATGGCGGCGAGATAGGCCCGTTGCTCGTCGCTCAGCGAGGTGTCGGCGAGCAGCGCGGTGGTGCCGAGGACGCCCGCGAGCGGGGTCCGGATCTCGTGGCTGATGTTGGCGATGAAATCGCTCTTGGCGCGGCTGACGGAGTCGATCTGCTGCCGCGACGCCAGCAGGACGGCGCGCTCGGCGGTGAGGTCGTGGATGAGGCTGTCGCGGACCCGGAGGGCCCGGGCGCACCCCAGAAGGACGACTCCCGCGGCGAACGCGCTGGCGACGTGGAGGAGTGGTTGACCGGTGACGAAGAGACTGACGGCCAACCCGAGCCCAGCGACGCCGAGCACGAGCACGATCAGCGGACCGACACCTCGGCGTGGGCTCGCGCGCTCGGAGCCCGCGGGTGCGGGCAGGGCGGAGACCCTGTCGCTCGACGCCATCGCCGCGTACGATATCCCATTCGCGCGGTGGGAGAGGCAGCGCCGGCCGCCCCCCGAGGTCCATCCACGGCTCGGCCTGGGGGACGTCGGCCTCGTTGCGAGGCTGGGAGACCCCGAATGCAGGCGTGGGCGGCCGGGGCGCCCGCCGTGGGTTCAGGTGCGAGCTGAACTTCGGGACAGGTGAGAGCGTGACGCAGACGCGGCATGGCGATAGCGCCCGCGCAGGGCACTGCACGATCGGTGCTACCATCCCCCTGCGCATGACCGCGGCACCCCATTCCGAGGATGACAACCCGCTCCGTGGCCCGCCCGAGCTGCTGGGTGAATTCGGCGAATTCGGCGGGCGCTACGTCGCCGAGACGCTGATGCCGGCGGTGGAGGAGCTGGCCCGCGAGTGGCCGAAGGCCTGGGCCGACTACGCCTTCGTCGACGAGTACCGGGCGATCCTCCGCGACTACGTCGGCCGGCCGACGCCGCTGACGGAGGCCCGCCGGCTGCCGGCGGCGATCGGCGGCGGACGGATCTTCCTCAAGCGCGAGGACCTGAACCACACCGGCGCGCACAAGATCAACAACTGCATCGGCCAGGTGCTGCTGGCCCGCCGGCTGGGCAAGACCCGCATCATCGCCGAGACGGGCGCGGGGCAGCACGGGGTGGCGACGGCCACGGCCTGCGCGTACTTCGGGATGCCGTGCACGGTGTACATGGGCGCGGAGGACGTGTCCCGGCAGGCGCTCAACGTGGTGCGCATGCGCCTGCTCGGGGCCGAGGTCCGGCCGGTGACGAGCGGCTCGGCGACCTTGAAGGACGCGATCAACGCGGCGCTGCGCGACTGGGTCGCGAGCGTGGCCGACACCCACTACGTGATCGGCAGCGTGATGGGCCCCGACCCGTACCCGCTGATGGTCCGCGAGCTGCAGCGAGTGATCGGCGACGAGGCGCGGGCGCAGATCCTCGACCGGATCGGCCGCCTGCCCGACGCGGCAGTGGCGTGCGTCGGCGGCGGCTCGAACGCGATGGGCCTGTTCGCGGCGTTCGTGCCCGACAAGGAGGTCCGGCTGTTCGGGGTCGAGGCGACCGGCGAGGGGCTGCAGGGCCGCCACGCGGCGACGATGGCGAAGGGCCGGATCGGCGTGTTCCACGGGATGCGCAGCCTGGTCCTTCAGACAGACGACGGACAGCTGCTCGAGGCCCACTCGATCTCGGCCGGGCTCGACTACCCGGGCATCGGCCCCGAGCACGCGCACCTGCACGCGACCGGACGCGCGCGCTACCTCGGGATCTCCGACCGCGAGGCGCTGGCGGCCACGGAGCTGCTGGCCCGCACCGAGGGCATCATCCCCGCGCTCGAGACCGCGCACGCGATCGCAGCGCTGCCGCAGGTGATCGCCGAGCTCGGGCCCGAGGCGGTGGTGATCGTCAACGTGTCGGGCCGCGGCGACAAGGACATGCACACGGTGATGACGCACCTCGACCCGGCGACTCTGGCCCTCATCGCGGAGGCGGAGCGCGAGCGCAAGGCGGCCCGCGCGGCGCACCACGGGGCGACGGGCTCGCATCCAGGCGAGGAGGCGCTGATCGTCGACGGTCACGAGCTCCGCGCCGACGGCAAGGAGGGGGCATGAGCGCCGGAGTGGATCGCGTGGCGGCTGCGTTCACCAGGGCGCGCGAGGAGAACCGCGCGGCGCTGGTCGGCTACTTGACCGGGTTCGACCCCGACCGCGCCGGTTCGCTGGAGCGGATCTTCGCGGCCTGCGAGGGCGGGCTCGACGTGCTCGAGCTCGGGGTACCGTTCAGCGACCCGACGGCCGACGGGCCGACGATTCAGGCGGCGATGACCCGCGCGCTGGCCAGCGGAGCGTCCGTGGCCGGGGCGCTGGCGCTGGCGGCGGAGATCCGGCGCCGCTTCGAGCTGCCGATCGTGCTGTTCTCGTACGCGAACCCGCTGATCAGCTACGGGCCGGAGCGCCTGTCCCGAGAGACAGCCGAGGCGGGGGCCGACGCGCTGCTGGTGGTCGATCTGCCGCCGGAGCACGCGGAGGTGCTGCGCGGGCCGGCGAGCGCCCGCGGGCTCGGATGGGTCGGGCTGGTCGCGCCGACGACCACGCCGAACCGCCGCGCGCGAGTGCTGGGGGCCAGCAGCGGGTTCGTCTACGCGGTCAGCCTCACCGGCGTGACCGGGGCGCCGCTGAATCCGGGCGACCCTGCCTTGCACGCCGGCCTGGCGACGTTGCGCAGCGCGAGCTCGCTGCCGATCGTCGTCGGCTTCGGCGTGCGCAAGGCGGAGGACGTGCGGGCGCTGGCCGGGCACGCCGACGGGGTGGTGGTCGGCTCGGCGCTGGTCGAGGCCGGCCAGCGCGGGCCCGCGGCCCTCGGCGAGCTGGTGAAGACGCTGCGCGCCGGGACCCTGCGGGCCTGACGACGCGGAGCACGGGGACGGGGCCGCTCGACGGGAGCGGCCCCGGTCCGTGCGTGGTTGTCGGGATCGCGGCGCCAGACGCGTCGCGTGTGCGGCCCGTGCGGTAAGTCGGCGTCGCCCGGGTGACCTGGCCGCGAAGACATGGTCTTCCTCGGCGGCGAGCCGCGGATCTTTCGTTCGGCCGCGCGCGCGTAGGCGTCGCAGGCTCGTCCGCGCGATCGGCCTCGGCTCGCCGAGGGCTGGTGCGTTCAGCGGCGCGAGTTCATCGGCGGATGCGAGCGGAGCTCGGCCGCCTCGAAGGACATGTCCTTGCCGGCATGTACCTTGGAGCATGTTCTTTCGCGCACGGGCGAAAGAACATGTCCTCTGCGACATGTCCTCAGGTCTCGGCGGGCTCCGCGGCGGGCGGAGCGGCGGGGGCTCCGGCGGCGCGCTCGAGGTGGACGAGCATCGCGGCGACCGACAGCATCGCGGTCGCGTCGGGGCTGATCGGCTCGGTGCCGCGCTCGCGGACCTCGAAGGCGCCGCCGTCGAAGAACACGCTGTTGAAGCGGCTGACGAGGTCCATCAGGGTCGTCTGGGTGCCGGTGCTGTCGAGCATGGCGGTGACCTGGGCGCGGTCCCGCGTGCTGATGTAGATGAAGTCGTCGAACAGCGGGTCGCCGACCTTGAGGTCGCGGCGGAACACCTTGATCTGGCGGTCGAGGGTGCTCTCGCGGGCGAAGCTGGCGCGGAACGACACGCTGACGCGCGGGCGGGCGGTGATCGAGAAGTGATAGAAGGTGTAGAACTCGCTGCCGACGCGCTCGCGCGTCTGCCACTCGCGGGTCACGATCGTATGGCCGCGCTCGCGCAGCGCGACCTCGGCGTGGCCGTCGGCGCAGCGCTCGCAGAAGTCGAGCTCGTAGTCGCGGCGGAGGTTGTCACTTGTGTGCGGGAGTTCGCAGAACGCACAGGGGACGACGTCGTCCATGTCTGCACCGTATCAGGGCGCGACGAGCCAGTCGACGCGGGCGTCGCCGGGAAACTCGTCCTCGGCCAGGAGGGCCGCCAGCGGGGGCAGGAGCGCGCGGAGAGCGGTGTCGGTCTGCCAGGGGGCGCCCACGAGGAGCAGCCCCGAACCGCTGAGGACGGCGGGGTCGTCAGGCCTCGTGCGGAGCTCGACGCACAGCACGTCGCGCAGGCCGGAGCGGAGCACGGCGGCGTGCAGCAAGGTGGGCGCGAGCGGGCCCTTGATCGGGTACCACAGCGCGGTGCAGGCCTGCGGCCAGCGCCGGCGGGCGAGCTCGACGCCGGCGAGGGCGGCGGCAAATTCGTCGGGCCGCTCGTACGGCGGGTCGATGAGGACGAGGCCGCGGCGCGGCGTCGGCGGCAGCAAGGCGGCGAGCGCCTCGTAGCCGTCGCGCTGGTGGATCGCCACCTGCGGGTCGCGCCTCGGACCGTGCTCCGTGCGCGCGCTGAACTCGTCGCGCAGGGCGGCGACCTCGGCGGGCTGGAGCTCGCAGAGGATCATGCGATCGTCGGGTCGCAAGACCGACCGCACCAGCCGCGGCGAGCCGGGATAGGTGGCGAGGACGCCGCTCGTGTTGAGTTCGGCCACGCGCGCGAGGTAATCGGCGAGCGCCGGCGGCAGGTCCGCAGCGTCACGGGCGGGCCATAGCCGGGCGATGCCGCGCTGAAATTCGCGCGAACGCACGGCGCCGCCGTAATCCAGGGCGTAGCGGCCGCGCCCGGCGTGGGTGTCGACGTAGCACAGCGGCGCGGGCTTTTGCTGGAGACGGCGCACGAGCTGCAGCAAGACGACGTGCTTGAACACGTCGGGTGCGTTCCCTGCATGAAACTCGTGGCGATAGTTCATGCGCCGGGGCGCGGCATAGCAGGCCCGGCGCGCGGTGAAAAGGGCGTGATGCAGGCCGGCGACGTGACCCGGCGCGGTCCCCGAGCGTCGTAAAACGGCGTATGGTACCCGCGCCGATGCCCGAAGGCCGCTCCTCTGCCGCGCTCGCTGGCGCCGGGCTGCTCATGCGGCGGCTCGGCAGCTTCCTGCTGCGGGTGCTCCGCCACCTCGGCAAGAACAAGGCGCTGCTGCTGGCCGGCGGGGTCGCCTACAACGCGCTGCTGTCGATCGTGCCGATGCTGGCGGTGGTGCTGGTGGCGCTGACCCACGTGTGGGACGTCGAGCAGCTGACCGAGATCATCAGCCACGAGCTCAACCTGCTGATTCCGAACCAGGCCGACGTGATCATCGGCGAGGTCGTCAGCCTGCTCGACAACCGCGACCTGGTCGGCGGCATCGGCCTCGGGGTGATGCTGTTCTTCAGCACGTGGGCCTTCAAGATGCTGGAGGGCGCGCTGGCGGTGATCTTCGCCCGCAGCCGGGCCCGCCGCAAGCGCAGCTTCTGGATGTCGGCGCTCCTGCCGTACATCTTCATCGTCGTGATCGCCGGCGGCCTGCTGGTGCTCACGGTCCTGGTCGCGCTGCTCGAGCGCCTGGCCGAGGCCGAGCTGGTGCTGTTCGGCTATCAGCTGTCCCTCGGGTCAGGCCCGGCGTTCGTCCTCAAGCTGAGCGGCATCGTCACGCTGATCTTCATGTTCACCGCGGCGTACCGGGTCATGCCGATCACCGAGGTGTCGTGGCGCCGCGCCCTCACCGGCGGGGTGGCGGCGGCCCTGCTGTGGGACGTGCTGCGCCGGGCGCTGATGGTCTACTTCTCCAAGATCTCGCTGGTGAACGTGGTCTACGGGTCGCTGGCCACGGTCATCATCGCCTTGTTGACGCTCGAGATCGGCACCCTCATCATCCTGCTCGGGGCGCAGATCATCTCCGAGCTGCAGCACAGCGAGGAGGCCGGGCTGCCGTGGTACGAGGCGGCGCCCGAGAGCGAGACCATCGGGGTCAAGCAGGGCTGAGCGACGGCTGCCCGTGAGGGCATGGATTTCGGGACATGTCCGAACAACCACACAGGCTGGCGGTCGTGGTCGTCGCGGTGTGGCTGTCGGTCCAGGCGATCGCGCTGCTCCGCGGGCTCCTGCCGCTGCCGCCGCCGTGGGGGGCGCACCTGCCGTGGCGGATGTTCAGCGACCCGTCGCCGCTCGAGCGGACGCTGACGGCGGAGGGCAGGGCGGCCGACGGGACGTGGGTGCCGATCCCGCTCGAGCGCTACTTCGAGCACACGCGCGGGGCCACGGGCGAGCGGGCGTACGAGTACAGCGCGACGGTGTTCGAGCCGGGGCGCCTGCGCGAGCGGCAGGTGTTCGCGGAGTGGCTGGCGGAGCGCATGGCCGCGGACGGGCGGCCGATCGACAAGGTCCGGCTGATTCGTCGCTGGCGTGACCTCCGCGACGACTCGACGGGGGCGGCGACGATCGGGCAGTACAGGGTGGACGGTGGCTGAGGCGACCGAGCTGCCGGTGTTCGCCGCGCCCGCGCGGCCGCGAGGCGGTCCGGGGGGGCTGGGCCGGTTCTTCTTCGCCGAGGAGGGGACTGCGCGGACGCAGCGGTTCGCCCGCGGCCTGGCCTTGTGGACAGGTGCGTACGCGCTGACGCACTGGCCGCACCGCGAGGAGCTGTACAGCCGGCCGGTGCTGCGCGACGGCCGGCTCGACGCGTGGCTCGGCGGCTGGGTGCCGCCGGTCGAGCTGATCACGGGGCTGCTGGTGCTGCTGCTGGCGGCGGCAGGGGTGGTGGCTGCCGGGCGCGGCGGTCGGGCGGGGCGCGTGGCGGCGGCGGGGCTGTTCGCGCTGCTGGTGGGGCTCGAGGCGAGCTCGCCGCGAGCCTACGCGGAGCTGGCGGCGCTTCAGTGGGTGTTCGTCGCGCTGGCGCCGCTGGGACGCAGGGGGCCGCGCTGGGCGGCGCGCCTGATGATGCTGCAGCTGTCGGCGGTGTACGTGTTCGCGGCCCTGTCGAAGCTGGTCGAAGGGACATCCTGGTGGACGGGCGAGGCGGTGGTGCTGGTGTTCCGCTCGTCGCACCAGGGCCAGCACCTGCTGTCGGCGTGGCTGCCGCTGACGTACGGGCCGCTGGCGCAGGCGCTGGCGTGGTCGACGATCGCGCTCGAGCTGACGATCGGGTTCGGGCTGTGGTTCGCCCGCACGCGCCTGCTGGCCGCGCTCGCGCTGGTGCTGCTGCACGTCGGGATCGCGGCGTCGATGCGGGTGTCGCTGCTGTTCCTCGCGCTGATGATGTTGCACCTGCTGCTGTTCTTCGGGCGGCGGGGAGACGAGGCGTGAGGCGGCGCAGCTTTTGACCCGAGGGTGATGGGCTGGGCTTCCGGACGCGCGGGGACGCGGCGTCAGCACCGAGGGTGATGTGCTGTTCTTCGGGTGACGCCGCGGTCGCACGCGAGCACGCGGCTGTCGCAGCTCGGTGCGACGACGCGGAGCGGGCCCCAGCCGCGTCGTCGCGAGTGGCGAGGCCGAATATGCGACGAGCCGGTCGGGGCGGGCGCTTCGTTCTATTCTCTCAGAACATGCTCTGTTCGACATGTCCGAAAGTGCATGTTTCATGGGGCATGTCCTTTGGCGTCGAGCATGTAGAGGACGACGTCCTGGCGCGGCAAGGCGACGCGGCGGGAGGCGAGGGCGCCGGTGAGCTCGGGGGCGAGCTGCAGCGGCTCGGACGGCGGGGCGACGCGGCCGAGGGCGATCCACGCGGGGTGGAGGTCGGTGCGGCCGGCGACGAGGTCGACCGGCGCGGCGGCGGGCGCGGGCGCGGGCGCGGGCGAGGGCAGCTCGGCCGGGCGCAGCGACAGCGCGAGGACGGCGGCCGCGGCCGCGAGACCGGCGCCCGCGAGCCACCACGGCCAGCGCGCGGGGACCGGGGCGTCGCGGCGAGCTCGCAGGCGCGCGAGGCCGCCGGGGGGCGGGTCGAGGACGACGAACATGTCCTTCAGGTCATCTTCGGATTGCGGCTTCACGGCGGTGCTCCTGGGCCTGGAGGTGGCGACGAACGCGCTCGGCGGCGGCGTGGCGGCGAGAGCCGACGGTGCCGACGGGGATCTCGAGCGCGGCGGCGATGTCGGCATAGGTCAGCTCGGACAGCTCGCAGAGGACGAGCACGCGCCGCAGCTTCTCGGGCAAGGCGTCGACGGCGGCCCGCACTGCGGCGGCTCGCTCGGCGCCGAGGACTGCGAGATCGGGCTGGTCGTCGCTGGTGGGCGAGACGTCTTCGAGGGCGACGAAGCGCCGCAGCGCCCGCCAGCGTCGGCGGCTGGCCGCGAGGTTGACGGCGATCCGGTAGACGAAGGCGCCGGCGGTGTCGGGCCGCACACGCGCGCGTGCCTGCCACAGCCGGGCGAAGGTCTCCTGGACGAGCTCGGCGGCCTCGTCGCGATCCCACAGCCAGCGGTAGACGACGTTGAACAGCGGGCGCTCCATCTGCACGAAGAGCCGCTCGACGTCGCCGACCGTCAGGCCGGGCGATGGGGCCGGCTCGGTCACGCGCCCCCGGTCCGGAGCTGCCCGCGGACGATGTAGAACAGGGTCTTCGAGCCCTCCGGGGCCTTGGCGTCGGTCGACCCGAGGCCGGCCTGGCCGATGACGAGGAGCTGGCCCGGGTCGAGGTGGACGCGCGACTTGAGCTGATTGCAGTCCTGGCCGCAGACATGAAGGTTGGTGCGATCCTTCGACTGCTGGGCGACGGAGATGTCGAGGTCGGCGACGAGCCGCCCGCCGACCTCGGAGACGGTCTGGCGCGCCCGCATGCGCGAGCCGTCGGCCTCGGCGCGGTCGTCGATCAGCGAGGAGAGGTGCATCGACTCGTGCAAGCGGAAGCGCATCGGGCCCTGGGCGCCGACGATCGCCTGCAGCGCGGGGGCGATGTCGGGGACGGCGTCGACGCCCTCGGCGGTTTGAGCGGGCTCGCCGACGACGATCCAGTAGTCGAACTCGGCCGTGCGCACGGGCGGGGCCTTGGCGGTGTCGAGGCCGGCGACGAGTGCGGCGACGCCGTCCTGGATCCCCGGCGGGGCGACGACGACGAGGCGGCCGTCCGGCAAGCGCTCGACGGTGCCGAGCGGCGGCAGGTCCTTGCCGCTCGAGAGGGCGCTGGCGAGGGCCTGTTCGATCGAGCGCGCCTGCTCGGGCGGGACTGTGTAGGTGCGAAGGAGCGGCGCGTCGCTCTCCGCGGGCGCGGTGGTCGGGGCCGGCGGGGCAGCGGGCGCAGGCGGGGTCGGCGGGGCCTGGCAGGCGAGGACGACGGGGAGGGCGAGGAGGAGGAGGCGGTGGATCGGGCGGGGCATGGGGCTCCGGGGAGGTCGATCGGGCTCTACGCGCGGGGCGGACGAGTCTTCGAAATTTTTTTGCGACGGGCGGCGAAAGTCGCGCCGAGCACGCGAGATGTCGAATGGGACATGTCTTGACGGACATGCGGAGCGGCCGGCGGGCGCGGCTGTGGTATCACCGCGGCGATGCGCGAGCTACGTCGTGTGGAGGTGTTCGACGCCGGCTTCTTTCGCGTCGAGCGGGTGAGCCTCGAGGACCGCGGCTCGCCGGTGACGCTGCTGCGGATGCCCGACTGGGTGATGGCGGTGGCGGTCGACGCGGAGGGGCGGTTCGTGCTGGTCCGCCAGCACCGCTTCGGGATCGCGGCGGAGACGGTGGAGCCCGCCGGCGGGCTGGTCGACACCGACGAGGCGCCGGCCGCCGCGGCGCTGCGAGAGCTGCGCGAAGAGACAGGTTACGCGGGGACCGTGGCGGAGCCGCTGGGCTTCACGCACCCCAACCCGGTGCTGCAAGACAACCACTGCCACTTCTTCCTGGTCCGCGGCGTCGTGCGGATCGGGGCGCCGCACGCAGACGCGGAAGAGGTGGTGGCGCCGGTGGTGATGGGGCGCGAGGAGGTCGAGGCGGCGCTGGCGGAGGGACGGTTCGCCCACGCGCTGGCCGAGCTGGCGCTGCGCCGGGCGCTCGCGCAGCTGTAGCAGGGACGGCGCGAGTCCGGCGCTCGGCGGGGCGCACGCTCGCAGCGTGGCGAGCTGTCCTTTGAGCCAGGTTGAACTTCTCGCGGTGCGCGCGGGGGTGGACGAGCTCCCCCGTGGGCCGCGGGCTCAGCCGGGGACTTCGGCCGGCGGGGGCTGCTTGCGGTAGGCGCGGATCTTGATGACCCGGCGCTCGTCGGCCTCGGCGACGTGGAAGGTCCAGCCCTCGGCTTCGACCTCCTCGCCGACCTGCGGGATGTACTCGAACTTGTGGAACAGGAAGCCCGAGAGCGTCTCGTAGTTGCCCTGGATCTCGTCGTCGAGGTCGATCTCCAGCGTCTTCTCGACCTCGGACACGTTGATCATGGCGTCGAACAGGAAGGTGCCGTCGCCGACGTCGCGGACCTGCTTCTCCTCGTCGGGCTCGTCGTTCTCGTCGTAGATCTCGCCGACGACCTCCTCGAGCGCGTCCTCGAGGGTGACCACGCCCGCGGTGCCGCCGAACTCGTCGACGACGATCGCCATGTGGGTCTTCTTCTTCTGGAACAGCGAGAACAGGTCGATGACCTTCATGTTCTCGGGGGCGAACACTGCCGGGCGGGCGACGCTGCCGACGGCGACCTCGTCGAGGTGGTCGAGGTGCTTGAGCACGTCGCCGACGTAGGCGATGCCGACGATCTTGTCGTTGGTGTCGCGGTAGATCGGGACGCGCGAGTACTGGTGCTCCTCGTTGAGCGACATGAAGCGGCGCAGCGAGACGTTCTCGTCGAGCGCGATCATGTCGACGCGCGGGGTCATGATCGCGCGCACCGGCGTGTCCGACAGGTCGAACACGTTGTTGAGGAGCTCCTTCTCCTGCTCCTCGAGCACGCCCTCCTGCCGCGACGCCGAGACGATCATCCGGATCTCCTCTTCGGAGTGGGCCGAGTGATGGCCGGGCACGGGCCGCAGGCCGAACATGCGGACGACACCGTTGCCGGTGACGTTGAGCAGCCAGATGACTGGGCGGAACACGGTCGTGAAGGCGATCATCGGCACCGAGATCGCCAGCGCCACCTGCTCCGCTCGCTGCAGCGCGAGCGACTTCGGCGCCAGCTCGCCGAACACGATGTGCAGCGCGGTCGACAGGCCGAAGGCGAGCGCGAACGAGATGGTCGAGACGTTGGCGGCGTTCACCCCCCACTCGAGCAGGCTCGGCGCGACGAGGTGCTCGATCGCGGGCTCGGCGATGAAGCCGATGAGGAGGCTCGCCATCGTGATGCCCAGCTGCGTGGCGGCGATGTAGAGGTCGAGGTCCTGCAGCACCTTCTGGGTCAGGCGCGCGAACGTATGACCTTCGTTGGCCAGCTGCTCGATCCGGGTCCGCCGTACGCTGACGAGCGCGAACTCGGCCGCGACGAAGAATCCGTTCATCAAGACGAGGAAGAACAGCGAGACGAGTCGCAGGAGGTCGCTCATCGACTGTCGCTGCTCCTCGTCCCGTCGATTCGGCCGCCGGGGGCCTTACTCGGGGGGTCGCCCATAGGGTCCACACAGTGTAGCAAGCTTTGTCCGCGACGCGCGCCGCTGGGCTTGCCGGAGGCGGATTTCGCGCAAGCGCCGCGGAGAAGCCCCAGAAGCGGCCTCAGAGGCGCTGCGCGGCCCTGCGCGCGTGGTAGGCTGGTGCCGTGACCAGGCTCGGAGTGTCGGGGTTCGTCGTGCTTCTCACACTCGGGGGCTGCGTGACGGGCGAGCAAGGTGACGAGTCCGAGACCGAGGCGGGCGGCGGCCCCGACGCGGGCCCGGGAACGTCGACGACGACGACGGACGCGCAGACCTCGTCGCCGCCGACCACCAGCGGCACCACCGGCGAGGTCGCGGGCGAGTGCAGCTTGTGGATGCAGGACTGCCCGTCCGGCGCGAAGTGCGTGCCGTTCGACTCGACGGGCACCGGGGTGGTCGACAGCACGCGTTGCGTCGAGGTCGCGGAGCCCGCGGGCAAGGCGGGCGATCCTTGCACGGCCGAGGGGGGGATCGTCGGCATCGACGACTGCGATGCGGGCCTGCTGTGCTGGTTGCTCGACGCCGACGGCCACGGCACCTGCACGCCGATGTGCGAGGGCTCGCCGTCCTCGCCGTCGTGCGAGAGCGGGCTGGTGTGCGACGTGTCGACCGGCGGCCTGCTCATCCTGTGCCTCACGACCTGCAACCCGCTGGCACCGACCTGTCCGAACGGACAGATCTGCATCCCGAGCGCGGCGGGCGGCTTCGTGTGCGACGGCGACGTGAGCGGCGACGCCGGCTTCTATGGCGACCCGTGCGAGTTCCTCAACGTGTGCGACCCGGGCCTGCTGTGCACGTCGGGGCCGAACGTGCCGGGCTGCGGCACGCCGGGCTGCTGCACCGAGTTCTGCGACCTGTCGCTGGCGCAGTCGATGCCCGACATGTGCTCGGGTGCGCCGGAGCAGGAGTGCCTGCCGTTCTACGACGCCGGGCTGGCGCCGCCCGGGCTCGAAGAAGTCGGCCTGTGCGGGATCAAGCAGTAGCGAAGATGTCGATCCCGCGGGCCTGCAGGGCCTCGGCCGCCTCACGCACGGGCATGCGCGGCAGCTGCAGCGCCTCGTGGACGATCGCCTCGAGCTCGTCGAGGTCGCGGATCGGCGTGACGGTGGTGATGTTGTGATGGGTGGTGATGAGCCGGTTGTTGTCGATCTCGAGCACCCGGCTGGCGAAGAAGCGGATGATCTTGAGCCGACGCATGAAGTGGGCGTCGGGGGCGTTCGAGCGCTCGATCGCGGCGGCGAAGCCGTCGGGGGCGACGGGCGGCGGCTTGGCGATGTAGTTGTGGATCCGCGCGCCCTGGTGGAGCATGACGACCTCGACGGCCTCGCGGTGCGAGGCGTGGCGATCGAGGGCGTAGCCGAGGGCCCCGTGGGGGATCTGCAGCGGCAGCGAGTCGAGCGGGATCGGGTGGTAGAACGGCGCGCCGTAGCCGACGTCGACCAGGTGCAGCTGATCCTCGAAGCTCACCCGGCAGACCGCGTGGGCCCGCGGGACCCCGCCGGCGTCGGCGGCCAGCAGCTCGACGTCGTAGTCGAGGAACTGCAGCAGCGCGGCGAAGTGCGCGTTGAGGGCGTAGCAGGTGCCGCCCAGGTCTTGCTCGCCGATCCCGCGCAAGAACTCCTCGATCGGCGGGATCGCGTTGGCCGGCGCGTCGGCCGGACGCAGCAGCTTGGACACGTTCTCGAACGGGACCTTGATCAGGTGGCTGCTGACGAGCTCGTGGAGCCCGGGGTCACCGACCCACCCGAGGATCCCGAGGTAGCGGCGGAACAGGTCGTCACGGCGGCTGGTCGTCATGGCGGCACGTGGCATGGTAGCAGTATCCGCGGGCCCGCGCGCGCGTCGCGTCGGGGCCCCCCTTTGCTAAACTCACCCCCTCACGGGCCGCACCTGCGACCGAAGGCTTTTGGACATGAGCGCCTCCCAGACCTCCGCCCCCGCGCCCTCGACCTCCTCTCCTCGCCCCGCGGGCCCCGACGGCGCCGCCTCGCCGCGCCGGCTGCTGGAGAAGCTGAGCCCCGTCAGCGGCGCCCGCCTGGGCGAATTTCCCGTCGCCGACGAAGACGAGGTCCGCGCCGCGGTGGCCCGCGCGCGAGCGGCGTTCCCCGGCTGGCGCGACACGCCGCTGCCGGTCCGCGCCGAGGTCCTGGGCCGCGTGAAGCAGGTCCTGGCCGAACAGGGCGAGCACTACGCCCGCAAGATCAGCGAAGACACCGGCAAGCCGACCTTCGAGGCGACGATGACCGAGATCGGCGCGGTCCCGGTGCTGCTCGACTATATGTTGCGGCGCGCGCCGGTGCTGCTGCGCCGCCAAAAGGTGCCGACGCCGCTCATCCTGCCGGGCAAGTCGGCGTTCATCGAGCATTTCCCCCGCGGGGTCATCGGCATCATCTCGCCGTGGAACTTCCCGTTCCAGCTGGCGGTGGTGCCGGTGCTGTCGGCGCTGATCGGCGGCAACACCGTGGTGCTCAAGCAGTCGGAGATCACCCCCATCGTGGCCGGCGTGGTCGAGGACCTGTTCCGCCGGATCGGCCTGCCCGCCGGGGTGGTCGAGATCGTTCACGGGGACGGCTCGACGGGGGCGGCGCTGACGCGGGCCGAGGTCGACATGCTGTTCTTCACCGGCTCGGTGGCGACCGGCCGCAAGGTGATGGCGGCCGCGGCCCAGCGCCCGATCCCGGTCGAGCTCGAGCTCGGCGGCAAGGACGCGATGATCGTGTGCGCCGACGCCAACCTCGAGCGCGCAGCCGAGGCCGCGGTGTGGGGCGGGCTCGTCAACTGCGGCCAGGCCTGCGTGTCGGTCGAGCGCATCTTCGTGGTCGACGCGATCCACGACCGCTTCGTCGAGAAGGTGCGCGAGAAGGTGGCGCGGGTGACCGTCGGCGGGCCCGACGAGCAGGCCGACATGGGGCCGCTGACGTCGAGCGCGCAGCTCGGGATCGTCGAGCGCCACGTGAAGTCGGCGGTGGCCGCCGGGGCGAAGGTGGTGTTCGGCGGCGACAGGCTGCAGCGCCCGGGCCAGTTCTTCGCGCCGACGCTGCTCACGGGGGTGACGCCGGCGATGGAGATCTTCCGCGAAGAGACGTTCGGGCCGGTGCTGCCGGTGATCCGCGTGGCCGACGAGGACGAGGCGGTGCGCCTGGCCAACGCCAGCGAGTACGGGCTGGCCGGCAGCGTGTGGACGCAGGACATCGACAAGGGGCTGCGCCTGGCCTCGCGCCTCGAGTGCGGGCAGGTCTCGGTGAACGACGTGATCCAGTCGGTCGGCCACCCGGCGCTGCCGTTCGGCGGGGTGCGCTCGTCGGGGATCGGCCGCTACCACGGCGATCAGGGCATCCTGGCGTTCATGAACACCCGCGGCATCATGGTCGACCGCGGCTACTTGAACAGCGAACCGCTGTGGTACCCGTACGCGGGCAAGGTCTCGCACGGCTTCGAACTACTGAAGGGGATCACGACCCGCAGCCTGGGCAGCCTGGTCAAGGGCTTCCTCGGCCTCCGTAAGAAGATGACGCGTCCGAAGTGACAGGCGGGCGGCCCGGCCGCCTGTCCCGGAAGACAGGTCCGCGGCGCGGCGAGCGAGCCGCGGCGGTTGAAGATGCCGGGCCCGCCGGGTACCTTCGCCGGCGATGGCGTCACCGTCCGGGGCGAAGAAGGAGCAGTGGGGCACGCGCGTGGGCCTGGTGCTGGCGGTCGCAGGCAACGCAGTGGGCCTCGGCAACTTCCTCCGCTTCCCGGCCCAGGCGGCCCAGAACGGCGGCGGCGCGTTCCTGGTGCCGTACCTGATCTCGTTCGTGCTGATGGGCCTGCCGCTGCTGTGGGTCGAGTGGGCGATCGGCCGCCACGGCGGGCAGTACGGCCACCACAGCGCGCCGGGGATGTTCGCCCGCCTCGGCCGCTCGCGCTGGCTCAAGTACGTCGGCGTGTTCGGGCTGTTCACCAACCTGACGGTCGCGGCGTACTACTGCTACATCGAGTCGTGGACGCTGGCGTACGTGTGGCACTCGCTGCGCGGGACGTTCGAGGCGGTCTCGCCGAAGGTGTTCTTCCCCGAGTACCTCGGCACGACCAACGCCGACATCGCCGCGATCCCGTACGAGGCGGCCGGGTTCTTCCTCGCCACTCTGGCGCTCAACGTGTGGCTGTTGTCGCGCGGGCTGGTCCGCGGGGTCGAGCTGGCGGCCAAGATCGGGATGCCGCTGCTGCTCGGCTTCGGCGCCGTGCTGGCGATCAAGGGCCTGCTCCTCCAGCCGGGTGACCCGGGGGTGATCGAGAGCCCGCTGGTCGGCCTCAACTTCGTGTGGGAGCCGCAAGGGTCGGGCCTGCTCAACCCCAGCACGTGGATGGCGGCGGCCGGCCAGATCTTCTTCACCCTGTCGGTCGGGATGGGCTCGATCCACTGCTACGCGGCGTACCTGCGCGAGAAGGACGACATCGCCCTCAACGCGACGACGGCGGGCACGGTCAACGAGTTCGTCGAGGTGATCCTCGGCGGGTCGATCCTGATCCCGATCGCCACGGCCTACCTCGGCCTGGCGGCGGTGCAGGCGGCCACGGCCGGCGGCTCGGGCTTCGGCCTCGGGTTCCTGACGCTGCCGACGCTGTTCAATCAGTGGGGCTGGTTCGGACCGATCGCGGGGGCGATGTGGTTCGGGCTGCTGTTCTTCGCCGGCATCACGTCGTCGCTGGCGATGGGTCAGCCGGTGCTGGCGTTCCTGCAGGACGAGTTCAAGGTCCGCCGCGAGAAGGCGGCGCTGGGCTTCGGCCTGGCGACGCTGCTGCTCGGCGGCCTGGTGGTGGTGCTGTACCCGGGCGGGACGTTCGACGAGTTCGACTTCTGGACCGGGACGTTCTCGCTGATCGTGTTCGCGCTGGCCGAGGTGCTGATCTTCGGCTGGATCTTCGGCATCGACCGCGGTTGGGCCGAGCTCAACAAGGGCGCCGATCTGCGCCTGCCGGGCGTCTACAAGTACGTCATCAAGTACGTGACGCCGCTGTTCATCCTGGTGGTGCTGTTCGGCGCGATGGTCAAGCCGAGCGTGGCGTGGGGCGAGGCGGCGTCGCAGCTGCTGAGCACGGGCAGCTGGCCGTTCGCGGTCGACAGCGTGCTCGGCAAGCTGCTCCACGTCGGCGAGACCGGCGGCTACTTCGATGCGGCCGGCAAGATCACGCCGATGTTCGTCAAGGATCTGACGCGCGTGATCCTGCTGACCGTGTTCGCCCTGATCGCGGCGCTGGTGTGGCGGGCGTTCCGCGGCCGCAACATCGAGGCGAGCACGCGGCGCCCGGACGAGCAAGAAGGAGGTGCGTCGTGAGCACGAGCGCGTGGATCATGCTGAGCTGCACGTGGCTGCTGGTCGGGGGCCTGACGATCTATCTGATCGCCAAGGTGCTGCGCACGCCGCCGCGGCCGTGAACGGGCTGAAGTCGCGCGGCGCGAGGGCGTCGCCCGCGGCGGTTCAGGCGACGCCCGTTCGGCGGGTGCTCGGGCGCGGGATGAGCACGATGGACTTGCCGGGGTCGGCTGCGAGCGCCTGTTCGAAGGGACAGGCGGCATGTTCGAAGGGGCAGGTGAATCCGGCCGGGATCGTGCCGCGGGCGAGGGCGAGGCGGGCCTGCGGGTGGGCGCGGCAGATGTGAAAGGTGCGTTCGACGAGGAAGAACTGGACGCCGGTGTTGCTGATGAACTCGCACAGCTCCTGCTTCCACATGGCAGTCTCCGGCGCGTTCTCGGGGTCGACGTGGATGCCGTGGAGCTCGATCGGCAGCTCGTGCCACTCGGTCTTGCCGTCGACGATGGTGGCGTAGAAGGCGGTGTCCTCGGCGCGCTCGTCGTAGAGGGCGGTGAACTCGGACCGCGCGGCGTCGTCGAGGCCGGCCCACCAGGCCTCGATGGTGGCCAGGTGCTCGCGGGACAACAGGCGCGTGGCTGCGGGCGGGAGCTTCATCGCGGGCTCACGGGCCGAAGACGGTGCAGAGGAAGGGGCCGGAGCCGGGCAGGAGGCTGGCGGCGCACATCTTGGCCCACTCGTCGGGGCCGAGGGTGCCGGCGAACAGGCCCATGCAGTGCTCGCCGTTCTCGCTGCAGGGGAAGTCGCCTGGCTCGCAGGTCAGGTTGCCGAAGATCTGCTGATAGGCCTGCTTGAGCTCGGCGTCGGCGCCCGGGCACATGTAGACGCCGTCGCAGTGCATGCCCTGCTGGATCGGCGGCCTGGCCAGGCCGGCGCCGTCGAACTCGTCCGGGTTGCAGTGGTCGGCGGCGGCGCAGGCGAGGGCGCAGGCGGTGGCGGTGGGGAAGAACTTGTCGCAGTCGGGGGCGCAGTCGCAGCCGGAGCGCAAGGTGCAGTCGGTGCCGTCGAAGGCCCAGCCGAGCACGGTCTGACACGCGCCGTAGTCACCGGTGGCCGCGGCGCACTGCGGTTCGACTGCGCCGGTGTCGTCGGTAGTCGTGGTGCCGGGGCCGGTCGAGGTGGCAGCGGTCGAGGTCGCGGGCTCGGTGGTCGCGGTCGTGCCGGGCGAGGTCGAGGTCGACGTGGTGGTGGTCGTCGAGGTCGTCGGCGCCGAGGTCATGCTGTCGGTGCCGGTGCCACCGGTCGTGGTGAGGCCGCCGGTCGGTGCGGTGGTGCCGGTGGTGCTGCCTGTCGTGGTGGCCGTGGTGGTGGCCGTGCCGCCGGAGGTCTCGGTGGTGCCGGGTTCGCCGTTGCAGGCGAGCAGGGCGGCGAGGACGACGGCGAAGCCAAGCGAGCGCATGGCGAGGAGCGTAGGGCGACGCGGGTCACCAAGCAAGCGCAGCGCCGCGGACCGGGGACGGTGGTCGGGCGGAGGCAAGGGGGCGAGGTCGCCCATGAGATGTCCCTGGAGACATGTTCGAGGTCGCGGGCCCGGACGATTCGGACACCACGAGGGCGTGAGGTCGCAGCGGAGAGCCGGCGGGCTGCCGGCGGCCGGGTCGGCGCGTCCATGATTGGTGTGAATGGACATGTCTTTTAGGACATACCGAAAAGAGGCTTGCCATGCCAGTCCCAGCGCGCTGCGGACGGTCGGGAGCGCCGGCTCAGGAAGCGTGCGAGCAGGCGACGCGAGCAGGCGTGGCCGCTCGATGCGGCCCTAGCGAGTGAGTGCGCGAGAGCGACGGACCGCTCGCAGCGAGAGCAACGCCGTGCCGGGCTGAAGCCTCAGGCCCGCTCGAGCGAAGCGCTCGCGTCGCCACGATCGGAAGCAGGCTCAGGCCCGATCGAGGGGCGACGCGACGCCGGCGGCCTGGCGCAGCTCGCCGCGGACGAGCGCGGCGGCGAGGGCCTCGGTGTCGCCGCCGGGGCTGCGGTCGCCGGTCCAGGGCGGGACGTGGGCGCGGATCGCCGCGTGGACGCGCTGGAGCGGGGCGCTGGTCGGGTGCTTGCGCAGGTCGAGGGCGCGAGCGGCGGCGATCGCCTCGATGGCGAGCACGCGCGCGAGGTTGTCGACCACGCTGCGGAGCTTGCGGGCGGCGATAGGTCCCATGCTGACGTGGTCCTCCTTGCCGGCCGAGGTCGGGATGGTGTCGACCGAGGCGGGGAAGCTGAGCGACTTGCACTCGCTGGCCAGCGCGGAGGCGGTGACGTGGGCCATCATCAGGCCGCTCTCGACACCTGGCCTTTCGGCCAGGAAGGCCGGGAGGCCGCGCGAGGTCGCGGGGTTGAGCATGCGATCGGTGCGGCGCTCGCTGATGGTGGCGAGGGTGGTGAGCGCGGCGGTCATGTGATCGAGCGGGAGGGCGACGGTGCCGGCGTGGAAGTTGCCGCCGCTCAGGACGTCGAAGCCGCCGCCCTCGTGGGCGAGCACCAGCGGGTTGTCGGTGAAGCTGTTGAGCTCGATCTGCACCGCACCTGCGACGTAGGCGAAGGCGTCGCGCGCGGCGCCGTGGACCTGCGGCATGCAGCGCAGGGCGTAGGCGTCCTGGACCTCGCCGCAGTCCCTGTGCGAGGTGCCGAGCGAGGACTCGGCCAGCAGGGCGCGCGAGATCGCGGCGCTCTCGCGCTGGCCGGCGTGGGGCTTGCCGGCGTGGATCCGCGGGTCGGTGGCGGTGACCGTGCCGAGCAGGGCGTCGAGGCTGAGGCTGCCGAGGATGTCGGCGGCGGCGATCAGCTCGGCGGCGTCGCACAGCGCCAGGGCGCCGACGGCGGTCGTGACCTGGGTGCCGTTGATCAGGCTCAGGCCCTCCTTCGGGCCGAGGCGCAGCGGCGTCAGGCCGGCGCGCGCCAGGGCCTCGGCGCCGGGGATGATCTGTCCTTCGGACCAGGCGAGGCCCTCGCCGATGGCGACCAGGGCGAGGTGGGCCAGCGGGGCCAGGTCGCCGCTGGCGCCGACGCTGCCCTGGCACGGGACGACCGGGAGGACGTCGCGGGCCAGCATCTCGAGCAGGAACTGGGGGACCGCCGGCGACACGCCGCTGGCCCCGAGCGCGAGGGTGTGGGCGCGCAGCAACAGCAGCGCGCGCACGACGTCGGCGGCGAATGCCGGGCCGACGCCCGCCGCGTGGCTGCGCAGCAGGTTCTGCTGCAAGATCCCGAGCTCGTCGGGGGCGATCTTCGCGTCCGACAGGGCGCCGAAGCCGGTGTTGACGCCGTAGATGATCGCGCCGCCGGCCAGCGCCCGCTCGAGGTGATCCCGCGTCTGCTGCAGCTCGTCCCGCGCCTCGGTGGCGAGCGAGACGGCGGCGCGGCGGCGGGCAACAGCGTCCACGTCGCGCAGGGCAATCGTGTGGCCGATCACGACGGAAACAGGGCTCCCGGAGGTCATGGCGAGGGAGCCTACCCCCGACTTCGCCGAACCGCGTGCCGACCTGCCAGGGAGGTGCCGCACGCCGGAGACGTGCACGCCGCAGCGCACGCGGAGCGCGTCGGCTCGGTCGCACCGGCGGCCTCGGGCGCTCGCTCCAGCGGGTCGCGGCGAGGGCGCTCGGGCAGGTCCCTGTCTGCGTTGACCGCGCCGCGTCGCCCGCTTAGGCTGGGCCGGACATGAAGCGCTGCCCGGTCTGCGGCACGGAGTATCCCGTGTCTCAAGGCTTTTGCCCGATGGACGGCAACCCGTTGGCCGAGGACTCGAGCGGGCGCACGGCGCAGGACTGGCGGGCTCCTGCGCGGCCGCCCGAGAGCGCGCCCGCGGAGGCGCCGGCCCAGGTGGCGGACTCGCGCTCACCCGCGCGCACCGTGCTCGCGTTGCGCCCGCCCGTTGGGCCAGGTCCTCAGGGGCAGGTCCCAAAGGCCAGCAACGGCGGCGCGGCGGGGCTGCTCGAGGCGCCCGCCGCAGCGGCGGTGCCGGTCGACAAGCAGCTGCCGAACGGGGCGTTCTTCCCGGCGGGCGGGTTGTCGCGGCCGAAGAACGAGGCGCTGAAGGCCGCCCCGCCGGAGGAGGCGCTGGTCGGTCGCGTGCTCGACCAGCGCTACCGCATCGAGGAGCCGATCGGGTTCGGCGGCATGGGCGTGGTCTACAAGGCGCGCCACGTCATCATCGACAAGCCGCTGGCGATCAAGCTGCTGCGCCAGGAGCACGCGACGCAGGCCGACATCATCAAGCGCTTCTTGCTCGAGGCGCAGGTGGCGTCGCGGGTCAAGCACCCGAACATCGTCGACATCAGCGACTACGGCCAGATCCCCGGCGGCACCGCCTACTACGCGATGGAGTACCTGACCGGCGAGACGCTGGCGGCGCGCATCGATCGCTCCGGTCGGCTCGAGCCGCAGCTGGCGCTCGAGATCGCGGGCCAGATCCTGGCCGGGCTCAACGCGGCGCACACCAACAAGATCATCCACCGCGATCTCAAGAGCGAGAACATCTTCCTGTGCGACGGCCCCGAGGGCGGGTTGCAGATCAAGATCCTCGACTTCGGCATCGCCCGCGTGCGCGACAAGAAGACGCGGCTCACCGCCAACGGGGCGCTGATCGGGACGCCGGCGTACATGTCGCCCGAGCAGGCGCAGGGCCAGGACGCCGACGAGCGCTCCGACCTCTACGCGTTCGGCGTGATCCTGTTCGAGATGCTGGCGGGTCGCGTGCCGTTCAAGCTGGCGACGGTGGCGATGGTGCTGTCGGCCCAGATCTTCGACACGCCGCCGGGGCTGCGAGAGGTCGAGCCGGCGGGGCCAGATCTGCCGAACATCGAGCGCTTCATTCGCTTGCTGCTGGCGAAGAACCGCGACGAGCGGCCGCAGACCGCGGCCGAGGCGCACAGCCTGCTGAAGGCCGCGGCCGAGCTCGACTCGGCGCCCAACTCGGGGCGCGGGCGGCGACCGACGGTGACGCTCGGCTCGTGGGGCGTGGCCGAGGGCAACGCGCCGACCAGCGCGCGCGGCGAGACGCCGGTGCCGCCCGCGGTGCCCGAGTCGAGCGACGAGCTCGGCGACGCGGCGACGACCCGGGCGGTGTCGCCGTCGGGTCGCATCGAGCGGCGGCCCAGCGTGATCGTCCAGCACGGCACGCACGTCGAGCGGATCGCCGCTCCGCCGACGCGGGCGCAGACCGGAGAGATCCCAGCTCGCCCGCCGATCACGGGCCTGATGCCCGCGCCGCGAGCGGCGAGCAGCGGGCCGCCGACGCTGCTGATCGTCGCGGCCGCGGCGAGCATCGGCGCGGCGCTGACGGTCACGCTCTACAAGCAGTACTACCGCAAGCCGACGGTCGCGCCGCCGGCCGCGACGGCGCCGGCTGTACTGCCGCAGGCGCCGGAGCGGATCAACCTGACCTTCGAGTCCGATCCGCCGGGCGCGAAGGTGCTGCGCGACGGGGTCGAGGAGCTCGGCGTGACGCCGTTCGTGTTCGCGGTCGATCCCCAGGGGCCGCTCCGCCGATACGTGTTTCGCCTCGCAGATCACCAGGACACCGCCACCGAAGTCGCACCGGGCAAGTCTCACGAGAAGGTGCGCGTGGTCATGCGACCCCTGCCGCCTCCGGCGCCGCCGCCGAGCCCACCCGCGGAGCCGAGCCCGGCGGTCGTGGGCACTTCGGCGACCTCGACGTCGCCGACACCCGGGCCCCCCGATGCAAAGACGGGCATCAAACCGCCGAAGGGGAATGCCAAGCCGGGCACGACGTCCAAGACGCCGGCGCCGGACACAAGCCCGGCCCCTCAACCGGAGCAAAAGCCGGCGGAGCCTGAGGCGGACGAGAGCGACATCGGCGAGCTGAAGAACCCGTTTCCCAAGAAGAAGTGACGGGGCGATCGTGAGTCCGGGGGCCAGTGGCCCAGTACCCGGACCGGGTAGTAAGGTGGTAATCACGCGGGCGGCCGGAAGCATGGCGGACGTGTCAAGACAGGCAGCGACGATGATCTACGGCGGCGGTAGTTCGGAAGCTGTCTCTGGGGACAGCTCGGACGGCGCGCCGCCGATGGCCGCGATGGACGCCCCCGATCCGGCGTTGCCCGTGATCCCGCCGGCGCCCGACCTCACCGGTACGCTGCTCCTCGATCGCTACTGCTTGCTGCGCAAGCTCGGCGTCGGCGGCATGGGCACCGTCTACGAGGCCGAGCACGTCACGATCAAGAAGCGCTGCGCGATCAAGATCCTGAACCCCGAGTTCGCGCACCGCAGCGAGCTGGTCGAGCGCTTCCTGCAGGAGGCCCGCGCGGCCTCGATGATCGGCCACGAGAACGTCGTCGAGATCACCGACTTCGGCGCGACGCCGACCGGCTCGGTGTTCTTCGTGATGGAGATGCTGGTCGGCGAGGACCTGTCCGAGACGATCAAGCGCTCGGCGCCGCTGCCGTGGTCGCGCGTCGCCGGCATCACCATGCAGATCTGCCGCGCGCTGCAGGCGGCGCACGACAAGGGCATCATCCATCGCGACATGAAGCCGGAGAACTGCTTCCGCATCGAGCGGAGCGGCAACCCCGACTTCATCAAGGTGCTCGACTTCGGCATCGCCAAGCTGACCGGCGAGGACGGCAGCTCGGGCCGCCTGACCAGCACGGGGATGATCTTCGGCACGCCGACGTACATGTCCCCGGAGCAGGCCCAGGGCGAGCGGGTCGATCACCGCGCCGACGTGTACGCGGTCGGCGTGATCCTCTACGAGCTCGTCACCGGGAAGGTGCCCTTCACGGCCGACAACTTCATGGGGATCCTGACCAAGCACATGTTCGAGGATCCGCCGGCGCCCAGCGAGGTGGCGCCGGAGGCGGGGATCTTGCCCGAGGTCGAGGCGCTGATCCTGAAGGCGATGCAGAAGGACCGCGGGCTGCGGTTCCAGAGCCTGCGCGAGCTGATGGAGGCGATCCAGGACGTCGGCACCGACGCCGCCCCCGTGGTGGTGGTGCCCAACCGCGTCAGCCGGCCCAACACCGGTCCGACCCAGTTCCGCCCGCGCACCGCCCCGATCACCCTGCCCACCGTCGAGACGCCGGCGCGCCGCCGCAGCGGGGTGTTCGGCGTGGCCCTGGCGGTCGCGGCGATGCTCGGCGGCAGCGCGGTCGCGCTGTACGGCATGGGCGCGGCGGAGGCGACGGAACAACCTGTCCAAAAGGACACGCCCGAGCCGACGCAGCAGGTGGTGGTCGCCAAGCCGCCGCCGATCGAGACGCCGACGAAGGTCGACACGCCGCCCGTCAAGCCGCCCGATCCGCCGGCCGCGCCCGCGCCGGTGCGCGTGGTCCTGACCACCAACACGCCCGCCGAGGTGTTCGACGCCGCCGGCACCCAGCGCCTCGGGATGAGCGGCGACGTCGGTGTGGCCCTCGTCGGCGCCGGCCCGCACAAGCTGCTGCTGCGCGCGGCCCAGCACGAGGACCTGCTCGTCGAGCTCAAGGAGCCGACCGAGGGCCAGCGGTTCGAGTACACGCTCAAGCCCAGGGCCAAGAAGTCGAACGTCGCCAAGACGACCAAGCCGCCGAAGGACCCCGGCGAGAGCAAGAAGCCGGTCGAGACGACGCCGCCGCCGGCCGACAACCCGGGCAGCGGGACCAAGTTCGGGCTCAAGGATCCGTTCAAAAAAATGGGCGGCTGACGCTTCGGCCTGTCCGGGAGGACATGTCCGGAGGGGCATGACAGGCGCGGGGCGCGAGTCAGCGCGATCGCGGCGCGAACCCGAGGTGCGGGGGGCGTAAAACTCGGGCGGGCGCGGAGGTGCGAGCTCGCCCGCTCTGATTTTTCACGCCGTCGCAATTTTCGCGGCGGCCGCGGCGACTCCGTGGACATGCGAGAGGCAGCGGACGCGGGTCGACGGAGCAGCAGAGGGGGCTGTCGCGGCACAGGCAGCGCCTGTTCGTTCGTCCTGGCGGGGTCGCTCGCGCTCGGGTCCGTCGCCCCGGCGCGGGCGCAGCCGCCGGAGCCCGAGACCGTCGCACCGGGAGCGGAGCTGCAGCGCTGGCGAGCGAAGCGGCGCAGCCTGCAGATCGCCGCGGGGCTCTCCGGCGGGTTCATGGCGGCGACCTTCGTCACCGGCGCGAGCCTGCTGCTCTGGCTGGTCTGGCCGCGCCACTCGGACTGTTACGAATGCGGCGGCGACGCGTTCGGCGAGTCGATCACGACGATGGTCATGCTGCCCGTCGCCGGCGCGCTGGCGATCCCGACCGGGGTGTTCGGCGCGCGGCTGCGGCGCCACGAGCGGGAGCGTCCGAGCGCGCGGTTGCGGCTGCTGCCCGGCGGCCTGCAGATCCAGTTCTAGCGGACACGGCCCGGAGGACATGTCGACAAGGACATGGCGAAAAGGGCATGCCATGGAAGACATGCCCTCAAAGTCATGCCGCCCAGACCACGTCGGCGGCGCCGATCGTGAAGTCGAGCTCGGTGTAGAAGGTCGCCAGCGCGGGGACGCGGGCGCGCTCGGGGTCGCCGCCCTCGGCGCGCAGGCCGAGCTCGGACAGCAGGCCGGAGCGGCGCAAGATCCGTAGCTGCAGGGCGCCGGGGAGCTGCGCGGCCACGCGCGGGGCGCCCGCGCGGGTGCACGGGGCCTCGACGATCGCCTGGTAGCAGGCGCGGTCGCAGGCGGCGGCGTCGCGGTACTGCTTGAGGAACACCATCTTGAGGCCGCCTGTCCGAAGGGTCAGGGTGAGCGCGCGCAGCAGGCGGAGCTGGCCGACCAGGTCGACGCCGCGGCTGGCCAGCCAGGCCGGGTCGAAGCCGGAGCGCAGGGCATCGGCGAGCGAGCGGACGCGGCTGCGCGCGGAGCCGTCGAGGCGGGCGTCGATCAGCCGCTCCTCGCGCCAGGCGTCGCCGCGGCCGGCCGCGGGCGGCATCCAGGTGTCGACGCGCAGCTCGACGGCGCCGGTGGGCGCGCCGGGGAAGCCGAGGGTCGCCTGGCCTTTGGGGAAGCCGAGGACCTCGCGCCCGCCGAGGAGCGCCGCGCCGAGGTCGACCCAGAGGTACGGCATGTAGACGGCGACGCCGACGGGCGACAGCCGGCCGGCCCGCCGCTCGCACACCGCGACCGGGACGAGGAAGCCGAAGTCGCGCTCGGGGACCACGCCGGGCGCGTCGACGGCCGACAGGGCGTGGTTGTGCTGGGCGTAGAACACGGCCGAGGGGCCGAGCGGGAGGTAGCAGCGCTCGGGGTTGAGGCCGAGGTGACGCTCGCACAGGTCGGCGAGCCGCTCGGGCTCGGCCGACAGGACCGCGGCGTACATCGCGGTGGCCCGCGCCTCGTACGGCGGCGAGGTCGACTCGTTGAGCGCGCGCTGGATGTAGCGCGGCCGCTCGCGCGGGGGCGGGCGCAGGGCGGGGCGACGCGCGGCCAGCCAGTCGTCGTGCAGGGCGATCGCCTCGCCGCTGATCACCTGCGCCGCGCGGATGCCCGACATCGTCGCGCCCTCGACGCAGCCGAGATTCATCGGGTTGAGGGTCCAGTCGCCGCACAGCACGAGGTTGTCGTAGCCGGAGGCGCCGGCGTCGAGGCGGTGCACGGTGCTGCCGCGGATCGATCGCACGTAGCGGTCGGACGGGCTCAGGCACGGGCTGAAGTGCTGCCAGTCGAGTGGATCGGCGCCGTCGTCGGTGCTGACGAGCAGGCGGTGATCGAGGCCGCCGCCGGGCTTCTGCGCGGCCGGCCACAGGTGCGCGCTGCTGTCACGCAGGTGCTGCTCGACGAGCGTACGGATCCGCGTGGTCTGGCGCGCGCAGTAGCCGTCGGCGTCCTCGCGGCGGACCGGCGGCTCCTCGTTGTCGTCCATGGCCGCGGTGAGGTAGGCGCAGCTGGCCGCAGGGACATGTCCCAGAAAGCTCTCGCGCGGCAAGAGGTGGCTCATGTCGGCCCAGGTGTCGAGCGGCATGGCGTAGGGGATCATCACCGGCGGCGGCAGCTGCCAGCCGGTCGAGGCCAGGTCGCCGCGGAACCACAGCTGGGCCGAGGCGGTGTGGGTGGTCTTGACGGCGCGCACCATCGCCGCGAAGCCCGGGTTGCCGGCGTCGGCGATCAGCTCGGCGCACAGGGCAGGGACCGCGCCGAGGCCGATGCCGAGCAGGACGCGGTCGAAGTCGCGGCCGGCCTTGAGCACCAGCGGCTCGCGCGCGTCGGGCCACTGCGTGCCCCAGTCCTCGAGGTTCTCGCCGCTCTGCGCCAGGGCGTCGCCGCCCTCGAGCTGGTCGTAGAGCGGCTCGCTCGGCCAGCACTGCAGGCCCTTCACGTCGTAGAGCGGCTCGTACTCGCGGTCGTCCTTGATTGCGATCTGGCGCCCGAACACGACCTCGTCGACGCGGCTGCGATCGGCCGACAGGCGCAGCGCGTCGGCGCGGTGGAAGAAGCGGAACTTGACCCCGCGCGCGCGCAGCACCAGGTACAGCGGCGCGAACACGACGTCGCCCATGCCGGCCTGCATCTTGTAGAAGAGCGCGCCGCGGTAGGTGTAGAGCATGCGCAGGGTCCAGTGCAGGGCCGTGCCGGCGCCGATCTCCTGATCGGCCATGTAGGCCCCGGCGTAGACGCCCGCGACCGTGGAGGCGGCGACCGCCTCGTCGCTGGCGCCGTGACGACGCAGCCAGGCGCGGAAGTCCTCGTGGTCGAGGCGGAGCCAGTCGACGGCTGTCTCTTCGACCAGGCGGTCGGCGATCATGCCGCGGATCATCGCCAGGGTGACGTCGACGGCGGTCCAGGCGACGCGGAGGTCGGGCCGGCGCTCGAGCAGCGGGGCGCACAGGCGCCAGGTCGAGCGCGAGAAGGCGAGCAGGCGGCCGAGTAGGGCCTCGCGACGCACCACCAGCAGACCGTCGCCGGGGCGCCGGAGGAAGCCGCCGAGCTCGCCGAGCAGGCCGGCGACGCCGCGTCGCAGCAGGCGCAGGACGGCGCGATCGCTGCGCGCCGCCGCGGGGTTCTTCAGGAGTGGTTGCTCGTCGAACAGGTCGAGCAGGAAGGTGAGCATCTTCGGGATCAGCTCCGCGGGCGTCGGCGTGGCCGCGCCGAGGCCCGGGCGCTCGTGGTTGCGCGGGAACAGCAGCGGCTGGTGCTGCCACCGCCCGCCGCGCTGCTCCTCGAACACGACCAGCGAGTGGGGATGAAACGCTTCCTCGAGCGTCCGCAGCGGCGCGCCCTCGGGGCGGCCGAGCTCGTCGTAGCAGCGGCGCAGGACCGAGAAGGCGTTGTCGTAGAAGCCGTAGAAGAGGTGTAGGCCGTGCTCCTCGATGCGGTCGAAGCGCCTCTGATTGCGCCCGCTGGCCCCCTTGCCGCCGAGCCGATGGCCCATCTGATACACGGTGATGTCGTAGCGCTCGCGCCAATCTGGGCGCGTAGTCAGCTCGAAGGCCGTGGTGAGCGCCGCCATGCCCCCGCCGACGATCACGATCCGCTCGGGCTTTTTAAGTTCGATAACCATCGCCGAAGACAGCGGTGCGGCTCGGCCTCGTAGATCATCCGCGAGGCGCGCGAGGAAAGTCCGCTCGTCCGGCGCCGACCGCTCGCACCTCGCCGGCATTTGTCGGCGCGCAGCCGCTCGCGCATCGTCGAAGTTTAACTGGCACGATCGAAACTTCTCGCCGCGCCCGAGGTTCGTACCTGGCCCAAGCGAATCCGCGCGTCAAGCTCCTCGTTTAGGGGCTTGTCCCCAGAATGACCACCGGACCGGGCGTTTTCCATCGTTTTTAATGCAGGTGGATCCACTTAGTTTTTCCGCCGAACGCGGAATCACCCTGGTAGGGTGGCGGCATGCGTGACGTTCGTGCTTGGACCTGTCCTTTGGGCCTGGTCGTCTCCCTCTCGGCCCTCGGTTGCGGCGACAACGGCTCCACCACTGCCACCATCTCCGGGACGCAGGGCGGAGAGTCGATGACGAATCCGTCGACGTCGACGACGATGTCGACGCCGACGACCACCGACGGCGCGACCGCCACGGACAGCGCGTCGGGCACGATGGGCGACACGCAGGGGCAGACGACGACCTCGACCGGTACGCCGACGTCGACGAGCTCGCCGACCGGCACGACCACCGACGACACGAGCACGTCGACGGGCGTCAGCGCGACGGGCACGAGCACGAGCACCACGACGGGCACGACCGACCCGATCGACACCTCGACCAGCTCCGGCGGGAACACGACCGACCCGCTGCCGTGCCAGCCGGGCGAGACCGAGGGCATGGGCGACATCGAGAAGAGCTTCCTGTGGGTCGCCAACTCGGACCAGGGCACGATCTCGAAGGTGGACACGCAGGGCGTGGTCGAGCTGGCGCGCTACCGCAGCGGCCCGAACGGGGCCAACTACCTCGACAACCCGTCGCGCACCGCGGTCAGCATCGACGGCCGGTTCGTGGTCGTCAACAACCGCCAGTCGGGCTGGGTGACGATGATCGCGGCCAACCTCGAGGACTGCGTCGACAAGAACGCCAACGGGATGATCGATACGTCGCAGAACCCGGGCGACATCCTCCCGTGGGGCGGCGACGAGTGCATCCGCTGGTCGACGCAGCTGCCGATCCAGGCCGGCAACATCGGCGCCGGCCCGCGCGGCGTGACGTGGACGCCGGGCGACTGGGACATGAACACGTGCAAGTTCGTCGATCCGAAGGTGTGGGTCGGCTACCTGCCGCAGCAGTTCTCGACGGCGCACATGGCCCGCCTCGACGGCGAGACCGGCGTGGTCGAGGAGACGGTGACGATCCCCAACTGGATCCACGGCTGGCCCGACTACGGCCCCTACGGCGCGGCGCTCGACAAGGACCTCAACGTGTGGTTCACCGGCCTGCGCGGCGAGCTGTTCCGCATCAACACGCAGATGGGCAACACGCTCGACCGCTGGCTGCCGCCCGGCGGCGACCAGCTGTACGGCATGACCGTCGACCCCGACGGCGACCCGTGGTTCGGCAACTGCAGCGGCCCGGTGTCGACCTTCAACCCGATGAACAACCAGTTCACGAGCATCGCCGGCACCAACGCCTGCCACCGCGGGCTCGCGGCCGACAGGGAGGGCGCGGTGTGGGTGGCCAGCAACGGTCCGTGCGGGGTGGCGCAGATCGATCACGTGACCAACACGCTGATCCAGTTCCACACGCTCAACCCGTGCAGCACGCCGGTCGGCGTCAGCGTCGACGACGAGGGCTTCGTGTGGGTGGTCGACGAGTATACGGGGGCGTGGAAGATCGACCCGCTGAACCCGAACATGAAGCAGCATCTGCCGATCGCCAACGACCACTACACGTACAGCGACATGACCGGCGGGCAGCTCAAGAGCGTGGTCCTGCCGCAGTAGTCGTCGCGGCACGCGCTCGCGGCGCGTCTCGACATGTCTCGTGGGACATGCCGAGACGCGCGCGCGTGCGCATGGCGGCCGCGGATGCGCCGGCCGGACGGCCGGGCTCCGGGAGCTCCTGAGCTGTTTGTGGGCAGGTGGATCCACTCTAAATCTTGTTCCGTCGGCAGGTGGATCCGCTAGGTTGGTCGGCATGCACCTCTATCGGCTCTTCCCCTGTCTTTTAGGACTGGTCGTCGCGGCCTGCGGCGACGACACCACCACCTCCGCCAGCGAGGCCGGGCAGACGACGACGGCGACCACGCCGACGTCGACCTCGAACACGCCGACGACCACGCCGACCACCACCGCCGGCGACACGGACACGGACACGGCGTCGGGGACGGTCGGGGAGACGCAGGGGCAGACGACGACGACGGGGCCGACGTCGACGACCACGCCGAACACGACCAGCACGACCACCGATCCGGGCACGGCGACGGCGGTCGATCCGAGCACCACCAGCACGACGACGACCACCACCGCGGGGACGTCGGAGACGACCACGACGACGTCGACCACCGGCGATCCGCCGAACTGCATGCCGGGCGAGACCGAGGGCATGGGCGACATCGAGAAGAGCTTCCTGTGGGTCGCCAACACCGATCAGGGCAGTATCTCGAAGGTCGACACGCAGGGCGTGGTCGAGCTGGCGCGCTACCGCAGCGGGCCGAGCGGCGGGACCGAGAGCCCGTCGCGCACGGCGGTCAGCGTCGACGGCCGCTTCGTCGTCGTCAACAACCGCGGCACGGGCCGGGTGACGATGATCGCGGCCAACGTCGACGACTGCAAGGACAAGAACGGCAACGGAATGATCGACACGTCGCAGACCCAGGACGACCTCCGGGCCTGGGACAGCGACGAGTGTGTGATCTGGTCGTCGGTGCTGCCGTTCAAGGGCGATATCGGCGCCGGCCCGCGCGGGGTGACGTGGACGCCCGGCACCTGGGACATGAACCTGTGCCAGTTCGTCGATCCGAAGGTGTGGGTCGGCTACCTGCCGGTGCAGGCCGCGACGGCCCACATGGTCCGCTTCGACGGCATGACCGGCGTGGTCGAGGAGACGGTGACGATCCCCAACTGGCTGGTCGGCGACACCTCCTGGGGCCCGTACGGCGCGGCGCTCGACAAGAACCTCGACGTGTGGTTCTCCGGCCTGCGCGGCGAGCTGTTCCGCCTCAACACCGCGCAGAACCCGGTGACGGTCGATCGCTGGACGCCGCCGTTCAACCTGCAGTTCTACGGGATGACGGTCGACCCCGACGGCGACCCGTGGTTCGGCGGCAACTGCGGCCCGGTGTCGACCTTCGATCCGGACACGCAGCAGTTCATCGCCGTGCCGGGGACCGAGAACGGCTGCTACCGCGGGCTCGCGGCCGACAAGGACGGGCACGTGTGGGTGGCCGACAACGGGACCTGCGGGGTGGTGCAGATCGATCACGTGACCAACACGATGATCCAGTTCCACACGCTCAACCCGTGCGGGACGCCGGTCGGCGTCAGCGTCGACGACGAGGGCTTCGTGTGGGTGGTCGACGAGTGGGTCGGCGGCAACGGCGGCGGGGCGTGGAAGATCGACCCGCTGAACCCGAACATGAAGCAGTTCCTGGCGATCGCCAACGACCACTACACGTACAGCGACATGACCGGCGGGCAGCTGAAGAGCGTGGTCCTGCCGCAGTGAGGCGCGGCGACGGGCCTGTCCGAACGGTCAGGTCCGTCACGCGGGCGCGGCGGCGATTCGGATGTCCGAAGAGACATGCCGCTCGCGGCCCGCGGATGGCCGGAAGCGGCGCTCGAGGCCGTCGAAGCGGCAGCTCCGCGATCACTCGGCCTCGCCGAGGATCTCGCGGACCTTGGCCTGGGCCAGGTAGCCGCGGCGCAGGTCCTCGTCGCGCAGGCCCTCGAGGCGGGCGCGGACGGCCGCGGCGGCGTCGGCGAGCAGGGAGGAGGACTCGGCGGGGCGGACGTCGGCCAGCAAGCGGCCGAGGTGGTGGATCGACAGCACCCCGTCGATCGGCGCCGCGCCGGCGCGGACCAGCGCGACGGCCTCCTCCTCGAGCGCGCGCGCGGTCGCGAGGTCACCTGCGCGTTCGGACAGGCGCGAAAGGACATGCAACGCGCGACAGGTGGCCGTGCGCAGGCCGAGGCCGCGGGCGCGGGCGAGCACGTCCTCGGCCAGGGCGCGGGCCTCGTCGAGGTCGGCCGGCCCGCCGTCGAGCAGGGCGCGGGCCAGGCGGGCGCGGGCGCGCAGCTCGGTGCGGGCGTCGCCGCGGGCGGCGGCCATGTCGGCCGCGTGCAGCAGGAGCGCCCGCGCGGCCTGGACGTCTCCGTGCTCGGCCGAGACCTCGCCGAGGTTGACCACGACCTCGACGAGCAGGCCAGGGTGGCCGATCGCCTCGTGCAGCTCGAGCGCCTTGCGGAGGTAGCGCTCGGCGCGGCGGTAGAGGCCGATCGCGGTGTAGACGATGCCGAGGTTGGCCAGCTTGGTGCCGGTCGCCGCGCGGTCGCCGAGGTCGCGGTCGACCTGCAGCGCGGCGCGGAAGTAGTCGACGGCCTCCTGGTAGCGGGTGCCGCGGCCGGCGACCTCGCCGAGGCTGTTGAGCGCCTCGCCCTCGAGCCGCAAGAGGCCTGTCTTTTGGGCCAGGTGTAGCGTGGCCTCGAAGTTGACGACGGCCTCGGCCAGGCGGCCCTGCGCCAGCTGGGACCGGCCGAGCGCGGCGTGGAGGCGGCAGCGCTGGGCCGCGGCCTCGGGCGGGCAGTGGGCCAGGCCGGCGGCGGCGAGGCGCTCGGCCTCCTCGGGCCGGTCGCGCGCGAGCATCAGCGCCGAGCCGAGCTCGCCGACGAGGGCCCGGTGCGGGTCGGCGTCGGGCAGCGACTCGGTCTGCCGGGCCAGCCGCGGGAACAATTGCTCGGCCCGCTGGATGCGGCCGCAGTCGAGGTAGAAGCGGAGCAGGCGGCCGAGCGCGTACACCTCGCGCTCGTTGTTGCCGAGCGCGAGCCGCAGGAGCGCCCGCAGATCGGCGCCCTGGGCCCGCCGGCGGCCCCACGCGGCCAGGATCGCCTCGCGCTCGCGCAGCGCGTCCCAGGCCCGCGGATCGGCGTCCGACCGCATCGACCGCAGCGCCAGCGACAGGTAGTAGTAGGCCTCGACGTTGCCGGCGACGTCGCGGGCGAACCGGGCCGCGCGCAGGGCCGGCTCGATCGCCGCCTCGGGCCGGCGCGCCTGGGCCCAGTGATCGGCGATCGGGCCGTCGTCGCGGCCGGCCTGGTAGTCGGCGCGCGCGGCCTTCAGCTCGGCCGCCCGCGCGTGCATGGCTTCACATGTCCCCGGGGCCAGGTTGGCGCGGGCCACCTCGTGCAGGCTGAGGGTGGCGAACCGGGCCGCCGGCGGCGCGCCGGCGGGCAGGGGCGGGCGCTCGAGCAGGCCGGCGTCGACCAGCGCGGCCAGCGGGGCCGCGAGCTCGGCGACCGGGTGCGCGAGCAGGGCCGCGAGCTCGCCTGTCCGAAAGGTCAGGCCGAGCACGGCCGCGCCGTCGATCAGCGCGCGCACCTCGGGGTCGAGCGCGTCGAGGCGGGCCAGCAGGGCGTCCTCGACGCTGGGCGGGACGTCGATGCGAGCGCCGCGCTGGTGCACGCGCCACAGCCGGCCGTCGTCGCCGGGGCCGATCACGCCGCGGCGCAGCAGGTCGGCCAGGGTCTCCTCGATGAACAGCGGGTTGCCGCCGGTGCGGGCGACGATCGCCGCCGCCAGCTCCTCGGCCTCGGCGGGGTCGTCGAAGCGGCGGACCACCAGCTCGCGGCGGGCGTGGTCGTCGAGCTCGCGCAGCTCGATCGTGTGGACCCGCGGCATCGCCCGCAGCTCGTCCGCGCGGGGGCCGGGGCGGGCGGTGGCGAGGCCCATCAGCGGCAGGCTGTGCGGCTCCTGCAGCCACTCGCGCAGCAGGCCGGCGCTGTGGGCGTCGACGTAGTGCAGGTCCTCGACCACCACCAGCACCGGGCGGCGCTGGGCGAGGGCGCGGATCAGCCGGCGGATCGGCCGCCACAGCCGCTCGCGCCGCGACTGCGGATCGGTGGCGACTTCGCTGTCCGAACGGGCATGTGCGATCGTTCCTGTCCCGGGGGACACGCCGAGCGCGCGCGCGAGCGCCTGCGCCAGCTCGCCGGCGCCGACCACCCGCTCGCTCACGAGGCGCGACTCGATGTCGGCGGCGCTCGTGTCCGGGCCGGCGTCGAGGAACTGGCGCAGCATCTCGTGGAACACCCCGAGCGGGACGTTGCGCCGGCGCCACTGGCCGCGCGCGCGCAGGACGACGCAGCCGCCGCGGGGCAGGGCGGCGAGGAAGCGGTCGAGCAGGGCGCGCTTGCCGATCCCGGGCCCGCCGACGACCAGCACGGTGCGCGCGACCCGGGCGCGGATCGCCTCGGCGAAGTTGTCGCGCAGCAGCTTGAGCTCGAGCTCGCGGCCGTACAGCGGCTGGCGCCCGCCGACGGTCACGAGCCGCGGCGCGACCACCGGACCGAGCAGCGGCGCGGCCTGGGCCAGGGCGCTGGCCCACGGCGGCAACACCCCGCCGGTCAGGTCGACGGCGCGACGCGGGCGCACGACCTCGATCGCCCGCGGCGGGCCGAACTGCCACGAGGCGCCGAGGCGGGCCGCCAGGTCGCCGGCGACCAGCACGGGCCCGTCGAGCACGCCGTCGGCCATGGCCTGCAGGTGCCGCCGCAGGTCGTGCCCGACCTCGACCGTCGGCATGCCCTCCGGGACATGTCGGATCGGCAAGGGCGCCGCGGCCAGGACCACGCCGATCTGGTGCCCGGGCGCGGCCTCGCTGGCGGCCTCGCGCAGCGCCAGCGCGGCCCGCAGCGCGGCCTCGTCGACGTCGCCGGGGTCGAGCACCGCGCCGAACACCAGCAGCAGCCCGCGCGGCCCGAGCTCGCACACCTGAGCGTCGCGCTTGTAGGCGATGTCGCGGGCCAGCGCGTAGAACCGCGCCGGCTCGGCCGGGAGCTCGGCGCCGGGGGCCGGGGCCAGCGCGGCCTTCAGCAGGACGACCCGGCGGACCTCGGGCCGCGGCGGCGCGTGCAGCTGCGACTGCGAGCCCTCGATCTCGCGCGTGACCTCGGCGTCGCCGGACCCGCGCGAGAACAGCGGATCGGGCACGCGCGCGGCGACGAAGGCCGACAGCACCTCGTCGTCGACGACCGGATCGGCGCGGTGAAGGAACGCCGAGAGCGCGCTCTGCATGGCCCGGGCGCTGTCCCAGCGCTCGCTCGGCTCGCGCGCGAGGGCGCGGTCGACCACCGCCGCCAGCTCCTCCGGGACCTCCGGCGCGACGCGGCGAAGCGGCGGCAGCGGCCGGGTGCGGACCTGCTCGAGCGCGGCCATGCGGTCGGCGTCGCGGAACACCAGCTCGCCGATCAGGAGCTCGTAGAGGACCACGCCGAGCGAGTAGATGTCGGAGCGGGCGTCGAGCGGCCAGCCGTTGGCCTGCTCGGGCGACATGTACGCGATCTTGCCCTGGATCGTGCTGTCCTCGGCGCCGCCGTTGCGCCGCGCTCGCGCGGCCGTGCGAGCGATCCCGAAGTCGAGGATCTTCACCGTGCCGGCGAGGCTGAGCATGATGTTGTGCGGGCTGATGTCGCGGTGGACGATCGCCAGCGGCCGGCCGAAGTCGTCGCGCTTGGCGTGCGCGTAGGCGAGGCCGGCGGCGACCTGGTGGGCGATGTACGCGGCGATGACGATCGGCACGCGCTCGCCTCGCTGGCCGACCAGCCGGACCATGCGCATGAGGTCGACGCCCTCGACCAATTCCATCGCCAGGTAGAAGGCCCCGCCGACGCGGCCGAAGTCGAACACCTGGACGATGTTGGCGTGGTTGAGCCCGAGCGCGACCTCGGCCTCGGCGACGAACATCCGCATGAACTCGGGCTGGTCGGCGACGTCGCTGCGGATCTTCTTGATGACGACGCGCTTCTTCAGCCCCTCGGCCACGCCGGCCTCGGCGAGGAACACGTCGGCCATGCCACCCTCGCCGATCCGCTGGATCAGGGTGTAGCGGCCGAAGATCTGCGGCGTCATGGGCACGAGCGCGCGCAGTGTAGCAGCCCGCGAGTTTCGCCCGGCGCGCCGAGCCCGTGAGAGTTCGGGGCGCACGCACCTTCGCGCGCCGGATCACGGCCGCGCATGGCGGCCCGTGTCGGCCGCTGTCGGTGCGCCGCGGCGCTCTATTAAACGCAGAAACGACCCCGAGGGGCCGTTTGCAGCCGACTGGGCGGCGGGAGCGAGCGGCGCTCAGAAGGTGACGACGGTGCGGATCGACTCGCCGTGGTGCATGAGGTCGAACGCGTCGTTGATCTTCTCGACCGGCAGGACGTGGGTGATGAGGTCGTCGATGTTGATCTTCTTGTCCATGTACCAGTCGACGATCTTCGGCACGTCGCGGCGACCCTTGGCGCCGCCGAACGCGGAGCCCTTCCAGACGCGGCCGGTGACCAGCTGGAACGGCCGCGTGCTGATCTCTTCGCCGGCGCCCGCGACGCCGATGATCACCGAGGTGCCCCAGCCCTTGTGACAGCACTCGAGCGCCTGCCGCATGACGGTGACGTTGCCGACGCACTCGAACGAGAAGTCGGCGCCGCCGCCGGTCAGGTTGACGATGTGGGGCACGAGCTCGGCCGACGGGATCTGGCTGGCGTCGACGAAGTGGGTCATGCCGAAGCGCTCGGCGATCGCCTTGCGGCCCGGGTTGAGGTCGACGCCGACGATCATGTTGGCGCCGACCATGCGCGCGCCCTGGATGACGTTGAGGCCGATGCCGCCGAGGCCGAACACCACGACGTTGTCGCCGGGGCGCACCTTGGCGGTGTTGATGACCGCGCCGACGCCGGTCGTCACGCCGCAGCCGATGTAGCAGACCTTGTCGAACGGGGCGTCCTCGCGGATCTTGGCGACCGCGATCTCGGGCAGCACGGTGTAGTTCGAGAACGTCGAGCAGCCCATGTAGTGGAACAGCTTCTGGCCGTCGATCGAGAACCGGCTGGTGCCGTCGGGCATCAGGCCCTGGCCCTGGGTCGAGCGGATCGCCTGACACAAATTGGTCCTTTCGGACAGGCAGAACTTGCACTGGCGACACTCGGGCGTGTAGAGCGGGATCGCGTGGTCGCCCTTCTTCACCGACGTCACGCCGGGGCCGACGTCGACCACCACGCCGGCGCCTTCGTGGCCGAGGATGGTCGGGAACAGCCCCTCCGGGTCCTTGCCGGACAGGGTGAAGGCGTCGGTGTGGCACACCCCCGTCGCCTTGATCTCGAGCAAAACTTCGCCGGCGCGTGGTCCTTCGAGATCGACGGTCTCGATCGAGAGGGGGGCGCCGGCACGATGAGCGACTGCAGCCTTGACCTTCACCCGGGCACGATTAGCCCGGGCAGACCAAGTTGTCGAGAGGCTCGCACCCCACGACCCACTGCTCGGGGTCGAGGCAGGCCGGGGAGGGCGCCTGCAGGCAGTCGAGGAAGAAGACGCTCGGCTGCAGCTCGCAGCGGAACACGCCCTTCAGCCAGCGGCCGCCGGCGTCGCTCTCGCCGGAGGCCTGCCGCAGCGCCTCGCCCGGGCCGACGATCGCGTAGTCGAGGCGCGCAGTCGCGTCGCTGAACTCGGCGATCGTCTCGATGAGGCCCGGCTCCCCGCGCGCCAGGCTGGTGAACACGCAGAGATCGCTGGGGCTGAAGGCCGAGGGGGTCAGGCTGGCGTCGAAGTCGAAGCCGGTGCCGAGGAACGGGAACTCGCACGGCGCCGCCAGCTCGCACTCGAGCAGCTGCCGCGGCAGCGGCTCCATCGCCTCTTTCTCGTCCGTCTCCTGACCCGCGTCGCCTCCGTCGGTGGTGTCGTCGGCCCCGAGATAGGGGGTGGTGTCCGCCGCGCAGGCGGGAGCGAGCGCCAGGAGGGTGACGAGGAGGCTGACGTGGCGGGCCATGACAGCGAACGACGATGCACGTCACGGGCGCACCGGACGGCAGGAGAAACATCAACAATTACAGAGGCATGAAGATATTCAAAGCGGCGGCTGTCCCGCCAGCGGGACATGCCTGTCAGGGGGCCGGACACGCGCTCGCAACGCCGATCCTGGCGCGTCGCGGCGGCACATGCCTGCGAAACCTCCGAGTCTGCCAAAGCTCGTGCGCCGGCCCGCGTGCAAAAGAGGGCGCCCGGCGAACGACTACTCCCTGTGTTCATGACGCGACCCGTCTCCTCCGCCGACCTCGGCCTCGTCACCGCAGGCCCTTACTTCCTCGCCGGCGAGCTGCCGCCCGCGCCGCGCGTGGCGATCGTCGGCAGCCGCGCGGCGCGTCGCGATCGCCTCGCGCTGCTCGAGCCGGCGATCGCCGCGATGCGAGCCGCCGGCCTCGCGCTCGTCTCGGGCGGCGCCCTCGGCGTCGACATCGCGGCGCATCGGGCCGCGCTGGCCGGCGGCGTGCCGCAGCTGGCGGTCCTGCCGTGCGGGGCCGATCGGCCCTATCCCGCGCAACATGTCCCTTCGTACAGGTCGATCGCCGCCGCCCCGTGCTCGGGCCTGTTGTTCTGTCACGCGCCCGGCACGTTGCCGTGTCGGCAGATGTTCGCCAGCCGCAACGCGATCGTCGTCGATCTGGCCGAGGCGGTGCTGGTGGTCGAGGCGGCCGCGCGCTCGGGCAGCCACGGCACGGGAGTGTGCGCCCTGAAGCGCGAGCGGCGGGTGGCGGTCGTGCTCGGCAGCCCGGGCTGCGACGATCTCGTGGCGCGCGGGGCCACCGGCCTGGCGTGCGAGCCGGACGCGTTCGCGCCGGCGTTCGCGGCCTGGCTCGCGCGCGAGGCCCCGTCGCCGCGCCGCTTCCCGCCCGAGCTCGCCTGGCTCGACGACGCGCTGGCGGCGGCCGGGCCCCGCGGTCTCAGCCTCGACGCCATCCCCGATCCGCTGCATCGACTCGTCGATCTGCTGGCGGCCGAGCGCCTCGGCCTCGTCGTCGAGTCGCCGCCCGGTCGCTACCGCCGTGTGGGCTGACGCGCCGCATCACCACCGCCAAAGTCGCCGCTCGCGCCGGCGTGCCGCCCGGTCGAGCGCCGTTCTGCGCGAAGTCCTCCGCTCGCCGCGGCGAGCCGCTATCCTGCGGCCCCATGTCCGAGTCGATCCTCGTCCCGCCGCCGCCTGCGTTCGCCCAGGGCGCCCTCGTGACCTCGTACGCCGCTTACGAGGCGCTGTACCGCCGCAGCATCGACGAGCCGGCCGGCTTCTGGGGCGAGGAGGCGGCGCGGATCGCCTGGCATCGCCCCTACGACGCCGTCTGCGACGCCCACGCGCGCCCTGGCGAGATCGCGTGGTTCACCGGCGGCCGCCTCAACGTCAGCTACAACTGCGTCGATCGCCACGCCGCGGTCACGCCCGATCGGCCGGCCATCCTCTGGGCGCGCAACGAGCCCGGCGAGTACGAGACGATCACCTTTCGCGACCTGCAGGAGCGCGTCGGTCGGTTCGCCAACGTGCTGCGGGCCCACGGGGTCAAGAAGGGCGATCGCGTCTGCATCTACTTGCCGATGATCCCCGAGCTCGCGTGCGCCATGCTGGCGTGCGCCCGGATCGGCGCGGTGCACTCGGTCGTGTTCGCGGGCTTCAGCGCCGACGCCTTGCGCGAGCGGATCCTCGACGCCGACTGCGCCGTCGTCATCACCGCCGACGAGGGCCTGCGCGGGGCCAAGCGGGTGCCGCTCAAGCCGGTCGTCGACGCCGCGGTCGCCGGCCTCGAGAGCGTGCGCAGCGTCCTCGTCGCCAGGCGCACCGGCGCCGCGGTGCAGATGGTCCCCGGCCGCGATCTCTGGCTCGCCGACGAGCTGGCCCGGCAGCGCGCGACCTGCCCGATCGAGTGGGTCGACAGCGAAGATCCGCTGTTCGTCCTCTACACCTCCGGCTCGACCGGCAAGCCCAAGGGCGTCCTCCACACCACCGGCGGCTACCTCGTCTACGCCGCCACGACGCACCGCTACGTGTTCGACGCGCGCGAGGGCGACATCCACTTCTGCGCCGCCGATGCCGGCTGGATCACCGGCCACAGCTACATCGTCTACGGCCCGCTGGCCAACGGCGTGACCACGGTGATGTTCGAGTCGATCCCGACCTACCCCGACGCCGGGCGCTACTGGCAGGTCGTCGACGACCTGCGCGCGACCATCGTCTACACCGCGCCGACGGCCCTGCGCGCGCTGCTGCGCGAGGGCGACGAACCTGTCCGAAAGTACAGGCGTGACAGCATCCGCGTCCTCGGCACCGTCGGCGAGCCGATCAACCCCGACGTGTGGCGCTGGTACTTCGACGTCGTCGGCGACGGCCGCTGCCCGGTGGTCGACACCTGGTGGCAGACCGAGACCGGCGGGATCTTGATCGCCCCGCTGCCCGGCGCGATCGCCTGCAAGCCGGGCTCGGCGACCCTGCCGTTCTTCGGCGTGCGCCCGCTGCTGATCGACGACGACGGCAAGGTCCTCGAGGGCAACGACGTCGCCGGCAACCTGTGCCTGGCGGGCAGCTGGCCCGGGCAGGCGCGCACGATCTACGGCGACCACGCGCGCTTCCTCGCCACCTACTTCTCGCGCTTCCCCGGCTACTACTTCACCGGCGACGGCTGCCGCCGCGACGCCGACGGCTACTACTGGATCACCGGCCGCGTCGACGATGTGCTCAACGTCGCCGGCCACCGCCTCGGCACCGCCGAGATCGAGAGCGCGCTGGTGGCCCACGAGGCGGTGGTCGAGGCCGCCGTGGTCGGCTTCCCGCATTCGCTGAAGGGGCAGGGGATCTGCGCCTACGTCATCACCAGGCCCGAGTTCGACGCCTGGGATCGTGAGGAGCTGGCCGGCGCGCTCAAGGAACAGGTCCGAAAGGCCATCAGCCCGATCGCCACGCCCGACCGGATCCTGCTGGTGCGCGGGCTGCCGAAGACGCGCTCGGGCAAGATCATGCGCCGGATCTTGCGGAGGATCGCGGCCGGGGATTTCGACCCGTCCGGCTTCGGCGACACCAGCACACTGGCCGAACCGGCGGTCGTCGACGAGATCGTCGCGCTCGCCCGCGGCGGCTGACGGTCGCACGCGCGCGCCTCGCCGGGCGCGGCGTCGCGTCCTCCTCGCGCAAATGAGCGCGGACTGTGGCAACCGGGGGAAAACTCCCGCATCATGGGCCGCCCATGCTCGCCGTCACAGCCGCCCGCCACGCCTGGCTCGCGCTCGCGCTCGCCCTGGCCCCGGGACCGGCCGCTCCGTCCACCGCTCCGACCCCGCCCGCGGCCGCGCCGCCGCAGGCCCCGCTGTTCAAGCCCGGCGTCCGCGACGCCGCTCATCCCGGGCGATGGGTCCGCGAGTTCGAGCGGCGCAAGGCGATCCTCCGCAACGAACCTGGCCCGGCGGCCATCCTCGCGCTGCTCGGCGTGGTCTACGACCTCCACGGCGAGGTCCCGCGCGACGAGCTCCAGGCCTTCGTCGACGCCGCGCGCAAGCACCGGGAGCCGCTGGTCGCCAGCTACGCCGGTTACGTGCGCGGGCAGCTGCTCGAGCACGAGGGGCAGGGGCAGGCCCAGGAGGCCGAGGCGGCCTTCCGCGCCGAGGGCTACCTGCTCGACTGGCAGATCGTCGGCCCGTTCGACAACAGCGGCCGCGGCGGCCACGACCAGGTGTTCGAGCCGGAGACGGCGCCGTTTTCGGCCGGCCAGACCTTCGTCGGCAAGTTGCCGGGCGAGCCGTTGCCGTGGCGGTCCTTCGTCCACGCCAAGGCGCCGCGCGGCGGCTTCGTCAACCTCGGCGATCTCCTCCAGCCGGACTCGGACGTCACCGGCTACGCGACCCTGTGGATCCGCAGCGACCGGGCCGTCGACGCCGCGCTGCACCTCGGCGCCGCCGGGGCCTACAAGATCTGGCTCGACGGCGTCCCCGTCGGTCAGGCCGACAGCTACCACTCGCCGAACGCGCTCCAGGACGCCCACCCGATGCGCCTCCAGGCCGGGTGGAATCGCCTCCTGATCAAGCTCGGGGCCGACGAGGGATTGTGGGGCTTCTACGCCCGGGTCAGCGCGCCGTCAGGCGCCCCGCTGGCCGGCCTCGAGGTCCGCGGCAGCCCGCCCGAGGGGGTTCAAGCATCGGGTGAGAAAGCTGCCGCCAAAGCCGCGAAACCAGCCGAGAAATCACTGCCCAAGCTGAAGCCCGTTCGGAGCCTCCGCGGGGTCCTCGAGGCGCGCGCTCAGGGGGCCAAGCCGCGCCCCGCCGACCGGCTCGCGCTGGTCGAGTTCTACCGCTGGACCTCGCCGTTCGCCCCCGAGGATCGCACCGCGGTCGACCGCGCCCGCGAGGCCGACGAGGCGGTGAAGAGCGCCCGCAGCGCCCAGCTCCTCTCGATCCTCGACCCCGACCAGAACTCGAGCCGGACCGCGCTGCTCAGCGGCATCGAGCGCGCCCGCAAGGAGGGCAAGGCGAGCGCGCCGGTGCTGGCGTCGATGCTGGCCGACCTGAGCCTGCGCTACCAGAGCCTCGGCCTCGAGGAGCGCGGCCGGGCCCTGCTCGACGAGGCGTTCGCCACCACGCCCGACGACGTCCTGATCGAGCTGACCCTGGCCACGCGGCTGGCGACCGACGGCTTCCCGCTGGGCGCGCTCGAGTGGGTCGAGGACATGCTGAAGCGCTACCCCGGATCGGCGCTGCTGCTGCGCGACAAGGCCGACCGGCTGCTCGAGCTGGGGCGGACCGAGCCGGCCCTGGCGCTGCTGGAGAAGCTCGCCGGCGATCGGCCGACCGACGGTGGGCTGGCGCGGCAGATCGCCGACGGCAGGCTGCGGCTCGGCAAGCCGGACGCGGCCGCCGAGGTCGGCCGCCGGCGCGCGGCCGCCGTGCCCGGCTTGCCGGAGGCGTTCCGCGAGGTCGCGCGGCTCGAGGAGGCGCGCGGCGACCTGACGAAGGCCCGGGCCGCCCTGCAGGCCGCAGTCGACCTCGCGCCGCAGGACGCCGACCTCCACACCGCGCTCGCGCGCCTGGCCGCGCGCGACGACGACGGGGCCGCGGCGATCCGCAGCGTGCGGCGCTCTCTGGCCCTGCGGCCGCAGCAGCCCGAGCTGCGCGACTACCTGGCGACCCTCGACGCGACCCAGAAGGACGACCTGTTGGCCCGCTACCCGGTCGACTTCGAGGTCCTGGCGAAGAAGCCGACCCCGAAGTCGTGGGCCGGCAAGGACGCCGGGGTCCTGCTCCACCGCACGGTCGTGCGCGTGCTGCCGAACGGCCTGACCGAGCGGCTCGAGCACCGCGTCGTGCGCGTCCTCGACGACCGCGGGATCCGCAGCCAGGCCGTGCAGGGCATGGTCTACGACCCCGAGGAGGCCTACGTCGACGTCCGTCGCGCGCGCGTGCGGCGGGCCGACGGGCGCATCGAGGAGATCGGCGATCCCACAGTGGTCTCGCTGACCGACGCCGGCTACCGCATGTTCTACGACCAGCGGCAGCAGCGGGTGAACTTCAGCGGCCTGCGCGTCGGCGACGTGCTCGAGGTCGCGTTCGTCCGCCGCGACACCGCGCTGCGCAACAAGTTCGACGACTACTTCGGCGAGCTGGTCCCGCTCGAGTCGTTCGAGCCGCAGCTGCTGCGCGAGTACGTGCTCGAGGCGCCGTCGTCGCGGAAGCTGTACTTCAACCAGCCGGTCGAGCAGGAGCCCGGGCCCGGCGAGGGCACCGTGCGCTACCGCGTCAGCATGGGCGAGCGCCGCGGGGTCAAGCCCGAGAGCGGGATGCCGGGCTGGACCGAGCTGGTCAAGTACCTCCACGTCAGCACCTACAGCGACTGGGACGCGGTCGGCCGCTGGTACTGGAACCTGGTCAAGGAGCAGCTGGTCGTCGACGCCAAGATCAAGGCCGCGGTCCAGGATGTCCTGAAGAGCCTGCCCAAAGGGGCAGGTGAGCGCGAGAAGGTGCGCGCGCTGTACAAGCACGTCATCACCTCGACCCGCTACGTCGGCCTCGAGTTCGGCATCCACGGCTTCAAGCCGTACCGCACCACCGACGTGTACGACCGCCGCTTCGGCGACTGCAAGGACAAGGCGAGCCTGCTCAAGGTCATGCTCGCGGAGGCCGGCATCGCCTCGCACCTGGTGCTGGTGCGCACGCGCGACCAGGGCGCGCTCGGGGCCGCGCCGGCCAGCCTGTCGGCCTTCAATCACGCCATCACCTACGTGCCGAGCCTCGACCTCTTCCTCGACGGCACCGCCGAGTTCTCCGGCCCGGAGGAGCTGCCGACCGGCGATCAGGGCGCGACCGTGCTGGTCGTGCGCGACGGCAAGGGCGCCGACTTCAAGACCATCCCGGTCGCCCCGGCCGGCGACAACAAGCAGATCGTCCACCAGACGGTCGAGCTCAAGCCCGACGGCAGCGCCGACGTAAAGCACCTGTTCACCGTCACCGGCGCCTCCGCGGCCTCGTGGCGCAGCGCGCTGCAGGCGGCCGAGAACCGCAAGGAGCGGCTGACGCAGGTGTGGGGCGGCCAGTTCCCCGGCCTCGAGATCAAGGAGCTCGACGCCCCCGCGCTCGGCGACGTCCTGCACCCGGTCCAGATCCGCACGACCTGGAGCGTCCCCGCGTGGGCCCAGCGCCAGGGCGACGTGCTGCGCTTCAACGTGCTCGGCCACCGCACCGGGCTGCAGCGCGGCCTCGCCGGCCAGGCCACCCGCGAGCACGACCTCGTGATGGCCGCCCCGGCCACCGAGGTCAACGTCATCGAGGTCACCGCGCCGAAGGGCTACACCTTCGGCCAGTCCCCCGCGGGCAAGACGTTCGAGACCCCGTTCGCCCGCTTCACCCTCGACGTCGCCGGCCGCGGCGACCGCGTCGAGGTCCGCACCGAGCTCGAGTACCGCACCCACCGCTTCAAGGCCGCCGACTACCGCGCCCTGCGCGAGTTCCTCGGCCAGGTCGACGGCGCCCTCGAGCAGGCGTTCGAGCTCCGCCCCGAGCCGCGGGGGGCGAACTGACATGTCCCGGAGCACCTTGCCCTTGCACCCTGTTCGTTCGCGCATGTCCCTTCGTGCAGCTCTGTTCGCGACCGCGCTCCTCGCCGGCGCCGCGCCGGCCTGCAAGCCGCGCGAGGGCACGCACGAGCCGCACACCGAGGACAGCGCGCGCGCCCGCCTGAAGGCGCTCGAGGCCCGCCTCAAGTCGCACCCGAACGACGACGAGGCCTGGCGCGAGGCGGCCCACCTGCACTGGCTGTTCCTCCAGCAGCCCGACAAGGCGCGGCCGATCCTCGACCGCCTGGCCGGCAAGGGCGACATGGTCGCCCAGGCCTCGCGGATGATCTTCGCCGACGCCCGCCTCGACCTCAAGACGACCCGCAGCATGGCCCAGGCGCTGATCACCGGCGTCACCCGGCCCGGGGCCGAGCCGGAGGCGCGCCGCGTCCAGATCGGCCTGGCCGAGCTGGCCGCGCGCCTCCTGAGCGAGAACCACGGCGAGCTGCCCGACGACGACGACGACTTCATCCGCTTCTACAAGGGGCTCGACAAGGGCCGCCTGCCGGTCGAGGTCGCCCAGCCGCTCATCAGCCTGCGGGCCCAGATCGCCCGCCGCCTCGACCAGCCGTACCTGCAGTACTACGACGAGCAGGGCTGCGTGCGCGCGTTCCAGGTCGGCCCGGTCGAGGGCAGCCTCGAGGCGCTCGAGCTGCGGGCTGCCGCGAAGGACATGTCCTCCGGGACAGACAAATTCAAGGCCGACCCGACGGCGGTGCTGACGCCGCTGGCCTGCGCCGTGCGCACGTGGAACCTGACGCCGCGCGGCGGGGTGAGGCGGATGCGCACGAGCCTGGCTGTCCCCGGGGACACCCTCGTCCTCGGCCTGTCGAGCCAGGAGCCGATGCGGGTCTACCTCGACGGCAAGCCGATCTTCCGCAGCGATCGCAGCGACCGCTGGCCGGCCGCCGACAACCTGCTGCAGCTCAAGGTCACGCCCGGGCCGCACCGGCTCGAGGTCCACACCGCGGCCGCGCGCGAGAAGACGTGGGTGCTGGTGCGGGCGACCGACGCCGCCGGCAAGCCGATCCCGGCCACGGCCGAGGGCCCGGCGGCGAGCGCTCCCTTCGCCGGCGAGCCGCTGCGGATCGGTCAGCGCGACCTGCTGGCCGACCGCGGGCCGCTGGCCGGGCCGAGCTACCTGCCGCTGCGCGCCTACCTGGCGGCCGCCGACGCGCTCGCCGAGGGCGACTCGGACGCCGCCGAGCGCTACGCCGGCAACCTGCAGGCCTACGGGCCCGACTTCCCCGAGGGTCAGGTGCTGGTCGCGGCGTTCGAGATCGCCGACCCGTCGCGCGAGCGCAACGCCTCGACGTCGCGCCAGCGCGAGGCGATCGAGGAGGCCGTGCGTCTCGCGCCCGACCTCGACCGCGCGCGCGTCCGCCTGCTCGAGCTCGACCTCGAGAAGAACGAGGTCAGCGAGGTCGAGGCGGCCCTCGCGGCGCTGCCCGACAAGGCGCTGCGCCACGTCCCCGGCGAGCTGGTCCGCTTCGCCACCTACCTCGCCCGCGGCAACGAGCCGCTGGCCGAGGCCGCGCTGGCGCGGGCGGCGGCGATCCACCCCCGGGCGTGCGCGGTGCTCAAGGCCCAGCGGACCCTGGCCCAGCGGCGCAGCGAGGTCGCCCGCGAGGACGCCCTGGCGATCGAGCTCGAGCGCTGCGCCGGCACCACCGGCTCGCGCGCGGCCCTGGCGTTCCGTCGCGGCCGCAACGCCGACGCGCGCACGCTGCTGCTCAAGCTGCTCGAGCGGACCCCGGACGACCTCGAGGTGATCGAGCAGCTGGCCGAGCTCGAGATCTCCGAGGGCAACTACGAGGCCGCGATCGCGTGGCGCAAGAAGATCCTCGCCCTGCGGCCGTTCGGCGCCCGCAGCCTGGTCGCCACCGCCGACCTGCAGGCCCGCAGCGGCGATCCGGCGGCCGCGCGCGCGAGCGTGAAGGCGGCGCTCGAGAAGGCGCCGCAGAGCTCGGCGCTGCACACCATCGCCGCCGGCCTCGGGATCCCCGACGACCTGCAGCTGCTGCGCGTCGACGGCGTGCCGCTGGTCGCGGCCTACCGCGCCGGCAACTTCGCGGTGGCTGCTCCGGCCGGCGCCGAGGCGGCCCCGCGCCCGACCGACTACGAGGGCGCCAGCGAGGTACTGGTGCTCGATCGCAGCGCCATCCGGGTCTACGAGGACGGCAGCCAGCGCCAGCTGGTCCACACCATCATCGAGCTGCGCAGCAAGGAGGCGATCGATCGCTACGGCGAGATCACGCCGCCCGAGGGCGCGCGGGTGCTGACCCTGCACACCATCAAGGCCGACGGCGCGGTGTTCGAGCCGGAGTCGATCCCGGAGAAGAGCGGCCTCAGCCTGCGCGGGCTGCAGATCGGCGACTGCGTCGAGTACGAGCTGCTGCTCGACCGCGAGCCGCTGGGCCTGCTCCCGGGCTACATCGACCTGACCACCTTCCGCTTCCAGTCGGCCGAGACCCCGTTCCACGTGTCGGAGCTGCTGGTCGCGCACCCGAAGTCGGTGGCGATCAAGGTCGACCGGCGCGCCGGCGCGCCGGCCACCGTCGAGGGCGCGCTGGCCGGCACCGACCTGGCCTTGAAGACATGGAAGGTCGAGCGCTCGAAGCGGATCGGCGTCGAGCCGCAGATGCGCCACATCCTCGACGAGGTGCCGTCGGTCCGCGTCTACACCGCGGTCGACCCCAACAAGTGGCTCGCCAGCCTGGGCCTGCGGATCTACGCGGGCCAGCGCGCCAACCCCGAGCTGCGCACGCTCGCCGACAACCTGACGCGTAACGCGACCTCGCCGCAGGCCAAGCTGCAGGCGCTGTGGGCGTGGGTGGTCGAGGAGATCGAGGAGGGCGCGGACATCACCGCGCCGGCCACCGCGACGCTGTCGGCCCGCCGGGGCAACCGCCTGACGCTGCTCAAGGCGCTGCTGCGCGAGGCCGGGGTGCGCTCCGAGCTGTGGCTGGCCCGCGACAACTTCTCGCTCAAGCCGCTGCCGGGCGGCAGCCCGATGCTCGAGACCTACGAGGTGCCGATCCTCGCGGTGCACACCGGCGGCAAGGCGCCGACGATGGTGCTCACCAGCTCGAAGGTGCTGCCGATCGGCTACCTCATGCCGGGGCTGTCGCAGGCCCAGGCCATGCGGGTCCAGCTGGCCGAGGACGAGCCCGCGCCGGGCCCGGTGCGCCTGCCGGCCTCGCCGCCGGCGCTGGCCGACCGCCGCAGCTACGACCTCGAGCTCGAGCTGGCCCGCGACGGCACCGGCACCCTGCGCGGCACTATCGAGCTCCAGGGCATGGAGGCGGCCGCCTGGCGCGAGGGCCTGCGCACGCTCGACGCCGACCGCATCAACGAGGGCTTCGAGCGCGCCGAGCTCGGCGCGATCCTGGTCGGCTCCGGCGCCGAGCTGGTCGACCTCGACATCGAGCACAAGCTCGACCTGCCGAAGCCGCTGCGCCTCCACTTCACCGCCAAGCTCCGCGGCGCGATCGTCCAGCAGGGCGGCGAGCTGCTGATGCGCGCCAACTCGGTGCCGATGAACATGGGCCTCAACTACGCCTCGCTGCCGCAGCGCAGGACCGGCTGGGCGATGCCGTACGCGCCCCTGCTCGAGGCCAGCCTGACGATCAAGCTCGACGGCGCGAGCTTCACCGCGCCGCCGACCGAGGAGACCCTCGAGGGCCCGTTCGGCACCTACCGCCGCACGGTCAAGCAGGTCGCCCCCGGGCAGATCAAGATGACGACCCGCTCCACGCTGGTGACCGGCACCTACGAGGCCGCGCGCTACCCGGAGATCGTCGACTACACGCGCAAGATCAAGGCGGCCGAGGACCAGGTCATCCGCGCGAAGTGAGGGCGGCCGAGAGCATGCCCGGAAGGGCATGTCGAAAGGGCCATGACCGAACGGTCATGGCCCTTCGCGCATGCCCCGAGAGGCAGGTTACTCGGCGGCGGCCTCGGCGTCCTCGGTCGGCAGCAGGACCGCCTCGAGGACCTCGCGGATGTGCTTGACGTAGTGCAGGCGCATGTCGGCGCGGGCGGCCTCGGGGATCTCGGGCTCGTCCTTGCGGTTGCGGTCGGGCAGGATGACGTCGCGGATGCCGGCGCGGTGGGCCGCGAGGACCTTCTCGCGGATCCCGCCGACCGGCAGCACCTGACCGCGCAGGGTGATCTCGCCGGTCATGGCGACGTCGACGCGCGCCGGCCGGCGCGAGAACAGCGACACCAGGGCGGTCGAGATGGCGATGCCCGCGGAGGGGCCGTCCTTGGGGACTGCGCCGGCGGGGAAGTGGATGTGCACGTCGTAGTGCTTCATCAGGTCGCGGACCACCGCGGCGTCGGCCCCGAGCTCGGCGCCGCGGCTGCGGACCAGGCTGAGGGCGGCCTGGGCCGACTCCTTCATCACCTCGCCGAGCTTGCCGGTCAGCCGCAGGTGACCTGTCCCTCGGGTCAGGGTGGCCTCGACGAACAGGATCGTCCCGCCGGTCGGCGTCCAGCCGAGGCCGGTGACCAGGCCGGGCGACGGCTCCTTGGCCGCGAGCTCGTCGTAGTAGCGCGGCGGCCCGAGGATCCGCAGCGCCTCGTCGGCGCCGACGACCAGGCCCGGCTGCTTGCCCTCCGCGATCTGCATGGCGACGTCGCGCAGCAGCGAGGCCAGCTCGCGCTCGAGGTTGCGGACCCCGGACTCGCGCGTGTACTGCGTCGCCAGCGTCAGCAGCACGTCCTCGGGGACCTCGACCGCGACCGCCGACAGGCCGTTCTCCTGGCGCTGCTTCGGCAGCAGGTGGCGCCTGGCGATCTCGAGCTTCTCCTCGATCGTGTAGCCGGTCAGCTGGATGATCTCGAGCCGGTCGCGCAGCACCCCGGGGATCGTGCCGAGGTCGTTGGCGGTGCACAGGAAGATGACCTTCGACAGGTCGTAGTCGACGCCGAGGTAGTGGTCGTGGAAGGCCGTGTTCTGCTCGGGGTCGAGGGCCTCGAGCAGCGCCGAGGCCGGGTCGCCGCGCAGGTTGGCGCCGACCAGCTTGTCGATCTCGTCGAGGACGATGACCGGGTTCTTGCTGCCGGCGCGCTTCATCGCCTGGATGAACCGCCCGGGCAGCGCGCCGATGTACGTGCGCCGGTGGCCGCGGATCTCGGCGTCGTCGCGGATGCCGCCGAGCGAGATCCGGACGTAGCGGCGCCCGAGCGCGTCGGCGATGCTGCGGCCCAGCGAGGTCTTGCCGACGCCCGGCGGGCCGACGAGGCAGAGGATCGGGCCGCGCTTGTCGGGCGCCAGCTTGCGCACGCACAGGTACTCGAGGACCCGCTTCTTGACCTTCTGCAGGCCGTAGTGGTTCTCCTCGAGCAGGGCCCGCGCGGCGCCCATGTCGAGCTTGTCGGCGGTCATCGTCGCCGGGCTCCACGGCAGGTCGGCGATCCACTCGAGCCAGGTGCGGCAGGTGGTCGCCTCGCTGCTCTGCGGGTTCATCCGCCGCAGGCGCCCGAGCTCGCGGTCGGCCGCGGCGCGCACGTCGGGCGGCAGCTCGGCCGCCTGCAGCCGGCGCTCGAGGTCCTGCAGCGCGCGCTCCTCGGCCTCGCCCTCCGACTCGCCGAGCTCGTGCTGGATCGCCTTGAGCTTGTGGCGCAGCAGCGCGTCGTGCTCGTGCTTCGACAGGTGCTCGCGGACGTAGCGATCGAGGTCGCGCTTGACCTGCAGGACGTTGGTGCGGTGGCTGAGCAGCTCGATGACCTTGCGCAGGCGGGCGACCACGTCGACCTCCTGCTGGATCGCCAGCCGCTCGTCGCCGTCGAGCTCGACGTGCGCGGCCGAGAGGTCGGCGATCAGGCTCGGCGAGCGCTCGGCGAGGATCGTCGCCTGCGCCTGGGCCCGCGCCTTCGACTTGGAGGCCGTCGGCTGCAGGCCGTCGTGCTGCTTGACCAGGTCCTGCAGCGCCCCGGCGAGCGCGTAGGCGAGGGTCGGCTCGTGGACGATCTCGGCGGCCGGGTCGAACTCGGCGATCTGGTAGTCGCGCTCGGGGTAGATGTCGTGCACGCGCACCCGGCTGAGCCCGCGCAGCGTCACCGAGGTGCGGCCGGGCGTGCCCGCCAGCACCTGCACGACCTCGCAGGCGACGGCGACCGGATAGAGTTGATCGAGGTCGGGCGTGGCGGCGGAGGTGTCGCGCAGGAGCACGGCGATGACGCGCCCCGCGCCGCCGCGGGCCCGGTCCTGCGCCGCGCGCACCGCCTGCATCGCCGGGGAGCTGCGCCCGAGGTCGACCGGCTGGGTCGCGCCGGGCAGGATGATGGCGCCGCGCAGGGGCAGGAGGGGGAGCGGCCCGGTGATCGCGGGAGGGGACATCGGCGGGGAGGTTAGCCGATCTGCGCCGCCTCGCCGCGCCGCTCTGGTAAAAGAGCCGCGTGTCCGCGGGTCCTGCCGCCTCCGAGATCGTGTCGCCCTCGTCCGGGGCCTCGCCGGTCGTGGCCGGCCTCGGCGGGGTCGCGGTCGCCGCAGGCGTCGGCCTGGCCGCGGGCCTGTCGGTGCCGCTCTCGTGGGGCCTCGTCCCCGGCGTCCTGGTCGGCCTCGGCGTGGTCGCCCTGGTCGCCCGCCGCGGCCCGGGGGCCCCCGATCCGGCCGTGATCGCCGCGCTGCCCAGGGCGCGCCGGATCGCGCTGGCGGCCCTGATCCTGGCCCCGGCGATCCCGCTCGCCACCGTCGCCGCGCGAGCGCTCGCGGGGATCGTGGTCGCCTATCCCGCGGCGCTGTGGGCGGCCGCGCCGGCCCTGCTGGCGGCGGTGGTCTTGCCCCTGCTCCAAAGGACATGGTCGCAAGGACTTGTCCTTTGCGCCCTGGTCTTCGGGACATTCGCGGCCGGGGCCGCGGGCGCCCGCTTCGAGGCCGCCGGGGCCCACGCGCGCGGCGAGACGTGGGGCGGGCCGATCCTCGGCATCCACCCGTTCCAGACAACCGCGATCCTGATCGACGGCTACGGGCCGTTCGACCTGCCGATCAACGACTACGTCGAGCCGGACGGCAGCAAGGGCTACGGGCCGGCCGAGCTGGCCGAGGCGCTGACCCGCGACCTGCAGAAGATCGCCGAGCTGCAGTACGCCGAGCACGGGCCGGCGCGCGCGTACAAGGCGTTCGCGGAGGCGACTGTGGTCGCGGAGGATCTGCCCGAGGCCCGCGAGCGGCTCGACCGGCCGGCGGAGGCGCCGACCGAGCCGCGCCTGCACGTGACCTCGGGTGGGGTCGGCCGCGGATCGCGGGTCGAGTTCGTGTGCCCCGGCGCGGCCAACGACCCGCGCCCGCGCAAGCCCGACGCGGTGATGGAGCGCATGTGCCCCGACAAGTACAGCTCCGAGGCCAGCGCCGGCCTGGGGCTGACGGGGCGCTGGACCGGCTACACGGAGGCGCTCGGCCAGCCGCGGCTTTCGCTCGCCCGGGCGCTCGGGTGGCCGCGCGAGCGGGTGTTCGGCGAGCTGCGGGCGTGGGCGTGGATCGTCCTGGGCCTGTCGTTCCTGGCCGCCTGCGGGCCGCGCGGGCGCGCCGCGGCCGGCCTTTCGCGCTGGGGCGGGGCGGTCGCCGCGATCGCGGCTGTCCTTTCGATCCTGCTCCTCGTGCCAGGTCTCTCGGTACAGGTCGAAGCCTGGTCGCGGCCGGCCGAGTGGGAGGCGCCGCTGGCGCTGGCGCCGTGGGTCGCGCTCCTGGCCCTCGGGTCAGGTCACGCCGCGATCGCGGCCGGGCCGGCGGGCGCGGCGGGCGGCCGTTGGCGGGGGGCGCTCGCGCGGGTCCTTCCGATTCTGCCGGCCTTGCCGATCATGGCCGGCACGCTCGGGCTCGCCGGCAGCCTGGCGGCGGCGACCTGGTGGACGCCGGAGCTTGCGCCGCCGACAGGGCCGGCGCAGCCGTTGCCGCTGGCGGGGGTGATCGCCGGGCTGGGGGAGGGGCTCCACCGCGGCAGCGGCCTCGCCGTCGACGTCGCCGAGGGGGTCGTCGCCGCGTCGGCGGTGGCGCTGCTGGTCGGCCTCCTCGCGGCCCTCCTGGGTCCCGTCGTGCGCTTTGCGGGATCCGCGCTGAGCCCGCGCAGGCCGGTGCTGGCGGCCCACGCGGCCCTCCTCGCCGTGATCGTCCCGGCCGCGCTGCTCGTGCTGTCGCGCATGTCCGCGGGGGCTGCGGCCCTGCTCGCGCCGGCCGCGGCGATGGCGTGGATGGCCGGTACGGGCCTGGCGCTGGCGGTGCCGGGCGGGCGGCGGTGGCCCGCGATCGCCGAGCACCTGCTGGCGGCCGTGATCGTGGTCGTGGCGGGGCAGCAGGCCCTCGCGGCGCAGGCCAACCGGACCATGTGGATCGCCCTGGGCATCGGGGTCCTGATCACCCTCGCAGGTCTGGTGTTGCTCCCGCGGGTCCGTTCCGCGTCGGATTCTGCTACCCCTGGGCCTCGGCCATGATCCAGGGGCTTTCCAGGCCAAAATCAGACCGCTATCATCCCCGCGCTTCCCAGACCGACCCGCACATGACCGCAGCCATCACGTCGTCTCGCCCGTCGCCGCTCCTCCGCGCCTTCACCGGCGTCCTCTGTGCGGCGCTCGCCTTCTCGCCGTTGCCCGCGGCTGCGTCTTCGCCGGCGACCTTCGGCATGTTCGCCGCGGCGCCGGCTCCTGCTTCGACCGGCAACACGATCGGTTTGTTTCGCCTGAGCGGCGACCCGGCGATGGCCGAGGGGCTGCGCTCGCAGATCCTGACCGACATGAGCGCCGCCGGTTACAACGTCAAGGGCGTCGCGCTCGACATCGACGGCGCGGCCGGCAAGGTCAAGTGCAAGGGCGGGGCCGACGCGTGCGTCGGCAAGGTCATCGAGTGGCTGAACAAGGGCGCCGCCAAGTCGGGCACCGTCTACGACTACCTGATCTACGGCACCGTCGGCGGCCCCGGAGCCCCGAGCAACATCGTCATCTACGACGTCGCCAAGAAGGCCAAGGTCAAGGAGTTCTCGCCCTCGATCAACCCCGACGACCTGATCCTCCCGCTGGCGCTGCCGCGGGCGATGGTCACCACCCTGAACAACTACCGCACGCCGGCGGCCCCGGCCACGCCGGAGGAGCAGAAGATCCTCGCCGAGCTCGACGAGCCGGCCAAGACGCCCGAGGAGCTGGCGGCCGAGAAGGCGGCGATCGACGACGCCATCGGCAAGGTCGCGGCCGGTCAGGGCGAGCTCATCGACACCAGCAACGTCAAGGTCGACCTGAAGAAGGACTTCAAGGACTTCTGCCGCACCGGCCCGCCGAAGCCGCGCGTCAACAAGGACGACCCGAAGGACCTGCGCCCGGCGTGCAAGCGCGGCCCGGTGTTCGGCTACTTCCAGACGCGCGCGTGGGTGGCCCTCGGCCTCACTGCCGGCGCGCTGCTCACCACCGGCATCTTCTACTCGCTCGGCCTCGCCGCCCGCGGTCCCTACAAGTCGGCCCTCGACGACCTCAACAACTCGGGCCTCGACAAGACCGACCCGCTGCAGTCCGACGAGTACACGCGCCTCGCCTCCGATGTGGCCGACAAGGGCAACACGATGCGCAACCGCCTGATCGGCGGCGACGTCGCCCTGCTCACCACGGTCCTCCTCGCCGGCGTGCTCGCCGTCATCATCTACCAGGACCGCACCGACGCGAAGGACTTCATCAAGACCGAGAAGAGCCTCAAGTCGGTCTCGCGGATCCAGAACTTCCGCGGCGGCCCGATCCTCAGCCGCGGCATGCAGGGCTTCGGCTTCGGCTTCAACTTCTGAGCGCCGCGCGCCTGCGCGAGACGAGGGCCCGCCGCCGCTCCGGCGCGGGCCCTCTCGCGTTGGTCGCCGGGGTGGCGCGGAAGACCCATCGGCGCCGGAGATGAGCGGGGCTCGCCAGCTCTTCAGGACATGTTCCAATGGGCATGTCTGAAAGAACAGATCGCAGGCCCGGCCGAGTCGAAGCGCGAAGCCGGCCCGGTCACGGGGCGCGGATCCGGCTCGCGGGCGACCGAGGCGACCGTCCTTGTGCGAGGTCTTGCCCGCGGCCCGGCGAACCGTCATACGATCGCTGCCCGGAGGCGCGACATGGACTCTCGCGGACAGGCGCAGTACATGGGCTGGCGGATCGACTACGCCAATCCGAGAGGCGAGCCGGGCTTCGTCGGTCCGGACTCGGTCCACTGGCGCATCTATAAAAATCCGGTGGCGCTCGCGGTCGGCGGGGTGGCGGCGGTGCTGCTGGAGTTCGCGGATCCGCGGATCCGCAGCGGCGTCTGGGATCACTCGACCTACAAGGCCGACCCGGTCGGCCGCTCGCGCAGGACGGCGATCGCGGCGATGGTCGGCGCGTACGGGCCGCAGAGCGCGGCGAGGCGCGTGATCGCCGGCGTCAACAAGCTGCACGCGAAGGTGAACGGCTCGACGCCGGCCGGTGAACCGTATCGCGCCCTCGACCCGGAGCTGCTCGATTGGGTCAGCGCGACCGCGGTATACGGGTTCCTCACCGCGTACGACCGCTTCGTCGCGCCGGTGTCGGCGGCCGACCGGCGCCGCTACTTCGCCGAGAGCGGGCCGGTCGCGCGCCTCTACGGCGTCCAGAACGTCCTCACGTCCGAGGCCGACTTCGAGGCGATGATGCACCGGCTCGCGCCGCGCTTCGAGGCGCACCCGATCGTCGACGAGTTCCTCACGATCATCAAGACGGGGAAGGGACAGGCCCGCGCGCTCGGGTTCTTCTACCGGGCAGTCGCGCGGGCGGCGGTGTCGATCGTGCCGCTGGCGGTCCGCGCGAAGCTGCAGCTCGGCGCCGCGTACGATCTGCGGGCGGTCGACCGCGCGCTCGTGCGAGCGGCCGCCGGCGTGGCGGAGCGCTTCCCGGCGAAGGACGCCCCGGCGACGCAGGCGCCGCTGCGCTTCGGCTTGCCGGCGAACTTCCTGTATCTGAGTCGACGCCGCCAGGAGGCGCTGCTGGCCCGCGTGTCGTCGCCGGCGGCGGCCCCGGGGTGAACCCCGCGGCTCAGCCGGCGATCAGCGAGTGGCCGGTGATCGCGGTGATGTCGACTCGACCGTCTGTCCCGGAGAACCTGTCCCGAGAGGCAGCAGCACGCCCGGGAACCGCGGCTCAGCCGGCGATCAGCGAGTGGCCGGTGGTCGCGGTGATGTCGACCTCGACCGTCTGTCCCGGAGAACCTGTCCCGAGAGGCAGCAGCACGCTCTGGAACCGCGGGGTGCGGCCGAGCAGGCGGTCGCCGCGGTGCGACAGGCCGCTGATGAGCACGCGCTCGCGCTTGCCGACGCGGCTGTGGTGCGACGCGCGGGTGTGCTGCTCCTGCAGCTCGATGACCTCTTGCAGGCGGCGGCCCTTGACCTCGTCGGCGACGTCGTCCTGCAGCTTGCGGGCGGCGTAGGTGATCCCGCGGTCGCTGTAGCGGAACATGAACGCCGAGTCGAACCGGACCTCGCGCATGAGCGAGAGCGTCTCGGCGTGGTCGTCCTCGGTCTCGCCGCAGAAGCCGACCATCAGGTCGGTCGACAGCGCGAGGTCGGGGATCGCCGCGCGCAGGCGGCCGACCAGGTCGACGAACTCGGCGCGCAAGTAGCCGCGCTTCATGGCGGTCAGCATGCGATCGGCGCCCGACTGCGCCGGCAGGTGGATGTACGGGCACACCTTGTCGAGCTCGGCCATGGTGGCGATGAGCTGCTCGGTGAAGTCGACCGGGTAGGGGCTGGTGAAGCGGATCCGCTCGAGGCCGTCGATCGCGGCCAGCGCCCGCAGCAGATCGGCGAAGCTTGCGTCCTCCCAGACGTACGAGTTGACGGTCTGGCCGAGCAGGACGATCTCTTTGTAGCCGCGCTCGGCCAGGTGCCGGGCCTGTCGCAGGACCTCGCGCGGGACCACGCCGCGCTCGCGCCCGCGGGTGTACGGGACCACGCAGAAGGTGCAGAACTTGTCGCAGCCGCGCTGGATGGTGACCTGGCCGCTGACGCCGTCGTCGTCGGGGACGCCGTCGAGACCCTCGTAGGTCTCGTCGCGGTCGAGCGTGACGTCGACGACCCGCTCCCCGGCGCGCGCGCGGTCGACCAGGCTGCCGATCCGGCGGTAGCTGTCCGGGCCGGCGACCAGCCCGATGTGCGGCGCCTGCTTCTGGACCTTGTCGCGCAGGTGCTCGGCCATGCACCCGGTAATGCCGAACACGAGATCGGGGTTGTCCTTCTTGTGGCGGAGGAGCTGGCTGGTCCGCCCGTAAACCCGCTCCTCGGCCTTCTCGCGCACGGCGCAGGTGTTGAGCAGGATCACGTCGGCGGCCGCCGGATCGGGCACGCGCACGTAACCGCGAGCCGCGAGCTGGCCGACGATGAGCGCCGAGTCGGCCTCGTTCATCTGGCAGCCGAGCGTCTCGACGTAGACGCGCGGTCCGGCGATTCCGGCCAGTTCCGGCGCGCCGGGCAGCTCCGGCGCGGTCGCGGGCGGTTCCGGCGCCGTCCTCGTGCCGCGGATCTGGACCAGGCGGGTCATGGGCGCGGCATGCTACGCCAAAATCGCCACTGGCGCCCCAGGGGGAGGCTCACGCGGGGCTCCTGGCGGGGCGGGTGCGGGCGCGCCGGACCGCCGCAGATGTCGCCGCTTGGATCGGACGCTCGCTCCGGCTTACAATCTCGCGCCGCCGACGCCCTGCGGTCGCCGCGCGAATGCGACGACCGGTCCGCACGGGCACAGCCCGCTTCGCGCCGGCCAGGAGAACAGAATGCTTCGCTTCGTCCCTCGCGTGTCCCTCGGACTTTGTCTCGCCCTCGCGGTCGGCTGCTCGCCGAGCACGCCCACGCCGCAGAAGACCGACGAGAAGGCGGCCCCGGAGCAGCCTACCAAGGCGGCCACGGGCGAGGGCCTGCCGGCGCTTCCCGAAGTGATCGCCACCGTCAACGAGGTCGCGATCCCGCTGGCCCAGTTCAAGGACATCTACGACCTCAAGGTGAAGAAGTACACCGACCGGGGCCGCGAGATCCCGCCGTCGGCCGACCGGCGCTATCGCAAGTCCATCACCGAGCGCCTGATCTACAACGAGATCCTGCGCCAGGAGGCCAAGGCCCGCGGCATCGAGGTCGACGCCGCCAAGCTGGCCGAGCGCGAGACGCAACAAAAGCAGGGCATCAAGGACTGGGACAAGCACCTGCAGCGCCGCGGCGAGACCGAACAGAGCCTCCGCGACATGTACGTGGCCGAGATCCTCGAGCAGCAGTTCCTCGAGAAGGACGGCAAGCTGGCCGTCACCGACGCCGAGGTCGACGAGGAGTACGAGAAGATCAAGCCCAACTACAAGTCGGAGGGCGAGCGGATCCACGCGTCGCACATCCTGATCCCGATCGGGCCGCAGGAGCAGCCGACCCCGATGGGCGAGAAGCCGCCCGAGCCGTCGCAAGAAGAGAAGGACAAGTGGCGCAAGGAGGCCCAGACCAAGGCCGACGAGCTCTACAAGAAGGCCACCGCGGCCGGCGCCGACTTCGCCCAGCTGGCCAAGGAGAACTCCGTCGGCCCCAGCGCCGACAAGGGCGGTGACCTCGGCATCTTCACCAAGGACCGCATGGTCGAAGAGTTCAGCGTCGCGGCGTTCAAGCTCAAGCCCGGCGAGATCTCGAAGCCCGTCGAGACCAAGTTCGGGATCCACATCATCAAGATCCTCGCCAAGTACCCGCCCGGCGACCTGCCCAAGGAGGCGCTCGCCGACCAGATCAAGGAGCGCCTCAGCCAGCGCAAGCTCCATCAGGGCCGCCGCGAGCTGAAGGACGCGCTGCTCGCCAAGTACAAGGTCCAGAACAAGATGGAAGAGCTCCTCGGCCCCGACCCGCGCGGCCCGAAGCGCCCGCAGGTGGTCAACCCGAGCGAGATGCCGGCCGGCCACCCGCCCATCGAGATGAAGGCCAAGGGGCCCGCGGCTCCCGCCGGCGACGAGGCGAAGGCCGAGCCCGAGGGCGGCGACGGCGACTGAGCTGTCCACTCGGACAGGTCCTACGGGACAGAGAGGCGCGCCGTGGGGCGCGCCTTTTTTGTGGCTTTGAAGGCTGTCCGATGGGACAGGTGCGCGGTGGGTTTCACCACGCAGCGAGCTTCACCACGCGGCGAGCTTCACCGCGCGAGGCGAGCGTCGCACGGCGCGAGCGGGTCCCGGATCGATGCGCGGCGAGGGTCGCGGGGCCGGTGTCCGGGGCGACCTGTCCCCTCGGACAGTCCTCGAACTTCGCGGCGCTCGGGGTGCTTCGATGTGACAATTGCCTCGTTCTGCGGAACTCGGTGCCAGGTCGCCCCGGTCCCCGTCCTGCGGGAGCTCTCTCGTGGCGGTGACGGTCGCCTCCGCCGAGCTCCGGGACCCGCTCGGGCCTGAACCACGAGCTTGGACGCACGGCGAGCTGGTATGCGTCGGCTGCTCGAAGGGACAGATGAGGCGCTTCGTGTCTCGGGCTGTCTGCTCGAACAGGCGAGGCTGCTGGCAGGAATCGCGCCGCGCGCCGCTCGTCGTGCGACTCCTGCGAGCGCCGCGCGTGCTGCTCACGGCGAATCCGTGGCCGGTAAACTCGCATGTCCAGGAAGACATGTGCTCCGCCGCCGGTCGTGGCGAAGGCCCGGGGCGGCGGCTCAGAACGCGTGCTCGTTGATGAAGTAGATGCCGAAGCTCTCGCGCGAGAAGCCGGCGTCGAGGCGGAGCACGGCGAAGCGGTCCCAGATGACCTGGAGACCTGTCCCTCCGGACACGTGCCAGTGCTTGGGCAGGTCCTGCATGCGGCCGGCGACCACGCCGAGGTCGACGAACCCCTTGAGGCCGATGCCGAGGGTGTGGCGGCGGACCTTGAGCTCGAGCGGTTCGAAGCGCAGCTCGAGGCTGCCGAAGGCCTTGAGGCGGCCGATGTAGCGGCGGCGCATCCAGCCGCGGCCGGCCGCTGCGCCGCCGAGGCCGTCGGTGGGGAGGAGGCCGCCGAACTCGCCGAGGGGGACCAGCGGGGCGTCGCCCCACAGGGCGTCGAAGCTGAGGCGGTGGGCCAGGACCAACTTGTCGACGCCGAGGGTCCAGTAGGTGCGGAAGTTGGCGGAGAAGCGGCCCCAGGCGTCGGTCGAGCCGGTCCACGGGCCGGCGTTGTCGACGATGACGTCGAACAGGCTGCCCTTGCCGGGGCTCCACTCGTTGTCGCGGCGGTCCCAGGTGAGGCCGAGGCGGATGAGGCCGCGGCGGGCGTTGAGATCGGCGGCCGGGTGGTCGGCCTGCAGCAGGGAGTTGTCGTAGCTGCGGACGCGGTCGGCGTAGTAGGCGAGGCCGACGTACGAGCGCAAGAGGCCGGGCGGCTTGTCCCCGAGCGCAGGCAGGCGCCACAGCGGGTGCTGGTAGGTCAGCGAGCCGCCGACCGTGTTGAGGTGGGCCTGGTAGTAGCGGGCCTGGAGGTCGATGCCCTCGAGGTTGGTGTTGTTGTTGATCCCGAAGTACGGGAACACGGGGTCGACGTAGCCGAGGACGCCGAGCTCGAACACCTCCTCGCGGCGCAGGAGATCGCGCAGGCGGATGAAGAAGCTGTGGTCCTGGACCTTCTTCAGCGACACGCGCGACTCGAAGATCATGTAGATCCGGTTCGGGTCGCCCTCCCCGCGGCGATAGGCGTACGAGATGTTGGCGCCGAGCATGAGGCCGATGCCGGGCTGCGATCGCACGCTCGGCAGCGGCAGGACGCGGTGCGGGCTCTGTCCCTTGCGGACCTGGTATTGACTGGGCGTCGGCGACAGCGGGTGGGTCAACCAGCCCCAGCGCACCCGCTCGCGCGGCGGGATCGTCGGCGCCGGGCCGGCCAGCGCCTTGCCCTCGGGCTTCGCTCCCTCGGGCACCGTGGCCGGGGGCAAGGCCGCCGCCGGCACCTTGGCCGGCTCGGGCGCCCCTCCGGCCGCCGCGTCCGACTTCAGCGGGCCGGTCGGGACCTCGGGCTCGCTGTCCTTTGGGACAGGTTCCTGGACCCACGCCGAGGTAAGGCCCGACGCGCGCGCGGCGAAGCACGTGACTGCGAAAAGGGCAGTGACGAGGGAGGTCACCACGGGCGCGAGGATCCGAGGCTAGCAAAGGCAGGCGCAGTTTGTCGGCGGGCGAGGAGGCCCGCGGGCGCCTCGCGTCCGGGCACGTGAGCTCGCGTGCACGCCCCGGCCCTGGCCGCGCGGTTCCGTATCGACCACGCGGCGGTATAGTCGGCGATGATGATGAAGCAGCAGCTTACGTGGGTGCGGGCGCTCGCGGCCCTCGCGCTGGTAGGGTGTCCCGGCCCGACGGCGGAGACGTCGGCCTCGGACGGCGCGACGACGTCGGACGCGACCACGGCGACGGGGTCGACCACGGACGTGACGCCGACCACGTCCGGGGGCCTGACGACGAGTACGAGCGGGACGACCGCGAGCACCACGGAAGAGATCGATCCGCTCCCGCAGGGCCCGGTCCAGGCCGGCGTGGCGGTCGGCTACCTCACCGGCCCGGTCGGCGCGTCCATGGCCGGGTTCGGCGGCCGCACCGTCACCAACAGCACGCCGTGGAACCACCTGCTGAACGGCGCGTCCGGCTTCTACGGGCTCGGCACGATCAAGGCGATGGTCATCGAGGTCGGCGGCGAGCGCCTCGTGGTCATGAAGATGCCGACGATGAGCTCGGAGCACTCGCTCACCGAGGGCACGATCGAGAAGCTCAAGACGCTGCACGACATCGACATCACCGGGCGCCTCATCACCGCGGCGACGCACTCGCACCACAACCTGGCCCGCTACTGGCGGCTGCCGGCGCCGCTCGGGTTCGTCGGCGCCGACTCGCCCGACGAGGAGCTGATCGACCGCATGACGACGGCGATGGCCGACGTGATCGCGGCGGCGGTCGCCGACCTCGGGCCGGCGCAGTGGGGCGTGGCCTGGCAGGACGACTGGGACCCGAGCGACGCGGTGTATCGCGACCGCCGCGGCGAGAACGACCCGACCTACGGCAAGGACGGCCGCCTGACGCTGCTGGCGGTGCGCCGCCCCGACGGCACGCCGATGGCGACCGTGATCAACTTCGGCATGCACGGGACCGTGTTCGACTCGCCCAACGAGCTGTTCACGGAGGACGCGCCGGGCGGGCTCGAGATGAAGTTCGAGGAGGCGTTCTTCGCCGCCAAGGGCCAGCCGATCTTCGGCATGTTCGCGCAGTCGGGCGGCGGCGACGCCTCGCCCGCGGGCGACGGCCTTGGCCACCCGGAGCCGGCCCGCATCGAGCGGGTGGGTCACGCCGCGGCGCCGCGGATCCTCGAGCTCTACGATGCCATCGAGTGGCGCGACGAGGCGACGCTGGGGGTCCGCTCGCGCCGCATCGACCTGACGTACAGCGGGATCGGCTACGACGACTACCCCGAGTTCCAGAATTCGCAGGGCGGGCCGTACCTGTGGGGCGGTTGGCAGTGCAAGGGCGCCGAGGGCGACGTCGACGACGGCAACCCCGCGACCAGCATGGAGGGCAAGCCGAAGAACTGCATGCCGATGCAGGGGCTGCTGGAGTCGCTGGGCGAGAAGGTGCCGCACGGCGAGGTGCACCAGACGTACCTGACCGTCGCGCGCCTCGACGACTTCTACATGCTGACGCTGCCCGGCGAGCCGACCGCGTCGGTGATTCAGTACGCGCGCGCGGGCTACGAGGAGCGCGCCGTCGACGGCATGGTGTTCGGCTACTCGCAGGATCACCTGCTGTACCTGACGCAGCCCGACGACTGGCTGCAGGGCGGCTACGAGTCGGAGATGAGCCTGTGGGGGCCGCTCCTGGCCAAGTACCTGGTCGACGGGCAGATGAAGATCGTCGAGTCGCTGATCGCCGGCGACGGCTCGCCGGTGTGGTCGGAGGAGTCGCCGTCGCTGTCGGTCGGCAAGTCGTTCGAGCCGCGGGCGCTCGAGGCCAGCGCCGACGCGCCGGGGCTGACGAGCGAGCCGCCGATGACTCTCGGGCGCGGCGACACGGTGCGGGTCGCCTGGAACGGCGGCGAGCCGTCGCTCGGCGAGCCGCGCGTGACCGTGCAGGTCGACGACGGCGACGGGTTCGTCGACGTGCCGTCGCCGAGCGGCTGGGCCGGGGCGGCGCTCGACAACAGCCGCTACCACATGCTCACCCACTACGCGCCGGTGCCCGAGCCCAACGGCAAGCTGCTCGCCGAGCGCCAGCAGAAGTGGTACGTCGACTGGCAAGTCCCGGCCGACATGCCCGCGGGCGACTATCGCCTGCGGATCGCCGGCCGCTCGTTCGACGGCCAGGCGACCGAGGACTACGCGTTCGAGACGGCGCCGTTCGAGGTCACGTTCGCCAAGGAGCACGAGCTGACCGCGACGCTCGCGGGCGGCCAGCTGACGATCGACCTGGTGCGCCCGCCGCCGGCCTACGACCTGGTGAAGACGTGGCCCGTCGGCGGCTTCCGCCTGCTCGACCCCGAGGTCGCGGCGGCCGATCCCGTGCACGTGCGGGTGCCGCTGACGCTGTCGTTCATCAAGGACAACCTGCCGGTCGGCGACACCTTCGAGGTGCCGTACACCCCCGCATCGGCCACGTGTTCGACTTCGCGGCCACGGGGCTCGACCCCGACCAGCTGTTCGCGCGCGTGAACCTGCGCGACGACGTGATCCCGGCGTTCATCGAGGCGCAGATCGTCGCACCATGAGCGAGCCGGACGCCCCCTGAACGCAGGTCCGAGGGGGACCTCTCAGGCGGGCGTCGACGGCGGACCGGCGATCCGCTATGCCGATCGTCGATGCGGCGCGTGTGGTGTACGGCGGCGGCGGCGCTGATCGCCGGCTGTCTCAAGCCCAACCCGGCCTACGACGGCGACGACGGGACCGCCGGCGGCACCGGCGGCGTGACGACGACGACCTCGACGACGACGACGACGTCGAGCACGACGACGGGGCCGGGGCCGACGAGCACGAGCGGCATCACGGAGGGGAGCGAGACGTCGGCGGCGACGACGACGACGAGCTCGACCACGGCGGTCCTTCCGGACATGTCCTCGGGGACAACCGAGACGAGCACCGGCGAGCCGGTCGGCTGCTGGGACCTCGGGGTCGACGACTGGGACGTCGTGTCGCTGGCGCTCGACCCGCCCGGCAGCTCGCCCATGCTGTCGCCCGACGCCAAGACGCTGCACTGGCGGGCGTTCATGGGCAATCAGTGGCAGGTGATCCGCTCGACCCGCGACGACCCCGAGCTCGCGTTCCCGGCCGGAGCGTCGATCTGGCCGTCGTCGTCGTACCAGGCCGACCACCCGGCGTTCGTCGCCGGGACGCAGGAGCTGTTCTTCGGCGGCGTCGGCGGCGACATCTACGTGCTGCCGCGCGACGGCGACATGTGGGGCACGCCGACGGTCGCGGGCGGGGCGCAGGCGTTCGGGATCCGCTTCGAGAGCCACCCGAACCCGACGGCCGACGGCGCGCTCCTGCTGTTCCAGCGCGACGACGGGCCGCCGTTCGGGCAGTTCAAGTTCGGCTTCAACTTCTACCAGATCGCCCGCGATCCGCAGGTGCACGAGAAGTTCCCCGACCTCTCGCCGGTGATGGTGACGCCGAGCGACCCGGGCTTCGGCATCCTCGCCTGTCCCGCGCTCGCGCCCGACGGCCTGCGGCTGTTCTTCGGCGCCTTCGACAGCGAGGGCGGCGGTGAGGGCGACCCCAACGACGGCCGCGCCGGGGTGTGGTTCGCCGAGCGCGACAGCGTCGGCAGCCCCTGGCACACGGTCACCCGCAGCGCCTCGTTGCGCGTCGGCGGCTTCGTGACCTGCCCGGTCGCCGTCAGCGCCGACGGCTGTCAGCTGACGCTCGATCTGTTCACCATCAACCCCGGCCCGACCGAGACGCGGATCGCTCGCCGCGGGTGACTCGGGACAGGTTCGTCACGACATGTCGTGACGAGCATGTTCGCAGGAGCATGTCCGCCACGCCATGTCCGAAGCGACATGTCACCGACGCCAGCGCGGGGCGACCAGGCGGCGCCGGCCGTCGTGCGAGCGGGCCAGGTCGGGCTCGTCGAGCTCGGTGCGGTCCCACAGCTGGCAGGTGACCTGCTTGTGCTGGGTGTCGAGCGCCTCGCAGTAGTTGGTGAACTTGCAGCGGCGGACCTCGGCGCCGCGGCCGAGGCGGAGCTTGAGGAACCAGTCGGGGTCGGCGAGGCTCTGGCGCGCGGCGGCGACGATGTCGGCGTGGCCGGCGGCGAGGATGGCCTCGGCCTGGTCGAAGCTGTGGATCCCGCCGGCGGCGACCACCGGGGTGGTGCGGCCGTCGTCGCGGATCGCGGCCCGGATCGCGGCCGCCAGCGGGACGTTGCGGGCGAACGGGCCGCGCGCGTCGCTGTGGATCGTCGGCATGCACTCGTAGCCGCTCGGGCCGGTGTAGGGGTAGACGGCCTCGCCGACCTTCGGCTGGTGGGCGTCGTCGAACTTGCCGCCCTTCGACACGCTGACGAAGTCCATGCCGGCGGCCGCGAAGGCGCGGGCGAAGTGGACCGCGTCGGCGAGGTCGCTGCCGCCGGCGATGACCTCGTCGCCGAGCATGCGGCAGCCGACGGCCGTGCCGGCGCCGACCCGCGCGCGCACGGCCGCGAGCACCTCGAGCGGCAGGCGGGCGCGGCCCTCGAGGCCGCCGCCGTAGCCGTCGGCGCGGGTGTTGGTGCGCGAGAGGAAGCTCGCCATCGTGTAGGCGTGGGCGTAGTGCAGCTCGACGCCGTCGAACCCGGCCGCCTCGGCGCGCGCGGCCGCGGCCGCGAACAGCTCCGGCAGGACCCGCGGCAGGTCGCGCACGTGCGGCAGGTCGAGGTCGGTGACCAGCTCGCGGTAGCCGTAGTCGAGCTCGCGGCGCTCCCTGTCCGTGAGGACCTGCTCCAAAAGACCTGGCTCGGCAGACAGCAGGCGGGCGCGCAGCTCGGCCTCGGGGGCGGCCTCCCAGCGGTCGTCGGCGAGGGCGGCGGCGAGGCGGCGGCGGTGGCCGGCGTCGACGCGCAAGAAGCGGGCGAAGAACTTGTCGGGCGGCGGGCGCCGCTTGACGGCCAGGAAGTCGATCAGCTGGATGAACAGGCGGGTGCGCCCGCCGCTGGCCGCGCGCACTGCGGCGACCAGCTCGGCCAGGCCGGCGACGAAGCGGTCGTCGCCGATCCGCAGCAGCGGGCCGCTCGGGACGTCGCGGATCCCGGTGGCCTCGACCACCAGCGCGCCCGGCTCCCCGGCGGCGAAGCGGGCGTACCAGGCGATCACGTCGGGCGTGACGAGGCCGTCGTCGGACGCCCGCCACGGCACCATCGCCGGCACCCAGGTGCGCGCGTGCAGGCGGCACGGGCCGAGGTCGATCGGCGAGAACCACCGGCTCGCCTCCGCCTCCTCGGCGGTCGGCCAGCGCGCCGGCGGGATCGCGTGGCGGATCTTGGCGGGCGGGGTCCACATGCGAGCGGACTGTATCAGCGCGCCCGGGCCGCCGCGGGCCCGCCGACTCGGCGACAGTGACTCGGGGCCAGTGAGCCAGGGCTGCGTTCGCGTCCGCCTGGGGCGCCCGCCGGGCTCAGAAGGTGGTGCCGAGGTGGAAGCCGACGATCATCTGGTGCACGCTGGCCTGATCGTTGTCGTCCTTCTTGAAGCAGGCCCGGCTGCCGCCCTCGCGGGTGCAGACCTCGCGGTGGAAGTTCCAGATGAAGTCGACCTTGCCGCCGATGAAGAAGCGCTGGGTGACGAAGAAGTCGATCGAGGGCGCGGTCTTGAGGGCGAAGCCCTGCGAGTACTGGCGGTCGTACGGGAGCACGCCGCCGCGGGAGTTGAACACCTGGCGCGAGAAGCCGGGGCCGATCTCGAGGCCGAGGTCGATGCGCCAGATCGGCAAGATCCCGCGGATCACCGCGAAGAAGCTGTTCTGATACGAGGCGCGGTAGGCGTCGCTGGCGGCGGTCTGGTAGTCGGCGTTGAAGAAGCCGACGTTGTAGGCGGCGCCGATCATGAGGGCGCGGATCGGGCGGAAGCCGAGGGTGAAGCCCATGCCGAACGAGGGCAGGGTGCGCCCGACGATCTCGTCGGTCGACTTGCAGCCGGCCCGGCTCGGGATGCACATCGATCCGCCGACCATCATCTCGGCCTGCCCGCCGCGTCGCTTCACGTCCGCGGCGTGGACGGCGGAGGCCACGCTGAAGGTGAAGGTCGCGGCGAGGGCGCAGAGGGCGAGGCGGGCAGGAGTCATGAGGGTGTTGTGTGAGGCAGTCGCCGCCCGCGCAAGGCGACGGGCGAACAACTTCTGCGCGCCGGGCGGATCCGCCCGGTCGGCCGCCGCTCAGATCGTGACTCCGACCATCAGGCCCAGCAGAGCGTGATGGCCGAACGCGGGCGCGCGCACGGGGCCCTCGCAGCGCCCAGGGCTGCACGCCGGGCTGCGGTGGAAGTTCAGGGTCACGTCCCAGCGCAGGCCGAGGTAGAGCCGGCGCGTGAGGTAGACGGCGACCAGCGGCGTGACCCGGGCCGCGAACCCGAGCGTGCCGAAGCGCTGGCCGCGGAAGTCGTCGTGTACGTACGTCGCGATTTGCTGCGAGTAGCCGAGGCCGAGCTCGAGCCCGAGGTCGACGCGGCCGACGTCGACCCCGGTGCGCACGACCCCGAAGATCCCCTGATGGCGGGCGAGGCCGTACAGCGGGCGGCCGCCGAGGATGTCCGTATACGTCGGCCGCAGCAGCCCGAACTCGTACGACAGGCCGGCGAGCAGCCACGGCCGGAAGCGATAGCCGACGGTGACGACGCCGCCGGCGTGCGGGGCGGTGACGCCGTCGACGCGCTTGCACCGCGCCGCCCCGCCCGGCAAGCAAAAGGACAGGCCGCCCGCGACATCGACCTGCAGCCCCTTGCGCTTCGGTTCGAGCTCCGCGCCGGCCTCGCGGGCCAGCAGAAACACCAGCCAACCGGCGAAGATCGCGTGAATTCGCGGCATTCGGCAGCTTAACACGAGTTTTTGTTGTCGTGCTCCGCCAGATCTGGATAATCCGCCCATGAGCGCAGGCCCGAACGGCCCCGACCCGACTGGCGAGCAGGCGAGCCCCGTCGACGTGAGCCCGCTTGTGGGTGTGATCATGGGCAGCCGCTCCGACTGGGAGACGATGCGCGAGGCCTCGGCGGTGCTGAAGCAGTTCGGCGTGCCGCACGAGTGCCGCGTGGTCTCGGCTCACCGCACGCCGGAGTGGCTGGCAGAGTACGCGCGCACGGCCGAGGCCCGCGGGCTGGCGGTGATCGTCGCCGGCGCGGGCGGGGCGGCCCACCTGCCGGGGATGGTGGCCGCGGAGACGCGCCTCCCGGTGTTCGGCGTGCCGATCCAGACGGCCGCGCTCGGCGGGCTCGACTCGCTGCTCTCGATCGTGCAGATGCCGCGCGGCGTGCCGGTCGGGACTCTGGCGATCGGCGCCGCCGGGGCCTACAACGCCGCGCTGCAGGCGATCCGCGTGCTCGCGCTGGCCCGGCCGGCGCTCGCGGCGGCGCTGCGCGAGTTCCAGCAGAAGCGCGCCGAGGACGTGCGCGCCGAGGTGCTCCCCGATGCCTGATCTCAAGTCGCCGATCCTCCCCGGCGCGACGATCGGCGTGCTCGGCAGCGGCCAGCTCGGCCGCATGTTCGCGATCGCCGCCCGTCGCCTCGGTTACCGCGTGCACACCTACTCGCCCGACGTCGACACGCCGACCGGCCAGGTCGCCGACCTCGAGCTGCGCGGGCCCTACGACGACCTGGCGGCGGTGCGCGCGTTCGCCTCGGCGGTCGACGTGGTCACGTTCGAGTTCGAGAACGTGCCGGCCGCCACGGTGGAGGCCGCGGCCGCGGTCGCGCCGGTGCGCCCGGCCGGCTCGGTGCTGCACACGACGCAGCACCGCCTGCGCGAAAAGACATATCTCAAAGAACATGGCTTTCCGGTCACCCCGTTCCGCGCCGCGCGCTCGGCCGCGGAGGTGGCGGCGGCGATGGAGGCGGTCGGGCGGCCGGCGCTGCTGAAGACGGCGGGCTGGGGCTACGACGGCAAGGGCCAGGTCAAGATCGAGGCCCCCGAGCAGGCGGCGGCCGCGTGGGCGTCGCTGCAGGCCGACGAGGCGATCGTCGAGGCGTGGGTGGCGTACGCGTGCGAGCTGTCGGTCGTCGCCGTGCGCGGGCAGTCGGGGGAGACGGCCGTGTACGCGCCGGTCGAGAACCAGCACGTGCGCGGGATCCTCGACCTGTCCCTCGCGCCAGCTCGCGTCACGCCCGAGGTCGCGGCCGAGGCGCAGGCGATCGCGCGGCGGTTGCTCGAGTCGCTCGACGTGATCGGCGTGCTGTGCGTCGAGTTTTTCTGCCTGCCCGGCGGCGCGCTGCTCATCAACGAGCTGGCCCCGCGGCCGCACAACTCCGGCCACCTGACGATCGACGCGTGCGTGACCTGTCAGTTCGAGCAGCAGCTGCGGGCGGTGTGCGGCCTGCCGCTCGGCTCGACCGAGCTGCTGCGCCCGGCGGCGATGGCCAACCTGCTCGGCGACGTGTGGCAGGGCGGCACGCCCGACTTCGCGGCCGCGCTGGCGCTGCCCGACGTCAAGCTGCACCTCTACGGGAAGTCGGAGCCACGCGTCGGGCGAAAGATGGGTCACCTGACGGCGCTCGGCCCCACTGCGGAGGGCGCGGCTGCGCGCGTGATCGAAGCGCGCGCGCGCCTCACCCGCAGCGCCCGGTCGTCCGACTCGCGCGGCTGACCGCTCGCTCGATCCAATCCGGGACGAGCAATGTTCCGCGCGAGCCGCCGGCGACGGCGGCTGCTATATCTGCCGCAGATGAGCGACGCGCTGCTGGCCGCCAACCGTCGATTCTACGAGGCCTTCTCTCGCGCCGACCTGAGCGCGATGGACGACGTGTGGGCTCGCGTGGTGCCGGTGACGTGCGTGCATCCGGGGTGGACCCCGCTGGTCGAGCGCGAGGAGATCATGGAGAGCTGGCAGGCGATCCTCGCCGGCTCTGCGCCGCGCGAGATCGAGTACGGCGCCGCCGAGGCGTTCCCCGGCGAGGACATGGGCTACGTCATCTGTGCCCAGACGATCGGCGACACCGAGCTGGTGGCGACCAACATCTTCGTGCGTGAGGACGGCGAGTGGAAGATGGTGCATCACCACGCTGGGCCGGTGGTGCGGCGTCGCGGCGGCCGGCCGCCCTCGGGGCCGGTGGGGTCTTCGGGACAGATGCCGAATTGACCCGGGTGCGCGGGTCGGTTCGCGGGCCGAGGGCGTGATCGACGTCTCGCCGGCCCGCGGCGTCGAACCATGTTCGCGCGCCACGAAGCCGGCGTGGCCGCGATCGCGGGGGCGTAAGATGCAGGGCCCCTGTCCCGGATCGCCTCGATGTCCACGACCGCCTCGCGCCTGTTCGGCGCCTTCGTCCTCAGCGCCGTCGCCTGCAAGACCGCCTCGACCTCCACCACGACGCCCCCCGGCGAGGCGCAGAAGGCCAGCCCCGAGGCGCTCCGCGACCTCATCGTCGCCGCCTCCGATCTGCCGCCGACGCATGAAGCGCTGCCCGACGATCCGCTGGCGGTCTCGGTGCACCGGCTGAGCAACGGCTTGACCGTGTACATCAGCACCGACCGGCAGAAGCCGCGCTTCGACGCCTGGATCGCCGTGCGCGCCGGCAGCCGCTCCGATCCGGCGAACTCGACCGGGCTCGCGCACTACCTCGAGCACATGCTGTTCAAGGGCACCGACGAGCTCGGCACCCTCGACTACGCGGCCGAGGCGCCGCACCTGGCCCGCATCGAGCAGCTGTACCGCGACCTGCGGGCGACGACCGACCCCGAGAAGCGCAAGCAGCTGTTCGCCGAGCTCGACGCCGCCAACCAGAGGGTCGCGGCCACGGCGATCCCGAACGAGTTCGACCGCGTCTACGCCGAGCTCGGGATCGCCGACCTCAACGCGTTCACCTCGTTCGACCAGACCGTCTACGTCGTCGACGTGCCGAGCAACCGCTTCGACGTGTGGGCCGACGTCGAGGGCGAACGGTTCCGCGATCCGGTGTTCCGCCTGTTCTTCACCGAGATGGAGGCGGTCTACGAGGAGAAGAACCTGTCGCTCGACAACCCGTGGGTGCGGACCTTCTACGCGACGACCCGCAACCTGTTCCCGCGCCACCCGTACGGCACGCAGACGACGATCGGCGAGATCGAGCACCTGAAGGTCCCCGCCTACGGGGACATGGTCGACTACTTCAAGCGCTGGTACGTGCCGAACAACATGGCGGTCGTGCTGGCCGGCGACATCGACGCCGCCACCGCGCTGCCGAAGCTCGAGCAGACGCTCGGCAAGCTCGAGCCGAAGGGGCTGGAGCTGCTCGACAAGGGCTCGCTGACGCCGATCGAGGCGCGGGTGCAGTCGGACGTGGTCGCCGAGGGCGAGCAGGAGGTCGTGCTGGCCTGGCAGACCACGGCGGCCGACCAGGCCGACGAGCCGGCGCTGACGGTGATGGACTGGCTGATGGACAACAGCACCAGCGGCCTCCTGAACGTCGAGCTCGAGCTGAGCCAGAAGGTGCCGTCGGCCTCGGCGGGCAGCTCGTTCCTGACCGAGGCGGGGTGGTTCACGGTGCGCGCGCAGCTGCGCGAGGGCCAGACGCACGAGCAGATCGAGGCGCTGCTGCTCGGGGTGGTCGAGAAGTTGAAGCGCGGCGAGTTCACGCCCGAGGACGTCAAGGCGATCGTGCTCAACCAGGACATCGCCGACAAGCGGGCCCGCGAGAGCAACGACTTCCGCGCGCGCAAGATGACCGACGCGTTCATCCAGCGCCGCTCGTGGAAGCACGTCGTCACCCGCGACCGCAAGATCCGCGAGGTCACCCGCGACGACGTCATCCGGGTCGCCAACCGGTACCTCGGCCCGAACTTCAGCGCGGTCCACCGCCGCGCCGGCAAGCCCGAGGTGGCCAAGATCGACAAGCCGACGCTGACGGCGGTCGAGCTGCACCCCGAGCGGCACAGCGCGTTCGCCGAGGCGGCGCTCAAGCGGCCGGCCAAGCAGCTCGAGCCGGAGTGGCTGGTCGAGGGCACCCACTACGCCCGCGCGGAGCTGCCGGGCGGGCCGCTGGTCGCGGTCAAGAACGGCCGCAACGACCTGTTCTCGCTGACCTACCGGTTCGAGCGCGGGCACAAGCGCGAGCGCATGCTGTGCCACGCGCTCGACGTGGTCGAGCAGTCGGGCGCCGGCGACCTGTCGGCCGAGGCGCTGAAGAAGCAGCTGTTCGCGCTCGGCACCAGCGTCCGCTTCTCGTGCGACGCGCACGAGAGCGCGATCACCGTCGAGGGCGTCGACGCCAACATGGAGCAGAGCCTGGCGCTGGTCGATCGCTGGCTGCGCGAGGTGAAGATCGATCCGGTCGTGCTGCGCGGGATCGCCGACAACGTGATCAGCACCCGCCGCGACGCGATGGAGGACCCGGACGAGCTGGCCGGGGCGCTGGCCGACTACGCGATCCACGGCAAGGACAGCGAGTACCTGCACGCGCCGACCAACGCGCAGATCGTGGCGGCCAAGCCGGCGGCGCTGGCCAAGCTGGCGCGCGAGTTCCTCGACCACCAGCACAAGACGCTCTACTTCGGCCCGCGCGCGGCGCCCGAGGCGGCCAAGGTGGTCGCGCTCGGCAAGGACCACCGCAAGCTGCCGCAGCGCCCGCCGGTGGTCTACCGCAAGGTGCCGAAGCCGACGCTCTACTTCACCCACCGCGACGTCGCCAAGTCGACGATCGCGGTCGCCCTGCCGTCGCAAGCGCTGGCCCGCGAGCAGCGGCCGGCGGCCCGGCTGCTCAGCGAGTACCTCGGCGGCGGCATGAACACGCTGCTGTTCCAGGAGCTGCGCGAGGCGCGAGGGCTGGTCTACTACGCGTGGGGCATCCTGTTCGCCGGCCCGCGGCCGACCGACGCGTGGGCGCTGCGCGGCGGGCTCGGCACGCAGTCGGACAAGACCTCGGAGGCGCTCAAGGTGTTCTTCGAGCTGCTCGGGCGCCCGCTCGACGGCGTGCGCCTGGGTTCGACGCGGGCGGCCATCGAGCAGGAGTACCGCAGCAGCCGCGTCGACCCGCGCGCGAGCGCGTGGATGGTCCACGCGTGGGACGAGCTGGGCGAGAAGTCCGACCCGCGCCCGTGGGTGTGGCAGACGATCGGCGGGATGACGCAGGAGCAGCTGCAGGGCTTCGCCGCGAGCTTCGCCGCGGTGCCCCCGATCGTCGGCCTGATCGGCAACCGCGAGCGCGTCGACCTCGAGGGGCTGAAGAAGATCGCCGACGTGGTCGAGGTCGCCCCGGCGGCGCTGTTCTCCTACGGGAGTTTTCCCAAGGGGCAGACCAGCGCGGCCGCGGCGCGCTGAGCGAGGGCTGTCCCGGAGGGCATGTCTTCCCGGGCATGTTGTCTGGGACATGTCCTATCCGACATGGCGTGAGGAGCATGCCCCTGCGGGCGCGTGCGGCGGCGCGGAGCAGGGCTGGCCCGCTCCGAGATGTCCTCCGCGGCATGTCCTCGGGTTCATGTCCCGCGGCGGCCGAGCAGGGCCTGCACGCGGTGGCGGTGGCCGCGGCTGGTGGTGAGGCTGGTGCCGTCGCGCAGGAGCACCTCGTAGTCGCCGCCGAGCAGGCTGCGGACCTCGGCGATCCGCTCGACGCGGACGATCGTCGAGCGGTGGATCCGGGCGAAGCTGCGCGGGTCGAGCTCGGCCTCGAGGGTCGAGATCGACTCGCGCAGGACGTGGCTGGCGGCGCCGGCGTGGACGACGACGTACTTGCCGGCGGCCTCGATCCAGTCGACCTCGGCCAGCGGGACGAACACTGCCCGGCCGCCGTCGTGGATCACCAGCCGCTCGGGCCGGGCGGGGGCGCGCTCGGCCAGCAGGGCGGCCAGGCGGGCGTGGAGGCCGTCGCCGGCGGCGTCGAGGCGGGCGACGGCGCGAGCCAGGCGCTGGTCGTCGAACGGCTTGAGCAGGTAGTCGAGCGCGTGGACCTCGAACGCCTGCACCGCGTAGCGATCGTGGGCGGTGACGAACACGACCCTCGGCATGCGCGGCGCCGACGGCCGCGACGACCTCGAAGCCGCTCATCTCCGGCATCTGAACGTCGAGGAAGACGACGTCGGGGGCGAGGCGATCGATGGCGCGCACGGCCTCGGCGCCGTCGCCACACTCGCCGACGACGGCCACGCGCGGGTGCGCGGCCAGCATCTCGCGCAGGAGGTCGCGCGCGAGCGGCTCGTCGTCGACGATCAGCGCCCGGATGGCCATGTGCGTCGACATCGAGGTTACTCCGCGCGGAACGGCAGGTCGATGCCGACGACCACGCCGCCGCCGTCGCGCGGGGCGAGCGAGAAGCGGTGGTCGCCGGGGTACGACTTCTCGAGCCGCGCGCGGGTGTTGCCGAGGCCGACGCCCTCGCGTGCGCGAGAGGACAGGCCGGCGCCGTCGTCGCGGAGCTCGAGGTGCAGGCGATCGCCGCGGCGTCGGGCCTCGAGCTCGAGCGCACCGCCGCCGGCCCGCGGCTCGACGCCGTGGCGGATCGCGTTCTCGACCAGTGGTTGCAGCAGCAACTTCGGCACCCGGGCGGCGCGCGCCGCGGGCTCGACGTCGATCGTGACAGTCAGGCGATCGGCGAAGCGGGTCTGCTGGATCCGGAGGTAGAGGTCGAGGATCTCGAGCTCGCGCGCCAGCGGGACGTCGTCGTCGTCGTCGTCGAGGGAGATCCGCAGCAGCTCGCTGAGGCCGGCGATCATGCGCCGCGCGCCGGCGACGTCGCGGGTCATCAGGGCCGAGACCGCGTGCAGGGTGTTGAAGAGGAAGTGCGGGTGCAGCTGCATGCGCAGGCGATCGCGCTCGGCGCGGGCGAGCGCGCCCTCGAGCGCGGCGGCGCGGCGGGCCCGGGCCTCGGCGTCGCGGCGGAACGCGAGGGCGTGGGCGACGGCCACCAGCGCGGCGTAGACGACGAGGTGCGGGCCGACGGCGCGCGGGATGGTCTGGCGCACCTGCTCGAGGAGCTCGGGGAGCGGCCACCACTCGCCGCGGACCAGCGCGGCGAGGACGACCCCGAGGACGACGTGCGCCAGCGCGAGGCCGACGCCGACGCCGAGGAGGACGACGAGGTGACGGCCGCGGCCCTCGCCGACCAGCGGGAAGCGCCGCGCGGCCAGGAGGGCCAGCGGCGCCAGCGGGAGCCACGGGGCGAAGGTGAGCAGCTCGCCGACGAGGATGTCGGCGAGCGGGGCGGGCCGGTCGATGACGCGCAGCGACAGCCAGGTCTTGGCGGCGAAGACCGCCACGACCGCGAGCCACAGGCCGAGAGCGCGGAGCACGGGGCGCACGCGGGCCATGTTACTTGCGGAGCAGCAGGCGGTCAGGGCTGTCGAAGCCGGTGAGGTAGAGATCGAGGTCGCCGTCGCCGTCGTAGTCGGCGGCTTCGACCTCGACGCCGGCGCCGAGCGCGGTGGCGGGCAAGTGGGTGTCGGTGACGTCGGTGAAGACGCCGGCGCCGTCGTTGAGGCGCAGGCGGTAGCGCTTGCCTGCGGGGATGATGGCCTGCACGAGGTCGAGGTCGCCGTCCTGGTCGACGTCGACGAAGTCGGTGTCCATGGTCCACCACTTCTCGACGCCGAGGCGCGTGAGGGTCTCGTCGGTGAAGGCGCCGGTGCCGTCATTGATCAGCAGCCGATCCTGGGGGTCGCGGCCGGGGATGAAGCCGACGTTGGAGAAGTAGAGGTCGGGGGCGCCGTCGCCGTCGAGGTCGCCGAGGTCGGCGTTGCGCGTCTCCTCGGGCGCTTCGGGCGCGGGCAGGCGAGCGTCGGTGACGTCGGTGAAGTTGCCGGCGCCGTCGTTGAGGAACAGGCGGTTGCCGTCCTCGTTGCCGAGCACGAGGTCGAGGTCGCCGTCGCCGTCGAGGTCGGCGAGGGCGACGTCCTGGGTGACGTCGGTGGCCGGGGCGATCCGCACCGCCGACTCGTCGCTGAAGATCGCGGCGCCGTCGTTGACGAGGATCCGCTCGGCGCCGTCGCAGCCGAACACGAGGTCGCGGTCGCCGTCACCGTCGATGTCGGCGGCGGCGACCGCGTTCGACTTGCCGAGCTGCGGCAGGCGGTCGGAGGCGTCGAGGAAGTGGGCCGCGCCGTCGTTGAGGTAGAGCTCCTTGGCGGCGTCGTCCTCGCTGGCGACGACGAGGTCGAGGTCGCCGTCGCCGTCGAGGTCGGCGATGGCGATGTCCTCGTGGTCGTGGATGGCTTGCGGGATCCGGTCGGAGGCGTCGGTGAAACGACCTGTCCCATCGTTCAGGAGCAGGGCGTTGGGCTGCCACTCCTTGGCGAGCAGCAGATCGAGGTCACCGTCGCCGTCGAGGTCGGCGGCCCGCGCCTCCATGGTCTGGCCCGTGGTCGAGGGGCCCGGCAAGGTGGCAGTGACGTCGTCGTACCAGACGCCGTCGCCGGGGGTCGTGCTTGTGGTGGTCGTGGTGGTCGTGGTGGTCGTGAGCGAGGCGGAGGTCGAGCCGGGGACCTCGGAGGTCGAGCGGGTGCCTGTCGTGCTCGTGCCGCCGGGACCGGTGGTGGCAGTCCCTCCGGCGGCCGGCGGCGGGGTACAGGCGGCGAGGGCGACGAGGACGACGACGAGGGCGCGTGGCATGGCGACCGATTGGACCGCGGGCCGCGGCGAGCCGGGCGGGCTGCGGCACGAACGACTGCGTCGGCGGCACCAACGGGGGCGCGCGCGGAACGAGCGGTGGGCGGTCGCTCCACGAGCGGGGCGCTCGGCTCCGGGGCTCGTGCGATCGCTGCCGCTCAGGTCGTGGGTGGCGCGCTCGGTGTCGGATCGCGAGCGAGCCCGCAGCGACGGGCGCCGCGGGCTCGCGCAGGTCGGGGCAGCTCGCCGCTCACACTGCGTTGCAGTGACCCTCGAAGCAGCCCTGACCGACGGGGCAGTCGACGTGCTCGGCGCACTCGACCCCGGCGGAGCACAGGCCGAACACGCAGATCTGGCCGACGTCGCAGTCCTTGTTCTTGACGCACATCTTCGGCGCGAAGCACTCGTTGAACAGGCAGAACTCGTTGGGGTCGCAGTCGGCGTTCTGCGTGCACTCGGGAGCGCCGGTGCACACGCCCGCCTGGCAGGTCTGACCCGGCGAGCAGTGAGCGTCGGTGCTGCACTCGCCGATGAAGGTGCAGGTGCTGGCGATGCAGACCTCGTCGGGGGCGCAGTCCTCGTTGCCCACGCACACGGGCGGCGGGGGGTCGACGCACTGCTGGTTGGCGTCGCAGATCTGGCCGACCGGGCAGTCGTCGTTGTCGATGCACTGCGGGGGCGGAGCGTCGACGCACTGCTGGTTGGCGTCGCAGATCTTGCCGACCGGGCAGTCGTCGTTGTCGATGCACTGCGGGACGATGGGGACGCACTGCTGATTGGCGTCGCAGATCTGGCCGACGGGGCAGTCGTCGTTGTCGATGCACTGCGGGGGCGGAGCGTCGACGCACTGCTGGTTCGCGTCGCAGACCTGGCCGACCGGGCAGTCATCGTTGTCGATGCACTGGGGGACGATGGGGACGCACTGCTGGTTGGCGTCGCAGATCTGGCCGACCGGGCAGTCGTCGTTGTCGATGCACTGGGGGACGATGGGGACGCACTGCTGATTGGCGTCGCAGATCTGGCCGACCGGGCAGTCGTCGTTGTCGATGCACTGCGGGGGCGGAGCGTCGACGCACTGCTGGTTGGCGTCGCAGATCTGGCCGACCGGGCAGTCGTCGTTGTCGATGCACTGCGGGGGCGGAGCGTCGACGCACTGCTGGTTGGCGTCGCAGATCTGGCCGACCGGGCAGTCGTCGTTGTCGATGCACTGGGGGACGATGGGGACGCACTGCTGGTTGGCGTCGCAGATCTGGCCGACCGGGCAGTCGTCGTTGTCGATGCACTGGGGGACGATGGGGACGCACTGCTGGTTGGCGTCGCAGATCTGGCCGACCGGGCAGTCGTCGTTGTCGATGCACTGGGGGACGATGGGGACGCACTGCTGGTTGGCGTCGCAGATCTGGCCGACCGGGCAGTCGTCGTTGTCGATGCACTGCGGCGGCGGCTTCAGCTCGCACATCTTGGTCTGCTGGTTGCAGATCTGTCCCGGGGGACAGTCGACGTCGCTCATGCAGATCGGCGGCGGCGGATCCTGGCAGTCGCCGTCGACGCACAGCTGGCCGGCCGGGCAGTCGACGTCGGTGATGCACTCGGGCGGGAAGAAGCAGACGCCGCCGACGCACTGCTCGCCGGGCGGGCAGTCGGCGTCGGTCATGCACAGCTGGCCGGGGATGCACACGCCGCCCTGGCACTGCTGTCCCGGAGGACAGTCGAGGTCGGTCTGGCAGCCCGTGATCGGCACGCAGGAGCCGTTCTCGCACTGGTTGCCGGGCGGGCAGTCGGCGTCGATGGTGCACATGCCGCCGGGCACGCACTGGAAGTCGACGCACTGCTCGCCGGGGTCGCAGTCGGTGTTGTCGAAGCAGAACTGGGCCTGGCAGAAGCCGTTCTCGCACACCTGGTTGGGCGGGCAGTCGGCGTCGATGCTGCACTCGCCCTGGACGCAGCTGCCGTCGATGCAGACCTCGCCGAACGGGCACTGGTCGTTGCTGAAGCACTCGGCCTGGCAGAAGCCGTCGACGCACAGCTGGCCGAACGGGCAGTCGAAGTCGTTCTCGCACTGGCAGAAGTCGCAGCCGACCGGGACGCACTGGCCCTCGACGCACTGCTGCTCGAACGGGCACTCGAAGTCGAACTCGCACTCGCCGGGCAGCGCGCACTGGCCGTCGATGCAGAGCTGGCCCTCGGGGCACTCGAAGTCGTTCTGGCAGGCGGGCGGGTCGACCGGGACGCACTGGCCGTTGCCGTCACACTCGGTGCCCACGGGGCAGGGCGGGCAGGTCGGCGGCGGGCCCTGGCAGACGCCCATGTCCTCGCCCTCGGGGATCACACAGATGGTGCCGGGCGGGCACTCGAGGTTGTCGTCGCACACCTGCGGGCCGACGCACTCGTAATTGAGGCACTTCTCCCCGTCCGGGCAGTCGGCGTCGACGATACATTCGCCGCCGACCTCGATGCACGCGCCCTCGGCGGTGCAGATGTAGCCGTCGCCGCAGTCGGCGTCGCTGGCACAGGGGCCGAGATAGTCGCTGCGGCCGCAACCCACGGCGACGAGGAGGCCGAGGGCGAAGCCGCGGAGCCATTCGCTCACCGGCAGCGGTCGGGCCTGTGCCGTCGGGGCCGGCGCGACGGCCACCTCCGACGATCCGTTCGAACCTGCCGCGCGCGCGCCGCGGAACCATCGAGAAAGCGAAGTCATGGCGTTTAAGCTCCGGCGGGACCCGCCTTCCATGACTGTAGAGCCCGGCCGGGCCGATCGGCAAGCTCGTGGCGGGAAACCGGGGGTCAAACCCGCGCTGAACGCCGGGTGTGCGGCTGGCCCTGGTGCGGTGGGGAGAGGTCGGGCACTCTCAAGGCCGGCGGTGTCTGGCCCCAGAAGAGCGCGGTTGTCCAGTGGGCTGCTCGCGCCGTGGTTGGTCGGACTCATGGTAGCGACAGCGACCCCGGCCGCGAGCGCCCATCCGTGGGCCGTCCGCGGACCGCCGCCCCTGCTGACGCGTGCCGAGGCCGATGAGCCGCCGCCAGGGGCCGATTGGAATCCGTCGGACCTGTCGCCGCCGCAAGCTCACGCGCCGCCGGGGCCCGGGACCGGACCGCCGACGGACCCGGCGCCGACGGCTGCGCTGACGAGCGACGAGCTCGAGGTGACGGCGGTCGAGGTCCGCCTGGAGGTCGTGCGGGGCGGGGAGCGGCTGCCCGACGGTCGCCACGTGCCGCGGTCCGGGGGCGCGGCCGTCGGTCACGCGACCTACAAGCTCAGCCGGCCGGCCCGCGCCGGCGAGGAGCTGGTGCTGCTGAACTTCGCCGAGGCGCTCGAGCGCGAGCCGGTCGAGCTCGACGAGGTGGCCAAGGCGACCTACCTCGACGGGCCGTTCCGCCGCGGCAAGCTGGTCGTCGGCGAACACTCGGGGGCGACCGGGGTGCGGCAGCCGAACTCGCGCCGCGACGTCGAGGTGACCCTGTCCGAAGGGACAGACACGTTGACGCTCGCGTACACGGTCGAGGTGCCGCGCCGCTACTGGCCGTTCGGCTGTTCGCGCCGGCGCTGCAGCCTGAGCGGGGCGGTGGCGCCGCTGCCGAGCGTGAAGGCCCGCGGCGGGGCGCGGCTCGACCCCGACGCGCGGGTGGTGGCGCCGGCGCGCTGGACCGTCGACGCGCGGTTCGCCTCGGTCCCGACATGGTCTCCAGGACATGTCCCGACGGCCCGCGAGGCGAAGCTGCTCGGGCGCGACGAGCTGGTGGTCGCCAGCGGCGCGGTCGGGGCGGCGGAGGTGGCCTATCCGGAGGTGTTCTGGGGCCCGCGCTGGAAGCGGGCCCGCGAGATCCACCGCGGGGTGGAGATCGAGGTGCTGCACATGTTCTGGCGCCCGGGCGACCAGGTGCCCGAAGAGCGCAAGCTGCAGCTGTACCGCGACGTGCCCGGCCACCTGCTGCGGATCGGCCGCGAGGCGGTCGACGTGGCCACGATCGCGGGGCTGGAGCCGCCGCCGGACAGTCGCCTGTTGCTGGTGCAGGGGCCGCTGCGCGCCGAGATCGCCCAGGCGCACCCGTCGGCGGTGCTGGTCAGCGACCAGTTCCTGCAGGTGTCGCCGGGGCGGCGGTTCCAGGGCTTCCATCAGGCGGCGACGGCCCGGGCGGTCCTCGACGCGATCATGTACGGGGCCTACGTCGGTCGCCACGACCCGTCGACCGACCTGTGGCTGTACGACGCGACCGCGACGGCGCTGCTCGACGTGTGGCGGGCCCGCCGGGCGCAGGGCGACGAGTTCGCCAGCGACATCCTGCGCCGGATCACGTTCGTGCCGATGGTCGACAACTTCCTCTACACCGGGCAGGCCGCGTTCGCGCAGAGCTACTTCCGCGGCAGCGAGGACGTGCTGCCGCTGCGCCTGCACCCGCTGTACTTCTCGCACCCGCTGCCGACCGGGCGCCGGATCCACGAGAAGATGATCGACCTGCTGACGCCGGCCCAGCGCGAGGCGTTCTACGAGAAGGTCGTCCGCGATCGCACCGGCGACCCGGTGGCCGCGGCCGAGGCGGCGTACGGGCGGTCGCTCGCGTGGTTCTTCGACCAGTGGCTGGCCCCGTACCCGCCGGTCGACTACTCGGTGCAGCAGGTCGACAGCGAGCAGCTCGACGACGGCCGCTGGCGCCACACGATCACGATCCGCCGGGCCGGCGAACACGCGGCGATCGAGCCGGTGCAGGTGCTGGCGACCGAGCGCGGCGGGCAGCGCCACTACCTGGTGTGGAACGGGTCGACGAAGTCGGGGACCAACATCGAGGTGTCCCCGGGGACAGATACGGTCGACCACGTGTTCACGCTCGAGACGCAGAACCGGCTGCGCTCGGTGATGGTCGACCCGCGCGCGCGCCTGCTCGAGGAGCCGCAGGGCCGCCGCCGCAACGTCGACCCGCTGTACAACAACCGCTCGCCGCCGAGCTTCCGCTTCGTGTACACGGGCTTCGGCTTCGAGGTGTCGGCGTCGGAGTTCCTGGCCGGGAAGACGCCGGCGTCGCGGCTGCAGGCGCTGTCGGGGCGGGTGCTGTTCGAGATGAGCCGCCGCCGCGACCTCAGATCGCTCGGCCACCTGCAGCTGCACCGCGACCGCGAGTCGGCGGCGGCGATCGGCGGGGGGGCGACGATGTGGTTCGGCGAGAAGATCAACCGCCGGCGCCGCCGCGGTCGCGTGCGCCTGTTCGGCGAGGTGCACTCGCTGACGGGCAACGGGCTCGACAGGACCCCCGGGGTGAGGTTCGCGCAGTCGCTGTCGGTCATCGACGACACGCGCAAGTTCAGCCTGTGGCCCGACCGCGGCCACCGGCTGGCGTTCGGCCTGTACGCGCAGGAGACGATCCGGATCGAGGATCCGCCGGTGCGCGACCATCGCCACAGCCTGACCCTGTCGGGCTCGTGGGTGCACATCTGGCCGCTGGCCCACCAGCACACTCTGGCGAGCCGGCTCGAGCTGACGATGATGGTGCCGCTGGTCGGCCAGCCGGAGTTCCGCAGCCTGGTCCGCGCGGGCGGGGTCGACGGCCTCGGGGCCTACGGCGGCAACGAGCTGTTCGGCCGCGGGGTGGCGCTGGCGCAGCTCGAGTACCGCCACATGTTCTGGTCGAACTTCAACGTGAACCTCGTCCACCTGTTCTGGCTGCGCGGGATCGGCGGGACGCTGTTCACAGGGGTGGCGTCGGTGTCGCCGTGCGACACGCTGCGCGGGTGGTTCGGCAAGGAGAGCTGGTACGGGCAGGTCGGCTACGGGGTGACTGCTTTCTTGCAGCTGCTCGGAGTGACGCCGCAGTTCGTCCGCTTCGACGTGGCGGTGCCGCTGGTCCGCCGCCGCACTGCCTGCCTCGACGAGGTGCTGCCCGACTACCTGGCGGACTACCAGGGGGTGGCGCCGGGGGACTTCCAGCTGCCGCGTGTCGGGGTGAACTTGACGTTCTTGCAGCCGTTCTGAGTGGTTTAAGGGACATGTCGTGAGGGGCATGTTCTTTGGGGCATGGTGGTTGGGGCATGGTCTTCTGGACATGGTCTGATGGACATGCGTGGTTCGAGTCCGCGGGGGCCTGGGGGTCTCGCTTCGCGAATTGCCGACTGCGCCTCGCGGGGGGTCCGGGGAAGGGTCGGCGGCGAGTTCAGCGTCTGGATGCGCGCTCGTTCCTCGCGCACATCCTGCCTCGTATTCGCCGCCGACCCTTCCCCGAACCCCTGGCACGGCTGCAGCCGTGAGAGGCCGCCTCGCCGTCGCGGGCTCCGATGGCAGGGGGGGGCTTCGAGCAGGTCACGGGGCGCCTGTTCGACGGCCAGGGCTGGCCGCCGAACAGACGCTTCCTCGCGTCGATCACGGCGTGGCCTCGTTCGCGGCGAGTCCTCGCGCACAGGCGGCGAGCAGGCAGAGGCGGCTAGCGACGGTTCGAGGTAGGATGGGGAGGTGCCGGCGATGCGATCGCGGTTCTGCTGTCCTCGCTGTGGCGAGGCGCTGACGCCGTGGGTGCGAGAGCTCGAGCTGGCGGAGGCGGTGAACCTGCAGGAGAGCAACACGTGGGTGCTGCCTTCGGGCTGGTTCGTGCGCCGGGACAGCGAGTTGCTCGCCGGCTCGGCGTTCACGTATGGGCCGGCGAACCATCCGTGGGTGTTCGCGCCGATGACGAATTGGTGGTTGCGCGTGCACTCGGACCCGTTGCGCACGGTCGGCTGCTGCGGGCTGGCGTGCTTCGGTCCCGAGCGGCCCAACCTGGTGTGTGCGTGCGGCGAGGAGGTGGGGCTCGGTTACTGCGACTGCATCGGGCCGTACTGGTATGCGCTGCACGAGTCGGTGGTGCACGAGCAGGAGGTCGACGCCGCCCCGCCGCAGGCGATCGCGGAGCGGCTGACGCGGCTGCGGGAGCGCGTGGCGAGGCCGATCGTGCGAGCAGGGTACGCGCCCGGAGGGAGGCAACCCCTCCACCACGATCCGTCGAGCTGGAGAGAGGCGCTGCGGCTGGGGGAGGTGCGGGTCGACTGCGGCGGAGGGATCGAGGATCCGGCGCTCGTGATCGCGTCGCAGCAACTGCCGGCCGGGGCGCAGCTGGTGGTGCCGCTGCCGTGGTGCCAGCTGGTGCGCCTGGTGGTGCTGGAGGAGCAGCCGTGGGCCGAGACGGAGTCGCCGCTGACGTGGCAGCACGGCAACGGGCCGGCGGTGTGCGTGTCGCGGCACTCGCGGCAGGTGCTGCTGACGACGTGGGGGCCGGGCGATGCGTCGTGGGCGGTGACGATCGAGGCGCGGGCGTGGGCCGAGGCGTGGGCGCGGTTCGCCGGCTGACGGGAAGGCCAGGCGATGCGGTGACGATCGAGGCGCGGACGTGGGCGCGGTTCGCCGGCTGATGGGAGTGCCGGTGCGGGCGAAGGTCGGGGCGGCGGCTCGCCGATGGACCCGGTGATGTGTCGTGCTCGAGGGCACGGGTCTCACGGCGCGCACCGTCACGCGTGGGTTCGCGGTAGGATGGGAGGGTGCCGGCGATGCAGTCGCGGTTCTGTTGTCCTCGCTGCGGCGAGGCGTTGACGCCGTGGGTGCGCCGGCTCGAGCTGGCGGAGGCGGTGAACCTGCACGACAGCCATACGTGGGTGTTGCCGTCGGGCTGGTTCGTGCGCCGGGACAGCGGGCTGCTCCCGGCGCCGCACCTCTCGGAGCGACCGGCGAACTACCCGTGGGTGTTCGCGCCGATGTCGAAGTGGTGGCTGGGCGTGCACTCCGACCCGCGGCGCACGGTCGGCTGCTGCGGGCTGGCCTCCTACGGGCCCGAGCTGCCCAACCTGGTGTGCGCGTGCGGCCAGGAGGTGGGGCTCGGCTACCGCGACTGCCTCGGGCCGTACTGGTACTCGCTGCACGAGTCGGTGGTGCACGAGCAGGAGGTCGATCCCGATCCGCCACGGGGGATCGCGGAGCGGCTGGCGCGGCTGCGGGAACGGGTCGCGGGGCCGATCGCGCGGATGGGGTACGACCCGGGAGGCCGGCACGCGTCGCATCAGCACGATCCGCCGAGCTGGGACGCGACGCTGCGCCTGGCAGAGGTCACGCTCGACTGCGGCGGCGGGGTCGACGAGCCGGCGCTCGTGATCGAGTCGCAGCAGCTGCCGGCCGGGGCGCAGCTGGTGGTGCCGCTGCCGTGGTGCCAGCTGGTGCGCCTGGCGGCGCTGGGCGAGCAGCCGTGGGCCGAGACGGAGTCGCCGCTGACGTGGAAGCACGAGCGGCGCGGCGGGCCGCGTGTGTGCGTGTCGCGGCGCAAGCGGCGGGTGCTGCTGACGGCCTGGGGGCCGGGCAGCGCGTCGTGGGCGGTGACGATCGCGGTGCGTGCGTGGGCCGATGCGTGGGCGCGGCTCGCGGGCTGACGACAGGTCGTCGCAGGCATCCGCGAGCGACCGAATCCGACGGCCAGGAGGTCATTCGGGGCGCCGCCAGGCCGCATGCAGGACGACTTCGCGCATCCGGACTGGAGCTCCCCTCGTCACGAGGGGCTCTTGGTTGCGAGACAGGATGTTCTTTCGAGACAGGTTCAGCGATCCAGGCGGTGCACGAGCTGTATGCCGCTGCTTCGCGCGCCCGGGCTGGTGCTCCTCCGACCTGTCCCGAGGGACACTTCGTTGCGAGATGAGATGTCCCTCGGGCCAGGTTTACCGAGCGGCGCGCGGCGGTGAGTCGCAGCCGGAGGAGAGAGGCAGCTGTCTCTCGGGTCAGGTGGCTGCGAGGGCGATCAGGGGCAGGCGAGGTCGAGGACGGTGGGGATCGAGGCGTCGACGTGATCGAGCACGGCGACGGCGGCCTCGAGGTCGAGCAGGGGGCTGCAGCGGAGCTCGAAGACCCCACCGACGTGGGTCAAGGCGCCGTCCGGGCCGCCCAGGCCGGCGATGTCGGTCAGCCCGGGGTTTTCGCGCAGGATCAGGCTGCCGTCGACCGTCTGCAGCGAGGCGAAGGCGTCGAGGGCGGTGAGGGCCGGGTTGCAGGCGATCGCTAGGGTGCCGTCGACGCGCTCGAGCGCGGACAGGCCGGTCAGGGTCTGCATGCTGCCGTTGCCGCCCGGCTTTTCGGCGTCGCTGCAGGCGAGGTCGAGGTCGGCGACGCGCCGGCGGCCGATCACGAGGTCGCCGACGACATGGCGCAGGGGCTCCAGGCCGGTGAGGTCGCGGAGGTTGCGGTTCTGCAGCACTGCGAGGCCGCCGGGCAGGGCGGCGAGGCCGGGCGGAAAGCCGGTGAGGAATTCCAGGCCCTGGTTCTCGGCGACGACGAGGCTCAGGCCCTGGCGATCGACGCCGAGCTGCAGGTCGTCGGGGAGGCCGTCGAGGTCGACGAGGGCGTGGTTCTCGCCGATCTCGAGCGCGCCGCCGATCTTCCGCACATGTTCGAAGAGCCCGGAGAGATCGGCCAGGTCGGGGTTGCCGACGATCCGCGCGCTGCCGGCCAGCTCGGTGATGCCGGCGGGCAGGCCGGACAGGTCGAGCAGGCCGTCGTTGTGGAGGACCCGCAGGCTGTCGCCGGTCTCCGCCTGGACGCCGAGCTGCAGCTGCGCCGGCAGGCCGGACAGGTCGACGAGGCGGTCGTCGTTGCGGATGTCGAGCAGGCCGCCGACGCGCAGGTCGTCGGGCAGGCCGGACAGGTCGCGCAGGGCCAGGTTGCCGCTGATCTCGAGGTCGCCGCCGACGGTGACGAGCGCCGCGGGGACGCCCGCGAGCTGCTCGAGGCGATCGTTGGCGCGGATCTCGAGCGAACCGTCGACGCGGGCGAGGCCGGGCGGGAGGCCGCCGAGGTCGTGCAGGCCGTGGTTGGCGGCGATGACGAGGCCGCCCTCGCCGATGGTGGCGAGGCCCGGCGGGAGGCCCTCGAGCGACTTCAGGGCGGGGTTGCCGTCGATCCGCAGGCCGCGGACGCGGGTGAGCGCGGGCGGCAGCGCGGACAGGCTGGCGAGGCGCTCGTTGCCGACGATCTGGAGGTCGCCTTGCAGCTCGGCGCCGGCCGCCGGCAGGCCCGCGAGGTCGACCAGGGCGTCGTTGTCCTCGATGACGATGCTCGACTCGTCGACTGCGACGCCGACGGCGGCGTTGGTGGGCAGGCCGGTCAGGGTCGCCAGCCTGGGGTTGCGCGCGACGACGAGGCCGCCGCCGATCGCACGCACCCGCCCGAGGCCGCCGAGGTCGACGAGCTCGGAGTTGTCGGTGATCTCGACCGACTGCGTGACCCCGCACAGGCACGGCAGCTCGAGGCGCTGGATCCGGGTGCCGTGGACGACCAGTGAGTCGATCTCGACGCCGAGGGTGTAGCCGCTGCAGAACGACTCCATGGTGGCGCCGGCGCCATCGCCCGAGAGCTCGAGGCCCTCGGCGTCGACGGGCGCCTGGCAGTCGAAGGCGGGCTCGCAGGCGGTGGCGAGGGCGGCGACGACGAGGGCCGCGAGGGCGCGGCGCCAGTCCGCGCGGGAGAGGCCGTTGCAGCGCGTCGCCGGGCGTCCGCAGCCGATACCGGCCGGGGCGACCGGAGGACGGGGGGCGCGCGGGGAATGCGGCTGGCCGGCGCGGGTCACGGGGCCTCGCGGGCGCCCGCGGGCGTGGGTGGCCCTTCGAGCATGGCGGATCGGGCATGCTCGGAGGGACAGGGCGTGAGGGACATGGCGTGGAGGCCAGGTACGAAGGGGCGGGCGACCGGCAGAAGGTAGGGCGTCGGTCGCCCGCGCGCGGCGGGCCGCGCGCGGAGAACATTGCCGGACGGACAGGTCGAGGACATGCCGCTTGGGACAGGTGCGAAGGGGCGGGCGGCCGGCTGAAGGCGAGGCGTCGGGCGCCCGCGCGCGGCGGGCGACGCCTGCGCGGGGGGCCGCGCGTCGCGCCAGGGGCGGCGCGCGCGGAGGACATTGCCGAGGGGACAGGTCGAAGAGGACATGCCGCCCGGGCCAGGTGCGAAGGCACAGGTCGCGAAGAGCATGGCGTCGAGGCCATGTTCGAAGGGGCAGGCGTGCGGCTGGCGGTTCGTGGGCATGCCGATCAGCTCGGGCGGACGCGGACGGCGAAGGTGACTGCGGCCTGCTGCTCGCGCAGGCGGAAGCCGCGGGCCTCGTCCTCGATGCAGGTCTTGAAGGCGGCCAGGCGAGCCGGGGGGACGCGGGTCTTCGGCGGCTTGGGGGTGACGCCGGCGAGGCGGCCCTCCTCGAAGCGCAGGTCGACGTCGACGGCCTCGCCCGGGCGCAGGGGGGTCTCGAGCTCGGGCAGGCAGCGGACGAAGCCGAGGGCGAGCGCCTCGGCGCGCTTCTGGTCGCTCTCGGGCAGGAGCGGCTCGGCCGGGGCGCCCGGCGGCGGGGCGGGTAGGACCAGGCCGGCGCCGGCGGTCCGCGTGAACAGGTTGGTGCGGATCTCGAGCTTGCGGCGCGCCTCCGCGAGCGCCTTCTCCGGCAAGTCGTCGGGCGGCGGGGCGGCGGCCGGGGTCCAGGCGACGACGTCGAAGCGCCGCTGCGGGCCGCCGACGAGCGCGCGCAGGAGGTCCTGCAACTGCTGGTAGAGGACGTCGTCGCCGAGGCTGAGGGTGACCATGCGCTCGCGCGGGTAGGCGCGGTCGAGGCGGGCGAGCTGGGCGTCGAGGTCGGACGGGCCGGGCAAGAGGTCGAGCCAGCCGCCGTCGACGCCCAGCCGCGGGCCGCGGCCGGTGAGGTGGATCCGCACCCGCGCGCGCGACAGGACCTGCGCCGCCGGGCCCTGGTCGCTCGGGCGCACGACCTCGAGCGGGAGGACGGCGACGATGTCACCTGTCCCTTCGGGCAGCCTCGGCTCGCGCACCGCCGACTCGATGCGAGCGACGCGGGCGTCGAGCAGGGTGCGGAGGATCGAGTTGAGGGCGGGCGAGGGCAACAGCGGCGGGGCGACCAGGAGCACCGCGCCGCGGCCGTCGCGGGCGAGGGCGGCCTCGACGGCGCGCACCAGCTCGGGCGCGCCGCGGGCGCCGCGACGCGCGCCGGGGCGGCCGAGGTCGACCGTGACGTCCTCGCCGGCGATGCCGACGACCGGGGCGAGGCTGTCCTTGCGGCCAGTCCCGGCGGGCACGCGCTGGAGGTCCCAGGCGGGGTCGCGGGCGGCGGGGAGAGCGGCGAGGAAGGTGTCCTGAAGGACAGCATCGTCGCGGTCGCGGCGGGCCAGGGCCCCCCGCCAGCGCGGCGATGCGGCGAGGGCGTCGCGCTCGACGGTGAGCAGGCGCCACAGCTCGGCCGGCGGCGGCCACGGGGCCTGGGCGTGGACGGCTCGGTCGTCGAGCCAGGCGGCGAGGCTGTCCTCGCGGACATACAGGCCGTGGACCGCGACCTCGAGGCGGCGCTCGGGGACGGCGGCGGCGGCGCCAGCCAGACAGCCGCGGACGTGGTCGTAGAGGCGCCAGCGGGCGTTGTCGGCGGCGCGCGGGTGGCCGTCCTCGGCGATGTTGCGGTAGGCCGCGACCCGCACCGAGAGGTCCTCGCTCCCGGCGACGAGGCCGAGGTCGGCGGACAGCAAGGTGATCGCGCCGGCCAGGAAACCGCGCGCGTCGTCGTCGAGGTCGGGCCGCAGATCGAGGGCCAGAGCCTCGGTGAGCAGCCGCGTCTCGGCCTCGCGGGTGGCCTCGGGTCCGCGGCCCATGGCAGCGCCGCCGAGCGCGGTCCACAGGGCCTCGCGCGCGCCCTCGTCGCCGGTGAAGCGCGCGGCGTCGAGGAGGTCGAGCAGGCGATCGAGGCGGGCCGCGGCGGCCCGCGCGGAGGCGTTGGCGGCCGGGATCTCGGCGGGCTGCAGCGGGTCGGCGTCGATCCACGCGACCGGGCCGGTGTCGCTCGGGGCGGTGGTGCCCTGCGGACGACAGGCGAACAAGGCGAGGCCGATCGCGCCGAGGCGGGCCGCGCGCCGAAGGGTGATCGATCGCGTCGGCGACGTCGCGGGGCTCGGGGCAGAGAACGAGGTCGCGGAGGCCGATGAGGTCGCGGCGCTCGAGCCCTGGAACGAGGCCGCGGAGGCGGATGCGCGCGAGGTCGCGGCGGTCGGGGCAGGACGCGAGGTTGCGGAGGCCGATGTGCGCGAGGACGCGGCGGTCGGGGCAGGACGCGAGGTTGCGGAGGCGATTGCGCGCGAGGATGAGGTCGCGGCGGTCGGGGCAGGACGCGAGGTTGCGGAGGCGATTGCGCGCGAGGTCGAGGCGGTCGGGGCAGGACGCGAGGTTGCGGAGGCCGATGCGTGCGAGGATGAGGTCGCGGCGCTCGAGCCTTGGAACGAGGCCGCGGAGGCGGATGCGCGCGAGGTCGCGGCGCTCTGGCCAGGGAACGAGGCTGCGGAGGCCGATGCGCGCGAGGACGCGGACGCCGGCTCAGCGATCGAGGCCGATGCGCGCGAGGATGAAGTCGCGGCGTATGGGCTGTCGGCGGTCGAGATGGAAGAGGCCGGCGCGGCGTGCTCGCGGGCGGCGGCGCAGTCACGCGAAGATGAAGTCGCGGTCATCGTCGCCGGGATCGACGCAGGCGACGGGGCGCCTCCTCCGGGCCGGGACGGCCCGGCCGCGCGCGCAGGTCCGACGGCGGAGGGGTCCGTGCACGCGGCGCCGGGTCGCGGCGAGGCGGCAGAGCGAGGGGGAGGCGCGGCGGACCTGGGTCGTGCGTGACGGGAGCGCGGCAAGGGTGGCCCCTGAGGCGAGGAGGTGGCGGCGGCGATCGGCCGAGACCGAGGGCCGGCGAATGGCTTAGCATACGAGCGATTGCTGCGGGCAGGGGGATCGATCGCGCACAGCGTCGCCGGCGCGCCGGGCCGCGCGTGGGGGCGCGTCCGGGCCCTGCCGCTCGCGCTGGCGGCGGTGATCGCTGCGGCGCCCGACGAGGCCGCAGCGACCGAGGTGCGCGCGGTCGCCCGCACGCTGGGTGAAGGGTACATGGTCCAAGTGCCAGGTCCCGAAGGACAGCTGCTGTCGCGGCGCCGGCTGGTCCAGTACGTCAACCTCGGGGTCTACGACCTGCTGCCGCCGCGCGCGGCCGACGAGAAGCGGCGCGCGTGGGAGGACGGCCAGCTGCGGATCGTGACGTCGATGCGGCTGCGCCACGACTTCGGCAGCTACGTGCGTCCGGGCGACGACCGGGCGGCGCGCCTCGTCAACGCGATCGACGGGCGCCAGATCGACGTGATGTTCGCGTACCTCGAGGGCGAGAACCTCGGCAACCGGGTCGACTTCAAGCTCGGGCGCCAGTTCGAGTTCAGCGGGCTCGACTGGTACGCGTTCGACGGCGGGTGGGCGCGGGTGCGGATCCCGGCCCACCTCGCGCTCGAGGCGTTCGGCGGCCTGCAGGTCGACGGCACCGCGGTGTTCGGCCTGCCGACCTTCGAGCTCGACGGCACCCAGGGCACCGCGGCGGACCGCGCGTTCTCGCCGATGTTCGGCGCCGGCGTGTCGCTGTGGGGGCTCAAGTGGATCGACGCGCGCGTGGCCTACCGGCGCACGTTCACGCCGGCCGGGATCAACCGCCAGATCGTCGACGACGACGGCAGCCTCGGCCTGCCGTCGGGGGTCGACCAGGAGGTGGTGAGCGCCAGCTTCGCCGGCAACTTCGCCGGCGGGCGGGTCAGCCCGTACGGCGCGCTGCGCATGAACCTCGGGACAGGTCGCCTCGACGACGTGACCGCGGGCCTGCAGCTGGCGTTCACGCCGCAGCACCTGCTGCGCGCGCTGTACATCCGCACGCTGCCGATCTTCGACCTCGACTCGATCTTCAACGTGTTCGCGCTGACGCCGTTCGAGGACGCGCGGCTGGTGTTCGAGGTGCGGCCGAGGCCGCGGATCTCGCTGCAGGCGCGCGGGCAGATGCGGTTCTTCCGCAGCGAGACGACGGCGGCGCTCGGCACCTCGCCGCTGAAGACGCTGCAGCTCGGGGCCGGCGGCGGGGCGTCGGCGGCGTACCGCGGGCGCCGCTTCTCCGGCCGCCTCGACGGCTACGGCCTCGGCGGCGAGGGCGGGACGCGCGCCGGCGGCAGCCTCGACACGCGGACGATGGTGTGGTGGGACCGGCTGGCCCTCGACGCCCGCATCTACGGCGTGTACTACCGCGACGAGGTCACCGAGGCCCGTCGCGGCTACAGCGTGGCGCTGCAGCTCGGGCTCAACGCCCAGCTGTGGCGCGGCATCCACCTCGCGGTGCTCGGCGAGGAGATGTTCACGACCTTCTATTCGCAGGCCTTCCGGCTGTTCGGCGCGCTGACGGCCGACTGGTCGATCCGGGTGCGGAGGTGAGCATGACGCGGCACACGAACACGACGCGGCGGGAGGGGCGGGGCCACGGGCGGGCCGCGGCGATCGCCGGCGTGATCATCGCTATGGCCTTCGGGACAGGTCTTTACGTACAGGCGGGCGGCGGCCTCACCGTCGGCAACGTGCCGGCGACCGCCCCGGTGACGCACGGGCCGATGCGCGGCGGCAGCCCGGTGTACCCGGAGCAGGACATCCCGCTGCGCTTCAACCATGGGCAGCACCTCGGGCTCGGTCTGGCGTGCGCGCGCTGCCACACCAAGATCGGCGAGAGCGACAAGGCGGCCGACTTCAACTTCCCGACCGGGGCGGTGTGCGACAGCTGCCACGGGCCGCAGCACCCGCGTCCGGCGACCGAGCCGGCCCGCTGCGGGCAGTGCCACACGCGGGTGTCGGAGAACCGGGTGACTGCGACCCTGCGCGCGCCCAAGGCCAACCTCCACTTCTCGCACAAGAAGCACCTCGCGGCCGGCGCCAGCTGCCAGTCGTGCCACGGCGACATGTCGAAGGTGCGCATGGCGACGGTGCTGCAGCTGCCGAGCGAGGCGTCGTGCCTGAGCTGCCACGACGGGCGCAAGGCGAGCAGCCGGTGCGCGACCTGCCACCCGGCCGACACCAACGGCAAGCTGGCGACGCGCAGCTTCAGCGACCGGGTGATGCCGGCGCTGGTGCCCCGCGGCAAGAGCTCGTGGGGCGCGGCGCACGACCTCGCGTTCGTCGAGGACCACCGCGGGATCGCCAAGGCCAACCCCGGGCTGTGCGCGCAGTGCCACACCGAGACGTTCTGCACCGACTGCCACGCGGGCGCGGTGCGGCCGATGCGGATCCACGCGGCCGACTACATGACGACGCACGCGCTCGACGCCCGCGCGAACACGCAGGACTGCCAGTCGTGCCACCGCATGCAGAGCGACTGCCTGGCCTGCCACCAGCGGCTCGGGATGGGCGACGGCCCCGACGCGAAGTTCGGCGTCGGCTCGTCGCTGCGGTTCCACCCCGCCGGCTGGGAGGGCCCGCCCGACTCGCCGCAGAGCCACGCGTTCGCGGCCCAGCGCAACATCGCCACCTGCGCCAGCTGCCACACCGAGGACAGCTGCCTGGCCTGCCACGCCACCACCGGGGCTGCCATGCCGGGGCTCAACGTCAGCCCGCACGGGCCCGGGTTCGCGGCGTCGATGCGCTGCTCGGCGCTGGCGGCGAGGAACCACCGCGTGTGCCTGAAGTGCCACGAGCCCGGCGACCCGCGCAACGAGTGCCTGTGAGGCGGAGCGCTGCGCGCGGGCCGGTGTGTTCGGACATGTCGTGAAGGACATGCCCTTGATAAAAGGTTCTAAGGGGCATGTTGCATGGGACATGCCCCCTTGGACATGAGCGTCACAGCTCGACGGCCGGCAGGGCCGCGCCGAGCTCGTCGGGGCCGTCGCCGCGGTTCTCGTCGTCGCCGAGGCCGAGCTGGCCGCTCTGGTTGCGGCCCCAGCACTTGACCGCGCCGCTCTCGAGCACCGCGCAGGCGTGCTCCCAGCCGACCGCGACGGAGACGGCCTGATCGCCGAGGTCGAGCGCCAGGAGGTCGTCGCCCATCTCGCCGGGCATGTCGCCGCGGGTCTGGGTGTCGCCGAGGCCGAGCTGGCCGTATTTGTTGGCGCCCCAGCACTTGACCAGGCCGCCCGCGAGCACGGCGCAGGCCTGGCCCTCGTTGGCCGAGACGCTCATGACCTTGGGCCCGAGCTCGACGACGGGCAGGTCGTCGCCCATCTCGCCGGGGCCCTCGCCGCGGGGCGAGGTGTCGCCGAGGCCGAGCTGGCCGACGTTGTTGGCGCCCCAGCACTTGAGGGCGCCGCCGACGAGCGTGGCGCAGGTGCCGAGGCCGCCGCCGACGACGTCGATCAGCTCGACGTCGCCGAGGTCGACTGCGGGCAGCATGGCGCCCATCTCGTTCGGCTGGTCGCCGTGGTTCTGGGCGTCGCCGTAGCCGAGCTGGCCGCTCGAGCCGGTGCCCCAGCACTTGAGCGCGCCGCTCTCGAGGCGGGCGCAGGTGTGGAGCTGGCCGGCAGAGACGGCCGCGGCCGCGCCGGCGAGATCGACGAACGGCAGGTCGTCGCCCATCTCGCCCGGGCCGTCGCCCAGGGGGTTGATGTTGCCGTGGCCGAGCTGGCCGCCGAGCGCCTGACCCCAGCACTTGACGCCGCCGCCCTGCAGGAGCGCGCAGCTGTGGAGGGTGCCGACGGTGACCGCGAGGGCGTGGGTGCCCGCGCCGAGGTCGACCGCGGGCAGGGCGTCGCCCATCTCACCGGGGTCGTCGCCGCGGTCCTCGCTGTCGCCGAGGCCGAGCTGGCCGCCCAGGTTGTAGCCCCAGCACTTGATGGCGCCGGACTCGAGCGCGGCGCAGGTGTGGAACTGGCGGGCCGACAGGGCGACCACGACCGCGTCGGCGCCGAGGTCGACGTGGGGCAGGGCGTCGCCCATCTCGCCGGGGTCGTCGCCGCGGTTGTCGCCGTCGCCGAGGCCGAGCTGGCCGTAGTGGTTGCTGCCCCAGCACTTGACCCGGCCGCCGAGGAGGGCGCAGGTGTGGGCGTCGCCGGCGACGAGCTGCGCCGCGCCGGCGGGCTCGCAGCGCTTGCCGTCGCCCTCGAAGCCGGGGTTGCAGGCGCACTCCCAGCCGCCCGGGGTGTTGCTGCAGGTCGCGTCGTCGCTGCAGTCGTCGAGGTCGCCCTCGCACTCGTCGAGGTCGCTGCACACGCTCGGCGAGCCGGTGCACTCCCAGCCGGGCTCGCCGACGCAAGCGGCGCTGCAACCGTCGCCGTCCTCGTCGTTGCCGTCGTCGCAGTCCTCGCCGTCGCCGATCGAGTCGTCGCCGCAGACCGAAGCGTCGTCGGTGTCGGCGGTGGTCGGCGCGTCGGTGGTGGGATCGCCGGTGGGGCCGACGCCGGTCTCGGTGGTGCCCGTCGGCGTGTCCGTGGTGGTGGGCTCGCCAGTGGTGGTCGTCGTGTCGGGCGCTTCGGGGCCGGTGGCGTCGCCGGTCGAGGTCGCGTCGGTGTCGCTGGTCGCAGGCGGATCGCCGCCGCAAGCGGCCAGGTACAGGATCGCAGTGAGGGCGAGGGGAGTCCGATGCAGGTAAGACATGTGCGCGCGGAGGTTGCACGGACGCTTGCGTGCAGTCAACGCGCGCCCCCGAGCGCCGGGCCGAGCGTGGCAGGAGCGATCCGGCACGGCCGACGCGCGGTCGAGAGGGCAGGGGGCGAGACATGTCGTAAAGGACATGTTTTTATGGAAATGTGATCACGGACATGTTTTCAAGGGCTTGTCCTTGTGGACATGTTGTTCGCGGCGCGGGGACCGGCGCGCTGCGTCGCGCGGGAGGCGGGTGACTCCGGGAGCGAGGCGCGGGGCCGCGGCGGGTGCGGGGAGGACGGTGAGCGTGGCTGATTGGACATGTCCTTGCGAACATGTCTCGCAGCGCCAGTGTCGAGCGGGAGAGGCTCGAGCTGCGGCGAGTGGGAAGGTTGCGAGGCGAGGGGCGGGGCCGCGGCGGTGCGGGGCGGACGGTGAGCGTGGCTGAGCGGACATGTCCTGGCGAACATGTCTCGCAGCGCCAGTGTCGAGCGGGAGAGGCTCGAGCTGCGGCGAGTGGGAAGGTTGCGAGGCGAGGGGCGGGGCCGCGGCGGTGCGGGGCGGACGGTGAGCGTGGCTGAGCGGACATGTCCTGGCGAACATGTCTCTCGGCACCTGTGCTGGCGAGCGCGGCGCGAGCTACGGCGGGCGGGCGAAGGTTGCCGGCGTTAACGAATTGCCTCCGTTGCGCGGTTGCGTACCATCGGCGGCATGAATCGCCCTCGCTGTTCGGAGCGCCGGTGGGTCGCGCTCGTCGTCGGGATCTTGTCGCTCGCCTGTTCGCCGGCTCCGCAGGAGGAGGCTGCGCCGGCGCGCCCGCAGCCGGAGAGCGCGGCCCCGCCGGCGAACGCGTCGCAGGGGATCGACGCGCAGCTCGAGGACGTCCTGCGTGTCGATCACTCGCAGACGGCCTACGCGATCCGGATCTCGGCTGACGACACGTTCGAAGAGGCCCGCGCGATCGCCCGGGACGTCCTGGGCAGGAGCCGGTTCTTGCCGTGGATCGTCCGGCAGGGCTTCGGCAAGGGCCTCTTCTTCGTGTTCGTCGGCGGCTACTCGAACCTCGAGGCCGCCACGGCCGATCGGCTGGACGCGCGGGCGGTCGTCGGCCAGGGCGCGATCGTGCAGGCGCTCCGCGACGAGTGTCCGTACCTGACGTGGAACGGCCGCGGCTATCACGACTGTACCCGTTGACCTCGTGTCATCGCCCCGGGCCGCGCAGGAGGCAGGCGCCGTCGCTGATCCACGCGCCGGCTTTCTGCGACGGGCGCCAGGCGCCGCCGACCAGGACGTCGCGGGGGTGCTGGGCGTGCACGGCCTCGCAGCCGGTGGTCGCCGAACCGGCGAGGATGTCGCCCGTGCCGCCGTCGATCACGCGCCGTAGCGACTCGCAGTCGGCGGGGGTCTCACGGCAGGCGGTGAGCGGCTGGCGATCCGTGCGGAGGTAACAGATGCACCACCAGGGTCGATCGCGCGGGGCGGAGGTCGTGGTCACGCTGCGCACCGGACTCTCGCGCGGACGCACGGCGTTGGGCTGCAGCTGCGACGCGTCCGCTGCGTCTTCGCGCCAGGCCTGCCACGCGGGTCGGGCGAGCGTCAGCAGGACGAGGACGGCCACGAGGACGGCGCTCACTGCGGCCATGCGCTCGGGCCAGAACCGCCAGCCGCGGACCTTCTGGCGCTGGAGGGTGATCGGCTCGTCCAGCAGCGAGCGGAGGTCGCCCTCGCTGAGGTTCAAGGCGACGCGCAGCTCGTTGAGGAGCGGACGCTCGGCGCCGACCCGCTTCTTGCGGCGCGCCTCGAACACTGCCCGCCGCAGGAGCGCACGGTTGGCGGCGCGCTCGCGCAGGGGCCCGAGCTCGGCGTCGGCGAGCCGGCTGGCCTGCTCGTCCGAGAGGCCGAGCTGCTGGCGATGGAGGTTCAGGACCTGCGCGGCGACGACGGGGATCGCGCCGGAAGGATCGGCGAGCTCGCGGACCTTGGCCGCGTAGGCGAGCACCGGATCGACGCGCTGCGCCTTGCTGATGACGATCGAGTAGCCCTCCTTCGACGGCAGGATCTGCGGGGACATGGCCGGGCGGATCGCCTGGACCTTCGAGCGCGCGTACTCGTGGAGCTCGTCGGCGGTGACGAGGCCGTCGTGGTTGAGATCGGCCTCGCCGGTGGTGATGCCGTGGACCAGGAACTGGGTGTAGGTCGAGAGGCCGCTGTCCTGGGCGTCGAACGAGTACTGGGTCGCAGAGCTCGAGGCGAGCACCGCCCGACCCTCGCCGCCGAGGAACTCGCGCAGGTCGACGCGCCCGGCGTCCTTCGCGTGCGTGCCGTCGGCGAACGCGCCGGAGAAGCAGCAGTCGAGGATCACGACCTGGCGACGCGAGCGGCAGTTGCTCATGGCGTCGTGGACGTGGCGCGAGTTGACGGCCGAGGCGCGCACGAGCTCGCCGTTGGCGTGCCGCCGGGTCTCCGGGACGGCGAAGAACAGGTGTCCGCGGTCGTCCTTGATCCCGTGGCCGGAGAAGTAGAAGAGGACGAGATCGTTCGGGTCGCGGTCGGTGAACAGCAGCTCGACCGCCTCGGCCAGGCGCAGGTGATCGGGGTTCTGCAGCCGCTGGACGTCGTCGAAGCCGGCGACGTCGCGCAGCACCGCGGCGATCATCTCGGCGTCGCGGAGGGAGCTCGGCAGCGGCGCGAGGCCGGTGTAGTAGTTGCTGACGCCGACGACCAGGGCGACGCGTCGCGCCATGGCTCAGGCCTCCTCCGCCAGCAGCCGGGCGGCGTCGGCGAGGAGGGCGTCGAAGTCGGCCGGGCTGCGGACGGTCCGCTGGAGCTTGCGCGCCCGCAGGTCGAGCTCCAGGGTGACCTCCCGCGACCGCAGGCGCTCCTTGAGCGTGGCGAAGAAGTGCGCGAGAGCGGCGGCGCCGAGCGAGGCGGTGAAGGCCGCGGGCACGAACCCCGCCGGCGACTTGGCGCCCGTCGGCGCCTCGGCGGCGCGCGGGCGCCGGACGTCGGCGAGGGCGTCGTGGGCGTCGCGGAGCTGCAGGTACAGCGCGTGGGCCAGGGCCTCTCGCTCGTCCTCGTCGAGGCGCGGATCGGTGACCAGTACCGTCACGAGCAACGGGCTTTGTATCTGCAAGTTCACCCCCGGGCAGTGTTCCCGGAGCGCGCTCGGGGCGTCAAGAGGGGGCGAGGCGGCTCGGGCTTGGCACGGAGAACAGCGTCCCTGCGCACGAGCCGGCGGGAGGCTCCGGCGAGGCCCGAGCGGCCGGCCCCGGCCGGCGCACGCGTGGCAGACGGGGGCAAGACCCGGCGGCGAGCGGGGATGTCCGAACGGACATGCCCCGAAGTTCGGAGCGACGGGCAGACGCAGACGCCCCGACGCGGCCCCGGACCCGGCGGCGGGCGGGGATGTCCGCGCAGACATGCCCAGAGTTTATGTCAGCGGGGCGAGCCAGAGCAGGACTTCACGAGCGGGGCCGAAGGGGCATGGAGCCCGGCCCCGATCGGGATGTCCGAACGGACATGCCCCGAAGTTCAGGGCAGCGGGGCGACCTCGGCGGGGCGGACCGCGAGCGACTCGTCGGCCTGTTCGACGAGGTCGAAGTAGGCGACCTGGCCGCGCTCGAGGTCGACGACCGCGAAGCCGCTGTCGTGGTCGGGGTGCAAGGTGCCCGGGTTGATGAAGACGAGCGGCGGGCCGGCCGGGCGGGCGAAGGCGCGGACCATGCGTTGATGGGTGTGGCCGCCGGCCGCGAGCCGCAGCGACGGATCGGCGAGCAGCTCGGCGAGGGCGAAGTTGGCCTCGAGGTCGTAGCCGGTGTGATGCGGGCGCAGGCGGACCATGTCGTCGGCGCCGACGCCGTGGCCGAGCAGCAGATCGCCGCGCACGGTCGCCAGTCGACGCGTGGCCGGCAGGGCCGTCAGATAGGCGAGCGTGGCCGGGGCGAGGTCGACTGCCTGGTGCGCGTGCCGGAGGCCCCGCAGCTCGTCGGCGAGCAGCCAGCGGTCGTGGTTGCCACACACGCCGAGGACCCGGTGCGCCGCGAGCAGGGCGCAGCAGCGATCGAGGTCGCCGCTGCCGTCGGCGAGGTCGCCGACGGCGAGCACTGCGTCGACCGGATGTCCCTTGAGCCAGGTGAGTGCGAGGGCGAGGCGGCGATCCTGGGCGTGGATGTCGCCGAGCAGGGCGAAGCGGCGGAGCACGGGGGGTCCGCGAGTATGCCACGCGGGCGGGCGAGGGGCCCGCGTCCGAGCGCGGTCCGAGGGCACGGCGGTCGCGCGCGGGCGGCGTCCGTGGGCGGTCCGATCGCGCGCGGCCCGGCGGTGGGACGATGACAGCATGCGACGGCGGCGGGCGGTGCTCTCGGCTGTACTTTCGGTCAGCTTGTTGCTGGCGCCCGCGCCGGCCGCGGCGCTGTGCGGGTTCTTCGTCGAACGCGCGGGCACGCCCCTGCGCAGCCGCGCGGCCACTGTGGTGCTGCTGCGCGAGGGCGACCGCACCGTGGTGACGATCCAGAGCGCGTACTCGGGGCCGCCGGAGGACTTCGCGCTGGTGGTGCCGGTGCCGCAGGTGCTGCGACGCGGCGACGTGCGGACGCTGCAGCGCGACGTGCTGGCGCGGGTCGACGCCGACTCGGCGCCGCGCTTGTTCGAGTCGTGGGAGCAGGACCCGTGCGCGCAGGCCAAGCAGGAGGCGCGCGGGATCTCCGTCGATTGGGGGAACACCACCAGCCCGGCGTTCGGCACGGTCCGGACCGATCGGCAGGTGCGCACCGAGGCGCGCTTCGCCGTCGGCGAGTACGACGTCGAGATCCTCGGTGCGCGTGACTCGGCCCGGCTGGTCGAGTGGCTGCGAGGCCGGGGCTACGTCCTCCCCGACGGCGCCGAGGCGGCGCTGCGACCGTATGTGCAGGCGGGCATGAAGTTCTTCGTCGCTCGCGTGGCGATCGATCGCGTGCGCCGCGACGCCGGCGGCGAGGTGACGCTGTCGCCGCTGCGGTTCCACTACGAGAGCGAGCGCTTCGAGCTGCCGGTGCGCCTCGGTCTGCTCAACGCCGACGGGCCGCAAGACCTGGTGGTGCACGTGCTGGCGCACGCCCGCTACGAGGTCGCGAACCGCGACAACCTGGCGGTGCCGACCGGTCTCGAGCTGACGCCGGCGACCACGGCCGTGTTCGACAAGGTGTACGCGGCCCTGCTCGACCACGTGTTCGCGGCCCGGCCGCGGGCGGTGCTCACGGAGTACGTCCACGCCCCGGAGACCTGGGCGCCGCTGGACTGGGTGACGCTGCGGAGCCTGGGAGGAGATGTCCTTTGGGACAGTCCGCGAGCGCCGGCGCCGGCGAGCCACGGGCTGGAGTTCGACGTGGCCGCCGAGGACCCGTTCCTCGCCACCGATCCCGGGGTGCGCAGCAAGTACCACGGGAAAGGGCCGCGGCCGCGGGTGTGGGGGCGGTCCGAGGGGCCGTACGGGTTGACGCACACGCGCCTGCGACTGCGCCTCGATCCCGGCGATCCAGGCGAGGACCTGGTGTTCGCGGCGGCACCGGCTGTCCGTGGGGCCATGCCCGATCGGCCAGTCGCAGGGCTGCCGGAGCCCGCGGGGCGCGACGACTTTCGGGCGAGCTACGTCGTCCGCCATCCGTGGCCCGGGATGGTCGCGTGCGCCCAGCCGCGGCGCGGGGCGTGGGGGTCGCTGCCCGCGGGAACGGTGCACCTGCCTGCGGTCGTCGATGCGTCCCGCGAGGTGGCGCTCCGCGACCACGTGATCGGCGAGCTGCCGGACCTCGGCGCGGCGACGCTGCCTGCGGGAGGCGAGGCGCGTGGCGGCGGAGAGTCGCCGCCGGCGAACCCCGGGTGCGGGCGCTGCCAGGCCGACGGCGGGGGAGGGTCGATCGGCCTGCTGGCGCTCGGGCTGCTGCGGCGCCGGCGGAGCTCCCACCGGGGGAGAGCCGACGAGGGGCCGTGACTGTCCGCGCGCCTCGAGGCTTCGCAAGCGAACGGTCTCGGCTCGCCGGCCGAGTTCGCCCTGCTGGCGCTCGGGCTGGCGCGGCGTCGCGGAGCGCTCAAGAGGTGAGAGCCGACGGCGCCGACGAGGCGCCGTGACTGTCCGCGCGCCCCGAGGCCACGCAAGCGAACGAGGTCGGCTCGCCGGCCGAACTCGCTCTGCTGGGCGCGCGGCGACCGCTCACCGGGCGAGAGCCGGGGGCGCCGAGTTCGTCGGCGGAGGGTCTTCGGGACATGTCCCGGCGGTCATGACGGATCGGGCATGTCACCAAGGACATGTCCCGAAGCTCGGGCGCCGGGCGGCCGAGCGTCAGAAGTCCGAGGGGGTGCTGAAGTCGACGGCGAACCACAGGACGTGGCTGGCCCCGCCGCGGTCGCGCTTCCACATGGCGGGCCCGAGGAACAGGCCGGGGGCGACCTCGCGGATCTCGTCGCGGATCCGGGCGATGAACCACGGGTTGCCCGGCTGCTCGTAGTCGAGGTAGACGCACGGCTCGCCGTCGACGACCGAGGGCTCGACGCGGGTGGCGAACGGGAACCACTCGAAGCGGCGGACGAGCAGGTCGACGCGGTTGATGCCGCGGCCCTCCTCGGCGCCGGCGGGGAAGAAGCTCTTGCCGTCCCAGGGGAAGCGGGGATGGCGGGCGAAGGCGCGGAGGAAGCGGGCGACAGGGCCGCGCTCGAGGCCGCGGACGGTCAGCATGCGGCCCTTCGGTCGACCGTCGAGGACGGTGAGATCGTCGGGCACCGAGCCGCGCCCGTAGAGGCCGCGCAGGGCGTCGCTCGAGAGAGCGGCGAGACGATCGAGGGAGAGGATCCGCTCGGGAGCGGCGGCGCGCGGTTCGGCTCGAGTGGCGGCGGTCATGCGGATCTTCGATGGTGAGAGATGCGGGCGAACACCCCTCGCGGCGAGGCGTACCCACTGGAGACGGTACGGGAGGTGGGCGAGGCGGTCAATCACACGCGCTGCGCGAGCGGCCGCAGCCGCCGTCCACGTGCTCGAGGCCGCTGTCGGCGATCGGGGTCGCGGGGCCGGAGGGGCCGAGCGAGCGGCGGATAACGTCGCTCGCTCGAGGTCGCTGCCGAGGGTCGGGCGCGCGTCGCCGGACGAGCGCGGAGAGGCCCGCGAGGTGAGCCGGGAGAGGCGTCGAGCGCGGCGAGGAGGTCGTCGCGCACCGCGAGTCATCGCCGAGGGCACCTCCGCGTCGCTGAGCTGCGCTCGAGATGGTGCGCCCCGAGGCCGGTGCTCGCCTGCCCGCGCAGCGATGAACGCGGGTCGGTTCTCGCAGCGCGAGGGGTCGCGCTCCCCAGCCGCGAGCACGATGCATCCGCACGCGCTGGGCTCCCTCGAGGTGCTCACGCCGCGGGTGATTCCACGTCTCGAGGCGTTGGCAGGCCGGAGCTCGTCGAGCTGGGCCCGGCGGATCGCCGTCGTGCTCTCGAGCACGGAGATGCTTCGACGCGCAGGTTTGCGACTCGCACGCGCGCCCGCTCGTCGCGTGCGAGGCAGCGAGCGACGGGGGCGCGCAGGAGATTCAGTGAGAGGCCGCCCGACCAAGGCGGTGGTGAACAATACGGGATTTGAACCCGCGACCTTTTGATCTCAAATCAAATGCCCTACCAAACTGGGCGAAGTGCTCTTGCCTCGGCCCACGTGGCGGCCTCTCGCCCGCGAGCGTAGCCCCGAGGCCGCCATCTTCACAAGCACCCCGACGCTTGGCTCGCCGTCGCGCGTGGCCTACCCTGGCGGGGCCATGAAGCTCCATCGACTCGCACTCTCCGTCTCGCTCGTCTGCGCCCTGGGGTCCATCGCAACCACCGCAGAGGCAGCCAGGGTCGCGCCGAAGGGCAAGGTCCGCGTCCACCTCGACACCGAGGTGCTGTCGTGGACGCACGGTCGTCCGTACTACGACCCCGGCGAGGCCCCCGACCCGAGGAACCCGCGCTGGAACGTCATCGGCTTCGGCGCCGGTCGCCCGGTCACGATCGACGGCAACCCGCTCGGCGGAGCGTCCGTGATCGCGCTCGGCGTCGGCTACGGCATCCATCGCCACCTGATCCTCGGCGCGCGCTTCGGCATGAACCTGAGTCACTCGTTCGACCGCAACGACGATCTCGACGACGACTCCAACGACAACTCGCAGACGTCGTTCGTCGGCACGTTCACGCCGTACCTCGAGATCCTGCCGATCGCCGAGGGCCCGGTCCTGCCGTTCATCCTCGTCCGCACCGGCTTCACCGGCGCGACGCTGACGAGCAACGACGGCCCCACCTGGACCCGCATCGGCTCGATGGCGCCGCTCCTGGGCGTCGGCTTCGGCGCCCACGCGTTCGTCACGCAGTACTTCTCGGTCGACTTCGGCCTGACGTTCGACTACCGGTGGGTCCACGGGATCGGCCGCGTCGGCGGTGCCGGCGTGCCGCCCGGGCCGGCTCCGGTGTGGGGCCGCACCGGGCAGTCGTTCACGCTGGCGGCGACGATCGGCCTCTCGACCTGGTTCTGAGCCGCGCCCAAGCCGCGCGCGCCGGGCACTTCAGGCCCGGTGTGCGCGAGGCCTGCGCTCGCCGGCTTCCATGTCGCCTGCGACAGGATGACTGGTGATTTCGAACAGGTCTGAAGGGACATGGGAGGAGAGCTCCGAGCGGGCCCATGACGTCGCGCGCCGGGATCCTCCAGGTCCGGTGCGGAGGCGCTCGCCGGCTTCCATGTCGCATGCGAGGCGAGGGGTGGCGATTTTGAACATGTCTGAAGAGACATGGGCGATAGAGCATGCTGGATAGGACATGTCCATGAGGACATGCACTTCGGGCGCGGCGTCGTCGCCGGTCGGCTCACTCGCTGCGGGCGGGGCCGTGGAGGGCTCGGCGCAGCAGGGCCTCGGCGGGGCCCTGGCGGCCGCGGCGGCGCGCGAGGTCGGCGAGCACGACGGTCAGCGCCCAGACGCCGAAGCCCGCCGCCGCGGCGGTCAGCGGCCGGAACTGGCCGCCGAGGCCGGCCCAGTAGGGCTCGAAGAGCAGCTGCCAGGCGAGCGACTGCGCCAGGTAGCAGCTCAGGGAGCGCTGACCGCAGGCGACCAGCGCGGTGACGACGAGGCCGCGGCGCTCGCCGAGCCGCGCCGCCGCGAGGGCGACCAGGGCCGCGTAGCCGAAGCCGCCGGCGTAACCGGTCAGGGTGTGCAGGGCGGTGGCGGCGATCTGCGGCGCCGCGCCGTCGCCCCACCGGCCGGCGTGCACTGCGACCAGCGGCAGCGCGCCGACGACGGCCACGGCGATGCCGGCGAGGGCGGTGCGGCGCAGCGCCGGCAGGTGCTGCTCGGGTCGCTCGAGCAGGCGACGCCGGGCGGCCCAGATCCCGACCAGGAACGGTCCGGCGGCCATCACTGCGAACAGCGGGGTGGTGGCGAGCCAGCCGAGCACGCGGAACGCGGCCGACAGCAGCGGTCCCGGCAGCGACTCCGCGTCCGCGCCGGCGGGGATCAGGCGGGCGGCGCCGCCGAAAGCCAGCGCGCCGGCGACGAACCACGCGCCGGCCGCCGCCAGCAGCGATCGATCGGGGCTGCGCAAGGCGGCGATCAGGAGCACCGACAGGAGGCCGTAGGCGCCGAGGATGTCGCCGTGGAACAGCAGCAGGGCGTGCCCGAAGCCGAACACGAGCAACCAGCGGCCGCGTCGGCGCAGGCGCTCGCGGGCCGCGAGCCAGTCGGCGCCGGCCCGGACGTGACGCGCCAGCAGCTGGGCCATGCCGTAGCCGAACAGCGCGGCGAACATGGGATAGCCGCGGCCATCCACGAAGGCGGTGTGGAGGGCGGCCACGGCCTGGTCGGTGGGGCCGGTGTCGGGACCGCTCAGGACCCGCGCGTGGGCCAGGGCGATGACGAGGAGCATGACGCCGCGGGCGAGGTCGGGCGCCAGGGCGCGGGCGGCGAGCGGCGGCGCTTCGGGTGAATCGGCTGGAAAGACGGACATTTGCGTGAGCCTCCCGAGGATTGGCTACGCAATCGTATCTAACAGTTGTTATTTAAGCTACGGAGACGTATCTTAATCGAAGGCGAACATGACGAAGGCGAGGACCGAGGCGCGGACGCGCAGGCGAGGGGGCGAGCTGTTGCGCAGCATCCACGCGGCCGTGCTGGCCGAGCTGGCGGAGGTCGGCCTGGGCCGGTTGACGATGGAGGGCATCGCCAGGCGGGCGGGGACGGCCAAGACGTCGCTGTACCGCCGCTGGGCCTCGCCGCACGACGTGCTCCTCGACGCGATCCACGACGAGCATCCGGAGGAGGCCGCCTCGCCCGCGGCCGACGATCTGCGCGGCGACCTGCTCCGCGCGCTGCAGCAGCTGGTCGCGTGGATGCAGACGCCGACGGCGGCCGCCGCGGCGGCGATCGTCGCCGAACGCAAGCGCTACCCCGAGCTGGCGGCCGCCCTCTACGAGCGGGTGTTCGACGCCCGGGGCGGCCGGTTCACCCTCACGGTGCTGCGCCATTACGCGGCCCACGGGCAGATCGACGCGCGGCGGATCACGCCGGTGGTGGCCGACATCGGCGAGGCGCTGGTGCTCAAGCACGCCCTCGACGCCGACGCGCCGCCGAGCGACGAGCAGCTGGCGGCGATCGTCGACGAGGCGATCCTGCCCGCGATCGGCCTCGGCCTGGACAGGCCCGTGACGGCGCGCTGACCACGTCTGCGTCGACGTCGCGTGCGCCTGCGAAGACGCTGCCGCGCTCGCAGGCGACGTCGGTCGAAGCCGGCATCGCGCGCGAGCGCGGTAGGTAGCGAAGCTGCTTGCTCATCCACGCGAGGGCGCGCTCGACCCGGCGGAGTCTGCTACCGGACCCGGCGCGTCATCACCAGGACGCCGGTCGACGGCTCAATCCCGGCATTCGTGGATGCACTTGCCGTAGAAGCACACGTCGCCGTACGCGCAGTCCTCGGCCTTGTAGCACTCCTTGACGGGCTCGCACTTGTAGTCGACGCACTTGTAGCCGTACTCGCAGTCCTCGTTGGTGTAGCACTCGTAGTCGGGCTCGCACTTGTAGTCGACGCACTTCTCACCGTACTCGCAGTCCTCGTTCTTGGTGCACTCGTAGTCGGGCTCGCACTTGTAGTCGACGCACTTGTAGCCGTACTCGCAGTCCTCGTTCTTGGTGCACTCGTAGTCGGGCTCGCACTTGTAGTCGACGCACTTGTAGCCGTACTCGCAGTCCTCGTTCTTGGTGCACTCGTAGTCGGGCTCGCACTTGTAGTCGACGCACTTGTAGCCGTACTCGCAGTCCTCGTTCTTGGTGCACTCGTAGTCGGGCTCGCACTTGTAGTCGACGCACTTGTAGCCGTACTCGCAGTCCTCGTTCTTGGTGCACTCGTAGTCGGGCTCGCACTTGTAGTCGACGCACTTGTAGCCGTACTCGCAGTCCTCGTTCTTGGTGCACTCGTAGTCGGGCTCGCACTTGTAGTCGACGCACTTGTAGCCGTACTCGCAGTCCTCGTTCTTGGTGCACTCGTAGTCGGGCTCGCACTTGTAGTCGACGCACTTGTAGCCGTACTCGCAGTCCTCGTTCTTGGTGCACTCGTAGTCGGGCTCGCACTTGTAGTCGACGCACTTGTAGCCGTACTCACAGTCCTCGTTCTTGGTGCACTCGTAGTCGGGTTCGCACTTGTAGTCGACGCACTTGTAGCCGTACTCGCAGTCCTCGTTCTTGGTGCACTCGTAGTCGGGCTCGCACTTGTAGTCGACGCACTTGTAGCCGTACTCGCAGTCCTCGTTCTTGGTGCACTCGTAGTCGGGCTCGCACTTGTAGTCGACGCACTTGTAGCCGTACTCGCAGTCCTCGTTCTTGGTGCACTCGTAGTCGGGCTCGCACTTGTAGTCGACGCACTTCTCGCCGTACTCGCAGTCCTCGTTCTTGGTGCACTCGTAGTCGGGCTCGCACTTGTAGTCGACGCACTTCTCGCCGTACTCGCAGTCCTCGTTCTTATAGCACTCGTAGTCCGGCTCGCACTTGTAGTCGACGCATTTCTCGCCGTACTCGCAATCTTCGTTCTTGTAGCATTCCTTGGGGTCGGGCGGATCGTAATCGCACGTCGGCTCGACGAAGGGGATCGCGAACGCGACGGTCACCGACGCGAGGAGGATACTCGTCTGATTGAATAGCATGGTGTTCTTCTCGGCTTCCTTCAGCTCGGGCGCCGCGCCGCCTACGAGCGGTCGGCGTCGTCGTCGCCAAGTCTGATGGGAGGCGCCGCGCGAGCAACGCGGTGGCGATGACCCCGACCACAGTCGCGGCCCGCCGCCGAGCCGCCCCTCCGCCGCTCACCAACCCGCACCAGAACGTCGATTGCGACGACCTTCGGCGAGTCCTCGCACCGCGGCCGCGAAGGCGACTACGGCCATTCGTCGAGCCGGGCCAACGCCAGGCAAACGGCGATTCCGGCGCTATCGAGGTGTCCTCGCCGGAATCGAGCAGTGGGTCACACAGAGCCCCGGAGAGGGGCGTAGGTCCGAGACTGACCGGCGACCACCCCGGGAGATCCACGGGGGCGTGCCGGGCGCCAGGGTAAACCGACGATCCACGGCGTTCTGGCGTTTAAGGAGATTCCTGATATGTAAATGGGTAAAAGTATGACGTAGAGCAACTTCGCCGAGTCCGGCGCACGTGCATGCATTGCGGACCCGCGTTCAGATCGCCGAGGCGCGGCGGGGGTCGATGCATTCCGCGCGTTTCCGCGGGCGGGCAATGGTGGCACCCCGCGGCTCCGGCATGTCCGATCGGACATGCTCGAAAGGCCCGCTCACTCCTTGAAGTAGAGCGTCGCCGAGGGCATGCCGGCGACCGGCTCCTCGCCGTTGCGGGCGTCGACGTTGCGGCTGGTGATGCCGGGGGGCCGGTGCAGCGGCAGGTTCTCGTGCGGGATCCCGGCGACCACCCCGGCCATGAACTGCGTCCACATGGGCGTCGCCGTGGTGTAGCTGGCGTCCTCGTCGCCGAGCGAGCGCTCGTAGGTGTCGTCGCCCATCCACGCCGCGGTCATGTGGCGCGAGGTGAAGCCGACGAACCAGGTGTCGGTGGTATAGGCGTTCTTCGACGCGGTGCCCGACTTGCCGCCGGCGGGGACGCCGATCTGCGAGGCGCGGCCGCCGATGCCCGCGGTCACGACCTCGCGCATGAGGCGGGTGATGAGGAACGCGGTGCGGTCGTCGACCACCTGGCGCGGGCCGTGGACGGCGACGGCGGCCATGCGGTCGAGACGGCCGGCGACGTCGAGGCCGGCGTCGAGCGGGTGGCGCTGGTCGAGCAGGGTCTGGCCGCGCTTGTCGATGACGCGGCGGAGGTAGACCGGATCGATCCACGAGCCGCCGCGGACGAAGATCGAGAAGGCGCGCGACAGCTCGTCGGTGCGCACGCACGAGGCGCCCAGCGAGAGGGCGCGGTCGGCGATGAGCTCGGTGGTGAAGCCGAGCCGGCGCGCCCACGCGACCACCTTGTCGGCGCCGAGGCTGACGAACAGGCGGATCGACGGCAGGTTGAGCGACTTGATCAGCGCGGTGCGCAGGAGGACCTTGCCGTCGAGCGTCTGGCCGATGTTCTGCGGGTTCCACATCTCGCCCGGCTCGGGGACGTAGGGCTTGTCCTCGAGCACCGTGCCCATGGTGTACTGGCCGCCGTCGAGCGCGAGCGCGTAGTAGATGGCCTTGAAGACGCTGCCCGGCTGGCGGCAGGCCTGGGTGGTCCGGTTGAACTGCGAGCGGTCGTAGTCGAGCCCGCCCTCCATCGCCTCGACCTCGCCGGTGTCGTGCGCCATGGTGTAGATGGCGGCCTCGACCCGCGGCAGCTGACCGAGCTCGACCAGCAAGAGGCCGGTGGCCTCGTCGGGCGGCTCGAGCGCGGCTGTCCCGGCGGACATGTCCCCGGATTCATTCGCGGCGCTCTCGGCGGCGGCCGCCTCGTCGTCGATCTCGGCGATCACGCTGCGCCGCTTCTGCGCCGGCCGCACCCACACGACGTCGCCGGCCTCGATCGCCTCGTCGACGCGCGTGATCTTGACGTCGTTGACGCCGGTGTTGCGATCGTACCGCGAGGCCCAGGCCATCTTCTTCAGCGGCAGCAAGGCCTCGGCCGCGCCGACGCGGACCTTGGCCTGCTTGGCGTTGACCTCGGTGACCAGCGCGAGCCGCCAGCGCGGCGGATCGGCGGTCATGGCGTCGCCGCCGTACTCGCCGCCGGTGCGCTCGAGGAAGGTGGCGCGAGCTGTCTCGTCGGACAGGTGCGCGACCGGGCCGCGCCAGCCCTGCCGGCGATCGATGCGACGCAGCGCCGAGTCGATCGCGGCGTGGGCCTGGGCGCCCATCTCGATGTTGGCGGCGGTCTCGATCTGCAGGCCGTCCTGCAGCACCGCGGCCTCACCGAAGCGGATCCCGGCCTCGCGCCGCACGTGCTCGGCGTAGTAGGGGGCGCGCAGGCGGAACACGTCGGGCGGCGGCGCGGCCAGCTTGAGCGGCTCGTCGTCGGCGGCGTCGCGCTCGGCCGGGGTGATCGCGCCGGCCTCGACCATGTCCTGCAGGACGACGGAGCGCCGCTTGAGCGCGCGCTCCGGGCTGGCGATCGGGCTGTAGCGCGAGGGGGCGCGCGCGAGGCCGGCGATCAGCGCCGCCTCGGCGAGGGTGAGCTCGTGCAGCTCCTTGCCGAAGTAACGGCTGGCCGCGGCGGCGACGCCGTAGGCGCCGTGGCCGAGGAAGATCTTGTTGAGGTAGATCTCGAGGATCCGCCACTTGCCGAGGCGGCCCTCGATCCGCAGCGAGAGCAGGGCCTCGCGCAGCTTGCGGTCGAGGGTGCGCTCGTCGCTGAGGAAGCCCTTGGCGACCTGCTGGGTGATCGTGCTGCCGCCCTGGATGACGGTGCCCGAGCGCAGGTTGGCGAGAGTGGCGCGCGCCAGGCCGCGCCAGTCGAGGCCGGCGTGGGTGAAGAAGCGGCGATCCTCGACCGAGAGGAAGGCCTGGATCAGGCGGTCGGGGATCTCGTCGATCGGCGCGTAGGCCCGGTGCTCGCGCGCGAGCTCGGCGAGGACGCTGCCGTCGGCCGCGTAGATCCGCGTGACGCCGGGCGCGAGCGCGTCGTAGCGCTCGACGTCGGCGATGTCGGGCAGGGCGGCGTCATAGGCCCGATAGACCCGCACGCCGACGTAGCCCAGAGCCACGGTGATGCACGCGGCCGCGAACACGTAGTAGCGCACGAGCCAGCCGAACAGGCCGGCGCGGGCCGGATTGACGACCCAAAGCCGCGAACCGGCAGCGAGCGGCGACGGCCCTGCGGGCCCCGAGCGCCGCGCTGGAGGCGGCGGCGGAGGGCCAGGAGGGGCTGCCCCTTCGGATCCGGGTCGCGAAGGGGCAGCGTCGGCGGCAGCGGTGCCGGCGGGTAGGGCGGGCGGCTGTGATCCCGACTGCACTCAGTCGGCGCCGGGATCGGCGGGCCCGCCGCCGTCGATGTTCGGATCGTCCGAGTAGCTCTTGAGCGCCTTGAGCGCCCGAGTCTCGGCCTTGGACATCTCTTCGAGGCGCGCCTTGACCTTGGCGAACAGCGAGCCGGCGACCAGCTTGGCGTTGTTCTCCGGGTTCAGGCCGACGACATAGCCGTAGATCTGCGTGTCCGCGGACAGCGGCAGGACCTGGCCCTCTTCGCTGCCCTTGGCGGCGACGGAGAACTCCTGGTTGACCGCGTCGCGCACCTTGTAGCCGCTGGCCTCGCCCTCCTTGCCGTCGGCGCACGGGGCCTCGCCACACATCGCCTCGCCGCGCTCGACCAGCACGGCGCTGCCGTCCTTCTTGAACTTGATGGCGAACAGCCGCGGGCCGCCCGTCTCGGTCAGCGCCTTGGCGTTGCCGGCGACGAAGTTGACCAGGTAGCCGAGGTCGAGCCGCAGGCCGTTGGCCTCCTCGTAGAGGTCGAAGGTGCGACGGATGCCCTCGGGCCCGATGCCCCCGAGCTGCCAGCCGAACAGGTCGTCGACCTTGGGGCTCTTCTCGAAGTTGGTCTTGAGGAGGTTGGCCAGCTCCTCGGCGCCCTTGGCCGGATCGGTCGAGACCAGCTTCTGCAGCTCGTCGATCTTGAGCGAGATGCCCTTGCGCATGTCCGAGACCTTGGTGGCCTCGTTGAACATGTCGCCGCCCTTCTTCTGGGCCACGGCCTTGACCTCGCCCTTGGAGGTGATCTGATGGCCGATCCAGCCGAGCGCGACGCCGAAGGCCAGCGCGGCGCCGGCGGCGAGGATCACGAGGCCGCGGTTGCCCTTGGTCTGGACCTCGCCGGCGTCGATGAGGCCGGCGCTCGGATCGAACGAGCCGGCGGTGCTGCCGAACGGCGTGCCGTCGTCGATCGCCTTGCGCGGCGCAGGCACGGCGGCCGCGACGGGCTGGGCGACCGGAGCGGGCTGCGGCGGCGCGGAGACCTCGCCCGGGGCAGGGATGTCGATCGGCGCGGCGACCTCACCCGGCGGGGGAATGTCGATCGGCGCGGACTCTCCCGGCGGCGGAAGATCGGCCGGCGAGGGCGCCTTCTTGAACGGCGGGCGGGCCGGCGGAGCCGCCTTCGGCGCGGCCGGAGCGGCTGCCGCCGGAGCGGCTGCCGCCGGCGCTGCCGGCTCGGCGGGAGCCGCGTCCGTCTTCTTGGCGAGGCGCGCCTTGAGGGCGCTGAGGTCGGTTCCTGGTTTCTTGGGTGCGTTCAAGGCCGGATCCCCTTGGTGGTCACGCTACAGGCCCGATGGGCCGGGAAGAGCAGAAGCAGGCCGGTGGGCCGTGGCCCGGAAGGGCCGTGAAGAGGGCAGGCCCTGGAGGGCCGTGAAGGCGCATATCGCCAGCGTGCCGAAGTGATACGCCAGAGATGTTGCCCGCGAGGATAGAGACAAGGCAAAGCAGCGTCAATGCTCCTCTGGGGGCACGGGACCGCGTTCTACCGAACTTTTCCTGCGCGCGCGAGCCCGTGGACGCCAATCGCGGACAAAAACGTGGGCACACGTGAGCGGATCTCGCCGCGGCTCATACGGCGTTCATTCGACCTCGACGCGCGCCGGACCACCCTCCGGCCACTGCAAAGTCCGTCCGAGCTCGGCGAGCGCCCGAGGCGAGAGGGCGACCGCGAGGACCTGCGGTTGCGGGTCGGTCATCGGCACCAGCTCGCCCTCGATGCGGACGACGCCGCCCCCCGGATCGACCGTGGGCGCCAACAAGGTGACGGCAAAGGCGCCGTGGCCCGCGCGCGTGGTGCCGCGACGGGCGCTCGGCTGCGAGGCCCAGCTCGAGAGATCGGCGATCACCCGCGGGGCGAGGAGACAGCCGCCGATGGTCGCCAGCGGCGAACCCGGGCGGTGGATGGCGCGCGGCCGCAGCGGGGCGCCGAGGAGCGGGGCGATCCGGGCCAGCAAGTTGCGCCCGCGATCCCGCATCGCGGGGTTGAGGCCCGGGCTCAAGAGGTCGAGGAGGTGCACGAGCAGGCCGGTCGGCGCGACGCTCAGCGTGTGCACGAGGGCCCAGCCGTGCGCGGTCGAGAGGCCGAGGAGGGCCCGTCGCACGGTGTGCACGGAGGAGATCAGGCGCGCGCTGCCGTGATCCTCGACGTCGTGGGACTGGCCGCGGACGCGGCGGCGGCTGCGGCGGTCGAGGCCGTGGGTGTCACCCTGGTCGCGTTGCAGGAGCCGCAGCGGCGAGAACTCCTCGACGGGCTCGTCGCCGCCGACGCGCGTGCCACGGGGCAACAGTGCAGTGTCCCAGAAGTTCGGGCTGGCAGTGGGCGAGGGGATGGGCGCCAGAGGATCGCGCATACAGGTAGGATGCCAAGCCCCGGCGAGCGGCCCAAAAAAGCGGCGAATCAGGGCGGCGGATCCGGCCGCTCGAGCGCGATCGCTCCAGCCGCGCGACCGCCCGAGAATTTGAGCGCGCCTGCGGGGACCGCTATAGCGGGGGCGTGCTCGCTCATGATGTGTCTGAAGGGGCAGGTGCCGGCGCGGCCGCGGTGAAGACGGGGCTCGATCGCCTGGCCGACGGCGACGGCCCGCGGCTGCGCGACGTGCCGGTGGCGCTCCTCTGCCATCCGGCGTCGGTGACGGCGCAGCTCGAGCACGCGACGGCGGTGATGGCCCGGATCGGGGCGCGCGTGGTCAGCTTGCTGGGCCCCGAGCACGGGCTCGACGCGGCGGCCCAGGACATGGAGGTGGTGTCCGGCGAGGCGCCGCGGGCGACCGTCCCGGCCTACAGCCTCTACGGCGAGACTTTCGCCAGCCTGAGCCCGACGCCGGAGATGTTCCACGGCGCGGCCTGGCTGGTGATCGATCTGCAGGACATCGGCAGCCGCTACTACACGTACGTGTGGACGGCGGTGCTGGCCGCCGAAGTGGCGCTGCAGGCGGGCCTGCGGGTGCTGATCCTCGACCGGCCGAACCCGATCGGGGGGACGCCGGACCAAGTCGAGGGCGGGGCGATCGCGCCCAACGAGGAGAGCTTCGTCGGGCTGCACGACGTGGCGGTGCGCCACGGGATGACGCTCGGCGAGCTGGCGCGCATGACGATCCTCGAGCGCGGGCGCGCCGACGCGGAGCGGCTCGAGGTGCTGCGCTCCGCCGGCTGGACGCGCTCGATGCTGTTCTTCGAGACAGGTCTGCCGTGGGTCCTGCCGTCGCCCAACATGCCGACGATGGGCGCGGCGCTGGTGTACCCGGGGCAGTGCCTGCTCGAGGGGACGAACCTCAGCGAGGGGCGCGGGACGACCCGCCCGTTCGAGATCTTCGGCGCACCCTGGCTCGAGGGACAGGCGCTCGCGGCCGCGCTGCTGGCCGACGACGCGGCGCTCCCGGGGCTGCAGGTGCGGCCGCTCGGGTTCAAGCCGATGTTCCAGAAGTTCGGCGGGCGCCGCTGCGGAGGGGTGCAGCTGCACATCCGCGAGCCAGCGGCGGTCCGCTCGCTGCGCACGACGTGGGCGGTGCTGCGCGCGACCTGGCGCTTGGGACAGGGGGCGATGCGCTGGCGCACGGAGCCGTACGAGTTCGTGGCCGATCGCCCGGCGATCGACCTGCTGGCCGGAGGTCCGTGGCTGCGCGAGGCGATCGAGTCGCAGACGTCGCTGGCCGAGATGGCGGCCAGCCAGGAACCGGCGCGCGCGGCGTTCGTGGTCCGGCGCCGCCAGTTCTTGCTGTACCCGGAGTGAGCGGCGCGCGGTGATGCCGGCGGTGACGAGGTCGCCGCCAGCGTTGGTTGGATCCGGAGTGAATGCCGCGCGCGATGCTGCGAGTGCGCATCGTGACGAAGCTTGCGGGTCCCGGAGCGAGTGGCGTGCGGCGGTGCTGCGAGCGCGCGTGTGGTGGCGGCGAGGCGGCAGTCGGAGGGGAGCGCGACGACTCGTTGAGCGCTGCGTTCACGGACGCTGCGGGCGCGCGCGACGCGGGCGTCGTACCGGGTGACGGCGGTGAGCGGCCGCGCCTGCGCGGCGCGGGCGGCAACTTGCCCGGGCGCGTGAAGGCTGGGACGATCGCAAGCGCATGGAGCGACCCGTCCTCGCCGTCCTCGGCGGCAGCTTCGATCCGCCGCACCTCGGACACGCGCTGATCCCGACCTACCTGCTGGCGCGCGGGCTCGCGGACCGCGTGCTGGTGGCGCCCTGCTGGTCGCACCCGTTCGCCAAGCAGATGATGCCGTTCGCCGATCGCCTGGCGCTGACGCGGCTGGCGATGGCCTCGCAGGCCGAGACGGTCGAGGTGAGCGACGTCGAGGCGCGGCTGGCGGCGCGCCGCGGCGGCGAGGGACCGAGCTACAGCTACGACCTGCTGCGCGCGGTGGCCGAGGAGCACCCGGGCTTCGCGGTGCGGCTGGTGGTCGGCTCGGACATCGTCGTTCGCGGCGAGCTGCAGCGCTGGCACCGGGCCGCCGAGATCGCGGCGGAGTTCTCGCCGATCGTGGTGCCGCGGGTCGGGTTCGCCGACGCGGATGACTGCGCGCTGCCGGAGATCAGCAGCACGGCGGTGCGCGAGTGGCTGGCCGCGGGCGACGATCCTGCCGCGCAGGAGGCCCTGACGATGGCGGTCCCGGCCGCGGTGCTGCGCCGCCTCCGCGCCGGTCACGTCGGCCACGTGTGGCTGATCGGCCGCGGCAACGTGTCGGCCCACGCGGAGCCGTGGCTGCGCGAGCGCGGGTGGTCGACGGCGCTCGGGTCGGCGCGCGGGCTGGTCGATGGGACAGGTGATCTGCCCGAAGGGACACCCGATGCGATCTGGCTGCTGGGACAGGATCGCTGGCTCGCGGCGGCGGCCACGGCGCTGGTGGCTCGCGGGGCGCCGCGCGTGCCGGTGCTGCACGCGGCCGGCGCGGTGGTCGCCCGCGAGGGTCTGGCGGCCGCGGCCGCGGCCGGGTGCCCGGTGGGGACGCTGCACCCGATCTGCAGCCTGCGCCGCGAGCGACCGCAGAGCCGCCTGGGGTCGTGCGTGTTCGGCGTGGAGGGCGATCCGGCGGCGCGCGCGGTGGCGCTGCGGTGGATCGGTCCGCAGGCGCACCTCGATCTGCAGGAGCTGAACTCGGAGCAGCGCACGCGCTACCACGCGGCCTGCGCGCTGGCCGGCAATCACCTGGCCGTGCTGGCCGAGCGATCGACCGAGGCGATGCGCTCGCTCGGGCTGCCGGGGCCGCTCGCAAGCCGCGCGATCGGGGAGCTGCTCCGCTCGGCGCTCGAGAACTTGCTGGCGCTGGGGATCCCCCGCGGGGTGTCGGGGCCGGCGGCGCGCGGCGATCTGGCCGCCCTGAAGCGGCACGAGGCGGCCCTCGAAGGCCAAGCGTCCGCGCTGTACCGGGTCCTCAGCGCGCAGCTGGTCGAGCTGCTGCAGGGCGAGCTCGCGCGGGCGGAGGGTTGAGCGAGAGGGGGTCGAGCGCGACCCGGACGCGAGGTCTCGGCTCGCCCTGGCTCGCACTGCCGCAGATCGAGGCTCGAGCCGAGCCGCGCGCATCTCCGAGGGAGAGGGTCTCGGGCACGGCGTGGTAGGGCGAGGTTTCGGCGCGGAAGATGCCGCGGCTCGCTCCCAGACAGTGCTCGCAGGGGCCGAGCCGCGCGAGCTTCGAGCAGTGGTCTGGGTCGCGACGCGGGCCGGAGCCGGCGGCGGTTCGCTCGTGCCGGCGTGGAGCGGCTGCCCGGGGCGTCACCGGGCCGTCGGCGGCGCAGTGAGGATGTTCGGACATGTCTTGAAGAGCATATTCAAAAGGACATGTCTCGAAGGTCATGAAGAAGGTCAGCCCCGGCGCTGCCGGTCTGTCTCGTGGGACAGGTCGATGGCGGCGTCACGGGACGCCGACGGCGCTGAGGGCGAAGCCGGTCATGTCGCTGTAGGTGTAGGCGCCGACGAGGCCGCCGACGGTCTTGAAGCTGCCGTCCGCGGGATCGAGGCGGTAGGCCTCCGAGCCCTGCGACACGCCCCACACGTAGCCGTAGAAGTCGACGCTGATGCCGTGGATGTGTTGCGGCAGCGCGTAGGTCTGTTGGATCGCCAGGGTGGTGGTGTCGATCGCCACGATGCCGCCGGGCGTGGCCTTGTAGAGGGTGCCGTGGCCGTCCTCCATGCAGCCGCCGTACTCGCCGGCGAGGACGCGCTGCCAGGTCTCGGTCGCCGGGTCGAAGCGCGAGGCGTTGCCGGAGCAGGTCCACACGTAGCCCTGGGAGTCGACGGTGATGCCGTAGGCGCCGACCTCGAGGTCCCAGCTCCTGTGCTCGAGGGTGTCGTGGTCGACGAAGTGCAGCTTGGCCTGGCCGACCTGCGAGCCCCAGAAGTTGCCGTGCGCGTCGACGGCACCGCCGTAGATCCCGTAGGAGTCGACGTAGGCGTCGTCGATGGTGACCTTGGCCTCGATGGCGCCGGTGTCGCCGTCGAGGCGGAGGATGTCGACGGTGCCGGGGGTGTTCATGCCGGCGGTCCACAGCTTCTGCTCGCGGAAGGTGCACGCGTCCGGATCGAACACGCCCTGCGTCCAGGCGACCGGGCGCTGACTGACGTAGGTCATCGGCGTGTACCAGGCGACGCACTCTTCGACGCCCCACGGGAGGAAGTCGGGGCCGTCGGCGGTCTGGATCCCGGGCTCGCCGTTGCTGTCGGCGCAGCGCTCGGGCAAGGCGTAGATCTTGGTGATGCCGCCGTTGCGGTTGGCGACGGCGACGTCGCCCGAGAGGTTGACGGAGGTGCGCGAGGGGTTGCCCGCGGCGTCGGGCCGCACGACGTAGCGGCCGCGCTCCTTCAAGGTGACGGTGTCGATCTTCGACACGGTCCCCTGGGTGCTGTTGGCGATCCAGATGAAGGAGAGGCCGAGGTCGCCGTTGTGCAGGCCGCAGTCGGCCTCGCCGACGTCGAGCATGCCGACGTCGAAGCGCACGCCCTCGGTCGGGATGACCGTGATGCCGACCTCGCTGGCGGCGGTGCTGCTGGTGCGGCCGTCGCTGCCGACGTCCTGGACGTCGTCGGCGCCGCAGCCGAGGAGCAATCCGCACGCCGCCAGCTCGCGTCGCATATGGCCAGGATAGCGGCGGCGCGCCCGCCCGGCGGCGCTTCAGCGCGCGCGCGCCAGCTGCAGGCCGTCGGCGAGGCTGCGCGCGAACGGGGTCTGGCGCCCGTCGAAGCCGACGCCGGCGAGCGCGCTGGCCAGCGCAGGGCCGATGCCGGTGAGGATCGCGCGCGCGCCGAGCAGGCGGATCGCCCGTACGAGCCGCAAGAGCCGCTCGGCGCTGGCGGCGTCGCCGGTGAGGGTGCCGGTGAGATCGAGCAGGACGGTTCGGGCCCGCCGCTCGCCGATGGCGGCCAGGACCCGCGCCTCGAGCTCGGCGGCGCGCTCGCCGTCGAAGGCGCCGATCAGCGGGACGGCGAGGGTGTGCTCGTCGATGTCGAGGAGCGGGGCAGAGAGGCTGAGGATCTCGCGCCGCTGACGCTCGACGAGGGTGAGGGTCCGGTCGAGCTCCTCGGCCAGGCGCTGGTGCCGGGCCGCCTCGACCTCGGCGCCGTGGCGGGCGGTCTCGTCGGTGTGGTGGATCAAGGCCACCATCTCGCCGGTGACTGCGTCACGGATGGGTCGCACCTCGACGCCGTGGAGCCGCTCGCCCGTGACTGTGGCGACGAGGAGCTCGCGGCGCACGACCTCCCCGTCGGCGGCGACGGCGAGCATGGCCTCGGCGTCGGGTCGCGCGACGAACCACGCCAGCCAGTCGTCGGCGAGGCGCCCGAAGGCCGCGATCGCGGCCGGGTTCTTCATGACGATCCGGCCGCCGAACTCGACCACCGCGACGATCACTGCGGTCAACGAGAGCGCCTGGATCCCGCGCAGCGACGCCGGATCGGGGCCCTCGTCGCGCGGGAAGACGTGGTGCAGGACGCCGATCCGGCCGTCGCCGAGCGCGATCGGGGCGAAGTGCAGCTTCATCTGCACCGGTACGCCGCGGGGATAGACGGTCCACTCGTCCCACAGAGTGCCGCCCTCGCGGACCTGCTCGACGGCAGCGCCGAGGCGGGTGCGCACCGCGTCGAGGCCCCGGGTGAAGTCCCGCGCGAGCAGCTCCTCGCGGCTGTCGGCCCGCCACATCGCCAGCGCAGGGGCGTTGGCCCAGCGGATCCGCATGGGGTCCGGATCGAGGACCCACACGGGCACCGGCGAGTGCTCGAGGCCCCGCAGCTGCTCGTCGAGGTACGCCGCGTCGAAGTCCGCCATCGACACCCGCTAGCAGCGTCGCTCATTCCCTGGACCCGCGCCAGGGCGGAGAGACGGCGTTCGGGGGCAGGTGACCGATGCGACCTGTCGGATGAGGCAGGTAATGAAGGACATGTCGCAGAGGACATGCCCCCAAGTGGGCACGGACGAGGCCGCCGGCTCAGGCGGCGCGAGTCGAGCAGTCGCGGCGCTGGGCGTCGGTGCAGCCGCAGTTGCCGTTGGCGATGCCGCCGCACGAGCCCTTGAGGTACTTGCCGGCGAAGATGGCGCCGACGGCCATGCCGAGCATGACGGCCGCGAGGACGGCAATGGTGAGCAGGATCGTGGGCATGTCAGGGACTGAGGGTGGCGGACGGGGACCCCGCGCGCAAGGCCGCGAAGGCCGCCGTGGCGCGAGGGGCGAAGCCGTCGCCCTCGCGGACCAGGAACAGGGCCGCCAGGCCCTCCCGCTCGGCGAAGGCGAAGCCGTCTTCGGGCCCGAGGACGTTGAGCGCGGTGGCGTAGGCGTCCGCGAGCGCGGCAGTGCGGAGCACGACGGTGACCGAGGCGAGCTTGTGATCGATCGGACGGCCGCTGCGCGGGTCGATGGTGTGCGAGATCCGTCGACCGGCCTCTTCGCGGTAGTTGCGGTAGTCGCCGGAGGTGGCGAGCGCGGCGTCGCGCAAGGGCACGACCTCTTGCACGAGGCGATCGTCGGCGGGGCCGCCGGGCCGCTCGATGCCGAGGCGCCACGGACCCTCGGGGCCGTCGCCGCGGGCCCGGAACTCGCCGCCGACGTCGACGAGGTGGCGGGCAAAGCCGAGCTCGACGAGCCGATCGGAGAGGACGTCGGCGGCGTAGCCTGGGGCGATCGCGGACAGGGTGATGGTCAGGCCGGGCTGATCCTTGCGCAGGGTGCCGGCGGTGCGGTCGGCGTGCAGGGACTGCCAGCCGACCTGTGCGCGCAGGGCCGCGAGCTGCTCGTCGGTGGGCGGAGCCGTCGTGGGGTTGCGACCGAAGCCCCAGGCGTCGACGAGCGGGGCGACTGTGACATCGAAGGCGCCGCCGCTGCGCTCGCTGACCTCCTGCGCCTGGGCGACCACCTCGACCAGCGCGGCCGGGGCAGGGAAGGCGGAGGTGTCGGCGCGGCGGTTGAACTCGCTGATCGCCGAGTCGTCGCGCCAGGTCGACATCTGCTGATCGATCTGCGACAGCTCGGCCTCGATCATCGGCAGGATCGGCGCGGGGTCGCGGCCCTCGTGCACGACTGTGACGCGCCAGGTGGTGCCCATCGTCGGGCCCGAGAGCACGTGCACCGGGCCGCTCGCGGGCGCGCCGGCGGGGCCTCCCGGGGGCGTGTAAGCGACCTGTCCCGAAGGCCAGAGGCGCCAGGCGCTGAGGGCCACGAAGGCCAAAAGACAAAGCGGGAGCAGGACCTTGGCCCTGCTCCCGTACTTCTGTTGCAGCGGATCCGTCACGAGGGGTCGCCCTGCGTGGGTGCGGCGCGCGTCTGCGTCAGCCGCCGAAGTCGTCCATCATGATGTTCTCGGGCTCGACGCCGAGGTCGGTGAGCATCTTGATGACTGCCGCGTTCATCATCGGCGGGCCGCAGATGTAGTACTCGCAGTCCTCCGGAGCGGGGTGCATCTTGAGGTAGTTCTCGAGCAGCACCTGGTGGATGAAGCCCTTGTAGCCGGTCCAGTTGTCCTCGGGCTTGGGCTCGGACAGCGCGAGGTGCCACTTGAAGTTGGGGAACTCGCGCTGGATGCCGTCGAAGTCCTCGACGTAGAAGGCCTCGCGGAGGCTGCGGGCGCCGTACCAGAACGAGACCTTGCGGTCGGTCCTGAGGCGCTTGAACTGGTCGAAGATGTGCGAGCGCATCGGCGCCATGCCGGCGCCGCCGCCGATGAAGACCATCTCGTTCTTGGTCTCGCGGGCGAAGAACTCGCCGTAGGGGCCGGAGATGACGACGGGGTCGCCCGGCTTCCGGCTGAAGATGAACGAGCTCATGATGCCCGGAGGGGCGTCGGGGACCTTCGGCGGCGGGGTCGCGATCCGGATGTTCAGCATGATGATGCCGTACTCCTCCGGATAGTTGGCCATCGAGTAGGCGCGCTCGACGTTCTCGGTGCAGTTCGAGACGTAGCGCCACAAGTTGTACTTGTCCCACTCGTCGCGGTACTTCTCCTCGATGATCATGTCCTTGTAGTTCGCGACGTGCGGCGGGCACTCGATCTGGATGTAGCCGCCGGCGCGGAACGGGACGACCTCACCGGGCGGGAGCTCGATGACGAACTCCTTGATGAAGGTGGCGACGCCGTTGTTCGAGCGGACCTTGCAGGTCCACTTCTTGATCTCGAAGATCTCGTGCGGCAGCTCGATCTCCATGTCGCCCTTGACCTTGACCTGACACGACAGCCGGCAGCCCTCGCGAGCCTCGCCCTTGCTGATGTGACCGGCCTCGGTCGGGACCATGGAACCGCCGCCGCTGTGCACCTTCACCTTGCACACGCCGCAGCTGCCCTTACCGCCGCAGGCGGAGGGGATGAAGATCTTCTGGTTGGCGAGGGTGTTGAGCAGCGTGCTGCCGGCCGGGACCCGCATCGCCAGGGTGGGGTCGCCGTTGATGCCGATCGTGACGGCCTCGGTGTTGACCAGCTTCGCCTTGGCGGCGAGCAGGATGAACACCAGGGCCAGGATCACGAACGTGAACATGGCCACGCCGAGGATGATGATGGTGGTCATAAGGTGGGTGCTCCTCCGCGGGTCAGAGCTGGATGCCCGAGAAGGCGAGGAAGCCGATCGCCATCAGGCCGGTGAGGATGAACGCGATGCCGAGGCCGCGCAGGCCCTCGGGGACGTTGCTGTAGCGCATCTTCTCGCGCAGGGCGGCGAGCGCGACAATCGCCATGGCCCAGCCGATGCCGGAGCCGAGGCCGAACACCGCGGCCTCGCCGAGGTTGTACTCGCGCTGCTCCATGAACAGCGAGGCGCCGAGGATGGCGCAGTTGACGGCGATCAGCGGCAGGAACACGCCGAGCGCGTTGTAGAGGGCGGGGGCGTAGCGGTCGACCGCCATCTCGACGACCTGGACCACGGCGGCGATGGTGCCGATCTGGACCAGGAAGCTGAGAAAGCTGAGGTCGACGGTGGCGAACTCCGGGCTGATCCAGACCAGCGCGCCCTCCTTGAGGAGGGACACGATGATGAGCTGGTTGAGCGGCACGCACACCGCGAGGACGAAGACGACCGCGGCGCCGAGGCCGATCGCCGTCTCGACCTTCTTCGACACGGCGAGGAACGAGCACATGCCAAGGAAGAACGCCAGGGCCATGTTCTCGACGAAGATCGACTTCGTCAGGAGGCTCAAGTAGTGCTCGAGCATGGGGTCACTCCTTCTCCATCTGCGCCGGCTTGGCCACGCGGATGATCCAGATCATGCAGCCGATCAAGAAGAACGCCGAAGGCGCCATGACCATCAGGCCGTTGGTGGGGTACCAGCCGCCGTCGTTGACGGTCTTGAAGATCTCGACGCCGAACAGCTTGCCGGAGCCGAACAGCTCGCGGATGAAGCCGATGACCAGCAGGACCATGCTGTAGCCGAGGCCGTTGCCGATGCCGTCGAGGAAGCTGATGCCGGGCTTGTTGGCCATCGCGTAGGCCTCGGCGCGGCCCATGACGATGCAGTTGGTGATGATGAGGCCGACGAAGACGCTGAGCTGCTTGCTCACGTCGTAGACGAAGGCCTTCAGGATCTGGTCGGTGATGATGACGAGCGAGGCGATGATCGTCAGCTGGACGATGATGCGGATGCTCGACGGGATGTAGTTGCGGATCAGGCTGATCGCCAGGTTGCTGAACGCGGTGACCACGGTCAGCGCGATCGACATGACGAACGCCTTCTCGAGCTTGGTCGTGACCGCCAGCGCCGAGCAGATGCCGAGCACCTGCAGGGCGATCGGGTTGTTGTTGAACAGCGGGTCGAAGAGGACGCCCTTGGTCTGCTTGTCCATGACTTACTTGCCCCCCGCCGCTTTAAAGTGTTGGATGTAGGGACCGAAGCCGTCGGCGCCGAACCAGAACTTGACGAGGTTCGTGACGCCGTTGCTGGTGATGGTGGCGCCGGACAAGCCGTCGACGCGGTACGGGTCGCTCGCCGCGGGGCCGGCCTGGCCCTTGACGACGGCGATCTGCGGCTGGCCGCCCGGGCCGTAGATCTTGCGACCGGGCCACAGGTCCTTCCACTTGGGGTTGTCGACCTCGCCGCCGAGGCCCGGGGTCTCGCCGTGCTGGTAGAAGGTGATGCCCTTGACGGTGTTGGCGTCCTTGGCGTCGATGGCCATGAACCCGTACAGGGTCGACCACAGGCCGTAGCCCTCGATCGGGAGGATCAGGGTGTCGACCTTGCCGTCCTTCAGGACCTTGTAGACCTTGGCGTTGTTGGGCAGGCGCAGGACCTTGGCGTTGTTCGCCGGGGCCTCGCGGCTCTGCGCCGGGTCCTTCTGGGCCTTGAGCTGGTCGAAGCCGGCCGGGTCGACGCCCTGGGCCGCGACGCCCGTCTTGAGGTCGACGACCTCGGCCTTGATGTTGTCGGCGAAGCGCTTCTTGACCTCGTCGGGCGACAGCGACTCGCCCGCTTGCATGAGGCCGGCGACCGCCAGGACCTGCTTCTGCTGGTCGAGCTTCTTGTTCTCGGCCTGGCGGTCGGCGAGAGCGACTGCCGCGCTGGCGATGCCGACGCCGCAGACGACGCAGACCAATGCGGCGAAGCCGATGGTGTAGCCGGTACTATGCGCCATGACGGGCGAGCCTCCTCTTGATGTTGGCCTGGACGAAGAAGTGGTCGATGAGCGGGGCGAACATGTTCATGAACAGGATCGCCAGCATCATGCCCTCGGGGTAGGCGGGGTTCACGACCCGCACCAGGACGACGAGGGCGCCGATGCCGAAGCCGTAGATCAGCTTGCCGGTGTCGGTGAAGGCCGACGAGACCGGGTCGGTGGCCATGAACACGGTGCCGAAGGCCCAGCCGCCGAGCACGATGTGCCACTCGAACGGCAGGTTGAACAGCTGGTTGGTCTGGCTGCCGATGGCGTTGAACATGCTCGACAGCGCGAGCGTGCCGAGCACGACGCCGAGCATGGTCCGCCACGAGCCGACCTTGGTGAGGATGAGGACGGCGGCGCCGATCAGGCAGCACAGCGTCGAGGTCTCACCCATCGAGCCCGGGATGGTGCCGATGAAGCAGTCCCACCAGGTGGCGGTCCAGTCGCCGGTATGGTTGATGACCTGCATCGGGTCGGCGGCGGCGCGGCCGAGCGCGGTGGCGCCCGAGACGCCCTGCGGCAGGGTGGCGAGGTTGGCGGCCACCCACGGCTGGTCGCCCGAGATCTGGGCCGGGTAGGCGAAGAACAGGAACGCGCGGGCGGTGAGCGCCGGGTTCAGCACGTTCATGCCGGTGCCGCCGAACACCTCCTTGCCGATGACGACGCCGAAGGCGATGCCGAGCGCGACCTGCCACAGCGGGATGGTCGGCGGCAAGGTCAGCGGGAACAGCAGGCCGGTGACGAGGAAGCCCTCGTTGATCTCGTGCTTGCGGACGACCGAGAACAGCGCCTCGCAGTTGCCGCCGATCGCCATCGTGATGATGTAGACCGGCAGGAAGTAGATGGCGCCGTGGAGGAAGCAGGCGAGGATGTTGGCCGGGTCGAAGCCGAAGCCGAGCAGCTGGTAGAGCGCGGTCTGCCAGTTGTCGAGCGGCGCGGCGCCCTTGGCGATCATCAGGTGCGCCTGGAGACCGGTGTTGTACATCGCGAACAACACGCACGGCAGCAGCGCGATGACGACGGTGGTCATCATGCGCTTGAGGTCGAGGGCGTCGCGGACGTGGGCGTCGCGCTTGGCGACGTCCGGGGGCGTGTAGAGGAAGGTGTCGGCCGCCTCGTAGAGCGGGTACAGCTTCTCGTGCTTGCCGCCCTTCTCGAAGGAGTGGGCCAGCTTGTCGAGCATCTTTCGCAACATCTGCGTCAGCCCTCTTTCTCGATCTCGTTGAGGTTTTGCCGCAACACGGCGCCGAAGTCCGACTTACCCGGGTCGACGAAGGTGCACAGCGCCAGGTCCTCCTCGTCGAGCTCGAGCGCGCCGAGCTCGACGGCCCGGTCGGTGTCGCCGACCAGGAGCGAGCGGAGGAGGAAGGTCGGCAGGATGTCGAGCGGCATGACGCGCTCGTACATGCCGATCGGGACCATGGCCCGCGGCGAGCCGTTGGTCGTGGTCGTGAAGTCGAACTTCTTGCCGAACAGCTTGGCCAGGTAGCCGAAGTAGACCGGGATGGTGCTGTACTTGCCGGCGCCCGGGGCGAGCCAGCCGAGCAGCTCGCGCTGCCGGCCCTCGGCCAGGACGCTGACCTGGTTGACGTAGCGGCCGAGGTAGCCGTCGGCCTCGCCGAGGGCCTTGCGCCCGCCGAACACGGAGCCGCTGATGACCCGGTTCTCGCCGGCGGACGAGGTCTTGAGCTCGCCGGCGGTCAGCTCGTCGAGGCTGGCGCCGTTGCGGGTGCTGAGCAGGCGCGGCCGCTGGGCGACCGGGCCGCCGAGGGCGACGACGCGGGTGAAGTCGAGCTCGCCGGTGGCGAACAGGCGGCCGACGGCGACGACGTCCTGGTAGCCGATGTGCCAGACGACCCGCTCGCGGTTGACCGGCTCGAGCACGTGGATGTGCGTGCCGACCAGGCCGGCCGGGTGCGGACCCTCGAAGGTCTCGACGCGCACGCCGGAGCCGCCGTCGAGGTTGAGGCCGGGGCCCTTGCACAGGTAGGTCTTCGGCGCGAGCTTGCTCAGGACGGCCAGGCCGCGCTGGAAGTCGCCCTCGTGACCCTTGAGCACCACGCTGACGTCGGCCGAGAGCGGGCTGGTGTCGATCGCGGTGACGAACAGCGCGCGCGGGGTCGACTCGGGGCTGGGGACGCGCGAGAAGGGGCGCTGCCGCAGGGCGGTCCACAGGCCCGACTCGACCAGCAGCGCCTTGACCTCGTCGGCGCCGAGCTGCTCGACCGGCTTGCGGGTGTAGCTGGCGAACGTGACCCTGTCCTCGGGGCCAGGTTGACCGGCGACCTCGCGCTCGTTGAGGGCGATGACCAGCGAGACGAAGGCCCGCTTCTCGCCGCGGTGAATCGCGACCACCGAGCCGGCGCCCGGGGCGGTGAAGCGCACGCCGGGGGCCTTGCGATCCTCGAAGAGGAGCTGTCCGCGCTTGACGGCGTCGCCGACCTTGACCTCCATCTTCGGCTTCATGCCCACGTAATCGGCGCCGAGCAGGGCGACGTGACGTACGGACGAGCCGGCCTCGATCACCTGCTGCGGTGCGCCGGTGATCGGGAGGTCGAGTCCCTTTTTGATCCGATGTACTGTCATGGTGCGGGTTCTTGCGCGGACCGATTCGGGCCCGAAGGCTGTCGCTGGGGCAGATCCGGTCGTGAAGTTTCGGAGCCCGGAGGCTCGTGGAGTGAGGCGGCCCGAACCGGTCCGAAAGACCGCTCGGATAGCCCTGGGGGGCGTTTACTATGTTCGCGGGTTTTTTCGGAGTGCGGCCGGCCGCTCGCGGACGTGCGAGGGGTCACAAGACCCCGAGCTCGCCGCTCGCGGAGGTCGGCGTGGCGACCGGCGCGCCGGCCGACGGAACGCCGGGCAGACGGTCGTAACGCATGTTCCGCCGGGCCGGGAGGAAGCCGGCGAGCCGGATGTGGGTCTCGATCTCGGCGGCGCTCATCATGAACCGCGCACCGGCCTGTGAGACGACGTTCTCCTCGATCATCACCGAGCCGAAGTCGTTTGCGCCGAAGCGCAGGGCGACCTCGCCGATCTCGGGCCCGAGGGTCGGCCAGCTGACCTGCAGGTTGGGGACGTTGTCGAGGTAGAGCCGCGCCAGCGCTTGTACTCGCAAGTACCGCAGCGGGCTGGTGTCGTCGCGCAGCTTGAGCCGGGTGCCGTCGGCCTGGAACGGCCAGGTGATGAAGGCCGTGAACCCGCCGGTCTCGTCCTGCAGGCTGCGGACGCGGTCCATGTGGTGCACCAGCTGCTCGGCGGTCTCCTGGAAGCCGAACACCATGGTCGCGGTGGTCTTCATGCCGAGGGCGTGGGCCTCGCGCATGACCGCAAGCCACTCGTCCGCGGTGTTCTTGAAGGGCGAGATCCGGGCGCGGATCTCGTCGTCCAGGATCTCGGCGCCGCCGCCCGGCAAGCTGTCCATGCCGGCCGCGCGCAGCCGGACGAGGACGTCCCGGATCGGCAAGTCCTCGAGCTGGGCGATGTGAATGATCTCGGTCGGCGACAGCGCGTGCAACGCGAGCCGGAAGTTGGCCTTGGTCCAGCGGAAGAAGTCCTCGTACCACTCGAGCCCGAGCTCGGGGTTGAGGCCGCCCTGAAGGAGGATCTGGACGCCGCCCAATTCCTCGGTCTCGCGGAACTTGCGAGCGAGCTCCTCGCGGCTCAGGACGTAGCCGCCCTTGGCGCCGGGTGGTGTGTAAAAATTGCAGAACTTACAACGCGTTACGCACACGTTTGTATAGTTTACATTACGGTCGATGATGTAGGTGACGACGCCCTCGGGGTGGAGCGCGGCGCGACGCGCGTCGGCGGCCGCGCCGAGCGCCATGAGGTCGGCGTGCTCGTAGAGGAAGATGCCCTCGGCGAGGTCGAGGCGACCGCCGGCGGCGGCACGCGCGAGCAACTCGTCGGCCGCGAGCGGCGGCCGCGGTCGGCGAGCGGCGACCAGCGCTTCGGGCGCAGCACCGCCGGCGAAGCGGATATGGACCGGGTCCTCGGGGTCGTGGCCGGGGATCGTGAGGAGGTCGGCGGCGGTGGCCCGCGAGAGGAACTCGACCACGCCCTCGCGCTCCTTGGTGGAGAGGCCGTAGCGGATCGAGCGCCGGAGGTAGTTGGCGTAGGCGTTGTCGCTGAGCAGGTCGCGCGCGGACAGACCGGCGCGCAGCTGCTGCTCGCGGAAGCCGTGGGCGAGCTCCTCGGCGTGCTTGAGGCCGTAGGCGCGGGCCTCCTGCAAGGCGGTGACGTGGGCGGGCGTGAGCGCGCCGGGCCGGGCGGCCCAGACCGCAAACACGAACGGGAGGCCGGTCTGCGCCAGCCACAGGGCGCCGAGGTCGAAGACGTGGGGGAAGCGCTCGTGCAGCGCCATGGCGGCGTCGCCGATCACGAGGGCGGCGTGGGTGCCCTGGACCATGCCGGCGCCCTCGCGGTGGGGGGCGTGGACGCACTCGGGGTGGAGGCCCTGGGCGCGCAGCAGGAGCTGCACGAGGATGACGGAGGTGCGCGAGGCGGCGTCGAGGTAGATCCGCTCGATCTGCTGCAGAGGGACCTGCGAGACCAACAGGACGGAATGAACAGGGCCGCGGCAGCCGATGCCGACCTCGGGCACGACCTCCCACTCGGGGTGCGCGGCGCAGGCGGCGACCGGGACGAGGGCGACGTCACATTCGCCGGTCTCCAGGCGCCGCGCGCACTCGCTGGGGAGCACGAGGCTCAGGTCGAACAGCGGGGTGCCGTCCGGCTGGCGCGGGATCCGATCGGCCGGGAGAACCTCGCCGAGGAGCGGTTGAACGAGCGGCCAGGCGTTGAGGAAGGAGACCGCACAGGCGCGCAACGGATCGGGCATGGCGGGCGGATTGTACGAGAAAGAAATGCAGGCGGCGAGGCGCGTGCGCTTGCTCGCAAGGGCCGCCGGAGAGGGAATTCACGGCGAGGGACTGTCCCCAGGGACAGGTCAGAGCGGGAGCTCGAGGTTGGTCGCGGGCAGCGCGACGTCCTCGTAGAGGTCGAGCAGCGCGAGCTTCACGCCGGCAGTCTCGAGCGTCAACTCGTCGTGCGGGCGCTGCAAGATCTCGGTGAGCCAACGGCGCTCGTCGAGCCGCCGGTGGAGCTCGACGAACATGCGCTCGCTGTCGACGAGCAGGACCTCGCGCACGCTGGCGATCGCGCGGTAGTCGGGGACCTTGCACCGGCGATCGAAGAGCTCGGTGCTTTCTGACAGGACCTCGCACACGAAGAGCGGGGCGGCGACGTCGCGGTCACCCGGGCGCGAGGGCTCGCGGGTGACGAGCAGGTCGGCCTGGTAATAGGAGCGCTCGCGCGTGGGCGGGAGGATGCCGGCGGCGGTCTGGACGCGGCAGGGGCGACGGTTGCGGAGGGCGATCTTGAGGGCGGTGACGAGGTTGGCCGTAATGGTCCCGTGAGCGTTCTTCGGCGGGGCCATGGCGACGATCTGGCCTTCGTGCAGCTCGCGGCGGAGGTCGTCCGACCAGGTGAGCGCGTAGAACTCGGCGAGCGTGATGACGGGGCCGGATTTCGGCCGTGGATGGCCCATGACGGCGAAACCCCGTGTTCGGGACTGATCAGCCCGCTGCCTCTTCGGCGGGGAAGACGACGCGGCTGTAGAGGTCGGCGAGCGAGAGGTCGAGGCCGACGCTGTCGAGGTTGAGGATGTCGGCCGGCTCGCGCAGGATCTCGCTGAGCCAGCGCGTGCCGTCGAAGCGGCGGTAGAGCTCGACGTGCATGGCCTCGCTGTCGACGAGCACGACCTCTTGGACGCTGGCGATCTGGCGATAATCGGGCAGCTTGCGGTTGCGATCGATCGCCTGGGTGCTCGGGGACAGGACCTCGACGAGCAGCACGGGGGCGTGGATCATGCGCTGGCGCGGCTCGGGCGGCTCGCACGTGACGAGCAGGTCGACCTGGTAGTACGTGTGTCGCCTGAGCGTCGGGACGATACCTGCGTCCGTCAGAACTTCGCAGCAATCGTTGAGCACGGGGCCGATGGCGTGACTCAGCTTCGTCACAAGGCTGTGGTGCGCCCGCATTGGCGGGGCCATGGAGACGACGTGCCCGCCGTGGAGCTCGTGGCGCGCGCCTTCTGGCCACGTGATGGCGAGGAACTCGTCGACGGTCAACGGGTCGGGGAGCTTGCGCTGTGGGTCGCCCATGCCACGATCAGCGTAGCAGAGGTCGCGGCGGGCAGGTAGCGGCTGCGCAGGCCAGGGGCGGCGCTGGTCAGCAGGTAGTCCTTTCGGACATGTTCAGAAGGACATGCGGAACGGCAGGCGTGCGGCGGGCTGCTGCTTGCGGCGGACGACGTCGAAGTAGACCGAGAGGCCGACGTCCCAGTAGGGGTTCACCTCGCCGCCCTCGCGGTTGTGGAGGCCGAACACGCCGCCGCTGGCGAAGATGTCGACGTGGCGGGCGATCCGGAACTGCATGCCGCCGTGGAGGCTGCCGAACAGCGTGGAGGGCAGGCCCTCGGCGGCGGTGGCCTGGAGGCGGCCGCGGGCGTAGAGGGCGAAAAAGCTGAAGTGATAACCGGCGCCGCCGCCGACGTAGCCGCCGAGCGCGGCGCGCTCGCTCCAGCCGCGGGCGTCGGCGCACGGCTGCTGGGGGCAGTAGAAGTGGCCGCCGGCGCCGCCGCCGACGCCGAGCTCGCCGTCGAGGGCGCCGTGGAGCTTGCGGTCGCGGTTGGGCGCGTAGGTGAAGCGGCCGCCGAGGTAGCCGAGGGCCCACTGGCGGAACGAGAAGTCGGCGCCGACCTCGACGCTGGCCCAGTCGCGCACGCCGTAGCCGATGAACGGGCCGCCGCTGCCGGGATTGCCGGGGTGGGCGACGGCGCCGCCGAGCTCGAGCTGGCCCTGGCGGATCCGTCCGGGGGCGCCGTAGCCGGGGCTGCGCACGGGCGGGCCGTAGGACATGCAGGCCGGGAGCGCGGCGAGCAGCGCGACGAGCCCGGGCAGCCGAACACACGCGCTGGCGGACCGACGAGGATGCACCCGACCCATCGCGGCCGAGGATGGCAGGAAGGGTCGACGTCGGCAAGGACATGACCTTCGGGACATGTGATTCGCCGAGCCGGCGGCCGGGCGCTCGCACGCGCGGGCGGGAGCGGTTATGCTGCCGGGCATGACGCGAGCCTGGGCGACGCTGTGGACGAGGAGCCAGGCGGCCGCGGCCGACCGCCACACCATCGCGGAGCTGGGGACGCCGTCGCCGGTGTTGATGGAGCGGGCGGCGCTGTGCTGCGCCCGCGAGGCGCTGGCGATGCGCGGCGAGCTGCCGGTGTGGGCGCTGTGCGGGCCGGGCAACAACGGCGGCGACGGGGTGGCGGTGGCGCGGATCCTCCATGGCTGGGGCGTGCCGGCGCGGGCGTTCCTGCTGACCGAACGCCAAAGCCCGGAGCTGGCGCAGCAGGTGGCTCTGGCGGAGAAGCTGGGGGTGCCGATCGCTCGCGGCCTGCCGACGAGTCAGGAAGAGGCGCTGATCGTCGACGCGATGCTGGGGACGGGCGCGGCGCCGCCGTTGCGTCAGCCGTTCGTGGCGGCGGTGGCGTGGGCCAACGCGCGGTCGGGGCCGAAGCTGGCGATCGACATCCCGACCGGGATCGACGCCGACACCGGAGAAGTGCCGGGGCCGGCGTTCGCGGCCGACCGCACGGTGACGTTGGTGCGCTCGAAGCCGGGGCTGCACGTGACGCCCGGGCGCGCGGCGGCCGGCGAGGTGGTGGTGGCCGACATCGGGATTGTCTCTCAGGACATGTCTGATGAGACATGTCTGATCGACCCGGCCGAGGTGGCGCGCGTGATCTCGCGGCTGCGGCCCGGGGGGCACAAGGGCGAGCGCGGGCACGTGGGGATCGTCGGCGGATCGGCGGGGACGCCGGGCGCGGCGGTGCTGGCCGGGGCGGCGGCGCTGCGGGCCGGGGCGGGGCTGGTGACGATCGCTACCGACGATCGCGAGGTGCAGGCGCAGCTGCTGGCGCACCGGCCGGAATTGATGGTGCAGCCGCGCGGCGGCGCCGAGCCGGTGCCGGCGGCCAAGGTGCTGGTGGTCGGGCCGGGGCTGGTGCGGGCGGAGGATCGCGCGGGGTTGGCGGCGCTGTGGCTGGAAGATCCGCGGGCCGCCGTGTGGGACGCGTCGGCGCTGGCCGAGATCGCGGCGCCGTCGCACAGGCCGCGGGTGATCACGCCGCACCCGGCGGAGGCCGCTCGCCTGCTGTCCGCGAGGACAGGCGAGGCGTGGACGGCTGCGCGGGTGCAGACCGACCGCCCGCTCGCGGCGCGGTCGCTGGCGACTGTGACGGGCGCGACGGTGGTGCTGAAGGGCGAGGGGACGCTGGTGGCCGAGGGCTCGCGCCTGGCCGTGTGCGTGAGCGGTGGGCCGGCGCTGGCGACCGCGGGCAGCGGGGACTGTCTGGCGGGGGTGATCGCGGCGTTGCTCGGGCGAGGGCTGGCGCCGTGGGCCGCGGCGACGGTGGGGGTGCACGTGCACGGGGCGGCGGGCGACCGCTTGCCGGTGGGCGCGGTGGCGCTGGACATCGCCGACGCGGTCGCGGCGGTGCTGGCGGCGCCCGAGGAGACGCACCCGCGGTTCCCGCGGCGAGTGCTGGGCTGATCGACTCGAGCGGGCCCGGGTCGCTGTTGTTTGCGAGGTCGTCGCAGCGGAGGTCGGCGCGTCGTTCGGGCCCGCGAGTCGCTGCGGCCGCTCGACCGACGCGGTCGTCTCGGGGGACGCGCGGCCGGGTGTTCAAGGGGCGGGACCTGTGGCACCTTTCCGGCGTGCAGCAGCGAACGCGCGCGCGGGAACCGAGTCGCCGAGGGCGTTGTCCCGTGGCCATGCGAACAGTTTCGGCGTGGTGGTGCGCGGTGGTGCTCCTCGGTCTCGGTGCTTGCGGGGAGGGGCAGCCGCCGGCGCCCCCGCCGAAGCCGCGCGCCGAGGTGAAGGCCGCTCCGGAGGCGAAGGCGGGTCCGACCGACGAGTCGCGCGCCGAGCTGTACCTGCAGGCGAAGGAGCGGCTGGCGGCGCTGCTGCCGGAGGACAAGGACGGTCCCCAGCGGATCGTGACCGAGCTCGGGCCGGGCCTGCGCGAGATCGCCGACAACGCCGCCGACGCGCCGCTGCGGGCCAACGCGAGCCTGCTGCTGGGGACGCTGCACGAGCGGGCGGGCGACCGCCGCACGGCCATCTCCTTCTACCGCCAGACGCTGGCGCTGCTGCCGAACGAGATCGAGCCGCGGCGGGTGCTGGCGCTGGCGCTGGCGGCCGACGGGCAATTCGAGGCGGCGATCCCGGAGCAGGAGGCGGTCGTGAAGGACGACCCCGACGACCTCGAGGCGTGGCTGCTGCTCGGCGAGGTCAACGTGAAGGCGGGCCGCACCGAGGAGGCGACGAAGGCCTACGCGGCCTACGAGATGCGCCGCCGCGGGCTCATCGACGGGCTGACGCTGCAGAACAAGGACGGCACCTACGTGATGCCGGTCGACCAGCGGGCCGCGTGCGCGCGGGCGCTGATCCCGGCCCGCGACAACGGGACGGCGCTGGCGCTGCTGTACGCGCTGAAGCGCGAGCCGGACCCTGTCGTGCGCCAGGCGCTGGCGGAGGCGATGGGCAGCCAGCGGCTGGTCGGCTACAAGGCGCCGCTGACCGACACCGCCGCGCGAGAGGCCCACCCGGAGGCGAAGGCGGCGATGCTGTGGGCGATCCAGGAGATCGAGCGCGACCCGCTCGAGTCGCGGCCCGGGCCGGCGCCGGCCGAGGCCGCGGCGGGCGGGAGTGATGTGGCCCAAGGGGCAGGTTCCCAGGGACAGGACGCGAAGGACAGCGCCCCAGGAGCAGGTGCGAAGGGACAGGACGCGAAGGACAGCGCTCAAGGGACAGGTGCGGCGGGCGCTCCGGGGGCCGCTGCGGCGGCGGACGGCAAGGGCTCGCCGGGCGCGGCGAACGACGGCAAGGGCTCGCCGGGCGCGGCGAAGGCCGGGCAGGGCGCCGGGGCGCCGGCGACGGCGAAATGAGTCGGGCGCCGGCGTCGCTCGCGGTCGACCACCTGTCGCACCGCTATCCGGGGGCGCCCACGCCGGCGCTGCGTGACGTGTCGTTTCGCGTGGCGCCGGGCCAGCGCGTGGGGCTCCTGGGTCCGAACGGGGCCGGGAAGTCGACGCTGATGCGGATCGTGTGCGGGTTCTTGCCGGTCCAGGCGGGCCCGGAGACGAAGGTGGCGGTGGCCGGGCTCGACGCGGCGTCGCAGTCGCTGCAGGTGCGCGAGCAGGTCGGCTACCTGCCCGAGCAGGTGCCGCTCTACGTGGAGCTGCGAGTCCGCGAACATTTGGACTTTCGCGCGGCGATCAAGCGCGTGCCGCGGCGGGCGCGGCCGGCGGAGATCCGGCGAGTGGCCGAACAGACGGGCCTGACGGAGATGCTCGAGCGGCCGATCGCCCACCTGTCCCGCGGCTACCGCCAGCGGGTCGGGATCGCCGACGCGCTGCTCGGGGCGCCGCCGCTGGTGGTGCTCGACGAGCCGACGGTCGGCCTCGACCCCAACCAGGTGCTCGAGATCCGGGCGATGCTGAAGTCGCTCGGCGGCGGGCAGACGCTGATCTTCTCGTCGCACATCCTGGCGGAGGTCGAGGCGCTGTGCGACCGGGTGATCGTGCTGGCGCAGGGCCGCTGCGTAGCCGACGAGTCGGTGGCCGAGGCGCTGCGCGCGAGCGAGGTGCACGCGCGCTGGGACGGGCCGCCCGAGCGCGCGGCAGAGGTGCTTGCGCTGGCGGGCGCCGGCGGGCCGCAGGTCGAGGGGCCGGTGGCCGACGGCGCCGGTTCGCGCGCGCGGGTCCGCTGCGCCGACGTGGGCGAGGCCGAGGCGCTGGCGGCCGCGCTCGGCCGCGCGAGCCTGCAGGCCGGGGTGCCGCCGGTGCGGCTCGAGATCGGACGCCGCAGCCTCGAGGAGCGGTTCTACCGCCTGACGAGCGGCGAGGCGGCGCCGGAGGCCGAGGGGCGAGGTGGGGCGTGAGCGCGACGGGCTCCAAAGCGGCGGCAGCGAGGTCCGCAGAGCGCATGGCTGCGGCGGGCGAGCTGGAAGCGACTGTCCTTGGCGACATGTCCAAACGGGAAGGTTGTGCCGGGCGCCGACGGGCGAGGCGGAGCGCGACCCGCGGGGTGGCCGCGAGGTCCGCACGGCGCAGGGCGGCGCGGTGCGTGCCTGTCCTTGCGGACATGTGCGAACGGCGAGGTGAACGGTGAGCGCGCTCGGCTGGTGGCTGCGCGGGGCCTGGCACGTGGCCCGCAAGGAGCTGCTGTCGCTGTTCGTGACGCCACTGGCGTACCTGGTGGCGACGCTGTTCCTGCTCAACCAGGGCTACAACTTCGCGCTGCTGCTGCGCGTGCTCAACGACCCGCTGGCGGCGCCCGGGCCGGTGATGCAGTTCTACTTCGGCGGCAGCTTCTTCCTGTTCTGGTTGCCGGTGATCTTCATCTGCGCGGCGCTGAGCATGCGCCTGGTGGCGGAGGAGCGGCGGCTCGGGACGCTCGAGGCGCTGCTGACGGCGCCGCTGTCCCCGGGGCAGCTGATCGCCGGCAAGTTCGCCGGGGCCTACGCGTTCTACGCGGCGCTGTGGCTGCCGACGGCGGCGTTCTACGTGCTGCTGATGGGCGCGGGGGCGCGGCCGGAGGTCGGGCCGGTGCTGGCCGGGTACCTGGGGGTCGGGCTGGTCGGCGCGAGCTTCCTGGCCGTCGGGCTGGTGGCCAGCGCGATCGCCCGCAGCCAGCTGGCCGCCGCGGTGATGACGTTCGTGGTGTGCACGATCGCGGTGATGAGCGGCTTGCTCGAAGGACAGGTGCAGTCCGAGGCGGCGAGCCAGGCGATCCAGGCGACCAGCCTGCTGACGATGATGCAGGAGCTGGCGCAGGGGATCGTCGACCCGCGCTGGGTGTACCTGCACGTCGCGGTGACGACGGCGCTGCTGCTGACGGCGGTGGTGGCGGTCAGCCCGCGCCGCCGCTTCGAGCACGGGCTGCAGGTGGCGCTGGCCGCGTTCACCCTGGCGAACGCGGCGACGCTGGCGAGCCGACACGCGGAGCGCGGCGACTGGACCGGCGGCCACGTGTACTCGCTCAGCGAGCGCGCGCGCGAGGTGCTGGCGGGGCTGCCGGCGGCGGTCGAGGTGACCGTGATCGTGCCGTCGACGATCGGCGGCGGCCGGCCGAACCCGCTGCAGTCGGAGCTGCGCGAGGTGCTGGCCCGCATGACGTCGGCGGCGCCCAACCTGCGGGTGCGCTTCGTCGACCCCGACCGCGATCACCAGGAGGCGAGCGCGGCGATCGGCGACTACGCGCTGACCGGGCGCGAGCTGGCCGACGGGGTGGTGCTGATCCGCTCGGGCCAGGGGGCAGGGCTGCGCAAGGCGCACCTGCTGCCGTCCGACCTGGTGTCCTTCGCGACAGGTCCCGACGTACAGGTGACGGGGCCGCGGGTGAAGGAGTTCCGCGGCGAGGAGGCGCTGCTCGGCAAGTTCCTGGCGGTGACCGACGCGCGCCGCGTGGTGGTGTGCGCGACCCAGGGGCACGGTGAGCCGGCGCTCGACAGCCTCGAGCCGTACAGCGGCTACGCGCACCTGCGCGACCTGCTGACCGACGCGGGGCTGACGGTGCGGATCGCCGACCTGTCGGGGCCGGAGGGGCTCGCAGGCTGCGACGTGCTGCTGGTCGGCGGGCCGCAGGGGCCGCTGCCGCCGGAGCACGTGAAGGAGGTCGAGCGCTTCGTGGCCGGCGGCGGCGACGTGTTGCTGCTGGCCGGGGCGGTGATCCTGCGCGGGGCCAGCGGCCTGGCGCCCAACGGGCTCGAGGAGCTGACTGCGCGGCGGGGGATCCGCTTCGGCGAGCGGGTGGTGGTCGATCCGTCGCCGATGGCCGGGGCGACGCCGTTCCTGGCGTTCACGCTGCAGGACGGGTGGGGCGACCACCCTGCCACTGCGCGGCTGGTCGGACAGCCGATCTCGCTGCTGCAGGTGCGCGAGCTGACGGTGGAGCCGCCGGCGACGACGCTGATCCAGACGAGCGAGCGCGGCTGGGCCGAGGCGGACATCCTGGCGTTCACCCGCGGCGAGGCGCCCCGCTTCGACCCCGCGGTCGACCGCGAGGGGCCGGTGCCGATCGCTGCGGCGGCGGAGCTCGGCGGGTCGCGCATGATCGTGGTCGGCTCGGCCGACTTCGCCCTCAACGCGCTGCTCCGCGAAGACGTGGTCTACGACCGCGGCCGCGACTTCCTGCTCAACGCCGTCGGCTGGCTCAGCGAGCGCGACGCGCTGCTCGGGCTGCGGCCGCGCCCGCGCGAGCACGTCAAGCTGGTGCTGCAGGAGGACCAACTGGCGCAGATGGTGTGGATGTGTCTGGTCGGCCTGCCGGGCTTCGGGGCGGCGCTCGGGCTGTGGGTGCTGTGGAGGCGGCGGGTATGATGGGACATGTCATGAGGGACATGTCCGCTCAGACATCTTCGTCGGCGCTGGTGAGGCCGTGGAGGCAAGGCGTATGACGGGACATGTTGTGAAGGACATGTTCTCTCGGGCAGCCGGCTGGCGCCCGCGGCCGCTGACGCTGGCGCTGGCGGCGGCGGCGATCGCCAGCGCGGCGCTGCTCCGCTTCGACCCGTGGGCCGGCGGGCCGGCGGCGCCGATGGTCTACAGCGCGCAGTCGGCGGCCCGGCGGGTGTTCCCCGAGCTGGGCGAGGCGCAGCTCGAGCGGGCGACGATCACGCTCGCGCAGGCCGGGCAGCCGCCGGTGATCCTCACGCCCGGGGACAACGCGCAGCACCTGGTGCTGGTCGGCGAACGGCCGCTCGGCCCGGCCGACGCGGAGGGGCTGACCGGGCTGTGGAGCTCGCTGCGGATGGCGACGACGCTGCGGGCGGTGGCCGAGGACAGCGCGCTGGGGCCGGCGCGCGGCGAGATCGCGGTCGAGGTCGACGGCCGGCGCCAGGCGGTGACGCTCCACGGGACGGCCAGCGACGGGGTCGGGGACTACGGGACGATCGCGGGCGCGGGCGCCTGGGTGGTCGAGCCGGAGCTGGCGGCGGCGCTGGCCCAGCCGGCCTCGGCGTGGCTGTCGCGGCGGCTGGTGCCGATCGAGGCCAGCGAGGCGGCGGCGGTGCGCGTGGGGCCGCTCGAGCTGGCCCGCGGGGCGGATGCTCTGTGGCGTGTGGTGGCAGGGGCGACGCCGCAGATCCTGGCGGAGCCGGCGGTGGCGCTGCGCCTCGATCGCATCGTCGCGGCGGAGTTCGAGCCGGCGCCGGCGGAGGCGAACGAGCTGCCCGTTTCGCCATGGCTGGAAGTACAGGACCGATCGGGCAGGCGCTGGGAGGTCCGGCTGGGGCCGCCGTGCCCGGGCGAGCCGGGGCGAGTGGTGGTCGATCGCGGGGCGGGGACGCGCGGCTGCGTGGCGGCGGAGGTGGACGCGCCGTGGCCGATCGACGACCCCGACGGCGGGCTGATCGAGCCGCAGCTGGCGCCCTACGCCTACGGGCGGGTGCTGGCGGTGCAGATGGAGGCGCCGGAGAGCCGGCGACTGCGACGCCTGGGCGGCGGCTGGGTGGTCGAGCAGGATGGGGCGCTGCACGAGGTCGCCGAGCCGGAGGTGTTCCGCTGGTGGACGAGCTTGCAGCAGGCGCCGGTCGAGCTGCCGGCCCGTCCGCTCGTGGGCTTCCGCTCGGAGGTCGACCTGACGATCGAGTCCGACAGCAGCCAGCGGCTGCGCCTGCGCTGCGGGCCGGCCGACGGGGTGCCGCTGGCGTGCCGCCGCGACGAGGGGCCGCCGCTGGTGGTCGCCCGCGAGGAGCCGCTGGCGCTGGCGTTCACCCGCGAGACGTTCGCGGAGCGCCGGCTGCTGTCCTTCGGGACAGGCGAGGTGCGCGAGCTCGAGATCCTGCCGGGCCGGGGGAGCGACGGGGTGCGCCAGAGCGTGCGCCTCGACCTCGGGGTCTGGCGCCTCGACGCGCCGGTGCACCCCGACGGCGCCGCGGCCCTCGACGAGGTCCGGCTCGAGGCGATGCTGGCGGCCTTGCAGGCGGCTCGCGCCGAGGCGTGGACCGATCGGCCGGTGACGGCGCCGCTGCGGACGATCCGCGTCGAGCGGACCGGCAGCGAGGCGGCGGCGCTGGAGCTGCACCCGGACTGCGTGGGCCACGTGCCGAACCAGCCGCGGGCGGCGCTGCTGCCGAAGTCGACCTGCGCGGCGCTGGCCGACGACCTGCTCTACACGGATCCGCTGCGCTTCTGGCTCGGTCAGGCGCGGCGCATCGAGCTGTCCTCGGGGACACGTTCGGCGACGGCGACGCGCGAGGCGATCGAGGAGGCGACGTGGACGACCTCCGGCGACCCGGCGTTGCTGGCGGAGCTGACGGGCTGGGAGGAGTTCCGCGCGGTGGGCCTGAGGCAGGGCGAACCCCGCGGGGAGCCGACGACGGCGAAGATCCTCCGGCCCGGAGCGGCGACGGTGACGCTCGACGTCGGCCCGACCATCGAGGAGAAGCCGGCATGGGTGCGCCTGCGCGGGGCCGACTGGTACTACGCGTCCGAGGCCGCGACGCGCCGCTGAGCTGCAGCGTGGCTGCGAGTCGAGCGCGCGTGCCTCGCGTAGCGCCGGGGCCACGACCGATGGACGCTCGCGTCACTCGCAGCACCGAGGTCGCGCGTCCGGCTCACGGCTCGCCCGGTGACGTCACTCGCTCGAGGCGGCGATCTCGGTGCACTCCTTGCCCTCGGGCATGGTGCAGATCTTGGCGTAGTCGAGGCGGAACACGCCGCCGACCTCGACGCACTCCTGCTGCCGGGCGCAGTCGTAGAACTCCTTGCACTCGGCGTCGACGTTGTCGCAGAGGTTGGCGTCCTTGTCCTCCGAGCTCGTGTCGCTGCCGTTCTTGGCGTCGCACGTGGCGCGTGCCTCCTTGAACTGCTCGCACGACTCCACCTCGGGCGTAGTGCAGGCTCCGAGGGTGAAGGCAGCGGCGAACGCGAACGCGGTGACGAGGAAGAACTTGTGCACGGTGAGCCTCTCTGGACCGGTCCGTGCGAGCGTTGCACGTCTCGCTGCCGCGGAGCAACCGCCGCGACGGGAGGGGTGAAGTCGAGCAGGCCGCGGGCGCTCGTCCTCGTCGCGTGGTCGACGAGCCGCGATCGTGCGGCGACCCAAAACGAAAGGGCGGCCGCAGCTCGGAGCCGGGGCCGCCCTCACGCGCGACGCAGCGGACTACTCGTCCTCTTCCTCTTCGGGGATCCGGAGGTCGTCGTCGGTGCACTCCTTGTCCTCGGGCTGCGGACACAGGGTGCGGTAGTTCTCGATCGGGCAGCACTTCTTGCCGCACTCGGGATCGACGCTGCGCGGCACGCAGGCCTGGCCACCGACCTTCGCGTCGACCTTCTCCACGCCGAGGAGCCAGGTGAAGTTGCCGTCGGGCACGCACGACAGCGCAGCGGCGCAGTCGTAGAACTCCTTGCACTCCGGATCGACGTTGTTGCAGAGGTCGTAATTGACCGGCTCGTACCTGAACGAGTTGTTGCCGTCGCAGGTGCTGCGTGTCTCCCGGAAGTTCTCGCAAGAGTCGATCTCGGGGGCCGTACAGGCGCCGAGCGAGAAGGCGAGGGTGAAGCTGAAGAGCGAGCCCAGGAAGATCTTGTGCACGGCGTGCCTCACTTGCCCTTCTTGTTGCCCTTGTTGACCTTCTCGACCAGCTTGCGCTGCTCTTCCTCGACGCGGAGCAGCTCGATCGGGTGCCAGGCCGCAGCCTTCGGCGCGATCCAACCCTCGGTGCCGGTGGTCGGGTCGATCGCCTTGTAGTACGTGAAGTCGAGCAGGCCGCGGGCGTCGGCGAACCCCTGGTCGGAGAAGCGCTTGAACTTGCCCTTGAAGGTGTACTGCTTGCCCTTCTCGAACACCACGTCAGGGACCTTCTCCCACCGCTTGGCGTCGTAGTCGGGGATCGTGAAGCGGTAGCCGACCACCATCATCGCCCGCTTCTTGCCCTTCTCTTCGGCCTTGTCGGTGATCCAGATGTGCGGCTGCTTGCCGGGCGGGCACTTCTCGCCCTCGGGGCAGACCGGCGGCTCGTAGATGTCCTGGACGAAGCCCTTGAGCTCGATCTCCTGGCCCGCGTCGCCGACCTTGACGTTCTCCTCGAGATCCTTGCGGAGGCCGTAGACCGACCAGGCGCCGTCCTCCCACTTCTCGGCGACCTTGCCCTCGTCGAAGTCGGGCGGCGGCGGGAGTTCGAACTTGACGTTGTCCGCCGCCGACGGTCCCTCGTCCTCCTGGGACTTTTTGACCTTGGGGGCCGGCTCGCCTCCGCAGCCCCATGGAGCCATGCAGAGTGCGGTCGTGATCAGGAGCGTAGAAGCAGAGCGCATCATCGGGAGCGTCGTCCTCCGAGCCTTCCCGCGGGGGAAGACCGACGATTGTGGCTGTATCACGCGCACGCGCGTAGTTTCAAGTGCTCGGGCCGTTTGGTAGACGGTGGGGGTGCAATCGCCGAGCGACGCCCTGGCCCCACGCGCGCAGGTGGCGGCCCCACTCCCGGTCCGCCGCCGAAGACCGAGAGCGTGGGGCAGGCAGGCCCTCCTGCGATCTCTGGCGGCGGCGTGCCTCGCGCTCGCGGGCGCCTGCGGCAGTCCACCGGCCGAGGCCCCACCCGCAGAGGGTCCGAGCGAAGTCCGTCCGCAGACCCCGGTGATCTCGCCTTCCGCCGAGGACACGGTGGTCGTCGCGGTACGCCGCCTGCCCGCCAGCCTGGACCCGTTCGCGGAGCTCGACCCATGGGGCCAGCGCGTGGTCGACGACCTGCTGTTCGAGGGCCTCGTACGGCGCCAGGGGGACAACGCCCCCTGGATCGAGATGGCGCTCGCCGACCGCTGCGAGGTCGACCACGACCCGGCCGGTCGCGGGGTGGTGTGCCGCCTCCGTGAGGGCGCGCAGTTCCACGACGGCTCGCCGGTGACGCGCGAGGACGCGCTGCTCAGCGTGAACCAGTGGCTCGGGCCGCGTGGGCAGGGGCTCCGCCAGCGGCACGGCCTCGACGGCCTGCGCGCGGCGATGCCGGCGGACGGACCGCCATCTGGCCCAAAGGACAGCTCAGGACGATGGCTGCGGCTGGTGTTCGAGCACGACGACCCGCTGGCGCTCGAGAAGATCGCGGCGATCAAGATCGTGCCGCGCGGGCGTGTGGCCCAGCCCGATCAGCCGATCGGCTCGGGGCCGTTCCGCTTCGTCGCCGGCGACGACGTGCACCTCATGCTCGAGCGCACGCACAAGGCGCCGGGGCTGGCCGGGCGGATCGTGCTGCGGGCGATCGACGACGGCGCGGCGGCGCTGACGGCCCTGCGTCGCGCGGAGGTCCACGTGCTCGCCGAGGTGGCGCCGATCCACGTGCCGAAGGAGCTGGCGAAGCCGGCGATGGCGGCCCGCTTCAGCGCGTATCTGATCAGCCCCGCGCGCTTCGACCTGCTCCTCTTTAACCTGCGCGAAGGGCCGCAATCGGGGCCGCGGATGCGGGCGGCGCTCGATCTCGCGGCCCCGCGCGGCGAGCTGGCGCTGCAGGTCTACGGTCTGCCCGGGCTGCCCGTGACCGCGCCGGTCGATCTCCACGCGCCGGCGCCGATCGACCTGGTGGCGCTGGCCGAGGGCCGCGACGCCGAGGCCGGGCTCGGACCGCTGATGGCGCCGCCGACGGTGGCGACCGACGCGAGCGGCCGCGCCGCCGCCGACGCGATCCTGAACGAGCTCGGGTGGATCCACGAGCGCGGGGTGCGGCGACGTCAGGGCGTGGTGCTGCGGCTGCCGTTGACGTGGGACGCGAGCCCGGGCCTGGCGACGGGCGTGGCGAGGGCGCTGCGCGGCGCGTGGAAGCAGCTCGGGGTGCAGGCGCCGAGCGTGACGGCCAGCTGGCCTTACGTACAGGCGAACCTGCTGCGCGCCGGCAAGTTCAGCGTGGCGCTGGCGCGGCTGGCGTCGGGCACCGACGTCGACCTGTACCCGTGGTTCCACAGCCGCGGCGCGCACAACCTGACCGGGGTGGCCGACCAGACGCTCGACGCGGCGATCGACACGTATCGCTCGGCGTCGACCCGCGTCGATCGCGATCGGGCGAAGCAGGCGATCGCGGCGCGCCTCGGCGAGCTGCGCCCGGCGCTCGTGCTGCATGCGCCGCTGGCGGTGACGCTGCTGTCGCGCACGCTGACGGGCGTGCAGTTCGTCGACGATCTGCCGCGCCTCGATCGCCTCGGCTTCGCGCCGGGCCGCACCGACGACGCGTGGATCCGCGAGCCCTGAGCGGCGAGCCAGTGGAGGGCGGCGCGCGCGTCAAGAATTCGGCGGCGCGACGGCGTCGGCGGCGATCGTCGGCCGTGATGCGAGATCGGCGGATGCGGATCGAGCGGGGCGAGGCGGCCCGCGGAATTCGCGGCTGAATCGGGCTCCTGCGGCTGCTATTCGCCGAATTGCCGAATTGTTGAGGCGGGTGCGACACGCTGCTACTAGCGGGTCAACACGAGGAGCGCAAGCAAATGGCGACGTGGATCCTGTTCCTTCACCTCCTGTTCCCGACCGCCCCGGCCGCTGGTGCCGCGCAACACGACGAAGACGAGGCCGGTCTGCGCTACCGCGGGCTCGAGCAGATGTTCGCCCGCTTCGATGCCGAGGCCGAGGCCGCCGAGGGTTGATGGTCTTTGCGACATGCTCCCCGGAGCATGTCCGTCGGGAAATGTCTCTTAGAACCTGTACAAGACGCCAGCCGAGCCCAGCAGGTGGGTCTGGTGGCGCGGCAGCGGGGCCTGACGCAGCGCGGCGCTCTCGCCGGCGAACAGCGGGCCGCTCGCACGGGTGCGCGCCACGTCGGTGATGACGCCGTAGCCGCGGAGCGAGAAGGTCAGGGCGATGCGACCGAGCAACAGCTCGAGGTCGGCGCCGACCCGGACGGTGAAGGCGCCGACGATCTGGGCGCCCGCGCGGCCGCCCTCGAGCTCGTAACGGATCGCGTGCGCGAGGCCGCCGACGCCGGCGTCGAGCGCGAAGTGGCCGATGTCGCCGCGCGCGAGGAAGAGCAGGGCGCCGAATTCGGCCAGCAGGAGGTCCTGCGAGATCAGGTCGTTCTCGCTGCGGTAGCGGACCGAGCCCGAACGCACCGCCAGCTCGAGGGCGATCGGCGGGCGAATGCGGACCCGACCCAGCGCGCCGACACCGCCGGCGGCGACCGAGTTGCCGAGGTAGCGCGCGTCGAGATCGACGACCCGCGGACGCAGGGGCGGGATCTGCAGACCGACCCCCTCGATGCCGATCGCCCAGCGCCGCACCGGCTCGCGCTCGCTGAGCCGCGGGTGAGCCGCGCGTGCCGGGGTCGCGGCGGGAGCGGCGGGAGCGGCGGCGCCGACGACCGGGCCGGGTGCAGGGCCGCCGGGATCGGGCGAGGCCGAGGGGCCGGCGGCACGGGCCGGGAGGGCGAGGCCGACGGCGAGGACCGCCGACAGGGCCCACGCTCCGCGGGCGGGGATCTCGCGAGCTCGGACCATGCGCCGGCAGGAGCATAGGCGCTCGGGCGCCCCCCGCGGTAGCCCCCCGCGCGAGCCTGCAGGCGATCCGCAGCGCACCGACGCGTCGGTGCCACGGGGTCGGGCTTTCTCCACAACTTGCGGCGGGGGCCGCGGAGGCGATAGTGAGCAGAGGTGCCGCTTCGCAGCATGACAGGGTTCGGTGCGACCAGCTGTGTCACCGAGATCGCCGGACAACCGATGCGGCTCGGGGTCGAGCTCCGCTCCGTCAATCAGCGCTTCCTCGAGGTGAAGATCCGCCAGCCGTTCGGCGCGGCGGCCGAACACGCGCTGCGGCGCAAGGTCGAGGCGCGGCTGCGACGCGGTCGCGTCGACGTCTACGTCCACCTGCAGGCGGCGCTCGGGGCCGCGGCGCTGGGGCCCGCGGAGCTCGAGCGGGTCGCCGAGGTGCTGGCGCAGGCGCGGCAGATCGAACTGCACGCGCAGACCATCGGCACCGGCGCGCTGGCGCCCTTCACCGCGCTCGACGTGCTCCGCCTGCTCGCGGCCCGCAGCAGCGGCGCGGGTGAGGCCCCGACCACCGCGCCCGCCGAGCTCGACGGCCTCGTCGACCTCGCCCTCGACGGGCTGTGCGCCATGCGCGAGCAGGAGGGCTCGGCCCTCGAGGCGGCGCTGCGCGAGCTGGCCGCGGCGCTGCAGGGTCACACCGCGGCGCTGCAGTCGGCCCGCGTCGGCGAGTCCGAGCGGCTGCTGACGCGCCTGCGCGAGCGCGTCACTGCGTTGTGCGACAAGGCCGGCGTGAGTCCGCCGCCGCCCGAGCGCCTGGCCCAGGAGGTTGCCGCGCTGGTCCAGCGCGGGGACATTGAAGAGGAGCTCGCGCGCATCGACAGCCACCTCGCCCAGCTGCGGGCGACGCTCGACGCCCCGGCGCAGGTCGGGCAGGGCAAGGTCCTGGATTTTCTGGCGCAAGAGCTGTTCCGCGAGCTGACCACGATCGGCAGCAAGATCACGAGCCACGCCGGCTCCGCGCTCGTCATCGCCGCCAAGGGAGACGTGGAGCGCATTCGTGAGCAGGTTCAGAATGTCGAGTGATTACAAAGGTTTGCTGCTAGTTGTTTCAAGCCCTTCTGGAGCCGGCAAGACGACCCTCTGCCGGCGCCTGCGGGACGAGTTCCCGCAGGTCCAGTTCAGCGTCTCGTACACCACGCGGCCCCCGCGCGCCGGCGAGGTCCACGGGCGCGAGTACTTCTTCGTCGACCGCGACGCCTTCACGGCGATGGCCGCGCGCGACGAGTTCGCCGAGTACGCGCTGGTCCACGGCAACAACTACGGGACGTCCGCATCGCTGGTCCGCGAGGCGCTGGTCAGCGGCACCGACCTGCTGTTCGACATCGACTTCCAGGGCGGGCGCCAGCTGCGGCGCTGCTTCCCGACCGACGTGGTGCTGGTGTTCATCCTGCCGCCGTCGCTCGGCGAGCTGCAGCGGCGGCTGCAGGCCCGCAACACCGACTCGCCGGAGGTCATCGAGCGCCGCCTGCGGGTCGCCCGCGACGAGCTCAGCCACTACGGCGAGTACGACTACGTGATCGTCAACGACGACCTCGACCGCGCCTACGCCGCGCTGCGGGCGATCTACATCGCCGAGAGCCACCGCTGTGCCCGCCAGCGCGCCGCCGCGGAGGCGGTGCTGTCGGGGCAGCAGGTGCTGGGGATCGCGCGCGGCGCGGCCGGCGACAAGAAGGAGGGCGCGTGAGCGAGACCGCCTGTGAGAGGCCGTCGGAGCCGAGCGCGGCGACCCTGCTGGCCGAGCTGCGCGACCACGGCGTGACCGACACGAGCGCCGTCGAGAAGGCGTTCGCGCTGGCGGAGAAGTGCCACGCCGGGCAGGTGCGCAAGAGCGGCGAGCCGTACCTCACGCACCCGCTGCGGGTCGCGGAGACGATCGCCCGCCTCGGCCTCGACACCAGCAGCGTGATCGCGGCGCTCCTCCACGACGCGGTCGAGGACAGCGACCTCTCGGTGTTCGACCTCACCGAGCAGTTCGGCGGCGAGATCGCCGGCATCGTCGACGGCGTGACCAAGCTCGGCAAGGTGCCGTACCTGTCGCGCCAGGAGCAGCAGGCGGAGAGCTTCCGCAAGATGCTGCTGGCGATGAGCCAGGACATCCGCGTGCTGCTGGTCAAGCTGGCCGACCGGCTCGACAACATGCGGACGCTCGAGCACATGCCGGGCGACAAGCGCCAGCGGATCGCCCGCGAGACGATGGAGATCTACGCGCCGCTGGCCAACCGCCTCGGCATCCAGTGGATCCGCACCGAGCTGCAGGACCTGTCCTTTCGTTACCTCGAGCCCGCCATCTACGACGGCGTGCAGAGCAAGATCGATGGCCTGTTCGCCGGCGCGCCGGAGTTCGTGGCCCGCGGCCTGGCCGAGCTGCAGGCGGCGTTCCTGCCGCCCGCCGGGTCGAGCGCGCCGGCGCCGACCGACCAGCCCGAGGACGAGCGCGTCGAGTGGCCCGAGGGGCTGTTCGGGCGGGCCAGCGTGCGGGCCAGCGTGCGCCGGCCGTACCAGGTCTACCGCCTGTCCGAAGAGCAAGACGAGGGCGTCGATCAGGTCTCCGACCTGGTCACCTTCCACATCATCACCCGCGACCGCGCCGGCTGCTACGCCGCGCTCGGGGTGGTCCACGGCCGCTTCACCCCGGTGCCGGGCCGGTTCCGCGACTACATCGCGCTGCCGCGGCAGAACCACTACCAGGCGCTGCACACCGCGGTGATGGCCCACGGCGTGCGGCTGACGCTGCAGATCCGCAGCGAGAGCATGGACGACGTCGCCGAGAAGGGCATCGTCTCGGAGTGGCGACGCGACCGCGCCGGGTCGAAGGGCTGGCAGAACCTCACCTGGCTCAAGAGCCTGATGGACTGGCAGGGCGAGGTCTCCGATCCGCACGAGTTCATCGCCGCGGTCAAGGCCGACCTGTTCGCCGACGAGGTGTTCGTGTTCACCCCGCAGGGCGACATCCACACCTTCCCGCGCGGGGCCACGCCGATCGACTTCGCGTTCGCGATCCACACCGACCTCGGCAACCACTGCTCGGCCGCGCGGATCAACGGCCACATGGTGCCGCTCCGCTATCAGCTGCGGCAGGGCGACACGATCGAGATCATCACCACGCCGAACCCGGCGGTGCGCAAGGAGTGGCTCAAGATGTGCCAGACCTCGCGCGCGCAGGCCCGGATCAAGCAGTACCTGCGGCATCAGGAGCGCGACCGGCTGCGGGCGCTGGGCCGCAGCCTGCTCGACACGGAGCTGGCCGGGCGCGGGCGCAAGCTCGCCGATTTCGAGACTCAGGGGCAGGTGGCGAGCCGGATCGCCGACCTCGACCTGCCCAAGGACCTGCGCACCGAGGACGGGCTGTACGAGGCCCTCGGCGCCGGGCAGGTCACGCCGGCGGTGGTGGCGGACGCGCTGGCGCCGGTCGCCGACGAGGACGACAACCTGTTCAAGCGGGTGCTGCGGCGGATGTCGGGCAAAAAGCCCGGGCCCAAGCTGCCGGGCTTCGGCCGCCTGGCCCCTGGGCAAGGCGCGCCGGGATCGCCGCTGCTCGTCACCCGCGAGCGCATCGAGGCCGGCACCTCCGGCGCGCCCATGATCCAGCTGGCGCCGTGCTGCTCGCCGCTGCCGGGCGATCCGCTGATCGGCTACTTCGTCCCGGGCAAGGGCATCGCGGCCCACGTCGAGGGCTGTCCCGAGGCGCTCGGCCGGATCGCCGAGCGCCGCCTCCACCTGGCCTGGGAGTCGGGCCTGGAGATCGACGGGCCGGTCACCCTCGAGGTCCGCACCACCGACACCGTCGGTCTGCTCGCCGAGATGAGCCGGGCCTTCTCGCACCACGGGATCAACATCAAGCAGGCCAACTGCCGCGCCTACGACAGCGGCCGCCGCGCGATCAACACCTTCCAGACGACCGTCCGCAGCCTCAAGCAGCTGTCGTCGCTGATGGCGACCCTGCGCGACATCACCGGCGTGCTGGCGGTCGAGCGGGTGTTCTCACGCGGAGAGTGACGCGAAAGCCGGGGCGGGCAGGGGCCGGCCGGCGCACGGCCCGGTGCGCGCGGTTGACAAGGCCGATAAGCCCGGTTATCCCTCCGCCTCCCGCAAACAGGACCCTCCGCGATGGCTTCCTTCACTGCAGTCACCAAGCGCAAGCGCGCTCGTCGTACCAAGAACGCTGGTCATGCCCGCAAGATGAAGCTGGGCAAGCACAGCACGCTTTCCGCCACGGAGCTGTTCGCGGCTCTCGGCGAGCCCGGCAAGCCGGCGCCCAAGAGCGCCGCGCCGGCGAAGGGTTGAGCCCCGCGCTCAGCCTGCAGACAACCGGCGCACACCTGCGCGCGCGAGATCGCCGCGGTGACGCCGCCGAGTGCTTCCACGCGAGTCCGTGGTCCGCGGTGCCGTGCGCCCGATCTCCTCGATCGGGCGGGCGGTTCCGCGAACAGCGTACGGTTCGCAGGGTTCACGGGCGGGGTCGCACGGTCTCGCGATTTTCGTCGCGAGTGAAACCATGCGAAGGTCGCCGAGGCGCCGGGCGCCGGGCCCGCTGTGCGCTTGATCAACTACCTAGCAGCGCATAGTCTCGGAGCGCGACTTCCCCCCCTGCTGGAGAACCCATGACGACAGCGACGACCGGCGCGCCAACTCTCTCACCGGGAACAGTGATCGACGGGACGTACACCCTCGGCGCGGTGGTGCGAGAGCGCGGCGGCAGCGTGAGCTACGAGGCCACGGACCTCAGCGGCGGTCGGGTGGAGGTCACGGTGTACACGCCTGGCTGCTTCGTCTCGCCCGTGGCGCTCGAGCGCAGCCTCCGCGAGCTGCGGCAGCTGGAGAAGGTCCAGTCGCCCCAGATCGTGCGGGTGATCGATACCGGCAAGATGCCGCAGGGCGGCATCTACGAGGTCCACGAGCGCCTCACCGGGTCGCCGCTGTCGAGCGTCGGCAGCTTCTCGCCGGCCGAGGTCGCGCAGATCGTCCAGGACGTCGCCGTCGCGCTGTCGGCCGCGCAGAAGGTCGGAGTGGTCCACCGCAACCTCGGCGCCGACTCCATCCTGCGCGAAGGCCAGGACATCCGCCTCTTCAACTTCGCCGTCGGCGACCCGCAGGGCGGCGTCAGCTTCGGCGCCATCGATTGCATCGCGCCCGAGCAGGTCGAGGGCAAGAACATCGACGAGCGCACGCTGGTGTACAACCTCGCGGCGCTGACGTACCGCCTGCTCAAGGGCGAGTCGCTGTTCATGACCGAGGACACGGGCACCGCGCTGCTGCAGCACGCTGCCAGCCTCCCGCCCGAGAGCTCGATGCCGGCGCCGCTGTTCGCGGGCCTGGCGAAGGACCCCAAGGCGCGGCCGGCGCTGTCCAAGTTCCTCGGGGATCTTGGCGACATCGTCCACGACTTCCCGCGCGACCCTCGCGAGCAGGACGACTCTATGCACGACCCCGACGCGTCGAACCCGGATCGCGCGGCCCCGGCTGCGCCCACCCCCGAACCCGCCGCAGCCGAGCCCGCCAAGCCGGTCGCGCCGCCGCCGGCCGCCAAGCCGGTGCTCGGCGCGCCGCCGCCGGTCGGGTCCAAGATCGGCGCGCCGCCGCTGCTGGCCCCGCCGACGATCGGCAAGCCCCCTGGCGTCGCGCCGCCCAGCTTGGGTGCGCCGACCTTCGCGCCGCCCGGCGTCAACCCGCCGACGCTGTCCGCGCCCAACCTGGCGGCGCCTCCGGCCGCGGCGCCCGCTGCCGCGGCGCAGTCCGCCAAGCCGCGCACGCGCGGTTGGACCATGTTCATGGAGGCCACCGACGGCGAGTCCGGCGGCGCCGGTGCCCCCGGGGTGCCCGTCGGTGGTCCGTTGCCCGTGGTCGCCCCGGCTCCCGTGGCGCCTGCCCCCGTGGCTGCGCCCACGCCTGCGCCGGCGCCCGCCCAGCCGGCGGCTCCGGCGGCCTCGAGCGGCGAGGTCAAGCCGAGCACGCGCGGCTGGACGATGATCATGGACGAGCCCGAGGCCGACGCGGCCGCGCTCGCGGTCACCACGCCCGCAGCCGCCAGCGCCCCGGCGCCCGCCAGCCCGACCGTCCGCGGCTGGACGATGCTCGAGGAGCTCAACGACTCGCTGCCCGGCGTGCCCCCGCCGACGGCCGCCGCCCCGGCCCCCGCGCCGACGCCCGAGAAGGCCCCCGAACCGGCCGCCGCGGCTGCCGGCGGCACGCCGAGCTCGCGCGGCTGGACCATGTTCATGGAGGCCGAGCTGCAGGGCAAGGAGGAGCCGAAGGCCGAGCCCCAGGCGTCCGATCCCGAGTTCTACGACGGCCAGGTCACCACCGACTCGGGCACCGTCGTCGCCTTCGCTCCGACTGCCGGGGCTCCGCAGGCCCGCCCGCGCGCCGGGGAGCCGTCCGCCGACCTGTCCCCGGGGACAGAAGAGATGACCTCGTTCGGCTCGCGCTTCCGCAGCGCCGAGTCCGAGCCGCCGGCCCCCGCGGAGGCCGCTCCGCAGACACCGCCCGACCTGCCGAGCTTCGCCGGCAACTCGAGCTTCGACTTCGGCGGCCTCACGCCTCCGCCCAAGCCGCAGCCGGAGCCGGCCAAGCCGACCGTGTCGGCCGCGCCGCCGTCGACCCCGCCCGAGTCGGTGTTCGCCACCGCCGAGGCGGCCGAGGGCACGGGCGGCGGCTCGAAGGTGCTGATCATCGTCATCGTCGTGCTGGTGATCGCCGCGATCGCCGTGATGGCTCTGACGAGCTCCTGAGCCGAAGCAGGCGAGGGCAGGGCGCCCGGCAGCCGCTGCCGGGCGCTCTCGTCGTTTTGCGGAGCCGGCGCTACGCACGATGGGCTCGCCGGCATCGACTGGCGAGACATCGCGCGACGGGCCACTACGTCGTCGACGGAGTGCTCGTTCACGCTTCACTGGCCGCTCACGAGTGCGGGCCCATCGGCTAGCGATTCCCGTGGACCTCCAGGAAGCGACCGAGCGACCGCGAGCGAGCCTGGCTACCGGGGCATCCGCGCGGCGCCTGAGGCACGTCGCAGGGTTCAAGCAGGCCAGCGCGGCTCGGAGGTGTCGGAGCATCGACGCGATGTCGGCCGGCCACGCGTCTGCTCGAGCGCGAAGGGCCTGTCCGGGAGGACAGGCCCTTCGTCACAGGTCCGTTTCGACATGCCCCTGGGGACATGCTCATGCGGACATGCTCAATCCGCCAGGCTCAAGCCTGCTCTTCCTCGTCGACGTCCGGCAGCTGGTACACGATCGTGCGGTCCTGCTGCTGGCCCTCGCCGGCGTCGACCTCGACGTCGTTCTCCACGTCGCTCTCGACCTCGCCCTCGCTCTCGACCTCGCCCTCACCGGTGTCGACGTCCGTCTCGACGACCTCCTCGTCGGCGTCGACTCCCTCGTAGTTGTCGACCACGGGGTCGGTGGCGACCGGCGGGGGACTCGACGCGGGGATGTTGACGGCGTGGCCCGCCTTCCAGTCCTCGATGGCTCTGCACAGCACGGCGTAGTCGATCATCGGCGGCATGGTAGTCCGCGGGCGTGGCGCCGCGCAACGGGGTCGCCCGGCCCGCGCGCCGGTGGGGCGTGCTTCCGCGGCACCGCCGCTCGGGCAGCGGGCCGAACACGGGCAGGGTGCCGATCTCCTGCTCGTCGAACCCCGACTACAGCCCGCGCTGGGCGCAGACCTCGCCGATCTGGGCCGTCACCTGATCGGGGGGCAGGGTGCCGTCGAGGACCACGATCTCGCCCAGGTCGCCGCGCTCGCGGGCGGCGTCGTAGAGGCGGGCGACGCGGCGCTGCAGGTCGAGCGCGTCGAACCGCTCGTTGGCCGCGGCGCCCTCGGCGGCGCGACGCTGCACGCGGGCGAACGCCACCTCTGCGGGCACGCGGAGGAAGATGTAGAGGTCGGGCGCCGGGGCCGCGTGGTTGATCGACCGGACCCAGTCGAGATCGCAGTCGAGCGACTGGTACGCGAGCGAGGACAGGAGGTAGCGGTCGGACACGACGACGCTGCCGCGGCGGCGGGCCGGATCGATCTCGTGCGCGATGTGCTCGAGGCGATCCGCGGCGAACAGGAGGGCCAGCGCGGCCGGGTCGATGGGCTCCGCGTCGATGTGGAGGCGCTCACGGATAAGCCTGCCGATCGGGCCGCCGCTGGGCTCACGGGTCTCGAGCACCTCATGGCCGCGCTGTCGGAGCCAATGCGCCAGCGCGCGCGTCTGCAGCGTCGTGCCGCTCCCGTCGATCCCCTCGATGGCGATGAAACGTCCGCCTGACTCACGCATCGCGGGCGAGCCTAGCAAAAGTCGCGCGCGCCTTGGCGCGTTCGCCACGGACGCGGATTCCTCGCTCAGGGACCGCCCGCGTGGCACACTCGCTCCGGCCCAAGGAGTCTTCGCCTGTGAATCAGCACCCGCCGTCCTCCACTGTACCGCTGGGCAGCTCGCAGAACCCCGCCCAGCCGCAGTACGTGCCCGCACAGCTCGGTGTGGCAGTGCAGCTCCCCGGGTCCTCGCAGCCCCACCCGGGCGCGGCGCCGCAGCAGCCGTACCCGCAGGCGCAGCATCCGCCGCCGGGCGCCTATCCCCAGGGACAGGTGCCGATGGCCGCCCAGCCGCCTCCGGGTCAGTACCCGCCGGGCCAGTACCCGCCGGGCCAGTACCCGCCGGGCCAGTACCCGCCCGGCCAGTACCCGCCGGGCGCCTATCCTCCGGGACAGGGCGCCTATCCCCAGGGACAGGTGCCGCAGCAGCCGATGCAGCAGGTGCACCATCACCCGCAGTCGGGCCCGGTCCCGCCGCCGCCCGGCAACGCCCGCATGGACGAGCTGCAGACCGGGGGTTCGCGCACGGTGTTCGAGTTCACGGGCGCCCACGCCAAGCCCGAGGCCGGCGGCCGCACCTTCGTCGGCAGCCTCGACAGCATGCCCGACCTGTCGCGCGAGCGACCCGAGCGCATGGCCAGCAACCTCAGCCCCGGCATGCCGTCGTGGCTGATCGTGCTCGTGGGCGTGCTCGTGGTCGGCGGCGGCGCAGCCTATGCCGCGTTCCTCGGCGGCAGCGCCACGGAAGAGACCGTCAACGCCGCGCCCGCCGAGACCGCGCCGCCCGCCGCGACCGCTGGAACTCCGCCCGCCGCCGATCCCGCCGCCGCCGGAGTGCCTCCGGCCGCAGGGACGCCGCCGGCTGCGGGGACCCCCGCCGGGACGCCGCCGGCCGCCGGAACGCCGCCTGCTGCCGGGACCCCGCCGGCCACGACGCCGGCGACCACCCCGCCGGCGACGACGCCGCCCGCGACCACCCCGCCGGCGACGACGCCGCCCCCGGCCGAGCCGGCCAAGACGACGCCCAAGAAGACCACGACGCCCAAGAAGACCACGCCGAAGCCCGAGCCGCCCAAGGAGGAGCCGAAGAAGATCATCAAGCCCAGCAAGCCGCCGCGCGAAGGCCTGGGCGACCTGCCGCCGCCGCCCAACTGAAGCCGCGGCGAACTTCGGAAAGCCTGAAGAGCCCTGTCCTTACGGCCAGGGCTCTTCGCGCATGTCCCAACGGGCAGTCGCGTCACCCGGCGAGACCGAGCTCGCGGCGCCCGCAGGCCGATCTCTTCCGACATGCCTTCAGGAGCATGTCCCGAGCGACCTGTCGCCCGGGACATGTCCTTTTCGACGTGTCCGATCAGGCACCCGCCGGATCGGCGCGGGCGATCAACAGCTCGTCCTCGCCGGTCGGCTCGACCTCGGTGCGGCGGTCGGGCGACGGCTCCAGGCCCTTGCGCACGCGGACCACGCTGCCGGGGTGGTCGCCGTGCTCGTAGGCCGTCATCCAGCCGGCCGGCAGCCGCGGCCCGGTGCGCTCGAACACGTAGCGGGCGTCGCGGGGCGACAGGTTGACGCAGCCGTGGCTCTTGCGGTGGCCGAAGCCGTCGTGCCAGTAGGCGCCGTGGAGGGCGAAGCGGCGGTAGAAGTACTGCACCCACGGGACCGCCTCGACGTGATACGGCGAGTCCTCGGCGTCCTCGGGGCGGTTGCGCATCGGGCCGTAGGCGAGCTTGTTGCGGATCCGGTAGACGCCGCGCGGCGTGGCGGTGTTGGGCTTGTGGCCGGTGCCGCTCGACACCAGCGTGACGAACACCGGCTGCTGGCCGCGCATCACCGCGAGCGTCTGCGCGCCGACGTCGACGTCGACCCAGGTCTCGTCGTCGCCGATGTCGTCGAGGGCCGGCCCCGCGAGCCATAGCCGCAGCTTGTCGGCCTCGACGTAGGCCGGGACCCCGGGTCCGAAGTGGTCGGGGATCTCGAACCAGCGGGCTCCGCCGCCGCGCAGGGGCTCGGGCTTCACGTCGAGCGCCTGGTGGTACTCGAGCTGGCCCTCGATCTCCGCCTTGAGGCTCGGCTTGCGCCGCAGCAGCGCCTCGCGGGAGACGGCCCACGCGGCCGCGAGCCCGGCGGGGATCGGGCGGACGGCCAGCTCGCGGCCGGAGAACTCGCTCGGCTTCTCGAACTTCAGCCCCTCGAGCGGCACCACCTGCTCGTCCGCGTCGAGCATGACCTTGCCGTGGCCCGGGATCTGGAGCTCCTCGACGAACGCGTACTGGTGATTGGCCGCCAGGATCTCGAGCGGCTCGGCGCCCTGCGTCAGGGCGAACTTGCTCTTGAAGCGCGGGACCTCGAAGAGCAGGTTGCCCTGGCGATCGGCCTTCGGCTTGGCGTAGATGAAGGGCACCAGCAGGCCCTCGGGGATCCGCGGCTGCGGCACCGGCTCGCGCTCGTCGGCGACCGCGTGCTTGAGGCAGGCGTAGCTGTCGTGGTCGACGCGGGCCCAGCCCTCGCCGGGGCAATCTGTCCCTTCGACCAGCTCATAGATGGCGAACGTGCGGCCGCCGTCGATGCGGCCGCGCAGGTCGCTGCCGTGGCGCGGCGCGGCGTAGGTGACGATCGTCCGCACGGCCCCGCGGATGCCCATCGGGCGCGGTGGAGGCGCGAGCTCGGGCACGACCGCTCGCGGCGCGTCGCCGCGGTCGGCGGCCGCGATCGGCCGGGCAGGGGCGTCGTCGCCGGGTTCGGCCTCCGCCTCTTCGTCCGCGTGCGCGGCCTCGCGGGCGGCGTCCGGACGGGCGACCGCCGCGACCGCGTCGTCGTCGCCGTCGTCGTCGCAGCTGGGCCCGAACGTCAACAGGGCGACGGTGGGGCCGATCGGCAGCGCGAAGCCGGCGAGGGCGGCCAGCCAGGCGGGGCGTGAGGTTCGTACGCGGGGGACGGACATGATCGGGGGGTCGCTCGTGGCAAGCTCTTCGGAAGTGCAGAGCTTCTCAGGGACTTCCGAGTACATCGTCTCCCCCGAACTTTCGCGCGCGGTCGACGTCGCCGTGGCGCTCGGTCGGCCGCTGCTGGTGAAGGGCGAGCCCGGCACCGGGAAGACGCTTCTGGCGCGAGATATCGCCAATTTCTTCGAGTGTCCACTGGAGCGCTGGCATGTCAAATCGACGACGAAAGCGGTGGACGGACTGTATCAGTACGACGCGGTCCGGCGCCTGCACGACTCGCGGTTCGGCGACGGCGACGTGCGCGACATCTCGCGTTACATCAGTATGGGGCCGCTCGGCCGCGCGTTCGCCAGCGAGCGGAGGGTCGTGGTCCTCATCGACGAGATCGACAAGGCCGACCTCGAGTTTCCGAACGACCTGCTCCATGAGCTCGACGCGATGGAGTTCACCATCCCCGAGACCGGCGCCGTCGTCGCAGCCCGTCAGCGGCCGATCGTGATCATCACCAGCAACAACGAGAAGGAGATGCCCGACGCCTTCTTGCGCCGCTGCGTGTTCCACTGGATCGAGTTCCCCGACAAGGCGCTCATGGCGCGGATCGTCCGCGTGCACCACCCGGACGTCGAGGACAAGCTGCTCGCCGGCGCGCTCGAGGCGTTCTACACCCTGCGCGCCGTCGAAGGTCTGCGCAAGCCGCCGAGCACCAGCGAGCTCATCGATTGGCTGTCGGCCCTGCGCCTCTCGGGGATCGACCCCGCGAAGCTCCTGGGGGCCAAGATCCCCTTCCTCGGCACCCTGCTCAAGAAGGAGCAGGACATCGACAACGTCGGCCGCCGCCTGAAAGCAAGGACAGGTTCTTAAGGACATGTTCGCAACGCCATACGAGTCGCCCGGCGGGGCGCTGTTCCTCGAGTTCTTCTACGCGCTGCGCTCGCGCGGCGTGCCGGTCAGCACCCACAACTGGTTGGCGCTGGTCGACGCGCTGTCGCGCGGCCTCCACCAGAACTCGCTCGACGGCTTCTACCAGGTCGCGCGCTGCTTGCTGGTCTCGTCCGAGGTCCACTACGACGAGTTCGACCGCGTGTTCGGCCAGGTCTTCCGCGGCGTCGAGGCCGACCTGCGCGGGCTTCTGGCCGGCGTCGAGGCGTGGTTGCAAGATCCGAAGGCGCTGGCCGAGCTCGACGAGGCCACCCGCGCCGCGCTCAAGGAGCTCGACCTCGAGACCTTGCGGCAGGAGCTGCTCGACCGGCTCAAGCGGCAGAAGGAGCGCCACGACGGCGGCAACACGTGGGTCGGCACCGGCGGCACCTCGCCGTTCGGTCAGGGCGGGCAGAACCCCGCCGGGATCCGCGTGGGCGGGCAGGGCGGCGGGCGTTCGGCGCTGGCCGTCGCCGACGCGCGCCGGTTCCAGGAGTTCCGCAAGGACGTCGTGCTCGACACCCGCCAGATCGCCGCGGCCCTGCGGCGCCTGCGTCGGCTGTCGCGCGAGGACGGCAAGCTCGAGCTCGACCTCGACGAGACCATCGACGCCACCGCGCGCAACTGCGGCGACATCGAGGTCGTGCTGACCCCCGAGCGCCACAGCCAGGTGCGGACCATGCTGCTGCTCGACGTCGGCGGCAGCATGGACCCGCACGCGCACCTGGTCTCGCGCCTGTTCAGCGCGGCCCACCAGGGCGGCCGGTTCAAGGAGCTGCGCTCGTACTACTTCCACAACTGCGTGTACGGCCGCGTCTACGAGGACGCCCAGTTCCGCAAGCCGGTGCTCACGAGCAACCTGCTGCGCGAGCTCGACCACAAGTGGACGGTCATCCTGGTCGGCGACGCGTACATGCACCCGGGCGAGCTGACGATGACGAGCGGCGACTGGTGGGAGTCGAACCGCGGCCCCTCCGGCCTGTCGTGGCTGGCCCGGATCGCCGACCGCTTCCCGCGCTCGGTGTGGCTCAACCCCGAGCAGCCGGGCCTGTGGCGCTCGGGCACGATCGCCGAGATCGCGCGGGTGTTCCCGATGTTCCAGCTGACGCTGTCCGGCCTCGACGACATGGTCAAGTTCCTCCGCCGGCCCACCGTGAGCGCCGAGCGGCGCATGCTGATCCAGCGGCTCGCGCGGGCGGCCTGAGGATCTGCGACCTGGTCGTTCGGCCAGGTCGAGAGCGCCGCGCACGGCCTGGCTGTTCGGACAGGCCGAGCCGGGGTTCGTCGGGCCGTGGACGATCGAGGCGACCTGTCCGCGGGGACAGGATCAGGCCTGACGGTTCGGGCGCGGCCAGCTGAACCCGAAACGACCCATGACCTGGCGAGATCGCGCGGCCGGTGCGAGGGACGTGATGCGTTCGCGGCGGCGCTGCGCCCTCTCGCGCGCGCGTCGCCGCTATAGTCGCGGCCGTGAACAACGGCTTGCGCATCTTACTCATCATCGGCGGCGTGACCGGTGTCATGGCCATCGCGTGCCCGCTGATGTGGGCCGAGGGCTACGAAGAGACCATGCTGAAGGGCCCGGTCGTCGACACCTGGTCCGTGCCGGCCTTCGACCCCGCGCCGGTCGTCCTGACCGGCGCGAGCTGGGCCTCGATCCCCGCGCGCACCGCCGACGGCAAGGTCGCAGGATGGGTCCACGAGGGCGCCGAGGGCAAGTTCGTCGCTCTCGACGAGGCCAGCGGGCGCGTGCTGTGGCAGGTCTCGACCGGACCCGTGCCGGCCGACCTGGTGCGCAAGGACGGCTGGCGGATCAAGGAGCTCGTGCCGGCGGTGCCGCTGACGCTCGCCGGTCCCGGCGTCTATCTCGTGGCCGGGAATCGCACGTGGATGCTCGTCGCCGAGGGCGGGGCCTCGGTCAAGACCGGCAACTTCCCGTCGCAGGTGCCGCCGGCGACGGGCGCCGCGTGCCTCGTCGGCGGCGACTTCTGGATCTCGATCGCCGACGATCGAGACGGCGGCGTCATGCTCAGCGCCGCCGGCGTGCTCGCCGACGTGCGCAGCGATCGGCCGGCGGGGTGCTTGCCGGCCGGCCATGGCACCGAGTTGAAGATCATCAGCGCGCTGCAGAACGCGCACGCCGACCCCACGCCGTACGCGCCCGACGACTGGGTCCGCGGCTATCCGCCGGAGGTCTGCGGCAAGTACAACAAGTCCAAGATGCGACGGACCGGGAACGAGTGGTGCTCCGACATGCGGACCACTGACGGCGACCCCAAGCGATCCGTCATGATCCACATCAGCGATCCGGTGTTCCGTGAGGAGGACGAGTGGCGGATGGTCACCCTGCCGGATCAGTACTCCGGCGGCATCGACTTCAACCCCTCGATCGTCGGCTTCGAGCTGTCGTGGCCGCGCGCCTTCTTCGACATGACCGAGTACCGCCACGTGACGGCCCAGAACAACCCGTCGTCGACCTCGTTCGAGGCGAAGAAGGTCGAGCAGCGCACCGAGGTGACCGAGATCGTCGCCTCGATCGCCCGCACCGGCGAGCTGCAGTGGGCGCGCAGCGTCTGGCGCGGCGACATGGCCCGGGTGTCGCCCGACTTCTCCGAGAACTGGTCCTACACGCGCTCGCTGCTGCTCGCCTCGCACGCCGGATCGCCGACGCAGAACCTGTACGTCTTCAAGCCCGGCATGCTGCTCGCCGTCGATCAGGCCACCGGCGCGCCGCGCTTCCAGGTCGGCGCCCCGCTGCCGCCGCCGACCTGGTGAGCCGCCATCGGCGCCGAAAAAGGGCCGTCGATCGAACGCTCTCGAGGACATGCTCGATCGCGCATGTTCTCGAGAGCATGTTGTTTTCGACATGCTCTCATGGACCTGTCTCTACGAGCAGTTCCTCGACGATCGCCGCGACCTCGGCCGGGCGCTCGGCCTGGACCGTGTGACCGGCGCCGGCGATCGTGCGCAGATCGGCGCCGAGCCTGTCGGCCAGGACGCGCCCGGCGGCCGCGAGCGCCGGCGAATCGGCGCCGCCGACGACCACGCGCACAGGCAGGCGCAGCCCGCCGAGGCCGTCGAGCAGGGCCGGGCGGGCCACCCAGCACCGGACCGCGCGGGCCATGTCGCGGCGGTCCATCGCCTGCAGGTGGGCCGTGGTCGCGCCGCGCACGTCGGCGGCGGCGTCGGGCGCGTGCAGGCCGGCGAGGACGCTGGCGAGCACCGGCGCGGGGCCGAGAGTGCGCAGGATCGTGGCGAGCGCGCCGAAGGTCAGGCGGTCGCGCGCGCTCGCGGTGTACGGGTTGGCGGCGGTCAGCACCAGCGCGCCGATCTGCTCGGGGCGCGCGCGCGCCAGCTCGACGGCCGCGGCGGCCCCGAGCGAGGTGCCGACGACGATCGCGTCGCGGGCGGCCAGGCTGTCGAGGACGGCGGCGAGGTCGGCGGCCAGATCGGCGGTCGAGAACGCGCGCGCGGTGCCGCGACTGTCGCCGTGGCCGCGCAGGTCGACGTTGACGACGTGCGCGCGCGGGGCCAGTCGCGCGGCCACGGCGGTGAAGCTGCCGCGGTGCGCCAGCAAGTTGTGCGCGAGGACGACGACGCGGGACCCGCTGCGGCCGAGCTCGTCGAACACCACGCGTTGACCATCGCGGACGATCGCGGGCACGACCCTGTGCGTGCCACGACGTCGCGTGCGGAGGCAAGTCCCGGTTGAGCCGTAGCGACGCCTGCGTTACCGTGAAGTGACGAGCCCTCCGTGCCGGTACGCATCATCCCAGGCGCCGTCAGCACCGATCGTCTACGCGCGCTCGTGATCTCCGACGGTGGCGACGCGCCGCCGGCCCTGACGATCGAGGCGCTGCAGGGCGGACCCGCGCCGGCGCTGCAGGTCCGCGCGCACGCGGCCGGCGACTCGCGCATCGATCAACACGTCCGCAAGGCCGGCCTGTCGCTGTGGGTGTGCGAGGCCGCGGGCCTGCGGCCGGGCGCGGATTATCACTTGCGCGCCGGCAGCGAGCGGCCGGTGCACTTCAAGACCTTCCCGGCCCAGCTGCCGAAGACCGGTATCTCGCTGGCGCTGGCGAGCTGCTACTACGAGGCGTTCGGCCGCCACAAGGACTACTTGCAGGTGCTGCAGTCGGCGCCGGGCTACGGGCCGCTGGCGGCCAAGCTGCTGGTCGGCGACAACATCTACGTCGACGTCGGCGCCGCGCCCGGGCAGGCGCGCAGCGGCGCCGAGGAGACGGTCGGGCGCTATCTGCAGTACTACTGGCGCGGCGGCTACGCCGACGTCCTGTCGTACCTGCCGACCTTCTGCCTGTGGGACGACCACGAGCTGTGGAACAACTACCCCGAGTGGCAGGTGCACCTGGCGCGCAGCATGGGCAACGCGCGGGCCGACTACACCGCGGCCGCGCTCGGCTCGCTCAAGCTGTTTCAGGCGGTCTTGAACCCGCCGCCCGCGGCGCGCTCGGGCCTGTCGTACCGCTTCGACATCCCGCCGGTGTCGTGCTTCGCCCTCGACCTGCGGGCCGGTCGCACGGTCATGAAGACGGCCAGCCCGCGCATGACCACCGAGGCCGAGCTGGCGGCGTTCGAGCGCTGGGCGGCCAACCTCGAGGCGCCGGGGATCGCCATCTTCGGCCAGCCGCTGTGGATCGACCGCGGCAACTGGATGGACTTCCAGCCGCCCGACTTCTCCGCGGAGTACTCGCGGATCTGGCGGGCGCTGACGAACGCGCCGTACGACGTCCTGGTGCTCTCGGGCGACGTCCACCACAGCCGCCTGCTCGAGCTCGACACCGCCAAGGACCGCAAGGTGTGGGAGCTCGTCAGCTCGCCGGCGTGCATGATCCCGACCATGGAGTCGATCGGCGCCCAGGCGTTCGACGTGCAGGACAAGGGGATCCTGACGTTCCCGCTGGCCTATCCTGGCGGCCCCTCCGGCCCGCCGAACCTGCGCGCGTACCACTTCGGCACCGAGATCAGCAACACGATCGCCTTTATCAAACTCGCGCCCGCCGACGCCGGCGGGATCGCAGTCACCGCCTGCTTCATGGACCTGACGACCAAGACGGTCGCCCGCAACACCAGGCCGAAAGTGGCCGCCCCGCTGGCGACGCCGCAGCCGGAGTGGTGCCAGACCACCTTCGTGCTCAAGAAGCGGGCGTGAGGCCGGCTGTCCGGCAGGGCATGTCCTGCAGAGCATGCATGAACGAGCATGCTCCAAGGAGCATGTCGCTGAGGACATGGTGACGGAGCCGGCGCCGACAGTGCGCCCGCATCGTGGACGGCAGCCGTGACGCCTACTTCGCGGCCGCCGGCGCCGCGCCGAGGACGGGCAGGCGCACCCGGCTGGCGTGGGCGGCCGCGCGGTGGACCTTGTGCGTGGCCTTCTTGAAGTCGCGGGCGTCGGCCTTGAAGATGTTGGGCACGAAGGTCTGCGGGTTGCGGTCGACCAGCGGGAACCAGGTGCTCTGGACCTGGATCATCACGCGGTGCCCCTTCTTGAAGGTGTGGAGGACGTCGAGCAGGGGGACGCGGACCTTCGTCGGTTTCCCGGGCACGAACGGGGCCGGCTTCTCCGCGCTGTCACGGAAGCGGCCGCGCACCACCTCGCTGCGGACCATCATCTGGTAGCCGCCGAGCTTGCCGTACTTGACCTCGTCGCGCTCGCCCTTGGTCGCGCCGGTGTCGCCCGGGAGGACGTCGATGAGCTTGACGATCCAGTCGGCGTCGGTACCCGTGGTCGACACCCACAGCTCGGCCTCGACCGGGCCCGCGACCGTCAGGTCCTCGGCCAGCGGCGGGGTCTCGTAGACCAGCACGTCGGGCCGGCGGGCGGCGAACCGCTGGTCCTCGGTCATGTACTCCTTCGTCATCCCGCTGGCGATCTCCTGGGTGAAGGGGACCGGCCGGGCCGGGTCGCTCTCGAACTGGTCGAACCCGGACCTGGCCTTCGGGACATCCTCGGCCAGCGAGCCGCCTTCCCCGAAGTACATGTCCTTCGCGCCAGCCTGCGGCGGCCAGGCGGGGAACGCCTGCCAGCGGCGGGCGCCGGTGTCGAACAGGTGGGCGTCGCCGGCCGGCGGGGCGCCGACGCCCTTGAGGAAGTGCTCGAAGAACGGCAGCTCGAGCCGCTCCTGGTACTCCAGCGAGGTCTTGGCCCCGAACTCGATGTCGCCGAGGCGGTCGCCGTCGGTGCGCGACCAGCCGCCGTGGCCCCACGGGCCCATGACGAGGATGTTGAACGCGCCGGGGGCGTTCTGCTCGACGGTGCGATAGATGTTGAGCGGGCCGTACAGGTCCTCGGCGTCGAACAGACCGCCGACGACCATCACCGCGGGGGCGACCTTGCGCAGGTGCGGCAGGAGGTCGCGCTTCTGCCAGAACTCGTCGCGGTTCGGGTGCTCGAGCATCTCGTTCCAGAACGCGACCTCGCCGTGCAGGTGGCGCTCCTGCAGGTTCTTCAACGGGCCGGTGTCGAGGAAGAACCGGTAGCCGTCGCCGGTGCCGTGGTCGAAGCGGCGGCTCCACTGGGTGGTCGGCTGCGGCCGCGGCTTGCCGAACGAGGCGAAGAAGTTGAACGTGTGCGGCAGGAAGAACGCGCCGTGGTGGTGGAAGTCGTCGTACCACCAGTCGGCGATCGGCGCCTGCGGGCTGACCGCGGCCAGCGCCGGGTGCGGATCGATCATGCCGGCCGCGGCGTAGAAGCCGGGGTAGGAGATGCCGTAGAGGCCGACCTTGCCGTTGTTGCCGGCGACGTTGGCGACCAGCCAGGCGATCGTGTCGTAGGCGTCGGTGCTCTGGTCGACGTCCTTCGGACCTGACTTTTGGGCCAGGTGCGGCGTCATGTTGACGAACTCGCCCTCGGACATGAACGCGCCGCGGACGTCCTGGTCGACGAAGATGTAGCCGGCGCGCAGGAAGATCGGGCTCGGGCCGATCCGCTCGGGGAACTTGTCCTCGCCGTAGGGGCTGCAGCTGTACGGCGTGCGCTTCAGCAGGATCGGGTACGTCTTCGAGGTGTCTTTCGGGGTGTAGATCGCCGTGTGCAGGTGCACCCCGTCGCGCATCGGGATTCGCACCTCGCGCTTGGTGTAGTTGGCGGCCAGATACGCGGCGACGGCCGGGCCTTTGGCCTCGGGCGGCGCGGGCGCGGCGGCGGACGCTGCTACGCCCGGTTCAGGGCAGGGAGCCGCGTCCGCGGGCTTCTGGACGGTGTAGGCGGGTCGGCACGCCGCGAGGGCGAGGGCCACGGCGGAGGCACGCTGGGCGACGCTCACCGCTCCGGTATACTCCGGCCTCCGCGCGGCGGACAGCCCAAGAGCAGCCCATGAGCATCGGAATTCTGACGAGCGGGGGCGACGCCCCCGGGATGAACGCGGCCGTTCGTGCGGCCTTTCGCTGCCTCAAGATGCGCGACCCGGACTGCGAGATCGTGTTCTTCCGCGACGGCTTCCGCGGCCTCGCGCGCCGGCTCGACTCGTCGTCCGACCGCAACGTCGATCGCAGGGCGGTCCGCGACATCATCCACCGCGGCGGCACCTTCATCGGCACCGGCCGCGTGCCCGAGCTGCTGCTGCCGGCGGAAGGCCACCCCAGCTACGCCGAGCGCGTCGCGGCCCGCGACGACTTCCTCAAGGTCGCGGCCATCAACCTCTACCAGATGCGCGTCGACAACCTCATCGTGATCGGCGGCGACGGCTCGTTCCGCGGCGCCCGCATCATCGGCGACGCGTTCCGCCAGCACTTCCCGCGCCGGCCGTTCCGCGTCATCGGCATCCCCGGCACCATCGACAACGACCTCCACGGCACCGAGTACTCGATCGGCTACGACACGGCGCTCAACAACGTCGTCGACGCCATCCGCAAGCTGCGCGACACCATCGAGTCGCACCGCCGCGCTATCATCCTCGAGGTCATGGGCAACACGTCGGGCTGGCTGGCGCTGCAGTCGGCGATCGCCGGCGGCGCGGCGGTGGTCGCCATCCCCGAGGTCGAGGAGACCTGGGACCACGACCGCATCGTCCGCTCGCTCGACGCCGGGGTCCGCCGCGACTACCGCTACTTCATCATCGTCGTCGCCGAGGGCGTGCGCCGCCGCGCCGGCGAGGACTGGTGCGAGGGCCTGAAGCGCAAGCTGGAGTCCGACCCCGCCATCGAGTCGCACCTCGGCCACCCGATGGAGGTCCGCATCAACTCGGTCGGCCACATCGCCCGCGGCGGCAGCCCGACCGCGCTCGACAACACCCTGGCCGGTCTGCTCGGCTCCGGCGCCGCCGACGTGGCCCAGATCGGCCGCCTCGACAGCCAGCCGCCGGTCGAGGGCGACGTGATGGTCGGCTGCCGCGGGCCGCAGACGATCCTGACGCCGCTCGACGAGGTCATCGAGCGCTCGCCCAGACTCGTCACCCGCGACAGCGAGCTGTACCAGCTGTCGCAGCGGCTGATGCTCAGCGCTGAGCAGCCGTTCTAAGGCTGTCCCCAGGGGCATGTCTTTATGGGCATGTCCCGGACTACATGTCGCTAGTGACATGTCGGCCAGGACATGTCCTCGGGGACCGCCGGCGTGGCCTCAGGAGTTCGCCGGCGCGGCGTGGGCCGCGAGGGCCCGCAGGACGGCCAGTGCGGCGTCGAGTTGGGCGTCGGTCGGCAGCTTGTCCCACGGCCAGATCAGCACGACGATACCGTTCTGGACCATCAGGTAGGGGCGCGGCAGGCCCTCGAGCGCGGCCCGCAGCGGCCCGTCGCACAGGGCGGCGGCCCGTCGCGGCGGCGAGGCGTGGGTGGCGAAGCGGGCGTCGAAGGCGTCGTCGCCGGTGCGCACGCGGTCGCCGGGGCGGCGCGCGGTGTAGGCGATCGGCGAGCTGAGGGCGAACACCTCGATCACGACCCACGGGCTGCGGTCGATGCGGGCCTCGAGGAACACGCCGAGGTCGCCGTGGGCCAGGGCGCCCTGGCTGAGGTGGAAGGCGACCTGGTCGGCGTTGCCGATGACGGCGAAGCCGCCGGCGCGCTCGACCAGGTGCCAGCCGCGTCGCTCGGCGAGGCTCGACCAGCGGGCCCGGTCGCGGTCGAGCGCGCGTCGGTGGCGGTACCACAGGTTGCCCAGCAAAAAGCCCGCCAGCGCCGCGAGGATGGCGTTCAGGAGCAGGGCCATGGGCGAAATGCCGGCGATCATTGCGGCGGCAGTTTAACACGATCGCGGCGCGGGGGCCGCGCGTCCGAGATGTCCGAAGAGACAGGCCGTTCCGCCCGCGGGCGCGCGCGGCGGGCGGCGCGGCGGCGACCTCATGGCGCGCGACAGACCCCGACGTCGGCGTACTCGGGCGGCGGCGTGGCGTCGTACGGCAGGCACTGCGGCAGCTCGGCCGGGCAGCTCGGCTGGCTCAAAGAACAGAGCGGGGCGCAGCAGCGCTCGCCCGCGCAGCCGCTCACGAGGTCGGCCAAATCACACACGTGCCCCGGCGCGCAGTCGGTCTCGCCGGCACAGGGCATCCCCGCACCCGCCGGCTCGCCCGCGGGCGCGTAGCGGCAGAGGAAGCCGTCGACGCCGCTCGAGCGCACGCACAGGGTCGCCGGCGGCGGGCAGTCCTGCGCCAGCGGATCGCACAGGGGATAGCAGAGGAAGCTGGCCTCCGGCTGCTCGTAGCAGCGCGCGTCCGGATCGACGCAGCCGTCGTCCTCGCCGCACAGGCCGAGGCAGCGGCCGTGCAGGTCGGCGGCGCTCTCGAAGTACCAACAGATCAGGCCGAGGCCGCAGTCGTCGATGCCGCTGTGGGCGTAGTCCTCGGTCTCGCACGGCTCGCCGAGCTCCGCGGGATCGCCGGCGAGCGGCACACAGCGCGCGCCGTTCCAGTCGTCCGCCATCATCGACGCGAACGGGGCGCACTTGTGCCCCGCAGGGCAGTCCTGCCGCCGCGGATCGCAGTGATAGCCCTCGCTCGGCAGCTCCGGCTCGCTCGCGCCGGTGGTGGTGGTGGTGGTGCCGGTGGTGGTGGTGCCGGTGGTCGTCGGCTCCTGCGGCTCGGTGGTCCAGCGCTGTTCGCCGCCGCTCGTGGTCGAGGTCCCATCGGCGGTGGTGCCCGCGGGGCCGACGGGCTTCCCGGCGCAGGCGCAGGCGAGCAGGACGACGACGACCGGGGAGCGCACGATCGCCAGTGTAGCGCGCCCCGCCGCCCGGGCGCAGCGGGGGGCCATGAACGCCGTCGCGGCGCGCCGGCGGCCGGCAAAACGCGGCTCACTGCGGCAGCGCGCAGAGGCCGAGGTTCTCGTATTTGGGCGCCGGATCCTCGAACCACGGCACGCACTCCTGGCCGGCGCCGGGGCAGGTGTTGGGCTGGGAGAGGTCGCAGAGCGGCAGGCAGCAGTTGGGCGCCATCGGATCGCACTCGACGGCGAGGTCGGCGGTCACGCACGCGAGGCCCGGGTCGCAGACGTTGGCGTACTCGCACGGGTCGAACACCTGGCCCTCGTCGAGGCTGAGGTCGGGGGCGCAGGTGAACGCGTCCTCGATCGGGACCGGGACGCACACCTGGCCTTCGGGGCAGTCCGTCCCCAGCGGATCGCAGGTCGCCAGGCACAGGCTCAGCACGCTGTCGCCGGACACCGCGCAGTAGCTCTCCGGATCGGCGCAGGTCGGATCTTGCGGGGTGCCGCCGCACCACGGCACGCAGGTGCCCGTGAGCTCGTCGTCGATCCAGAAGCACTGGAGGTGCTCGTCGCACGAGTCGATGCCCGAGTTCACCTCGCCGCTGACGGTGCAGGGATCGCCGGCCTGGCCCGGCTGCGGCGCGATCGGGACGCACTTGACGAAGTGCCAGCCGTTCTCACCGGGGTCGCCGTAGGCGCTGCACTTCTGGCCTTCGGGACAGTCGTCGGCGAACGGGTCGCACTCGCCGCCGCCGAGGTCGACGGGGAAGAGGAGCGTGGTGCTCTCGACGCCGCTGGTGCTGGTGCTGACGCCGGGCGGATCGCCGGTGGTGCCGGCCGACGGGTCGTCGGCGGTGGTCTGACCGAGGCTCGTCGTGCCGCTCGAGCTCGAGCTGTCGAGCATGCCCGGGGTCGTCTTGCCGTCGGTCGGCTCGCTGCCGACGGGCGGGCCGTCGGTGTCTTCGCCGACCTTGGGGCCGCAGGCGAGCAGGAGGAAGAGGGGGAGCGCGAGAATTCGGGTGGACATGGCGATAAACTCCGTAGTTCCAGTCGCCGGGCCGTCGGGGGCGCGGCGAGAAGGACATGTAGATTCGGACATGGTCGTCAATACATATTCATAGGGACATGATGGATAGGACATGGTGAATCGGACCTGTTCGAAAGGCTAGGGCGGTGGCAGGCCGCACACGCCCAGGTCCTCGTGGCCGGGCGGGGCCTGGCCCTGCTCGAACCACGGCAGGCACTCCTGGCCCGCGCCGGGGCACGACGGCGGGGCGGTGAGGTCGCAGTGCGGGAGGCAGCAGCCGAACACGTCGGGGTCGCACTCGCCGGCCAGCTCGGAGTTCACGCAGGCGAGGCCCGGGTCGCAGGCGTTGATGAACTCGCACGGGTCGAACAGCTGGCCCTCGTCGCCGCTGGCGTCGAAGACGCAGGTGAAGTTCGAGCCGTTGTTGGAGACGCACACCTCGCCGGGTCCGCAGTCGGGCGCGAGCGGGTCGCAGTCTGGCACGCAAAGGATGAGCACGCCGTCGCCCGAGAGGGCGCAGGTGGCGTCGGGCTGCTCGCAGTCGGGATTGTCGGGCGAGCCGACGCACATGGCGAGGCAGGTGCCCTGGAGGGTGTCGGGGTCGGCGAAGAAGCACTGCAGGTGCTTGCCGCAGGTGTCCTCGCCGCTGACGGGCGAGCCGATGACGCTGCACGGCTCACCGAGGCCGTCGGGGTCCGGGACGATGTCGACGCACTTGGTGGAGTTCCAGCTGCTGCCGCCGTCGCTGGCCCACGCCATGCATTTCTGTCCTTCGGGACAGTCCTCGATCCACGGGTCGCACTCGTTGGGGTTGCTGAAGTCCGGCGCGGGGAGGAACGGCGTGGTGGTGAGGGCCTCGGTGGTCGGAGCGGGCTCGCCGGTGGTGGGGAACGCGGTCGTGGGATCGGTGGTGGTGGGCGGCGGCAGGGTCGTCCCGGGAGCCGTGGTCGACGCCGTCGTGGTGCCCCCGGAGGTGCCGGGCTCGGGATCGCCGGTGGTGGTCGTCGCGGGCCCGCCGGTGGGCGCGTCGTCGGTGTCCCCGGTGGGGCGGGCGACGCAGGCGGCGAGGACGAGCGGGAGGAGGACGCGCGGGCGACGAGACATGAGGGTCGGTCCTGGTGAAAGGTGCAGGTGGTGATAAGGTCATGTCCTTCAGGACATGTTTTTTGGAGCAGATAGAGGTGGCGGTCGCTCGTGCGTGGTCACGGGAGGGCGCACAGGCCGACGTCTTCGAGGCCGGGCGGGGCCTGGCCGGGCACGTACCAGGCGACGCAGGCCTGGCCCTGGCCGGGGCAGGTGTTCGGGAGGTCGAGGTCGCAGTACGGCAGGCAGCAGCCGTTCGCCCGCGGATCGCACTCGTCGGCGAGCTCGGGCTCGGCGCACGTCAGGCCGGGATCACAGGCCCGGACGTGCACGCACGGGTCGAAGGCTTGACCCTCGTCGCCGCTGTCGTCGGAATAGCAGCCCCAGAACTCCTCGTCCCACGGGGTGCAGGGCCCGCCGTTGGGGCAGTCCTGCGCGAGGGGGTCGCAGGAGGGGAGGCACAGGCTGAGGATGTCCTCGCCCGGGAAGGTGCTCGAGCAGCGGCTGCCGGGGGCGCAGACGGGGGCGTCGGGCGAGCCGGTGCAGTGGGGCAGGCAGATGCCCACGCCGGTGTCCGACTGCGTGAACCAGCACATCAGGCCCTCGTCGCAGGTGTCCTCGCCGCTGGCAGGGACGCCGAGAAGCTGGCACGGCTCGTGGAATCCGGCCGGAGCGGGCACGACGTCGACGCATTTCAGGGTCTCCCAGGCGTTGTCGCCGTCGGCGGAGTGCGGGGAGCACTTCATGCCCTCGGGACAGTCCTGCTCGAAGAGGTCGCACTCCTTGCTCCCGCCGCCGTCGGGCGGCTGGATGAAGGTGACGCCGCCCGAGGTCAGGGCCTCGCTCGTGCTCGTCGCGGTCGTCGTCGTGGGCGCCGCCGAGGTCGTGGCGGTGGTGCCGGTGGTGGCGATGCTCGTGGTGATGATGGTGTCGGTCGCGCTCGTCCCCGGGGCGTCGGCGGCGGGGACGCAGGCGCAGGCGAGGAGGAGCGCGGTTGCCCTTCGGGACATGTCCGAACGGTCCTGCGGTCAGCGAGCGGCCTCGTCGGGCGAGTCGCACGCCTGGTCGAAGGGGCAGGTCGGATAGGGCCGGGTCGACAGGGCGATCGCGCCGGCGGCTTCAAAGGCTGCCCTTAAGGACATGTCCTCTTCGGCAGCCGCGAGGGGCCGCTTCAGCGGCTCGACGCGGGCGGCCGGTTCGGGGTTGGCGGAGACGCGGCTCGGCTCGACCGTCAGGTGCGTCGCGGCGGCGACGAACAGGCCGGTCCAGACACAAAGTCGCGCGATGGTGGCGGTGCGCGTACGGCGTGAAACTGACATCTCGTCTTCATTGTGCCCCATGTTTTTGCCAAAAGAAATAAAACGAATGGTAGTTTTTGAAGAATAACTGGCGCAACTGGGCCGATGTCCGATCGCGGTCCGAGCCTGGCGGACCGGTCCGCGGGCCTGTGCGGGGTCGTGGTGCGACACCTCGGCGAGGGCCCGGGCAATCGTGTCGGGCGATGCCGGGACGACCTGTCTGAAGGGACACGTCGGTGACCGCGGGGACGCACACCTCAGGGCAAGTGGGTGCAGAGGAACTCGAGGCGCTCGGTCGACAGGGCGGCGTCGAGGCCCAGGCCGTAGGCGAACCCGTCGAGGCCTGGTGAGAAAACCTGTCCCATGGGACAGTCGGTGCGGAGGAACTCGAGGCGCCCGGTCGCGGCGCAGGCCGCTGTCGCGGTCTTCAGGGCAAGTGGGTGCGGAGGAACTCGAGGCGCTCGGTCGACAGGGCGGCGTCGAGTTCCAGGCCGTAGGCGAACCCGTCGAGACCTGGTGAGAAAACCTGTCCCATGGGACAGTCGGTGCGGAGGAACCCGCGGCGCTCGGTCGCGGCGCAGGCCGCTGTCGAGGTCTTCAGGGCAAGTGGGTGCGGAGGAACTCGAGGCGCTCGGTCCAGAGCGCGGCGTCGAGGCGCAGACCGCTGTCGGCGTCGGGGTCTTCCTGCAGCTCGGCGAGGACGCGGGCAGCGGCGTCGTAGTTGCGGGCGCGGGCCTGGGCCTCGAGCAGCATGAGCCGCGCGCCGCGGCGCAGCTCGGCAGTGGAGAGCGCGTGCTCGTCCTCCTCGGGGTGGAGCGCGCGCTGCAGCGGCTCGATCGCGGCGGCGCCCTGCTGGACGTTGAGCAGCTGGCGGCCGAGGAGGTAGCCGCCGAGCGGGGCGTAGCGCGGCAGCGCGGCGATCTGCTCGGCCGCGTAGAGGCGCAGGACGGCCTCGCTCGGGTGCTCGGGGTTGGGCTCGAACGGATCGAAGTAGGCCAGGACGCGCGGCGCGAGGGCCGGATCGGCGGCGCCCATGCGCTTGATCTGCAGCTGGCGGATCTGGTTGTCGCCGAGGCCGCGGGTCAGCGCGCGGTCGTAGTAGGTGAGCGCGACCGGGAGGTCGAAGCGGGCCAGAGCGAGATCGCCGAGGCGCTCGTCGACCAGCGCGGCGATCGTGTCGGAGAGGTCGTTCTGGCGCGACAGCTCGGCCAGGGTGGCCGCGGCGGCGTCCTGCATGCCGGCCTGCGCCTCGGCCTGGGCCAGCAGCAGGCGGTGCTCGGGCTGCTCGGGCTCGATGCTGCAGAGGTCGCGCAAGGTGTCGATGCGCTCGACCTCGAGGCCGCGGTGGTGGGCGAGGTTGGCCTCGGCCAGCAGGTCGGCGGCCCGGTGGGCGCAGGGGCGCTGGAAGATCGGCCGCTGCTTGAAGCGCTGGCGCAGCGCCTCGACGTCGCGGGCCCGCAGCGGCCGCGCGCGCAGGAACGCCAGCCACTCGACCTCGAGCGCGTCGAGGGATGTCCCGTAGGACAGGTCGAAGTCGCCCGCGGTGCCGTAGAGGCGGAGGAAGGGCTCGACGCCGCGGGTGTCGATGAGCCAGCGGCAGAACGAGCCGGCCGCGGTGTAGGCCCGCCGCGACGACTTGCCCCAGAAGCCGAAGCCCATGATGTCCCCGAGGACAGGTCGCAGCTCGAGCCGGTCGAGGATCGCGGCCTGGTCGTGAAGGTCGAGGCCGGACTCGCTGCGCGGGGCGAACGCGGTGGCGAAGCCCTCGATCAGCGCGAGGTTGACCCGCAGGCCGCGCCACGAGACCGCCGAGGAGGTGCCGAACAGCGGCTCGCCGACGGTGTACGAGAACACGTGGGCGAGCTCGTGGTGGAGCACGCGGTGGGGGAAGGCCTGCTCGTTGAGGTAGATGTGGCCGCGCCACGGCGGCGCGACCTCGGTGTTGCCGGCGCCGATCCAGGCCCGCTTGAGCTCGGGGGTGGGGAACACGAAGCTGTGGACGGGGACCCGCGGCTCGCGGCCGATCTGGGCGGCGAGCCGGCGCCAGGCGAACTCGTGCTCGGCGGCGAGGAGGTCGATGTCGCGGGCGGCGGCCGAGTTGGCGGCGTAGTGGATGACGAAGTGGTCGGTGACGCGGGTGCGCGGGAGGGCATTGGCCAGGCTGGCCTCGGTGGCGTGGAAGCCGTTCTCGGCGGCGAACACCCCGAGCAGCGCGCCGGGCATCAGGCAGGCCAGCAGCGCGGCGACGGTGAACGGCGAGCGACGCAGGCTGACGCCGCGCAGCTGTACTTTGAGACCTGGCCCCAAGGTCAGGCTGAGCAGGGCCAGGGCGGCGCCGGCGACGAGGAAGTTGTAGGCGCGGAACCACCACAGGCGGGCGGTGATCGGGATGGCCTCGTCGTACAGCGGGCCGGCGAAGTAGCCCCAGAACGGATCGATGGCGTAGACGACCGGGTCGACGTAGATCCGCCACAGGCCGAGGACCAGCGAGAAGACGAGCGGGACGCTCGCCAGCGCCAGCTGCACGCCGCGCCGGTGGGCCAGGACGCCGCCCCACAGGCCGGCGACCAGGCCGAGCAGGCCGGAGGCGGTCGGCAGGACGAGGAACCACAGCAGGCCGCCGGGGAGGTCGCAGTTGATCTGCCAGAAGTTGGCGAGGATGAAGGCGCCGAGCGAGAGCGTGAGCAGGCTGCAGAGGTCGCCGAGGCCGCGCAGGAACAGCAGCCTCAGGCGCTCGCCGGAGGTCTGCAGGGACATGGCGTGCGGATCGGAGGCGTGGGCCTGCCGGGTGTCCCGCACCGCGTCGACGCCGACGGCGAGGGCGAACAGGCTGATCACCGGGGTGAGGACCAGCGCGCCCTCGTAGCCGAGCGCGCCGAACAGCGGCTGGGTGGTGAGGCCGAGCGTGAAGAGGAGGACGAACCACCGCCGCCGCAGGGCCGGTGTGGTGAAGTGTCGACGGACGGCGTGGATCGACATCGAGGCGCGCTCGCTGTGATTCTTAGCCGATCTGGCCCCGGACGGCCGCGGCCCAGGCGTCGAGGTCGCCGAGGCTGTCGCGCAGCTCGGCCGCGCCGTCCTCCAGCGCGGTCATCGCCGCCTCGAGCAGCTGCTTGGCCCTTCGCAGACGGGTGCGGATGGTGCCCTCGGGAACCCCCAGGATGTCGGCGATCTCGCGCGCGCCGAGCTTCTCCCAGAAGTAGAGCTCGAGCAGGACCTGGTGATCGAGCGGGATCCGCCGCAGGCCGAGCAGGAGCAGCCGCTCCTCTCGCCGCCGCGCGAGCAAGGTGGCCGGGGTCGGCCGCAGGTCGTGCACGCTGGTGAGCCCGAAGTCGAGGCGCGCCCCCTCGCGCAGCTTGCCGCGCAGGTGCTTGTAGAGGACGTTGTGGGCGACTGCGAACAGGAAGGTGCGGAAGCTCGAGTCGCCGCGGATCCGCTCCTTGCTCTCGAGACAGGCGAGGAAGGTCTTCTGCACGAGGTCCCCGGCGTCGTCGTCCACCTTGTTGCGGAAGAAGCGGGCGATCGCGGGGTAGTGGCGCTCGAACAGCTGGACGCCGGCCTTGCTGTCGCCGCCCCGCCAGGCGACGTAGAGCTCTTCGTCGGGCTGCATGCCGACGAGCAGTGTAGCGCACGCGGACGGGCGGAGGACGCGGCGGGACCGTCGCAAACGGCCCGCGCGCGCCCGCCTCGACCTCACTTCGCGCGCGCGACGGCGGCGCGGCGCGGGCTCGGAAAATTTCGCGGAACGCGGAGGCGACGACGTCCACCGCGTCGCATGGCGACGCGCTGGCGACCTCGCGGCCGCCCGGGGTCGCGCGCGCGTTGGCCGATCGAGGCGAAAATTGGCAACCAGAATCGTCGGCGTTTTGAAAATTAGTATCAATGATCCTGGATGAGAAAGGCAACTTTGTGGCGATAGATCGGTGGTTGGAAGTTTTATTGAAAATGAATATCATTACTTCTAACCATCGTGGCCGACATGACCATGCCTGCTCCTGCCCGATCTCCGCTGTCCTTCCTCGTCTTCGCGGCCGCGCTCGCTTGCGGCGCCGAATCGACGTCGTCGACCGAGGCCCCCGTGTCCGGGACCGAGGCGACGACGAGCGGTGCGACGACGAGCGGCGTCGAGACGGGCGCCACTTCCGAGGCGACGACGTCGTCCGCGAGCACGAGCGCCGAGACGACGACGACGACCACGCAGGAGCCGACGACCGACGCGACCACGGCGGCGAGCTCGACTGCGACGACCGCCTCGTCCGCGACCACCGAGGCCGCGTGCGCGGGCGAGGCCACCGACGAGTGCACGGGCTGCATGCGCGAGGCGTGCTGCGAGGCGCTGGCCGACTGCCAGGCGGACGCGAGCTGCCTGGCCTGTGTGTCAGGCGAGGACGGCGAGGCGTGCGAGTCGAACCCGGACACGCACGCGCGCGTCGACGCGTACCTCGAGTGCAAGGGCGCGGCGTGTCAGGAGGCGTGCATCGGCGGGCCGGTCGGCAGCTGCGAGGACGCGCTGGCCGAGCTCGGGCAGGACGCGTGCACGACCTGCCTGGGCACGAACTGCTGCGACGAGATCGCGGGCTGCCACGCCAACACTGTGTGCTGGACGGGCTGCTTCACGGTTCACGACGACGCGGTGTGCCACAGCGATCCCGACGGCCACGCGCTCTACCACGCGCTCAGCGCCTGCGCGTCGCAGTCGTGCCAGGCGGAGTGCTTCTGAGGCGAATTTCCGGTCGGCCGGAGACGGATCGCTCTCTGCCGCGACGCGACCGCGCGGCCCCGTCTCCGGTCGACCGGACCCTTGTCGTGCGATCGCAGGTACAACACGCCGCAGTCGTGGCGACGATGCGGGTGCGGGCCGACGCGCTGGATGGTGCCGGTCACCCGCGCACTGCCGGGGTCACGCGGGTGCGCTTTGGCCCGTCCTGAGCCGAGAGACATGCGGGATGGGACATGTCCCCGAGAGCATGGGCCTCGGGACATGCGCCCTGGGGCATGTCCAGGCGGTCAGTTGCCGGAGACGTTGCCCATCGAGGCGTTGATGTACGACGGCAGGACCACGCGGACCTCGGTCTGAGAGGTGTGGAACTGGACGGGGAGGGCGGTGGCGCCGGCGATGCTGCGGCGGATGGCCGGGATCCCGCGGCCGATCTGCTCGAGCAGGCCGAGGTGGCGGGCAGTGGCGGCCAGCAGCGGGTTGCGCGGGAACGAGGCGCCGCCGTGCTGGGCCAGCTCGTCGAGCGAGATCGGGAGGGCGAGGCCGCCGGGGCTCCAGATCTCGAGGCGGTCGTTGAAGATCCGCAGCGAGACGCGGCCGCTGAGGCGGTAGTCGCGGTGGACGAGAGCGTTGACCAGCGCCTCGCGCACGGCCTCCTCGGGGTACTCGGGCGCGAGGTCGGACGGGATCAGGAGGTTGGGCGCGGCGCGGGTGTTGGCGCGCACGAACTCGAGGCCGAGGCGGACGAGCTCGGCGAGGTTGCCCTCGGCGTCGAGCCGGGCGGCGACCGGGTCGGCCAGGGCGGCGCCGCGGATCCGCACGATCGAGACGCCCCACTCGGGCCGGGCGACCTGCGGAGCTGTCCCAAAGGCCATGAGGCCGACGACCGTGGGCGTGGGCTGGCCGCCGGTGGTGCCGATGAGGCCGAGCCGCTGGGCGGCGCGCTCGAACACCCCGGGCTCGGTGCCGAGGCCAGGGACGCGACGACGGACGTAGGCCTCGAGCGCGGCGAGGTCGAGGTCGTCGACGCTGGCGCCGGCGACGGGACTGCGCTCGAAGCCGAGCGGCGTGGGGGCCACGAGGCTCATGCGTGGAGTGTAACCGGCCTTGCGTCCGGCGTGGCCGGGCGGTTCAGCGCGGCGGACGATCGGGGGGGGAGCCAGGGACGCGCGAGGCAGGACCCCGCGCGGTCGCGAGGCCTGGAAATTCCGCCGCACCGGCGATGGCTGGCGGTCGAGGTCGTCGTGAGACGCGTGGGCGCGCCGCGGGTGGACCGCGTCGCAGGCGCATGACTGCGGCGAACGAGGCGCGCGCGGCAGGCGAGGGCGCGAGGCGCTGGCGCGCACGAGGACCGCTCGTGCGCGGATCGATGCGGCGCGCGCCGTGCAGGCGCGCAGCGGAGTTCGCTGCGGCGAGAGGTCAGCGCGCGGCGCGGTTGTAGGCGTCGAGGCCGGCGCGCAGGATCTCGAGGCAACGCGCGAGCTTGTCGCGGCCGAGGACGTAGGCGATCCGCACCTGGTTCTTGCCGAGCCCGGGCGTGGCGTAGAAGCCCTCGGCCGGGGCCATCATCACGGTCTCGCCGCCGAGGTCGAAGTCGCGGAGCATGAAGATGCAAAAGTCTTCGGCGTCGGCGACCGGTAGATCGGTGATGAGATAGAAGGCGCCGGTGGGCGTGGGGCAGGAGACGCCGGGGATCGCGTTGAGGCCGGCGACGATGAGGTCGCGGCGGGCGCGGTACTCGTCGACCATGGCCCGCATGTCGGCGGCCGGGGTGCGCAGGGCGGCCAGCGCGGCGTACTGATCGACGGTCGGCGGAGACAGGCGCGCCTGGGCGAACCGCAGGCAGGCCGAGTAGAGCGCGGCGTTGCGAGTGACGAGGCAGCCGACCCGCGCGCCGCAGGCGGAGTAGCGCTTCGAGACGGAGTCGATCATCACCGCGTGGTCGGCGAGGCCGGGCACTGCGAGCACTGACGGCGCGCGCGGCACCGGTGCGCCGGCGGGGACCGGCTGGTCGGGGTAGACGAACTCGCGGTAGACCTCGTCGACGACGAAGAAGATGCCGGCCTGGACGCACACCTCGCCGAGCGCGGCGAGGTCGCCGGCGCTCAGCACCATGCCGGTCGGGTTGCCCGGCGACGGGATGATGAAGGCCCGCGTCTTCGGGGTGATCGCGGCGCGCACGCGCTCGGGCGGGACGGCGAAGCTCTCGCGCGCGTGGGTCGAGACGGGCACGACGTCGACGCCGAGGATGTGCGAGAAGCCGCGGTAGTTGGTGTAGTAAGGCTCGGCGACGAGGATCTGATCGCCGACGTCGCAGGCGGCGGCGATGGCGAACAGCAGCGCCTCGCTGCCGCCGACGGTGACGAGGATCTGGCCGGGAGTGATGGGGCCGCCGCCGCGCGCGGCGTCGAGGCCGTTGTAGTGCTCGGCGAGAGCTGTCCGATAGGTCAGGTAACCCTCGGACGGGCTGTAGGCGACGACGCTCTCGTCGTAGGCCTGATAGGCGGCGAGCATCGGCTGCACGGTGGCGAGGTCGGGCTGACCGATGTTGAGGTGGTGCACGGTGACCCCGCGCGCCCGCGCCTGATCGGCGTACGGAGTGAGGCGGCGGATCGGGGACGCCGGGGCGTCGAGCCCGCGGCGGGACAGGCTGGGTGCGGTCATGGGCACGCGGAGTGTGAGACGGTTTGACGCGCTTGAGAAGGCCGCTGCGGCCGGCGCCGCGTGAACGAGCGCAAGCGCGGCGCAGGGGCCCGCCCGGGCGCGTTCCCGCCGGCGCGCCTCGCGGGCGCGGCCGGTGCGATCGCGTCAACGCACGGCGCTGTCGTCCCCGGGGTGGTGGTAGCGACCGGTGCTGCGCGCCCAGTCGTCGTGCCCGGAGATGAAGTGGATCAGGACCTGGACGTAGCGGCGCAGCTGGTCGTCGGTGTCCTCGTCGAAGCTCGGCAGGTCGGAGACGAGCCGCGAGAACTCGCGCATCTCGATGTTGTGCAGCTGGACAGTGCGGCCGATCGCCTCGTCGAAAGCGAGGCCGTCCTCGTGCATGAGCACGAGCACGGTGTTGTTGACCTCGCCCTTCGCGATCTCCTTCTCGACGGTGTAGATGTCGTTGGCGAGGCCGACGATGGTGCTGGCGCTGACCTCGAGCGCCTGCACTGCCTCGTGCTCGAGGACGTCCGGCGGGAGGAAGATGTGCTCGGTGAGCTCGCCGAGGAGGAAGCCGGTGTAGAGGCCGACGGTGATCTGGCGGATCTTGCTGTGGCTGGCGAACGCCGGGACGACGCCGGCCGCGCGGTACTTGGCCTCGTCCACGAAGGCGTTGAAGAGGCGCTCGACGCAGGCCGAAAACCGCGGGATCCAGTTGGGCACCCGCAGCTCGAGCATGCGCTCGCGCAGGTCGCCGAACGCCTGGGCGAACGGGTCGATGAGCTGCGGGTGGGCGCCGTCGCGGAACACGCCGAGCAGGCTGCGGAGGTAGGAGGCGACCTGCGCGGCGCCGTTCATCTGCTCGAGGCGATCGTCGAGGCAGCAGAACAGGGTGGTCCAGTCGACGGCGACCTGCAGCGCGACCATGTCGGCGGTGGCCGGGAAGATCCGCGCGAGCAAGTGACCGATCCGACTGTCGCGCAGGGCGTCGATGTGCTCCTGGCTGCGCGCGAAACCCATCGCCTGGGCCCACGCGACGGTGCTCTCGTGGATCTCGTCGGCGGCGGGATGGACTGACGGGTGGTACGGGCACTCGAGCGTGGGGAGCTGCATCAGACGCTGCCGCGGCTCCGACGATGACGCGAGAGGGTCGGCGTCGACAGCGTGCGCCGCCGCCGCCACCCCGGCCTGCTGCCCGGAGACGGCCACCAGCGCGCGCCCTCGCGGCCCCGTGCGGTTCGTCGCCGACGTCGTCGCGACCGCGGCGAGGCGGACGCTGAGCGGGCTGGTTCCGAACCGGCGGGTCATGGAGCTCTTTCGATCAGCGTCTGGGATCCGGCGTCGGATCACTCGCCGCAGCAAGCCGGCACACGCTTGCACCTGCCTCCGCGGCTTCATTGGCACTCCGACCACCACGCCACTTCAAGCTATACCGGATCCACCTGCATGCCGCACTTTGGCGGCGATTTCGGTGGGGTGGTGTGCCTTGGCGTGGGCACCTCGACATGACGAACCTTGACCGCGCCGACGGCACGCGACTGCGGGGCCTGGACCACGGGGGCGATGCAGGCGGAGCTGCGACCGCGAACGGTGCCGGTACATCGAATCGCGCAGAAGGCGCGCGACCTCGCCCGACCCTCTGCGGCCGCGGCTGTCCTGGAGAACAGCTGGTCCGGGGACGCTCAGCCGGCGTAAAGCTGCAGGTTCTCGCCGATGTCGTCGCTGATCGCCACGAGCGTCTGCAGCTCGGGGTGGCGCAACATCAAGAAGCCGTCGGAGACGAGGGTGTTGCGCCAGTTACGGCGCTGGGCACCGACCGGCAGCAAGTTGTCCCAGACGATGTGCTCCCCGTAGAGCTTGCGGATCCGGTCGAGGCCGACGATCCGCTGGATCTGGCCCTGACCCTGGGCGCGCTTGTAGATCGTGCTGACGTTGTACTTGCGCTCGATGTCGACGTCGAAGCGCCCCCAGGCGACGGCCCGACCCCATTCGCGGAACACGTCGAAGTCGCAGGCGTAGTTCATCTGGTCGACCTGGTGGGCGCCGGGCGGGCGGGCGCCGATCTCGCCGAAGACCACCTCGCCGTCGGCCTTCAGGTACCACTCCATGTGGGTGAAGCCGGAGCGGAAGCCGAGCGCGCGGATGACGTCGTGCCCCAGCTTGACGCCGCCCGCGAGCGCAGGCTGGTCGACGTTGCGGAGGGCGATCACCTGGGGGCTGATCCACTCGTTGCTGCGCGCGACGAGCGGCCGCGGGCGATACCAGGCGATGTTGAAGTAGGCGACCTTGCCCTCGATGCAGACGGTGTCGAAGGTGAACTCCGAGCCGTCGACGAACTCCTCGACGCTGACCTCGGGGACGTGCCCGAGGCGCGGCAGGACGGCCCGCAGCTCGTCGGCGGACTCGACCCGGTAGGTGTCGGCCGAGCCGGCGCCGGCGATCGGCTTGATGATGATCGGGAAGCCGATCTGCTCGGCGGCGTCCCAACACTCGGCGGTGGTGTTGCAGCGGACGTGCTTCGGCGTGCGCAGGCCGGCGGCGTCGAGGACCTGCTTCATCTGCTCCTTGTCGCGGAACGGCAAGGTCTGGGCGACGCCGAGGCCGTCGACGCCGAGGCCTTCGCGCAGGCGCGCGGCCAGCAGCATGCCCGGCTCCCACAGACACTCGACCTTGTCGATCCGGCGCGCCTCCGGCCAGCGGCGCACGGCCTCGACCACGGCGGCCTCGTCCCACAGCGAACGGACCTGCAAGTAACCGGCGAGGCGCTCGCGCACCGACGGCGGCAAGGCACCCGGGTGTTGGTCGCCGACGCCGTAGACGTTCGCGCCCACGTCGGCGAGGCCGCGGGTGAAGCTGGGCATCTCGCCGGGATAGCCGGGGGACAAGAGCAGGATGTTCATGCGAAAGCTCCGCCGAGGATCGGTATCAGGGCGCCCGGGCGGACGCAACGATTCAGCTCTGCTTGAGCTGCCGCTCGAGGCTGATCCCGAGCCGGTCCATGCGGCGGTAGAGGGCCTGACGCGACAGCCCGAGCTCGGCCGCGGCGCGGGCGATGACGCCGCCGTGGGTCTCGATGGCGGCGATGATCGAGCGCCGCTCGGCCTCGATCTCCTCGTTGTTGCCGACGGCCGCCGGCTTGGCGTCCGACGACGGGTGATTGCGCGGGGTGACGGTGCCGTCGGTCGCCGGCGCCTTGTCGTCGAGCCCGAGGTCGGCGGGGGTGACCTCGCCGCTCTGACACAGCAGGGTGGCCCGCTGGATCCGGTTCTGCAGCTCGCGGACGTTGCCGGGCCAGTCGTGGCCGAGGAGGGCGCGCATGGCCTCGTCGCCGAGCCGCAGCGGCTCGCGCCCGGGGGTGACCTGAGCCTGCAGGAAGGTCTCCGCCAGCGGCAGGACGTCCTCGCTGCGCTCGCGCAGCGGGGGGATCCGGATCTCGATGACGTTGAGGCGGAACAGCAGGTCCTCGCGGAACACCCCCTGGGCGATCATCTGCCGCAGGTTGGCGTTGGTGGCCGAGACGATGCGGACGTCGACCTTCTTGGTGCTGGTGCTGCCGAGCCGCTCGAACTCGCCGGTCTGCAGCACGCGCAGCAGCTTCATCTGACCCTTCGGCGACAGGTTGCCGATCTCGTCGAGGAACAGGGTGCCGCCGTCGGCGGCCTCGAAGCGGCCGATCCGTCGCTTGGTCGCGCCCGTGAAGGCGCCGATCTCGGCGCCGAACAGCTCGGCCTCGAGCAGCTCGTCGGGCAGGCCGCCGGCGTTGACCTTGACGAACGGCTGCAGCTTGCGCGGGCTGTTGGCGTGGACGATCTCGGCCAGCTTCTCCTTGCCGGAGCCGTTCGGCCCGGTGATGAGGACCGGCGCGTCGGCGCGGGCGACCGAGGTGGCGAGCGAGACGACGCGGTGCATCGCCTCGCTGGCGTAGACCAGGCCGCACAGGTCGTAGTGGCGCTGCAGCTCGTTACGCGCGCGCGCCGACTGGGCCCGCAGGCGGTGGTTCTCGAGCCCGAGCTCGCGCATGCGCAGCATGTTCTTGACGGTGGTGACGACCTTGGCGTCGTCCCACGGCTTGCCGAGGTAGTCGGCGGCGCCTTCCTTGACCAGCTGGACCGCGGTCTCGAGCGAGGTCCAGGCGGTCATGAGGAGCACCGGCAGGTCGGCGTCGAGGCGCTTGATCTCGCGGAACAGCGCGGCGCCCTCCTGGCCCGAGGTCGAGTCTGTCTGAAAGTTCATGTCCTGAACGACAGCCCCGACGTCGCCCCGGGCGATGATCTCGAGCGCGGCCTGCGGGGTGTGGGCGATCTGAGTGCTCATCCCGTGGACGTCGAACAGGATCTCGAGGGCGGTGCAGACCGAGGGGTTGTCGTCGACGATGAGCACCTGCTGCATGGCCAGGGTTTTACCCTGCCTTCGCGCGCCTGCGGGTGTTGTTTCGCGGCGAGCATGCGCCCACACCCCCGTTTCGGGCGGGCGCGCGCGGCGGTCCTCGCGCCTCGGCGTTTGCGGTGGTACGTCTTGGGCGGCATGGAAGCGAGCTTCCCGACGACCACTTTGTCCGTGGGCGGACTACAGTTCACCGCGCTGGAGGGATCCCGCTCGTCGGCGCGCGACCGCCGGCGGCCGCTGGTGCTGTGTCTGCACGGCTTCCCCGACCATCACCGGACCTGGCGGCTGCAGATCCCGGCGCTCGAGGCGGCGGGCTTCCGCGTGGTGGCGCCGCTGCTCCGCGGCTACGAACCGTCGTCCCAGCCGATCGACGACGACTACCACACGATCCGGATGGTCGAGGACGTGCTGGGCTTCATCGAGTACCTCGGCTGCCTGCGCGTCCACCTGGTCGGGCACGACTGGGGGGCGGTGATCGGCTACCAGGTCGCGGCCCGGGCGCCGGAGCGGCTGTCGTCGCTGACGGCGATGGCAGTGCCGCACCCGCGGCGGCTGGCGTCGCTGGGGGCGCTGCGGCTGCTCCCGGGGCAGCTCCGCAACTCCTGGTACATGTTCTTCTTTCAGCTGCGGCTCTTGTCCGACGCGGCGCTGCGGCGCAACGACTTCGCGCTGATCGACAGGCTGTGGCGCGACTGGTCGCCGGGGTTCACCCCGCCGGCCGAGGAGATGCGGCTGTTGAAGCGCACGTTCCGCCAGCCGGGGGTGGCCTCGGCCGCGCTCGGGTACTATCGCGACATGTTCGACCCGATCAGCCGGGCCGCCGCGACCTCGCGGGCGCTGATGCGGGAGAAGGTCTCGGTGCCGACGCTGGCGCTGACCGGGGCGCGCGACGGCTGCCTCGACACCCGGCTGTTCGATCTCATGCGCAACGAGGACTTCCCCCACGGTCTGTCGGTCCAGCGGATCGCGGGCGCGGGGCACTTTCTCCACCAGGAGCGGCCAGAGGAGGTCAACGAGAAGCTGGTCGACTTCCTCCGCCGCCACGAGCCCGGCGACATCGGCTGCGATTGAGGTCGCGGCGTGCGCATCGCCGCGGGCGGAATTGCCGGTCCGGCCCGAGCGGCGGACGAACGTGGTTCGCACGGTGATGCGCCGCGGAGGCGCGGCGAGAGCGGCGCCCGTCACATCCTTGGGGTGTGGGACCTGCCCACGTTTGCCCGCACAAGGGGGCTCCGAGATGAGCAGTCGCTTTCCGTTCACTGCCAACCCGATCGGTTGGTTCATGGTCGCCTACTCCGACGAACTGAAGCCGGCCGGCGTGATGCCGCTGCACTACTTCGGGCGCGAGCTGGTGCTGTTCCGCGGGCAAGACGGGGCGGCCCGCGTGCTCGACGCGCATTGCCCCCACCTCGGCGCCCACCTCGGGCACGGCGGCTGCGTGATCGAGAACAGCATCACTTGCCCGTTCCACGGCTGGCGCTTCGACGGGTCGGGCTCGTGCGTGGGGATCCCGTACGCGAAGAAGATCCCGCCCGCGGCGATGCTGCGCCGCTGGGCGGTGTGCGAGAAGAACGGGATGATCTTCGTCCACCACGCGCCCGACGAGTCGTACGCGCCGACGTGGGACATCCCGGTGCTGGCCGAGCACGAGTCCCAGGCGTGGACCGGCTACATGCGCCGGCGCTGGCGCGTCCGCACCAACGTCCACGAGATCATCGAGAACGCGTTCGACGTGGCCCACTTCTGCTTCGTCCACGGCGCGATCCGCCTGCCCGAGTCGAAGGTGACGATGAACGGGCCGTCGTTCCAGGTCAGCTCGCGGACCGCCTTCGACACCCCGGCCGGGGTGATGGAGGGCGACATCGACATCGACACGTTCGGCTTCGGCATGTTCACCGCCCGCTACCGCGGGCTGATCGAGGGGATCATCATCGCCGCGCTGACGCCCATCGACGACGAGTTCGTCGACGTCCGCTTCACCTTCACGGTCAAGCGCCTGCCCGACGAGGCGGCCACCGCGTTCGTGGCCCAGCAGTTCATGGAGGACGCCTGCCGCCAGCTCGAGCAGGACATCGCGGTGTGGGAGCACAAGAAGTTCCTGCCCCGCCCGCTGCTGTGCGAGGGCGACGGGCCCATCGGCCTGTTCCGCAAGTGGGCCCGCCAGTTCTACCCGGTGGCGACCCTGCGGGCCCGGGCGATCTGAGGGATAGGTTTCTCGGGGCATGTCCAGGCAGACATGTCCGCGGAGGCATGCCCGATGGGGCATGTCCGTGGGAGCACGCTCAGCGCGACGGCGGTAGATCGGGTCGTCGGCGCAGTAGCATGCGCTGGTTGCCCCACGCGACCAGGCGGCCCTCGTCGTCCCAGATCTCGATGTCGGCGGTGGCGTAGCCGGCGCGGGCGCGGCGGCTGTGCGCGTGCGTCAGCAGCCACTCACGGCGGGTGTCCTCGAGCCAGTGGACGGTGAGGTCGAGGCTGGGGGCGACGGTGCCGGCGAGCGCGGGGCCGCCGATCTGGAACATCGCCGGCGGCATGGTATCGATGAGCGGCGGCAGGGCCAGCGGGTCGAGCTGGCCGTCGGGCAAGGTCTGCGGGGTCAGGTAGCGGTACCAGTAGGCGGCGCGATCGAGGCCCGGCGCCCAGCGATCGGCGCGCCACCACGGCTGGCCGAGCGCGCGCCGACAGTCGTAGTTGCGGAAGAACGGCGGGGAGCCGCCGCTCTCGCCGCGCGAGTCGATCGACGGCAGCTCGTGCGGGCCGGGCAGCGCGGGGGCACGGACGAGGCCGAGCTCGGGGCCGGGACGCTCGCGCCCGAAAGTGGCGATGACCTCGAGGCCGGGGAACGGACCGCCGGCGGCCGACAGCGCGGCGCGGACCTGGGTCGCCAGCTGGCCGCGCCGCAGGACGACGACGTCGATGACGAGCGGACCCTCGCCGACGGGGACGCAGAAGATGGCGGTGGCCGACAGCGGCTTCTGCGTCGGGTCGTCGATCTCGGCCGCGATCGCCCGCAACGCCGCGGTCATCAGCGCGCCGCCCGAGGGCATGAAGTAGTTCCAGTGCGACGGGAGGTCGAGGACGTAGCGCGCGGCGCCCTCGGGGCTGCGCACGACGGCGGTGTCGCGCGCGAGATCGGCGGGGTGCGTCATCGCCGGCGATGATACCTGGAACGCCATCGAGAACAATGTTCCGTGGCCTGCCCGGGCGGGTGAGCGTTGCCGCGGAGGTCCTCGAGGCCGCGGTGGCCCGGCGGTCCTCACGGGCCCGCGCGGTCGCGGGGGAGGACGCCGGCGTAGAGTACGGCGATGACGAGACGCACGGTCGCGGGCCTGTGGACGAGCGCGCTGCTCCTCGCCTGCGGCGACGCGGGCGCCGGGGCGAGCACGGGCAGCACGGGCAGCACGGGCGGCAGCGAGGCGGGCGAGACGACTGCGAGCACCGGCGCGACGACGTCGGCGACGACCGGGCCGACGACGACGGGCGCTTCGACGCTGCCGACGACCGCCGGGGCGACGACGGAGGAGTCTTCCGGGACAGGTTCTTCCGGACAGGTAACGACCGAGGCGGCGACCACCGAGGGGCCGCCGATCGCGGGCGATCCGTGCGTCCCGTGGCCGCCCGCGGCCGGGCCGGTGATCGAGGTGACGCCGGCGCAGGCGGGCGAGCTGAAGGCCATCATCGAGGGCGCGGCCGGAGGGACGACGATCGCGTTCGCGCCGGGGACCTACGACGTGTCGGGCGGGGCGCCGATCCACATCACGACGCCCGGGCTGACGCTGCGCGGGCCGAGCGGCGACCGCGACGCGGTGGTGCTCGACGCCGACTACGCGACGGGGGAGATCCTGCTGATCGCGGCGTCGGACACGACGGTGGTCGACATGACGCTGCAGCGGGCGTTCTGGCACCCGATCCACGTGACCGGCGGCGACGCGGCCGACATCACCGGGGTGACGATCTACGACGTGAAGGTGATCGACCCGGGGCAACAGGCGATCAAGATCAACCCGTCGCCCGCAAATCACTACGCCGACGAGGGGCTGATCGCGTGCTCGTGGATCGAGCTGACCGACGTCGGCCGGCCGCAGATCATGGACAACTGCTACACCGGCGGCATCGACGCCCACGCGGCCTGGGGCTGGACGATCCGCGACAACGACATCCGCGGGTTCTGGTGCCCGGAGGGGCTGTCGGAGCACGCGGTTCACCTGTGGGTGACGTCCCGCGACACGCTGGTCGAGCGCAACGACATCCGCGACTGCGCCCGCGGGGTCGGCTTCGGCCTCGGCGAGAACGGCAACGGCAACGCGCGCGCCTACGCCGACGACCCGTGCCCGGGCAAGAGCTACCTCGGCCACGTCGGCGGGGAGATCCGCAACAACATGATCTGGGCCGGCGACCCCTCGCTGTTCGCGTCGCAGGCGGGCTTCGACTCCGGCGTGGCGCTCGAGCAGGCGTGCGACGCGAAGGTGCTGCACAACACGGTCGTCAGCCTGCAGGCGCCGTTCGTGTCGATGGAGTACCGCTGGGCCAACACCAGCGCGACGATCGCCGGCAACCTGGTCACGCACGACATCGTGATGCGCGACGGGGCGCAGGCGCAGCTCGACGGCAACCTCGAGCAGGCAGCGACGGATCAATTCGTCGACGCGGCCGGGGCCGACCTGCACCTGGCCGCGGGCTCGCCGGCGATCGACGCGGCGCCGGCGGGGCTGGTCGCCGGGGACTTCGACGCCGAGCCGCGCGAGGGCAGCCCCGACGTCGGCGCGGACGAGGCGACGCGGTGAGATGCGGAGCGATGCGACATGTCCATGGAGTCATGCTCGATGGAGAATGTCCCATAGAACATGATCTTAAAGGCATGACCGCATCGACATGTCCCATGGACAAGTCATGGCCGCGGGCCGAGGCCTCGCAGGCTGGCGCGGAGGTCGGCCGTGCTGGCGAACATGGCCCTGCGGAGCTCGAGCTGGGCCAGGCCGGCGACGCCGAGCAGCGACCAACCACCGACGATGAGGGCGCGGATCCACGGCCGCGGCACGGGCAGGTCCACGAACAGCGGGACGAGGTCGCTGGCGGCGAAGATGCCGGCGGCGGCCGTGACGAGGAGGAACGGGCGGGCCGCGGCGCCGCCCCACAAAGGATGCAGGGCGCCGAGCAGCCACACGCCGGCCACCAGGACGACTGCGTCGCACAGCTGGACGAAGCCGAGGTGATAGAGGCGCGCGCCGCCGAGGTGCGGGTACGCGGGGCTGCCGTGGCGCAGCGCCCACGCGACCTCGAAGGCGACTGCGAGGCCGACGAGGACGGCGGCGGCGAGGGCCCAGCGCCACGCTCGCGCGAGCGGAGGGACCAGCGCGCCGGCGACGATCTTGCGCCGGGCGTCGAGCAGGGAGGCGCACCACATCGCGTTGGACACGGCCATCAACCAGGTGCTGAGACCCGGGCCGAGAGCGGCGTTGACGGTCTCGCCGACGACCGCGAGCCAGGTGGCGCAGGCCAGCCAGATCCACGCGCGGCGCGGTGGGTCGCCGGGCTTGTAGGCGCGCGCGGCGGTGACGGTGAGGACGACCGCGACGAGCAGCAGCTGCGGCACCATCACGCCGGCGTCGGTGACGACGTGGCTGACGGCCCCGACGGCGCTCAGGCCGAGGAAGGCAGCGAGCAGGCGCGGGCGGCTCAGGTCGCGCACAGCTCCCTCCACAGCAGGACGCCGAGCGCGAGCTGCTGACGCACGAGGCCGGCGATGTCCTCGCCGACGAGCGGCCGCAGGTGCGTGAACAGGGACGTGCCGATGGCCTCGACGTCGGGCCACGCGGTCGGCAAGTCGCGCGCGCCGGCGCGGGTGAGGTCGAGCGCGCGGCGAGCCACTGCGGGCCCGAGCAGCGGGTTCAAGCGGTCGAGGATGAAGGCCTCGGGCTGCGCGAGCGCAGACTTCATGGCCAGGCGGTCGTCGTCGGCGAGCGCAGAGACGGCGGCGAGCAGGCGCGCGCGCTGGGCCGCGTGGCCGTCCGGGGTGCGCGCGTCGACGCGGGCGCGCTCTTCGGCGTCGGCGAGCGCGGCGAGCAGGGCATCCGCAGATCGATCGGTCATGGTCGTCCCTTCTCCACCCAGTTGAGGAGGATGGCGTCGCGCGCCGCGAGCTTGTCGAAGCGAGCGCGGGCGCGGGCGAGTCGGCGCTTGATGGTCGCCAGCGATACGTCGCAGGCGTCGGCGACCTCTTCGAGCTCCATGTCGTCGAGGTAGCGCAGGGTGAACGGGATCCGCTCGTCGACCGGCAGGCGCTCGATGACGCTGCGGACGCGGTGCACGGCCAGGACGACGTCGGGGCTCGCGGTCGCGGCCGGCGGCTCGGGCAGCGGCCCGTCGGCGCCGGCCCAGAGCAGCCACCAGCGGCCGCGCTTGCGGCGGATGTGCTCGCGCGCGACGTACACCGCGATCCCGGTCAGCCACCGCGGCAGGACCTCGGGCTCGCCGCGCACGCGATCGATGCGGCGGAAGGCGCGGAGGAACACCTCCTGGATCAGATCGGGCGTCTCCGGGTCGAGCCCGAGGATCCGCGTGAGCACGCGAGACACGTGATCGGCGTGGCGGTCGAACAGGTCGGCGACGGCTCGCTGGCGCTGGACCTCGCTCAACCTTCACCCGCCTCGCGGGGTTGATGCGCGACCCGGACGGGGAAGTCAAGCGCGGGCCCGCGCTCTAGCGACCTGAAGGCGAGCGCGAGTGCGCGACGAAAAATTGCTGAGCCGCGATCTCGAAAGCTCGCCACTTAACGACACCTGCACCCGGCGCGCCGTCGTGGCCGCGGGTCTGCGGAGCATTGGGAGGAGTGGAGATGCCGACGATTACGGTCGAGATGGTGCGAGAGATGAACAAGCGGCTCGAGGCGCGCGGTTCGGCGCTGGCGATCGCCGAGCGCGAGTATCCGGACGCGCTCTACGACAAGAACTTGATCGCGCAGCCGGGCACGAGCGACGTGGCTCCGCTCATCATCGACGAGATCACGTACACCAACTGCGGCACGGTCAAGCAGTCGATCACCGCCGGCGTCGAGAAGAAGGTGGTCGACACCGTCACCGTGAAGAAGACCCACGGGGTCAAGCTCGGCTGGAAGGTCGGGTTCGAGTTCAGCCTCGGCATCAAGTTCAAGAACGAGGTCGAGGTCGGCTACAACTTCCAGTCCGAGGACACGCAGACGACCACCGAGGAGATCCTCTACAAGTTCGCCACGCCGCTCGACGTGCCGCCGATGAAGCGCATCGTGTTCCAGGCGGTCGTCCAGCAGGAGAAGGTCAAGGACGTCCCGTTCACGATGATGGTGTTCCTCAAGGGCGGCGCCGTCGCGGTGGTGCCGAAGGGGCTGGTGAAGCTGCAGCGCTGGTACAACGGCACCGACCACTTCTACACCGCCAACGTCGAGCACCCGGAGGACCACGGCTACAGCGAGGAGAGCTCGCCCGGCTACCTGTTCGTCGCGCAGGTGCCGGGGACCGTGCCGCTCTACCGCTACTGGAACGGCACCGACCACTTCTACACGACGGACTACAACGAGCTCCGCGAGGGCGCCCACGGCTGGCAAAAAGAGGGCATCGCCGGCTACGTCTACGCCGCCGCGCAGAACGGCGCCGTGCCGCTGCACCGCTACTGGAACGGCGAGGACCACTTCTACACCACCGACTTCAACGAGCTCGGCGAGGGCCGGTCCGGCTACAAGCGCGAGGGCGTCGCCGGCTACATCATCCCGCAGTCGGTCATCGACAGCGGCGTCACCCAGGACATCACCGCGCTCTTGCCCGAGCTCCCCGACCGCACCTTCGAGATCGTCGGCACCTTCCGCGGCGAGTCGACCGTCCGCCAGGCCAGCATCCTCCTGCTCGAGTCCGACGCGACCGCCCAGGAGTGCCAGATCCTGGCCACCAAACTCGGCGGCGGCGGCTCGGCGGCCCGCTCCGCCCCCAAGGGCCTCTACATCGTCCAGACCCCCGAGGCCGAGCTCGTCGGCAAGGCGCCCATCCAGGAGAAGGCCGGCAAGCCCGTCCGCGCCCTGTCCGCCAAGCCCGTCCGCGCCGGCCGTAAGTGACGCGAACGCGACGGCGCGCCGGCAGCTGTGGGCGCGCTAGTATGTATATAAGGACATGTTCGATATGCAATGTCTATAAAGACATGTCCTGTGTGCCATGATGCCTCGCGGCTTGCTCGCGCCGTAATGCCTCGCGCGTGACGATACGCCCGCGAGCGCGCATCGTCGCGGACCGAGGCCGAGGTTCAGGCGCGAGCGGGCCCCCGGATCTCGGCGTACGCCGACCGCTCCATACCAAGAGAGCTCCCGAAGGACGGGGGCCGGGACGCCGTGGCACCGAGTTTGCGCAGGACGAGGCAAGCGCCACCTCGAAGCGCGCCAGTCGTCACGAAGTCCGAGCAACTGTTTGAGGGGACAGGGCGTCCCGGACACCGGCCCCGCGACCCTCGCCGCGAATTCATCCGGGACCCGCTCGCGCGGTGCGACGCTCGCCGTGTCACGACGTCTGCGACGAGCGCCGCGTCACGAAGCTAGTCGAGCAGGCGGATGCCGAGGAAGCGGTGCTGCTGCCGGCGGAAGCGGGCCTCGTGGTAGATGCCGAGGTAGTTGATCTCGGACTCCCAGCGGGGCCCCGGCCGCTGCAAGTTCTCGAGCGACCCGATCGCGTCCTCGAACGCGTGCAGGAAGCGCGGCACCGGTCGGCCCATCGTCGACTCGGCGGCCGCCAGCTCGCGCGACATCCTCTCGATCGTAGCGAAGTGGAGCACTCCGCGGCGCATCAGGTCTTGCAGCGAGTTCGCCAGGCGTTCGGGCGTGTAGCCGTCGGACTCCATCGCCTCGGTGACTGCCAGCAGTCCGCGGGGCTCGAGCGCCCCGGCCTCGAACAGCACTGCAGCGCCCTGGAAGTAGTTGTAGATGGCCACCACGCGGGCGCCGTAGGCCGCGAAGCGGTCGAGGGGGGAGCGGCGCTCGAGGTGGATGAAGATCCTGCGGACCACCTCGCCGGAGCCGAACAGCTGGCGGTGGTACGCCATGATCTCGTCGACGTCGCCGCGGTAGACCTTGCAGGTGCTGAGGATCGCCGCGAGCGCGACCGCGTCGACGCGGCCGGCGAGGATGTCGGCGTAGACGCTGTAGATGAACGCGTCCTGCTCCGCGTCGTCGCCGAACAGGTACTCGTCGACGTGCTCCGCGGCCATGTGGCTGAGCAGCAGCGCCTTGAGCTTGTAGCCCACCTGGCCGCGGATGGCCCGGAAGCGGCCGCGCAGCAGGTTCTCGAGGTTGGGCTTGAGGATGAACATGTCGGGCTCGACGCCGTCGAGCGCGAGCTTGGCGGTGAGGACCTTGCGCATCTGGCGGGGCGAGCCGCTGATGAACGTCACGCGCCGGTGGCTGCGCTCGCGCGGGTCGAGCAGCGCGCGCAGGAGGGCGCTGGCGCCGGCCACCGCGACCTTGTCCTCGGCCTTCTGGCGGAACGTCTTGATCAGGTCCTTGACCGTGTCGAACTCGGTACGCAGGTAGGTCTTGTCGAGGTCCCAGCGCAGATGCATGAAGCGGCGCGGCTGCAGCGCCTGTCCTTCGGGACTGGTGGGCTCGGACGGGTCGGCGGGATCGGACGTCATGGCGCCTCCGGATCGGGCGGGCTCGCCGGCGGCGCGCCGAGGCCGTGGAACTCGGCCACGCCGGCGCTGATGCCCGCGATGACTTGCAGGCGATCGATCTTGGCGCCGAGGCGGATCGCGTTGAGGAAGGCGCGCCGGCCGGAGTCGGCCTGGGTCACCATCACGGCGCGATCGAAGCCGAGCAGGGGCGCGCCGCCGTAGTTCTCCCAGTCGGTGAACTCGCGGATCGCCGAGATGCCGTCGCTCAGCATCTGCACCCCGACGCGCCACTGGAACTTCTCGGCCGCGCGGCGCAGCAGGCTCTCGCCGGTGGCCGCCACGCCCTCGAGCGTGCGCAGCAGGACGTCGCCGGAGAAGCCGTCGGTGACGATGACGTCGGCGTCGCCCGAGGTGACGCTGTCGGCGCGGATGCAGCCGACGTACTCGAAGGCCGGCTTGGCCGCGAGCAGGCGGCGATGGGCCTCGCGGGCGCGGGCGGGCGCGTTGGAGATGCCGTGGCCGTTGCACAGCAGCGCCACGCGCGGGCGATCGATGCGCGAGATCTTGCCGGCATAGGCCGCGCCCATGGCGGCGAAGGTGACGAGGTCGTCGCCGCTGCACTCGACGGTCGCGCCGACGTCGAGCAGCAGCGCGAACAGGTCGGACACCGGGCCGTGCGGTCGCAGCGTCGGGTAGACGGCCGCCAGCGCGGCGTTGGGGACGCCGGGGATCCGGCCCAGGATCTGCTGCGCGCCGGCGACGACGAGGCCCGGGGCGCCGGCCGACACGAACACCGCGCTCGGGTCGCGGGCGGCGATCTCGAGGCCGACGACCACGCTGTTGCGCGGGGCCTGGCGCAGCACCTCGGCGGCGTCCATGTCGGGCTCGCAGCGATCGCGGGCGTGGGCGACGCGCAGGCGCTCGGCGTCGTGGGCGATCTTCTGCAGCGCGGCCGTGATGTCGGACTCGTCGCCGACGACGGTGATCTGGTGATCGAGCTGCAGGCTGGCGATCGCGGCGGCCTCGAGCGCCTCGCGCCCGCCGTCGCGACCTGCACAGCTGTCGAGGACGATGTGAGCCACGGCGGTGAAGCTGTTGTAGCAGAGTCCGGGGGGCGGGCGTGCGGCGGCGCGGAGCCGACCCGAGGTCTCGACGCGGCGGAGCGCAAGTGCGGGCAAGCAGACCCCGGAGGCCAGCGAGCGAGCCCGACGAGGCTGATTCGAGGTCGCTGCGGAGCTCGCGGGCGCGACGGTCCGCGGGGCGAGCGGCGAGCGGGCTCGGGAGCGGCCGCAGGGCGCCGCGACTTCACAGGCGTCGACGCCGCAGTTCGACCAACCACGCCTCGCACGCGACCTCGTTCGGGGGATCGGCCGGCAGCGGGCTGTGCTCCAGGGCCGCCTGGAGGTCGGCCTCGAGCCTGGGCCAGGCGGCGCGGTGAAGGGCGTCGATTTCCTGGGATACCGCGCCCTTTTCGGCGCCCTCGACCTTGATCCGGATCAGCGAGAGCGCGTCGTCGTAGCCGTACAGCGGGGCGAGGCGGCGCAGATCGGCCTCGAGCTCGCCGGTGCGGAGCAGGTGCACGCCGGTGAGCGCGACGCGGTAGGCGTAGAGCAGACTCTTGGCGCGCGGCACCGGCTCGCGCTCGTGCTCGCGACACATGCCGCGGAAGAAGCCCTGGTAGTGGCGGATGAACCGGCGCGACGCGGCCCCGCGCGCCAGCGCCTGCAGCTCCTCGATCTCCGGCGACTCGTACAGCTGAAACGGGGAGAGCAGCCGCTCGATCATGTTGCCGTTGCCGGCCAGCAGCAGCGCCAGAGCCCGGCCGACCTCGGTGAGGCTGAGGTCGCACTCGAGGCCCTCGAACTCGGTGAGCCGCTCGACCGCGTCGCCGGGCCGGTGCAGGCCGAGCAGCGCGCGGGTCGGGGCGACGAACACGCCCTTGAGGTCGAGGTCGCTGTCGGGCGAGCTGAAGCCGTAGTCGTGGCTGCCGGTGACGCCGCACTGGAACACGTCGCCCGGCACGGCGCAGGTGAGGATGAAGCGGCGCCCGAGCTCGAGGTCGGGCAGGGCGTTGGGCGGCAGGTCGACGGTCATGATGGCCTCCAGGACATGTGCGAAAGAGCATGTCCTTTGGGGAAGATGTCAGGTCGCGCGGGCGGCCCGCGGAGCCATGAGGGCGCGGCCGACGAGGTCGGCGCACAGGGCGTCGAGGCCGGCCTCGTCGGGCGCGGGCGGCAGCGGCGAGCCGGCGACCGCCGCCTGGGTGCGCTGGTGCAGGTCGTCGGCGGCCTCCATCAGGCGCTCGTAGCTCCAGGCGCCGCCGCGGATCGCCAGCAGCTCGTCGCGGTCGTCGCGGCGGACCTTGAGGGTGCCGGTCTCGACGATCTCGGCGCCCATGCGCAGGAGGCGGATCAGGTGCATGCCGTGCTTGGTGTCGTAGCCGAACTCGGCCTCGAGCGCGCTGCGCTTGGGGTTCCGCGTCTTGAGCCAGCTCTGGTAGGCCTCCCACTCCTTGCGCGCGGCCTTGTAGCGGCGCTCGCGGTCGAGGACGCCGAGGAAGTTGGTGGTGAGGTCGCCCTCGGCCATGCGGCCGTCGTTCAACATGGCCTCGACGGCGCCCATCTGGTCGCGCGAGATCAGGCGCGTCTCCGGCAGGTCGAACTCGGCGCGGGTGGGCTCGTGGTCGGGCGGGTGCATGACCCACTTGCGGTGGGTCTTGATCCGCCCGAGCTGGCTCATGGCGTAGCCGGAGAAGCTGTCCTTGACCCGCAGCGACAGGAACTTGTCGCGCTCGGCCAGCAGGCGCTCGCCCAGGGGGGTGCAGACGGTGTGGCAGTCCGGCGGGGTCCACAGCAGCTCGAGCACCGTGGGGTTGGCGGCGGCGGCCAGGCGGAAGTACTTGCGGATCTCGTAGCGCACGTGGTCGGCCGAGAGCTCGAGCTGCTCGGGGCCGCCGATGAAGCCGTGGTACCAGGCCGCAGGGCCGACGAGGATGCCCTTGAGGTCGACGTCGGAGGTGGGCGTCTGCAGGCCGTAGGCTTGCGAGCCGTGGACGGTCTCGTAGAGGAGCAGGCTGTCGGCCATGGCGCGGCGACGATAGCACGGGGCCTCGCCGGTCGACGGGTCGCCAGTTCGCGCGTGTATGTCCTCGGGGCCAGGTCAGCGGCGGGCGAACTCGGCGAGGACGGCGTCGGTGTGCTCGCCGAGGGCGGGCGCGCTGCGCTCGGGGGTGCGGCCGAGCGAGGGGAAGTAGGGGCCGACGCCGCGGAACGAGCCGGCGGGGGTGGGCGTGGCCTCGGTGAGGTCGACGAGGCGCGGCTCGTGCGGAGCAGCGTCGAGGTCGTGGACCGGCCAGACCGGGAGGTCGTGAGGGGCGAGCAGGGCCAGCCAGTGGTCGCGCGGGTGACCGGCGAGGTGCTGCTCCATCGCCGCGGCGGCCTCCTGGCCCGCGGGGCCGGTGTCGAGGCCGAGGCCGGCGAGGTCGGGGCGGCCGACGACCTGGGCGAAGGCGAACCAGAACTTGGGCTCGAGACAGCCGACCGAGAGCTCGCGGCCGTCGGCGCACCGGTAGGCGCGGTAGGCCGGGGCCCGGCCGCCCAGCACGGCCTCCGACATGCCGCCGCCGCCGCCCGCGCGCTCGGCCCAGGCCCAGGTGACGAACGGCAACGGGCCCGAGAGGAGCGGCTGCTGCACGAGGCCGCCCTGACCGGTGCGGGCCCGTCGCAGCAGGGCCGCGAGGACGCTGCTGCAGGCGAGCAGGCCGCTGGTGACGTCGGCGAGCTGGAGGCCGACGATGCCCTCGCTCCGCAGCGCCCGCAGGAGGCCGGTGAGGCCGGTGAAGTTGAGGTCGTGGCCGACGGCGGAGCTGACCGAAAAGCCAGGTAACGAGCAGAGCACGAGGCGGGGGTTCTCGGCCAGGAGCTCGGCCTCGGGCAGGCCGAAGCGGGCCATGGTGCCGGGGCGGAAGCTCTCGATCAGGACGTCGGCGCCGGCGGCCAGCTCGCGCAGGGCGGCCGCGCCGGCCGGGGTGCGCAGGTCGAGGCCGACCGACTCGGCCCCGCGGAAGAAGGCGATGAAGCCGGCGCCGACGCCGTCGATCAAGGGCGGGGCGTGACGCATGAGGTCGCCCACGGCCGGATCTTCGATCTTGATCACGCGCGCGCCGAGGTCGAGCAGGCAGCGCGCGAGCACGGCTCCCGGCAACATCCGCGAGACGTCGACGACCACCGTGCCGGCGAGGGGGAGAGAGTCGTTCGTCATCGCCGCAGGCTATACCACGAGGGGGACGAGGCGTTCGCGGCGGACGAGCGGCGCGAGCCGACCTGTCCCGCTGGACATGCTCGAAGTAGCCTGTGCGCTTCGACATGCCCCGACGGGCATGGCGAAAGCGACATGCTCATACGGACAGGTCTCAGGGCTTGGGCAGCGGCGGGGGCCGCGGGGGGCCGCCGCCGGCGGGACGCGTCGTCGGTGGCGGCGGGGGGACGGCCGGTCGGCCAGCCGCCGCCTCCTTGGCCTCGCCCGCCGGCCGCGGGATCGCGCCGTTGCGGAGGGCCGGCAGGAGGTTGTGGACCTGCTGCTTGAGGTGAGCGAGGTCGCGGTCGTTCTCGAGGATGAAGTGAGCGCGGGCGCGACGGGTGGCGTCGTCGAGCTGGGCGGCGAGGCGGGCGCGGACCTCGGGCTCGGTCAGTCGGTCGCGGGCGGCGACGCGGGCGATCCGCTGCGCCTCGGGGGCGGAGACGAGGATCACTGCCTTGACCTGCTTGTCGAGGCCGGTCTCGAACAGCAGCGGGACCTCGTAGACGACCAGCTTGTGGCCGGTGGCCGAGAGGGTGGCGAGGACGTCCTGGAAGCGCTCGCGGATCCGCGGGTGCAGGATCGACTCGAGCTTCTGCCGCAGGGCGGGATCCTTGAAGACGACGGCCCCGAGCTTGCGCCGGTTGAGCTCGCCGCTGTCGTCGAGCACGCCGTCGCCGAAGGCGGCGACGACGGCCCCGAGACCCTCGCTCCCGGGGGTGACGACCACGCGGGACAGCTCGTCGGCCGAGACGACCGGGATCCCGCAGTCCTCGAAGATCTCGGCGGCGGCGGACTTGCCGCTGCCGATCCCGCCGGTGAGGCCGTAGACGTCCATGACCTCGGAGCTTAGGTGGCGGCTCGATTTTAGTATAGTCCGCGCCCATGGCCGAGCCGTCCAAACCCGAGAAGAGCAGCACAGGCGGCTGGCGCGTGACGTCGGCGACGTTCGAGCGCAGCGCCGACAAGTTGGGGGCCGCACCTCCCGGGGATCTGCCCGAGATCGCCGTCACCGGCCGCTCGAACGTGGGCAAGTCCAGCCTGCTCAACGCGTTCGCGGGCCAACGCGCGCTCGCCCGTGTCAGCTCGACGCCGGGACGCACACAGCTGCTCAACTTCTTCCGCACGACGCTCCGCCACCCGCGCCACGGCGACCTGGCGCTGCGCTGGGTCGACTTGCCCGGCTACGGCTACGCGGCCGCGCCCCACGCGGTGCGCGCGTCGTTCGGGCCGATGATCGAGGGCTACCTGCGCAAGCGCGAGGCGCTCAAGGGCCTGGTGCTGCTGATCGACGCCCGCCGCGAGGTCAGCGAGTACGACCACGCGCTGCTCGAATTCATGGCCGACCGCGCGCTGTGGACGGTGGTGGCGGTGACGAAGGCGGACAAGCTCAGCAAGAGCGAGCGCGGGCTGGTGACCGCCGGGATCGCGCGGGCGTTGCAGCTGCCCCGCGGGCAAGTGCTGGTGACCAGCGCGACCAGCGGGCTCGGTTTTACCGACGGCGGGCTGGCCGAGGCGCTGGCGCGACGACTGCGGGCGGATTCAGAGCCGGACGCGGGCGACGGGGCCGAAGAGACGTAGAAGCGCCTGCTGCAGAGCGGCGGCCGGATCGCCCGGGCGACGGCCGCACAACCGCGGGCCTGCCTCGTGAACCGGACGAGCGCGCGGCCAGCACGAGGTGAGACCCGTGTCCCTCGGAGCTCGGCATGGTACTCGGCGAAGCGAGCGGCACGGGTCGAGCCCTGGGCCTCGGCGGACATGTCCGAGTGGACATGTTCTTAAAGGCAGGTTCGCGAACGAGCTGATGCGAACGACGCTGGCCAGGTCGAGCGGGGTCGTGAGGCTCCCCTGATGTGGATGCCCGAGTGGACATGTTCCTCGAGGCAGGTTCGCGAAAGAGCTGATGCGAACGACGCTGGCCAGTCGGCGGGGTCGTGAGGCTCACCCTGATGTGGATGCCCGAGTGGACATGTTCATCGAGGCAGGTTCGCGTAGGAGCTGATGCGAACGACGCTGGCCAGTCCGGGCGGGGTCGTGAGGCTCACCCGACGCGGATGCCTGAGTGGACATGTTCATCGAGGCAGGTTCGCGTAGGAGCTGATGCGAACGACGCTGGCCAGGGCGGGGTCGTGAGGCTCACCCTGATGTGGATGCCCGAGTGGACATGTTCCTCGAGGCAGGTCAGCGCGCGGGGCGTCGGCGCTGATGCGGACGGGGCTGGCCACCTCGGGCGGGGTCGTGAGGCTCACCCGACGGATGCCCGAGTTCCTCGGGGCTGGTCAGCGCGAGCGCGGGGCGTCGGCGCTGGTGCGGACGAGGTGGCCGAGCTCGAGCAGGGCCTCGAGGCTCTGCTCGAGGCTGACCTCGCCGATGCGGTCCGGATCTTCGCGCAGGGTGTGGCGCACGCCGCCGACGTCGAACACGACCTGCGGGCGGCCGTCGGCGCCGCGGCCGAGGTGGTAGCGGGAGCCGCGGTACAGCTGGACGCGCTCGGGGAGGGCGTCGGCGGTGGCCTGGTCGCGGTGGTCGATGACGCGGCGCGGGCCGACCTCGTAGATGACGTCGTCGCCGGTGGGCAGGGCGACCGGCTGCAGCGGGCTGCTGTCCTCGGGGACATCCACGATCCGCACCGCGAGGTCGCGCGGGCCGGCGTCGCGGGCCGGGGTGGCCGGGCCGGGCAGGGTGCGCGCGACGAGGAACAGGCCGAAGGCGGCGGCGCCGGCCGGCAGCATCAAGGCGCCGCCGCGGAGGAAGTTGCGCCACCGCGACGGGCGCGGCGCCGGGGCCGGCTTCGGGGCGGTCTCACGATCGATGGCGTCGAGATCGAGCAGGACGCGGGCCTGCAGCGCCTGCGGGGCGGTCGCTCGCGGGAGGTCGCGCAGGAGCTGGCGGATCCGCAGCTGCTGTTCGGCCACCTCGCGCATGGCAGGATCGCGGGCGATCTGGGCCTCGACTTCGGCGCGCTCGGCTTCGGTGAGCTCGCCGTCGATGAAGGGCTGGAGCGTATGAAGATCGTGGCTCATGAGCGGGCAGAAGCGGCGCGGTTGCGGTAAGCGTCCAGGGATACGGGGGCTTCGGGCTCTTCGGCCAGGCCGTGATCGACGGCGTGGCGGTAGAGCAGGCTGTGCAGCTGCCGGCGTCCGCGGTGGATCCGGCTCATCACGGTGCCGATCGGGCACTCCATCGCCTCGGCGATCTCCTTGTAGGAGAGGCCCTCGATGTCGGCGAGCACCACCGCCATGCGGTAGTCGGGCGGCAAGCGCTGCAGCGCGGCGTCGATCTCCTCGCGCAGGTGGAGCTGCGAGGCGGCGGCCTCCGGGCTCGGCGGCGCGGCGATCGGCCCCTCGCCGACAGCCGCGAACTCCTGCTCGAGGCCCTCGGCGAGCGCCCGCTCGCGGCCCTGGCGGTGGTAGCGCGTGATGAAGGTGTTGCGGAGGATCGTGAAGACCCACGCCCGCACGCTCGATCCGGGGCGAAAACTGGCCCAGAAGCGGTAGGCGCGGACGAGGGTCTCCTGCACCAGATCTTCGGCCTCGGCGCGGCTGCGGGTGAGGCGCAAGGCCGCGCCGAAGAGGCTGTCGACGTGGGCCAGCACGGTGGACTCGAAGGCCCGGCGAGCGGAGGCGTCCATGCGTTCGGGTTACCGGAGCGGGTTGGAAGTTATTTCAGGCCGGAGCACCCGACCGTGAAATGGTGGCGTAAAACTTGGGTGGGTCCGCGGCGGGCGCGCGGGAAGTGGTCGAAATCGTGCGCTTTCTCGTCGCGCGGCGGGGCCCGAGAGGCCGGGGTGCGACAAGCGCGCGGTTAAGCTCTCGCCGCCCATGGACGCCGTGGATCGCTACGACAGCCCCCTCGCCACCCGTTATGCCACCCCAGCGATGGTCGCCAACTTCAGCGACCGCCGGCGGGCCCTGCTGTGGCGCGATCTCTGGATCGCGCTGGCGGAGGCGGAGCGAGGGCTCGGGGTGCCGATCTCGGAGGCGCAGGTGGCGGCGCTGCGGGCGGCCCGCGAGCGCATCGACTTCACCCGGGTGGCCGAGCACGAGGCGCGGCTGCGGCACGACGTGATGGCCCACATCGAGCACTTCGGCGAGGTCGCGGGGGCCGACGCCGGGAAGGTGATCCATCTCGGCGCGACGAGCTGCTACGTGGCCGACAACGCGGAGCTGGTGATGATCCGCGACGGGCTCGAGCTGCTGATGGACCGGCTGGTGGCGGCCCTCGACGCGCTGGCCAAGTTCGCCGCGCAGCACCGGGCGCTGGCGACGCTGGCGTACACGCACTTCCAGCCGGCGCAGCTGACGACGGTGGGCAAGCGGGCCTGCCTGTGGGCCCAGGATCTCGCGCTCGACCTCGAGACGCTCGAGCAGCTGCGCGCGCGCCTGCCGTTCCGCGGGGTCAAGGGCACGACGGGGACGCAGGCGTCGTTCCTGCAGCTGTTCCACGGCGACCACGCGAAGGTGCGGGCGCTCGACCGGGCGGTCGCGGAGGCGATGGGCTTCGCCGGCTCGATCGCGGTCAGCGGGCAGACGTACACCCGCAAGATCGACACGTGGGTGGTCTCGGCGCTGGCCGACATCGCCGGCTCGGCGGCCAAGATCGCAGTCGACCTGCGGCTGCTCGCGCACAAGCGGGAGATCGACGAGCCGTTCGAGGCCGACCAGGTCGGGTCGTCGGCGATGGCCTACAAGCGCAATCCGATGCGGAGCGAGCGGATCTGCGGGCTGGCCAGGTTCGTCCACTCGCTGGCGACGAGCCCGCGCGAGACGCACGCGAACCAGTGGTTCGAGCGCACCCTCGACGACAGCGCGAATCGCCGGCTGACCCTCACCGAGGCGTTCCTGGCGACCGACGCCATCCTCAACCTGCTGGTCGACGTGACCTCGGGGCTGGTGGTCCATCCGCCGGTGATCGCGGCCAACATGCGCGACGAACTGCCGTTCATGGCGACCGAGAACGTGCTGATGCGGGGCACCAGCGCCGGTCACAGCCGACAAGAGCTGCACCGTCTGGTCCGCGGCCACAGCCTCGAGGCAGTGGCCGGCATGAAGCGCGGCGAGGCCAACGACCTGATGGCCCGCATGCAGGCGGACCCGGTGCTGGGACCGTTCGTCGACGCCGATCTCACCGCGCCGGCGCGCTACGTGGGGCGAGCGCCCGAGCAGGTCGACGAGTTCCTGGCAGAGTTCCTCGCGCCTCTGCTGACGCGCCACGAGGGCCGAAAAGGGCGCTTCTCGGCCGGCGTGCGGGTCTAAGCGAACGAGCGGTCGGGCGAGCCCTGCGAGGCCTGTGCTATCCTCCGCGCGCCCATGAACCGCCTCCACGTGCATGCCCCCTGGCTCCGCGCCGCCGGTGACGAGGACCAGTCGTCCGACGAGGAATTCGACGAAGAGTACGACGAGGACGAGGAAGACGAGGACGACGAGGACGACGCGGACGACGAGGACGACGAGGACGAGTACGACGACGAGGAAGAAGAAGAAGAAGACGAGGACGAGGACGAGGACGAAGAAGGGGCGGAGGACGAGGAAGAGGACGACGAGGACGAAGAAGAGGACGAGGAGTACGAGGACGACGACGAGTACGAGGACGACGACGAGTACGACGACGACGAGGACGACGACGACGAGGACGACGACGACGAAGAGGACGACCAGGGCGAGGATTCCGGTCGCTTCGTCGTGTAGCTAGCCGCCCGCTCTTCTCTGCGTCCGGACCGCGAGCCTCTTCGAGCGCGCGGTCCGCTGTGCTCCGTCTCCCGGTCTGGCGCTACTTCTCGGGGTCCTTGACTCCTGCCTGCTCTGCCATGGCCTTGCGCAGGCTGAGCGGGCGCATGTCGGTCCAGACCTCGTTGATGTAGGCCAGGCACTCTTCCTTCGGCCCGGCCTTGCCGGCGTCGCGCCAGCCCAGGGGAATCTCGCGATCCTCGGGCCAGATCGAGTACTGCTCCTCGTGATTGACGACGACTTTGTAGCGCGTGTTGTCTTCGCTCATGCCCGGCGATCGTAGTCACCCGGACGCTCGAGCTGCAAGGCCGCCGCGAAGTAGGCGCACAGACCGGAGACGTCGTTGTCGATCCACGGCGCGGGATCGCGGGGGTTGAAGCGCCAAAACACGCTCGGCGCCCGCCAGTGCTGGCGCCAGCTGGCGAGGATCGTGAAGGTCTCGACGCACACCGCCCACGTGCCGTGGACGTGGTGCTGGTGGTCTTCTTGCTCGCCCGTGAAGGTGTCGAAGATCCGGCTGGCGAGGCGGAGGTAGCGATGGCGCGGCTGAGCCCGGCGGAACGTCCGGCACAGCCGGCGATACGTGGCGTAGGCCCGCCGGTCGGTCACGCGCGCCGGGATCAGGGTGCCCATGAACGAGTGGAAGTTGGCGCCGGCGACGAACTTCTGCTCGTGGAACAGGCGATCGAGGGCGGCGGTCTCGGGCTCGCTGAGCGGGTGCGGGCCGCGATAGGTGGCATCCCCAGGGCGATCGGAGCCGGCGCCGGGCAGCCAGCTGGGGCCGGCGCCGCCGGGACGCGGGTAGTTGCGGTTGAGATCGACGCCGCGGGCGTTGCGCCGCAGGTGCGGCAGCAAGCCGTGACCGCCGGCCGCGTAGGTGCGGGCGTAGCCGTCGGGGTTGATGCTCGGCACCACCCACAGCTCGGCCTGGGCCCGCAGCGAGACGAGGCGCGGGTCGCCCTCGGCGAGCGCGCGCAGCAGGCCGATGGCGACCCGCCCGGCGATGAACTCGACGCCGTGGATGTTGGCGCCGCAGAGGATACGTGGCCGATCGGACAGGGTCGAAGGGACACGTACGGCGATCAGCGGGCGGCCCTCGACGCTGGCGCCGTACTCGACGAGCTCGCCCCCGACGCGGTCCGCGAGGGCGGCGACCTCGGTCGCGCGACCCTCGGGGCTCGGGTAAGGAGCGAGCTCGTCGGCGGGGTTCACGTGCCCGGCTCTTCGGCCAGCGGGAGCACCGACTCGAACTCGAGCGGGTCGAGCCGGATCTCGGTGGCCTCGCCGCGCGGGGCCTCCTCGAAGTCCTCGGGCAGCGGAGCCCGCAGCTCCTCGCGCGAGTTCTCGGCCCGCTCGAGCGCCAGGCCGATCCCGTCGACGACGACGGCGGTGAGGATCGCGTGGCAGCGATCGACCTCGGAGTCGTGGATCCGGAACAGGGTGCTGGCGTCGCGCACGGTGAGGTCGCGGATCGAGCGGCCCTCGAGGCCGAGGTAGTCGCGCAACAGGTTGCGGATGCTCGACGACTTGTGCCCGTGGACGCGGCCGAGGTTCAGCTGGACCTTGGTGTACTCGCGGTCGTCGGCGTCGGCGGTGGCCGAGGGCGCCGGGCGGGCCGGAGCGCTGGCAGGCGTGTGCGGCCGCGGCGGACGCGTCGGCGCGGGGCTCGAGGCGGCGACGGGCGCAGCGACGGGCGCGGGCGGGGGCGTGACCGGCTCGGGCTCGACGTGGGTCGGGCCGTACTTGGTGTCGTCGAAGTCGCGCGCGGAGTACTTGCTCGACCAGACCTCCCAGAAGTCCTTGTGCGGCGGGGCGGTCAGCTCGGGCGGCGCGGCCGGGGCGGCCTTCTTGCGCCGCCGGCGACGACGACGCTTCTTGCCGTCGGCCTCGGCCTCGGTCTCGCCGGGCTCGGCGGTCGGCTCGGCCGCTGCGGCCTCGGCCTCGGTCTCGGCCTCGTCCTCCTCGTCGGTCTCGGTCTCAACGTCGGCGTCGACGTCGACGTCGGCGTCGGCGGCCTCGGCGTCGCGCCGCGACACGTCCTCGAGCTCGACCTCGACCTCTTCCTGCAAGGTCTCGATCACTGCCTGACGGCGATCGAGCAGGGCGAACTCGTCGATGTTCTCGAGCTCGCCGAACTCGGTGGTGACCACCTCGAGCTCGGCCTCGTCGATGTCGATGACGATCTCCTCCTGGGAGGGCCGCCGCGGTACGGGAGCGGGCTGAGGCTCGGGCGCGGCGACCACGACGGGCGCGGCCGACGGGCGCGGGCCCTCGAGGCCCAGACGGCCCCGACGCTTGCGCCGCCGCTTGCGACCGCCTTGCAGCCCAGGCTCGCCGCTGCTGACTCCGGAGGCAGCCTCGGCGGCCGGCGCATCGGCCTCGCCGGCCTCGTCCTCGCCCTCGTCTTCGCCGGCGACCCCACCGGCCTCGACGCCCGGCGCTGCCTCTTCAGCGCCGTTGCCGCGCCGCCGACGCCGCTTGCGCCGCCGCTTGCGCCGCTCGCTGGCCTCGTCGAACGACTGGCCGGGGCTGGCAGTGCCGATGAGGTCGCCGCCACCACCTGGCGTTGCGACCATGTCCGCAGGGACAGGCGCGAGCTCGCTGCTGGTGGCGTCGGGCGTCGCCGCGCTGGCGCCGGGCTCGAGCTTCGGCCACTGGACGAAGCGACCGCGGTCGCCGCGACGGCCGCGGCGATCGAGCGGGATCCGGCGGCTCTCGGCCGGCTTCACCTGGGCGGCGGCGCCGGTCTCACCGGTGACCAGGTCGCCGGTGGGCGCGACCACGGGTGCCGGGAGCGTCGCGGCGGGCTCGGACGGCTGGGCCTCGGCGACCGGAGCGCGGGGCGCCTCGGCGTCGCGGCGGAAGCGGTCTTCGTCGCGGCGTGGGCGGCGATCGTCGTCGCGGCGCGGGCGGCGATCGTCGTCGCGGCGGGAACGACGGTCGTCGTCGCGGCGCGGGCGGCGGTCGTCATCGCGGCGAGGGCGGCGATCGTCGTCGCCGCGCGGACGGTCCTCGTCGCGGCGGGGACGATCCTCGTCGCGGAGGCGGTCGTCGGCGCGGCGCGGACGGTCGTCGTGGCGCGGACGCTCCTCGTCGCGCGAGCGCTCGTCGGCGCGGCGCGGACGCTCCTCGTCGCGCGAGCGCTCGTCGGCGCGGCGCGGACGGTCGTCGTCGCGCGAGCGCTCGTCGGCGCGGCGCGGACGGTCGTCGTCGCGCGAGCGCTCGTCGGCGCGGCGCGGACGGTCGTCGTCGCGCGAGCGCTCGTCGACGCGGCGCGGACGCTCCTCGTCGCGGGCGCGCTCGTCGACCCGGCGCGGACGCTCCTCGTCACGCGGGCGCTCGTCGGCGCGGCGCTCGTCGTCACCGCGGTGCGGCTCGTCGAGGCGGGGGCGCTCCTCGTCGCTGCGCAGGCGCTCCTCGTCGCGACGGCGGCCGAACCGGTCGTCGCGCTCGGGCCGGCGGTCCCGGCGATCGCGGCGGTCGTCGCGATCGCGACGGCGGCCGAAGCGATCGTCGCGGTCGCGTCGCTCGCGGTACTCGGGGCGGCCGGCGGGGCGCTCCTCACCGTCGCGCGACTCGTATGTCCGCGGGGACAGGTCGGCCCGCGGCGCCTCGCCCTCGGCGGGGGCGGCCTCGAGGGTCGGGCGCTCGCCGTCTTCGGCCTGCGGCTGCTGGGGCGGCTGCTTCATCGCCCGCTCGAGCAGAAGGCCGATGACGCGCTCGCCGCGGGGGTCGGCCATGAGGTTGCGGGCCAGGAGGACCCACTCGGGCGAGACGAGCTCGGGGAAGCGCTTGCTGATCCCGTCGAGCTTGACCTCCATGCGCTGCGCCGCCAGCTGATCGGCCGGCGGCAGGAAGCGCTCGCGGAACACGATCGTGTCGTACTGCAGCTTGAGGTAGTAGAAGTTGCCGAGCTCGCGCGCGTGGATCAGCGAGATCGCGGTCCCGGTGCGGCCGGCGCGGCCGGTGCGGCCGGTGCGGTGGATGTACACCTCGGCGGCCTCGGGGAACGAGTAGTTGATGACGTGGGTGACGTGGCTGATGTCGATGCCGCGGGCCGCGACGTCGGTGGCGACGAGGAAGCGCAGCTTGTGCTCGCGCATCATCCCCATGACCTTCTCGCGCGCGGCCTGGGTCAGGTCGCTCGACAGCTCCTCGGCCTGGTAGCCCTCGCGCCGCAGCACCGAGGCAACCAGCTTGGTCTCCTCGCGCGTGTTGCAGAACACGATCGCCCGCGCCGGCTCCTCGACGACGATGACGTCGAGCAGGTCGCGGGTCTTGATGGCGCCGCTGACGATGTAGTACGCGTGGTCGATCTCCGCCGCGGCGACCTGATCGCCCGACAGCTGGACCTCGACCGGCGACTTCATGTAGCGCTTGGCGATCCGCTGGATGTCGCTCGGGATCGTGGCCGAGAACAGCGCCGTGAGGTGCTTGCTGGTGCACGAGTCGAGGATCGCCCGGATGTCCTCGAGGAAGCCCATCGACAGCATCTCGTCGCACTCGTCGAGCACGACGGTGGTGACCTTCGAGAGGTCGAGCGAGCGCCGGCGGATGTGATCGAGGACGCGGCCCGGGGTGCCCACGACGGCGTGGACGCCGGCCTTGAGCGCGGCCAGCTGCGGCTGCATCGGCGTGCCGCCGTAGATCGGCAGCACCTCGACCGGGGTCTCGACGGCCAGGCGGCGCAGCTCGTCGCAGACCTGCTTGGCGAGCTCGCGGGTCGGGAGAAGGACGAGCAGCTGGACGCCCGTCTGCTGGGCGGGGCGCGGGTCGAAGCGGCCGGCGAGCCACGGGATGCAGAAGGCGCCGGTCTTGCCGCTGCCGGTGTGCGACTGGACGAGGACGTCGTGGCCGGCGTGCAGCGGCGGGAAGCTCAGCGCCTGCACCGGCGTGGGCCGGGTCCAGCCGATGCGAGCGATCGCTCGCCGCAGCGGATCGGGCAGCTCGAGCTCGTCGAACGACTCGGGCAGCTTCGGCGGCTCCGGCTCGACTGCCGCCTCGACCGGGACGTCGGTCGCGGGCGTCACAGGCTCGGCGTCAGCAGCGACGGGCGTCTCGGGGGTGGCCTCGTCGGCCGCGATCGCGGTCGCTTCGACCGGAGCGTCGCCGGCAGCGTCGGCGACCGCGTCGAGCGTCGCGTCGGCGACGGGCGCTGCCTCGGCGACGGGCGCTGCCTCGACAGGCGCGGCGTCGGCAGGCGCATCGGCGACGGGCGCAGCGTCGGCAACAGGCGCAGCCTCGGCGGGCGCATCGGCGACGGGCGTATCGGCGACGGGCGCCGCGGCGTCGGCAGGCGCAGCCTCGGCGGCAGGCGCAGCCTCGACGACAGGCGCAGCCTCGGCGGCAGGCGCAGCCTCGACGACAGGCGCTGCAGCGTCGGCAGCTTCGGCCGGTGCGACGACGTCCGGCGCCGCATCGGCGGCCGGGCTGGAGGTTTCGAGGGAAGCGGGCTCGCTGGGAGTCGGGGACTGCTCGGCGGCAGGGGCGGGCGGAGCGTCAGACCCGGCGTCCTCAGCGGACGGGGAGGCAATCAGGGCTCGGTCCGGCTGGTCGCCGGACGAGGGATTTTGGGACATGGTGAGGAATCCTAGAGCGCAAGGAGCTCCCGGCGTGCGTCGGCGTGTCGTCGACCTCGGTCGGCAAATTCGCGATGAAGCGCGATGAGCCGATCGATTCGTCGTCCGAGATCGGTATCCGAGCCGGCGCATAGCGCCTGGGTCTCGCGGAGGAGGTTGGAGAGATCCGCCGCAGCATTCGCGTCTTCCTCGGCCCATCGCTGGGGCTTCTGGTCGAACAAAGCGACCAGGCGATCACGGAGAAGATCGATGCGATACCCGCACTCGATCGTGGCCGGTCGGGCCACGATGTCTTGTTGCGCGAGCCCCGCGTAGATCCCAACCAGTGCGTAGAAGATGGCGACAACGGCGGCCACCACCCACAACACAATGAGTTGCCGATCACGAGTACGACGTCCTGGGGCGGCTTGGGTCAGTGCGCGGCAAGTCTCCCAGGTTCCCCCCAAGGGGTCAAGCGGCCGAGCGGCGCCCGGGGCGCCACCAGGACTCCAACCAGGCGAACTCGGCTGCAGGGTGAGGCGCCTCGGCACCGCGCTGGCTCACGACTCGGGCCGGCGGTGAAGCTGTCTTTTGTGCCAGGTGGCTACTCTGCCGCGGCGGCCGCCGTCCGGGCGATGAAGCGGACGATCTGATTCTGCGGCACCCGGAGCGGGCTGGACACTGAACGGATCCGGCGGATCTGGCAACCCTCTCCGGGAAGACAGGTTCCGGGGGCGTTGAGGTCCAGCGGCTCGCCGTCGGGATGCAGGAGCCCCTCGCCGCTCGTGAGGTCGAGCGGGATCACCCGACTGTTGCTGACGAAGTCGTCGAGCTCGACGGTGTAGACCGCGCCGGGGGTCAAGGCGAGCTGCTCGTCCATGTCTTCGAGGTCGGCGACCATGAGCCCGTCCTCCTGCTCGACCAGCAGGGGGCTGTCCTCGCGGAGATCGACGACGACGAGCTGCGACGGTCCGAGGGCGCTGTTCTGCGCCGTCACCGTCGGCAGCGCAGTGACGAGGTAGACGCCGGGGTTGACCGGGATGACGTAGTCACTCTGCTTCGTGACGGCGTCGTAGATCGTGGTGGCGTTGTAGAAGTAGGGGCCGAGCAGGGTGGTCGGGTCCTCGCCCAGGATGACGCGCTCCGCCAGGACCTCCGCCGGGACGCATGTGTCGCCCTCGCAGCGCACCTTCCCCCGCAGCAGGACGCGGGGCTTGAGATCCTGCTCCCCCAGGCGGGTGGAGTCGGAGGCGATGGTGGCGTCGATCAGCGCCGAGCGGAACAGCGAGCCCACCGGCGGCTCGACCCGCAGGACGTAGGACTGGCTGTTGCCGTTGGTGGGACCGGGGCTGAGGTTGACGGTGCACTCGTCGCCGTCGCCGGTGCAATCGGCCGCGCCGTAGGTGACGCGCACGCGACCCTGCTCGTCGGCGCCGCTCAGCGGCATGCAGGCAGCGGCCGCCCAGGTGGCAGGGTCGGGGATGGCGAAGTCGCCGACGACGGTGATCGCGGGCTTTACCCAGCAGGTCGTGGGCGCGTCAGGCGGCGGCTTGGTCGCGGCCTCGGCCAGGCACGAGGTGTCGCAGCAGGTCCACTCCTGCTCGGCGTAGTTCTTGAACAGGCGCCCGGGCGCGCCCCTCAGCGGGATCTGGACCTCGTGCGCGGGCCGCCAGGTGGGCAGGCAGATCCGCCCGAGCGGGGTGCTGCCCATGAGGTCGCCGACGAGGAAGGTCAGGACGACGCGGTAGTTGAGGCGCGGCAGGCCGAGGCGGGCGTCCGGCGAGGCGCTGACGACGAACTCCATCGTCCGGTCGGCGGTCGGGTTCTCGTCGCAGTAGGTGTAGACCCACGCGGACACCGCGGCGTCGTCCTTGACCTCGGCGGTGACCTGCTTGATGGCCGGCCGATCGGTCAGGTCGAGCGCGCACAGCTGACGGTCGACCCGGCACACCTGTCCTGCGGGACACTCCGAGTCGCGCTTGCAGCCGCACTTCTTCTTGTCGTCGACCGGGTCGGGGTAGCACCCGTACGGATCGGGACACAGGCCGGAGGAGCACTCCTGGTTGGGCGGGTTGACGACCGTCTCGACCGAGCAGGTCGCCGGAGTCTCGCCCATCGGATTCGGGTCACACACCGGCGTCTCGGGGTCGCCGTCGTCGGCCCGCCCGGCGTGGCGCATGTTGACGACGACGGTCGGCGGCGGATCGAGCGGCGGCTCGACCGCCAGCGGGCCGTCGGGGAAGCGGATGTTGCCGAGCACGCGACGGTGACACTCGCGGACGGTGAAGATCTCGAACGTGTCGTCCTCCGGCGTGTCGGTCTTCTTGCGCATCAGCTGCCGGGCGACGATCCCGCGGCCCCACTGGAACGGCTGGTCGCCGGCGACGTCGTCCTGGTAGGTCAGCTTGGCGTAGAGCGGCTGATCGGCGCCGATGTCGCGGACGTCGTAGCGCGGCCAGGCCTTGAACACCGGCTCGGGGTCCGAGCCGTCGGCGGGCGGCGTGAAGGTGAGGTCGGTGACGACGAACGGCGGGCGGGCGAACCGCGACGGCTGCTGCAGCTCGATGCTGGCGGCCACCGGGACGTTCTCCCCCGTGCCCTCCTCGAGATCGTCGAACTGCTGCTCGAGCACCGTGATCCGCAGGCGCTCGCGGACCTCGTCGCGGTCGACGTAGTAACGATTGGGCAGGCGATCGAGGATGCGCTTGAGCGCCGTGTCTTTGCCGCGGAGCTCGAGCCGGAACGCGGGCTCCGCCGTCTGCACGTCGAGGGCGATACCTCCGTACTTGGGCAGGTCGTTCTCGTAGCAGATGTTGTTGTTACAGACCTGTCCGCTGAGACAGTCCGTGTCGTCCATGCACGACTGGTCCTGCTCGTCGCGCGCCTCGGTGGAGCAAGCGGCGGCCAGCAGGGCCGCGACCAGCTGCCGCCTCGTCACTGCGCCTCTTCCTCCGACTGACACTGAGTGTCGCAGTCCGTGTCGCAGCTGAACACGTAGTGGATGCTGTCGTAGGTGGCGCCGTTGGCGATGTCGGGGACGCCGTACTGGCGGGCGCCCTCCGGCGGGAGGAACCACGCGCGATCGGTGACGATCACCGTCAACGTGTGAAAGCCCTCCGACAGCCGCTCCCGGCCGCCGTTGCACAGGTCGATGCCGAACTCCTGATCGCTGCCGAAGAGGAGCCGGCGGAGCTGCGGATCGCGGCGGCCGGGCGGTTTGTACGGAATCTCCGTGTAGTCCTCGAGCGGCCCCTCGGGGTCGTAGTAGCTCAGGTAGTCGACATGGTCGTACGGCGTGTCCGAGCGGGACGGCACGTCGAGCAGGAGCGCCGCGTAGATGTCGTCCTTCGGGGTGCGCTTGCGCGGCTCCTCGTCCTGATCCTCGACGTAGACGGTGAAGTCGAACAGCTTGGTGTCCCGGAGCGGCTCGGGGCACGTGCAGAAGGCGAACTTCGTGACGTCGTCGATGCCGTCGAACTCGACGTTCGTGGGGTCGAGGAAGTGCGGCGGGGCGTCCCGGGGATCGGAGTCGCCCGGCTGCGGGCAGCGCCCCGCCATCATGTCCTCGTCGTTCGTATCGCACGAATCATTGGCATACTTCGACAGCAGCACCGGCTCGATGATCCGCACCGCGTAGCGGTTGGTGATCGAGGTCTGCTCGAACTCGATCTCCCGGTCCGGCAGCACGCACGAGAGGACGCCTGGCGCGAAGGACAGGGCGACAAGGACGAGTCCGAGGCCGGGGCGGGTCATCGCGGGGCGGCTCCCTTTTCGCCTTCCTTTTCGAGGTGGCGGAAGATCGTGCGCGGGTCGACGCCGAGGTCGCGGGCGGTCTTGGTGCGGTTGCCGGAGTTGAGCGCGAGCACGCGGTTGATGTAGTCGCGCTGCCACAGCTCGCGCGCCTCGGCGAGCGGGAGGATCTGCTCGGGGTTGGCGATCTCGACCGGGCCGGGCTGGCCGGGCACCTCGATCTCGAGGTCGAGGTCGCGGGCGGTCAGCGACGGGCCGTCGGCCAGCACCAGCGCCTTCTTGATGTGGTTCTCGAGCTGGCGGATGTTGCCGGGCCAGGCGAAGCGTAGGAGGCCGCGCTCGGCGCTGGGGTCGAACGGCCGCGCGGGGTCGATCTTCGACCCGTACTCGCGGGCGTAGCGGGTGACGAAGTAGCGGGCGATGAGGAGGATGTCGTTGCCGCGCTCGCGCAGGGCCGGCAGGTGGATGTCGATGACGTTGAGGCGGTGGAACAGGTCCTCGCGGAAGCGGCCGGCCTGGACCTCCTTGGCGAGGTCGCGGTTGGTGGCCGCGACCACGCGGACGTCGATCGGCTGGGTGCGGGTGTCGCCGACGCGCTGGATCTGCCGGTCCTGCAGCACGCGCAGCAGCTTGACCTGTAGCTGCATCGGCATCTCGCCGATCTCGTCGAGGAAGATGGTGCCCTTGTCGGCCGCCTGGAACTTGCCGACCTGGTTGGTGACCGCGCCGGTGAAGGCGCCCTTGATGTGGCCGAACAGCTCCGACTCGATCAGGTTCTCGGGGATGGCGCCGCAGTTGACGGTGACGAGCGGCCCCTTGGCCCGCGGCGAGCGGTTGTGCAGCTCCTGGGCGATGAGCTCCTTGCCGGTGCCGGTCTCGCCGGTGACGAGCACGTTGATGTCGGTGCCGGCGACCTTGTCGACGCGCTTGAACACCTCGATCATCTGCGGGCAGGCGCCGATGATCTGGCCGAACTTGACCTGATCGAGGCGCTTCTGCAGGCCGGCGCTCTCGTCGCGCAGCTCGCCGAGGGTCTGGGCGTTCTTGATCGAGAGCGCGGCCTGGGTGGCGTAGACCCGCAACATCTCGAGCTGGCTCGGCTTGAACAGGTTCACCACCGAGTTGTTGCCGACGTAGATGAGGCCGATCAGCTCGCCGCGCACGATCATCGGCGCGCACATCACCGAGCACAGCTTGAGGTTGATGACCGACATGCTGTTCTGGAAGCGGCCGTCGTTCAGCGCGTCGGAGATGATCTGCGGCTCGCGCGAGGTGATGACCTCGCGCAGGATCTTGTCGCTCAGCAGCTGCTCAGGGTCGTCGACCGGCTGGCGATCGAGGCCGCGGGCGACGCGGATGGCGTAGCGCTCGCCCTCGGTCAGGACGAGGAAGCCCTTGCTGGCGCCGGTCAGCGCGACGACCTGATCGATGAGCTCGGACAGCAGGCCGTCGAGGCTGCTCTCGGCCCGCGCGAGCAGCTCGGAGAAGCGCTGCAGGTTGCGCATGGCGTCGATCTGCAGGCGCGCGGCGCTCTCGGGGTCGGCCGCCGGCGCCGGCGGGTCGACGGCCGAGAAGGTGACCTCGACGTTGCCGATGAGCAGGACGTCGCCGTGGCGCAGGACGTGCTCGCGCAGCTTCTTGCCGCCGACGAAGAACACGGCGCTGCGGCTCGACGACTCGACCTTGAAGCTGCCGGCGGTGTGCTCGAGCGTGCAGTGCGAGGGGGCGATGTCGGGGCCCTGCAAGACGAGGTGGCAGTCGCGCGAGGAGCCGATCTGCGTGATCCGGTGGCGCAACAGGAAGCGCTGGGTGACGCCGTCGGGGCCGGTGTATTGCAGGTGGGGCATGCGGTTCTCAGAAGCGGATCTTGACGCCGAGACCCCCGCCGCCCGGGACGAGCGTGGGAGCCGGCGCGATCTGCAGGATATCACTTCGGCGCAGGCCGCTCGACCGGGGCCCGGGCTTGGCGGTGGGCTCCTTGGCCGGCTTTTTCTTGCCGCGCGCGTCGTCGTCGTCGCCCTTGAGCTCGCTGCGGGGCACGCGGACCCGCTTGGCGGTGCTGAACGGGCGGAACAGGATCTGCGCGAGGACGATGTCGAGGGCCAGGCTGCCGAGAAAGAGGATGCCCATCGTCTGCTCGGCGTTGCGGATTGCCAGACCGGGACCACCGTCAGGCAAGTCGCAGACCAGAGAGCCCGGTTGGTAGCCGTTCAGGCGGTCGCAGGCCAGCGCGCGGGTGATGAACAGGCCGAGCGCGGTCGCCCCGAGCGCCAGCTCGCTGGCCAAAAAGACCCCGCCGAGGCCCTTGCGGCCGTTGTAGAAGTGGCCCACGCCGAACGGCACCAGCGCGACGGCGCGGTTGCGGGCGACCTTCTCGACGACCTCGACCTCCTGCTGCTCGTAGGCCTTGCGCAAGCGCTCGTAGTCGCGGCCGAGCGCGCCGTGGCGGACCTTGAGCTCGTCGAGGTCGGCGATGCAGGCGGCCCGCTCGCCCTTGCACATGTTGAAGCTGGAACGGTCGCGCTCCTCGCGGAGGCTGTTGTAGAGGTCGTAGAACGCCTTGCTGTGGGTGTCGGCCGGCGGCCGCCAGTCGGGCGACGAGGCCAGGAGGCGCTTGATGTACCCGGTGGCCCACTCCTGGCTGACCGGGGCGATGTCCGGATCCTGCAAGGTGGCGTCGGAGAGGTAGCGCAGCGCGGCCTCCTCGAGCAGCGGATCGCCGAGCTTGCGGCCGTCCTGCAGCATCGGCTCGAGCAGCGCGCGCACGCGGGCCCAATTGCCCTGGCTCCACGCCTGGATGGCGGCGTTGACCTTGTCGTTCTCGGTCGTGGGCACGAGCGGCGGCGCGGGCGTGGTGGGCGGTCGCGCGTGGACGGGCGACGCGAGGGCGACACCGAGAGCGAGCGAGCAGGCGAGGAGGCGCATGCGGAGCGGGTGGACGCGACGCTACAGCGGCGTGAGAGCGATGGGGAACGAATTGCGGCCGGGGCCGATCCGCTGCTTGAAGGTCTTGCTGGCGTATCCCTGCGCGCGCACCTCGATGACGATCTCCGCCTCGAGCTGGACGCCGAGGTCGATGTCGGGGAAGCGCTCGACGTCGAGGAGGTGGGGCCGCGTGTCGGGGCAGGGGCCGCTGACGCACACGATGGTGGTCTGCTGCGGGTTGCCGGTGAAGTCGAGGATCGCCTTGAGCGGCTTGACCGGCAGCTCGATCGGCGTGCCCGGGCGACAGTCGCCGCGCTCGACGGTGACGTGGCCCTTGTACTTGGGCCCCGCGACGTGGACCAGCGCGCGCTCGCCGGGCAGGTCGAACTCGACGACCTCGCTGCGCAGCGGCTGCTTGAGCTTGCCGATCTGCAGCGAGTGCAGGCCGCCCTGCAGCAGCACGACCGGCATGCCGACGACCCGCACGGAGCACGGCGTGGTGGTGGACGCGGCCTTCGGCGTGGCCTTGGTCGGCTCGACCGGGCGCACGCCGACGTTCTTGCGCGGGGTCGGCGGCTCGACGACGACCTTGGGCTCCTCGCGCGGCGGCTCGCTCGCCTTGGTGGCCTTGTGCTCGGGCCGGATCGCCGTCGAGGGGACGATGCCGCCGCCCGCGCCCTCGTCGCCGGGGCGGAAGTTCTCTTCTGTCGGCGGGGTCATGTACAAAAGGACAGCCCCGCCGCTGACCGCCGCCGTGGCGAGTAACGCGGCGCCGCCGGCCATCAGCCGCTTGACGGTGCGCTCGCGGGTCCGCAGCCGCGAGAGCATCAGCTTGGCCTGCTTCTGGTCGCGCTCGAGCTCGAGGACGCGGCCGAGCAGGCGGATCGCGCGGGCGCTGTGGCCGGCCTTGGTCGCGCCCTCGGCCCGGGTCATCAGCGCGTTGCAGATCCGCTTGTCGAGCTGGTCGACGTGGCGGTCCGGCTCGGTGAAGTAGGCGGTGACCTCTTCCTGGGTGGCGGTGACGCCGACCTCGTCGAGGTAGCGCTCGAGGTCGCGGACCAGGTCGTCGGCGGTCTGGTAGCGCTGCTCCGGCTCGCGCGCGAGGGCGCGGTCGATGATCGCCTCGAGCTCGTCGTCGACCAGCGAACAGATGATGCTGGGGCGCGTGTACTCGGCCTCGGCGATCCGCGCGAGCACCTCGTGCGGGTTGCGGCCGGAGAACGGCAGCTCGCCGGTGGCCAGCTGGTAGAGCATGACGCCGACGGCGAACAGGTCGGTGCGCGAGTCGATCGGCTTGCCGTTGATCAGCTCCGGCGCCATGTACGCCGGGCTGCCCAGCAGCTGGCCCGTCATGGTGAGCTTCTGATGGTCGATGATCTGGGCGATCCCGAAATCCATCAGCTTGAGGCAGCCGTCGCTGCGGATCATGACGTTCTCGGGCTTGATGTCGCGGTGGACGATGCCCGACTTGTGCGCGTGGCCGAGGGCGGCGCACAGGCGGTGGATGATCAGCGCGGCGAGGGCCGGCCGCGGCCGCCAGCGCGTGTCGAGCCACTCGCGCAGGGTCATGCCGTGGATGAATTCGGTGACGAGGTAGCTCTCCGCCTCGCTCTCGCCCGAGTAGTCGTAGATCTCGAGGATGTTCTCGTGGCGCAGCTTGGCGACCGTGATCGCCTCGCGTCGCAGCCGCGCCCGCGACTCCTCGCGCCCCGCCATGTGCGGGTGGAGGACCTTGATCGCTACTTCGCGGCTCAGGACCGTGTCGATGCCGCGGTAGACCACGGCCATGCCCCCATGCCCGACCTCGCTCTGGATCTCGTACTTGTCGAGCTTGGTTCCGACCAGGGTGGGCATCGCGGGAAGGGCTCCGTCCGTGTACTACAGATCGACCCCGGAGGGGCACAAGGCCGGTTCCGCGCGACGGGCAGATCGGCTCCAGCGGGTGATTCTTCGGCCCCGAGAGTCCGAAGCAGAGGCCGAAGCAGAGGCCGAAGCAGAGGCCGAAGCCGGGCGGCGGGCGCGACCGGAGGAGGACGGACCGGCCCTTAGACACCGCCTTCGCGCACCTCTCCGGCGCGAAGGTGCGCCCGGGCTCCGCGCGCCGGGCCGATCCGTGGTAGGGGAAAGCAGCGTTCCATGCCCCGCTCCGGTTTCGTGCCCCAGCCCGCCGAGGGGCTGACCTTCCCCAACGCCCTGGAGATGTTCGCCGCGCGCGTGCGACGCACGCCGGCGGCCACGGCGCTGCGCTACAAGCTGCGTGGGAGCTGGCACACGCTTCAGTGGCGTGATTGGCACCAGGCCAGCCGCGCCCTCGCGGCCGCGCTGGTGCGCACCCACGGGGTCAAGCCCGGCGACCGGATCGCCATCCTCGCCCGCACCCGCGTCGAGTGGGCGCTCGTCGACCTGGCCATCGCCATGGCCGGCGCCGTCAGCGTGCCCATCTACCCGAGCGTCACCCCGGAGCAGGCCGCGTACATCCTCCGCGACTGCGGCGCCCGCCTGGCGTTCGCCGACAACCCCGGGTGGCCCGAGCGCCTGCGCGGCCGCGACCACGCCCTGGTGCATACGTTCTGCTTCGACGAGGCGGGGCCCACGGCGCCCGACTGGAGCGCCTTCGAGGCGCTCCAGACCCTCGGCGAGGTGGAGCTGGCCGAGGCCGAGGCCGCGCTCGAGGCGATCGCCGACGAGCTGTCGCTGACCGACGACTTCACGTGGGTGTACACGTCGGGCACCACCGGCCGCCCGAAGGGCGCGGTGCTCACCCACCGCAACATCGTTTACGAGGCGTGGGCGATCAAGAGCGTGATCGCGGCCGACCACGCCGACGAGCAATTGATGGTCCTGCCGCTGGCCCACGTGTTCGGCCGCCACCTGCTGTGGGGCGCGGTGGAGCAGGGGACGGTCTCCGCGTTCGCCGCCGACCCCGCCGAGCTCGAGCTGGATCTCGTCGCGGTCGCCCCGACTTTCATGGGCGCCGTGCCGCAGATCTACGAGCGCCTCTACGCGCAGATCCGCGCGGAAATCGCCGCCGCCGGCAAGCTCGCCGAGGCCAGCTTCGCCTGGTGCTTGCAGGTCGGCCGCAAGGTCAGCATGTGCCGCCAGCGCGGGCAGGCGGTCCCGGGCGGGCTGGCGCTGAAGGCGAGCGTGGCCGACAAGCTGTTCTTCGCCCGGATCCGCCAGCGCCTCGGCGGCCGCCTGCGCTTCTTCGTGTCGGGCGGCGCGCCGCTGGCCCGCGAGGTGGCCGAGTTCTTCCACGCGCTCGGGGTCCTGATCCTCGAGGGCTACGGGCTGTCGGAGACCACCGGCGCGTGCACCGTCAACCGCCCCGATCGGTTCCGCTTCGGCACCGTCGGCCCGACCATGCCCGGCTGCGAGCTGCGGATCGCCGACGACGGCGAGGTGATGGTCCGCGGGCCCGGGGTCATGCGCGGCTACCACGACCTGCCCGAAGAGACCGCGGCCGCGATCGACGCCCAGGGCTGGCTGCACACCGGCGACATCGGCGAGCTTCACGACGGCTTCTTGACGATCACCGACCGCAAGAAGGACCTCATCATCACCTCGACCGGCAAGACGATCGCACCGCAGCCGCTCGAGCGGCGGCTCGAGCTGGCCGAGGGGATCGCCCATGTGCTGGTGGTCGGCGACGGCCGCCCGTACCTGGCGGCGCTGATCGCCCTCGACGAGGAGGCGATGCTGGCCCGCTCGCGCCAGGAGGGGCTGGGCGCCCGCCGCCTGGCCGATCTCGTGCGGCACCCGCGGATCGTGCAGATCGTCCAGGGCCACATCGACGCGCTCAACGCCGATCTCGCCAGCTACGAGGCGATCCGCCGCTTCTCTCTGGTGACCACGCCGCTGACGATCACCGGCGGCGAGCTCACCCCGACCGGCAAGCTGCGCCGCCGCGAGGTCCAGGACCGCTACGCGGCCCAGATCGCTGCGCTCTACCCGGATTCCGGCCAGCGGGCGGCGGCAGGATGAGGGCGCGAGGGGCGCGGGCGAGGCCTTCGCGTCTGCCTGCGTGGCCGCTTCGCTTTATGCTTGACGCCCTCGGGCGGTTGCGCTACCTAGGCAGCCCCTCGCCGGCACTGGCGAGCAGCACGAAAACTCAGGGCCGTAGCTCAGTTGGTTAGAGCGCTACCTTGACACGGTAGAGGTCGACGGTTCGAATCCGTCCGGTCCTATGGAAAGTGGAAACGCCGCTGAGGCTCGCCTCAGCGGCGTTTTTCTTGTTTCTCGCTCGCTCCGACGGCTCGCCTTGTGTACGCTTCGCGCCCCATGGCGGACGAACACGCGCAAGAGATCGAGCACATGATCGACCCTTCGGTGCCGAATCTGTCGCCGATCGAGACTTTGCGGCACAGCGCGGCCCACGTGATGGCTTCGGCGATCAAGCGGCTGTGGCCCGAGGCCAAGCTGGCGTTCGGGCCTCACACCGAGGACGGCTTCTACTACGACATCGACATGCCGCACCGCCTCGTGCCCGAGGACTTCGCGGCGATCGAGGCGGAGATGCAGAAGGAGGTCGACGCGCGCCACGCCTTCGTGCGCGAGGAGATCGCCCGCGACGCCGCGATCGAGCTGTTCCGCGGCCTGAACGAGACCTACAAGGTCGAGGCGATCGGCTCGATCCCGGCCGGGGCGACGCTGACGCTCTACCGCAGCGGGGAATTCGTCGACCTCTGCCGCGGCCCCCACGTCAAGAGCACCGGCGACGTGCGCGCCTTCAAGGTGATGAGCATCGCCGGGGCTTACTGGCGCGGCGACGAGAAGCGGCCGCAGCTGCAGCGCGTGTACGGCACCGCGTTCGCCGACCGCAAGGAGCTCAAGGAGCACCTGCGCCTGCTCGAGGAGGCCAAGGCCCGCGACCACCGCAAGCTCGGCAAGGAGCTCGGGCTCTTCTACTTCGACCCGATCGCGCCGGCGAGCCCGTTCTTCACCGGCCGCGGGGCGACCATCTACAACCTGCTGCAGGCCTACGTGCGCGGGCTGTACCGCCGCCACGGCTATCAAGAGGTGATCACGCCGCAGATCTTCGACATGGATCTGTTCCGCACCTCGGGCCACTACGATCACTACAAAGAGAACATGTTCGCCTGCACGGTGGACGAGCGCGAGTTCGGGGTGAAGCCGATGAACTGCCCCGGCCACTGCATTCTGTTCCGCCAGTCGCACCACAGCTACCGCGACCTCCCGCAGCGCCTGGCCGACTTCGGCCGCCTGCACCGCTACGAGCGCGCCGGCGTGGTCCACGGGCTGACCCGCGTGCGCAGCTTCTGCCAGGACGACGCGCACATCTTCTGCACCGCCGACCAGGTCGGACAGGAGATCGCCAACGTCACGGCGATGATCCTCGAGTGCTACAAGACCTTCGGCTTCGACCGGCCGGAGATCGAGGTCAGCACCCGGCCGGCGTCGTTCCTCGGCGAGCTCGAGACGTGGAACCGGGCCGAGGCCGCGCTGATGGCCGCGCTCGACGGCGCGGGCCTGCCGTACACCATCAACCACGGCGACGGCGCCTTCTACGGGCCGAAGATCGACTTCAAGGTCCGCGACGCGCTGCGCCGCAGCTGGCAGCTCGGCACCGTCCAGCTCGACTTCCAGCTGCCCGAGCGGTTCGGCCTCGAGTACGTCGCGTCCGACGACTCGCGCGGGCGGCCGGTGATGATCCACCGGGCCATGCTCGGCAGCCTCGAGCGCTTCTTCGGCGTCTACCTCGAGCACGTCGCCGGTCGCTTCCCGACCTGGCTGGCCCCGGTGCAGGTGGCGATCTTGCCGATCACCGCGGCGCACCACGCGTGGGCGGGCGAGGTCGAGGCGGCGCTGGTGGCTCGCGGCCTGCGGGTCCACACCGACCTGCGCAACGAGAAGCTCGGCCTCAAGATCCGCGAGGCCACGCTGCTGCGGGTGCCGACGATGCTGGTGCTCGGCGACAAGGAGGTCGAGGGCAGGGGCGTCGCGCCGCGCAGCCGTGACGGTCAGACGGGCGCCCTCGAGCCCCTGGCCGGCTTCGTCGAACGCATGGCCGACGAAGCACGGATCCCGTCCTGATCTGGTGACGGCGCGGTCACGAATGGGACCGCGCCGACGGGCATCATGGGCCGAAAATCACGGGCCGAAAAATCACGGGCAGGCCGCCCGGTCCCCGCCGCAGCCGTCGCGGGGCAGCCGGCTCCGCGGTCCGGGGCCGGCGCTGCGTGCCGCGCGTCGAAGGGGCTTGACGGCGCGTCCATAATTGCACACAAAATGGCGCCCCGGCTGGGGAGGTGCGCGAAGCTCGCCTCTACTCGCCGTTTTTCTCTTGAAGGAGTACCGCCATCGGCCGCAGACAACAGAAGCCCAAGCCCCGCGTCGAGACCCATCGCGTAGGTCGCCGGATCCGCGTCAAGGAAGTCCGGGTGATCGACGCCAATGGCGAACAGCTTGGGATCATGCTCACCCAGGATGCCATGGCGCGCGCGGAGGAAGCGAACCTTCAGTTGGTTGAAGTCAACCCGAAGGCCAGCCCTCCCGTGTGCAAGATCATGGACTACGGGAAGTTCAAGTACGAGACCGCCAAGCGCGACCGCGAGGCGAAGAAGAACCAGAAGACGACGGAGCTCAAAGAGGTCAAGTTCCGCCCGAAGACCCATGACCACGACTTCGACTTCAAGACGCGGCACATCCGCCGCTTCTTGGACGAAGGCGACAAGGTCAAGCTCGTCGTCCAGTTCCGCGGTCGCGAGATCACCCACCCCGAGACGGGCCGAGCGATCCTTGAGAAGGTGATCCGCGAGCTCGTCGACGTGGCCACGGTGCTCCAGCTGGCGCAGATGGAGGGCAACCGCATGAACATGGTGCTCGCCCCCAAGCCGCAGCGTCCAGGCACCGTGAAGCCCAAGCCGCCCGAGGGCCCGATCGTCCGTCCTGCTGCTCCGCCGCCGCCGCCGCCGTCCTCCACTGACGACGACGACGAGGGCTACGACGACGATTTCGACGACGACACGACCGGTCTCGACGATCCGGACGCTGACGCCGCCAACTAAACCGGGGCAGGTGGCGCCGTCCGCCTGCTCGAATCCGTGAGTCAACACAAAACCAGCGGCCAAACCCGGACCTCGCGTCCATGGGCGAGCTGGGGTATCTCCAGGCCCCCCGTCACGGCGCAACGCGCCAGAACTGGCCCGCTCCTTAGAAGGCGCCATCATGCCCAAGATGAAGTCCCACTCCGGCGCGAAGAAGCGCTTCCGCTTCACCGCTTCCGGCAAGGCCAAGCGAAAGCACTCGCACAAGAACCACATCCTCACCAAGAAGCACAGCGACCGCATTCGCAAGCTCAAGGGCATGACGATCGTCTCCGAGCCCGACCAGCGGCGGATCGAGATCATGCTTCCGAATGGGAGGACCTGAACCATGCCTCGCGCAAAACGTGGATTTAAGGCGCGGCGCCGCCGCAATCGTATTCTCAAGGCCGCGAAGGGTTTCCGTGGCGGCCGCTCGCGGATGTTCCGCCGCGCGCTCGAGGCTGTGCACCACGCGTGGATGCACATGTACACGAGCCGCAAGGGCCAGAAGCGGGTCATGCGGCGGCTGTGGATCGTCCGCCTCAACGCCGCGGCTCGCCTGCACGGGTTGAGCTACAGCCGCCTGATCGAGGGCCTCGGCAAGGCCGGGATCGCCCTCGATCGCAAGGTCCTGTCGGACCTCGCGGTGTTCGACAACGCGGCGTTCGGCAAGGTCGTCGCCGAGGCTCGCGGCGCGCTCGCGTAGCGAACCATCTCCTCGGGCCCGTCGTGCCGCTCGCGCGTCGGGCCCGAGTCGCGACTTCATCCCGGCGCGCCGCGACCGACCGTCCCGGCGCTCCACCCTGAGACACCGTTCGAGCCGCGCTGCCGGCTCGTCGCCGTTTAAGCGGGCGGCGAGGGCGGCGGAAAAGAGGCACACTCTCGCCATGCCAGCACGTTTGGCCACGCAGCTCGCGGCCTTCCAGGAGGCGCTCGCCCGCGTCGACTCCGAGGCCGCGCTCTACGAGCTTCAGGTCGCCTATCTCGGCAAGAAGGGCACCGTCACCCAGCTCCGCGGCGAGATGGGCAAGCTCCCGCCGGAGCAGCGCAAGGGCTTCGGCGCCGAGTGGAACCGGGTCCGCGACGCCATCGAGGCCGCGCTCGAGGAGCGCCGCACCTATCTCAAAGACCAGGCGCGGCGCCTCGACCTCGCGCGCGTCGAGGACCTGACGCTGCCGCCGCTGCGGCCGCCCGCCGGCACGCTGCACCCGCTGTCGCAGACGCGCCGGCGCCTGAGCGAGAGCTTTCAGCGCCTCGGCTTCTCGCTGGCCGTCGGCCCGCACGTCGAGCACAGCAAGTACAACTTCGACGACCTCAACGTGCCGAAGAACCACCCGGCGCGCGACATGGCGGACACGTTCTTCATCCGCCCGCACCGCCACCCAGGCTTCGACGATCACTCGGACAACGACGCGGCGATGCGCCTGCGCGCCGGCGAGCTGGTCCTGCGCACGCACACCTCGCCGGTGCAGGTGCGGACGATGCTGACGCAGAAGCCGCCGATCCGGATCGTCGCGCTCGGCACGACCTTCCGCTGCGACGACGACGCGACCCACAGCCCGATGTTCCACCAGATCGAGGGCCTCTACGTCGACCGCGGGGTGACCATGGCCGACCTCAAGGCCACGCTGATGGACTTCACCCGCGACTTCTACGGCCGCCGCCTCGACGTCCGCTTCCGGCCCAGCTTCTTCCCGTTCGTCGAGCCGGGCGCCGAGTTCGACATCGGCTGCCCGTTCTGCGGCGGCGACGGTTGCAACCTGTGCAAAAGGACAGGTTACATCGAGATCGGCGGCTGCGGCATGGTCCACCCGGCGGTGTTCGAAGCCTGCGGGATCGACCCCGAAGTCTACACCGGCTGGGCGTTCGGCTTCGGCGTCGATCGCATGACGATGTCGCAGCACGCCGTCCCGCACCTGCGGCACATGTTCGAGGGCGATGTCCGGTTTCTGGAGCAGTTCCCGTGAAGATCTCGCACCAGTGGCTCAGTGAAATGTTCGCCGAGGGCGCGCTCGACGCGGCGCTCGCGGCCTGGTCGGCCGAGGGCAAGGGCGCGGCCTACACCCGCCTGCTCACCGGCCTGGGCCTCGAGGTCGAGGCCGTCCACGCCGTCGGCGAGGGCGTGCGCTCGATCGTCGTCGGCGAGATCCGCGGCAAGTCGCCCCACCCGAAGGCCGACAAGCTGACCGTCGTCGAGCTGTTCGATGGGACAGGTGTCGTCCAGGTCGTGTGCGGCGCCAGCAACCTGCCGCCGCTCGGCGGCAAGGTGGCGTTCGCCCCGGTCGGCGCGGTGCTGCCCGGCGGCCTGGCGATCGCCGCCCGCGAGCTGCGCGGGGTGCCGTCGCAGGGCATGATCTGCTCCGAGACCGAGCTCGAGATCGGCGCCGACGACAGCGGGATCCTCGTCCTGCCCGAGGACTGGCGCGCCGGCGATCGCCTGGTCGACCGCGTGCCCGGGATCGTCGACACGATCCTCGAGCTCGGCGTGACGCCGAACCGGCCCGACGCCCTCGGCCACATCGGCGTGGCCCGCGACGTCGGCACCAAGCTCGGGATCCCGCTGCGGCCGCCGCAGGTCCGCCGTCCCGACGCGCCGAACACCCCGGGCCTGGTGACGATCGCGGCGACCGACCGCTGCGGGCGCTATCTCGGCTATGTCCTCGAGGACATGTCCGTGCAGCCATCTCCGCTGTGGATGCGGGTCCGGCTGCACCGCGTCGGCCTGCGGGCGATCAGCAACGTCGTCGACGTGACCAACTTCGTGCTGATGGAGTGCGGCCAGCCGCTGCACGCGTTCGACCGCGACCGCCTGGTCGAGGGCCGCGTGGTGGTCCGCCGGGCCGAGCGCGACGAGCCGATGACGACGCTCGACGGGACGCAGAAGCTGCTGACCGCCGACGACCTGGTGATCGCCGACGCGAGCGCGCCCCAGGCCCTCGCCGGGGTGATGGGCGGCGCGCAGTCGATGGTGCACGCGGGCACGCACCACCTGCTGCTCGAGGCCGCATGGTTCGCGCCGCCGGGGATCCGGGCGACGGCTCGCCGCCACGGCTACGCGACCGACTCGAGCTACCGCTTCGAGCGCGGGGTCGATCACGGGGTCGGGCTCGAGCGGGCGGCCCTGCGCGCGCTGGGGCTGCTGATCGAGCTGGCGGGCGGCCGCTGCACTGCCTGGACCGACGCCGCCGGCGAGCGCCCGCCGCAGCCGACCATCGCCCTGCGCCTGCCGCGGGTCGCCGCGCTGCTCGGCGTCGACGTCCCGGTCGACACCGCTCGCGCGGTGCTCACCGGTCTCGAAGTACAGGTCCGAGAGGACAGCCCCGAGGTGTGGACCTGCGTGGCCCCGACGCACCGCCCGGACCTCCGCCGCGAGGTCGACCTGATCGAGGAGCTGATGCGCTTCCACGGGCTCGACAAGGTGCCGGCGCGCCTGACCGTGCCGGCCGAGGCGCGCGCGGCGGCCCACAGCGACCCGATCACCGAGCTCGGCGACCGCCTGGCCGAGGGCCTGCGCGACGCCGGCCTGCACGAGCACGTGGCGATGGCGTTCGTCGCCGAGTCGAAGGTCGAGTTCTTCGCGGTCCCGCCCGAGCGGCGCGTGCGGGTCGAGAACCCGATGCGCGCGGCCGGGGTGATGCGCACGCACATGCTGCCGGGTCTGCTCGACGCGCTGGTGCACAACGTGGCCCGCCACACCCGCCCGGTCCGCCTGTTCGAGGTCGGCCGCACGTATGCCTGGCCCGAACGACATGTCCCGAAGGACGGGCCGACTGCGGCCATCGACGTGCTGCTGCCGCGCGAGCGCGCGGTCGCGGCGGCGCTGATCTACGCCGGGGCCAGGGGCGGGGGCGAGGCGCGCGAGATCACCGGCGCGGCGGTGCAGGCGCTGGCGCGCGTGGGCCTGCGGGCGCGGCCGATCGATCCGCCCGCGCCCGTCGCCCACCTCCACCCGGGCGTGCAGGCGGCCCTGGCGGTCGACGGCACCGTCGTGGGCGAGGCGGGCGAGGTCCACCCGGACCTGGTACGCGCCTGGGACCTGCCCGAAGGGACACGTGTGTTCTACGCCGAGATCGACATCGAGGCGATCCCGCCGCGCGCGACCGCGAAGGCGCGCGACCTGCCGCGCTTCCCGTCGACGGCCCGCGATCTCTCGCTCGAGATCCCGCTGACGCTGAGCGCGGCGCGCGTGGTCGCGGCGCTGACCGCCGCGGCCAGCCAGCGCGCCGGGGGCAAGACGGGTGACGAGGTGCGCCTGGCCACCGACTCGTTCGGCGAGCCGGCCATCGAGGTGCTCGAGGACTACCGCGGCGCCGGCGTGCCGGCCGGGCACCGCGCGCTGCTGTTGCGCCTGCACTACGCGGCGGAGCAGCGCTCGGTCACCGACGACGAGGCGCAGGCGCTGCACACCTCGATCGTCACCGCGGCTTGCGAGGCCCTTCGCGCCGCGGCGCCGACGGTCCGCCCGCGCTGACTCGCGTCGCACATGTCCGGAAGGACAGACATGCTCCGCCCGCGAGGCGGAGCATGCACCTTTCTCGCGACTGAGCATGTGTCCTCGAGGACAGCCGCCGGCGAACGCTCGCGCGCCAGTCGGAGCGGCCGTGGGACCGCTCCTCGGCGGCTGCTCCGCCGAGTAGGTCTGGCCGCGCCGGCTGTGTCCCGAAGGACAGGCGCGGGCGCCGGCCTCGTTCAGCGGTCCGGCCGGCCGGCCGAGGCACTGCAAGCGGCGCCGGACGACTCGCCGCGACGCACCCACGCGTCGAGATCACGCCGGCGAGATCTTCCACTCCTCGCATCGCCGGCGAGCCGGTGCTGGGGGGAGGATCTCGGCGCGTCGGCGCGGCGCGCACGGGGGTCGACATCGACCTGCTCCGTGTGCCAGCTTCCCCGCCCGCGATGACCACCCCGGCCGACTTCGATCCCGTCCCCGTGCTCGCCCGCGACCTGCAGCTCCCCGAGCGGGGCGTCGCCGCGGTGGTCCGTCTGCTCGCCGAGGGCGCGACCGTGCCGTTCATCGCCCGCTACCGCAAGGAGGCCACCGGCGGGCTCGACGAGGTCCAGATCCGGGCCATCGAGGAGCGCCGCACCTACGTGCTCGAGCTCGAGGATCGCCGGCGCGCCGTGCTCGACACCATCGCTGCGCAGGGGCTCCTGACCGACGAGCTGCGGGCCAAGATCCTCGCCTGCGACACCAAGGCCGCGCTCGAGGACCTGTACCTGCCGTTCAAGCCCAAGCGGCGCACGAAGGCCATGGTGGCGCGCGAGCGCGGCCTGCAGCCGCTCGCCGATCGGATCCTCGCCCAGCCGGACGACGGCGAGCCGCAGGCCGAGGCGGTCAAGTTCGTCAAGGCCGAGCTCGAGGTGCCCGACGTCAAGAGCGCGCTGGCAGGGGCGCGCGACATCGTCGCCGAGGTCGTGGCCGAGTCGCCCGAGGTGCGGGCGATGGTCCGCGAGGTGTTCGCCAAGGAGGGCACCGTGCGCTCCGAGGTGATGGCCGACAAGGCCGGGCAGCCGACCAAGTTCGAGCAGTACTACGAGCACGAGGAGCCGGCCGCGAACATGCCGTCGCACCGGTTCCTGGCCGTCCGTCGCGGCGAGCAGGAGGGCGTGCTGCGGGTGAAGATCGGCGTCGGCGTCGACTCCATGACCCCGCGGATCGAGGCGCTGGCCAAGGCGCGCGCGGGCACCCCGTTCCACGCGGAGATGGTGACCGCGGTGCGCGACGCGTTCGTGCGCCTGCTGGCGCCGACGATCGAGACCGATGTGCGCATCGAGCTGAAGATGAAGGCCGATCGCGAGGCGGTGCAGGTGTTCGGCGACAACCTGCGCGCGCTGCTGCTGGCGGCCCCGTTCGGCGGGCGGCGCGTCATCGGCGTCGACCCCGGCCTGCGCACCGGCTGCAAGTGCGCGGCGCTCGACGAGACCGGGACCTACCTGGCCCAAACGACACTTTATACCAGCCAGGGCGCGGCCGCGGCGACGCGCGCCGAGCAGGATCTGATCGCCTTCGTCCGCGCGCACAAGCCCGACGCGATCGCCGTCGGCAACGGCACCGGCGGGCGCGAGGCCGAGGCGTTCGTGCGCGCGGCGCTGGCCTCGGCTGACCTCAAGGACATCCTCGTCGTGCCCGTCAGCGAGGCCGGCGCGAGCGTCTACAGCGCCTCCGAGGTCGCGCGCGAGGAGCTGCCCGACCTCGACGTGACGATCCGCGGCGCGGTCTCGATCGCGCGCAGGTTGCAGGACCCGCTGGCCGAGCTGGTGAAGATCGATCCGAAGGCGATCGGCGTCGGTCAGTACCAGCACGACGTGTTCCAGCCGCTGCTGGCCAAGAAGCTCGACCAGGTGGTCGAGAGCTGCGTCAACGGCGTCGGCGTCGACCTCAACACCGCGAGCGCGCCGCTGCTCTCCCGCGTGGCCGGGTTGCGGCCGACGGTGGCCAAGAGCGTGGTCGAACACCGAGCTCGCCACGGCGCCTTCGCCAGCCGCCAGGCGCTGCTGACGGTGCCCGGCCTCGGGCCCAAGACCTTCGAGCAGGCGGCGGGCTTCCTGCGGATCCGCGGCGGCGAGCACCCGCTCGACGCGTCGGCGGTGCACCCCGAGCGCTACCCGCTGGTCGAGGCGATCGCGGCCGACCTCGGCGTGCCGCTGGCGAAGCTGGTCGGCGACGCAGGGTTGGCGGCCAAGATCCCGGTGGCGCGCTACGCCACCGAGACGGTCGGCGAGCCGACCCTGCGCGACATCGTCGCCGAGCTCGGCAAGCCGGGTCGAGACCCGCGCGATCGCTTCGACCCGCCGAAGTTCCGCGCCGACGTGACGACCATGAACGACCTCAAGGTCGGCATGACGCTCGAGGGCGTGGTCACCAACGTCACCGCGTTCGGGGCCTTCGTCGACGTCGGCGTCCATCAGGACGGGCTCGTCCACATCTCGCAGCTGGCGGACCGCTTCGTGAAGGACCCGCACGAGGTCGTGAAGGCCGGCGACCGCTTGAAGGTGCGGGTGCTCGAGGTCGATCTCGAGCGAAAGCGCATCGCGTTGACCGCCAAGAGCGACGCGCCGCGCGGACCCGGGGCCCAGCCCAAGGTGCAGGAACGCACGCCGATGAACAAGGGGCGGGGTCCGAAGCCCTCGGAGCCGCCGGGGCGCCAGCAGAGCTTCAGCAATCAACCGTTTGCGCGGCTGCGCAAGCCCTGATCGCGGCGAGCAATCGGTCTGCGGGCCCGGTATGATGAGGTGCTCGCGCCATGCCCGACGAGACGCCCGCTATCCGCGCTCACTACTCCAAGCTGGCGCTCAAGCGCCTGCGCGCCTACCCGGAGGGCAAGGGCAGCGGGATCCGTGAGCGCGTCGGCAGCGAGCGACTGGCGGTCATCCGCGACGCCGCCAGCCTCGACTGGGTGCCGGTGGCGACGGTGGTCGCGCTGTGCGACGCGATCCTCGAGGTGCTCGGCGAGGAGGCCGCGCGTGGGTTCTGGACCGACCTCATGCGCGACAGCTACGACCACGGGATCCTGAAGCCGTTGACGATGCTCGCCGGCTTCGGCCTCGGCAAGTCGGCAATGTCGGGGCTGGTGAAGACGGCGCCGCGGGCGTGGCTGCTGTCGAGTCAGGCGTGCGGGACGCTTGAAGTCATCGACGACGCGACGGGGCTCAAGCTGCGCAGCCACGACCTGGTCCCGGAGATCTTGCACAGCCGCGGCTTCCTCTGCGTGTTCTACGGGGCATGTCGGGCGATGCTCGACGTGTTGAAGAGCCGCGCGAAGCTGGAGATCTACGCGCACGAGGTCGACGGCAAGCCGCAGCTCGGGTTCAGCTTTCAGCTCGAACCTTGAGCGCGCCGGTTCGGCCCTGCGAGCGCGCCCCGGGCGGTCCCGACGCCGTCCCCGGTGGTATGGGGCGTCAGGGCGAGTTCGCCCACACGCGTGTGCGGGCCCGCCGGTGCGCGTCAGTGACGCATCGGCGCGCTTTGTGATAGCTTCCGGTTCCCCAGGAGGCAGAATGTTGAAGCGCTCGTTGTTCATCGCCGCGGCTTTTGGCCTGTTCGTGGTCGCCGACGCCGGATGCAAGAAGCAGGAGGAGTCGACGGCACCCGAGGAGGTCGCCGAGGAGACCCCGAAGAAGAAGGGGGTGAGCGAGGACAACGAGGAGAGCATGGTCGCCGCCGGGCCGAGCTCGAGCGAGGGCGAAGGCGAGGCCGCGCCCGCGACCACCGACATGGACGCCGCCGTCGCCAAGGAAGACGCGAAGGTCAAGAAGCCGGAGGTCAAGGAGGTCTGCAAGACCAAGACAGTCGGCAAGGGCAAGGCGAAGAAGAAGGAGACCACCTGTGAGATGGTCGACAGCAACCCGAAGCTCAGCGCGTCGATCGGCGTGAACTCGCTGATCAAGGGCTTCGAGTGGGGCATGAGCCCGGATCAGGTGCTCGCCAAGCTGGGTGAGTCGATCAACAAGTACTTCGACGACCAGCTGAAGGAGACCAAGAACCCGATGGACCAGGATCGGATCCGCAAGGAGCGGAACGATCAGATCAACGAGCTCAAGAAGGGTCACATCAAGTTCGCGTCGTCGACCAAACACAAGTGGGGCGTCTCGCTCATCCAGTACGAGTTCGCCGACGACAACAACGAGGAGATGATCTGGGTCAAGGAAGGCTCGAAGCTGCGCAAGTTCTACTTCTTCAAGGACGGCCAGCTGTGGAAGATCGTCTACGCGTTCAACAAGGAGAAGTGGCCGGACAAGGACTACCAGGGCGTGGTCGACGGCTCCTTCAAGAAGTGGTTCGGCGTCAACCCGGCCGCGAAGGTCAAGCAGGACCCGAAGACCGCCGCCGTGCTGCTCCGCTACAACGAGTGGACCGGTGAGAAGAACGAGAAGGTCCGCTCGTTCGACATGACGGAGGTCCACGGCGTCGTCGTGGTCGCGGTCATCGACGGTGTGCAGGAGGCCGGCATCGGCGAGCGCCTGCCCAACATCAAGGGCGACGACAAGTTCACCGACACTGTCGGTGACGTGCTCGGCACCTCCGATGTCTCCTACGACGAGAAGGGCAACATCATCGAGGGCAAGACCCCGACCAAGTGAAGCCCGGGCGCGCGGCGCCTATCTGAATGGCCATGTTTTCGCGGCCCTGTTCTTCGGAGCAGGGCCGCGGCGCTTTCTCGAGAGAGCGTCTCGCTGCCTTCTGGTGGGGAACAGGCCCGCCGTGTCGGCGGAGGCGCGAGCTCCTGGTGGGGAACAGGCCCGTCGTGTCGGCGGAGGCGCGGGACTTCAGGCGGCACCTGCGCTCGTGGCCGACAAGGGGCTTGCGACTGAAGACGCCCCGTTCGTGGCCGCGACACGGGCCGATTGCGACCGACGAGGTCCCGCTCGCGGCGACAGGAGGCGCTTGCGACCAGCGAAGCACCGCTCGCGGCTGCGAGAGGAGGCGATTGCGACCGACGACGGTGGCTCGTGGCCGCGACACGAGGCGCTTGCGACCGACGACGCTCTGCCTGTCGCGGCGGCAGGACGCACTTGCCAGCGATGGCGCCGCACTTCGGTACCGACGAGACTCGCACCGGCTCTTCGCATCGTGACGATTTCGTACAAGTCTTTTTGGACATGTCTGAAAGGGAATATTGTCGCGGTGTGGGCGCGTCGCGGGTTCGCCGCGAGGGGCGGTATCACTCGGGCGCGCCAGCGCGAGCGGGGCGAGTCGGCAGGAGAGGCCCGACGCGGCGCCGATGTCACGGTCGGGCTTGCGACGGCCGCTACGCCGCGCTACACGGCCGCCGATGCGACGCATGACCTTGACCTTCTTGCTGACTTCGCTGGTTGCCTGCGGCGAGACCGGCGACACCACGGCCACGACCGTCACGGACTCGACGGCCGCCGACACCACGACCACGACGGCGGCGACCGACGCGACGACGAGCGAGCCGACGACCGCCGACGAGCCAACGGCCGGCACCGACAGCGCGAGCGAGGCGGACACGTCGACCGGAGAGACGACGACCAGCGCGACGACGGACGCGACGACGGCGGTCGACACGACCGGCGAGGGCACCACGACCGAGACGACGGCGGTCGACACGACCGGGGAGACGACGGCGGTCGACACGACCGGCGAGACGACGGACACGACCGGCGACACCGAGGGGACTTCGCCGCTCTTCATCGCCATCGTCGACGCCTACCTGTTCGCCAACTGCATGCCGGAGATCGAGCCGGATCCGGTCCAGGGCACCTGGTACGTCGAGTTCGACAACACGGGCAACCCGAACGACACCTCGGTGGTGCTCACCGCGGCCTCTCTGTCGCTCGAAGACGCCGACCCGCCGATGATCGAGCCGATCAAGGTCTCGCCGCTCGAAAGCCCGCCGCTCGCCGCCGGCGACTACGTCAGCGTGGAGATGGCGAAGCTGCCCGGCATGGCCCACAGCGCCTGTGATCACTGCGACGAGTTCTACACTCTGGCGCTCGAGTACGACGAGGCCGGGGTGAAGCACCGCGTCGAAGAGGCGGTCACGATCTCCTGCTCGTTCTGAGCCGCGTCCGCTCTCATCGCGGCCCCGCGTCTTCGCCCGTGCGTGCGCCGGGGCCCTCTCGACGACCAGGACGGTCCGCGCCTTCGCCCCGATGCAAGCGTGACCGGCAGGGGCGCCCGCGCTTTCTCCGAGCATCGGGAACAACCCGCGTCAGCCTGCGCCTGCTCACATGCCTCTCCGACCAGGGGCAAGCCCTCGCAGCCGAGATGTCCCCGGGGACATGTCCCCGGCGTCAGCTCAGCGAGGCGCGCGGGCCTTGGCCGGCAGGTCGTCCCACTCGAGGTAGCTCTGGGCCATGTCGTACTCGAAGAAGGCCATGCGGCGGGTGTCGAGGACCTTGCGCATCAGATCCTTCGCGCCGGCCGTGTTGCCGCTGCGCCAGCGGCGGAGGCCCTCGTAGAAGTAGGCCTCCGCGCGCTCGCCGGAGTCGGACGCGCCGCGCAGCAGGTCGTCGAAGCTCAGCTTGCCCTGCGCGTGCTCGGCCAGGCGGGTCGGCCAGCGCTCGCCCTTGTAGGCCTCGAGGAACGCCAGCACCCCCGGGTCCTGCACCCGGTTCTGCCGCAGCGCCATCTCGTGCAGCCACAGCGCGAAGTACAGCTTGAGGCTGCCGCGCAGGTCCTCGCGCGGCGCCGCGGCGCGGAAGATCGCCAGCGCCTCCTCGTAGTAGCCGTGGCTGACGAGGAAGATCATCGGCTCGGCGTACGCCTCGGCGCGGCCGTCGGCGGTGTCGCGGGCCTGGCGGAAGTCGGCCACCGCCTGCTCGACGTCGCCGAGGTGGAACAGCAGCTTGCCGCGATCGATGAGCCGCGAGGCCCGCTCGCCCGGCGGGATGCTGGGGAACGCGATCAGCTTGTTGAGCTGGCGCAGCGCCGTCTGCATCTCCTGCTTGGCCTCGGCCTCCTTGCCCTCGCGGCGGGCGATCGCGGCCAGCTGCGCGCGGCCCTGGGTCTCCCAGCGCAGGCGCAGCAGCTGGTTGTCGAACGGCAGGCCGAGCAAGGTCTCGTAGTGGCGGCGGGCCTCGGCGACCTTGCCGTCCTTGAACTCGATGGTGCCGAGCAGGTCGAGCGCCGCCGGCTGCGGCTCGCCGCGGACGCTGCGCTGCAGCAGGTCCTTGGCCCGATCGACGCTGCCTTGCTCGTAGAGCGCCTCGGCGAGGGTGTACTGCGCCTCGGCCAGGCCGGGGCGGATCGGCCGGTCGCGCCACAGCTCGACCGCGCGGGCGTGGAACTTCTCGAGCTGGGGCATGCGCGCCAGCGCGGCGTCGAGGTCGATCGCGGAGATCCGCTCGAGGCTGGTCTGCTGCATCGAGGCCAGGTCCTGCCAGGCGTCGAAGATGTCCTCCTTGAGCTCGACGGTGCGGCGCAGGTGGGCGATCGCGGCGTCGACGAGGCCCTGCTTGCGCAGCGCGCGGGCCAGCAGCAGGTGGGCGAACGGATCGTCGGGGAAGCGCTGGACGGCCCGCCGCGACAGGTTCTCGACGATGCCCCAGCCCTGGGTGAGGAAGGCCGGGGGGATCCTTTCGGACATGTCCTCATCGTCAGGTAGGAACTGACGCGCCAGCTCGAGCAGCGGGCGCGCGCTCTTCTTGGCGTTGCGCGCGCCGTCGAGGTACTCCATCAGCTTGCGCGTCGGCATGTCGAGCTCGACGCGGGCCAGCGCCTGACCGGCGCCGTCGAAGTCGTCGGCGCGCAGGTAGAGGCGGGTGACGAGGTAGCCGGTGACCTCGGCCCGGTGGCGCGCCGCGAGCCCGAGCTCGAGGTTCTCGCTGCTGCTGGCGACCTCGATCGCGGCCTCGTAGCGGGCGACGTAGAGGTCGGTCAGGCGCTGGACCACGAACGGGGCCGGGAAGTCGGCGGCGATCTCCTCGAGCGACTCCTCGAGCTCCTCGTGGCGCAGCACCGGCTCGTCGGAGAACGGGCTGTTGCGCACCACCCAGCCCTCGATCTCGGTCCAGCTGGCGATGGCCCGCTTGCGCACGTCGTCGGCGCCGAACTGCTGCTCGATGGCGGCGGCGAACAGCGCCGGCGACTCGTTGCCGCGGCGCGCGGCGGCGACGTAGACCCGGTGGGCCGCGGCGCACAGGCCCGGCTCGATCTGGCGGGGGCCGCGGAGCTCGCTCGGTCGCCACAAGCCGGCCGCGAACTGCAGCGCCTCGACCGCCTCCTCGGGGCGGTCGTCGTCGAGCGTCTTTTCGATGTAGCGGACCAGGAAGTCGAGCAGGACCCGCCGGTAATCGGCGCGGGTGGAGCTGTTCTCGGGCAGCAGCGCGAACTGGTTGAGCGCGAGGGCGAAGTGGTCGAGGTCGGGGATCGACTTGGGCGCCTCGGGCGCCTGAAGCTCGCCGCGCGGGGTCCGGGCGCAGGCGGGCAACAACGGGGCGGCGGCGAGCACGAGCACGAGCCAGCCCGTGAGAGGCGAGATGCCGGACAGAGAGAGGCGCACGATGTTGAGTGTACGCAGACCCTCGTCCAGCGGCCACCCGCGTGCGCGCGTGAGGCGCTATTCGCGGCCGGGCGTGCGCTCGGCCCACCGCAGGGTCAGCATGAAGGTGTGCACCGCGCCGGTGTAGCGGCCGGCGTTGCTGGGGCGCCCGCGACCCGCGAGCACGAGCGCGGCGTCGTCGCTGTTGATGTCGCCCCCGCTCGCGGCGAAGCGGGTCGCGGCCGCCGGATCGAAGTCGCCAGGCCGACCGGTGCTGGTCGGCAAGTAGAGGTCGAAGCCGTAGCCCGGGACGATCTGCAGGTTGCTCGAGCCGACCCGGAGCGGCAGGCCGACGGTGATGCCCGCGCGCCAGCCGTCGTTGTTGCCGGCCTCGCGCGCGGACCTGCGGACCACCGGCGAGGAGAAGTGCCCGCCCACCACCGCCGCGAGGTTCGAGCGGGCCTGGTAGGTGGTGTAGATGTCGAAGCCGAACAGGTCCTGGTGGCCGCGGTAGCGCGTGCTCTCGGGCAAGAGCACGCTGTTGCGGTCGAGGCCGACCAGGCTGATGTGCTGGCTGCCCGGGTCGGCGCAGGTTCGCACGCCGGCACCGCGGCCGACGATGTCGTTGCAGAGGTCCATCCAGTAGAGGTTGGTGTCGATGTGCCAGAACCGGCCGCGATCGAGGACGAAGGCGGCCCCGAGCGCGGCCTCGCGGCTCACTCGCTGGGTGACGGTGGCGTCGATCGGGCTGGCGACGCTGCACGGCAGGACGTCGGAGTCGGTGCCCTCGGTGGTGTCGGGGCGGCACACCAGCGCGTCGCCGGCCAGCGTCAGTTCGCCGCCGCGCACCAGCGGACGCGTGCGGTAGCGCAGGCCCACGGTGACGCGATCGCTGAGGTCGAAGGCGAGGCCGAAGGTGAGCGCGACATCGAAGCCGGCCGGCCTGTCGTCGCGGTCCGGCAACCATCGCGTGCGCCCGTTGAAGCCGAGCCGCTCGGCGCACAGCGGGTTCTCGACCCGGTTGCAGCGCGGACCGTCGTCGCGGTGCTCGGACAGGACGGTGCTGTTGTCGTAGGAGAAGCGCTGGCGCAGGCGCGGCAGGTGGACGCCGATGCCGATCCGCAGGCTGGCGAGGATGTTCCAGGCGACGGCGATGGTGATGTCGGTGCGCTGGGTGGCGGCCCCGCCGTTTAGCTTGCAGTTGGGATCGTCGCGCCGGCAAAAGAGCGGCGGCCGTCCGTCTTCCTCGGGGGCGAGGTGCCAGCGCAGGCGATCGTCGCTGCTGTAGTGGATCTCGCTGCCGAGATCGTAGGCGCCGATCCCGACGGCGAACGGCTCGAAGTAGAGGCTGCCGGCCACGAAGTAGCCGCCGGTCGGGTTGTTGAGGTTGATTCGCGGGCCGAGCTCGCCGGTCGGCGTGCCGTCGGGCATGACGGCCTCGCGCCGGATCCACCGCTGATCGAGCCCGCCGGCGCCGCCGAACTGGAAGCGAAAGCCCTTCATTCCTGCGAGCATCGCCGGGTTATGGTGAAGGGCCGTCAACGAGCGGCTGGCAGGGCCCTGCGGCTCGGCGCCGCCGAGGCGCTCGGCCTGGCCGGGGGTGGCCCGGGCGAGCGCCGGCACCCCGACGACGCAGGCGGCGATGAAGCCGCAAACCGCGAATTGCGCGATTTTGCGCATCGGCGGACGGAGGCTTCGGAGGACTCGTGGTCCGTCCGAGGATCGTCGCCTCCGGTGCCGAGAGCGCATCGCGGGGGGCAGGATAACCCGATTCGACCGCGACGGCCGCAGTTGACCCGCGCGCCATCAACTTCTTAGGATGCCGGGGCGTACCGAGGACCACGCCCGCGCATTCGGGCGAGCACCTCGTGGGGGACGTGCATGAGCAAGACGCTGCGCCAGTTCCAATGTCGTGATGACCTCTGGGCCCGGGTCGAGGCCCTCGCCAAACGCCGTGGGATCGCCACAGACGATGTGGTCCAGGCGGCGCTGCTGCAGCTGTTCAAGGGCGCGGCCAAGGGCAAAAAGGACGAGAGCTCGGGCATGACGGCCGCACCCCCGGCCGGCCCCAACACGCCGCCGCGGTCGGTGCTGTCCACACAGCCACCCGGCGCGCCCGCCCGTCCGGCCTCGGCCCCGCTGGCGAGCGCTGCTCCGGTGCCGCGCCCGCCTGGCGTCCGCCCCCCGCCGTCGGGTCCGATGACCTCGCCGCCGCCGGGCCCCGCAGCGCCGCCCGCGAGCATCAGCTCGAGCCAGAATCGCGCCCCGAGTGCGCTGCCGCAGCCGCGCCTGCCCAAGCCGGCCACGGCACCGTCGACGCCCGTGCCGCCCCCGGCCTCGATCCCCGCGGCCCCGCCGACCCTCGGCGCTCCGGCCCCCGGCAAGGTCGCGCCGTCGCTGCCGCGCCCGCCGACGGGGGCCTCGCGCCTGCCGCCGCCGACCGGCGCGCCGATCAGCAAGCCGCGCCCGCTGTACGTGCTGTTCGAGGGCCAGTGGTACGAGATCGACAAGGAGGAGTTCGTGATCGGCCGCGGTCAGAAGTTCTCCGACCTGGCGATCAAGGACGCCAACATCTCGCGCCGCCACGCCTCGGTGGTCCGCCGCGGCAACGACTACTTCATCAAGGACCTCGGCAGCACCAACGGCATCGAGTTCGAGGGCCAGCGCGTCGACAACCACAAGGTCAACGACGGCAGCGTGTACTTCCTGTGCGACCACGAGCTGCGGTTCACGTTCACGCCGCCGAGCACGGCGACCTGACCTGAGAGACCTGTCTCTCGCGACCTGAACGATCGGTCATCGTGCCGCCGCGCGACAGCGAGGCCGGCGAGCTCGGCGCTCTGCCGGGCGTCGGCCCCAAGACCGCCGCCAAGCTGGCCGCCCACGGCGTGCACACGCTCGCCGACCTGGCCCGCGTGGTGCCGACCGGCTACCGCGACCGTCGTCACCGCACGCCGCTGACGCAGGCGGCCGACGGGGCCGAGGCCGCGGTGGTGGCGACGATCCGCAAGTTCTCGCAGCGGTTCTTCCGCGGCCGCTTCTTCGCCGGGCTCGACTGCGTGGTCGAGGAGGGCGGCCGCGAGGTCGGGCTGCAGTGCCAGTGGTTCCACCGCGTCGGCGGCCTGGCCGAGCGGGCGCAGGCCGGCAAGCGGGTGCTGCTGGTCGGCCGCGTCAGCCGCAAGAAGGGCAAGCTGGCGCTGATCCACCCCGAGATCCGCGACCCCGAAGCGCCGGGCCCGGCGATCTCGGTCCGCTACCCGGAGGTCGAGGGCGTCGGCGAGGCGACTCTGGCCAAGCTGTGTCGCGCGGCGATCGAACGGCTCGCTCCGTCGCTCGTCGACCCGCTGCCGCCCGAGCTGCGCGCGCGGCTGAATCTGATGGGGCTGGCGCCGGCGCTGACGCTGCTGCACGCGCCCGACGAGGCGCTGCCGCCGGAGGACATCGCGGCGCTGCAGGCCGGGCGCTCGCCGGCGCACCGACGCATGCTGTTCGAGGAGCTGCTGGTGGCCCAGGTGGCGCTGCTCCGCCGCCGCGCGGCCGCGCAGGCGCTGCCGGTGACCGTGACGCTGCTGCCGGGCGAGGGCACCCGCCGCGAGCAGCTGCGCGCGTGCGTGCCGTTCGAGCCGACGCGGGCGCAGTGGGGGGCGATCGACGAGATCGAGGCTGACCTGACGCGGCCGCGACCGATGCTGCGGCTGCTTCAGGGCGACGTCGGCTCGGGCAAGACTCTGGTGGCGTTCGCCGCCGGCGCGGGGATCGTGGCGGCGGGCGGGCAGGTGGCCTGGATGGCGCCGACCGAGATTTTGGCGCAGCAACACGTGGCGACGCTGCGCCCGTGGTGCACGGCGGCGGGGATCCGGCTGGCGCTGCTGACCGGATCGATGACCCGCAGCGAGCGCGCGGCGGTGGCCCGGGCTGCCGCCGCCGGCGCGGTGGACCTGGTCGTCGGCACGCACGCGCTGCTCACCGAGGACGTGCAGTTCGCCCGCCTCGGCCTGGTGGTGGTCGACGAGCAGCACCGCTTCGGCGTGCGCCAGCGGGCGCTGCTGCGCGACAAGGGCCGGGCGCCGCACTTGCTGGTGCTGACCGCGACGCCGATCCCACGCACTCTGGCGCTGTCGCTGGTCGGCGAGCTCGACGTGTCGACGCTGCGCGAGGCGCCGCCGGGCCGCCGCCCGCCCGACACGACGCTGATGGCCGGACCGGTGGCGCGGGCCCGCTTCCGCCTGGCGGAACATGTCCGCCGGGACATGTTTCAGGGCTTCGTGGTGTGCCCGCAGATCGAGGCCGGCGCGCGCGAGGCCAGCGACGTCGACGAGGCGGCGGCGGAGCTGCGCGGGCTGCTGCCGGGCAAGCGCATCGAGGTCGTGCACGGCCGCGTCGACCCCGAGCGCCGCGCGGCGGTGATGGCCGAGTTCCGCGCGGGGACGATCGACGTGCTGGTGGCGACGACGGTGATCGAGGTCGGCGTGGATGTCCCCGAGGCCAGGTTCATGCTGATCGAGCACGCGGAGCACTTCGGCCTGTCTCAGCTGCACCAGCTGCGCGGGCGGATCGGCCGCGGGACGGCGACGTCTTGGTGCCTGCTGCACACCGGCGCGGAGGCCGGCAGCGCGGCCGCCCGCCGCCTGCAGGTGCTGGCCGACACCAGCGACGGGTTCACTGTGGCCGAGCGCGACCTGGCCGAACGCGGCCCCGGCGAGCTGTTCGGGCTGCGCCAGGCCGGCCGGGTGGCGTGGGCCGGCCTGGCCGGCGAGGGCGTGGCGCTGCTCGAGGCGGCCCGCACCGCCGCGAGCGAGCTGCTGGCGCGCGATCCGGGCCTGGCCGCGCACGCAGAGCTGCGCGCGCGCGTGGAGCGGCACGCGCGACCCGAGGCCGGCGACGCGGGCTGAGGGCGTTCGCTCGCGCTGGCCGGAGGCAGCGGTCGCGCGAAGGCAGGGCGTACCTGGCACGCGCGACCCGAGGCCGGCGACGCGGGGTGAGGGTGTTCGCTCGCGCTGGCCGGGAGGCAGCGGTTACGCGAAGGCAGGGCGTACCTGGCACGTGCGACCCCCACGAAGGATGCCCCATGGGTCAGGTTCATTCGAGCATGTTCTTTTTGACATGCTGTTTAATACATGGACAAATAGACATGTCCACGAAGACATGTGCAAATGGCCAAGTTGAATCGCACCTGCGCGAAGCGCCAGGGCGCCCCCGGCCCGTCAGCGGATCGTCGCGGGCACCCAGGTGTAGAGCAGCCAGAAGTAGGCGGCGAGGGCGACGGTGAAGCCGGCGAGGTAGAGCGGGCCGATCGTCCGCCAGCGGTCGCGCGCGCGCGCCTCGGTGAGGCGGACGACGCCGGCGCGATCGAGGGTGCGGGCCAGCTCGGGGCGCTCGTCGGCCGGAACGTTGAGGTCGACCAGCAGGCGCGGCAGCAGTTCGCCGCGCAGGCGCTCGATGGCCGCCCAGGCGTCGTCGGCGAGCGCGGGGTCGGGGCTGTGGAGCGCTCGCACGATCCCGGGGACTTCGTAATAAAAGGCGGTGACGAAGCCCGACATGCCGACGACGAAGGCGACCAGGTTGAGGCTGATGTAGAACGGGTCGTCGCGGCCGAGGAACATCAACAGGTAGACGTAGAGGAAGGCGAGGTAGAGCGAGACCAGGCGCCCGGCCCAGGTGAGGAGCCAGCGGTGGAGCACCTCGCGGCGGTAGCCGGCGGCCAGGGCGTCGACGCGCGCGGACATGGCCTCAGGCGAGACCGGCGAGGCCCGCCCCGAGCAGGCCGACGTCGGTGTTCTTGACCACGGCGACGTGCATGCCGCGGAGCAGCGGGCTCATGCGACCCTTGTCGCCGAAGGCGGCGATGAACCGCCCGTCGCGCATCCGCGGCAACAGCTTGCCCGCGATCCCGCCGGCGACGAACAGGCCGCCGGTCGGCAGGACCTTGAGCGCGAGGTTGCCGGCCTCGGCGCCGTAGAGGTCGACGAAGATGTCGACGGCGCGCACGCAGGCGGGGTCGTCGCCGGCGAGGGCGCGAGCGCCGATGACGCTGCCCGGGTCTTCCACGGCCATGCGCGCGCGGGTGTCCGAAAGTTCAGGTTCGAGGCCCTCGGCGACGACGAACTGATAGGCGGTGACGAGGCCGGGGCCGGACACGATCCGCTCGTAGGAGACGCGGTGGTGCCGCTTCCACAAGAAGCGGAGCAAGGCGATCTCGAGCTCGTTGCGCGGGGCGAGGTCGCAGTGGCCGCCCTCGCTGGCGACGAAGCGCGGGCCCGCAGGGGTGGGCAGGAGCACGGCCTCGCCGAGGCCGGTGCCGGCGCCGATCAGGGCGATCGGGCCCGCCGGATCGCGCTCGCCGGCCTGCAAGACCTCGAGGTCGGCGGGGCCGAGGACGCGCAGGCCGAGCGCGACTGCAGCGAAGTCGTTGACGAGCGCGACCGTGTGCAGGCCGAGCTCGGCGGCCAGAGCGTCGGCGTCGATCTGCCACGGCAGGTTGGTGACCCGACTGCGCCGATCGACCACCGGCCCGGCGACGCCGAAGCCGGCGCGGGTGATGTCGGGGACGTCGGCGCGGGCCAGGAAGTCGCGCACGATCGGCGCCAGGCCGGGGTGATCGGCGCTCGGGTAGCGCTGGCGCACGAGGACGTCGAGGCCACCGTCCGGCCGCTGCTCGAGCACCGCGAGCAGAGTCTTGGTGCCGCCGATGTCGCCCGCGAGGACACGCATGCGCCACGGATAGCACGTCGCCAGCACGAGCGCGAGCGGCGGCCAGCCGGGCGAACGCGGGCCGGAGACGCGCGACGGGGGTCCCGCTTCGTGTACGGACGCGATGCGCCACGAGCGACGAGACCCTGCGAGCAAGGCGCATGGGGGAGCTCGCCGCGGCCGAGGTCCGGTGCTTCGACGACGTCGGCCCCTGAGACCGTCGCCGAGAACAGGAACGGCAGCATGCCGGCGACCAGCCTCAGGGTTGGTGAGCTGCAGCTCCTCGCCCGGCTCGAACGCGACGTCGCGGTGGACGAGTCGGTGCGATCCGGCCGGTCTCTCCGCGTTCGCAGATCCTGGACCTGCCGTTCCTGGCAGACGCGCCGCGCTCAGCTGCGCTTGGAACTGCCGTCGCGGGGTGCAAGGCGCCGGGACGCGAGGCGCCGGACAGCGCCAGGTCTCCAGCGGGATGTCCTTTGGGGCATGTTATTTTGGACCCTCGGGTCGGTGGCGTGGGGCCGGGCTTCACGTCCTCCGCAGCCGGCGACGACCGCCTGCGCCGCGTTCGCGGCGAGCCAGGGGCGCGAGTCGGCGTTCGCTGCGAGCGACGGGCCGGCGAGAGCGGGTCTTCGGTCTGTCTCTCGGGTCATGTCGATACGGACAGGGCAAGCTGTCCTTTGCGACATGCCCTGCAGGTCAGCGCGGGCGGGCGTCCATGGTCGCGTCGAGGGCGATCCGGCGCGGGGCGGCGCCGGCGAACCGGACTTCGGCCCAGTCGCCGTCGACGCTGAGGGTGGCCTCGGGGAAGGCGTCGCCGGCCAGCGGAGCCTCGAGGGTGAGGCGGTGGAGGTTGTTGTCGCGCGCGCGGGCGAGGAGGACGAACTGGGCGGTGTCGCCGCGGGTGCCGCTGGCGATCAGCTGGGCCCGTGGGAGGGCGCCCTGGCCGCGGCGCCAGTCGTCCACGAGGGCGACCTGGAAGGCCGGCAGGTAGCCGGCCTGGAACCGCTCGCCGTCGCGGGCGACGACCTGATACCAGCGCAGGCAGACGCGCTGCGGCTCGCCGACAGCGCCCGGCAGCGGCGGCGAGCGGTCGTCGCAGCGGTCGAGGGCGCCGAGCACGAACAGGCTGCCGGACCGGCGCGCGAGGGCGAAGCGCTCGCCGGTCGGCGGGACCCGGGCGGCCGGGGCGGCGAACAGCGGGGCGCGGTCGGGGACCAGCGCGGCGGGGATCCACGAGAGATCGGGCGGCAGCAGCTCGGCCTGATCCTTGGGCCACTGGACGGTGCGGGTGCCGCCGTCCGGGCTGCGGCCCTGGACCGTGAGCGCGACCAGGACTGCGCCGTGGTTCGGCAACAGGTCGCCGCCGGGCACGGGGGCGGGCGGCTGGCGCAGGGTCCGGTCGCGCGCGGACCCGACGACGGCCGCGAAGGCCCAGCGCGCGACGAACCGCATGGCGTCGTGAATGGTGGCGACCTGGCCGACGACGGCGCCCACCGAGGTCGGTGCGCCCTCGACCGAGGTGCCGAGCGACATCGCCTCGGTGGCCGCGAGGACGCCCGGGCCGGGGCCGAGCAAGTGGGCGCCGAGCCAGTAGCCGCCGCTCGTGGGCGCGGCAGGCGTCGGCGGGGGCGGTTCGGCCCCGGCTGTCGCACAGAACAGGGCGCACAGGACAGGCGCGATCGGCCAGGTCCTCGAGGACAGGCAGCGCGGAGCCGGGCGAGCGCTCATGACGGGCCGAGGGTACCGCAAACCCGCGTGAACGGGATCTGGCGGCTCGCCCGACCGAGCCAGGATCGACGGAGCGCAAGGTCCTGTGCGCGTCCGGCGGCGAACGCGACCCCGGGTGTGAGGATCCCGGGCTCGGGATGGAAGCCGAAGGGGAGGACCGCCCCGAGCGCGACGGGTCGGCGATCTGCGGCCTCGGGCGACCGGAGGGCGGTCTGCAGAAGTGACGAGGAGCAGGTGAGCTCGCAGTGAGGCGGCCGACGCCGCGACGGCGCCGACTCCGGCGGGCTCGACCTCTGCGAAGGCCGCGAGAGGTCGAACGACGCCGGGCCGGCGGCCTCGGCTAGGAAGCCGACAGGACGCCGGCCCTCGGTGAGGACGCGCTTCCCGGGCGGGGCTGCGCGCCGAGGGCGGCGTGTCAGGCGGGCAGAGCCGCGAGCAGGGCGTCGGCGTGGCCGGCGACCCGGACGGGGCTGTGGACGGCTTCGATGCGGCTGTCGGGGCCGATCACGAAGGTGCTGCGGATGATGCCCTGGACCTTGCGGCCGTACATCTGCTTCTCACCGTAGGCGCCGTAGGCGGTGGCGACCTGGTTCCCCGGGTCGGACAACAGCGGGAAGTTCAGGCCGTACTTGGACCGGAACCTGGCGTGGGAGGCGAGGCTGTCGCCGCTGACGCCGAGCACGGTCACGCCGGAAGCGGCGAAGCGGGCCTGACGGTCGCGGAAGTCACACGCCTCCGTGGTGCATCCGGGGGTGTTGTCGCGGGGGTAGAAGTAGAGGACGGCCCGCTGCCCCGCCAAGTCGCGCAGGGCGTAGGTCTTGCCGTCGTCCGCCGCGAGCGAGAAGGGCGGCGCGAGATCGCCGGGCTTCAGCGCAGGGCCTATTTCTTCCTCCTCTTCGGAGCGGCTCGGCGCTGCCTTCTTGGCCGGAGCCCGCTTGGCGGCCTTCTTGGCCGGAGCGGCCTTGGCGGCCTTCTTGGCGGCCGTCTTCTTGGCGGCCTTCTTGCCCGCCTTCTTGGCCGGAGCGGCCTTGGCGGCCTTCTTGGCCGGGGCGGCCTTGGCGGCCTTCTTGCCCGCCTTCTTGGCCGGAGCGGCCTTGGCGGCCTTCTTGCCCGCCTTCTTGGCGGCCTTCTTGGCCGGAGCGGCCGGGGCCGGGGCGGCCTTCTTGGCGGCCTTCTTGGCGGGGGCTTTCTTGCTGGCGGTCTTCTTGCTGGAAGCGCTGGTAGTGCGAGGTGGCATGGCTCTCCGTGGCGTTGAGTTGTTCAGCCACGGCGAGTCTACAGACACAGCATCAAAGAACAACCAGCGGCGACGATGTCGCCGCCGCGTCGAGGCGCCTGTCGGCTCGACCGTCGCAACGCTGAAATGTCGCCAGCCACACGCGCTCGTGCGCAGGTCCCGTCCGATCGGACAGGTCGCGTACGGATGGTGATCGAGGCGATATCTCGTCGATCGAGGCAGGGATCGATCCGCGTGCCGGCGCTGCTTCGCCGGGCGGCGCGGCGAATGTCGAGGTCCCGATCCGACGGTCGAGCAGGCGACGACGCGTGCTCGGAGGGTGGGAGAGATCCGGCTGCGAGCCGCAGCCATTCGCGGCCGCCGAGCGGTCGCAAGCCTCCTCACGGGTGCCCGCACGAGGCCCGCGCGAGGGCCCGGCGGCGGGTCGCGGCCGGTGCGGCGAAAAGGCGCGGCCGCGAGTGTCGGGCGCTTCCACCTGCAGGCGGGCGCGGCGGGGCCTGGCGGCCGCTCCCGCCGCTGGCCGCGCGGACCGCCGGCGCCGCGCTTTACACGGGCGCAGGCGGCCGGCTAAAGTGGCGACCGAGCTCAGGATCTTCGATATGTCCGCACTGCGATCGTCCCTCGGTGTTCTGGCCAGCGTGATCGTCCCCCTGTCGCTGATGTGCTCCGGCTGCGGGGGCGACGGGAAGACCCTGGCCGAGAAGCTGGCTGAAGACCCCGAGAAGAAGATCCTGGAAGACGCCGGCTACGTGAAGAAGGAGATCAAGCGGCCGCCCGCAGGTCTCCCGCCGCCGAGCGACGAGGAATTCAAGGCCTGGGACCGCAAGGACCCCGAAGGCGAGAAGCACCTGCACAAGTTCGACAAGGCGAACTTGAAGAAGATGCTCAACTACTTCGGCGAGCTCGAGTGCTTCCGCGACGAGATGAAGAAAGAGGGCGCCAAGGGCGCAGGTGCGGAGCCGGGCAGCCCGACCGAAGAGCAGTGGTACCAGTTCAAGCAGAACTTCATCCCGCTGGTGAACACGTGGCAGCAGCGGCTGTTCGCCAACGAGCCGCGGATCCTCGAGAAGTCGAAGTTGATCGGCCACTTCCTCGAGGCGCACGAGCTGGTGATGCACGGCTACCCCGACGCGTTCAACAACAACGACCAGAACGCGGTCGCCCAGGCCGACGCCCACTGGCTCATCATCGAGAACAAGATCACCAAGTACCTGAAGAACATCACCGACGAGCCGCTGCCGAAGCCGGATCTCAACGATCCGAAGCAGAAGGAAGCCCACGACAAGTTCTGCCTGGCGGCCCTGAACCCGCCCAAGAACACCGGCAAGGCCAAGGTGAAGCACGTCGGCGGCGGCGGACGCGGCACCAAGAAGCTGAACATGGGCGAGGACTGAGCATGGCTGCCGCGCCAGCTTCGGCGCCGGGTTCAGGCCCCGCGCCTGGACCGGCCACGAGCGCCCGCCCCGACGCCGACGCCGAGGCGCTGATGCTCGAGCTCAGCCACGATCTGATGTCGCCGTACTGCCCGGGGCGGACGATCGCTACCTGCCCCTCGCCGCAGGCGCGCAAGCTCGAGGCGCAGATCCTCGACCAGGCGCGCAGCGGCCAGTCGCGCGAGGACATCGAGCAGACCCTCGTGGCGCGTTTCCCCGACATCCGCGGCTACATCGGCCGGCCGGAGCTCGTGTGGGGCACCGCCGTCGGGGCGCTGGTGGCGTTGACGCTGCTGTTCTTCGCCGCCCGTCGCTGGGTGCGAGGGACGCAGCGCACGGCGGCGGCGGCGGCCTCGCCGGACGCGGCCGCGGTGGCGGTGCCCGGCGCCGCCCGACGCGCCTCGGGGGCCGCGGGGAGCCCCGGCAACCCCTCGCAGCGCGAAATCGATGCTCTCGACGACGCGCTCGACCGCGTTGACGAGTTCTAGCACGCCGGCCTGCGCCCGCCGGGGCCGACTGTCCCGGCTGCAGGTCTTGAGCGGGCGAGGGCTCCGCGGTAAGAGCGGTCTGTGCTGACGGTAGTAGTCCACGAAAAGGGCGGCCAGACCCAGCGATTCGCGTTCGCAGGCGAGGAGTTCTCGATCGGCCGCGAGGACGACAACGACCTCGTGCTCGATCGCGTCAATGTCTCGAAGCATCACCTGTGCTTCCGCAAGGTCGACGGCCGCATCGAGGTCGTCGACCTCGAGAGCACCAACGGCACCTACCTCAACGGCCGCAAGGTCCAGAGCCCGCGGACGGTCCGTCGCACCGACCGCGTCTACGTCGGCGACTACATCCTGATGCTCGACGGCGAGGACACGGCCCTCGTGCCGTCGTCGGCCGACGACAAGCGCCGTCGCGAGCAGGACGACACCGGGCTCGTGACGTCGGCGCAGCGCGTGGCCGCGGCCGGGGTCGAGAGCACGTACCTCGACGGCCTGGCGGCGCAGATCCACCAGACGCTGCTGAAGGCGGTGCCGCGGATCGACCCGATGACCTCGGGCGAGGTCGGCGAGGAGGAGCGCAAGGAGGTCATCGAGCTGGTCGACGGGATCCTGGCCGACTTCCGCGACTCGCAGCAGATCGAGGCGACCGTCGACGTCGGGCCGTTCCGCGAGCGGATCCTGCGGGAGATCCTCGAGTGGGGTCCGCTCGGCGACCTGATGCGCGACGACTCGGTGCGCGAGATCCAGGTCGTCGGCACCGCGCCGATCCACATCGTCCGCGACGACGGCAACGGCGAGCGGCTCGAGCTGCGCTTCACCGGCGAGCGCGCGCTGCTGATGGCGATGCAGCGCATGTGCAAAAAACGCGGCCTGTGGGTCGAGGGCGCCCACATCATCGAGGGCATCGTCGATCACGGCTTCTACCTCTACGCCTTGCTGCCGCCGCACCCGGCGCGCCAGTACGTGATCAGCCTCCGGCGCATGCGCACCGACGCCAACAACCTGACCGCGCTGGTGCAGGAGGGCGTGCTCTCGGCCGACATGCGCGAGTTCCTGGTCGCGGCGCTCAAGTCGTGCCGCCGCGTGCTGGTGTGCGCCTCCGGCGGGGTCAACCTCGACCGCTTCATGCGCGCGCTGGTCGGCGAGATCCCCGAGTCGCTGCGCGTCGCGTGCATCTCCGACTCCGGCCGGCTCGGCAGCTCGCGCAAGGGCTGGGTCCCGGTGCGCCGCTTGACCGAGGCCAACGACAAGCTCGAGCTCGGGCCGGTCCTCGGGGTCCTGCTGCGCGGCGGGCTCGACCTGCTGATCTCGCAGCAGTGCAGCCACCAGGACGCCGCCGCGGTGATCGACGCGCTGGCGGGGGCGAGCCGCGGGGCCGTGGTGTCGCTGTGGGGTATCAACACCGCCCACGCGCTGTCGCGCCTGGCCGCGCTCGGGACCGCCTCGGGCGGCGCGGTGCAGGGCCTGACCCTGTCGCTGGCCCACGCGATCGACGTGGTCATCCGCCTCAACAGCGGGGTCAACCTCGAGTCGATGCAGGTGATCGAGATCATCGAGCCCGACACCCGGGCCGACAGCAGCATCGAGTACCGCCAGCTGTTCGTCACCACCAAGTCCGAGGACGGCGCGACCGAGTTCAAGGACACGCCGGCGCTGCAGCAGGTGCTGCGCAAGATGATCAACCAGGGCGGCGAGGTGCCGCAGCGGCTGCTGCGCGGCTGAGCGGGCCGAGAGGCCATGTCGCTCGGGCCATGTCCTCCTGGACATGGCCTTTGTCGCATGTCCGAACGGGCCTGTCCTGATGGACAGGTCAGCCGCGCCAGGGCGCGAAAGACCCGCGGAGCGGCTCGGGCGAGCTGCGCCGCGGGTCGACAGGGCGGGCTGGCTCAGCCGAGCTGCTTGTTGAACTCGGCGACGGCGGCGCCGCCGAGCTGGCCGGCGATCTTCTCGATCAGGGCGCGCTCCTCGTCGGAGACGGTGCCCATGTTGAGGAAGCCGCCGCTGGCGCCGGCCACCTGGACGCAGAGGTCGACGATGTTGGCGGCCCGGGCGCCGCCGACGGCCTCCTTGAGCACGGCGAGCGTCTGGTCGAGGAAGGTCTGCGACGGGCGCTCCTCGAGCAGGCTCTCGATGGTGCGGAACGCCTCGGTGCCGGGCAGGACGCCGCGGCCGTGGAGGACGTCGAGGATGGCGGTCCGCTCCTTGCGGCTGACCGAGCCGTCGGCCCACGCGACGTGGATGAGCGGCAGGAGGTCGAACACCTTGAGCTTGTCGCCGGTGAAGCCGAGAGCGGCGATCCGGTCGGACAGCGAGAGCTGGTCGTTGGCGCGGTCGTCGCGGAGCTCGCCGGCAGCCTTGTCGAGCTGCTCGCGGAGCTGCTCGCGGAGCTCCCGCTCGCGCTGCTGGAAGTACGCGTCTTCGTTGTCGCTGGGCGTGACGGACATGCGCCTGGGACGCTACCAGGGGCCCACAGCTTGTCAATTGGATCCGGCCGACACGCCAGGGCGCGAGCGAGCGCCCGGCTGAGCCGGCCGGAGCGGGGCGGGCTTGCGGCGATGCGGACGCCGATCAGCCCGGAGGCATGGTGGTGGGCTTGCCGGTCGGCTCGCAGCCCCACTTGAAGTTGTCGAGGAACACGTAGCTGTCGAGGATCGAGTCGCTGATGTCCATGATGGCGAACACGACCGTGATCGTCTCGCCCGGGCTGACGCCGGCGGTGGTCTGCAGCCAGTTCGTGCCGGCGTGCTGACGCATGCAGGTGTTCTGGAACTGCGGGATCGGGTTCTGACCGGTGGGGTCGTCCTTGAACTCGAGGAAGCCGGCGTTCAGCGAGATCGGGTTGCCCTGCTGGTCGAACGAGATGTTGCCGGTCCACTTCTCCGACTCGAGCCAGCCGATGTACATGTCGTTGTAGGGCGACTGGTAGTAGAAGGGGTACTCGACCGAGAAGAACGCGAAGTCGTAGCTGAACGAGGTCACGTCGGGCGGCACCTGCATGACGAAGCGCAGCTCGGTGTAGTCGTTGGCGCCGAACTGCTGGAACTGACCCTGGATGGTGTTCGAGCAGTCGCCGCTGCCGAGCAGCGCGGGGTTCTGCGTGCAGTCGCCGCCGACGTCGTTGGTGCGCAGCGGCGGGGGCAGGTTGTTGCCGGGGTCGAAGTTGCCGACGTCGTCGTTGCAGTGCGTGGGGCCCTCGTTGTCGTCGAAATTCGGGGTCTGATTGTTGAGGTCCGAGACCAGGCCGCTGCCGATGACGGCGTAGGAGGCCCCTTCGCGCGGGTTGAAGGTGCCGCCCTGACCGAACACGTAGCGGACGCCGATCGCCCCCGGGGAGCCCGACTTGGTGGCCGTGACCTGCAGCTCGCCCGGACAGTTGAGGCCCATGGCGAGGAAGGGATCCTGGGTCCCGTTGTCGCACGGCACGTGGTCGGGAATGCTGCACATGCAACCAGGGTCGTTGGGGTTGTCGCACGGCTCGACGCCCGTGTCGGCCATGCCGCCGTCGGGCGAGGCCGCGAGGTCGAACTTCGGGCCGGCGGTGCCGGGGCTGGTCGTGGTCACGGGCTCGCTGGTGACCCCGTCGGTCGCGCCGTCCGTCCCGCCCGTCTCGCTGGTGCCGCCGCCGTCGCTCTCGCCGCCGCTCGGCAGGGTCGTGGGGAGCGTGAGGATCCCGGAGCCGCCAGGTAACGTGGTCGCCGAATCTCCAGCATCCTTGCTCTCACAGGCGGTGAGGGCGCTCATCCCCGTGAGGCCGGCAAGAACAACGTTGAGGCTCAATTTCCGCATGAAGCCACGGTACCCGGGTCGCCCGGAGCGCCAACAACCAAAATCCGCGACGAGGCGGCTCAGGCTGGTCCACGGGCCCATGGACGGCAGCCGCCCCCAAGGCGCCAGAATGCTCCAAAGCGCTGTTTGGCAGGTATTCACCGCGAGGGGCAAAACCGCCTGCGGAGGCATCGGGGATGAGGTGATCGGACTCACGACATGTGGGACGGTCCGATCAACTCCAGGTCGCGACGACGTCTCCCTGCTCGCAACCGGCGGCGAGCGGTGGGGCGTGGATGTTCTTTCGAGCATGTCGCCGAGGACATGTGCGAAAAGGCAGGACGTTCACGCGGCCTCGTCCTTGAGCCAGGCGCACAGGGTCGAGCGCGGGACGTCGAGCTGCGCGGCGGCCTTGCGGATCGATCCGGCCTCGCGCACCACCAGCTCGAGCATGCGGCGGTGCATGGCCGCGTAGGTGCCGCGCGGGACGGGGAGCGCGTCGGCGGGGCCGGAGGCGAGCGCCGAGGGCCCGGCGGGGAACAGCTCGAGCGGGCCGAGCGGGCCGTCGTGGACGGCGGCGGCGCGCAGGAGGACGTTGCGGAGCTCGCGGATGTTGCCGGGGAAGCGGCGGAGCACGGCGGCCCGGAGGCCCTGCTCGGTGAGGCGGACGGGGCGGCCGAACTCGGCGGCCAGCTCGGCGGCGAAGTGGGCCAGGAGCTCGGGGATGTCGCCCGGCCTTTCGGCGAGGCCGGGGACATCGACCGCGAGGACGCCGAGGCGGTGGTAGAGGTCGCTGCGGAACCGGCCCTCGGCGACGAGGCGCTCCATCGGCTGGTGCGTGGCCGAGACGACGCGGACGTCGATCGCCTGCTCCTGCTCGCCGCCGACGGGGACGACGCGGCGCGTCTCGAGCACGCGCAGCAGCTTGGCCTGGAGTCCCAGCGGGAGCTCCGCGATCTCGTCGAGGAAGAGGGTGCCCCGGTGGGCGCGGACGAACGCGCCGACGTGGGCCCGCGCGGCGCCGGTGAAGGCCCCGCGCACGTGGCCGAACAGCTCGCTCTCGAACAGACCCTCGGGGATGGCGCCGCAGTTGACGGCGACGAACGGGCCGGCGGCTCGCGGACCCTCGACGTGCAGGGCCCGCGCGGCCAGCTCCTTGCCGGTGCCGGTCTCGCCGCGGAGGAGCACGGCCTGGGCGAGGCCGGCGAACTTGCGCAGGCGAGCGAGCATGTCCTGAAAGACAGCCGAGCTGCCGATCATGCCGGGCGGGTTGGGCAGGCGCGGCCGCGGGGCGACGCCCTGGGCGACGACGGTGGCCTGAAAGCCGCCGAGGCCGAGGCGCACGCCCGGCGCGAGCCAGGCGCGCTGGACCCGGACGCCGTCGACGTAGGTGCCGTTGGTCGAGCCGAGGTCCTCGATCATCATGCCGCGCGCGTCGCCGCCGATCCGCGCGTGACGGGCGGAGACGGTGGGATCGCCGATCCGCAGGTCGGCCGAGGGCGCGCTGCCGACGAGGATGATGCGGGCCGGGTCGAGCGCCACGGGGCCGCCCGCGCGGTCGAGGTCGAGGGCGAGGGCGCGGGCCGGCGCGGCCGAGCGCGGTTGGAGGTGGAGGGTGGTGACTTCGGAGGACGCTTGCACACGAGTAGGTCGGTGCGAGCCGCCCATGTTTTGCAGCGCGCGCGAAAAATTGTTGCGGCGCTTCAAGGCGCGGGGGCGGCGCGGCGCGGACGCAGGCGCAACATGGCCTCGCGCGCGTCGTCGGGAGCCTTGCACCACACGGCGCAGTGGCCCGCGCGCGTCGACTCGACGCCGCGTTCACAGTCGGGCACGCCGGCGCGGACGATGTACTCGCCGAGGTGAACGAGGAAGTGACGCGCGGTGCCCTCGGCGTCCGGACCGTAGTAGTCCCAGTAGAAGATCGTCACGCGCGCGAGTGTGACGAAGACGCACGCCGGCGACAACACGGGCGCGCTGCCGGGGCCGGTTTGACGGGCCCGGAGGCTCCGCGTAGCCTGCGTTCGTGCGCAACACGTGGCTTAAACATGGGGTGCTCGCAGGTGCGGTCGTGCTGACGGCGGCGCTGGCGGCGTGCGGAGACAGCGGCGGCGACACGAATTCGGCCTCCAACTCGAACAGCCAGAGCCAGGGCACGAGCGAGGGCTCGGAGCCGACGAGCGAGGGGTCGATGTCCGGCTCGATGTCGGAGACGGAGCCGACCGAGGGGGGCATGAGCGCGTCGGGGACCGGCACGACCGACATCAGCGGCAGCATGAGCGACGGCGAGACCCAGGGCGGCGGCGGCTCCGGCAACGAGACGGAGGGCATGTCCTCGGAGACAGGTCAGGAGAGCCAGGGCGGCTCGGGCGGCTCGACCTCGACGTCGACCGGCGAGGTGCCCGGGACCACGGCCGAGCCGGTCGACTGCGAGGCGGCGCTGACCAAGGACGAGTGCGTCATGCTCGGCTGCATGCCCATCGAGGGCCAGGCGTTCGAGTTCGACGGCGCGATCTGGTGCCTCAACGATCCGCTCAGCTTCCTCGGCTGCCTGCCGCAGATGGGCTGCGACGACGCGATCACCACGGTGTGCAAGGGGCAGAACACCTACCAGTTGCCCAGCGGGTGCTTCCCGGACAGCTTCAAGACCTGCGACCCGCCGCCCGATCCGGGCATGGACGGCTACCCGAGCTGTTGAAACGACGACGCGGCCGGCGGGAGACCCCGCGGCCGCGTCTCGCTCGAGAACCTCGGGCTCAGTCGTTCGTGACCTGGGCGCGCATGTACTCGCGGTTGAGCAGCTCGATCGCGTCGAAGCTGATCTCCTTGGGGCACGCCTCGGAGCACTCGCGGTGGTTGGTGCAGGCGCCGAAGCCCTCGTGGTCCATCTGCTCGACCATGCGCAGCACGCGGCCGCGGCGCTCGACCTGGCCCTGCGGCAGCTTGACGAGGTGGCCGACCTTGGCGCCGGTGAACAGCATCGCCGCGGCGTTGGGGCAGGCGGCCACGCAGGCGCCGCAGCCGATGCAGGCGGCGTAGTCCATCGCCTCGTCGGCGTTCTTCTTGCCGATCGGGGTGGCGTTGGCGTCGACGGTGACGCCGGTGTTGACGGACACGAAGCCGCCGGCGGCGACGATGCGGTCGAACGAGCTGCGGTCGACCACCAGATCCTTGATCACCGGGAACGCCTTGGCGCGCCACGGCTCGATCGTGATGGTGTCGCCGTCCTTGTAGGTGCGCATGTGCAGCTGGCACGCGGTGGTGCCCTTGCGCGGGCCGTGCGGGCGGCCGTCGATCACCATCGAGCACGAGCCGCAGATGCCCTCGCGGCAGTCGTGGTCGAAGGCGACCGGGTCCTGGCCATCCTTCGTCAGCTTGGCGTTTAGCACGTCGAGCATCTCGAGGAACGACATGTGCTCGTTCACACCCTCGAGCTTGTAGGTCTGCATCGACCCGGGCGTGTTGGCGCTCCGCTGGCGCCAGATCTGCAGGGTGAGGGTCATCGTCTTCGACATATCAGGCGTAGCTCCGGGTCGCGAGCTTGACGTTCTTGAACTCGAGCGGCTCCTTGTTGAGGCGCGGCGCGCTGCCCTCGCCGGTGTACTCCCACACCGCGGCGTACGAGTAGTTGGCGTCGTCGCGCAGCGCCTCGCCGTCGGGCGTCTGGTACTCCTCGCGGAAGTGGCCGCCGCACGACTCGTTGCGCTCGAGCGCGTCGAGGCACATGAGCTCGCCGAACTCGAGGAAGTCGGCGACGCGGCCGGCCTTCTCGAGCCACGGGTTGAGCTCCTCGTTGGCGCCGGGGACCGCGACGTCCGACCAGAAGCGGGCCCGGATCTCGGGGATCTTCTGCAGCGCGATCTTGAGGCCCTCGGCGGTGCGGCCCATGCCGCAGTAGTCCCACATGACGAGGCCGAGCTCGCGGTGGAACTCGTCGACGGTGGTCCGGCCCTTGATGCCGAGCAGGCGGGTCGTCTGCGCGCGCACGCCGGCGAGGCAGCGCTGGACCTCGGGGTGCTCGACCGTGATCTTGGGCAGCTTGGCCTGCGCGAGGTAGTTGCCGATGGTGTACGGGATGATGAAGTAGCCGTCGGCCAGGCCCTGCATCAGCGCGCTGGCGCCGAGGCGGTTGGCGCCGTGGTCGGAGAAGTTGGCCTCGCCGAGCACGTGCAGGCCGGGGACCGTGCTCATGAGGTTGTAGTCGACCCACAGGCCGCCCATCGTGTAGTGGACGGCGGGGAAGATCCGCATCGGCGTCTTGTAAGGATCTTCGCCGGTGATCCGCTCGTACATCTCGAACAGGTTGCCGTAGCGATCGGCGACCACGTTCTGGCCGAGGCGGCGGACGGCGTCGGCGAAGTCGAGGTAGACCGCCATCTTGCTCGGGCCGACGCCGCGGCCCTCGTCGCACACGGCCTTGGCCGCGCGCGAGGCGACGTCGCGGGGGACGAGGTTGCCGAAGCTGGGGTAGCGGCGCTCGAGGTAGTAGTCGCGCTCGTCCTCGGGGATCTGCTCGGGGCGGCGGGTGTCGCCCTTCTGCTTGGGCACCCACACGCGGCCGTCGTTGCGCAGCGACTCGGACATCAGGGTGAGCTTCGACTGGTAGTCGCCGCTGACCGGGATGCAGGTCGGGTGGATCTGCGTGAAGCAGGGATTGCCGAACCCGGCGCCGCGCTTGTAGGCGCGGTAGGTGGCGGTGACGTTGCTGCCCTTGGCGTTGGTCGACAGGTAGAAGACGTTGCCGTAGCCGCCGGTGGCCAGGACCACCGCGTCGCCGACCCACCCGCGCGTCTCGCCGGTGACGAGGTCGCGGGTGATGATGCCGCGGGCCACGCCGTCGATGACGACCAGGTCGAGCATTTCGTGGCGCGCGTACATCTTGACCTTGCCGGCGCCGATCTGGCGCTCGAGCGCCTGGTAGGCGCCGAGCAGCAGCTGCTGGCCGGTCTGGCCGCGGGCGTAGAAGGTGCGCGAGACCTGGGCGCCGCCGAAGGAGCGGTTGGACAGCAGGCCGCCGTACTCACGGGCGAACGGGACGCCCTGGGCGACGCACTGGTCGATGATGTTCACGCTGATCTGCGCGAGCCGGTAGACGTTGGCCTCGCGCGCGCGGAAGTCGCCGCCCTTCACCGTGTCGTAGAACAGGCGGTAGATGCTGTCGCCGTCGTTCTGGTAGTTCTTGGCGGCGTTGATGCCGCCCTGCGCGGCGATGCTGTGGGCCCGGCGCGGGCTGTCCTGGAAGCAGAAGCAGTCGACGTTGTAGCCGAGCTCGGCCAGGCTGGCCGCCGCCGACGCGCCCGCGAGGCCGGTGCCGACGACGATGATGTTGTACTTGCGCTTGTTGGCGGGGTTCACCAGCTTCATCTCGAAGCGGTGACGGTCCCACTTGCCCTCGATCGGGCCGTCCGGGATTTTGGCGTTGAGATCCATGGCGGTGCGGTGGAGCGAGGGGCGTTAGAGGTGGACGAGGCCGGCCTGGACGGCGATCGGGAAGGAGAGGTTGCCGAGCACGACGACGGCGGCGATGGCCCGGCCGATGTTGATGTTGCGCTCGCGCGCGGCTGTCCCCTTGGACAGGCCGAGGGTGTGCAACATGCTTGCGACCGCGTGGCTGAGGTGCATCGCCAGCAGCAGCTGGGCGACGACGTAGGTGCCGGCGATCAGCGGGTTGGTGAAGCCGCGCACGAACATGCTGTAGACGTCGTGGCGGACCATCTCCGGCGGGAGCTTGGCCAGCAGCTGCTCGTTGTCGTTGCGCACCCACGTCTGCGTGGCGACGTCGAGCACCTCGTGCAGGTTGAAGTCGGCCGGGTTGGTGACGCCGACGGTGAAGTGCAGCAGGTGGTAGACGATGAACGCCAGGACCACGGCGCCGCTCAGCAGCATGAAGCGGGCGGCGCTGCTGGTGACGCGGTAGCGCCGCGGCACCGCGTACTCCTGCGGACGGGCGGCCGTGTTGAGCCCCTTGAGCCGGATGGCCGCGAACACGTGCAGCACGAGGCCGACGAGCAGGACGGCGCGCACGCCCCAGAGCAGCGCAGGCGTGCCCTTGAGCGTCTGCGCGTAGTGATTCATGGTGTCGGGCCCGAGATAAATCTGCAGGTTGCCGAGCATGTGCACGACGAGGAAACCGACCAGGATCACGCCGGTCGTCGCCATGACGATCTTGGCGCCAATCGTGGATCGGGCGAGGGTGCTCAGGCGTCCGGGCCGCTTCGCGTCTGTCATGGGATTGTCCGGTTGAGGGCGACCAGGTCGCGGCGGAAGGCCGTTCCGGGCCTGGACGCAAGGGGCAGATAGCACAGTCGCACGGCGTTGGCTCCGTCAAAGCGCGGTCTGCGGTCGTGTGCATGCGCAAGCGCCAGCGCACCGCGCGGACCGCCGGCGAGGGCCGTAGCAAAGCCGCGGACGTCGCCGCCGCAGAACGGGGTGCAGCGGCAAAATCGCCCGGATCCGCGCGACGGGCAGGCGAGGGGGCGCCGACTCGGCGACCGCCGGAGGCCTTCGCGTCAGTGCACTCGGATGCGTTCGGCCGGGGTCCAGCTCAGCTCGAAGTGGCCGAGCATGACCGGCTCGTTGTGGCGGAGGCGGACGACGCTGTGCGACGGGCCCTCGGTCTCGTGGCCGGGGCGCACGCCGTTGGTGCTGGCGAGATCGTAGACGAGGAGCGAGTTGGGGCCCTCCTCGGTGACCAGCGCGTGGACGCGGGACAGGTTGCGACCCGAGCCCGCGAGCGAACAGCGGTCGCTGTAGCGGCCGATGAGGAGGCCGCGCTGCAGCTGCTCGCTGTCGACCTCGAGCTCGCGCGAGGCCTCGGCCCCGCGCTGTGACTTCGACTTGAGCGAGCGTAGGCGCAGGATGCCGCGCGGCTGCGGGCGGGCGTCGACGTCGATCGGGCGATAGCCGCCGAGCTGCGCCACGCTGGGCTCGGCCATCGCCGAGATGGCGAGGCGGATGCCGCCGCCGTCGCGGTCGATACCGGTAAGGCGCTGAAAGGCCTGATCTGTGGTGCCCTCGAGCAACGACAGGCCCGCGGGACCGCCGGGCAGCACGACCAGACCGGTGCGCCCGAACGACAGCGCGACGTGGCCGAGCGCCGAGAAGCCGGGCACGCGCTTGCCGTCGGCGAGGACGATGCCGGCGCGACCGCCGAGGTCATAGCCCCGCAGACGCAGGGCACCCTGGCCGGGCCACGCGGTGAGCAGGATGTGGCGCAGGCTGACGCGGGAGTCGTGCGGAATGGATAGGGTACAGCGGTTATGGCGGCCGAATACGAGGGCGTAGGGTAGGCTCTCGGGCCGACGGATGGCGCGCTGGCCGACCGGAAAGCCGAGCTCGTTGGTGACGACCACCAGGGTGTCACCGGTCGGCGTGCTGCGGACCATCTCGGCGACTACCCCGCGAGCCCGCCCGAATACGTCGATGAGGTCGATCGGCCGGGTGTCGCCGCGCAGATCGGCGTCGATATCGCGATCACTCTCGTCGTCGTCCGCGGCCAGGGGGCTCATCGCGCGGTCGTACGGGTCGGGCCGTTTGCTGCTCACGGACCAGCAGCGTAAGCGACGGTGGCCGCGAGCGCTATGCAAATTGTCGCCGCCGGGCGGCTTCAGGCGCCTGGCGGGGCACGCCCGCGGGCGGAAACAGCCGAGCGGGCGAGGCCCCGCGACAGGGTCCGAGGTGCGCCGGCTCCGACGCCCGTGGCCCCACAATTCTCACGTCTCGCGACGGTTTATGCGCACGATGCAAGAGCGCCGTCCAGACCTGTCCCAAGGGACGATCGAAAGGTCTGGGTATGGCCCCAGGGCGGCGTGCAAGGCCGTGCGACACGGCGCTCGCATGTGAGCTCGCGTCCGTTGACCACCCGCATCTCGCGTGGTAGATGCCCGCCGCTTCTCGGATCTGCCAGCGCGCTCGCCAAAGCCGCCGGAAACTCTCGGGCCGAAGGACTTGCGGCCCCCCCGGCGGTCCCGGCCGCGCCTGAGCCAGCGCCCCGCATCGCTCCGCTCCGCCAGCCTCACGGCCCGCGGGCGGCCCCCCGAACAAGCTCACGGCCCCATGCACGCAACTCTCTTCGCCGCAGCAGCCGCTCCCGTCGTCGACATCGACGGCACGATCTTCATCCAGGCAGGCATCTTTCTCCTGTTGATGGCGATCCTCTATCCGCTGCTGTTCAAGCCGTGGCTCGCCACGCAGGCACGGCGCGAACAGGCGATCACCGGGACCACCGCGGCTGCGACCGATCTCCGGGCCCGCGCCGACGAGGAGGGGCGTCGCTACGACACCCGGCTGGCCGAGGCCCGCGCCCGGGCCGCCGGGATCCGCTCCGACGCTGTGAAGGGCAGCGAGGCCGAGCGCCAGCGCCAGCTCGCCGAGGCGCGCGCCGCCGCGGGCAGCGAGTCCGAGGCCCAGCGCGAGCGCCTGGCCAGCGAGGCCGAGGCGGCGCGTACCACCCTGGCGACCCGGGTCGAAGAGCTGGCCCAGGACATCGCCACCAAGCTACTCGGGAGGACGGTGTGACCGTGCGTCGCTCGCTTCATCAGGTTCATGCCTTCACCAGCCTCGCCGTTGGTTCGTTCATCTGTCTGATCGGCCAGGTGGCGTCGGCGTCGCCCGCCGGCCACGAGCCGGTCGGCCACGAGGCCGCCGAGGCCGCCGCCGGGGCCGTGAAGGCCGTCGAGCACGGGGGCCACCACGCCGGGATCACCTGGTTCAACTGGCCCAGCCCCGAGGATCACCGGGTCGGCCTGGCGTACCTCCTCATCAACTTCCTGGTGCTGGCGTTCCTGCTGCACCGGCTCATCATCCGCAAGCTGGTCGCCGACAACGCGGCCCGCCACGACGCGATCAAGACCCAGGTCACCGCGGCGCAGCAGGCGATGGCCGAGGCCGAGTCGGTGCTGACCGACTACAAGCGGCGGGTCGACCGCCTTGACCAGGAGACGCGCGAGATCCTCGAGCAGGCCCGCGTCGGCGCCGAGACCGATCGCCAGCGGCTGCTCACCGAGGCGCGCGCCGAGGTCGAGCGCTTCAAGACGCAGGCCATCGCGGCGGCGCAGCGCGAGGTCGCGGTGCGCAAGCAGGCGGTCGAGAACGAGGTCCTCGACCGGGCGATCGCCCGGGCCGAGGAGATCCTGCGCTCCCGCTTCACCGACGCCGACCAGGCCCGCCTGGTCGACGACTACGCGGTCGAGGTCGTGAACGGCCGCCCGGCCGCGTGACCGGCCCATTCTTCGGCCTTCGAGCCCCGACACCGAAACCACTCCAGGACGAGCTCACATGATCCCCGGCAGCCTTGCCCGTCGTTACGCCCGCGCGCTCCTCCAGCTCGCGGACACGCCGATCCAGCGCGAGATCTTCGGCCGCGACATCGCCAGCTTCGTCCGCGTCGCCACGCAGAGCGAGGCCGGCAAGCCGTCGCTGCTGGACGTGCTCGAGTCGGGCGCGTACCTGGTGACCGAGCGGCGCGCGATCCTGCAGAAGGTGCTCGAGCGGATGGCGCTCGACGCGACCGTGGCCAAGTTCCTGCTGTTCGTGTTCGAGCGCGGCCGCATCAACGGCGCGACGCAGATCGCCCACCAGTACGCCGAGATGTCGGACGCGCTGTCCGGGCGCGTGCACGCCAAGCTGACCTCGGCGCGGCCGCTCCCGGCCGACGCGGTCAACAAGATCAAGGCGGCGCTCGAGCGCGCCACCGGCAAGACCATCCTCATCGAGTCCGCCGTCGACCCCGAGCTCATCGGCGGCGTCGTCACCCAGGTCGGCAGCGTCGTCTACGACGGCAGCCTGAAGACCCAGCTCGGCAACCTCCGCACCTCCCTCCGCGGCTAGCCTCCGGCTTCTCCCGCGAACCCGTCACCCCATCGATCCCAACTTCAGGTCCAGCCGCCCCGGCGGACCGCGCGAGCGCACCATGGATATCAGAGCCGACGAGATCAGCCGCATCATCAAGGAGCAGATCCAGGGCTACGAGACCAAGGTCTCCGTCGAGGAGACCGGCACCGTCCTGACGGTGGGCGACGGCATCGCCCGCGTGTACGGCCTCGACCAGGCGATGGCCGGCGAGTTGCTCGAGTTCCCCCACGGCGTGAAGGGCATGATCCTGAACCTCGAGGAGGGCAACGTCGGCGTCGCGCTCCTCGGCAACGACCAGCTCATCAAAGAGGGCGACGTCGTCAAGCGCACCAAGCAGATCATGAGCGTGCCGGTCGGCGAGGCGCTGATCGGCCGCGTGGTCAACGCGATCGGCGAGCCGATCGACGGCGGCGCGCCGCTCACCGGCGTCGAGATGAAGGTCGTCGAGGTCAAGGCCCCCGGCATCATCACCCGCAAGAGCGTGCACGAGCCGATGCAGACCGGCCTCAAGGCGATCGACTCGATGATCCCGATCGGCCGCGGCCAGCGCGAGCTCATCATCGGCGACCGCCAGACCGGCAAGACCGCGATCGCGATCGACACGATCATCAACCAGAAGGGCCAGAACATGGTCTGCGTGTACGTGGCGATCGGTCAGAAGCAGTCGACCGTCGCCATGGTCGTGGACCGCCTGCGCCGCGAGGGCGCGATGGACTACACCATCGTCGTCGCCGCGACCGCGTCGGAGTCGGCGCCGCTGCAGTTCCTGGCGCCGTACACCGGCGTCACCATGGGCGAGTTCTTCCGCGACCGCGGCGGCCACGCGCTGCTGGTGTACGACGACCTGTCGAAGCAGGCGGTGGCGTACCGTCAGCTGTCGCTGCTGCTGCGCCGCCCGCCGGGCCGCGAGGCGTACCCGGGCGACGTGTTCTACCTCCACAGCCGCCTGCTCGAGCGCGCGTGCAAGCTGTCGGAGGCCGAGGGCGCGGGCTCGCTGACGGCGCTGCCGATCATCGAGACCCAGGCCGGTGACGTGTCGGCGTACATCCCGACCAACGTCATCTCGATCACCGACGGCCAGATCTTCCTCGAGTCGAACCTCTTCTACCAGGGCATCCGTCCCGCGGTGAACGTCGGCATCTCGGTGTCGCGCGTCGGCGGCGCGGCCCAGGTCGCGGCGATGCGCCGCTACGCCGGTCCGCTGCGCCTCTACCTCGCGCAGTACCGCGAGCTCGCCGCGTTCTCGCAGTTCGCGTCCGACCTCGACAAGGCCACGCGCGACACCCTGGCCCGCGGCCAGCGGCTCACCGAGCTGCTCAAGCAGGACCAGTACCAGCCGCTCTCGGTCGCCCAGCAGGTCATCTCGATCTTCGCCGGCACCCGCGGCTTCCTCGACGACCTCGATCTGTCCGAGGTCCGCGAGTTCGAGCGCAAGCTCCACGCGTGGATCAAGGACCACCGCGCCGACGTGATCGACCACGCCAACAAGGCTTCCAGCAAGCCGGAGCTGGTCGAGCTCGACAACCTGCTCGAGTCGGCGATCAAGACCTTCAAGGCCGAGTACCTCCGCGACCCCGCGCGCAAGCAGAAGGCATGACATGGCCAACCTGAAGGAGATCCGTGGCCGGATCACGACGGTCAAGAACACCCGCAAGATCACCTCGGCGATGAGCCGAATCGCCGCGGCGCGCCTGGTGAAGGCGCAGCAGGCGGCGATGGGGGCGCGGCCGTACGGCGAGCGCCTCGACCAGGTGGTCGGCTCGCTGGTGGCCAGCCTCGGCAGCGGGGAGGGCGAGGGCGACGGCGGCGAGGCCGGCGCGGCGCACCCGCTGCTGCTCAAGCGCAGCGGCAACGGTCGCGTCGTGATCGTGCACATCACCGCCGATCGCGGCCTGGCGGGCGGCTTCAACGCCAACCTCAACCGCGCGGTGCTCAACTTCATCCGCAAGGAGCGCGAGAGCGGCAACGACGTCGTGCTGCTGACGGTCGGCAAGAAGGGCCGCAGCTTCTTCCAGCACAGCGGGCAGAAGATCGTCCGTCACCACGACGCGCCGACGCTCGGCGACCTCGTCGTCAAGGCCAAGATGGTCGCGGCCGAGGTCATGGCGATGTTCACCGGCGGCAAGGAGGGCGGCGACACCGAGCTGCCGCAGGTCGACCGGGTCTACTTCGCCTACAACTACTTCAAGAACGTGCTGACGCAGCAGCCGAAGGTCGAGCAGCTGCTGCCGTTCGAGTCGCGCGAGATCGTCAACGACGAGCGCGTCCTGCCGGTGCTCGAGCCCGGGCGCGACGCGCTGCTCGGGCACCTGCTGCCGATCGCGGTCGAGTCGCGGTTGCAACAGGCGTTCTTCAACTCGATCGCCGGCGAGGTCGCCGCCCGTCGCACCGCGATGGACTCGGCGTCCGACAACGCGACCCAGCTCATCCGCGAGCTGACCCTGTTCTACAACCGTGAGCGCCAGGCCGCGATCACCAAGGAACTCATGGAGATCATCGGCGGCGCCGAGGCCCTCAAGGGCTAGACTCGAGCCCGAAGGGGCCGAGCGCCGCTCGAACTTCCGCCAGTCTTCTCGGCCCGCCGGGCCGCCTTTCGGAGCACCATGTCGAATCTGCCGCCTCCGCCGTCCAACCCGCCGTCCAACCCCCTGGGTAAGGCCAGCATCTTCAACACCCCCGCGTCCTTCCTCGGCGGCGCCAAGCCGGCCAGCGGCACCCCGCCGCAGAGCGCGACCCCCGGCGTCAACACCGGCAAGATCACGCAGGTCATCGGCCCCGTGGTCGACGTCGAGTTCTCGGGCTCGTTGCCCGAGGTGACCACGGCGCTCAAGGTCACCAACCCGCGCATCAACGACGCAGCGGACAACCTGACCCTCGAGGTCGCGCAGCACCTCGGCGAGCGCACGGTCCGCACGATCGCCATGGACACCACCGACGGCCTGGTCCGCGGGATGGACGTCCGCGACACCGGCAAGCCGATCATGATGCCGGTCGGCAAGGGCGTGCTGGGCCGCATCATGAACGTCACCGGCGAGCCGGTCGACGAGCAGGGCCCGATCGACGCGACCGAGTTCCGCCCGATCCACCGCGCTGCCCCGCCGTTCACCGAGCAGAGCACCAAGGCGGAGGTGCTGGTCACCGGCATCAAGGTCATCGACCTGCTCGCGCCCTACCGCCGCGGCGGCAAGATCGGCCTGTTCGGCGGCGCCGGCGTCGGCAAGACGGTGCTCCTGATGGAGCTCATCAACAACGTCGGCAAGAAGTTCGGCGGCTACTCGGTGTTCGCGGGCGTCGGCGAGCGCACCCGCGAGGGCAACGACCTGTACTTCGAGATGATGGAGTCCGAGGTCATCAAGGCCGACTGGGACCACAAGACCCGCAAGGTCAACAAGGTCCACAACGACCAGAGCAAGGTGGCGCTGGTCTACGGCCAGATGAACGAGCCGCCGGGCGCCCGCGCCCGCGTGGCCCTCAGCGCCCTGGCCCAGGCGGAGTACTTCCGCGACGAGATGGGCCAGGACCTGATGCTCTTCATCGACAACATCTTCCGCTTCACGCAGGCGGGCTCCGAGGTGTCGGCGCTCCTCGGTCGTATCCCCAGCGCGGTCGGTTACCAGCCGACCCTGGCGACCGAGATGGGCGGCCTGCAGGAGCGCATCACGACGACCAGCAAGGGCTCGATCACCTCGGTGCAGGCGATCTACGTGCCCGCCGACGACCTCACCGACCCGGCGCCGGCGACCGCGTTCATCCACCTCGACGCGACCACGGTGCTCAGCCGCGCGCTGACCGAGATCGGCATCTACCCGGCCGTCGACCCGCTCGACTCGACGAGCACGATCCTCACTCCCGAGGTCGTCGGCAAGGACCACTACGAGACCGCGCGCAAGGTCCAGCAGGTGCTGCAGAAGTACAAGGAGCTGCAGGACATCATCAAGATCCTCGGCATGGACGAGCTCTCGGAAGAGGACAAGCTCACCGTCGCCCGCGCGCGCAAGATCCAGAAGTTCCTCAGCCAGCCGTTCGACGTCGCCAAGGTGTTCACCGGCAACGACGGCGTCCAGGTCGAGCTCTCCGACACGATCCAGAGCTTCCGCGAGATCGTCGAGGGCAAGCACGACGCCCTGCCCGAGGACGCCTTCTACATGGTCGGCGGCATCAACGACGTGATCGCCAAGGCCAAGCGCCTGGCCGAGGACGAGGCCAAGAAGGCCAAGGCCGCCGGCTGAGCGGGGAGTAGTCCACCGTCATGGCCGAGACCACCATTCAGCTCGACATCCTCACGCCGCTGGGCCCCAAGCGCCACGGCGTGGTGGTCCCCGGGGTCGAAGTCCCCGGCCTCCTCGGCGAGCTCGGCGTCCTGCCGGAGCACGTCCCGTTCATCACGCCCGTCGTGCCCGGCGTGGTCCGCTTCCGCAACGGCGCCGAGTCGGTCCGGATCGCCGTCGGCGCCGGCTTCCTCGAGGTCACCCGCGACAACCGCGTGGTCATCCTCGTCGAGCGCGCGCTCGAGGTGTCCGAGATCGACGCCAACAAGGCGCGCGAGGACCTCAAGCGCGTCCAGGCCGACCTGTCGCACGACCTCGGCTCGATCGACGCGGCCGAGCACCGCAAGCTGGTCACGGAGCAGGGCTGGCTCGAGGCCCAGATCCGCGCGACCCAGCCCTGAGGCTCCCGCCGGAGCTCACTGAAGAGACCGCGCGCGAGGCGACTCGCCGCGGTCTCTTCGCGTTCGAGCTCTCGAGCGGCGGGCGCGAGTGGTGACTCGCGGACGCAACGACGACCGCTCTCTCGCGCCGCAGCTGCATTGCCCCGGTGCCTTCGACGCTCGGGGGGTCGGAAGTTGGCCGTCCGCGACCCCGAAGTCGGCGGAGCGATGCTGGCGGAGAGATGGGCCTGATGAGCGCGCCGCGAGGCGGACCGGGCCGCACAAGCGGGTGCGGAGACGGGCCTCGCAACAAGCCGCGAGGCCGCCGCTGCGTATCGCCTTGCGACCTCGAAGACGAACGAACCCGCCGCCGGACCTGGCGACAGGTCTTCGGGGCAGGTCCTTCGGGACAGGTCCCTGGGAGCAGGTCCCTGGAGACAGGTTATTGCAGGACGGCCGCCGGCGCCTCGACGACGGCGGGTGCGGGGCGGACGCTGCGCGTCGGGGCGACGTGCTCGGGCAGGTCGACGAGCCCGCGCAGGAGATCCTGGATCAGCGCCTCGTAGCTCAGGCCGGCGGCGCGCGCGACCCGGGCGACCACGCCGGCGCGACGCAGGTCGGGGCAGGGCTCGGCCTCGAGGATGACCTCGTTGTGGCGCGGGTGGACGAGGATGTCGACGCGCGCGACCCCGCGGACGAGACCGAGAGCGCGGGTGGCGTGCTCCGCGAGGTTGCCGATGCCCTTGAGCTGGCTGCGCGTGAGGCCCGGGGGGCATGTCATGGCGCGGATCTGCGCCAGATCGTCGGCCTCGCGCACGACCTCCATCGCCCCCAGGACCTTGCCGTGGAGGAGCACGACCTGGACTTCGCGGCCGAGCACGGCCCGCTCCAGCAAGAACTCGCCGGCCTCGTCACCCGCGGCCTGGGTGGCGTCCGCGACGGCGTCCGCGTCGGCGAGCAGGCGGACGCCGGCCGCGTGGCTGCCGCGACGCGGCTTGAGGACGCAGGGCCAGCCGAGCATGCCGATGGCGTGCCGGCTCGGGGGTTCGGCGCCGCCCAGGGCCAGCGTGGTCGGCACGGGGAGGCTGTGATAGGCCAGGATCTGCCGCGCGCGCAGCTTGTCGTAGGCGAGGCCGGTGGTCTGCGCGGACGGGCCGACGAACGGGATCTTGCGCAGCTCGAGCAGGGCCTGGATCCGGCCGAGCCCGCCGGCGAGGCCGTGGGCGGCGAGCAAGCAGGCGCGCAGGCGGGTCCGCCGCAGGGTGAGGTCGAGCGCGTCGTCGGCGGTCAGCGAGACGGGCACGAGGCCGAGCCGGCCCAGCGCTTCCGCAAGATCGCTGCCACTTTCGCGGTCGATTTGGCTATCATTGTCCGCGCCCACCGAGCGAGCGGTGGCGGTCGAGATCAGGACGCCGACGTTGTGCGCACGCATGTCGTCCGCGGCTAGCAGACTCCGACCTCTCCACGCAAATTTTCTGCACAAATCTCCGTCGCCGTCGCCCGGCGCGCCGCAGTCGTACACATGACCTTCCTTGAAGCTGCGATCGAAGTCCTCCGCCACGAGTCCGAACCCCTGCATTTCTCCGAGATCGTGAAGCGAGCCGTCGATCGCCAGCTGCTCTCGCACGTGGGCCGCGATCCGGTCGCGGCGATGCAGGCCAGCCTCAACGCGGCCGTGCGTGGCGACAGCGCCCTGCTGGTGCGGAGCAAGCCGGGGTTCTTCCAGCTCCGGCCCGGCGCAGCGCCGCCGCCGGCTCCGGCTCCTCCGGTCCCCGAGCCGCCGCCCCCGCCGGCCGCCCCGCCGACCCCGCCGCCGACCCTCGAGCTGCCCTTCGAGACGGCACCTGTCAGTGCAAAGAAATCGAACGATGTCGAGGCCTTGCCGCCAAAAGTTGAAGCGAATTCGATGCTGACCGAAGACACCCGTGACGAGGAAGAGACGAGCGAAGCCGACGAGGGTCAGGCCGAGGAGGGCGGCGGTCGTCGCCGGCGCCGGCGGCGAGATCGGTTCGGCGTCCGCGGCGAGGCTCCGGCGCCGCAGCAGATCGCGATCAAGCCGACGCGCCGCGGGCTCGACACCGGCAAGCGCGCCGAGGTGATCCAGCGCGTGACGCCCAACCTCGAGTTCGAGGCGCCCAAGGGCGCGGGCCTCGACGGCGTGACAGACGTGGCCGTGGTGATGGCGAACGCGATGTCGCGGCTGGCCGAGGAGCGCCCCGAGCTGCGCACGGAGCTCGAGAGCATGCAGCGCCCGCCGCCGCCGCCCCCTCCGAGCGCGCCGGCCGTCGAACACCGCAGTCTGCGACGGCCGATCGGCGCACCGCCGCCGCCGCCGCGGCCTCAGCCTCAACCGCAGGTCCAGCCGCAAGCCGCCAGTGAGGACGAGGATCGCCCGGGCCGCCGCCGCCGCCGTCGTCGCCGCCGTGGTCGCCGCAACGAGGGCGGTGTGGCCGAGATCCGCACGATGCGCGACGAGGCCTCGGAGTCGCTGCTGCAGCAGGTCGCGCAGGTGATGACCGACGCCGGCCCGCGCTCGCTGCACATCCGCCAGATCGCCGAGACCCTGGCCGGCATGGGCGTGCTCGGCGGCGAGATCTCGGAGATCGAGCGCGCCGTGACTGCGGCGATCCTGCTCGACATCCGCCACGGCGGTCGGGCATCGCGGTTCATCGCCCGCGGCGACGCCCGCTATCAACTTCACGCGAGCCGCGTGCCCCCGGCGGTGACCGCCGCCGAGCAGGCGCTGCACGCCGCGATCACGGCGCTCAACAACGAGATCGCCAACGCGTTCGTGCAGTGGTTGCAGACACTTGGCCCGCGAGGCCTCGAGGCGGTCGTGCGGATCTGGCTGACCCGCGAGGGCTACCCGGTGCTGGCGACGCTGCCCCCGAGCCGCGGGATCGCCAAGCTCGTGATCGGGGACATCGAGGGTGACCCGGACTCCGACTCCGAAGAGGACGAGGCGAACCCGAAGCTGCTGGCGCTGATCCTGCCGCGGCGCGCAGGCATCGATGCGTCGGCGTGGGCGGGCGATCTGGAGCGGACGCAGGCCAGCGGTTGCCTGGTGTTCTACATGGGCGATGCGCCGGCGGAGGCCCCGTGGGGCGACGCCCGGGTCGTCACCGCGAGCGAGCTCGCCGGCTGGCTGCGCACCCAGGGCGTCGGCATCAGCCCGTTGCCGGTGGCGATCGGCGCGCTCGATCCCACCGTGCTCGAGTCGATCAGTGGCCTCGACACCTGAATCACTGCGCGCCGTGTGGCTCGGCCGCATGGCGTTCGAAGAGGCGCTGGCGCTGCAGCTGGCCGCGCGCGAGCGCGTGGTCGCGGGCGAGCCGGGGGTGCTGTTCCTGGTCGAGCACCCGCCCGTGCTGACGCTCGGCCGCCGCGCCCGGCGGGAGGACATCCTGTGGTCGGAGGAGCAGCGCGCGGCCGCGGGCGTCACGATCTGGGAGGCGCCGCGCGGCGGCGAGGTGACGCTGCACGGGCCGGGTCAGCTGGTCGCCTATCCGATCATGATGATCGGCCGGCGGATCCGCGAGCACATCGTGCGCCTCGGCGACGTGGCGATCGCGGTCCTCGGCGAGCTCGGGGTCGATGGCTGCGAGTTCCGCATGGAGCACCCGGGCGTGTGGCGCGGAACCGAGAAGCTGGCGTCGATCGGGATCCACGTGAGCCGCGGGGTGACGGTCCAGGGGATCTCGGTCAACCTCGCGGTCGACCCGGCGCTGTTCGGCGCGCTCGTGTCGTGCGGCTTGCACGGCGTGACCGTGACCAGCGCGGTCGCGGTCGGCGGGCGGGAGACGACAGTGGAGGCGGCCGGGCGACGCTTCGCGGCCCTCTACGCGGCGCAGTTGGGCCTGCCGCTGGTCTGGGAGGGCGCAGAGGGGTATGGTAGCGATCGACGATGATCCGACTCCGCGCGGCGCTCGCCTTCGTCCTGTTCGCCTCCGCGTGCGGTGAATCGGACGGCGGGCGCTATCCGGTGCGGCTCAGCCTGGCGCTGCCCGGCGAGGCCGCTGACCTCGAAGGTCCGGTGTCCGAGGCGCTCCAGGTCGCGTTGCGCGACAGCGCGATCTTCGCGCCGGACGGCGCGCCGGGCTCCACGGTCCAGGGCGAGGCGGCGCTGACCCGCGAGGCCGCCGACGCGCCCTGGGTCCTCCACGTCGGCATGGCGGTGCCCGACGATCTCCGTTCGAAGTTCGCGGTGGCGGCGCTCACGACGTCGGCCACGGCCGGCACCGACGCGTTCCGGCCGTCGACGGAGGCGCTGACGGACGCGGCAAGGCGGGCGATCGCCGGGCTCGAGGCGCAGTGTCGCCTGGCCCGCGGCGACGCGAGCGGGCTCGACGTGCTGCTGTCGTCGGGCGAGCCGTCGCAGATCCTGGTCGCGCTCCGCTACGTGGGCGACCGCGAGGCGAGGGAGCACGCCCATCGCCTGCTGCCGCTGCTGCGCAGCGACGACATGCGGGTGCGCATGGCGGTGCTCGACGTCCTCGGCTCGGTGGGGACTCGTGACCACGCGGCCGCGATCGTGCGCGAGGTGCATCGCCTGGACCCTGGGGCCACGCGCGAGGCGTATCGAGCCCTGGCGCGCCTGGGCGGGGCAGATGCCGTCGGTTTTCTGCGATTCGCCGCGGCCAACGAGGATGATCCGGAGTTGCGCGCGGAGGCGGAGCGTGCGCTTTCATCGGCGCTGTCCGGAAAGCCGCCGAGTGCCGCAGAGGTTCCGCGTGGTGTAGATCTTCCGAAGTTAGCGCGAGGGCACCGGCAATGACGCTCGCTCACATCCGTGCGGTCCTGATCTGTCTCACCGGCGTGCTGGCCGCCACGCCGGCCCTGGCGCAGGAGCCCGCACCTGCCGCGTCGGCACCTGCTCCCGCAACTGCCGCGCCGGCGCCTGTTCCCGCGCCCGCCGGCGAGACGGTGGCGACGCCGGCTCCGACGCCCGAGAGCGGAGTTTCGGTGCCGCCGCCCTCGGCCGCGCCGCCCCCGGTCTCACCGCCGGTCGCGGCCCCGCCGACGACCGCACCTACCGCCGGCGCACCGCCGGGCCCGGCTCCGGCTGCGGGCGCCGCTCCCTCATTCGACTGGGGCGGGCGCCAGGTCGAGCCGCTGCCGCCGCCGCCCGCTCCAGCCGATCCGTCGAAGATCCGGCGCGACTCGTGGCGCGGCCGGTTTTGGATCGCGCCGCGGCTCACCATCACCGGGCCGATCGGCGGCGACAAGCCGGCCCGACCCACGCTGCTGACGCTCGGCGGCGGGTTCGACTTCGGCGTCCGGATCAACAACCGCCTCGGCGTCGGCACGGGCCTCTCGGGTCAGACGCACACCAGCATCCGCACGACGCTGCCCGGCACCACCGACAAGACCATCAAGAACGGCGGGATGTTCTTCTGGGACGTGGCGTTCGTCCGGCTGTACTTCATGAAGAAGCGCTTCCAGCCGCTGATGGAGCTCGGCGTCGGCTACGCCCGCGCGAGGCTGCCGCTCGGCGATGTCCTGCACGGGGCCCAGATCCGCGCCGGCCTCGGCTTTGACGCCTGGGTCTCGAACCAGGTGACGCTCGGCTTCACCACGGTGTACCGGATGATCGCGCTCAACATGCCGAAAGACGGCATCACGCCGGCGCGCTGGGAAGTCGGCCACGCGCTGCAGGGCGTGCTGCAGCTCGGGCTGCACTGGTAGCGCGGCCGAAGCGTCGAGCAGAGGTCCGTGGGACGTGTCGATTCGGACATGTCCCAAAGTGCAGACATGCCGGCCTGGCATCTTCGATGCGGGCGAGCGCGAGCAGGGGCGGCGGAGTGACCCGTGCGCGAGCACTCGGGCGTCGGGGTGATTCGCCCTCGCCGGGGATCGCTGGTACCGCGACCGGAACACTGAAGGCGAGCGTGGCTTCAGCGGGCGCCGCGGATGGCGCCGCGTTCGGATAGGTCGGCGAGCAGCACGCTGACGCGGCCCAGGAAGTCGCCATCGATCGCGCTGCCGGTCGCCTCCGCGGCCTCCCGCACGGCCTGCTCGACCGTCACGCCGCGCAGCAGCAGAGCGTCGAGCAAGGCCTCGGCGAGCGGGCTCAGGTGAAGGGTGCGGACCGCGTGTTCGCGGTCGCGGTAGAGCAGCAGGGCGGTCGGCTCGCGGCGCGGCGCGACGTCGGGCGCGTCCGGGTGCTCGTGGACCGCGAACGCGAACCGCCCGAGGCGGACGCTCGGGTCGAACTCGAGGCGGGCGTCGAGCCCGAACGGGCGCTCGTCGCCCGGGGGGCGCGGCGGAGAGGCGCCGACTTCGTGGGTCAGGAGCTCGTGGCGCGCGAGGTCCAGCAACCACGCTGGCGCTTCGGGCAGGTCCTCGAGGACATGTTCGTTCGACCAGCGAGGTGTCGCCCAGGCGACGAACTCGCCGGGCAGGTCGCGGAGGAGGCGGGAGCGGGGGCCGAGCTCGGCGATCCAGGCGTCGGCGTCGGCGTCGAAGGCGACCTGCCCGCGGGCGGCCGCGGTGCCCGACAACAGGTCGGCGAGCACGCCGCGCACCTGCCGGCGGATGAGCTGGCGATAGACGAGCAGCCGCTCCGGGTCGACCTCCGCCAAAGCGGCGACCGCCGCCGGACCGACGCCGCGGGCACGCAGGAATTCGGACAGACCGCGGCGCGCGGGCGACTCGGCCTCGAGGTCGACGATGAGATGCGAGACGCCCCGCTGGATGTCGTCGAGCTCGGCGCGCTCGTCTGCGGAGAGGTCGTCGTGAGGTGCAGCGGAAGCTGGGCCGGCCAGGCTCGAATCGCGAGGTTCTGCAGGCGGACGCGCGGCCAGGACGGCGTCAGGGCGAGCTTCTGCCTCGTCGCCGGAGTTGGACCCGTGCGAGCTCCCCTCGCTCGTGCCCGTGAGGCGGATGTCCTCGGGGACATGTGCTTTCGGTCTGCTCTCGCCGGCGAGGGCCGCGTCGTAGATGCCAGCCAGATCGCGGACCTCGGCCACCAGCTTGGCGTAGTCGGGGATGTTGTGGTCGCGCTCGTACAGGACGGGGAGGGGGCCGAGGCGGGCGACGACGCGGCCCATCAGCGCGCCGACGGCCGGGGGCACCGGGGCGCCGTGGGTGTCGATGAGCAGGCCGCCGAGGTGCGGGCGGACCTCGCCGCCGGCGACGTGGAGGCGGACGACCCGCTCGAGCGGCAGGTCGGCGACGAAGGCGTCCGGGTCGAAGCCGTGGTTGGTCGCGTTGACGACGACGTTGTTGACGTCGAGCAGCAGACCGGCGTCGGCGCGGCTGAGCACCTCGTGCAGGAACTCGAGCTCGCGGGCTGCCAGCGCCGCGCCGCGATCGGACCCGCGTGAGGCGCCGGCGGCCGCGTAATAGCTGATGTTCTCGAGCGCGAGCGGCCGCGCGAGGGCGTCCTGGGCCCGGCGGATCTGGTCGGCCACCTGGCGAGCCGCGGCCCTGGTGAACGGCAGCGGCAGCAGGTCGTGCAGGCACACGCCGCCGCGGCCGGTCCAGCACAGGTGGTCGGTGTGCTCGGCGACGCGGAGCGCGTCGAGGAAGCTGCGCAGCTCGGCGAGGTAGGCGTCGTCCAGTCCGGTGGCGGCGCCGACGTTGAGCATGAGCCCGTGCGTCAGCAGCGGCCGTCGTTCGGCGATCGTCTCGAGAGCGGCCGGGAAGTAGCCGCCGCGGCGCATGTAGTTCTCGGGCGAGATCTCGAAGAACGCGAGCGCAGGATCGACGGGCGCAGCCAGAGCCTCGTCGAGGAAGTCCCAGCGCAGGCCGAGGCCGATGCCGGTCGGACGCTTCACGTCAGGCATGGCGCCTCGGGTCAGGCAGGTGACGGGTCGAGATGGCCGACGCCGACTGGCGCGGTCGGCATCGACGAGATGCCGGAAGGCTGGCTGGTCGAAAGGACAACCTGTGTCGCGCCCGAACGCGACGATGTGCCGCACCTCCGGATACCGGAGAGTCGGCTGGTTGAAAGGACAGCCTGTGTCGCGCCCGAACGCGACGATGTGCGGCATCGACGGGATGCCGGAAGCTCGGCTGGTCGAAAGGACAGCTTTTTTCGTCCGGACGCGACGATGTGCGGCATCGATGGCTCGAGAGGACGACAGTCGCAGACATGCGACGGACGTGGGAGCCGCTGGGCGATCGAACTGAGCGCACGAGCGTCACGGGGGGCCAGCCCGGGCGCGCGGCTCGGGCTGGTCGAGGGGACAGGTTGCTCCGCGCGGCGATCAGCCGCAGGTGCCCTCGCCGCAGGCGGCCTCGCCCTTGGCCTTCTTGGCGGCCGGCTTCTTCTTCTTCTCGGACTTGGTGGCGGTCGGCTCGGCCGCGGTGGCGGCCGGCGCGGTGGCAGTGGCGGTGGTGGCCGGGTCGGCGGCCGGCGCGGTCTCGGCGGCCTCGGTCGGCTTCGAGGCGGCGCAGGTCGTGTCGCCCTTCACGCCGCTGCAGCCCTTCTCGCCGCCGCAGCCCTTCTCGCCGCCGCAGCTCTTCTCGCCCTCGGCGTGGCCGCCGCAGCTCTTCTCGCTGTCCGCGTGGCCCTTGCACGACTTCTCGCCCGCGGCGCCGGCGTTGCCGGGCACCTCGGTGGCGTCGGTCTGGGTCTTGTTGCAGCCGCCGAGAGTGAGGCCAGAGCCGAGCAGGGCGAGGGTGGCGGAGATCGTGCGAATATCCATGATTGAGTGCTCCTGTGCGTTCGTTACGGGGATGGACGCGCGTCGGATCGCCGCGCGTCGGTCACTTGGCTGCGGCCGCGGGGGCCGGCTCGGCAGCGGGGGCGGAAGGGGTGGCAGGGGCGGGCGACGGGGCCGCGGGCGGGCCGGAATTGGCGGGCGCGGCGGCCTCGGGGATCGCCGGCTTGCCGTCGGGTCGGGCGGTGAACTCGAGCGAGACCGCGGCCTCCTTGGCGACCTTGGGGGCGAGCTGCTCGAGCGTCTTGGCGGCCAGCTTGCTGAAACCGGTGCGCGGGCGGACGTCGTACTCGTCGAGGCCGATTACCAGCGGCTCGACGCTCCTGACGTGGACCTCGCGCAGGGCGTCGCCGTCGTAGCGGAAGGTGGCCTCGAGCTTGACCGACTTCTCGGCCTTGCGCTGGTGCAGCAAGAAGTCGCCGCTGGCGGTGAAGGTGACCTTGCGTTCGGGACCTGTCACTTTGGACAGGTCGGTCGCGGAGGCGTCGCTGATCCGCGTCAGGGCGAACTCGACGACGCTGTTCTTGGCCAGCTCGTCGGCGGGCGTGTCGGGCGAGATCTCGAGCCACTGGCGGGCGTGCTCGTTCTGCGTGTCGTTCTTGACCTCCTCGCCGAACTCCTTGCCCTCCTCCGGAGCGGTGCGCTGGAACAGCTCGAGGTCGCGGAGATCGACGTGCACGAGGCCGCGTGACTTGGCGAGGTCGGTCGGGTCGAGCCACACTTCGCCGCTCAGGGCGGAGGCCGGGACCTTGCCGCGGATCTTCTCGATCGGGGCCTCCATGTCGAAGCCCAGCTTGCCGCTGCTGCCTTCGATGGCGAGGTGCACCGTGGTCGGGGCGGGCGGCGGCGGCTTGACCTCGAGCTTCTCGGCCTTGGCGGCCAACTTCACGGGCTCGCCGCCACACGCGGAGGCGAGGGCGAGGAGGAAGACGAGGGCACGGGGGAAGCGGCGCGACATCAGGAACTCCTCGGCAACGGTGCGGCCCGGCGAGTGTTACACGGGCCCGGTCGCTCAGCGCAGCCAGCCGGCGAGGGTCGCAATCGCCTGCTCGATGCCGGCGCCGACGTCGCGCGGGCCGGGGCCGAGCATGTAGGCCGGCGTGGAGATGATGCGATGGCGCTCGTCGACGATCGCGCGGTCGACGGTGCAGGCCTCGTGACGGGCGCCCAGCGCGGTGACGGCGGCCGCAGTGCCGTCGTCGTCGCCGATCGTGAGGCGGGCGCCGCCGATGCCGAGCTTGCGCAGGGCCGCGGCGAGGATGGCGGGGCTGATGCAGATGGCGACCAGCGGCTTGGCGCGCGAGAGGGCCTCGCCGACCAGCCGCACGAGCTCGGGCTCGACGTCGGCCTCGGGGCCGCGGACGGCGAAGTCGCTGAGGTTCTTGGCGACGCCGTAACCCCCCGGGAGGACGAGCGCGTCGAGTTCCTCCATGCGCGCGCGATCGAGCGGCTCGACCTTGCCGCGGGCGATCCGCGCCGACTCGACGAGGACGTTGCGGGTCTCACCCGTGGGCTGGCCCGTGAGGTGATCGACGACGTGCATCTGCGGACGATCGGGGGCGAAGCAGCGAGGCTCCAGACCGGCGCGCTCGAGGAAGTAGAGGGTGAGGACGGCCTCGGTGATCTCGGCTCCGTCGAGGTAGCCGCAGCCGGCCAGGACGACTCCGACGCGTTTGTGCTGCATCGCGGGGACCTTACCACGAGATGCGACTGGCGAACGGCGGGGGAGGCGACGCATCCTGGGCGCGGTGCTCGTCGCCCTGTTCACCGCCGGCCTGCTGCTCGCGCCCGCGCCGTCGCCTCCGCCCCCGCGCCCGCTGCGGGAGGCGCTGCGCGTCGAACCCGGCGCGACGTGCCTGACGCCGGACGCGCTCGCGGACGCAGCGACGACCTGGTTGGGTCGCGACACCGTCGATGCGTCGGTCGCGAGGATCGACGTCCGCGGCGATCCGACGCGGCCGCACTCGGTGGCCATCGCGCTCGAGATCCGCGGCGAACTCGTCGAACGCACGCTCGATCCGCCGCGACCGACGTGCAGCGACCTGCATGCGCTCGTCGGGCTTGCGATCGCTATCGCGGTCGACGCGGCGGTGCTCGAGGGGCTCGGCTACGAAGTGATCGAGCCGGGCGAGGGGAGCGTGCCGCAAGCGCAAGACCCGGAGCGGCCGCCGCTGCAGCGGCGGTCGCGGCGAGGCGAGACGAGCGAGGTGCCGGTGCGTCGCGCGTCGGTGTCGGTGGTGGCAGCGGTGCGCGGCGGGGCGTGGCTCGGGGTGTTGCCGGGACTCGCGGGCGGCGGCAGCGTGCAGCTCGAGCTCGGGTGGCGCAGGTGGGTGGACCTGCGTGCAGGGCTGTTCGGCGGCTACGGGGGGCCTCGCGCGCTCGACGCTGACACGGTGGTGACGCCGAGCCTGGTGGGCGGTCGGATCGACGTGTGTGCCGCGCTTGCGCGTCCGCGTGTGCGGCCTCGCCTGTGCTTCGGGCCAGCCGCCGGTGCGCTCCAGAGCGGCGCGAAGTCGCCCGGCGTGCAAGCCGTGGTCGCCCCGTGGGTGGCGCTGATGGTGGCGCCGGAGCTGCGGATCTGGGCCGCCAAGCGCTTCGCCTTCGACCTCGCGGTCGAGCTGGTCGTCCCGGTGGTGCGGCCGGTGCTCGCCGAGCGCGATCCGAGCAAACAAGGTATGGTCGGTGAATCGCTGCCGGTGCCGCCCGTGGGTGCCGTGGTGAGCCTGGGCGTAGCGTTCACGATCCGGTGAAGGATTTGACGGACACGCGACATACAGCCAAGCGTGACGGCCCTCAGGTCCTCGATGCGGCGCGCCTGTTCCGCGACCATGCGGAGTTCGTCGCCAACTTCGCGGTCCGCCTCGGGGTCGGTCGCCCCGAGGTCGACGACGTGGTCCAGGAAGTCTTCCTGGTCGCCCACCGCCGCGGCGGCTTCGTGCCGGGGCCCGCGCGACCGACGACCTGGCTGGCCGAGATCACGCTGCGCGTGGTGTCTGCGAGCCGCCGCAAGCTGCGGCGATCGTGGGAAGACGCCGACACCGAGGCCGTCGCCGCCGCGTCCGCGCAGGCCGGCAGCTCTCCCGGCGAGCAGGCCGAGGCCAGCGAGGCGCTGCGCCGCGTGCAGCAGGCGCTCGACACCCTGGAGGAAGGCAAGCGCGCCGTGTTCATCCTCTTCGAGCTCGAGGGCGAGAGCTGCGAGGCGATCGCCGCCGGCCTGGGGATCCCCATCGGAACGGTGTATTCGCGGCTGCACAAGGCCCGCAAGCAATTCATGGAGGCCCACGCCCGCCTGGTCGCGGGGCCGCCTCGGCCGCTCACTCGCTCGCAAACGGTGACGTCATGAACCAAGAGCCCACCCGCCTCCTCGACGACGTGACCGCCTCCGCCGGGCTTCGCCGCGACCTCGCGGCCGCTGCTCGCCACCGCGTGCCGTACGACGCCGGCGCCGGCGCGGCCCGCTTCGAGGCCTCGCTGGCCAAGGGCGCCGGCGCGGCCTCCTCGAGCTGGGGCGCCGGGACGCTCGGCCTCGGGGCGCTGATCCTCGGCGGGCTCATCGGCGGGGGGCTGTGGCTGTCGCAGCCGACGACGACCACGCCGCCGCCGGCGCTCGGCGGCCCGGGCGAGGGGCGAGCGCCGGAAGCTGTTGTTAAGGACATGTCCTCCGAGCCAGCACGCGCACCGGCCGTGCTCGCGCCGGTGGCTGTCGTGGAGGACATGGCCCAAGAGGCAGCTCCGGCGAGCGCGCCGGAGGAGGTCGCCGAGGACATGTCCGAAAAGCCAGCGGCCCGCGGCGACGGCAAGAAGGTGCGCGCGGCCAAGGCGACCCGGACCGACGCGCGAGCGGCGGCCCGCGCCGGTGGCGGGTCGGCCGACTACCTCCGCGAGGCCCGCGACCTGCAGGCTGCCCGCGGGTTCCTCGGGCGCGATCCGGCCGAGGCGCTCTCCCGGGCCGAGGCGGGGGCGACCGAGTTCAAGGCCGGGCAGTTCGCCCAGGAATGGGAGGGCGTCGCGGTGCTGGCCCTCTTCGAGCTGAACCGTCGAAGTGAGGCAGAACGGCGCGCAGCGGCGTTCCTGAGCCGTTTTCCGAACGGGCCCTACGCGGCCCAGGTGCGCGAGGCGCTGGACCGACCCTGATCGCCGACGGGCGAAATCGTCCGCGTTCGCCACAGATCTCACATTCAGGGATGCCGCTCGCTTGGTGCCGTGAGTTGACTCCGGTGGCATGCTCGCCAAAGTGCGCTCCCCCCACTCTGCGCTGATCGTGGCCGCGGCATGCCTGCTCGAGAGCGGCTGTCTCGTCACGGTCTTCGTCAAGGAGACAGGGAGCGACGACGCGGAGACAGCGGGGGCGGCCGGGTCCTCGGACGCCAACGATCAGATGACCCAAGAGCCAGGTCCGAGCGACACCTCGACCAGCACGGGCGAGGTGGCCACCACCGAGCCGATGACGAAGACGGACGTCGGCTTCGACAGCGGGCCCGATGGCTGGGAGTTCTGCTCGACGGTGCTGGTGCCGTGCGACGCCGACAACGAGGACATCGACCACGCGCTCGGCCTCAATTGCGAGGGCGGGCTGAAGACGAACGGCCCGCTGACGTGGTCGGGCCCGGACGGCTCGCGGCGGGTGCTGTCCGAGCAGCTCGGCACCACGGAAGTGTTCGCGCCGACCGAGGGCTCACGCAGGGTGGTGCTGTCGACCGGCGACGCGAGCCACGTGCTGCTCACGCTGCCGGAAATGCCCACGCTGGGCAATTGTCCGGTCACGCAGACGTGCCCTTCGACCGACTGGCCGGGCAACGACCTGGATCATCTGCCGCCGCCGATCGAGACGATGCCGCTGCAGTGCGAGACCGACAAGCAGCCGCCAGGCCCCGGTGACTGCAGCGAGACGATCGAGAGCCAGTGGGGCCTGGGCGGCGAGCCGCTGATGGCCTACGACTACACGGAGCTGCGCTTCTCGGCGGTGGCGCCGACGTACACGGCCGGGTTCGCGTTCGACTTCGCGTTCCTGACCTCGGAGCATCCGAAGCGCTGGCCCTTCGGACACAACGACATGTTCGTCGCCTGGGTTGCGAGCGAGCGCTACACCGGCAACATAGCCCTCGACCCCGACGGCAACCCGATCGCGGCCGAGACCCTTCCGTACGAGATCAAGTACGACGCGATGCCGTTCGACTGCGACGAGGAGGACTGCGTCGACCTCCCGCTCCGTGAGTTCGCCTTCGAACGCCACGCCGGGACCGCCTGGTACGAGGGCGAGATCGGGATCAACCCCGGCGAGTCCATCGAGGTCGTGTTCGCGCTGTTCGACGTCGGCGACGCCATCGTCGACAGCGCGGTGCTGCTCGACGGGGTCCGCTGGCTTTGCGCCCCCCCGCCCGCGAGCGTCTGAGCCGACTTCTTCGGACTCGAAAAAAAATTTCGAAGACCGTGAAGGACGGTCGAGGCTCCGGACATGAAAGAGACGTGAGCCACGCACGAAGCTCGCGCCTCGGGTCGAACCGGAGCGCCCTTCCTCTCCGCGCCTGCCCGAACGGCGGCGCGGGGTGCCGCGGTCCACAGTCCGAACTCGCCGAGCCCTGCGATTCCCGATCACGGCGGGGGTTGTATGGGGGGTCCGAACACCGCTCAAATCGTCGGGCGCACGTCGTCGTCGCGCCCTGGAGTCCGCGGGGGTCTCGTCGAGTCTCGGACATTCTTGTGTAGTGGTGCGTCGGAGCACTGGGGGGTGCTCCGCCGCGGCGCGCGTCAGACAACTGACGCGCGCTTTTTTTTGCGCCGAGAATGACATGTCCCGAAGGACATGTGATGCTCACGGCGCGCCGAGCAGGGCGTCGAGGCTGCCGCGGGTGATCGCGTGGTAGCCAGGACGGGCGACCGCGAAGATCTCGCGGGCCAGCGCGGCGCCTTCGGGCGTGGCGAGCAGGGCGTCGTAGATCGGCAGGACGTACTTGCGGCGGCCCACGCCGGTGAGAAACTCGCGGATCCGCGCGTCGGCCGGGCGGTAGCCGTGGCGGGCCGCGAGGATGAGCCACTCGGACAGGAGTTCGGCGTTGCCGGTGGCAGTGAAGCGGTAGGCAGCGTCGAGCTCGGCGAGGATCGCTGCCGCCGGGCGCGGGCCGTCCGTCAGCGGCAGGGCGCGGAGGAAGTGGATCCACTGCAGGGGGGAGAAGGCGCGGGCGTCGATCTTGCGGCCGGCGGCGAACGACCGCGCGGCGTCGGCGGCGACGGTGAGGCTCTCCGCCTGCGGACGCGGGGCGTCGTCGGGCAGCCCGGGCGCCTCGATCCATCGATCGAGGTCGGGGGCGGTCTGGCCGGGGAGCAGCGGGGCGTCGAGCTCGGCGCTCAGGAAGGCGCGGAAGGCCTCGGTGGTCTGGCCCGTGAAGGCATGGCGATCGAACCAGGCGCGCACGAAGGGATCGAAGGCGTCGCGCCCGTAGGCCTGCTCGAGCCGGCGCAGGAACAGCGCGCCCTTCTCGTAGGCGACGTCGGTGACCGCGTCGTCGGGATCGCGCCCCGAGAGGTCGAGGTGGAGGATCTGGTCACCTGGCCTATCGGACATGTCCGCGAGCTCGAGCTCGAGGTGCTCGCGGCCGAGCACGGCCTCGACCTCGGCGCGCTCGCGGCCGTAGAGGGCCTCGAGGATCCGCCGCTCGATGTAGACGGTGAAGCCCTCGTTGAGCCAGAAGTCGCGCCAGGTGGCGTTGGTGACCAGGTTGCCGGACCAGGCGTGGGCCAGCTCGTGGGCGATCAACGACACGAGCGAGCGATCGCCGGCGAGGATCGTCGGGGTGACGAAGGTGACGCGCGGGTTCTCCATGCCGCCGAACGGGAAGGCGGCCGGGAGCACGAGGACCTCGTAGCGACCCCAGCGGTACGGTCCCACGGCCGCCTCGGCTGCCGTCAGCATGGCCTCGAGATCGGCGAACTCGGACCGCGCCCGCGGGAGCACGCCGGGCTCGGCCCATACGGCCGTGCGCGGGCCGAGCTGGACCGACTCCAGGCGCCCGACCGCGAGCGCGAGCAGGTAGGCGGGGATCGGCTGATCGAGCTTGAAGGTCCTCACGACATGTCCGTTCGGACCTGTCTCATTCGACAGCTCTTCGGCGGCCATGACGGCCCGGTACGGCGCGGGCGCGCTGATCCTGGCAGCGACCGTGACGCGGATCCCGGGGCTGTCCTGGCACGGGACCCACGAGCGGGCGTGGATCGCCTGCGACTGGGAGTAGAGGAACTCGCCGGCGCGATCGCTGGTCTGCTCGGGGGCGAGCCATTGCAGGCCGGTGCTGGCGGGGCTGGTGCGGTAGTGGACGCGGACCCGGTCGGCGCCCGCAGGGAGATCGACGGTGAGCGCCTGGCCGAGGATCGGGTGGGAGCCGGCGAGCGCGTGGGTGGTGGCGACCCAGTCTGTCCGATCGGGCAGGTGGACCTCGACGCGCTCGATCGCCAGGTCGCGGGTGTCGAGCACCAGCGGGGCGTCGGCGGCGGCGCGGGTGAGCGCGAGGGTGGCGCTGCCGCGGAGGACGTGCGCCTCGAAGTCGACGGTGAGATCGAGCTCGACGGCGTCGACGCGGACCTCGTCGGGGCGGGCGAACGAGTGCGGATCACGGCCCGGCACGGGGACGGCGGGGAGCTGGACGACGGCGGCCGGCGGGGTGACGAGCGGCGTCGCCGGCGCTGGAGCGGAGCAGGCCGTGACGGTGAGCGCGGCGAGGGCGACGAGGAGGCGGGGCAAGACCCGGAGATTGTAGCGGCTCGCCCGGGACGGCCTAAGCGCGAAGAAGTGAGTCGCCGCGGCGAACGAGCAGGCTTCATGGGCGTGAGCCCCGCGGCTCCCTTCTTCGCGCTCGAGTCGGATGGCGACTCCTGCTTCGCGCGTCTGCAGCGAACGAGCAGGCTTCATGGGCGTGAGCTCCGACGTGCAAAGAAGGGAGTCGCCGCGGCGAGCGAGCGAGCTTTCACGGACGTGAGCATCGACGTGAAGCAGGAGTCGCCGTCTGATGTGTGACGGCTGCAGGCGTGAGCAGCGTCGCCGGCGCCGTGGTCCATCGCAGGAGCGTCGCACCGAGAAAGCGAAACGGGCGCGGGGGGTACCCGCGCCCGTGCAGGCGCCGCGGAGCGCGGGGCTCACTCGCGGCTGAGCGAGATGAGCAGGCGCAGGACGTACCAGAACATCAGCGCGACGGAGGCGAACAGGGCCAGCGCGGCGGAGATGTACTGATCCTCGTCGTAGTGATGCACCACGTTGGAGGTGTCGTAGAGGATGTAGCAGGCGGCGAGGATGATCATGCCGATCGTGAAGCCGAGCCCGAGAGTGAACCCGAACAGCAGGCTGGCGACGATCAGGCCGAGGACGCCGAAGCTGACGATCATCAGGGCCGAGCGCATCCACGAGAAGTCGCGCTTGGTGGCCAGGACGATGCCTGTGAGGGCGGCGAACGTGGCCAGGGTGGTCACGCCGGCGGTGAGGATGATGTTGTTCTCGGGGCCGCTCAGGACGTGCGCGACGAGCAGCAGGGGCAGGAAGATGATCGCCTCGAGGACCACGTAGAGGCCGAGGCCGAGGTACTGCATCGGCTTGGAGCGCGCGGCCTGGGCCATGTGGGTGGCGACGGTGCCGACCAGCATGAAGAGGCCGAGGACGACGAGCCAGCTGGTCGGGCTGCCGGTCATCTGGATCGCCAGCTTCAGGGTCGCCGGGGTCCGGAGGAGCACGAACTCGAGGGCGACGAACAGGGCGATCGCGCCGGCGAGGTGGATGTACGTGCGCTCGATGAACTTGGCGCGGCCCGCGAGGGCGGCCTGGGGAGTGGCGTTGTCGGCGTAATACGGCTGCTGTTGCTGGTTGAAGTTCACGGGGGCGGCCTCCTCGACCGTGGGAGCGGCTCCCACGGTACCTGAGATTGCGATCGGTGAGGGAGATTAGCCAGGGACGCCCACCGGAGCAAGTCCGCGCGTCCGCGAGCCGACCGGCGGCGCGTGCCGGCGAGGCTCGCGTCGCGCTCCAAGGTGCGCTACAGCCCCCGACGATGCCGCCGCGCGACCCCCTCGGGCCCCTGATGAACCTGAACGTCGGCCACGTGCCCCTGGTCGCGCTGCAGCGCCTGGCGAATCGGATGCGCGCGGCGAAGATCCCGGTCACGGCGCTCACCGAGCAGAGCTCGGTGGATCCGGAAACAGGCGCCGTCACTCGGGCCCTGACGCTGTGTCACAGCTGCGTGGGGACGTGTTGCACCAGCCTCCGCGTGCCGATCACCCGCGCCGACGCGCGCCGGCTGGCGCGCCACGTGGGGACGACGGTTCGCGGCCTGGACCTGTACCCGAAGCAAGGTGGCGAGGAGGAGCCGGACGACGTGGCGGGCTACCTCACGCTCGGCGATCGGCCGTGCCGGTTCTTCTCGGCCGGCTGCACGGTGCACGTGGCGCGGCCCGACGTGTGCCGCAGCTTCGGCCTCAACGCGTGCACCAAGGTCGGCACCTTCGTGCCGCTGCAGCAGGTCCGGCGGCGAGGCAAGGCATGACTGCGGCGATGGTGCGGGTCGAGGGGCTGTGCAAACGGTTCTCGGTGCCGCGGCGCGAGGCCGGGCTGCGGGCCGCGCTGCGGGCGCTGGTGCGGCGGGAGTACCGCGTGGTGGATGCGGTGCAGGACCTCGAATTCTCGCTCGCGCCGGGCGAGCGCGTGGGCTTCCTCGGGCCCAACGGCGCCGGCAAGACGACGACGTTGAAGATGCTGGCGGGGCTCATCGTGCCGTCGGCGGGGCGGGTCGAGGTGGCCGGGTTCACGCCGAGCGAGCGCCGGCCGGAGTTCCTCCGCCGCGTCAGCCTGGTGATGGGCCAGAAGCGCCAGCTGAGCTGGGACCTGCCGGCGATCGACAACTTCGAGTTCAACCGCGTGGTCTACGAGATCGACGCGGCCGCCTACAAGCGGCGCCTCGACGAGCTGACGACGCTGCTCGACGTCGGCGAGGTGATGCGCCGGCCGGTCCGCCAGCTCAGTCTCGGCGAGCGGATGAAGTGCGAGCTGGTGGCGGCGCTCTTGCACGGGCCGCAGGTGCTGTTCCTCGACGAGCCGACGATCGGGCTCGACGTGTCGATGCAGCTCGGGATCCGCGAGTTCATCCGCCGCTACAACGCCGAGCACGGGGCGACCGTGATCTTGACGTCGCACTACATGGAGGACGTGGCGGCGCTGTGCCCCCGGATCCTGGTGATCGACGGCGGCCGCCTGCGCTTCGACGGCAGCATCGAGGCGCTGCGGCGGCAGATCCGGCCGCTGCGGCGGGTGTCGGTGCGGGCGGCCGCGCTGCCGGCCGACCCGGCGGCGATGGGGCGGGTGGTGCTGCAGGAGGGCGGGCGGCTGGTCCTCGACGTCGCGCCCGAGCGGGTGCCCGAGGTGGTCGGCGCCCTGGTGGCGCTGCCGGAGGCGCAGGACCTGGCGGTCCACGACGCGCCGCTCGAGGAGGTGATGCGCGCGCTGTTCGGGCGCGAGGAGGCGGCCGAGCTCGGCTGAGCGATCGGGCATGCGCGAACGGGCAGGTGCAGATGGACATGTGCGAAGGAGCATGTCCGAACGGGCAAGCAAGCTGGCACGGGTGACCGCGGCGGTGTGGCGGATCAGCCTGGCGGAGGCGATCGCGTACCGGGTGTCGATGCTGATGTGGGTGCTGACGACGACGTTCCCGCTGGTGTCGCTGGCGCTGTGGTCGGGGCTGGCCGCGTCGGGGCCGGTCGGCGACTACGACCGCCCGGACTTCGTGGCGTACTTCGTGGCGGCGTTCCTGCTCCGCCAGTTCACGGCCAGCTGGGTGGTCTGGGAGCTGTCGGGGCAGATCCGCACCGGCGACCTCAACACCCTGCTGATGCGGCCGATGTCGCCGATGCTGTACCACGCGATCCAGAACCTGGCGGCGCTGCCGATCCGGTGCGCGCTGGCCCTGCCGATCGGGCTCGTGGTGCTGGCGCTGGCCGGCGGGCTCGCCTGGCCGGACCCGGGCTCGCTGGCGACAGTCGGGCTGTCGCTGGCGCTGGCGTGGCTGATCAACCTGGGGGTCCACGTGACGATCGGCTGCCTGGCGTTCTGGGTCACCGAGTCGACGGCCCTGTTCGAGGTGTGGCTGGGGCTGTACCTGGTGCTGTCGGGGGCCGCCGTGCCGACCAGCCTGTACCCGGCCGGGCTGGCGGAGGTGATCCGCGCGCTGCCGTTCCACGCGTCGCTCGGCTTCCCGGTCGAGCTGGCGATCGGGCGCGCGACGGGAGCCGCGGTGACGCAAGGGCTGGCGCTGCAGGTGCTGTGGGCCGCCGCGTTCGGGGCGCTGGCGGCCGTGCTGTGGCGGCGCGGGGTGCGGGCCTACGAGGGGGTGGGGACGTGAGCCTGTCGTTCAGGACATGTCCCGAAGCGCCCGCCGGGAGAGCGGGCGTACGAAGGGGCGAGGACGCGAGCCTGGCGCTCAGGACATGTCCCGAAGATGCGGCCGGGAGAGCGGGCGTACGATGGGGCGAGGACGTGAGCCTGTCGTTCAGGACATGTCCCGAAGCGCCGGCCGGGAGAGCGGGCCTACGAGGGGGTGGGGACGCGAGCCTGGCGTTCAGGACATGTCCCGAAGCGCACGCCGGGAGAGCGGGCGTACGAAGGGGTGGGGACGTGAGCCTGTCGTTTAGGACATGTCCCGAAGCGCCGGCCGGGAGAGCGGCCCCCCGATGGGGTGGAGCGGAGATCCTGTCGTTCGGGACATGTCTCGAAGCGCCGGGGCGGGAGGTGCGGGCGTGACCGGGGGCGCGTCGGAACGGACAGGTTCGAAGGGGCATGTCCCTCGGGTCCTGTTCTACGCGCGCCTGGTGGCGGCGCAGCTCGAGATGAGCACGCTGACGGCGCTGCAGTACCGGCTCGGGTTCTGGACGGAGGGGCTCCTGGGGCTGCTGTGGAGCGTGATCGGGATCGCGCCGCTGTTCGTGGCGGTCGACCACCTCGGCGCGGTCAAGGGCTGGGGCCGCTGGGAGCTGGTGGTGCTGACGGGCTGCTTCACGGTGCTGTCGGGGCTGTTCACGGCGCTGCTGCAGCCGGCGTTGCGCGAGAGCATGACGCACATCCTCAAGGGGACGCTGGACTACGTGCTGCTGCGGCCGGCCGACGGGCTGGTGCTGTGCCTGACGTGCGCGTTCCAGCCGTGGCATCTGGTCGAGGTGCTGGGCGGGCTGGCGCTGGTAATCGCCGGGCTGGCGCTGGGCGAGACCGAGGTGACGGCGACGGGACTCCTGGCCGGGATGGTGACCGGCGCGGCCGGGCTGGTGGCGCTGTACGCGTTCGGCGTGCTGGTGCTGTGCGCGTCGTTCCGGGCGCTGCAGCTGCAGTCGCTGACGCACGTGATGGAGGCGCTGATGGACTTCGGCCGCTGGCCGGCGCAGGTGTTCCCGCCGCTGCTCCGCCTGTTGTTCACGTTCGTCATCCCGCTGCTGGTGATGACGAGCTACCCCGCCGAGGCGCTGCTCGGCCGCCTGTCCTGGGGGACAGTCGCGCAGCTGGCGGCCGTGAGCGCGGGCCTGCTGGCGCTGGCTCGCTTCACGTGGGTGCGGTCGGTCCGCGGGTACACGTCGGCGTCGAGCTGAGCGGGCGAGGTCCGCGGTGACAGGGTCGTCAGCGGGGCCGCGCGAGGCTGCGGATGTGGCTGAACTTTGGGACAGGGACGAGCGGTGGCGGCGGTTCGCCTGGCCTTCGGGACATTGTGGCCGCGAGCGGAGGATGCTGTCCTTCGGGACATCTGAATTGAGGCCGGCCGCGGCAGGGAAGACGCTGGCGGTCAGGACCGATGGCGGCGTTCAGGCGTCGTGCGGGTGGGACGAATCGTCGACCGTTGTGTGTCGGCGGCGAGCAGGGCGGCGCGACCGGGGCCGACGACGAGAGCGAGGGGCGGGACGAATCGTCGATCCTTGCGTGTCGGCGGCGAGCAGGGCAGCGCGACCGGGGCCGACGACGAGAGCGAGGGGCGGGACGAATCGTCGATCATCGTGTGTCGGCGGTGAGCAGGGCGGCGCGACCGGGGCCGACGACGAGGTCGATGCGGCGGGTCTCGTCGTCGACCTCGAGCTCGAGGCACCAGTCGATGCGGAACAATGCGCCGACGTAGCTGGGAGGGGCCTCCGGGGCGACGAGGTGGAAGCGCCGGCGCTCGTTCCCGGCCAGCGGGACGCCGGTCTCTTCGGTCTCGCTGGCGCCGCGGTAGGGATCGTCGCCGCCGTGCGCTGCGAGCTGCGGCAGGCGGGCGACGGCGAGTTGGCAGACGACCCCTCGCGCGTCCCTGGCGTGCCAGAGCAGCCGCAGTACGGCGCGGCGCGGCGCGCTGGGCCGCTCCCACGTGATGTCGCCCACGATCGGCTCGCCCGGGGCGAAGGTGCGGTGACCGCCGTGGAGCGTGACGGTCGGTTCGTGGGCGCCCCTGGGCAGCTGCAGGCCTTCGTCGCGCGCCGGTAGGTCGCCGAGCGCCGGGCCGCGGACCCGCACCGGGAGGGCGAAGGAGAAACCTGGTCCGAAGGACATGCTGGCCGACAGCTCGAGGCGCCACGCGATCGCGCACGCGCGCCCGAAGAGGGACGGGGCGACCGCGGCGGGGAGGGCCAGCTCGCCGTTCGCGTCGAAGTAGCGCTTGAACAGGTGCCGGCGCTGGCGAACGAGGTCGGGGGTGGCCAGGCCTGCGGCGACGCAGCCGATGCCGACGACGGCGCAGCCGAGCGCGAACAGCAGGCCGGATTGCTCGTCGAGGATCGCCCGGGCCCGCGGCTCGAGCGCGGAAGCGATGAGAATCGGCACACCGAGGCTTGCGAGGAGCAGACCGATCGGGACCAACGTGAAGTTGTCGGGGTCCTGGGTGCGGAGGTCGAGATCCGCCACGGAATCACGATAGCACATCGACCGCGGCGGCGAGGTGGGATTGGAGGAGTCGACCGCGGCCGCGAAGCGGAGCCGAGGTGGGAGCGGAGGAGACAGGGGCGCCAGGGCGGGCGAGGTCCGGAGGGGACATGGTCTTCCGGGCAGATCGGGTCGGTCTTGCGCGGGGCGGGCAGCGTAGAGGAGCTGCGAGGGCGTGAGGAGAGGATGCTTCTCGGGACATGTCTCATGGGGCATCTCGCGTCTTCGCCTCGGCCCTCACGGGTCCGGGCAGGGGCGAGGGGCCTGCGAGGCGCGGATGCTTCTCGGGACATGTCTTACGGGGCATCTTGCGCCGCGCGTCGGGTCGGTCATCACGGGCGGGGGGCAGGGCGAAGGGCCTGCGAGGGGCGGTGCTTCTCTGGACATGTCTTAATGGATAGATTCTCCCGTTGTCTCGGCCCGGGCGGCGCCCGGCGCGAAGCAGGGCGTTCGGTGAGCCACCGGAGCCGAGGTCCTCGGAAGGTTCGGGCTGCGCGCGGACGAGTGTGGCGCCTCATGGGACATGTCGCATGGGACATGTTCCGTACACGTCGCGGCGGATCCGTGGGCCCTCGACGGCAAGACCGAGGCACCCGAAGTCGGCCCGCTGCGCCGGGTCTTGTGGACGGCGATGCTCGACCGTGACGACTGCCGCCAGAACGGGCTGCGGGACGGGTGCCCCGGGAATCGGCGGGTCGGGGGTCCCGACCGGAGGTCACCGATGGGGCGCGCCGGGGATTGCGCGAGCGGCGCAGGCGGCGGCAGGGGCCTCGCAAGGGGGTCGCAGGCGCCTGCGCGGGGCGCGGCGTGGGAGTCGGGGGGAGGTCCGGCGCGGGTCCTGGGCGGGCCCTGGCGGCGATGGTGGACAAAGCAGCCACGGCCCGGTAGACAGCCCCGGTGAGCGAAGAAGACAAGGCGCCGGCGACCGGGCAGGGCGTGCGCATGGAGCTGCCGACGTGGGACCACAGCCGCAGCAAGCGCCGTGGTGGCGACGCCGGTCCGCAAGAAGACGCTTTCGTCACGGGAGTGAAGGAGGCCGGGCGCACCGCCAAGGCGCGCAGCGGGCTGGTGATCGGCGGCACGATCGCGGCGCTGGCGGTGCTGGTCGGTATCATCGTGATCTACAACGGCCGCCAGACGGCGTCGGCGACGGCGACCCGCCAGCTGGCGACCGCGGCTCGCTACGAGTCGGAGGCCGAGGTCGGTGATCCGGCGCTGCTGCTCGGGGCCAACAAGGGCAAGCCGGTGGCGCCGATCGTCAAGGACGAGGCCGAGCGCTCGGCGGCGGTCACCAAGGCGCTCGACGAGCTCGACGCTTCGGCGCCCGGCAGCGACGCGGCGCTGGCAGGCACGGTGGTGCGGGCGACCGGGCTGCTGCGCGCGGGCGATCCGGCCGGCGCGGAGGCGCTGTACCGCGAGTTCCTCGGCAAGGCCGGGGCGGGGCACCCGCTGCAGTTCGCGGCCCGCGAGGGGCTGGCGTTCACGCGCGAGGCCCAGGGCGACCTCGACGGCGCGATCGCCGAGCTCGAGACGCTGGCCGGGCAGAAGGGCACGTTCTACCGCGACATGGCGCTGTGGCAGAAGGGCCGGATCCTCGAGCGCCAGGGCAAGACCGAGGCGGCGCTCGAGGTCTATCGCCAGTACATCGCCGAGTATCCGCTGCAGCAGCCGTCGATCGCCCAGAACGACGTCCGCAAGCGGCTCGAGGAGCTCGACCCGCAGGCGCTGGCCGGCCAGCCCGCGCCCGAGTCGCCGATTCAAGTGGTGGACGCACCAGGAGCGCCGACCCCGTGACACGCGCGGCCCGGGCCTACTGTCTCTGGGGACATGTCGCTTTGGCCCTGTCCCTCGGGGCATGTGCCGGCGAGACCCGCACGGTCATGCCTCACCCGGAGCTGACGCCCGGCGCGCGCGCGAACCTCGAGCTGGCGCGGGTGCAGCAGATCGCGCTGCACGACTACGGCGTGCTCAATCCCGACGAGTTCGCCGGCGTGGCGCCCGATCCGGGCCGCCGGCTGATCTACGTCGGCACGCGCGGCGGCTCGCTGCTGGCGCTGTCGATGGAGACCGGCGAGGTCGCGTGGGAGCAGCAGTTCCCGGGCGCCATCTCGAGCGTGCCGAAGCTGGCGGCCGACGGCGAGCTGATGCTGCTCGGCACCGACAACGGCGACCTGCTGGCGATCGAGCTCGAGACCCGCAAGACGCGCTGGAGCTACTCGACGCTCGGCACGATCCGCAACGAGCCGCTGGTCCGCGGGAGCACGGTGTTCGTGGTCAACTCGCGCGACCAGGTGTTCGCGCTCGACCTGAAGACCGGCGCGTGGCGCTGGCAGTACGAGCAGCCGTATCCGACCGAGTTCACGGTCCACGGGCACGCGGGCCTGTCGTACCTCGAAGGCGAGGGCGTGGTGACGCAGTCGCCCGAGCAGGCGGAGAGCGCGAGCGGCATCCCGGTCGAGGCGGTGCTGGGCGAGTCGGCCGGCGCCGAGGAGAGCGAAGAGACCGGCGGTCCCGCGGAGGCGGGCAGCGAAGAGCCGACGAGTGCGGGCGGCGCGGCGGGCGGGGCTCCGGCGAGCGCCGGTGGGACTGCTGCCGCAACGGCCGGGGCTCCGGCGACTCCTGCTGCCGCTGCAAGCGGAGCACCGGCTTCGGGGGCAGGCGCGGCGCCGGCGAACACGTCCGCTGCGGGCGGAGCCCCGGCTTCGGAGGCAGGCGCGGCGCCGGCGAACGCGTCTGCTGCGGGCGGCGCGGCGGCGAATTCGCTGGCCGGCAACGGGACGGGCGGAGCGCCCGCGAGCCCGCCGACCGGGACGATCTTCACCGGCTTCAGCAACGGCAAGATCGCGGCGATCGGGGCCCAGTCGGGCGAGCCGATGTGGCTGGCGAACGCGGCGCCGCCGGCGGGCGGGGACTTCGTCGACGCCGACGGGACGCCGCTCATCCTCACCGATCGCGGCGAGCTGGTGGTCACCGGCCAGAGCACGGGGGTCTACGGGCTGGCGCTGGCCGATGGCCTGCAGCGGTGGTTCCGGCCGCTGCGGGGCGCGGGCTCGGTGGTCGCCGGGCCGCGCGGGTTGATGATCGTGGCCTCGGCGCTCGAGGGGGTCTTCGCGCTCGAGCACGGCGGCCGGGTGCGCTGGCGTCAGCAGCTCAACCCGGGGTTCGTGCAGACGCCGCTGGTGGTCGGTGACATCGCGTTCGTCGCCCACTCCGACGACGGCCTGCTCGCCTACGACGTCGAGACCGGCGAGTTCCTCGCCAACCTCAACACCGGCAGCGGGATCTCCGGCCCGCCGGTGTACGACGCCGAACTGGGCCGCTTCTACACGATGTCGAACCGGGGCATGCTGGTGGTGTTCCGCACGGTCGAGGACGACGCGCGGGGCTTCGTGCGCGGGGCGGTCGAGTCTGTCCCTTCGGTCAGGTGATGCCGCGGCCGCGGATGTGAGGGTCCAGACAGGGCTCGTGCGGAAGGTCGACGGGCTTTTCTGCTAATCACAGGAGCATCCCCGGCCACACCGAGATCCCCGCGCCGAGCATCGGCGCCGCCGAGACCTACCGGCTGATGACCGACCTGGTCGCGCCGCGACCGATCGCGTGGGTGTCGAGCGTGAGCGACGACGGCCGCCGCAACCTGGCGCCGTTCAGCTACTACCAGGCGGTCTGCTCGCGGCCGCCGATGGTGGTGTTCAGCGTCGCGTGGTGGCCCGACGGGCGCATGAAGGACACCCTGGCGAACGTGCTTGCCACGCGTGAGATGGTCATCAACCACGTCCACGACGCGCAGGCGGCGGCGATGAACGCGACCTCGGCGCCGTTCCCGCCCGAGACCTCGGAGTGGGATGCGTGCGGGATCGCAGCCGAGCCGGCGGCGGTCGTTGCGCCTGCTCGCGTGGCAGGGGCGCTGGCCTGTCTCGAGTGCAAGCTCGTCCACGCGCTTCCGCTGGGGGACGGCGCCCCCGGCAAACCGTCGGCCACTCTGGTCGTGGCCGAGGTTGTGCATTTCGCCGTCGCAAGCGAACTGCTGCGGCGTGACGCGCGAGGTCGCCTGCTGCCGATCGACCCCGGTCCGTTGCAGTCGATCGGCCGCCTCGGCGGGATCGCGTACACTCGCACGACGGATCGCTTCGAGCTTTTGCGCCCCGAGGCGCCCGGGAGCAAGGCCAGTGACTGATTCGTCCGCACGACCCTCCGGAACCGATACCGTCGAGCCGACGCGCCTGTTCGGGTCGTTGCCGGCGGAGGTCTCGATCTACGAGGTCGGGCCGCGCGACGGGCTGCAGAACGAGGCGACGATCCTGTCGGCCGACCGCAAGATCGAGATGATCGAGGGCCTGGTCGACGCCGGCATCAAGCGCATCGAGGTGACCAGCTTCGTTAACCCGCGCTGGATCCCGGCGCTCGCCGACCACATGGAGGTCGCGACCCGGATCCGCCGCAAGCCCGGCGTCACCTACAGCGCCCTGGTGCCCAACCTCCGCGGCCTCGATGCGGCCTCGCGCGCGGGCATGCAGGAGATCGCGGTGTTCATGGCGGCGTCGCAGACGCACAACCGCAAGAACATCAACAAGACCACGGAAGAGGCGCTGGCGACCTACCGCGAGGTGGTGACCGAGGCGCGCGCGCGCGGGATGACGGTGCGCGGCTACGTCAGCACGGTCTACGGCTGCCCCTACGAGGGCGAGGTGCCGTTCGAGCAGGTGCTGCGGGTCGGCAAGAGCCTGCTCGACATGGGCTGCTACGAGCTGAGCCTCGGCGACACGATCGGCGTCGGGACGCCGCGCCAGGTCGAGTACATCCTCGACGGCCTGCTGCACGCGGGGATCCGGCTCGACCAGCTGGCGGTCCACTTCCACGACACGCGCGGCACGGCGCTCGCCAACATCACCGTGGCGCTGCAGCTCGGGATCCGCACCGTCGACTCCGCGATCGGCGGCCTCGGCGGCTGCCCCTACGCGCCCGGAGCGTCGGGCAACGTGTCGACCGAAGACGTGGTGTACATGCTCCACGGGATGGGCTGCCGCACCGGCATCGACCTCGATCGCCTGGTCGCCATCAGCGCCCGCCTCGGCGGCCACCTGGCCCGCGAGCTGCCCAGCAAATACCTCAAGGCCCACCTCGGCCACTGCGCGCGCGTCGGCAAGCCGCTGGTCTGAGACCGCGCGGGCAGAGGCTCGCGCGCCGAGGATGTGCGAGCAGGCGAGGCTGCGCTGAGCGGCGAGCCATGGCACGTACCTGACCGATAGGCGCTGCAGAGCGCTGCGGTGCGCGGGCTCGTGCTCGTGATCCTCGGTGAGCCGGCGAGACTGCCGCCGCGGGGCAGGGGACGCGTCCTGCTTCGGGCCCGCTGGAGGACGAAGAAGCGCCCGCGCGCGGCGGGGACCTCGTGGGTCGCCTGGCCGATGGGCGATGTTCTGGAAGACATGTCTCGAAGGGCATGCCCGATCGGGCATGCCCTTGGGGACAGAGGCGCGCGTTACTTCCCGCGGACCTTCTCGAGCACGATGATGCGCTCGAGGGCGGCGGCGACCTCGTGGGTCAGCTCGTGCAGGCTGCGCGGGTCGACGGGGTTGCTCGAGCCCGAGGCGAACACGATCAGCGGGACCTTCTCGCGCAGGAGGACCGGGAGGACGAGGATCACGCCCTCGACGCCGCCGAGGGCCGAGAAGAAGGCGGCGTCGATCGGGGTGTCGGTCCGCATCGAGCCGAAGTAGGGGGTGCGGCGCTCGATGACGCCGGAGAACACCGAGGGGCCGCCGGCAGGGATCCGGATCTGGCGCACGGCCTCGACCAGCAGGTCTTCGCCGCGGGCGTCGCGGCCGCGGATCTCGCCCTTGACGTGGACGAACATGATGACCCGCGAGAAGCCCTCGGCGAGGAAGTCGAGCAGGAGGTCGGTGATCTCGTCGCGCGACTTGACCGTGGCGAAGCGCGGGAGCAGGCGGTGGAACGCCTCGGGCGACAGCGGGATGATCTCGTTGGCGGCGGTGAAGCTCGGCGGGATCCAGGTCTGCGTCTTGGCGGCGTCGAAGGTCGGCTCGCCGGTCGCGGCCTCCGGCTCGGACGAGCCGCGATCGTTCTCGAGGTCGTCGAGCGGGATGTCGAGGTCGTCGGCGTTGCGCGCCGCGCCGGCCAGCGTGTCGGCGGCGCTCTCGCTGCCCGGCTCGGTGCGGCCGCGCGAGGTGTCGACCTCCTCGGCCGGGCGCAGGGTCGCCATCGAGCCGGAGAACACCGGCACGGTCTGACCGCTCGCGGCCTCGACTGCGGGTGGCGTGGAGCTGGCCGATGGGACAGGTGCCGAGTTCACCGTGGTCGCCGCGCTCGCGGCGGGCGGGGCCAGGCTCGCGGCGGCGTTGGCCGGGGTGGAGCTGGCCGCAGAGACAGGTGCCGCAGGCATCGTCGCGGTGATGCTCGAGGAGGCGAACGGCTGGGTGACGTTGCCCGCGGCGGAGCTGGCCGAAGAGGCAGGTGCGGCGGCGGCTGCCGGGGCGCTCAGACCGGCGGCCCCGGCCGGCTGGGTGGCCGTGCTCGCGGGCGCGGTGGCGGCGGCAGGCGTGGCGGCCAGCGCCGCGGCCAGGCTCGAGGAGCCGAACGGCTGGGTCGCGTTGCCGGGCGGGCTGGCCGAAGGGACAGGTACCGTCGCGGACGGGCTGGCCGAAGGGACAGGTGCCGGCGCGGGCGCCGAGACGGTGGGGGCGACCACCGGCGCGGACGGCTGGGCCGGGATGCCGTAGGGCGAGGGCGCGAAGGCTGCGGCCGGCAAGACCGCGGCTGGCCGCGGCGCCCCGGGCATGAGGACGGCGGAGGGGCGGATCGCGGCGCCGCTGGGCGCGGAGGGACGCGAGGCGCTGGGAGCCGTGACGACGCCGGGCTGCGGCGGCTCGACCACCGGCGGGGTGGGCACGACCGGGGCCTGCGCTCCGTTGCTCGGCGCGCCGACAGTCGGCGGAGTGACGATCGGCGGCGTGACCGTCGGCACGCTAATCACGGCGGCCGGAGCGGCGCGGCTCTGGCTGGCGCCAGGGACAGGTGCGGAGCCGCCGGGGATGACCGCGGCAGGGGTCGCGGCGGTGGCCGGCTTGGTCGCCTGCAGCGATGGCAGGGTGGGCGCCGGGATGCCGTAGTGGTGCGCGATCGAGGAGCGGATGACCCGCAGCGGCGCGACCGCGCGGACCAGGTACGCGCCCGTGTGCGCGGAGATGGCGTCGACCGCTTTCATGTCGGTCGGGTCGACCATCGCCAAGGTGAGGTTGCCGGTCTCGTCGCTCGAGATCGGGAGCACGGCGTGGCGCGCGGCCAGCTCGCCCGGGATCCGATCGAGCGCGGATCGGTCGACGCCGTCGAGGATGCTGGCGCCCACCTTGGGGATCATCAGCTTGCTGTGAAGAAAGCCGACGACGCTGTCTTCATCGGCGAAGCTGTGCGAAAGCAGAGCTTCGACGAAGGAGAGCTTGCGCTCGGCGCTCGTGGCCTGTACCGCGGCTAACTGCTCGTCGGAGAGCAGGCCCGCTCTCACCATCATGGTCCCGAGGAGACTCACGCGCTGTGATGATTCAACGCCGGAGCCGGTCGCGTCAACAAGCTGGCGTAACCGGGGCTCCGCGCGCCGGGCCTCGTGCTATAGCGGCCGTGGGTGCGCTACCTCGACCACAACGCGACGACCCCCCTCGATCCCCGGGTGCGGGACGCTGTTATCGCCGCGCTGGCCGACCCGCTCCTGCAGGGGAACCCGGCCAGCGTACACAGCACCGGACAGCGCGCTCGGGCGGCCGTCGAACAGGCGCGCCGCGCGGTCGCTCGGGCGCTCGGCGCCGAGGCCCTCGAGGTGACCTTCACCTCCGGCGGCACCGAGGCCGACAACCTGGCCCTGCTGGGCGCCGCCAGGGCGCTGCGGGCCGCGGGGCGCCCGTGCGGATTGCTCACGTCGCCGCTCGAGCACCCGGCCGTGCTGGCCGCAGGGCGCCGCCTGCAGCGCGAGGGGCACCCGCTGGCGCTGGTCGCGGTCGACGCCCACGGCCGGATCGAGGCCGACGCGCTGCGCGCCGCCCTCCGGGAGAACCCGGAGATCGGAGTTGTCTCGCTCGCTGCCGCAAATCACGTGCTCGGCAACGCCTACGACATCCCGGGGCTGGTCCGCGTGGTGCGCGAGATCGCTCCCGGCGCCCTGGTCCACTGCGACGCCGTGCAGGCCTTCGGCAAGCTGCCCCTCGATTTCCACGCCTGGGATCTCGACCTGCTCAGCGTCAGCAGCCACAAAATCTACGGCCCCAAGGGGGTCGGCGCGCTGGTCCACCGCCGCCGGCTGGCGCTCGACCCGCTGCTGCTCGGCGGCCAGCAAGAGCGCGGGCGCCGGGCCGGGACCGAGCCGGTCGCCAGCATCGCGGGCTTCGGCCTCGCGGCTCAGCTCGCCGCGGCCGAGCTGCCGGCGCGCCACGCCCACGTGGTCGCGCTCGCGGACCGGCTGCGAGCTGGCCTTGCGAACATGTCCGATGTGACAATTCACGGCGACCGCGAGCGCCGGGTCGGCAACACCTTGAGCGTCGGGTTCGCCGGCTGCGACGGCCAGCTGCTGGCGATGAACCTCGACCTCGCCGGGATCGCGGTGTCGTACGGGGCGGCCTGCAGCTCGGGCACGCCGGAGCCGTCCCCGGTGCTGCTGGCGCTCGGCCTGGCGCCGGCCGCGGCCCGCTCGGCGCTGCGGATCTCGTTCGGCGCCGGCAACACCGAGGCCGACGTCGACGCGCTGCTGGCCGCGCTGCCGGAGGCGATCGCCCGCGTCCGCGGGGCCGAGGGCGGCGGCGACTGGCGCGAGGTGACGCCGTCATGAGGATCGTGTGCGCCATGTCCGGCGGGGTCGACTCGTCGGTGGCGGCGGCGCTGCTGGTCGCCGCGGGCCACGAAGTGGTGGGCCTGACGATGCGCCTCTACGACGCCAGCGGCCACGAACGCCAGGGCCGTGGCGGGTCGTGCTGCTCGCCGGCGGAGATCGATCAGGCGCGAGACGTGTGCGCGCTGCTCGGGATCCCGCACTACACGGTCGACGAGCAGGAGCGCTTCACGGCCCACGTGATCGACGACTTCGCCCGCGAGTACGCGAGCGGCCGCACGCCCAACCCGTGCGTCCGCTGCAACGAGCACGTGAAGTTCGGGCCGCTGGTGGCCCGCGCCCGCGCGCTCGGGGCCGAGGCGCTGGCGACCGGCCACTACGCGCGCCTCGAAGACGGGGCCCTGCTGCGCGCGGTCGATGCGGCGAAGGACCAGAGCTACTTCCTGTTCGCGGTCCCGCCGGCGCTGCTGAGCGGGGTCCGGTTTCCTCTCGGGACATGGCACAAAGACCAGGTCCGCGCGCGGGCCCGCGAGCTCGGGCTGCCGAGCGCCGACACGCCCGACAGCCAGGAGCTGTGCTTCGTCGGCGGTCGTGAGCACGGCGAGGTGGTCGAGGCGCGCGCGGCGGCCCTCGGCCTCGACACCGGCGAGCTGGCGCCCGGCGAGGTGGTCGACGCCGAGGGTCGCGTGCTCGGTGCCCACGCGGGGATCCACCGCGTGACGATCGGTCAGCGCCGCGGGCTGCGGGTCCCGGGCACGTCGCCCCGCTACGTGCTGCGCGTGCTGCCGGAGCAGCGCCGGGTGGTGGTCGGCGACGCGGCGTCGTTGCAGACGCACGCGCTGGTGCTCGACGACTTCCGCCGGCTGGCCCCGCTCGGCGAGCGCGAGACGTTACGCGCGGAGGTCCAGATCCGCCACCGCGGGCGGCCCACGCCGGCCCAGCTCGAGCTGGCGGGCGGCCGCGCGACGGTGCGGTTCGACGAGCCGGTCCAGGCGGCCGCGCCGGGCCAGGCGGCGGTGGTCTACGCCGGCGAACGGGTGCTCGGCGGCGGCTGGATCGCGGAGACGTCCGGATGACGGAGCTGCTCGAGGACCTGCCCGATCGCCGCGGGGCGCCGACGTGGCCGGACAATGAGGCTCGCCTGGCGCCGCTGCAGCAGCGCCTCGGCTACTCGTTCGCTCGCCCGGCGCTGCTGCGCGTGGCGCTGACGCATCCGACGTGGGTCAACGAACACGCGCGCTCGGGCTGGCCGAGCAACGCGTGCCTCGAGTTCTTCGGCGACGCGGTGCTGGCCCTGCTGGCCACGGAGGCGCTGTGGCGCCGCTTCCCCGATCTGCCGGAGGGCGTGCTCACCCGCCTGCGCGCGAGCCTGGTGTCGGCGCCGGCCCTGGCCGAGGCGGCCCGCGCGGTCGAGCTCGGGCCGGTGCTGTGGGTGGCTCACCGCCAGGCCGAACTGCGCGAGCACGACGGGTCGCTGGCCGACGCGGCCGAGGCGGTGCTCGGGGCGGCGTTCCTCGACGCCCGCGCGGCGAGCCGCGATCCGCTGACGACCGCCGGCGCGGTGTTCCAGGCGCTGCTGGGCCCGCGCCTGGCCGGCCTGCGCCCCGACGACGGCAAGCCGGCCAAGGCCCGACTGCAGGAGTGGGCCCAGGCCCGCTGGCGACGGCCGCCGCTCTACGTGCCGCTCGGCGACCGCCCGGCGCACGAGCGCTCGCTGTGGCGGGTGCGCGCCGAGGTGACCTGTCCGGACGGACAGATCGTGGTGCTGGCGGAGGGCGAGGGCCCGAACCTGCGCGCGGCCGAGTCGGCGGCCGCCGAGACGGCGCTCGAGCGGATCGACCGCGGCGAGCTCGGGTGAGGTGCGGCGCCGAAGGGCGTGAGGCTGTCCGAGGGGACATGTCGCGATGAACGGATGAGGCGAGTCGCACGTGTCCCTGGGACAGGTAGTGGCGAGAGGTCGCCGCGTGCCGCGACGCGAGTGACGCTGTCCGAATGGACATGTCGTGCCGGACGGTCGTCATGGGTGAGGCCCGTCCGCCTGCCCCTCCTCTATAAGGATGTCCATGAGGACAGGTCGCCACGGTCGGCGCGGCCGCCCATGCTGTCCCGGAGGACATGTCTCGCCCGGAGCGGCGCTCCCGTCGCCGCGGATCGCCTCCGCCTGTCTGCCGGATGCATGGCCGGGCGAGCTCGTGGATCGCCTCGCTCCGTCACGTGGCGGTGACGGACGACGAGGTGCACGTCGTTCCGACGGCCAGCGAGGCGTCGGGTCGGAGTCTGCGGGCGCGGGGCCGCCGGGACCCGACGGGGGATCCCGCAGGGCGGCGCGTCGCGGCGTCGCGGCGGATCTGGCATGATCGCGCCCGCGCATGCCCGTCCACGTCCTCTACGTCGCCCCGTACTACAGCGCCAACATCCTGCAGTGCCTCGATGCGCTGGTGTCGCTGGCGGATGTCCGAATCGGCCTCATCACCCACGAGGCCGAGTCGACGCTGCCCGAGCGCTACCACGGCCGGGTCGTGGGTCACTACCAGGTCCGCGACTGCCTCGACGCCGAGCAGCTGATCGCCGCGAGCAAGGCGTTCCAGGCCGGGTGGGGCCGGGTCGACCGCTTGATCGGGTTCCTCGAGCAGATGCAGATCCCGCTGTCGATCGCGCGGGACAAGCTCGGGATCCCCGGCATGACCGAGGCGGTCGCCCGCAACTTCCGCGAGAAGAACCGCATGAAGGCGAAGCTGCGCGAGGCCGGGCTGCCGGTGGCCCGGCAGGCGCTGCTCGGCTCGGCCGAGGACGCGCGCCGGTTCGTCGGCGAGGTCGGCTACCCGATCGTGCTCAAGCCGCCGGCGGGCCTCGGGTCGCGCGCGACGGTCCGCGCGAGCGACGACGAGTCGCTGGCCGCGGCCCTCGCCGACCTGTTCGTGACGCCCTCGAACCCGGCCCAGGCCGAGGAGTTCGTGCGCGGCGAGGAGCACACGTTCGAGACCATCACGATCGACGGCAAGCCGGTGTGGCACTCGTCGAGCTACTACCTGCCGGGGCCGCTGCAGGTGCTCGAGAACCCGTGGATTCAGTACTGCGTGATGCTGCCCCGCGAGCAGCTGCAGCCCCACGCGCAGACGTTCCGCGCGCTCAACGTCCGCGCGCTGCAGGCCCTCGGGGTCGGCACTGCCCTCACGCACATGGAGTGGTTCCTCCGGCCCGACGGCTCGATGGTGATCAGCGAGGTGGCGGCCCGTCCGCCCGGCGTGCACCTGATGCCGATGATGGGCCTCTGCCACAACGTGGACATGTGGCAGAAGTGGGCCGAGCTGATGGTGTTCGAGCGCTTCGAGGCGCCGCCGCGCCAGTTCGCGGCCGGCGCGGCGTTCTTCCGCGGGCAGGGGCCGGGCCAGGTGGTCCGCGCGGTCGAGGGCCTCGCCGAGGCCCAGGAGCGCGCCGGGGCCTGGGTGGTCGACCGCAAGCTGCCCAAGGTCGGTCAGCCGCGCGCGTCCGGCTACGAGGGCGAGGGCTACGCGATCGTCAAGGGCGAGACGACCGACGAGGTCGTGACGGCCCTGCGCGCGCTGGTCAGCTCGGTGCGCGTGGTCCTCGGCTGAATCGACGGACAGGTCGGAAGCGACATGTCCTTGCGGACAGGGCACGAGCCGCGGCCGGTGCCCCTGTCCCCATGGGCAGATCGGAGCTGAGCTGTCCGCGCCGGAGCGCGCGAGGCGGTCACTCCTGGCCGGCCCAGCGCTCGAGGAACATGGTGCGCGCGGCCTCCATCTCCGGCGAGACGGGCTTCTCCGAGGGGAACCCGGTGATCAGCAGCCAGCGGCCGGTGAACGCCGCGGCGGTGTAGTAGGGCGGTTCGCCCGGCAGGAGCAGGCGCGGGTCCTGGAGGGCGGCGAACATCGCGTTCTGCTCGGTGAACTCGAACACGAACAGCCACACCTGCGGGGTGGTGGCCGTGAACGTGCGGTGGCTCTGCACGCCCCTGGCCTTGAGGGTCGCCTCGTCCAGCGGCGTCGGCGGCGTGAGCAGTTCGACCGGGTTGTGCTCGAAGCGCAGGCGGGACAGCGGGAAGCCCTCGAGGGGGCTGCCGTCAGCGGGGGGCGGAGGTGTCTTTTGGGACATGTCCGAAGAGGAAGGCCCCTCGCCGGCGCCGGTGCATCCGATCACCGCCGAGGTCGCCAGGAACAGGGAGAAGATCGCGGCGCGCGACGACACGGGCGGAGGGTAGCGCCGCGCGCGGCGCGGGGCAAACACCGTCCCTCGCGCGTCCCCGTGGCATGGCCGGACGCGTCGCGCCTGCACCGCGTGCGCAGCGACTCCCGGCGGTTCCGCGCCGCCCCAGGACCGCCCAGGCGAGCGTCGCGCCCCTCGTGAGCCGAGCCAGGCTCACGGGTGGTCGATGCGATCGAGGATCTTGCTCGGGGCCGAGGGCATGACCGGCGCGCGTCGGGGCGCGGGCGGGAGGCCGCTGACGCGATCGACGCTCGGGGCCGCGGGCGCGGGCTCGCCGGCGTGACCCGAGAGCTTGGCGAAGGTGCGCTCGAGGGCGAACACGAGCGTGCGCTCCTCGGCGAGCTCGGGGTCGCGGTCCTGGCGGTAGAGCGAGGCGAGGGCGTGGACGAGCTGGTAAGCGCCCTCCTGGTCGTTCTGCTCGTGGTGCAGCGCGGCGGCCCGGGACAGGGTGGTCGCCTGATCGACGAGCCGCGCGCCGCGGACGAGGCCGACGCTGGCGTTCGAACCTGGCTTATAGACCAGGTCGACTGCGGAGCTGCGCGGCTTGCCGACGGCGACCTCGGTGTACGCGAGGCTGACATGACCGAGCGGACGATCGGCGACCTGTTTGGGGCCGGGCAGGTTGCGATCGGCCGGGCCGAAGCCGACGTAGATGGCGCCCTTCTTGCGGCTGAGGAAGATGGTCTCGACGCTGAGGCGGATCGCGCCGCCCGGCGCCCACTCGATCGCCTTGCCCGGGATGCCGTAGACGCCGGCGATCTTGAGCCCCGCGGCCGGCTTCACCTCGAGCTTGAGGTCGTAAGCGAGCTCCGTGACCATGGTGTCGAAGTCCTCGCGAAAGACCTTGGTCATGCGCGCGGCGTCGGGGAAGAAGAACAGGTTGCCGCCGCGCACGCTGCTGATCGCGGTGGCGAGCTCGGCCCCGAATTGCACGCCGACGCCAACGGTGGTCAGGCCGATCCCGGAGCGCGAGGCGTCGCGGGCCATGCCCATGAAGCTCTGCTTGTCGGTGGCGCCGACGTTGGGCCGCTCGTCGGTGAACAGCATGACCCGGGTGGTGCCCTTGAAGGCCGTGCCGCTCCGGCGCGCGAGGTCGTAACCGACCTGCAGGCCCTCTTCCATGGCGGTCGAGCCGGCGCTCTCGATGGTGGAGATGTGGGCCGCGATCGCGCGCTTGTCCCGGGCCGGCGTCGGGGACAGGTGCACGTGGGCGCGGTCGCCGTAGAGGACGAGCGAGAGCTGATCGTCGGGCCCGAGCTGATCGAGGACGCGGAGGAGGCTCTCGCGCACGAGATCGAGCGGCTGGCCCGACATCGAGCCCGACTTGTCGATGATCGCGACGAGGTTGAGCGGTGCGCGCTTGAACGTCTTCGGATCGAGGCCGGAGCTGAAGCCGAGCTGGGCGAGGTACTGCACGTCGGGCTGGGCCAGCAAGGTGGCGCCGGTGGCCTCGCCGACGGTGCACAGCAGTTGATCGCAGGTGCGCCCTGCTGCCAGCGGGAGGTCGTGCTCGCTGAACAGACCCTCGGGCGTGAATGTGTTGGGGTGCGGGACCTCGCCGGCCTTGACGCGATCACGGAAGTACTGGATGTCCTGGGCGCCGCCGGGGGTGGCTCCCATCGACGGCGACGGGGCCATCATCCCTTCGACGAGGGCGTCGGCCGCGAAGTCGTAGGCCTGCACCTTCATCGGCCGGCGCTCCCGCTCATCCTTGTCGGGAGGCGCTGCCTCGGCGGCGGTGGTGAGAAGGGTGAACGCGGCGAGACAGGCGAGGGGGCGCAGGCGGATCGGCATGACGGCTCGCCCGGCAACGTGCGGGTCCGAGGACGGATCTACGGACCGGATCGCGGCCGCGAGGCTGCGGATGCGGACCGGTGCCTGAGGGCGAGACGGGACAGCCGCGGCTTGCGAGCGGGATCGCGTGTCTCATGGGACAGGTGCCGGAGAGCGGCCGCAGCGAGATCAGGTGTCCCTCAGAGCATGTCCTCGGGGACATGGTTATAGCGCGGCGGATGCAGCGGACGCGGGTCGGGCGACGACGGCCGAGCCTGCGTGTCGGTCGGGGACTAGGTGTCGCGGGGCGCCGCAGGGAGATGTCCGCGAGAGCATGTCCTCCGGGACATGTCCAGGACGAGCGGCACGACGAAGCCCCGCGACCTCGTCGGCGAGATCGCGGGGCGCGGGCGCAGCGGGGCTGCGGTCAGATCGTCATGCCGAGGTTGTGGACGACGAAGCCCCAGAGGTCGGTCCACTCGTCGATCTGCTTGCTGGTCGGCTTGCCGGCGCCGTGGCCCGCCCGCACGTCGATGCGGATCAGGGTCGGCTTGTCGCCGGCCTGGGCGGCCTGGAGGGCGGCGGCGAACTTGTAGCTGTGGCCGGGGACGACGCGGTCGTCGTGATCGGCGGTGTAGACGAGGGTGGCCGGGTACTTGGTGCCGGGCTTGAGGTTGTGCAGCGGCGAGTAGGCGCGCAGGGCCTTGAACTGCTCGGCGTCGTCGGAGGAGCCGTAGTCGGACACCCAGGCCCAGCCGATCGTGAACTTGTGGAAGCGCAGCATGTCCATGACGCCAACGCCGGGCAGGGCGACGGCGAACAGGTCGGGGCGCTGGGTCATGGCCGCGCCGACGAGCAGGCCGCCGTTGCTGCGCCCGCCGATGGCGAGCTTGCCCGGCGAGGTGACCTTCTCGGCGACGAGGTACTCGGCGGCGCCGATGAAGTCGTCGAACACGTTCTGCTTGTGCAGCTTGGTGCCGGCCTCGTGCCACGCCTCGCCGTACTCGCCGCCGCCGCGCAGGTTGGCGACCGCCAGCACGCCGCCGAGCTCGAGCCACATGAGGTCGGGGACGGAGAAGCCGGGCGTCAGGGCGACGTTGAAGCCGCCGTAGCCGTAGAGGTAGGTCGGGTTCTGGCCGTTCTTCTCGAGGCCCTTCTTGTGGGTCAAGAACATCGGCACCTTGGTGCCGTCCTTGCTGGTGTAGAAGACCTGGGTGGTCTCGTACTTGCTCGGATCGAAGGCGACCTTGGGCTGACGGAAGACCTCGCTGGCGCCGGTCTTGAGGTCGTAGCGGAAGATGGTGGTCGGCCAGGTGTAGCTGGTGAAGGCGTAGAAGGTCTCGGTGTCCTTGGCCCGACCGCCGAAGCCGGCGGCGGTGCCGAGGCCCGGCAAGGCGATGTCGCGCTCGAGCTTGCCGCTCTCGTCGAACACGCGGACCTCGCTGCGCGCGTCCTTGAGGTAGGAGGCGACCAGCTTGCCGCCGACGTGGCTGACGCCGCGCAGGGTCTCCGCCGCCTCGGGGATCAGGACCTTCCATGAGGCCGGATCTCCGGCGTCCTTCTTGGCGGCGTCGATGGCGACGACCTTGCCGCGCGTGGCGCCCTGGGTGGTCTGGAGGTAGAGGGTGCTGCCCTTGCTGCCGACGAAGTTGTACTCGGCGTCGAACTTGTTCAGCAGCTCGACGACCGGCTTCTTGCCGACGCCGCCCGAGAGGTCGTGGACGAACAGCGCGTTCTTGTCGGCCGAGCCCTCCCACACGCGGATGACGAGCCAGCGGCCGTCGTCGCTGACCTCGCCGCCGAAGCCCCACTGCGGGTGATCCTTGCGCTCGTAGACGAGGATGTCCTTGTCCTGCGGGGTGCCGATCTTGTGGTAGTAGAGCTTCTGGAACTCGTTCTTCTGCTTGAGCGCCTCGCCGTCCTTGGGGGCGTCGTAGCGGCTGTAGAAGAAGCCCTTGCTGTCCTTCGTCCAGGCGGCGCCGCTGAACTTGATCCACTTGAGGTGGTCGTCGAGGTCCTTGCCGGTCGCGATCTCGCGGACGCGGTACTCCTGCCAGTCACTGCCGGCGGCGGCGAGGCCGTAGGCCATGTACTTGCCGTCCTGGCTGATCGCGGTGCCCGAGAGCGCGACGGTGCCGTCCTGCGAGAGGGTGTTGGGATCGATGAGGACGCGCGGCTCGGCGGCGAGGCTGTCGGCGACGTAGAGGACGCTCTGGTTCTGCAGGCCGTCGTTGCGGCTGTAGAAGTACTTGCCGCCCTCCTTGGTGGGGACGCCGTAGCGCTCGTAGTTCCACAGCTCGGTGAGGCGGGTGCGGATGGCGTCGCGCTGCTTGATCCCGCCGAGGACGCCGAAGGTGAGCTTGTTCTGCGCCTCGACCCACGAGCGGGTCTCGTCGGTGTCGAGCTCCTCGAGCCAGCGGTACGGGTCGCCGACCTGAGCGCCGTGATAGGTGTCGACGGTGTCGGCCTTGCGCGTGGCCGGGTAGTCGTAGGCGGACCTGGCGGCCACTTCGGCGCCGCTGCCGTCACCGCCGCCCGGCGGGGCGTCGGCGGGCCCGGAGGTGGAGGCCGCGGGCTTGCAGGCGGCGAGGACGAGAGCGGCGGTGAACCACGCGAACGACGAGGGGCGACGATGCATCGGCAGGAGACTCCGGAGAGGATCGGGTTTTATCGACCCGGCGCAGCCCGGACAAGGCTTCGCCGGCGAGACGTCGGGCGACTCACGGACCGCCCGCGCCCGAGCTCGGCGGCGTCACAGGCCGGCGAGATCGAGGGGCTGCGGGGCCAGGTGAGCGAGGGGAGCGTCGGCTTGAACGACGGTCAGCAGCTCCTGGGGCCGCACTTCGCGGACATCCGGGGGCACGAGGCCCACGCTGCGGGCCAGCGCCGCGACGACGCGCGCCGGCGGAGCGCCCGCCTCGCGCAGCGCCCCGAGGTCGGGCGCTCCGTCGCGTTTGCTGAGCTTGGCGCCGGCCGCACCGAGGATCAGCGGGACGTGAGCGAAGCGCGGGGCCGGGAGCTCGGGGTGCAGCGCGCGCAGCAGGTGGAGCTGACGCGGGGTGCTGTCGAGCAGATCGGCGCCGCGGACGATGTCGGTGATGGCCATGTCGACGTCGTCGACGACGACGGCCAGCTGGTAGGCCCAGGCCCCGTCGCCGCGCCGCAGCACGAAGTCGCCGACGTCGCGGGCGATGTCCTGATGATGCTCGCCGCACAGGCGATCGACGAAGCCGAAGCTGCCCGCGGGGACGCGCCAGCGGACGGCGGCGGGGCGCCCGGGGTGCGACTGTCCGTTGCGACATGTCCCCGGGTACACCGGCTCTCCGGTCATGCTGGTGACCGGCAAGGCCCGCAGCTCGCGGCGCGTGCAGGTGCACGGGTAGACGTCGAGGCGCGCGAGGGCGGCGGCGTAGCGGTCGCCGCGTTCAGACTGGCGGTAGGGGCCGAAGGGGCCGCCGACGTCGGGGCCCTCGTCCCAGTCGAGGCCGAGCCAGCGCAGGTCGAGCAGGAGGCGCGCCTCGAACTCGGGCCGCGCGCGCGTGAAGTCGACGTCCTCGATCCGCATGACGAAGGCGCCGCCGCGGGCGCGGGCGTCGAGCCAGGCGAGCAAGGCGGTGCGCGCGTTGCCGAGGTGCAGCGGTCCGGTCGGGCTGGGAGCGTATCGACCGCGGGCCGCGCTCATGTGCGAGGAAGATACGCCGCGGGGATCGGGCAGTCGTCGCGCTCGTCGGTCCAGAGGATCGTGAGGATCCACCAGCGCCGACCGTCGTGCCGCAGCTGGACGCTGTTGATCCCGCGGTAGAGCAGATGATCGGCGCCGCCGTCGTCGGTCCGGCTCTCGTAGGTGGTGAAGACGTGGGCGATCCCGGCGAACACCTCGGTGCGGCGGAACAGCTCGCGCTCGACGAAGCCGCGCAGGCCCTGCTCGCTGATCCGCGTCTGCACCCGCTCGACGAACTCGGGGACGCTCATGTCGTCGATGTTGTTGGCGTGGACCTTGATCAGTCGGCCGTGCGGGACGCACAGGCTGGCGAGCCGCTCGGCGTCGGGGCCGCGCCCCTCGCTGAAGGAGACCGAGGCGTACATGGCGCGGATGATGGCGTCGATCGAGTTGACGTCGTCGGCGAGTGCCGGTGGGTGGGACGGCCAGGGGCCGGAGCCGGCCGCGAACACTGCGGCGACGGACATGACAGCGGAGGACGTGGACGAACTCGGGCCCGGATCGACAGGCATACCTTCCACTATACCCGAGCGAGGACGCGCGCAAAGAGGCCCGCAGGCCACGGACGGCGCGCTGCCAAGCAAAGCGCGTCCAAGGCCCGCGGCGGCGATGAACGGCGACCGTACGCAGTTCACATCGCACACGACCACCGCGGGTCCCAGACCCCGCGCCGCCCGTGCGCACGAAGCGGCTCCGCGCCCGCCGGTGCGATGGGTCACGGGCGCGGCACGCGATGTCGGAATCGATCGAGCATGCGCGCGAGGCCAGGTCGAATGGGGCATGTCCGATCGGGCATGTCCGAAAGCGCCGGCGCGGCGGGCGCTGAACGCAGGCGAGCGGCGCGCCGCGCTCCGTCGTGGGCGCGTCGAGGGCGACTCGCGGCGGGCGCCGGCGGTGCGGTGAAGGCGACTGTCCGAGGGGACATGTCGGGGTGCGGCCGCGATGGGCGCGGAGATGACTGTCCGGAGGGACAGGTCGATCGCGGACTCGCGGAGGTGGGGCGTCGAGGGCGACGCGGTCGGGCGCGGCGGTGTGCGGGCGATACTGGCGTCGGCGAACGGGGCGCGACGGACTCGAAGGGCTGTCCCGAGGGACAGACCGGACGTGCGCCGTCGCGGTCGAGCCAGGCGCAAGGGGTTTACGGGCGATCCGGGCGCTGGAGAGCGAGCCGCGGCAAATTTGAGGGGCTGTCCGGAGGGACAGGTCGGCGCTCACGGGGGCGGGGCGTCGAGGGCGACGCGGTCGGGCCAGGCGCGGAGGGTCCGTGGGGCGCTGGCGGCGTCGCCGGCGAGCAGGCCGCGGCCGGCGAGGACGACGCGGATCGGGGCGGCTTCGAGGCGGGACAGCGCCTGGCCGGGGGTCTCGCTGCGGCGGGTGCCGAGCTCGGGCGGCGCGGCCTGGCCCTCGAGCCAGCGGCGCAGCTTGCCGCCGGCGCCGGCCGGGACGAGGGCCAGTCGATCGTCGGCGAGGAAGACCACGTCGTGGGGGAAGGCGCGGCCGGAGTCGGGTTCGGCGATGGGGCCGGCGACGGTCGTGCGGCTGGTGACGCCCCAGGCGCGCGCGAGCGCGGCCTGCAGGACGGCGAGGTCGCAGCGGACGCGCACGATCCACACGACGGCGCCGGCGGGGTCGTGGAGCAGGAGCAGCTCGCGCGGGGTCAGGGCGGCGTCGGCGAGGTGGCGGCGGAGGATCTGCAGCTGGGTGCCGAGGAAGCCGAGGCCGAGCGCCGCGACCACCGGCATGCCGGGCGTGGTGGCGCTGGCCCGCGCGAGCTCGGCGGCGGCCTCGTCGACGCCGGGATCGCCGAGGTCGAACAGCGCGGCGACCCGGGCGTCGGCGGGGATCCACTCGAGGTCGCCGAGCGGGTCCTGTCCTTCGGGGCATGTCTGCTTGGACATGTCCTGAGGGGCCTGTGCGATCGGGCCTGTCGCAGAGGGCATGGCCGAAGGTGCAGGGACGGGAGCGGGCTGCGGCTGGGCGGGCGGGGCGCCGCAGGCCGCGAGCGCGGCGAGGAGCAGCGCCCGCGCGCGCGAAAGAGGTCGAGGCGATCGTCGGCCGGGGACGTGCTTGGCGCGTGCGGGCGAGGCCTCGCGCCTCGGGACACAGGACGTCGAGGGCTCGCCGAAAGCGTGCTCCGGGGCGCCTGCTGGCCGCGACGGCTCGTGCCGCGTCGGCGCGCGCCGGGGTGACGAGGGCCCGCCCGCGCTCCGGGTCACCCGCCGCCTCCGCGGCGCAGCGGCGCGAGATCGTCGGCGGCGAGCTGGAGGCGACCGCGGACGATCGGTCCGTCCTGGCTGTAGGCGACTGCCTTGTAGAGGTCGCGCAGGACGTCGGTGGCGGCGCCGGCGGGGACGCGCGCTTCGAGGGCCGCGGCGGCCTCGGCGGGGTCGCCCAGGGGCTGGAGGAGGACCTCGCCGTCGATGCCGGCGGCGTCGTGGCGGGGCAACGAGCGCGAGGCGTCGCCCTCGACGAGGCGGCGCAGCGACAGCTTGGCGACCCCGACGTCGTCGCTGAGGTCGAAGTGGAGCATGGCGCCCTGGACGTACAGCTCGAGCAGCAGCGCCGGGTCGGCGGCGACGACCTCGCCGATCGTGCGCGTGAGCTCGGACGGCGGCAGGTCGCGCGCGGCCGTCAGCGGGCCGAGGCCGTTGCCCATCTCGGTGAGCGAGAAGGCGCCGAGGAGATCGTCGGCGAGGAAGACCAGGCGCCACGGGAACACCAGCGCGGGCGCGAGGCCGGGGGCGCTGTCCGCGGGGGCCTCGGGCGCGTTCGGGCCGGGGGTCCACACCGACAGGCCCTCGACGGTCTCCACGTCCATGCCGCCGGTGCGCAGCCAGGCCTCGACGTCGGCCCGCGGCACGAGCAGGCGGCGCACGAGGTAGGGGCCGCGGGCGAGCACGGGCTGCATGACGACGAGGTCGCGCGCGAGCCACTGCTCCGGGGGCGGAGCGGCCGGACCGATGAGCGCGGCGAGGCCCGACTCGAGGCTGAGCGGGGCCCGCAAGAGGGCCAGCGCCCGCGGCGGCAGGGCGAACAGCTCGCCGAGCGCCTCGGGCTCGAGGTCGGCCGGGAGGCGCATGTAGGCGACGGCCGGCGAGTCGGGGTCGAGCCAGGCGAGGACGCGCCGCTCGTCGGGGGTCGCCGGCGCGGGCGGCTCGGTCGCTGCGGCCGAGATGGCCGGCGCGGGTTCGGTCGCGGGGGTCGGCGCGGAGGCCGGGCGCTCGGGCTCGGAGCGGCCGCACGCGAACAGGAGGCTCAGGAGGAGGGCGCAGGGGGCGGACCGGGCCGACATGGCGGATGGGACAGGGAGGAGGGGACGGCGGGGGCGAACCGACGGACGGGGCGGCGCGGAGGGACGAGGCGAGGCGGAAGCCAGGCCGCTGCCGTCGAAGCTGCAGACGAGGAGCTGAGAGGCAGGGACGGGTTTCGGGGACGGCGACGTGCGGGGGTGATGCGCGCGCGGAGCAGGGCCGCGCTCGCGCCCCGAGGGAGCGGAGCGAGCCAAGGGATCGTGGGCGGGGTCGGATGCTCGATCGGCCGGAGCAAGGGACATGTCCCCAGGGACATGGGGATTCGCACATGTCGCCTGAGACATGCTCTCGAGAGCATGGCGCCGAAGCCATGTCTGTAAGCTCAGCACAGGCGCCAGGTCCTCCCGGCGCGGACGAGGCGGTGCGGCAGGTCGGCGACGCGAGCGGGGGCGGGGACGCCGTCGCCGGGAAGGTCGGGGTAGGCGGGGTCGTGGGGGAGGACGACGACCAGCTGGGCCTCGCCGGCGGCGTCGGGCTGCAGGAGGCCCTTGGGGAGGATCGGCTCGTGGAGGGCGGCGGCGGGGAGGCCGATCAGGCCGGCGCGGCGCTCGTCGGCCAGGCGCATGAGGGTGCAGAGGGTCGGCGGCGGGAGGTCGACCTCCTCACGGCCCCAGGCGGCCAGGATCTCGGCCGGGGTGGCCCAGCGGCCCTCGTGGGTCTCGTGGCCGTCGGCGGCGGCGTCCTCGGCCTCGCCCTCGGCCAGGCGGGCCAGATAGAAGCGGGCCAGGTAGCGGCGCGGCTCGGCGGCGGGGGTGAGCCAGGTGTCGAACCAGTGGAGCTCGCGGCCGTCGAGGGCGACGCCGGCCTCCTCACGGCACTCGCGGCGGGCCGCGGCGTCGAAGGCCGCGTCGCTGCCCTCGGGGCCGTCGCCGGGGTCGACCGCGCCGCCCGGGAAGACCAGGGTGTCGGGCATGAACGGGCTCCTGGCGCTGCGCCGCAGCATGAAGACCTGGGGATCGCCGGCGGCGCGCTCGCGGAGGAGGACGACGGTGGCGGCGAGCCGCACGCCCGCGAGGCGGCCGGAGTCGGTGAGCGTCATCGGCGCGGCAGACTAGCAGGGGCGACCGAGGGGCGCGAGACGGCGCCGCGCGATCTCGACCCCGGGCACCAGGCGGGGAATTTTGCTAAGCATGCCGCCTCACTCGTGGGCCAGGGCTCCAAGACCTCCTCGTTGCCGCGCCTCGGCGATGCCGAAGCGACGATCCGCGTCAGCACCGACGGCGCGCTCGGCGCCTATGCCGAGATCGTCGCGGCGCTGGCCATGCCGGCCGCCGTGCTCACGCCCGCGGGCCTGATCCTGGCCGCGAACCCCGGCCTCGCCGAGGGCCTCGCCGCCGCAGACCTCAGCGGCGAGCCGTTCCTGGCCTATATCGCGCGCGCCAGCGAGCGCAGCGCGTTCGGGCGGGCCTTCACCGGGCTGCGCGGACGACCCGCGGGGCACAACTTCTCGCTCGAGCTGACCCTGGTGCCGGGGCGCGGTCGGGCGTGGCCCTGCGCGGTGCGGGCCAGCAAGCTCGCCAGCGACAACGTGCTGCTGACCTTCACGGCCCCGGAGCGGTCGCAGACGCCCGACGTCGGCCGCTCGCTGGCCCGCTGCCTCGAGGCGCTCGACCAGGGGCTGCTGCTGCTCGACGGCGCGGGGATGATCGTCCACGCCAACCCGGCCGCGCGGGCGCTGTTCGCCGGCGAGGTCCGCGGGCGGGTGCGGCCTGGCGCAGAGGACATGTCCGCGCGGACATTGCCCTCGGAGCAGGAGTACGCGGAGGCGGCTGGCTCCGCGGACATGTCCGATCGGGCAGAGCTGGAGCGCACGCACGAGGGGGCGGCGCGCAGCGCAGCCGGCGGTGCGCCGAGCGACGGGTCCGCGCGCGCGAGCTCGGTGCCGGGCCGCGGCGAGGCGGGCCGGCCGAACGGGACCGCAGGGGCGAAGGGGGCGGGCCGCACGCCGGCGGACGGGTACGCGCGGGCTTCGACGGGGCGCGGCGACGGCGGCGCGGGAGCGCCTGCAGCGGGCCGCACGCCGGCGGACGGGTACGCGCGGGCTTCGACGGGGCGCGGCGACGGCGGCGCGGGAGCGCCGGCGGCGGGCCGCACGCCGGCGGACGGGTACGCGCGGGCCTCGACGGGGCGCGGCGACGCGAGCGCAGAGGCGAGCGCACGGACGACCGCGCGGGGCGACGCGAGCGGGGCGGCTGCGCCCGGGCGGGCACGGGCTGGCGCGGAGGACATGTCTGGAAGACCCTTGCCTTCGGGACAGGACTCGGAGGCCAGGAGCGGGCCGCACCTGGGCGGGCGCAGCTTGCTCGAGCTGGCGGAGCCGGCGGTCGGGCGGGCGCTGAGCGAGGCGCTGACGCAGGCGCGGGTCGGCAACTGGCACGGGGAGATCGAGCTGCGCCGCCTCGACGGGGCGCCGCTGCCGGTCGAGCTGTCGCTGGCGGGCGGGCGCGAGGAGGGGGCGCCGACGGTGGCGCTGCTCCGCGACCTCCGCGAGCGCCGGCAGCAGGACTTCGAGGATCGCCTGCTGGCCCAGGTCGATCGCTTGCTGGTGTCGACCGCCCGACCCCACGACAACGTCGCCGCGGCCTGCGGGGCGATCATGGACTCGCTCGGGTTCACCCGCGGCGTGGTGCTGGCCCGCGTGGGCGAGGGCTGGCAGCGGTGGAGCCTGCGGACCGGCTGTGCCCCGCGGATCTCGACGCTGCCGGTCGAAGGCGATCCGCCGGCGGCGTGGGGCAGCGGTCCGGCGGTGGTGGAGATCGACGCGACGGAGCCGACGCACCGGCGGTGGTTCGGCGATCTCGAGGGCCGGCGCACCGCGCTCCGCATGGCCCTGGGGGCTAACCCGCGGGTGGCCGGGTACTTCGTGCTGGTGGGCGCCGGGCCGCGCGACGCGCCGCCGGTCCGCCTGCTGGCGCTGCTCGCTCCGCAGCTGGCGCTCGGCCTCGAGGGCGGACGCCTGATGATCGAGACGGAGGCGCTGGCTGCGTACCAGGCGCTGCTGCTCGATCAGACCAGCGTGCTCATCAACTCGATCGACGCGGCCGGGCGGGTCGTGACGTGGAACCGCGCCAGCCAGCAGCTGCTCGGGGTCTCGGCGGAGGCGGCGCGCGGGCGCAAGTTCGGGGTCGAGGTGGCGCGCCTGGCCGAACCTGCCCGTTGGGACAGCTTGTGGGCGAGCCTGCGAAAGGCCGGCGCGATCGCCACCGAGGTCGCGGTGCTGGCGGAGGGCGGGAAGGAGATCCCGCTGCACCTCGAGGGCCGGCTGCTGCGCGGCGCCGACGACCCGGGCGCCGGGGCGGTGCTGGTGGCGCTCGACCTGCGGCGGCGCCGGGCGCTCGAGGACCAGGTGCTGCGCACGCAGAAGCTGGCCGCGGTGGGCCTCCTGGCAGCGGGGATCGCCCACGAGATCAACAACCCGCTCAGCGGCGTGGTCGGCTACAGCCGCCTGCTGCTCGAGAAGCCGCTCGACCCGGGCGTGCGCGAGAAGGTCGAGAAGATCGCGGCGAGCGGCGAGCGCTGCCGCAAGATCGTCGAGGGCGTGCTCTTGTTCTCGCGCCAGCGCGAGGGCGGCAAGCGCCGGCCGGTCGACCTCAGCGGGCTCATCGACCGCGTGATCGGCATCGGCGAGTACCAGTGGCGGATGCACAACGTCCGGATCCTGCGCTCCGGGCTGCCCACGGCGATGCTGGTCGGCGACGCCGACCAGCTCGAGCAGGTGCTCCTCAACCTGCTGTCGAACGCGGTCGACGCCATGCCGCGTGGCGGCCGGATCCGGATCCGCCTCGACCGCGAGGACGGCCGCGTGGTCGTCGAGATCGCCGACGAGGGCTGTGGGATCCCTCCGGAGATCCTCGACCGCATCTTCGACCCGTTCTTCAGCACCAAGGACATCGGCAAGGGCACCGGTCTCGGGCTTGCGATCTCCTACGGAATCATCAAGGACCACGGAGGTGATATTCTCGTGCGGTCGCAGCCCGGGCAGGGTACGACCTTCACGATCCACCTCCCGGACGCCCCCGAGGGGCAGCCCACCAGCGTATGAGCCGCGGACGCACACCAGTCAAAGACACCTACTCCACCCACGACGTCGCGCGGATCTGCTGCGTCACGCCGACCACCGTGATCCGCTGGATCGAGGACGGCCTCATCCCGGCGTTCAAGACCGTCGGCGGCCACCGCCGCGTGCGGCGCGAGGACCTCGAGCGCGTCTGTCAAGAGCGCGGGATCCCGTTCACCGTCCCGACCGGCGACGAGGTCGGCCGCCTGCTCGTGATCGACGACGAGCCGGTGGTGCTCGACCTGGTCCGGGATGTCCTCAAGGACCTGTCCCATCAGTTCGACGTCGAGGTCGCCCGCGACGCGTTCGACGCCGGTCGGCTGGTGGCCACGTTCCGCCCGCAGCTCATCTTCCTCGACCTGATGATGCCCGGCGTCGACGGCTTCGAGGTGTGCGCTCGCCTCAAGCGCGACGCGTCGACGATGCACACCGAGATCATCGCCATCACCGGCTACTACACCGAGGCCAACATGGAGCGGATCCTGGCCGCCGGCGCCTCGGCCTGCCTCAAAAAGCCGCTCGACGTCGCCGAGGTCCGCCGCCGCGTGGTCGAGGCGTTCCACCTCCGCGACGAGCCGCGCATCGAGCCCTCGACCGACCCGCGCGAGAACTCGAAGGTGCTCCTCGTCACCCAGAACGCCGACTTCCGCGCCAAGGTGAAGGAGGAGCTCGAGCGGGCGACGCCGCCGCTCGAGATCAAGACCGCCCAGACCGGCGCCGACGCGCTCCTGGTCGCCCAGGCGGCCCCGCCGCGCTACGTGATCCTCAGCCTGACGGTGCCCGACCTCAAGAGCACCGACGTGATCGCCAAGCTGGCCGCCGGTCCAGGCAACCCGCAGATCATCGCGGTCCACGACGCGCCGACCGACGAGATCCGCATGGCCGCCCGCGCCGCCGGAGCCCGCATGTGCCTGCCCACCGCGGCGGTCGCAGGCAGCGTCCGCGAGCTGCTCGGGGTCTGAGGCGAGCGGCCGGTTCGCAAGCTCGGACAGCGTGTGTGCGCTGCCCGAGCTCGGATCTTGCGGACGGTGGCTGCGTGCGTGGTGGGGCTCGCCTCAGTGACACTTGCTGAGGTGCTCGACGCGGCGGGCGACCAGAGTGCCGCGGACTTTGTGGTCGGTACCCTTCATGACCAGCGCGAGCGCGAGCTCGGTGCGGCCGTCGCCGAGGTCGCGCCAGCGAACCGAGCCCCGCAGACGCCACACCGAGGAGCCGACCTGGAGGCTCTCCGTGTAGACCGCCCCGGGGCCGCCGTGGACCTCGGCCTCGCCCTCGCGGGCGTTCGGCAGCTCGAGCAACAGGTTGCCGTTCAGCGGCTCTTTCTCCCCCCAGTGGTGGCTGGCGAACAGCGTCGCGCGGTCCGGCGCGGGCCGGAACTCGACCGTGCGCTCGGACGAGCGCCGCAGGCCGGTGCCGTCGACCAGACACGCCGGCTCCCACTCCGCGGGCACGAACGGCTGCGGCGGCACCCGGGGAGGCGCGCACGCGCAGGCGAGGAGCATCACGGGGGTCGAGAGCAGGCGAACAGCGACCATGTGCACATGGTACACGCATCCTTACCACGACGCCGCTCGCTCGCAGCTGGGCGCCAGCGGAGGTTGCCGGCGCGATCCATGAGCATGCCCTCAAAGACATGTCCAGCACGACATGTCCCCAACGACATGTCCCCGAGGACTACGGCGCGGGCTCGGCGAGGGCGGCGGCGAGGGCGGCGGCGAGCTCGGGGTCGCCGGTGGGGATCCTGCCGTCGCGGCGCCAGCGGAGGTTGCCGGCGCGGTCGATGAGGAAGCTGGCGGGGTAGCCGACGACCTGGAACGGGCTGCCGACCACGTTGCGCTCGTCGTGGATCACCGGGTAGGTGAGGCCGAAGCCGGAGACCATGTTGCGCAGGGTCTTGGCGTCGCGCGCGGCGTCGGTGCTGACGCCGAGGACGGTCAGGCCCTCGGGCTCGTGGCGGACGTGGAGCGCCTGCAGGTCAGGCAGCTCCTCGCGGCAAGGGTCGCACCAGGTGGCCCACACGTTGAGGAGGACGACGCGGCCGCGGAGCTCGGCGAGGCTGAGCGGCTCGCCCCGCAAGGTGGTGCCGGCGAAGGCGGGGACGGGGGCGCCGAGGGCGAGCACCGGGGCGCCGGCGCCGGGCTTGCCGGCCACGCCGGCGCCGGGCTTGCCCTCGCAGGCGGTGACGAGCACCAGTCCCAAGAGACAGGTGAGGAGGGCGCGAGGTCGAGGGGCAGACATCAGGCGGCAGCGGCGTGGAGGCCGTGCTGCTGAGCATAGTCCGAGAGCTGGTCGCGGAGGAGCCGGCGCGCGCGGTGCAGACGGCTCATCACGGTGCCGAGCGGACAGCCGAGCTGCTCCGAGGCCTCCCGGTAGGCGAGGCCGTGGAGGTCGACGAGCTCGACGACCTCGCGGTAGTGTTCGGGGAGAGCGGCGAGCGCGGCCGCCACCTCGTCCGACAGCCCCTCGGCGTGCCACGCGGCCTCGGGCGCGCTGCAGGCGTCGATCCGGGCGGCGTCGAACAGGTGCTCGGCGATGTCGCTGCGACCGGCGGTGACGTCGACCACGCGCTGGTGGCGGTGCCGCGAGATGAAGGTGTTGACCAGGATCCGCGACAGCCAGGCGCCGAGGCTGCCGCCGGGCCGGAAGCGGTGCCAGTTGGCCCACGCCTTGGTCAGCGCCTCCTGCACCAGGTCCTGGGCTTCGCTGCGCTGCCGCGTGAGTCGCATGCCGACGCTGGTCAGGCGCGGCAGGTGGGGGTTGATCTGGGCCAGAAACTCGTCGGCAGGGGTCACGGCTCGCATGCCCGACCTGATGAGCAAGTCGCAGTCCAGACGAAAAACCTCGTGATTGCCAGCGGTTGAGATATCGGGGCGGAATGGGGCCGCGAGGGTGATTGCTTTCTCGACAAGAAAGCAATCTTTGATGACTTTGGGGGCGCGGGCCGGGGCTTCGCGGCGGGCCCGATACACGATTCGCAGCGCCGGGGTGCGCAGCCGACGGCCGCGGAGTCGCCGGTTCGGCGGGCCTGGAACGCTGATTCGGGCGGAATTGCCGGGGGCCGCGGCCGCGAGGTGGGGCGCGGGCGATCTGCTTCAAAGAAAGGACGCGCCGTGCCGCGAACGTGGCTCATCGCTTCGAGGACGGCGACGGCCTGCGCCCGGGGGCAGTCCGTCGCTCGTCGCTTCGTGCTCTCGGAGGGCCTCGACTTCGCGGCTTTCTGGAAGGAGGGCGCCCGGTCCGGCGAACGGGGACAGCGTACGGCGAGGGTTGGCTCGTCGCGTTTGGGCGTCGGTCCGGGGGCCGCGAGTCCGGGCCTTCTGAAGGATGGGCGACCGCTAGTCGAAGACGATGCGGGGGCTCGTCGTTTCGGTCGGGGGGCCGGCGGGGTCGCGGAGAGTGGCCTCGGTGTAGCCGGGGCCGAAAGCCAGGCGGAGGGTGCCGAGGGTCTCGGCCGGGGCCTCGAAGGCGCGGCCGCGCAGGCGCAGGGACAGCCAGGGGCCGGTCTCGCCGGGTGGGGCGAAGACCACGCCCCAGCCGTCGCAGCGCTCGGGGACGCGGGCGAGCTCGACGGCGCGGACGACGGCGGGTTCGGGGTCGCGGGCGGCCATCAGCGCGAGCTGGGGCGTGAATTCGGGGTCCGGGCGGTCGCGGCAGGCGAGCGCGAGGGCGGCGCTGGTGCGGACGCGCGCCGATGCGTCCCGCAGGAGGCCGGCGAGCAGCGGATCGGCGGCGCGCGGTGGGGCCCAGGCGAGCGCGGCGGCGGTGCAGACGCGGACGGCAGGATCGGCGGCGCTGGCCTGTTGCGCGGCGACGCGCGCGAAGGTGGCGCTGCCGTGGCGCTGGCGGGCGAGGGCGACGACCGCGAGGCAGCGATCGCCGCTGCCGAGAGAAGGATCGTCGGCCCACAGGGCCAGGCGGACCGGGAGCGCCGAGTCGACGGCGGTCCAGCCGGGGGCGCTGGCGAGCGCGAGCAGCCACGGGCGGCGCAATTCGGCGCCGCCGGCCAGCTCGAGGCGGTACCCGGCGGCGCCGCCGAGCCACTCCGGGGCCCGCTGGCCGAGCGCCGCGGCGGCGCGCAGACGGGCGGCGGGGTCGGGCTCGGTCAGCGCGCGCTGCCAGGCGTCCCGATCGGCGTCGGCCGGCCACGGCGGGGCGAACACTGCCGCTCGTTGCGGCGGGTCGAGGGCGGCGAGCAGGCGCCGGACCTCGCGCTCGAGCGGCGGTTCGAGGCCGCGGGCCAGGGCGGCGGTCAGGGCGGGCCGCGCCGCCTCGCCGAGACCGAGGAGGGCGTCGAGCGCGGGCTGGCGGAGGGCGTGCGCCTCGCTGTGGCGCAGGGCGTCCTCGCGCAGGCGGGCCACCAGGCCCTCGGCCAGCGCGGCGCTCGGCATGCGCCGGCGCGCGATCGCCTCGGCGACGTGGCGCGGGAGGAGGTTGCGCGGCGGGGCATCGAGGAGGCGCAGCAGCTCGGCGTCGACGTCGAGGCCGTCGGGGCCATCACCCGGCTTGCCCGCGGTCGCGGCGGCCGTGCCCGGGAGGGCCGCGAAGGCGTGCAACAGGCTGCGGCCGACGTAGGTCTCGTCGCCGACCTGCAACGCGCGCAGCAGGGCGGGTGCGGCCCGGGGATCGCGCAGGCGGGCGAGCGCGTCGGCGGTGTCCTGGCGGACCTGCGGGTCGGGATCGACGAGCAGGCGGGTGAGCGGGAGGGCGCCGTCGGACCGGTTGCCGCGTGGGTCGTCGGGGCCGAGGACGCCGAGGCCGTGAGCGGCGGCCCGGCGGACCTCGGGGGTCGGATCGGCGAGCTTGGCGATCAGGTTGGTGCGGACGATCGCAAGCTGGTCTTTGGGCCAGCTGGCGGCCGCGAAGGTGCGCATGGACTCGGCCCGGATCAGGGCGTCCGGGTCGCGCAGGGCGGTGAGGAACAGCTGCAGGCGGTCGGCGTCGGCGGCGAGGACGGCGACGCGGAGGGCGGCGACGCGGAGCGCGGGGTCGTCGAGCTCGGTCTGCCAGATCTTGCGCGCGGCCGGGGCACAGGCGAGCAGCTGGCGCTCGAGACAGGCCTGGAGGACCTCGCGGCGGACTGCGCTCGAGCGGTCCTCGAGCGCGGCGACGAGGATCGGGGCGACCAGCGGGGTGGCGAACACGTCGAGGTCGCGGACCGCGGCGACGCGCCGGCTGTCACGCACGAGCCGGAGCTCGCTCTCGGGCGCTCCCACCAGCGGTTCGGCCGCCCGCGCGACCTCGGTGGGCCACAGCGGCCAGCGCCGCGCCGGCTCGGCCGAGGCTTCGGCGGCGACGAGGAGCGCGGCGCACAGGCCGACGGCGCCGGAGAGGAAGGTGCGGCGAGAACGACGGGACGACGCGGTGTCGGCCGCGAGGCGGGTGCTCGACTGCGAAGAGGTGGCGTCGGGAGCCGCGACGAAAGTCGGGAAGCTCGCGGTCATGACTGCGGGCACCGCCGCGATGGCCGTGGTGCGCGACGCGAGACGCCCCGGCCCGAGGAGGGCCGAGGCGTGGCGTGAGGGGCGGCCCGAAGACACCGGGCGCAAGTCTAGGCGGTCGCGACCGGCGGCGCTACGGCCACGGGTTGCAGTTGTTGTTGTTGCCGAGGACGATGTCGCTCTTCACGCGCGGCTGCAGCTTGCTGTTGTCGAAGCTGAAGCCGAGCACGCCGGCGATCGACTCGAACTGGGTGCCGACGGCGCAGGCGTTGTTGAGCTGCATGTCCTTGAGCGAGTCGGACAGCTGGTCGTCGATGCGGAGGTTGCCGGTGACCGCGAACTCGTCGAAGTCCATCGGCGCGTCGGGGTTGATGTTGGTGATCGCGACCCCGTCGACGACGACGAGCATCGACTGCAGGGGGAAGGCGTCGGCGCCGCCGGTGGCGATGTCGGCCGGCTCGGCGGGCAGCGGCTCGAACGGCAGGACCATGCCGGTCTCGACGATCGAGACCTGCGGGTACGAGATCTCGTCGAGGCCGAAGTACTGCTCGTAGGTGCCGGTGACGTCGACCTTGTCGCCGACCTTGACCGCCGGCGAGGTGTTGCCGGTGAACACGAAGATGCCGGTGAAGGGCATCTGCGAGCCGGTCTCGATGTGGAAGCCGCGCGAGCTGCCCGAGAGCGGGCGGATGCCGGTGACGTAGGCGTCGACCACCTTGACGACGGCGCCGTCCTGCGGGTGCTGCGGGTGGTTGGGATCGCGGATGGCCTCGATGGTGATCGGGCACGGCGAGTAGCCCGGGTTGGCGGTCGGGCAGGCGTCGCACTCGTCGCCCTTGCCGTCGTCGTCGCCGTCGGCCTGATCGGCGTTGGCGACGCGCATGCAGTTGTCGGCGCCGTTGGGCACGCCGTCGTCGTCCATGTCGTCGGCGTCGATGAAGGTGCAGGTGTCGGTGTTGTCGAGCGGGCAGGGATCGCAGGCGTCGCCGGCGGCGTCGCCGTCGGCGTTGGGCTGCACGCCCGGCTCGATGAGGAGCGGCGGGTTGAAGACGTTGGGGCAGTTGTCGTCGGCGTCGAGGACGGCGTCGCCGTCGAGGTCGTCGGCGACCGGGAGGCCGTCGTACTCGCCCGGACGCGAGGGCACGCAGGTCGGCTCGTCGTCGGGGGTGCCGCAGAAGAACAGCGGGTAGGTGGGCTCGATCGCGGCCTTCATCTCCGCGTAGGTGATGCCGCCGGTGTCGCCGCTGACGCAGGCGGTCTTGGCCCGGCCGCACACGTCGAGGTCCTCGCAGGTCATGCCGTTGAAGCCGGCCATCACTTCGGTGTCGCCGTAGAGCGGGAGGCCGCCGCGCATGACGAGGACGACGCCCGCGAGCTCGCCGCGGACCACGGCGGCGTGGCGCTCGAGCTCGGCGCCGTCGAACACCGCGATGTCGCCGGCGTAGCCGGGGCGGAGCAGGCCGATCGCGTTCTCGCTGCCGGTCGCGAGGGCGGCGTTGAGCGTGGCCATCTGCCACAGGTCGCGATCGGTGAAGTGGTTGTCGTAGTAGGTGGTGTTGAGCTCGTCGGCGCAGCGGAGCTCGCGGAGCATGTTCATCGAGCCCGAGGCGACCCAGTCGGTGCCGAGCGCCAGCGGCACGCCGAAGTTGTCGAGGACGGTGACCTGCGCGGTGTTGCCGTAGAGGACGATGTTGGAGCGCGGCGACCAGACGATGCGCGCGCGGTCGGGGTGGATGCCGGCGCTGTCCTCGGCGGTCAGGCCGATGGCGTGGATGATCGCGGTCTGGCCGGCGACGATGTCGCTGTTGCCGTCGCTGAGGCAGACGAACTCGTTGCGCGCGTAGCCGTTGATGCCCTCGGCGATGTGCGGCAGGTAGGCGTTCTCGTCGGCGACCTCGGAGGTCAGGGTGATGTCGGGGTAGCCGCCGCACATCGACGCGTTCTGGTAGCCGTTGGTGTCGCCGAGCGGGAAGGTGTCGCTGTTGGCGACCGGGATCGGCAGGCCCTCGAGCAGGCCCATGTCGAGGTTGCGGAGCAGGCCCGGCTCGCCGCCGGCGGCCGCGGCCGAGGTGGCGCCGCTCATGATGAAGCGGAACTCGGCGGCGAGGACCTCCTCCTCGGAGGCGCCGCCGGGGACGGTCAGCTTCTGGTGGCCGTTCTTGCCGATCCGCCAGTCGTGGCGGTGCTCGTAGCGATCGACGCCCTCGCCGATCGGGGCGTTGCCGGCGTAGCTGATGTGGTCGTGGGCGTTGATCAGGCCGGGAGAGATGACGCCCTGGGCGCAGCCGAGTTGGGTCGCGTCCTGCGCCTCGGGCAGGTCGAGACAGTCGCAGCCGACGCAGGCGATGACGCCGGAGGGATCGACGAGCACTGCGCCGTTCTCGTAGACGACGTCGGGGGCGAGGACGGTGCCCCGGATCAGGGTGCCGCCTGGCCCTTGGGCCAGGACTTCACAGGTGCCCTCGGCCGGCGGGCTCAGCGGCGGGGCGTCGCACTCGACGACGCCGTCGACCGGGCCGCCGGTGTCGGTGTCGCCGTCGGTGTCCGTGTCGGTGCCGGTCTCGCTGGTGGTGCCGGTCTCGGTGGTGGTGCCCGGCGAGGTCTCGGTGGTCGTGGGACCCGTGGTCGCGGTCACATCGCTGGTGGTCGCGGTGGTCGTCGGAGCCGTGGTGGTGGGCACGTCCTCGGTGTCGGTGCCGGGCCCGGCGCTGGTCTCGGTGGTCGAGCCGTCCGTGTCGCCCTCGGTCTGGGGCGTGCTCGTATCGTCATTGCAGGCCGCGAGCGAAATCGCGCTCGCGAGCAACACCAGGCTGGATCGGGTCCCAAAATGCATCGGGCGGCACGATACCCAATTCGTTCCCCGCGGCGCAATGACGACGCCGTCATGAAACAAGTGTCCGTTGCAGGAGCAAGTGACAGTGAGGTGACGGGGCCTCAAGGTGGCCGCCATTACCCGTCACGCAGGGGTCACGCGTGAGTTGACGGAAGAACCCGCGCGTGCACCCGCAGAGGCTTTTTGGCATAGCTTGCGCGCTCGCGTCCCGCGAGCGGAGGAGTACGCGATGTCTCGTTCTTCACGAATCACCGGGGCCGCCGTCACTACGCTGCCGCTGTGGGTGTTCCTCGCTTGCGGGGGCGGTCAGGGCGCCACCAACAACGGCTTCGCCTCGGCGACCGAGACCTCCACCAGCGGCGCGACCACGGCGCCCGCCACGGAGACCTCGTCGGGCAGCAGCGAGGCCACCATCGCGGAGCCCACCACCGACGCGGAGCAGACGACGGCGGCGATGACGTCGACCACGACGACGACCGAGGGCATCGTCACTGGCTCGACGAGCATGTCCGGAACGCCATGTTCTTCGGACCAGGATTGTAAGGACAGCCCCGACGGGCCGGTGTGCGACCTCGACGCCGGGGTGTGCAGCCAGCCGTGCGAGCCGGGCGAGCAGGAGCCGTGCTACGGCGGTCCGGAGGGCACCCAGGACGTCGGCGCGTGCGTGTCCGGGGTGCGGACCTGCCTCGACGGGGGGCTCGGGTTCGGATCTTGCGAGGGCGCGGTGTGGCCGGTGGCGGAGGTGTGCGGCAACGCGATCGACGACGACTGCGACGGCGACGCCGACGAGGACGCCGACGAAGACGGTGACGGCTGGGGCGTGTGCAGCGGCGACTGCTGCGACGTCGCCAGCGGCGCGTGCGCCGACCCGAAGCTGGTGAACCCGGGCGCGTACGAATACGTCGGCAACACCGTCGACGACGACTGCGACGGCAACACCGACGAGGAGGCGCCGAGCTGCGACGCGGCCCTCGCCAGCGACTCGGCCGACCCGCTCGATTACGCCCGCGCGCTCGACCTGTGCCAGATGACGGTCGAGAACCCGGCGGACCCGAAGGACAGGACGTGGGGCGTCATCGGCGGCAAGTTCAGCCTGGCCGATGGGACAGGTCTGCCGGCGGCCGCGTCGCGCTCGATCCGCGCCGGCTTCGGCGACAAGATCGGGCCGCAGAAGCACAGCCGCCTGATGATCCTGTCGAGCGGCCACGCCGCCGACGCCAACGACACCAAGCCGAACTTCGTGAAGTTCGAGGGCGGCGCCAACCTGGGCACGACGAGCCCGCCGCCGCAGGACTGGTGGACGGCGATCGGCGGCAAGCTGCCCAACCCGCCCGGCTGCAACGTGCCGCAGGTGCCGTCGGCCAACGACCCGATCATGTTGAAGCTGCGGATCCGGGTGCCGACCAACGCCAAGTCGTTCTCGACCAAGATGTACTTCTTCTCGGCCGAGTACCCCGAGTACGTGTGCAGCCAGTACAACGACTTCTTCGTCGCGCTGGTCGACTCCGAGTCCGACGGCAACCCGAACGACAAGAACGTCGCCATCTACGACGACGGCAAGACGCAGTGGCCGATCGGCGTCAACCTCGTCAAGGTCGCCCAGGGGCTGTTCACCCAGTGCCAGGGCGGCGAGGTCGGCTGCGCGGCGCAGGGCGTGCCGACGTCCAACTACAACGGCTGCGAGGGCACGACGGAGCTGGTCGGCACCGGCTACGACCAGAACGACTTCTCGACGTGCGACCCGGCGCAGACGATGATCGGCGGCGGCACCGGCTGGCTGACGATGACCGGCAACGTTCAGCCGGGCGAGGTGATGGAGATTCGCCTGGCGATCTGGGACACCGGCGGCCACATCTTCGACTCGGTGGTGCTGCTCGACGCGTGGGAGTGGTCGCTCGACCCGACCGAGCCGGGCGTGACGCCGGGCTGAGGGGCGAAGCGCGCGGCGGAAGGGCTGCGGTTTGAGGGTGCCGTGAAGGACATGTCCTTCACGGCATGTCTTTTTCAGCATGTCCGATCGGTCCTGTCCCAGGAGTCGCAGCGCCGCTTCAGGGGCGCGCCGGGGCGACCGCGGCGGGGGCGAGGCCGTAGCGCGCGCGGGCCCAGGAGGCGGTGCGCGCGACGGCCTCGTCGACGGGCGTGGCCGACCAGCCGAAGGCGGCGCGGAACTTGGCGTCGTCGACGAGGAACGGGACCTCCCACTGGTACATCATCTCGGCGAGCTCGCGCATCATTGGCGAGGCGAGGCCGAGGGCGCGGACCAGCCAGCGCGGGACGGAGGTGACGTCGACGTCGCGGCCGAGGGCGCGGCCGAGGCGCTGCGCGAGGCCGCGGGTGCTCTCGGCCGGGGGGGTGGGGATGTGCCAGACCTGGCCGAAGCCGCGGTCGCTGGTGCCGAGGGTCGCCAGGGCGCGGGCGACATCCTCGACGTCGGTGTAGGCGTGCGGGAGGTCGGGGTCGCCGAAGACCTCGCCCCTGCGCCCGGCGAGGATCCGGCGAAAGAAGCGGTCGTTCCACACGGAGTAGGCCAGGTCGGCGCCGAAGAAGTCGCTGGCGCGGGCGATCGCCACCGGGACGTCGCCGCGGCGATCGGCGGCGAGCCGCAGCTCGGCGAGCTGCACCCGCAGCTCGCCCTTCTTGCTGCACGGAGCGAGCGGCGAGTCCTCGCGCATGGGCCCGTTCGGGCGGCCGTACATGTAGAGGCAGTCGAGCGCGACCAGGCGGGCGCCGGCGCGGGCGGCCCCGTGCAGGGCGCCGCGGGCGATCGGCAGCAGCTCCTGCGGCCAGCGGTGATAGGCGGGGTTCATGCAGTCGTAGACGACCGCGGCGCCCTCGGTGGCCCGGCGGGCGAAGTCGAGGTCGGTGATGTCGCCGGCGACGAGCTCGGGCCCGACGCCGACCGCGGTGCGCCGGACCTGGCGGACGCGCAGGCCGCGGGCGCGCAGGAGTTCGACGAGGCGGCCGCCGATCTGGCCGGCGCCGAGGACGACGTGGAGCGGTGCGGAGGTGGCTTGCATGCTGCTAGGATGGTCGTTGCATGGGTGCAAGAAAATCCGCAGGACTGCAATCCAGGCCGGCAAAAATGCAAGGAAGCGAGGACGGCCGCTGGGACGACGTGCGCGTGTTCCTGGCCGCCCACCGGCTGCGCAACCTCGGCGACGCGGCCCGCCGGCTCGGGGTCGACATCTCGACGGTGAGCCGGCGCCTCACCGCGTTCGAGGCGACGATCGGGGCGCGGCTGTTCGAGCGCGGGCGCCACGGGCTGGCGCCGACCCGCGCGGCCGAGGCGGTGCTGGTGGCCGCCGAGGCGATGGAGCTGGCGCACGCCCGCCTCGGGCGCGAGGCGTCGACGATCGAGGCGTCGGCCGAGGGGGTGGTGCGGCTGAGCGCGCCGCCTGGCCTGGCGGACATGTTCGTGATCCCGGCGCTGGCAGCGGTGCGGGCGCGGTTCCCCGGGATCGTGGTGGAGCTGGAGACGTCGGTGCGCGTGGTCGACCTGACGCGCGGAGAGGCCGATCTGGCGCTGCGCTCGGTGCGGCCGACGTCCGCGGAGCTGGTGCTGCGGAGGCTGATGCACGCGCGCTCGGTGGCGCTGGCGTCCCCGACCCTGGCGCGCTCGCTCGGGGTCCTGCGGGACTGGAGCGCGGCGCCGTGGGTGGGCTTCGACCACGACCTGGCCAGCTTGCCGGCGGCGCAGTGGATCGCGCGCCACGTGGCGCGCGCGAGCGTGGTGCTGCGGACGAGTCACTACGCGAGTCAGCTGGCGGCCGCGGCCCTCGGGATGGGGGTGGTGCTGCTGCCGACGCCGTACGCCCGGGTGCGCGGGCTGGTCGAGGTGCGCCACGACGCGGCGCTGGCGGCCAGCGCCGCGAGCTGGCCGATCGACAGCCTGTGGCTGGTCGGGCACAAGTCGCAGCGCGAGCTGCCGCGCGTGGCCGCGGTGTGGCAGGTGCTGAGCGAGACGCTCGGGGGAGTGCGCGAGCCGGAGCCGCGGCGCGCAGGGAGAGGGTGAGCCACGCCCTGGGCCGTGGGGCGGTGATGAACGCCGGGCAGGACGGGCGGCCGCGCCGAGTCGTGTCGTCGTGGTCCGACCGATCATGTCCTTCAAGATTTGTCCCGGAAGACATGTCCGATCGATACTGCGCGATCGGACATGCCCTTCAGGCACGCGATGTTCCGCGCCGGTCGCCCGTCCTGAAGACCACGCGCCGTCCGGCCGCCTTGCGTCAGCGGCGGCGATGCAGGCGGAAGCGGGTCGAGCCGTGGATCGCCATGGTGATGCCGGCGGCCAGCAGGGCCACGCCGATGCCGAGGACCGTGAGGCCGGCGGTGCGCATCTCCCGGTCGCGCCCGATGCCGGCCAGCATGGCGCCGGCCAGCGTACCGCCGACGCCGTAGCCCGACGCCAGCATGCCGCCGAGCAGCAGGCCGCGGCGGCCGGGCTGGACGCGGGCGACGTACTCGCCCTCGAGATCCTTGAGGAAGAAGGTCCGCGACGGCATCATCTTGTCGCCGCCGAAGTAGAACGGGTAGCCGGCGCGGCCGTCGATGACGTGGCCGCACGGGGCGCGACAGACCGAGCGGGCCCCGGCGAGACCGGCGCGGGCAGCCTGCGGGCTGACGGCGCCGATCGGGGCGATCGCCTCGAGCAGGTGGACGTCGGCCGGGCGCGTGAGCTCGATGAAGATCCGGGGGCGGCTCGGGCCGGGGGCGACCTCGTCCTCGGCGGCGATCACAGTGCTGCCCGCCGGGACATGTCCCGGAGGCTGCGGGACATGTCCTTCGGGACCGATCGTCGCGGCGCCGGCGAAGGTGGTCGAGGCGATGTCCGCCCACGGGATCCTCCGCAGGCCGCCGGTGAGCTGGATGACGACCTCGCGGTCCTGGTGGAGCTCGAGGATCGTGCCGCGCAGGACGCTGCCGTCGCGCAGGATCACGGTGTCGTAGGCGGACGGCGGCGGGGGCTCCTGCACCGGCATGGGCGGCGGGGGCTCGACGACGCGGACGGCCTCCTGCGCGGGGACGGGCGCAGGTGCGGGCGTCTGGGCGCGGGCGGGCGCGGGGGCGCCGGCCAGCGCGAGCGCGACGATCGTGACGACGGCGGCGCTGCGACTGGGCATCGGCGGCGGTTCTAGCACGCGCGGCGAAGCGACGCTGCCCTGCACGGGTTCGCGCCGGACTCTGACCGGCGGTCGCGCGCGTCGAGAGGGCGAGGCGGGGCGATGCCTCGCGCGTCGCTCGGGTCGGGTGTGAGGCGATGCCTCGGGCGGTCGCTCAGGTCGGGGTTGCGAGACGACGAGGTCGCCCGGACGGGTCATCGAGGCGATGCTTCTCTGCACGGGTTCACGCCGCCGTCGGGGGTCGAGTGCGTGAGGCGAATCGAGGCCTGACGGCCCGAGACCATGCCCGGATCGAGTGCGTCCGGCGAAGCGGGCCCTCACTGCCCGTCGTGCCGGTCGGGGTGTGCGAGGCGGCGGGATGCCTCACTGGCCTGGTTCGTGCCCGCTCTGGCAGGCGGTCGCGTTGGCCTCGGCGAGGCCCGGGGGTTCGCCGAGCAGCTGGCCGCGCTGGCGCGCCGACAGGCACACCGGCGAGGCGGCGCGCAGGCGGGCCTTCAGGGTCGCTGGGGCGAAGTCGGCGGTCCACAGGCGCAGCTGGCCGTCGTCGCCGGCCGAGGCGAGGTGCGGGCTGGCGGGGGCCCAGGCGAGCGCGCGCACGGGGCCCTGGTGACCGGTCAGGACGACCGGCTCGTCGCGGCCGTCGAGCGGCCAGACGCGGACCGTGGCGTCGTCGCTGGCGGTCGCCAGGGCGGCCCCGTCGGGGCGCCAGGCGAGCGCGCGCACCGGTCCGCTGTGCTCCTCGAGGATCGTCGGCGCGCCGCCGGCGAGCGGCCAGATCCGGACCCGGCGGTCCCACGAGCCGGTGGCCAGGCGCTGGCCGTCGGGCGAGAACGCCAGCACCGTGACGCTGCCCGAGTGGGGGCCGAACTCGCGCGGGGCGGCGGCGGGGTCGTGGGCGCTGTAGAGGCGGGCGGTGCGATCGGCGGCGCCGGTGGCGAGCTGCCGGCCGTCGGGCGAGAAGGCGAGGGCGGTGACGCTGCCGCGGTGGCCGGTCAGCGGACGGGATGTCCCTTCGGTCAGGTCGAACAGGCGCGCGCCGTCGGGCACGGCCAGGGCCGCGCGGGCGAGGTCGGGGGCGACGGCCGCGGCCGCGACCGCGGGGTCGAGCGGGCGCGGCTTCAGCGGCCGGCGGGCGTCGTCCCAGCCCTGGAGCGCGCCGGCGCGGGTGAGCGTCAGGACATGTCCGTTCGGACCTGTTCCGAGGAACAGGCTGGGAGACTCCGGGCCGGCGAGGGCGGCGACCCGCGCGGGGCCGGACGGGTCGGCGCCGCTGCTCATGGGTGGCTCGAGGGGCATGTCCTGAGGACCATGGTCGATGAGACCTGTCCCCATGGGCATGGCCGAAGAGACATTTGAGTGAGATGGTTTTGGAGGCAGGTCCGTGGAGACATCGTCTTCACGCCCTGTCTCGGAGGTCCTGCGGCCGGGGCCGGGCAGGCCGGCGGGGGCGAGGTGGAGGGCGCGGCCGTCGGCGCGGACGGCGTAAAGGCCGGCGGCGGTCCAGACCAGGTGGTCGACGGGGCCCCCGAGCGGGACGGCACGGACCAGCGGGTCGCCGCCGCGGACGCGCCAGACGCGGGCGGTGCCGTCGCGCGAGGCGGTGACGACGTGGTCGCCGGAGGGGCTGAAGCCGGCGGCGACGACGGCCTCGCCGTGGCCGCGGAGGATCAGCGGCATGTCCCCGGGGACAGGTGCGCCGTCGACCGGCCAGACGCGGGCGGTGCCGTCCTGCGAGGCGGTGACCAGGCGATCGCCGCCGGGGCTCCAGGCGAGGGCGTAGACGCGGCCGTCGTGGCCGCGGAGGGTCCGCCGCGGCGCGCCGCCGGCGGTCCACAGGCGGGCGGTGCGGTCGAGCGAGGCGGAGGCGAGGCGCTCGCCGTCGGGGCTCCAGGCGAGGGCGACGACCTCGTCGGCGTGGCCGCGCAGCAGGGCCGGCGCGCCCTCGCCCTGGGCGTCCCACACGCGCACGAGGCCGTCCTGGGCCCCGGTGGCGAGCCGGCGGCCGTCGGGGCTGAAGGCGGCGCTGCGCACCGCGCCGCTCGGGTGGGGCAGCGAGCGCGGGGGACCGCCGCGCAGATCGACGATCCGCGCGGCCCCGTCGGCGCCGGCGGAGGCGACGAGGTGACCTGTCCTGTCGAACAGGACCGCATGGACAGGCCCCTCGTGGCGGGCGAGCTCGCGCGGGCGCGGCGGGGCGGCCTCGAGGTCCCAGGCGCGCACGCGGCCGTCGCCGCCGCCGGTGACGAGGGTGCGGCCGTCGGGCGCGAGGGCGAAGGCCCGCAGGTCGTCGCCGGCGCCGGCGGGCAGACGCACCGGCGGGTCGCGCCACACCGCGGCGCCGTTCTCGGCCCCGCTGACCAACTCGCCGCCGGGGGCGAAGGCGACGGCGCGGACCGGGCCCTGGTGCTCGTGGATCTTCAGGACATGGTCGTCGGGCCATGACCACAAGGTCACGCGCCGATCCTCGCCGGCGGCGGCGAGCCGGGCGCCGTCGGGGCTGAAGGCGGCGGTCAGGAGGGCGGCCCCGCGGCCCCGCAGGACGGCGGCGCTGACCGGGTGCTGCAGGGCCGAGACGGCGGCGGGCACCCACCCGGGCGCGGCGGCGGGGTCCTCGACCTCGCGCAGGAGCGCCAGCACCGTGGTCGGATCGCCGCGCGCGCCGGCCAGGGCCTGGGCCAGGCGGTTGGCGTCGCGGGCCCGCGCGGCCTCGTGGACGGCGCGGCCGGTCTGGCGCTCGGCCTCCTTGCGCTGGGCCTCGGCCTCGCGCCGGCGCCGTTCGGCCTCGGACAGGGCGTGCTCGGCGAGGGCGGCGTGAGCCTCGGCGTTGAGGCGCTGGGCCTCGGCGGCCGCGAGCGCGTCCTTCAGCGCGGCCTGGGCCCGCTGGGCCTCGGCGAGCTGGGCCTTGGCGTCGATGAAGGCCCGGTCGCGCTCCTGCTCGGCGGCGGCCCGCTCGTCCTCGGCGGTCCGGCGCTGGCGCTCGGCGGCGGCCTCGGCCCGCTGGGCCTGCGCGGCCGCGTCGGCGCGCTCGCGGGCGACGACGAGGAGGCCGACGACCACGCCGACGACCGCGAGGCCGACCAGGGCGGCGCTCCGGCGGGTCCGCCAGGCCCGCTCCGGGTCGCGCTCGAGCTCGTCGAGCAGGTCGTCGATGCTGGGCCAGCGCGCGGCGGGGTCGACCGCGAGGCCGCGGAGGACCGCGCGCCGCAGCCAGGCCGGGACCTTGCTGTCCTCGGGGACAGGTGATACGGCGCCCGCGAGCACGCGGCGGGCCAGCTCGAGCAGGTCGCGGCCGGCGAACGGCGGGGCGCCGTAAAGGGCCTCGTAGAGGGCGACGCAGAACGAGAACTGGTCGCTGCGGGCGTCGACGGGGCGGCCGAGGTGCTGCTCCGGGGACATGTAGGCCGGCGTGCCGAGGATCGCGCCGGTCTCGGTGAGGGTGGTCGAGAGCTCGACGCGCGCGCCGGCCTGGACGATGCTGCCCGTCGGGACAGGTGCAGGCGCGGGCGCCTCGAGCGGCTCGTCGCCGGCGTGGCGGACGAGGCCGAAGTCGCCGACGCGCACGCGGCCGTCGTCGCCGACGAGCACGTTGGCCGGCTTGAAGTCGCGGTGGACCAGGCCGGCGTGGTGGGCGGCGGCGAGGCCCCGACCGGCGGCGACGAACACCTCGCGGATCTCGCGGATGTCCCGGGGGACAGCTTGCAACCAGTCGCGCAGGTTGGGCCCGCGCACGAACTCCATGGCGACGTAGACCTGCTGCTCCCAGGCGCCGACCTCGTGGACCGCGACGACGTTGGGGTGCGACAGGCGGGCCATCGCCTGCGCCTCGCGCAGCAGCCGGGCCTGGTTGTCGGCCGACTCGCCCGAGCGCAGCAGCTTGACGGCGATCCTGCGGTCGAGGCGCTCGTCGTAGGCGGCGTAGACCACGCTCATGCCGCCGGCGCCGATCTGCCGCAGGACGGTGAAGCGGCCGATCTTGGCCGGGGCGGCCTCGCCGGGGAACAGGCGGGCCTTGATCGCCTCCATCGCCAGCCGCTCGGGGGCGAGCGCGTCGCCGCGCCGCGCCTCGCTGGCCAGGCGGCTGAGGTGGCGGGCGTCGTCCGGCGCGGGCGCAGCCGAGGTGCCGGGCGACGTGGCCGTGTCGGCCTGCTCGAGGCTCGTGTGCTGCCGGCCCGCACGGGCCGTGGACTTTGCGCCTGCCACCGCGACGACCAGGATCCCGGAAACTGCGCCGGGCTTCAACGCATCGGCCGGCCCGGCGGGCCTTGTTCCGAGGGAGGGGTGGTCTACCATCCGAACGACGTGCCTGCCGCGATCCCCGCCGCCGTCGTCCGGGCGCCCGCGCGCGCCTCCGCGGGCCCCGAACGGGCCGACGACAGGCCCGCCGTGAGCCCCGAACGGGCCGCCGACAGGTCCGCCGCGGGCGAGGGGGTGGACGCGGGCGAAAGGCCGGCGCGAGTGGATGGCGAGGCAAGGGCCGGCGCGGCGGAATCGGCTGTCCGTTCGGACAGGTATCAATACCACGCGCCTGTCCGAACGGTCATGCCCACGCTACCAGGGGATGATCGAACCGACATGTCCATGCATCCGGGGGATGTCCGAACGGACATGTCACGACAAGCGGCCGCGGATGTCGTGCTGCTCGGTGGGGCCTCGCCGATCGGGACCGCTGTCCGCGAGGACAGGTCGACGCACCAGCTGGGTGTCCGAATGGGCATGTCACGACGGGCGGGGTCGGGTCCGGGGGTCGTGCGGCGCGGCGCGATCTTGGCGGCCGATGTCGCTGTCCGAAAGGATAGGTCCCCGTGGCGCGTGCATGTCCAAACGGACATGTCACATCGAGCGGCGCCGCGCCGGGCCCCGGTGATGAGGAGACCTCCCTGGCGCGCGGCGTTGGCGGCGTGGCTCGGGCTCGTGCTGGCCGTGGCGCCGGCGTCGGGCCGGGCGGCGCCCGGGGATGTCCGTTCGGACATGTCTGTGGAGACACCCGAGATCGAGGCGCCGCGGTCGGCGGCGCAGGCGGGGGTCGACGAGGCGGCGGAGCTGTCGGCGGCGGCCCAGGCGCGGCTCGAGGCGGGTGACCGCGACGGGGCGATCGCGCTGTGGCAGCGGGCGTTTCGCGCCTTGCCGGGCGGGTTCGGCTACGCGCCGCGGCGCGTGACCGCGGCGCTGGCGATCGCGGGCGCAGAAGAGGCCGCCTTCCGCGAGACGGGCGACGCGGCCCGGTTGCACGCCGCGATCGCGGCCCTCGACGCCTACCTCGGCGGGCTCGACCCGACCGACGACGAGAACCGCGTCGGGGTCGAGGGGCGCAGGGCTGAACTTTTGGCCATGTACCGGAGCGCATCCGCGCCGGAGGGCCCGCGCCCGGCCCCGCCGCTCGAGCCGGCGCGCCGCGGGTTCGACCGCAAGGCGGGGCTGGCGGCGGCGGGGCTCGGCAGCGCGGCGGTGGTGGCCGGGGTGGTGGCGCTGGCCGGCGGCTTGACGGGGCGCGCAGCCGACGACGACCTCGCGGCCGTCACGGCCCAGCCGTGCCAGGGCGACGACCCGCTCGATCCGTGCGGCAGCGACACCGCCCGCGAGCAGCAGAAGACCGATCTGGTGGCCGAGGGGCTGCGCGCCAACCGGATGGCGCTCGTCGGCGGGATCCTGGCGGGGGCCCTGCTGACGGCCGGCGTGGCGGCGCTGATCGCCGGGGCGATCCGCGGGCGCACCCGGGTGCAGGCGCGGGCGGGGCGGCTGGTGGTGCGGTTCTGAGCCGCGCGGCGGATCCGCCGAGCGCGGCCCGCGAGGCGGGCCCGAGGCGTGAATCATTGGCTGTCTGAACGGACATGTTCAGCGTGAATCATTGGCTGTCTGAACGGACATGTTCAAAAAGTCATGTTACGGAGCGAGGCGAGGAGGTGCTTCTTCCCGCTGTCTCGACGGACAGGTGCTTGGTTCAGGAGCCTCGGGGCGCGGAGCTGAGAAGCGAGAAGCTGCTCCTCCGCTGTCTCGAGGGACAGGTGCTCGTATCAGGAGCCTCGGTGCGCGAGGCTGAGAAGCGACGGGCCTTCGGAGCGGCCAGCAGAGCGGACAGGTGCTCGGCCGACGAGCACCGGCTCGGGCCTGATGGGACAGCGTCGAGAGCGAGGCCGACATCCGGTGCGGCTCGCGGTCGAGGTCGCCGGCTTCGATCCTCTGGGCGTTGTCGTGCCCTGGACACGGCCGGCAGCAGGGAAAAGCCGAGCCCGCCGTCGGCGTGCACGCGCGCGTGGGTCCGGGCGTCGAGGTCGTCGCCGCGGGTGTCGGCGAACGCGAGATCGACGAAGCCGTCAGCGTGGATGTCGATCGGCTCCTGCGCGACGCCGCCACCGCCGTCCGGCACAGTCCGGTTCGAGTCGCGCGTGTGCGGCCGCCGCCCCCCGCGAAACCGCCAGGAAGCGCCGCGTGAGGGTCGGCTTGCGGCGCGGGAGAAAGGCCAGGGCTATCATCGCCCGCCATGATACCGCCGGCTGCAACGCCGCCCCATGCCGACAAGATCGAGCTCGCGGGCGTGCAGGAGACGCTGCTCATCACCCTCCACGCGCGCGCGCTCGAGAGCCGCTCACCGGACCCGATCCTCCGCGACGAGACGGCGGAGCGGCTGGTCGACACCATCGCCTACGACTTCGCGCGTCTCAAGTCGGCCCAGGGCGACCGTTTCACCACGTCGGTGCGGGCCAAGCAGCTCGACGCGTGGACCCGCGAGTATCTGGCAGCGCACGCGGACGCGACGGTGCTGCACCTCGGCTGCGGCCTCGACAGTCGGGTGATCCGGGTCGCGCCGCCGTCGACGGTGCGGTGGTTCGAGGTCGACCTGCCGGACGTGATCGCGGTGCGTCGCCGCCTCTATCCCGAAATCGCCGGCGTGCAGACGATCGGCGCGTCGGTCACCGAGCAGGAGTGGCTGCTGCAGATCCCCGACGACCGACCGACCCTGGTGGTGGCCGAGGGCATCCTGCCGTACTTGACCGCGGCCGAGGTCGAGGACCTGCTGCGCCGGATCATCGTCCGCTTCCCCGCGGGCGAGGTGCTGTTCGACGCCCTGAGCCCGCGCGCGCTGCGGGCCCAGGGCCTGCACAGCAGCCTGCGCAAGACCGGGGCGCGCCTCCAGTGGGGCCTCGACGACCCGCACGAGCTCGAGAGCCACGTGTTCGGCCTCGAGTTGATGGACGAGTGGCCGCTGGTCGGCTCGCCCGACGCGGCCAAGCTCGGCTGGGTGCAGCGCAAGCTGGTGCAGTGGGCCGCGAAGGTGCCGAGGATCGCGCGGATGCACCGCGTGCTGCGCTACCGGTTCTGAGGCAGGCGCTTCGGGCATGTGCCGAAGGACATGGCTCTCGAGGCATGGCGCATCGGACATGCCCCCGAGAGCATGTCCGAAGGTGCTGCAGGCGCCTAGGGGCGGCGGCGGCCGCGGAGGCCGATCCCGCACAGGCCGAGGATGACGAGCGCGTTGAACAGCTCGCCGGTGCGGGTGTAGAGCGTGCGGTAGTCGGGGTCGATCATCGGCACGTCGGCGACGAAGCCGGCGGCGGAGAGCGGGCCGTCCTCGTCGGGGTTGGTCGAGTCGATGCGCTGGAGCAGGCGGCCGGCGGGGTCGACGTAGACGCTGATGCCGGCGTTGACGCTGCGCAGCAGGGCGCGACGGTTCTCGATCGTCCGCAGCACCGCGAGGCCCATGTGTTGGTCCTGCTCCTTGGACTTGCCGAACCACGAGTCGTTGGTGAGGTTGACGAACGCGTGGATGCCCTCGGCCGCGACCCCGCGGGCGAACCGCGGCAGGATGTCCTCGTAGCAGATCAGCGGGCCGAGCCGCCACTCGTGCTGGCCCTCGGGACCTGTATGCACGCGCAGGGCCTTCGGGCCAGGCCCCGGGTTGATGTGCGAGGCGGAGGGGACCATCTCCTTGAACCAGTGCGGGTCGACGAGCGGCGTGTACTCGCCGAACCACAGCGGGTAGACCTTGTCGTAGTTGTCGCCGAGGCGGCCGTCGGCCTCGAGCACGCGGGCGGTGTTCCACGCGAACTCGCTGACCTTGCGGTCGGCGGTGACGACCCCGAACACCAGCGGGATGGTGAAGTCGCGGCGGACGCGGCGCGGGTTGGCCTGCGGCAGGTCGAAGCCGTCGCCGCGCGGGAGCGCGTAGGAGAACGGGTAGGCGGTCTCGCCCCACAGCAGGACCTCGGCGCCCTCGGCCTCGAGGCGGGCCGACTCCTGCTGCTCCCTGCGCAGGATCTGGAACTTCATCCGCGGGTTGCCCCACTCGGTGATGCCGAAGTTGCCCTGGACGACGCCGACCTTGAGCTTGGGCGACTCGGCGATCATCGCGTCGATCTGGGCCATGCGGATCGCGCCGTAGAGCGGGGTGCCGACCAGGGTCGCGCCGGCGACCGCGAGCGCGCGGCGGTTGATCGTGCGCTGGAGCAGCCAGTCGCGCAGCGCCGCGTAGAGGCCGGCGTTGATCAGCAGCTGCACCAGGCCGACCGTGGTGACGCCGCCGATCTCGGCGACCTGCAGCCACAGCGGCTGCCAGCACCACATCAGCGCCAGGTACGACGGGAAGATGTGGGGCAGGACGGCCTCGCCGGCGACCCACACCAGCGGCGCGAGCAGGAGGACGTCGCGGCCGGTCCGCTTGCGCAGCCAGTTGAGCGCCGCCGCCGGGACGGCCCACTGCAGGCCCTGGAAGGCGGCGAACACGAGGTGGACCAGCAGGGTCGCCCAGGTCGGGAAGTCGGCGAAGCGGATCAGCAGCTCGGTGAGCCAGTAGAAGCCGAAGAACACCGTGAAGATGCCGCACATCCAGCCGAGCCAGAACGCCTTCTTCGGCGCGAGGCCCTCGATCGCGGCCAGCCAGAACACCCAGCCGACGAAGCCGAGGTACCACTGGTTGTAGTCGGGCGAGCCGAGCACCATGCACACGGCGCACAGCAGCGCCGCGGCGACGCGGAGGAGGCCGCGTTGCCGCCGCGGCAGCTGCTCGAGGCGGGCGTACAGGGCTGTCTTTTGGGACATGTTCTTCGGGACTTGCAACACCGCCACCGCGGCGCGCAGCGACGCGGACGGCGCGGACGGCAGTGTCGGGTCGGCCTCGGACATGGCTCAGCTCTCGGGGGTGGCGGGCAGGTCGCGGTGGCGGATGTAGAGCTCGGCCAGCTGGGCGTCGTCGGCCCCGCTCGGGCAGCCGGTCATGAGGTCGGTGCCCTTCTGCGTCTTGGGGAAGGCGATGACGTCGCGCAGGCTCTGGGCGCCGCACATCAACATGCTGAGGCGGTCGAGGCCGAGGGCGATGCCGCCGTGGGGCGGCGGGCCGTAGCGGAAGGCGTCGAGCAGGAAGCCGAACTTCTGCTGGATCTGCGCCTCGGACAGGCCGAGCGCCTGGAAGATCTTGGCCTGCACGTCCGACTGGTGGATACGGATCGAGCCGCCGCCGACCTCGTTGCCGTTGAGCACGAGGTCGTAGGCCTGCGCGAGCACCTGGCTCGGGTCCGAGTCGAGCAGCGGGAGCTGGTCGAGGCGCGGCGAGGTGAACGGGTGGTGGGCGCTGACGTAGCCGCGCTCGCTCTTCTCGAACAGCGGGAAGTCGGTGACCCAGAGGAACCGCCACGGGTCGGAGGCCGAGTGCTTGACGAGGTCGAGGCTGTCGCGCAGCTCGAGCCGCAGGGCGTTGAGCGCGGCGTGGACGGTGTGCGGCTCGTCGGCGACGATGAGGATCACGCTGCCCGTCTCGGCGCCGGCGCGGGCGCTGATCTCGGCCTGGAACTCGGGCGTGATGAACTTGGTGAGCGGCGAGCTCCACGAGCCGCCCTCCTGCACCTTGGCCCACGCGAGGCCCTTGGCGCCGCCCGACTCGCGCTTTTTGACCAGCTCGGTCAGCTTGTCGATGCGGCCGCGCGACAGCGGCTCGGCGTGGGCCGCGGGCACCACGATCGCCTTCACCAGCTTGGCCGACTCGAAGATCTTGGCGCCCGAGCGGTGGGCCGGGTCGGTGATGTCGACGAACTCGAGGCCGAAGCGGAGGTCGGGCTTGTCGCTGCCGTAGCGGCCCATCGCCTCGGCCCAGGTCATGCGCGGGAACGGGTCGGGCAGGGTGACGCCGAGGATCTCGCTCCAGGCGCGCCGCATCAGGCGCTCGATCGGGGCGAACACCCGCTCGGGCGTGGCGAAGCTGATCTCCACGTCGATCTGGGTGAACTCGGGCTGGCGATCGTTGCGCAGGTCCTCGTCGCGGAAGCAGCGGCAGATCTGGAAGTACTTGTCCATGCCCGCGACCATGAACAGCTGCTTGAAGATCTGCGGCGACTCGGCCAGGGCGTAGAACATCCCGGGGTTGAGCCGGCTGGGCACGAGGAAGTTGCGCGCGCCGCCCGGGGTGTACTTCACCATGTAGGGCGTCTCGAGCTCGAGGAAGCCCTGCTCGGCGAGGGTGATGCGGGTGAGCGTGGCCAGGCGCGAGCGGACGACGAAGTTCTTCTGCAGGCTGGGCCGGCGCAGGTCGAGGTAGCGGTGCTTGAGCCGCAGGGCCTCGCTGGCGTCGAGCTTGTCGTCGTCGGCGACGTTGAAGGGCAGGATGTCGGCCGGCGAGAAGACCTGCAGCTCGGTGGCGTTGACCTCGATCTCGCCGGTGGCCATGGCGGCGTTGGCGTTGTCGCCGCGGGCGATCACGGCGCCCTTGACGGCGACGCAGAACTCGCCGCGCAGGCCGGTGGCGGCCTCGTAGGCGTCGGCGTCGAGGTCCTTGCCGAACACGACCTGGGTGACGCCGAAGCGATCACGGAGCTGGACGAAGATCCGGGCGCCGAGGTCGCGGCGGCGGTGGACCCATCCGAAGAGGACCACGGTGGCGCCGACGTCGGCGGCGCGCAAGCTGCCGCAGTCGTGGGTGCGGCCGTGTTCGAGCAAGGTGGACATGGCCCGGGAATGTAGACGATGTTCGCGGTCAGTGCGAGCCGGTTCCGGCGAGGACCGGCGGCTCCGCCTCGTCCGCGACGAAGCCGCGGCCGTCCCAGCGGTGGTAGGTGCGCGTCACGCCGCCGGGTCGAACGGTGTACAGGGCGTAGGCGCCGTGACGACCTGGCTTTTGTGACAGATACGTGCCGGAGCCGACGCCGTGGACCGGGACCTGGACCCCGCCCGGGCCGGGCAGCGCGCCCTCGAGGCGCCGGTGCTCGTGGCCGTGGAGGATGAGCTCCGCGCCGTGCTCGGCGATCACCCGCCCGAAGGCGTCGAGGTCGAGCAGGTCGTGGCGCGGCTTGGCCACGCCGCGCACCACCGGGTGATGGATGAGGACCACCCGCGACAGGCCCTCGGCGCCGAGCCGGGCCAAGAACCGGCCGAGGCGGGCCAGCTGCTCGTCGCCGACGCGGCCGACGGCGTAGAGCGGGAGCGACGGGATCGCGGTCGACAGGCCGACGAGGGCGACGTCGCCGAGCCGCTGGACGAACGGGTAGTCGCTGCCCGGCTCGCGCTCGCCGTCCATGAACGCGGACATGTAGTGCTCGAACCGGTGCGCGCGCGCCGAGCCGCGGGTGTAGGCGTCGTGGTTGCCCGGGATGACGGTGACCGGCATGCCCGCCGCCTCCAGGTGGCGCTTGACGTGCTCGAACTCGGACTCGAGCGCGAGGTTGGTCAGGTCGCCGGTGATCACCAGCCGCTGGGCCTCGTGCGCGTGGGCCGCGGCGACGATCTTCTGGAACATGCCGCCGTCGTACTTGCGGCTGCGGTTGAGCAGGAGGTTGACGCCGCCGGTCAGCCGCTTGTTGAAGAACCGCTGCGGGGTGGTGCCCGCCAGCTCGAGCAGGTGGATGTCGGAGCAGTGGACGAAGCGCAGGGGCATGGTGATGAGGGCAGGTCGGTAAGGACAGGTGCGATCGTGCAGGTCGTTCGGGACAGGTTCGAACGGGCATGCCCGAAAGGACAGGCTAAAGGTGGTGGATGCCGCACTCCGTCTTGCCGGTGCCGGACCAGCGGCCGCCGCGCTCGTCGTCGCCCGGCGGCCGGGCGGTGCACGGCTCGCAGCCGATGCTGGTGTAGCCGGCGTCGAGCAGGGCGTTGTAGGGGACCTCGTGGTCGAGGAGGTAGCGCCAGGTGTCCTTGCGGGTCCAGGCGACCAGCGGCGCGACCTTGACGACGAGGCTGCCGTCTTCGCGCCGGGCGGTGCCGAGGATCGGGGTGCCGGCGCGCGTGGCGGCCTGATCGCGGCGGATGGCGGTGATCCACACGTCGAGCTGGTCGAGGACGCGGCGCATCGGCTCGACCTTGCGGAGGTGGCAGCAGGCGTCGGGATCGCGGGCGAACAGGTCGGGGCCGTGGCGCTCGGCCTGGGCCCGGATGGTGACGAGCGGCTCGACGACGCGGATGTCGGCGCCCTGGGCCCGGAAGGCCTCGCGCACTGCGAGGGTCTCGGGGAACAGGTAGCCGGTGTCGATGGTGTAGACCGGGACGTCGGGCCGGATCCGCCGCGCGAGGTGGATCAGGGCGCAACCCTCGGGCCCGAAGGCGGAGCTGAGGCCGATCCGCCGCCCGGCCCAGTGCTGGAACACCCAGGCGAGGATGGCCTCGGCCGACTGGCCCTCGAGCGCGGCCGACTGCTCGGCGAGGCGCTCGGTCTCGGGCGCGAAGCCGGCGTTGCCGGGGTCGGATCCGCGTTCAGTCACAGGAGGGGTTGTAGCACCGATCGCGGCGCGAACTGCCGTTCGGGCGGGATGGTGATCGTCACGCTTCGCCGGCAATTCGCCCTCGACGGGGCCGCCGAGGACGAGTTGGCCGCCTGGAGGACGGGTTTTTGCCGCGGTCGCCGGCGGCGAGCGAACGAGCGCGAGGCCCGCAAACGGCGTCAGCGGGGCTGACGAGCTCGTTCGCCGCGGGTGAGCGCAGCCGGCCTCCAGAGAAGTGGGCGAGGACACGCAGATCCCGACCGCGCTCGGTCACGCCCGCGCGGGGCCGAAGACCGAGGTGGCTCTTCGGACATGCCCGAACAGACAGACCACGAGGGGGATGCACGGGCGGCGCCTGCTCGTGCGCCACGGGAGCGGGTTCGTCGGCGAGGGCTCGTAGATGGCCTTCGGGACAGGTCTCGAAGGACAGTCGAGGCGAACGGGCCGCGGCCGGCTCGCGGTCCGGCGGGCCGGCTCAGGGGCCGAGGCGCTTGTCGAGCGGGATGGTGATCATGATGCCGTCGATGCGGCCGATCGCGCCCTCGGCGACGATGAACATGCGGTAGGCGAGGAAGCGCTGGTCCTGCGGCTGGCGGGCGATGGCGGCGTAGTTGCCGGGCGGGAAGGTGCCGGAGACGCTGTAGCGGCCCTGGGCGTCGGTGCGCGCGTGGGCGATCTGCGGGCCGGGGTTGTCGAGGTTGAGCGAGACGCCGGCGAGGCGGTGGATCCCGACCTCGACGTCGGCGACGCCGGTGCCGGGCTCGGAGGTGTCCTCGGCCTCGGTCAGGACCTTGCCGCCGACGTGGACGACGCGCGATCCCTGGGCGTCGGCGAACGAGCAGCGAGCGGCGTCCGGCGAGACGCCGCCGTCGCGCAGGGGCGGCAGGCGTGATTGGGGACAGGTCATCGTCCGGCCGTACGCCTCCTGGTGCGGGTAGCGGTAGCTGGGCCCGCCGCCGATGGTGACGCGGTTGGCGTTGCAGGCGGCCAGAGCGAGACCGAGGGCGAGGCCGAGGCCGGTCGCGGGCACGCGGGGCACGCGGGGCACGCGGGACACGCGGGAGCGGTGGGGCATGTCCGCAGTGTGCCCGCGCCGCCGGGGCCGCGCCATGGCGAGGTCGGCCGCAGCGCAGCGTTGACGAGGGGGGGCCGTTGTGGCCAGATGGGCCGATGTCGGAGCGCCTCCGCGATCCCCTGGGCATCGACCTGCACGCCGGCGTGGGCCGATTCATGCATTCGGTCTACGCGTGGATGGCCGCCGGCGTCGGCCTGAGCGCCGTCACGGCGGTCGCGCTGGGCAGCGAGCCCCGCCTGGAGCTGGCCCGGGCGAGCGAGCTGCGGGTGCTGTTCTGGCCCGGTCTGGCCGTCGCGGTGCTGGTGATCGGCGCGCGCCTCCACCGGCTGCCGCCGACGCTCGCCCGCGTCGCGTTCCTCACGTTCTCGGTGCTGCTCGGGGCGGCGCTCGCATGGCTGGGCTCGGCGACGGCGGTGTCCGCGGAGCAGGTCGGCACGGCCGCCGGGGTGGCCGCGGGCGTGTTCGTCGGCGGGTCGCTCATCGGTTACTACAGCCGCCGCGACCTCAGCCCGTGGGGCGCGGCCCTGGCGACGGCGCTGATCGGGGCGCTGGTGGCGATGTTCCTCGACGCGGCGGCGCTGCGCCAGCCGGGCCTGCACGTGCTGCTGCAGACGCTGCTGGCGGTCGTGTTCGCCGGCTTTGTGGCCTACGACGGCCAGCGCGTCAAGCAGATGTACCGGACGCACGGCAGCCGCGAGAACCTGGCGGTGGTCGGGGCGCTCAAGCTGTACCTGGACTACGTCAACCTGACGCTGGCCACGCTGCAGATCACCGCAGGGCAGTGAGACGGGCGCCACGCCCCGTCGCTGGCCCGGGCCGCCGGCCCCTGGCATGGTTGCGCTTGCAACGATCCCGGAGGCCACGATGGTACCTGTACGACTGCACCCGTTGACGCTGCTGTGCGCGCCGCTCCTGCTCGCCTGCGGCGACGGCAAGCCCGGCGGGCAAGCGAAGAGCATCGCCGCGGCGTTCGAGAACCAGAGCGACCCGGCCGAGAGCGCGAGGAAGGCCGGCGAGGACATGCGCCGCTTGAAAGAGAAGGTCGAGGCCGAGCGCTCGAAGGCGATCGAGGCCGACATCGACAGGGCGGCGACGGTGCCCGAGTCGCTGCCGGCCGACATCAAGACCGCCTGCACCGAGATGCGCGCGGCCTACGACGCCTTCGTCGACGAGCGCCTCAGGGGGGACGTGGCGGAGTCCGAGAAGTGGGCGGTGATGAAGGGGGTCGACCTCGACCCGGCGCAGGAGTTCTGCGTCGCCCAGAACAACCTCCGCTTCGCCGCCTGTCAGACGCACGCGTTCCGCGAGGCCGCGCCGGGCGTCGCCCGCGAGCGCGCGCAGGAGCTGATCGACACCTGCGCGAAGAAGACGGGCGCGCCGACCCGGGCCGAGCTCAAGGAGGCGGAGCGCGCAGGCAAGGCGCTGAAGCCTTCGTGACGCGCAGCGATTCGCCGCGGTGAGACGCGCTGCGGGCAGTCGTCGCCGTGGCACCGCGCGCTTCGTCCGTGGAGCGCTCGGCGTCGACGCGGCGGCGTCCATGCGGGCGGGAATCGAGGCCGGGCGAGGCGCAGCGGCGTCAATGCGGGCCGTCGTCGCGGCGTCGCGTGAGGGCCCAGCCGATCCGCGCCTCGCGGCGCGCCGTTCCGTGCAGGCGCAACGAGTAACGACCGGCCCCGAGTCGGGCGGTGATGCGCTCGCCGGCGGTGACCGTGACCGCGAGGTCGGTGCCGCACTGGCTGCACGGGAACAGCGAGATCGCCAGCGCCGGCGCGAGGGCAGGGTCGTCGGTGATGACTGCGATGTCGTAGGTCGCCTCGACCGGGACGACGAGGCTGCGCATGACGACGACGTCGCCGCCGTAGTAGGGGCCGACGGCGTCGTCCTGATCGCAGGCGAGGCGGCGATACTCGGCGACGTACTCGCCGTCCCACGCGACCTCGGGGGCGCCGCACTCGCTGAGCTTGGGATCGGCGTGCTCGTGCAGGCAGTCGCCGTCGGCGGTGAAGTCGTCGATGGCGCGGTCGAGGCCGACGTCGAAGTGTCTCTCGAAGGCGCGATCGATGGCGCCCTCGCGCGCGACCAGGCCGAGGCCGGCGTACATCGAGAGGAACTCGTCGAGGCCGAAGCGGGCGATCAGCCAGCTGGTGAAGGCGCCGGCGACGTCGTAGTCGAGCGGGGCGATCCAGTTGCTGCCCACGAACTTCCACACGTCGCGCGGGCGCTCCGGCTGCGGCGACCGCCAGGCCTCGAGGCCCTCGTAGGCGCGCGCGAGACCCTCGACGAAGATCTGGGGGCCGACGCCGTAGGCGAAGGAGACGCTGTGCACGAGCTCGTGATCGAGCGGGGCGACCTTGGAGTAGACGCCGTCGTAGACGGCGCAGCCGGCGACTGCGTCGGGGCACGGGGTGCGCCGGCCGAAGTCCTCGGGATCGAGCCAGTAGTAGGTGAAGCGATCGTCGCCGGTCGGCGGGTCGACGCCGAACTCGGCGGACACGCGGGCGACGAAGTCGTCCATGTGCGCGAGGGTGCCGCCGCACAGCTCGAGGCCGGGATCGGGGGCGACGCGCACGTGCACGCCCTCGTGACGCACCGGCGGCAAGGGGTCGCAGGCGAGGCCGAGGGCGGCGGCGAGGAGGACGGTGCGAGTCATGGACGCTGCCTGACGACGGTGACGCCGGCGCCGCTGCGCAGGCCGAGGTCGAGCAGACCGTCGCCGTCGAAGTCGGCGGTGAGGATGCCGGACAGGCCGCCGCGCTCGAGGTCGTGGCGCACGAAGGAGGTGCGACCGTCGAGGTCGCGGCGGCCGATGTGCAAGGCGTCGCCGGTGCCGGCGAGGATCTCGAGCTGACCGTCGCCGTCGAGATCGACGACCGCGCCGGCGCTGGCGTCGGCGAACAGGACGGCCGGCCGCGAGGCGGATCCGCCGGTCCGGCCGTGGAGGGCGACGAGGCCGCCGCTCACGAGCATGGCGAGGTCGCGCAGGCCGTCGCGGTCGAGGTCGGCGACGCCGGCGAAGCCGCCGCTGCGCAGCGCGTTCCACAGGCTGGGCGCGGCGAAGCGACCGTCGCCGAGGCCGCGGTGGAGGACGAGTCCGTCGCTCTGGTGGGCGAGCAGGTCGAGGCGGCCGTCGCCGTCGAGGTCGATCGGGCGGACGTTGGGGGCGGTGCCCTCGAGGGCGATCGGGGTCCAGGTCGGGTCGGCGAAATGGCCGCGGCCGTCGCCGCGCAGCAGGGCGTACTGCGGATCGGGCACGCCGCCCCAGGCGAACAGATCGAGGGCCCGATCGCCGTCGACGTCGGCGAGGGCGAGCTGGGTGAACACGCGCGGCAACTCGAGCGGCGGCGGGTCGTCCGGGGCGGCGGCGCGTCCGAGATCGAGGACGCGGAGGTCGGAGCGCCAGCCCTCGGCCCGCTGGGCGACGACGATCATCTCGGCGTCGCCGTCGTGATCGAGGTCGTCGACTGCCGCGCTCCAGATCCGCTCGGCGCCGGGCAAGAGGTCGCCCAGGGCGCGCTGCTGCACCGGCGAGAAGCCGCCCTGGCCGTCGCCGTGGGCCACCGCGAGGCCGCGCCCGAGGCCGAGGAGGTCGAGGGCGCCGTCGCCGTCGAGGTCGGTGAAGCGGTAGCCGAGGTCGCCGGTGAAGACCGGCTCGTCGGCGATGGCTGTCCCGAAGGACATGTCGTAGACGCGGGCCGGCTGATCGATCTCGTCGACCAGCAGATCGAGCCAGCTGTCGTCGTCGAGGCGGACGACGCGGGTGCGACCGGCGCTGGCCGGGAGGCTCTGGCTGGCCAGCCGGGTCCAGCCGCCGGTCTCGCTGCGCAGCCACAGGGTCAAGGTGTTGCGGGTGGCGCCGCCGCTGCTGTCGCTGCGCTCGGCGAGGATGTCGAGCCGCTCGTCGCCGTCGAAGTCGTGCAGATCGAGCTGGCTGCAGCCGTTGTCGTCGATGCGGGTCGGCTCGCCCGGGGACTCGCCGAGCAGGTCGTCGACCCGCAGCATGCCGACGCCGGTGCAGAGGATGGCGTCGAGGCGGCCGTCGTCGTCGAGGTCGTGGAGGGCGAACTCGACGACCGCGCCGACGCCGTCGAGGGCGATCGTCCGCGGCTCGTCGCCGCCGTCGTCGAGCCGCAATTGATTGCCGGCGACCAGCAGGAGGGCCTGCGGAGCGGCGCCGCCGAGGTCGACGGGGGCGACCGGACCGAGGCCGCCGTCGAACTCGCGCGAGGCGAGCTCGCGCAGGGTGCCGTCGCCGGCGAGCTCGACGTGATCGAGCCGGCTGCCCGACACGAAGCTGCGCCGCAGCAGGAGCTCCTGGCGGCCGTCGCGGTCGCGATCGACGACGAGGACGGAGGCGAGGCCGGGCACCTCGAGCAGCTCGCCGGGGGCCCAGCCGTCGCCGTCCTCGGCGAGGATCACGAGCTTGCCGTACGACCAGGCGACCAGCTCGCGGCCGGGGAGGTCGTCGAGCTCGGCGACGACGACCGCGTCGACGCGCGGCAGGGGCGAGAGGTCGATGTCGGTGACCTCGCCGACGTCGCCGCGCCACAGCTGCAGCGTGGCGGTGCGATCGAGGTCGACGACCGCGTCCTCGGCGTCGGCGGGGACGACCGCGATCTCGTCGTGGCCGTCGTCGTCGAGGTCGAGCGGGAAGGCGCGTCGGGCCGGGCCGGTCTCCCACCGCGGCGCGAGCGAGAAGCCGGGCGCGTCCGGGACGGCCCGCCCGAGCTCGCGCGCGGACCGGCTGGCGAACACGAGCTCGGGCCGGCCGTCGCCGTCGAGGTCGCCGGCGGCCAGCGCCGCGGCGCGCTCGCGCGTGGCCCCGACCTGATCGACGCCCCGCCGCAGGTCCAGGCGCTGCAGGGTGGATGTCTGATAGGACAGGACGTAAAGGACATGTCCTTCGGGTCCGCCGTCGACGGCGACCAGGGCCCGCGGATCGGGGTCGGTGGGCCAGGTGGTGCGCGCGCGCAGGCGGCCGGCGCCGTCGCCGTAGAGGACGCTGACGGCGTCGGCGAGGGCGTCGGCGGTGGCGAGGTCCTGGGCGCCGTCGCCGTCGAAGTCGCCGGCGACGACCGCGAACGGGGCGACGCCGACGGGGTGACGCGGGCCGAGCTCGAGGCCGCCGGCACCGTCGCCGCGCACCAGCTGGACCGCCGCCTCCTCCGCGAGGGCGACTGCGAGGTCGCGCCGGCCGTCGCCGTCGAAGTCGCCGTCGGCGAGGGCGACCGGACCGAGGCCGACCTCGAGGGCGATCAGCGGCTTGTCGGCGCCCAGGACGGCGAGGCTGTGGTCGTCGCGGTGCAGGGTCACGAGCTCGGGCGCGCCGTGACCGTCGAGGTCGACCGCGCGCGGGGCGGTGGGCCCGGGCAAGAGCGTGGGGAGCAGCTCGGCGGGCGCGAGCTCGCGGGCGCCGCGGTTGCGCAGGACGGCGAGGGCGTCGTCTTCGGGGGCGGCGGTGACGACGTCGAGGCGGCCGTCGCCGTCGAGGTCGACGACCGCGAGGCCGTCGATCGCGGCGGCCACCGACCAGGTCGTGGCTGTCCCCGAGGACATGTCCTTTCCGCCCCAGACGACGGTCACCGCGCCGGCGGCCGGGCTGGCGGCGATCAGGTCGGCGGCGCCGTCGGCGTCGAGGTCGGCGACGTGCACCGCCTCGGGGGCGAAGCCCCAGCGCGAGGCCACGGAGCCGGCGAGGTCGAGGCAGCGGCCGCCGAACAGCGGGTGGCCGCCGTCGCAGTCGGGGTCGCGCGTGCAGGCCGTCGCGCCGACGCACGCGGCGAGGCCGAACCACACGAGGACCGAGGGGCGCATCAACCCGAGCACCACGAGACCACCAGCGGGGGCGGGTTGTAAAGCGCCGGCTCGGACCACGGTCGGACCACGACCGGGCGGCGCGAGGCTCGCCGCTCGCGACGGGGAGCTGTTCGCGGCCTCGAAGGGCTGCCGCGCGCAGAGGGCGAGGTTTCGCCGGTGTTCGCCGCGATGCGCCCGGCGAGGCGAGGGCTCGGCGCGCGGACTCGCATGCGCGTTGGCGCGCGGGTGCAGGCGTGAGATGGCCCTTCGGACATGTCCATGGGGATAGGTACCCGGACGGTCAGCGCGGGGTCGGGTCGTCGACGCGGGTGATGGACCAGGCGACGCGGGTGTCGGCGCGCGTCGAGCCGTGCAGCCGCAGCGAGTACCGACCGGCGCGCAGCTCGACGCGCCGGCGGGAGGTGGTGGCGAACGCCGCGGGCGGGTCGTCGCAGCGGCCGCAACCGACCAGGGACAGCGTGGGTTCGGCGAAGATGACGGGGTTGTCGGCGCGCGGGTCGACGACGATCTCGAGCTCGTACGCACCGTCGGCCGGGATGTCGACGCTGCGGAGGACGAGCAGGCCGTCGGACCCGAACGGGCCGATCGCGTCGGGCTCGTCGGCGGCGAGGCGACGGTACTCGGCGTGGCGGGCGCCGTCCCAGGCGATCCGCGGGGCGTCGCACTCCATGAGCTTGCGATCGTAGGCGACCTTCGGGCAGCTCTCCCGCTCGGCCGTGAAAGCAGCGACGCTGTCGGCGAGCGGGACCCCGAACTCGTCGCGGAAGATCCGGTCGATGCCGGCCCGCGAGGGGACCAGGGGAAGCTTGGGCAGGGCGGCCTGGACGGCCGGCAGGCCGTGGCGATCGAGGAGGTCGGCGACGAACGCCCCGGCGGTGTCGTAGTTGACGCCGAACCACAGCACCGAGAGCATCGAGGACCAGACGTCGCGGCGCCCCGCCGGCGGTGGGGCCTCTCCGTGGTCGAGTATGAGGCCGTCGAGGCCCTCGTAGGCGACGGCGAAGCCCTCGCCGAAGAAGCTCGACGAGTCGTAGGCGAACAGGTGCACGAGCTCGTGGTCGAGCATCGCGGCGTGCGAGTAGATGGTGTCGACGACGGTGCAGGCGGTGACCTCGCGGGGACACGGGGAGTGCGCGAGGTAGTCGTCGTGGGTGAGCCAGTAGAAGGTGAAGCGGTCGTCGCCGGTCGGCGCCGCGACGCCCATCTCGGCGGCCATGCGGGCGACGAACTGGTCCATGTGCGCGAGGTTGCCGGCGCACGGCTCGAGGCCGGGGCTGGTGCCGAGGCGGATGTGCTTCCCCTCGAAGCGCGGCTCGGGCAAGGCGTCGCAGGCGGCCAGGGCCGCGAGCAAGAGAAGGAGGCGGGGAGCGATCACTGCACTTGCCTCACGAGGGTCACGGCGCCGCTGCCGATGAAGGTGATGTCGCGCCGGCCGTCGCCGTCGACGTCGCGGGCGCGCAAGGCACCGTAGACTCCCGGCAGCGGGTAGCGGTCGAAGCGGAAGCCGGCGCCGCCGCGCTGGCCGACGTGGAAGGCGCCGTCGGAGCCGAGCACCAGCAGCTCGAGCTCGCCGTCGCCGTCGAGGTCCCCGAGGTCGACGCTGCGGCCGCCGTCGAAGATCGGCTGCAAGGAGCCCGCCGTCGCGCCGCCGCGGAGCAGGACGAGCCGCTCCTTGATTGGGCTCTCGTAGTTGAAGATGACGGCGGCCATCTCGGGGCGGCCGTCGCGATCGAGATCGCCGACGGCGAAGTCGTTGGGGCCAAGGAGGCTCCACAGGCGCCCCGGAGCGAAGCGCGCGTCGCCGAGGCCCGCGGCCACCTCCAGGCTGCCGCTGACGGCGAGGAGGTCGAGGCGGCCGTCGCCGTCGAGATCGGCGCGCTGGAGGCCGCCCCACGCCGCGTAGCTGAACCCGACCTCGCCCCAGCGAGCGTCGGCGAGGCCGTCGTCGACGCGGCGGAGGAACGCGGTCCGGTAGGTGGTGCCGGCCAGGCCCGGCGCGGGACCGACAGGCTGTCCGGCGAGCGGCGCCGAGCCGAAGCTGTAGGCGAGGAGGTCGCTGCGGCCGTCGCCGTCGAAGTCACCGGTGAGGAGGTTGACGTTGGCGCCGGCGGGGAAGCGGACGAGCGGCCGCGGCCGCCGCTCGCCGTCCTCGAGGTCGAGCCGCACGACGGTGTTGCTCCCTCCGGCGGGCGAACCGAGGACCAGCACGAGCTCGTCGGCAGGATCGTCGTCGAGCTGGAGGACGGCGGCCTGCTCCACCGTGGCCCCGTTCACGGTCTGGCGGCGCAGCTCGGTCGGGCCGAAGCCGCCGTCGCCGTCGCCGAAGGCGAAGCCCTCCACGCTGGGCCCGCCGTACGTGCCGGAGTGGACGAACAGGTCGAGCGTGCCGTCGCCGTCGAAGTCGCCGAGGCTCGGAGTGAAGGGGTAGCCGAAGCGCGTCCGCGGACGCGCGCCGAGAGCTGGCCCGAGGGACATGTCCTCGGCGACGAGCTCGCCGGTGGCCTCCTCGCGCAGCAGGGCCAGCCGGCCGCCGCCGCGGCCGATCCACCGCGGCCCGCCGACGCTGGCCACCGCCCGGGGGGCGAGCGAGCGCCACTCGTGATCGTCGCGGTGCCAGGGCGTGAGGACGACGCGCTGGACCCCGTCGACCTGGCTGTCGCCGCGCAGGCTGATGACCTCGGTGCGGCGACCGTCGGCGTCGAGGTCGAAGGCCGCGAGGCGCTCGCACTCCTCCGGATCGAGCACAGTGGCGGGGCCCGGCTCGGGGCCGAACAGGTCGGCGACGTGCACGAGCCCCTGGTCGGCGCAGACGAGCGCGTCGCGCCCGTCGCCGTCGCCGGCGACGAGAAGGAGGGCGCCGCCGCCCGCGAGCTCCGGCCGGTCGATGCTCCGCGGCGCATCGAGCTGGAGGTCCTCGAAGACGACCAGCGAGTCCGACAGGTGGACGACGAGGTCGATGCGGCCGTCGCCCTCGAGGTCGACGGTGGACAGGCCGGACACGAAGCGGTCGAGGGTGATCGGGGCCTCGACCGCCGGGGCGCCGTCCGGCCCCAGGCCCACGACGACGAGCGCGTTGGTGGTGGCGAACACCAGGCGGGCCCGATCGGCGCCGCGGACGACGGCGTAATACCGGGCCTCGCCGACCTCCAGGCCGGGCACGCCGGGGGCGAAGCTGCCGTCGGGACGAGCGACGAGGATGGAGAGCTCGCGCCTGCTCCACACCATCAGGTCGTTGCGACCGTCACCGTCGAAGTCGGCGGCGGTGGCCCCCTGCAGACGGTCCGGGAGGCCCGAATCGAGCGCCAGGTCGAGCGACGCCGCACCGCGGGCGACGGCGAGGACGCGCGGCCGCGGCTGCGACGGATCGGGCTCGGACTGCGACGGATCGGGCTGCGGCGGATCGATCTCGGGCTGCTCGTCGAGATCGATGAGCAGCTCGTCGACGCCGTCGGCGTCGAGGTCGACGGGGAAGGCGGTGCCGGTGGGCTGGCGCTGCCACAGGCGATCGACGCGCAGGCCGGTGTCCGAGGTGAACTCGCCGAGGCCGTTGCTGCGGTCGAGGTAGAGGAGCGCGTCGCGGCCGTCGCCGTGCAGGTCGCCGACGAGCAGCCGAGTCGGGCGTTCGGTGACGGTGCCGAGTCGATCGACGCCGCGCCGCGGATCGACGCGCTGGACGTTCGCTGTCTTTTCGGACAGGACGTAAAGGTCAGGCGCACCGTCGTCGCCGGGCGCCACTGCGAGCGCGATCGGATCGGCCTCGACCGGCCAGCGGGCGCGCGCGCGCAGGCGGGCCTGGCCGTCGCCGAGGAGGATCGTGACTGCGTCGTCGAGGACGTCGAGGGTGGCGAGGTCGACCGCGCCGTCGGCGTCGAGGTCGGCGGCGACGACGGTGGTGGGCGCGAGGCCGACGGGGTGGCGCGCGCCGAGCTCGAAGCCGCCGCGCCCGTCGCCGAGCAGGACCTGGATCGCGCCCTCCTCGGCGACTGCGACGGCGAGATCGAGGTCGCCGTCGCCGTCGAGATCGGCGCCGGCGACGTCGCGCGCGCCGGCGCCGACGCTCACCGGAGGATCGGCGACGAGGTGGCGGAGGATCGTGACGGTGCCGTCGGTCTCGTTGACGACCACGAGCTCGGGCGGGCCGGCGGCGTCGAAATCGAGGGCGACGATCCGGCGCGGGCCGAGGCCGACGGCGATCCGCTCGGGCTCGGCCAGGACGCGCCCGCCCCGGCCGCGCAGCACCGCGATCTCGCCGCTCTGGGGCAGGGCGGTGGCGACGTCGAGCCGCCCGTCGCCGTCGAGATCGGCGATCGCCAGGCCCTGCGTGCCCGCGCCGATCGACCAGCTCGTGGCTGTCCCATCGAACATGTCCCGAGAGGCATTCGACTTCGCGCGGCCCCACACCACGCCGACAGCGCCGCGGGCGTCGCCGGTGCCGACGAGATCGGGGTGCCCGTCGGCGTCGAGATCGGCGACGCCGACGACGCCCGTCGGCAGACCCCAGGTGTAGGTGCGAGCGCCGGGGAGGTCGAAGCAGAGGACGCCGACCCCGGTGCGCGCGCAGGGATCGGCCGGTTCACAGGCCAGCGCGAGCGCGCCGAGCCCCAGCGCGCCCACGAGCGGGAGCCACGGCGATGTCACGCGTCGGGCGCGGCGGTTCGCAGCCATGAAGTCAGCGACAGGAGAACCGTAGCGCGGGCCGAGCATTCCCGCCGCTGTCACGGCCCGACGACGCGCGTGCCCTGTGCAGCCGACGCGTGATCCGCGAGCCCCGGGACGTGGCGCCAGAATTCACGAATCGCGCCCGACGGCCGAAAAGCCCCACGGATACCGAGGTGCGGGGTTTGCGGGGACACCCGCGCGGGCCATCGGGCAGGACCCTGGGCGAACCTCGAGTTCACTTGTAGCGCGAAAGTGCCCAGGGCATGATGACGGGTGGAGGTTCTTGTCATGACCCGCGCCGCGCTCGTCGTGCTGGTGTCGCTCTCGGCCTGTGATCCCGCGCGGCCGGACGCGGAGGTGGAGCAGGGCGGGGCTGTGGATGGCCTTTCGGACCTGTCGGATCGGCCAGGGGAGCCGCGCGGGATGAAGCCGCCGCTCGACAAGGGCTCGCCGCTGCCCGAGCCGCTGGCGGCCGTGCCGACGCCGCTGGCCCAGGCGTACTGCGAGATCGTGGTCGAGGGAGTGGCCCGCGCGACCGAGACCGACTACCTGCCGCACGTGATCACCTGCGAGAACGGCGGGGCCAACCTCGAGGCGCTCAAGGCCCAGGCGATCGCGGCCCGCTCGGTGGCCTACTACGCGATGTTCAACGACGGCCAGATCTGCGACGGCCAGGGCTGCCAGGTGTACGGCTGCGGGGCCGAGCCGAAGCAGGCCGCCTACGACGCGGTCGCGGCGACGGCCGGGCAGTACCTGTCGTACAACGACTGGCTGACCTACGCCTTCTACGTCGCCGGCGACAGCCAGCAGCCGGCGAGCTGCATCGACACGGCCAACGGGACGGTGTCGGCGACCGAGAAGTGGGTGACCTTCAACGAGGGCAAGACGGTCTACGACGTCGACCAGACCGAGCTCGGGTTCGTGTTCCCGGAGGACGTCAACTCGAGCGGCTACGGGCAGAACCGCGGCTGCATGTCGCAGTGGGGCGCGCGCTGCCTCGAGAACACCAAGGGCTATGGGGTCGCCGACATCCTCCGCTTCTACTACGGTGACGACATCGAGATCTTGCAGGCGCAAGGAGCGTGCGTGGTGCCGCCGAACCAGCCGGCCGCGGGTACGCTCGACGCGGCCGACTGCGCGGCGGGGATCCAGGGCTGGGCGTGGGACCCGGATCAGAAGGACACGCCGGTCGAGGTGATCGTCAGCTTCATGGCGCCGCACGGCGATCCCAACGCGATCGAGGTGACCGTGACCGCGGATCAACAGCGCGACGACCTGTGCCAGCAGCTCGGCTCGTGCGCTCACGGGTTCTCGCTCGAGCTGCCGCGCAGTCTGCTCGACGACGCGTCGCACCCGCTCTACGTCTACGGGGTCGACCTCGGCGGCGACGGGCCGACGCAGCTGGACGGCAGCCCGGTCCAGTTCGCCTGCCCGCCGCCGCCGCTGCCGCCAGGCGTCCGCCGCCACGTGCCCGATCCGGCGGCGCTGGAGGCGTGGTCGCTGTCGACGCTGTGGCAGCTGGCGAAGGTCGACGACGCGACGCTGAACGCGATCCCCGAGTGGCAGGCGATCGCCGGCGCGCCGGCGCTGGTCCAGGTCGCCGGCGATCCGACGCTGTGGCTGGTCGACGCCGGGTTCCGCCGCAGGATCGCCAGCGCGGAGGTCGCGGCCGCGTGGCAGTTCGACGCCGCGACGGCGCAGACGATCCAGCCGGCTGACCTGATGGCCATGCCCCAAGGGACAGATGTGTGGCCGGCGCCGTTCATGGTCCAGGGGACAGGTGCGGCGGTGTACCTGCTCGACGACCCGCAGTGCCCGCCCGGCGGCGATCCGGCGGACCCGCTGTGCCCGACCGAGAGCGGGACCGGCGGGGACACCGGGGGCAGCACGGGGACGGGCGGGGACGAGAGCGCGGGCGAGGTGCCGACCACCGACGGGAGCCCCGGCGGCGGCGACGAGTCGTCGTCGTCGACCGGCAGCGAGGGCCCGAGCTCGGCCGGCGGCGCCGCGCTGCCGCCGGGCTACGGCCAGGACGGCGTCTGCCGCATCGACCCGAGCTCGCACGGCTGGCTGGCGCCAGGTCTGTGGAGCCTGCTGGCGCTCGTCGGCGCCCGTCGCCGCCGCCATTCGGCGTGAGCAGAGGCCCACGCCGCAGACGGCGCACCGCTGCGGATGTCCGTGGGGTCAGCTCGCTCGCCCGGCGCAAGTCGACGCACGCGCCGGCGGACTCGCGTGCGCGCGCGAAAGTCGCTATAGCCCGGGCGCCACGTGAACGATCACAACTTCTTCGCCAGCGCTCCGCAAGGCCTCCTCGAGCTGCTCGCCGACGAGCTTCGCGCGCTCGGTGCGACGGCGATCCGGCTCCAGCCGGCCGGCGTGTACTTCCGCGGGCCGCTGGTGATCGGCTACCGCGCGTGCTTGTGGTCGCGGCTGGCGGGTCGAGTGCTGCTCGAGATCGGGACGGGCCCGGCGCGCGACGCCGACGAGCTCTACACGACGGTGCAGAAGATCGACTGGCGCCAGCACATGTCGGCGCGCGGGACGCTGGCGGTCGACTTCACCGGCGCCAACGCGGGGATCGTGCACACCCGCTTCGGCGCGCAGCGGGTCAAGGACGCGATCGTCGACCAGTTCAACGCGAAGGCCGGGATCCGCCCCGACGTCGCGGTCCGCCGGCCCGACGTGCGCGTCGGCGTGCACCTGCGCAAGCCGACGGGACATGGCATCAAGGGCATGTTCCAAGAGACACCCCATGACGAGGCGGTGATCTCGATCGACCTCGCCGGCGAGGGCCTGCACCGCCGCGGCTACCGCGAGGAAGGGGTCGAGGCGCCGATCAAGGAGAACCTGGCGGCCGGGATGCTGATGCGCGCGGGCTGGCCGGCGCTGGCGGCCGCGGGCGCGCCGCTGGTCGATCCGATGTGCGGCTCGGGCACGCTCCTGATCGAGGCGGCGCACATCGCCTGCGACCGCGCGCCGGGGCTCGGGCGCGAGTACTTCGGCCTGCTCGGCTGGCGCGGCCACCAGCCGGCGCTGTGGACCGAGCTGCTGACCGAGGCGCGGGCGCGGGCGGCGATCGGGATCCACAAGGTGCCGCCGATCTTCGGCTACGACGGCGAGGCAGCGGCGGTCAAGGCGGCGATCGCCAACGCGGCGCGGGCGGGGCTCGGCGGCCGGATCCGCGTCGAGCGGCGCGAGCTCGCCGAGCTCGTGGCCCCGGAGACAGGTCCTTCGGGACATGTCGGAGAGGCCACCGGGCTGGTCGCCACCAACCCGCCCTACGGCGAGCGCCTCGGGGTCCGCGCCGACATGCCGGCGCTGTACGAGCTGCTCGGCGAGCGCCTGCGGGACCACTTCGGCGGGTGGAAGGCGGTGATCCTGGCGCCCGACCTCGAGCTCGGGCACGCGATCGGGCTGCGGGCGGAGCGGCGCCACGTGCTCTACAACGGGGCGATCCCGGTCAACCTGCTGCGCTTCGAGATCCCGCGCGAGGCCCCGCCGCCGCGCAAGCACACCCGCAGCGAGGGCGGCGAGGCGCTGTTCAACCGGCTGCGGAAGAACCGCAAGCAGCTCGGCAGCTGGGCCGCGCGCCACGGGATCGAGGCCTACCGGATCTACGACTCCGACATCCCGGAGTACGCGGTGGCGGTCGACCTCTACCGCGACTGGGCGCTGGTGCAGGAGTACGCGGCGCCGGCCGAGATCGATCCGGTGCGGGCCGCGGCGCGCCTGCGCGAGGCGCTGCGCGTGATCCCGGACGCGCTCCAGATCCCGGCGGCGCAGGTGGTCTGCAAGCGGCGCGAGCGGGCCAAGGGCGGCGGGCAATACGGCCGCCGCGATGACGCCGGCGAGATGCTCGAGGTGCGCGAAGGGCCCGGTCGCTTCCTCGTCAACCTTACCGACTACCTCGACACCGGGCTGTTCCTCGACCATCGCGACACGCGCGCGCTGGTCGGCCAGGTGGCCCGCGGCAAGCGCTTCCTCAACCTGTTCGCGTACACGGGCACTGCGTCGGTCTACGCCGGCAAGGGCGGGGCGCTGTCGACGACGACGGTCGACCTGTCGAGCACGTACTGCGCGTGGGCCCGCCGCAACCTCGAGCTCAACGGCCTGCGCGGGCCGCAGCACCGGGTGGTCGAGGCCGAGTGCCGCGAGTTCATGGCCCGCGAGCTGCGCCGCTACGGCGCCATCTTCCTCGACCCGCCGACGTTCTCGAACTCGAAGAAGATGGAGGGCGTGCTCGACGTGCAGCGCGATCACGTGGAGCTGATCCGCGCCGCGGTCCGCCTGCTCGAGCGCGACGGGGTCCTGATCTTCTCGACCAACTACCGCCGCTTCCGCCTCGACCGCGAGCAGCTCGCGGACCTCGAGATCGAGGACCTGTCGGCGACGACGATCCCGAAGGACTTCGCGCGCAGCCCGAAGATCCACAAGTGCTACCGGATCACCGCCCGGCGCTGAGGCGCACGCGAGGCGTCGGCCGCGGGGTGAGTTCGGGGTGTGGTGGATCGAGGCGAAGCTGTCCTTTCGGAAAGGCGGCGAGGACCACGGCGGAGCATTGACGTCCGCCCGCTCGCCTGGAGAGGTTCACTGCGCGGCGGCGTGAAGGTTGTCACGAGCGGGGACAGCCACGCTTGGCACGGCGCCGCGGCTGTGCCATAGGCCGCGGCATGCGATGGCGCGTGTTCGTGGCGTTCCTGGGGGTGCTTCCGGCTTGCGGCGACGATCCGGCCGACACGGGGCTGAGCGTGGGCATGTCGGCGAGCGGCGCGACGTCGGCGAGCACGAGCGCGGGCGAGGCGACCACGGGCGGCAGCGAGACGGGCGGCAGCGAGTCGGGCGCCGCCCCGACGACGACGACGGGCGACACGACCGCGGCGCTGCCGACGACCACCGACGCGACGACGACGACGGGATCTGGCCCTTCGGACATGTGCGGCAACGGCATCGTCGAGGGCGAGGAGGAGTGCGACCTCGGGGCCGCCAACGCCGACGACGCCGCGTGCACCCTGGCCTGCGAGCTCGCGGCCTGCGGCGACGGGCTGGTGCGCGACGACGTCGAGCAGTGCGACGACGGCAACCTGTTCCCCGGCGACGGCTGCGACCCCGACTGTCAGTTCGAGAGCCAGGGCGAGGACACCGAGGTCGTGCTCGAGGACCTCGCACTGATGATCCCGAGCGACCTGTACGACGGGACCCAGAGCTCGATGGCGTGCGTCGACCTGCCGATCGCCAAGGTGGGGGTGGTGCACGACGTGCGGATGAAGATCGGGGCCCAGCACCCGCACGTCGGCGACCTCGTGTTCAAGCTGTGGAGCCCCAAGGGCACGGTGCTGACGCTGATGAGCCTGCCCGGCGGCGCGGAGGCGGCCGACGACGGGATGTCCGACAGCACCGAGAACTCGGACATCGACCCGGTGTGGCCGGTGGCGTTCCGCAACGACGGGACGGACGCCGAACTGATGGGGCACTCTCTCGGGATCGACCAGGCGGTGTGCCGCGACGACGGGGTCTGCGAGTACGCGCCGAGCCCCGGCGCCGGCCCCGGCGAGGACTTCGGCGACTTCACCGGCGAGCCGTCCGAGGGCACCTGGCGCTTCTGCGCCGGCGACTCGGCGTTCGCCGACAAGGGCACGCTCGAGTCGGTGACGCTGACCGTGGTCGTCGGCTGAGCGCGGAGATCCACGCGCGGGCGTCTCCCCGCCGACGCCCCGACGCCGACACGGAAGTGGACGCACGCGCCCGCGGCGAGCGCTGCCGACGCCCCGGCGATCTGGCATCGTGGAGGCGTGCGCAGCCGCTGGACGATCCCGCCCGCCGCCGTGGCGATCCACCTGTGTGTCGGCTCGGTCTACGCCTGGAGCGTCTTCAACAAGCCGATCGAGGCGCTGCACCCGTCGTGGCCGAAAGGCGCGGCGGCCTACACGTTCTCGATCGCGATCGCGCTGCTCGGGCTGTCGGCGGCGTTCGGCGGCACCTGGCTCGAGAGACATGGCCCGAAGCGCGCGGCGACTCTGGCGGCGTGCCTGTTCGGCGGCGGCCTGGCGCTCGGCGGGCTCGGGGTGTGGCTCGGCTGGTTGTGGCTGCTGTTCGTCGGCTACGGGGTGGTGGGCGGCGCGGGGCTGGGCCTGGCGTACGTGTCGCCGGTCAGCGCGCTGGTGAAATGGTTCCCAGACCGGCGCGGGCTGGCGACCGGCATGGCGGTGCTCGGCTTCGGCGGCGGGGCCCTGATCGCGGCGCCGGTGGAGGAGCGGCTGATCCAGTCGGTCGGCGTGGCGTCGACGCTGTGGATCCTGGCGGCGGTGTACTTCTTCGTGATGATGGGCGCGGCGCGGGCGCTGGCCCGCCCGCCCGACGGCTGGCGCCCCGAAGGACATGTCCCGAAGGCCATCCAGCTCGGCGGCGAGCCGGAGCTGACGATGCCGATGGCGGTGCGCACGCGCCAGTTCTGGCTGCTGTGGGGCATGCTGTTCATCAACATCAGCGCGGGCATCTCGATCCTGGCCCAGGCGTCGCCGATGATGCAGGACATGTTCCAGAGGACACCCGAGCAGGCGGCCGCGATGGTGTCGGTGATCGCCGGCTTCAACGCGTTCGGGCGCATCTTCTGGGCCTCTCTGTCCGACCGGATCGGCCGGCGGGCGGTGTTCTCGATCTTCTTCGCGGTCCAGGCGGCGCTGTTCCTGACGATCCCGCAGCTGGCCGACGGCGGGCAGTGGCAGCTGTTCCAGCTGGCGGTGGTGGTCGTCTTCACGATGTACGGCGGCGGCTTCGCCACCATCCCGGCGTTTTTGGCCGACATGTTCGGGGCCCGCAACGTCGGCGCGGTCCACGGGGTGATCCTCACCGCCTGGAGCGCGGCGGGCGTGGCCGGGCCGATCCTCATCACGTCGATCCGCGAGGCGCGGCTCAAGTCGCTGCCGCCGGGCGGCTCGCTGGTCGAGCTTTACGCGTCGACGCTGCAGATCATGGCGGTGGCGCTGCTCGTGGGCCTGGCGCTGACTCTGGCGGTGCGGCCGCTGGCGCGGGCGAACGCTTGAGGCAGAGATGAGCCCCCGTCACAGCCGCGCGCGCCGGCGAGCGAGACGCGGCGAGGGCCATTTGCGGATGGAGCTGGCAGAGGCGTTGCGGGCGATCCGCGATCCGCAGCGGCTGCCCATGGTCCACGTCGCCGCGGCCGACACGCTCGTGCACGCGAGCCCCGAGGAGGTCGGCGTCGACGATCTGCTCGAGTGCCTGCGGCGCGGACACATCGCCGCCGAGCTCGCCGCGTACGCGCTGAACCTGCGGCTCGGCCGGCGGAGCGCGGAGCAGATCACCGCGGAGGACAACATCGTCGACGTCGACTACTGGATCCGCTACGCGGCGCAGAAGGGCTGACGGCGGCGCGAGGTGCGTCTGGCCTCGAGGACAGGTCGAGACGGTGTTCGGCCGCGCCGGACTTGCGCGAGCCACCGCGGCGTGCGAAGGGGACGCATGCACGGCGCACTCCTTCGGACTTCGGCGCTGGCGCTGGCGCTGGCGCTGGCGGGCTGCGGCGGCGACGGCAAGACGACGGCCTCGGGCAGCACGACGGGGACGAGTACAGGCGAGTCGGGCGGGACGACCGCGCCGACCACCGGCGCGAGCACGAGCACCGGCGCGGACACCACGACGACGGGGACGACCACGTCCGGCGCGACGACGGAGGCCACCACGTCGACGAGCACGACCACGACCGGCTCGACCACGGCGGTCGCCAGCACCACGATCGACGAGACGAGCACCACGAGCGCTGGAGGGCCGGACTGCTGCCTGTCGCGGATGCAGCCGGCGTGCGTCGACGCGGCTTGCTGCGCCGACGGACAGTGGTCGTGTGAGGGGTGCGACGCGCCCGGAGAGGTGTGCGCGCCGCCGTGCTGCGATCCGTCCGCCAAGCCGCCGTGCTTCGAGGGCGCGAGCTGCTGCGAAGACGGCCAGTGGGCCTGCAACGACGGCGGCGGCCAGTCGACGTGCGCGACGCCCGGCGAGCTGTGCCCGGGAGAAGACTGCTGCGTGCCGGGGACCGAGCCGGACACGCCGTGCATCGAAGGCGTGAGCTGCTGCGAGGGCGGGGTGTGGGAGTGCAACGACGACCTGGGCCGGCCCACGTGCCCGGTGCTCGCGCCGCTGTGCGAGTGAGCGGCTCGCGGAGCTCGAGGTGTTCGCCAGCGCAAGGCGAGCCGCATCGAGGGACGCGACGGGATACGAAAGCGAGGGCGCGTGGCGGAGCGTTCGGCGAGCTCGCCGACTCGATCGGTAGCGAGTCGCGCCGAGAGTGACGAGAAGTGTTGCGAGGGCGCCTGGGGCTTGCCCGAGGCCCGGAGCGCTCCGCCGCCCGCGGCTCCTCGACTCGATCAGCCGCGCCCCGCCGCGATGCGAGCAGGCGCCCAGACACGAGAAGACGCGATGCATGTCCCATGGGACCGGTGACATCGAGCATGCCCTCAGTGACATGCCCCTCCGAAAATGTCCTCTTGAGCATGTCCTGAGCGACATGCCATGGACCGCATACCGGTTCGCCGAGGCTCAGCGCCCAGACGTCGCGGCCGCCGGCGACAGCGCAAGATCGTGGCTCGAAGCTCGGCGACACCGCTGCCGGGGTTGGCCTCCGTGCGTAGAGCTTCTCTGCTCAGGCGCGGTCGGGCCCCGGATCTCGGCTCCGCCGACCGTCACCGCCCCAAGAGAGCTCCCGGGGACGGGGGCCGGGGCGACCTGGCACTGAGTTCCGCAGGACGAGGCAATTACCCGCTCGAAGCGCCCCGATCGTCTCGAAGTCCGAGGACTGTCTGAAGGGACAGGTCGCACCGGACACCGGCCTCGCGACCCTCGCCGCGCCTCATCCGGGGCCCGACCGCGCCGTGCCATCGCCGTCAGGACCCGAACACGCCGTGCATCGCCGTCGGGACCCGACCACGCCGTGCGCGCGCCGTCGGGATCCGAACGCGCCGTGCGAGCGCCGTCGAGGGCGTGCTGGCCTGTGACGGACCCCCCGCGGCGTGCTGCTTCCTCCGTGGCGCAAGGGGCATAGCGCATTCGGACATGTCCAAGACATCATGTCCGAAGCGCCATGCCCTTCAGGGCATGTCCCCGAGTATGCACCCGGAGTCCGAGGCTCACGGAGCCGGCTGGACGAAGTGGTCGCGGCTGCGGACCGTCGTCCAGCGGTCGAAGATCCTCAGGGTCTCCGGGTCGGCCTCGGCCAGCTTCTCGAACAGGTAGTCCTGGATCCCCTTGTGCACCGCGCAGACGTTGCTCTCGCGCATGCGGCCGAAGATCGAGCCCTGGCTCTTGTGGTTGAAGCTCGGGATCGTCCCGCAGTAGGGCTGGTACGTGCAGTGGACGCAGTCGGGCTGGCCGTCGAGGTTGGAGGCGATCGTCATCGCGCGGACCGTCTCGTGGCCGACCAGCTCGCGGAAGCTGCTCGTGCGCACGTCGCCGAGGTGGAACGTGTCGTCGCCCATCTCGTGCAGCATGCGGCCCTCGTCGCAGGTGAACACCTTGCCGTCGTAGTTGTAGGCCAGCGCGCCGATGCCGGCTCCGGACGGGCTGCGCAGGTCGAGGAAGTTCGGGTCCTCGCCGCGCAGGATCTTGGTCAGGAAGATGCTGGCGTAGCGCTCGAGGATCTGCACGCCCTGCTTGTTGAGCTCGATCATGTAGTCGACCGCGCGGCGGTAGAACTGCATGTACTCGCCGCGCGGGTACTCGAGGCGCTGGCGGGTGCGGTCGGCGAAGCCGAACGGGTCGATGGCGCGCAGGAACAGCGCCTTGCAGCCGAGGCCGATGTAGGTGTCGACGACCTCCTTCCACAGCGGCAACGTCTCGCGCGTCGTCGTCAGCAGGGCCTCGACGTGGTAGAGCGTCGGGTCGAGGCCGTTCGCGGTGTAGGCCTCGTTGATCCGCTTGATCCAGCGGACCGCGCGCTGGTGGGCGTCCTGGGTCGGCAGCTTGCGCTGGGCGTTGTGCAGCTTCTCGGGGCCGTCGATGCTGGTGCACAGCTGGACGCGGTGCTGGATCAGGTACTCCAGCTTGGCCTCGTCGAGCAGGGCGAAGTTCGAGACCATCGTGAACTGCAGGCGCTTGCCGTGGGCGCGGTTCTGGTCGACGGCGTACTCGATGGCGTGCTTGACGACCTCGAAGTTGACCAGCGGCTCGCCGCCCTGGAACTCGATCGTGACGAACGGGTTCGGGCTGCGGAACACCAGGTCGATCGCGCGCTCGGCTGTCTCACGGGTCATGTCCGTGTGGACCTGGTCCATGTTGGCGCGCGAGGCGTGGCAGTAGACGCAGGTCTCGTTGCAGCGCAACGTGACGACGAGGATGTGCAGGTTGGGGCCGCCGGCGAGGAAGCTCTTGCGGGCCCGGATCCGCTCGGCCGCGGCGCGGACGTCGTAGTGGGCGCGGAGGAAGTTGCCGGCCGCGAGGCGGGCGTGGAGCTCGCTGTCCTCGGGGACATGTCCCTCGAGGAAGGCGGCGAACTCCGGCGCGGTCAGCAGCAGCCAGTTGCCCTCGAGGTTGGTGACGAGGACCCGGTCGCCGACGGCGCGCCAGCGGAAGTAGGCCTGGGTGCCGGCGCGCGGGCGCAGCTGGACCAGCGACGGGGCTGGCTGAAGGGGCAGGTTCACTTGGCGCCTCCGCGCTGGACGGTCAGGCCGAGGGCGTGGTTGCCGAGCTCGCCGCGCAGGCGACGGGCGAGGTTCGCGTCGTTCGGGCGCATGCGGACGACCCAGTGGTCGTCGGTCTGCTCGAGGTCGAAGGCGGCGAAGCGGGCGAACGCCTTGACGGCCTGATCGACGGCCTCGCCGCTGTAGAGCTGGCGGGAGAAGCGGAGCTCGTGCACGTCGGTCACGGCGCGCCCTCGCTCTCGGGCTTGGGCGACTTGCGGCCGTGCTTCTCCTCCCAAGACATGGCGATCCCGAGCGGGTCGTCGAAGCCCTGGTCGCTGAAGTCGAACTTGGCCAGGTCGTCGAGGCTGGGCTGGCCCATGGCGCCGGCCAGCGCCTGCATGGTGGCGGTCTCGATGAGGACGCGGTTGTCCTGGGCGAGCTGGTGGCGGAAGGCGCACGAGAGCAGCTCGTTGGCGAACTCGCCGATCAGCGCGCGCAGGGCCTCGGACGCGGCCGCGCCCGACTTGGCGGTCAGGGCGACGCGCACGCGCGCGGGCTCGGGCCTGTCCAAAAAGACATAACAGCGATCGATGAAGACGTAGGCGGCGCCGTAGATCGCGGGGAGCGGGTAGAGCTCCTCGTCGATGAGGAAGTGGACGGCGGCGGCCTGCTCGTCGGCGACTACGAGCCCGGCAGGGGCGCCTTCGATGGACGTGGTCATGACGCCGGGCACGATATCACGCGGCCGCGCGCTCACGAGCGCGGCCGCGAGAGTTGAGGCACAGGGCGACCTCCGCGCTGCGCCGCTGCGCCGCTGCGCCGCTGCCCCCTCGAGGCGCGAGCTGCAGCGCGTGATCACGGCTGGCTGGCGGTCGATGGTGCGACCGGGCGACCTCCGCTGCGCTGCTGTGCTTCGCGGCGACGAGACGCAGAGCGGGACCGCGGCGGCCCTCGCTCGTCTCACGGGGCTGCGTCGCTCGAGCTCGCGTGCCGAGAGCTCGAGCGGCGACTACGTGTGCGCGCCGGCGACGCCGGCCTGGACGCCCGGGCCGAGGCGGCGGGCCTCTTCGAAGGCGCCGCGCACGACGGGGGCGTAGCGGACGACGTCGTAGGCGACGCGGCGGATCCGGTCGGCGACCATGTTGTTGACGAGGTTGCCCTCGGCGTCGAAGTCGACGGCGCGCGCGGCCACGTGGTAGGGCAGGGTGAAGCCGTGGCACCAGGCGAAGCTGGTCTTCACCGCGGTGATCGACATGTCGCCGCCGCCGCCGCCGGTGACGGCGAGGACGCCCGCGAACTTGCCGGCGAGCTCTTCGTAGAGGAAGTCGAACCAGTTCTTGAGGCAGCCCGACATGTTGCCGTGGTACTCGGGCGTGCAGAGGATGAAGCCGTCGGCCCACGCGGCGCGGCGGCGGATCGTCTGCACCGCCGGCAGATCGTCCTGGCTGCGATCGCCGTAGACCATCACCGGGAGGTTGAGCTCGTGCAGCGGGACGACCTCGACGGTGGCCCCGGCGGCCCCGGCGGTTTCGGCGGCCAGGCCGACGACGGCGCGGACGCGGCTCTCGAGCCGGCTCGAACCGCTGACGATCGTGATCTTGGCGCTGCTGCCCGCGGACACGGCGCGAGCATAGCGGACGGGCGAACGCTGCTCTACACTGCGGACGCGTGAGCGACCGCGGCGAGCCGACAGTGGCAGGGTGGGGCAACCTCGCGGTGCCCGGGCGCGAACTGCTGAGCGAAGACCTCGAGCGCGCGACGCGGAGCGCGGTGTTGAGCCGCGGGCTCGGCCGCTCCTACGGCGACTCGTCGCTGCCGCCGCCGTCGCGCCGCGAGGTGGTGGGCACGCGCCTGGCCGACCGGATCCTGCACTGGGACGGCCGCACGGGGCTCCTGCGCGCGGAGGCCGGGTTCTCGCTGTGGGAGTTCAACCGGCTGTTCCTGCGCCGCGGGTGGTTCATCGGCTCGACGCCGGGCACCCAGTTCGTGACTCTCGGTGGGATGGTCGCGTCCGACGTCCACGGCAAGGGCCATCACAGCCACGGCTGCTTCGGCTCGCGTCACGTCCGCTCGCTGCGCATGCGCCTGCCCGCGGGCGACCTGGTCGAATGTTCACCCGAGCGCGACCCCGAGCTGTTCTGGGCCACTGTCGGTGGGATGGGCCTGACGGGGCACATCCTCGAGGTCGAGTGCCAGACGCAGGCGATCCCGTCGCCGTGGATCTGGAGCGAGTCCGAGCGCGTGGACGACATCGACCAGTTCATCGCCGGCCTCAAGGAGGCGGGCAAGACGTGGCCGTTCACCGTCGGGTGGATCGACTGCCTGTCGCGCGGCAAGCACATGGGCCGCGGCCTGCTCGACCGCGGGCGCTGGGCCACGCCGGAGGAGACGGGCGGCCGGCCGCTGCCGGTCACGCGCCGGCTGACGCTGCCGTTCATGTTCCCCGAGTGGGTGCTGCGCTGGCGGCTCACCACGCAGGCGTTCAACACGATGTGGTACTGGCGCCACATCCCGCGGGTGAAGAAGAAGCTGTGCCACCCCGACAGCTTCTTCTACCCGCTCGACGCGATCCTGCAGTGGAACCGGATCTACGGCCGCCGCGGGTTCACCCAGTACCAGTGCGTGCTGCCGAACGAGGCCGGTCAGGGCGCTGCCCGCCGCTTCCTCGACCTGCTGACCCGCCGCGGCGGGGCCTCGTTCCTGTGCGTGATCAAGGACGCGGCCGCCGAGGGAGAGGGGATGCTCAGCTTCCTCCGCCCGGGGATCTCGATCGCGGTCGACTTCGCCGTCCGCGACGACACCCAGAAGCTGATCGACGCGCTCAACGAGCTGGTGATCGCCGAGGGCGGGCGCATCTACCTGTCGAAGGACGCGTTCACCCGGCCCGAGCACTACGCCGCCATGGACCCGCGCCTGCCGCGGTTCCTGGCGGTGCGCGACCGCATCGACCCGCAGCGGATCATCCGCTCGGCCCAGTCGGTGCGGATGTTCGGCGATCCGCCGTGACCGAACGGGCATGTCCGGACGGGCATGTCCGCCGGGACCGGGGGCTTCGGTCCTGTCGTGATGGACATGTCGTTCGGGGCAGATCGTGATGCGCTTTCGGACATGGCTCCGGAGACCTGGCTTCAGGGGCAGGCTCAGCGGCGGTGGCGGCGATCGACGTCGGCGAGGCGGGCGACGCCCTCGCGGCCGCGGTCGCCGGGGGCGGTGGTGAACCAGGCGCGCAGGATCTCGTCGGCGAGGTCGTCGGTGAGCAGGCGGTGCGACAGGCACAGGACGTTGGCGTGGTTCCACGTGCGCGCGGCCGCGGCGGTGGTGGCGTCGGTGCACAGGGCGGCGCGGACGTTGGCGACCTTGTTGGCGGCGATGCTGGTGCCGGTGCCGGTCCAGCAGAGGAAGATCCCCTCGTCGCAGGCGCCGGCGGCCACGGCCTCCGCGGCGACCTCGGCCGTGGTGGCCCACGGGACGGCGCCGCCGCCGGTGAAGGCGCCGAAGCGCACCGGCGCGTGGCCGTGGAGCTCGATGAGCCGCAGGAGCGCGGCGTGGACGGGGTAGGACTCGTCGGCGCAGACTGCGATCTTCACGGCGATCCGAGGTAGCGCGCGCGGGCCGAACGGCAAGGCCTTGCGCGGGTGCGCGGCACCTGCGAGCCTCCCCGGGCATGCGAGTGGTGTTCCTCGGAGCCACCAAGGGGATGGGCCGCGCGCTGGCGCGACGCATGGTCGAGCGCGGTGACCAGCTGTTCCTGCTCGGGCGCGAGGAAGAGGAGCTGCAGCGCAGCGCGGCCGACCTGGCGGCCCGTCACCCGCAGCACGCGCCGGTCGGGACGCACGCGTGCGACCTGGCGTCGTCGGCGACCTTCGCGGCGGCGCTCGACGCGGCCGACGCGGCCCTCGGCGGGTTCGACACCGTCGTCGTGAGCGCGGGGCTGTTCGCCACCCAGGACGCGATGGAGGCCGACGTGGCGCTGGCGGAGCAGGTGCTGGCGATCGACTTCACCGGCACCGTGGTGTTCTGCGAGCACGCCCGCAAGCGCCTGCTGGCGCGCGGCGGCGGGACGCTGTGCGTGTTCTCGTCGGTGGCCGGCGAGCGCGGGCGCAAGCCGGTGGTGCTCTACGGCGCGGCCAAGGCCGGGCTGTCGCGCTACCTCGAGGGGCTCGACCACAAGTTCCGCGCCCAGGGGCTGCGGACGGTGACGGTCAAGCCGGGCTTCGTGAAGACGGGGATGACCGCCGGCCTGAAACCGCCGCCGTTCGCCGGCGAGCCGGAGGCGGTGGCCGAGCAGGTGCTGCGCGCGCTGGACCGCGGGCTGCCGGTCGTCTACACGCCGTCGATCTGGCGCTGGGTGATGCTGGTGATCCGCTGGCTGCCGCGCTTCGTGATGCGCAAGATCGGGTTCTGATCGGGCGGCGCGATCAGGCGGGGGCGCGCGCTGTGGACGCGCCCGGCCGCCGAGCTTCAGGCGAGCGCGTGGGCCGGCGGGCATGTCTGGAGGGACATGTCCGTAAGGCCGAGTATCAAAGGGCATGCTCGTTCGGGCATGCTCGAAGGGACATGCCCTGAAGCTCAGGCGGCGGCCAGGCGGGGCAGCCACAGGATGACGGCCGTGCCGCCGCCCTCGCGGGCCTCGATGCGGAGGTTGCCGCCGTGGGCGTCGATGATCTCGCGGCACAGGGGCAGGCCGAGGCCGGTGCCGGTGCGCTTGGTCGAGTAGAACGGGAGGAGCACCTTGGGCAGCAGCTCGGGCGGGATGCCGGGGCCGCGGTCGAGGACCTGGATCTCGTCGCCCTCGCGGTGGGCGCGGAGGCGGAGGGTGACCTCCTCGGGCGGGCCGCCGGCCTCGACCGCGTTCTTCAGCAGGTTGATGAGGGCCTGCTCGATCTGGCTGCGGTCGACGGCGTTGACGGTGTTGAGGTCCTCGGGCGCGGCGTCGATCTTGAACTGGACCAGCTCGTCGAGGCGGTCGATGAGGGTGCGCCACTTGGTGCTCTCGAGCCGCGGGCGGGGCAGGCGGGCGAACTGGGTGTAGCCCTTGAGGAACTCGCCGAGGTGCTTGCTGCGCTCGGAGATGGTGTCGATGATGCGATCGAGGCGGGCGTCTCGCGCCTCGGCGGCGTTGATCAGGCGGGCGGAGTGGAGCAGCGACGAGATCGGGGCGAGGGTGTTGTTGATCTCGTGGGCGATCAGGCGGATGACCTTCTTCCACACCTCGACCTCCTGGCGCGCGAGCTCGCGGGTCAGGCGCTTGAAGGCGTAGGCGGTGTGCGGGCGGCCGCCGATCTGGACGTTGCGCATGACGAGGTGGTAGGCCTCGAAGTCGCCGCCCTGGTGGTCGACGGTGAAGATCGAGTCGCGGCCGCGGCCGACGGCCTCGCGCAGCTCGTTGGGCAGGCCGGTCAGGAGATCGGCGAAGCGGGCCCCGACGAGGCGGCTGTCAGGCAACTTGAGCCAGGTCTGCGCGGCCAGGTTGGCGTAGTCGACGGCGCCGTGCTCGTCGCACAGGATGTAGGCGGTCTCGGTGACCGCGAGCAGGGTCTCGAGCAGGACCTCGCGCTCCTCGAGCTCGAGCTTGGTCTGGCGCAGCTCCGAGAGGTCGGTGATGACGCCCTCGATCGCGGTGGAGTCGCCGGCGGGGCCGACCACGCCCTGGCCCTGGGCCCACAGCCACTTGCACGCGCCGGAGGAGGTGTGGAGGCGGTAGGTGACGCGAAACGGGCGGCGGTCGGCGACGGCCTGCTGGACCTGGGCGCGCACGCGGTCGCGATCCTCGTGGTGGACGAGGCCGCTGAGTTGGACGCGGCCGGAGGTGAACTCCTCGGGCGAGTAGCCGGTGAGGTCGTAGCAGCCCTCGCTGATGAATTGCATCGACCACTCGGGGTCGTTGGCGCAGCGGTAGACGACGCCGGGCAGGTTGGCGAGCAGGGTCTGGAGCGAGCCCTGGCTGTCCGAAAGGGCAGGTGCCACGCGGTCGCGCAGCTTGAGGGCGGCGGAGATCCGGGCCGACAGGACGGCGCGGCTGCACGGGAGGACCGCGAAGTCGCTGGCGCCGGCGCCGACGAGCGCCTCGGCGCGGCCGTCGTCGTCGGTGATGGCGAGGATCGGCCGCGGCAGCTGGGCCAGGGCCTCTTCGACGCCGACGAGGTCGCAGGTGTCGAGGATCGTGAGGCCGATCCGCGCGCGGTCATAACCGGTCGTGAGATCGGTGACGTGCACGACGGGTCGGCCACGGGCGCGCAGCAGGCTATGGAGGTCGTCGAGGACGGCCGGGTCGCGGGTCACGACCAGGACTGCGGGCAAGGCGTGTGGATCGGCGGCTGTCACTGCGGTTGGCCGGGGGGCTGCGGTGCCGGCTGATGCCGGTCACGGGCGACAGGGTACCCGCCTGCGATCGCGGTGAGAAGCCGCCGCCGGCGATGCGGACTGGGACGCCCGGAGCGGGCTTTACGGCCGCGTCCGCCGCAGGTAGCGTGAGACCATGTTGACTTTTTTCGCTGGTCTGTCGCTCGCGGTCGCGTCGCTGTCGCTGGAGGACGCGGCTGCGGCGCCGCTGCCCCGTATCGTGCCGGGAGCGCCGCTCTCGGCCAACACGCCGTGGGCGGTGGCGCCCGAGGACGGGCCGCGGAGCTACCTCGAATCATTGTTCGGTGAGGGTTACGACCCACGCCTGGTGGCCCCGCTCCGCGACGGCAACCTGATGTACGACGGCGAGAGCCTGAGTCGGAGCGTGCTCGAGCAGCAGGGCTTGCCGCTGCCGGCGCTCGATCATGACCCCACGGCGGGGATCCTCTTCCTGGCGATGGACGGGGTCACGCTGCGGCCGCAGTGCAACGGGTTCCACCCGCAGACCGCCAACGCGGCGCTCAATTGCTCGCCGCTGGTCGCCAAGGAGACGGTGTTCCCGAAGCCGCCCGGCGGGGAGAACACCAAGGCGGTGGTGTTCCAGGAGCTGCAGAACTACTACGAGCCGTTCAACCTGGTGATCACGACCAACCGCCCGCCCGACTACCTGCCGTACACGATGGCGGTGATCGGCGGGACGTCGGGCAACGCCGGCCAGGGCAACGGCGTGTGCGGGATCGCCAACGTCGCCTGCGACGGGGCCAAGCGCAACCACGTGTCGCTGTCGTTCCCCGACAGCTGCGTCGGCGTGACCGCCGAAGTGGCCGCGCAGGAGACGGCCCACAACTGGGGCCTCGAGCACACCGACGTGCAGCAAGACCTGATGTACCCGTTCGTCGCCGGCGGCAGCTCGTTCCGCAACGAGTGCATGGACATCTCGCACGCGACCGGCAACGGGGTCACGCAGTGCACCTACGTGCACAAGCTCTACTGTCCGGAAGGACAGGGCGAGCAGCAGAACTCCCACACGGAGCTGCTCGGGGTGTTCGGGCCGCGCGAGGTCGACAGCGTGGCGCCGGAGATCCTGAGCGTGTCGCCGGCCGACGGCTCGGTGTTCAACGCCGGCGACTCGTTCCTGGTGACGGCCGACATCACCGACGACAACAACATGGTCGGGGTCAAGTGGAGCTGGATCGAGGGGGTGCCGCCCGACTTCATGGACACCGGCTACTCGCGCTGCACCAACGACGTGTGCAACGACAAGTACTCGGCGTGGCGGCCGATCGACGACCCGTGGGACTTCGTGCAGATCACGAAGCCGCCCGCCGGCACGTACTCGTTCAAGATCGAGGTGATGGACGCGTACGGCAACGCCGACAGCGAGACCATCACCGTGACGGTGATGCCCGCCGAAGGGACGACGACCGGCGAGCCCGCGACGACCGGCGACGAGACGACCGGCGGCGACGAGACGACCAGCGAGCCGGCGCCGACCACCAGCGCGGGCACCTCGGAGGGGGACGACACCGGCTCGGTCGACCCGAGCGCGGGGAGCGGGCTCACGGGGGTCACCGGGGCCTCGGGCCTGACGGGCGACACCGGCGGGAGCGGCAACGACGACGGCTGCGACTGCCGCACCGACGCCGGGCCGCGGGCCTCGTGGCTGCTGCTGCTGGCCGGGCTGCTGCCGCTGCGCCGTCGTTCGCGGCGCGGCTGAGCCGCCCTTGCGGAGCGGTCGGACCGCTCGTTCCGGCGTGAACGAACGGTCCTGTCGTATCGGCCAGGTCGCACAGGACATGTCGTCTCAGACATGTTTTTTTAGGCATGTCGATGAGCGGCACCGCGTTCGGGACCGTCGTCACGGCGCGGCGTCAGCGGCCGGCTCGGGGACCCTGACCGGCTGTAGGAAGTCCTTCGAGGCGCGCGGTCGCGGGAGGGCAGGTCGCGGCCGGCACCGCCGGATCGAAAGGTCAGGGGGTCTGACACGCGCGTCGTGACGCGACGAGGCCTGGTCGCGGACCACCGCGATTTGGTCGCGCCTGGGTTGCCGTGGATCCGCGCCACGCCCCCCGCGACGTGCGGCCGTGACCGGTATGTCCGATCGGCCATGGCCGGTCGCGCGCCCGAGCCGGACGAGGCGGGGTCCCGGACGCGGGGATGTCCGCGCGCGAGGAGGGCGGGGCTCCGCGCGACTGCCATGGCCCGGGACGTGCACGCTGCGATCGGCAGACCCGAGGTCGCACCATGGCTGTGAAATCTTCTTCGATGCAGGCGATGGCCCTCGCGCTGGCCGGCGCGATCCTGGTGCCGAACGAGGCCGAGGCGTGCTCGCCGGACTATTGCTCCTACGTCGAGGCCTGGAGCTCCCTCGAGGTCCTCCATGCGTCGATCCCGACCGACGGCGTGCTGCTGCTGCAGGGCGTGCGGCACGGCGACCTGGCCGAGGAAGACTGGCTGGACAAGGTCGACCTCACGGTCACGCGCGACGGGCAGCCGATCGCCGGCGCGGTCGAGGCCGCCGGGGTGCGCGACGTGCTGCTGTGGCGGCCGGCCGAGCCGCTCGAGCCGGGCGACTACAAGGTGGTCGGCAGCGTCGACAACCCCGACGACCTCCCCTACGAATACTGCGGCCCGGACCTGCTGGAGTTCGACCTCGGGTTTCAGGTCGAGGCCGGGTCGTCGGCGCCGCTGAGCTCGCCCGAAGCGACGATCACGGAGACGCTGATCGTCGGCGCCAGCGAGGACCTCGAGGACTTCGTGTGCTGCGACGGGGCGATGCCCTACAGCTACTCGTTCGACTGCGGCGGCTCGGGCACGTACGTCGAGTGGAGCGAGGGCTTCTGCGCGGCGCGCCGCGGCTTCGGTTCGTTGCAGGTGCAGGCGACGGTCGCGGTCGAGCTGCCGCCGTCGACCGCGGCGATGGTGGTGCGCGAGCTGCTGGTCGAGGGTCAGCCGTTCCGCCCGGGCTTCTACGACTCGCTGACGGTCCAGAGCTCGGAGCCGATCTGCGTGGCGGTGCAGCTGCGCAACCTCGCCACCGGCGAGACGGCGCTGTCCCAAGAGACATGTCACGGGGCCGACGTGGTGGCGCAGCTCGGCGACCACGCGATCGACCCGGCGCCGGCCCTGGCGGCCGAGTGCGCGGAGGGGGCCTATACGTGCGCGCTCACCGAGGACGGGTGGCAGTGGGACGCGGCACATTGCACGCCGTGGCCCGCCGAGGGGGAGACGACGGGCGACCCCACCGGTGGACCGACGACCGGCGGACCGGACAGCGACAGCTCGGACAGCGCGAGCTCGGACGGGAGCGACGGGAGCGACGGGAGCGAGAGCAGCGAGGGCCCGGCGTCGGGCGGGCAGGACGGGCTGGTCGATCACGGCTGCGCGTGCGACAGCCGGGCGCCGAGCCCGCTCGGGGCGCTGATGCTGCTCGGGCTCGGGCTGCTGCGGCCGCGCCGGCGCCGGCGATATGCTGTCCCGAAGGACATGTCTTGAGCGCCGAGGTCGAACCATGGCGCTGAATTCTTCTGTGCAGGCGATGACCCTCGCCCTGGCGGGCGCTGCGGTCCTGCTTCCCGGCGAGGCCGAGGCGTGTTCGCCGGCCGAGTGCGCGTACGTGGACGCGTGGCAGTCGCTCCAGCCGATCAACGCGCAGGCGATCCCGATCGACGGCGTGCTGCTGCTGCGGGGCGCGCAGTCCGGGGACTCGCCGGAGGAGGAATGGCTCGACAAGATCGAGCTGACGGTCACGCTCGACGGGCAGCCGATCGCCGGGGCGGTCGAGGCGGCGGGGATCCGCGACGTGCTGCTGTGGCGGCCGGCGGCGCCGCTCGAGCCCGGCGAGTACCAGGCGGTCGGCAGCCTCGACAACCCCGCGTACGACTTCCCGTTCGACTACTGCTCGGTCGACCTGACGCTCGACTTCGGCTTCACGGTCGTCGCCGAGCCGTCGGCGCCGCTGGTCCCGCCGCTGGTCGAGAGCTCGACGATGGTGATCGTCCGCGAGACAGAGACGCTCACGAGCCTGGTCTGCTGCGAGGGAGCGGTGCCCTACAGCTATTCCTTCGACTGCGGCGGCGGCGGCGAGTACGTCGGCTGGGAAGACGGCTTCTGCGCGGCACACCAGGGGTTCGGTTCGCTGCGGGTGGAGGTGACGGTCGACACGAAGCTGCCGCCTGCCACCTCCGCGATGGTCAAGCGGGAGCTGATCATCGACGGCGAGTCGCAGTCCGCCGAGCTCCTCGACGCGATGGCGTTCGGCGACTCGAAGCCGTTCTGCACGACGGTCCTGCTGACCAACCTCGCCACGGGCGAGACCGCGACGAGCGAGCAGACCTGTCACGGGAGCGAGCCCGAGATCATGGCGCAGCTCGGCGACGTGGCGATCGATCCGGGCGACGAACTGCTCGAGAATTGCTCGGAGCCGGCGTACACGTGCGAGGTGGCGGCGAGCGGCGACCGCTGGGATCTGAACAAGTGCGCGCCGTGGGCCCCGGACGAGCCGACAGGCGGCGATCCGACCGAGGGACCGGGGAGCGGAGGCGACGATACCGGCGACGGGACCGACGGGCCGGCGTCGGGCGGGCAGGACGGGCTGGTCGAGCACGGCTGCGCGTGCGACAGCCGGGCGCCGAGCCCGTTCGGGGCGCTGCTGCTGCTCGGACTCGGGCTGCTGCGGCCGCGGCGGCGGCGATCGCGATGGCGATATGTCCCGAAGGACAGTTCATGATGGCGGCAGGGCCCTCTCTGGAGCGTGGCTCGAGACGTGCACCCTGCGAGCGGGCGAGCTGAGGTCGCGACATGGCTGTGAACTCTTCTTCTCTTCAAGCGATGACTCTGGCGCTGGCCGGCGCGGCGCTCCTGTTCCCGGCCGAGGCCGAGGCGTGTACGCCGGACCCATGTGCTTACTCGGGGGGCCTGAAGTCGCTGGAGCCGCTCAACGCCCAGGCGATCCCGACCGATGGCGTGCTGCTGCTGCAGGTGTCACGGTTCGACGATTCGCCGGTGGAGGACTGGCTCGACACGATCGACCTGACGGTCACGCGCGACGGGCAGCCGATCGCCGGCGCGGTCGAGGGGTCGGAGATCCGCAACCTGTTGATCTGGCAGCCGGCGGCGCCGCTCGAGCCTGGCGACTACCAGGTGGTGGGGGACGTCGACAACCCCGGCGACGACTACTGCGCGTACGACCTGGAGCTCGACTTCGGGTTCACCGTCGAGGCGGAGCCGTCGATGCCGCTGGTCCCGCCGCTGGTCGAGCGCGAGGTGTCGGTGGACGTCCACGAACGCACGGATCTCCTGTCCCTGGTCTGCTGCGAGGGGGCGATGCCGCAGCGCTTTGACGGCTATTGCGGCTCGAGCGAGCACGTCGGCTGGGAGGAGGGCTTCTGCGCGGTCCACCAGGGGTTCGGTGTGCTGCGCGTGGAGATGGCGATCGACACGAAGCTGCCGCTGGCCACCTCCGCCATGGTCGTGCGGCAGCTGGTGGTCGACGGCGAGCCCCGGCCGCCCGAGTTCGACGATGCCCTGCAGACCGGCGCCGAGAAGCCGTTCTGCACGGCGGTCCAGCTGACCAACCTCGCCACCGGCGAGACCGTGACGAGCGAGGAGGCCTGCCACGGGAACGAGCCCGAGATCCTGGCGCAGCTCGGCGACCAGGCGATCGACCCCGCGGCGGAGCTGCTCGAGAACTGCTCGACGCCGGCGTACACGTGCGAGATCGCGGAGAGCGCCGACCGCTGGGATCCGGAGCAGTGCACGCCGTGGCCCACGGACGATCCGACAGGCGGCGACCCGACCGAGGGCCCGACGACCGACGGGCCGGGGAGCGGGGGCGACGAGACCGGAGACGAGACCGACGGGCCGGCGTCGGGCGGGCAGGACGGGCTGGTCGAGCACGGCTGCGCGTGCGACAGCCAGGCGCCGAGCCCGCTCGGGGCGCTGATGCTGCTCGGACTCGGGCTGCTGCGGCCGCGGCGGCGGCGACGAGCCGGCTGACGACAGACCGCTCGCGCGAGCGACGGTACGGTCGAGTCGGATGGCATGTCTTTTTGGACAGGGCTTGAGAGCAATGACCCATCGTACATGTCATCCTGGACATGGTTCGATCGGCATGTTCTGAAGGGCATGGCGGAATGGACATGCTTTCTCGGGCAGGTCCTGGCGAACATGCCCGAGAGGTCAGGCGTCGTCGTCGCGGCCGGATTCCTGGCGCACGCCGAGGGCCTCGGCCTTGCGGGCCTCGGCGCGGCGGCGGGCCTGGTAGAGGCGCACGCCCTCGACGGTGATCTGGCCGACCTGCGGGGCCTCGGGGGCGCGCGGCGGGGCGGCGGGCTCGCTCGAGACGGCGGTGCGGGCGGCGCCGTGGCGGCGGAATTCCTCGCGCCAGGAGGAGAGGGTGCGATCGGAGACGGTGGGGTCGCTGGGGTCGTCGAGGATCGCGCGGACGATCGGCTCGGGGTCGACGAACTGCGGCGCGAGCTCGGCGGGGTCGTAGGCGCCGCCGCGATCGAACAGGCCGCCGCAGATCGGGCGCAGGCGACAGGCGCCGCACGCGGGCGCGTAGAGGTGGCCCCAGGCGGTCTGGCGCACTGTCTGCTTGTCGTCGAGGAAGTGGACGACGCGCTCCTCGCCCTTGACGATCTTGCGCGTCTCGGTGCTGGCCCACGCGAACTCGCCCATGTAACACAGCGGGACCTTCTCGACCCGGAAGGTGCGGCCGCTGGCGTGGAGCAGCCGCATGGCCCGCGCGAGCGAGAGCTCGAACTGCTCGAGCCGCGGGACGAACTCGGCCTGGTTGACCTCGGCGCGGCCCATCGACGGATCGAGGTTGTTCCACACGAAGTGGCGGACGTACGGGTGGTGGGCGAGGAAGTGGCGGACGTTGCGATCGAGGTGATCGGCGTTGAGGCGGTTGATGACGCAATTGACGTGGACGTCGACGCCGACCTCGTGGGCCCGATCGAGGGCGGCGAAGGCCCTGTCGAGGGTGCCGGCGGCGCCGCGCAGGCGCGCCTCGATCTCGGGGACGACGGAGTAGATCGAGACGTGGACGCGACGCACGCCGGCGTCGGCGAGGGCGCGCGCGAAGGCGGGATCGGCGAGGCGGGTGCCGTTGGTGATCAGGCGGACGTCGAGGCCGCGGCCGCTGGCGTAGGCGGCGATCGCCGGCAGCTCGGGGTGGAGGGTCGGCTCGCCGCCGGTGAGGATGACGCCGAAGTAGTCGCGCGCGACGAGGTCGTCGACGAGGGCGCGCATCGACTCGAGGGTGTGGACGTACGGCGTGGCCGGGTTGCTGCAGAACCCGCAGAAGTGATTGCAGTGGCGGACGACCTGGATGTAGCCGAGGTTGGCCATCAGCGACCACGCAGCGACATGGCGATCTTGAGGATGTCGGTGAGCACGCCGGCGGCCGTGACTGCGCCGCCGGCCCCGGCGCCCTGGACGAGCAGCGGGTAGGCGCGGTGGCGGTCGGTGGTGAAGGCGACGAACGCCTCGGTGCCGCGCAGGCGGGCGGCGGGGTGATCGGGCTCGACCTCGACCGGGCCGACGCGCACCGCCGGGACGCCGGCGGGCGGGGATGGATCGATCTGGGCGAGGTAGCGGAGGACGCGGCCGCCCTGGCGCATGCGCTCGACGCGGGCGGCGAAGGCGGCGTCGTGCTCGGCGAGGGCGAGGAAGAACCGCTCGAGGTCGTCGTGGCCGAGCGCCTCGGAGGGGGCGAACGGCTCGATGGCGACGGCGTCGAGGTCGAGCTCCATGCCGAGCTCGCGGGCGAGGATCAGCGCCTTGCGGGCGACGTCGAGGCCGGACAGGTCGTCGCGCGGGTGCGGCTCGGTGTAGCCGCGGGCGCGGGCGTCGCGGACCGCGTGCGACAGCGGGACGCCGCGCGACAGCTCGCCGGCGAGGTAGCCGAGGGTGCCGGAGAAGCTGCCCTCGATGCGGACGATGCCGTCGCCGGTGCGCACGAGGCTCTTGAGGGTGTCGATGACCGGGAGGCTGGCGCCGACGGTGGTCTCGTACTCCCAGCGGCGATGCCGCTTTCGGGCCATGTCCATGAGGCCCTGTCGGATCGGCCAGGGCGCGGCCAGCGGGCGCTTGTTGGCGGCGACGACGTGGATCCCGAGCGAGAGGGCGGTCTCGTAGAGCGCGGTGGTGTCGTCGGCGGTGCAGTCGACGAGGATCGGGACGGGCAGGCGGCGCAGGCGCTCGAGCAGGGCCGGGATGTCCGGAGGGACATGTGACTCCTGCAGCCGGGCCTCCCAGCGCGCGAGCGCGATCCCGGCGGGGTCGAACACGGCGCGCTTGCTGTCGGCGACGCCGGCGAGCTTGATGAGGACGTCCTGGTCGCCGGCGAGGGCCTGCTGCTGGGCGGCGAGCTGGTTGAGGAGCTCGCGGCCGACGATGCCCTTGCCGAGGACGAGGAGGTTGACCTCCTGGACGGCGAGGTTGAAGGCGGCGTGGACGGTGCGCACGGCGGTGGCGGTGTCCTCGCCGTCGATGACGGCGGAGATCGAGCGCTCGCCGGCCCCCTGGGTGCTGGCGCGGACGAGCACGCCGATCTGGCCGAGCGCGCCGAAGAACCGGCCGGCGACGTTGGGGGTGCGGCCCATGGCCTCGCCGACGAGGGTGAGGAGGGTGACGGGCTCGCGCACGCGGATCGGCGCGAGCTCGATCGGCTCGCCGTCGGGGTTGCGGCCGAACTCGGCGGCCAGGGCGGCCTCGGCCCGCGCGGCGTCGTGGCGGGCGACCGCGACGGCGAAGGCGCGGTCGCGCGGGGCGGAGGTGCCGACCCACACCGGGATGCCGGCGTTGGCGAGGGCGCGCAGGGCTCGCTCGCCGATCCGCTCGTGGCCGAGGCGCCGGCGGGTCTCGAGGTCGAGGAGCGCGAGGTCCTCGGTCGAGACGACGCACACCGGGTGCCGCTCGTCGCGGGTGCCGACGGCGTCGATGAGGGTGCCTGGATCGTCGGGGCGGGCGGTGTTGCGCACGCGCAGCGGGATCTGGGCCTCGATCAGCGGCGACATGGTGCGCGGGTGGAGGATCATGCCGAGGTCGCCGAGCTCGAGCGCCTCGGCCTGGCTGAGGTGCGCGACCGGGTATGCCTCGAGCACGAGCTCCGGATCGGCGGTCATGACCCCGGAGACGTCGGTCCAGATCTGCAGCTCGGCGGCGCCGAGGATCTGGGCCAGCAGGGCGGCGGTGTAGTCGGAGCCGTTGCGGCCGAGGGTGGTGGTCCGGCCGTCGCGCGTGCGGCCGAGGAAGCCGGTGTGCACGCTGACTGCGCCGCTCCACGCGGCCGCCAGCGCGCCGAGCTGCAGCGCCGAGGCGGCCAGGTCGGGCGTGGCCTGGCCGAAGCGGTCGTCGGTGACGGTCCAGTCGCGCGCGTCGACGCCGACGGCCGCGACGCCGCGCGCGGCCAGCAGGCTGCGCACGACCAGGACGCTGGCCCGCTCGCCGAACGACAGCGCGAGGTCGCGGGTCTGCAGGGTCCGCTCGCGCACGAGGCCGACGCCGAGCAGCAGCTGCCGCAGCGGGCGCATCAGCTCGGCGATCGCAACGGACAGGTCCTCAGGGACATGTTTCAAGAGACCTGCGCGATCGAGCCTGTCCGTGAGGTCACGTGCGACGTTGACGACGAGCGCCTCGATGGCGTCGACGTGGGGGTCGCCGGGCAGGCCGGCGGCGGCCGCGTCGACGGCGGCGATCAGGCGGTCGGTGGTGTCGGCCATGGCCGAGACGACGACGGCGACCGGGCCGTCGTCGCGCTCGCGGGCGATCAGGTCGAGGGCCTGGAACAGGCGCTCGGCGGCGCCGACCGAGCTGCCGCCGAACTTCATCACGCGGAACGGACGGGCCTGGCCAGGTTCGTGCTGCGGCGTCATGCGCCGGCAGGATATCGGAAGCGGACCCCGACGGGCAGGCGGCGCCGCCGACGGCGTGTGCCGCGGTTGCCGCCCGCGGGCCTGGAGACTAGCGCCGCCGGTCCTCGGCCCGCGTGCGACAGATGTGGTCCCACAGCGTCAACGCCTCGCCGAAGTTGACCTCGGCGTTGGCGTGGTGGCGGTTGTGGAACGCCGAGGTGTTGACGAACAGCCGCGGCAGGGTCGCCTCCAATGCGCGGAAGGTGACGCCGCAGTGCAAATAATAGTTGAGCAGGACGAATCCCACGACCAGGCCGACGTAGGTCGGGCCGAAGTGGGTCGCCCACGGGAACGCGACCAGGATGATCGGCCAGAAGGTCATGACCGACTCGATCGGGCCGACGGCGAAGCCGGCGAACGGGGTGGGGTCGCGGTAGACGTGGTGGCCGCGGTGGAACGGGAAGAGGAGGCGCGTGTGCAGCAGCCGGTGCTTCCAGTACAGCCAGGCATCGAGGACCAGGACGCCGAGCAAGGTCTGCCAGACCACTGCCGACAGGCCGCCGGCCTCGGCCAGCGACCACACGAGGCCGATCGGCTCGCCGGCGTCGGCGCGCGCCATCGGCCAGGCGGCGAAGCAAGCGGCGACCCACGCGGCCAGGGCGGTGTCGCCGGCGCTGCGGCCGATCAGCGGCGAGCGCCGCCGCGGGCCCTGGATCCGCTCGCCCCGGCGCGCGGCGAACACCGTGGCCGCGCCCGCCCCGAGCAGGATGAGGCCGCCCACCGCGGCGAAGACGAGCAGCAGCGACTTGTACCAGAGGACAGGTCCTTGAGGACAGGCGAGGCCGGCGGCGGTGATGAGCAGCACGACGCCGCGATCGACCGCCCCGGCGAAGCCGCGGCCATGGCTGGAGAACACGGAGGCGTCGGCGGCAGGGCGGAGGAGGTCGGTCAGGCGCGGCATCTTCGCGGCACCAGTGGAGAAGATCGGGAGCGGGCTGTCCAGGGGGGTTGTCCGCGCGGTCGGGCAGACAGGGCTCGTGCGGTCGCGGCCGGTCGCCCGCCCCCACCATGACGTGACGTCGACGCCGGTCGCGCGCGGAGGTCGTGGCGCCTGCCGGCGCTCGCTCGCCGTCCCGCGCCGGCTCGCGCTGGCCCGCCGGATCACCGGTGTCGGGCAGCACTCCTCGCGCCATGGACTGCCGTCTCGCCGAGGTCGCGGCGCCTTGGAACATCGGATCTCGCGTCGCGCCCGGACGCCGCCGACGCGGCTGCGTCGCGCGGCCGCGGCCGTGCTTGACGGTCGGCCGGCGTGTGCCACAGTTGCCGCCCGACGATGCACATTCTGGTCACGGGCGCGACGGGGTTCGTCGGACGGGCGCTGGTCCTCCGATTGCTGCGAGACGGCCACCACGTGCGCGCCTGGGTGCGCTCGCCGCGGCGCGCGGCCGACCTGCTCGGCGCGGAGGTCGAGCTGGCGGCCGCGGGCGACGAGGCGGCGCTGGTGCGCGCGTTGACGGGCTGCGAGGCGGTGATCCACCTGGCGGGCGAGTCGGTCGGGGTCGGGCGGTGGACGGCGGCGCGCAAACGTGAACTTTGGGACAGCCGCGTGGCGCTGACCGAGATGCTGGTCCGGGCGATCGCGCGGGCGGAGCCGCGGCCGCGCGTGCTGGTGTCGGCGTCGGCCGTGGGCTACTACGGCGACCGCGGCGACGAGGAGCTCGAGGAGACGGCGCGGCCGGCCGACGACTTCCTGGGCTCGATGTGCCAGGCGTGGGAGGCGGCGGCCCGCGGGGCCGAGGCGCACGGAGTGCGGGTGTGCACGCCGCGGATCGGCCTGGTGCTCGGCCACGGCGGCGGGGTGCTCGAGGAGCTGCTGCCGATCTTCCGCGCCGGCCTCGGCGGGCCGCTCGGCTCGGGCGAGCAGTGGTTCCCGTGGATCCACCTGCACGACCTGGTCGAGCTGCTGACGACGGCGGCGACCGACCCGCGCTACACCGGGCCGGTGCTGGCGGTGGCGCCCCAGCCGGTGACCAACCTGTGCTTCTCGCAGGCGCTGGCAGAGTCGATCGGTCGCAAGGCGCGCCTGCCGGTGCCCCGCCTGGCGCTGCGGATCGCCAAGGGCGAGGCCGCGGACGCGCTGGTCGCCAGCCAGCGGGCAGTGCCGGCGCGTACCTTGGCGCTCGGGTTCAAGTTCCAGTTCCCGACGTTGCCGGCGGCCTTCGAGGACCTGTTCGGCGGCCGCGACCGGCCCCACTTCGCGCCGGCCGAGCTGGCGCCGTCCAGCCCGTACCTGGCCCGGCGCACGCCGACGACGGTGCTGCGGCAGTCGACCGTGGTGGCGGCGCCGAGCGCCGCGGTGTTCGCGTTCTTCGCCCACCCGGAGAACCTCGGGATCATGACGCCGCGCTCGGCGGTGATGTCGATCGTCACGCCGCGGCCGCTGATCGTCGAGCCGGGGCGCCACATCGACTACAAGCTCAAGGTCGGCCCGGTGCAGGTCCACTGGACCACGGAGTTCGAGCTGTGGGAGCCGAACCGCCGCTTCGTCGACGTGCAGCTGCGCGGGCCGTTCGCCGCCTGGTGGCACGAGCACCGCTTCGCGCCGCGCGAGGACGGCGGGACGGAGATGGACGACACGGTCTATTACCGCCCGCCGCTCGGGCCGATCGGCCGGATCGCCGACGCGCTGTTCGTGCGCCCGCGCCTGCGCGACATCTTCGAGTACCGCGCCCAGGCGATCCGCCTGCGCTTCGGCACCCATCCCGCCGGGGATGTCTCGTAGAGCATGTTCTTGCGGAAATGTCGCCAGGGACATGCCCGTACGGACATGTCCCGATGAGCATGCGCCTCAGAACACCGCGACCGCCACGGTGCCGAGGAACGGGGCGGGGCCCTCGCCGCACAGCGGCATGGGGGCGCCGTCGAAGGCGAGCTCGACGCCCGCGCCCGCGTCCGCCCAGCCGCCGAGGTTGCGCGGCATCGACTTGCCGGCGAACGGCATCAGCAGGACGCGCGCGTGGGTCTCCGCGTCCTCGGAGGCGATCGCCAAGGCGTAGCCGTCGCCGAGGCTGGAGGGGCAGATGCCGGCCTCGGAGACCTTGGGCTGGCCGGTCTTGCCGAAGGCGTAGAGGACGTCGACGAACGGCCCGGGCTTGTCGAAGAGGAGGTCGGTCAGCACGATCTTGCGATCGTGATAGTCGAACTTCCACTGGTCGGCCGCCGACTTGGTGGAGGTCATGTTGGCCGGGGTCCAGTCGGAATTCGACGGCGGCTTGAGCCCGAACCGCAGGTACTGCACGCCGTCGTGGTCGCGCAGGAGGACGGCGATCCGCTCGCCCGCCGCGCTGGCGCACGCGTCGAACCAGTCCGGGCCCGCGAAGTCCTCCTCGGCGGTGTTGGTCATGCGGAAGCAGGTGTCGAGCCGGCACTCCTTGGTGCACAGGGCGTCGAGCTCGGCGAACACCGGGTCGGTCGGGTCGCACTCCTCGCGGTCGGGCTCGAACACCCGGTTTTGGCACGAGGAGGTGCAATCATTGGAGCAGCCGTCGAAGTTGTCGTCGTTGGCGTCGTCGCACTGCTCCGAGGCCGTGACGACGCCGTCGCCGCACTTGGGGACGGTGCAGGCCGCCGTGCACTGGTCGTCGTCGACGCCGCCGCCATCGCACGCCTCGTGGCCGTCGTGGACGATGCCGTCACCGCACTCGGCCTCGGTGCACTTGTTGGTGCAGTCGTTGGTGTCGATGCCGTCGCCGTCGTCGCACGCCTCGCCGGGATCGAGGACGCCGTCGCCGCAACCGCTCGGGGCGGTGTCGTGGGTGTCGCTGCTCGAGGTGAGCGGCGGCTCGCTGCTGAAGGTGGTGCCGGGGTCGGTCCCGGTGCCGGGCTCGACCGTGGTCGGCAGGACGCCGGTGGTCGGCTCGCTGCTGGTCGTGAGGACAGGTTCGGTCTGGGCCTCGCTGGCGCTGATGCCGGCGCTGTCGCTGCCGCCGTGGGTGTCAGGGTCGAGGCCGAAGGCCGGGTTCGAGATCTGGCAGCCGCCGGCGCCGGCGAGGGCGGCGAGCCAGGCGCTGCGGTGCATCCAGGTCAGGCCAAGCATGGCGGAACGATACCAGGCAGAGGCGAGCGGCCACACGCCCGCGTGCAGACGGGTCGGAACCGCGGCGAGGGATCGTTGTCTCGGCGCCCGGAGGACGTGCGATGCGAGCGAGCGCGCTGCGAAGGATCGGTGAGATGGCGGTGTGCATGTCGGTGGCGATCACGGGGATCAATTGCGCCCCTCACGGCCACGAGACGATCGAACAAGTCGAAGATGAGCCGCAGGCGGGCTGGATGGTGTCCAGTCCGCCTGTTTGTTTGGAGCGCCGCGCGCCGCGGATGAGCACCGTCGACGCAGAGGATGAAGGAGCGCTCGACGCTGCGCTCGATCTCGCCCGAGGCGTGCTGGCGCTCGAGTCGTACGAGCAACCGCGGACCTGTCACGTGCAGCTGGCCGAGCGCCTGCGCTTCGAGTACGACATCGACTACCGCAACGTCGGCGCGTGCGGGGTCGACGAGGTGGTGGTCGGCCACGCGCGTGGGTACAACGCGATGATGCACCGCCACATCGCGGCGCAGCACGGGCCCGTGATCGAGGCGGTGGCCCGTGAGGTCGGGTGCCTCAGGGGCGGCTGAGCTGGGCCTTGATCACCTTGCCCATCGCGTTGCGAGGCAGGGCTTCGACGAACCGGACGTCGCGCGGGCGCTTGTGCGGGGCCAGCGCCCGAGCGACGTGGTCGATGAGCTGCTCGCCGAGCGGGGCGCGCGCCGGATCGCGGACGACCACGAAGGCGACGATCCGCTCGCCCAGGTCGTCGTCGGGCACACCGATCACCGCGACCTCGAGGACGTCGGGGTGTTCGAGGAGACAGGTCTCGATCTCGCCGGCGCCGATCTTGAACCCGCCGCTCTTGATCAGGTCCGTGGCGCGACGACCGACGATCCGGTAGGCGCCGTCGGGGGTGCGGGTGGCGAGGTCGCCGGTGTAAAACCACCCGTCGGCGTCGCGCACCGCGGCGGTGGCGTCGGGGCGCCCGAGGTAGCCGGCGAACACGCTGGGGCCACGCACTGCGATCTCGCCGAGAGTGGCGTCGTCGGCCGCGTCGAGCGGGCGCCGCTGGTCGTCGACGAGTCGGACCTCGACGCCGGGGAGGGGCGGACCGACGAGACCGGGGCGCGGCGGGCCCGAGGTCGGGACGGCGCACACGATCAGGGTCTCGGTGAGGCCGTAGCGCTCGTAGACGCCGCGACCGGTGAGGGCGGCGAGCCGTCGGTGCTCGCGCGCGGACAGGGCGGCCGAGCCCGAGATCAGGAGGCGCGCGGCCGCGAGCTCGGCGGCGACGGAGGGATCGCGCTCGGCCAGCTCGGCGAGGCGGACGTACATGGTCGGCACCGCGAACAGCATCCCGCCGCCGCGGACGGCCGCCGCGAGCGCGGCCGGGTCGAAGCGCGGCTGCCAGTGCAAGCGGCCGCCGATCCGCAGGCTGCCGAACAGGCCGAGGACGAGGCCGTGGACGTGGAACAGCGGCAAGGCGTGGACGACGGTGTCGGCGGCCGTCCACGCCCACGCGCGCGCCAGGCCGTCGATGTTGGCGGCCACGCCCGCGGCGGTGAGGACGGCCCCCTTGGGCGCGCCGGTGGTGCCCGAGGTGTAGATGAGGAGGAGCGGGCGGTCGTCGGCGCGGTCGAAGCTTCTCTGGCCTTCGGGGCATGCCTCTTCGGACATGTCTTCCACGATAGGCAGAGCGCGGCCGAGCGGGCCGTCGGGGCACTCGTCGGGGCGGGCGGCGAAGCAGCAGCGCGGGGCCGCGTCGGCGGCGATGTGGGAGCACTCGCGCTCGCCGAGCCGGGGGTTCAGCGGGACGGTGACGACGCCGGCGAGGGCGCCGCCGACCAGGGCGACGACGGTGCCGAGGTGCGGCTGGGTCCACACGCCGACGCGGTCGCCGGGGCCGACGCCGGCGCGGGCGAGCGCCAGGGCGTGGCGGCGCGCGGCGGCGAGGAGCTGGCGGTCGGTGTAGCTGTCTTCGCCGACGGTGAGCACCAGCCGGCCGTCAGGGTCCGCGAGGCAGGGGAAGAGGGGTTCCACGCCCGGATGCGTGTCGCAAATCCCGGCCCCGCTTGCAAGTCACTGCACCATGGGGACGTACGTGATCCACTCGCCGTCGGCGAGGTCGTACTGGCCGCAGCGCGGCAGCGTGCAATCGATCTCGGTCCCGGCGATCCGCGCCTCGTCGAGGCAGAGGGCGCCGTCGGCGGTCCACACGGCCTCGATCGCGGCCGGCTCGGCGGTGAGGCCCACCGTCCCCGTGACGTTCTCCCACTGGATCGGAGTGCCGTCCACGGTGTAGCTGTGACCGTCGCCGCAATAATCGGCGGTGATCATCTTGAGGGTCGCCTGACGCCGCGCGGGGGTGGTCTTGCTGCTCTGGGGGCCGTAGCCGAGGAGCGACAGCTTGGCCGCGGCCGAGCCGGCGCAGGCGATGCTGAACCACTGCTGCTCGGGGTCCGGGCGGACCTCCTTGGCGTCCATGTCGTAGGTCTCGCCGCCCAGGACCAGGGCGATCGGGGCCCGCGGCGAATTATGATACCCGGTGCAAACATTCCGCTCGATGTGATTACCGTCGATATAGACGAGGCCGTAGGCGTCGACGTCGGGCGCGCCGTCGGCCCAGCGGGCCACGCGATCGTGGGAGGCGATCATCACGGTAGCGAACGGCTGGCCGTTCAACCCCAGATAGAGGCGCGTGCCGACCAGGGCCGGGCCGGCGAGCACGGCGCCGCTGGCGTCGCGGAGGACGAAGGCGTCGCCGACGACGCCCAGCCGCTCGAACCCGCCGGCCGCGGCCGCAGGACCGGGCGCGACCTTCAAGAGCTGCAGCCCGGCCGCGTTGGCCTTCCCCCCGAGGTGGAGCTCGTGGATCGAGCCGCCGAACACCTCCGCGGCATTGAATCCGCACTGCCAGATCGGACAACTCGAGCCCTTTTCGCCGATTCGAGGATTGATGACACCAGAGTCGTCCGCTATCAACGTCTTATCAATGTCACAGGCGGCGAGCAGTCCGCAAAAGCCCATCGTAGCGCGGATTCCATGACAGTTTCTTGATTTCACAACAATCCCTCCACCACCTCTCTATGCAGTGTCGGGCCGCTTTCAAGCCCGATCGGTGGATGGATGTGATCCGCGCCCACACTCGCCGCGTGAGCCGGTGTTTTCAGGGCGCTGCGCGGCGGTCGCTGCGACGCTCCGCGAGCACGCCGTCGAGGGCGCGGATCTCGGCGAGTCGCCACGCGTATTCGTCGCCGCCTTCGAGGTACCAGCGCATCGCCTCGGTGAGCAACGAACCGGCGCGGTCGAGGTCGTCGAGGTCGGGCCGCGGGGCGGCGAGCAGGACCTCGGCGAGCACGACGCGGGCGCGAGCCAGGCGCTGATCGACGAGGACGTCGCGGGCGGTCGCCTTGGCGGCGACCAGGCCGTCGACCGCGGCCCGCAGCGCCTCGGCGGCGCCCGCCCGATCGCCGAGCGCTCGCAGGTGCAGGCCGAGCACCAGCTCGAGCTCGGCCGCCTCGCGCTGGCGCCACCACGAGTCGCCCTGACGCGTGGCCAGGACCCGCCGCAGCTCGTCGACCGCGGCCTCGTGATCGCCGCCCTCGAGCGCGGCAAAACCCCTGATCAAGGCGACGTCGACGTTGCGGATCAGGTCGCCGTCGAATTCCTCGCTGGCGAGCAGCGCCGCGGCCTGCCGCAGCACCTGCTGCGATTCGTCGGAGTCGCCGGCCTCGCTGCTGTGATAGCCGAGCATGGCGAGGCAGCGCGCCCGCGGCACCGGATCGCCGGGGGCGAAGCGGACCAGCGCGTCGCAGCCGGGCCGCAAGATCCGGCGGGCGGTCTCGGGGTTGCGGATGTAGACGCTGGCGGTGATCCGGGCCTCGATCGTCTGCGGATGCGCAGGGCCCAGCTCGCGGTCGAAGATCCGCACCGCCTCGGTCATGTCGTGCGCGCGGGTGTCGCCGTCGTCCTCGAGGATGGCGACGTTGGTCAGGCTGTAGGCGATCTCGAGCGGCTCCTCGTTGCTGGCCCGCTTGACCCGCAACGCGTCGGCGTAGAGCTTGCGCGCGCCGTCGACGTCGCCGCTGGCGAAGGTGACGACGGCGGCGTTGTTGAGCAAGAGGCCCTGCAGGTGGCCCGGGTGCGACAGGCGCGAGATGAAGGCGCGGTAGTGGCCGAGGTCCTCGAGCGCCCGCGCGGCCCCGCCGGGCAGCCGGCCGCGCACGAACAACATGTGCGCCATGGCCTCGCCGGCGACGTCGTCGACCCTGGCCGCCAGCGCGGTGTGCAGCGCGGCCTGCAGCATCTCGAACTGCGGCTCGACCATGGCGGTGCGGTTGAGCGAGAGGCGGCCGCGATAGAGCAGGGCGCGCGCCAGCAGCGGCTCGTAACCGATGGCCTGGGCGTCGGCCAGCAGCTGATCGCCGAGCTCCATCGCCTGGGTGGTGCGGCCGATGTGCTCGAGGCTGACGACGCGGGTGAGGCCCTCCTCGACGTCGTCGACGCGGCGCTTGACGTCGGGGTCGTCGGGCGGGGCGACGTCCTCGCGGAGGGCCACGAGGTCGTTGCAGCGCTCGATGGCCGGGAGCTTGTACGTCAGCTCGAGCGCGTGGACGGCGACGCTCTGGTCGCGCTCGGCCAGGAGGGCGCCGGCCTCGGCCAAGGCGGCCTTGCGCTGGCCCAGGCAGGCCATGCGGCGATCGACGAGCTCGTCCGACTGCTCGCCGCGCCGCCGCGCCTCGCAGGCGTCGGCGTGCGCGCGCGACCACTCGTTCATGTAGGAGTCGAGCCGCTCGTTGACCTGCGGCCACACCTCGTTGATGAAGGCCGGCCCGGCGGCGACGAAGGCCTGCTCGGCGGCCCGCCGGCGCTCGCCGTCCCACACGCCGTGGATCTCGGCGGTGCCGTGGCTGCACGGGTCGATCCGCGGCTCCTGCGTCTTGGCGGCGAAGAACCCGGCGAGCGCGGCGGCGCCGGCGAAGGCGAGGCCGCCGAAGTAGGTGCGGCGGCTCAGCACGCGGTTGCGATCGAGCGCGCGCAGCAGGGCGTCGAGGCCGGAGAACCTGTCCTTCGAGTCAGGTCGGAGGCCGCGCAGGACGACGCTGTGGACCCACGCAGGCACCCGCGTCAGCCGCGGCGGGTCGCGCACCTCGCCGCGCGCGACCGCGTGGGCCAGCTCGTGCACGGTGTCGCCGGGGAACGGCAATTGATTGTAGAGGGCCTCGTAGAGCGAGACGCAGAAGGCGAACTGATCGGAGGCCGGACCGACGAGGCGGCCGCTGAACTGCTCCGGGGGCATGTACGCCGGGGTGCCGACGACCTCGCCGCCCTGCGTGACCTTGGCCGAGACCGCGTTGCGATCGCGGCTCAGCGAGCCGGTCGAGCGGGTGTGCTCGCCGCTGGCGTCCTCGCCGGTCTGGCACAGGCCGAAGTCGAGGACGCGGGCCCGGCCGTCCTCGCCGATCATGACGTTGCTCGGCTTGAAGTCGCGGTGGACGAGGCCGACCGCGTGCGCGGCGGCCAGGCCGCGCCCGGCCTGCACGAACACGTCGACGACCTCCTGCCAGCTCCGCGACTTGCTGGCCAGCCAGGTCTGCACGGTCACGCCGCGGATGAACTCCATGGCGACGTAGACATCGGCGCCGTCGGTGCCGACCTCGTGGACGACGACGACGTGGGGATGCGACAGCCGGGCCATGGCCTGGGCCTCGCGCAGCAGGCGGAGCTGGGCGCGCGCGCTGTGCTTCGGGTCCTGCGGGCGCAAGACCTTGATCGCTACCTTGCGATCGAGGCGATCGTCGTAGGCGGCGTAGACGACGCCCATGGCGCCGGTGCCGATCCGCTGAAGGAGGATGAAGCGACCGATCCGCCGGCTCAGCGCCGAGGCCTCGCCGGCGCGCGCGAGCAGCTCGATGTCCGGCAGCGGCTCGCTCGGGTTCAGGAGGGCGCGCACGCGGGCGAGCCGGGCGCCGGAGCCGTCGTTCGGGGCGTCGAGGGCGACGTCGGTCAAGACCTCGTCGTCGCCGTCGAGCGCGAGCGAACGGGCCAGCGCGTCGAGCAACGACTCCCACCCGGCGGTGGCCAGGCCGCGCAGGGACTCGACCTCGGTCTCGTTGGCCTTGCCCTCGTGCAGCGATCGCTTGAGGGCGCGACGGATCCGCCGCGCGGCCGGCAAGGCCAGCGTGAAGTCGAGGCCGCCGCGGCGAATGGCCCGCTGCACCAGGGCGGCCTCGGCGGAGCCGGTGAGCTCGTGCAGGAGGTCGGCCAGCCGCCGTGCGGCGCAGTCCTCTCGCGCCTGGTTGCGGGCGCTGCTGGCCGGCGGCCGGTCGATCATCGCCGCGACGAGGGCGATGACGAGGTCGCTGCGGCCGGCCCGACCGTGCGCCATGGCGTGCCCGGCCGCGACGCTGAGCAAGGCGTCGGCGTCCGGCGTGGGCTCCTTCTGGGCGAGCAACCACGCAGCTTGATCGAGCCGATGCAGATCGGCGCTGCTGAGCGACTCTCGCGGGCTCGGAGCGGGCAGGGACATCGGGCGGAGCAGCCCTTCAGTATGACTCCGGTCACAGGTACGTCCCACTCCGACCCGAGGAGCGGGGTCGACCGGATCACGGGGGGTGCGAACAACGCCGCACACCCGAATGTGGGACATTTGCCCCCTTGCGGCCTGTTGGACCCAGGCGGCTCAGGACGCTGACAAGCGGGGCCTCCGCCTGGGTTGCCGCAATTCCAAGCAAGCGATCTCGGCCTGGACCGAGGGTGAGGCCTCTGGCCCCCATGGACGTTCACGCGCGGGCGAGCTCGATCCGGGTCAGCTCGGCCGGCGCGCCGACGCGCATCGGCGGGCCCCAGTAACCGGTGCCGCGGCTGACGTAGATGGCGGTGTCGCGGACGCGGTGAAGCCCGGCCACGAACGGCTGCTGCAGCGGCACGAGGAAGTTGAAGGGGAAGATCTGGCCGCCGTGGGTGTGCCCCGACAGCTGCAGGGCGACGCCGTGCTCCGCGGCCTCGTGGACCTGGCGCGGCTGATGGGCGAGGAGGAGGAGCAGGCGCGAGGGATCGCGGCCGGCCAGCGCCCCTGCGAGGTCGGGGCCGTGGTCGGGCAAGAAGTTGCCGCCGGTGGGGTCGTCGATGCCGACCAGGTCCAGCGCGGCGCCGTCCTTCTCGATGCTGACCCGCTCATTGCGCAGGACCCGCACTCCGAGGGTGGCGAGGTGAGCGACCCATTCGGCCGCGCCGGAGAAGTACTCGTGGTTGCCGGTGACGAAGTAGACCCCGTGCCGGGCCTTGAGCCGCGAGAGCGGCTCGAGCAGCGGACCGAGACGGGCGACGGTGCCGTCGACGAGGTCGCCGGTGATGGCGACGACGTCGGGCTGCATGGCGTTGGTCTTCTCGACCAACTCCTCCAGGAAGGCGCGGCCGATGGTGGGGCCGACGTGCACGTCGGTGATCTGGGCGATGACGAAGCCGGCGAACGGATCGGGGAGGTTGGCCAGCGGGACCTTGACCGGCTTGACCGCGATCGGCCGCATGACCGACCAGATGCCGTAGCCGGCGGCCCCGAGCGCGCCGGCGCCGACGAGACCGCCGAACAGCCGGGCCAGGAATTGCCGCCGCGCCGGATCGGCCGGGGTCCCCGCGAGCCGCTCGATCAGCCACGCGACCCCGCGGACGAGGTCCGCCGGGATCAGCAGGACGAACAGGAGGAACATCAGGCCGAGCCAGCTGTAGACGACCCAGGAGATCGGGCTGGCGACCTCCCGCGGGAGCGACCGCCCGGCCAGCTGGAACAGCGGGAAGGCGACGGCGAGCGCCAGGACGCCCCAGCCGAGGACCCGACCCCAGGGCGCAGGCCAGCCGATGTCGCGCACGAGCCGGGCCCAGAGGTAGTAGTGAATCCCCGCGGACACGGCGAGGACGAGCCCGAGGAACACGAGCATCCGGCTGACCGACATCGGTTGCTGGTTTAGCAGGGCGGCGGCCAGATCCGACGCGCGTCTGCCCCTGCGGAGGCTGCGCACGGGTGCGCGCGCCGGGGTGGGGAGGTCGTCGGGGCCAACATGGTCCAAGGGACAGGCACCTGGTGCCGGCCCGGAGGCGCGCGGCGCGGAGAGGCCCGCGCAGAGCCCAGCTGCTGCCGGGCCAGCCGCAGCTTGCGCGTCTTCTTCCGGGTGAGCGCGGCGACGGTGCGGCGGTGAGGTCGTCCAGCGGCCGCGAGCCGGCGAGCAACTTCAGCAGACTTGGCTGCTTCAGCTCGACGAGGCCGGCGCTCGAGACGTCCTCGGAGTACAGTCGAGGGGGATGGCCGACACGGAAGAGGCCCAGGGGGCCCGGCTGCGCCGCCGACTGCAGGCGCTCGGGTGGCGCCGCGAGGGCGAATTCCTGGTCGCGCCCCTCGGGTCGATGCACCTTACCGACAGCTGGTTCGCGGCAGCCGACCTGGGACCGATGCTCGAGACGATTCTGTCGCGTCGCGACAAGTTGCTGCGGATCCGCCAGCGGTCGCCCGCGGACGCTCAGGTCTCGCTCGACGACGTCGAGCCGTTGATCGCCGCGTTGCGAGAGGTCACCCAGGCGCGGTCGGCGGCGCAGGAAGGCTTGCCGGCGGCTGCGACCTCGGTTGCAGCCCCGGCCCAGCCGAACGCATCCGCTCGTCGACCGTCATGAGCGCGTGGCCTGCCGCCGCTCACCGCTCGATGGAGCAGTCGACCTCCGGACCGCAGACTCATGCGGTCCGCTGTAAGCCTCGCTGAGCCCCGCATGCTCCGGTCCGTCGCGCCAGGAAGTCTCTCGCTAGACGCCAGGGGACGGTCGTTGCGCTGCGGAGCACCGAGAGCATCGCCGAGGGCTGGGAGCGGTCACCCGACTGGTTCGCTCGACTGCGAGAGATTGGCGCAGCCCACGACGTAGCGCGGGAGGCTCTTGTCGGAGAATGCATCGGTGAGGGTCCTGGTGCTGCTCTTTCGGTCGAGCCGGAGGTGGTGGACCGCGCCCGCTTCGAACTGCTCGATCGGACCGCCGGCGACGTCCCGGCAGCGCGTGGGGATCAGCTCGGGGCAATGATGAGCGGCGTAGAGCTCTCGCGCGGGATAAGTCCCCGAGAGCACCTGGACCACCTCGTAGCGCATCACGACGGTCGTACGCCGGTCTCCGCAGTGCGAGGTGAATCCGGATCGGACGGGCTGAGGTTGGGAGCTCCACGCCTCGCTCGACGGCTGCGACCGGTGCCGCGTTCCATTGCCGGGTCGTGCGTCTCCAAACGTCCGCGGAGCGTGGCCATGGGCGGCCGCCGGAGGTCGGGGATCTGCGAGGTTCGTTTCCGGACCTTCGTGTTCCGCCGAGAAGCGTGCCCAGGCGCGGAGATGCGTCCCGCGGGCGGCGAGCCGCTCAGTCGATCGCGCGCACGAGGACGAGGCGCAGCGGCTCGCTACCGCGGTGCTCGATCAGCAGGAGCGCTGCCGGGCCGAGCGCGGCGGTCGCCTCGTCGGGGTAGAAGTTGCCGCTGGTGGTGAGCACCGGCGCGAGCTCGGGGCGGCGCAGGACGACGAGCTGTTGCTCGTCGCTCACGGTGAGCAGGCGCTCGCCGATGTGGCTCGCCTTGCGGATGTCCTTCGGGACAGTCTTGAGCGGGCGCCCGTCGCGGTCGATCTCGGTGTGATCGGTGCCGCCGATCCGGAGGTAGCCGCCGCGGGGGTCGCGGATCAGGGCGTGGTCCTTGGCGATCGCCAGCTCGCGGAGCGGCTTGCCGGTGGCCGGGTCGAGCCAGGCATAGGTGACCGGGGTGTCCCACGTGAGCTCGGCAGGATCCTCGCCGGGCGTGATGGCGACGCGATCGGGGGCGAGCTCGCGTCGCCACAGCGTCTTGCCGCGGGCGAGCTCGCGCAGCTCGGCCGTGCTGGCGCTCGTGGAGCGGCGGCGGATCAGCACGCGATCGCCGAGCGCGCGCGCGTCGGTGCGGACGTAGGCGCTCTCTTCGGGCCAACGCGCGCGCCAGCGAATCTGTCCGGTGGAGCATGTCCACACGGTCATCTCCACCTCGTCGAGGGACCAGCAGGTGTCGCTCGCGGCGTCACCGTCGACCGGGCGGAAACGGGGCATCGCCTCGCCGAGCTCGGGGCGGCGCCACAGCGTCTTGCCGGCGTCGTCGACGGCGCTGGCGACGTAGCCGCGGCCGCCGTCCTGCTCGAGCGCCAGCAGGGTGCGGCCCTTGACGCGGCCGAGCAGCCGCGGCGGGGTCCAGCAGACGTTGTCGTGCGGCTCGCGGAGGCTGTGATAGACGTGGCTGATGCTGCCGTGCATGCGCGTGCCGTACTGCTCGCCGGTGTCGCAGCGGAACAGCACGAAGCTGCACTCGCAGGAGGTCGCGCACACGCTGGTCGCGGGCGCGTAGGTGAGGTACTGCCGCGAGCGGTGATCGAGGCCCTGCATCAGGCTCAGGTGGCACTTGTCGTCGCCGCCGTTGAAGCCGCCGGCTGGGTGACGGCCGATCACCGCGCCGTTCTTGGCGTCGACGACGATCAGGTCGGGGCCAGCGTGCAGGAGCACCCGCTCGCCGAGCGGGTAGAGCGTGTGCATGCCGCTGGCCCGCTCCTGGGCCTTGATCCGCCACTGCTCGGCGCCGGTGAGCGGATCGTAGCCGCCGAGGTGGAGGAAGTCGTCGGCCAGCACGACGACGCGGTCGGGCAGGGCGGTGACCTCCCAGCCGCGCACCTCGAGGACGACCCGGGCGCCAGAGCCGACGACCAGCGGGGCCAGCGGCGGGGTCTCCGGCTCGGCCCTGGCCGGAGCGGGTGGTGGGAGGTCGCCGGCCTCGAGCATGGCTGACTTTTCGGGCATGTTCTGAGAGACATGGCTCTCGGGTCTGGCCGCAGGCGCCGGCGACTCGGGGGCGGGCCGCGCGGTGCAGGCGAGACCGAGCGCGAGGACGGGAGCGAGGCGCGGCTGCACGCCGTAATGGTGCCGCAGCGGCGCGCGCCTGGCAGCCGCGATCGCACGCGCAGGCGAGGCCGAGACAGGACGCATCGACGCGCTCCGATCGCTTTCGCCCTCGGCTTCGTCGTCCACCGCCTCGTTGCGCGGAGCGATCGTTACCGGGGCGCGACCCAGGATCAGCCCGGCTGGTGCTGGATGCTGACGCTGAAGTACGTCGACGAGCCGTCAGCGAACGAGCACTGGTCGCCCTGGCTGGGGGGCAGGCCCCAGTGATTCTCGCTGGCCAGGCTGACGGCGACGCGGTAGTTCACCGGGTCGCCGAGCAGCGCATGATGCCCGGGGAACACCCCGGCTGCGGCGGCACCGTAGGTGAACTCGACGGCCAGGTCCTCGCCCGGGGCCTCGCAATGCACCGGCTTCGGGCACACGTCCGCGAGCACGGCCAGGGTGAGCGGCGCGAAGAAACCTTGCGGGCCTGGCGGCTCCAGCGAGTCGCCCTGCATCCCGGCGAGTAACAGGGTCGCGTCGGCGGAGGGCCGGCGGAGGGTGTACCACTCGTCGAGACCCCAGTTGTTCTCGGAGCGGTAGTCGAGCATCACGGTGTCGCCGGGGGCGACGACCGGCCCGAGCGGCCCGTCGAGCGGGATGTGGAGCTGGACGGCCTGCTCACCGCAAGCGAGCGAGAGGTCGACGCTGTCCGAGGACGACTCGAGGACGGAGATCGAGCACTCGCCGGCGAAGCTGGTGTCGAGGAGCGGTGGGTCGAAGGTGAAGCTCGTCGGCACCCAACTCGCAGGGTCCGCGTCGCCGCAGCCGGTCTCGATGTCCCTCGTCGAGCCGTCGGTGTACTCGCCGAGGTCGCCCTGGAGGGGCGGGTTACAACCGAGGAGGAGGAGAACCGGGATGGAGACGGCCTGCGTGAGGCGGTAAGGTTGCATGCTTGGTGGTTTCCCGGCGCGCGACAATTCTGTGAAACTCGTCGATCGCGCGCTCGCCCGGCCTGCTGCGCGGTACCGACCCGATCGGGGGCCCGGCCGGCCGGGGACACTCAAGGGGTTCTCGCGCCCGGAGGTGCCGAGTCGCAAGTCGCTGCGCGGGGAGCGGCTCAGGGCACCGGAGGCGGCGGAGCCGGGGCCGACGGGGGCGGCTGGGCGGCGTCGGTCCGGGCGATGTTGGCGATCCAGCCCTGAGGCGTGCGGATGTAGACGACGCGCTGGTCGCAACCCGAGACGCCGACCTGGGTGGCCCAGTCGTCGAAGAACATGCCGTTGCCGCCGACGGCGAGGACCGTGAGGGCGAGCTTGTCGGCGGCGCAGTTGAGGTCGAAGCTGGCTCGTTGGGCGATGGCCTGTCGATCCTCCAGCCACGGGTCGGGATTGAGGGTGAAGCCGTCGACGACGAGAGAGGGGGTGGTGCTGTGACGGCAACCGCCGAGGAGGGCGAGGACGAATGGGACGAAGAGGAGCGAACGAGGTAGGTGCATTGGATCTTTCCGAGAGCCGCGATCTGTTGTGAAAGAGAGATCCGCGGGCGTCCGTTGGGCGCGAAGGCCCTGGCGCCGAAGATATCCGATGGGGCAGCTCAGAGCCAGCCTGGCACACAAGAAGGCCCGTCCGGAGTTCAGCCGGCGGGCCTTCCATGCAGGGGAAGCGGCACGGGTCGAGCCTCGTGCGCCCTTGCGGCCCGGCCTCGTCGAGGCTTGGGCGAGCCCACGGGAGAGTCTCGTAGCGACGGCATCGAACATGAGGGGCCCGTCGGAGCTCAAGAGGCTCCCCGAACTGGTGTACGACGAGGTCGAGGGGCGCTGCTACGGGACCGACGGCGCGGAGTCGGGGCCCTGCGAGGGCGACGACGCCGGCGACGGTCAGGCCAACTGAACCGTCGCCGACGTGCTCGCGGCGGGATTCGGCCGGGAGCGCGGTCAGGACGGAATCGGCGGGCGCGGCGGCGATCGAGAATCGTCGCGGTGATCCGGACCCGAGGTCTGTATCGCTGCATGCGACCGGACCAGGGTGACAGCGCGAAGATTGGCTTACTCCGACGAGTCCGCGGATTCGCCGGAGTCTACCCGTATTGGTCGGAGGGCGGCCGTCGGCGAGCTGCGATCGGCAGACGGGGAGCTGCAAGGGCGACGCGATCGCCATCCATCAGCGGACCTTGCCGCGGCGCCACCGCTGCGCCATGAATTGCTGGAAGTCGAGGGCGCTGCGCGGCTGCCTGGCGCCGCCGCAGCACAGGAACGTCGCGCCTTCGGCCGCCAGCGCGGCGAGGCGGCGCCATTGCCCGACCTGCTGGCGCCGCGGCGGTCGGAACCCGACGCCCATGGACACCACGTCGCCGCCGCATTCGGGGCAGCGCGGCGCTCGCCACTCGCCGTCCGGATCGACGTCGGCCTGCAACCTCCGCTTGAACGCCTTGCGACAGCCGAAGCACGCGAACTGCGGCTTGTAGACGAAATGCGCGTACCAGCACGAATAGTGCGAGCCGTTCGGGCAGCAGGGGAAATCGGTCCGGCGCGGCATCTGCGTTCCATCCTAGCAGACGGCCGCGCCTCGCAGCGGCCACCGCTGCCGGTCGCGCAGCGGCGACGCGATGGTGAGGGGGGCGAGGGCCCGTGGGCGACCCGAGCGAGCCGCGAGGACCACGTCGAATTCGCAGGTGAGCAGGCCCGCGCCGGCGCCGCTTGCGGGCGCATTCAAGGGGCAGGACCCTCGACAGCGATGCCCATGCGCCGCCGCGACCTGCTCCACGCCCTGCCCCTGCTCGCCTGCACCCCAGCGCTCGGGACGCCATCGCGCGCTGCGGGCCGGTTCGACGACGTGCTCGCCGGCCTCGACCACGACGAACACGCCGACTTGCGCGCCGTCAGCGTGCACCGCGGCCGGCGACGCGTCGCGTTGCGCACCTACAACGGCGCGCGTGCCGACGAGCTGCACGACGTGCGCTCCGCCGGCAAGAGCATCACCTCGCTGCTGGCCGGCGCGGCCTTCGATCGCGGCATGCTGCGCGATCCCGCCGATCCCGTGCAGCGCTACCTCCCGGCCTCGCGCGGCAGCGCCTTTGCCGATGTGCCGCTGCGCGATCTGCTCGACATGCGCAGCGGCGTCGACGCCTTCGACGAGGATCCCGCCTCGCCCGGCCACGAGGATCGCATGGATGCCGCACCCGATCCGGTGGCCTTCGCCTGGTCGGTGCCGCGGGCCACGGCGCCGGGCCTGCACTACCGCTACAACTCGCTGGCCGCCTACGTGGCCGGCCTCGTCGTGCAACAGGCCTGCGGACAGGACCTCGAAGCCTTCGCAGGCGACGCCCTGTTCGCACCGCTCGGCATCACGCGCTGGCATTGGGCACGCGACGCGGCCGGAAACGCGAAGGGCCAGGGCAATCTCTCGCTCGCCGTGGACGACATGGTGCGCATCGGCCGTCTACTGCTGGACGGCGGCAAACACGACGACACGCGCGTGATCGGCCGCGACTGGATCGACCGCACGCTGCAACCCGCTGTCGACATCGGCGACGCCGATCCCTACGCCTCGCACTACGGCCTGTACTGGTACCACGCCACGCACGCAGCGCGCGGCGGGCCGGTGCGCGTAAGCTTCGCCTCGGGCAACGGCGGCAACAAGATCTACGTGGTGCCGGCGCTGGACCTGGTAATCGCCATCACGAGCCGGGCCTACGGGCGCGGCTACGGCCAGCGCCGCTCGCAGGCGATCCTGCAGGCCCTGCTCGCGGTGGCGTGACGCCGAGTGGGGCGGCCTTCTTCGCTACGCGTTTGGCGCGACGCTCGAGGTCGGCGGCGCCGTCGGCCAGCGTGATGCCGCCGAGGCGCCGAGCGGGCGCGGCAGGCCGCCCGGCGTTGGCTGAACAGGCGCCTGCGGTCACTCGGTGGTCGCGCCATGGCGTTCGCCAGTGGTCGCCCTGACCGGGCGCGCATGATGGTCGGCGGGGGAACGAGCCCCGCTCGGGGTCGACGAGGGCGGGCGTCCGGTCCCGGCCTCGCTAGCCGCTGCGACGGATCGATACCGAGTGGGCCATGATAACCATCACGATGCTCCGTGCTCGCCCTATCATCGCTCCCCTGGTCGCGGTCGCGCCGCTTCTTTGGGCGGCTGCACCGTCCCCGGCGCGGGCCTGCGAGCCCGACTTTCCGGACACCGTCGCCTTCCCGCCGTCCGGCTCCGTGCTGCCGCGCAACGCCGCGGTGCGGATCACCGGTTTCGGCGCGAACCCGAACTCCGCCATGGTCGACGGCGACGTCGTGAACGTCGTCGAGGTCGCCGAGCTGAGCGGTCCCGAGAAGACGAACGGCAGGGCCACGTTCCCGGTCGGCGTCTTCCGCGTCGAGCCGGAGCCGAACATCGGCGCGATGGTCTCGTTCCTCATCAAGGGCGAGCCTTCCCTCGTCTACACCGCGGGTCTCCGCGACACGAACCCTCCCGCGCCGCTGACCGACCTCAGCGTCGACCTCCACGACTTCCTGGTCCCCAGCTGCGGCGACAGCTGCAGCAACGGCAACTGGACGCTCAACTACTGGGTCCACCTCGTCGGCGGCGCGCAGGACGACGGCAGCCCGGTCGTGCACAACATCTTCCTCAACGACACCGGCGACGACACCGACGGCGAACTGGTGTTCACGATCATGGCCGGCTCGCAGCAGCACGTCCGGCTGCCGCGGGAGGTCGCATGGGCCGCCGAGAACGACCCCTTGCACGACGTCTGCATCACTGTGCGGACCTTCGACACCGCGATGAACGAGGCCCCGGTCGCCCACCGCGCCTGCAAGCTGTGCCGCGCGCAGCTCGAGCCCGGAGAGCCACCAGACGAGTGCGACGTCATCGGCGTCACCAGCGAGCCGACCTGGACCCCGGCGGACACCGTCCGCGACGGTGCGTGCAGCGCGATGCAGATTCCGCCGCTGCCCGCTCCTCCGCCCGACCCCGACACCACGACCGGTGACGACTCGACCGGCGGCGACTCGACCGGTGACGACTCGACCGGCGGCGACTCGACCGGCGGCGACTCGACCGGCTCTCCTCCCGACGGGACGACGACCAGCGCGACGAGCACGTCGACCACAACCACCACGACCGACCCGGTCCCGCCCACGACGACCGACCCGACCGAGACACCGACCACCGGCTCTGAACCTCCGAGCACGACCGACTCGAACACTTCGGGAGATTCGAGCAGCTCAGGCACGAGCGCCGGCGGCGACGGGCTCGTCGAACACGGCTGCGCCTGCACCGGCGCCCCGTGTGAGGGCTCCACCCCGGCCTTGCTCCTCATCGGCCTGTTCGCCGTCGTGCTCGCCCGTCCGCGCCGTCTCCGCCACGAAGCATGTCGCGCTACTGGGCGGCGACGTCGACCTCGATGCTGACCGCCTCCTTGAAGATTTCGCAGTTATTATCAGTACACACGGCGCTCTCGAGCTCACCGGTGATCGTCTTCTTGCCGGCCGTGGAAGCGGTCATCCTGCTCTCGAACTTGAGCACCTCGTCGGTGAGCGTGGCGTCCTGCACGGTCAGCTCGCCTCCAGGATGAAGCATGCTTGCGGCTCTTACTCCGAGTGCCGCGGGGCTCTCCCGCCGCTACGTCCGCGAGCGGCGTGGAGAGCCGTTACGGAGGCGGCGGGCGGACGGAGGAGCTTTCTTTGAGGACGAGGGCGCGCGAGAATGCGTAGCCGACGACGCTCCAGCCCCACACGCTGCTGTAGAAGAAGCCAACGCCGAGCGCGAGGAGGCCAAGCGGAGTGAGTGCCATGGCGGCGATGGCGATGGCCCAGGCGCGAAGGTATGAGGAACCGCCGTCCAGCGCTCGTCGCAACGCCTTGTCCGGTCGGTACAGATAGGAGAGATCATTGAATGCTGCGTTGTAGGTCATCCCGCCGGGCAGCGCATAGATCGCGATCAAGAAACATGCGAGCGCGAGCGGGCCTGTCACCCAGATCAGGGCCGAGCGCGCATGGCAGTGAAGGGCCGCGGTCGCGCCCGCGAGGAGGATGGCGGGCATGAGGTAGACGGTGATCGCCGCGAAGGCGCGGAACCCTCGGCGCAAGGTGTGACCCCAGGGCGCGAAGCCGCGGAAGTACGGCGGCTCGTCGTGATAGACCCGGTAGACGACATCCAGACGGTGGCCGAGGTTGAGAATCCAGCCCAGCAGGGGGAGAAGAAGCAGCGTACCCCCGAGCAGCACGTCACGCCGCCCCTCGGGGGTGCTGATGGGGAAAGCGAAGCACTCGCGGAGACTGGGGGCGGGGCGGCGCATGCGAAGGACCTTCAGACCTTCCGTTTGGTGGGCGCGGCGAGGCCAACGATGCCCAGCGCTTGGAGTGCAGCGCCCCATTGAACCACCGCGTACAAGACGATGAACCCGACGAGAACGAAGTCGCTCCAGCTGACGGGCAGCAGCATCCGGGGCAGATGACCACGGCCCGACCTGCGGAGCAAGTGCCGCCGTCGATCACGCTCCCGGCCGCTACGCGGCCTCTTCTTGCCGCCGCTGCTGGTGCGCAGGCCGCGGTCGTAGCGGCGCCGCTGCAGGGGCAGGAAGGCGGTGCCCTTGCTCAGTTCGTTGGCCTTGTCTTCTTCGCTCGCGTTGCGCTTCGGCGAGAGGAAGTGAAACCACCCTCTTGACGTGATCGTCGTGGCGTTCGCCGAGCGGGATATCGCCAAACAACCGAGTTTCATCGGCGGCGCACGGCTCGATCGCCCACGGCGAAGGCTCTTACACTGCGAGGCTTATCGGTTCCGCGAACCTGGTGACGGACGCGAGCGTCGCCGTGCGCTGGCGGTATCTCGGCGTGCGACGCCGTTGACCTCGCGGGAGGTCACCACCTCGTCGCTCGATCCGAGCTACACCACGTTGAGGCTGAAGACGCCCGAAACGTGGTCTTCGCCTCGGGCAGGTGGACGCGACCTTCGGGCCGCAAGTCGCGGACCGCGATTCGGCAGGTCTCGCCAATACGAGCGCCGGTGAACAGCCGCAGGCGCGCCACAACCCCGGGCGCGATGAAGTACGCGAGCGACTCGCCGACACGCTGTCGTGGACTCCCTCGCTGATCTGCTGGACGAGGAGGAAGTCGATCGCCTCCCGCAGCGGCGACATGTCGGCCTCGTCCACAGGCAGCGGCGGCTCGCGGTCGTTGCGTGCGATGACGTTTGACCTCCGGAGCGAGTCCGTCCGGACGCGGGGCTGTGCGCGACTCCATGTCGGCCAGCCACAGCGCCGCGGATTCGCCGACGGTCACGTGCGAGACCTCTGACGTTCACCGGGGCGGATCTCGGCGAACAGGCCAGCCAGCCCGGCCGCTTCGATCAAACTGTCCAGCCCCCTTGAAGGGGACTGGCTCCTGGCGCCCACAGCAGGGATCGAACCTGCGACCTACAGTTTAGGAAACTGTCGCTCTATCCAACTGAGCTATGCGAGCGAGACCGGGAGGGTGGCCGAAGTGCCTCGTCTCTGCAAGGGCCGAAAGCGCCTCGCTAGGGCGGCGGGGAGCCCCGCGGGAGGTCTTGGGTCGCGCACTGTCCGGCCGAGGGAGGGCGTCCAGGGCGACCGGCCGGGCGACCTCGACACGGGCGCGAGGCTGAGACTCAGGGTCGTGTGAAAGCGCTCGTCTCGCCGCTCGCGGTGCGCGCCGCCCTGCGGCCCGACCGCGCCGCGGCGTCACTCTGGCGACGCAGGCCCGTACCTCGGCGCTGCGCGGCTCTTGCCTGGTGACGCGACGTCGGCCCCCACGAGGGCCCGAGCGCCTGCGCGGGGTGCCCGGCTTCGTGGAGCGAGCACGGCGTGGCGAAAAGAGGCGAGGTCGCGGACAGCGACGGGTTGAACCTATCCGCCAGGACAGGTTGATCCGCCCGGAGGGCCGGCTGGACGCGAGGTCGACTCTCTGGCTGTTCATGAGGACAGGTCGCAAGGGGCATGTTTGTCAAGACAGCCTCGTGAGCGACGACGGCCGCCGCATGGGACAGCGCGGGGATGCTGGTGCTCGCCGGGGGGCATGGAAGTCGCCGCGCGTGGTGGCGGCGACCGGCGACGGCAGCGTCGCACCGCGAGGCGCTGAGATCGTTGCCCGCTCGCAAGCTCGGCGAGCGGGTGCGCCGGGCTCCGTTCGCGACGAGCCGCGATCCAGAAGTTCACGCGGCCGTGATCATGCGGCGACATGAGGGGTCGGGTGAGGCAGCGGCGCGGTCGATAGGGTCGAGCACGCTGCACGCGGTGGGATCGACGCACACGAGCTGCACCAGCGCACTCAGGCGGACGCCGGTAGCGGCGCGTCGGCGCGCAGCGGGGTGCAGGAGACATCGGGCGGATCCGCACGTTGATCGCGGTGGCCGGAGTTGGGACAACGAATGAGCATGCGGCACCGTCACGCTCACCTCGCCCCGATGCTCCTCGGCCTGTCCCTCGCGCTCGCTGGGGCGATGGTCCTGTCCTACAGCGTGTCGGCGGCGCAGAAGGAGCCGTCGAAGAAGGAGCTGGCGTCGCAGGGGCCGTCGCTGCCGGGGCCCCGGGCGACGCCGACCCCCGTAGCCCCGCCGCCGTCGACGACGCTGCCGCCCAAGGTGGTGGCCAACGAGCTGCGCGACCTGATGGTGACGTTCAAGGACGCGGGCGCGCTGAAGCTGCGCTCGAGCTTCAACAGCTCGCAGCTCGGGACGAAGTTCGCTTCGGATGTGCTCGAGATCGAGAGCTCGAGCGGCGTGACGGTCAGCGAGCGCGGCAAGTGGAGCTTCTCGCCGCCGACCTTCAAGGTGTCGATCGCGATGAACGCGGAGGCCCGCGCGGCGCTCGACCTGTGCCTGAGGCTGGTGACGGCGCCGGCCAACGGACGCGCGCTGACGCTCGAGTTCATGCGGCTGAACTCGCCGGCGATCGACGCGTACTCGCTGTCGTCGACGGTGCTCGACGTGATCCGGCCGCTCGAGATGGGGTTCATCAACTGTTCGCTCGAGTGACGCGCGGGCCGCACTCACGCCCTCGCGCTCGCTCGAGGAACGTCCGGCACGAGCCGCTCAGCGCGTCTCCTTGCACTCCCACGCGTCGTCGGCGATCTCCCAGATCCGCTCGCCGCAGGCTTCGCCGGAGGCCAGTAGATCGCGCGTGTGGCCGGGCGCGAGGCGGACCACCAGGGTCATCGGTCGCGCCGGGGTCTCCGCGGTGTCGTCCTCGCAACGCACGCTCCAGCGCAGCTCGCAACGGACGGTGACATCACATTGGTTGTGCACCCGCAGCGACATCCCGCGCGCCGCGGCCTCGGGCTGGACCTGGACGCATTCGGCCACCGACTGCGCGGCGTGACTGGTGGACAGGGACGCACCGTACGCGAACGACGCGCACGACGCCGCGATCAAGATCCGACGCATGACGATCCTTCCGGCGCCGCATCCCGGAGATGACGGCACACGCCGGCCTTCGACAGCACCGCGAGCGGGGGGTTCCCGGCGCGAAGGAATCGGCCTGGCGCGACATCACGCCGGTCCTCATTCGCGACGGGGCGCCGCGGACGAGGCTCACGGCGGACATGGAGCTGTCTCGAGGGACAGGTCGTCGTGGCCGTACGAGGCGAGTCGGCGGATCGAGATGTCCTCCGGGACAGATCCATGGGCGCGCGGGCCACCGGTCGCGTGCAGCAGCGACGCGGGCACCGAACCATGCGCGGCGTGAATACCGAGCGTGAACGACATACACTCCGCGCAACGGCGACGAACGGCGCAGAGATGGCGCGTTGTGGCGTACCCGGGTCGTCGACGGCGAGGAGGGCGACGTGTGCGAGGAGGACGAGTGCGTTGCCAGTACGTGCGCACCGCAAAGCGAGGCCGAGCCGCTCACGCCATGAGGCTGGAACGCCGGGTGGGGCGCCCTGCGCCGCCGTATCGACAGCGTCGAATCTCGCGTGCGCGGTTCGAATGATAGGACGAGGGGGAATCGTGATGATTGTGCAATGAGGCACGACCCGGGCGTCGACCGGGACGCGGGGTGCGTCGGGCGCTCACGCAGTCGGGGCTTCTGTTCGAGGTGGCGCGGTCTGGAGCGGCGCTGCGTCCCTCGTGCGGACGGCGGTACAGCGGCGCCCACGGATGAATCGGACCGCAGAGCCCGGTCATGCCAGGCGATGACGAACGAGCTTGACTTCGCCTGACGGCCGGAGCTCTGCGACGGCTGCGTCGATGCGAATGAGGCGCATGAATGGCATGGTAGGAGCCGTACAGGTGTCCGGGCGTCGATTTCGTTGCCACAGGTCCTTTGAATCAGGTCCGCGGCGGTAGCGGCGCTGGCTGCGGCCTCGGCCTGCAGCGAGCAGGCTCGGGCGCGGCGGAGAGGCTGCAGTTCGCTGTTTCGGGCGATCCGTGCGTCCGATCAAAGTCGGCTGGCCGATGTCGCCCGACCAGCTATCACTCTCATGCGACACGGTGAGCCGAGCAACCCTGGCAGCGCTCCTGGCTCCACCGTTCATGTCCGCGGATGGCTTGACCCCCAACCTCCAGGCGGCATCACCATGCAGTCCATCGGAGCTCCCGTAAACGTCTACAAGGGCCCTGCAACGCTCCGTCGCGGCGTCGTCGCGGCCGAGGACCCGAACGGCATCGCCGTCGTACTCGCCCCGGAGACCGCGGAGGAGCCCCTGCCGACGCTGTCGCGCTGGGGCGAGCTCGTCGTCCCGCGCCGGCCGCAGCCCGAGCTGGTCTTCTTCTCCTGGGACGAGGTCGTCGAGGACGACAGGAGCGGGCCCGTCCGCAGCATCGTCCTGCGGGACCGTCGATGCGAGCGGTCGCAATCGCCGGTCGCCGCGAACAGTCCGTCAGGCCCGGGGCGCGCGAGCGCGACGTAGCGTCCGGCGCGGTGCGTCCGGACCCGCGTGGTGCACGGCCTCAGGCGCGGGCGCAAGAGGTCGCCGCGCGCGCTTCAGACGGAGAATGCGCGGCTGGGCCGAAGCACCTGGGTGCGCGGCGAATCGCGACGATTGCTGTCTCTCGGGACAGATCACTCGACGGTGCACCTGCGTCGATGCGACGCGGTGCGCGGCGAGTCGCGGAGCGTGCTGTCTCTTGGGACAGATCAGTCGACGGCGGGCCGCGAGACGCACACGTGTCGCCGGCCGACGAGACCAGGTGCGGCGGCGTCGTCGTGGAGCTTCCCATGTAGGTCGCGCCACAAATCGGTTCACTGCCCGCGACGTGCGTTACCCCGGCATGGCCGACACCGATCCCGGCAGCGTCTGTCGGCGCTAACCGGGCATGGATTCCTTGACGATCTCCACAGTGGTTTGCCTCTCCATGCTCGCAGTCGCTGCTCCGGCGCAGGCGCAGGGCCCGAACTACTCGGTCACCGCGCATGCGGTGACGGGTGGGACCCCGGGCGGGGGCGCCTCCTACGTCGGGCCGCTGATGGGCCAGACCTCGACCGAGGCGCAGCACGACCCCGCCGGCGTCACCTGGGCGTTCTACTACACGCAGATCCTCTACTCCGACGCCGATGCGTTCGCGTGGGCCGACCTGGGCTCGCTCTCGAGTCGCAACCTCGCGGTCGCCGAGCGCGTCGACGCGACCAGCTTCCCGAACGCGGTCTCGGCGACGACGTCCAGCCGCTTCGTCGACCGCTTCGTCGTCGCGTCGGACACCCTGCCGAAGAACACGCCGGTGACGCTGACCTTCCGCGCGGCGCTGACGGTCGACTGGGACGGCTCGGGCCTGTACGACGGCCGCGCCAGCTGTAACGTCCAGATCGGCGCGAGCTCGGCGACGCCGAAGTGGAGCGAGGCGTGGAACAAGGCGTCGACGGCCGCGAGCAGCCCGCTGGTGGTGGTCAAGACCACCGTCGGCGCGACCCTGTGGATCTCCGGGCGCCTCGACACCAGCGCGTTCGCGTCGTTCTCGGCGCCCGGGCCGCTGTACGGCGGGCGGACGGCGATCGACGCGAGCTGCGAGACGCCGCTCGTCGAGACGACGCCGGGGGTGCAGCTGATCACGGAGTCCGGCTTCGACTACGCGACGCTGCAGTGATGCACGGCGACTGCGAGTCACACTCGTCGTGGCGCTTCACGAGCGCGCCGGGTGACGCCGCGACGATCACTCGAGGTACCACTCGCCGTTCGGGCAAGCGCGGGCGACGTACTTGTCGCCGACCTCGAAGCCGCGGGCCAGCGACGGGTCGACGAGGTCGATCGCCAGAGTGGCGCGATACAGCCAGCCGCGACCGTTGGCGCGCGCGAGCGGCTCCACGGCGCGCACGACGAGGTCGGTGATGAAGGTGTCGGCCTGGTGGCCGTCCTCGTCCTCGTTCGATCGCCGCACTGCGGCGGCCTTGAAGTCGCTGTCGCCGTAGTCGGTGAGCAGCTGCGCCGCGAAGGTACGGGCCCGCGAGGCCATGGCGATCGGGATCGGGCGGGGCGTCAGCGGCTCGTCCGCCCCGCCGTCGCTGCGCTTCCCGGTCAACAGCCAGTCGATGGCGGCCATGTCGGGGTGGTACTCGGTGACCTCGAGGACGACGCGTCCGTCGGTGACCTCGGAGACCTTGATTCGCTGGTAGTCGCTGCCCATCGCGCCTCGTGGCGGGGAGCATAGCGAGCGTTCGCGCCGCGTGGGGAGAATGGTGCACGCGCGCGGCCAAGCAGTCCGCGCGCGGTGGGCGTGGTTACGAACGGTTACAAGCGGCGACAATCTCACGACGGACATCGGGTCGTCCGCGGACCACAGTCCAGCGACAGAGAGGACGACATGACGTTTCATTCGTGGTTGTCATGGGCGGCGGCCGGCATCGGCCTCGCCGCGATGAGTGGATGCGCGGAGGCGCAGAACGACACCGACACCGACACCGGGGCGACCGTCGTGACCGACGATACCGGTGACACCGGGACCGACACGCAGGACACCGGCGGCGTCGCTCCGGAGCTCGAGTGGGAGCCGTGCCCGCTGGTCACCGGCGGAGCGGGCGAGGAGGCGGAGTGCGCGGTCGTCGAGGTCCCGCGCGACTGGGACGATCCGGCGGGCGAGACGATCGCGCTGTTCGTCAAGCGGCTCCCCGGCAGCGGGCCGAAGACGCGGCAGGTCTGGCTGCTCAGCGGCGGGCCTGGCCAATCCGGCGCCGCCTTTGAAGCAATGGTGGCGGCGCCCCTGCAGGCGCTCTCGCCGGCGAGCGACATCTACCTCGTCGATCACCGCGGCGTCGGCCGCTCGACCCGACTCGGCTGCCCCGATCACGAGGTGCCGGGCGTCGACATGATCGATCCTGCGGAGTGGCCCGCCTGCATCGAGCACCTCGAAGCGACGTGGGGCGAGGGGCTCGCGGACTTCAACACGACCGCCGCGGCGCGCGACGTCGGGGCCCTGATCGCGTGGACGCGCGGCCAGGAGCAGGACGTGCACGTGTACGGGGTCTCCTACGGCACCTACTGGGCCCAGAGATACATGCAGCTGTTCCCCGAGCAGCCGACCTCGGTCACCCTCGACAGCTTGTGTCAGGCCGGCCTGTGCTCGCTCGATCAGTTCGACCCGTGGGTCGATCGGGTCGGCCGCAAATTCATGGAGGCGTGCGGGGCGGACGAGTTCTGCGCCGGGAAGCTGGGCGGCGATCCGCTCGCGGCGATGGGCGCGTTCCTCGACGGCCTCGACGACGGGACCTGCGCGGGGCTGACGGAGGCCGGCATCACCCGCACCATGGCCAAGCAGCTGTTCGGCGTGTTCCTGGCCGCGCTCGAGACCCGGCCCCTCATCCCCGCGCTCGTCTACCGCGGGAACCGCTGCGAGGCGGACGACGTCGCCGTGTTCCACAACCTCCTCGCCACGCTCACGGCGCCGCCCGACCCGGCCACCGCGCCTCCCGACGTCCTGCTGTCGTCGCAGGTGCTGGGCAATCACATCGCCATCTCCGAGATGATGACGCCCGAGCTGCCCCCGCTCGCGGACGCCCTCGCGAGGCAGGAACAGGCGTACTTCTGGGGCGGCGACGTCGCGGCGGAGTACGCCCTCTACGAGCAGTGGCCGCGCTACCCGCAGGACGCCTACGTCGGCCGATACCCGGCGGTCGCGTTCCCCATGCTGATGATGAACGGCACGCTCGATCCGCAGACCCCGATCGAGTTCGCCGACGAGATCGCGCCTCACTACACGCAGACGCATCAGACCTTCGTGGCGGTCCCGGACGCGCCGCACGCCCTCGTGATCCGGACCCCGACCGTGACTGCGCCGCACACCCCGTGCGGCCTGTCGATGTTCGCCGCCTTCGTCGAAGCTCCGCTCGCGCCGGTCGACACGTCGTGCCTCGTCGACATCGAGCCCCTCGACTTTCACGGCGACCCGGCGACCGCCGCGGGCCTGCTCGGCACCGCCGACGCGTGGGAGAACGCCGCGCCGCTGACGTCGCCGGGCCCCGATTCTGTCGCCGGGCTCGACGAGGTCCGGCGCCGGTTCCAGCGCGCCCGCGCGAGCGCCTCGCGCTGACGGGCGCGCCTCAATCGCCGCGGTCGGCCTCGCCGGGCCAGGACCAGGCGAGCACCAGGCGCGCGCCGCCGAGGTCGCAGGCCTCGGCGCGCGCGCTGCCCCCATGGGCCTGCATCACCCGGTGCACGATGGCCAGGCCGAGGCCGTAGCCGCCGGTGGCGCGGCTGCGGCTGGCGTCGAGCCGCTCGAACGGCAAGAACACGCGCGCGCGGTGCTCCTCGGGGATGCCGGGGCCGTCGTCGTCGACGGTGACCGTGGCGGCGGATCCGGCGACGGCGAACCTGACGCGGACCTGCGCTCGCGCGTGGCGCTGGGCGTTGCGCAGGAGGTTGCTGACGGCGCGCGCGAGGTGCCGCGGATGGGCGGAGCAGGGCGCCGACGCGGGGCCGTCGATCCCCAGCGCGAGCCGCGGCGCCAGCGGTCCGAGGTCGCGCACGACGTCGTGCACGAGCTCGGCCAGGTCGAGCTGCACGAGCTCGAGGGGCGGCGCGCCGGGCTGCAGGCGGGCGTAGGTCAGCAGCTCCTCGACCAGCGCCTCGATCTCGCCGACGTCGCGCGCCATCTCCTCGAGGTGCTCGCGCGCCGCCGGGACCTCGGCCAGCGCTCCGCCGGCGACCTCCAGCGCGAAGTGCAGGCGCACGATCGGGGTCCGCAGCTCGTGCGAGATGGCCTGCAGCGTCGCTTGCTGCTCGTCCGCGGCCCGCTGGATGCGCTCGGCCATGGCGTTGAAGGTGCGCGCCAGCCGACCGATCGGCTCGGGCGCGGACGCGCCGACGCGGGCGTCCAGTCGGCCGGCCCCGAACGCGCTGGCGGCGTCCGCCAGGCGGTTCACGTGGCGCGCGAGCGGCCGCGTCAGCGCGAGGATGGTGAGGCCGAGGATCGCCAGGAGCACCACGAGGTCGACGCCGAGGAGATCGAGCAACACGTCGACGGGCGGCCCGAGCTCGAGCTCCTCGACGAGGACGCGGTCCGACCCCGCGAGCGGCAGATAGAGGGTGAGGCGCTCGGAGGTCGGGCTAGCGAGCCGCGACCACGCGGCGGGTTCACCGACCGCGAGGCGCTCGCGCACGAACGGCGGCAGCTCGCCGGCGAGCAGCTCGCGCGCGGGCTGCAGGGCGATGGGGTAGCGGAAGTGCGGCCGCCATTGCTCGAGGACCGCGTCCCACTCCGCGGGCGGTCGCGCGAGCAAAGCCTCCTGCATCAACCAGTGGTTGCCCTGCGTCAGCTCGACGTAGTGCTCCGCCAGCCTGGCCGACTGGGCCTCGCGCGCGGCGGTCGTCTCGTGCCGCCCGGCCGCCGCGAGGACGACGAGGAGCAGGGCGAGGGCGAGCGCCGCGACGACGCCGACGTAGAAGCGCACGAACAGGTTGTTCATCGGTCCTTCACGAGCGAGGGCAGGGCGAGGGCGAGCGCCGCGACGACGCCGACGTGGAAGCGCACCGACAGGTCGTTCATCGGTCCTTCACGAACGAGGGCAGGGCGAGGGCGAGCGCCGCGACGACGCCGACGTGGAAGCGCACCGACAGGTCGTTCATCGGTCCTTCACGAACAGGTAGCCGCGCCCGCGGACGGTCCGGATCCGCCGATGCGGCGCCTGGTCGTCGCCGAGCTTGCGCCGCAGCTTGGACACCCGCATGTCGATCGAGCGGTCGAGGCCGTCGAACTCGATCCCGCGCAGCTCCGCCACCAGCTCGTCGCGCGAGAGCACTGCGGGCGCTCGCGTGGCCAGCAACCAGAGCAGGTCGAACTCGGCGTCGGTGAGCGCGACGGGGACGCCCGCGCGGTGAACCGTGCGCCGATCGCCGTCGATGGCGAGGTCGCCCGCGAGGATGCACGCGTCGCTCAGCCGCGCGCCGCGGCGCAGCAGGGCCCGCAGGCGGGCGAGGAGCACCTGGGGGCGTACGGGCTTGGCCAGGTAGTCGTCGGCGCCGGTGTCGAGCGCGACGACCTCGTGGATGTCCTCGTCCTGCGCGGTCAACACGAGGATGAACCCGCGATAGCGGCCGCGAACGGCGCGACAGACCTCGAGGCCGTCGGCGCCCGGGAGCAACATGTCGAGGATGACGCAGTCGGGTGGTTCGGCGAGGATGGCGGCGATCCCCGCGCGACCGTCCGCGACGGCGCGGACCTCGAACCCCTGGGTGGTGAGAAACGCGGTGACCAGGCCGGCGAGTCGCGCGTCGTCCTCGACCAGCAGGATTTGTGGACGGCTCTCCACGTCGGGGACGTCGATCCTCGGCAGCCTTGGCGCCGTGAATCTGCGAGAAACACGAGGCGCTCGCAAGACCGGACCCGTGAGGCGGCGACCGCGTCGCGCGGCTGGCTGCATCGACGGCGGCGGTCGGCGCGAGCTCACGACGGACTCGCTGCGCGGCGCGGCCGTCAGAGCGCCGATGCGCGCCGGTGGGTCCGGCCCAGCGTCGACGCAGAACGAGCCGCGCGCTCGGCATGAACGCCCAGGCGTGGGCCGCCGCTCACGCGGTCAGGTCTTCGCGCGCCGGCGGCGGAGCAGGAGCAGGAGCGGGGCCGCGAGCAGGCCGCCCGCGCCGCCGTCGCTGCGGCAGCCGCAGCCGCCGTCGCCCTGCTGGGGCTGCCCGCTCGTGGCTCCGGTCGCGTCGCCGCTCGAGTCGCTGCTCGACTCGTCGACCGGTTCGCCGGTGGTGCCAGGCTGGCCGGTGGTCGGCGGACCGCCGCCGCTCGGATCGTCGCTGGTCGAGCTCGTGTCGCTCGAGCCGCCGGTCGTGTCCTCACCGGTCGTGTCCTCCCCGGTCGTATCCTCGCCGGTCGTGTCATTGCCGGTCGTGTCTTCGCCGGGCACGCAGACGCCGGCGTCGCACGTGCCGTCGTCGCACGGCTCGCCGTCGGCGGCGAGCTGGTCTTCTGGACAGGTGACTGCGTCGCCGGGGCAGAACTCGGCGGCGTCGCAGGCGGCGGCGGAGGGCCGGCAGACCACGTCGGCGGCGAGGAGCGAGCAGACGCCGTCGGCGACGGCCCCCTGCGCGGCGCTGCAGGCCTGACAGTCGTCGGCTCCGTCGCCGCAGGCGCTGTCGCAGCACACGCCGTCGACGCACGGGCCGCCGTCGCAGTCGTCCGGGCTCGCGCAGGCGCTGCCGATCGGCTGCGTGAACTGCACGAGGAAGCTGTCCCAGCCGGTCTCGGCGTGCTCATCGTCGTGGGTCCCGGGGGTGGCGATCCCGCTGGTCGACGCGCTCCCGCCGAGGATGTGCACGCGGTAGTTCGCGTCGACCGCGGTCCCGACGCAGCCATCGAACTCGGCCCCGCCGTAGTAGCTGCCCCACTGCAGCACGCCGTCGCTGTTCAGCTTGGCGAGGTACGCGTCCTCCTCGCCTTGAAAGGTCGGCTGGTACCCGTTCGGCGTGCCGTAATCGTCCGGCCAGTTGGTCTGGCCGCACAGGTAGATCGAGCCGACCGCGTCGATCCCGACGCTGCCGACGAGCTGCGACCAGCCGTGGCCGTAATAGGTGCCCCAGAGCCGGTTCCCGGCGGCGTCGAAGCGCGCGACGAAGCCGTCGGAGCCGTCGCCCTCGGGCTTGTGCGAGCCGGGCGTGGCGATGTTGTTCTTGGAGATGGTGTAGCCAGAGAGGACGACCCCGCCTTGCGGCAGCGCGGCCACGGAGGCGTCGAGGTCCTGCATCGTACCGCCGTAGAAGGTGCCCCAGGCCCGGGTGCCGTCGAGGTTGAAGCGCACCAGGATGGCGTCGTCGCCGCCGCCGCCGTAGTTCTGCTGGTGCGCGCCCTCGCTGGCGATCACCTTCGACGGGGCGAACGTGCCGCCGCCGACGTAGAGCTCGCCGAGAGCGTTGAGCGATACGCTGGAGAAGATGCCGCCGGAGAAGTTGCCGTAGTAGGTGCCCCACTCGAGCTGGCCCTCCGGGGTGAACCTGGCCAGGAAACCGTTGCCGCCGGTCTCGCCGACGTAGTCCGGCTGATGCGTGCCGGGCGTGCCGAGCCCCGGCGTACTGCCGCGGACGTAACCGACGGCGTACACCGAGCCCTGGGCGTCGATCTCGACCGCGCTGGCCCACTCGTACACCTCGGGCGAGCCGAGATAGGTGGCCCAAGTCAGCGCGCCGTCGAGGCTGAAGGCGGCGACGAAGCCGTCTTCACCGCCGTCTTCGCCGACGGAAAGGGCCGGCTGGAGCGAGCCGCGGGTGGCGATGCCGGTCGACGAGCCGGTGCTCCCGACGATCACCACGCTGTCGGCACCGACCGCGAGGCCGCGGGCGTACTCCATATGGGGTCCGCCGAAGTAGGTCGCCCATACGAGCTTGCCCGTCGGGTCGAATTTGGCGAGGTAGGTGTCGCTGAGCCCGCCGAACTCCGGCTGGTGGACCCCCTCGGTGCCGAGCCCGGTGCCCATCGTGCTGCCGACGACGTAGATGTTGCCCGCGGCGTCGAGCTCGAAGTCGTTGGTGTATTCATCGCCGGAGGCGCCGAAGTAGGTGCCCCAGGCGCGTTCGAGCGACGGGGCCGCGGCCGCGGAACGAGCTGCGCCCGCCGTCGCCAGGGCCGCGAGCGCGGCGAACAGCCGGGAAGACAGCGCAGGGCGTCCCGCGCGAACAAGCGAGTCCAGGTGAAGGTGCATGGAAGGGTCTCCACACAGACAGTTGCGGCGGGTTGCTTTTAAATTGCGGGATGATCGCGAATTGTCCGATTCGCTTCCCCACGCTCGCCTTCGCCCCGGATCAGCGGCGCTCGCGGATGAGGGAGTACCTGGGTCGCGGAGGGGAACACGGCGATGCGCGCGGCGAATGGGCCCGCTCGCGGCGGAGGGACTATGAACATAGGCCGTCGCCGTGGTTGCATTGGCGAGACCGCGGTGGATACTCTGGATTCGACCGCATGCCCCGGAAGGTCCGCACCGCCGCTGCCCCGCCGACTCGCACCGACTTCGAGGCCGCGCTGCAGGGCCTCGGCTACGCCGCACCCGAGCCATTCCCGCACGACGTCTGCCGACACCGCGGCCGCCCGCGCTGCGCCGTGTACACGATGCCGAGCGCGGACTGTCGCCACGACCCGCGGAGCTTCGGCGACCTCGGCTGGCGGGTCTACGAGGGCTGCGAGGCGTGCTGCATGGAGGTCGGCGGGGTGCTGTTCTGCGGCGGGCTGTACGAGCACGTCCGCGTGTTCCGGGGGCAGGTCGATATCACCGGCACGACCGGGGCGGGGCTGTTCGAGTTGCAGCCAGCCCACGAGCTGCTGCCGTGACGGCGATGACGACTGCTCGAGCGAACTCGCGGCCGCTCAGCATCCAGGCGCTTGAATCTGCGCGACCTCGAGCGCGGGCGATCCGACCTGCCGGCGCGAGCAGGGAAGGGCGGCTCGTGACCCGCGACGACGGCGCTGACGAACCTCGACCTCGCGCGCGTCGCGTCGGTCCCGCTCACGCGCTCACCGAAGCGGACGTCGTGGGCGCCCCTGCTCACGCGGCGCACGACCTTCGGCGCCCGCGCGCCGGAACAGCCGCGCGCCGTCTCTGCTAGAGTGCCTCGGTCGCGTGCGCGAGCGCGGCGGACGAGGATCGCCGGAGCATGCCCGACGCCGCACGTATTGGTGATATGCACAGCTGTCCCAAGGTGGAGCCCGGGCCCGTGCCGCACGTCGGCGGGCCGATCCTCAGCGGCAGCGCCAACGTCATCATCGGCTTCTCGCCGGCGGCGCGGGTCGGCGACAGCGTCGTCTGTTTCCCCGTCGGGCCGGCCGACAGCGTCGAGGACGGCTCGCCGACGGTGCTCATCAACTTCCGCGACGCCGCGCGCAAGACCGACCCGTCGTCGCACGGCGGCCAGGTCACCGCCGGCTGCCCTTCCGTCATCATCGGCGGCTCGCCGCAGAGCATGGCGCTGTTCTCGGCCGCTCAGCGCGCCACGCCCTTCTGTGAGGAGTGCGAGCGCCGGCGGCGGGAGCTCGACGAGCGCGACGACTCGGCCCCGATCGAGACCGACACCGTCACGCTCGTCGACGACGAGCCACCCGTGGGCGCGCTCATCGGCGCCGCGCTGCTGGTCGCCGACGGCCTGACGCCGCAGGAGCTCGCCAGTCAGCTCGACGAGGACGACGGCCTCGACGACCTCCGTCGCTCCGCTCGTTACGCCGTCGCCTATCAGTTCTACGCCGCGCACACCGGCGACAAGGTCAAGCCGAGCCGGATCTGGTCGCACCTCGGCGGGATCGACATCTCGCAGCCGGTCGAGGTCGTCGACGTCGCCGGCCGGACGCTCTACCAGCGCGGGCTGCCCGGCGCCGGGACCGGCCAGTACTTCTCGCTCGCGGCCGACGTGCCGCCCGAGCAGCTCGGCGTGTCGGAGCTGGTGTACGCGCTCCAGGACGGCAAGCCGACGCCACCACCTGTCCCTCGGGACATGCGCGTGATCGCGTTCGACGACGACGCGCCCGCGCTCGGCCTCAAGAGCACCGCCGCCGCGATCACCGACACCTGGTCGATGCCGCCGACGGCCGACGACCCCGGCCAGATCACCTCCTGCGAGGGTGGGGGGACGCAGCTCATGGTCCCCAAGGTCTTCCACGCCGGCGCCAGCCTGGTGCTCCCGTAGGAGGCTGCGCGCCATGGCCGACACGATGCGGATCTTGTCCCGCGACGCCTTCGCCGAGGTGCTCCGCGAGGCCCAGCAGCGCACCCGCGAGCTCGACCCGTCGCGCTGGCCGCTGCTGCGGCAGGTCGACGCGCAGCTCGACTACATGGCGCGCACCACCGCCGACGGCCGCGTCCCGTACCCGGAGGAGCGCGCCCGCACGACCCTCGGCCCGCTCGCGGCCCGCGAGCTCGAGCAGCTCGACCCCGAGTTTGCCGACCAGCTCGAGGAGCTCGACTACACCTTTCATCGCTACCCGCTGCTGCCGAAGGGGCCGCCGCGGGTGCGCCGCGGGATCTTGCAGGTGTGGACCGGCCGCGACGCCTTCCGCAAGCTGATCCTCGAGCACGGGGTGCCGCGCACCGTCGGCACCGCGCGCGCGGACTTCATCGTCCACGCCGACGCCGCCGGCTCGCCGCAATTCCAGATCGTGTGGGACGGGGTCAGCGCCCACGTGCGCGCCCACGATCCGCACCAGCTCATCCTCGACGGCGCCCCTGGCTGGTACGGCGAGCTGGCCAATCGCGGCTGGGTGAAGGCCGGCGCGACCACCTTCCGCTTCCTCGTCGAGGACCGCACCCCGCCGCGCTCCCCGGTCACGCCCACGCCCGCGAGCTCGGCCGCCCTCGCCGCGCTGCGGCCTCGTTGCGACGCCGGCACCCTGTACGCGGTCGTCGACGCCGCTCGCTCCGACCGCGCCCTCGTGCTCGTCGAGGAGAGCGTCGACGCCCACGCCTCGCTGTACGACGGCGAACAGGGCCGCGCCTTCGACGACGTCGCGCCGTACCTCGTCCAATTCCGCAGCGACTCCGGGCTGCTCGAGCGGCTGGTCCACGCGGGCTGGGGCGACGCGTGGGGCGTCTTCCTGCAGAGCGACGCCGACTTCGAGGCAGTGCGCCGCCACCTGCGCCAGTTCCTGGTCGTCAAGGGCGAGGGCGAGCCGCGCCGGCTGTTCTTCCGCTTCTACGACCCGAGAGTCATGCGCACCACCGTCGAGGTCTTCACGCCCGAGCAGCGCGCCGAGCTGCTGAAGGGCCTGGACGGCATCTACTTCGAGGACGCCGACGGCCGCCTCCGCGAGCTCCGCTGACGGGCCGCGCTCACTTCGGGCGGTTCGTGCACTCGGCGACCTTGAACACCACCTTCGTGGTGTCGAAGTTGGCGCGCCGTTCCGCGCGCGTGTGGGTGTAGTAATTGACGATGTCGGTGATCTTGTCGACGTGCTCCCCGGTGTCGCCGTTGTCGGCGCGATCGTTGAGCTTCTTCCACCGCCAGTACGCCATCGCCGAGATCATGCCGCCCTTGGGCTCGAGCGTAGATTCGAGGTTCGTCATGATATCGATTCCCGAGCCCGGGTAGCGCGCGTCGATCTGGTTCTGCACGTTCTGGTAGGTCTCCTTGCCCGTGATCTGGATGAACCCGCGGCCGCGGTACTTCCAGCCGTCCCCGCTCTCGATGTTGCCGTTGCCGTTGCGGTCCGCGTAGGCCCGGTTGCCGATCGCCTCCGGATCGGCGCCGTGCTCGTCGGTCTTGCCGTACAGCTTCGCCTCTTCGGGGTGCTTTCGGAAGTACTCGAAGTTCTTCAGCAGCCCCGCTTCGCGGTAGTGCAGGTCCTCCGCCATCACGCTGATCGAAGCCCCGACCTCCTGTTGGATCTGGGCGAAGAAGTGGGCCTTGCGCAGGCAGCGGTTGAGCTCGAACTTCTCGAAGGCGCTGTTGAAGGCCTGGGTCACGCCCGTGATCTTGGTGGCGGAGGCGCTGGAGAAGATCGTCCTCATCTGCTCCTCGGTCACCTTCGCGCAGCAGCGCGGGCAATCGCCCACGCACGCGCCGACCGAGGAATCGACGCCGCTCGCGCCGGACTTCGCGTCGAGATCGGTAAGTCCCTGGCGATGGGCCATGCTCAGCCTCTCCTCGGCAGGTCACCCAGCACGTGCTTCAGCCAGGTGATCGCCTTCTTCTCGAGCCGGACCGGCCACCTCGCCGGCTCGGGGACCATGCCGTCGCGGATGGTGCTGGCGATCCACGGGTAGAGCGGATCGTCGGCGCAGCCGTGGCCGAAGGCGAACATCAGCACGCTCATCAGCGCCTCGCCGCGCGCACTCGGCGACTTGAGGTCGCGCGCCGTCTCGACGCCCTCGCGGATCAAGTTCGCCAGCGCCTGCTCGCCGACATGCGCGACCTTCTCCGGGTACACGGCCGCGAACTGGCGCGACATCTCGGCGACGATGTGCGTCGGCGGGTACTCCAGCGGCTGCTCCGCGACGTTCAGGATCCGCCGCAGCGCCGCGAACGTGTACTCGTCTTCGGGCCCGGCCACCTGCCGGCGATACTCCGTCACCCGCGCGTGGATCCGTCCGGCCCGCTGCATCTGCGGCGCGTCGGGGGAGGCCGTCAGCAGCTCGTGGAACCACGGGTACTGCGGATCGGTGTCGAAGCGGCTGCCGAACAGCAGCATCAGCTCGAGGTACATGCGCACCGGACCGCGCAGGTCGAAGCCGTAGCTCTCGGCCGCGGCCATGCCCGTGCGCACGACCACGAGCATCTGCGCCTCGCCCAGCGTCTTGAACAGCGGCGGCGAGAAGGCGGCCAGGTGGGCCACCATCTCGGCCTCGAAGGCGCGGCGCGGCGGCTCGCGGAAGCGCGCCAGTTGGTCCTTGCCGATCGTCAGCATCGCGACTTACTTCGACCCGCGCTCGGACGGGATCGCGGGCACGGGCTGGGCGTCCTTCGCGTCCGCCGCCGTCCGCGGATCGGCCGCGGCCGCGCGGACCGCCGAGCCGGCGCTGTTGATATAGACCATGCTGCCCTTGATGTAGATCCCGCCCGCGTCGATCGTGATGAAGCCGCCCGGGCCCTGGATGGTCAGCGCCTCGCCGGCGTCGAGGACGATCCGGCTGGCCTTGAAGTGGACCTCGTCGCCGGCCTCGACGGCGAGGCGGCCGGCGATCCTGGCCTGCTCGTTGCCGCCGACGATCCGCGACACCGACTCGTCGATCTTCTCGAGCTGGCTCTTGCGCACGTGCGCGTGGCTGTCGCCGTCGACCAGCTCGAGCTTGTCGCTGCGGACGTGGAGGTCGACGCGACCGGGGGCGTCGACGCCACCGACGAGGAGCTGGACGTCGCCGCCGAGGTGCGCGGTGGTGTGGCGGTGAATTTTGAGGTGGTGGTCGTGGTAGAGCTGGACGAAGCTGTCGCCGGCCTTGCCTTGCTCGTCGTCGCCGACCGTCACGTGCGAGTGGCGGTGGACCGTCGAGAACGCGTCGTTGTTGACGCGCACGTCGAGGTTGCGCTCCGCGTGCAGGAAGATCTGCTCGTCGTTCTTCTTGTCCTCGAAGCGCAGCTCGTTGTAGCCGCCGCCGCCGATCGAGCTGTCCGACTTGATCGTGCTGCGCGTCTTGTGCTCCGGCAGGGTGTACGGCGTCTCGTTGAGGCCGTGGTAGATCCGCCCGGTGATGATCGGCCGGTCGGGGTCGCCCTCGATGAAGTCGACCAGCACCTCGTGACCGATCCGCGGCAGGAACATCGCGCCCCAGCCGTGCCCGGCCCACGCCTGGCTGACGCGGACCCAGCAGGTGCTGCGCTCGTCGTGCTCGCCCTCGCGGTCCCAGTGGAATTGCACGCGGACCCGACCGTGCTCGTCGGTGTGGATCTCCTCGCCTGCAGGCCCGACGACGGTCGCGGTCTGCACCCCGCGCACCGCCGGCCTCGGCGTGACCCGGGCCGGCCGGAACGGCACCTTCAGCTCGGTCGCGGTGAAACTGTTATGATAGGACGTCTCGCCGCCGGCGTCGTGCAGCAGCGCCTGCGGCTGCTCGCCCTTGTGCTCGACGCGGAGGAGGCGATACTCGCCGTTGAGCTCTTCGTGCGGGTGGCCGACGAGGGTCATCACCGCCCCCGCGATCAGCCGCGGGCAATCGCTGGCGCCGACGGCCTGCCGGCGGGTGGCCTGGTGCGCCTCGAGGCGGATCCGCGCGATCGCTTGCCCCTGGTGCGGCCCGGCCCGGCCCGGGTCCTGATATTCGCCGGGGAAGTCGTATTGCTCGAGCTCGGGGCCGTACTTCGCGGTTTCCTTGACCTCCAGCGATTGATCGGGGCGGTGGAGGTTGAGGTCGCGCAGCGTGACCTTGCCGGTCCGCACGCGGCTGCCGATCTGCAGCTCCTTCACGTGCTCGCGGTCCTGGATCAGGTTGTTAGGCCGGTTGAACCACACGGTGGAGGTGCCGGGGATCGGGCCGTGCGCCCCGACGTGATCGGCCATCACCCACACGTGCCGGTCCCGCTCGTGCTCGAAGAAATAGAAGATGCCGTCCTCTTCGAGCAGCCGGCTGACGAACGCGAGGTCGCTCTCCCGGTACTGCACGCAGTAGTTCCGCGGCGCGTACGTCCCGGTCAGGGAGAAGCGGAACCAGTCGCGCGGCAGGCCGGCCCTCGTCAGCACCTCGCCGACGATCTGCGCGGTGGTCTTGTCCTGGAAGATCCGGCAGTCGTGGCGGTGGAGCAGCCGGTGCGCCCAGGGCTCGACGATCAGCTCGTACCGCTGCAGATAGCGGGTGGCGCCGATGTACTCCGCCTCGCACACGATGCCGTGGACCACGCGCTCGACGTCGAGGCCCTGGATCGTCAACAGCGCGGGCTGGCCGACGAAGGTCTCGGGGTCGATCTCGGCCGCGCTGGCGACCTCGACGGCGAAGCGGAACAGCTCGGAGACTGCCTCCTGCCCGGTGAATCGCACCACCTGCAGCGGCAGGTCCGCCACGTCCAGGGTGAACACGGACAGGTCTGCGAGCGACCCGGAGCCCGACGAGACGAGATCGCGCTGGTTCATGAGACAGAGGCCCAGTCGGCCGCTTCCGGCCATGCTTTGCACGCGGGTGGTGCTGCGTCAACGCGTCTTTGCGCGCATCGCAGAGGGCGAGGCGCGAGCGACCGAGCGTGTCGCGAACTCGAGTCGACGCGACGGCTGCACGCAGGGACGAGTCGGGTACTGGAGGGCAATCGCGGGCGCTCGCGGGGCGCGCGTCGTCGCTGCTTCACGCGAGGCCGCCGCGACGACGTGCGAATCACGAGTCGCTGGTGACGACCACGCGAGGAAGCTCGCTCCGGATCGACGCGCAGAGGCCCACACGCGCACGGCTCCGCGTGCAGCGCAGCGCGTGCGACGCCGGCGTGAACCTCCTATGCCCTCCCGGGGCCTCCCCGGGGCCGAGATGGAGGCGCGGGGGGCGTCGCGTCGGCTGGCGTTGAGGACATGTTCTTAAAAACATGTCTCTATGGTCATGAACATGTCCATCGGATCGAAGTCGGACGGCTCGTACTCGCCTTGGCCCGAGCCACGGCGACGAGACGGACGACCTCGCCCCGCTCATTCGTGGCGCGGCAGCCGATCGATGCGCGGCCTACGAGCGCGGGAGGACCTCGAAGACGTAGGGAGACGACGAGGTTCCCTCGCCGCTGTTCTCTTGCTGCAACATGACGTGCCAGGTCATCGTCTCTCCCCCGTTCGACACCATCAGGAAGCAGAAATCGCCCGGTTTCGGTCTGATCGTCCACGTACCGCCAGACACGTGCGCAGGTCGCTCGATCCCGACGACGTCGAACGTGGTGCTGGTGGCCATGATGATCTGGTCCGGCGCCCTGACGGTGGTGTTCGGGAAAATCATCGCGTGTCTCCTTGGGATTTGGGGTGGGTCTGTAGGCCCGGCGCGTGGCGCAATCGGCGCGGTGAGAGCGACCCGGCCAGCACGAGCTCGCCAGGAGAAAGAGGCGCGGCCCCTCCGCTCCGATCCAAAGTTCTGGGAACTTTTTTCGCCCGAAGGCGCGGCATCGGCTCGGCCCCGACATCCGGCAGCGGGGCAGATCGCGTCGCGTTCGATTCGTCGCCCTGAAGCAGCCATGAGATTGACCGCCATCGTCGCGCCCGCACCCGACCGGCCCCTGCATCCCACCGAGGTGACTCCGCGAGTCTTCGATCACGTGGACGAGTTCGCCGAGGCGCTGAGCCTGGCCGCCGGTCGCCCGGTGCCGATTGTCGAGGGGGTCCTCGCCGATGCCCCGGCAGAGGGATTCCTCGTGTACTTTCGTCCTTTCCCGATGGGGAGCTCGAGATTCCCCCCGCGCTCGGTCGGCGCATCGTCCTCGTGAACGCGACCCGGGGCAGCGTGCGGAAGGAGCTGGAGGACTACCGCCTGGCCGCGGCCATCGGTGAGGGCCGATACGTCGACTGGTACGGAGACCGGGCGCGCGAGACGAGCTGCGGTTTGCTCGCACGCAGGGACGTGGCGGAGCGGATCGGGGGTGTCATGGTCAGCCCCCTTTACAGGACCGAGCACTACGGCGAATTCTCGCACCCGAGCCACAGCAGCTTGCCGGAGTTCTTGGTGGCCTACCTGGCCGCCCTGGAGCGAGGCTGAGGCGCTGCCGGGCGGGTGCCGGTGAGGGGCCGAGCCGGGGCCGGGGGAGCTGGGCCAGACGCCCGTGGGTCACGGCTCGGCTCCCCGAAACGACGGCGGCTCGACGGCCCATGGGTCACGGCTCGGCTCAGCGAAACGACGGCGGCTCGGCGGTGCTGGGGATCGTCAAGCTGCGCTCGCGGCCGTCGAAGACGATCGTATAGGTGCCGGCGTCCATCGGCCCGGTCTGGCACTCCGTGCGGGCGTACCAGAGGCCTCCGTCGCCGCGGACGTGTTTGTATTCGACGGAGGTCTGAATCGTCAGAGCGTCGCCGACGACGGCGATCTCGCACGTCGGGCGCTTCAGTTTGCCTTCGTAGTGGAAGAAGGCGCGGACGACCAGGCGCTCGCCCTCGAGGTAGTCGAGCTCGCCGGGCAGCACGCCCCACACCGAGTCGTCGACGCCGGGCGGGACCACGTACACCTCGGCGTAGTCCTCCTCCTCGTCCAGGGGCTCGTAACACCCGGTCATGGCGAGGAGGACGACGAGGCCGCAGCGGTGCATGACGATCGAGGAAGATGACATCCTCGCGCCGAGCTTGCAACCCGCGGGCCGAACCGGAGCCAGCCACGCCTTCAGCCGGACGCTCGCCGGCGTCGCCGCCGAGCGCCCGCGCGCTCGCAGGACATGCCCGTTCGGACATGTCCCATGATTCACAGCCTCAGCCGGGCGTCACGCCGGGCTGCGAGGCTTGCAGCGACCACTCGAAATTGTCGAGCAGCACCAGCGAGTCGTACCACGGGTCGCCGGTGTCCCACAGGACGAACCGGAGCTCCATCGTCTCGCCGGGCTTGACGTTGCCCGACATCTTGAGCCAGCCGGTGCCGCCGCCGACCTGATTGTTGGTACCGCAGTAGCCGGGGTCGTTGATGAACTGCGGCGCCGGGTTGGTGAGGTGGAAGCCGGTGCCCGCGAGCTCGGCGTTGCCGACGCAGCTGTTGTAAGTGCCGGCCGGCGGGTAGCCGCAGCTGATCTGGCCGTTCTTGCACTGCGTGAACAGGCCGGGCGCGCCCTTGAGGATGTTGACGCCGAGCGGGAACAGCTGGTTGTTCTGGTTCTTGTAGATGGCGACGTTCTTGTCGGCGGGGTTGCCCGCGCCCTGGCCGTCGACCAGCGTCAGGAAGAAGTCGTTGTACGGGCTGCACACCCACTCGGGGTACTCGCTCGAGAAGAAGTACACGTAGGCGCTGAACGACAGCGCGTTGGTCGGCACGCGGACCCGCAGCTTGAGCTGGATCGTGTCCTGGCCGGTCGCTCCGCCCTGCGGCGCCGGGCAGCCGGGCGCGTTGGGGAAGTTGTTGCCGTTGGCGGCCAGCCAGTCGGCCGGCACCGCGGCCGAGGTGCCGAGCTGCGTGCCGCCCTGGAACGCCGAGTAGGCCGGCATCACGTCGTTGGAGTCGGCGGCGTTGCCGGTCGAGAGCACCGCCAGGCTGGCGTTCTTCTGCGGCACGATCACGCTGCCGAAGCCGGGGCGGATCGACTTGGCCGCCGCGGCCGGGGCGCCGGCGCCGTTCGAGCGGCTGAACCCGCCCGAGATCACGCCCCACTTCTTGTCCTTGATCGGCGGGTTCTCGGTGGTGAACTGGCACAGGTCGATCGCGCGGGCGTACTGCAGCGCGTCGTTCGAGTTGCTGGGCAGGCCGCCGTCGCACGCGGGGATCACGTTGTCCTGCATGCCGTCGCAGTCGTCGTCGACGGTGTTGCCGAGGACCTCGAACGCGCCCGGGTTGACAATTTCGGGGTTGAGGCAGGTCGGGCCGATCTCGTCGCAGCAGTCGCCGCCGCACACGGTCCAGCCGTCGCCGTCGACGTCGGCGTCCTCGTCGACCTGGCCGTCGCAGTCGTCGTCGAGGCCGTTGCTGCAGAGGTCGGTCGCGCCCGGCAGGACCTCACCGTCGCACGGGCCCCAGCCGGTGCCCTCGGGGTTGCAGGTGTGCATGCCGCCCTTGCAGATGCCGACGTCCTGGGTGCCGTCGGGGCCCGAGTAGCAGGCCTCGGTGGCGCCCGGCGTGCACTGGCACTCGCCCTGGGTCTCGCAGCCGTTGTTGGGGTTGTTGTCGCAGTCGGCGAAGCCGGCCGTGCAGGCCCCGAGGCCGCACTGGCCCATCGCGCAGCTGGCCTCGGCGTTCGGCAGCGCCGGGCACGGTTCGCAGCCGCCGCAGTGGGCCGGGTCGTTCAGCGGGTCGACGCAGGCCTCGGCGCAGCAGGCCAGGCCGCCCTCGCACGGCTGCATGTCGTTGCAGCCGGGCACACACGCGCTGTCCTTGCATACCTGTCCGAGAGGACATGCGGCATCGGCGCTGCAACCCTTGCACGTGTGGTCGGCGAGGTCGCAGGTGGCGGGCGCGGTGCAATCCTCGTCGCCGTCGCACCCGGGCTGGCAGCTGTCGCCGGCGCAGTACTGGCCTTCGGGACAGTCGGGCACGCAGCCGCTCATCGTCGTCGTCGGCGTGGTGGTCGCGTCGGTCGACGGCTCGCCGGTGGTCTCGGTGCCGTCGGTGGTCGTCGGCGCGGTCGTGCCCGGCTCGGGCCCCGTCGTCGACGTCTGCGCGTCGGTGGCGGTGACGGTGGTGATCGATGTCATCGGCGAGGTGTTCGTGACACCGGTGACCTGGGGGTCATCATCGCCACACGCGGAGGACAGCAAGACGAGGGCGGAGCCGAGGGGGACGAAGCCAAGAAGACGAACACGCATGATTTCAAGATAGGCCGGGGCCCGGGGGCGCTGCAACGAACCAGCAAAGAGCGCGACCGAGGACCGAGAAGCGCAGAGGCCGCGCGGTCGCTGTCGCTGTCGTAACCCGGCACCCGGGAGCGCACCGCGGGCCGGCCTGGCACGGTCGCCGGCGTCGCGGTGAAACCCGGCGATCTGGCCTGCAGGCCCGCCCTTCGCGGTCGTAACCGCGATCTGGAGCTGCAGGCCCGCACTTCGCCGTCGTACCCGGCGAACTGGAGCTCGCTGCAGGCCCGCACTTCGCCGTCGTACCCGGCAAACTGGAGCTTCTTCGCGGTCGACGAGGACCGCGACGGCGGCATGGCCCGCGCGGCCCGTCACTCCAGCGAGCCCGGCTCCGGCGAGCTCCTGCTGGCCCTGGTGCACTGCGAAATCCGCGACGCGTGGCGCCGGGTCCAGGGCGGCGGGGTGGTCGAAGGGCACGCGCGTGTCGTTCCGTTTGCGATCTCCGCGGCAGCGTTCGACCCCGCCGGCGGCGAAGTGCTGCGGGCCGGCGCGACGGAGCGGGGGCACCTCGCGGCGAGGACCCGTGGACCCACCGCACGCGAGCTCGCCGGCGACATCGGCGACGACCAGGGCGAGCTCGCCGACGAGCTCGCCGCCGTACTCCGAGCCGACCAGCCCGACGTCAGCAACGTCCGAGCGAGCGCACTCTCATGAGGCGCAACGGCGGCTCGCCGAGCAGAAGGTCGCGGCCTACTTGGTACAGGAGCTGCCCCCCGGGTCACTCAGCTTGCGGGTGACGCAGCAGACCCTCGGCAGCACGCGGCAAGGGGTCGAATGTCGTGCTGATCTACTTCCGGAACCAGGGCCTGCTGCAGCTGCGTGGTCGGGCTCTCGAGATCCTCAATCTCGAGGCGCTCAAGAGCTTGATCCCTCCACCTCCGCCGAGCGTGCTGTGTGTGTATCGGCGCGCGCCGCGAGTTGCGTAGCGGCCCCAGCGCGTGCCGTCCGGGACCTCCGCCACAAGGCCCGAGAGCGCGGCCTCGCGTGTCGGCAACAACAAGGTTTTCCATTGGCTAAATTACCTCACGTTCGGGTCGATGGAGGGGGATGACCTTCACCATGACATGACCTTTCGGCCATGTTCGATGGCCGCGCCGGCGCTCAAGAACATGAGCGCCGGTGCAAGGGCCGCGCTGGGGTACTCGATGCTCACCGGTGAAACTTTCGCCGAGCCGCGCCACGGGTGAGCTGCTGCTCGACGGTGACGGTGGGCTCACCAGGGAACACGACGGCGATGCCGGCCCTGCGCGACTCGAAGCGCCACGCCGGAGCTGGAGCCTCGCAGGCCAGCGACGCGAGGAGCGGCACCTCCGGGTCGGCCTGAAACGCCTCGGACACCGCGACGCCTCGCCCTGCGGCGATCAGCGAAGCGCGGCTGCGGCCGCCGGGTACGCGAGGGCCGCCAGCGTGTCGACGTCGAGGACGCGGAGCTCGAGCAGCGCCATCGCCAGCGCCGACTCGTCCGGGTGGACGTCGCTCGCGCGTGCAGTCGGCCGCACGACCGGGCGGGCAAGGCGGTAGAGCGCGGCGTCGAAGCCGGTATCGCTGCCCCGGAAGCCCTCGAGGCACACGCCGCCGAGCCAGCCGGGCTCGGTGAATTCCTCGTCGTGGAACGGGTGCTCGCCGGTGAGCGCCTCGTAGTACAGGATGCCGGCGGCGAGCAGGTCCGCCGGGCCGGGTTCGTCGCGTGCGACGGGCTGCTCGGCGAAGCCCCTGGTGGCGCCGCCGGTGGTGCAGCCGGGCGCGACGAGCTGGCAACCGGACAGCGCCCAGCGGAACGCCTCGAATTGCGAGGTCAACGAGGGAGCGTCGCGCAGCCGCGCGCGGGGCAGGTAGTACGGCGGCAGCAACGGGTAGTAGCGGGGGCGCGTGGTGAATGAACAGCGGCTGTGGCTGTCGCCGGAGGCGTGGAGATCGTGCTCGACGAGGAACACCGCCGGATCGATCAGCACGAAGCGGTCGCGCTCCGGGGCGAGGATGATGTTGCTGCCGTGGAGGTCGCCGTGAGCCGCGGCGGCGAGCGACTTCCACAGCGAGATCATCATGCGCGGCAAAAGCTGCCGCTGCTCGCGCCGCGACAGCTCGGCGAGGGTCGGGCCCGGGTGCCACGGCATCACCAGCCCGAACACGCCGGGTTCGCCCTCGCGCGAGCGCACGGGGCCGGCGGCGAGGACGTCGTGGTTCCACGTGCCGGCCGTCGCCCGGATCCGCTCGGCTTCGTGGGCGAGCAGCTCCTCGCCGGGGGCGCGCTCGGCAAACCTGCCGGCGTAGCCGATCGCGGAATAGAGGCGCGAGAAGACGACCGAGTGCTCGGCGACGTATGCGTTGTCTTTGGGAAACCCGAGGCCCTTGACCTTGATCGCCACCGCGACGCCCTCGAGTTCGCCGCGGTACAGATCGAAGGCGCCGGCCCTCACCTGCTCACAGTGGCGAACGACCCCGAGCCCGTCGACGTGAAACTCGCCCACGCGGGCGAGGATAACCGATCGGGCGTCACCAGCTCGAGCGTGGCGCCCGCGTCGACGTAGCGGCGCGAGATCGCCTTGGCGACCGGGGCGCGCAGCTGCGCCTCCACGATCTTCGCGCTGGCATCTTCCACCGTGGTGCGCTGCTGCCGGAGCGACGCGCGGGCGCTGCGCTTGCGCCGACAACGACGCAGCCGACGAAGAACTCCGACAGGTCCACCGGCGACGCCTCGTCGAGGGGCCTCGAGCATGCTCATCCTTCGCGTTGATGGCCACCGGGTCGACCGCATCGCTCACCGATGACACACTCGCCCCACATGCTCGAGTCTCCCTTGCAAACCGTGCGCGATGCCTTCGAGCTCCACCGGGCTCGCTTGCTCTCGCGCGCACAGGTCGAGGAGCGCCTGCGCCGAGCTCTCATGCGCCTGCGCGACAAGAGCACCCGCCACGCCGCACACCACGAGCTGCTGCTGCTGCTGCCGCACGCACCCTTTCATCCGGACTTGCTGCGCGGGCTCCTGTCGCAGAAGAAGAAGCCATACGACGAGGAGGCGCGCCGCTACTGGATGGCGCTTGCCGATGCGATCGGTGACCACGCCGAGTGGCAACCACCCGCCTGCGGCGCGTGGGACGAGTACGAGCAACGGGTGTTGCAACGGCTGGCCGAAGGTCGACACGAGAAGGGCACGGACAGCGAGCTGTACTTCGAGGGCCTGGGCCCACGGATTGGACGCTACAACGTCGAGCTGCGCTGGGCCGACGAGCACCACGCCGCGGCGAAAGCAGCGTACGACCGCTTCCTCTCGCGCGGGTATCGCCTATTCGAGGACTACACGTGGCCGTTCATGGACAGCTTTCGGTCGCCGTGGCGCCTCACCGACATCGCAGGGAGGTTCCGTCGCTCGGCGCTCTTGCAGCTGTTCGAGGAGCTCGCGCCACTGGTGGAAGACGTCCGCTTCTACTGCGTCACGCAGATGCTTCGCTACGAGGTCTGGATCGTACGTGGCACCTGCTACGTGCACGACCATCCCGACGACCTCGACGAGCGCGTCGGCGACGTCTTGGTTCCGCTGCTGCGCTCCCATCCGCTGGACGAGGCCCTGCGCAGGTTCGTGGCCGACCACCGACGCTGCGAAGCCGACCTCGAGCTGGAGGCGATCGCGGCGCGACGGACCGGCGCCAGCGTGGAGAACGCCCGGCGCTGGATCGAGGACTGTCGCGCCCTCGGCGGCGACGTCTTGGATCTGAGCGCCCGGCTCGACGAGCTCACCCGCAGGGCGTGAGCGCGCTCGTGCCCTGCACCATGCTGATCGACTTCGCGGTGGCCGGCGGTCGGCCGCCGTGCGAAGCTCGCCGGGAATGGCCGAGGCCGGCACGCAGTCGATCGCCGCGGCCTTCGCGCTGCACCGCTGGCAACTGCGCTCGGACGAGGAGATCGAGCGCGCCGGGTTGTTTGCTATCGTGCGGCATGCGCAGATTCTTGCTGGTGGCGATCCTCGTCGGCTGTGGTGATTCTTCGGGCGGAACCGACGGGAACACGGGCTCGACGGGCCCGACTTCGGACGCGAGCGCCACCGGCCCGACGACCGGCCCGGGGCTGATGAAGTGCGCCGGCGACGGCGACTGCCCCACCGGACTGAAGTGCATCGACACCTGGTGTCAGGAGTGCGGCGACCATGCCGACTGCACCGAGGACGAGTACTGCTGGGCCGGCGCCTGCAAGCCGAAGCGGGAGCTCGGCGAGCCGTGCGAGGCGCTGGAGAAGGGCTGCAAGAGCGGCGTCTGCGGGCTCGTCGGCGACGAGCCCACGTGCGTCACCCCGTGCGAATACGAGGAGGAGCCGACCCCGCCGGCGGGGCCGTTCGTGTTCCCGCCCTACGAGTGCTCGCCCGGGTTCCTGTGCGTCCGCGGCGGCTGGGGCACAGATTGGTACTGCTGGCCGGAGAACTCCGGCGACTACAAGATGCCGGGCGAGACGTGCGCCCAGGACCCGACCGACTGGGACCAGCCCAGCACGGATTGCGTGACGCTGTGGTGCGGGGACGAAGGCAAGTGCGCGTGGAACTGCAAGCCGCGGAAGGCCGACCCCCTGTCCGAATGGCCCTGTCCGGAGGGACAGCAGTGCGTCGAGACGTTCAGCAGCATGGGCGCCCCCGGCGGGCCCTGCATCGACATGGACATCAACAACCCGTTCGACCACTACTCGGTCCAGTGCGAGTGCAGGCCGTGACGGCCGCGAGGCTCCGCCCTCGGCCCTCGACGAGCGCGGCGCCGCGTTGGCCGCGGCGTCGCGCGTGTGGCAATCTCTCGCGATGAAAAACTCGTCATGGTACGGCGGGGCCGTGCTCACGCTCGTCGCCGCCCTCGGTTGCCCCAACTCGCCGGCGACAGGCGACACCGAGGACACCAGCAGCGGCGAGAGCACGACGGCCGCCCCCGCCACGACGGCCGGCCCCACCACGTCGGGCACCGGCGAGCCGACCACGGGCGAGCCGCCGCAGTGTCAGGACGACGCCGAGTGCGACGGCGGCTACGCCTGCGAGGAGGGGGTGTGCGTCCTGCCGGCGGCCCCGCTCTCGCCCTGTCCCGCGCCGCCGCTCGAGGTCGTCACCTTCCCGCTGGGGGCGCCCGCGACCGGCCTCGCAGTGCTCGACGTCAACGGCGACATGCGCAACGACGTCATCACCGCCGAGCCCGGCTCGCACGGCGTCAACTTCCACCTGAGCATCATCGGCAACGAGATCTACTACTACGGGATCTCGTCGGTGGGCGACCCCACCGCGGACTACAGCCTGGCCGCCGGCGACCTCGACGGCGACGCTCAGCCCGATCTCGTCGTCGCCGGCGGCGCTCCCAACAAGGTCGTCGTCCTCGCCAACCACGACGTCTCCTTCGACCTCACCGGCGAGGTCGCCACCGACAACCTGATGCGCGCGCTCGCGGTCGCCCGGGTCGACGGCGACGCCTTTTCCGACGTCCTCGCCGTCGACAGCGCCGCCCGCCAGCTCGTCGTCTTCCGCGGCGACGGCATGGGCGGCCTCATGCCGGGCCAGGCCATCGTCGACGTCGTCACCGATGTCGGCGCCGCCGTCCTCGACCTCGACGGCAACGGCCTCGCCGACCTCGTCGGCGCGCCGCTGCCCGCCGGCACCGACCTCACCGTCGCCCGGGGCGACGGCAACGGTGGCTTCATGCTCGACACGCCCCTGGTCGTCCCGCCCGGCGTCACGCGGGTCCACGGCTCGAACCTGGGCGGCGTCCACCTGGCCGCCACGCGGATCGAGGACGGAGCCGGCAGCGTCCTCGCGTGGCGCGGTCAGGGCAATGCCGCCTGGTCCGAGCCCATGGCCTTCTCCACCTCGCTCCCGCTGCTCGGCGGCAGCTTCGTCGACTTCGACGGCGACGACGCCCCCGACCTCGTCGCCGCCACCCCCTCCGACTCCGTCCTCGTCCTGTTCGGCGACGACGCCGGTGGGTTCCAGTGCGAGCGGAGTTACACCCTGCCGAGCGGCACCGCGGCCCCGCCGCTCGTCACCGCCGCCGACGTCGTCGGGAGCTTCCAGGTCGAGCTCGTGGTCGCCCTCGCCGACGAGCCCACGCTGCTGCTCTTCAGCCCGTGATCGCGGGGGCATGGGCCGGGGGAGGGGAGTGCGAGCGAGTGGCCGGCGCGCCGCTCAGGAGTCGAGGCCCCAGGCGCCCACGAGCCTGAGGTGGCGGCCGCAGGTCTCGTCATCGCCGGCAGCTTCGGCGAGCTCGGGCCACATGAGCGGACCGGGCAGGGTCCGGGCATGGGCGTCGAGGGCCGCTGCGGCGCGCGCGAGTTCGACGTCGGCCGGATAGACGATATGGGCGCAGAGCCCCGGATGCTCGCTGCCTTCCGGCGAGACGACGCGATAGCGAGAACCGCTCTGGACCTGGAGCGCGCCGCGGTGAGCCTCGACGACGCGGCGCAGTCCGGCGAGCGCGGCCTCGCCGGGATGGACACCATCGATGCGAAACGCGAAGTAGCCCCCGCGCGCGAGCGTGGCGAGCTCGGCGTAGATCATGACGGGCGGGTCGGCTTCGTTCGGACCCGGCTCGTCGCCGACACCGAGGGAATCGAAAGCGACTTGATCGCCATGACGCTGCGGGTACCGGAGCGAGGAGATCTCGAGGAGCTTCGCGGTGCAAGGGCCCGAGCGGCGGGCCCACAGATCCTGCAGCTCGCCGTCGGGGTGAACGACGCGGATCTTGCACACCTCCCAGCGCTCGTCGATCGGGCCAGAGTCGCCGGCGACCGTCATCCCGAGGCGAGCGGCGCTGTCGCGGACCTTGTCCCACGCACCGAGCAAGGTGGCGGCGAGCATGCGGTCGCAGTGATGGACGCCACCGCCGAGGTTGGGGTCGAGCGCGAGCACCTCGTCGATCAAGCGCAAGACCACGGGCCAGTCGCGCTGCTCGCGGGCGTTTCTGGCGTGGAGCAGGCGCGCGGCGACGGCGTCACGCGCATCGGTGGCGAGCGCGACGAGGTGCTCGTTGCTGCCCGCGAGGTCGCCGAGGCGGGCGAGACGCCGGGCGCTGATCCACCGCCCGACGCGGCGCGAAGCGTCGTCGCCGGCCGCCAGCAGGCGCTCGCCGAGGGCGCGGTGGCGGTCGGACTCGCCGGCCGCCAGGTAGGCGCTCTCGAGCAAGCGGGCGACGTCCAGGTCGGGCCGTTCGGCGAGCAAGCGCTCGAGCAGCGCGGCCGACTCGCCGGCGAAGCCGAGGTCGAAGAGCGTGGCGGCGTGGCGACGGGCGAGCACGCGGTCGCCCGGGCGTGCGGCGCTGGCGGCGGCGCGGACTCGCAGGATGTCCTCGGGGTCTGACGGGCGCGCGGCGACCGGCTGACTCTCGGCTGTCTCGAGGGACAGACGCGCGCGGGCGAGGCGGTCGAGCCGGTCGAGCGGCCGACGCAGCTTGGTGGCGAGCCGCTCCATGGTGGCGAGGTGGAGGCGGGCGACCGCAGGCGAGCCGCGGCGGCAGGCGAGGTCGACCGCGTCGGCTGCGAGCTGAAACGGCCCGTCGAACGAGCCCTGGGCCTCCAGGCGGGTGATGAAGCGCTGGAGCAGCCGATCGAGGGCGCGGTCGTTGGGTCGCGCGCCGATGGCGACGAGTTGGACCTGGGCGTCGGTGTAGATCCCGTAGAGGGCGGGGAGCGGGAGGATGTCCTCAGGGACAGGTACTTCCCGCATCGCGTCCTCGGCCCGGCCCATTCGGGCGTAGATCCGGGCGAGGTCGATCCGCCGGGCCCGACGCGCGTGGTCGTCGCCACGGCCGTGGGCGATCGCCTCCTGACAGGCGGCCAGCGCCTCTTCGACGCGACCGAGCTGGATGAGCGCGCCGATCCGCTGCGGCAGCAGCTCGCGGCGATCTGGCGCCATCACCCGCCGTTGCTCGTCGAGGAAGTCGATGCAGGCCTGAGGGGCGTCCTGGTCACGCAGGGCGCCGGCGAGCTCGTTGCTGATGCAGGCGTAGCACGGCCAGCTCGGGTCGATGCGGCTCAGGGTCTCGCGCGAGACTGCGATCCGCTCCGGCGCGTAGCCCGGGCCGTCGACCCAGGCGTAACAGGCGGCGAGATCCTGCACGGTGCATACGGCCTGCGGACAGCCGCGGGCGGCCTCGCCGTGCGAGAAGTCGACGAGCGCGACGGCTTCCCCGAGGGCCATGTCCCCCTGCGCGCGGTGGAGGACGCGGCTCTGCAGGTGCCAGTGGCGCACGAAGACCTCGACCCACGGGAGCCGAGCGGCGCGGGCGAGCGCGAGGGCGACGGGCGCGAGAGCGTCGACGCGATCGTGCCGATCGGAGGCGGCCGCGCGCGGGAGCTCGCGCATCAGTTCGGCCAGCTCCTGGTGCCCGGCGGCGCGCAGTTCGGGCTCGAGGTCGTCGATCCACTTCCAGATGTTCATGCGAGCGCGCACCCTCTCTAGGCGAGGCATGCCTCGCCGTCAAGCGTCGGGACCGCGCTGCGCCGGCGGGCGAGGACTGTCGTCCGAGATGTCGGCGACGACACCCACCGAGCCGCGCCGGCCGGGAGCCGCCTCCTCGCTCGCGTCTCGCGGCCAGCCCCGCGGCGAGCGAGGGGCCCGTCGGCGCGGCCGGGTGCGACAGGACCTCGGGGACATGGTCGAAGGGACAGCCTCGATCGGCGAGCACGTGCTCGTCGCGGGGATCGGTCGTCCGCGAGCGCCGGCGCGGCGCGGCGGTTACTTCTCGACCCGACTGTCTCGGCCCACCCCCCCGGAATGCACACACCACCACCGCAGGCCATAACATTCGATGGGCAATCGACTCTCGGTCGTGGATGCAGGCCGAAGAAGTCGCCGCAGGGCATTGTCGGGGGCGCGAGGCAGACAGCCGCGCGTGTACGACTTGACGCCGCAGTCCGCACGCCCTCGCCCGAAATAGCGCATTCGCGGGGCGTCTCCTGCGCAGCGAGGGCGCTCGATTTCGCATTCACCGATTCATTGGACGGATCGGACGCCTCGCTCCGGCTCGTGGCGACTGTCACAGACTGGGCCCATTCGGAGTCGACGGGGTGCGCGACACCTCGCCGGCGGGCCGTGTCGCCCGGCGGACGCGCGTGTGATCGCCGCGCCGCGCGGGCGGCCCTTGGACGCTGCCGACGCGTGCGCTCGACCCGAGGCTCGTCGCCCACGAAGTTGCGACGATCGAGCCGGGCGCGGCTCACGGCCAGCACAGACCAGAGCAGAGCGAGAGGAGCGAGGCATGACCGAGAACAAGAAGCCACCACCCACGAAGTCAGGGAGCGAGCGAGCGCAGGAGCTGCCGGCGGACGCATACCCTGTCGGGCTGTTGCCGGGTTCGTTCCCGCCGGACTACGTCCGCGGCGCCGCGGCGCCGTTCCTGCTCAGCAGCAGCTTCTTCGCCGAGCGGCCCACCTTGCCCATGATCGATCTGCTGCTCAGCAAGGAGAAGGCGATCCCTGTCAACCTGTGGGGCTTGCTGTACGACGGCTGGCAGCCGAACCCGGACGAGGAGGGCCTCAGCGTCTTCTTTCAGGGCTTCGAGCGCCGCGGGCCCGACAACGAGCGCAAGAAGATCTATGTCTCGGCGAATACGCCGGATCTGGTGGAGACCAAGTACCGTGGCAAGATCACGGGCTTCTTCGACAAGCTCCTCAGCCACGCCGGCGCCGGCGAGCCGATGATGGGCCGATATTTCGAATACTACGACGATCTCTACTGGGACCTCCATGTCGGCGCCACGGGCGACGAGATCCCGGCGGCGGTCCGACAATTCAGCGCCGGCTTCAATACCGTGCTCGGCTACTGGTTCCCGACGCTGGAGATCGTCCGCGACGCCTACATGAGCGCGCGTGCCTCGCGTCAGGCGCTCAAGGATTGGCTCGACGATCGCGTGCAGCGGATCATCGACGGCACGCAGCCCGACGCCGACCGGACCTTCGTCTATTACTGGCTCAAGAACGGCGAATTGGGCGAGAACTTCCGCCGGATCGACATCGTGTTCGAATGTTTCCACAACTTCCTGGCGCTCAGCCAGTGGGGCAACATGATCTACAATGTCGCCGCCAAGCTGGAGCCGAAGTACGGCGATCCGAAAGTGCGGGCCTGGTTCGAGAAGACGATGAAGGCCGGGCCGGACAAGCCCGACGGCGGCGCGTTCCCGCCGCTCGAACGATTCGTGATGGAGCTGTTCCGGACGATCTCACCGAACGACGGGAGCCTGTCCTCGCTGCATCGACACCGCCAGCTGCTCGGCGCCGAGTTCAGCACCATCACCACGCCCCACCGCCAGACCAGCATGGATCCCCGGCACTGGATCCACCCGGAGGAATTCGACCCGGATCGCTACAAGACTGCGCCGACGAGCGTCGACAACGATGAGGCGCGGGCCAAGAAGATCGGCCTGGCGCGCTGCCCCTTCGCCAAGGCCTCCTTCGACCTCAAGGACGGCCGTACGGGCGAGATGACCAACAGCGCCTTCGGTGCGGTGTACGGGGTCGTCGACGGCGAGCCGCATCCGGTGTGCGACACGGCCGGCTACGCGCCCTTCGGATTCGGCTATCGCCGCTGCGCCGGGGAGTACATCACGGTGGAGTTCATCAAGGAGTTCCTTCGCAAGATCTGGAAGGACAAGATCTCGTTCGTCAAACTCGAGCTCGAGCAGCCGGCGGAAATTCCCGTCAACCCGGGGACCGTGCTCCACGACAACCTCACGTTCAAGCGGTCCAAGTAATCTTCCTGCGAGGAGGGTGCTCGGACAGAGCGTTCGCGCAGGTCCTCAGAGCGGCTCGCGGACGCATTGGGCGCCTGCCAGCCGCTCTCGGAGGTGTTCGCGGCCGTGCCTATGCACCTCCACGAGACTCATCGGCGCGGTGTCCCGGGTGCGCCCGGGGCGCTGCGAGGGCGTCGACGTCGAGCGGGGGTGCTGGCATCGACGTGGGTGACGGCAGAACGACTGAGCACCACGTCCACGGCATCGAGCTCGCGCGGATCCTCGATCCCGCCGCCGAGCTCGTCCCTCCGCCGGCGCAGGCGACCGAGCGCGGAAGTCCAGAGCGACTTCGGACAGCAGCGCCGGCGAGACCGGACTCGGGAGTCTGCAGGAGAGACCTGTGGGCAAGATGGGGGCAGGGATGCGCCTGTCGTCGCGACGCGCGTGATGTCCGTGGGTTCGGCGCGTCGCTCGGCCCGATCCTCCTGGGGCACCGCCGTCGGCGCCGGTAAGGCGCAGTTCGGTCGGCGGCACAGTCGCGCTCGAGCTCATCGGCAGACCGCGACCGCCCTCGTATCGCAGAGGATCATCGTTCATGCACATGCGGAACACGAAGACTCGTCTCTCACTCATCCTCGCGGCCGCAGCCGTGGGACTCGCGCCGTCGTCGGCCGCGGCCGACGACTTCGCCGCCGGCTCGCTCATCGTGCCGATGGACACCACGTACCAGGACCTCGGCATGTTCGAGGCCTACGGCCTCGTGTACGAGCTCCTCCGGCAGGGCGTGCCGGTCCGCTGGGTGATCAAGGTCGGCAAGGGGTATAGCGAGATCGACTTCACGGCGACGAGCGCCGACGTCCGTACGGGCACGGCGATCCCGGCGCACGGCTACCGCGGCGGCCCGTGGGTGATCGACGCCGCCGACGCTGCGGCGGCGATGCCGATCGTCGAGGCATGGCAGGCGAAGAACGTCAACACGACGGTACACGAGGCGACCGCGGCCTTCAGCGGCGACGTGGCGCGTCTCCTCGTCGTCGCGCCGACGATCGCAATGATGGCCGACGGCAACCAGAAGATCGCGCGCAAGTACATGATGGCGGCGAAGATCCCGGACTCGGCCGGAAACCCGCTGTGGCCCGACACCAGCCCCGACATGCTCGATCCGCTCGAGCTGGCGGGCCCGACGATCGACGACCACAGCGACGGCGACCTGTTCGACGAAGACGGTGATCCTGTCTACTGCCAGTTCATGTCGATGCACTGGGGCGTCAACGATGCGCAGGCCAACCCCGAGGTCGTCGCCGAGATGCGCGAGTTCCTGCAGCACCCGACGCACCTGTTCGCCGAGTGCCAGGCGGTCAACGCGTTCGAGAACCTCGCGCCGCACGGATTCTTCCTCACCCCCAAGGGCTTCTTGATCGGGGCTCAGCCGAACACGTACGACTACTACCAGGGCGATACTCCGTTCGCGCAGATCGACGGTCCGTTCCAGTCGGTCGGCGGCAGCGAGCCGGCGTACACCCTGCCGCCCGGTGACAGCTACAAGGGCGGCGACATCGTGTACATCACCGCGAAGGGGACGCCGATCGGCGTCAACGACGTGTGGATGACCGGCTTCATCGACGGCATTTGCCCGCAGATCAAGGACAGCCCCTCGATCTCCGCCGCGTGCCTGACCGCGGGCAAGGTCAGCTACCTGGGCGGTCACGAGTACGACGTGAAGGTCCCGATCTCGGCCAACGCCAAGAGCCAGGGGGCGCGGCTGTTCCTCAATTCGCTGTTCGAGGCCCCGTGCGCGACCGCCGAGGGCCTGCCGGCGATCGACCTCAACAAGCTCGCGCCGCCGACGGTCGACACGCCGATGGTCACGTTCGACATCGAGTACGCCAACATGGGGGCGATGACGGCGCTGGACGCGACGCTGACCGACACGCTGCCGCCCGGCGTCACCTTCGTCTCGGCGACCGACAACGGCATGTACGCCAACGGCGTCGTCACCTGGGACCTCGGCAACCTCGGCCAGGACGAAGGCGGCACGGTCAGCGTCACCGTGGAGCTGGCGGATTTCGGCGCCTACGTCAACACCGTCACGCTCGGCTACCGCGCCGGCGTCAACCTGCTGAGCGTCGAGGCGGCGGCGATGACCGAGTACGGCCTGGGAGGAGACACCGACACCACCGGCGGCATGACCACGACCGGCGGCGGGAGTGCGTCCGACGGCACGACCGGCGGCGGAACCACCAGCGACTCGAGCGCCACCGACGCGAGCAGCGGCGGCAGCACCGGGACCAGCGGCTCCGACAGCAGCGCGAGCGGCCCGACCACGAGCGGAGGCTCCGGCAACTCCGGCGGCGGAACCGGAGCGACCGAGGGCCCACCCACCACGGGCGGCGGCTCCGGCGAGACCGCGGGCACCGGAGAAACCTCCGCGAGCACGTCCGACAGCGCGTCTGGCACCGCGGGCACGAGCGACACCGGCGGATGCGGCTGTCGCAGCGACGACACCGGTGCGTGGGGCATGCTCGCCGGTCTCGGTGCGCTCAGCCTCCGCCGGCGGAGGCGGACGTAGCGACGCCCTCGCGGGGGTAGTGGACGAACCCGTGGGACGGCGAGCTGTACGGACGGATCAGCACCACGCACGCATCGACGCATCGGCGGTGAATCAGTCCCACGCGTGAAGGCTGGCGGCCGCCTCGGCTGCGGCCGCGGCCAGCTCGGCGGCCCGGCGCCAAGGCTGCCCCACGGCGCGCCATCTCCCCAGGCTGGAGCCCAACAGAGCCTGGTGCAGCGCGCCCGGGTGCATCGCCAGCCGCACCCGTGCTCGTTTCGAGCGCTGGGGGCGGCCCCCCCGGTCGCGCTGGGAGCGGTCGAGCGTCGCGGGCGAGGGCGCGGCCGCGGCCGTCGTGTCCCGCTCGACTCGTGTACCGTATGGACATGCAGCGCGCGCACGCGGTCCCGGTCCTCGCGCTCGCACTCACCGCCGCGTGCCTCTCCAGCTACTATCAGCCGCCTGCCGAGGGCACCACGGCCGACGACGTGGTCACGACGACGAGCACGAGCGGCACGAGCACCGGCAGCCCCGAAGTTGCGACGGGGCCGAAGTTCGACATCCCGTACCCCGATCTCCCCGATCCCGCGTGCGAGCAGCAGCCGCTCGCCGCCGATTGCGAGCACTCGTGCGCCTCCAGCTGGCCCGCCGCCGCCGAGGTGTGCGACGTCGACCCGTTCACCGCGCCGGCGCCGTTCTACCCGCTGCTGGTCGATTGCTCGTGCAGTGACAGCGTCGACGTCGTCCTCGTCGACCTGGATCACGACGGCTTCGACGACATCGTCAGCGCCTGCGCCTACGAGTCGCGCGCGGTGGTCCACTACGGCGGCAGCACGCGGCCGCTCGCGTGTCCTGTCGAGCACGCGGTCCTCTCGTCCCCCTGGTCGGTCGCCGTCGCCGACTTCGACATGGACGGGCATCTCGACATCCTCGCGGGGAACGACGGCTTCAGTCTGCTTCGCGGCCGCGGCGGACGAAGCTTCGGCCCGCAGGAAGTCGTGCTCGTACCGGATCTTTCCGCGACCTCTCGCCTCACTGCCGCCGACCTCGACGCCGACGGCGACCCCGACCTGATCGCGCACGACCATGGTCTCGCGCAGGTGCTCCTGGGAGACGGGCTCGGCGGCTTCGTGCCCGGCCAGACGATCACCCTGCCGCCGACTTGCAGCATCGACCAGGTGGACGACCTCGACGGTGACGCCTTCGTCGACCTGGTCCGGGCCTGCTCCGAGGATGGCGGCGTCCAGTATCACCGCGGCGACGGCCACGGCGGCTTTGCCGAAGCGGCGCCGCTCGTCGCCAGCGACCAGCGGCTCGAGGCGCTCACCATCGCCGACCTCGACGGCGACCTGAACCGCGACCTCGTCCTGCTCCGCGAGGCCGACATCGCCGTCGCCATCGCCGTCGTCCCTGGCGAATACGGACCGCTCGAGCCGATCGGCCCCGCGTTCGTCGGTCAGGCGATCGCCGCCGTCGACCTCGACGGCGAGGACGGCCTGCTCGAGATCCTCGTCCACGGCACCGACTACAACAACCCCGAGCATCAGACCGCCCGCACGCGCCTGCTCACCGGCGACCACCAGCAAGGCTTCACTCTGGCCGCCACGCTCGTCCACGCCCAGCAGGTGCTGCAGCCCCACTTCGGCGACTTCAACGGCGACGGCCGCCTCGACCTCGTGTTCGGCCACTACCTCTCGGCGTACAACGACGGCGGCATCTACTACCTGGAGAGCGCGCCATGAAGCGCCGCAGCGTCCTCGCCCTCGCGCTCGTCGCCTGCACGCCCGCGCCGCTCGCGGGCGACTCCGACGGCTCCACGTCGACCACCCTCGGGCCGGTCGCTCCGAGCACGAGCAGCACCACCGGCACGACGACCGACGCTCTCGACGACGCGCCCGCCGAGATCGATCTCGACGTCGTCGCCGACGGCTTCACGTTGCTCGACCTCGACGAGGACGGGCACATCGACCTCGTCACCAGCGCCTACACGGCCGCGGTCCAGCTGCTGCGCGGCCGTGGCGACGGCAGCTTCGACGCGCCGATCGGCCTCGGTGACGGCTTCAACTCGTATGCGAGCGCGATCGTCGGCGGGGACTTCGACGGCGACGGCGCGCGCGACCTCGCGGCCCTCTGGAGCGGACACGTCGTCCTGCTCCGCGACCCGCTGCACGGGCCGCACGAGGCGCTCGACACCCCCGCCGCCGGCGTCGCCCTCGCGGTCGCCGACGCCGACGCCGACGGCCTCGACGACCTGTTCTTGCCCGGCGCGAACGTTCTGCTCCGCCTCCACGGACACGCCAGCGGGTCCTTCGATCTGCGGCCGCCGCTGGGCCTGGGGGGCGAGCCGGTCGACATCGTCGCCGCCGACCTCGACGCCGACGGCGCCCTCGACCTCGTCACCGCCAACGTCGGCACCGACGACCTCAGCCTGCTCCGCGGCGACGGTCTCGGCGGCTTTCTCTCGCAGACGCTGCTCCCCGTCGGTGACCAGCCGTTCGCCCTCGCCGTCGCCGACCTCGACGTCGATGGCACCCTCGACCTCGTGGTCTTGCACGTCGGCGGGCTCGTCACTCTGCGCGGCCTCGGCGGCGGAGCCTTCGCTGCGCCTCAGGGCATCGCTCTCCCCGAGCACTACGGCCCGCACGGCTCGAGCTTTGCCGTGTGCGAGCTCGACGGCGACGAGCGCCCCGAGATCGTCGTGACGCGCGACCTCAGCTCGTACGGCTGGCTCACCCGCTTCGAGGTCGCCGCCGACGCCCGGGTCCGCGAGCCGAAGGTCCTCCGGAGCGGCCGAGGGGTGGGGCGGATCGTCTGCGCCGACGTCGACGGCGACGATCGCGACGACCTCGTCTTCTCTGCCTTCCGCCCCGGCGGCTCCCCCACGCTTCGCCTCCTGCGCTCGTCGCCATGAGCGCACGCGCGATCATCGATTCGATCCTGGACATGACGGCGCGCCGCAGCCGGAGGCAGTTGCGAACGGCAGGGGAGGGCGCGCCTGCGGCTGGCGGCGTGTCTCCCGGCGTGATACAGGTTGGCCCGATGCAGCCCTCGCACGCCGCGACGTCAGTGCTTTACGAGCCCGCCGGCGACACCCTGCGCGTCCGCACGGTCGAGGTGCGCTCGCCGGCGCCGGCGATGCGCGACGTGTGCCTCGCGCTCGACGCCGCCGGCCATTTGGTCGCGGTCCGCTTCGAGGACGGGCCGGCGCGACCGCTCATCGCCGTGGGCCCGCCGTCGGCGGTGGTGTCGTGGGTCGGGGCGCGCGTGCTGGCGATGGAGAGCGGGGAGCTCCTGATCACGATGGCCGCGAAGCGGGTCCGCGGCCACGAGCGCAACCCCTATGTGCCGTGGGGTGTGTATCCCGGCCCGCCCACCTAGGAGCCTGTGCATGAGCGGGCCGCCGACGATGATCGCGTCGGCAATGAGGCCCAAGACTTCGATGGCGTGAGGGGTCGGTCGGCGGACGCGCGCTGCGGCGGCGGGCCGGGATGGCCTCGGGGACAGGTCGTGCGGACGCCGACGCGGCCACGCTACTCGGTGCCGACGCGGGCCAGCTCGCGCAGCCGAAAGCTGTCCCACGGCAGCGCGTGCTTGCGGAAGATCTCGCCGTGATTGACGAAGCCGGGGTGCTCGTCGACGAGGTCGGCGGCGATCCGCAGCGCCTTGCGGTGCAGCGGCGAGAGCTCCTGGTCGGCACCCGCGGGGAACAGGGTGGCGAACAGGATGTCGAGGTCGGTGGCCTGATCGAGGGAGCCGCGCGCCGGCAGGCGATCGAGCATGGCGTCGATGTGCTCGAGTCGCACTTCGGGAGGGATCGCGCGCATCAGCATCGACGGGATGTCGTCGCCGAGGAAGCCGATCACCGGGCGCCACGCGGCGAACAGCCGGTCCTGCTCCGCGGGGTGCAGGATGTAATGGACGAGCAGGGCGTCGATGGCGGGGTCGCGGGGGGCGTCCTCGCTGCCGGTCAGGCGGACGAGCAGGCCGAGGACGACCTGGATGCCGGGGTCCGGTTCGCCGTCGAAGGCGCGGCGCAGGTGCTGGACCGTCTCGGCCCGCTGCTCCTCGGTCAGGCCGCGGCACGCACCGAGAGCGCACGCCGCGAAGGCGCGGGTCTCGACCGAGGCGCCGGCGTCGTCGAGGCGGGCGCGCAGGGCCTCGGGCTCGCCGAGCCGCGCCAGCAGATGCATCACCGCGCGACCGTCGGCGTCGTCCGCGGTCCGCACGAAGGCGGCGAGCTCGGGCAACACCGCCCGCGCGGCCGCCACGACGTCGGCGAAGCGCTGCTCGTCCTCGTGCGCCAGGGCCGGCAAGCAGACGATGTCGGCGAGGTTCTTGAGCACACGACGGCGCGGCGCTTCTTCGGTCACGACGGGCAGGAGTCGCGCCAGGGTCTCGGCGACGGCGTAGGTGGCCGCAAACACGCAGTCCTGCTGCTCGATCGCGGCCCACAGGAGCTCGTGCGCCCGCCGGGCAGCAGCGGCGTCGTCGCCCAGCAAGGTGACGAGCAACCTGTCGATGGCAGGGCCATCGCCCGCAGCACGGGTGGTGGCCCAGTCGACGCGCCCGAGGGTGGGGGCGAACGCGTCGGGGATGGGCTGCGCCGCCAGGAACTCGGCGAAGCGGCGCTCGTCGAGAGCGCCGAGGAACCGCTCGGTCACCACCTGCCAGTCGCGCTTGGTTCGGTCGGCCTCGTAGTGGGCGAAGCCGGGCAGTAATCGGCTCCAATTGCCGTACTCGTTGCGGTCGGCCTCGTCGTCGATCGGCAAGACCTGGGGCGCGCCGCCGAGGTGGAGGCGCAGCTCGCCCTTGCCGTCGCCGAGCGACCGGTAGTCCACCAGGAGCGCGCCGCCTTCGTCGTAGTACTCGACCTTCTGCGGCGGCACCGCGGGCGCGCCGCGGTCCCAGATCGCCTCGAACACGAGCCGGCCGTCGTCGTAGCGGCGCACGTGGCCCGGGGCCACTTCCTCCATCCGCACCGAGAAGCGGCGGACGCCGTCCTTGTCGTAGAGCGTCTCCTCGCGGTCCCGGTCGCCGTCGCGGTAGATCGTGCTGGAGCGCAGGACCGGCTCGCCGCCGTCGCGCTGGCGGAAGAAGCTCTGCACCCGCTCGGCGCCGCGCTGCTCGACGAGGCTCCACAGCGCGCCGTTCCTGTACTGCTCGCGGCGCAGCGGCTTCTCGGCGCCGGCGTCGTCGAACTGCTGCCGCTCCTGCAGGACGCCGTTGCGATCCCAGACGGCGTAAGCGCCGCGGCGGCGGGCGTTGTCGAGCGAGCGCGACTGCGACACCCACACGCGATCGCCGTTGGCGACGAAGGCGTTGTCGGGCAAGCCCGCGGGGATCGGCGGAAAGGGGGCGCCGCCCTGGGTGATGCGGGCGCCGGCAGCGTCGAACAGCCGCTCGTCGACGACCCAGCCGTCGGCGTCGAGCGTCATCTCGTAGGCGCGGGCGCCCGGGGTGCCGCGGACGGGCCAGTAGCGGTCCTCCGGGCTCTCGCCGTCGAGCCGGGTCCAGCGCGGGCGGCCGACCCAGAGGTCGCGCACCAGATCTTTCGCGCTGCTCTGCGCGACGCTCCCGTCGGGGTGGAAGCGCCGGTAGGACATATACGTGCGACCGTCGCCCCACGCCTCCTCGCACTCCTTGCTGCCGTCCGGACGCCAGTAGGTCCACGCTCCGATCTTCCGGTTCTCGGCGTCGCGCTCGCCCACTTCCCAGAGCTGGTCGCTGACGTCGAAGGTTGCGGTTTCCGGGACGGAGGCGGGGCGGGGGGGCGACATGGCGACGGTTCTAAACCGGCAGCCGGCGCCGCGACAAGCGCCGCGATCGCTACACGCGCGACCGCGGTCCCGCGCGCCGCTTCCCCGGTCCGTATTCCTGCGCTCGCCACGAACGAACCCCCGGACGAACAGGAGGATCCACCCGACCATGACCTCATAGACATGTCCTCATGAGCATTATCTTCAGGAAATGTCCATGAAGTCATGTCGTGAAGGACATGTCGTGAAGACATTGTCGGCATCAGCGCGGGGGCGGGGCCCGGCGCGACCCGCTCGGGACCGTGCGAAGTGAGGTGCAGGTCGCCGAGCCCTGCGGCGTGCGCGTCGACGACGGCCCCGCGAAGTGCTCGTCGCGCTCAAGCGGCCAGCGTCGCCTCCGCATGGAGATCCGTGGTGCCGCAGCCTCTCCGGGGCGCACGACCTGCGTCGCCCCGCGGGCGGCTCGGCGACCGCGCTGACAGGTCGTCCGCCCGCCGCGAGCGCGATCGCACGCTGCTCTCTCCGAGTTCAGACCGCGCCATCAATCTTGGCGTGGGCTGGCCACTACAGGAAATGATGCTGACGTGGCACCGAATTTTACGGGATCTCATGGTTGTCTCGATGGCCGGCTGTCCGCCGCCCGGCGGGACGACAGACGGCGGGTCCGACGGATCCGGCGGACCCGCGACGACCGACTCGACCGGCGGTGAAGAGAGCGGCGAAGTCTCGCTGCACGGCGTGGTGCAGAAGGGACCGTTCATCCTCGGGACGTCGGTGTCCATCTCGCCGCTGACGGCCCAGGGCGAGCCGACGGGCCAGCAATTCGAGGTGCCGACCGACAACGACGTCGGCGAGTTCAGCGTCAACGCGATCCCGGCGGGGCCGGTCGCGCTGCTGGCGACCGGCTATCACTTCGACGAGATTCGCGGCGGGCTGTCGACCGCGCCGCTGAGCCTGCGCGCGCTGCATCGCGCGGGGATGGACGCGAGCACCATCAACCTGCACGTGCTCGGTCACCTGGTCGAGCCGCGGGCGCGCGCGCTGGTCGTCGGCGGGGCGAGCGTCGAGGGCGCGCTGGCGCAGGCGGAAGCGGAGGCGGTCGCGGCCCTCGGGGTCGGCAAGGATGGGTTCACGCTCGCGGGTCCAGCGGCCCAGGCGAGCGTCGTCGGGACGGACACCGACGACAACGCGTACATCTTTGCGCTCAGCGCCGTGGTCGCGCAGGCGGCCCACCTCGCCGATCCCGACGCGCCCGACGCGGCGTTGCAGGCGCTACTCAACGCGATCTCGCTCGACCTCGCGGACGACGGGGCGATCGACGCGGCGCTGAAGATGCAGCTCGCGGCGGCCGAGACGGCGCTGAACGCCGAGGAGGTCCGGACGTCGCTCGCGACGTATCTGGCGGGTCTCGGTCTGCCCCAGCAGCCGCCCGAGCTCGCGCGGATCCTCGATCAGGACCACGACGGGCTCGCCAACGCCGACGACAACTGCGACTTCACGGTCAACGCGGAACAGGAAGACCAGGACGGCGACGGCAAGGGCGACGCGTGCGACGACTGCCCGCAGAGCGGGGTCGACACGGACGGCGACGGCTACGACGACGGGTGCGACAATTGCCCGGCCGTGGCCAACGCCGAGCCGCCGCAAGCGGCGATGCCGCAGTTCGGCAAGCTCAGCGACACCGATCAGGACGGGCTCGGCGACGCGTGCGACTTCTGCCCGCGCTCGCCCGGCACGGGCGCGGTCGAGGGCGAGAGCTGCTGCGACCCGCGAGCGGGCGGGTGCGTCAAGGACCCGGGCTCGACGCTGTTCTGGGCGTGTCAGTCGACCGGCGACGAGCTGCGGTTCGAGTGCGTCAACGTCTTCAACAGCTGCCCGGACTACGATTCGTGCCTCGGCTGCGACTCGTCGACGTGTGTGGCGCCCGGCGGGGTCGCCAACGGCTGCAAGGACGAGGGCGGCTCGTGCGACTGCAGCGCGTGGAGTTGCTCGGCCGCGTGGTGCACGGTCGGCGAGGCCTGCCAGTTCGGCAACACGTGCATCCCGTGGTTCAAGCCCGGCGAGGCGCCGGCGGGGCTCGAGGCGCTCGGGATCTGCGTGCTCGCGGACTCGGGGCCGTGCGCGGGCAAGGTCGGGCGTGAGTGCGCCGGGTGAACGGGACCTCCAAGTCGCGAGCCGAGCGCCCAGCAAAAGACCGGTCGAGCTTGATGCCGAGCGCCTGCAGGGCGGGACGCCGCTTGAATCACGGCGTAGAACCCGACGAGGGCGAAGTCGATCCAGGACGCGGCAAGAGCAGGCACCACGTTGCTCCGGCAGGGTCCGAACCGAGCACGCCGCATCGTCCGGACGACGCTCTCGACGCCGAGGCTCGTGTATGCTCGCGTGGTGTCGCTTTCAGGCGTGGGGAAAGAAACGGTCGCCATCGTCGACCGCGGAGATTACGTCGTCGGTGGGCAGGTCGTGACGATCGCCGACGCGGTGCGCGAGGCCGTCGCGGGAACGGTGCTGTACCGGCCGGAGGACTTCGCGGCGGTGCCGCGGCCGGAGGCGGCCGGGAGTGGGATGACGCTCGAGGTGTGGGCCGACACGACCGGCGGGGCGGCGCGGAGGCTGGTCGAGGAGGGCGCGAGCGGAGTGGCGGCGCTCAACTTCGCGTCGGCGAAGAACCCCGGCGGCGGGTTTCTCGGCGGCGCGAAGGCGCAGGAGGAGGACCTGGCGCGCTGCTCGGCGCTGTACCATTGCTTGCGTAGCGCGCCGGGCTACTACACCGCCAACCGGGCCGAGCCTTCGATGTTGTACACCGACCACGTGATCTGGTCGCCCGGCGTGCCGTTCTTCCGCGACGAGCAGCTCCATCTGCTCGCGCGTCCGTTCCGCGTCGGCCTCGTGACCGCGCCGGCTCCCAACGCCGGCGAGCACCTGCATCGCAAGGCCGGCGGTCGCCCGGCGATCCGCGCGGCGCTGGAACGGCGGGCCGAGCGAGTCCTCCGCGTACTCGCGCACCAGCACCAGCAGGTGCTCGTGCTCGGCGCGTGGGGCTGCGGCGTGTTCCGCAACGACCCCGCGGAGGTCGCCGAGGTGTTCGTGCGCCTGTTGACGGCGCCGCCGTACGCGGGGGCGTTCACGCGGGTGGTGTTCGCCATCTACGACCGCAGCAAGGACAGGTCGACGCTGCGCGCGTTCGAGCGGGCGCTGACCGGCGCATGACGCCGATGCTGACAGGCCCGCGACGGCCGCTGCTGGCGGTGGCGACGATCGGCCATCATCGCCACGGCAAGACGACGCTGACCGCGGCGATCACTCGCGCTCTGGCGCGGCGCGGCGAGCCAGGCGTGGTCGCGTTCGACCCAGGCGAGCTCGATCGCCGCAGCGGCTGCACGGCGTACATGCTCGGCGCCTTCCCGCTGCGGCCGATCGTCACCGTCCGGGGCACCTCGGTCGCCTACGCCAACGATCGGCGGATGTTCGTCCACGTCGATTGCCCGGGGCGGCGGCCGTGGCTGCGCGATGCGGCGCGCTGCATCGGCCTCGTCGACGCGGTCATCCTGGTCGTGTCGGCGCGCGAGTCGGTGCAGGCGCAGACGCGCGAGCACCTGCTGGTGGCGCGCGCGCTGGGGGTCGAGCAAGTGGTGGGGTTCATCGGCCAGTGCGACGCGGTGCGTGACCCGGGCCGGCTCGACGCGGTCGAGCGGGACACCCGCGAGCTGCTCGACGCGTGCGGGTTCGACGGCGACGCGACGGCGCTGATCCGCGGCTCGGCCGAGGGCGCGCTGGTCGGCGCGCCGGAGTGGCAGGCGGGGATCGTCGAGCTGATCGAGGCGCTGACCCGCGAGGTCGCCCTGCCGGTGCGCGACAGCGACGGCCCGGCGCTGTTGTACGTGCACTGGCGGCGGCTGTCGCGGGTGCGCTGCCGGGTCACGCGCGGCTCGGTGCGCGTGGGTCAACCATTGACGTATGTCGGGCTCGAGACGAGCGACGCGATCGCGGTGGACTCCATCACGGTCTATCGTCAATCGGTGGAGACGGTCTCGGCCGGGCAGTTCGCCGAGTTCTGGCTCGAGAGTCGGACCACGCAGTCCCGCTACCGGTGGCCGCGCACCGGCGACGCGCTGGTCGATGGGGAGGCCCTGCCGACGCGCACGATCGAGGCGCAGCTCGAGCTGCTGAGGCCGGAGCTCGGCGGCCGCACCACTGCGATCGGCGACGGTCACACCGCGCACCTGCTGTTCGGCGCGGTCGCGGTCGGCGGGACGCTGCACTTCGTCGGGGCGGCGCGGCTCGAGCCCGGCGAGGTCGCGAACGTGGTGATCGAGCTGATGCGCCCGGTCTACCTCGAAGCGGACGCGCGCTTCGTGGTGAGCGACGGCTCGCAGGGCGCGGGCTGGCGGCCGGGGAGCCCCGCGACGTGGGGCGGCACCGTCGGCTCGGGCCGCGTGACGCGCGTGCGCCCGGGTTGAAGAGGCTGCAGCGCCGCTGCCTCGTCGCGCTCGATGCGTTCACACGCACTCGCAGCCTCGGCCGTGGTCCAGCAGTGCGCGGCTCACAGAGCTCAGCCATGCCGATCTCGCTGAACAACGGCTCGCTGAACCCCCAAGCGTGCGGCCCCGACGGAGGGCGACGACTGCGAGGATTCGGCGCGGCGATTCACGGGGGGGCGCCGCACTGCGTGCAGTTATCGAGCGGAAGCCCCTGGACGTCGAGGAGCGCTTCGCAGAGCGCCGGGATCACCTGTCCGAGGGTGTCCGCGTCGAGCGGGTTGTCGCCGACGGAGAGGACATCGCACTCGGTGATCCAGGCGTCGTCGGCGAGCGGGGCGAGCGTAGTGATCGCGTTCGAATCGAGGTGGACGGAGCGCAGCGCCTGGTACGCGCCGAGCGGGCCGACATCGGCGATCGCGTTGTTGTCGAGGTGGAGGTCCTCGAGGATCGCGGGCGCGACGATCGGGACCGCCGTGCGTCCGGTCGCTTCGAGGAAGACGGCGCGCAGCGACGGGTGCGCGCCGAAGGCGTCGACCCCGGCCGCGAGCGGGTTGTCGCCGATGGAGAGCGTCTCGAGCTTCGCCGCGGCCGCGAGCGGCCCGCAGTCGGTGATCTCGTTGGACGAGATGAGCAGGGTCTCGAGGTCGGGCAAGGCGAGCGCCTGCACGTCGACGATCGCGTTGCCGTTGAGCTCGAGGCGCTCGAGCGCGTGCAGGCCCGCGAACGGCGAGACGTCGACGATCTGGTTGGAGTTGAGGCCGACGGTCCGCAGCGCGGTGAGCCCGGCGAGCGGCGCGACCGAGGTCACCGCGTTGCTCGAGCCCTGGAGGGTCTCGAGCTGGGTCATCCCGGCGAGCGGTCCGAGGTCGGCGATCGCGTTGTCGACGAACCTCAGCTCGCGCATCGCCGTCATCCCGACCAGCGGGGCGAGATCGGCGATGGCGTTGTCGTCGAGGTCGAGCGACTGCAGCGAGGTCATCGACGCCAGCGGCCCGAGGTCGGTGAGCGCGTTGTCCCTCAGCGTGAGCGTCACGAGGTCGACGAGCGGCGCGAGCGCGCCGACATCGGTCAGGCCGCACTCCGCGAGCGACAGGGTCTCGAGCGTGGCGAGCTCGACGAGGCTCGGCACCGCCGCCGCCGGCGTCTCGTCGGCGATCAGCGTCTGCAACGCCACCCCGGCGAGCGGCGCGTACGACTCGATCGGGTTACGGCTGATGTCGAGGTATGCGAGCTGCGTGAGCGAGGCGAGCGGGCTCAGATCCGCGACCTTGCTCTTGCCGATCACCAGGGTCGTCAGCTTCGACAGGCCCGACAGCGGACCCAGGTCGGCGAGCTTCATGCCGTGGAGTCGGAGCTCGACGAGGTTGGGGAAGCACTCGAGCCCGGCGAGCGAGTCGAAGACGCCGCTCACGGTGAGGAGCGTCAGCCCGAGCGCGGCCTGCGGCGGGATCGGGCCCTCGGGGATGTCGAGGAACGCCCGGACCTTGGCCTCGATGACCGGGGAGCCGAACACGATCTCGTCGCAAGGAAGGACAGGCGCGTCGGTGGTCCCCGTCGACGTGTCGCCGGGGTCGCTCGTCTCCGTCGACGTGTCGCCGGGGTCGCTCGTCTCCGTCGACGTGTCGCCGGGGTCGCTCGTCTCCGTCGACGTGTCGCCGGGGTCGCTCGTCTCCGTCGACGTGTCGCCGGTGGACCGGGTCGTCGGACCGGTATCCTCACCGGGGCCCGTCGACGTGACGCCGGTGGTCGGCGTCACAGGCCCGGTGTCCTCGCCGGGGCCCGTCGACGTGAGGCCGCCGGTGCCGGCGCTCGTGCCCTGACTGCCGCTGCTGCCGCCGCTGTTGCTGCCGTCGCTGCTGCTGCCGCTGCTGCTGCCGCTGCCGCTGCTGCCGTCACTGGCCGATTCGCTCGGGGTACCGGGCCCGCAGGCGAGACACAGGGTCAGCGCGAGGACAGGGCGAAAGTTCATGACGCCAGGATGCCACACGGATCGGCTCGATGTCCCGCCGCAACGGGCCGGACCGCGAGTGCTCACGAGACGCTGCGTGGGGAGCCCTCGGCGTCCATGACATCCTGCACCCCGCGGCGCAGCAAGCTGTTCGCCGCCCCTGACACCGAGCGGTCAGGGCGCCGAGCGAAGCCGTGGTGTCACGGCGCGTGCGTGATGTGACACGCGCTCTCTCGCGCTTCAGCCACAGTCCGCAGGCGGCCCGACCCGCGAGCGGTGAGGCTCGTGGCTCGCGGCGAGAACGTCATCGACCGACCGCCGCACTCGCCGTCCAGGGCAAGTTGATCCAGTCGCAGAGGATAAAAGGCGTCATGGACTCGCTGTCAGGCCCTCCGCCGGCGCCGCATCGCCACGACGAGCAGGCCTTCGAGCACGACCAGCGCCGCGACGACGGCGAGCCCCACCTGCGCCGGATCGCGGGAAACTCCGCGTAGCGCGTAACCCAGGCCGATGAGCGGCGCATTCCAGGCGGCATTGCCCAGCAGCGTCGCGCTGAAGAAGGTGATGGCGCGCAGCTCCAACACGCCGGCGATCAACGGCACGCACAGCCGCACCCCCGGCGTGACCTGGCCCAGCAGCACCAGCGCGAACGGCCGGCTCCGGCAGCCTTCCGCCAGCGCGCTGTAGCGTGCGGCGTCGAGGCCCGCGCGGCGACCCAGGCGCACGACCAGCGCCTCGGTACGGCGAGGACCCAGCGCGCGGCCGATCGCGTACCAGCAGACGGCGCCCAGCGTGGAGCCGACGCTGGCGACCAGGATGATCAGAGCCAGTCGAAGCGCATCCGGCACTGCGTGCATACCGACCCACACGTAAAGCACGTAGGACGGAAACACCGGCACCAGTTTTTCCGCGAACGCCGCGGCGCCGATGCCGGCGATGCCGCTGGCGAGCAACAAGGCGAGCCATCCGGTCTGCTCCATGGTCGCCTCAAGCGAACGCCGCCAGCGCGACGGGCCGGCGGCGATGGATGCGATACACCGCGGCCGGGGGCAGGTTGCGGAACACGCGGCCGACGCAGTCGGCCTCGAGCTCGAAGTGCTCCAGCAACGGCGCGGGCACAGGGCAGGTCAGACCGTAGGTGAACTGGTACAGCGCGCCGTCGCCACCCAGGCTGGTGAATGCGCCGGCGAGGATGTGCCGCCGGCTGTCGTGCGCGAGGTTCAGCAGCGGCAGCCCGCTGACGATCGCTCCCGCGGCGAAGCGCTCCGCGCGGGCCCACTCGCCGAAACGCTCCGCAGCCATGGTCAGCACATGAGCCCGCGGGAAGCGCTGGCGCAGGCAGGTGGCGAATTCCTCGTCGCGTTCGATCAGCACCAGGTTCGCTTCGTGTACGCCGCGCGACAGCAGGGCGCGGGTGAAGACGCCGGTGCCGGCGCCGAATTCCGCGACGCGCCCGCTGCGGCCGTGGATCTGGCGGGTGATCAGGTCGGCCAGGGCCCGTCCCGAAGGAGCGATGGCGCCGACGTGGCGCGGGTCGGCCAGCCAGCGGCGGAAGAAACGCAAGAGGTCCCGGGCGATCCCCATGGAGAGTCCTCTACCGCGCGAGCATGGCGGCAACATGGCGCGCTCCGAGATGCTCAGGCGGTCGGTGGGTGATGCGGGTGCGTCGACATCGGCGGGAACGCGATGCGGAAGCAGGCGCCGCCGCCGGATTCGTCGCGTACCGTGATGCGTGCGCCGTGGCGCTGCACGATCTCGCGGACCAGATGCAGACCGAGGCCGGCGCCGCCGGCTCGCGCGCGCAGGCGGTGGAAGGGCTCGAAGATCCGCTCGCTGTCCTCCGCCGGGATGCCTTCGCCTTGATCGGCCACTTCCAGCGTGCGCGGGGCGAGCACGCGCAGCGTGATCGTTCCGCGCCGGCTGCCGTGCTGGATGGCGTTCTGCACCAAGTTGGTCAGCGCGCGCTCCAGCGCGGCGAGATCGCCGTCCACCAGCATTGCGCCGGCGCTTTCGTCTTCCAGGGAGATGTCGTAACCGGCGGCGATGACCAGCGGCGCGAGGTCGGCGGCCACGCGGCGGGCGAGGTCGGCGAGGTCCAGCGGCGCGAACGCGACGTCCTGCTGACGCAGGCGCTGCGCATCCAGCATCTGCTCGGCGAGGTTGGCCAGGCGCGCCACGTCTTCCATCAGCTGCGTTCGTTGCGCTCGATCGGCCAGACCTTCCAGCCGCGCCTGCAGGATCGCAATCGGGGTGCGCAGCTCATGCGCTGCGTCCAGCAGGAAGCGCTGCTGGCGTGCGTAGCCCTCGTCCAGGCGGCTCAGCGCGGCGTTGACGGCGTCTACCAGCGGCGCGGCCTCGGCCGGCACGTGCGTCGTGGGCAGGCGTACGCCGCGCTGCTCGACGTCGATGCGTGTGGCGTCGGCGGCGGCGCGGTCCAGGCCGCGCATGGCCTGGCGCACCACCAGCGGCGTCGCCACCAGGGTGGCGAGCGCCATCAGCAGCACGCCCGGCAACCCGAGGACGGCGAGGGTGAGCAGCGCGAACTCGGCGAGCTGGCCCGCGGACACCGACGCGCCCGGCCCCGTCATGACCTGCACCACACCGGCGGCCGTATCCATGCGCTTCACGCGAGCGGTGGGACGCGGGGGATCGCCGAGGTTCCAGCCCAGCCGCGCCTGCCCGATGTGGTCGAGGGCGTGACCGATGCGCGTGTACTCGGGCGGGACATCGCCCTCCGTCAACCAATGTCCCTGTGCGTCGTGGATGGTGAACCAGAGGCCCGGCCCGTCGGCGCGCAGCGCCGCGAGCGCCGGGGTGGAGCGAAGGACGATGCTGCCATCGGGCGCGCGTGCGATCGACTCGCGCACCACGTTCAGCACGCAGTCCTCCGATTCCAGCGCCAGCGGTTCGCCACGCCACCATAACAGCCCCAGCAACGACAGCAGGAACAGGGCGAGGAGGACGGCCTGCAGCGCGACCAACCGCCGCACCAGCCGCCAGCGCAAGGAGCCGCTCTCGCTCATGGGATCGCCTCGCGCAGCAGGTAGCCGACCCCGCGGATGCCGTGGATCTCCACGCCCGCCGGTGCCAGCTTGCCGCGCAGGCGCGAGACATGCGTATCCAGAGCGTTGGGCTGCACGGTGTCGTCAAAGCCGTACACCGCCTCTTCCAGCGCGCCGCGCAGCACTGTGCGGCCCTTGCGCCGCAGCAGCGTCTCCAGCACCAGCAATTCGCGCCGCGGAAGCAGGAGCGGCGCGCCGTCGATGCTGGCCTCGCGATGGAGCAGATCGAAGCTCAGGCGGCCGACCCGCACCGTATCCGCCGCGAGGCGGCCGGGGCGGCGCAGCACGGCGCGCAGGCGAGCCAGCACTTCCTCGACCGCGAACGGCTTGGCGAGATAGTCGTCGGCGCCCTGGTTCAGGCCGGCCACGCGGTCTTCCAGCTCGCCGCGCGCCGTCAGCACGATCACTGGAATGTCGACGCCGCGCGCCCGCAATACCGGCAGTAGGGCCAGGCCTTCGCCGTCGGGCAGCCGCCGGTCCAGCAGCACGGCGTCATGCACCTTGGCCGTCAGCGCGGCAGCGGCGGCGGCGAGGGTGGGCACGTGATCCACCACGGCGTCGTGCCGGGCCAGCGCCGCCGCCAGAGCGCCGGCCAGTTCTGCTTCGTCCTCGACCAGAAGTATGCGCACGCGTGCCTCGGTTCGGCCCGGCGCCACCTTGGCGCATCGACATTGCGGCAACCTTGCGTGACCGTCCCGGCCGAGTCAATGGGTGGGCGCGTCGGGCCGCCGTCGCCGATGTGGGGGTTCTTGGAGGGTGCACGCCTCACCTCACACAACTGCCACCAGACGCGCAGGCTGTTGTCGGCGGAGCAAGACGTCATGGACCTGCTGCGAGTCTCGTTCTGTCGCTGCTCATTAAGACATGTCCATGCGGTCATGTCGCAGAGGTCATGCGACGGGCCTCAGTCCGGCGAGGAGGCGTCCTCCCACCAGCCCAGCGCGACCGTCAGCAGCACCAGGGTGCGCCGCAGCTCCGGCGGCGGCGGGGTCGAGCCGTCGAACAGGTGCAGCTGTTGCTTGCGGACGAAGTCGGCCGCCAGCAGCCCCTGCTCGTGCTCGTCGATCCACGACACGGAGCTGGCCGGCACGCGGCTCGAGCCGAGGAACCCGTGGCGCAGCTGCAGCCGCCGGCCGTGCACCTCGAGCTCGCCCTGCCAACATTCGGGGCGGAGGAGCGTTCGGGCCGCCCCGACATGTCTGGCGGGACAGTCGGCCCCGGGCGCCATCCAGAAACGCAGCGCGGCCGGGTCGGCGCGCGACCAGCAGCCGAAGCGCGTGCGTGGCACGCCCGGACCGGTGGGCTCGGTGGCACAGTCGATCCCGAGGTCAGGGTCGTCGACGTACGCCGCGGCGAACTGGATGTCGGCCACGTAGGCGCCCATCCCCGAAGACACCGAGCGCCTGGCGACGTCGATCCGGATCTGCGCGCCTTCGGGCAGGTCCCAGCTCACCGGGGCCGCTCCGTAACTCACCCCCGTGGTGGCCTGAACCACCTGCGGCTGCTGTTCGCCGGCGGGCCAACCGGGCGGATAGGTGACGGCGCAGGCGAGCAGGGCGACGAACGGGACCAGAGCGAGGGCGCGCACGGCGGCCCTCTACCAGCTCCCTCCGGGCCGTATTCCCGCGGCGAATCGCCGATCGACGACGGGGCCACGAGGCGACACGACGCGTCATTCTGTCTGTCCTCGGGGACATGTCGAGCGGCGTCCCGCGGTCGCGAAGCGAGATGTCCCTGAGGACATGTCGAGCGATGTCCCGCGGTTGCGTCTTCTACGTATTAGGCGCAGCGGGTCGAGCTGGCGGAGCCGCGCCGAGCTTGCGGTGAAGGCGGGCACCTTGAACTCGATCGAGCGCATGACGACGTTGCGGCGACTGACAGAGGCGGGAAGGCGCCTGGATGAGGCACAGCGGGCGAATCACATCGCCCGAGCTCGCTGGGTACGACAGACAGCGTCGCCTGGGGTCGTCCGAGAATCGCCTGACGGCGGGGCGTCTCCCGTCCGAGCGGGTAGGGGCCGTGTGCCTCGAAGGCTGACGACTGCGCCGCTCAGGCGCGCGGGAGCTGCCAGACGCGCACGGTGTGATCGCAGGCGCCGGACGCCACCTGGGTGCCGTCGGCGGAGATCACGATGCTGTCGACCGGGCCGACCTTCTCGTGGGAGCCGAGAACGGCGACCGTCGAGCCCTTGCCGAGCTCGACCAGCGAGATCTTCGGCCCACCGACGACCGCATGGGTCCCATTGGGCAGCATGTCGAACGCGCTCGCGCTCAACTTCTTGATCGGCTCGCTCTTGGGCTTCTTCTGGCCGAGGTCGAGGCGCACCAGCCCCTCCGTGGTCAGCACGATCGCGTAGCGGTTGTCGGCGGTGAAGCGACCGTCGGCGGCGCCGAACCGGCACACCGTCGCGCGAAACACCTCCTTGCCGGCCAGCCGATCCCACATTCGCACCGCCTTGCCCGCGCCGTACAGCACCCGCTGGCCGTCCGGCGACAGCGTCGCGAACGACGTCCGGTCCACCTCGAGGCGTTGCAAGATCTTGAGCGTCTTCGCATCGACGCAGCACAGGTCGCCGTCGTCGTAGAGCAGGATCAGCTTGCCGTCGAGCGACCAGCTGGCGCAGTAAGCCGTCTTGACCGGCAGCTTGGCCTGCACGGCCCCGGTTTTCGGGTCCAGCAAGGCCGTCACGGGGCCGCCTGCGAGCAGCTGCGTGCCGTCGGGCGAGGCCGCGACCCCGTGGTAATCGCCCGGCGCCTTGAATCGCAGCTCGCCGCTGGCGAGGTCGAACACTCGGATCGATTCGTAGGACACACCGACGACGCCGCCGGGGACGAACGTGACTCGCGTGACCCGATTTTCGAAGCGAAAGATCTGCTCCTCCGCGGTGGCCGCGGCCTTCGACTTCGCGGCCGCCGCCTTGGTCACCTTGGCCACCTTCTTGGCCACCTTCTTCGCCGGCTTCGCCGGCGCCTCGGCCTCCTCGGCCTCCTCGGCGATCTCGCGCGACGATCGGGCCGGAGCGTCGGCCCAGCGGCCATCGCGGGCGATGTCGCCGTCGTCGAACGACATGATGAAGGCCTTGGGCGGCAGGTGACGGATCTGCCGCTTGAGCTCGTCCTTGTTGATGCCGAGCGACACGTAGAACGTCTCGAGCGCCTTGAGCCCGGACAGATCGGCGGGGAACTTCTCGATCCGGTTGCCCTCGAGCCGCAACTTAGCGAGTCGCTTGAGCTGCGAGATGGCGGCGGGCAGCGCCGTGATCTCGTTGTCGTAGGCCTCCAGGGACTGGAGCTGCGTGAGCTCGCAGACCACCGCCGGGAACGTCTCGAACGCGTTCTTCTCGATGTTGAGCTGCGTGAGCTGCTTCAGCGCGGCCAGCTCGGCCGGCAGCTCGCTGATCGAGTTCTTCTCGAGCTCGAGCACGCGGAGCTCGGTGAGCTCGCCGAGCTCCGGCGACACGGCCTTGAGCCCGCAGCCCCACAAGTAGAGCGTGTTCAGCTTGCGCAGGGCGCCGATGCCGGCCGGCACGGTCTTGAGCGGGTTCATGCCCAGCGAGAGCGAGGTCAGGTTGCGGCACTCGAACAGCGCCGGCGGCAGCGCGCGGAGCTTGCAGTTGCGCAGCCCGAGCGACTCGAGCGACGGCATCACCGGGAAGTCGGCCAGGTCGAGCTTGGGCTGCTTGTCGAGGCTCAGGAAGCGGAGCTTCTTCAGCTCGGCGAGTCGCGGCGAGACCTTGGTGAGGGTCCCGCCTTCGATCGTCAACTGCGCGAGGTTCCGCAGCGCGAATATCTCGTCGGGCAGCGTCGCGCGCGTGAGCTTGAGTTCGAGGGCCTCGACGTCGCGCGGCGACGTGAGGGCTTCTTCGAGCGAGCGGGCGTGGATGACTGGCACTTGAGGCCGCGAGTGTACCCGGCTCAATTCCCGCTTCCAGTTTTTTTAAAAAGCAAAGCAAGAGGGGACCGGCATCGGTCGTGTAGGTGGCCGACACTCGCAGCCGTCCGCCTCGGGACATGCCCGAGGGATCGGGCGGGTCGAAGCAATCTCGCCGAATCATCGGTCCGGGCGCGACGGAGGACTCACTCGCTGTGTGCTGATTCAACGAGACGGTCTATTTCACGGTACAGCGTATCGCGGGCGACGTTCATCCGATCGTCGAACTCTTGTGGTGATCGGGGTGAAAAGAAAGCGGGTGGCACATGTCGTCGGCGGCTTCCTCGAAGGACAGGTTCCGCTCGAGGCGGTTGTGCACGTGCTACAGACCCACAGGTTCCGCTCGAGGCGGTCGTGCACGTGCTGTAGACCCACCTCGCGCGCGCGACCGTGGCTCAGCGGGCGCGGCTCATGACCCTGACGATCTTGGCGGCAAGCTTCGGGGGAGGGGGGCGCGAAGCACGCAACGCCCCCCCAGCCGATGCAGCGGGGCTTCCGTCTGCCCACGCGCACGCGCCGAGAGAGCGCGTCTTGCGCCGCCACCACGGCCCGGTCCGGCCGCCAGGTTGCGGGTGAGCGCGATTCGCCGCATACTCGAAGGCATGGATGCGAGCGAGCCGATCGTCATCTTGCGGAGCTCCAACCGCGAAGGAGCGACCTTCGCTCTGGAACCTGGCTCGTTGGCTCGCCTTCGCAAGGCCTTTGGAGAGGCGCTTCATCCTCGAAGCCGGGTCTTCATCGCGCACGAGACAAGGGACGATTACGAGCGCGTCCAAGCAGCCATCGCTGAACAGATCGTCATGCTCTTGACCGGGCTGCCCGAGAAGCGACTGCAAACGCTGGGACGAGTCGTTTTCCGCGACCCGGTTAGCGAGATGGACCTGCCTCGGTCGGCGGCATGACGCCTCAAGGATCATCAACTCTCCTGCTTCCGGGCCCGTCTGGGACGATCGTCAATTCGTCTGGCCAAGCATCCAGGTAGCCAGTCAGATCGGCTCCCCAACCCGAGGCGGAGTCCTTCTGGATCGTGACGCTGAACATGAGCCCTTTCGTCGTCGCATCTTCGTCCGCCAGCATCGGCCGCCCCGGGCCGGATCGAGGCGTAGCGATCTGCGCTTGACGAACGTTCGCCAGGGCAGGGCGCGGTATCACGAAAAATCGCCAACGCTCCGCGCATCGAGCCAGGAGCAGGTAGAAGAGTTCGACCTCCTGCAGCGTCCGCAGTTGGTCGCGGTTGAGACTGAAATCAGCCTTCCACCGCTCGTCGTCCTTCGACAGGCAAGTCGCCTGCGCCGACTTCACCTGCACCCGGTAGACCGTCTTGGACCGGTCGTCGATCACGAACGCGTCATCTCCGACGTCGACGACCGGTACGGCGACGTTCCATCCACGGAGCAGCAGCTCCGACATCGCGTGGTATTCTCCGGCCCGTCCGAAGTGCGTCGTCTTTTCGGCCATCGCGCAGCAAGCATGCCACGATGACGACGAGACCTTCACCGACCGCGAGCTCGCACAAAGGGGCGCCACGCGCGCTTCTCGGCCGCACGAGCGGCGAGGCCCTGCGATCGACCTCGGCCTGCACGTCGGGCCACTCACCGAGGAGCCAGCTGCCGTGGCGCGGAAGGAAGAGGGCGAGGCCGGCTTGAAGACGATCAACGACCTGCTCGGTCTCACGAGGTTCGAGTTCGCCAGCGGACGAGGCACCCCCGAGGGAGGACCGGGGGCAATGGCTTGCGGCGCCCCCGTCTCGCGGTTCGTTGTACGCGGCCGCCCCGGTGGACGTCGCTGCGAACGGCGCCCGAACTCGCCGTGAATCAGCGCGACTCAGCGCGGCTCGCGGAGCGAGGCGACGATCAGCGCCGCCGATTGCTCGGGCGTGTGCGCTTCGGTATCGATGCGCAGCGACGGCGGCAGCGGCGGAAACGCGAAGCCCCCGGCGCGCTCGATCGAGCGGTACAAGGCGACATCGGTGAGCTTGCCGAAACGATGCCGGCTGGGCTGGTCCAGTCGCTGGGCGATCGCTTCAGGCGAACACAGCAGTTCGACGAACACCACCTCGCCGCCGTGTGCGCGCACCGTCTCGGTCAAGGTCTCGATCAGCGCCGGATCGACACTGGCCTCGGGATGGAAAGTGAAGACGAACGAGCGTCCGGCCGCGGCGGCTTCGGCGAACGCCGCGCTCCAGATCGCCGCGCGCATGCGGCGGAAGCCGGGGCTGCCGAATTCGAACAAGCCCCGCGCTGCGTCCACCGCCAGATGGTTGTGGAACAGCGGGATGCCCAGTGCCTGGGCCACGTGGGTGCCGATGGTGTGCTTGCCGGAGGCGGCCGGGCCATGAATGAAGACGACGTGCATGGGGGCGGGGGGTCTTGCGATTCTTATACCGGATGCGGCGGCCGACCGCCGGCGCGCCTGCGCCCGGAGGGTGTGTCGACCGTCGGCCTGACACGACCTGTCCCTTGGATCATTTTTCAGAGCTCGTTGTCAGACGCAGGTGACGGCGCACCAAGAGTCCTGCGCGGCCCCGGTCAGCGGTAGAGCTGCGACGGGCCGAGGCGGGCCTCGAGAGCAGTGAAGAAACCGTGCTGCCAGGTCTCGCCCCATTCCTTGAGAACGCCCGTGCGCTCCTGTAGCGCCGCCAGCTCGCGCCGCTGCGAGCGCGCGCTGACGGCGGCCCCGACCACTAAGGCTACGACCAGCACGAGCCACGCTGCGGGCCGGGAGATGAGGGCGAGGATGGCGAACGCGAACAGGATCGGGAGCACGACGATGGCGCGGGCGGTCGGGTCCGACTCCGTCTTTGCGGCTTCGAGCGGGTACACGCGCACGCCGATCTCCGTGCGATCGCCCCGCGACTGCACGCGGACCACCAGCGACAGCGCCCGCTCCCGGTCGTGCAGGTCCCAGCCCGCGACGCCTGCGTGCGAGTGATCGCGGAGACCGTAATCACCGGCCAGCTCGTGGATCGCCGCGACGACCGCCGGCGTCGGCAGGGACAGCACGCGCCACCACTGCGGGGCCAGCACCATCTCCTCGCGGATCGCGATCGCCTGCGTGAACGGCTGCGCCTCGTCCTCCGCCGGGCCCGCGCGGCAACTCGGCGCGGCAGCCACGGGCATCGCGGTCCCCACGCACACTGTCCGCTCCTGGTCGGAGCGTCGGAGCAGCTCGTCGCGCTCGCGTTGCGGCAGCAGGTCGTAGTTGTGGACCGCGACATCGCAGCGCCGACAGCGGCGCCGCAGGACGTCATCGCCGTCGAGGCGGTCGAAGGACTGCTCGCAGACCTGCAGGAGGCGGAGCCGGGCCGTCATGCGTCGTCGAACGACAGTGTGACACGGCGGGCCCCCGATCTGCCACCTTGGGCCAGGCAACGGGCCGCCGCGCGGTCCGTAGCTCGGCACGGCGCAACGAGGCGCGGCGCGGCCCGTGGCTCGGTACGACGCTACGGGCCAGGCCTTCGCCGTGCCCGCCGCAAGACCTCACGGCACCAGCACCAGCTTGCCGAGCACCTCCCAGCGCTCACGGGGCCAGGACGTACACGATCGTCACCACCGCGCCGCCGCGGACGATCCGGAGCGCCGCGCTGCCGGTGGCGGTCAGGGCGTCGACGCCGCGCAGGACGGCGCTGACGTCGGCCGCCGGGTAGCCGTCGATGACATAGACGACATCGCCCTCCTCGAGCCCGAAGTACGCGGCGAAGCCGTCGGCGTGCAGCCAGTCGATGGCGAAGCCCTGGAACGGCTCGCCGTCGACCGTGACCGTGGTCGAGTGGGTCGTCGCGTCGAGCACGAAGTCGTCCAGCCTCGCCTCCACGTACCCCAGGGCCCACCGCGGGACGGTCACCGTCAGGCCGCCCACACCGTCGGGTTCGATCGAGATCTCGGTCTCGTCGGCCGCGACCTCGTCGACCTGGCACGGCTGCTCGCCCGCGGTCGGGTTCGCGGGCGGGCGCGCCAGCACGGCGGCCGCGAACGGCGTCGTCGTCGGCGACTCGCACTCCGCCGGCACGTGGCCGAGGGTGATCGGGTCGACCTGTTCGTGGAAGAACTTGCACTCGAGCGTGTCGATGTACCCGAGCGGGACGTCCCAGTCGCCGAGGTACGCGCTCTTCCCCGGCATGCGCGAGTACGCGGCGCCGAGCAGCATCGCCTGCGCGGCCCCGGCCCCGTGCGTGAAGGCGTCGCCGTATTCGTCGTCGTCCTCCTCGTCGTCATCCTCGTCGGGCACGTCGCCCGTCGTGTCGAAGCCGTCGTTGTGTTCGGGCTCGCCCATGGCGTGCCCGAGCTCGTGGGCGAAGCTCGGGGCGATGAAGTACTTGGCCGCGACGTCGGCCTCGACGCTGTTGGGCGCGCGAGCGAAGCCTCGCTCGACGGTCACCGCGTTCTGGAGCTTGGCCCAGTCCATCCGCCACGTGACCTCCTGTACTTCGTCGTAGGCGTGGATCTGGTCGATCGAGCTGTAGAAGTGGAGCAGGAACTCGCGGTTGTAGTAATTCTCGTCGAGCACGAGCGAGCCGGCCGCGGGCAGCTCGGCGACGGCGAACTTCTCGGCCCAGCCCTCCGGGTACAGCTCGTTGCTGAAGAACAGCGCCTCGTCGGCGGGTACGAACAGCGGGTGGAAGAACAGGGCGTGCAGCCCGCTGACCGTGTTCTTCAGCTCCTCCGCGTAGTTCGCGGCCTTGGTGGTCGCCAAGGCGTCGATCTGGGCCGTCGTCATCTCGGGGTGCAGCGCTGCCAGCTGCGGGACGAGGTCCTCCTTGGTGAAGAACCACGTCGACTCCCAGGTCCACAGGTCGAACAATTGCTCGCGGCACGCCTCCGTCGGCGCGAACGGGTCGTCGACCTCGGGCTCGGCCTCGGAGTAGGCCATGTCCGAAATCCCGAAAACGCCAGTTTCTTGGAGACATCGGGATTTCTTGATCTGGTCGGGGACATGACGCCCCGCGTTCCCCGCCACCAGCTCACGGACGACCAGTGGAACCTGATCGCGGACCTGTTTCCGACTCGCAACTGCAAGACGGGACGGCGCGCGAGAGATCGCCGGACGATCCTGAACGCCATCTTTTGGGTGCTCCGCACAGGAGCGCCGTGGCGTGATCTTCCGATCGAGTTCGGTCCATGGTCGACTGCGTGGGACTTCTTCAACAAGTGGAACCAAGACAGGACGTTCGACGAGGTGCTGCGACGACTCCGCAGCTGCGTGGTTTCGCATGACGACCCCCCCGCCGAGCTCTGGTGCATCGACGGCACGTCTATCCGCGCGGCTCGCTGCAGCAGCGGCGGGGGGAAAATCGACGGACCCAGAAGAACCGAAGGATCACGCTCTGGGGCGCTCCCGGGGTGGCTGGGGCACGAAGATCCACATCCTGTGTGACGCACACGGACACCCCCTCCACTTCCATCTCAGCGCCGGCCAGATCCACGACCAGACGATGGTCGACACCTTGCTTTGCGGCGCCGATGAGACTCTGCACGACGAGCACGGGACAACGATGGCTTGGCCCGTCGCACTCGCCGGCGATAAGGGTTACCGAGCGAACTGGGTCGACCAGTACCTGTTGGAGCTCGGCATCAAGCCCGTAATCCCGAGTAAGGAGAACGAGGACCGCTCCCTTCGGCCTGTCGCATTCGACAAGGCCGCGTACCGGCGTCGAAGCATCATCGAGTGCCTCATCGGCTGGCTCAAGGAGTCACGCCGGATCGCTACCCGGTTCGAGAAGAAAGCCATCAACTTCGGGGCGATGGTTAAACTAGCGTTTATCCACCGCTACCTGCGTCTGTCTGCTTCATGCGCGATTTCGGACATAGCCTAGTCCGATCACATGATTTCCGGTAGGATGGCGCGAGAGTGCGAGGGCTGAACTTGGAGCTGACGCCCGTCCATTGTGCGCAGATCCGCAAGGGGCTGCGGCTGTCGGTCAAGACTCTCGCCGACGTCCTGGCGGTGTACCCCAAGACGGTCGACAACTGGGAACGGCGCCAGCGCAGTTGGGCGAGCGGCCTCGCCGGGGCTCGGATTCGCAATGTGCCATCTGGGTCCTGATCAAGCGTGGGGCCCTCCGTGGCTGTCTCGGCGCCAACGACTCGTTTGGATCCTCCGCGCTGCGGCCACAGCAACCCGCGATAGCTGTTTGGGCAGAGTCTCGATGGTCCCTACATTCCTCGCGGCGCTTCAGCCGCAGGGACGCATCCGCTACCGTCTCGCCGTCCGCGACGAGCTCGAGGTTGAAGTGGAGGGGCCATCGCCGCGCCTCTGCCTCCGCGTCCGTCGACGGCTTGGGCTCCAGATGAAAGAGCTCGCGCAGCTGCTCGCGGTCAGCGACAACACCATCGCCACGTGGGAGCGTGGGCAGCCAGTTCACGGCCTCGAGGCGGACGTCTATTGCGCCTTGGACGCCAGCCTCCAGCGGCACGACCGGGCGGCGGCGTGGGGCGCTCCAGGCATGGCGCGCCACCGTCGCCTGCTGCATGTCCTTCAACACGGCCTTGCGGCGGATCCAACGACGTGCTCCGCCCCGCCGCCCGAGCTGTGCCTGCCAGAGCCCTTGCCGCTGTTGCCCGGGACGATGCTCCGCGTCCGCCCCGAGAACCTGGATAGGAGGGAGCCGTGGACGACAGACGAAAGCGACCGAGCGAAGCGATTGAGGCAGTTAAGCAGGAGCTCGACGGCCTGCTCGAGGCGGCTCGGGAGACCACCGTGCGCCTCGAGCACGCGTTCGAGGGCATGCGGGCGGTCGGCCAGCACGCGCGCGCAGTTCTCCGGAAATTTTGGACGGGCGGCGCGCGAGGGTAGGGTTCCGGGTCTTCGAGGGCCCGCGTGTTCACTCGAAGACAGCGTTTGGAGCGCGTAGGACCGCTCCAGGCGCCGCTTTTTTCATGCATGGCGGCATCGGATTGAGAATTCGCCCCCCGCAAGCCTGGGCGCGGACGTCTCGTCCGGGCTCATGTCGCATCTCCCTGGCGTGAGGCGGCTTCACCATCTCCGTGATGGCTGGTCTGGTGGGACGAGCTTGCATCGGACCGTGAATTCGCCCCTGAAGCGCTACGTTTGGGCGCGGACGTCTCGTCCGGGCTCGTGTCGCATCTCGCTGGCGTGAGGCGGCTTCACCCTTCTCCGTGATGCTGTCGGTCTGGCACGAGGTAGAACGAGAGGCGATGCAGAAGCACGAACTCTCTCCCACCTCGATCCACCTCGGCGACGCCGTGCAGGCAGTGGTGCCTCCTCTCGTCGCATACGGCCTCGCCAAGATCGCGTTTAGCGGCGTGACACGCCGATCGCTCTCCTTCCTCTTCGCCCTCGCCTTCTTCGGCTGCGACGACTCGCCGCCGCCGAGCGTCGAACCGACCACACCGCCGCCACCGCCGCCCGCACCGCCCCCGCGAGCCGCCGACAACCTCGACGAGTACACGTCGTTGTGCGACGGCGGCGAGCCCTTCTCCGCGGCGAAGCCGTACAAGAAGGGGGCGACGTCAGCCGACATCAGCCGCGTGGTGGCGTTCGAGAAGTACAAGGAGTCCGTGGATCCGGCCTGGCGGCACCTGACGTCTGCACCGATCGACGCCTGGTCGGCGGAAGGCCCGGCGGACGTCCAGCTCGTCGCCTGCGTCGAGTTGTCCAGGCGGCAGCTGCGACGCAGCTGCGAGTTCAAGGACAGCGCGGGCGAGCAGTTCAAGCTCGACCTCTACGACATGTCCCACGCGGTCCGGGTCGTCGAGGCCGCCACCGGCAAGGTCGTGCTCGAGCAGACCTTCGAGCTGGGGAACACCGAGGGGTGCCCGGCCTTCGAGCTGTTCGGCAGCAGCACCAGCGACTATCGCGGCGTCGACTACAAGCACAAGCTGATGGCCCTGCTCGCGCCGCTGCAGCCCGAGGGCGCGAGGCCACCGCCGCCCCTCAGCTTCGTCGAGCTCGCGCGCGTATGCGACGGGGTGGCCTTCCCCGGGACGGCCCGCTACGACAAGAGCGCCGCGCAGAAACACCCGCTCTACACGACCTTCCGCACCGACGAGTCCGCGCCGCTCACCCTGGCGGCCCCCCCCGAGGGCTACGACGCGAGGGAGTCGATCGGTGACCCCGCGGCGTACCAGCTCGTCGCCTGCGTCGTCGGCAAGTCCGAGAAGAAGCGGAAGGACTGTCGCTTCGACGGCGGCGCCGTGGTCGAGCTCCACGAGGGTACGGTCGACGTCGCTGTCTACGCGACCGCGACCGCCGAGTTGTCCGAGAAGAAGACCTTCAAGGCGACCGGCGGCACCTGCCCGATGCTCTTCAGCTTCCCGGCCGACACCAAGCGGGCCGCCTGGCTCCCGAAGATCGAGCCGGCCTACCACAAGTACATGGCCGAGCTCGTCAGCCCGTGACGGGCCGACGAGCACCGTCATGCGTGTCAGGCCGCTGTGGCGACGAACGATGGCTCGGTGGTGGCGGTGGTCGTGCTCGGCAGACTCGCGCGGCTGAATGCGACGGCTGCTGCGTCGTCCATTCCTCGATGCCAGCCATGATCGCCATGCCGCGGCGCATCCTTCTCGCCCTCGTCTGCCTGGCGATCAAATCGGGCTGCGCGTCCGACCAGGCCGCGGCCGAGCCAGCGAGCCCCACAGCGGCAGCACCCGTGGCCGCGCCGGCGCCCGAACCCGCGCCGGCGCCCGAACCCGCGTCAGCGCCCGAAACTGTGACGGCCGACCCCCCCGCCGCGCCGGCGTCTGAGTCCGCGCCTGCACCCGCACCCGTCGTCGATCTGGAGACCGTGACGGCGGTCCGGTTCAAAATCGTCGCCATTCCCAACCGCAAGAGTTGGGTCCACTGCGGACATCTCCATGTCGTCGGTGCGCTCGAGGTCGAGGTGCTCGACGTCGGCGAGCCGCCGCCGCGCATGTTGCTGCTGGTATCGTGCCCGGCCAACCTGCGCGGCGTGAAACTCGCGGTCGGGGAGACGATCGCGGCCACGCTGCATCACCGCAAGCAACCATGGCCCAGTGTGGGGGGGCTGCCTGCGAACCTGCCCCGTCGCCAGGTCGCGTCGTTCGATGCGCGCCCCTCCGACGATTCGCAGTGATCACGCCTGGGGCCGCGAGTTGCAGCCTCGCTGCCGAATGCCCGTACGGCGGCTCCATGATCCCGACCGCCTTCCACGGCGCATCGTCGCCACGCTCCAAGCGGGCGCCCGCCGCTTCAGCGGCCACCTTGCGCAGGGCTCCCCTGGACGCGCCAGAGCGCCGCAGCCAGGTCGCCATCGCCCCGCTCAGGCCAGACAACGTCCAGGAAGACGAGGAGGTCGCCAGCCGCTCCACCACGACGCGCTCCGTGGCCCCGCACTTGGTACGGGCCGAAGTTGTTCGCCCGCAGCGGAAGGCCAATCGTTCCGCCGGACAGGCTGCGGCTCTCCCAAGGGCTCTGCACGGGGAGCAGGCGCTCCGAATAGAGTTGTGCGTACGTCACAGACGGGCGCGTGACGAGATCGAGCGCGCGACCCTCATCAGCTCGAGCGGGTCGCCACACTGGGTCGGTTTCGACCGAGACGACACGCAGCAACAAGTCCCCCGGCGGTGAACCCCGCCCGCCACCGCCGAGGACGTGGAGCAGAACGCCGACTTCAGCGCCCTGGGGGACGTCGAACATCTCGTGCGTCCCCTCAGGTCGGGGCACGTTGATGCGCGTCCGGCCGCCGCGCAGCATCGTCAAGAAGGGGAAGCTGATTTCCCGGTACTCGTCGACGCCGGGTGGAGCAGGGGGCCGAGCTCGCGGTCGCGGTGCCTGCGGGGGAGCCGCCGCGGGTGCTGGAGGCGCGGGCGTCTCCATTGCGGCGTCTGTCTCGCTGTGTGCTGATTCAGCGAGACGGTCTATTTCACGATTCAGCGTATCGCGGGCGACGTTTATCTGCTTCTGGAACTCGTCGAATTGCGTCGAACCCTTGTGGTGGTCGGGGTGAAAAGCGAGAACCAGGCGGCGATGCGCCCGTTTGACCTCGTCGCGGCCCGCGCCGGCGCGTACGCCCAAAATCTGGCGCGCTTCATCGAGCGTCACAATGGAGGTGATAGTAACTGAATTGATCCGGATCGAATTGAAGAAAATCCCGTAATATGCGATGCTGCGAATGTGGCGCTAGACGATGACTCGCGGAGGGATAATGGTTCCGATGAAACCGGATCTTTCTCTGGGAGTTCGGACGCGCCGCGAACCTTCAGCCGCCTGGTGGTGACGCAGGTTCAGCGAGGCCCGCCGAGCCGGCTCGCGCGCGAGCTCGGGTGGAGGGACGGCCGATGTTCAGCGTGTTGATCGCGCCGACGCCGCCCGCGCTCGCGCGGCAGTCGCTCGAGGTCCACGACCGGTCGGCGCGACTGCGCGTGTTCGTGGACGGCGCGGAGGTTGGCCTCGCCTGAAGGTCAGGACGCTGTTCCTCAAAACCTTGGGGGCAGGAGTCTTTTCCCTGCGGACTCCTGCAATCGCACATCCAAGCGTGCGACCCCGGCAAGCACGACGGCCCTCGGCCGTCCGGCGTTTTGCCGATAATAGATATTATGTTAAGTTGAAGAGAACGGGCAGCCAGGAGCCCTGGGGCCGCATCCCGCCGCGTCGGCCTGGACCACCACACTGAGCGTCGAGCCGCGGCAACTCGAGCCGGAAAGCCGCGGCAACTCGAGCCGGAGTCCATCTCGTCGTCCAGGGACGAGTCGCGGCCTGCACCTTCAACTACATGCCCTCTGAGACATGTCCTGAAGTTCATTTTCACTCGCTGCGCTCCCGCGAGCCGCGGCCTCTCACGTCGCCCAGCTGACGGGCGCGAACGTCGGGCCGGACGCCAGCAGCGCCGCGAATTCGTCCGCGGCCAGGCGTCGCTCGAGGTCCTTGACGGCGATTCCGGCCTGGCCGATCGCCGCGCTCACCGTCCACCAGGCGCCGGCGCACACGTCCCCGACCGCGTACAGGCGCGGCGCCGAGGTCCGTTGCCGGGCGTCGACCTGGACGAAGCCGGCGTCGTCGGTGTCGACCTGACCCAAAACAAGCCCGCTGCACGGCGCCATGCCCACGCAGACGACGACGGCCGCGGCCTCGACCTGGCGCTCGCCGTCGGGTCCAGCGAGCACGACCCCCTCGACGTCCGGATCGCCGAGGATGGCCACCAGCCGTGTCTCGAAGTGCAGATCGATCCGCGGCTCGGCGGCGATCGCCGCGCGAAAGTCAGGGCGTGCGCGCAGCTTTTGGCCGCGGTGGACCAGGGTGACTCGCGGGCACAGCCGTGAGAGCAGCGCCGCCTCCTCGAGCGCCACGTCCCCCCCACCGACCACGACCACCGGGCGCCCCGCGAACGCGGGACCGAACCGCCGCGCCGCCGGCGACAGGCCGCGACCCGGAACATCCGCCTCACCGGGCACGCCGAGGCGGCGACGGGTCGCGCCGGTCGCCAACAGCACCGCCGTACCGCTCAGGCGCTCGCCGGCCAGTTCGACCACGCCGGCATCGACGTCGATTCGCTCGACCCGTGCATCCACACGGACTTCGCCCCCGAGGCGCTCGAGGTGTCGTTGCAGACGGACAGCGAGCTCGGAGCCGGTCGCCACGTCGAGGCCCGGACAGTCGAGGATCGGCGTGTCGTTGGCGAGGAGCTGGCCGCCGAGGCGTGGTCCGGCATCGAGCACGACGGCTCGCAGGCGGAGCGCGCGGGCGGCGATCGCAGCGGCGAGCCCGCCCGGTCCGGCGCCGACGATGACCAGGTCGAACTGCGCGTCCACGACCGATTTACCCGGGTTCCGAGGCGAAGTCCGCCGCGGTCCGCACGCACTCGACGGCGACGGAGCGGACCCGCGGCATGTCGAGCGGTTGCTTGACGATGCGCACGCGGGCGGTGACCTCGGGGTAGAGCTTCGTGATCTCGCGCGCGAGGTCGACGGCCAGCGCCTCGATCAGCGCGTAGCGGCGGCCTTCCACGTGCGCCGTGAGGTGGTTGGCGATGACGTAGTAATCGACGAGCCCCGAGAAATCGTCGCTGGCGGGCCCGCGGCCGAAGTTCGTGGCCAACTCGAGGTCGACGAGCACCGTCTGCTTGACGCCGAGCTCGACCTCGTGAAACCCGATCTCGATGTCGAGCGCGAGTTGGTTGCAGTACACGACGTCGCTCATGCGAGGGTTCATGACGGGGCACTCCTCGTGGGGCGCGCGCAGCGGCCCGTTCACGATGCGGCGAAGCTAGCACGAACCTGCCGACCAGAGGCCGTCTCACAGCGTCGGGCTCGGGACCCGGATGCGGCAGCGTGCATGGTGCACCTCGATCCGGGCTGGACTGCATGCATGGGGGACACTCCTCGTGGGGCGCGCGCAGCGGCCCGTTCACGATGCGGCGAAGCTAGCACGAACCTGCCGACCAGAGGCCGTCTCACAGCGTCGGGCTCGGGACCCGGATGCGGCAGCGTGCATGGTGCACCTCGATCCGGGCCGGGCTGCATGCATGGGGTGCACTGCGAGCTGAGCCCAGGCTCGACGCGTCCTGGCGACCTCTGCTGGAAGCGCCGGGCCGGGCAAGCCGGCGCTCATCGCTGTCCGCCGGGCGCATCTCGGTGCCGCGATCCAGCGAGCGCAGGCTCGTGCAGCCGTGTCGCGCCGCGAGCGCCACGGACACGCGCCGCCCTCAGCGGATCGGCAGCCAGAAGCGGCTCATGGGCAGCCAGATCCGCTCGGCGCGGCCCTTGACGTTGCCGCGGGGCACGTAGGGCTGCGGGCGTTCGGCGGCCGGATCGACGAAGTTGCTGGCGTCGTGGGCCTTCTGATAGGCGCGCTTGGCCAGGTCGCGGGCGACCTCGGGCGTCGGGCACAGGCCGGCGCTGCACTGCATGCGGATCACGACCTCGGTGGCCGGCACTGCGAACGCGTACTGCGTACCTTGGCCCGAGGCAGCTTCGCCGACGACGGCGCCGCTGGCGACGCTGTCGTCGACGCGAGCGTTCGGGATCTCGGCCTGCAGCGCGGCCAGCTTCTCTGCCAGGCCCTCGGTCGGCCGCAGCCACACCCACACGCCGAGGCTGTAGGCGATGTCGCGGACGGTCGCGTCGAGGCGGATCCGGTCGTACTCGTAGCGCTCGCCGATCGGGCTCTGCGGCATCTCCTTGTAGCCGGGGATGTCGCCAGGCGGCAGCAGCTCGGGCAGGCGCGTGCGATCCTTGATGACCGAAGGGACATGTCCCTCGATGCTGCGGACGAGCGCGAGCAGGTCGCGGTCGCCGGCGCAGCGCTGACGGCCGCACTCGAGGCTGAACGCGACCTGGCCCTTGGCGTCGGCGCGCACGTAGGTGAACTTGTGCTCGTCCTCGACCAGCCAGCCGTCGTCACCGGCCTCGTTGACGACCTGCCGCGCGAGCGTGCGCGAGCTGCCGACGGCCGCCAGCGCCGCATCGCGGACCAGGTCGACGCCCTCGTCGGGGGCCCGCCACGCGCGCAGGCGGACCAGCCCGGCCGGCGTGGAGGGCTCGGCGCCGGTCTTGCTGTAGCGGCGCTCGATGAAGGTCTCGGCGGTGGCGCTACGGCTGGTCCAGTGCTGCGAGTAGCGGGCGGTGTTGTCGCCGTCGAGGATCTGGCGCGCGTCCTGGCTGCGGTCGCGGTTCCAGCGCTCGACGACCTCGGCGACCTTCTCGGCCACGCGACCGGGCGTCTTGCAGACCGCGTTGCCGCAGCGCAGGCGCATCACCGCGTCGGCGGCGTTGAGGCGGAACACCACGTCCTGAGCGACGTCGCCGGACTTGAGGGTGAGCGCGACGACGTCGCCGCCGATCCGCTGCAGGCGCTCGCGCAGCTTGGTGTTGCCCTTGCTGCCGATCCGCTCGTCGCCCTCGATGAGGGACGAAAAGCTCGCCTCGGTCCCCTCGCCTGCCGTCAGCGCGCGGTAGACCGCCTCGCCGCCGAGCACCGGCTCGCGCCAGATCTCGAGCTCGAGGCCGTGGGAGTCGCTGGCGTGGTCGGCGATGTAAAGGATGTGGTCGAAGCTGGCGTCGCCGCGGGCCGAGACGTCGTCGGGGCGTGACAGCGAGAACAGCTTCTCCTCGGTCAGGTCGCGCAGGTCCTTGACGCTGAGCAGGCCGTCGGCCGCGACGGCCTCGACCTGGCGGGTCCACGCCAGGCTGTCGTGGCTCTCGTTGCGGTTGTCGCCCATCACCAGCAGGTGGCCCTCGGGCACCGTCCACTCCCCCACCCTCCGGGCCCCGGCGCGCGGGTCGAGGTTGGTCTTGTAGCGGACGACGTAGGTGTGGCCGTCGAGGGTCTCCTCGAACAGCTCGCAGTGCGGGACCTGCTGCGTGCCGCTGTCGTCGCGGCACTTCTCGGGCAGCTTGTTGCGCTTCAGCTCCTCGAACTCGGCCTCGCCGCTGCGACGGATGCTGACCTTGTTGCCGTCGACGCGGATGGTGTCGCCGGGCAGGCCGATGACGCGCTTGATGAAGTCCTCGGACTCGTCGATCGGGTAGCGGAAGACGACGACGTCGCCGCGCGCGATGTGACCCCAGCGCTCGCCGACGACGGTGGTCGTGAACGGGATCTGGATGCCGTAGATGAACTTGTTGACGAAGATGTGATCGCCGGCGACGAGCGTCGGCATCATGCTGCCGCTCGGGATCTTGAACGGCTCGTAGAGGCACGAGCGCAGGCCGAGCGCCACCAGGACCGCCACGCCGACGTTCTCGATCGTCTCGCGCAGCGGGCTCTTGCGGGCGAAGCTGGCGTGCTGGTGCAGCAGCTCGTCGAGCCGCTCGGCCTCGTCCTCGGCGCGGTCCCACTGCTTGGCCTCGCGGTAGCGGGCCAGCGCGTCGGCGCTGTCACGGATCGCCTGCGCGGGCTCGGGGGCGATCCGGCCGGCGTACTCTTGAGGATCCGGTTGGCCTCCTTGACCAACATCCCGGCGGCGGCCTTGACACTGCCCGTCGAGCGGCGCCCCTCGGGCTTGGCCGGGCGCGGCTCCTGCGCTTGCTGCGGCGTGGTCACGGAGGCTCTCTAGTCTAGCTTCAGGATGGCGTGGAAGGCACCTTGCGGGATTTCTACGTTGCCGACCGCCTTTAGGCGCCGCTTGCCGCGCTTCTGCTTCTCCAGCAGCTTGCGCTTGCGGGAAATGTCGCCGCCGTAGCACTTGGCGAGCACGTTCTTGCGCAGCGCCTTGACTGTGGTCCGGGCGATGACGCGGCTGCCGATCGCGGCCTGGATCGCGACCTCGAACTGCTGCTGCGGGATCTCGTCCTTCATCTTGATGCAAAGGTCGCGGCCGCGGTTGTAGGCGTTGTCCCGGTGGCTGATGAGCGAGAGCGCGTCGACGCGCTCGCCGTTGACCAGCAGGTCGACGCGCACCAGCTCGGCGCGGCGGTACTCGCCCTGCTCGTAGTCGAGGCTGGCGTAGCCGCGCGACAGGCTCTTGAGGTGGTCGTAGAAGCCGAACACGACCTCGGCGAGCGGCATCTCGTAGGTCAGCTGGACGCGCTTCGAGGTCTGGTACTTGATGTCGAGCTGGATCCCGCGGCGGTCCTGGCACAGCTTGATGATCGCGCCGAGGTACTCCTCCGGCAGCTGGATCCGGGCGGTGATCATCGGCTCCTCGATCGCCTCGTAGTCGCCGATGTCCGGCATCTTGGCCGGGTTGTCGATCACCGTCTCGGTGCCGTCCTTGAGGTACACGCGGTACTTCACGCTCGGCGCGGTGGTGATGATGTCGAGGTCGTATTCGCGCTCCAGCCGCTCCTGGATGATCTCCATGTGCAAGAGGCCGAGGAAGCCGAGGCGGAAGCCGAAGCCGAGCGCGACCGAGGTCTCGGGCTCCCAGGTGACGCTGGCGTCGTTGAGCGTGAGCTTCGACAGCGCGTCGCGCAGCTCGGAGTAGTCGGCGTTGTCGGTCGGGAACACGCCGGCGAACACCATCGGCTGCACGACCTTGAAGCCCGGCAGCGGCTGGGCGTTGACGTCGTCGGCGGCCGCGACGGTGTCGCCGACCTTGGAGTCGACGACCTCCTTGACGTTGGCGACCAGGTAGCCGACCTCGCCCGCCGACAGCTCGGGCATGCTGGTGATCTCGGGCGCGTAGGCGCCGACGTCGATGACGTCGTAGTGCTTGCCGGTCGCCATCATGCGGATCTTGTCGCCGGCGCGCAGGCGGCCGGAGAACACCCGCACCATCGAGATGACGCCCTTGTAACTGTCCCACCACGAGTCGATGATGAGCGCCCGCACCGGCTTGTCGACGTCGCCGCGGGGCGCGGGGATCCGGAGGACGATCGCCTCGAGCAGGTCGGCCACGCCGAGGCCGGTCTTGGCCGAGACGAGCAGCGCGTCGCTGGCGTCGAGCCCGACCGCCTCCTCGATCTGCTTCTTCACGCCGTCGATGTCGGCGCTCGGCAGGTCGATCTTGTTGATCACCGGGATGATCTCGAGGTTGGCGTCGAGCGCCATGTAGACGTTGGCCAGCGTCTGCGCCTCGACGCCCTGGGTGGCGTCGACGACCAGCAGCGCGCCCTCGCAGGCCGCGAGGCTGCGCGAGACCTCGTAGCCGAAGTCGACGTGCCCGGGCGTGTCGATCAGGTTCAGGGCGTAGGTGATGCCGTCGTATTTGTACGACATGCGCACGGCCTGGGCCTTGATCGTGATGCCGCGCTCGCGCTCGATGTCCATGCGATCGAGGTACTGCGCCGTCTTGTCGCGCTCGGTCAAAAGACCGGTGGCCTCCATCAACCGATCGGCGAGCGTGCTCTTGCCGTGATCGATGTGGGCGATGATGCAGAAGCTACGGATCGTGGGCCGCTCGGGAGCGGTCGGATCGACCATACGTGGAACGGACTTGCTCATGTCAGGAAGCGGAGCGGTGAGCGGGTGCGGCGCGGACGTCGTGGAGCGAAAACCGGGGACCGGTGGCGGCCGCGAGGGCCGTGGAGTCTCGAGGAGCGGGCCGGAGCCCGGGGAGCCTCGAAGCGGCGCGAGGAACCGTGGTCCGCCGCGACGATCGTCAGCCGCGGCTAGTAGCACAAGACGCGGCGTCGCGCCTGCGCCGGCGCCGCGGGCGGGGTCACATTTGCCCTCGGCTTGCGAGAGGCGCCCGCCGTCCCCTAAAGTGTGTCCGGTGATCCCCGTCCTCGCTCGCCCGGCCGCGCTGCTCCTGCTCCTCGGGCTCGCCGGCTGCGCAGGCAAGGCCAAGGCCACCGCCGCCCCCACCGCCGAGTCCACGCCCGACAACGAGCCGCCGCACAAGATCGAGCCGATCCTGCCAGTGCGCCAGGTCGCGCTGATCCCGCTGGCGATCGACGGCCAGCACTGCGACGCCGCCGGCAAGCGCGTGCAGCAGCAAGACTCGAACTACGACGGCCGCGCGGACATCGTCACCCTGATCGGCGGCCGCGCGCCCGACGAGGGCCGCACCCGCTGCCAGCAGGCCGACCTCAATTTCGACGGCCGCCTCGACGCGTTCCTCCACTTCGACGAGACCGGCGAGCTGGTCCGCGAACAGTACGACCAGGACTTCGACGGCCGCATCGACCTGGGTCGCCACTACGAAGACGGCAAGCCCACCGTCGACGAACAGGACACCGACCACGACGGCTACGTCGACGCCTGGCGCCGCTACGACAAGGGCCGCCTGGTCCGCATCGACGCCGACCGCGACCGCGACGGCAAACCCGACGTGTTCACGTTCTTCGTCCAGGGCAACATCGACCGCGTCGGCTACGACACCGACGGCGACGGTAATGTCGACGCGTGGGACCAGGACGTCGCCCGCCGCGCGAAGCTGGCGCTCGAGCGCCGCCGCAAGGCCGACCGCGACCTCGGGAGCGAAGAATTCGTCGACGCCCCCAAGACCGAAGAGGCCAAGCCCGAAGCCGCCGCCGAGGCCGACAAGAAGGCCGGCAAGGGCAAGAAGACCGAGGCCAAAACGGACGCGAAGAAGGCCGAGGCGGGCAAGGCCGAGGCGAAGAAGCCCGACGACAAGCCGGCCGAGGCGAAGAAGCCCGACGACACGAAGCCCGCCGACAAGCCGGCCGAGGCCAAGAAGACCGACGACAAGAAGCCCGCCGACAAGCCCGCCGAGGCCAAGAAGACCGACGACAAGAAGCCCGCCGACAAGTAGCGCGGTCCCGCCGACGAGCAGCGCGGCTCGCCGACGAGCCGGCCGCGGCGAAGAGACCGACGACGAGCAGGCCGCCGACGAGCAGCGCGGGACCGCCGAGATCACGAGGCGCTCGCGGCGTCGCAGCCGGCCGAGACCGAGAAAAAGCGACGCGTGACGCCCGGCGCCGCAGGCGACCGACAGCCCGGATCGGCGGCGGGGACGTCGTTCTCTCGCGGCGATCGCAGCGGCGACCGGCGAAGCCTGGCGCCGGTGTGCAGGCAGCATCACAGCGGCGGATTTGGGGCCCCCTTCCCCCCTCGCATGCTGGGAGGCTCCGCGCTATCATCGCGGCGATGGAGCACAGGGATCGCGCAGGTTCGGAGGAGCCGGAGGCCGTTCTGGACGACACCGCCGTCGACCCCGGTGACGACGACTACGGGCCCCCGTTCGAGCGCCGCAGCTTCGGCGGCGAATTCGTGTGGGCGCAGGGCCAGGGCTACACCGCCAAGGTGCTCCGCGTCCGCGCCGGCGAGGTGGTGGCGATCTCGACGAAGGGCCGCCGCGACATGACGGTGATGCTGACGGGCGGCCGCGCGTTGCTCGAGACTCGCGCCGAGGACAGCGTCGATCGCGTGGAGCTGCTGCCGACGACGCCGGTCGCCATCGCCGAGGGCGAACACGCCTACCGGCTGGTGGCGGTCACCGACGTCGAGCTGTTCACGATCTACAGCGCGAAGAACTAGTCCGCGCCGGGCGAGGCGTCGTGGGCGCCGACCGACGAGCGCCCGACCGACCTCGAGCACGAGCTCGTGGAGGCGCCCCCGACGAGTCCGACTTTCAGGCGCCGGGGGACTGCGGGTATGGTCCGGGCGTGCGCGCTCCTCCCCTGCCCCGCTGGCCCGCGACCTGGCCGAGCGCCTGGGTCGCACCGCTGGTGCTGGCGGCGGCCTGGTCGATCGCGCTGGCCAACGAACCCGAGCTCACCGCCCAGCGCGGCCTGGTGTTCGCGGGCGGCCCGTTCGTCCTGCTGGCCGGGCTCCACGCGCGGCTCGGCGGCTACCTCCACGCGCCGGAGCGCGAGCGCCTGCTGCCGCTGCCGATCGAGCCTGCGCGTCACTTCCAGGCGGCCCGCCCTGCGCATCGGCGGGGTCTGGCGCTGACCATCGTCGCCGGGATCGGCGCGATCGCTGCCGCCACCCTGCCCGACGTCGCGCGCTGCGGATGGTTGCTCGCCGACTTCCTGTGGCTCGCGCTGGCGGCGATCCTGATCGAGCCGGGCATCGCCGGGGTCGCGGCCTACGCGGGCCGACGGTTCCCGCCGGGGCACTGGATCACCGAGGCGCAGCGCTTCGGCGCGGGCGGCTGGACCGCCGAGGAGGCCGCGGTGCACCTCTACGCGCCGGCGCTCGGCGTGGGGTTGGCCACTCTGGTCGCCATGCCGGGGCAGCTGACTCTGGCCCGCCTGGCCGAGCGCGGCGCGGCCACGTCCCAGCACTGGACGCTCCTGGCGGCGCCGATGCTGGCGGCGCTGATCGTGCGCGTCACTGCAGGCAGACTGTACGCGGCCGGGCTGTGGGAGGCCGTGCCGTGGCTCGCCGAGGCGACGCGACGCCTCGCGGGCACCGGCCTCCCCGCGCCGCGGCCGGGCTTCGTCGCGCACATGCACAACCCGGTCCTGCAGCTCGGCACCACGCAGCTGCTGCGCCTGTGCCCGCTGATGCGGCTGCGCCTGGTCGCGCTGCTGCTCGCCAGCGGCTGGCTGGCGGTCCGCGCCGGGCCGCCCGACGCGCCGAGGATCGCGCTGTGGTGCGCCCTCGCGGCCCTGTGGCTGAGCCCGTTGCAGGTGCTGGCGCGCGAACGGCGGCGAAACGCGGCCCTGCTGGCCTCCCTGCCCCTGCCCGCCCCCGAGCGCAGCGGTCGCCTGCGCGGCCTCGAGGGCCTGCTCCTGGCCCCGCCCGCGGTGCTGGCGGCGTTCTTGTTCGTGCGCTGGCTGTGAGGACATGCGCGAGAGGACATGCGCGCAGGGACATGCTCGGGAGGGCATGTCTTCTCGGGCAGCTCCGAGCTGCCCTGCCCTCACCTGTCGCGCACGATCGTGAACTCCATCATGCGGCACGGCAGGTCGGCGCCCGGCTCATGCTGCATACCGGCGACGGCGCGGCGGCAGACGCGGTCGCTCTTGCGGTCGCCGGTGCTGACCTGGGTGGCGATGGCGTAGGCGCTACCGTCGGCGCCGACGCAGAAGGCCGTGACGTTGCGGCGGCTCTCGCCGACCTGCATGGAGGCGCAGGCCGAGGCGGCGAGGGCGACGAGCACGAGCAGGGCGATGCGCATACGCGGCGACGTTAGCGCCCCGCGGGCGGTCGCGCCAGCGGCGGGCTCACTGGACCTGGCCGGCGACGCAGCGCAGCAGGAAGGTGACCGGGCCGTCGTTGACCAGCTCGACCTCCATGTGCGCGGCGAAGCGCCCGGTGGCGACCGTGAGGCCCTCGGCCCGCAGCGCCTCGGCGACGGCCTCGTACAGCGCGCGGGCGCGCTCGGGCAGCTCTGCGCCGTCGAAGCTGGGCCGCCGGCCCTTGCGCAGCGAGCCGGCCAGAGTGAACTGCGAGACGACGAGGACGCCGCCGCCGACCTCGGCGAGGGTGCGGTCCATCGGCGTGGCCCCGGGGAAGAACCGCAGCGAGGCGATCTTCTTGGCGGTGGCGCTCGCGTCGGCGTCGACGTCGCCGCGCTCGACCGCCACGAGCAGCATGGCGCCGCGCTCGATGGCGCCGACGACCTCGCCGTCGACCCGCACCGCCGCCCGCGAGACCCGCTGGATGACCGTCAGCACGCGGGCCTCAGATCCACCCGTACAGGATCGCGGCGGTGAGCGCGACCAGGACGACGAAGTTGATCATGAACAGCGGGTCCTTGAGCATCTCCTCGGTCGGCGACTCGGCCTCGCGCCGGTTGGTGGCGAGGTAGATGAAGCGGGCGATGCCCACCACCCCGAACGCCGCCGTGTACACCAGGCGGTTGGTGCCGAACATCTCCTGCACGTGCTCGCTGAGGGTGTAGGCGACGTAGAGGCCGACCGTGGCGAAGCCCACCGCGTAGAGGATGACGCGCAGCGTGGTCAGGTTGTAGGCGGTGAGCGAGGCCCGCTGGCGCTGCGGATCCTCGGCGCCGGCGAGCTCGTGGGCCCGTTTGCCGAAGCCGAGGAACATGGCCAAAAGGCCAGTACAGGCCAGCAGCCACGGCGAGGCCGGGATCTGCAGCGCGAGCGCCCCGGCCAGCACCCGGAGGATGAAGCCGGCGGCGATCGACATCACGTCGACGTAGGCGATCTGCTTGAGCTTGAAGCTGTAGGCCAGGTTGAGCAGGAAGTAGCCGCCGAGCGCGGCGGCGTAGAGCGGCTGCAGCCAGTAGCCGAGGGCGAGGCAGACCGGCACGCAGATCACCGCGAACCGGCGCGCGACCGCCTCGGGCAGCTTGCCCGACGGGATCGGCCGGTTGCGCTTCTTCGGATGAGCGCGGTCCTTCTCGATGTCGACGAGGTCGTTGAGGATGTAGACGCAGCCGGAGATCAGGCAGAACAGCGCGATGGCGCCGGCGGTGACGAGCAGACTCGTGGGATCGGTCAGCCGCAGGCTGTACATCAGCGGGATGCCGACGAACAGGTTCTTGATCCACTGGCGCGGCCTGAGCGTCTTGATGAGCGCGAGGAGCACGGGGCCGGGACTATCGCACGGCCCCGGCGCGTGTTCTACTGCCGCGCCACGTGCCCTCCGCCCTCCAGTCGTCCGGCTCGATCAGCGCCGCGGTCGCCGCGTCGCGCGTCCTCGGGCTCGTCCGCATGTCGCTGCAGTCGCGCCTCATCGGCGCCGGCGCGCTCGCGGACACGTTCTCCGTGGCGTTCCGGATCCCCAACCTCCTGCGCGACTTGCTCGCCGAGGGGGCCCTGTCGAGCGCGTTCGTCCCCACGTTCACCGCGTCCCTGGTGCAGGAGGATCGTGAGCGCGCCTACCAGCTCGCCAACCTGGCCCTGGCCGGGATCCTGCTCGTCACCGGCACGCTGACGCTGCTCGGCGTGGTGTTCGCCGAGCCGCTCGTGGTCGCCATCACGTCGGGCTGGAGCCCCGAGAAGATCGCCGAGACCGCCGCCCTGACGCGCGTCATGATGCCGATCCTCGCGCTCGTGAGCGTCGGCGCGGTGTGGGGCGGGATCCTCAACGCGCAGCGCAACTTCCTCCCGTTCGCGCTGGCGCCGGTGGTGTTCAACCTCGTCAGCATCGCCGCCGGCCTCGGCATGTGGCTCGGCGGGCTCGGCGGGCGGGCCGCAGTGATGGCCTGGAGCGTCGGCACCCTGCTCGCCAGCGTCGCCCAGGCGGCCGTGCTCGTCCCCTCCCTGCGCCGCCTCGGCTACCGCGCCCGACCGCGCCTGCGCGGGCTCCGGCGCCACCCCGGCGTGCGCAGGATCGTCGCCCTGATGCTGCCGGCGATCGTCGGCGTGGCCGCCGTCCAGCTCAACGTGTTCGTCAACACCCGCTTCGCCGCCAGCCTCGGCGACGGCGCGGTGGCGCAGATCGAGTACGCGTTCCGGATCTTCTTCCTGCCGATCGGCGTGTTCGGCGTGGCGCTGGCGACCGTGACCGCCACGCAGGTGTCGGAGGAGGCGGCCCGCGGCGACCGCTCGACCCTGATCGCGCGCACCGGCGAGGGCCTGTCGGCGGCCTGGCTGCTGACCTCGGCGAGCACCGTGGGCCTGGTGCTGCTGGCCCACCCGATCGTGTCGCTGATCTACGAGGGCGGGCGCTTCGGCGCGGCCGAGTCGGCCGCGGTGGCGGTGATCCTGCAGGCCTACGCGATCGGGCTCGCGCCCTACAGCATGGTCAAGATCGTCGCGCCGGCGTTCTACGCGATCGACCGCCCGCGCGTGCCCCTGATCGCGTCGTTCGCCTCGGTGGCCGTCAACATCGGCTTCAACGCCCTGACCTACGAGCGCCTGGGCGCGCCCGGCCTGGCCCTCGGGACATCTCTCGGCGCGCTCGTCAACCTGACGCTGCTGCGGGCGTTCTACCGCCGCGAGATCGGCGCGCTGGCCCGCCCCGGCCGCTGGCGCGAGTTCGCGGTGCTCGCCGCCGCCAACGCCGGCCTCGGCGCGGTCGTGTGGGCGGCCTGGACCGGCCTCGCGCAGGTGCTCGCCGGCCCGCTCTCCGCCCTGCCCCGCCTGCTGCGCGCCCTCGTCGGCGCCGGCGCCCTCGCGGTGGTGATCGCGGTCGGCTTCGTGGTGTTCGCCGCGATCGTCCGCGCCGGCAAGTACCCCGGCGGCGCCCAGCTGTGGGGCCTCCCTGCCGGGCTGATGCGCCGGCTGCGACGGCGCCGCGCGCGGCCGGCCGCGTGAAGCGTGTCTCTCGAGACATGACCCTTCTTCTGCGTGACTTCGGACATGTCGCTTGAGGCATGGCGAATCGGACATGATCTGAGAGACATGTCTGTGAAGACATTCGCATCAATGTCGCATCGACCATGTCGCTACGAACATGCTCTGAAGAGCATGCCCGTATCTTCATGCCTTCATGGACATTCCTGAAAAATCATGTCTTAAACGACATGTCCATGAGGACACATGAACTCCAGCATCTCGGCTCTGCCGCGCACGAACGGCGCGCGCATGGCTCGCCGACGTGCAGAGGAGCGCACGGCGGCGGCCGCGTCGTCGGGTGGCGGGGGACCCCCCGCAGACCTGCGGCCGGCGAGAGCGGTGCGCGCCAGGCGTCTCGTCGCCCAGCGCACGGGCCGTGCGCCCGTGACGGCCGGTCGCGGGGCTTTCCGGCGGGCGAAAAAGCGAGTATGGAGGGCCCGTGGCCGCAGCTCGCGCACGCTTTCGCAGCCTCGCCTGGGGCACCCTCGCGTACACAGTCCTCGTGATCCTGTTCGGCGCGGTCGTGCGGATCACCGGCTCGGGGGCGGGCTGCGGGCAGCACTGGCCGACCTGTCACGGCGAAATCGTGCCGATCAGCCCGACCATCGAGACCGTCATCGAGTTCTCGCACCGGCTGACCTCGGGGCTGTGCGGCATCATCGTGCTGGCGCTGCTAGTAGCGGCGCTGCGCGGCTTCCCGCGCGGGCACACGGCCCGGCTCGGGGCCTGGCTCGCGCTGGTGTTCACGATCACCGAGGCGCTGATCGGCGCAGGCCTGGTGCGCTTCGGCCTGGTCGGCGACAACGACTCGGTCGCGCGGGCGATCGTGATGGCGGCGCACCTCGTGAACACGTCGCTGCTCACCGGCGCGCTCGCGCTCGCGGCGTGGGCCTCGAACCGCGACGGTGAGCCGTCCCGCCGCGGCGCGGCCTCGCGTCGCGTCCGCTGGCTGGTGTGGGCCAGCCTCGGCGGCCTCGTGCTGGTCGGCATCAGCGGGGCCGTCACGGCCCTCGGCGACACCCTCTATCCGGTCGAGGCCGGTGCGCTCGCCGAACGGCTGCAGCGCGACCTCGGAGCAGGCGCGCACTTCCTTCAGCGCCTGCGACTGATGCACCCGGTCCTGGCGTGCGGCCTCGGCTTCTTCACCGCGGTGATCGCCCACCACCTCGGCAACAACGCGGGGCCGGCCGTCCGCCGCGCGAGCGGCTGGGTGATGCTCCTGGTGTTCGCCCAGCTGGCGGCGGGCGTCCTCAATGTGATGGTGTCCGCCCCCGGCTGGATGCAGGTGCTGCACCTCGGCCTCGGCACTGCCCTGTGGGTCGCCGCAGTGCTGTTCTCGCTCGAAGTGCTGCACGGTCAGGCGACCCCCGACGCGCGGCCTCGCGCCGACCGATGACGCTGCGTCAGCCGGCCGGGCGACATCACACCGCACCCCTGATGTCGGCGTGGCGCGGTGGATCCCGCCGCGGTCTCGGCTAAAGTGTTCGGCGATGGCTGATCGGCCCGTCTGCGAGCTCATGCGCGCCCTGCCCTCCTCGGTCCTGCCCGACGAGGCGGCCGCTCCGGCGCTGATGCGCATGCGCAGCGAAGGCGTCGCGCTCCTGCCGGTGCTCGACTACGGCGAGCTGCTCGGCCTCGTGTACGAGCGCGACCTCGCCAGGCTGCGCGGCGAACTGCTCTCGCGCCGGCTGGTACGCGACCTGATGCGGGGCGACCCCCCGGTCGCACCGCCGTGGCGCAGCGTCGACGCGGTGCTGCGCCTGATGCTGACCCACCGCGCCGAAGCCGTCGTCATCAGCGACCGCGGCCACCTGGTCGGCCTGTTCACCCTCGACGACGCCGCCCGCCGCTGCGGCGCGCTGCTCGACGCCGCCGCGCTGCGCCACTGAGGCCCGGGCGACGGCGACGACGATTCACCGGGCAGCCCCGCGTCGAGCTCCCGTGCGGCGAACGCGGGTGCAGGCCCGTGCGGCAACGCGGGCGACGATGAGTGATTCGTCGCGAGATTGCTTTGCACGCGCCTCGAGCTCCCGTGCGGCGAACACGGGCGACGGTGAGGCCAGTGCGGCAACGTCGGCGACGCTTGCTTTGCACGCGCCTCGAGCTCCCGTGCGGCGAACGCGAGCGATGATTGATTCGTCGCGCGACGGCTTCGCCCGAGCGTCACGACCCCCTCGATCCGTCGGCGTCCCGGTGCGTCCGCGCCGTGCGACAGCTCATGACGGACGTGTAAACGGATCGGGGTAGCTGCGGCCACTAGCAGAGTTGGGAGTCGGGAGTGCGTGCGCCGGTCCGCGGGAAGATGGGCCGCGCGGGCCGGCGCGCGCACGACCGACCCCTCGTTGAAATCGGCTTGGGTTGACGGCGCCACGGACGGCGCCAGGTGGTTTCCCCCTCGCGCGTGCTCGCCCGCCGCTCGCACCGCCGCGCGGCTCGGCAACGGCCTGCGCGGCCCGCGGAGCTTGGCACGCCGAAAGGCTCGTGGCATGACGGCTGCCTCCCGTCTCAGGGCCCCGCCTGCATGCCGCCCATGACCGCTCCGCGCACGATCCTCCTGTCCATTTGGACATACTTGCTCATCTTCGGTCTCGGCGGCCTCGCGTTCTGCCTGCAGTGTGTGCTCGCGCCGCTCACCTGGCCGTTCGACCATGGTCGAAGGATCACCGGGCGGCTGTTCCGGCTGGCGGCCATCGGCGTCACCAAGCTCAACCCGCTGTGGGACTTCCGCGTGTACCGGCCGCTGCCGCCGTACCGACCGCGGCGCACCGTGGTGGTCAGCAACCATTGCTCGCAGACCGACCCGTTCCTCATCTCGCACCTGCCGTGGGAGATGAAGTGGCTCGGCAAGGCGTCGCTGTTCAAGGTGCCGATCCTCGGCTGGGCGATGTTCCTCGCCGGCGACATCCCGGTGGTGCGAGGCGACCGCGGCTCGGCCAAGGGGGCGATGGCGCGGTGCCGGCGGTACCTCCTGCGCGACACGCCGGTGATGATCTTCCCCGAGGGCACGCGCGCGCTCGGCGACGAGATGGGGCCGTTCAAGGACGGCGCCTTCCACCTGGCGATCGAGACCGGCGCCGACATCCTGCCGATGGCGGTCGCGGGCACCGCCGCGGCGCTGCCCAAGCACGACTGGCGTTTCGGCCAGGCGCGGGCCTACGTGGCCGTCGGAACCCCGATCTCGACCCGAGGCCTGACGCTCGACGACCTGCAAGCGCTCAAGGACCAGGTGCGCGCCGAGATCCAGGCGCTGCGCCAGCAGATCACGCCCTTGACGGGCCCTTGACGGTGGAGCGCCGTTCCCCTGCCCCGGCGCCGCGCCCGTGTGCGCCAGGCCGTGACGTGGCGGACTTGCCACCTCGCCGCGCGCTCGGCATCCTCCGCGCATGAAACAGGGCGCCCGAGCGGAGCAGCAAGAGGATCAGGTCGGCAAGGCAGGCGGGAAGATCACCCCGCGTGAGACCGACTATCCGCAGTGGTACCAGGACGTCATCCGCGAGGCGGAGCTGGCGGAGCCGGCCAAGGTCGTCAAGGGCTGCATGGTCATCAAGCCGCACGGCTACGCCATCTGGGAGAAGCTGCAGCGCGAGCTCGACGGCCGCTTCAAGGCGACGGGCCACCAGAACGCCTACTTCCCGCTGCTCGTGCCGCAGAGCTTCATCACCAAGGAGGCCGAGCACGTCGAGGGCTTCTCGCCCGAGCTCGCGGTCGTCACCCACGCCGGCGGCGAGAAGCTCGAGGAGCCGTACATCATCCGCCCGACCAGCGAGACGATCATCGGCTACTTCTTCTCGCGCTGGATCGAGAGCTACCGCGACCTGCCGCTCCTGGTGAACCAGTGGGCCAACGTCATGCGCTGGGAGAAGCGCACGCGGATGTTCCTGCGCACCACCGAGTTCCTGTGGCAGGAGGGCCACACGGCGCACTCGACCCACGAGGAGGCCCAGGCCGAGGTCATGCGCATGCTCGACGTCTACGGCGACTTCGCCGAGCAGATCATGGCGATGCCGGTGATCCGCGGCGTCAAGACCGACAGCGAGCGGTTCGCCGGCGCGGTGCAGACGACCTGCATCGAGGCGCTGATGCAGGACGGCAAGGCGCTGCAGGCCGGCACCAGCCACGACCTCGGGCAGAACTTCGGCAAGGCCTTCAACGTCATGTTCCAGACCGAGGCCGGCGGCCGCGACTACGTGTGGCAGACGTCGTGGGGCGTCAGCACGCGCCTGGTCGGCGGCGTCATCATGACCCACTCCGACGACAGCGGCCTGGTGCTGCCGCCGCGCCTCGCCCCGATCCACGTCGTCATCGTCCCGATCTACAAGAACGACGAGGAGCGCGCGCAGGTGCTGGCGGCCGCGGAGTCGATCCGCGCCCAGCTGGCCGACGTCGACCTCGCGCCGCCCCGCAGCCGCCACCGCGACTTCATCGAGGTCGTGATCGACGACCGCGACCTGCGGCCCGGCAACAAGTTCTACATGTGGGAGCGCAAGGGCGTGCCGGTGCGCGTCGAGCTCGGGCCCAAGGACCTCGCCAAGGGCCAGGTCTGCGTCAAGATGCGGGTCGACACCGCGGCCGGGCGCGGCAAGGAGTTCATCGCCCAGAACGAGTTCGTCGCCACCATCAAGGAGCGGCTCGACCGCTTCCAGGACGAGCTGCTGCGGATCGCCCAGGACCGCCTGCGCGAGCGCTCGCGGACCATCGACACCTGGGACGAGTTCCTGGCCGCCTTCTCCGGCGAGAAGAGCACCTTCGCGTGGTGCCACTGGGACGGCACGCGCGAGACCGAGGCCAAGATCAAGGAGCAGACGCGAGTGACGATCCGCTGCATCCCCCTGCCCGGCCACGGCCCCGAGCCCGAGCCCGGCCGCTGCGTGTTCTCCGGCAACCCGAGCGCGCGCCGGGTGCTGATGGCCAAGGCGTACTGAAGCACTCTCGTTCGGGGTCGGTGCGGCGTCGGCAGCCCTACTCCCGAACCGTCGAGCTCTGCCAGCAGACGGTTGGACAATCAAGAAGGGGGCTCCGTCTCGAGCCCCCTTCTTCATGACGCGCCGCGGGCCCCGAGCTCACAGCATCGGGCAGTCCTGGTCGGCCTTGGGCGACAGCTCGCAGGTCGCCTGAATGGTGGTCCCGGCCGGCGCGGGCGCGCTGCGGAACAGCTTGAACTCGAGGTTGAAGCCCTCGCCCACGCAGTACGGGTCCATGTTGTCGAGCTCGCTCGGGGTCTGGTTGCCGCGATCGATCAGCTCCGCGAAGCAGGCCGTCTCGCCGGCGGGGGCGACCCACTCGCCGTCGACCTCCTCGCAGTGCGGGAGGTCCTCGCGGGTGCCCTCGGCGTCGTTGATCTGCGTCAGCACGCACGAGGGGTCGAGCACCGGGGTGCTCGGGTCGATGTCCTTGACGCACTCGGTCATGCACGCCGGCTTGAGCTGCTCCTCGAGCTTCTTGGCGATCTCGCGCAACGCCTCCGAGTAGTCGTCCTGGCAGATCGAGAACAGGTTGCGGTCGCCGCCGACCTGGAACGCCTCGGCGAACTCGCGCTCGCGCACCGGCGGGATCGCCGTCTGCGGCTTGGCCGGATCCACCGGGTTGGCCAAAGTGCAGCCGGCGCCGATGCCAAAGCTGTCCTGGAACTCGGGATCCGTCGCGTCCTCGTAGACGATGTCGGCGCCGGCGGCGTTGGTCTCGTAGCCGGGCGGGACGCCGGCGATGAGCGCGACCAGGACCTCCTGATCGGGCTGGCGCTCCTTCTTGTCGTCCTCGAGCTTCTGCAGGAAGTTGACGTACTTCGACAGCGGCTGCAGCACCGCCTGCTCGTCGGGCACGTCCACGGCGCCGTCGATGCCGTAGTTGGCCGACCGGCAGCTGTCGTACGTCGGACCGGTCCCTTCACACTTCACGCCGGCGTTGAAGCAGACCGCGCTGGTCGCCTGCGGGTCGTCCGGGTTCTCCCAGAAGGTCTTGTCGGTGGTGAAGATCTCGCCGAACTCGGGGTTGTACGAGCAGTCGAGCTCGTCGGTGATGAACACCACCGAGAGGATCGCCTGGTCGCGCAAAAAGCCGTAGTTGGTCGGCGAGTCCACGGCGCTGGCCTGCGCCAGCGCCAGGTACATCGACTCGAGGTGAGACTCCATGCCGCAGCCCGACACGCCCTGCGGGCCGAAGCACTGGAACGCCTCCACGGTCGTCACGTCGTCGGGCAGGTTGGTCTGCCCCTCGATGCGCTCGATCCACCGCCGCGGCGCCACCTCGCCGTCGGAGTACTGCGTCTCGGTCGGCTTGATCCGGTCGGTCAGCATCGCGTCGTCGAGCTTGCAGTAGTCGCTGCAGGCGTAGCCGTAGTCGTCCATGTTGAAGGTGAAGTCGCCGAGCTCCATGCGGTCGAGGCAGCTCGACAGCACCAGCTTGCCGCCCTCGGGGGTGGTCTGCGAGCCCTTGCACAGCGGGTTGCCGGAGTCGGTGGTGGTGATGCCGATCCGGTAGTTGGCGTCGACGTCCTTGCGCTCGAGCACGCCGATGAAGGCCTCGAAGTTCTTCGACAGCGTCGCCTGCTCGTCCGCCATCGAGCCCGAGTTGTCGATGACGAACAGGATGTCGACGTCCTTGTTGAGCTGGACGTTGACGGTGATCACGTCGACCTGGGTCTTGTCGTAGGTGACCTTCTTGAGTGGGTGCTCGAGACAGCCGGTGAGGAGACCGGTGACGAGGGGAAGCGAGACGATAAGGGCGGAGCGCAGCGACATCGGGACCTCCGCCGCTCTCCTTGCGCCTCGTAGGCCAGGCCTGAAACGCTGGAATCTCGCGCGGTTGCACCGACGAACCGGGGCAACGTGGTTGCGAAGACCCAGGTACTTCGACAACCAAGTTGGCGCGGCCCGGGCGTCGTCGCGCCCGAAAGCAAGAAGGCGCCCTCGCCTCGCGGCGGGAGCGCCTTCCGCTCGAGCAATGAGCCAGGCTCAGAGCATCGGGCAGTCGTTGCCCGGGTTCGGCGACAGCTCGCAAGCGGCCGAGATGGTCGTGCCGGCCGGAGCCGCTGCCGTGCGGATGAGCAGGAACTCGAGGTTGTAGCCCTCCTCCACGCACTCCGGCGACATGTTGTCGATCATGCTCGGGGTCTCGTTGGCCGGATCGATGAGCTCGGCGAAGCACGCCGTCTCACCCGCGGGCGCGATCCACTCGCCGGCGACTTCCTCGCACGGGAGGATCTCGTTGCGCGTCATGGCGGCGGTGTTGTCCTCGAAGATCTGGCAGTTCGGCTGCAGGACCCCGTCCGACGGATCGATGTCCTTGACGCACTTCGTCATGCACGCCGGCTTGATCTGGTCGCGGATCTTGTTGGCGATCGCTTCGAGCGCGGCCGAGTAGTTGTCCTGGCAGATCGAGAACAGGTTGCGGTCGCCGCCGACCTGGAACGCCTCGGCGAACTCGCGCTCGCGCACCGGCGGCATCGCGGTCTGCGTCTCGCCGCCCATCGGCGTGAAGGTGCAGCCCTTGCCGATGCCGAACAGGTCGTTCTCGGCCGGATCGGGCTCGTCCTCGTAGACAATATCGGCGCCGTCCTCGTAGCCGGGCGGCACGCCGGCGATGAGCGCGACCAGGACCTCCTGGTTGACGTCGAACATCTGCTTCTGCGTCTCGAGGTTCTGCACGAAGTTGACGTACTTCGACAGCGGCTGCAGCACGGCCTTGTCGTCGGTCACGTCGACGTTGCCGTCGATGTCGTAGTTGGCCGAACGGCAGCTGCTGTACATCGGGCCGGCGCCCTCGCACTTCACGCCCGCGTTGAAGCAGATCGCGCTGGTGGCGTTCGGGTCGTCGGGGTTCTCCCAGAAGACCTTGTTGTCCTTGAAGATCGCGTCGAACTCCGGGACGTACGAGCAGTCGAGCTCGTCCGTGATGAACACGATCGAGAGGATCGCCGTGTCGCGGATGAAGCCGTAGTTGGTGGCCGAGCTCTCTTGACCAGCCAGCGCCAGCGCCTTGTACATCGACTCGAGGTGCGACTCGAAGCCGCAGCCCGACACGCCCTGCGGGCCGAAGCACTGGAACGCCTGCACCGTGGTGACTTCGTCGGGGAGGTTGGTGACCCCCTCGATGCGCTCGATCCAGTTGCGCGCCGCCTTCTCGCCGTTGGAGTACTGCGTCTCGGTCGGCTTGATCTGCAGCTGGGCGTCGGTGAGGTCGCAGACGCTCGTGCAGGCCGCGCTGGAGTCCTCCATGTTGAAGGTGAAGTCTCCGAGCGCGACGCGGTCGACACAGCTCGACAGCACCAGCTTGCCGCCCTCGGGCTTGGTCAGCGCGCCCGAGCAACGCGGGTTGCCGCTGTCGGTGGTCGTGATGCCGATGCGGTAGTTCGCGTTCACGTCCTCCGCCTCGAGCACGTTGATGAACGCGGCGAAGTTCTTGGCGAGCAGGGCCTGCTCGTCGGCCATCGACCCGGAGTTGTCGATGACGAAGAGGATGTCGACGTCCTTGTTGATCGCGATGGCGACGTTCTCTTGCGCCTCGGAGCTCTTGTCGTAGAGCACCTTCTTGATCGGGTGCTCGAGGCAGGCGGTGAGCGCCAGGGCAGCGCCGGCGGTGAGCGAGAGACGACTCAGGGAAGTAACGCGCGACATGAGGGTTCTCCAGGGAGGCCGGAGGTGGACGGTGTGCCCTACCATCGCAAAGGTGGCCCCGGCTTGTAAAGTCCGCGAACACTCCAGGTGGCAGAAGCGCCGAGGCCTGGCGTCCGCGCGCGAGCGCCCGGCGTTGCCTCACATCCGGGTCCGGCCGTCACCCATTTGGGACGGCGAGCTCGAAGCGCCGATCGTGACTTACTCGGCGGTCTTGTTCGCGCCCCGGCCCCGCTCGCTGTTGGTGCGCCCGCGGGCGCGAACCACGAGCCGCACGGGGATGCCCCGCAGGTTCCACCGCGTCCGGAAGCGCCGCAACAGGTAGCGCTCGTACGAGGCCGGCAGGCAGCGCCCATGATTGGCAGAGATGACGATCAGCGGGGGATCGCTCTCCGCCTGGGTGGCGAACAGCAGTTTTACCGGTTTTGGCCCGAACATCGGCGGCGAGTGCTCGGCGACGGCAGCGGCCAGCTCGGCGTTGAGATCCGCGGTCGAGATGTGCTTCCCGAGCGCGCGCGCGGTGTGCAGGCAAGCTTCCATGAGCTCGCCGAGGCCGCGCGCGTGGCCCTGCCCCGCGTCGCGCCCGGCGCCGGTGATCGACGTCTTGATGATGTAGGGCCGCTCGAGGAACTGAAGCTCCTCCTCGGCCTGAACCTGCACCGCGTGCGCCGCTTTTTTGTCGCGCGCGACGAGATCCCACTTGTTGAGGCAGACCACCACGCCCTTGCCGCGCTCGTGGGCCATGCGGGCCAACCGCTGATCCTGGTCGGTGACGCCGATGCTGGCGTCGATGATCAGCGCGACCACCTGGGTCCGCTCCATCGTCCGGATCGCCTTGATCGCGGCCAGCTTCTCCATCGCCCGCTCGATCTGCTTGCGCCGGCGCAGGCCCGCGGTGTCGATGAGGACGATCGGCTGCTTGTTGAACTCGAACGGCAGGTCGATCGGGTCGCGGGTGGTGCCCGCCTCGGCGTTGACGATCACCCGCGGCTCGCGGAGAAGCGCGTTGATGAGGCTCGACTTGCCGGCGTTCGGCCGGCCCATGAAGGCGACGCGGGTGCCGACCAGCGCGCTGGCGATCGCGCCCTCGAGCGCCGGCTGCTGGACCTGCGCGAGCACTGTGTCGTGCAGCTCGGCGGCGTTGCGCCCGTGCGCGGCCGACACCGCGACGATCGGGAAGCCGAGCTCGTGCGCGGCCTGGGCCGCGATCTCGCGCTCGGGGTTGTCGCACTTGTTGACGACCACCAGCACCGGCCGGCTCGAGCGGCGCAGGATGTCGGCGATCTCGCGGTCGTCGGCGACGATGCCGTCGAAGGCGTCGACCACGAACAGGATAAGATCGCTCTCCTCGATCGCGATCTCGGCCTGGACGCGGATCTGGCCGCCGAGCGACTCGTCGTCGAAGTCGAGGCCGCCGGTGTCGACGATGACGTAGCTCTTGCCGTCGTGGTTGACGACGCCGTACAGGCGGTCGCGCGTGACGCCCGGGCGGTCCTCGACGATCGCCTTGCGCGCGCCGACCAGGCGGTTGAAGAGCGTCGACTTGCCGACGTTCGGCCGGCCGACGATCGCTACCACGCTGGTGCGACGACCCGCGTCGGCGCTGGGCGCCGGCTCGTCGCCGGTGAATTCCTCGCCTGGCCCTTCGGCCAGATCGTCGTCGTGCTCGCTCATGACAGGCCCCCCACGGGCGCGTGCAGGCCGAGGCGCTGCATCAGCGCCGGGTCGCGGGTCCAATTCGGGGTCACCTTGACCTCGAGGTAGAGTTCGCATGGCCTTCCGGTCAGCTCGGCGATCGCCCGCCGGGCCGACATCGAGATGGCCTTGATCGTCTCGGCGCCGCGGCCGATGACCATCGGCTTCTGGCTCTCGCGCTCGACGTGGACGCTGGCGTGGACGATGTCCCGCGGCGGCTTGCGCTGCTCCTTGAACGACTCGACTGTGACGGCGCAGCAGTACGGCAGCTCGTCGCGCAGGTGGTCGAACAGGGCCGCGCGCACGCGCTCGCCGGCGTGCCAGCGGACGGCGCGGTCGCTCAGCTGATCCTCGGGGAACAGCGGCTCGGCGACCGGCAGCGCGGCGACGACGTGGTCGCGCAGCGCCGGCAGGCCCTCGCCGGTGGTGGCGCTGATCGGGATGAGCGCGGTGAAGGGATGCAGCGTCGACCACTTGCGGAGGATCGGCAGCAGCATCGCCCTGTCCTCGACGCGGTCGCACTTGGTGAGGACCAGGGCGATCGGCCGGCCGGCGGCGGCGATCGAGGTCAGCGCCGCGGCGGCGGCAGGGCCCGGCTCCCACTCCTCGGCCGCAGCGATGTCGGCCAGCATCGGCGCCTCGGCGAGCATGAGGACCAGGTCGACCGACTGCGCCCCGCGCAGGGCCTCGTCGACCATGAACTTGTTGAGCGCCGACTTGGCGCGGTGGATACCCGGGGTGTCGACCAGCACCGCCTGGAAGCCCGCCTCGGACCACACGCCCAGCAGGCGCTCGCGCGTGGTCTGGGGGAACCGGGTGGCGACGGCGAGGTCGCTGCCGACGAGGGCGTTCAGGAGCGTCGACTTGCCGACGTTCGGTCGCCCGCACAGCGCGACGGTACCTGCCCGAAAGGACATCTCGTCGACGGACTCGGGCGTTCGATCGGTTTCCATGGCCAAAAGTCCGGGCTTTATGGGGGATGGCGGGAGCCGACGCAAGCGCGCGGCGCGACCGGCGGCCAGACCTCGCGCACGCGCGCAGAAAACACACTGTCGCGCCGTAGTTATCGGAGCACCATGGCACACATGTAGGATATTTGTGTTCATACTCCGACCCGGCGATCCTCCCCTCATGCGTGTCGCCCAGGAACGCCGTGGCTCGTCGCGGATCGACAAGGTCTTCCCCGTACTGGTCTTCTCGGAGGAGGTGGGGGAGCAGTGGTGCGTCGCCCGCAACATCTCGGAGACCGGCATGTTCATCGAGATGCCCGAGCCGCTGCCGCTGCGGACGAAGGTGATCATCCGCTTCCAGATGCCGGGCGATGAGGCGGCGATCTGCGCGATCGCGCGCATTCAGAACCACTATTACCTCCAGTACGCCGGCAACGACGGCCTGCGCGCCCTCACCGGCGCCGGTCTGCGCTTCCTCCGCTTCGTCCCCGAGATCGGCGCACCTGTCCCCGAGGACCGGCTGCACTGAGCCCTGGGCCCGCGGTGACAAATTTGGGGATCTCCCCTGCCCTTGGTACCCAGCCCGCATGCCACGGCGCGCCCTGCTCCTTTCGACCCTGGTCGCCGCCTGCGCCGGTGAGCCGCAGGTCGAGGTCCTGACCCGCTCGTCGGCCGACACGCTGCAGGCCCAGGCCTGGGCCGACCGCTTCGAGCTGTGGTTCGCCCAGGCCGCGGCCCTGGCCGACGGCGAGGTCGACGCGGCCGTCGCCGAGCTCCCGGTCGACGACGCCGAGGTCGCCCGCGCGCCGAAGCGCAAGCCGAAGTCGAAGCCGGCGCCGCCGCGTGAGTCCGAAGCGACAGGTCCCGAAGAACATGAACTTCCAGACAGGGTCGATGCGCCAGGTATCGAGGGCCAGCCGATCGCGCCGCCGACCACCGCGGACGAGCTCGCGGGGCTGATCGCGGCGCTGCGCGACGGGCCGCACCGCGACCTCGGGCCGCTGGCGCGCGCGCTGGCGGCCGCCCCCTCCTCGCTGTGGCCGGCGGTGCAGGCGGCGATGCTGGCGCCGCGCACGGCTCGCAAGGCCGACTACAAGGCGATGCTGGCGGTGATCGGCGGCGACGTGCCGAACCGCTACGGGCACTTCGAGCTGGCGTGGAAGAAGGCCCACGGCCACCACGGGATCAAGCTGTCCGAGGACTGGTTCACCGACCTGCTGGCGTTGCCGTCGCGGCAGGTGTCGAAGCTGCTGCGGCCGATCTACCGCGACTGCGTGATCCAGGCGGCGCTGCTGCGCGCCGCGGCCTCGATCGGCGCCGAACCGGCCCGCACCGACGAGGTCGTCGAGGCGCTGCTGACGGCGGCGTACCTGCACGAGAGCACGTTCCGCGACGAGGTCGGGCGGGCGATCCGCCGCCTCGGCGATCCGGCGCTGCCCGGGCTGCTCCGCCGCTCGATCCGCCCGCCCCTGCCCGCCGACGAGGGCGAGGCGCAGGTGGTCAAGGACTCGGTGGCCTACCGCACCGCGGAGTACGCCGGCTACCAGATCGATCGCATGGACCGGGCCCACCCGCGCAAGGCGCTGCAGGCCGTCGGCGACGATCCGGCGCGGCTCACCGAGCTGCTCGCGGCCTACGGCATGGTCCGCCCCGGCGACGCGGCCGGGCCGCTGCTCGACTACGTCGACGCCGCGATCCCGCGGGTCCGCGAGGCCGCGCGCGAGGCCTTCTTCACCTACGTGACCGGACCGGCGCCGCGGGCCGAACGCAAGCTGCTGCGCTTCGTCGGCGGCGGCACCGGCGAGTCGGCCGCCCAGCTGACCTACCGCGACCTGGCACGGATCGCGATCATGAGCCGGATCGCCGCCAATCACCCCGACCTGGCCGAGCCCGACTGCCGCTCGGCCCCGCGCGACAGCGTGCTCGCGGAGGTGTGCGAGGCCCAGCCGGAGCGGCTGACGCGGGCGTTCTTCCAGCGCCTGGACGACGGCCGACGCGAGCGCGAGCGGGCCGAGATCGCGGCGGCGCTGCGCGAGCCCGACCGGGCGGCCGCGATCGCGATCCTCGACCGCCTGCTGGCCGACGACCCCGAGCTCAGCGCGCGCGCCGAATTGGTGCCGACCTACGAGCAGGCCGCCGCCGAGGCCGCCGCGACCGGCGATCTGGCGCAGGGGGCCCGCCTGTGGCGCAAGAGCGCCGCCCTGCTCGACGACGCCGATCCTGTGCGCGCCGACGCGCTACGGGTGCACGCCCTGCTGGCCGAGGCCGACCTCGCGGCCACCGAGGAGGGCCGGCGCATGCTGCTGGCCACCGCGGCCGAGCTCGCCCCCGAGGACCCGGAGCTGCAGGCGCGCCTGACCGCCAGCGTCGAGCGGCCGGAGACCGCTGCGTCGGCGATCCGCACGCGCCTGGCCTACGGGACAGGTCTCGCGGTCGGCGGCCTGTCGCTCCTGCTCGGCCTCGGCGGGCTGTTCACCCGCTCGCGCGTGCGCGGCTGAAGCCGAGCGGCCGGAGACCGCGTCGGCGATCCGCGCACGCCTGGCCTGCGGGACAGGGTTTCGCGCCCGCTCGCCGCGGCTCGGCCCCGCGGGCCGCGGAGTCGCGCGCCCGGCCCGCTGGCATCGCCCCGCGGGGCGCCGGCCGGCGGGTCTGCGCGCACGGGAGGGCGGACGCGTCGCCGACGGACAGCCGGGCCTCGCGGCCGCCGTCCTTGCATGTCCCTTGGAACATGCCGTCCTGCGCATGTTCTTCGGTCCATGCTCTCCAGGACATGCGCTTCAGAGCATGCCCTGCGAGACATTTCCTCGAGCACATGTCCCGAGGCGCACGCCGTTCACCGGTGGGCCGCGCCACGGCCGAGCACCCAGGCGACGGCCTCGCGCATGGTGGCGAGGACCTCGACGCCGCTCCAGTCGGCGTCGAGGCCGACCATCGCCTGGGCGACCTCGGAGCGGATGCCGGTGACGAGCACGCGGGTGCCGAGCAGGCGGGCGGCCTGGACCGACTGCAGGAGGCCGGCGGCGACCTGGGCGTCGATCGAGCGCACGCCGGTGACGTCGAGGATCGCCGCGCGGGCGCGGTGCTGGGCGATGCCGTCGAGCAGCGCCTGCATGATCGCGCGGCCGCGGTCGCGGTCGATCGAGCCGATCAGGGGCAGCGCGATCACGTTGTCGGCGATCGGCACGATGGGGGTCGACAGCTCCTCGAGCACCGAGCGCTGGACCGCGATGACCCGCTCCTGCAGCGCGTTGCGCTCGTCCTCGGCGCGGCGCCGCTCGGTGATGTCGGTGGCGACCCCGCCGATCCCGTAGAGCTGGCCGCCCGCGTCGAAGATCGGGAACTTGACCGAGATGTAGACGTGCATGCCGTCGCGCTGCGGGATGAGCTCCTCGACCTCCTGCGGCGCGCCGGTCTCACACACCCGGAGGTCGTTGGTCCGGTTCTGCGCCCCGGCCTCGGGGCCGAAGATGTCGTGGTCGGTCTTGCCGATCAGTCCGCCGGGCTCGGCGTCGGCGAGGCGCTCGTAGGTCCTGTTGCACACCACCAGCCGACCCTCCGTGTCTTTCACGAAGATGACCGCGGGACAGTGCGTGATGACGGCCGTGAGCAGCTCGTTGCGCTCGCGCAGCGCGGCGTTCTCGGCGAGGAGCGTCGCCAGGTCGGGCGAAGAGTCGGGGCCGGAGACGGGCATGGGCTTTCATCATCCATGCGACGCCCGCGACCGGGTTGGTCTTTTTGCTCGCCGACGGACGTTGGCGGCCACACACGGGGGGTTGCTCGACTTCGCTCACCGCGCCACGCGCCGCCACACCGATCGGCCCGCACGGGCGAGGTCGTCGATCAAACTGTACGTGGCGGGTAGGAAGACCAGCGTCATCACCGTACTCGAGGCCAGTCCGCCGACGAGGATCAGCGCGATGGCATGATAGTAGACGCCTGCGAGCGTGGGGTGGTGGATCAGCATCGGCACCAGACCGAGCACCGTGGTCCCGGCCGTCATCAAAATGGGGCGCAGGCGATCGGCCCCGGCGGCGGCGAGCGCGGCGTCGCGGCCCATGCCGGCGGCGCGCAGCTGGATGGCGCGGTCGATCAGCATGATGCCGTTGTTCACGGCGATGCCGATCAGGATAAAGAGGCCGATCATCGCCGTGGTGTCGACGGTCGTGCCGGTCCACCACATCAGCCACGGCGCGCCGACGCAGCCGAGCAGGCAGGTGGCGAGGATCGCGAACGGCTGCAGGAAGCTCTCGAACAGCGAGGCCATCACCGCGTAGACCAGCAGCAGGCACAGGCCGAGGTCGATGAGGACCTCGAGGTTGGACCGCTGCGTACGACCCCAGCGCGACCACTCGCCGCTGCTGTAGCCGGCCGGGAACACGAAGCTCTCCATCGCCTTCTTGACGAGCTCGCGGTTCTTCTCCGGATCGGGGGTGAAGAAGCGGGCCTTGACCTTGACCTGCGTCTCGCGGTCGAGGCGCTGGATGAAGAACGGGCTGCGGGTGCGCTCGAGCGTGGCGATCCCGCCGACGGTGACCTCGCCGCCGTCGGCCAGCGGGATCGGCAGGTCGCGCAGCTCCTCGATCGTGGGCCCGTCCCCTGCCCCGCCCGCGGCCGCGCCGGCCGACAGGCGCAGCTCGATCTGCCCCTCGGGGCTGCGCACCTGGCCGAGCGGCGTGCCCTGGAACGCGGTCTGGATCAGGCGGGCGACGTCGTCGGCGCGCAGGTCGTAGCGGCGCAGGAGGGCGCCGTCGAGCTGGACGTGGAGCTCGCGCGAGCCCTCGTCGTAGGGGCCGACGACGGTGTCGACGCCGCCGGCCTCGGGGTTGTCGGCGCTGCCCCGCGGCAGGGTCGCGCGCAGGTGTGCGGCTGCCTTTTCGGACAGGTCCATGAGGACACCCATGTCCTCGCCCTTGATCGCCAGCTCGATCTCGTGGCGGTCGGGGTTGCCGCGCATCTGCCCGCGGTTGTTCTCGCCGACCAGGTAGCGCACGCCGGCCTGCTCGGGCAGCGCCTGCTTGACGGTCTTGGTGAACGCCTCGGCGTCGGCCTCGGAGGCGGCGCGGGCGATCGGGTGGACGTCGCAGCGGCCCCAGAAGTCCGAGTAGGCGCACGAGACGTGGGTGACCGCGAGGGCGTCCTTCTTGGCCAGGATGGCCTCCTCGACCACGCGCACGCGCTCGGCGATGTCCTTGTAGCCGGGGCTGCCGACGAACTGCATGCTGACCTCGACCCAGTCGGGCTTGGGGTCGATGTCGCTGAGGTTGTAGTTGAGCAGCCGCGTCGGGATCACCGCGCTCGCGGCCAGGCCCAGGCCGAGCACCAGCGCGGTCCGGCGGAACCGCAGGGTGAGCGCGATCAGGCGCCCGTAGCCGGCGGTCAGCGGCCCGAGGATGCGCCCGCTGCGACCTGTCCCTTCGGCCACCCCGCCCCGCTTCAGCACCGTCGGCATGATCAGCGGCACCAGCGTCTGGCTGACGAACAGGCTGCACAGCAGGACCGTGGCGAAGGTGAGGCCGAGCGGGGCCAGGAGCGCGCTCATCGGGTTGGCCGGGTCGCCGAACACCAGCGGCAGGAACACGATCACGCTCGACAGCGTCGACGCGACGGTGGCCAGGCCGACCTCGCGCCCCCCTGCCCGCACGGCCGCCCGCGCCGACAGGCCGCGCTGGGCCTGCAGCTCGATCGCCTCGGTGATGACGACCGCGTTGTCGACCAGCATGCCGACGCCGAGCACGAGGCCGAGCAGGACGATGCAGTTGAGCTCCTCGCCGCGGATCAGCAGGACCCCGCAGGTGGCCAGGATCGTCAGCGGGATGCACAGCGCGGCCACCATGGTGACGCCCCAGCGGCGCAGGAACAGCCACAGCATGGCCACGCCGAGCACGCCGCCGTAGATGCCGGTGTCGCGCAGGTCGGCCAGGGTCTTGAGGATGATCTTGCCCTGGTCGTGGTAGACGACCGCCGAGATCCCGCCGAGCCGCGGGCTGGCCTGCAGCTCCTCGACGACGCCGTTGACTGCGTGGGCGACGTCGACCGGGCTGGCGCCGGCGTCGGCGTAGACCGAAAGATCGACGCCCAGGCGGCCGTCGAGGCTGCGGAAGTTGCGGTTCTCTCGCGGGTGGACCTCGACCCGCGCGACCTCGCCGACCCGCGCCGGCGGCGTCGCGCCGGTCTGGCCGACGGCCGAGGCGGTGGCCGCGGCGACGCCTGCGCCGATCGGCGTGCTGGTGTAGACGCCCGGGCCGACGCTGGCGGTGTTCGAGCGCGCCCCGATCCCCTGCGGGCCCTGGGCCGCCAGCGGCGCGGTGGCCGAGACGGCGGGGGCGGCGTTCGTAGATGTCCCGGAGGACATGCTCGAAGAGGCAGCCGAAGACGCGGCGCTAGCGATCGGGGTCGTGGCGCGCGGCGCGGTGGTGGCGGCGGTCGTGCTGGCCGGCGCGCCGCGGGTGCGGGCCACCGGCAGGGCGGCGAACGCCTGCGGATCGGCGTCGACCGGCGGGGCGCGGACGCCCGGCTGGGTCGCGTCCTCGCGCAGGACGCCGAGGCTGCGGCCCTGCCGGGCCTCGCGCACGGCGGCGCTGACGGCCTGGGCCGACACGCCGGCGCGGCGCAGGGCCTCGAGGTCGAGGGCGACCTCGAGCTCGCGCGGCTCGACGCCCTCGAGCTCGACGCGCGAGACCCCGGGGATCCGCTCGATCGGCCGCACCACGTGGCGCTCGATCAGGTCGTAGGAGCGCGTCAGGTCGCTGTCGCTGGCGAGGCGCAGCTTGACCACCGCGTCGTCGGAGCGGCCCCACGAGTCGAGGGTGACGCGCGTGATCGCGTCCGGCAGGGTCCCGCGGATCCGGTCGAAGCGCTCGCGGATCTCGGCCTTGCGGGCGGCGATGTCGGTGCCGGCGACGAACTCGAGGTTGACGCGCACGCCCCAGCCGCCGCTGCCGACCTGGATCCGCTGCAGGCCGCGCAGGCCGGCCATCGCCTCCTCGACCGGGCGGATGATCTCGCGCTCGACCAGCTCGGGGCTGGTGCGCTGGAGGTTGATGCGCAGCGACACGCGGGCGGTGCCGCCGGCCGGCAGGAACGCCAGCGGCAGGCGGGCGGTGGCGATCGCGCCGAGGACCAGGATCGCCAGCAGCAGCATCCCGATCATCACCGGGCGGTCGAGCGCGAGGTCGGACAGGCTGGCGCGGCCGGCGATCTGCGGGCCTGCCTTCGCGGACATGTCCTCGGGGCCAGGGCCGATCGGACCTGCGTTGGGGGACATGTCCTCCGTGCCAGGCCGTCGGTCCGCGCCCACGTCAGTCCTCCCCCGCCATGTCGGCCCAGGCGTCCTGGCGCTTGCCCGGCAGCAGGCTGTACAGGCACGGGATCACGACCAGGGTCAGCAGGGTCGCCGCGGTCAGGCCGCCGATGACCGTGACCGCGAGCGGCTGGCGCAGGGCCGCGCCGTCGCCGACGCCGGCCGCCATCGGCAACAGGCCGAGCACGGTCGTGGCCGTGGTCATGACGATCGGCCGCAGCCGCAGCCGGCCGGCCTCGATCAGCGCCGGGCCGACCTCCATGCCCTGGCCGCGGCGGTAGTTGACGGTGTTGACCAGGACGATCGCGTTGTTCACGACGATGCCGCCGAGGATGATGGCCCCCATCCCGACCATCGCCGAGATCGGGGTGTCGGTGAGCACGCAGGCCCAGGCGACCCCGACCACCGCGAGCGGGACGGTGCCCATGATCAGCAGCGGGTGATGCAGGCTCTCGAAGCTCGAGGCCATCACCACGTAGATGAGGAACACGGCGATAAGTGCCGCAAACATCATGCTTTTCATCGAGCCGCCGAGCGACTCGGCCTGGCCGCCGAGCTCGGCCTGGACGCGGCCGTCGCCGGGGTCGTGCTCGGCGAGGACGTCCTCGACGCAGAGGGCCACTGCGCCGAGGTCCTCGCCGGTGAGGCGGGCGCGGATCCGCAGGCCGCGACGTCCGTCGAGGTGACGGATCTCGGCGGGGCCTGTCCCTTCGACCAGGTCGGCGACCGCGGCCACGGTGACCGGGACGTCGCCGATCACGGCCACCGCGATCTTGCCGACGTCGGCGGCGCGGGTGCGGTCGACGTGCGGCAGCTGGACGCGGACGTCGAGCTGCCGGTCGGCCGCGTGCATTTTGGTCGCGATCTCGCCCTGGACTGCGCGCTGGACCGCGAGCGCGGCCGCGTCGACGCCGAGGTTCAGGCGGCTGAGGCGCTCGCGGTCGAAGTCGACGCGGACCTCGGGGCGGCCGGCGAGGTCGTCGGGGGCGACGTCGGCGAGGCCCTCGATGGCGCGGAGGTCGGGCAGGAGCGCGAGCGCGTGGGCGATCGCGCGCTCGGGCTCCTCGCTGAAGATCCGGACCTCGATCGGGGCATCGAACGAGAACAGCGCCGGGCGGCCGAGCCGCAGGGTGGCCTCCGGGTCGCCGGCGGCGCCGGCCATCGCCAGCATCAGCGCCTCCTCGAGCGCGGCCTCCTCCGGCGCCGGCAGGCCCGGGTGCAGGCGGACGTTGACCTGGGCCAGGTGGGTGCCGGCGACCGTGCCGGTGGCGCTGTCGCCGGCGGTCATGCTGCCGACGCGGGCGAACACCTGCGCGACCGCCTCGTCGCGCTCGACCGCGGCGGCGACCCGGCGGGCGACGTCGGCGGTGCGCCCTAACGAGCTGCCCTGCGGCAGCGAGATCTGGACGAAGAACTCGCCCTGCTGGATCTCCGGCAGCAGCGTGCTGCCGAGGCCCTGCAGCTGCTGGAACGCCATCACGCACAGCGCCACCGCCAGCGCCACCACGGTGAAGCGCCAGCGCAGCGCCCCCTTGAGCAGCCGCGGGTAGGCGCGCTCGACCCCCGCGTAGGCCGCGGTCAGCGGCGCGGTCAGGACCCGAAGGACATGTCCGATCGCCCATGTCGCAAGGCGCAGGCCGCGGAACACCAGCGCGAACGGGGCCAGCAGCCAGGCGACCAGCGAGCGCGGCGGCGGCGGGCCGTCGTCGCCCGCCCCTGCCCCGCCGCCGAGGCTCTGCAGCACCGGCACCAGGGTCAGGCTGACGAACATCGACGAGAGGATGCTGAGCGACACGGTGTAGGCCAGGTCGCGGATCAGGCGGCCGGCGACGCCCTCGACGAAGGCCATCGGCAGGAACACCGCGACGGTGGTCAGCGTGGACGCGACGACCGAGGCGGCGACCTCGGTGGCCCCGCGGACCGCGGTGGCCCCGGCGGCGCCGTGGGGGTCGCGCTCGCGGACGCGGGCGATCGACTCGAGCACGACGATGCTGTTGTCGACCAGCATGCCGACGCCGAGCGCCAGGCCGCCGAGGCTCATCAGGTTGAGGCTGACGCCGAGCATCTGCAGCGGCACGAAGGTGACGAGCAGGGAGATCGGGATGGCCGCGGCGATGACCAGGGTGGCCCGCAGGTCGCGGAGGAAGAACAGCAGGACCAGCACCGCCAGGGCGCCGCCGAGCAGGGTGTTGCTCTGGACCTCGGCGATCGCCGACTCGATGAAGGCGGCCTGGTCGCTGAGGACGAGCACGCTCTGGCCTGTCCCGAGGTGCAGCTCGGGCAGCGCCGTCTGGACCGCCCGCGAGACCGCCACGGTGTTGGCGTCGCCCTCGCGGTAGACGGCCAGCTCGACCGCCTCGCGGCCGCCGACCAGCGCCAGCTCCTCGCGCTCGACCGGCACGCGGGCGACGTCGGCGACGTCGCGCAGGCGCAGCTCGGCGCCGTTCTGGCTGCGGACCACGACCTCCTCGAGCTCGGCCGGGGCGCGGGCCTCGTGGACGGTGCGCAGCAGGTAGCGGCTCTTCTGCTCCGACAGCGCGCCGCCGGGGCGGTTGACGTTGTCGCGGCGGATCGCCTGGGCGACCTCGTCGGCGGTCACGCGCATGGCGGACAGCCGCTGCGGGTCGAGCTCGACGCGGATCTCCTCCTTGTCGCCGCCGTGGATCTGCACCGCCGCGACCCCTGGGATCTTCTCGAGCGCGCGCTTGACCCGGCGGTCGGCCAGCTCCCACAGCTCGGCCGGGCGCATGTTGTCCTTCGAGACCAGGGCCAGGCGCAGGATCGGCTCCTGCGACGGGTCGTAGCGCAGCACCACCGGCCGCTGCACCCCGGTCGGCAGGACCACGCGGTCGAGCTTCTCGCGCACGTCGTCGAGCCCGCGGTCCATGTCGGTGCCCCAGCCGAAGTCGAGCACGACCTCGCTGGTGCCCTCGCGCGAGACCGACTCGACCTGCACCACCCCCGGGACCGCGCTGACCAGCTCCTCGACCGGCCGCGTCAGCAGCTCCTCGACCTCCTGCGGGGCCGCGTCCGGCATCTCGGTGCGAACGGTGACGCTCGGGTAGCTGAGGTCCGGCAGCAGCGCCAGCGGCAGCCGCGTCAGCGCCACCAGGCCGAACACGACCAGCGCGACCAGCACCATCGTGGTCGTGACCGGCCGCCCGACCGCGCCGGCCACCATGCCGCGTTGCCGCGGTTCGCCCGTCACCGGCCCCCTGGCGCCGCCGCGGCCGCCTGCCCCTTCGGACCTGTCTCTTGCGCCCTGGCCTCGGGGACCTGCCCCTTCGCGCCTGTCTCTTCGGACCTGGCCTCGGGGACCTGCCCCGGCGGACCTGCCCCGGCGGACACCTCGGCCGGCGCGGCGATGGCCGGCGCCTCGGCCTGGCCCGTCGGGCTCGCTCCCGCCGCCTTGGCCTCGGCCTGGCCCGTCGGGCTCGCTACTGCCGCCTCGGCCCCGCCCTTGCCGTCGCGCTTGCCGGCCTTGCCGTCGGCCTCGGCGATCGCGCGCACGGGCATGCCCTCGGCGATGCCGGTGCCGGCGTCGACGACGATCTGGGCGCCCTCGGCCACGCCGCCGCGGATCTCCGCTCGCTCCTCGCCGACCAGGCCGAGCTCGACCGGGCGCCGGCGGGCGCGCCCGTCCTCGACCACGTACACGTGCGGCTTGCCCTCGACCTCGACGATCGCGCTGCGGGGCACGCTGGGGGTCGACTCGCGCACTGCCACGCGCAGGGTCGCGCGCGCGAACGCCCCGGGCACTGCGCCGGCGGGGAAGCTGCGGGCGCGGACGACGAACTTCACGGTGCCGGTCAGCGGGTCGACCACCGGCGCGCGCCGCTCGACCCGGGCCTCGAAGGTGCTGCCGTCCTGCAGCTCGATCGTGGCCGGCGCGCCGGCCTGGACCGCGCTCGCCTCGCGCTCGGGCACGTGCAGCTCGAGGTCGAGGGCGCTGAGGTCGGCGATCGTGAACAGCGACTTGGAGGTGGTGGCGAGGTTGCCGACGTCGATGTGGCGGCGGGTGATGGTGCCGGCGAACGGGGCCGAGACGGTCGTCTGCGAGGCCTGGTGACGCGACACCTGGGCGCTGGCCAGCGCCGACTCGGCGGCGTAGCGCTGCTTGTCGAGCTCCTCGCGCGACAACAGGCCGGTCAGCTGCTCGAGCCGCTGCAGCTCCTTGGCCGCGTTCTGGGCGCTGAGCTTGTCGCGCGCGGCCTGCAGCTGATAGGCGCGGCCGTCGAGGCGGGCCAGCAGCTGGCCCTCGGCGACGCTGTCGCCCTCCTCGGCCCGCAGCTCGAGCACCACGCCGGGCTGCAGCGCCACCAGGTCGGCGGCTCGCAGGGCCCGCAGCGTGCCCGCGCCGCGGTAGTGGCGCTCGATGGTCGCCGGCGACAGGGTCGTGACCGCGACCGCGAGGGCCTCGGCCTCGCCGCCGCGCCGACCCTTGCCGGGGCCGCCCGGACCCCCGGGACCGCCGGCCCCCGCCTCGCCGCCGCAGGCGAGCGGGGTCACTGCCAGGAGTGCGAGGAGCAGGAAGGAGCGCATGGCGCTGAGTTTTGCCATACCACGACCGCCGGCGGCGAGGGCGAACCGGCGATGTGTCCGTCCTCGCAGCGAACGGTGAAACATCCTGACCCGAGCCCGGTGTGAACTCGGCGTGGCGGCGGCCGCGTGACGAAGGGGTCGCGACCAGGCCCGTCCATCCACCTCGAGCGAGCTCGACGCGGAGGGGCCCGGCTGCGGGCCAACACCTACCCGGGCGCCTCCGGAAGGACCGCAGGCGAAGATCGGCGCTGCGACCCCCGACCGGCAGTTATTTTGCCCTGCCCGGTCGCGGTCGCTAGGGTCCGCCGGTGCCGCTCGGTCTGCCCCCCGTCGTCGCGCTCCTCGTGGGGCTCGTGCACTGCATCGCCGGTTACAGGTTGTTCCCGCTGGTGCTCGGCCTCTACGGCCTCGTGTTCGGGGTCGGCGCCGGCGCCGCCCTGGCCGCGATCTGGTTTCCGGGACAGGTCCTCACGGCCAGCCTGATGCAGGTCGGCGCCGGCCTGCTCGCTCTCGGCGCGGCGCTGGCGTACTTCCGGATCGGCGTGTTCGCGATCGGCGCGGTCGCGGCGTTGCTGCTGACCTGGGCCGCGGCGCCGGTGGTCGGCGGGGTCTCGTGGCAGGTCCAGCTGCTCCTGGCCTGCGTGGCCGGCAGCGCCAGCGTGGTGGTGTCGCGGGTGGTGCTCATCGTCGCCACCGCGATCACGGGCGCCGCCCTGGTGGTGCGCAGCGCCGAGGTGATGGCCGAGAGCCCCGTCCGCTGGCTGACCGACCTCACCGCGCTGCCGTGGACAGGTGCCCTCCCCGACGCGGTCCCGGAGGTCGTCGCGTGGGCCGCGCTGGCCCTGCTCGGGATCGCAGTGCAGCTCGCCACGACCGCGCGCCGCTAGCCGTGTCCGGCCTCCAGGGCCGTTGCTGGCGCAAGGCCAGCGTGGGATAACGCGGTCCCGATGCCCCCCATCCATCCCCGTCGCTACGCGCGCAACCACGTCTGGGCCGAACTCGCCGGGGACAGCGTGCTCGTCGGGATCAGCGCTCGCGCCCTCGATCAGCTCGGCGAGATCACCGACTTCGCCCTCCGCGTCCAGCCCGGCGACGAGCTCGCGCCCGGCCAGTGCTTCGCGGTGCTCGAGAGCGCCAAGGCGGAGATCGAGCTGTTCACCCCCCTGAGCGGCGCAGTGGTCCGCGTCCACGAGGGCCTCGACCTCGCGCCCGCCACCATCAACGACGACTGCTACGGCGAGGGCTGGATGATCGCGGTGCGCCCGCCCGACCTCAGCGAGTTCACCGCCCTGCTCGACGCCGAGGCCTACAGCGAGCTGCTCAAGACCGCGGCGGCCTGCGTGTGACCTGTCCTTCGGGGCAGGCCACGTCGCCTGTCCTGAAGTTCATGTCTCGGAACCACGAGTGATCTGCCCCGAGGGACAGGTCACTTCAGCTCGAAGGCCCCGCGGCTCGGCGGCTCGGACCAGCAGCCGAATTCCCGGTCGCCCGTGAGCTCGGGCAGCGGCGTGCCCGAGCCGACGGCGGGGCCGCCGGGCGTGAGGTGGTAGTCCGCAGCGAGGTCGACGAGCTGCGGATCGACGCCGGTGATCGGGTCGGTCTCGGCGACCGGGAGGTCGCCGGCCGGGCTCGACTGGTCGGGCGCGTCGGCGGCGAACCAGAGGTTGGTCGTGAAGGTGAACGTCTCCGGCGCAGTGTTGCCGCCGATGTTGACGTACGTCGAGATCGCGGCGCGGTCGAACACCACGAGGTTGTTGACGAACCGGCCGCCCGACGCCGGCGCGAACGTGAACTCCTGGTTCGACACCGTCTCTTGCAGGATCCGCAGCAGCCAGTGCTGCGGGCGGATGATGGTGTTGTTGGCCGCCAAGCAGTCGACGCAGCCGACGAACGCCAGCGGCGTCTCGCCGCCCTCGATCACGTTGGCGATCACGCGGATGTCGCGGGCTTCCGCGTTGGTGCCGTTCATCGTCAGCGGCGGGCGGAAGAACTCGAAGCCGGTCGAGCCGCCCATGTTCACCGCCCGCTGGCCGCAGTCGAGCATGGTGTTGCCGCGGATCTCGATGTCCTCGCTGCCGCCCTTGGCCTGGACCGCGTTGCCGCCGTTCTCGGCGAACCAGTTGCCGACGAGCAGGCCGTGGTGACAGCCGACGTGATCGATCGCGCTGCCGCCCCCGCCGCAGCGCTCGAACTGGCTGTCGAGCACCCAGAAGTCGTTGAGGCCCGACAGCTTGAGGCAGTCCTGGTTGCCGCCGTCGCCGATGTCGTGGATAAAGAGGCGCTCGAACGCGACGAAGCGGGTCGCCTCGGGATCGTCGACCGCGCCGCCGTCGTCGACGTTGACGCCGTTGCTGCCCGCCTCGGCGATCTCGAGGTCGTGCAGGACCAGGTGGCGGACGCGCGACAGGTGCAGGGCCTCGCCGCCGCCGGTGATGAGCGGGCGCTCGCCGAGCGGTTCGCCGCCGATCCAGATCGGCGCGTCGGCGGTGCCCGCGAGATCGCTGAGGAAGACGTCGGGGGCGTAGGTACCGGGGTGCAGGCGGATGCCGGCGCCCGGCGTGACCTTCTGCGCGGCCGCCTCGAGGGTCTGGCACGGCGACGCCTCGGCGCCGCAGTCGGGCCCGTCGGCCCCGTCGGGCGCCACGTGGATCAGCGTCGTGGGTTGTTTGAAGGTGGCGAAGTGGGAGGCGTCGCCGCAGGCCGGCATGGGACCGGGGCCGGTGTCGGGCCCGTCGGTGGTCGCGGCCTCGGTGGTGCTGGTGCCGGGGGTCGTCGAGGTCGAGGCGGTCGACGACGTCGAGGTCGGCGGCGCCTCGGTCGGGTCGGTGGCGCTCGAGGTGCTCGTGGTGCCGCTGTCCGTGGTCGCGGTGGTCGAGCCGGCCTCGCTCGTCCCGGTGTCGGTGTCGAGGGTGTCGCCCTTCTCGCCGCCGCACCCGACGAGCGCCAGCGCGGTCAGCAAGGATGCCGTCATCGCGGGTCGCATGCGGCCACGATAACCCGGGCGCGGCCGTCGGGGCACCCGCGGACGATGCAATGTTCGGCCCGATCTGCGGCGGGAGAGCGAGGACTTCAGGCACCACCGCCGCGGCCGCTGCACCGCGGCCATCGTCTCGGGCGAGGTACGACCTGTCCGTCGAGACATGTGAAGGCGCAGGAGCGCGCGGCAGCGAACGTCACCGCGATGGACCCGCCGCGCACGTCCCTTCGCGGCGGCGACCTGTCCCTTGCGACACATTGAGATCGGCTGGCAGGACGGCGACCGTCCCGCGTACCGCTTCGCGGCGACGATATGTCCCCTGGGACATGCTGAAAACGAGATGCGCAGGAGCGCGCGGCAGCGACCGTCACGCCGCGAGGACCTGCGCCGCGCACCTCTCTGCGCGACGATTACATGTCCCTTAGGACATGCTGAACCGAAGCGGCGCAGGAGCGCGCGGCAGCGACCGTCACGCCGCGAGGACGTCCGCCGCGCACATCGCTTCTCGGTGATGATATGTCCCTTGAGACATCTTGAAACGAACGAGCGCAGGAGCGCCCGACAGCCACCCTTCACCGCCTCACGCCGCGAAACGAGGTGCGCGGCGCGGGCCCGTCCGACCTGTCCCTTGCGACATCTTGAAGCTGACCTTCGGGGCCCTGGAGATCCCCGGAGGCCGCAGCATGCACCGCGCACGCCGCTGCACGGCGCTCTCCGAAGCTCGAGCGCTCGCGCCCGCCGGCGCCGGAACGTCGCTCTCCGCGAGCCCCGGCCGCCGGTACGGCTCGGGGCCCGCAGCGCTCCACGCGTGGACATGTCCCTTGCGCCAGGTCAGCGCGCGCCCGCTGGCGCCCCCACGGCCTCGCTCGATGGAGACGACGCACCGTCCTCGTCCCACGCGGGCTGTCGCCGACCGCAGATCGGCGTGCTAAGGTCGCCCGCGTGTCCGACCCGCTCGCCGGTCCGCCGCTCGCCGTTCGCCTGCACGCGCTCGCGGCGGCCGGCGTGCTGGAGCCCGCGGCCCTGGAGCGCGGCCTCGAGCTCATCGGCCGCAAGCCCACGGCCGACGCGTGGTACCGGTTCGCGCGCTTCCACCTGATCATCCTCGGCACGGTGCTCGTGGTGGCCGGCGCGATCTTCTTCGTCGCCGCCAACTGGGACGTGTTCTCGCCGCAGACGCGGATCGGCCTGGCGGCCGCGGCGATGGCCGCTGCGACCCTCGCGGGCGGCTGGATCGGCCTCGACAGGCTCAGCGGGCGCGCGGCGGCGCTGGCCGGCGGCCTGCTGTTCGGGCCGCTCCTGGCCCTGGTCGGCCAGGTCTACCAGACCGGCGCCGACGCGTTCGAGCTGTTCCTCGCCTGGTCGGCGGTGCTGGCGGGCTACGCCCTGGCGACCCGGTTCGTCGGCGCGTGGATCACTGCGCTCCTGCTGGCAGTGGTCACGACCTATCTGTGGATCGGTCAGGCGCTCGGCAGCCACCCGTTCGCTACACCTGGCCTTTGGGTCAGCCTGGCCGGCGGCGCGGCCTTGACCGCGCTGGGGCTGCACCGCCGGGCCGGCCGCGGCGCGAGCGATGCGATCGGCGCGGTCGCGCTGGGGCTCGGCTGGTGCATCGGCTTCGCCCACGGGGCGACCGCGATCGGAATCGACGGCTGGCCTTCGGGACAGCCGCTGGCGCTGCTGCTGGCGCTGGCCCAGCCGGTCGTGATGCTGCAGCTCGGCCGCCGGATCGGCGACTTCGGCCTCGAGCGGCTCGGCGTCGCCGCGCTGTTCGGCCTGCTGACCGTGGCCGAGGGCAAGCTGGTGTTCGACGTGCTCAACGCCAAGGTCGGCGGCCTCCTGATCATGGGCCTGCTCCTCAGCGTGCAGGGTTACGTCGGCGGCGAGTGGTTCCGCGCCCGCCGCTCGCGAGGGGAGGACGCGGCGTGAGCACGCGAGGCTTGCTCGAGCAGCTGGCCGACGAGGGCCTGGTCGATCGCGCTGCGCTCGACGCCGCGACGCCGCTGGGCAAGCGGGCCCGCGACGCCCTCGCCGGGCTGACGGGCGAGGGCCTGCGGCTGCAGCAGGCCGGCGCCTCGGTGTCGGTGTGGCTGGGCGCGCTGCTGCTGGCGATCTTCCTCGTGGAGATGGAGATCACGGAGGTCGTGCCGCTCGGCCTCGCGCTCGGCGCGACGGGCCTCGGCCTGGCCGCAGCGCTCGCGCGCGGCTCGGCCAGCCTGCTCGAGCTGCAGCTGCGCTGGATCGCCACCATCGGCGGCCAGATCCTGATCCTCGTCAGCCTGAGCGAGGTCGTCGGCGACGACGAGGCCCTGTGCGTGGCGACGATCCTCCTCCAGGCCGTCACGGTCTGGCTGGTCCGCGACCTCGCCATCGGCGTCGCCTCCATCCTGGTCGGCGCCGGGGCCCTGCTGGTGCTGGCGGCCGAGCTGCACGTCGGCGCTTTCGGACATGGTCTTCTGGCCCTGTTCCTCGGGACATGTATTTGCGGCCTGTGGGTGCTGCAGGCGCCGCTGTCCGCCCGGCTCGGCCGGCTGTGGCAGCCGCTGGCCTACGCGCTGCCGCTGGCGGTGTGGGGGCCGATCACGATCGGCGCCGGCGGCCGCCACGGGAGCCGAGCTTCGGACGCGCTGCCGATGCTGTTCGGGAGCTGGGCGGTCGAGGCGATGGCGCTGTCGGCCGGCTGGGCGGCGCTGTCGACCTGGCTGATGGTCCAGGCGGGGCGCGAGCGGCCGGAGCTGCGCGGGCGGGCGCTGGCGGCCGCGCTGGTCGGGATCTGGCTGACCGCGCTGCTGGGCCTCGACACGCCGGGTCTGAGCGCCGGACTGACGCTGCTGCTCCTCGGGCAGCTGCGCGGCAGCCACAGCCTGCGCCTGTTCGGCCTGACGGCGATCGGCGGCTTCCTGTTCTTCTGGTACTACGAGCACGGCTCGACGCTGCTCAGCAAGTCGATCGTGGCCGTCAGCCAGGGCGTGTTGTTCCTGCTGCTCGCGGGGCTGTTGCGGCGCAGGGCCGTCCGGCCGCGCGAGGTCCAGGCCCGCCCGCTGGCGGCGCGCATGGCCGACCTGCGCTGGCTGTCGCTGGCGCTCGGGCTGGGTCTGGCGATCCCCGGCTGGGTGGTGACGCAGAAGGAGCAGGTGCTGTCGGCGGGCGAGACGGTGCTGCTGCGCCTCAGGCCCGTCGACCCGCGCTCGCTCATGCAGGGCGACTACATGGAGCTGCGCTACGAGCTGGCCGCGCTGCCCAACATCGAGGCCATGGCCCCGCGCGGCGCGCTGATCGTCACCCGCGACGCCGACGACGTGGCGCAGTTCGTCCGCGTCGACGACGGCCGCGCGCTGGCGCCAGGGGAGCTGCGCCTGCGCTACCACAAGCGCGGCGAGGCGGTCAGCTTCGGCGCCGAGACGTTCCTGTTCCCCGAAGGCGAGGGCCAAGAGCTCGAGGCCGCCCGCTACGGCGAGCTCGCCGTCGCCGAGGCCGGCGACAGCGTCCTCATCGGCCTGCGCGACGAGGCCCGCCGCCCGCTCGGCACCCGCCTGCACGACCGCTGAGGTCCGCTCGGTGCTCCATCACGGACGCGGAACACTGCGCAGCGCCGGACGCTGCCCCTGCCCTCGATCGGTGATTCTCTCGCATGCCCGCGAGAGCATGTCCATATGGACATGCTCTTTTTGACATGCTCTTTTCGACATGCACGAATAGACATGTAACGATGTACATGTCTATTCGACCATGGACTCACGGGCGCAACCGATCGCAAGCGTGTCGAAGGAGGCCCTCGCCCCGCGGCTCACGCCTGCGGCGCGCGGCCCGAGCCGACGCTGGCGCCGATCAGCCGCGCCGGGTCGATGCCGACGGCCGCGAGCGCCTCGTGCCACATGATCTCGGGCGCGGTGTGGAACAGCCACGGCACCGGGACCCCTGGCGCGTCGCTGGCCGGCTCGCGCAGCGGCACCGCCAGCCAGCTGCCCTGGGCCATCTCGGACTCGAGCTGACCGGGGCCCCAGCCGGCGTAGCCGAGGAACACCAAATAATTGCGACCTGCCCCGCCGAAGCGGTTGTCGCTGACGCGGCGCACGCCCTCGAGCGAGGCGGTGAGGAACGCTCCGGGCGCGACGTCCTCGGCGAGCGGGTCCCACTGCGACTGATCGTGGAGGAGGAACGCGCGCACTGGCTCGACCGGGCCGCCGAGGCGCAGCCCCTGATCGGCCGGGCCCTCCCAGCGCAGCGTCACCGCGTCGGCGAACTCCGCGATCGTCGTGGGCAGGCGGTGATTGATGACCAGCCCGAACGCGCCGCGCTCGGAGTGATCGATGATGAAGACCACCGAGCGCACGAAGTTCGGATCGACCAGCTGCGGCACCGCGCACAGCAGATGACGAGAGAGACCGGCGGCCCCAGCAGGGGAGCGTTCAGCCGGCGATCGCACGACATCGATGGTCACGGGGATCGTTTTGGCACGAAGCCCGCGAGAGTGCCAGAGGTCGGACTCGAACCGACACGAGGGGCTACCTCAACGGATTTTGAGTCCGCCGCGTCTACCGATTTCGCCACTCTGGCGCGAGGAGCGGCGAAGCGTTTAGCACGGGCGCCGGGCTGCTCGCAAGCCCGGCCGAGCGGCGCGTCACGCTGCGCCGGCCTCGCCCCGGGCCCGCGAGGGTCTGGGGCCCCTCGGACATCGCCTCGCCGAGAGCTGTGCCCGCCCCTGCCCGCCAGGCGACGCTGCCGCGGCAACGCCCGCGGCCCGCGCTCGCGGCCTCTCAGGGCGTCTCGGGCTCGCCGAGGCGCACCTCGACGTGGCCTGGGCCGGCGTCGAGCCAGATCTTCACGTGCCCGCCGCCGACCGCGCGGCGGAACGAGCCGCTGGTGATGGTCGACACGGTGCCGGTCTGGACGCGGATCGACTTCCCCTTGAGGTCGAGGTCGAGATCGGCGTCGGAGCGCAGCCACACGCGCACGTCGCCGCCGGCGCGGACCACGACGTCGTTGCCGCCCGCGCCCGCCTGCCACACCTCGACGGTGCCGTGGCGAGTGCTGAGGTCCATGTTGCCGGCCGACTCGACGCGCACGCGGCCGTCGCCGGTGCGCACTGCGATCCCGCCGTCGCCGCCGTCGATGTCGATGTCGCCGATCTCGACGTCGACGCCGATGTTGCCGACCACGCCGACGACGTCGACGTCGCCGAGCCCCGTCTGCAACTCGAGGTCGAGCGTGGGCGGCAGCCGGATCTCCTCGACCTCGAGGTCGACCTGGTCGTCGACCGCCAGCGGCACCACCGCGCCGAGCCGCGCGAACCCGCCGGTCACGTCGAACACGAGCCGCGGCGTGCGCGCGTTGGCTTTGGCCACCTTCTCGCTGCCGCCGGCGGCCCGCCACTCGCCGCGCAGCTCGAGGCCCGTGGCCATCGGGTCGCCGACCACCGTCAGCGGCGTGTCGGGCAGGTCGACGCGCACCGTCTGGACGCCGGTGAGCTGCCAGGTCGCCTCGACCTCGGCCTCGCTGCGGTAGCCGAACACGCAGCCCGCCGCGCCGGCCGCGAGCGCCACCAGCATGGCCGTACGGACATGTCCGAGCAGCCAGTGTCCCGAGCGACAGGTCCGAAAGGCCAGCATCAGAAGTACACCCCCAGGCCGGTGCCGAGCTCGAGCGTGATCGCCTGCTTGGGGATCGCGCCGTCCTGGCGGTAGTAGCGGGCGGCGCCGAGCGGGGCGCTGATCCGCGGGACGATGTCGATCGACCAGCGATCGAGGATGAACAGCCGCAGGTCGAGCTGGCCGTACGGGATGGCGGCGACCGCCGCGGTGCGCGGCGGCTTCTCGCCCTCGGGCACGGCCGGCGGGGTCCCGCTGGCGAACGCGCCCTGGACGATCGCGCCGGCGGCCAGCGACAGCCACACGCGCCCGCGCTCGAGCACCCGGTACTGCAGCCGCGGCCCGCCCTGCAGCACCGCGCGGCCGGGCCCGAACTTGAGGCCGAGGTCGGTCAGACCGACGCTGAAGCGCGGCGCGACCTGACCGAGCACGCCGACGTTCCAGTCGGCGTACAGCTGGGCGGCCGGATCGCCGGCGCGCATACCCACGGTCGCCATGCGCCGCAGCTCGAGCGACACCTTGTGGCGGCTGTGCGGCTTCGGCGTGCGCTTGCCGATCGCCCCGGCGTAGGCGTCCATCACCTGCGCCATGTAGAGGAGGTGCAGGCCGCCGGTCAGGAGCCCGAGGCCGGCCGCGCCGACGACGTCGGAGGCGAAGGTGCGGCCGTGCGCGCCCGGGGTGGCCGCGTCGGACGGGTCGCGGGTGAGCGCGAGGCCGAGGGCAACGCCCCCGAGCGACACGGCCCCGAGCAAGAAGCCGGCCCCGCGCGCGTACTCGCGGTTGACCATCTGACCCAGGCCCGGCACCAGCGCCGACAGGATCGGCGAGACCGGACGGCGCCAGTTGCCGTCGCGCGCGGCCGCGGACCGGCCGACGCGGACGACCGGTCCTGGCGTCGGCCCCTCGTCGCGCACCATCGTCAGCCCGGTCGGACCGACCTGCACGTGCGTACGCTCGACCACGGGCACGACCAGGCCGTGCGGCGCGTCCGGGCTGCGGACCACGTACTCGCCCGGCGCCCCGCGCAGCAGGATCGTCTGGCCCGGGCCGACGGCGTACGAGCCGAGCAGCTTGCCCCGCGGCGAGGTCACGACGACCTGCCCGCCCTGCCCCGCGCCCGACAGCTCCAGCGTCGCCTCGCCCGGCTCGGGCGGCGGCACTGCCACCGGCGCCGGCCCGCTCGGACCCATCGGCTCGAGGCGCGACGCCGGCGCGGGCGTGCCGCTCGTCACCGGCGCGGCGGGGCTGTCCTTTTCGACCTGCTCCGAGGACCCTGTCCCCTGCGACATGTCCGCGGGAACCTGTCCCTTCGCATCATCGCCGGCCGGCGCCGGCTGACCCGGCAGCGGCCCCCACGGGACCGGTGACGCGCTCGGACCGGCGGCCGGCGGTGCGGCCAAAGCGACGATCAGCGCGCAACGAAGCACCTGCCGGTTATAGGCGCCCCCCCGCCCCGGCGTCCAGTGCCCAGATCGCCGCCCGCCCGCTGCAGGCCGCGGATCTGCGGCAGCCCGGCGGCGCCGGTCCACGAGTCCAGGCGTCGGGCCGGCCCTGCGCATCGGCCGACACCCGACGCCTGGCGAACGACAGAACGCCGGCGCCGGGGCGACGCGCACCGATCCGCGGCTCGAACGAACAGCCCGGCGGCGGCAGCCCTCGCCGCTGACGACGAACGACGGACCCCAGCTTCCTCGTCACGCGAGCGTCCAGCATGGGATCGCCGACGGGCCGGCGGGGACCACCTCGTCGCCTCTCGTGAGCGCCCAGCCCACCGAGTCACGGCTGGGACCGACTGCCGGGCCGCGAGAGCCGCGTGCCGGCTGGTCCCTGAGCGACGAACCTCGGCTTTCTTGCCTCGATCGGGAGCCCAGTTCGGGCGCGCGCTACCAGGCCGGCGGCGGCCGTCTGACGCCTCGCGCGAGCGCCCAGCGCATGCGAGCGCTGGCGTGCACGACGGCACCCGCTCGGCGGCCAAGCGCGTCGCGGCAACTCGGCAGCGAGCGACGAGCCCGGCCTCGTCGTTTCGCGCGAGCGTCCGGCTCAGGCGAGCACGGACAGACCGGCCGCGACCGCCTCGTCGCCTCGCGCGAGCGCCCAGCTCATGTGATCGCTGGCGTGCACGACGGCCGCGGTGCCGTCGGGGCGGAGCAGGATCAGCCCGACGGCGGCTCCGTCCCAGCGCGTCGACACCTCGCGCACCAGGCCGGCGGCCAGGGGCGTCACCGCGTCGCTGGCCGCGCCGCGGACCCGCTGCAGCGCCGCGTAGGCGAGCACGTGGGTCAAGATCGCCTCGCCGAGGCCCGTCGTCGCGCAGGCGCCGAGCTCCGGGTGCGCGTAGAGGCCGGAGCCGACCATCGGCGTGTCGCCGACGCGACCGGGCAACTTGTAAAGCACGCCGCCGGTCGAGCCGGCCGCGCACAGCTCGCCGCGCGCGTCGAGGGCGACTGCGCCGACGGTGTCGGCGCGGTTGTCGAGCCGCTGCCCCGCGCGCACCGCCGCGAAGTGGGCCTCGGCCTTGGCGGTCCACACCTCCTCGCGGCCGAAGTGGCCGACCCCGCGCTCGCGGGCGAAGCGGGCCGCGTTGTCGCCGACCAGCAGGCAGTGGCGGGTCTCGTTCATCACCAGCGCCGCCAGCAGGATCGTGTCGCGGACTTCGCGGACCCCGGCGACCGCGCCCGACCGCAGGTCGCGCGAGCGCATGATCGCGGCGTCGGCCTCGAACACCCCGTCGGCGTTCATGCACGCGCCGCGGCCGGCGTTGAAGCCCGGATCGTCCTCGAGCGCGCGCACGGCCGCGAGCACGGCCGCCTCGGCGCTGCCGCCCGCCAGCAGCACCGCCTGGCCGGCCGCTGCGGCCGCGTGCGTGCCGGTCACCGCCGACCCGCGCAGGTCCTCCGCCACCGTCCCCGCGCCGCCGTGCACCACGATCACCGGTGTCGTCACCGCGTCCTCCTCTCGCGCCGGCCGCGACGCGCGTCGATGCCGTACGGGCGCGGCACGTCCGGCGTGCCGGCGGCCTTGAGCCCGCGGCGCTCGGCCCGGTGCATCGCCCGCGCCTCCCCGCGCCCCCCGTGGTCGTGACCGAGCAGATGGCACAGGCCGTGGACCACCAGGACGGTCGCCTCGTCGAGCGCCGCGGCCGCTTCGGCAGAACCTTCGACCATGTCCGGAAGGACAGGCTCTTTCGGACCGGTCTCGATGACCAGGCCCCATAGGACCTGTCGCTTGATACCTGTCCTCTCCGACACGTCGGAGATCCCCAGGCGAGCCCGCGCCTGGCGCCGGACCGCGTCGACGCTGACGACCACGTCGCCCGCCGGCGCCCCAGCCTCGCCCGGCCCCAGCGGCCCGGCCGGGAACGACAGCACGTCGGTCGGCCCGACCTTGCCCATGTGCTCGGCGTTCAGCCGGGCGATCGCCGGGTCGTCGACCAGGTGGCAAGTCACCGCCCCGCCCGCGCCGATCCCGAGCCGCCGGGCCGCGCGATCGACCCGCCGCGACAGCGCCTGCACGAACCACCGCGGGGCCTTGCGCCGCGGGGCGACGGTGAAGCGGATCCGGCTTCGACCTGACGCGAAGGACAGGTCCTCGGCGTCGGCGAAGCGAAGGGAGAACGCGTCGTCGCCGGCGAACTCCGCGTCGGCCTCTTCGACCGCGTCGGCCTCTTCGTCCGAGTCGTCTTCCTCGTCCGAGTCGGCGTCCTCGTCCGAGTCGGCGTCCGAGTCGAAGTCCTCGCCTGCGTCGAGGTCAGCGCCTTGTTCGTCGTCTGCCGGGCCCGTCTCGATGTCCGCGTTCGCCTCGCCGCCGCCAGCGTTCACGTCGCCTCGCTCGTCCTCGTGCGCATCGGCCTCGTCGTCGTTGTCGTCTGCGTCCGCGTCGACGGCGTCCGCGTCGTCGTCATCAGCGTACGCCTCGTCGTCCGCGTCGTCATCGGCGTACGCCTCGTCGTCCGCGTCGTCGTCATCGGCGTCGCGCAGTTCGACCTCGTCGGTGTACGCCTCGTCCGTCGCGTCCGCCGCGTCGTCGGCATCCGCCGCGTCATCGTAGGCCTCGTCGTTCGCGTCGCCCTCGTCGTCCGCGTCCGCCTCGCCATCGGCGTACAAGTCGTCGTCTGCTTCCGCGTCCGCCTCGCCATCGGCGTCCGACTCGTCGTCTGCTTCCGCGTCCGCCTCGTCATCGGCGTCCGACTCGTCGTCTGCTTCCGCGTCCGCCTCGTCATCGGCGTACGACTCGTCGTCCGCGTCCGCCTCGTCATCGGCGTACGACTCGTCGTCGGCTTCAGCGTCGGCCTCGTCATCGGCGTCCGACTCGTCGACCTCGTCGTCTGCTTCCGCCTCGTCGGCATCCGGCTCGAGATCGTCCTCGTCCGCGAGCTCCTGGCCTCGCTCGTCCCCGTCTCCCGCCGCTGGCTCGCCTGCGTCCTCGGCAAGCGGCGCGCCGCGCCTCACGACCTTGCCCTGGCCGGTCGCTCCTGTCTGTTCGCCGGCCGCACTGCGCCCCGCCCTCGTTCGCCGCGTCACTTGTGGCCTCCGGACAGCTCGAGTTGGTCGTGCCTCCGCACCCCGACGAACACGCCGAGCATCCCGCCGTCGAGTTTGCCAGCGCCGGTGTCCGCCCGCTCGCCGGCCGCGTTGCGTCCCGCCCTCGTTCGCCGCATCACGCGTGCCCTCCGGACAGCTCGAGACGGTCGTGCATCCGCATCCCGACGAACGCGTCGCGTCCCCCACGGTCGAGCTTGCCAGCGCGGGCGCCTGCCTGCGCGCCGGCCGCGTTGCGCCCCGCTCTCGTTCGCCGCATCACTCGTGGCCTCCGGACAACTCGAGACTGCCGCGCAACCGCGCCCGAACAACACGTCGAGCCGCCCGCGGTAGAGCTTGCCAGCGCCGCGTCACTTGCGGCCTCCGGACAGGTCCAGCCGGTCGTAGACCCGCGCCCCGACGAACACGTCGAGCACCACCCGGTCGAGCTTGCCGGCGCGGGCTTCGGCGTGGAGGATGTCGAGCGCCATTTCCACGGGCACCGCTTTTTTGTACGGCCGGTCGGCGGCGGTCAAGGCGTCGAAGATGTCGGCCACCGTCATCATGCGCGCCTGGATCGGGATCGCCGCGGCCGCCGCGCCCCGCGGATAGCCGCTGCCGTCCATGTACTCGTGGTGCATCCCGGCGATCTCGGGCACTCGCCGGAGCCGCTGGCCCCACGGGATCTGGCGCAGGAACTCGAACGTGTGGCGCACGTGGTTCTGCACCTCCGAGCGCTCGTGCTCGGTCAGGCTGCCGCGAGCGATCCGCAGGGCCGTCAGGTGGGCGTCGTCGAGGATCCGCAGGACCTTGTCGGGCGTGTGGCTGCGGGCCGCCGCGACCTCGTGGATCTCGGCCTCGACCGCCTCCGGCAGCAGCGCCGGTTCGTTGGCCCGGCGCACCACCTCGCGCCAGCGCTCGATCTGCAGCAGCTCCGCCGTGAACGCCCGCCGCGCCGCCTCGACGTCGATCGTGCCGGTGCGCAGCGCCACCAGCTCGCGCTCGGCCAGCCTCAGCCGCGCCGCGGTGCGCAGGTGGTCGAGGCGCTCCTCGACCAGCGTCAGCTCCCAGTCGAACAGCTTCTTCGCCTTGACCAGCACGTGCTCGCGCACGCCGACCTTGCCGAAGTCGTGCAGCAGCCCCGCGACCTCGATCTCGCGCAGGTCGTCGGTCGAGAACTTCACCTCGGCGAGCGGCCCGTCGGAGCGGTCGACCGCCTTCGCCAGCGCCACGGTCAGGTCGGCCACCCGCTGGCTGTGCCCGCTGGTGGTCGGGTCGCGCTGCTCGATCGCCGTCACGCTGGCGCGGACGAACCCCTCGAACAGCGCCTGCACCTCCGCGTAGAGGTTGGCGTTCTCGAGCGCGACCGCCCCCTGGGTCGCCAGCGCCAGGCAGACCCGCTCGTCGGCGGCCGAGAACGGCCGGGTGCGGCGGCCGAAGTCGGCCGGCCAGGCCAGCGGATGGCGCCCGTCCTTGGCGTTGATCAGCTGGACCGCGCCGATCACCTGGCCCTCCGGGGCGCGCATCGGCACCGTGAGCAGCGAGCGCGTTTGGTAGCCGAAGCGCTCGTCGAACGAGCGGTCGTGCACGAACGCGCGGCCGAGCGCGGTGCGACCTGTCTCCGAGTACATGTCCTCGAGGTTGATGATCTGGCCGGTCCGCACGCACGCGCCGACCACCGAGGCGTCGGAGACCGGCAGTGTGTGGTCGCGCAGGTCGGCGGCGACCGAGTCGTTATGGGCCACGCGGAAGCGCAGCGTCGCCCCGTCGTCTTCGACCACGTAGATCGAGCCGGCGTCGGCGCCGGTGATCGCCCGCGCGTGGCGGACGATCAGCTCGAGCACGCGACGGGGGTCGCGTTCGCGGTTGAGCGCCAGGCCGACTTCCACCAGCTGATCGGCGACGCGGCTCTGCAGGATGGCCTCGACCGCCAGGAGCGCCTCGTCGATGGCCCGCCGCAGCCGCCCCGTCGAGGTCGGCAGCGCCAGCGCGTGCGCGCGGTGGGCCGGCATGCGCCCCAGCGCCGCCGCCAGCGAGCGTTCGGGGCCGACTACCAGCACCACGTCGAACTCGGGCGGCACGAACCCGAGCGCCTCGACGATCGCCAGCCGGGCTCGCCCGCGCCCGATCACCGCGGCGCGCAGCGTGCCGCCGAGTTCGGTGACGTACTGCACCCGACCGAACGCCGGATCTCTGGCCAGCTGCCGGAGATAGGCGAGCACGTCGGGGTAACGCAGCAGCCCCTCGTCCATCCGGCTCAGCGTACACCCGCGCGGCGCAGCGCCATGCACACCTTCGGGCGCCCCAGCGACGTGAGGACTCAAGACCCCACGACTGCCGGCTTTTCCGCCGGGTCTTGCAGCCAAAACACCTGCAGCTCGCCCTTGCCCTTGACCGCGAGCGACCCCCGCGGAACGCACGTAAATCGGCCCTGGAGGGCCGTGGCGACCGCTTCGGACACCTGGATCTCGCCGACCTGGCCGAGCGATTCCATGCGGCTGGCGGTGTTCACGGTGTCGCCCCAGAGGTCGTAAATGAACTTGCGGCGGCCGATCACCCCCGCCACGGCCGGCCCGCAGTGGAGCCCGATCCGCAGCCCGAGGGCGAGCTCGCGCGCGGCCACGAAGCGCGCGAACTCGACCCGCATCGCCAGCGCCATCTCGGCCATCGCCGCCGCGTGGTCGGCCCGCGGCGTCGGGATCCCCGCCACCACCATGTAGGCGTCGCCGATGGTCTTGATCTTCTCGAGCCCGCGCTCCTCCGCCAGCGCGTCGAAGCGCGAGAAGATGTCGTTGAGCAGCTCGACCACCACGTCGGGCGGCCGCTCGGAGGCGAAGCGGGTGAACTCGGCGATGTCGGCGAACAGCACCGTCGCCGACTCGAAGCGCTCCGCGATCGGGTGCAGCTTGCGCTTCAGCTGATCGGCCACGCGCACCGGCAGGATGTTGTGCAGCAGCTCGTCGGCGCGCTCCTTCTCGAGCTCGAGCTGGGTCAGCAGCAGCGCCGCCCGCTCCTGATTGGCCCGCGCCCGCGCCCGCGCCCGCTCGAGGCTGTCGACCGCCATGTAGAGGAACAGCGCCGACGCCAGCAGGTGGATCAGGTGGACGAAGAACGGCCGCACCAGAGTGTCGACCGACTGCCGCGGCGGCAGCACCCCCGCGCTCTCGGCCACCACGAAGCCCAGGGCCGCCGCCGCCGACAGCGCCAGGTACACCCACAACGCGCCCGGGCGCAGCAGCAGCGCCGCCAGCATCAGGATCGTCAAGTAGGCCGCGAGCGACGGGCTCTTGAGCCCGCCGTCGAACCACACCGCCACGGTCACGAGGATCCACAGCGTCACCACCAGGCCGACGCTGACGGCGCGCACGTGACCGCGGCGGACCACCACGCGCAGGCCCAGGAACAGCGCGATGACCACCAGGTTGAAGCTCATCAGCGGATCGATCGCCTGGCTCGCCGCCTGGAAGACGGTCGCCGCGCCGATCGCCACCGCGACGGCGACGAAGATCCGGTCGAGCATCACGCCGATCCGGCGCTGCTCGTCGACCTCTCCGTCCCACACCGTCTGCTCGGCGACAGGCACGTCCACGCCGAGGGTAGCGAAAGCTCGCCGCGCCGTGTTGACGCACCCCGACGCCGCGGCTAGCCTCCGCGCGATCGTGGCCGACCGGGACGACGACGCCGAGGCGCCGCAGCGCAGCGATTCCTGGCGCGTGGACGCCGGCCACGACGAACCGGGGGCGGCCGCCTCCCGCTCGCTCGACCGCGGGCCCCGAGCGTCGAGTCACGGCTCGGCTCGGCCAGTGACCGGCGAGCCGAGCCGTCCCCCGACCGCCGAGGCCGCGGCCGTCGACTCCAGTGGTTCCGTCGCCGAGCCCTGCCGACCCGCCCCGTCGGTTGCCGCCTCGAGCCGCCCGGTTGCCGTCGGCGCCGAGCCGGGTCGTCCCGTGGCCGCCGAGCCCTGCCTGGCCGCGTCGCCAACGGTTGCCGGGGACACCGAACCTCCCCGGCCCGCTCTGCCTGCCACCGACTCGCTCCGCCCTGTCGCCGCCGGGTCCTTCGCGGCCACCGGCACCTCACCCCGCAAGCGCCTGGAGCTGCGGCGGGCCGCCGATCTGGCCGACCTGCCGATCGCCCCGGCCGACCGGGCCCGCGACGCCGCGGCCGCCGCCAGCTTCCACGTCAAGGCGCCGCGGCGCTACCTCGAGCTCATCGACTGGGCCGACGAGCGCGACCCGATCCGGCGCCAGGTCATCCCCACCGCCGACGAGCTGGTGCACGACCCGCGCGAGCGCGAGGACCCGATCGGCGACGCCGCCCACAGCCCGGCCGCCCGGCTGACCCATCGCTACCCCGACCGCGTCCTGCTCTACCCGACCTATCAGTGCGCCGTGTACTGCCGGCACTGCTTCCGCAAGGAGTCGCTGGCCGACGACGACGCCGCCGCCTACTCGCTCGCGGCCCTCGAGCCGGCCCTGGCCTACATCGCCGCGCACCCGGAGATCCGCGAGGTCATCCTCACCGGCGGCGACCCGCTGATCCTCGGCAACGACCGCCTGGAGGAGCTGCGGCGGCGGATCGAGGCGATCGGCCACGTCCGCCTGCTGCGCCTCCACACCCGGATCCCCGTGGTCCTGCCCGAGCGCGTCAACGCCGGCCTGGTGCAGGCGCTCAAGGGCCGCCTGATGGTCTGCGTCGTCACCCACTTCAACCACGCCCGCGAGATCACCGACGCGACCATCGCCGCCGCCCGCACCCTGCGCGAGGCCGGCTTCATCCTGCTCAACCAGACCGTCCTGCTGAAGGGCGTCAACGACGACGCCGAGGCCCTGCGGACGCTGTTCCGCGAGCTGGTCTACGCCCTCGGGATCCGCCCCTACTACCTCCACCACTGCGACTCGACCCGCGGCCTGTCGCACTTCCGCACCACGATCGACCGCGGCCTCGAGCTGATGACCGCCCTCCGCGGCCACATCTCCGGCCTGTGCCTGCCGCACTACGTCCTCGACCTCCCCGGTGGCGACGGCAAGATCCCGCTCGGCCCGAGCTACGTGGCGGCGCGATCCGGCTTCGAGTGGAAGTTCAAGACCTATGACGCACGTGTGCGGGATTACTCGGAGATCGTCGCCGAGAATCCACCGCGCGATCGCTGAGCGTCACGGCTCGTGGTGGGGCACGACCCCTGCCTGAGACGACCGTGAAGGCGCCGGGCGTCCGGCCGATCGCCCCGACGGGGCCGACCCCGAGCTTGCCCGACGCGAGAACCGCAGCGGCCGTCCGCAGAGCCCCAAGAGCGCCCGACACAGCCGACCAACGCGAGAGCCCGACGACGCAGCCGGCTGACGCGAGAACCGCAGCCGCCGCCCGCCACCCTTTGAGGCCCAACGCAGCCGACCCGAGCTCGCCGCCGACTCGAGACCGGCAGCCGCCGTCCACGAGCCGTGAGGCGCCGACCGGCGCTCGCCGCCTCAGCGCGCCGCGCTGTCCCAGCGCCAGCCCGGGCGGACGAAGCCGAGCCAGCCGGCGTCGTGGACCTTCAGCCGGACACGGGCCCGCGGGCGCTGCTCCGGGTCGTCCGGCCAGTCCTCGTAGGCCTCGTCGAACTCGCGCTGATCGACGCCGTGGGCCGCGACCAGCGGCGCCACCGCCGTGGCGAACACCATCGGGTCGCCGGGGATGAACACGTAAGCCTGGTTGGCGTAGCCGAGCAGCCCGCCGACCGGCTCGCCGCGGAACAGCATCGGCTCACCGGCCAGCATCGCCGCCTCGAGCGCCGCGTGTTCCTCGGCCGTGCACACGACCTGGCGGCCGAAGCTCAGCTCGCGCAGGTGCCGGCAGCGCGAGGCCCACGCCGGGTCCTGCGCCAGTCGCTGCGCCTCGGCCCGGTCGAGCGAGCAGCCGTCGACCAGGGCTCCGAAGCCGCGGTCGAGCAGCGACCACAGGTCGAGCAGCACCGCGACCGTGAAGCTGGCGGTGTCGGGCGGAGGCCCCGCGTCCGGGTGCACCGTGGTGATCCGCAGGACGACCTCGCCGCCCGCCGCCGACTCGACCAGGACGCTGTACAGCTCGCTCATGCTTCGCTCCGTTCGCGTCGCGTCGTTCCCAGCTGCTCCGACCAGGCGATCGCCGCGCAGTGCCCCGACGTCAGCCCGAGGGTCGCCGCCAGCAGCCACCACGGCCTCGCCAGGTGCCAGGCCTCCGCCCGCGTGAACGCCACCGCGGTGACGGTCGCCAGCAGGACGAAGTTGCCCAGGACGTGAGCCGGCAGCGGGTCACCGCCAGGCCCCAGCGCCCCGCGGTACGCGAGCCGGAGCGACGCCTGGAGGTTCCAGACGTAGAACAGCCCGGCGCACACGAGCGGCCCCATCCTCTCGAGGCTGGCAGAGCCGGCCGCCGCCGGCAACAGGCTGTCCCGGACCTGCCGCGGCCGGCCGGCGCCGCCCCGCCCTGCCGGACGCCGGCGCCCTCAGTTGAGGGGCTTCTTCCGCTTGCCGCGCTCGCGCAGCCCGCCCTTGCGCCCGCGCGAGCCGTCGTCGGCGAACGGCGGCGGCAGCAGCGGGTCGTGATAGCCGGTGGTGCTGCTCTGCTGCAGCTCCAGCTCCGACAGCAGGATCGGCGGGGCGATCCCGCTGACCGGGATCGACCCGCTCTCGGCGTAGCAGTAGCCCTGGTCGGTCTCGCGGTCGCGGCCGAACGCCGTGATCTTCTGCAGCGCGGCCAGCGGGGTGCCGATCAGCTCGACGTCGCGGATCCGGCGGACCTTGCCGGTCTGGGCGTCGACCAGATAGACCTCGGCGAGGCTGCCCTTGAAGGCCTGGAAGTCGTAGTCCGAGGTCGACGTCTCGCCGGCCAGGACGCGCTGGATGATGACCCCGTGGCGCCGGCCCTGGGCCCGCGCCAGCTCGATGAGGCGGGTCCGCAGCGCGTCCCACGACTCGCCCGAGCCCGGCGCGCCCTCGACCACGAAGGTGCCCATGCGCGCCATCGGCCGCTCGACCCCGTCGTGGCGGCCGTGGCCGTTCGAGTGGTCGCTGCCGGGGATCGGGCTGCGGCTCTGCAGGAAGCCCTTCAGCACCCCGTCGTCGACCAGCAGGGTGCGCCGGGACGCCACGCCCTCGTCGTCGACGCGGTAGTGGCCCCACAGCGGCTCGCGGCCGCAGTGCGTCAGCGTCGGGTCGTCGAACACGTGGATCCCGCGGGGCAGGATCCGCTCGCCGCGCATGCGGGCGAACGTCTTGCTCTCACCGCGGGCGATCAGCCGCTCGCCCTCGAGGCGGTGGCCGAGGGCCTCGTGGAACAGCGTGCTCGCGGCCTGGCCCGACAGCAGCGCCGGGCCGATGAAGGCCCCGGGGCTGTCGGCCGACCGCAGCGCGGCCAGCTCCTCGAGCACGTCGGCCAGCAGGCGCTCGAGGTGCGCGCGTTCGGGCACCTCGTCGACCGCCCGCAGGTACAGCTGGCGCGAGCCCTCGACGTACACCCCGTCCTCGGTCAGCACCCAGCCCTCGATGCCCAGCTGGATGAACACGTCCTCGGTGATGACCGCCGTCCCCTCGCTGTTGACCAGCCAGCGATGGACCCGCTCGGCCGACAGGCTGATGCTCGGGTCGTAGACCTCCGGGTGGTCGAGGAACCGGCGCGACAGCTCGACCAGCGTCTTCTCCCACTGGGCCCGCGGGAACGGGTCGTGGTGCAGCTCTTCCTTGTGGACGACCGGCCGCTCGCGCGTAAAGGAGCTGATCTCGTCGCGCAGGAACTCGCTGACGGTCGCCTTGCGGTGCTCGTAGTAGTCCTCCAGGGCCTCGTCGAACTTGATCTGCGTCAGCTTCCACAGGCCGATCTGCAGCGCCTGGAGGTTGAGGTCGTCGGGCGCGTCGACCCAGTCGCTGCTCTCCCGCTCCTCCGAGCGGTCGCCGAGGCCGCCGTCGATGACGTTGTCGAACTTGTGGCTGCCGACCCGGACATCGGCCCAGAGCTGGCCGGCAGTCGACTCGCGCGAGCGCAGCAGCGCCCCGTGGGCCGCCCGCAGGCGCAGCGCGTGGACCCGCCGCAGCGAGTACTGCATGAAGTACGGCCGGGGCGAGCCGGGTACCACCAGCCCCCCCATCGACCGCTTGAGCTCCCGCTGCAGCACCTCGAGCACGGCTTCGGGGTCCGGTAGGGGTTGATTCGGGTTGTAGGGCGGCGAAAGACGCGATACGGCGGTCATTGGGGTGTCCGGGGGCTGGGCCTTGCACGCATAGCCGTGCCCGGATCCCAAGGCAAGCAACCCCGCCTGGCCCCCCGCAAACCCTCCCGGCGGCCCACGGCGAGCGATGCGCGGCGGTACGCGTGACCGGACGCGTCCGGAGGGCCGGGCGCGAAAACGCTCATCGTGCGGATTCGCGCGTCGCCCGCCGCGCACTTTCGCGGCGGACGCGCTACTCGTCGATCACGGCGGTGAACAGGTCGGTGATCACCGTGTGGCCTTGCGCGGTGGGGTGGATGCAGGTGAGGTCGAACCAGTTCTGCTGGCCCGGGCCGCGGTAGCACGGCGCGCTCGGGTCGCCGGCCTTGAAGCCGTGGCCGCAGAAGTTCTCGAGCATGAAGATCATGTCGGTGCCGGTCTCGACGGCGACGCTCATGAACTCCTCGTTGAAGCCGATCATCACGTCGATGAGCTCGGCCGGGTTCTGCCACGGCTTGTCGAAGCCGCCGAGGCCCGCCGCCGGGCAGGCCATGAGGTCGGCGGTGCCGTCGGTGAACTCGTAGACGTTGGCGAACACCAGGAACACCCCGTTCGGGAACTTCTCCGGGTCGTCGACGAACCAGTGGGCGGTCTGGCGCAGCAGGTCGGCCGCCTCGGCGGCGTTGGCCTTGACCTCGTCGAGCGGCGTGCCGTTGGCCCCGTCCTTGGCGATCGCGGCGATGTCGTTGCCGCCCATGGTGGTGATGACGAGCGTCCGCTTGTCGAACATGTCGGGCGGGAAGCAGTCGTTGACCTGGTTGCCGGGCGGCAGGAAGTCGTCGGTGCGCGCGCCCCACTTCGAGCACGACACGAAGTCGCCCGACTCCTTGACCAGCGCGACCCCGTCGATCGGGTTGGCCTGCTTCCACAGCGGGTTGGGCGGCGTCAGGCCGAAGCGGTCGACCAGCACGTCGGCCAGCTTGGAGCGGTAATAGTCGTCGCCGAGCTGCGGCGGGGTGCCGACGGTGACCGAGTCGCCGAGGAACACCACGCGCTCGATGTCGGTGATGTCCTGGTGGTTGGTGCCCTTGCAGTGCGAGCCGATGACCGGCCCGAACTGATCGTAATCGAGCTTGAGCGCCATGTCGGGGTTGGCGAAGCCCTCGAGCAGACAGTCGGTGTTGGACGGCTCGCCGGTGGTGCCCGTGGTCTCGTCGCCGGTCGTGTCCGAGGTCGTCGACGTCGTGGAAGTGGAGGTCGTCGAGGTGGTGCCGTCAGTCGAGGTCACCGGGCTGGTGGTGCTCGTGTCCGTGCCCGTGGTGCTGGTGGTCTCGTCCCCGCTGGTCGGCCCGGTGGTCGCGCCCTCCGTCGCGCCCTCGCTGCCGCCCGTCTCGGTGACCGGCCCCTGGGTGCTCGTCGGCGTGTCCCCGCTGGTGCCGGTCGAGTCGCTGCTCGCCTCGCTGCTGGTGTCCCCGCTGGTCGGCGCGGTCGCGCTGGCGTCTTCGACCTCGCCGCACGCCGGCAGACCGATGGCGAAAAGGAGGGCGAGCAGGCCCGCAGGCCGCGGCAATGTGACAGCGAGACGACAGGCGTAGTTCACCACGTCACACTACTCGAACGGCCGCGAGCCGATCCACTCAAAACCGCGACACACTCGTGACCCCCTCCGGGGTCTGGAGCCCGAGGACACCTGTCACGCCCGCTGCCTTTGGGGTCACCCCGGACATGAGCGGCGCCTCGCATGAAGCGGACGTCATGCGGACGGGCGCGGCGAGACCTGCAACTTCACTCACGAGGAACGGCGCGAGGGACAGCGGCTGGCGATCGCAGTCGCGCCTTCTCCCGCCGAGGAACGACCGAACGCGACGCTCGGCGCCAGTACTTCCGCGGCACGCATCACCCGTTCGCATCGAGGCCCACGCACGGGAGTCATTCCCGAGGAGAACCACTTCTGCCTGACCCGCAGAAGTCGCGGCCTCGGACCGCTGCCCGGCGAGCCGCGATTTCCGCAGCGCACGCGCTCGCCGAGGATCGTGACGGCGAACGAGTCCGGCTCGCAACCTCACGAATCGGCGGCACCTCTCCGCGCTCGGACCCTACCACTGCCGTGTCGCCTGCAGAGTCAGAGGCCGGCACAGTCGCCGGCGAGCCGCGATTTCCGCACGGCGCACGCGCTCACCGAAGCCTTCGCGTCAAGCTCGTGGCGCCGAACAGGCCGTCTGCGCGCTCGGCCCTCGCACGACGATCGCCGCGAGTCTTCACGCCGAGGATCCTGTCGCGGACAGAGCCGGCTCGCAGCATCACGAATTGCCGGCGAGCCGCCGCGCTCGGCTCTGCGACGAGCCGCGAGTCTTCACGCCGAGGATCCTGTCGCGGACAGAGCCGGCTCGCAACATCACGAATCACCGGCCCGCCGCCGCGCTCGGCCTCCGCGACGAGCCGCGAGTCTTCGCGGCGAGGCTCGCCTCAGTGGCGACCTTCGCCCGGACCGTCGTCGTCGGACTGGGTCTCGGCGGCGTCGCGGCGACCTTCTTCGTCGCGGCGGCCCTCGCCGGGGCGCGCGGGCCGGCCGGTGGTGCGGCGGCGCTGGTCCTCGCGGTCGTAGGCGAGGATGATGCGCTGCACCAGCTGGTGGCGCATCACGTCGGTGTGCGTGAAGCTGCAGAACGCGATGCCCTCGACCCCGCGGAGCACTCGCAGCGCGTGACCGAGGCCGCTGCGCTTGCCGTACGGCAGGTCGTTCTGCGTCGGATCGCCGGTGACCACCGCCCGCGTGCCCGCGCCGATGCGCGTCAGGAACATCTTCATCTGCTCGGGCGTGGTGTTCTGCGCCTCGTCGAGGATCAGGAACGTCTCGCTGAGCGTCCGCCCGCGCATGTACGCCAGCGGCGCGATCTCGATGATGCCCTGCTCCATCATCCGCATCACCTTCTGCACGTCGAGCATGTCGTGCAGCGCGTCGTAGAGCGGGCGCATGTACGGGCTGATCTTCTCTTCGTACGTGCCGGGCAGGAAGCCGAGGTTCTCGCCGGCCTCGATCGCGGGGCGGGCGAGGATGATCCGCCGCACCCGCTTGTCGAGCAGCATGCGCACGCCCATCGCCACCGCGAGGTAGGTCTTGCCGGTGCCGGCCGGGCCGACGCCGAAGGTCAGGTCGAAGCGCCGCAGGCAGTCGACGTAGTGCTTCTGCGCCAGGCTGCGCGGGGCGATCGGCCGGCCGCTGCCGCTGCGCGGGATGATCGTGTCGTCGAACAGCGAGCGCAGGTCGACCCGCGGCTCGTTGCGCATGACCTCGAGCGCGCGTGGCAGGTCGCCCGGGTGAATGGGCGTGCCGGCGCGGGCCATCGCCACCATCTGGCGGAGAAGGCGCTCGACCAGAGCAGCCGCGGCGTCGTCGCCCTCGATCGTGACGTCGCCGCCGCGGACGTGGAGCGTCACCCCCGCCGCCCGCTGAAGCTCTTCCATCGTCTGCCCGCCGACCGAGCCGAGGACGAGCTGGAGCGGGACCTGATCTTCGAAACTGAGTCGGATCGTCACTGGGTGGTTCAGGCGTGGGCCGCCCGTGGTAATGGGCTGCCCGTGAAGCTACCACGCGACCCCTCGGAGGCAAAGCCGGACTCGCCGGCGGGCGCGGCCGTGCCCGCCGAGGTCGATCACCGCGCTCACGGCCTGCGCGACGGCCTCGACGGCCTGCGCGACCTCATGGACCGCCTGCTCGCCGACCCGGAGGGGTGCCCCTGGGACCGGGCCCAGACGCTGGACACCCTGCGGCCCTACCTCATCGAGGAGGCGTACGAGGTCCTCGACGCCCTGGCCGACCCCCAGGCGCACCGCCGCGAGCTCGGCGATCTCCTGTTCCAGATCGTCTTCCAGTCGGCCCTGCGCGAGCGCGAGGGCGCCTTCGACCTCGACGGCGTGATCGCGGCCATCCGCGACAAGATGATCCGGCGTCACCCGCACGTGTTCGCGCCCGCGGCGGACGACGCGCCGCGCGACGCCGACGACGTCGCGCGTCAGTGGGCCCAGCTCAAGCGCGCGGAGAACCTGTCCGAAGGGACCGAACGCGGCCCGGCCCGCCCGCTGGCCGGCGTGCCGCGCTCGCTGCCGGCGCTGCAGCGGGCGTGGCGGCTGCAGGACAAGGCCGCCGCGGTCGGCTTCGACTGGCCGACGATCCAGGGCCCGGTCGACAAGATCCGCGAGGAGTGGGAAGAGCTCGAGCGAGCGCGGGCCGAGGGCGACCCGAAGGCGATCGAGGAGGAGTTCGGCGACCTGCTGTTCGTGCTGGTGCGCTACGGCCAGAAGCTGGGCGTCGCCGCCGAGGACGCGCTGCGGGCCACCTGCGCCAAGTTCGAGGCCCGCTTCGCCTACGTGATGGAGCGCTGCCACGCCGCCGGCATCGAGCCCGAGGCCGCGGGCCTCGAGCGACTCGACGGCTGGTGGAATGAAGCCAAGGCGCGGGCCCGTGCCGGCAAAGCCGGCGGGCAGGATGTCCCAAAAGACAGCTGATGCCGCGGCCGCTCGAGCGCCGTGGACCGGATCGCTCGCCAGGAGCGGTCCGCCGGTTGGTGCTCGACGGCTGGTGGAACGAGGCCGAGGCGCGGGCTCGCGCCGGCGGTGCCGGCGTGTAGGATGCCCCGAAGGACAGCTGACGCCGCGGCCCGATCGAGCGCCGCGGACCGGTCCGCTCGCCAGGAGCGGTCGCCGGACGGCGCTGGTGGAACGAGGCCGAGCCGCGGGCCTGTGCTGGCGAAGCCGCGGGCTGGATGTCCCGAAGGACAGCCGAGGCCGCGAGCGCGCCGCGGACCGGTTCGCTCGCTAGCGGTCACCCGACAGCCGCCGCTCGACGGCTGGTGGAACGAGGCCCAGGCGCGGGCCCGCGCCGGCGAAGCCGGCGGGCCGGATGTCCCGAGGGACAGCTGAGGTCGCGCGGCCGCGATCACAGTCGAGCCCGCCGCGCCCTCGCCCGCGCTGGCCCGCTCCCCGCCGTCCGCTATGCTGCCTGGTAATGGCCCCCCCTCAGATGAGCGCGTATCGCCGCTGCGAGCCCGACGAGGAGTCGCTGGTTCCGGCCGCGCAGCGCCCGCTGGGGGAGGCCTGCGACGCCCTCCACCTCGCCCTGCTGACCCTGGAGAGCCAGGACGCCGAGGACAATCCGGAGCGCACCGCGGCTCAGGCCCGCAGCTTCCTCGCCGAGGCCGTCAACGCGCTCAACCGCGCCCGCGTGTTCGTCCCCGGCGTCTTCAGCCACACGCCTTCGGTGATCGCCGCCAGCGAGAGCGAGCCGGTGGTCGAGCTGGCGCGCCTTCATCAGATCGCCACCCGCCTGCTCTGGTACAACCACCGCTTGCTGCCCGCGCGCACCCAGTCGCCGCTGCAGCCCGAAGACGAGGCCCAGCTGGCGACCCTGGTCCGCGCCCTCGGCCGCACCGCCCGCGCCGCACGAGCGCTGCGCCACGCCTGGATCGCCGCCGCCGCGATCCTGGCCGTCCTCCTCCCGCTCGGCCCCTTCGCCGTCGGCCTCGGCCTCGTCAGCTGCTTCGCCCTCGTGTGGCTGCTGCAAGCCGTCTCGGCCGTGCGCAGCGCCACGGCCCTGCCCGAGCGCGTCTGAGGCGTGTCCCGGCAGCGGCGGCTGACTCGCCGTTCGTCGGCGCCCGGGCTGCGCGCGAGCCTGCCGAGCGTGCGTCCGATCGCCCTCGGCCCGCGCGGCTGATTCGCCGTCGAGGTGCAGCAGCCGTCTCGGCCGTGCGCGCGCGACGAGCCTGCCGCGGCTACGTCCACGAGCGGACGCTCGAGAAACAGCCGCCGCGAGCGCCGTGACTCACGCTCGCCGTCCCCGCCGCAAGGACCCTGGAGCTCGTGGCTCGTGGAGACGCTCCCGACACTGTCGCCGCAAGTCGGAGCCGCACCCGCAACGAGTCAGCCATCCCTGGCCGGCACGCTCCCGATACCCATCGCCACAAGTCGGAGCCGAACCCGCGGTCTGCCGGCACGCTCCCGACACCCATCGCCACAAGTCGGAGCCGAACCCGCATTGACCCCTCCCCGACGAGCTCATCGACGCTCGCGGAGCTGCGGCCCGGGCGGGATAAAAGCGCCTCGCCCTGAGCTGCAAAGTCTGGGACGAGAACCCGGGGCGCACTGTCGGCGCACCCATCCTCCGCGAGGCGCCGCGCGCCGCGATCCTGCGGCGCTGCAGATCTCGCTCGCAGACCGCCGTCGGACCGCGCGTCCGCCGCGAGTTTCGCGTCCCTCGCCGGCCCTGCGAGGAGCCTGTCCTCGAGGACATCTCGCAGCTCGACCTGCGACCGCTCGCGGCCGCCCCGCACCTCTGCCTCGACGCGGACGTCTGCGCTGCTCTGTGCCCATGACCTCTCCCGTCCGCGCGCCCCGCGGCGGTCGCTCGCCGGCGGCTTCAGCATGTCCTTCAAGACATGCCTGTAAGGCCATGCAAGACTTCGCCGCCCTCGCCTCCGCATATCCCTTCGAGCATGTCCTGAGCGCCACATCTCGCCCGCAGGTAGCAAGCGTCATCGCGTCGACGCAGGTGGACGAGGCCTCGACTTCCGCGAGCCTCCGCCGAGCAGCCTCGCCACGGCCCCGTCGTTCGACTCGCGCGAGCGACCCGCGCAGCGCGGCGCCAGGCGCACGGCCGATCTCTGCGCCCACTCACATGTCCCGGAGGACAGACCTCTTCCAGGGCAGAACCGCGCGCCACCTCGCCGACCGCGCTCGTCGGAACCTCCGGCGAGGATCCGCTCCCGGCGACCCATCACCCCGCGGCGCGAAGCGCTTCGCGCCCTGCCCTCCCCAGCGGACGTCGGCACACTCCGTTCACTCTTTCGCGCGGGTGGGCGCGTCTCGGCGCGGGACAGCCGTCCGCGTGACGGAGGGCAAGCGGACCGCGCTCCTCGGCCCGCGATCCAGGCAGTAGCGTCGACGCCTGATGTCTACTCGGCTGCTCTCTCCTGCCCTCGTCTTCGCCCTCCTCACCGCCTGCGGCGACGCCGGCACCGCGACCACCGACGGCGGCAGCGCGACCGGCACCGGCACCACCTCGACCAGCACTTCGGGACAGGTCCCGACGACCAGCAATTCCGGCGACCCGACCACCGGCGCCTCGGACTCGCTGAGCGGCACCGGCCCGACCACCGGCGATCCGACGACGCCCACCACCGGCGGAGAGACCCTCACGACCACCACCAGCCCGGTCACCGCCACCGAAGCGACGACCGACGCCACGACCGACATCACCACCGCCACCGACACCACCGACGCCACGACCACCACGACCGGCACCACCGACACCACCGACACCACGACCACCGGCATGCCCGGCTGCGGCGGCCCCGACGACTGCCCGGCCGCGGCCGAGTGTCACGCGGCCGTCTGCAGCGACGGCGCCTGCGACGAGGTCGCCGTGACCGCGGGCGAGAGTTGCACGACCGGCGTGTGCGACGGCGAGGGCACCTGCGTCGAGTGCGTCACCGCCCGCGACTGTCCCATGGGACAGCTGTGCCTCGCCCACCAGTGCGCCCCGCCGACCTGCGGCGACGGCCTCCAGAACGGCATGGAGACCGACGTCGACTGCGGCGGCCCGGTCTGCCCGGCGTGCGGCGACGGGGCGGCCTGCGACGACGACGGCGACTGCGACAGCGGCGTCTGCACCGGCCAGGTCTGCCAGGCGGCAGCCTGCGACGACGGGGCCCACAACGGCGACGAGACCGACGTCGACTGCGGCGGCCCCACCTGCCCCGACTGCGGCCCGGGCGACGGCTGCCAGGACGACGGCGACTGCGACAGCGGCGTCTGCACCGGCCAGGTCTGTCAGGCCGCCGCGTGCGACGACAGCGTCCACAACGGCCAGGAGACCGACGTCGACTGCGGCGGACCCACCTGTCCCGAGTGCCAGGCCGGCGAAGACTGCCAGCTCGGCTCCGACTGCGACAGCGGCGTCTGCACCGGCCAGGTCTGCCAGCCGCCGAAGTGCAACGACGGCGTCCACAACGGCGACGAGACCGACGTCGACTGCGGCGGCGCGACCTGTCCCGAGTGCCAGGCCGGCGAGGGCTGCCTGATCGACGCCGACTGCGACACCGGCGTGTGCGAGAACGGCCAGTGCGTCGAGCCCGGCCCGGCCTGCGCCGCCGCCCCCGCCGATCCGGCCACCGGCCAGCGCTGCCCCCTGTTCATGAAGTGCACCGCCAACAGCGAGTGCGGGGTGTTCCAGGGCTGCCAGCAATGGTACTGCAACGCGAGCAAGACCTGCGAGCTCAACGCCCTGAGCAACTGCGGCACCACCAAGGGCGGCGGCTGCAACGCCGGCGTCGTGTTCGTCCAGACCGACGACCCGCCGGTCGACAAGCGGTTCCTCCCGCCCGATGGCGTCGACTTCCGCGAGGTCGCCACCCTCGCCTTCACCGTCTACAACAACACCGCCAGCGCGCTGCGACTCGACAAGATCCCGCTGATGCTCGACACCATGGGGGGCGGCTTCTCCTCCGATGTCTCGTCCGCCAAGATCTACCAGGACAGCGGCGGCGCCGAGTACAGCAACGGCGACCAGTACGTCCACCTCACCGGCAACCCGTTCTCGTTCCCGGCCAACGGCGTGCTCGGCCCGGCCGCCGGCAGCTTCTTCGCGCAGGTCGCCGCCGGCCAGTCGGAGCGCTTCATCGTCACCCTCGCCTTCGCCAAGGAGAAGACCTTCATCGCCGGCCGCTCCTACCGGGTCAAGCTGGTGAACCCCTCGGGCGTGGTGTTCAAGGTCGGCAACGCCAACGGCCCCGACTACGTCGGCACCAACTGCGGCGTCCCACCCGAGGGCTTCATCGGCGCCTGGGTGACCGCGCAGAACCCCTGACGCCCACATTCGGCGCGGGGACGCACATGTCCCCGAGGACATCTCGTCGCCCGCGCCGCGCGCAGCGGCCTGAGCCTCGCCAGGGGCCCCCTGGCGCGGTAGTCTGGGCGCGTGCCGGAGCGCGTCTACGACCCCGCGTTGACGAAGGCGCACCTGAACAACCGCTTCGCGCTCACGCTGGTCCATTACTTCTGCGAGCGCTTCGGTGAGGACGTCGCCGACCGCATCGTCGAGGGCGCCGGCCTCAGCCTCGAGTACTTGCAGGATCCGGAGCGCTGGATCAGCGTCGAGTTCGACCGCCGCTTCTGCGACTCCGCGGCCCGCCAGCTGTGCGGCCTCGACACCTCGCCGGACTACGATCACCCGCTGTGGCTGCACTGGCGCGACGCCTCGGCGTCGATGATGCAGCGCCAGGACATGGGCCCGATGTGGCTGCTCCTGTGGGCGCTGCAGGGCCCCGGCGAGTTCTTCGGCGACATCGAGCGCATGTACACCCGCGGCAACCGGATCACCCGCATGCAGCTCGTCGATCGCCGGCACGGCGCCGCCCGCGTGCGCGCGGTGATGGAGCACGAGATCGCCGATCGCCCGGGCGCCTGCTGGAGCCGCCGCGGCTTCTTCGAGGCCATCCCGACCATCTGGAGCCTCCCGCCGGCGCGGGTCGAGCACCGCGAGTGCATCCACCTCGACCCGGCGGTGCGCCACTGCTGCTACGACATCTACTACGACGAGCGCATCATCGACGATCCGGTCGCCGAGCTGCAGCGCCTGCGCGCCTACGTGCGCGGGACCTTGCCCGACCTGCTGCGCCGCCTCGACGCCTCCGCGCTCGAGCGCCGCGACACCGAGCTGACCCAGCGCAAGCTCGCCCACTACTTGCCGGCGCACGTCATCGAGGCGATCCGGATCAACCCGGAGGAGGAGGTCCGGGTCGGCGGGCGCATGACCGAGGGCGCGGTGCTGTTCGCCGACCTCAAGGACTTCACCCGCCGCTGCAGCGAGCTCGGGCCGGCCGCCGTGGTCCGCCAGCTCAACCGCTACTTCGAGCGCATGGACGCGGTCATCCTGGCCCACGGCGGCATCATCGACAAGCGGCTCGGCGACGGCATCATGGTCGTGTTCATCGACCCGCGCGGCCTCAGGCCCGTGGGCGAGCTCGCGGTCGCGGCAGTGCGCTGCGGCCTGGCGATGCTGGCCGAGCTGCCGGCCTGCAACGCCGACATCGCCGAGGACGGCGGCCGCGCCCTCGAGCTGCGGATCGGCGTCGCCGCCGGCCCGCTGGTCCACGGCAACATGGGCTCGCCCGCCCGCCTCGAGCACACCGTCATCGGCGCGACCGTCAACCTCGCCGCCCGCCTCGAGGCCGCCGCGACCCCGGGCCGCCTGCTGACCCAGCCGGGCTTTTTGCAGAACATGTCCCTCGGGTCCTCCTGCAACCCCCGCACCGTCTACGCCAAGGGCTTCGGCGAGGTCCCCGCCATCGAGCTCGCGCCCTGAGCCCGCGGGGCAGCGTCGCCGCGGCCTCGCTCGGCGCTTGCAGATATGTCGCATCGGACATGCGCGAAGCGACATGTCGCCTCGCACATGTCCCGGCGGGCATGCCCCTTCGGACATGCCCGCGCGCTCCGCTCAGCCCTTCTGCGTGCGCAGCAGCGCGACGACGTCGCGGATCCGCAGGCGGCAGCGGTCCTTGCCGCACAGCGCCATCGTGTCGAACAGCGACGGCGAGGCGGTGCGGCCGGTGACGGCCACGCGCAGCAGCATGAACAGGTCCTTGTTCTTCCAGCCGTTGCGCTCGCAGAACCCGCGGGCGAACGCGTCGAGGGCCGTAGCCGTGAAGGCGCGGGCCTCGGGGTCGCGCTCGATGTCCTGGGCGAACGCCTCGAGCGTGGTCGCGACCTCGGCGGGCGTGCGGTCCTTGACCTTGAGCTTGTCGAGCACCGGCCCGTAGTCGAGGCTGCCGCCGAAGAAGAACGACAGGTACGGGATGAAGTCGTCGAGCCGGTTGACCCGCTCCTGCGCCTGGGCGAGCAGCGGCAGCAGGCGCTCGCGCGACAGCGTGCGCTCCATCAGGCGGTCGTAGAGCGTGTCGACCGACATCGCGCGGATGTCGGCGCCGTCGAACGCCTCGAGCTTCTTCTGGTCGAACACCGGCCCGCCGGCGCTGACGCGCGACCAGTCGAAGTGCGCGATCATCTCCTCGACCGTGAAGCGCTCGCGGTCGTCGCCCATGCTGTAGCCGAGGTTGGCCATGAAGTTCAGCATGGTCTCGGGCAGGTAGCCGAGGTCGCGGTAGTGGAACACCGAGACCGGGTTCTTGCGCTTCGACAGCTTCGACTTGTCCTCGTTGCGGAGCAGGCCGAGGTGGAAGAACTCGGGCGCCTCCCAGCCGAAGGCCTTGTAGAGCAGCACGTGCTTGGGCGTCGACGTGATCCACTCCTCGCCGCGGATCACGTGGGTGATGCCCATGTCGTGGTCGTCGACCACGTTGGCCAGGTGATAGGTCGGGAAGCCGTCCGACTTGAACAGCACCTGGTCGTCGATCAGCCGGTTCTCGAACCGGACCTCGCCGCGCAGGTGGTCGACGAACACGGTCTCGCCGTCGTCCGGCACGCGCAGCCGGACCACGTGCGCCTCGCCGGCCGCCATGCGCGCCGCGGCCTCCGCGGGCGAAAGCGAGCGGCAGCGGCCGTCGTAGCCGAGAGTCGACTGCTTGGCCGCGATCTGGTCGCGGCGCAGCTGGTCGAGCCGCTCCTTGGTGCAGAAGCACGGGTACGCCTCGCCCTTCTCGACCAGCTTCTGGATCTCCCGCCGGTACAGCGGCAGGCGCTCCGACTGGCGATACGGGCCGTGCGGGCCGCCGACGTCGGGGCCCTCGTCCCACTCGAGACCCAGCCAGCGCAGCGCCTCGAAGATGGCCGCTTCGCTGCCGGCGGTGTACCGCTCCTGATCGGTGTCCTCGATCCGGAGGATGAATTTCCCGCCGTGCTTGCGGGCGAACACGTAGTTGAACAGGGCGATGTAGGCCGTGCCGACGTGCGGGTCGCCGGTCGGACTGGGGGCGATCCGCACGCGCGGAGGCAGGCGCCCAGGCGGCCGCGCGCCGTCTTGTCCGGTCATGACGGGCTCCTACCACGGGGCCGCCGGGCCCAGTACACTGCGGGCACGTGAGCGAAATGACGACGGAGACCCAGATCTTCAACGCGGTGTGGTCGGTGATCCGGCGCCGCATCCTCGACCGGGGGGTCTCGGCCACCGAGCTGTGCGACAACGTGATTCGGCGCCTGGGTCGCCTCCACCGGGTCGAGGGCCGCCTTCGCGCGGGCGACACCGTCCTCGACCAGGACAATACGCTCCTCCCGCTGCTCGCCCGGGCGACGAGCCTCGGCATCACGCTCTATCACGGCAACCGCCGGATCGCCTCGACGTCGGCCCTGGGCGTCGGCAAGCCCGGCGAAATCGGCGGCTACGCCGACGCCGAGCTGGTCGACGTCGTGCTGCGCAAGCGCGAGATCTTCAAGGGTTCGCTGAAGCGCAACGGCCTGGTCTATCTCGTCACCGCGCGCCCGCTGTACCCGACCACGTCGCCCGACGAGACGGCGCCGATCGGCATGATCGAGGCCTTCCAGTCGGAGCAGTCCTTCTACGAGTCGCTGGTCGCCGCGGCCAGGATCGGCGTCGAGCAGCGCACGGCGGCCCAGGAGGAGGCCGCCGACGGCATGGAGGGCGTGATCCATTTCCTCGACGACGTCGCCCGCCGGTTGCAGCTGCTGGCCCTCAACGGCAACATCATCGCCGCGCAGGCGGGCGAGTACGGCCGCGCATTCCGCGTCGTCTGCCGCGAGCTCGGCACGCTCGCCGATCGGGCCAAGGGCACCGTCACCGATGTTCGCAAGCTGATGCAGACGATGGGTCTCGAGCCCGGTGAGGGCCACGGCGAAGAGTTCGGGCGAGCGCGGGGGAGCGGCGCTGCGGGCACCAGCGAGGGCGATCCGCCGCTTTCCGTGTGACCCGGACGACCTGTCCCATGGGCACGGGCCCAAGGGACTCCCGGTCCAAACCCGAGAATTCATGGCACTCGCGGCTCGTCCAGCGAATCTTCCGAGCGACCGGCCTTGCCACCATCGACCGTGGCTGCCCGGTCCGGCGGGGCCATCCCCGGCAAAATCCTCCAATTTGGGCTTGTACTTCCAAATCCGGGCATGCTACGTCACTGGCCCAGCGGCTTCGGTCCGGAGATAAGCCATGGACCAGATCTTCGAGAGCCATTTCGGTGGCAACCAGAGCTCGAACGGCGGCGAAACTGAGGCTTACTGCCCCAAGTGTCGCGCCGATACCACGCACGTCATCCTCGAGAGCTACGGCGACGAGATCCGCCGCGTCCAGTGCGGCGTCTGCGGTGATATTCACTCCTTCAAGCCTCCGCGGGGCCGGGACGACGAGAGCCCGGAGCCGCTGAGCGTGTCCCGGCGCAAGAGTATGAAGAAATTGTCCTGGCTCGACGGGGTCCACACGTACGACGTGAATAACGCCGTTCGGTACAGCCCCAAGGCGCTGCTCCAGCTCCACCAGATCGTCGTCCATCCCACCTTCGGCGTCGGCTACGTCAGCGAGCTGATGGGCGATAACAAGGCGGAGATGATGTTCCGCAGCGATCTCGCGCGCCTCCTCGTCCACGGCCGCGGCGAGACCGCCGACGAGCGCCGCGGCGAGCGAGTCTCCGGAGAAGAAGTCCGCCAGTTGCTCGGGCTCGAGATGGGCCCCTCGCCCGAGGAGATCGCCGCCCAGCGCGAGCGCCGCCAGGCCGAAGAAGACGCCGAGAAGCGAGCCGCAGCCGAGCAACGCAAGGTCCTGGAGGCCCAGCGCCGCGAGGAAGAACGCCTCCGCCGCGAGTCCGAGCGCGACCGCAAGCGCAAGGAGAAGGAAGACGAGAAGCGCCGCAAGGAAGAGGACCGCGAGCGCGTGAAGCTCGAAAAAGAGCAGGCCCGCAACGCCGCCAAGCAGGCCAAGGAAGACGAGAAGCGCCGCAAGGAAGAGGAGCGGGTCCGGGCCGCCGAGCAGAAGCGCCTCGACGCCGAGCAGAAGAAGCAAGACGCCATCACGGCCAAGGAGACCGCCAAGCGCGAGGCCGAGGAGCGCAAGAAGGCCCAGGAGACCGAGAAGGCCAAGAAGCTCGCCGAGAAGGAGGCCGGCCGCAAGGCGAAGGAGGCCGAGAAGGCGAAGAAGGCCAAGGACGCCGAAAAGGCCAAAGAGAAGGCCAAGAAGGTGAAGGACGCCGAGAAGTCGAAGAAGGCCAAGGACGAGAAGGCCAAGAAGCAGAAGGTCGCGCCCAAGAAGCCGGCCGCCAAGAAGCCGGCCGCCAAGAAACCGGCTGCCAAGAAACCGCTCGTCAAGAAGGCCGCGACGAAGAAGCCCGCCGCCAAGAAGCCGGCGGCGAAGAAGCCCGTCGCCAAGAAGGCCGCGCCCAAGAAGCCGGCGGCGAAGAAGCCCATCGCCAAGAAGGCCGCGCCCAAGAAGCCCGCCAAGAAGCCGGCAGCGAAGAAGCCGGCAGCGAAGAAGCCGGCCGCCAAGAAGCCGGCGGCGAAGAAACCCGTCAAGAAGCCCGGCAAGCGCAAGTAGCCCCGGCGCCCCGCATCGAGCCCTGGCCGTCCTGCCGGGGCTCGTTGCATTTGGTCGTCGCACCGGCCGATGGCGACGACTTCAATCGACCGGTACGGCCAGGCGCGTCATCCTCGGTCGAACCGAATGCCGGCAACGCCCGCTCGTCGGCCGAGCCCCTGCTCGAGCACGCCTACTTCGCCCGCCCCGACAGCGTCCTCGACGCCCTCGAGACCCGGCGGCCGTGACCGAGCGAGTCCTGCAGCGAGCCCGCCCTCCCCGCTCGTCCCGACTCGATACGGCTCCCAGGCGGGCCCGAGGCCGCGCCCTCGGTGCAAGGCCGACGAGTTCCCTGCCAAGCCCATCGCGGGACTCGACAAGCGGCGCGGGCGGGTAGTGCCTCGCTGGCCGGACTCTCCCCGGTCGTCCCCCGTGATTCCTCGATGCGGGTCTCCGAATCCGGCCATTTCCCGCGGCATTGGTGGGAATGCCGGGCGCTGGCGGATCCCCTCGGAGCCGCATGCCCTGGACGTGGGCGCGCCGGCGCTCGACAGCCCCGGCGCATCTCACGCCCCGCGGGGCGAAAAATCCTCGTGTCCCCTCGCCGCGCCAAAGCCTCCCGGCGCGGGCGGCGTCGGCCTCCGGCCTCTCCCTCCGACAGGGTCGTTTTGGCCGATTGCTTGGCGGCTGACGCTCGCTCGCGCAGGCTTGGCGGCGCATGGCCCGTGCACAGCCGCCTCGGCCGCCCCCGCCCCGCGCGCGCGGCGCCTTCTGGGATCATTTCTCGGCGCGGATCGATCCGTTCACCAGCGCGGTTTTGGTGTTCCCGCTGCTGCTCGTCTACCAGCTCGGGATCCTCGGCTCCGGCGGCCTCGGCCTCAACGGCGTCGACTTCATCACCAAGTCGCTGATCGAGCTGTGCGCCCGCGATCTCGGCAACTACATGGCCGCGCTCGGGGCCGGCCTCGTCGGCTACGCCGCCGTCCTGGTCATCCTGCGCAGCTACGGCCGCTTCAGCCCCCAGCGATTCGTGCCGATGCTGGTCGAGTCGGGCTTTTACGCCTCGACCATGGGCACCTTGATCCTGCTCGTCATCCACCGCTTCGCCGAGCTCGTGCCCGGTCTGGCGATTCAGGCCCGCACCAGCGTCGCCGACATCGCCGTCATCTCGGCCGGTGCGGGCCTCCACGAGGAGCTCATCTTCCGCGTCCTCGGCATGGGCGGCATCGGCTTTCTGCTGTCGGGCCTCACCGGTCGGCGGCGCGCCTGGCTCGGCGCGCTGGTGCTGTCGTCGCTGATCTTCAGCCTCGCCCACCACGTCGGCCCGGCCGGCGAGCCCTTCACCTACGCCGCGTTCGTCTACCGCACCCTCGCCGGCGTCTTCTTCGCCCTCGTCTATCAGCTGCGCGGCTTCGGCGTGGCCGCCTGGACGCACGCGCTCTACGACGTCTACGTGCTCAGCCTGCACGGTTGAGCAGGCCCGCTGTCACTTCTTGCCGGTCGGCAGGAAGATCGAGCTGTCGCTCTTCTTGGGCGGCAGCTTGAACGTCTCGTCGGACTTCGAGTCCGTCGCCTTCGTCGCCGGCGGCTTGCCGTCGCCGGCTTTCGGGCGCGGCTTCGGCTTCGGCCGCGGCTCGTCGGGCACGTCCACCTCGACGACCCTGGCCGCCGACTGCAGGCGGGCCAGCCCCGCGCGGGCCTCGGCGTTGCCGCCGTCGAGCGCCAGCACGTCGCGGTACGCCTTCTCGGCCGCCCCCTTGTCGTTCGCCTGCTCGAACTGGCGCGCCACCTGGACGGCGATGAGCACCGCGATCTTGCGCTCCTGCGCCGACGCCCGGCTCTCGCCGTTGGGCAGCACGTGCAGCTGGTAGCGCACCGCCTCGAGCTCCTCGCGGGCCTTGCCGAAGTCGCCGTCGAGGATCCACGCGTCGACCTGATCGAGGCGCGCGGCCACTCGCGCGGCGTCGACCTTGTCGACCCCTTTCGGCGCGCGCTCCCCTCCCCCGGCGAACATCACCACCGCCACCACCACGGCCGCCAGCGCCGCCGCACCGATGGCGATGACCCCTGTCATCGAGCGGCGTGGCTCGGTCGGCATCGCCGCCGTGATCGACGGACCCTCGGCCTCGGCGTCGGCCTGCGCCAGGTCGACCGCGCTGACGCTGCGGCTCACCACCGCCGATTGCCGCCGCTTGCGAGACATCGGCTTCATCGACCCCGACGGCAGCTCGCGCCCGACCAGGCTGGTCGAGGGCGCCAGCTCGGGCACCATCGCCAGCGTCGACGCAGTCGCGCTCGGGTCGCCGCCCTCCGCCAGCGGCAGGCGGAACAGGTGCGAGGGCACGCAGTCGACCAGCGCCTGGGTCAGCGCGTTGGCGTCGAGCGGCCGCGCCTCGGGATCCTTGGCGATGCAGCGATCGATGAGCTGCGCCAGCTCGGGCGGCACCTCGCTGCCGGGCGGCAGCTTGACCGCCAGCGGCGGCGGCACCTCGTGCACCTGCTTGTACAGCAGCGCCGAGTTGTTGTCGGCCACGAACGGCGGCGCGCCGGACAGCATGCGATAGAACAGCAGGCCGCACGCGTACACGTCGACGCGCTCGTCGAGCGCCTCCCCGCGGACCTGCTCCGGCGCCATGTAGTTGGCCGTGCCGAGCACCTGCTCCGAGGTGATGTCGCGTTCGCCCTCGACCAGCTTGGCCATGCCGAAGTCGAGCAGCTTGACGAAGTTGGCCCGGCCCTTGCGAGTGACGAGCATGATGTTCGCCGGCTTGATGTCGCGGTGCATCAGGCCGCGGCCGTGCGCGTAGCCGAGGGCTTTCAGGATCTGCGCCGCGATCGGCACGAACTCCGCCAGCGACAGGTAGCCCTTGCGATTCAGGAAGGTCAGCAACGACTCGCCGTGCAGGTACTCCATGACCAGATACGGCGCGCCGTTCTCCTGGCCGTGCCCCAGGACCTCGACGATGTTCGGATGCTGGATCGCGCTGAGTCGTTCGACCTCGCGATCGAAGCGGGCGCTCGCCTCCGATTCACCGGTCAGATGTCCGGCGAGGAACTTGATCACGACCTCGCGTTGCTTCTCGCGATCGTGGGCCAGGTAGAGCACGCCGACGCCGCCGCGAGCGATCAGGCGATCGATCTCATACTTGCCGCCGATACGGGCGCCAGGGCCCGGATCCAGCGTCCTGCGCGAACCAATGGGGTCGACCACGGAAGCCTCAGCTTCCGACTATACCCCGACGGCAAGAGCGAGGGTGACCGCTACGGGAGATCCACCCACATGCCCTCGGTGCTGGGCACGGGGGCCAGAACGTACATCCGCTTGGGGTCCAGCACCCCTACGTCGGGCATGCCCATGTCCGCGTCGATGCCCCAGCCGAGCAGGTTCACGCGGACCTCGCCGGTCGCCAGATCGAAGTCGAGCGCACCGCTGACGCCCTTGAGGTCCACGGTCCCCCCCGTGACGAGGATGTTGCGGGCCTTCTTGATGAACGTGAGCGACAGGCCCATCACCTCGCCGAAGCTGACCGCGGTGCCCGCTTTGTCGACCAGCTTGGCGATCGCGGCGGCGACGTTCTTGCCGTCGATCGGTTCGCCCTCGGGCACGCCGGCCATCGCCAGCATCAGCACCATCGCCGCGTCGTAGCTGAGCGAGGCGGCCGTGATCGGGGCCTGGTCGTTGAACCGGATCTTGTAGCGGATGTTGAAGTTGTTGAAGTTGGCCTCATCGAAGATGATCGGCGCGACGCCCTCGGTGATCTGCATGAGCACCGGCTTGAGCGGCGCCGGGGCCTTGGCGATGAGGTCGGGCAAGGCCGCCACGACCCCGTGCGAGACGACGAAGCGCGGCAGCGGCGGGTCGGGGTTCTCGGCCGACCACGCGTTCATGAAGCCGAGGATGATGTCGATGGCCTCGGTCGTGCCGATGATGCCGATCGTGTCCGGGTGGTCGCCGGGGGCGCCCCAGGCGTTGGCGATCACCGTGCCGTACATCTGCAGCAGCTCGGCCTGGGTCAGGCCGACCGGGTTCGGATACTCGTGGTTCGTGATCTCGAGCTGCGGCTCCTTGTCCATCAGCCGCGTGAACGCGTCCATGTGCAGCGACTTGCCGTAGGCGTCGGCCTTGTTCAACAGCGCGACCTTCTGCGGCGCCGGCGTGAGCTGCGGGATGCGGTCGGCGAACGCGTTGGCCTGGTACACGTCGCTCGGGATGGTGCGCCACACCAGGCCGTCGTCCTCGAGATCCGTGATCTCCTTGGCCGAGGCCGTCGGCGAGATCAGCAGCGTCCCGCTGGCCTTGGCCTGATCGGCCAGCAGCAGCACCAGCTCGCTGAAGATCGGCCCCACCACCACCGGCACGCCGATGGTGTCGCTGAGGTGGGTGAGCGACGCCGTCGCCTTGTCGGCCGAGCCCTGGTCGTCGCAGCCGATCCACGCGATCTTGACCCCGCCGGGCAGGTCGGAGTTGGCGTTGAAGTCCTCGACCGCCAGCTGGACCGCGTTCTGCAGCGGCAGCACCAGCGCGTCGAACGGCGGCGAGGTCGCCATGATCGAGCCGACGAACACGACCTTGTCGGCCGGCTTGTCGCTCGGCCAGTGGAACGTCTGACACTCGGCCGTCAGCGCCGACACGCACTCGCCCGCCTTGCCGCACACGTGATCGTCGCCGAGCGCCGCCACGCACTCGCTGTGGGCCGTGCAGGTCAGCGGCCCGCCGGTGGTGGTCGTCGTCTCGGTGTCGGGGTCGGTCGACGCGGTCGTCTCGGTCGTGCTGGTGGTCGTGCTCGTCACCGCGTCGGTCTCGGTCTCGAGCGTGGTCGTGACCGGCGGCTCCGTGGTCGACGTCGTCGGCAGCGACGTCGTCGGGCTCGTGCCCGGATCGCCGCTGGTGGTCTCGTCGTCGCCCGGGACGCACTTGTTGCCCGGGCCGCACACGTAGCCGTTGCCCGCGCCGGCGCAGTCCTCGTCGACCTTGCAGTCGGCGAAGTTGGTGATCGCAGTACATGCCCCAAAGGCCAGGCCGCACGCGAGCCCGGCGAGCCCCAGCGGCAACGAGCGAAGCGAAACAGGCGCGGTGAACACGGGCGACCTCCTGCGTAGGCGAAGCGGACAGCGGATCGATCAGAAGCGGGCCACGAGGCCGGTGCCGGTGGGCAGGACGCGGCGCGCGGCCACGGCGCTGGACTTGCCCTTGCTGACGCCGACGGCCAGCAGGATCACGCCGGTGAGGGCGAGCGCGCCGCCGCCGATGATGAGCACGTCGGTGGCGACTGCCAGGCGCTCGCCGCCCTGCTTGAGGTCCTGGCGGGCTGCGAAGTCGTGGGTGGCGTCAAGCTGGCTCTGCTTGGACAGGGCCAGGCCGCCGAGGATCCCGCCGACGACGAGGGCCCCGCCGCCGACCCCGAGCAGACCGGCGCCGGCGAGCTTCATCGTCCGCCACTTCGGGTCGGGCGCCGCGGGCTTTACCGGTGTCGGCTCGGGCTTCGGCCCCTCGGCCACCGGAGCCGGCGTCGGCTCGCTCGGGGCCGACTTCGCCTCGGACGGGTCGGTCTCCTGCAGGATGCCCTTCAACACCCGCAGCCGCTGCAGCGCCAGGTCGCGCGCCTCGATCTCGACCCCCGGCTCCTTGACGAACCGCTGGTAGTAATCGACCGCGGCCCGGATATCGCCCTTCTCCTCGTACACGCGGCCGATGTTGAACAGGTAGTTCGGGACCTTGTCGATCGCGTACGCCTCCTCGAACAGGCGCACCGCCCCGTCGTAGTCCTTGGCCTGGAAGCGCTCGATCGCCTGCGCGCTCAGGTCGGCCGCCGACGGCTGCGTCGCCATCTGCTCGTTCAACCCTGTCGCAGAGGACATGGCCGCGAGGACCTGTCCCTGCGTTCCAGGGACGACCCCGAGGGCCAGCGACGCCGCCAGCGCCGCGGCGACCCCACGTTGAGAACCTCGCGCGCGACCTCGCATCACTTGCTGCCTCCGACAGGTAGGAAGATACCGCCGTCGTCCTTCTTCGCGACCGGCAAGAACGGGTCCTTGGCCTGCTCCGGCGCGGGCTGTTTCGCCCCCGCGGGCTCGGGCTCGGGCGCAGGCGTCGGCGCCTGGGTCGGCGCGCTCGCGGGCTCGGGGCGACCGCTGCCGGCCTTCGCCGCGCCCGGGCGAGCCTTGCCTGTGCCGGGCCTGGCCTGCCCGCCCGGCTCCGGCTCGGACTGCGGCGGCGGGGTCGGTTCGGTGGCCGCGGTGAGGCGCGCGATCGAGGCCTTGGCCTCGGCGTGGCTGGCCTCGATGGCGAGGATGTCGCGATAGGCGCTGAGCGCCGCCGGCAGGTTGCCTTCCTTCTCGAGCCGCTGGGCGAGCGCGAGCGTGCTGGCGACCGCGATCCGGGTCAGGCTCGCCTCCGCGCGGCGCTTCAGCACCGGGTACGGCTCGAGATCGCGGGCCATGCCGTCGAGGTGGCGCCGGGCCTTGTCGAACTCGCCGCCGAGGATCTCGCGCTCGACCTGATCGAGCTGGGCCGCCATGCGCTTCTCTTCGGTCACGCCGGTGCCGACCACCGGGGCCGAGCTGCCGCCGCCGTACAGCACCGCCGTGGCGATGCCGCCGAGCAGCACCGCCGCGGCCGCGCCGGCGACCAGGCCCCAGCTGCGCGTGCTCGTGTCGGGCACCGGCGCGACGACGGTGGCCGCGAAGCCGCCGCTCGCCTGCGACGGCGGGATCGTCGGCGTCAGCAGCGGCCGCGTGCGCCCGGAGCCGCGGGTCCGATACGGCGCGGTGCGCAGCAGGTCGGACGTCGGCGTGGCGACCATGCTGCCGGTCGAATGCGACACCGCGGCCACGCCCTCGGCGACCGGCAGGTGGAACATCGACGCCGGGCACGAATCGATCATCGCCTCGACCATCTCGTTGGCGTCGGCCGGGCGGTCGTCGACCTGCTTGGCGAGGCAGCGGTGGACCAGCGCGATCAGATCCTCGGGCACGCCGTGGTTGGCCGGCAGGACCGCGGTGAGCGGCTGCGGGGCCTCGTGCACGTGCTTGTAAAGCAGCGCCGCGTTGCCCTCGCCCTCGAACGGCAGGCGGCCCGACAGCATCAAATAGAACAGGATCCCGAGCGCGTAGACGTCGACCCGCACGTCGAGCGTCTCGCCGCGGATCTGCTCCGGCGCGATGTAATTGGCGGTGCCGACGATCTGCTCGGCCGTCACCTCGCGCTCGCCCTCGACCAGCTTGGCCATGCCGAAGTCGAGGATCTTGACGTAGTTGGCGCGGCCCTTGCGGACCATCAGCATGATGTTGCTGGGCTTGAGGTCGCGGTGCATCAGCCCGCGCGAGTGGGCGTAGCCGATGCCCTTCAAGATCTGGGCGGCGATCGGCACGAACTCCTCGACCGTCAGCCGACCCTTGCGCGCGAGGTAGTCGCTGAGCAGCTCGCCCGCGAGGTACTCCATCACCAGGTAGGCGACGCCGTTCTCGTGGCCGCAGTCGTGCAGCGCGACGATGTTGGCGTGCTGCAGCTCGCCGAGCCGCTGGCCCTCGCGCTCGAAGCGGCCGATCGCCTCGGCGTTGTCGATCCAGTTGGGCGCGAGCACCTTGACGACGACGTCCCGCTCGCCGCCCTCGAGCGACACCTGCCGCGCGAGGTAGACGAGGCCGATGCCGCCGCGCGCGAGCAATCGGGTGATGTGGTACTTGCCGGCGATGGTCGCCCCGATGAGAGGATCGACCGGCGCGGGTTCACGGGTGGCGCGGGGCTGTCGCCGGGTCGTCATAAGGCGCTTGTCATGGCGGGCGCGGCTGGAAACCGCCGCAGCTATCCTCGCTCACTATATCCGCGCGGACCGTCGCTGTCGCGTCACAGTTCCGATCGGCGGACGTCTCCAGAAACGCGCAGCGCGGGCCGCGCCGCGTGACACGCGAGCAAGGCCGGGCGGCCGAACTAATCACAAGTGGCGCCATTGCTCAGACAGTCCTGGAAGTTGCAGCGACAGCGCACCTGCCCGCCCTGCGGCAAGTCGGTGGTCCAGCCGTCCTTCAGACAGTCTTGAAAGTTGCAGCGCGTGGTCGCTGTCCCGAGGCCGGGAATGTCGGTGCTCCAGCCGTCCTTGGGGCAATTGTTGAAGCTGCAGCGGGTGCTCGCGCTCTGGCCGTCGGGCAGCTCGGTGCGCCAACCGTCCTTGAAGCAGTCGCCGAAGCTGCAGGTCGTGCGGGCGCTCTTGCCACCCGGGAAATCGGCGACCCAGCCGTCCTTGAGGCAATTGCCGAAGTTACAGCGGACCCGCACGTCGCCCTCCTTGGTCGTGACGGTCCAGCCGTCCTTGGCGCAGTTGCCGAAGTTGCAGCGCCCGGCCGCGAACACCGAGGCCGCCACGTAGCTCTCGCCGCGAGAGGCCGTCTCCGCCTCCGCTTTGGCCCGCGCCGCCTCCTCCTGCGCGCGCCGGGCCTCCTCCTCGCGCGCGCGCCTGAGCTCCTCCTCCTCGTGCTTGCGATAGGCGACCAGATCTTTCTGCACACCGGGCCACTTCAGGCGGGCGGCGTCACCGCCGGCGCGCTTGAGACAGTCGCCGGTGAAGCCGATCACCGCGTTGGCCGGGACCTTCGCGCGCAGCTGCGGACACGCGCGCACGAACGCGGCGTCGGCCTCCGGTCCGCTCAGCGAGTCGAGCGCGCGCAGCAGCTCGAAGCTCGGGGCCTTCTGCATGACCGCGTCGAGGTAGCCGGCCGCCTCGCGCGACACCACGGCGAGGTCGACCTTGCCGCTGGCGACCGCCTGCGAGCCCTGGAGCGCGCGCACCTTGTCGGCGAACGCGATCGCGGCGGCCTGGGGATCACCTGTCCCCGCGGACACCTCGGCGCGCGCCGCCTCGAGCTCGGCCAGCAGCGCCTGCTCGCGCTTCTCGGCCTCGGCCGCGGCCTCCTGCTGCCGCTGCTCCTCCTTCTGCCGCTCGGCCGCGGCGGTCCGCTCGCGCGCGGCGGCCTGCTCCGGCGTCTCCGCCTGTGGCTGCGGCTTGGCGCCGAACAGCGCGCCCAGCTGGGCGCAGGCGACGAGGGTGGAGCACGACAGGAGGAAGACGACCGCGATACGACGCATGCGGCCCGCACGGTACAGAAAGACCCCGCAGGTCGTAAAGCGGCTTCCGCGCGCGCCGACGAGCCTCGTCTATTGCGGCGTGATGTCGCAATTGTCGACCTCGTTCGACACGCAGCCGTCGCAATCCCACGCCCAGTTATCCAGGAGCGCGGTGGTGTCGTGGTACGAGCGGTCTCGGTGAGCGGCTGACCGTCGATGAAGACGACGTTCCCGGTGCAGCTCGCGGACGCCTGCCAGACGACGAACACGTCGTCGTACCCGGTGCCGACGCGCAGGGCCTCCGGTGCGCGATCGCGACGGACCCGGGGACATGCCCCGGGGCCAGCGCGTCGAACGATGGATGTTCGCGGTGCCGCGGTCAGCGGCCACGGCTCACTGCGGCGCGATACCGCAGTCGTCGACCTCGTTGGGCACGCAACCTTCGCAGTCCCACGACCAGTTGTCGAGGATCGCGGTGGTGTCGTAGCTCGAGTCGCCCATGTCGAAGATCGCGAAGGTCAGCGAGAAGGTCTCGCCGGGCTTCACGCCGCCGGTCGCCTTGTACCAGCCGGTCGCGCCGCCTTCATTGACGAGACCCGTGCCCTGGAGGTGCGGGTCGCTGCCCTGGCAGTTCGGATCGAAGAACTCGCACTCGCCCTGGAACTCGATCGGCCACAGCGCGGTCACGGTCAGCGGCTGCCCGTTGATGAAGGTGACGTTGCCGGTGTAGTCCTCGGACGACTGCCAGACGACGAAGATGTCGTTGTAGTCGGTGTCGACCCACTCCGGGAACTCGGCCGAGAAGTACGCGAAGTCGAAGGTGTAGCCGTTGGCGTCGGCGGTCTGGCCGTTGGCGATCGCCGGCGAGGTCACCTCGAAGCCGAACCACATCTTGTCCTCGGCGTCGCCGCCGCCGAGCGCCCACTGAGCGGCGATGGTGTTCGAGCAGTCGTTGGTGCCGTCGCAGTTGGTGAAGCCCATCGGGTCCGGGCTGCCGTTCACCGCGGTCATCGGCGGGGGCATCGAGTCGGAGTCCCACTGGCCGCCGACGGCGACGTCGTTGAACACGTCGCCGTCGGGCACGATCACCGCGCCCTGCCCGTTCGGCGGCGGCAGCAGGCCCGAGCTGATGAGCAGGACCTTGTCACCCTCGCGCGAGCCCCAGAACGGCTGGTTGGTGTTCGGGTCGATGTAGGTGCCGAACGACTTGGCGACCTGCCACGCCTGCTGCCCCTGCATCGGCGGCGCGGCCTGGAAAACCGAGTTGGCGACCGTCACCGCGTTCTGATTGTTGACCCACTGCCCGCCGAGCGACGTGCAATTGAGGCCGATCGCGTGCAGCACGTCGTTGGAGTCGGCGTCGCACGGCACGTGCATCTGCGCCAGCGGACACTCCTCGTCGCCGGTGTCGTTGGTGTCGTTGCCGGTGGTCTCGTCGCCGGTCGTGGTGGTGGTGGTGCCGTCGGTCGTCGTCGTGGTGTCGACGCCCTGGGTGGTGGTCGAGTCGTCCTCGGTCGTCGTGCCGGGATCGGTCGAGGTGCCGGGATCGGTCGTGCTCGTCGCGCCCTCGGTCTCCGCCTCGGTGGTGGGCCCCGTCGTCGTCGTCGTCGTGGTCTGCCCCTCCGAGTCCGATTCGGAGCCGGCCGTCGTCGTGGGCGAGCTGTTGGTTTCGCTGTTGGAGTTCGAACCCTGGGTCGTCGTCGCCGACCCCTCGCTCGTGCCATTCGAGGTCGAGGTCTCGTCGGCCGTAGCGGTGATGCCGCTGTCGACGCTGTCGCCGCACGCGCCGAGCAGGACCAGCAGGCCCAGTCCCGTCACACGCCAATCACTGTTCTTCGTCATCGTCGGATCCTTCGCGAGAGAAAAGTCGAACCTTGGAGGTCGAGCTCGCTTCTATCAGAGACCCGCGCGCCACTGCTAGCGCGTTTCCACACACGCGCCGATCCCAGGATTCGGCGACATCTGGACATGCACCCACGAGACATGTCCGAAGGGACATCTACTCGCTACCCGCGAGTAGCGATTCGCCGGGCCACCCGCTCCAGGTGCGAGTGATGGAAGGCCTGCTCGTCGGCGTCGGTGATCTCGTCGCGCCACACGTTGAAGGCCGTGAACACCAACGAGGCGAGGATGTCGACCCACCAGGGATCGCGGTCAAACTCGGCTGCAGCCCGCTCCACGAGCGAATGACTGGTGTTCAATACCACGGCCTCGGCGCCGAGGATGACAGCCTCGGCGCGCGGCCCGGCCGCCACCAGCCTCAGGTGTTCGAGGTTGAAGTTCGACAGCAACCTTTCATGTCGCTCGCGTAAGGCTCGGAGCTCGGTGCGAATTGCCTCCAGTAGCCGCACGTCGGGCGTGCCCGGCGGAGACAGTGGCGGCGGCGGATCGATCACCGCCGGCGCAGCCGAGTTCGCCCGCTCGCGGGCAGCGGCCTCGAGCGCGGCGAAGATGTCCGCGAGGTCATGTTCGTTCGGCGGGCTCGGCGGCACCGACTCGTGCTGACCCGCGCCGGCGGCCTGGCGCAGGCGGTCGCGCAGCGGCTCGAGCTGCTGCGGCATGCGAGCCCCACCGATCCGCCCCGAAATCCGCCGCACCGCCAGCAGTACGGCAGGGTCCGATCGCTGAAGCAGCGCGTCGTAGAGCCGCCACGCCGCGTCGCGCACGGCCTGGAGCGCCTCGGTCGACATCTCGACCTTGAAGCCCTCCAACCACACGCCGCTGCCGACGACCGCCCCCGCGAGCGGCAGCGGCGGCAGCAAGGACACCCGCCGCTGCAGCGCGCCGTCCTCCGTGTACAGGCCGACCCGGCAGTCCTCCTCCTCGGCCCCGGCGGGGATCCACAACCAGCCGCCGACGTCGCTGCCGCGCACGAACCCGATCGCCAGCGCGTCGCCAGGAGCGGTCGGCAGAGCCGGCGCACGCAGCTGGGCGATCTTCTTCGACCCGGAAGAGGCGGGCCGCAGGGCCCCCTCGCCGAACAGTCGCAGCAGCCGCTCCTCGTCGACGCGAGCGAGGCACAGCACGTGCGGGTCGACGGACCCCTCGTCGGCCCTCCCCGATCGCACGTACTCGATCGCCTGGCCGCGCGCGTGCTGCTCGATCAGCGCCGCCAGAGTCACCACGGCGCCGTCGCTGCGGCGGAACGTCTGCTCGTGGACCAGCGGACCGCCGCCGGCCAGCACTTGCCGCCCCAGCGACGCGCCCGGCCGCTGCTGTCCGCACAGCGACCGGATCTCCCGCAACACGTTGGCGATGGTGCGGGCGCGGGCGGGATCGATGCGCGAGCCGCAGTCGTCGGCGATCTTGGCGATGTTGCCGATCGGGTGGACGCGTCGCTCGCCGGCGCTGCGCGCGGGCACTCGCAGCGCCCGCTCGAGCACCTCGTCGAGCCGTTCGAGCTGGACCTGCGAGGCCAGCCCGAGCAACAGCTCGTACGAGCCCTCGCCCATGCTCGCGCCCTCGACCTCGATCAGCCGCTCCCACGCGCGTCGCAGCGCCTGCGACGGGAAGCTGGCCGCGAGGACATCCAGCATCACGATCAGCGGCGCGCGCCGCAGCGCCTCCGCGGTCAGCAGCGGCATCGCCTCGAACAGCGCCTGCTCGACCGCTCGCCACGCGGCGTCGCGGACGACCTCGTCCCAGTCGGCGCTCGGCGTCAGCCGATCGTCCTGCACCACCGCGACGATGCCACCGAACGGCGCCCACACCTCGCGCTCGTCGAGCTTGCGCCCGCGCACCAGCACCCGCACCGAGGCGGGCGGCGGTTCGCCGGCGCGGAAGAACTTGAGCCCGAGGACCGCCCTGAGCGGCCCGTCCACGATCCGCACCTCCGCAGCGCACAGCCCCTTCGGCAGCGCCGGCTCCTCCGCCGGTCGCGCCATGAAGCGGTGCTCGGCGGCCAGCGCCTCGATCTCCTTGCTGCCGAGGCGCGGGATCGCGGCGCCGAACAGCTGCTCCACCAGCGCCTCGGCGCTGCGGTCGAGCATCAGCACGATCCGGTCGGGCGGCCCCGCCAGCAGCACGGGCTCGTCGGTCCACACCACCCTGTCGCCGCGCGCCAGCGCCAGCGCCAGCGCCCCGACGCCGAGAAAACGACCGCAGGAGGTGGGGAACTTCTCGCACTCGGCCAGCCACGGCGCGAGCAGCTGCTCGGCCGTCACCGGCGTCCGCTTCGGACGCACGCGCGGGAGCGCGGGCACCCGCGGGTGCCCCGCGGCCTCGATCGCCTGCGGCTCGCGGAAGCCGAACCGCTGCAGCCACTGCTGCGACGCCTCCGGCGCGTGACGCAGCCGCAGCCACCCGCGGGCCAGCGCCAGCGCGTTCGCGTCGATCTCCGAGGATGTCCTTTGGGACATGTCCGATTCGACCAATTCGAGCCCCGCGTCGAGCAGCGCCAGCAGGGCCAGCGCCAGCCGGTCGTCACGCCGCGGCCCCTCGTAGTCGTCGTCGGCCTCGACCCCGGCGAGGACCGCGTCGATCGGCAGCGGCAGATCGACGCCGAGCTCGCACAGCAGGTGGCCGTCGACGATCACCCGCACCATCGACGGCCCGCTGCGATCGCGGCGGAGCCCGACCTGGCCCTCGAGCGGGCGCGCCGGCGTCTCGACGCGGATCGCCGCCAGCGCCGAATAGCGCGACGGCTCGAGGACGGGCGTGGTCGGCCGCGCGCGCCACAGTCGGCGCCGGGCGCCGCGCCTCACCTCGCGCTCGAGCTCGCGGGTGCGATCGCGCAGCTTGTCGCCGAACAGCTCGCGCAGGATCAGGACGTCGTCGCAGGGCACGCCCACCGCTTTTGGCGGCGTGGCGATCACCATCTCGGCGGCCTTCTCGAGCCGCTCGGCGAACTCCGCCGGCGTGTAGTAGACCGCCTGCTGTCGCTCGAGCGCGGCCCGCAGCATCGCCAGGCTCACCGGCGCGCCGAAGATGTCGCGCCACCACGGCACCGCCGCCATCGCCGTCCCGAGCGGCGTCGTCGCGTCGCGCATCCGCGGCCACTTCAGCCACGAGCGCACCAGTCGGGCCCGCAACCAGCGGTCGTCGCGGCCGGGGTCGCGCAGGTAGTCGAGCAGCGAGGCCTCGGCCGCGAGCTCGACCAGCGCGAGGCAGCGATCGCGCGCCGCGTTGTGCACGACCTCCTGGCCCGACAGGTCGGTCTGCAGCGAGTCGTCGCGGGCCACCGCCAGGATCCCGCCGGGCAGGTGCGGCAGGTGCAGCGTCGACACCCACACCCCGTGCCGGACCAGGCGCACTTCGGCCTGCGCGTGCGGGTCGTCGCGCAGACCGACCACGCACACCCGCCCCTCCCCGTCCCGCACCTGGCGCTGGTGCTGCACCAGCCCCGCGAGCGGGTCGGCCCGCCCGATCGGGGCCCCGTCGATCGTCACCGGCACATGGGCGAACGCCACGCGCTCGCGCAAGGCTATCTCTTCGAGCATGTCCCCACGGACATGTCTCAAGAAGCGCACGGCCAGGCCGGGCCGGAACCGCTGCTTGACGTGGACCACGGTGCCCATGTCGCGGTCCTCGGGCACGCGGGTGATGCGGTCCTCGGCCCCGTGCCTCGCCTCGAGGCGCACGCGTCCGCCGGGCGGGCCGCTCGTCACCCGCACGTGGCGCGGGTTCAGGGCCAGCGCCGCGTTGAGGCCGACCGCCAGCTGCTGGCGCGCCCGCTCGACCTCGCTGCCCGCGGCGGCGAAGCTCGAGCTGTACAGGTCTTCGAAGTCGTGCTCGGTCAGCGGCGCGCCGTCGAAGCGGGCCCACAGATCGTCGGTGTCGATCTCGAACGCGATCCGCGTCGCCCCGCGCAGGACCGCCAGCGCCACCAGGTGGAGCACGTAGCGGTGCGGCTCGGCCACCTGGAACGTCCGCAGCTTCTCGCGCGCCTTGTCGCGGTCGAGCGAGAACCCGCCGCGCGAGTCGACGCGGCCCTCGGCGCACAGGGCCGCGATCAGCTCGTCCGTCGCCATCGCGCCTCCACGGCCGCGGCCGTCAGGGCCGTCGCCCGGCTGGTCGAAAGATCCGGCCGCTCGAGGAAGAACAGCTTGAGCAGCTTGACCGCCGCGAACTCCGGCTCGCGCGACGCCAGCGCCAGCGCCTCGCGCACCAGCGCGTGGCCGTGGTGCAGCACCAGCCAGCTGCCGGGCGTCAGCGCGGCCGCGTCGGCCAGCCGCGACAGCCCGCCCGGCGACGCCTGCACGACCGCGACCCGCTGCGCCACCGGCGAGCCCGCGTACGCCAGCTCGGCGAGCTCGACCCCGGCCAGCTGCACGCCCGCGATCGCCCGCACCGCGATCGCCAGCGGCCCCCAACCGGCCGGACGCTGCGCGACCGGGACCAGCGCCGTCGCGAACCACTCCTGCTCCGCCGGCGTCGGCGCCGCCTCGACCGCGCGCAGCAGCGCGAGCAGGCCCGACTCGCCGGCGGTAGCGACCACCACGTCGCCGCGCGCGACCAGCAGCCGCGTCACCGGCGACGCCACCCCCGCCGACCACAGGCGCTGCTTCTGCTTCGCCCGCGTCAGCGTCGCCAGGTCGACCAGCGCCCCGTCGATCGTGCGCACGAACGGCCGCTGTCGCGCCGCCGCCGGCGCCTCCCGCCGCGCCAGCAGGTTCGCCAGCGCCACGTACAGGTGTTCGTGCGGCTCGCCGGGCCGGTGACACGCCGGCACGTCGGCGGCGAGCACCTCGACCAGCCGCTCGCGCAAGGGCCCGCGGATCAGCTTGCGCGCGTGCCCCATCACCCGCTCGTAGCCCTCGTCGCGCAGCACGTTGTCGCGGGTCATCGTGTGCTCGAGCGCCGGCGACCACACCTTCACGTGCACGCCGGGGAACTCGCCGCCGGCCTCCTCGAGCAGCGTCAGGCCGCGATTGTAATAACCCACGCGACCGACGCCGTCGGCAGCGTAGCCGGCGACGACGCGCGCCTCGCCGACCTCGAGGTCGACCTTGCAGCGCGCGGGCACGTCGAACGGCTCGTTGAGCACGCGCCCGTCGACGCGGATCTCCACGCTCACGTGGCGGCACCAGTACGCGATCGCCTCGGTCGCCCGCCGCGCGAACGCCTGCGCCTCCTCGAGGCCCGCGGCCTTGTAGATCCGGATCTTCGTGCCGTCGACCGGCTCGGGCCTGGCCACGCGGGTGAACGTGCGATCGGGGCCGAACACCACCCGCCAGTGCTCACCCGCGCGCGAGGTGTCGATGCGGATCACGTCGGGTCCCAGCGCGAACACCGACACGAAGCCGATGCCGAAGCGGCCGATCTTCGTGCGGTCGTCGTCCTTGGTCGACGAGAACAGCCGCGTCAACCGCGTGTCGATGATCCGGCGGTCCATGCCGTCGCCGTAGTCGTCGACGTCGATCACGAGGCGGCCGTCCTGGTGGGCGAAGCGGATGTCGATCTCGTTCGAGTTGGCGTCGATGGCGTTCTGCACCAGCTCACGGAAGCACGCCATCGGGTCGGCGAACTGGTGCACCAGCCCCGCCAGCGCCTCGTCGACGATGCCCTGCGCGCCCGCCATGCAGCGGCGATGATGCCGCGGCCGCGCGGGGCTCGACAAGGTGCGGACAGGCGTGGCAAACCGGGGCTCTCAAGGCCCCGGCGCGCATGAACGCTCTTCGCCCCCGCCTCCGCGATCGGCTGTGTGTCGCCGCCTTCATCCTCCTGTGGATCGCCCCGACCGCCTATCACGGCCTGTGGCGGGCGCCGATCCCCGGAGAGCCGGCGCTGCTGCACGACTGGCACGACGTCGCCTGCCTGTTCCCCGTCCGCCCGAAGGTGTGGAACATGTACTTCGTCGAGGTGCGGCGGTCCGGGCGCCCCGAGTGGGAGCAGCTCGACGAGACCCTCGACTTCGGCATGGAGCCGTTCGGTCACCGCACCCGGCTGCACCGCTTCCTCGTCGCCTGGGGCGTCCAGCGCGACGCCGGCCGCCGCGAGGTCGCCGAGTACCTCGTCGCCGGCGATCGCGGGCGTCACCCCGAGCTGCCGCCGATCATCGGCCTGCGCTTCGTCTGGGCCGGCTTCGTCCCGCGCCCCGACGACGTCGCCCAGGGCGCCTGGAGGCGGCCGCCGCTGGCCCAGGTCCCGCGCCAGGAGCGGCGCGTCCTGTCCGTCCACGACTTCCCGGAGCGCGCGCCATGACCCTCCTCGCCCGCGCCCGCGCCGGCTGGGAGCGCTTCTGGTACGAGCCCGTCGACCCGATCCGCCTCGACGCGTTCCGCCAGGCCTTCACCTACACCCTCGTCTTCTACACCCTCGCCTGGGCCCAGCACGCGAGCGAGTGGCTCACCGCCGTCGGCTATCACCCCGCGCCGGGCGTCGACGCCTACTACGCCCCGCACGTCCCGCTGCTCACGCGCGGCGCGCTCGGCCCGTTCTTCGCCGTCTACTTCGGCGCCATGCTCGCCGTCATCTTCGGCTGGGCGCGTCGGGCCGCCACCTGGGTCGTGATCGCCGGCCTCGTCTACGTCTCGCTGGCCGATCCGATCAGCGCCTTCACGATCAACCGCCTCTACGTGTTCGGCTTCTTGGTCCTGGCCCTCGCGCCAGGTCCTTCGGGACAGGGCCCCGAGGCCAGGATCCCCGCCTGGCCGATCCGCGTGCTGCAGGTCTCGCTGTTGATCCACTACGTCGCCTCCGGCCTGTGCAAGTCGCTGCGGGGCGACTGGCTCGCCTACGACGACGTGCTGTGGGTGCAGATCCAGGGCGTCTACTGCACCGAAGCGGCCGCGTGGCTGCTGCGCGTCCTCCCCGCCGGGGCGTGGACGATCCTGCAGCACGCCGCTCTCGGCTTCGAGCTGTTCGCGCCGCTCCTGCTGGTCCCACGCCGCCTGCGACCGCTCGGCTTCCTCCTCGGCGTCGGCCTCCACGTTGTGGTCGCCGTCACCATGTATCAGCTCGTCTACTTCAGCCTGCAGATGATCAGCCTCTACCTCGTGTTCGTCGATCCGACGCGGCTGCGCCGGCTGCTTGCGCGCCTGTCCTGAAGGACATCTCGCGGCCTCGCGCATGGCACCGCCCTGCGACCGGCCAAATACTGCCGTGTCGGCCATGACCGACCTCCCGACCGCCCGCGACCTCCACGCCCCCGCGGACATGGTGCGCTGGTACGCGCCGGTTCAGCTGATGCAGACGGCCGGTCGCGTCGCAGTGTCGACGGCCCTCGGCGACCAGCTCGATCGCCGGATCTTGCGGCCCACTCCCACGCACGAGCTCACCGACTTCGCGCACCGCGACCAGCTCGTGCTCGACTTCGTGTCCGACTCGGGCGACGGCTGGAACCCGACCTACGCGGTCGCCTACTGGGCCACGCGGCCGATCCTCCGCGTGCAGGGTCCGCACGGCCGCGCCTACGAGCTGCCGCGCGCCAGCGTCCTGGTGTTCGGCGGCGACCAGGTCTATCCGACCCCGAGTCGCGCCGCCTACGAGCAGCGCCTGGTCCTCCCGTACGAGTGCGCCTTCGAGCACAGCGAGCCGCCGCACCCGGTGCTGTTCGCCGTGCCCGGCAACCACGACTGGTACGACAGCCTCGCCACCTTCACCAAGCTGTTCCTCGACAAGCAGTGGTTCTGCGGCTGGCAGGTCCATCAACGCGCCAGCTACTTCGCCGCCCGCCTGCCGCACGACTGGTGGCTCGTCGGCGTCGACGTCCAGCTCGGCTCGGACATCGACGCCAACCAGGTCGAGTACTTCCGGGCCCTCGCCGAGCGCATGGGACCCGCCGCCAAGATCATCCTCTGCACCGCCGAGCCGCACTGGGTCCGCGCCCACGAGCAGCGCGATCGCACGGCTCGGGCCCGCCGCGTCCGCGACGGCAACCTCGCCTTCCTCGAGCGGCTGTTCGGCCAGCGGATCCGCGTGTTCCTCTCGGGCGACCTGCACCACTACCGCCGCCACGCCACCGCCGACGGGCGGATCCAGAAGATCACCGCCGGAGGCGGCGGCGCCTTCCTCCACCCCACCCACGTCCTCCACGACGATCCCCTGGCCGGCGGCTACGGCCTGCGCTGCGCCTTCCCCGACGCCGCCACCTCGCGCCGCCTCGCCTGGCGCAACCTCGCCTTCCCCCTCTACAACCCCAGCTTCGGCGCAGTGACCGGCCTCCTCTACCTCCTGATCGGCTGGAACATGCACGCCGCGCTCGGCGGCCCGCCGGCCGCCGAATTTCTGCCTGCCCTTTCGGACATGTTGTGCGCCACCCTGCGCTCGCCGTGGGCCTCGCTGTGGCTGCTCGTCACCGCCGGCGCGCTCGTGTGGTTCGCCGACGCCCGCCGGCCGCACCTGCGCGCGCTCGCCGGCCTCAGCCACGCGGTCGGCCACGCCCTCGCCGTCCTCGTCCTCGCCTGGCTCGGAGGACAGCTCGGCCGCGCCTTCGCGCTCGAGTGGGACAGCGCCGGCGAGCTCGGCCTCAGCCTCGGCCTCCTGCTCGGCCTCGGCTGGCCGCTCAGCGCCGCGATCTTCGGCCTCTACCTGCTGGTCGCCGTCAATGTGTTCGGCCGCCACGGCAACGAGGCGTTCTCGTCGCTGCGGATCCAGGACTTCAAGCACTTCCTCCGCCTGCACATCCGCCGCGACGGCGCCCTGGTCGTCTACCCGATCGCCCTGCGGCGCGTGCCGCGGCGCTGGCGAACCATGGTCGGCGCCGATCGGAGCGAGCCGAAGCTCCTCCCCGACGATCCGCACCCCGACGCGCGCCCGCGCCTGATCGAGGCCCCGATCGTCCTCGGACCCGGTTGACGCCGCCGCGCGGCGGCTCGCATACTGCCGTCACCGAGGCCCAAACCCCTATGGAAGAGCTCATCCAGCAGATCGTGTCCAAGACCGGCATCTCCGAGAGCAACGCTCGCAGCGCGATCGAGACGGTCGCCAACTTCCTCAAGGCCAAGCTCCCCGCGCCGCTCGCCGGTCAGGTCGACGCCGCCCTCGGCTCGGCCGGCGGCGCGATCGGCAACGTCGACCTCGGCAACCTCGGCTCGAGCCTCGGCGGCCTGTTCGGCAAGAAGTGATCCGTCGGCCCAGCCGACCGAGAACGGATAGCGCACGGCGACGGCCCCCGTCGCCGCGCCGCGCGTCGGAACGTCCACGACTTCAGCGTGATGCAGCGCTGCGCTCGGCGTGGCAGTGATTCATCGGCTCAGCCGACCGAGAACGGGTAGCGCACCGCCACGTCCCCCGTCGCCGCCACGATCGTCGGGAACGTCCACGACTTCACCGTCGACGTGATGCAGCTCTGCACGCCGGCGTGGTCGACCGTGCTGCTCTCGATCGCCGCCGCGCGCACCTTGCCGCCGCTGCCGATCGTGAACGCCACCTCCACCTTGCCGGTCGCCGGCCCCTCGCGGAAGCACTTGCGCACCTCGGGCGTGTGGCGGCGGATGACCCCGCGGATCAGATCCTGCCCCACCGTGGCAGTCCACTCCACGCTCTGACGCGGCGTCTCGCGGACCTCCGGCACTGCGGCGCGGGTGAACGCCGCCTCCTTGCGGCCCGTCCCCGGCGGACCGCGCTTGCGCTTGGCCGCCAGGCCTGCGAGCAGCTCGCCGAGATCGAGGTCGACCACTGCTTCGGCCACCCCGCCCCCGCCGCGGATCGTCTCGCCGAGTCCGAGCCCGGCGATCGCCCGCGGCACCGTCCGGGTCGCCGCCGCCCACGCCGAGTCGCTCTCTGGCGACGGCGCGTAGTTGCGGATCGACCGGTCGAGCGACGCGGTGTACTCGCGCAAGATCCGGTCGAACTCCGCCAGCCCCAGAAAACCTGCCTCTCGGGACCTGTCCTCGAGATCCTGTCCTCGAGACCCGGTCACCGCCGGCGCCGCGGGCGTCCCGGCAGCGGGCGCCTCGACCGGCGTCGGCCGCGACGCGCGCGCGATCGCCTCGCGCGGCGCCTCGCTCGCCCGCTCGCCCGCCGCGCCCGGCTCCGACGTCTTCGGAGGCGGCGGCGGCAGCTCGGCCGTGTAGCGGATCAGGCGCTCCTGCAGCTCCGGGTCGTCCCAGCGAGGCGGCTCGGCCTTCGGCCCGTAGAGCCGCACCAGCAGCGCCAGGGTCAGGAACAGCGCCAGCGAGGCCGCCTGTGCCAGCCACAGCGGCCACTCGATGACGGGCTTCCACTTCACCGGCGGCTCGGCCGGCGCCGCCCGCAGCTCGAACGTCAGCGGACCGACCTGAACGATCGCACATGTCCCGTTCGCCAGCTCGATCGCCTCGCCGGCGGACAGCGGCCGCGCCTCGGCCTCGCCGGCCCGCAGCTCGCCCGTCGCACCGGCGGGCAGCCGCAGCAGCGGCCCATCGCCGCCCAGCGCCACCAGCGTCCAGCACCCCTCGGCGTCGGCCCCGGGCACGGCCACCGTCGCCTGCGCCAGCGGCCCCTCACCGATCCGGTAGGCGCGGACCCGCCCGCCCACCGCTGTCACATCCACGATCGTCGCGCCCTGTCGGGCCACCACCTCGACCACCAGTGGACGGGCGCGTTCGGTCACGGGGGCTTGGACGTCGGCCCGCGCGTGAAGTTCCCGGCCGCCCTCGCGCCTCATGGCGGCACCAGCGCCACGCGCGAGGCCGTCGCGTTGAACGCCAGCCAGACCCCCTCGATGGGCCCGTCCGGCCCGGCGAGCTCATCCACGCTGGGCAGCAAGTCGGGGTGGCTCTCCGCGCAGCCCTCGGGCCCCTGCACCAGGGCCCACAAATTGTAGTCCGCCCCTGACACCTCGATGTCGACCGCCTCGGCCGACGCGCGGGTCATGAACCCGGAGATCACGCCGTGCAGGATCGCCTGCGGATCGTCGGGGTCGTCGAAGTTGAACGCGACCTGCGTCTGCAACATGTTGATCGGCGCATCCGCGGCCCCGAGCGGCAGCGCCAGCTCGACCGCGCTGGTGCGGAAGCACGTCGGCTCCGGCTGGTTGAGCGACGCCGCGTTCATGGTCGCGAACACCGCCGGATCGACCGCCAGGCACGGCGCCTCGGTGATGCGCTCGACCGGCAGCTGCAGGCTCACCCCCTCGTCCTGCACGCACGTCTGCGCCGTCAGGTCGCACGACAGCGCCTCCTCGAGCACCGCGGCCAGCGCCCCGGGATCGAAGTCCGCGAAGTGCAGGATGAGGTTCAGCTCGCCGTCGCCGATCTGCTGCGTCAGGCCGAACATGTTCACCAGACCCGTCACATCGAAGCAGATGTCGGAGAACAGGTGCGGGTCGACCAGGCGCAGCGAGTCGATGCGGAACGTCCGCGGCTCCGCCGACTCCCCCGTGGTGGTCGTCGTCGACGTAGTCGGCTCCATCGTCGTGGTCGTCGTGCTCGCCGACGTCGTCGTGCACACCGACTCGCTCGCGCAGCCGAGCTGCGGCGGCGAGTCGTGGAAGCAGCCGCCGATCGACATCACCGCGCCGAGCGCGAACGAACTGCGAACGATCGTCCCTCTTGTCCTCACCGATCTTCAGTATACGCCGTCTCGCGTGCGCGGGCCCGTCGCACCGTGCGCGGGGAACTTTCGCGGCCTCGGCCTGTCTCCTGGCCCGCTGCATGCCGTGGAGGTGCACCTTGGTCCGTCCGCTCGCGCTCTCGTCCTTGTGGTCGCTGCTCGCTCTCGCCTGTACCCCCGTCGCCGAAAGTGACGACCCCGAGCTCGACGCCCCCGACGACAGCGCAGAGTCGACCGACCGGGTGCTCCACACCGGCCCTGAGTCCTCCACCTGCAGCGGCCCGCGGCCCACCGAGCTCGTCGCCATCGATCCCGCGGTCGCCCCCGATCAGGCCCAGCTCAAGATCGCCGCCGGAGATCGCTGGCTCGGCCTCCCGCTCCAGGCCATCCGTTACGACACGGTCGTCGTCGGCACCCTCGCCGAGACCACCGTCACCCAGACCTTCGTCAACCCGCAGAGCGAGCGCCTCGAGGCCGTCTACACCTTCCCGCTGCCTGACGACGCCGCCGTCGACGACTACTGGATCCGCATCGGCTCGCGCTCGATCCACGGCCTGCTCAAGCGCCGCGAGGACGCGCAGAAGACCTACGACGAGGCCCGCGAGGCCGGTCGCACCGCCGCGCTCCTCACCCAGGAGCGGCCCAACGTCTTCACCCAGGCCGTCACCAACATCGGCCCCGGCGAGACCATCGAGGTCGAGATCCACCTCGTGCAGCCGCTGCGTCAGCGCTCCGGCCGCTACTCGCTCGCCCTGCCCACGGTCGTCGGTCCCCGCTACAACCCGCCCGGCGCAGTCGCCGACGCCGATCGCATCACCCCGCCGATGCTCGCGCCCGGCGTCGACTCGTGCGTCCCCGTCGAGATCGCCGTCGACATCGACACCACCCTGCCGGTCGCCGACGTCACCTCGAAGATGCACGCGGTCACGGTCACTCCGCACGCGCAGGGCGTCGCAGTCGCCCTCGCGCGCGGGCCCGTGCGAGCGGACCGCGACTTCGAGCTCGGCTGGCGGCTCGCCGGCGCCCAGCCGCGCGCCGAGATCATGGCCCAAAAGACAGATGACCGCGGCGGCTACTTCGCGCTCACCATCCAGCCGCCGCAGGGCTTCGACGCCGGCCGCTCGCGCCCGCGCGAGCTCGTGTTCGTCGTCGACGTCTCCGGCTCGATGGGCGGCGTCCCGCTCGACACCGCCAGGGCCGCGGTCGAGCGCGCGCTCGCGGGCATGCGCAGCGACGACACCTTCAACCTCATCACCTTCGCCAGCGGCGCCCTGTCCTTCGAGCCAGGCAGCGTCGCCAACACCGAGGACAACCGCCGGCGCGCGCTCGACTTCCTGGCCGGGGCGCGCAACACCGGCGGCGGCACCGAGATGCTCACCGGCGTCGCCGCCGCGCTCGACGCCCCCAAGGACCCCGAGCGCCTGCGCATGGTGCTCTTCATGACCGACGGCTACATCGGCAACGAGCAGCAGATCTTCGAGGCCCTCGCGGCCAAGCGGCGCGACGCTCGAGTGTTCGCGCTCGGCGTCGGCAGCAGCGTCAACCGCTTCCTCGTCGAGGGCCTCGGCCGCGTCGGCCGCGGCAGCGCCATCGTCGTCGGCCCGGGTGAGCGGCCGAACGCCGTCGTCGACGAGTTCTACGAGAGCATCGATCGACCTGTCCTCACGGACATCTCGATCGACTGGGGCGGCCTCGACATCGAGGACATCGCTCCCGTCCGCCTGCCCGACCTGTTCGCCGGCCAGCCGCTGGTCCTCCACGGTCGTTACAGCGGCGCCCTCGCCGGCGAGGTCAAGGTCCGCGGCAAGCTCGGAGGCGCCGACGTCGAGCTCCCGGTCAAGCTCGCCGGCGCGCGGGTCACCGAGCACGACGGCCTCGCCAGCATGTGGGCGCGCAAGCGGATCGACGACCTCGGCCTCTACCCGTTCAACCAGCACCCGGGCGAGCTGACGGGCGACGCCCGCGAGGCCGTCGTCGCGCTCGCCCTGCGCCACCGGATCTTGACCGCCTACACCGCCTTCGTCGCCGTCGACGAGCGCAGCGAGAGGCAGCCCGACGGCACCCTGCGGACCGTGCAGATCCCCGTCGAATCACCTTTCGGCGTCGACATGAGCGGCGCCGGCGAGGGCACCATCGGCCTCGGCTCGACCGGCCTCATCGGCAAGGGCGGCGGCGGTCACGGCGGCTACGGCAGCGGCTACGGTCGCGGCGCCGGCGCAGGCTTCGGCGGTCGCGGCACGCGGGTGCCCACTGTGCGCCAGGCCAAGGCCGAGGTCCTGGGCTCGCTCGACCGCGAGGTCATTCGCCGGGTCGTCCGCGCGCACGTCGCGGAGGTGCGCGCCTGCTACGAGCAGGGCCTCGCGCGCGACCCCAACCTGAAGGGGCGCGTCACGCTCGATATCCGCATCGAGACCAACGGCGAAGTCGGCAGCGCCACTGTGTTCGAGGACACCCTCGCCGAAAAGAGCGTCGGAGCGTGCATCGCCGCCGCCGCGCGCCGCTGGAAGTTCCCCGCCGACGCCCCCAACGTCGCCACTGTGCGCTACCCCTTCGTCCTCGAGCCCGGCTGAGGCACACTTGAAGGCATGACGACTTCCTTCGCGCTTGGCGACGTCGTCGCCGCTCCCGGCGAGCTCGTCCACGGCTGGTTCGAGCTCGCCACCCTGCCGACCGGCCACCTCGAGCGGCTGCCCATCGTCCTCGTCCACGGGCGCGAGCCTGGTCCGACCGTGTGGATCACCGCCAACATCCACGGCGACGAGGTCACCGGTCTCAGCGTCGTCCACGGCCTCCTCGAGCAGGGCCTCGCCGAGCAACTGCGGGGCACCCTCGTCGCCATCCCCAGCCTCAACCCGGCCGGCCTACACGCCCGTCAGCGCGTCTCCTACCTCGACCGGCGCGACCCCAACCGTCTCTTCCCCGACTTCCCGCCCGAGCCCGGCCAGAGCAGCAGCGATCACCCGGCCGTGCTCGAGGCCGGCTACGCGCGCCTGTTCGCCGAGATGCGCCGCGCCGACTTCCTCGTCGACCTGCACTGCTACGGCCTGCGCGCCTGCTGCTTCATCATCCGCGATCGCGTCCTCTACCGCCGGCCGGAGGATCTGCCGGCCGCCCGCGAGCTCGCCGATCGCCTCGACGCCCTGTGCGCCTGGAGCGGCCTGCCGGTCGTCAACGAGATCCCGAGCGACCGCTACCTGCAAGCGCGGCTGCACCGCTCGGTCAGCGGCACTGCTCTGCTGCAGGCCGGCATCCCCGCGATCACCGTCGAGCTCGGCCTGACCGGCGCGGTCGATCCGGCCGCGCGGCAGGCGGGCATCGTCGCCTGCCTCAACGTCCTGCGCGGCGCAGGCATGTTGCCCGGCGCGCTCGAGCCGCTCGTCGGCATCCCGATCCCGCGGGTCGAGTTCCCGGTCATGCGCGCTCTGGTCCCGCGCGCGCGCGCCACCGGCATCGTCCACTACCACGTCGAGCCCGGCGACCTCGTGCGGGTCGGCGACAGGCTCGCCACCCTGAGCGACATCCACGGCCGCTCGCTGCCGGCCGGCGGCGACATCCGGGCCGACGTCGACGGCTGGATCCTCGCCCTGCCCCACGGCGTCCTCTGCTACGAGGGCGAGGCAGTCGTCCACATGGCCGTCCCCGACGACGGCCCGCCCGTCGAGCTCGACCCGCACTACGACCCCGCGAGCGCCCGCTGACGCGCCTGCCCGAACGGACATGCCCGTGCGGACATGCCCGCGCGAGCATGTCCCGCCGGACATGCCCCGACGTTCAGTCGTCGAACAGCGGCACGGGTACCAGCGTCGTGTCCCTGAGGCGCGTCTGCAGCTCCTCGATGTCGGCCGGCTTCACCCCGTAGGTGCCGATCATGACCATGTGGCCCTTGAAGCTGTGGGCCTCGTGGAAGCGGACCAGCGCGTCGAACGCGGCGTGGAGCAGGCTCTTGTGCTGCGGCGTCTGCTTGTGGGGCACCAGGGCCAGGTACAGGTCGAGGTCCTTGGGCGCGATCTCGGTCAGCTCCGTGAAGATCCGGACCGTCGCGCCCTCGATGCCCTCGGGGCGGATCGAGTCCTGCGTGATGCGGTAGACGAACTCGCTGCGGACGCCCTTCGTCATGTGGAACACGACGACCTGGCGGTACGGGATCCCGGTCGTGCGGCTCTGCTGGTGCGCCAGGTCGATCGCCTTCGACACCAGGCGACCGACGCGGACGCCGCCGACCGCGACCACCACCGTGCGCTGCTGCGGATCGATCACCGTCGACTCGACCGTCTCGAGCACGCGGCGGACGTAGCGGTAGCCGGCGCGGATCAGCGGCCGGTGGTTGTAGACCAGCACCACGGTGCCGACGAGCACCAGCACCACCCACACCAGAGTGCGCAGCTCCTCGAGGTGCGAGGAGCTGGCCGCCCACAGGCTGAGCAGCGCGTACGACAGCGCCGAGACCCCGAGGAACGCCGCCACCGGCACGCGCGTGCCGAGCAGGCTGATGTTCCACGGCGCGGTGTAGACCCGCCGCTCCTCGCCCTTGAAGCGGCGCAGGAGGATGAACGCCGCCATCCCCGAGAACATCACCAGGCCGAACATCGCCTTGTGCCAGCGGTCGAGCGACAGCGGGTTCCAGTCGGACTGCGAGCCGAGCAGCAGCGCCGCCGCCAGCAGCAGCCAGTGCAGCCGGGCCAGCGCCCCGCGCTGGTTCGGCGTGATCAGGGCGCGCGGCAGCAGGTTGTCGCGGGTCATCGCCAGCCACAGCCCGCGCGACCCGGCGAACCCGGCGTTGACCGCCCCGATCAGCATCAGCGCCGCGCTGGCCACCAGCGCCGCCTGCCACGCCCCGCCGACCCCCGACACGCCGGTGAGCGTGGTGCCGACGTGGTAGCCGAGCGCGCCCACCAGGTCGCCGCTGCGCGACAGCAGCACCTCGGGCGGCAGCAGCAGGAACACCTGCAGCGCCAGCGACCCGCCGACCACCAGCAGCGTCAGCAGCATCGCCCAGTAGATCTTCGGCACGTCGCGCTGCGGGTTCTCGAGCTCCTCCGGGATGTTCATCACCGTCTCGACCCCGGTCGCGCTGAGCACCCCGTTGCCGACGCCCGCCAGCAGGATCGGCGCGGACAGCATCGCCAGGCCGGGGATGATGCCGATGTCGAACGTCGCGTCGAGCGGCACCGCCGGCGCCGCCCGGCCGTAGCCCGCCCACACCGCCGACGCGTCGATGCCCTGCAAAGCCAGGCACACGTAGCCGGCCACGATCGTCGCGCCGATGATGAGCAGGTTGACGAGGAAGATCGCCTTCGACACCCGCACGCTCGGCTTGAGGCCGAAGTTGTTGAGCCGCAGGAGCATCCCGATCGGCGCGAAGGTGGCGATGATCGGGTCCGGCACCACCGCCGAGAACAGCAGCGCGACGAAGGCGATGAGGCCCTGGCGCAGCGCGACGTAGCGCCACTCCTTCGGCGTCACCCAGATCCCGAACACGATCGCCGGCAGCGCCGACAGGCCGACCACGCCGACCGTACCTGTCCCGAGGACCACCTGACTCAGCGCCGTGATGTGGGCCCCGTAGGCCAGCAGGCACGCCAGCGTCGACACCGCGTACGAGATCGAGATGATCACGCCGACGAACGCCGAGACCGCCACGGCCAGCTTGCCGAGGTGGCCGAGCGCGTAGCGGGTCATCATGTACGTGCCGCCGTTCGACAGCGTCAGCAGCACCGCCTCGATGTACAGCGGCGCCAGCAGCAGCAGCAGCACGTACAGGCCGACCTGCACCACCGGCGTCGCGTAGCCGACGCCGGCCGCCAGCAAGAAGCCCGACACGAAGTAAGGCGTGCTGAGCGGCTGCGGCCCGACGAGATAGAAGCCCTCTCGCCAGCTGAGGCGGGGTCTGGAGGGCTCCTCGTCTGTTTCGCTCCCCATGCGGCGCCATGCGACTTATGCCCGCGCCGGCCGGCGATGACAACCGATCCGGACCACGTCCCCGGCCGGCCCGAAGCGCCGGGGCGAAAATGCACACAGCCCGGAGCGGGCGCCGCCGGGCTGTGTGAGGGGCCGAAATGCGGGCGTCCCGCCCGGCCGCGAACTCGAGTTCCGCCGACTAGGGCGCTTTCTTCTGCTCGTTCTTCTCGACCTTCGGCGCGGCCGGCTTGACCGGCGCCGCCGGGCTCGCGGGCGTCGCCCCGCTGCCCGCCGGCGCGTCCTTGAAGAACTCCGTCTTGGCCTTGCGGATCTGTTTGAAGCTCGCGTCGGAGATCACATAGAACCACTTGCCGAAGCGCGCCGACAGCTGCTTGGCCCGCTTGGCGCCCGCGGCGTCCTCCGGGTTGCCGCCGGCGGTCGCCTTGGTGTCGAGCGTCGGGTCGTAGAAGACGTCGACGAACATGTAGCGGTTGGCGTCCTTCTTGGCCGCCGCCTCGTCCTCCGGCTTGGGCGCCGCCTCCGCGCCCTCCTGCCCGGCCGTGAGCGCGAGCCCGGAGTCGTACGTGACCTCACCGAAGTAGAGGTTGTAGACCACGCCGTCGTCGCAGATGGCCTTGACCTCGCCCTCGTTGCCGTAGAGGCGCGAGCCGTCGCGGGTGACGAAGAAGCCCTTCGACTGCAGCGCCTGCAGCGTCAGCATCTCCGGCCGCGGGCGCACGCCGACGATCTGCAGGCGGTCGAGCCCGCTGATCGCCTGCTTGACCTTGAACGGGTCGAGCTCCTTGCCCGCGATCGGCGTCGAGCCCTCGGCGAGCAGCCACGAGCCCTCGGGGTCGGCCGCGTCCTTCTTGACCAGGAACGGGTCGCTGCCGGTGACCTTGCCCTGGCTCTCGTCGACCTTGTACGTGTCGCTCATGAACGACACGACCTGGTCCTGCTCGAGCAGCAACAGGTCCTTCTCGATCCAGTCGGTGAAGTTGGTCGAGATGTCGACGTCGATCTTGACCGCGTACACGCGCTTCTGGTCGGGCAGGCGGACGTAGCGGTAGCCCTCCTTGTCCTCGACCTTCTTGCCGACGATCACGTCGGACAGCACCGTGCCGGACGCGTCCTTGATCGTGATCCGCTGCCCGCGCTCCTTCGCGTTGGGGTCGGTCGGGTCGTCGAGGCCGTAGCTCGACTGGTCCTCGGGGCGGTCGCCGCGGTAGATGTCCTTCTTCACGTCGATGAAGGACGCCGCGGCCTTGCCCATGCGCTCGGTGCCGTCGGCCGGGTAGTCGTTGTGGCTCGGGATGGTCCATCGGCCGTCCTTGAGCTCGACCTTGAACGACGTGTTGCGGGCGGCCGTCTCGTCCCAGCCGATCACCTCGAGGCTCGCGGCCTGCGACGGGTCGGTGAAGCTGGGGAACAGCAGCTGGCCGGTGTCTTCGTAGCTGACCTGAGGGACAGGTCCAGGGCGCATCGCCAGGGCGCCGCCGAGGCTGGCGAGCGCGACGACGGCGGTGAGGATGGTCGTGCGGTTCATGCGGCACCTCGCTTCCGGGAGCTCGGGATCGACTCGGCCTCGCGGCCGCGCTTGCGCAGCCACACGCCGAAGCCCAGCACGATCGGCAGCAACAGCGGCGTCGTGCTGGCCAGCAGGCGGACCTTCGCGCGCACCGACTCGACCGCCTTGTCGCGCTCGTTCTCGGTGGCCTTGAGCGCGCGCGCCTTGTCGCGCTCGATCGTCTCGCGCTTGGCCGCCAGGCGCCGGTTCTCGGCCTCCTCGCGGCTCTTGAGCAGGACTGCCTTGGTCGTCTCGTCGAGCGACGCGTCGTCCTGGATCTTCTTGACCGCGGCGTCGAGCGCCTCCTGGGCGCCCTTGAGCTCGACCTCGGCCTTGGCGTTGGCGGCCTCGATCTCGGCGTTGCGCTTGTCGTCGGCCTCCTTCGTCAGCGCGTCCATCGTCGTCATGCGGCGGTACTGCGCCTTGCGCCCGCGCAGCTCGACGAGGCCGGCGTCGCCGGTCAGCGTGTCGATGGCGTTGAGCAGGAAGGTGACGTTGTCGAATCGCAGGTCGTCGATGCCGTCGCCGTCGAGGTCGCCGCCGCGCTCGTTGAGGACGAAGAACTGGTCGCCGAAGATGTCGAGGTCGGCGACCACGATCACGTTCTTGCCCTTGCTCGCCGCCTCGCCCGACGTCTCGCCGGCGGTGATGTGCGCGGCGATGACCTCGCTCGCGCCCGTCATCGTCCGCTGGCGCGGCAGGATCGGCCCCTGGAGCCCGAACAGCATGTGCCGCTCGGTCATCTCCTCGAACTTGTTGTAGCCGCCCCTCGTGCCCGTCTGCAGCAGCGGCACGAACTGCGCCTCGAACCCGGCCGCCGGCTTGATCGCGCCGCCGAACAGGACCACGACCTCGTTGATGCCCGCGACCACCGGGTCCTGACTGTCGAACGGCTTGGTGCCGTCGGGCCGCTCGGTGACGAACACCACCTGCGGCGGGCTGCCGGCGAAGCGCGGGTGCGGGTTGTCGGTGTCGAACACGATCTTGTCCGACTCCCACTTCACGCCGATCTTCTCGAGGAACCCGAGGTAGTCGCCCTTCGGCTCCCCGCCCTGGTCCTGCATGCCGAACATCATCCCCTGGTTCTGGCCCGGGGGCGGCAGCATCGGCTCGCTCGGCGACAGCCGCATGTCGAACAGCGGCATCGGGTCGACGGTGAGCAGCGCCGGGCGGCCCTCGTCGATGTACTTCTTCAGGTGCTCGAGCTGCGCAGTCGTCATGCTGCTCATCTGCGGCACCAGCAGCACGTCGACGTCCTTCGGGATCTCGGCGCCGGGGTTGAGGCTGCGGACCTCGTACTGCTTCTTGAGCTCGCCGATGACGCGCCAGGCCGGCTGCTGCTTGCGCGCCTGCAGGTCGAAGTTGCCCATGATGGTCGCGTCGGTGCGCAGCACCCCGACCACCTTCTTCTTCTCCTGCGTGACCGTGCGCAGCGCCCGGACCAGCTCGTACTCGGGCGACATGCCGCGGTCGATGAACGGGATCGTCTGCTCGTGCGGCCCGCTGGTGACCGCCACGCCGAGGAACACCTGCATCTCCTGCACGCGGTCGCCGTCGCGGTTGGCGACCACCTGCGGGCGGATGCCGTACTTCTCCTCGGCCTCGACCGCCTCGTCGGAGAACGACGACGGCTCGACGATCCGCACGGTCAGGCCCTCCTTGCCGCGGGCCTCCATCTCGCGCAGCACCGACAGGAGGCGCGCGCGCACCGTCACGTAGTCGCGCGGGACTTCGCGCGACACGAACGCGTGGATCGCCACCGGCCGCTCGGGCGTGACGGCGTCGATGAGGTCGCGGGTGGCCGAGGTGACCTGGTTCAGCTTCTCGGCGGTGACGTCGGCGCGCACGTTGGCGCGCTGGGCCATGTAGGTCAGCGAGACCGCCGTGACGGCGATCGACGCGAAGCGGATGAAGCGATGGACGCGCGGGTGCATCACCAGTGCCTCCGGGACAGCAGAAGACCGGAAAGGTAGAGCGCGACGGCCGTGCCGCCGGCGAAGAACACGACGTCGCCGAGGCGGAGCACGCCCTCGCCGAAGCTGGCGAAGTGCGACGGCGCGTCGAACGCTGCGAACAGCCCGGTGAAGCCGGGGATGACGTCGCCGAGCCACAGCACCACGCCGACGAACGCGCCGACCAGCGCCGCGTAGCCGGCGTGGATGCCGGAGCCGAACGCGACCAGCCAGCCGAGCGAGGCCAGGCCCGCCAGCAGCGCGACGCCGATGACGCCGCCGCCGATCGCCACCGACTGGGCCAGCGCGAACGCGGCGCAGCCGAGCACGCCGAGCACGAACGCCACCGTGACGTTGGTCGTCAGCAGCGAGCCGATCATGCCGACGGCGACGAACAGGGTGCCCATCAGCCAGTAGCCGAGGAACGTCGAGAACATCAGGCCGACGTCGGGCTCGCCGAGGTAGGCCAGCACGCCGACGTTGGCCAGGCTGAACGCCAGGCCGATCGACAGCACCCCGACGGCGCCGAGGAACTTGCCGAGCACGACCTCGGTGTCGCGGACCGGCAGCGTCAGCAGCAGTTCGTCGGTGCCCGCGCGCCGCTCGTCGGCCCACAGCGTCATCGTGATCGCGGGGACGAACAGCATCAGGATCACCGGCATCTGCCGGTTGAGCGTCGCCAGATCCGCGAGGTTGCGGTCGAAGAACTCGCGCGGCCAGAACGCCGCGCCGGCGCACAGGGCGATGAACAGGGTGAGGAACACGTAACCGGTCGGGTTGCCGAGGAAGCTGCGCAGCTCCTTGCCGGCGATGCCGAGGATCACGTCCTTCGAAGACGTCGAAGCCATGACTACGCGGCCTCCTTGCGCCGCTTCTGGTCCATCAGCGCGTAGAAGCGCTGCTCGACCGTGCTGCCGGCGCGCAGCTCGTCGAGCGTGCCGGAGAACACCAGCCGACCCTCGCCGACCACGATCACCTCGCTGGCGACCGCCTCGACTTCTTGCAGGATGTGCGTCGACAGCAGGATCGTCTTGGTCCGCCCGAGCTCGCGGATGAGCTCGCGGACGTCGCGGATCTGCAGCGGATCGAGGCCGCTGGTCGGCTCGTCGAGGATCAGCACCTCGGGGTCGTGCAGCAGCGCCTGGGCCATCCCGACGCGCTGGCGGAAGCCCTTCGACAGCTTGCCGACCGGCTTGTCGAACACCTCGCCGATGGCACACTGGCGGGTCACGCGCTCGATCGCCGACTTGAGGCCGTTGCCGAGCCCGCGGACCTTGCCGACGAACTCGAGCGTCTCGCGGGGCGTCATGTCGTTGTAGAGCGGGCCGTTCTCGGGCAGGTAACCGAGGCGCTGCGCCATCTCGATGCGCTGGTCGGGGTGTGTCGGATCGAAGCCGAGCACCCTCGCGCTGCCGGACGTCGGCGCGAGGTAGCCGGTCAAGATCTTCATCGTCGTCGACTTGCCGGCGCCGTTCGGGCCGAGGAACGCGGCGACGGTGCCCTTGCGCACCTCGAAGGTGACGCTGTGCAGGGCGGCGAAGTCGCCGTAGATCTTCGACAAGCTCTCGGCGCGGATGGTCACGCTGCGATTGGAGTTCGATTCGTGCGTGGTCATGCGTGCTGCTCTCGCGGGGGCGGCCGCGCGCGGCCGCTCGGGTCGCACGCGACGGCCAGTCTGCAGAGCGGGTCTCCGCGGGGCTCCGCGGTGGCTCCACGTGTGGATCCGGGACCAATCCGCGGATCCGCGGCACGTGCGGCGGCGCGGGACCTACCCGCGCGCCCGCATGTGTATTCCTTCCGCCCCGAACTGACAAGCACCAATTTCCCAACATTGCCGGGCTTGTGGCATAGGCTCTCGCCGATGCCGGTCTCCCCGAGCCCACGCAATTTGCCTCGCCTCACCCGCGGATTTCAGCGCTGGATGTCGCCCGCGTGCGCCCTCGGCCTCCTGCTCACGATCGCGTGCGGCGGCCGCCCCCCGACCGAAGCTGCGTCCTCGGCCAGCGCCCATCAATCGCTGTCGGCCGGCACCAGCCCCGCGCCCGAGCCCACGCCCGCCGCGCCTGCGCGCACGCCCGCGCCGGCGCCCGCCGCCGCCCCGGTGGCGGATCCCCCGCCCAGCCCGCCTGCCGGCGCCGGCGGCACCGCCCCGCTGACCGGCGAACAGCGGACCGCGATGCTGGCTGGCCCCGAGGACAGCCTGCTCACGACGCCGATCCACTACATGAAGAGCAACGAGGTCCGGCACGACGTGTTCTTCCCGTACGTCGGCGGCAAGGGCGGCGTCTACGTCGGCGTCGGCTCCGATCAGAACTACACCATCGCGGCCGCGGCCGGCAGCGAGCTGATGTTCCTGCTCGACATCGATCAGAGCGTCGTCGACCTCCACCGCTGCTACGAGGCGCTCGTCGAGGCCTCGCCCGATCCGAAGACCCTGTTCGACCGCTGGTCCGAGGGCGCCGTCGAGGAGAGCGTCAAGATCCTCGAGGCCGCCTACGCCGGCCTGCCCGAGGCCGATCGCAAGCGCATCGTCCGGCTCTACCGGGCCGCCCGCGAGACCGTCTTCATCCACCTCGATCGCGTGTACCGGCGCCACCAGAACGACCAGCCGACGGCGTGGATGTCGAACCCGGAGATGTACCAGTACGTCCGCAACATGTTCCTCGCCGATCGCGTGCGCATGATGGCGGGCGACCTCACCGGCCCCAACTCCTTGCAATCGGTCGGCGCCGCCGCGAAGGCGCTGAACCTGCCGGTGCGGATCGTCTACTTCAGCAACGCCGAGGAGTACTTCGACTACAACAAGCAGTTCGTCGCCAACGTCGAGGCCCTCGCCGGCGACGAGCAGTCGCTGGTGCTGCGCACCATCTACAGCAAGAAGTGGGTCCACGCCGATCAGCTGTGGGCCTATCAGGTCCAGCCGCTGTCGGACTTCCGGGCCCGCCTCGGCGACCGCAAGAACCGCTCGCGCAACCCGATGCTGCGCTACGCCGAGATCGACGGCACCCTCAACAAGGACACCGGCGTCAAGGGCCTCAGCCTGATCGGCCTCGCCCCCCGCGGCGCCGCCGAGGGCGCGCAAACCTTCGCGCATCGCTAGCGCCGCGCCGCCTGCAGGCCGGTTCCCTGCAGCCTCGTCCTGCCGACGCGGCCCCGCGCGTCCGGTCCCCGCGCCGGCCCGCGGGGCCGAACCAGCACCACCACGAACGCGCTCGCCAGTCGCGGCACAAACGACGTCGATGTACAGGTCTTCACCTGACGCGAGCGCGCGTCCGGCGACGGTGCGAGCCCTCACGGCCTCGCCCGCCTCGCCGCCCACGAGGCCGCGGCTAAAGTCGGCGCAGTCATGCCGCGCCTCGTCGACCTCAGCCCCGAAGCATTCGCAGCGCACCTCACCTCGCTCGGCCGTCGCCGCGCCTCCTTCGTCCACGACAACGGCGTCGTCCGCAGCTCGCACCCCGAGCTGGCCGAGATCGCGAACCACCTCCTCGGCGACACCCGCGACTATCACCGCCACGAAGGTGTCTTCCTCGAGGTCGGCGCCACCACCGGCGCGCTGTTCGGCGCCTTCGTCCACAACACGACCCGCGGCCAGGGTCAGGGCGGCCTGCGTTACTGGCCGTACGGCGACCTCGCCGGCTTCCTCAGCGACGGCCTGCGCCTGTCGCACGGCATGACCCGCAAGAGCGCCCTCGCCGGCCTGTGGTGGGGCGGCGGCAAGGGCCTCATCGCCCGCCACATCGATCACCCCTACCACGACATCGGCTTCCGCGAGCGGCTCTACACCGAGTACGCCGGCTTCGTCGCCAGCCTGCGCGGCTGCTACATCACCGCCGAGGACGCCGGCACCGGGCCCGCGGACATGGCCGTCGTCGCTCGCGGCACCCGCTTCGTCACCTGCACCCCGCCGGCCGTCGGCGGCGCCGGCAACCCCTCGCCCGCGACCGCCAAGGGGGTCGTGTGCGCGATGGAGGGCGCTCTGGCGCACCTCGGCCTCGGCGACCTCGCCGGCAAGAAGATCGTCATGCAGGGCACCGGCAACGTCGGCGCGGCGATGATCGGCGAGCTCGTCCAGCGCGGCGTCGGCTCGATCCTCGCCAGCGAGCTGTCGCCCGCGCGGCGCGAGCAGCTCGAGAAGGAGTTCGCCGGCGCCCCGCTCACCGTCGTCCCCGCCGAACCGGGTGACAACCGGATCCTCGCCGAGCCGTGCGACATCCTCGCGCCCAACGCTCTCGGCGGCATCCTCGACCCCGACACCATCCCGACCATCCAGGCCCGCATCGTCTGCGGCGCCGCCAACAACCAGCTGCTCGACGACGTGCGCGACGGCGAGGCCCTGCGCGCGCGCGGCATCGTCTACGTGCCCGACTTCCTGTGCAACCGCATGGGCATCGTCTACTGCGCGAACGAGCAGTACGGCAAGGTCCCGCACGACGCCGCCATCGAGCGCCACTACGGTCGCGACTGGGACAACGCCGTCTACGTCGTCACCCGCCGCGCGCTCGAGCTGGCCGAGCGCGAGAACATCACCTCCGCCGCCGCCGCCAACCGCCTGGCCGACGCCCTCGCCACCGAGCCGCACCCGATCTGGGGCCACCGCGCGCGGGCCATCGTCGCCGGCCTCGTCGCCGACGGCTGGGCCGACTGACCTGCCCCTTCCGCCAGGTCCACGACCTGCCCCTTCAGCCAGGTCTCTTCCGCCAGGTCGCGGCTCCTTGCGCCCGCCGGCGCGAGCAGCCTGTCCGCGCTGCACCCGGGTGTCGCCAGGCCTCACCCGGGCCGCGGGCGTCCGCGCCGCGGTGAGTTGTCTAACTTCGTGAAACCCGCGGCGCGTGAGCGCGCTGTGGCATCGTCCCGCCGATGTCACGCCTCTCGCCCTCGCCCTGGGTTTTGGCCCTGCTCGCCCTCGCCTGCGACCGCCCGGCGGCCACGGAGACCCCCGCGCCCAAGCCCGAGCCCGTCGCCGCGCCCGCGCCCTCGCCCGTGCAGCGGGCCAACCTCGTCGCGCGCGAGCCGGTCGGCGCCGGCGTCCTGGCGGCGCTCGACACCAACGTCGACCCGTGCACCGACTTCTACCAGTACGCCTGCGGCGGGTGGCTGCGGAAGACCCCGCCGCCGGCCGACAAGCCGCGCTACGGCCGCGGCTTCGGCGAGGTCACCGATCGCAACAACGCGGTCCTGCGCGAGATCCTCGAGCGCTCCGCCGCCAGCAAGTCCAGGGACCCGATCGAGAGCAAGCTCGGCGCCTTCTACGGCGCGTGCATGGACGAGGCGGCGATCGACAAGGCCGGCATCGCGCCGATCAAGCCCCTGCTGGCGCGCGTCAAGGGCGTCAAGGACGTCAACACGTTGATGACGGTCGTCGGCGGCCTCGACGCCGACCTCTTCGGCGGCCACGGCCCGCTGTTCGACCTGTTCGTCGAGCCCGATCCCAAGCGCCCCGACGTCTACGTCGCCTTCGTCGACCAGGGCGGCACCGGCCTGCCCGACCGCGACTTCTACCTCAAGACCGACGAGCGCACCAAGGCGCTGCTCGCCGCCTACCAGGCCCACGTCGCGCGCATGCTCGGCTTCCTCGGCGACGCCCCCGAGGTCGCGGCCGACCTCGCCGCCAAGATCGTCGCCTTCGAGACCGGGCTGGCCGAGCTGCAGACCCCGCGCGATCAGATGCGCGACCCCGACAAGACCTACAACCTGCTGGGCGCCGAGGGCCTCGCCAAGCTCGACCCCGAGCTCAACTGGGCCGGCTTCTTCAAGTCGTTCGGCTACACCAAGCTCGGCGCCGACCTCAACGTCACCGTCCCCGGCTACTTCGAGAAGCTCGGCGCGCTGCTCCGCGGCACCGACCCGGCCACCCTGCAGGCCTACCTGCGCTGGCACATCATCCGCGTCAGCGCGGCCGCGCTGAGCAAGGACATCGTCGACGCCGACTTCCAGTTCACCTCGGCGCTGACCGGCGCCAAGGAGCTGTCGCCGCGGTGGGAGCGGTGCGCCGGCTGGACCAACATGGGCCTCGGCGAGCTCGTCGGTCAGGCCTTCGTCAAGGAGCGGTTCGCCGGCGCCAGCAAGGACATCGCCCTCGAGATGATCGCCGCCATCGAGGAGGCGTTCGCCGCCGGCCTGCCGGCGCTGGCGTGGATGGACGAGGCCACGCGGGGGCGTGCGCTCGAGAAGGCCAAGGCGCTGCACAACAAGATCGGCTACCCCGACAAGTGGCGCGACTACGGCAAGCTCAAGCTGCAGCGCACCGGCCACGCCGGCAACGGCCAGGCCATCCGCAAGTTCCTGCTGCAGCGGGACTTCGACCGCGTCGGCAAGCCGGTCGACAAGGGCGAGTGGCACATGCCGCCCGCGCTCGTCAACGCCTACTACAACCCGAGCGCCAACGAGATGGTGTTCCCGGCCGGCATCCTCCAGCCGCCGTACTTCAGCGCCGAGTTCCCGATGGCGATGAACTTCGGCGGCATCGGCATGGTCATGGGCCACGAGCTCAGCCACGGCTTCGACGACCAGGGCCGCAAGTTCGACAAGGACGGCGTCCTGCGCGAGTGGTGGGACCCGAGCGTCGCCGCCAAGTTCGAGACCCGCGCCAAGTGCATCGAGAACACCTACGGCGGCATCGAGGTGCTGCCCGCGGTCAAGCTCAACGGCAAGCTGACGCTCGGCGAGAACATCGCCGACTTCGGCGGGATCAAGGCCGCCTACGCCGGCTACAAGCTGCACGCCAGCAAGAAGCCCGAGCAGCCGCTGATCCAGGGCCTCACCTCCGAGCAGCTGTTCTTCATCGGCTTCGCCCAGGGCTGGTGCACCCACGAGACCCCCGAGAGCCAGCGCCTGCGCGCCACGGTCGACCCGCACAGCCCGCCCAAGCAGCGCGTCAACGTCCCCCTGGCCCACTTCTCGGCCTTCGCGGAGACGTTCCAGTGCCAGCCCGGCGCCGCCATGCGCGCCAAGGACAGCTGCGAAGTCTGGTGAGCCGCAGCGCGGGTGATCGCGTCGGGCGGTGTCCTCGGCGCCGCCCGAATCGGCAACCGTCGCGCTGCAGCGCCTCAGCGGGCACCTCGGCCACCTGCAGCGGTTCCGCGGGCTCTTCCGCGGCGCCGCACGCACGTGGACCGAGCTGACCTCCACGCGCGCTCGGAGTCGCGGCGAGCAGGGCATGGCTATCGCGCCCGCCGGCCCGAGTGTACGATTTCGCGCGTGACTCCGAACAAGCTGCGCGCCTTCTGGGCCGCCCGTCAGGGCCTCCTCGAGTGTCGACCCGACCTGTCCCCGGAGACAGTTTTGGAGCGCACCGGCTGGGCCCGCTCGGTCGGCGGCGCCGGCCCCTACCTCACCCAGTTCGCCCGCGCCGGCCACACCCGCCCGGCCATCGATCGCGCCGTCGCCCGCCTCGACATCCACGAGCTCCCGAGCGCGCGGGGCTGCACCTACGTCGTCCCGCGCTCCGACTTCGCGCTCGCCCTCCGCTGCAGCCAGGGCTTCGGCGACGCCGCCCAGGTGCAGACCGCCAAGAAGCACCTCGGGGTCACCGACGCCGAGCTCGACCGCCTCGCCCGCGCCGTCCTCGACGTCCTCGCCGGCGAGGCCCTCGACCCGGCTGCCCTCAAGGACAGGCTCGGCGATCTCGTGCGTAGCCTCGGCCCGGAGGGCAAGAAGCGGGGCCTCACCACCACCTTGCCGCTGGTCCTCGGCCGCCTGCAGACCACCGGCGAGCTCCGCCGCCAGCCGATCGGCGGCCGCCTCGATCAGCAGCGCTACGCCTACGTCCGCTGGGCCGACTCGCCGCTGCGAGGCTTCGCCCTGTCCGAGGCCGAGGCCCACGTCGAGCTCGCGCGCCGGTTCTTCCGCTGGAGCGGCCCCGCCAGCCTGGCCCACTTCCAGGCGTTCTCCGGCCTCGGCGTCAAGGCGAGCAAGGCCGCCGTCGCCCCGCTCGATCTTCGACCTGTCTCCAAGGACAGCCCGCTGCAGACCCTCCCCGAGCACCTCGACCCCCTGCGCGCCTTCGTCCCGCCCGAGACCCCCGTGTACCGCCTCGTCGCCGGCCTCGACGGTCTGATGCTGTTGCGGCGCCAGCTCGATCTGCTCCTCGACCCCGCCGACGTCCCGAAGGTCGAGGCGATCGGCGGCCTGCAGGACCTGCCGAGCCACGCGATCCTCGATCGCGGCCGGATCGTCGGCCTGTGGGAGTACGACCCCGAGCACGAGGACATCGCCTGGTCCAGCTTCATCCGCCCCGACGCGGCCCTGCGCGCCGAGGTCGAGCGCACCGCCGCCATGATCCGCGAACACCTCGGGGACGCGCGCTCCTTCAGCCTCGACAGCCCCGAGAGCCGCAAGCCGCGGATCGCCGCCCTGCGCGCCGGCGGGTGAGCACCTGGCGGAGCGAGCGAGCTTGCCTGAGCCCGATCGAGAGGACATGTTCACACGGACATGTCCTCATGAGCATGCCCAATCGAGCATGCGCATAAGGACATGTCTCTTCGCCCATGGCGATTGGGACCTGCCCTTCGCTGCGGAAGCGCCGCAAGGCGATGGTGGTGCCAGCCCGACCTGCGCCGAGCGCACGCGCAGCGAAGCCGTGCCCTGCCCATGCCGGCCCGCCCTGCGCCGCGGGACGGCGCAGCAGAGGCGCTGTCCTCGCGGAAATGACAGCGCCCGCGCTACGCCACGCGGAAGCGCAGCGTCGTGCCGTCGGACGTCACCGCGTACTTCTCGAGCGGCTGCTTCGCCGGCCCCTTCAGCACCGCCCCGTGGGCGTCGAAGCGCGACCCGTGGCACGGGCAGTCGAGCCGGCGCTCGGCCGCGTTCCAGCCGGGCGTGCAGCCCATGTGCGTGCACTTCAGCAGCAGCGCCTCGTAGTTGTCGCCGTCGCGGACCAGCAGCACCGGCTTTTTGACCCCCGCCACCTCGAGCGTCATCACCCCGTCCGGCTGCGCCAGCTCGGGCGCGTCGGCGAGCGCGATCGCCACCTCGCCGCCCTCCGCCTGCACCTCGTGCGCGGGCGGCAGCTTGCCGGCGCAGCCGATCACCACGAGGCTCACCACCCCCGCACCCGCGCCCAGCAGCTCGCGCCGCGTATACACCGACGAATTCGCCTTCGGATCTGCGTCTGCCTTCATGGCCGAGGCATACACCGCGCGCGCGGCTTCGGCCACTCTCCTCGCGCTGGAGGTCGCGGCCGCGATCGAGGCAGCATGTCCGCATGACCGCGAACTTGCGCGAGCCCGGTCGAGGCACCCCGGTCGCCTCGATCTTGCTCCGCGCCGCCGACCTGCTGCACCGCCACACCGCGACCGTGGCGTCGGCCGCCGCCGACATCGATCGCATCCTCGCCGCGCTGCCGATCACCCTCGTCCCCGCGCTCGACCGGGCCTTCCGCGACGCCGGCCTCCACCACGACCTCGGCCTCCGCTTCCTCGACCTCCGCGCCCGCGACCTCGACCGCATCGAGCTCTGCGGCGGCACCAGCGGCGCGCTCGGAGTCGCCAGCCTGGTCCGCGACGGCCACGCGCGCGAGGCCGCGGTGCGTCGCCTCGCTCACCGCGTCGACCGTCTCGGCACCGCCTTCCTCATCAACCGCCTCAACGACTACGTCGGCCCGATCGCCGACCTCGCCTGGGCCGGCCTGCAGCCGCGTCTGACCGCGCGTCACGCCGAGCTCGTGGTCCGCTGCCTCCCCCTGATCGTCCGCATGTCCGACTGGGTCCGCGCCGGCGTCGCCCGCCGCCAGGCCCTGGAACAGCTAGTGCGCAGCCCCGCAGCACGACCTGCTCTTTGGGACAGCCTACGCGACCGCGACCTCGCGCTCGTGCGCGCCGCGGCCCATGTCCTCGTCGGCCTCTACCGCGGCCAGCCGGAGATCCGGGACGTCTTCACCGCCGCGCTCGCGCGCCGCGATCCGTGGCTGCGGATCTGGGCCGGGCACCTCGCGGTCGAGCCCGCGATCACGCCGCCGTCCGTCCTGCAGGAGCTCGCTCCGGTGCTCGCCGCCGATCGCAACCCCGCAGTGCGGGTCGTCGGCGTCCGCGGCTTCGCCGCTCGCGGCGATCGTGAAGGGCTGATCCGGGCCACCTTCGATCCTCAAGGCCTCGTCCGCCACCACGCGCGAGTCCTCCTCGCCGAACAGTTCGGCGCCATCGACTACCGCGGCCACGGCCTCGCCACCCTCGCCGACCCCGCCTCCTCCCGTGCGGCCCTCGTCGGCGCCCTCGCCGTGCTGTCCGACTTCGGCCGCCGCCCCGACATCCCCGCCGTCGCCGCCTTCGTCGTCGACCCACGTCCGTCCGTCGCCCGGGAGGCCCGACGCACGCTCGAGCTGCTCGAACGCCTGCCCTGACGCACCCATCGCGCCGAGCTCGCCGACCGCCCGAGCTCGCCCTCGACCGCGCAACCGGGCCATACGCGAGTCGGTCTCTCGGAGGACCGAAGCCCCACGAGGCCCGACGCACGCTCGAGCTGCTCGAACCCTTGCCAGAGCGCATCGCGTCTCGCTCCCCCGGCCGCCTGCGCTGCGTTTTCCGCCGTCGCATCCATCGCCGCGCGAGGCGGAGCACGGCCGGCGAATTCGGAGCGCTGCCCCGAGTCCATCACTCGACACTCTTCGGCCAAGGCCTGCTTTCAGCAGGCCCCCACGCCGCGCACCGCCACTCCGCTCTCGGGCGAGCAGATCATCGCCGCCAGGGCGAGCCGCGCGCTCTCCGATCTCTAATGACATGTCCTGACAGTCATATCCATTAAAACATGTCCATACGAACATTACCTTTTGAACATATTAGAAGATTCACTCCACCGAGAAGTCATGTCCGGCTCGCTGACGAATCCGGTCCCGAGGCTTCACCGACAGCGGGATGCCGTCACCGCGAAATCTTGCGACCAGTAGCTCCCGCCACCGCAAGCTCCTGTCACCGCAAGTGGCCGTCCGCGCGAGCTCCTGCCCCGCGCCTGGCGTTTCCTCTTGCGCGGGCCGCCGCGGCGAGGCATGCCAGGGGCCACGCATGCCTGTTCGCCGCCTCCTCGCGCTCGCTGCCCTCGCCCTGGCCTGCGGCCGACCCCCGGGCCCGCCGTCCTCGGGCGTCGCGGCCAGCGGCGACGTGGGTGAGCAATTTTCGGGCGCGGCCGCGCTCGCGCGCGTCGACCTCCTCCTCGACCGCTACCCGCGAGCCCTCGGCGACCCCCGGCGAACCGGCGCCATCGAGGCGCTGGCCGGCGATCTGCGAGCCGCCGGCGCCACCGTGATCGATCGCCTCGAACACCGCGGCGCCGATCCGCTCACCGGCGTCAGCTTCGACATGACCACCCTCCTCGGCCACGTGCGGCCCGAGGCGCCGCGCCGGTTCGTCCTCGCCACCCACTTCGACACCCGGCCCTGGGCCGAGTCCGACCCCGATCCATCACGCCGCGACCAGCCCATCGTCGGCGCCAACGACGGCACCAGCGGCGTCGCAGTCGTGCTCGAGCTCGTGCCCCTGCTCGTCCGCCAGCTGCCGCCGGACGTCGGCTTCACCGTCATCCTGTTCGACGGCGAGGAGCTCGGCCGGCCCGACCTCGGCCCGTATCTCGCCGGCTCCCGCGCGCTCGCCATGGAGGTCCTTCAGGGTCGCTTCCCGCTGGTCGCCCGCGCCGAGTTCGGCGTCGTCCTCGACATGGTCGGCGACCGCGATCTCCGCGTCCAGCCCGACCGCGCCAGCCTCGCCCAGCACCCGGCCCTCGTCCAGCGGATCTGGTCGATCGGACAGGCCCACGGCTTCACCGCCTTCGACTCCACGCCCCTGGCCGTGCCGCTGCTCGACGATCACGTCCCGCTCGACGAGGCCGGCGTGCCCTCGGTCCTGCTCATCGACTACGACTACCCTGCGTGGCACACCCACGCCGACACCCGCGACAAGCTCGACGCTCGCAGCCTCGGCGCCGTCGGCGAGACCCTGCGCCTCGCCCTCCTCGACCTCGCCGCCCACCCGCTCCCCAGCCCCCGCAGCTGACCCTCCTCGGCGCGATCCACGAACGACTGCCGCGGGGCCCGCGACCGCGAATCACACGACCGCGACCTCCGGCGCCTCGGGGACGTCCGGGCCTTCATCGACGAGCTCGCCGGTGCTTGGTTCTTGATCTTGCGGGTGAGGCTCCGCCGGAGTCTGAAGAGCCTGGGCTTTGGTTCATGTCCTGAAGGACAGCTGAATCCCCGCAACCGCGCCTCGCTGCACGACCGGAGCACGGAAGGCTCGCTGCACTCGCCGTCCGTAGCCCATACTGGCCGCGACAGGCTGGTTCAACCTCGCCAATCGTGCATCCGTGCCCGCGCCGTCAAGACGCCGCGCCACGGCCCGCCTCAGCGGACGCCGCGGTTGACACAGCTCGCGTACGCCCCCGCGCAGTCGGCCGTGCACAGCCCGAGGTTCTCGCCGCACTCGAGCTTGCACGTCTCCCGGTCCGTCTTGACCTTCTGCTTGCCGCACCCGCGCTCGCACTGCGCCCGCACCTTCCCGCACGCGCTCTCGCAGGTCGCTCGCTCCGCCTGACACGAGCCGCCCGCGGCCGGGGTCGTCATCGGTCGCGCCGGCGCCGGCGTGCCCGTCGCGCTCGCCGTCACCGGCGCCGGCCTCGGCGCAGTCATCACCGTCAGGGCCGGCGCGGCGAACCACCCGCTCGGCACCGCGTCCAGCGCCACGTCGACCACGCTCGCCGAGTTCTCGCAGGTCAGGCGGCAGGTCGCCTGGTCGGTCGCGCTCAACTTGACCGGGCCCTTGCGACATGTCTCGAGGCACATGGCCAAAAAGCTAGACGGCCCCACGCCCAGGCTCGGCGGCGCGACCGACCCGGTCGCCACCGCGACCGGCCCGCTCGTGGCCCCGCCGGTCACCGCGGTCACGGACCCTCCCACTGCGGTCGTCGCCGGCCCGGTCGTCGCCGCACTCGGCGCCCCGGAGCCGACCGGCCGCGCCGGCTCGTCGAGTTGATCGCACTCGAGCGCGCAGGTCGCCCGGTCGTCGGCCGACAACGTGCGATCGGCCGCGCACTCGGCCTTGCACGCCGCCCGCCCCGTGAGCGCCGGTGCCGGCGTCGGCGCGGCCGCGGCGGTTTGATTCGGTCGCGGGGACGGCGTCGGCTTGGCGCCCGTCCCCGTCTTCGTCTGCGCCGCGATCTGCGAGCGGATCAGCTCCGGATCGGTCGCCGCGTCCTGCTCGCAGTCGAGGCGACAGGTCGCCCGGTTGGTCTCCGACAGCCGCGCGCGGTCGCACCGCTCCAGACAGGCCGACAGCGCGTCGGCGGGAGCAGCCGCGGCCAGCGACGCTCCGAGGCCCATGGCCACGGCGAAGCTGACGGCGAGAGTCGGGCCTCGTGCGATCCACATGGCGAAACCTCCGGGGGGCGAGCTCAGCGCCACCATAACAGAAGATCTCGGGGCGGCCAGTTTCAGCGCGCCTGCCCCGCCCATCCTCGCGCACGCCTTCGCCCGAAGAACCTCGCGGGCCACGGCCCGGAGGCCCTTCGGCCCGCGAGGCCGTGAAGCGAATGAGCCCGGTCGGGATCGAACCGACGACCCACGGATTAAAAGTCCGTTGCTCTACCAACTGAGCTACGGGCCCTGAGCCCCTGAGGCGGGCTCAAGCGGCCCAGCCGCGCGCGAGAGAGACGACCCTGACGGGATTCGAACCCGTGTTGGTGGCGTGAAAGGCCACTGTCCTAGGCCTCTGGACGACAGGGTCACGAGCGCCACGCGCGGCTGGGACCTGCGGCTTTTACTCGACTGTGATGCGACCCGCAAGCGCCTCGTGCCGGGAAGCGCGTGCGTTAGCCCCGCCGCCGTTTATTTGGCCTTCACGGCCTTCGCGTCCTTGGCAGGCTTGGCCCCCGCCGGCTCGGCCGTGAGCCCGCCAGCCGCGCTCGCGCCGGCAGCCCCGCCCGACGCCGCCGGAGGCGCAGCGCTGACCTTGGCATCGGCCGGCGGCGCGATCGACCGCGGCTTCACCAGCAGCGACTTGCCGCTCGCCACCAGCACGCTCTTCAGCGCGTCCCAGTGGGCCGGGTCGGTCTCGTACAGCGCGAAGTAGCCGTACTTGTCGTTCGCGTCGCGCAGCACGAACCACCCGCGCACCGCCGGCGCTCCGGTGGCCGCGTCGGCGGGCACCGAATAAGCGCCGGTGTACACCTTGCCGCGCGTCCCCTCGTCCTCCCACGTCGCCGTGCCCTTGGCGATCCCGCGCAGCTCGAGCACCTGATCGCGCACCGCCGTGGCGGGCGCGTTCGGGTACTCGAAGAAGCCGACCGCCGCGTACGCCACCGGCTGCCCGCAGCTCGTCGCCTGGTCGGGCGCGACCGCCTGGGCGTAGAACGGGTTCTGCTCGGCCAGCTCGACGCCCTTCGGCATCCGCACCAGGATCCGCGTGCCGAACAGCGCCGTCGGGGCGTCGGCCAGCGCCGGCTGACACGGCGGCGGCCCGGCCGGCGCTGCCCCGGCCCCGCCCCCGCCCGCCTCGCCGCCGCCTTCGTCGACCCGCCGGGCCGGCTTGCCCTGAGGACCTGTCCCGGAGGACATGGCCCCCGAGCCAGTACTGGCGCTGGCGCTCACGGCACAGCCGGCGAGCGGGGCCCACGCGAGCGCGAGAGCGAGAGACAGGGCGACGCGCGACATCGAGATCTCCTTGGCGTGACGGGCCCGCGGCCCGGCGTGGCGCGATCAGACCGCGGGCCGCCGGCGAAGTCAATCCGCGCCCACGCGCGACGACTTCGCCGAGAACAGTGTCTCGCCGGCCCGCTCCCGCCGCTCGCGGCGCCTCGCCCGGCGGACGAGGACCTCGCGTCCGTCGATCTCGCCGCTCGCAACGGCGAGCTCGTCCATGCCTGCGCTCGGCGCCGCAGAACCTCGATCATCCCTGCGCTCGCCGCCGCAGAACCGACCTCGATCGCTCCTGCGCTGGCGACCGCAGAACCTCGAGCATCCCTGCGCTCGCTGCCGCAGACCCACGACCTCGATCGTCCCTGCGTTCGCAACCGCAGAGCCTCGAGCATCCCTGCGCTCGCTGCCGCAGACCGCGACCTCGATCGTCTCTGCGTTCGCAACCGCAGAGCCTCGAGCATCCCTGCGCTCGCTGCCGCAGACCCGCGACCTCGATCGTCCCTGCGTTCGCGGCCGCAGAGCCGCGAGCATGCTTACGCTCGCGACTGCAGAAGCTCGACCTCGATCGACCTCGCTCGTCGGCGAACCGCTCGACGATGACTCGACGACGTCGCATCGCCCCGCGCGACCGAGCCCTCGACCGCACGAAACACGAGCGGCCCCGCGCCGGAGCGCGGAGCCGCGGGGACGCGCCTGACGACGCGCTCAGCTCACTTGCCCTTCTTCTTGCCGGCCGGCGCGGGCGGCGGGGGCGGCGCGGCGATGTTCGGCCCGATGCGGAGGCGGTTGCCCGACTCCTGGAAGGTCTTCGCCAGCGCGTTCCAGGCGTTCGGATGCGTCTCGAGCGCGTACCAGAACGTGTAGCCGGCCTTCTCCTTGAGCACGAACCAGCCCTTGATCGGCGGGTTGCCCTTCGAGTCCTCGGGGATCGAGTACGAGCCGGAGTAGTCGCGGCCCTTCTCGGTCTCGTCGGCCCAGGTAATCTCGTTCGGCGGCACACCGCGGGCGGCCTGGATCGTCTCGTCGCGGATCTGCTTGACGTTCTTGGCCGTGTCGGTCTGGAAGTAACCGAGCGCGCCGAAGCTGATCACGCCGTCACACGTGGAGACGGTCTCCTTGGTGGCGATGCGGGCGAAGAACGGGTTCTCCTCGACCAGGTCCATGCCCTTCGGCAGGCGCAGGATGACGTTGTCGGCGAACACGGCCTTCGGCGTGTCGCCCACTTCCGCGTCGCACACCTTCTGCGACGCATCGGGCTCGCCGGACGCGCCCGCCTCACCGCCCGACTCACCGCCGGACTCACCACCAGCACCCGCTTCACCGCCGGACTCGCCACCTCCGGCGGATGCACCGCCAGCGCCGGTCTCGCCCGGTGGAGTCGTGCCGTCGGGGGTCTTCTTGCCACAGCCAGCCACCGCCAGACCGAGCACCAGGACAGGAACAGCCAGAGTTCGAAGCAGCATCACGTTTCGGGTTCTCCTCTGAGAGGCCGGCACGGTAACACAACTCCAGCCCCGGCGCCTCGTCCGCGATATGTCACGCACGAGTGGCAACTTCGATGTGGCGGTTCCGCACACGCAGTGAACAGCGAGCGGGCCATGAAATCTCGCGTATCCGGCGGCGCCGCATCTCGGCCCACGCGCGCTGCGATCCGGCCTCATGGCCCATCGCACCTGTTCGATCGCACAGCCGGCGGCGGCAGCACCGCCGGGCTTACACGTCGGTTCTTCGCCTCTTTCGCCCCGGCAAGTTGCGCTGGCGCACAGTCTTGCGCCCTCGCAGTGGATCAGTCGGACCCTGTCCCAAAGCGCAGGCTGTAGAGCGCCACGCCGAACGCCACGCTCACGTTGAGCGACCCCTTGATGCCGAGCATCGGCAGCGCCAGCACGCGCTCGCAGCGGGCCAGGATCCGCGGGTCGACCCCCGACACCTCGTGCCCGACCACCAGCACGATCGGCGGCCCGGCGCTCTCGCGCAGCGCCGCGAACCACGGCGTCGCCCGCGGTCCGCCCTCGAGCGCCCACAGCCGGTAGCCGGCGTCACACAGCCAGGCGGCCGCCGCCGCGCCGTCGCGGTGGAGCGTCCACGGCACCGTCTTCTCCGCCCCGAGCGCCGTCTTCGCCATCGCCGGGTGATCGGGCGTCGGCGTGAAGCCGGTCAGGTGCATGTGTTCGACCCCGGCTCCGTCGGCGGTGCGGAACATCGAGCCGACGTTCTTGAGGCTGCGGACGTTGTCGAGCAGCGCGAGCACCTTCGGTCCGCTCGCCTGCGCCGGCGCGCGCGCCTCGTGGCTCTCGTAGGGTTCGGGGTCGACGGCCGTCGGTCCGCCGCAGTGCGGACACGACTCGCCGAGCGGGCTGCCCTCGGCCACCGGGAAGCGGAGGCGGCAGCTCGCGCGCTCGCATTGACGGGCGATGAAGCGGGTCACCGGGCGTGAGGGTAGCAGCCTCCGCTCGCTACCTGCTAAAGTCGCGTGTGCGTGGCCTACCGTGACGATCGTGACGCGATGATCCTGCAGATTGCCGCGCTCGAGCAGGAGAACGAGCGGCTGCGGCGCGAGCTCGCCGAGGCCGACGCCCGCGCCCGCGGCGTCGCCGACGACACCCGCGAGCGCCGCCGCTCCGGCGCGCACAAGACCTGCGTCATGTGCGGCGGCGTCACGCTGTTGCCGGTCGCCATCTTCGCCGGGCACGACACGCGCGCTCCGTTGCCGCTGCACATGAGCACCCTGCGGTTCACCTCGCCGAGCGGCGGCTTCACCCACTCCGCGCCGGTGCACTCGCTCGTCTGCTCCACCTGCGGCTTCCTCCACAACTTCATCGACATGGCCGATCGATCGGGCGGGGGCTGAACATCCGAGGAGGACCGCTCCGGGCGAAACGGAGCTACCATCGCCGACCTCTGCAGCCATGTCCCCCGGCCCCTCGACCCGCCCCCGCAAGCTCGCCGTGTTCGGCGGCGGGCTCGGCTCGCTCAGCGCCGTGTTCGCGCTCACCGAGCTGCCGAACTGGCGCGAGCGCTTCGAGATCACCGTCTATCAGATCGGCTGGCGCCTCGGCGGCAAGGCCCGCAGCGGCCGTAACCTGCGCGCGCACGCCCGCAGCGAGGCGCTCGGGCACCACGTCTGGTACGGCTGGTACGACAACGCCTTCGCCCTCGCGCGGCGCGTCTACGCCGAGACGCGGCGGGCCCCGGGCGCGCCGCTGGCCACCTTCAAGGAGGCGTGGAAGCCGTGCGACAGCCTGCTCCTCGGGACAGGTGACGGCTCCGACCGCGCGCCGCCGTGGAAGATGAGCCTGCCGCGCGGCGACAACCTCCCCGGCGACGGCGCGTCGCAACCGAGCGTGTGGCACTTCGCCCAGACCTTGCTGCTCTGGGCCATCGACTGCATCCCGCGGCTGCACCCGCAGTACTCGACCTGGGCCGCGATCGTCCCGCGCTGGGCCGACGCCTCGCGCTCGCTGTGGCCGGCGTTGATGCGCCGCGCCGGCGGCCAGGGCGTGCGCGCCTACGACGGCTTCGACCCGCAGAGCCCCGACTACGACGGCCTGCTCCGTCGCGCCGCCGCGGCCGTCCACGGCGACGACGCGCCGAAGACCTCGCGCCAGCGGCGGGCCTGGGCCCAGCCGCTCACCCACTGCGGCGAGCACAGCTTGCGCGCGCTGATCGGCCTCGGCGCGCGCCAGACCCACCCGCAGTTCACCACCATGGTCGACCTCGCGCTCGCCACGGTGCGCGGGATCCTCCACGACGGCCTCGATCGCGCCGGCTTCTCGGCCATCGACGACCAGGACCTGCGCGACTGGCTGCGCCGCCACGGCGCCGCCGAGGACTCGCTCGCCAGCACCGTGCTGGTCGCCCTCTACGCCGACCACATGTCCTATGAGTCAGGCGACCTCGAGCGCCCCGCCGCCGCCGCCGGCGCGCTGCTGCGGGCCGCGCTGCGCCGCTACCTCGCCTTCTCCGGCGCCCTCTACTACACCCCCGCGGCCGGCCTCGGCGAGGTCCTGTTCGCCCCGCTCTACCGCCTCCTGCGCGACCGCGGCGTCGGCTTCCGCTTCTTCCACAAGCTCAAGCACCTCTGCCCCGACCCCAAGCACGCGGCGGTCTCGGCCGCCGTCGTCGGCCGCCAGATCGAGCTCGCGCCCGGCGTCGACGAGTACGAGCCGCTCGTCAAGGTCAAGGGCCTGCCGTGCTGGCCGAGCCGCCCGCTCTACTCGCAGATCGTCCTCGGCGACGACCCGGTGATCCAGGCCATCGACTTCGAGGCCAACGAGTCGCCCGAGGTCGAGGAGGTCATCCTGCGCGCCGGCGTCGACTTCGACGACATCGTCCTCGGCATCCCGCCGCCCGCCCTCGCCGGCGCCGCCCGCGAGCTCGCCGCCCGTGACCCGCGGTGGGAGGCCTTGCTCGCGCACACCCACTCGATCACCGCCATGGGCGCCCAGCTGTGGCTCTCGCCGACGTGGGCCCAGCTCCTCGGCAGCCCTGCGCTCGCCGGCGCCGGCGAGATCCTCCGCACCTCTTTGCCGCGGTGGGTCAACCTCTCCTCCGCCGCCGTGTACGAGGGCTGGCCGCGCGAGCACTGGCCGGGCGCGATCGCCTCGCTCAGCGGACCGCGGCCCGACCGCGCCGCCGACGGCAGCCGCGAGCCCGTGCGCGACATCGCCGAGACCTGGCTCAAGAGCCATCCGCGCGCCCTGTGGCCCGAGGCCTCGCTCGCCGGCGCCGACGAGTTCAACTGGGAGCTGCTCCTCGATCCGCAGGGTCGCGCGGCCGAGCACCGCCTCGCCGCCCAGCACTGCTGGGCGACCCAGAACGCCAGCGATCGCCAGATCGTCACCCTCCCCGGCGATCCGCGCCACCGGATCGGCGCTGGCGACAGCGGCTTCCGCAACCTCTGGCTCGCCGGCGACTGGGTCGGCGGCGGCCTCGACCTCGCCTGCGCCGAGGGAGCGGTCATGGCGGGGCTCCAGGCCGCGCGCGCGCTCAGCGGCGAGCCGATCGCGATCCACGGCGAGCGCGACTGCGTCGATCCTGACTGACTCGCGGCGCCGCCCGAGGCCGGAGTGACTCGGGACGCCGCCGGTTCGATCCGGACGGACTCTCGGCGGCGCCGGCCGCCCGAGCCGGAATCGCCTGCGCCGACGCCAGGCGCGGCTCCAGAGTTCGCCTCGCCACCTCGCGCATCTCGATTTCAGCCGTACGGCCAACCATTGGCCGCGTGACCGCCGATCCGTCCGCGCGCGCTGCGGGTCCGCCGTGCGCAGCGTCCGGCTCCGCTCCGGCCCCCTGCTCGGACCGCGATCGGCCGAACACTTTACACATCGCCGCGCTCGGTTGATCCTGACGGCCGTGCGCTGTCTTTCCGTCCTGGTCGCGCTCGCGCTCGCGCTGCCGACCGCCGCGGCCGCCGCTCCCGCGCGCAGCATCGGCAACGAGGGTCTCAGCGATCCGCGCCAGCGCCAGTTGCCCGCGCGTCATCGGTTGCGGATCGCCATCGTCGCCGACTGGGTGCGCGCCAGCCAGGCGTGCGACGACAGCCCCAAGCGGTGCCAGCGCTTCCACTTCGCGCCGCTGCTCCTCGACTTCGCCTACCAGCTGCAGTTCGCAAAGTACGCCATGTTCCGGCCGAGCATCGGCATCGGCTACAACGTCGGCAACTCGCGCAACGCGATGCCGGCGATCCTTCAGCCGAGCCTGTTTTTCGGCTATCAGGGCAAGCTGTTCGGCGCCGCCGCCGGCTGGTCCTTCATCTTCCCGTTCCCGACCGTGGCTAATCAAACCGACGGTCACCAGGGCCTGGCTCAGCCGGCGCTGTGGGGCAACCACGCGCTGCAGCTCGAGCTGTCGCTGACGAGCCGGCTCGACCGTGGCGCGCTCAACTTCGGCCTGCGCGTCGGCGGCATGAAGACGCACCTCATCCACCTCAACCTCGACCTCAAGCGCTGGTACCCGATCGTCACTTTCAGCCTCGGCTGGTTCTTCGAGGTCGGCAAGCGGAGGAAACAGCGCTCGTCCGCACCGTGAGCAAGGCCACGCGCACCCACGCGCCTGCGCTCGCCACGTGACGCAAACCCCCGTATCTTCGTCGCGCGCGCGCGACGACGCCGCGGAGGGTTCATGAGCAACAATTCGTCCCGGTCCGAGCGGGCGCTGATGAAGGGCGCCCGGGCCGACGTCACCGCCGCGATCGGCAACACCCCGATCGTCCGTCTCAACCACGTCACCGAGGGCCTCACGTCCGAGGTCTACGTCAAGCTCGAGATGTTGAACCCGGCCGGTTCGATGAAGGACCGCGTGGCCCTCAACATCATCCGCGACGCCGAGACGCGCGGCATGTTGCAGCCCGGCGGCACCATCATCGAGGCGACCAGCGGCAACACCGGCGCCGGCCTGGCGATGGTCGCGGCCACCCGCGGCTACAAGTGCATCTTCGTCATGCCCGACAAGATGTCGCGCGAGAAGATCGACAACCTCAAGTCGTACGGCGCCAAGGTCGTGCTGTGCCCGACGGCGGTCGACCCCTCCGACCCGCGCAGCTACTACTCGGTCTCGCGGCGGATCGTCGAGGAGACCCCGGGCGCCTTCTACGCCAACCAGTACCACAACCCCGCCAACCCCGAGGCGCACTACCTCAGCACCGCGCCCGAGCTGTGGGAGCAGACCGGCGGCGAGTTCGACGTGTTCGTCTCGGGCATGGGCACCGGCGGCACGCTGTCGGGCTGCGGCCGCTACTTCAAGGAGAAGAACCCGGCGGTCAAGATCGTCGGCGTCGACCCGGTCGGCTCGCTCTACTACGAGTACGTCAAGACCGGCCGGCTCACCAAGCCCTTCAGCTACTACGTCGAGGGCATCGGCGAGGACTTCCTGCCGTCGACGATGAACCTCAACATCCTCGACGAGATCGTCCAGGTCGACGACAAGGAGTGCTTCATCATGACGCGCGAGCTCGTGCGCCGCGAGGGCATCTCCTGCGGCGGCTCGGGCGGCGCCGCGGTGCTGGGCGCGATCAAGTACGCGCGCACGCTCAAGCAGCCCAAGCGCCTGCTCGTCCTGCTGCCCGACAGCAGCACCAAGTACCTCAGCAAGATCTTCAACGACGACTGGATGCGCCAGAACGGCTTCCTCGACGAGGACGAGGCCAGCGGCTACGTCGCCCACATCCTCAAGCGCAAGCCCGGGCGGACGATCACCGCCACCCGCGACACCTCGGTGCGCGTGGCGATCCAGACGCTCAAGGAGAACAGCATCAGCCAGCTGCCGATCCTCGACGAGCACGGCCGCCACTGCGGCATCGTCAGCGAGCTCGACCTGCTCAACTTCCTCGTCCGCAGCGAGGGCCGGCTCGACGAGCCGCTGGCCGACCTCGTCAACAGCGACTACGCCACCGTCACCCCGCACACCCGGATCCAGCTGCTGCGCAGCATCTTCAACGACGCCAAGGTCGTGCTGGTCACCGAGGGCGACCGCCTGCTCGGCCTCCTCACCAAGATCGACCTCATCGACTACCTCGCCTCGCAGCAGTAGCCCCAAGGGACATGTCCGCATGGCTGTCTACGACCCCGCCTCCGATCACGTGCCCGCCGGCGCCCGCTTCGAGACCCTGGCCATCCACGGCGGCCAGCACCCCGAGCCCGTCACCGGCGCGGTGATGCCTCCCATCTTCCAGACCTCGACGTACGCCCAGCGCGGCCCCGGCGAGCACAGCGGCTTCGAGTACAGCCGCACCCACAACCCGACCCGTTACGCGCTCGAGCGGGCGATCGCCTCGCTCGAGGGCGGCCACTACGGCCTCGCCTTCGCCTCCGGCCTGGCCGCCACCAACACGGTCCTGCAGCTGCTGAGCGCCGGCGATCACGTGGTCGCCGGGGACGACATGTACGGCGGCACCTTCCGCCTGTTCGACAAGGTGCTGCAGCGCCAGGGCCTGCGCTTCAGCTACGCCGACCCGACCGACCCGAACACCTTCGCCGCCGCGATCACTCCGCAGACGAAGCTGGCCTGGCTCGAGACGCCGACCAACCCGATGCTGAAGCTCGGCGACGTCGCCGCGATCGCGGCGATCTGCCGGGCCAAGGGCGTGCTGCTCGCGGTCGACAACACCTTCCTGTCGCCGGCCTTCCAGCGCCCACTCGAGCTCGGCGCCGACATCGTCGTCCACAGCACCACCAAGTACATCGGCGGCCACTCCGACACCGTCGGCGGCGCCGTCGTCTGCCGCGACTCGGGCCTCTACGACCGCCTCGCCTTCCTGCAGAACGCCGTCGGCGCGGTCCCCAGCCCGCACGACAGCTTCCTCACCCTGCGCGGCCTCAAGACCCTCGCGCTGCGGATGGAGCGGCACGCGAGCAACGCCGCGGCGATCGCAGCGCACCTCGAGCGCCACCCCAAGGTCGAGCGCGTCATCTACCCGGGCCTCGAGAGCCACCCGCAGCACGCCCTCGCCCGCCAGCAGATGCGCGGCTTCGGCGGCATGATCTCGATCTACCTCCGCGGCGACCTCGAGGCCGCGCGCCGCTTCCTCAAGACGGTGCGCGTGTTCACCCTCGCCGAGAGCCTCGGCGGCGTCGAGAGCCTGATCGAGCACCCCGCGATCATGACGCACGCGTCTGTCCCGAAGGACACCCGCGATCGCCTCGGCATCGCCGACGGCTTCATCCGGATCAGCGTCGGCGTCGAGCACGTCGACGACCTGATCGCCGACCTCGACCACGCCCTCGCGGCCGTCTGACCGGCGGTCGCCAAGTCGCTCCGAAGGAGCTGTCTCTCTCGAGACAGCTCCTTCGGCGTATTGGCGATCCGAGCCCGTCGAGCGACCTCCCGGCCTCTCTCGTTCAGCTCCCGACGGGTCCAGCCGAGACCCCCTCCCGTCGAGCTGGCTCTCGATCTGGCTCGTTCAGCTCCCGGACAGCACCGCTCTCGTCCGCTGCAGCAACCTGTCCCTCGGAACATCTCATTCAACCGCGAGAGCACGCGGCCGCGCCCGATCTGATAGAAATGTCTCTTCGGACAGATCGTTCAGTTCGACCTGCCTCTCCAGCTCATTCAGCCGCCAGCACGCCCGCTGCGGCCTGCTGCATCGACCTGCCCCTCCGGACAGCTCATTCAGCCGCGAGCACGCCGCCTGCGGCGCGCGCCATCGACCTGCCTCTCCGGGCAGCTCATTCAGCCGCGGAGCACGCCGCCTGCGGCACGCTCCATCGACCTGTCTCTCCAGGCAGATCATTCAGCCGCGGAGCACACCGCCTGCGGCACGCTCCATCGACCTGTCTCTCCGGGCAGCTCATTCAGCCGCGGAGCACGCCGCCCGTGGCCCGCTCCATCGACCTGCCTCTTCGGGCATGTTTAGCCCGCGGGGTGCGCCTTCAGGTAGTCGCGGGTGTAGGCGAAGTTCTCGGCCATGCTCTTCTCGATCTCGCCGAGCAGGTACGCCTCGAGCTTGCCGCCGACCAGGGGGATCCGCGCGTCGCAGTGCCCGCGCCACACGCGGCGCAGCTGTCCGCTGGGCAAGGTGTCCCAGGTGTACTCGCCGCCGTAGTCCACCAGGTTGCCGATCACGGGCACCTGGATCGTCACGCTGTAGCGGCGCAGCGCGGCGTTGAACTCGCCGATCTCCGTGACCGTCGACGTGCCCTGGAACAGCCGCTTGAGCGCGCCCGGCAGCTCGCGGTCGGCCGCCAGCTGCAGCTTGCGGCGGACGATCAGGCTCGGCCCCTCACCTTCGCGCTGGAGGTCGCGCCGCACCACCGTGAGGCGCATGCGCTCATAGAGCCCGCGGGCGTAGTCCTCGTCGAAGAAGAACACCTCCCACAGGCGCTCGGGGGAGGTGTCGAACACGTGCTCGATGGTGTGCCGCACGGCCGCGAGTGTAGGCCGCAGGCGACGGCCTGGACAACGCCGCAACCGCGACCTGTGACGCGGATCGGCCCGGCCCCAGCGGCCCGCGAACGGCGCGACGCGGCCCTCGGGTCACGGTCACCATTCCGACGGTTCACCCTCGTACCGGCGTGCAGCAGCCCGGTCCGCCCGCGGCATGCCCGACGGTTCACCCTCGTAGCGGCGTACAGCAGCCCGGTCCGCCCGCGGCATGCCCGGCGGTTCACCCTCGTCCCGGCGGGCAGCAGCCCGGTCCGCCCGCGGCATGCCTCGCGCGGTACGAACACAACGAGCGTCGCCGTCCGGCAGACCCGAGAGTCTGCCCGGCGGGGACGCTCGCACCGGCACGGCTGCCGGTCGCCCTTCGCTATCGGCCGCGAAGGCGCGCTCGACGGGTCAGCCCGTCGGCGCCGCGGCCTCTTCCTCGGCCGGCTTCGGCTCGTTGGCGCGGAACTTCCAGCTGAAGGTGGCCTGGCCGTCGCGCTGGTCGACCGGGTCGAGGATCAGCCCGTCGACCGCGTCGACGATGCACTTGCTCAGCGACTCGGGGGCCTTGGTGCGCTCCTTGTCGGCGACCACGTTCATGATCTTCCCGGTCTTCTTCTCGACCGTGAAGTTGACCACGACCTCGCCGTCGATCTTCGGATCGGTGGTGAGGGCCACGTCGTAGCAGTCCTTGATCGCCTTGTTACGGGTCTCGAGGAGGCTGCGGGTGTCGTTCTTGTAGGTCTCGGCGTCGCGGGCGATGCAGCTGCACCCTGGCACGACCGCGGACACAGCGACGAACAGAAGGCTCAACATCGTGCTCTTACGCATCACGAACTCCTTATCTTCGCAATCTCGCGGTGTGACTCACTTGGCGGGCGCGGGCGGCGGCGGCGGCGGGCCGGCGGCGTCGGCCTCGGTCTTGGTCTTCTCTTCGATGACCGTCTTCTCGCCCGACTCGGGGTCGATCGCCACGCGCTTGCGGGTCACGTCCTGCTCGACGATGTTGAACTCGACGCGGCGGTTGTTCTCCTTGCCCTCCTCCGTCGACTCGTCCGACAGCGGCTTGCTCTCGCCGAAGCCCTTGGCGCTGAACATCTCCTTGGGGAGCCCGCCCTTCTTGACGAGGTACTCCATCACGGCCTTGGCGCGCTTGTCGGACAGCTTGAGGTTGTACTTGTCGCTGCCCTCGCTCGAGGTGTGACCCTCGATCGCGATCTTCTTGATGTGGGGGTTCTCCTTGATGACCGAGATGATCTCGGTCATCAGGCCGTCGGACTCGGGGCGGATGGTCGCCTTGTTGAAGTCGAACTCGATCTTCTCGTTGATCTTGATCCGGTTCTCCTCGACCACGACCCGCTTCGGCTTCTCCTGCACGACTTTCGGCTTGGGCGGCGGCGGCGGCGGATCACCGACGACGGACAGGGCGGACGCGTCTTCGAAGATCGTCGGGCCACAGGCCGCGAGCGGAGCGGTCGCCGTGAACGCGACCGAGGCGACGAGCGCGAACTTCAGGCCCGAGCCGGGGCCGAGGTTCCCGCGATGGGGGTTGCGAGCGAAAATCATGAGGGGTCTCCCGATCGATGGGTAGCGAAAGAACCGCCCAGCACGGGTTTTTAGGCCGTACGGGCGTCTTCGCGGGGGCATTTTGAACACATGTCTCCGCCGGTGCAACGAAATGACTCGCTCCGATCCTGGGCCACGAGTAGCCTTGTCGCATGCTCGCGCTCCGGCGGCCGCCCCGGGCAGGCCTCGCATTCCTCGTCGTCGCCCTCCCGGTCACCGCGGGGGCTGCTCCTGCCGCAGTCCCGGTCCAGCGGCCAACGAACACGGTTTCGGGAACCGCGCCGCCGGCCGGTGCACCCACGCCGACAGACCCCACAACCGCCGCGCCGGCCGAGAGTATTCCGGCTCCGCCTGCCGACTCGAGCGCGAACACGCCCCAGACCGCTGCCGAGCCGTCCCCAGCCGATCCCGTCTCGGCGCCGGTCGCGCAGCCGACCGCGCCAGCCGCAGCCGGGGAGACCCAGGGTCCCGGGCTCGCCGAGGCCCTGCTCGGTCCGTCGGTCAATCAACACCCCGAGAAGCGTCCGAGCCAGCCCGTGCCGACCGAGGCCGAGGCCGCCGCCGCCGAGGACGCCGCGGTCGCGGCCGTGTACCGCGAGATGTTCCGACCCAAGCACAACCCCGGTCGGTTTCACATCATCGCCCGCGCCCAGTACAGCATCGGCAGCAGCTTCGGCAACAGCAGCCTGTCCGGAAGGACAGGTGGTGCGCAGGTCGACATCGGCCAGAGCTTCAACTTCATCGGCTACGCGGTGACCCTGCGCGGCGAGGGCGGCACGATCGACTTCGGCGCCAACGGCCGCAGCCAGATGACCGCCCTCCTCGGCGGCGGTCCCACGCTGTCGCTCGGCCGACTCGGCTTCCTGCAGCGGGGCTACCTCGACTTCCGCGTCGGCTACGACTTCTTCTTCGCGCCCACGCGCGAGCGCCTGCTCGAGGGCGGCGCCGCCCGCCTGCCGGCCATGCTGCCGCACGGCCCGCGCGCGCAGCTCAACCTGGGCCTCCTGCTCAGCCCCGACCGCACGCGCAAGCTGTTCCACGGCGTCGGCCTCGGCCTCGGCTACCAGGTCCTCGTCGGCTCGTTCCGCGGCGACCTCCCGCCCTCGCAGTTCCTGCAGTTCGCCCTGCACTACTCGGGCGGCTGAGCCCGTCGGCCCGCGCGCTCGCGCCACGGCAAGACAGCTGCGAGCAGGACGTCGGCGCCGTCGACGAGGTCCCCCCCCGAGGAGTGCGAGGCCTGTCTCGGCGCCATCCAGCGCGCCCCGGACTCGGCTCCGGAGGTCGGGGCTCAGCGGTACAGCCCGGCCCGCGTGGCCCGCGACAGCGCGCCCTCGAAGCGCTCGAGCCCCGCGCGCACGTGCATCACGAGCCGCTCGATCCGCGCCGACTCCTTGCGGGCCTCCACGCTGGTGCGGCGAAACGCGTCGCGCTCCTCGAGCGCAGCGCGGACAGCTCCGACGGACAGGCCGAGCCCCGCCAGCGTCTCGCGGTCGGCCTCGGGCAGGTCATCGACCATGCCGAGCCAGTCCCACACGCCGCGGCGGGCGTTGACGAGGGCGACGTCGACCTCCTCGAGGCGATCGAGGTCCGAGCCGTCGCCGACGTCGACGCGCGCCAGCCACGGGTTGCGATCGGCCGCCTGCCACGCGCGCACGGCCTGCAACGGCTCTTCCAGGGAAGTGCGCAGCAGGCGGGTCTCGTCGAACAGGCGCGCCAGCGCGGGCGAGAGGTGGGCGCTCGTCACCGCCGGCAGCTCGGGCGCCTCGGCCAGGGCCCGCAGCTCGCGCTCGAGGTTGGCGCGCTGCCGCTGGCCCTCCCTCAAGGCGCCAAGCGGGCGCCTGAGGGATACGCCGATCATCAGCAGGAACACGCAGTAGACGACGACGACGAGCACGGACCCGTCACATGTGCTGCAGCACGCGGGCCTTCTGCTGGGTGAACTCCTCGTCGGTGAGCAGCCCGGCGATCCGCAGCTCGTTCAACTTTTCGAGGCGGGCGATGAGCTCGTCGACCGCCGCGGCGCTGCGCGCCGGTGACTCCTGTCCTGAAGGACCTGTCCCCGAGGCCACCTGACCGGGCTGCGTCCCGGGCGGGTAGACGCCGGGGTAGACGTTCGGCGGGTACGGATAGCCCGCCTGCGGGTAGCCGTGGTGCGGGTAGCCGGGCGGGACCTGCGAGAAGTTCGGCGGGTAGTAGGCCGGCGCCGGCGGCAGCATGTTGACGACCACGGGCGCGCCGCTCAGCGCGTTGTTGCCGTTGTAGCGGCGGTTGAACTCGTCGCGGTCCATCAGCGCGAGGATGATGAACTCGAAGAACGCGATGATCGCCGGGATCAGCGTCCACGCGAACGCGAGGTAGACGATGCCCGCGCCGACCTGCCCGAGGTAGAACTTGTGGGCTCCCCAGCCGCCGAACAGCGGGAAGGCCAGGATCGACGCGATGTTCTTGTCCTTCATCCTTGCCCCTTCACCTCGCCCACTTGGGCCTGCCGCTCCGCCAGCGTGGGAGATCCCAGCACGGCGTCAGGGTTGTCTGCCAGGGTGTACACCCACTCGCCGGTGTCGAGGCTGAGGTCCTCGACGACCTCGCCCTGCTCTTTCATGTGCACCAGCGTCGACACCAGCGCCACCTGCGTCCACTTGAGCTCACTCTTGATGCGCTCGAACGTCACAGGGCCGGAGCCGCGCAGGATCGCCCGCACGCGCCGGCTGCGCTCGGCGACCACGGACGGATCGACGCGAGCCGGCAGCGCCGCGGGCTGCGACGAGCCCGCCGAGCTCGACCGTTTGGCGAAGGCCAGCACGGCCAGCCCGGCCCCGGCCGAGAACAACAAGTTGGTCAGCACCAGCCCTACCACCGAGAACGGGAACAAGCCGAGGGTGATCGCGCCGAGTGCCATGCACGCCGCGCCACTGCCCAGCAGGACGCTCCACGGCGTCGTCAGGCTGGCCACGTTTCGCGTCGCCAGGGCGGTCGAGAGCGGCACAGGCGCGACCTGCGGAGCGACCCCTGCCCCCGCCTGGACGATCTGGACCCGGCCGTGCTCGACGACCAGGTCGACGACCTTCTGCGCGCTCATGGATCGTACAGTAGCATCAAGCCATCAGCCTGGGTCGTCGTGGACGCTGGGGAGCCCGTTCTTGGGCTCTTCGGGCCCCGGAGCCTCGGCGGCAGGCGCGGCGTCGGCGTGCTCGTCGCCGTCCCCGTAGAGGTCGAGGACGACGTCGCCGGTCGGCAAGGCCGCGGGCTCCGCGGTCTCGATCGGCTCGGTGCCGGCGATGAAGTACTCCTCGAGCACGTCCTCGGGCTTGGCGTCGGCGGGCGCCAGGAGGCCCGTGCGACGGTCGATCGTGCGCACCTGCACCGACGCCGGCGGCACGAACGGCAGCGGCGGCTCGTCGGCCTCGGCGGCCTTCATCGCCGTGATCCAGATCGGCAGCGCCGCCTTGCCGCCGGTCTCGCCCTTGCCGATCTTCTTGGGCACGTCGAAGCCGACCCACGCGACCGCGACGTGCCGCGGCGTGTAGCCCGCGTACCAGGCGTCGCGGTGCTCGGCCGACGTCCCCGTCTTGCCGGCCGACGGCCGCCCCAGCGCGCGCGCGGCCTTGGCGGTGCCCTCCTCGACCACGCTCGTCATCATCGAGGTGAGGATGAAGACGATGTCGTCGCGCAGCGTTTGCTGCGGCACGCGCTCGGGCGTCCACGCCGGTTCGCCGGGGATCTCGATCTTGCGGATCACGATCGGCTCGAGCTGCGAGCCGCCGCGCGCCAGCGTGAGGTAGCCCGAGAGCACGTCGAACGGAGTCAGCTCGCTGACGCCGAGCGCGAGCGCGAGGTTGCTCGCCAGCTCGCCGCGGATCCCCGCCGCTCGCGCGAAAGTGTGCGCGGCCTCGAAGCCGATCGCGTCGAGCAGCTTGATCGCGATCGTGTTGACCGAGTGCGTCAGCGCGACGCGCAGGCGGATGTCGCCGCGGTACTCGTCGGCCTCGAAGTTGGTCGGCCGCCACTTCTCGTAGATCTCCGGCGAGTCGTTGACGATCGTCGCCGCAGTGTACTTTTCGGTCGCCAGCGCCGCGCCGTAGACGAACGGCTTGAACGACGAGCCCGGCTGGCGCTTGGCCGCGGTCGCGCGGTTGAAGTCGCCGCGCTGGTAGTCCTCGCCGCCGATCATCGCCAACACCTCGCCGGTGTCGACCGCCGCCACCAGCACCGCCGCCTGCGGCCCCGAGCCGATCTCGCCGTGGGCCGGCTGGTCGGCGGTCGGCAGCGTCACGATGCGCACCATCGCCACCCCACTGGCCGGGAACTGCTCGTCGATCGACAGCTTCGGATCGTCGTAGCGCGTGCCCTCGGGCACCTTCACCAGCACGCGGGTGTCGCCGACCAGCGCCACGAACGCGTCGACCGGCGTGCTCGCCTCGCGGGCCTGGATCAGCCCCGGCAGCACCGCCCCGACCTGCAGCGGCCCCTTGCCCTTCTCGAGCACCTTCGCCTGTTGCTTCTCGGGCGTCGGCTTGATCTTGTGGCCGTAGCCTTGCCGACGATCGAGCGCGATCAGGCCGTCCATCAGCCCCTTGTGGGCCTCGGCCTGCAGCTTGAGGTCGACCGTCGTCGTCACCGTCGCGCCGAGGCGATCGAGGCGCTCCTGGCCGTACATCGCGATCAGCTTCTCGCGCGCGGCGTCGACGAACTCCTGCGCGCCCGCGACCACCACCGCGTCCTGCGTCTGCGGGCTCAGCTCGAGCGGGCCCTGGATGAACTTCTCGGCCTCGACCGGCTGGACCCACCCATGCCGCACCATCTGCTGCAGCACGTAGACCTGGCGCTCCTTCGAGCGCTGCGGATCCTTGAGCGGCGACGACTTGCCCGGCGCCTTCGGCAACGAGGCCAGGAGCGCCGCCTGTCCGATGTTGATGTCGCGGACGCTCTTGCCGAAGTAGAAACGGCTGGCCTCCTCGATGCCGTAGCGCCCGTGGCCGAAGTAGATCTCGTTGAGGTACAGCTCGAGGATCTCGCGCTTGCTCAGCGCGCGCTCGAGCCGACGCGCCAGCAGGATCTCCTGGATCTTGCGCTCGAAGGTCCGCTCCGGCGACAAGAGGAAGTTCTTGACCACCTGCTGCGTGATCGTCGACGCGCCCTGGCGGATCTCGCCGGCCTCGATGTTGCTCAGCATGGCGCGGACCATGCCGACGTAGTCCATGCCCTCGTGGTTGTAGAAGTCGGCGTCCTCGGCCGCGAGGAAGGCGTTCTCGACGTGAGCGGGGATGTCCTCGTAGCCGACCAGAGTGCGCCGCTCGCTGAAGATCTCGCCGATCACCACGCCGTCGCGCGCGACGATCCGCGTGACCTGCGGCGGCCGGTAGTCGCGGATCGCGGCGACGTCGATGCCCTCGATCCCGCGGCCGTAGTACCAGAACACCCCGGCGACCGAACCTGCCCCGAGGACCATGCCGGTGCCGGCCAGGCCGAGGCACCACAGCCCGATCTTCCGCAGGCGCGAGCGACCTGTCCGTGGCGCGTCGTTCACGACGTGAACCTCCCGTCGCTCTCTACTCCCGCGCCCTGCTGCCTGATTCCGGACATCGGACTCGGCATGGTTCCAAACACGACGCCCACCGCCCTGTCAATCTCTCGCCGCGTTCGCGTCCGCAACGCCGGCCCGCGCCCGTCGGCGTGGACTCCGCCGCCGCCCCGGCGCGCGCCGCCCCGGCCGGGCGCAGGCGAGTACCTGTCTGATGGGTCAGTAGCGAAGGGACATGTCATGATCACCAGCCGAACTTGCCCGCGACACCGAGGAGCATGAGCCCGCCGCCGCCGACGAACCCGCCGGCGGGCTGACGCGCCGCCGCCGACTCTCCGTCGGCGCGGCGGACCTGGTACTGGAAGCCGGCCTGGGCGAACACGTCGAGCCAGCGCAGCACCGGGACGTTGAGATCGAAGCGCGCCAGGCTGCCCGCGGGGTCGATGATGTCGAACCCGAGCTTGCCGCGGTGGGCGTGGAGCAGCGACAGCTGCACGACCTCGAGGTCGACGCCGAGCCGCGTCTCCCAGGTGTGCCCCAGCGGCCCCGGCCGGTAGCGATAGCCGGTCTCGAAGAACGCGCCGTCGTCGTGGGCGAAGCGGATCCCGCCGTAACCGCCGACGCCGCCGAGGTTGTTCTGCAGCACGAAGCTGTACTTCGGCAGCGCTGTGGTCGCGAAGTCGGCCGGCAGATCGCCGGGGTACGCGACGAACTGCGCCTGCATGCGCTGCATCGTGTAGAAGACGTCGAAGTAGGTCGGGTCGTAGCCGCGATCGCCCACCGTCAGCTCGGCCACCACGCCGAGGCGCGCGCGGCGACGACGGCCGAGGATGAACTCCGTGTCGAGCCCGAGGTGCATGCCCTTGCCGAGCCCGGGCATGAGGTTGAGATCGAGGTACGGCGTGACCAGAAACCGCCAGCGATCGGTCCAGCGGTAGCTGAGGTCGATGCCCATCGCCATCGCCCCGAGCGAGCCCGTGGTCTGCAGGCGGTTCTTGCTGTCGACCGTCAGGGCGTCCGGGTTCCCGGCCCACGGCACCAGGGTGCGCGGCGCGTACGGGTCGCCGAACACCGAGAAGCCGAGCGCCGCGCCGGCCCAGTCGGCGGCGATCCGCGTGCCGAAGATCTGCTGGCCCGAGAGGTCGCCGGCGACGAACGCGATCTCGGCGCCCGCGGGGTGCTCGAGCAGGAGCCCCTCGATGCGCGCGTCGAGGTCGACGCCGCTGCGCCGGCGATCGAGGTCGAGGCTGTTGGCGTAGCCGCGGACCAGGCTGCCGTGCCCGACCTGCACGCGCTGGAGGTCGCCGACGCGCAGGTCGATCAGCACCCGCCCCTCGCGCCCGAACACGTAGTCGCCGCTGTACTGCAGCCGCTGCAGGATCGCCAGGTAGTCGCCGGCCTCGTCCCACTCGGTGTTGCGGACCACCGGCCCCTGCTCGGGATCGCGGTCGTACATGCGGATGTGCACCGGCGCGCCGAGGCGCAGCTGCACCGGCGCGATGTCCCGGAGGTCGAGGCCGAGCGACGGCTCGGCGCTGAAGATCGGGTCCTCGGCGACGAAGCCGAAGCCGGCGCCGAAGCGGATGTCGCCGTGGACCTTGCGCACCTGGTACTCCGGCGGGCGCGGGCTGGCGTCGGCCTCGATCAGCACCTCCTGGGCCGAGGCACGAGATGTCCACAAGGACATGCCCGCAAAGACAGCAAGACCGAGGGCGCGACGGATCATGGCTGTCGTCTCGCCGGGCGGCCCGAGTCGCCCTCGTCCAGGCCGCCGATGACCTCGAGCGTGGCGTCCTCGAAGCCGGCCTTTTGCCCGCGCGGCTTCGGCTTGCCGCCGGTGGCGGCGGCCAGCGGCTCGGCGTCGATCGACAGGTCGACGATGTCCTGCCCGTCGTCGAGGAGTCCGGTGAGGGAGCGCTGCTGGCCTGACGCCGCCAGCAGGCGCTCGACCTCCGCCAGGCACTCCCGCTTGCTCGTCAGCTCGGTCGCGTCGAACACCACCCCCTCGTCCTTCCACTGCTCGAACGTCTCGGGGTCCAGTCGCCCGCGCCCGTGCATGATCGCCAGCAGCCGCTTGAGCTTGGCCTGAAACGCCGGCGAAGGGGCGCCCTCGCAGTAGTGGACGTGGCGGCGGACCGGGCTCGGGAGCATCAGCGCGAGGTAGGCCGCCTCGGGCGGGGTGAGATCGGCAGGCGCCTTGGCGAAGTAGTGCGAGGCCGCGCGCGTGATCCCGTACACCCCGGGCCCGAACTCGATCACGTTGAGGTAGAGCTCCAAGATCCGGTTCTTCGTCAGCGACTGCTCGACGTACCAGGTCAGGAACACCTCCTGCATCTTGCGCGAGAGCGTGCGCTCGTGGCTGAGCAGCACGTTCTTGACCATCTGCATGGTGATCGTCGACGCCCCGAGGCGGACCCTGCCCGCCTCGAGGTTGCTGCGCAGCGCGGCGCGGAACTGCGAGGTGATGAAGCCCTTGTGCTTCCAGAACCCGCCGTCCTCGGTCGTCATCACCGCCGCCAGCACGTACGGCGAGATCTGGTCGAGCGGCGTGTAGTCGGCCGAGCCCTCGCTGACGTCGACCGAGCGCTCCGAGCCGTCGCGCATGACCACGCGGTGCACCAGCGGCCCGTTGAGCCGGGTCGCCGACACCAGCTGCGGGACCTTGACCGGCTTGCAGGTCTCCGGCTTGAGCTTGGCCGTCAGCACCAGCGCGTCGAGGTCGCGGAAGTCGATGTCGGCGCTGATCTCGAACTCGAAGTCGCCCTTGAGCTCGAAGCCCTGCAGGCTCGGCACCAGCTCGGCCGGGATCGCGTTCAGGAACTCCTGGCAGCGGACCTTCGGCATCGTCAGGTCGGCCCGGTAGTGCCGCGCAGCCGGCTCGTCGGCGTGCACGAACTCGCCGGACAGCGTCAGCTTGACCGGCCCGCGCTGCAGCGTCGCCTGCTCGATCTTCACCACCCGCTCGCGCGGATCGACGTCGGCCGTCAGCGCGAGCGAGAACCCGAGGCCACGCACCGGCTGGCGCGCGAGCAGCGGATGGTCGACGTTGAGCCCGGCGATCTCGAGGTCGCCGACGAGGTCGGCCTTGCCGTCGGCGAACGCGACCTTGAGATCGCCGCCGATCGTCGCCGACTCCGACTCGATCACGGGCAAGCGCGCCAGCACGTCGGGGACGCGCCCGAGCTTGAACGCGTCCATGTTGAGGTTCACCGTGCCGTCGGACAGGTCGCGGGCCACGTCGCCCGTCAGCGCCCACAGCGGCGCCGACGCGTCGTGCTCCTCGTCGCCGGTGACCTCGTCGGAGAAGCCGCCGGCGAGGTCGAGCATCACCCGGCTGGCCGAGGCGTCCGCGAGCGTCACGGTGCCGCGGATCTCCGCGACCGCGATCTGCGGGGTGATCGCGGTCGCCGCCCGCTCGACCTCGACGGTCAGCGGGAACGCGCCGTCGATACCTGTCCCTTTCGACAGGTCGATCTTGGTCGCCAGCTGAGCCGCCCGCAGCGCGCGCTCGCCGACCGAGGCCTCGACCTCCGCGAGCGTGAGCGCGGCTGTCCGATCGGTCAGCTGCACCTCGGCCGCCGCGACGCCGCGCAAGGTCAGCGGCCGACCGCCGAGGTCGTGCCGCAGATCGAGCTGCAAGCGCTCGAGGGTGGCCTTCGGCGGCACCAGCTTGACGCGGCCCTCGCCGCCCTCGCGGGGCGTCGACAGCCGGGCGCGCAGGTCCCGGGCGTAGTCGCGGAGGGTGGCGCCGTCGCCCGTGAGACGCCCGCCGGCGGCCCGTACGCGGTCGACGACGACCTGCCCGGACCACAACGCGGCGCGATCGATCCCCACGTCGATGCGGTCGACCGTGAGCGAGCTGCCGGGCCCGAATGACAGCTCGACGCCCTCGACGACCACGCTGTCGAAGTCGACCAGGTCGAGGCGGGAGATCGTGACGGGCACCCCGGCGATCTTCTGCAGCCGCTCGAGCGCCAGCTCGTGAACCCAGCTGTCGCCCCACCGCGGGAACGTGGCGACGCCGACCGCGAGTCCGCCGAGGAGCAGCGCGCCCAGCGAGCCGCCGATGAGCGCGATGCGGCGCCAGCGGGGCCTCGGGCTCTTCGTGGGCTCAGGGGTGGTCATGGCCGGACGCGCCGGGGGGGCGGCGAAAAGGCGGCTCAGAGTACCGCCCGGCCGCGCTCCGAGCAAACGAGCGGACGCCGCGGAGCGCGGTGACGCCCCGGGGACGGAGGCGGACTCGCGCGATCACGCGGCGGCGGTCGCTTCAGCTCGGCTGCTTGCCACACTGGATGGCGAAGAAGATCTTGCCCTCGAGGTGGCGCACGCCGCCGACCAGGAGCAGGCCGTTGTCGTCGATCGCGTAATCGGTGTCGACGAGCGGCGCGTCGCGGCCGGGAGCGATCAGGTTGGCGTGCAGCTTCAGCTTGCTGTTGGCCTCGCCGAGCAGGCTGAGCTTGAGCTGGAAGCCGGACTTCAGCGCCGCGAGCCCGGGCTTGTCGATGCCGAGGCGCAGCGCCTTGGTCTCGAGCAAGCGGAAGCCCTTGAACGCCGCGAACGAGTCGTCCTGCAGCTGCTCCTCGAGGAACTTGAGGTCCGCGGGGATGATGCCGTCGCCGTCCTTCTGGACCAGGAACGCGGTCACCTTGCAGGCGACGGCCTTGACCTCGGCGTGGGCCACGTCCGGCACGAGGTAAGCGCTCCCGACAACGCCGGGGAGCAGGACGGCAACGACGGTCGTGGCCAACAGCCGCTTCGTGGTCGACTTGTACATCATAAGGAACGCTCACTGCTGCTAGGGTCGTCGTCGGAGATCCAGATCACGGTGGTCGTGTTGCGCTTGCCCTCGATCTCGCTGATGCGTCCCGACTTGACGCCCCAATCGATCCGTTGAATGTGCGCCGGCCCGCCGTTCGGCTCGGGCAACACGACCTCGCTCTCGTCGGCCGCCGGCTTCGAGCTGTCCGCAAGGACAGGCAGTTCGGGCGCCGCCGTCGAGGCGACCGCCGGCGCCGGGTTCGCCGGGCCCTCCTCGGCGCCGCGCCCGCTCCACAACACTGCCACCAGCCCGGCGACCGCCGCTGCCGACGCCACCGGCACGAACACGGGGCGCAACACTTCGCGCAGCCGCGCCCACAGCGAGGGCGCCGGCTCCGGCGCCTTCTGCAAACGGAGATCTCGGTCGAGGGTGCGCTCGATCTCGTCCCAGATCTGTTCGAACCGCGCCTCCGGGACCTTGGCCGCCTCGGCCTCGAAGCCGGCGACCACGGCGCCCTGGAGCGCCTTCAATCCGGCGAGGTAGGCGCTGGCCTCCGGGTTGGTCGTGAGCAGCCGCTCGACTTCGGCGCGCTCTGGCGCTGAAAGCTCGCCGTCGAGGAAGGCGTTGAGTTGCTGCGGGTCGAAGTGCGGCTCGGTCATGGCAGCATGGCTTGTGGTGCTGGGACGCGCTCAGCGTCGGAATCTTCATCGGCTCCGCCGGTCGGACCGCTGGGGACGTAACCCAGCCGCTCGGTGAGGAGGCGCTGCATGTTGCGCCGGGCATGGAAGAGCCGGCTCATGATCGTGCCCTTCGAGCAGCCCATCGTGCGCGCCATCTCTTCGTAGGACATGCCCTGGAGCTCACGCATCACGATCACGGCGCGGTGCTTGTCACTGAGGTGCTGGAGCCCGTCCTGCACGGCCTCCAGGATCTCCCGCCGCTGCACCAGGCTGGCGGGATCGCCGAGCGGCGACGGCGGCACATACGCCGTGTCACCGTCGTCGTCGTGGCGCAACCCGTCGTCGAACTCGAGCTCCTTGTGGCGCCGGTTCTTGCGGATGTGATCGATGCAAAGATTGGTGACGATCCGGTACAGCCACGTGTAAAAGCTCGAGTTGCCCTCGAAGTTGTGGAGGTACCGGTGGACCTTGATGAAGCTCTCCTGCACGACGTCGAGCGCGTCTTCAGGGTTGCGCAGGAACCCGTACGCGATCGAGTAGACCTTGCGCTGGTAGCGCTGCGTCAGGAGGCGGAAGGCTTGCCGGTCGCCCTGGCGACACGCTTCGACCAGCGCTTGGTCGTCGGCTTCTGGAGGAACCACGTGAGCGTCCTTCTACGAGCGCGCGGCCGCCCTATTCAGGGCGCGACCAGCGCGCGGGGGAGTTGCCGGAGCGCGTGGCGGATCCGGACCGTGACGAAGTGGTTTAAGGGGGATATACCGAAGAGCGACCGACGCTGACGCCGACCCTCATGAACGTCCGTCCCCCGTCTCTGCTCGAGTTTCTGACAGCCGTTCGCCGGGTCGTGCGTCGGCGGGAGCTCGCGGCGGCGGCGCTCCACAGCATCGCCCTCCTGGCGGCCCTGGCCGTGGTCGCGGCCGGGCTCGCCGGCTGGACCTTGCGTGGCGATCTCGCGGCCGCCGGTTGGCTCGCCGGCGCCGTCGTCACGCTGCTGGCCCTGTTCGGACGCGCCTGGCGTCGGATCCTCGCACTGACTGGGACTCCCCATCGGACGGCGCTTACCATAGCCCAATTCCGCGGGCCGCTCACGCGCCGACCCCGCGAGGCTTCACCTTTTCTGCGCTCGGACGGCTCGCTGCGCCGCGAGATCCTCGGGGCCACCGAGCTCCTGCTCGCCGGGCCGGGTGGTCACCTCGGCTCGCAGGACCTCGCGGCCGCGTACGTGCGGCAGGTCGAGTGGTCGCTCGCCGAGGCGCGACCGGAGCTCGCGGCACCGCCCGCCAACTTCCGCGTCCCGGCGCTCGGCACCGCGCTGCTCGCCCTCCTCGGGGCCGTGCTCGCCGGCTACCCCGAGTTCGCGCGCGGGCTCGAGCTGTGGCTCGCCGCCGAAGACGGCCGCCCGCCGGCCCCGCCCGAGCCGGTCTGGTCCTCGCTCAGCCTCACGCTGCGCTACCCCGACTACAGCGCTCGGATGCCGCGGCAGCTCATCAACCCCAGCGGCGCCGTGCGAGCGCTCGCCGGCACCGAGACCGAGGTCGAGCTCGAGACGCGACGGCCGGCCAGCGCGGTGCACGTGATCCTCAGCTACGACCAGGGCCCGCTCTCGGAGCCGCCGGCGCCCGAGCGCATCGACCTGTCCAAAGAGACAGACGGGAAGTGGCGCGGCCGGTTCGTCGTGCGCGCGGCCGGCAGCTGGCACGTCGTCGTCACCCCGGAGGACGGCGACGAGCCGGTCCGTTCAGCCCCGGCGCCGCTCGAGATCGAGGCCGACGAGGCGCCGGAGATCGAGCTCTTGCCCCTGCCCCGCTCGCAGAGCGCCCCGAGCGAGCTCGACAACGTCGAGCTGCGCTTCAAGGCCCGCGACGACTTCGGCATCGCCAGCGCGGTGCTCGTGTTCGAGGGCGGCGACAAGCAGCCCGTGCGCCTCGACGCCGGCAGCCCGCCGCCGCGCGCGCGCACCTGGCAGCACCGCTACACCTGGGACCTGTCGTCCTTGCCGGTCGAGGACCGCGGGCGGCTGACCTACTGGATCGAGGTCCGCGACAACGACCCGGGGCTGGGCCTCGCTCCGCTGACCGATCCGCCCGGCAAGGTCGCGCGCTCGGCCAAGATGACGCTGACGATCCGCGACCAGGAGACCGAGCACGCCGAGAACCTGGCGAACCTCGCCGCGCTGCGCGACACCGCCGTCGATCTGCTGGCACGTCGCATGCTGACCGAAGAGCCAGGTTTGATCCGCGCCGACGACGCGCCGCCCGCAGAGGACGGCGCTCCTGTGCGCAGGGTCACCGGCATGCGCGAGCTGCTCGCCGCCTCGGGCGGTCTGCTCGCCGCGATCAGCACCGCCATCGACTCGCTGTCGGTCGACACTCTGGCGCCGCCGCGCGACGTCGCGGTCCTGGTCGGCGTGCACAAGCGGCTGATGGAGCTGCACCGGCGCGAGTCGGCCGAGCACGCGGAGCTGCCGCCCGGCGCCGAGGACGAGCGCCCCGACGCGGCCGCGCGGACGCTCGGCAAGCTGCTGGCGACCAACCGACTGCAACTCACCCAGCTCGAGGACGAGGTCATCCGCCTCGACGACCTGGTCGACAACGAGCTGCTGGCGCAGATCGAGCAGCTGGTGGCGCGCCTGCAGACCTCGCAGCAGAAGCTCGTCGACCTGCTCGAGCGGCTCAAGGCCGGCGACGAGAGCGTGCGCGGCGAGGTCGATCAGCTGCAGCAGCGGATCCGCGAGGACCTGCGGCGGCTGTCGGAGGCGCGGGCCAAGCTCGACAAGGAGCTCGGCCAGGAATTCCTCAACACCGACGCCTTCGAGGCGATGGCCGAGCAGATGCGCCAGCAGGACGTCGGCGAGCAGCTGCGCCAGGGCGACGTCGACGGCGCGCTCGACCGGGCCCGCGGCGTCCTCGACGAGCTGCGAAAGCTGCGTACCGGGGTCCAGGACCGCATGGCCGCCGGGCCAGGCGCCGCGATGACGCCCGAGGAGCGGGCGCGCATGGAGCTGATGCGAGAGATCAGCCGGATCCAGGACGAGGAGACCGGCCTGCGCGGCGAGAGCCGGTCGCTCCACGAGCAGTGGCGCAAGCAGGCCCAGAGCCGCACCCTCGACCAGGCCGCCGCGGAGCAGGCCGCCAAGCAGGCCGGCGCGATCGGCAAGGCCCTCGACGCGATCAACGACGCCCGGCTCGGTCGTGACGGCCGCCGCGCCCTCGAGGACGCGCGCGAGCAGCTGCAGCGGGTCGCCGCCGAGGCGGAGGCCGCCGAGCCCAAGGCCCTCGCCGCCGCCGAGGCCGCGCGGGCCGCCGCCCAGGCGCTCGAGCGGGCAGTCGCCGGCGCGGGCGACGACTCGCAGGAGCGCCGCCAGCTCGGGCCGCTGCGCGAGCGGGGCGACGCGCTGCGCAAGCTGCTCGAGGCCCAGCTCCCGGCCCCGGCCGAGGGCCTCGACGAGGCCGCCCAGGCCCGCTTCGACGCGCTGTCGCAGAAGCAGCAGGGCCTGCGCGCCCGCGCCGAGCAGGTCCTCGACGGCCCCAACGCGCGCCACCTGCCCGACCCCGGCAAGCAGGCGATGCGCGGGGCGATCTCGGAGATGGAGGCCAGCAGCGGGGCGCTCGGGGAGCGCCGCGGCGGGCCGGCGCTCGAGCGCCAGGGCGGGGCGCTGGGCGGCCTGCAGCGCGCGCTCGACAGCCTGCGCGACAGCTCGTCCGCGCCGCAGACCGCCCCAGAGCCCGACGAGGTCTCGACCGAGACCGAGCGCGACCGCTCGCTCCGCGACGAGCTGATGGAGGCGATGAAGGAGCACGCTCCGGAGGGCTTCCGCGGCTCGGTCGAGCGCTACTACGAGGAGCTGCTGCGATGACGTCTCGGCCACCCCTTCGGCGCCGCCTCGCCCTCGCCCTCGCCCTCGCCGGCTGCGAGGCCGCCGGTCCGAACGGCCAGGTCGTGAGGGACATGTCCGAAGCGCCCGGTTCTCGGGGACATGTCGCATCCGCCATGTCTGATTCGCCAGGTGCGAAAGACCCTGTGCTTTCGACCATGGCCGAAGTGCCAACCTCGATGCCCGAAGCGACAGGTCCCGAGGACCCTGTCCTTCTCGCCAGGTCGCAAGCGACAGCCGAGCCCACGCCGCTCGCGCTCGCCCCTGACGCCGACGCCTGGTCGGAGCTGGCCGATCGCTTCGACGGGGCGATCAACGCCTGGGACCTCGCCGACGCCGCGGACGCCGTCGCCGCCATGCCGGGCGGGTCGGCGCGCGACGTCAAGGCGGGCGTGCTGGCGTTCCACCGCGCGGCCTACCCGGAGGCCGAGTCGCTGCTGGCCGGCGCGGTCGCCTCGGGGCAGCTGCCGCCGGCGGGGGCGCTGCGCGAGGAGGCCCAGCACTACCTCGACCTCGCGCGCGGGGCTCAGCGGGCGCTCGGCCCGGCCACGCGGCTGACCAGCCCCGACGGACAGGTCGAGGTCGTGTTCGCCAACGCCAAGGACGAGCTCATCGCCTCCTACCTGTTCGCCGCGATGGCCGAGGCCCGGCAGGCGTTCGCCGCCGACCTCGGCGTCGAGCCCGATCATCCGGTGCGCTTCGAGATCCTCGACGACGCGGTCAAGCTCGCGCTCGTCTCGCCGCTCACGCGCGAGAACGTGTACACGACCGGCACCGTCGGCATCACCAAGTACCGGCGGATCGTCATGGTCTCGCCGCGGGTGATGCTCTACGGCTACGGGTGGATCGACACCGCGGTGCACGAGTACGTGCACTACCTGGTCACCCTCAAGACCCGCAACCGCGCCCCGGTGTGGCTGCAGGAGGGCCTGGCCAAGCTGCTCGAGACGCGCTGGCGCAGCCCCGATCCGCTGCCGCTCGAGCCGCCCTCGCGCAAGCTGCTGGCCAAGGCGCTCGCGGCCGACGACCTCGTCACGTTCGCCGAGATGTACCCGTCGCTGGCGATGCTGCCCTCGCAGGAGCGGGCCGCCCTCGCCTACGCGCAGGTCCAGACCATGCTCGGCGTGCTCCACGAGGAGCGCGGCGGCGCGGGCATCGACGAGCTGCTGCGCCGCGTCGCCGCCGGCGAGGACGCCGAGGCCGCGCTGGCCGCCGCGTGGGGCGACAGCTTCGAGCGCTTCGACGCCCACTGGCGCGACGTGATGAAGAAGCGCACCGCCGGCAAGCCCGGCGGCGCGCTGCGCAAGCTGCAGCCGCTCGCGCCCGATCAACAGGCCGCAGCCGAGGCTGGCGAAGATCTCTCGCTGCTCGGCGACGTGTTCTCGCATCTCGGCGGCGGCGCGGCGCGTCAACACGCGCGGCTCGGCGTGCTGCTCACGCTGCGCGGTCACCTCGGCGCCGCCGCCAAGCAGTACGAGAAAGCTCGGGCCGCGGACGCGCGGGTGCGCGACGATCCGAAGCTCGCGCGGCGCCTCGGCGAGCTCTATCTGCAGCTCGGCAAGGCCGCTCGCGCCGTGCCGCTGCTGCGTCGCGCCGGCGAGGACGACCCCGAGCAGCCGAACCTCGCCGCCGCCGAGGGGCGCGCGCTGCGACTGGTCGGTGACCTCGCGGGCGCTCGCCTCGCGCTCGCGCGAGCGCTGCGCGTGAACCCCTTCATCCCGGCGCTGCACTGCGACCTCGCGCAGGTCGCGATCGACCCCGCCGAGCAACAACGCGAACAAGGTCTGTGCCGCGAGTGAACGACGCGCGTGACGACGACGGACGATCGTCGCGGCGCATGCACGACGCTGCGCGCACCTGCTGGAGCCCGCAGTTTTTACCTGGCCTTTGAGCCAGATCGGCACCCGCTCAAAACCGCGCATCCCTGCGCATTCGGCCTCAATCCGAGCGGAATCAGCCTGTCACGCGCGAAAGAAGCTCTTGCAGAAAACTCGATATTCCTCAATAGCTATCCGGTACGAAGATCGCTTCGTCGTGATACTCATGAGGGTGCACCCGCTCCGCCACGGAGGGTTTCCATGTTGACGCTAACCAGAAAAGTCGGGCAGAAGATCCGGATCGGGGACAACATCGAGATCGTTGTCCGAGAGATCCGCGGGCGTCAGGTTCGCCTGGGGATCTCGGCCCCGCAAGGCCTGCCGGTCTATCGCGAGGAGCTCTATCAGCAGATCGCGCAGGAGGGCGTCAAGGGTTCGCTGGCCGCCGCCCAGGAGCCGCAAGACGGCGAAGAGTGAGACCCTCCGGGTCCAGCGAACGAGCTCCGGACCTGTGCTTTGAACCAGGTCTCCGAGGACAGCTAGACCGCCGAACGACGCGGGCGCCCGCGCCTCACCTCTCGTGCCGGCCGTCGCGGCCGCGAGGCGTGTTCTCCCAGTCAGACCGCTCGTGGCGGGCTGTCCTTTGAATCATGTCGAAGAGGCCAGCCGCTAGCCCGCTGCACGGACCCCACGCGGACGCAGCCCTGCGAGCGCCGCTCGCCGCGCCGGCCGAAACTCCTCACCTGCCCCTCGAATCAGGTCTCGAAGGACAGCAACGTCCACTCGCCGCCGAGCAGCGCCGCGTGGACGACCCGGATCGCCGACAGCCAGGCCGCGGCGCGGTCGGTCGCGGCGACGCCGAGCGCGATCCGTCGCGCGCCTGCGGGCGAGGTCGCCTGCGTCTCGACGAGGACGCGCCTGCCCTCCTCGACCCGGCGGAGCAGCCACGGCAGCCACGCGCTCGGATCTTCGAGCCGCACCACCAACGCCGCGCCCTCGGGCAGCGCGCTGCACTCGGCCCAGACGCGATCGGGCGTGTCGCGCTCGCCGATCGTCCGCAGCGGCCAGCCGAGCGCCCGGGCCAGCGCCTCGGCCCCGCCGTCGGCGCGGTGCAGGAACGCCAGAGTGCCGCTCGGGATCGCCAGCGCCATCGCGTCGAGGTCCTCGCGGCGGCCCGTCTCTCGCGCCGGCGCCGGACCGCGTCGACGCGGCGACTCGGCGCGCCCGTTCCAGCCGGTGCCGGCGATCCGGCGCGGCCAGCCGACGCGCGGCTCGGCCTCGACGGCGAGCGGACGCAAGGCCGCGAGGCGCACGCCGGCGCGCTCCTCGAGCGCGTCGTCGTCGATCTGGATCTCGATGTCGATGTCGGCCGATCCGCTCGCGTGGCGTCGCGGCTGCCGCGTCGGCTCGATCGGCGCCTCGGGCTCGTCGAGCGCGATGTTGACGCTGTCGCTGGACTCGAACCCGTCGGCGCCCGGCCGCGCGCGCACCGAGGTCATCTCTCGAGCTGTCTCTCCGACCAGGTGCCACATGACCTGGTCGACCATCAGGTCGAACTTGACCGGCTCGCCCAGCGCGAGGTCGGCCTGCTGCTCGCACGAGAGCACCTCGACCAGCGCGTCGAACACGATCTCGCCCGACAGCGCCTCGCCCAGCGTCGCCCCGCCCTGCGTGTGCACGAGTCGCAGCGGCTGGTCGGTCTCGATCACGACCTCGCCCGGGCGGCTGGTGGCCGCCTCGGCGAGCAGGCTGGAGAGCAGGCCCACGACCGAACCATAACAAATGCGCGCGTTCGCCAGGAGCCCCGCGACGCCCGACCGGCAGGTGCGCCCCGCGCAGGCGGCCGCGCCGCGACCGCGGCTGCAACCAGGTAGCCCCACCGCCTTCGGGCCGCCCTGCCCGCCCACGCTTCAACGAGGTAGTCGGCCGGACCTCTGAGCTTCAACGAGGTAGCCCGCCACTTCAACGAGGTAGCCCGCCGCTGCGCCCTGCGGTCCTTCGCCAGGCACCGGGGCCGCCGGTCCGCGTGCAGCAATCACGTAGGCTGCGGGCCCACGTTGTTGCAATGCCAACGATGTGGCGGGTTCAGACGCGGCGACGGCCACGTCTGCTTCGCCGCGTCACCGGCAACCACCATGCGAGGACTGCAACATCGTAGGCCGCCGGACTCGCGACTTCAGCAACCGCGTAGCCTACCCGCCGCCGCGTAGCGCGACGGCCGCCGGGCCCGACGAGGGGCCCGTCACTCGGCGCGACGCGCTTGCGACTGCGGCTGAAGGAAGTGACGCATGCCGGTGACGCTGCGCGTGTAGCCGAGGCCCGACATCTTCCAGCCGACCCACGGTCCGCCGGCGGCGGTGGACAGGCCGCGGTTGACCCCGACCATGCCGGCCTCGATGCGATCGGCGACCGCGTCGAGCTCCGGCCCCGGCGCGCCCCACACGCTCGCCCCGAGCCCGTAGCGGGTGTCGTTGGCCATCTCCACTGCCTCGTCGACGTCGCGCGCGACCTGGATCGCCACCACCGGACCGAAGGTCTCGTCCTTGACCAGAGTCATCTCCGGCTTGAGGTCGGTGACGACGCTGGGCGTGAGGTAGTAGCCGGGGCCCTGCGCCTGGCCCTCGATCACGAAGGTCGCGCCGTGACTGCGGGCGTCGGCCAGCTGCGCGAGCACCAGGTCGCGCTGGCGAGCGCTGGCCATCGGCCCGAACGTGGTGGACTCGTCGCGCGGATCGCCGGGCTTCACCGCGCGCACCAGCTCGGCGACGCGGCGGGTGAACTCGCCGGCGACGTCGGCGTGGACGATGATGCGCTCGACGCTGACGCACACCTGCCCGGCGTTGCGCAGCGCCTCGTCGGCGGCGTGGCGGGCCGCGGCCTGCAGATCGGCGCCGGGCAGCACCAGCATCGGATCCTTGCCGCCGAGCTCGAGCACCAGCCGCTTCATCGTCGCCGCCGCCTCGCGCATGATCGCCTGGCCGGTGGCGATCGAGCCGGTGAACGCGATCATGTCGACGTCGCTGGCGACCAGCGCGGCCCCGACCGCACCTGCCCCTTGGACCAGGCCGACCAGTCCTTCGGGCAATGTCTCGGCGTACAGGCGGTGGAGCAGCGCTCCGGTGTGCGGCGTGTACTCCGACGGCTTGAACACCGCCGCGTTGCCGGTGAGCAGCGCCGACAGCAGCAGGTTGCTCGGCGTCGCCACCGGGTAATTCCACGGGGCGATCACTCCCACGACCCCGAGCGGACGCCAGCGCACACGCACGCGGATCCCGTTCTCGACCCCGTCTTCGTCGGCGAGCGCCTGATCGGCGGCGCGGACGAACGACTCGACGCGGGCGGCGATGCTGCGGGCCTCGGACCTGGCCTCGCGGATCGGCTTGCCCATCTCGTCGCTGATCGAGCGGGCCAGCGCGTCGGCGTGGTCGCCGATGGCCTTCGCCACGGCCCGGATCTGCGTCGCGCGTGCGTCGGCGGCGGTGGCCGCCCAGGCGCGCTGGGCCGAGCGGGCGCGAGCGACGACCTCGCGGACCCCCTCGGGCGTGGTGCAGTCGACCGGATCGAGCGGCTGGCCGGTGGCCGGGTTGTGCGGGACGAGACGCTCCGAGGACATCGGCGTAACTATAGCTGCCGCTCGCCGCGCTACACTTGTCGCGCGTTGCCTGAAGTCTTCACCGAGCTCTGGTTCATCCAGCTCGTCACCGTCCTCTACGTGATCGGCATCACGGCGCTGGTGCTGCTGGAGCGACGGCGGCCGAGCGCCGCGCTCGCGTGGTTGCTCGCGCTGATCTTCCTCCCGCTGTTCGGCCTGTGCCTCTACTTCCTGCTCGGGCGGGCCGGCGTGCGGCGGCGCCGGCGGTTGCGAGCGCGGCGCAGCGTCAACCCGACCGACGTCACGCGCGGCCTGTTGCCGCTCGAGACGCCGCTGGAGGAGCTCGACCAGCCGCTTCGCGGGCTGGTCGCGCTCGCGCTCAACAGCTCGGCCGCGCCGCTGCGGCGGGCCGACGCGGTCGACCTGCTGGCCGATCCGGCGCAGGCGTTCGCGGCGATGGAGGCCGCGCTCGCCGGCGCGAAGCAGCAGATCCACATCGCCATGTACATCTGGCGCGACGACGACACCGGCCGGCGCTGGATCGAGCTCCTGTGCGAGCGCGCGCGCGCCGGCGTCGACGTGCGGCTGCTCTACGACGAGTTCGGCTGCCTCGGCACCCCGCGCGAGCTGTTCGACCGCCTCATCGCGGCCGGCGGGCAGGTCCTGACCTTCGGCGCGGTGCGGCTGCGCTACCGCCCGCTCATGATCAACTTCCGCAACCACCGCAAGATCGTCATCGTCGACGGCGACCTCGGCTTCACCGGCGGCCTCAACGTCGGCGACGAGTACCTCGGGCGCGGGCTCGGGGCGCGGCCGTGGTCGGACCTCCAGGTGCGGATCACCGGCGACGCAGTGCTCGGCCTGCAGGCCATCTTCCTCGAGGACTGGCTGGCCGCGCACTCCGACGATCACGCCGAGGACCCGGCGTTCGCGCGCCAGCTCGCCGACCTGCTGGCGCGCCCACCCGGCCACTCGTGCGGGCCGATGCTGCAGATCGTCCCCAGCGGGCCCGACCTGCCGTTCATCGACGCGATCGCGGCCCAGTTCACCGCCGCGATCGCCTCGGCGCAGGAGCGCTGCTGGATCGCCACGCCCTACTTCGTACCCGACGAGCCGCTGTCGCTCGCGCTCAAGACCGCGGCGCTGCGCGGCTGCGACCTGCGCCTGCTGGTGCCGCTGCCGCGCAACAACGACTCGAGCCTCGTCAGCCTCGCCGGCGCCAGCTACTACGACGAGCTGCTGGCCGCCGGCTGCCGGATCTACGAGTACCTGCCCGGCATGCTGCACGCGAAGTACCTGCTGGTCGACGACCGGGTGGCCGCGATCGGCTCGGCCAACATGGACGTGCGCAGCTTCTACCTCAACTACGAGGTCACCGCCCTGTTCTACGACCGCCGGCTCACCCTCGACCTCGCCGAGGTGTTCACGCGCGAGCTGGCCCGGGCGCTCGAGGTGCGGCCCGAGTCGCGCAAGCAGCAGTCGCTGCCGCGCCGCCTCGGCGAGGGCTTCGCCCGCCTGCTCTCGCCGCTCCTGTGAGCCGCGAGGCCGGACGGAGGGGCTGGCCCATCCGACATGCGCGAACGCTCATGCCCGTCCGGACATGCCCGATCGAGCATGTCCGGATGTACATGTCTCTTCGACCCGTGCCTCAGTCCGGCGCCGCGACGCCGAGCTCGCGCATGTGCTTCTCGAGCTCGGCGCGCAGCTTGTCGGGCGTCATGCCGAGCTTCTCGGCCGCGCCGTCGAGCGAGTACGTGAACTTGCCGATCTTGACCCGCGCGCTCGGGCCGATGGTGACGCGCCCGTCCTTCATCACCGGCGACGGGTCCTCGACGCCGATGTACACGTCGCGCTCGGTCAGCGACGGGAACGCCTCGCGGGCGCGCTCGAACAGGCCCTGCTGGTCGCCGCTCATCTTGTCCTTGGGCAGCTTGCGCAGGTCGGCGACCACGCCGGCCTCGAGCTGGCCGTCCTCGAAGGTCGCGCGCGAGGCCTTGATGACCTCCTTGACCTCGGGGGCCGAGCGGGCGGCCTTGCGGTGGAAGTTGCGCAGCTCCTTGCGGCCGGCCTGGCCCTCCGCCGGCTGCCACTGCAGCTTCCCGCCGGCGTCCTCGGCGGCCGCCGGCGCGTCCTCCTTGGCCAGCTCGGTGTACCAGTCGGGCAGCGCAGTGACCTGCAGCCACAAGTAGGTGACGACGCCGCCGGCCAGCAGCAGCAGCACGAGCAGGAAGATCGCCAGCTTCTTCCACATGGCCCGGCAACCATAACAGATGCCGCCGCCGCGGCCCGGGCCCTCAACTGCCGGCTGCGGCCGCCGCCAGCGCCGCCAGCAGCACGTCGTCGACCTTGTCGACCAGGTCGTCGTGAAGCGCTCGCAGGCGGGCCCGCGCCGTCGGATCGTCGGGGAACAGGCGGGCGACGCTGAGGCCGGCGCGCAGCTCGAGCGCGCGCGCGCCTTGCTCACGCGCGAGCGCGAGGGCGTCGCGCAGCAGCTCCGAGGCCTCGTCGACGTCGCCGGTCGCGTGCGCGAGCTCGGCGCGCTGGCGCATCAGCTCGGCCTCCCACCAGCGCGCCCCGCTGAGCCGCGACGACTCCATCGCCTCGGCGATCACGCTGAGCGCCTCGTCGACGCGACCTGCCCTCATGCACAGGTCGGCGAAGACAGAGAAGGTCCACGGCATGAACATGCCCATGCCCGCGGCCTGCAGCTCGATGAGCGCCTGGCGCAGCAGGTCGAGGCCCTCGTCGTGCTGGCCGAGCTCGGCCATCGCCCAGGCGCGGATGGCGTCGGCGAAGCTGACCCACGCGCCGAGAGTGGCCTCGGCCTTGAGCTGGTAGACCTGGTCGGCGAGGGTGCGGGCGCCGTCGACGTCGCGGAGGATCTGGCGCAGGATCGCCGCGGTCACCAGCGCGAACGTGGTGGAGAAGCCGTGGCCGAGCTCGCGGGCCAGGGCCACCGACACGCGGCTGCGCTCGAGCGCCTCGGCGGTGCGGCCGAGCATCCACAGCGTCAGCGAGAGGATCGCCAGGGCGGCGATCCGCGGGTCGTGGATGTAGAGGTGGCCGAGGTTGCGGTCGAAGTCGGGGGCGTAGAGGACGACCGAGCGCTCGAGGTGGGCGCGCGAGCGTTCGTAGTCGCCCTGGTGGAACAGCTGCGTGCCGAGCCCGCGGTGCGACACCAGCAGCGGCACGCGCTGGCGCCGGCGCTCGGCGAACATCAACATCTGCTCGGCGAGCTCGCGGGCCACGTCGAGCTGGGCGCGCACGACGTAGTGCTGCCACAGGCCGAACAGCACCGGGAACAGGTGGCGCGTGTCGCCGACCTCGCGGCACAGCTCGCGGGCCCGGGCGAAGGTCTGCTCGACCTCGTCGGAGCCGAAGCCGAGCGTCGCTACCTGGGCGTTGCCGAGGCCGATCTGCAGCCCGATCTCCTGCTCGACCCGCTCGGGGCTCTCGGGCAGGTGGCGCAGCAGCTCGATCGAGTGGCTGTAGTGCTGCACGGCCTCCTGCCCGGCGTCGTTGCGGATCGCCTGCTCGCCGGCGCGCTGCAGGTAGAGCACCGCGCGACCGATCAGCTCCGGGCTCGGTCGCCCGCCGCCCGGCACCAGCGCCGACGAGGCGACCACGCGGTACCAGTGGTGCGCCAGCAGCGGGTAGTACAGCTCGAGCTTGCTGCCGTGCGCGCGCTCGAAGTGCTCGGCGACCGCCTGGTGCAGCTGCTGCCGCTGAGCGAACGGCAGCAGGTTGTAGGCGACCTCCTGCGTCAGCGCGTGCTTGAACAGGAAGGTGCCCTCGGCCGCGTGGGGCTTGGGCACCAGGAGGCCGCGGCGCTCGAGCGCCTGCAGGTACTCGGGCAGCTGGGCCTTGTCGGCCTCGATCGGGTAGATCCCGCGCAGCAGGCTCAGCGAGAACACGCGCCCGAGCACCGCGCCGACCTTGAGCACCAGCTGGTGCTGCTGCTGCAGGCGATCGATGCGGCTCGTGATGACCGCCTCGAGGTTGTCGGGGAACTTGGCGGTGCGCAGGTCACCTGCCTCATGGGACAGCAGGCACTCGCCGTTCCAGATGGTGATGAAGCCGGCGTCGCGCAGCGCCGAGGCCAGCTCCTCGGAGAAGAACGGGTGGCCCTCGGCGCGCTCGTAGATGAAGCTGGCGACCTCGGGCGGCAGGCGCGACACGCCGAGGCGGCGGCACACCAGGTTCTCGGTCTCGGCCAGCGACAGCGGCTGCAGCTGCAGGTGATAGGTGCCGTGGTCGGCGAGGATCTGCCGCAGCTCGGCCGCGGCGGTGTCGCTGTCGACCGGCCCGGTGACGATGACGCACAGGAGCGGCTGGACCTCCTCGCGCACGTCGGCCAGCAGCGCCCACGAGGCCGAGTCGAACCGCTGGGCGTCCTCCAGCAGCAGCACCGCCGGGTTGCCCTTGAGGTACGCGAGCAGGATCTGGACCAGCAGCACGCGGGTCTGCTCGGCGCGCGCGCGGCCCTGCAGCGGCGCGGTGCGGTCGTTGTCGACGGCGTCGATCGGCAGCACCGCGCCGAGCAACGGCGCCCGCGGCACCGCCCCCGGCACCAGCCGCCGCAGCCCCGAGACCACCCGCTGCCACGGGTCGGAGCCCTGATCTGTCCCTTGGTTCAGGCCGAAGATGGTGGCGAAGATCGGCAGCCACGCGTGGTACGGGCCGGCCGCTTCGCTGATCTCGCGCGCGCCGAGCAGGCGCTGCGCCCCGGCGGCCTCGGCCTGTTCGAGCAGGTCGTCGGCCAGGCGCGTCTTGCCGAGCCCGGCCTCGCCCTCGACCACGATGGTGGCGCTGCGGCCCCGCAGCACCTCGTGCAGGCCGTTGATCAGCACGCCGCGCTCGCGCATGCGGCCGACCAGAGTGGCCTTGGGCGCGCCCGCCACCGGCAGCGGGCCCGAGACGGCCCGCTGCTGCTGGCTGCGCCCCGGCAGCCTCGCGCTGGCCGGGGTGTAGATCGAGATCGTCCCTTCCTTGCCCTTGACCGAGATCGGCGGCAGGGGATCGAACAGGAACTGCCCGCGGGTGGCGACGAAGGTGTAGTGGTCGCACAGGACCGACTTGCCGTCGCCGGCCTGCATCAACCGCGCGGCCAGGTTGACCACGTCGCCGAGGACCGTGTACTCGCAACGTTCGGCGCTGCCGACGGTGCCGCAGAAGGCCCGCCCGGAGGCGATCCCGCAGGTGGCCCGCCAGCCGAGGCGCTTGTGCAGCTCGCGGACCTGCTGCGCGGCCTCGATGGCGCGCCCCGGATCGTCCTCGTGGGCCAGCGGCGGCAGGCCGAACGCGACCAGCACGGTGGTCCCGTGATCGTCGACGCTGAGGTGGCCGATCGTGCCCTCCCACGCCTCGACGATCTGCTGCACCGCGATCATGACCTCCTGCGCCTCCATCAGCGGCGTCTGGTGCTTGAGGTCGGGGAAGTTGATGAACAGGACGCTGAGCCGGCGCAGCTCGGCGAGGAAGCTGCTCTGCCCGGCCGACAGGCGGGCGATCACCGCCGGCGGCACGTAGCCTCGCAGCGCGTCCTCGGCGGCGTCGGGCAGCTGCGGCCGCACCAGCGGCGTCGGCACCACCGGCTCGCGCACGCCGACGACGCGGCCGAACCCGTGCTCGCCGCGGCTCTCACCGTCGACGCGCGTGCCCAGCATGGTCCACACGCGGCGATCGATCACCACCTCGCCGGGCCGCGCGAACGTCTGGGCCCGCCGCACCGCCTCGATCGCGGGGCCGACGAGCACCAGCTCCCAGCGCCCCCCGAGCCCGCCGACGTGCACCAGCGCGATCCGTCCGGCGGCCACGCCGATCCGCAGCGACAGCTCGATGCCGTCGTCGATCGGGCACGCGTGCAGGGCGGCCTGGATCGCCAGGCCGCACGCGACCGCGGCCTCGGCCGCGCGGGCAGACGAGCCCTCGGCGACCCACACCGCCGTGAGCGCGTCGCCGGCGAACTTGACGACGTCGCCGCCGTGCGCCGCGGTGATCTCGATCAGCCGGCCGAAATACGTGTTGAGACCCGCGGCCACCTTCTCGACGCCCGCGGGCCCTTGCTTGGCGAGCGCCTCGGTCAGGGCCGTAAAGCCGGAGACGTCGGCGCAGAGGACTGCGGCGGCCACGATCTCGGCTTGGGGCTGATGCAGCGGACGCGGGTCGACCGAGAGCCGCCGCGTGACGATTGCCGGGATGTAGCTCGCCAGCGCTTTGAACAGCTCGGGCAAGGTCGGGCGGCATCGTACCAAAGCCGCTCGCCTCCGGCGCGTCGCCGGCGACGTTTGTCAGCGACGTTTGCGTCTCCCGGATCGCGACCGCGAAACCGGCGCTCGAAGGCGACCCGGCGGGACCCGCGGAGGCGACCCCACCCTCGAGCTCACATGCGCCAAAGTGCGAAGGCGGGCAGCTCCTTGTGTATTGTGGGGAGGATGCTCGGAGCGTCCAGGCCTACCCCGACCCTCGTCCGGCTCTCGCTCGTGCTCGCCGCCGCTGCGCACCTGGGCGCGTGCGCCGGCGGAGATCCTGGGATCGGTTCGACCAACCCGTTCGACAGCCAGGGGAACGGCAGCAACGCCACCCCCGGGACCGAGACCGGGCAGCCGGGCAGCGAGACCGACCCCACCCCGACGGCCGGCGGCAGCATGTCCGACTCCGAGACGACCGCCCCGACCGGGCCGAGCTCCGAGAGCGATCCGACCGGCAGCGATCCCACCGGCGATCCGACCCCCGGCACCACCACCCTGCCCGACCCGAACTGCGTCGACGACGACGGCGATCTCCACGGCGAGGGCTGCAGCGCCGGGCCCGACTGCGACGACGCCAGCTACAACTCGTGGGAGAGCTGCGGCGTCTGCGTCGACGCCGACATGGACGGCTTCTGGGTCGGCTGCGACCAGTACGGCCCCGACGACCCCGGCCCCGACTGCGATGACGCCAACCCCGACGCCTCGGACGCCTCGGACTGCGAGTGCGCGGTCACGCCCCCGGAAAAGGCCTCCGACACCTGCGCCGAGGGCATGCCCGGCGCTCTCGGCGTGATCGCCGAAGGCGGCGTCGTCCCGCCGATCAAGGGCTCCATCACCGGGATCGACAACGGCCCCGGCAACGGCCAGGAGGACTGGTACTGGGTCGAATTCCCGGAGGCGATGGCGATGGGCAACCGGCCCAACGCCGGCAAGCTCGCCGCCGTCTTCGCGGTCAACCCGGGCGATCCCGCCAACCCCGACTACCGCTTCGAGGTCTACACGGCCTGCAACAAGATGCCGTTCGAGGGCCTGAACGCGACCTACGGCCCCGGCACCCCGCCCGCCCGCGAGTGGGAGTTCTTCGACGCCCACACCCCGCCGAACCCGAACCCGAACCCGAACCCGAACTACCTCAACAACGTGCCCTGGCCGGCCAAGGTGTTCATCCGGGTGATCCGCGTCGCCAACGACCAATCGTGCAGCGAGTACACGCTGCAGGTGTCGCGCCTGCCGACCTGACGCGGCCTGCCCGATCGGACCTGCCCGATCGGACCTGCTCTTCCGCACCTGCTCGGACGGACATGCCCGTTCGTACCTGTCCGCAGGGACCTGCCCCTGCCCTCGCGCTCAGCGCGGCCGCGGCAGCGCGCGGGCCAGGCGGGCGTACAGGCGGGCGGCGCCCTGCCAGGCGATCGGGCACAGGTCGTAGGTCTCGCCGTTCTTGAGCGCGACGACGAAGGTGTCGCGCTCGCCGGGCGGGCGCGGCTCGACGTAGACGCGGGCGATCTCGCGGACCGGCAGGCGGACCCGGCGGCCGCGCTCGCGGACCGTCAAGGTGCGGCCGAACAGGTACGGCGCGCGCGGCAGGACCGTGCGGACCAGGTTGCCGACCCACTGGTTCAGCCACAGCAGCAGCGCGATCAGCCCGACGCGGATGATCCAGTGCCGGCCGTCGACCGCCTCGACCCACGCGTCGGGCAAGCGCGCCAGCAACACCGCGACCGAGGCCGACAGGAACACCAGGCCGACGGCGAAGTCGCTGAGCTTGCCGGTCCAGTCTTCCGGTCGCGCGGCGCGGAGGCGGATGAACACGACGGAACCCGGGGGCGCTAGGAGGCCACGTCGAGCGTGTAGGACCCGCCGAGCACGTCGTTCTGGTCGATGACCACGAAGTAGACGCCCGGCTGGAATTCCCAGGTCAGCGAGAAGTTCGGGGAGCCCTGCTCCACCATCGAGGTGCAGGTCAGCTCGGTCGAGCCGCCGCAGCCGGTGCGGATGCTGAGGACCGGCGCGAACGAGACGTCGGCGGTGACGGTGAAGGTGATCGCGCCGGGCGTGAACACGTTGAGCTGGAACATGTTCTCCGCGCCAGGTCCCCCGCAGCGGCCGTCGACCGATCCGGCGCGCCCGCCCAACACGTTACTCCACGTGAACAAGCCGCCGATCTCCTGGTCGATCTGCGTCGAGTGGATCGTGCAGCCCTCGATCGGCGGCGCCGTGTACACCACCTGCATCGCGTAGTGACCGTCGGTGCCCTCCGGCGAGTCGACGGTGACGAAGTACTCGTGGCCGGCCTGGGCGAAGAAGTGGCGGAACGGGACGTCGCCGTAGGGCGCCGCGCACACCCGCGGCAGGTTGGCCTCGTCCATGTAGCAGCCGTCGCGCGTGACCCGGAGCGTCGGCGTGAACTCGGTGCTCGGCTGCATCAACAACAACACGTCGGTGTCGGTCGCCGGCGTGATGAGGTACGTGTCCTCGGCGCCGGCGTCGTTGATGCCGTCGCCGCACCACCCCTCGACGCGGCTCGGCCCCTGCAACCGCCCGCGGACCTCGATGTTGGCGAGCGGCAGGACGATCGGGTTGTCGCAGCCACCCTCGCGCGGATCGACCGGTTGCACGCCGGTGCCGCCGTCGGTGTCCTCGTCGGTCGGACCGCTGCGAGCTCCGCAGGCGAGGATCAGGCTCACCGCGAGAGCCGTCACGCGGGGCGCCGTCACGCGTCGGGACCGCAACCGAAACACCGTCATCCCATGAGTGTAGCGCCGAGGGGATCGGGGCGTCAAAACCCGCGCGCCGGCCACATCGACTCGACCATCAGCTGGAGCCGCACCCGGCCGCGGAAACTGGAGCGCAGCGGCACGAACAGGAACGCCACCCGCTCGCCCGGCGCGAGGTTCGGGTGGGCCGCGGCCTGGCCGAAGGCGATGGCCTCGAAGCCCACCCGGCCCTGCCGCAGGGCCAGCGACAGGTGCCGGCCCTTCAGCACCCGCACCCGCTCGATCACCGCGTCCTCGCACAGGAACCGCGGCGGCGCGAACCCGACCCCGTAGGGCGCGAGCTGCTCCAGATCGACCAGGAGCGGCTCGTCGATGGCCTCGAACGGCAACAGCCCGTCGTGTTCGAGCGCCGGCTCGCCGAGCTGCCGCTCGCGGATCTGGTCGGCCACCGCCGCGTCGAAGGCCTCGATGAGCTGCGGGATCTGGGCCGGGTCGAGGCTCACCCCCGCGGCCGCCCGGTGGCCGCCGAACCGCCGCAGATACGGCGCGCAGGCGCGCAGCGCGGCGTGGACGTCGATGTCGCCGGCCGTGCGCGCCGACCCGCGGGCCTCCCCGCGCGCGCGATCGACGGCCAGCACCAGCGCCGGCCGCCGGTACTGCGCCACCACCCCGGCGGCCGCGATGCCGACGATCCCGTGGAGCCACGAATCGCCGGCGACCACGATCCCGCGCCGCTCCGGCGTGCGGGGATCGGCCGCCAGCTTGGCCAGCGCCTCGCGGACGATCGCGTCCTGGTGCTCGCGGCGGTGGATGTTGAAGTGCTCGACCCGCTCGGCCATCGCCCGCGCCTCGACCGAGCTGCGCGCGCGCAGCAGCAGCAGCGACGGCTCGGCCGGCCCGAGGCGACCCGGCGCGTTGAGGCGCGGTCCGAGGCGGAAGCCGAGGTGTGTCTCGTCGATCGGGTCGTCCTCGCCGACGCCGGCGGCCTCGAGCAGCGCCCGCACCCCGGGCCGGCGGCGCGACGCGATCACGCCGAGCCCGTGGCGCACCAGGATCCGGTTCTCGTCGACCAGCGGGACCATGTCGCAGATCGTGCCGAGCGCGACGAGGTCGAGCCACGCGCGCGGGTCGGGCAGCGCGCTCTGGGTCTTCCGGGCCATCGCGCTGCGCAGCGACGCGCACAGGTAGAACGCCACCCCGGCGCTGCACAGGCCCTTGAACGGGAACCCGCAGCCGGGCTGGTGCGGGTTGAGCAGCGCCCGCGCCGGCGGCATGCGCTCGGGCACCTGGTGGTGATCGATCACCGCGGTCGGGATGCCCTGTCCTTCGAGCCAGGCGAGCGCGTCGTGATCGGACGTCCCGCAGTCGCCGGTGAGCACGACCTGCGCCCCCGCCTCGCGCAGCGCCCGCGCGTCCTCGACCTGCAGCCCGTAGCCGCCCTCACGCGAGGCCGCGCGCGCGACCACGTCCATGCCGAGCGCCTCGAGGTAGGTGGTGAGGATCGCCGTGGTCGTGACCCCGTCGACGTCGTAGTCGCCGAACACGCCGATCCGCAGCCGCCTCTGCTGCGCCGTCTGCAGCAGCTCGAGCGCCGCCTCGAACCCGGCCATGCCGGTCGGGGCCCGCAGATCGGCGAGGCGCGGCCGCAGCACCCGCGCCTGCGCCTCCGGGCTGGTGACGCCGCGGCGGAGCATCAGCGCGACCGCGTGCGGGCCGACGCCGAGCGCCGCGCCGCGGTCCCGCAGCTCACCTGCCTCCGAGGACATGCCCCGAAGGACAAGCGGCGGCGGGGCCGGACGGGGCGCGTCGGACTGCGCCGGGCGGGGCTTCGTCAGCGCGAGCCGCGAGCTCATGCGGGGGGCTCGCGGAGCTCAGCTCTGCGGCCGCTGGCGGCGGCGGCGGCGGCTGGCCTTGGCCGGTTCGTCTCCGTCCTCCGCACCCACGCCTTGCCCCTTCGCTGCCTCGCCCTCGCCCTGCGCCTCGGCCCTGGCGGCCGCCTCGGCCCGCAGGTCCCCGATCGCGCGACCGGTGGCCTCGTCGACCTCGGCGTTCTCGGCCGCCAGCACCGTGCCCGGGTCGACCGTCGCCGCGGCGTCCTCGGCCGTCAGCAGGTGGCCCTCCCCGCCGTAGAAGCGGCGGTTGACCCACAAGAAGACCGGGCAGGCGATGAACAGCGACGAGTACGTGCCGACGACGATGCCGATCATCAGCGCGAACGCGAAGTCCTTGATCGAGCCCTTGCCGAGGGCCCAGGTCGCCAGCACCACCAGCAGCGTCGTGCCCGAGGTGAGGATCGTGCGGCTCAGGGTCTCGTTGAGCGCGACGTCGGTGGTCTCTTCGATCGGCGTGTCGCGGCTCAGCGCCACGCGCTCGCGGATGCGGTCGAACACGACGATGGTGTCGTTGATCGAGTAGCCGACGATCGTCAGCAGCGCGGCGATGGTCTGGAGGTTGAACTCCTTCCACGTCAGCGCGAACGCGCCGACCGTGATGAACGCGTCGTGCGCGAGGGCGATGATGCCGCCTGGCGCGAAGCGCAGGTCGAAGCGCAGCATCACGTAGAGGAAGATGAAGCCGAGCGCGTACAGCAGCGACTTGACGCCGTCGGCCTTGAGCTGGCTGCCAACCTTGGCGCCGACGGTCTCCGACGACACGATCTCGGTGACCGTGCCGGCGCCGAGCGCCTTGTTGAGCTCGTCCTGGATCTTGAAGCCCATGCCGACCAGGCTGACCTCGACCGGGAACTCGTCCTGCTTGCCGGTGCCCTTGTCGACCTTGCCCTCGCAGCCGGCCTTGGTGAGCAGCGCCTCGAGCTCGCTGTACACCGGCGGTGACTCGAACACGAAGAACATCTTGCTCGCGCCCTCCTGGTACGACATCGGGCGCTTGAGCTTGGCCTTCGGGTAGGCCTTGACGGCCTCCTCGCAGCCCTTGGCGGTGGCCATGTCGATCGAGGCCACGTCCTTGACGTGGGCGATGATCTGGTTGTCCGCGTCGGGGACCGTGACCGCGGAGGCGCCCTCGAAGCCGGCGGCGTCGAGCGCCTCGCGGACCTCCTGGATCGGGACATCCTTGCCGGGCGCGAGCTGCAGGCGGACCGAGGAGCCGCCGGCGAAGTCGATGCCGAAGTTCAGCGCCGACCCGCGCGAGCTGAAGTTGTAGGCCATCGTGGCGATGCTGATGACCATCAGCACGGCCGACAACGCGATGAAGTACTTCGCCGACTTGACGAAGGGGAACCGCGTGCCTGGCGGAATGAGCTCGAAGAACTTCTGCGCCATGGTGGTGTGCCTCAGATGGACACGCGGTCGAAGCCGCGGCGGTTGGCCTGGAAGTCGAAGAAGAGGCGCGTGCAGAACACCGCGGTGAAGATCGAGGTGGCGATGCCGATCAGCAGGGTGATGGCGAAGCCGCGGATGGGGCCCGAGCCGTACTGCCACAGCACGACGCCGGCGATCGCCGTGGTCAGCTGCGAGTCGAGGATGGTGGTGAAGGCTCGGTCGTAGCCGGCCTCGATGGCGGCGCGGGCGGTGTAGCCCTCGCGCACGAGCTCACGGATGCGCTCGTAGATGATGACGTTGGCGTCGACCGCCATGCCGAGCGTGAGGACGATGCCGGCGATGCCGGGCAAGGTCAGCGTCGCCTGGAAGAACGCCATGGCCGCCAGGATCAGCAGCACGTTGAGCACCAGGGCGAACACGGCGATGAGGCCCGACAGCCGGTAGTACACGGCCATGAAGGCGACGACGGCGCCGAGGCCGACGACGAAGGCCCAGAAGCCGCTCTCGACCGCGTCTTTGCCGAGGTCGGCGCCGACGCGGATCTCGAACTCCTTGACCAGGCGCGCCGGCAGGCTGCCCGACTTCAGCACCTTGACCAGGTCGTTGGCGGTGTCGCGGACGCTCTGCCCGGGCGTCTCGCCGACGGTGATGCGGACGTTGCCGCCGGGGATCCGGTCGTTGAAGACCGGGTCGGACATGACCGCGTCGTCGAGCATGATCGCCATGCGACGGCCGATGTTGTCGCCCGACATCTGCTCGAAGCGGTCGGCGCCGAGGCGGTCGAGCTTGAGGTCGACGCCCGGCAGGCCGGTCTGCGGGTCGGGGCTGACGTTGGCCGCCAGGATGCTCTCGCCGGTGACCTCGGCGCGCGCCTTGACGATGTACGTGCGCCACACCCGGGTCGGCTCGCCGCGGATGACCACCGAGTCGGGCCCGTAGGCGACCAGGTGCGAGGCCGGCAGGCGCCACTGCGCCGGCAGCTGGTTGAAGAAGTCCTCGAGCGTCTTGCGGTCCTTGGCGTAGAAGGCCCACACGTTCTCGACGTTGTGGCCCTTCGGGCTGCCGTAGTTGGACAGCTTGTTGACGCTGATGCCCCTGCCGGGGCCGATCTGGCCGCCCTCGAGCAGCGCCTGGAAGTAGTTGCGCTGACCCGGCCCGAACGGCAGCTCGTCGTCGACCATGCGCATCTCGAGCACGGCCGCGCGCTCGACCACCTTGAGCAGGCGGCGGAAGTCGGACGAGCCCTCGAGGATGTTGTCGCGCGAGCGCTCGCTGAGCTTGACCTCGACGGTGTCGGGCGCGGACGGCCGGCCCGGATCGTCGGGCAGGATCTCGAGCTCGACGCCGGTGCCGAGCCGCTCGTCGATGATCGTCTGCTCGATCATCTTGCCGGCGAACAGCTGGTGCAGCATGTCGCGCGCGACCTTGTCGGTCAGCGTGACGCGGAAGGCGCCCGGATCCTCGTCGCTGTCGGCGAGGATGACCTGGTTGGCGCCGGCCTGCTGCAGCAGCGGCCGCAGGCGGTCCTCGACCTCGTGACGCGCCGCCTTGATCTCGGTGGTGGTGTCCGACAGGCCCGGCAGCTCGATCACGATCTGGCGGTTCTTCGGGTAGATGTTGGGCTCGGCGATGCCCATCGCGTCGATGCGGCGGCGCACCGTCTCGAGCGCCTGCGCGACCGCGTGCGAGCGGTGCTCGCCGATCCGCTGGTCCGACATCTTGAGGTGGATGACGCCCGCCGACTCGTCCTGGGTGTCGACGCGCTCCATGTCGGTCAGCGCGACGCCCATGACGTCGTCCTCGGCGGTGGCCACCTGCGCCGCGTCGGGGAACTTGATGTCGAGGCGGTCGATGCCGATGCGCTCGATGTCGACGACGACGCCCTTCTTCTCCTTGAAGCCGGCCTCGAGCTCGGCCGCGATCTGGTCGAGCTTGTTCTCGAGCGCCTCGTCGACGGCGACCGAGTACTCGAGGTGCAGGCCGCCCTGGAGGTCGAGGCCGAGCTTGAAGCGATTGTCGAAGGTGCTGGTGAGCCAGCCCGGCAGTTCTTTGTCGGTGCCGAGGATCTGTGCGATGGACGGCACCACCATCATGACCGCGGTCGCGACCATGAGGAGGAGCAGCAGGGCCTTGGTCTTGAGGAACTTACGCATCGGTCCGCCTTGCTTCCTGCCGAAAATTCCTCACTTGGGAGCCGCCGCGCCGGCCTCGGGCTTGGCCGTCGCCGCCTCGGGGTCGTAGCGGTCCGCGATCTCGGCCCGCAGGACCTTGAGCTTGACCCGCTCCGCGACCTCGACCATCGCGGTCGGACCGTCGATGCTGCTGATGCGGCCGATGATGCCGCCGGTGAGCCGCACGGAGTCGCCCGCGGCCAGCTTGTCGAGCCTCGACTTCCGCTCCTTCTCTTGCTTGCCCATCGGGCGGATCAAGATGAAGTAGATGGCCGCGAACATCAGGATCGGGACGATGAACCCGCTGAGCGGGTTCGAAGCGGCGGGGGCCTGGGCGAGGATGGTGGCGAGCATGGCGATGGTCCGGACGGGAGTATCCACGGGGGCACCTGCGTTCTGACGCCGCCGCGGGCGGCCGACGCGTGCAAAAACGCAGGCCGGTCACCGGTCGCAGGGGGGTACCAAAGAACCCCGGGCCTGTCACGCCGGTTCCGGCGCGGCGAGGGCGGCGTCGGCGACCCCGTCGACGGTGCCCTCGCCCGCCGCGCCCTCGGCGTAAACGGTGGAAATAATGGATGAAAATTCGCTCCGGAGGGCCTCGAAGCGGCCGAAGCGCAAGGCGCGCCGGAGGGCGCCCACCCATTGTTGATAAAAGTACAGGTTGTGGATCGTCGCCAGGCGGCCGTACAGCGGCTCGTTCTGCTCGTGGAGGTGGCGCAGATAGGCCCGGCTGTAGCGCGCGCAGCAGCGGCAGCCGCAGGCGGCGTCGATCGGGGCGTCGTCGTCGCGGAAGCGGGCCTGGCGGATGTTCAGCCGGCCCGAGAACGTGAACAGCTGGCCGTTGCGGGCGTGGCGGGTCGGCATGACGCAGTCGAACATGTCGATGCCGGAGCTCACCGCGGCCAGCAGGTCGTGCGGGGTGCCGATGCCCATCACGTAGCGCGGGCGGTCCTGCGGCATCTCCGGGCCGATGGCGGCCATCGTGGCGTGCATCTCGGGGATCGGCTCGCCGACGCTGAGGCCGCCGAGCGCGAGGCCCTCGAACGGCAGGTCCGCCAGCGCCTTGAGGTGCTCGCGCCGCAGGGCGACGTTCGTGCCGCCCTGGACGATGCCGAAGCACAGCTGGCCCGGCTGCAGGATCTCCCCGCGCCGGCGCGCCGCCTCCTCCGCCCAGCGCGTGCTGCGGTCGACCGCCGCGCGGATCAGCGCGGGCTCCGCGTCGGCCGGCGGGCAATGGTCGAGGATCATGCAGATGTCGGAGCCGAGCGCGGCCTGGGTGGCGAGCACGCTCTCGGGGGTCATGCGGTGGCGCGAGCCGTCGAAATGGGTCTGATAGGAGACCCCGGCGTCGTCGATCTTCTGCAGGCCGCGCAGGCTGAACACCTGGAAGCCGCCGCTGTCGGTGAGGATCGGCCGGTCCCACGCCATCATGCGGTGGAGGCCGCCGAGCGCGGCGACGCGGGCGGCGCCGGGCCGGTGACCCAGGTGGTACGAGTTGCCGAGGATGATCTGCGCCCCGACCTCGCGCAGGTCGTCGGCGTCGAGGCCCTTGACCGCGCCGTAGGTGCCGACCGGCATGAAGCACGGGGTGTCGATCGGGCCGTGCGCCGTCCACAGGCGCCCCGCCCGCGCCGGTGAGCCCGGCGCCTGCGCCAGCACCTCGAAGGTGCCCGGCGGGCGCGGCTGCAGGCCGGATGTCTCACAGGACAGGTCGAGGCGCGGGTCGGCCCGGGTCGTCATCGTCGGCAAGGAATGCCACACCGAAATCGCCGCCGCAACGGCCGCCGGGCTCACGGCGGAGGGGCCGCGCGGCAGGCGTAGCCGACGCCCGCGCTGAAGCAGGCGCGGTCGTTCCAGCCGCCGAGCATGTAGAGCATCTGCCCGCAGTTCTCACGCGGGCAGGCGGCGTCGAGCGCGTCGACCGGCTCGCACATCGGGTCGCAGCTGGCCGAGTCCGGCTGTCCCATCGACCAGGCGGAGTAGTCGACCGGGCTGCCGTCGCTCCACTCCCAGTGGGCCGGGTTCGCCTCGCAGCCGGTCCAGTGCGGGTCGGCGCGGCGCAGGCCGATCCACACCGTGCCCATCGGATCGCCGCCCTCGAACAGCGCCTCGACCTGCTTGCGCGCCCACAGGTCGTCGGCCTCGCTGTGGAGGCTGAGCAGGTCGACCGTCCAGCCGAGCGCCGAGCAGGCCGCGCGCGCGGCCACCCAGTCGATCGCGTCGACCTTGCAGAACCAGTGCGGCGCCCCGTCGCGCTCGGCCAGGGCGCAGCCGTGGCACGCCTCGTTGACCGGCGAGAACTCGTCGACGATCTCGTCGCAGTCGTCGTCCTCGCCGTCGCACACCTCGAGCGAGCCGGGGAAGCGCTCGGAGTCGTGGTCGTCGCAGTCGCCGCGTTCCGGCGCGGTCCCCGGCGGCTCGTCGCAGGCGATCTGGGCCGGCTCGACGCCCCAGTCGTCGCCGTCCTGATCGAGGTACCACTTGCCCGGCGGCGACGTCGTCGGGCAGCCCTTCGAGCTGGCGTCGGTGTCGTCGTGGATGTCGCCGGTGGTCGCCAGGGTCGTGCTCGTGGTCGTCCCCTCGGTCGCGTCCCCGCCGTCGCTGCTCCCGCCGGTCAGCGCCGGCGGGACGTCGACGAAGCAGCCGGCGGCGCACAGCGTCGGCGTGACGGCGAGGAGGAGCGTCCGCGTGACGCTGCCGAGGCGGGGGGACCTCATGGGCCCCACCCTACCACGCCGCGTGGGGCTTCACGTCACGAGCGTATTGCGGTTTCATCGCCGGCATGTCCGCAGCACCCGTGCTCGTGACCGGCGCAGCCGGTTTCATCGGCCATCACGTCGTCCGCCTGCTGGTCGAGCAGGGTCGCACCGTGCGGGCGGTGCTGCGCCCGGGCGAGGATCCGCGCAACCTCGCCGGCATCGATCCTGCCCGGCTCGAGCGCGTCGAGGGCGACGTCCTCGACGCGGCCCGCATGCGCGCGCTGGTCCGCGGCTGCGATGTCGTCTACCACCTGGCCGCCGTCTACCGCACCTGGGTACCTGACCCGAAGGTCATCTACGACGTCAACGTCACCGGCTCGGCCAACGTGCTCGCCGCGGCGGCCGAGGCCGGGGTGCGCAAGGTCGTGTACACCAGCTCGATCGCCGCCGTCGGCGTGCGCGAGGACGGCGTCCCCTCGGACGAGGCCACCCCGTTCAACCTGTGGTCCGGCAGCTTCGACTACGTGCGCTCGAAGTACCTCGGCCAGCAGGTCGCGCGGGCGTTCGCGCCGCTGGTCGACGTCACGATCGTCGGCCCCGGCATGCCGCTCGGCCCCGGCGACGTCGGCCCCACCCCGACCGGCAAGACCCTCGTCGACGCGCTCAGCGGCCGGATCCGCGTGTGCTTCGAGGGCGGCCTCAACATCGTCGACGTCGAGGACGTCGCGCGCGGCCATCTGCTCGCCGAGGAGCGGGGCGGTCGCGGCGAGTGCTACCTGCTGACCGGCCACAACCTCACGATCTTCGACCTCATCGCCGAGATGCGGCGGGTGCTCGGCCTGCGCCACGCGATGTTCGCCACCCCGGTCGCCGTGGCCAAGGCGGCCGGCTGGGCGCTCGAGCAGCTGGCCGACCGCGCCACCCGCAAGGAGCCGCTCATCACCCGCGGCTCGGTCGACTACGCCAGCCAGGCGCTGCACTTCGACAACCGCAAGGCCCGCGAGGAGCTCGGCTTCACCGTCCGCCCGCTGGACGAGACCCTGCGCCGCGCCGCCGCGTGGTTCGCCGCCAACGGCTATCTCTGAGGGCATGTCCTCCCGGGCATGCCCATCGGGACATGCTCCTCCGTGCATGCCCCTCGAAACATGGCCCGAAGGCCAGCCTACCAGCGCGGCGCATAAGCCCGCTCGAGGTACTCGCCGAGCATGCGGTGGGCGTTGAAGTAGCTGGCCGCGAGGGCGATGCTGGCCCGCATGCGCTCGGCCCAGCGCTCGGGCGCGCCGAGGTAGAGCGGCAGGATCTCCTCGTCGAGCACGCGGTACAGCTGGGCCGCGTCGGCGTCGTCGCTCGGGTGCCCGGGCGCCAGCACCCAGCCGGTCTGGCCCTCGACATAGCCCTCGCACCACCAGCCGTCGCGCACGCTGAGGTTGGGCACGCCGTTGTGGGCCGCCTTCATGCCGCTGGTGCCCGAGGCCTCGAGCGGCGCCATCGGCGTGTTGAGCCACAGGTCGACCCCGGCGGTGATGAGCCCGCCGAGGCGCATGTCGTAGCCGGGCAGGAACGCGATCCGCACCGACGGCAGGACGACCTCCTGCTGGCGGAACACCGCCTCGATCATCCGCTTGCCCTCGAGGTCGCGCGGGTGAGCCTTGCCGGCGAACACGATCTGCAGCGCGCCCCAGCGGCTGGCGATCTCCCGCAGGCGCCGGACGTCGCGCAGCACCAGCAACATGCGCTTGTAGGCGGTGGCGCGGCGGGCGAAGCCGATGGTGAACCGCTCCTCGCCGAAGTTGTGATCGCCGTGGCGGTTGATCTCGTCGACCAGCGCGCGCTTGGCCTCGCGGTGGGCGGCGACGATGGCCTCGGTCGGGATCTTCTGCGCCTGCCGCAGGGCGTGGGCGTGCCGCCGCCACTCGGGGATCCAGCGGTCGAACACCGCGCGCATGGCCGGGGCGGTCCAGGTGGCCGAGTGGACGCCGTTGGTGATGGCGTGGATCGGCCGGCCGGGGAACATGCCGGTCGAGACCTCGGCGTGGCGGTGCGACACGCCGTTGACGAACCCGCTGAGCTCGATGCCCAGCGCGCTCATGTTGATCTCGGCGCTGTGCGGCGTCGGCAGCCGGGCGTACAGCTCGACCAGCTCGCGGCCGAGCACCGCGGTCGCCAGCGCCTTGGGGAAGCGGTCGTGAGCGGTGGGGATCGGCGTGTGCGTGGTGAACACGCAGCGCTCGCGCACGGCCGCGATCGCGCCCTCGAGGTCGTCTGTCCTCGCGGACAGCTCGAGCGCCAGCAGCTCGAGCGCCAGCAGCGACGAGTGGCCCTCGTTGAGGTGCCAGCGCGTCGGCGTCAGCTCGAGCGCGGCCAGCAGACGCCGACCGCCGAGCCCGAGCACCGCCTCCTGCTGCAGCCGGTAGCGCTCCTCGCCGCCGTACAGGTGGTCGGTGATCCGCCGGTCCTCCTCGTCGTTGCCGTCGACGTCGGTGTCGAGCATGTAGACCGGGACGCGCCCGCCGCCGGCGCCGTGGATCCACGTACACCAGGCCCCGACCTTCACCTCTCGCCCCTCGATGGTCACCACCACCTGCACAGGCACCCGCTCGAGGTGGTGCTCGGGGAGCCACTGGACGTCACGCTCCTGCTGGTGACCCTGCGCGTCGAGGACCTGGCGGAAGTAACCCTTTCGGTAGAGCAAGGTCACCGCGACCATCGGGAGTCCGGTGTCGGCCGCCGCTCGCAAGTGGTCGCCGGCGAGCACCCCGAGCCCGCCCGCGTAGGTCGGGAGCTCGCTCGACAGGGCGATCTCCATCGAGAAATAAGCGACGAGCAGCGACGACGCGGTCATCCACGCCGATGGTGGAGCGCCGCGCGCCGCTGGGTCAAGCGCGCCGTCGCCGACGCGGACCCAGCAGACCGAGCAGCAGCAGCGCAGCCGGCGCTCCAGGTCCGCCCGACGTGCATCCGCAGCCATCCTCGCTGGTCCCGCCGGTGAGGCCCGCACTTGCAGTGACACCTGCGCTCGCCACGCCCGACGTCGAGGTCATCGCTTCGGTGGTCGTGCCCGTCGACGTCGCGCCGGTCGTCGGCACCGCAGTCGTCGTGTCGAGCCCGCCGGTGGTGGTCGTCTCGCCGGTGTCGCTATCCGTGCCGGTGGTGCCCGGCGCCTCGTCCTCGACGAAGTACGCCCCGCAGGCCGGGTCGGCGAACGCGCCCGCGCGGTGGGCCAGCGCCAGCGCGTAGGCCCCCGCTCCGAAGCCCAGCATCGGCGAGTTGAACTTGTACACGCCGGTGTTCTCGTCGAACGTCTCCGCGGTCATGAAGTAGTTCGTCGCGGCCTGCTCGCGCACCCACTCGAGCAGCGCGTCGGCCCGCGCCGACTCGCCGGCCGCTCGCAGCGCCACCGACCCGCGCAGGTCGGTGATCACCCACTCCGCGCTGTCGTAGTCGCTGCCCCACGGCGTCGCGTCCTCCATCATCGCGTGGTCCCAGCGGTCGTCGTTGCGCGACCAGCCCGGCCCGGCGTCGACGCGCAGGTGCTCGTCGAGCGCGGCGAAGGTGGCCTGCGCGATCGGCCCCTGCGGATCGAACAGGCCCATAGCGAGCGCGTCCCACACCGCCGCGTCGAAGTAGCCCTCGCCCGTCGCCAGCTCCTCGACGCTGCCGGCCAGCGCCCCGTCGCCGTCGGTCGCGTGCGCGGCGATGGCAGCGCGGATCGACTCACCTGTCTTTCGGTACATGTCCGCACGGGCAGCGTCGCCGCGGCGCTCGGCGATGGCCGCGGCGTCGCACAGGCCGCGGGCCGCGGTGATGCTGGTGTACGTGAACCGGCGCTCGCGCCCGAGCCAGTGCGTCTCCCAGATCGACGAGTCGGCGCGGATCATCCCGGTCTCGGGGTCGACCAGCGCGACCAGGACGTCGGCGACCTCGGTCGCGACCTGCTCCCAGCGCGCGTCGGCCAGCGAGGTGTCGCCGGTCAGCACCTCGTAGGCCCGCAGGGCCCACAGGAACAGGCCGAAGCCGTCGAACTCGAGGTTCGGGCCGAACGCGTTGAAGTCGGTCTCCTCGACCCCGAACCCGTGGTAGCGCACCAGGCTGATCTGGTACGGCGGCATCCCGTACGGCTGCAGCTCCGACCACTGCTGGAACCGGCCGGCCTCGGCGTCGAGGTAGTAGGTCAGCGACGCCTTCGCGTGCTCCTGCATCCCGAGCGCCGCCATCGCCGTGGTCGCGTAGGCGCCGTCGCGGATCCACGCGTAGGTCCACTCGCCCGGCGGCAGGCTGGCCAGCACCGCCCCGCGGCCGCGGTGCTCGATCCACGCCGGCAGCTGCGCCGGCTCGTCGCCCGGCCCGGGGAAGCGGGTGCGCCGCGGCTCGCCGTCCTGGCTCAGCCACTCGCGGGCGAACGACCTGTCCTCGAGGACCTGTCCCATGTGCAACATCGCGACCGCCTGGCGCAGCATCGGCACCTCGGCCGCCGACAGGCCGTCGGGCAGCTTCGACTGGTCCTGGTGGAGGTCCGCCCACACGCCCCGCTCGCGCGCCAGCAGCAGCTGCGGGCCGACGCCGTCGATCCACGCGTCGAGGGTCGACTCCGCGTCGGCGCCGGCGAACGGGTCGCCGCGGTGGATCGCCGCGATCCCGACCCACGCCTCCGCGCCGGGCGCGATGCTGCCGAGGTTCCACTGGAACGCGGTGGTCGCGTTGTCGACCGCATTCGGCGGCGCCGCGTTGTCGGGCAGGTCCGTCAGGCCCTGGTTCACCAGCGCGTACAGATCGACCGCGGGTCCGACCCCGCGGTGCACGATCGGCGCGAGCGCCTGGGTCACGATCGTCCCGGCGAACCCTCGCTCGCCGAAGCGGGCCTCCTGGCCGCCGACGAACTCGACCGTCTCGCCGTTGTTGCCGATGTCTTCGTGGACGTCCCACGGTCGGTCGGCGCGGCCGAACCCGAGGTGGAAGTTGTGCAGCGAGAACGCCTGCACGCCCTGCAGCGGCTGCGCCCCGGTGTTCTTGAGCCGCAGCAGCAGCACCATCCCGGCCGCCTCGAGGCCCTGCGGCGCGAACGCGAAGGTCGTCGCCTCGAGCGCCCCGAGCGGCTGCACCATGGTGACGATGCCGGTGCCGACCGCCTCGCTGTCGCTCCAGCCGAGGTAGCCGCTGGCGTCCTCGTCCACCGGCACCGACGGCAGCCACAGCTGCTCGCCCTCGGCCCGCACCCCGAAGTACGCGTCGTACATCAGGTCGCGAGTGTGGACCGCCGCGAATTGCTCACCGTCCCAGATGTCCTGGCCCTGCGCGTCGATCTGCGGCTCCTCGGCGGCGAAGGCATGCTCCCGCAGTTCAGTCGCCTTGCCGGCCTTGAGGTCGACCAGGAGCGCGCCCCAGCCGTTGCTGCTGGGCAGCGCGAAGCGGGTCCGCTGCGGCTCGGCGGCCGTTGCCGGGGCGGCGAGCGAGGTCGACGCCAGCGCGACCAGTAGGGCGACGGAGGATGTTCGCGGCATGACCGGCCCACACTACCGCGCAGCGCGGACGCTGTCTCGTCGCGCGGCGTGTTGCTATGGTCGGCCTCGCATGGAGCGTCCGCTCGTCCGCCTCGTCCCTGCCCTGCTGCTCCTCGGCGCCTGCTCGACAGGGACGCCCACGCCCGGCGAGACCGACGGCACCACCACGGCCGGACTGACGAACAACCCGAGCAGCTTCCCGGGCACCGACGCGGCCTCGACCACCCTGCCCGACCCGACCACCGGCACCACCACCGGCACCACCGCGACCACCGACGAGCCCACCACCGCCGATCCGACCGACGGCGACCCGCTCGCCTGCCCCACCCGCTTCCGCTTCGATCCGCCGACCGGCGCCGAGGCCCCGCGGGTGGCCGGCGAGTGGCACGGCTTTGACCTGGCCTCCGCGACAGGTCTCGAAGGACCTGACCCGAATGGCATGTATCAAGGGACAGTCGATCTCCCGCCCGGTCTGCACGGCTACAAGATCGTCTACACCCAGGGCGGCGCCGACCAGTGGATCCTCGACCCCGGCCAGGGCCGGCGCAAGTACGTCGGCGGGACCGAGAACTCGGCGGTCCTGGTGCCCGACTGTCGCCTCCCCGGCGTCGAGGTCACCGCCTCGCAGGCCGAGCGCCCCGGCCCTGGCGCCGGCGCCTACGCTGCGACGCTGCGCTACGTCGACGGCCTCGCCGGCGCCGGACCTGCGGTGCGCGACTTCAGCTTCACCCTGCGCACCGGCGGCGACACGCGCCCGCTGACCGAGGGCGAGTTCACCGTCGACCCGGCCACCGGCGACATCACCATCAACCTCGCCGATCTGCCCGACGGCAAGCACCGCGTCACGGTCACCGTCGCCTCGGCCGACGGCCACGTCAGCGAGCCGATCCTCCTGCCGTTCTGGATCGAGGTCGAGCCGTTCCGCTGGGAGGACGCGCTCGTCTACATGGTCGTCACCGATCGCTTCCGCGACGGCGAGCCCGGCGACAGCCCTGGCCCGACGCCGATGGCCGATCCGCGCGGCGACTGGGACGGCGGCGATCTCGACGGCCTGCGCCAGGCGATCGCCGACGGCACCCTCGATCAGCTCGGCGTGCGCGCGATCTGGCTGACCCCGTTCCAGACGGGCCCGCAGGCCGCGTTCAAGGCGGCCGACGGCGTCCACTGGGTCACCGGCTACCACGGCTACTGGCCGATCCGCGCCCGCGAGGTCGATCCGCGGCTGGGCGGCGAGGCTGCCCTTTCGGCCATGATCGACGAGGCTCACCGCCACGGGATCCGCGTCCTCCAGGACTACGTCATCAACCACATCCACGCCGAGCACGAGTACATGCAGGCGCACCCGGAGTGGTTCCGCACCGGCTGCGTGTGCGGCACGCCGGGCTGCGACTGGACCGAGAAGGCGCTCGAGTGCATGTTCGCCGACTACCTGCCGGACATCGACCACAGCGTGACCGAGGCCAACGCGCAGTTCGTGGCCGACGCGGCCTGGTGGCTCGACGAGTACGACCTCGACGGCTTGCGCGTCGACGCGGTCAAGCACGTCGAGGAGGCGGCGACGCGCAACCTCGCCGCGGCGGTGCGCGAGGGCTTCGAGCGCGCGGGCACCAAGTACTTCCTGATGGGCGAGACCGCGATGGGCTGGAACGACTGCGCCGACCCGTGCAACGACGAGAACTACGGCACCATCTCGCGCTACATCGGCCCGTTCGGCCTCGACGGCCAGTTCGACTTCGTGCTCTACCACGGGGTCAGCTACCGCACCTTCGCCTGGGGCGACAGCGGGATGCTGCACGCCGACTACTGGGTGCAGCACGGCCTCGACAAGTGGCCGGCGGGGGCAGTGATGACGCCGTACATCGGCAGCCACGACACGCCGCGCTTCGTCAGCCACGCCGACTACCGCGGTCAGGACGGGCAGCACGACAAGGGGGTGCCGGGCAACCAGTGGGACAACACCGCGGTCGCGCCGGACGACCCCGAGCCGTACCGCCGCGCCCGCCTGGCCCTGACGTGGCTCCTGGGCCTGCCGGGCGCGCCCCTCCTCTACTACGGCGACGAGTACGGCCAGTGGGGCGGCGCCGACCCGAACAACCGCCTGATGTGGCGGCCCGAGGACGAGCTGTCGGCCGACGAGCTGGCGACCCTCGAGCACGCGCGCAAGCTCGGCTCGGCTCGCCAGCAGCTGGCGCCGCTGCGTCGCGGCGCCTACGTGCCGCTGTACGCCGACGAGGACACGCTGGTGTTCGGCCGCAAGATCGCCGACGGCGACGCGGCGATCGTCGCGCTGACCCGCGCCGGCGCGCCGCAGATGCTCACGGTCGACGCCGGCCCCGCGCTCGGCTTCGCAGCCGCCACGGAGCTGACCGACGCGCTCGCCGGCGGCAAGGCTACCGTGTCCGCGCTCGGCAAGCTGAGCTTCACGATCCCGGCCGGCGGCTCGCTGGTCTTCGCGCCATGATTTTTTGGACATGTCGATACGGGCATGTCGTCGCGCATCGATATGCCCGCTGGTACGAGCGGGCGATGAGAGAACGCGCAGGCGACCGCACGACGCGACAGACCCTCGCCGACCCGCAGCGATGGTCGCGCGACCGGTGCGCTGGCCCCTCCCACGAGTCCTCGCGGCCACGCCCAGGCGATCGCACGGCGCGACCGGGCCCCGGATGATGCGCCGCGAGGGTCGCGCGGCCGGTGTCCGGGACGCCCTGTCTCCTCAGACAGTTGCTCGGACGTCGTCACGGCTGGGGCGCTTCGAGGCGGCAATTGCCTCGTCCTGCGCAAACTCGGTGCCAGGGCGTCCCGGGCCCCGTCCTTCGGGAGCTCTCTTTGGGCGGTGACGGTCGGCTCCGCCGAGATCCGGGGCCCGCTCGCGCCTGAACCAAGAGACAGGTACGCGGCGAGGCCCGGGGCCGTTCTCGCCTGAACCAAGAGACAGGCACGCGGCGACACCGCGACCCGACGGAGGTCGCTGATTTGTCGCGGGACGTCCTGTCCCCTCCCGCCCTTCGGGAGCTCTCTTGAACGGTGACGGTCGGCTGAGCCGAGATTTCGGGCCCGCTCGCGCCTGAACCAAGAGACAGATACACAGCGAAGGCATGACGCTGCCCCGGAGGCACGGGCGAGCGCACGGCAAGACCGGGCCCCGGAATCGCCTCGTCCGGGGACCGGTCGCTCCTAAATCAAGAGACAGATACGCAGCGAGGCCATGACTCATGCCCCGGAGGTCTCATCATGTCCCGAGAGACATGTCCGACAGGCCAAACAACCTCGGCGTCGTCTCACCCGCCGCAGCCCTCGCGCAGCGCCGCTTGCACCTTCGTCGACGGCCGGCGCTGCGCCTCTGCGCGGGCCTCGCTCGCGCGGCCGAGGGCGCACAGCGCCCGCACGCGGACCTCGGCGCGGAGTTCGGCCATCTGGCTGTGCGGGTAGTCGCGCGCGTGCTGGTCGGCGTAGGCCAGCGCCTGGGCCGGCGACGACTTGAGGGCCTTGCGGGCCGCGCCGAGCATCTCGAGCTCGACGATCACGTTGCCGGGGTCGTTCGCCGCCGCCTCCGCCTCGCGCCGGGCCTGCGCCTCCTTCTTCGCGTTCACCCCGCCGCTCGGGCCTCGCCCGCCCCGCTTGCGCACCACCACATGGCGGCCGGAACCTGTCCCTTTCACCATGTCCTTTGGTTCACCGATCAGCGGCGGTGCCTCGATCGTCGGCGCCGGGGTCGGCACCGCCGCCTCGTGCAGGGGCGGCCGCTCGCTGGCCGTCGCCGCGGCCGCGGGCGCCAGCGCGGGCTCGGGCGCCGGCACGGGAGCGCGCGGGCGCAGGGCCACCAGCACCGCCACCGCCAGGATTGCCACCGCCGCGATCGCGGCCCGCGGGATCCCCGGCTCGCCTGCCTCTTCGGACATGCCCAGAAGTTCAGCCAGCGCCTGGGCCCGCCAGCCCGGCGGCGCGCGGTCGACCATCAGGCACTCGGCCAGCACCGGCGCAGGTCCGCCGGCGGCCGCCACCGCGGGGTCGGCCGCGAACGCGCGCCGGAGGCCGACGATGAGCGCCTGGCCGGCCGCCGGCGGCGCGCCGATGGCCTGGGCCAGCTGGATCGCGTCGAAGCCGCCCAGCTCCGCCAGCGCGAACACGGCCCGCTCGTCGGCGGTGCGGCGGGCGAGGAAGCCGAGCAGCGCCGCCTCTCCGGTCGCGCGCGGGCCGGGCGGCACCTCCGACGCCCGCGCCCGCGCCAGCGCGCGCATCAGCGCCGCCCAGCCGGTCGCGCTGTCCTCCGGGACAGCCGCGGCCACCGTCCGAAAACACCACGTCACGGCTGCGTCGCGATCGTGGTCGTCGATGCCGAGCCAGCGCGCCGCCGTGCGCAGCCGCTCCGCGTGGCGGTCATGCAGCCGCCGCAGCGCGTCGGTCGAGCCTGGGGGGGCGCGACCTGGATCCGGGCCCGAGGCCATGGTCGGCGCGATCCTACCTGACTGCTCGCAGCGCGGGGTGCTGGCTTGTGCGGCGAGCCCGTGCCACAGTGCTGAGCCTCCGTGCCCGCTCGGCTTCGGTTCGTCCCGCTCTTCCTGGCCACGGCCCTCGGCTGCGGCCTGCACTTGCACCGTCCGCGCGACGCCGCCACGGCCGAGGGCGCCGACGGCGAGCTCAAGGCTTCGCGCCTGGTCGACGGCTTCAGCGAGGAGCTGGCGCAGTCGCAGGCGATGCTGACGGACGAGGTCGCCGCCGCCCAGGCCTGGGCCGAGGTCGGGCGCAACCGCGATCTCCTCGACATCCTCGGCGCCCGCGGCGAGGCCGATCCCGAGGTTCAGGTCCTCTACTTCACGCGCTGCCGCGCGCGCTTCAAGGGTGACGGCTGGACCACCCTCTGCAGCAAGATCTCGACCCGCCTGCACGCCCTCGTCGGCCACGCCTTCCCGCTCGGCGACCCGCCCGCGCCGGTCACCGGCAAGGGCAAGTCGCCGCCGCCTCCCGCCCCCGATCCGGCCGCCGACCTCCTGCGCGAGCTGCGGACTCTCCAGCGCCACTGGAAGGGCCCTGACAGCGGCGAGAGTCGGCTGGCCCGCGCCGTCAACGAGCACCAGATGGCCGCGCGCGCCCTCCACCTCGGCCCGGCCGACGCCGCCGGCCCCGGTTGCCCGGCCTTCCTGCGCCCGGGCAGCTCACCTGTCCTTCAGGCCAGCGTCGACCGTCAGCGCCGGCTGTGCATGGACCGCCGCGACAACCTCGCCACCCTGCGCGAGCGCGTGGTCTGCAACGGCCCCGCGTGCGGCCCGAGCGAGCTCGGGGCCACCATCGATCAGCTGCTCGCCGTCCACGACGCCCTGCAGCAGCACCACGAGGAGCTGTCGCGCCGCCTGTTCGCCTACGAGGCCGCCAAGCAGCCCTGCTCCGCCCCCGAGCCGCCGAGCAAGGGCAAGACCGAGCTCACCCCGAAGCCCCGGCCCGCGACCCCGAAGCAGCCGCCGGCCGCGAACATCCGCCCCGAGCCGACCAAGTCCGGCACCCCCGCGCTCTCGACCCCGCCCGAGCAGCCGAAGCAGCCCGAGGCCCCGCGCCCCGCCTCCGTCGCCTCGCGGTCCGTCCACCGCGACCCCGGCCGGGCGTCGCTCGCCGCGGCCCCCGCCGACCTGTCTCTTCGGACCGGTCCCGAAGCACCTGTCGCCTCGGCCGTGTCCCTGGCGACATCCTCGCCTGTCCCCGGCGCCCTGTCTCTCCAGGCCGGTCCCGACGCACCTGTAGCGGCGGCCATGCCTCGAGAGACACCCGACCACCTGTCTCTGGGGACAGGTCCCGATGCACCTGTCGCCACAGCCATGTCCGATGGCGCAGGTCTCTCCAGACCTGTCCTTTTCGACCTGTCCTTCCAGCCAGCCGCCCACGCCGTCTTCCCGGGCGCCGGCCTGCTCGGAGGGCTCGCGCTCGCCCCGGCGACCCCCGCCACGCGACCGGTGACCTCCGCGAACCCGACCACCTCGCCCGGCGCCGGCCCGACCCCGACTGCCTCCACTCCGGCGAGCGCGCCGACCCCCTCGCCCGGCGCCGCAGCCCCGACCACCCCGATCGGCACCGGCGCCGCGGCCTCGACCTCCGCCCCCACCTCGACCTCCGCCCCCACCTCGACCTCCGCCCCCACCTCGACCTCCGCCCCCACCTCGACCTCCGCCCCCACGACGACGCCCGGCACGGCCGCCGAGCCCCCCGCCACTCCGAGCTTCACCCCGACCCCGGACGGCGTCGTCTTCACCCCCGGCCGCGAGGTCTGCGACGAGGGCGTCCTGCAGGACCGGTTCGCGGCCCTGGCCGACGTCCCGATCCCGGCGATCCTCACCACCTACGATCTGCGGCCCCTGGCCGAGCTCGGGCGCTGGTACCAGCTCGCCGAGCAGCTGGCCGCGGTCGACGCCCTGATCGAGTCGCGGCAGATCCGGGCCCGCCGCAAGGCCGCGGCCGACAACGATCCTGCCGCCGCCAAGGCGCTGGCCGGCGCCCCGCGGTTCGCCCGCGTCGTCCACACCACCATCGTCGGCATCGACCGCCTGCAGCAGACGGTCGACACCCTCGAGCTCGCGGTCCTCGCCCTGATCCGCGAGACCCTGCGCGTCGAGCACGACGCCCTGGTGGCCGCCATCGGCCACGGGGAGCGCCGGCTCCGGCTCGCGCGCGCCAAGCTGGTCGCCCAGCTCGACGAGGCGGTCCTGCTCATGGAGGCCGAGGCCAGCCTGATCAAGCTCGAGCGCGCTGGCTGCCCCCTGCAGGCGCTCCTGTCGGCCTACGAGGCCGGCAAGTGCCGCGACGAACTGACGAAAACGCTCACCGCCTTCGGCAACGCCTGGACGCTCGGCCGCGCCAACCAGAAGCGGGCCGACGCGCTCGACCTCGGCGTCCGCCACGACGCCAGCATCGTCCGCTCGCGCGCCGCCATGGCCCTGCGCCAGGTCTACCTCGCGGCCGGCGTCACCGAGCTGGTCAAGTTCACCAGGGGCGGCATGGCCCCCGAGGCCCTCGCCCAGCTCATCGTCTCGACCGTCGGCTTCGGCGTGCTCGCCGGCGCCGTCCTTGCCCAGTGATCGCCATGTCCCATCGCGCATGGACCTTCGGACCTGTCCTTTTCGCCCTGTCTCTCGCGCCAGGCTGCGCTCGGTGACCGCCATGTCCCATCGCGCATGGACCTTCGGACCTGTCCTTTTCGCCCTGTCTCTCACGCCAGGCTGCGCCCAGCGCGAGATGCGGGCCCAGGCCGCGGTGCTGGCCGAGGCCGGCGGGCGGCTCGAGCGCGAGACCGCCGAATTCGCGGCCGCGCGCGCCGCGGTGGCCCAGCTGCGCCAGCGCAACCTGGTCGAGCGCCAGCAGCAGATCGCCGAGCAGGGCCAGTACAACGCCCGCACGATCAACTTCTGGAAGATCGCCAGCGATCCCGAGCGCACCCGGCAGCTCGCGCTGTTCGACGCCCTCGTCGCCGCCACCACCGCCGCCGGCGCGGTGCAAGATCGCTCGTTCGAGTGGGAAGAGTCGGTGCTCGCGCGCACCCACGCCCTCACCATCGACCGCGCCGCGCTGCACCGCTTCGTCCAGCAGCTGCTCATCCTCGCCAGCCCGCCGCGCTTCCTCGACGGCGCGCGGTTTTACGTCGAGTACGGCGCGATCGTCGGCCAGCAGGTCGACGCCGGGCTCAAGGAAGTCCGCGCCACCGTCGGCGCCGCCACGGCCAACGGCGGCAGCTCGGGCGGCGGAAGCAGCGGCGGCGACGGGAACGGCGTCACCGGTCCGGGAGGCATCACGAACCCGGACGTCGACGAGCCGAGCGATCCGACCACGCCGCCGACGCGCGGGCCCGACGAGCGGCGCCCGCCCGACTCGCACCGCGACCCCGGCAACCCTCCGAGCCCGAACCCGACCCCGCCGTGACACTCGCCGCGCGCGTGTCGCGATCGCGCCGTGTTTCGCCCACCTGGCGCCGCCACGGCGAGTTGCGTAGTGTTTCGGGGTGGCGGACAAACGGCAGCGCAAGCGGCCTGCGAGGCGCGCGAAGCCCGGCGAGCCCGCCGCCGCGCCGTGCCCCGCCCAGCCACTCTCCCGCCCTCCGCCCCCGAACCTCGGCATGAGCAACAAACACGAACTCCTCGAAGACCTGTCGCAGGCGCTCGCGCGGCTGACCGAGGCCAGCGAGCGCATGCGACAGCGGCTCGACCAGGTCGATCCCTACGAGCAACCCGCCCGCTGGAGCGCCATCAACGACCAGATCCGCGGCCTCGACGAGCGGATCAGCGTCCTCCGCGACGAGCACCAGCGCGTCAGCCTCGTCGTCGTCGAGCTCCTGCCGCTCACGGTCTACGAGCTCGAGAGCCTGCGCCAGGCGATCGCCGGCCTGTCGGGCATCGTCCGCGCCGTGGGCACCTCCGCCGCCGTCGCCGAGGCCGCGAGCAAGCTCGCCGTGGTCGCCAGCGACCTGGTCAAAAAGTCCTTGCCCAAGGGCTAGGTCACTCGCGCGGGCCGGCGATGTCGTCCTCGTCGCAGCCCTCCGCCCTCGCGCCGCGTCGCGCCCTGGCCCGCGTCCCCGCGGTGCTCGAGTTCACGGTCACCGCCGACCCTGTCGCCGTCGAGCAGCGCTTCCTCGACTCGCCCGAGGTCGCTCTGTTGCAGGCGCACACCGGCCACGGCGAGGACCCCGGCTACGCGCTCGAGCGCGGCCCGCAGGGCTTCTACCTCACCGCCGATCCAGGCGCCTGGCGGCCCGGCACGCGGGCGATCTGCGAGGTCGCCCTCACCCCGCGGGAAGGCGGCGCCCACGTCGTCGTCCGCTTCCGCCTCCACCCGCTCACGCGCACCGCGTTCGCGTACATCATCGCGCTCGGCCTGGCGATGGCAGGCTTTCAGCTGGCGATCGCCGGACCTGTCGTGGCCGCCACCTTGCTGGTCCCGTTCCTCATCGTCGTCGGTCTGCTCGCCGCCGATCGCAGCAGCCTGCGGCGCCAGCAGCGAGCGCTGCGGATGCTCGTCGAGGCGACGCTGACCCCGATCGCCGTCCCGCACGAACGGGCCCGTGCGGCCCCGTTTCGCCGCGACACGGGCGATTGAGCGCGTACGCCGCGGACCTGCGTCGCCGTGTTCCGGCACTTCGGGTCGCCGGCGCCGCCGCGTGATGGACCGGCTCCCTGCCCAAGCTCCGCCAGATCCGATACACCCGAGGCATGGCAGGCCTCGACGATCAGGTCCCCGGCTATCGCCGACCGCACGAGGGCCCTCGCGCCGTCGGTGCGAGCGACGTCCCCCGCGAGGCGCTCGGCCGGGTCGAGCTCCCGGTCGTCGGTCCCCTCGACCTCGAGCTCGCGCTCGGCGCTCCGCTGCGCCTCGCGCTCGACGCCGAGGTCCTCGAGATCGACCCCGGCAGCGCCTTGCTGGCGCGCCTCCCCGACCTGCCCACCGTCGAGCTGCGGCGGACCCGGCTCGACCTGGTCTTCGGGACAGTCACCGCCGAGGCCGACGCCATCGGCCCGTTCCTCCTCGCCGCCGCCGGCGTCGCCCTCCGGATCGCCCTCCGTCGCGGCTTCGGCTGGCACCCCGGCCGCAGCCTCGTCGACTACCTCGCGCAGAACCTGCCCGCCGATCCGGGGACCCGCGCCCGCCGCGTGTTCTCCGGCCCGCTCGGCGCCAGCGCCTGGCTGCCCGCCGACGCTCGCCTGGTCGCCGAGCTGCGCGGCGATCGGCTCGAGCTCGGCCTGAGCCGGCCCGCCCTCCTGCGGGTCCTCGGCCTCGCCGTGCCGATCCTCGCCGTCCGCCTGCTGTTCGGCCCGGCCCGCCTCGAGATCGACCCCGGCCCGACCGGACCTGTCCGCCGGGCCATCCTCCGCTTCGCCGCCTGGCTCGCCTCTCGCTGGCTGCGCGGCCGCCTGCCCGCCGCCGTCAACATCCCCGGCTACGACCTGTTCGCCGACGAGCAGCGGCGCGCCCGCCTGGCCGACTTCGTCCGCCGCCTCCGCGGCCAGAAGCGCCCGCGCCGGACCCGCAAGGGGACGGCCGGCCAGGCCGCAGGGACAGGTCCCAACGGACAGGTCCCTTCGGACACGCTCTCCGAGACAGGCCCCAACGGACATGCCCCTGCGGACACCTTTACCGGTCCCGGAGGACATGCCCCCGAGCACCTGTCCCAGGCGCCAGCCTCCGGCCTGCGCGCGCGCCTCGCCGGCGTCGTCCCGCGCGAGCTCCACGCCGGCCACCCGCCGCCCGGCGCCCGGGTGCTGGCCCGGATCCCGCTCGGCGCCCGCGGCGAGCTGGCCCTGCTCGGCGACCGCGAGCTGGTGCTCACCCGCGCGGCCGGCGGCGTCCGCTTCGAGGCCCCCGGCGGCCTGTCGGTGCACGCCGACGAGCTGCCCGAGCTGGCCGAGCTGCGGCTGGTCCGCGCGCTCCTGGTCGGCGCCGCCCCCGGCGCGCCCGGCGTCGAGCCGCGGGTCCGCCTCGAGATCCAGACCGACCCACCGCTCGGCCCGCTGATGCGCGCCCTGCTCCGCCGCGTCGTCGACGCCCGCGTGATCCCCCGGCTCTCGCCCGCGCTCCTGGCCCGCCTCGGCCTCGTCGGCGAGCGCGACGCCGACGAGCTGCTCCTCCTCGATCAGCCGTTCAACCCGCGCACCGGCGTCCGCCTCACCGCCGACGCCGACGCCGAGGTCCGCGTCCGCCACACGAGCGACGCCCTGGTCGTCGAGGCCCCGACCGGCGTGCGCCTGCGCTTCCAGGGCCTGCCGGTCCTGCCCGACGCCGACATCCACAGGCTCGAGTACCGCTGGCACGACGGCAGCGTCGTCGCCGACGCCACCCCCGAGCTGGGCGAGTTCGGCGAGCTCGCCCTCGCCCAGCTGATCCGGGTCCGCGCCGCACCTGTCCTTCCGGCCATCCTCGGCGTGCGCCGCGACGGCGGCCCGACCCTCGACCCCGAGCTCGAGCAGCAGCTGTCCGCCGTGGCCGCCAGCGTCCCCGTCCCGGTGGTCGGCGCGCTCGACGTCCGCTTCGACCCCGCCGACGTCCTGGCCGTCCGCCTCGGCCCCGCCGACCTCCGCCTCACCAGCGCGCGCAAGCTCGCCGTCGTCGCCCCCGAGCTCGGCCTCGTCCTGCGCGTCGCCGCCGTCGAGCACGACATCGCCGCGGTCGCCCTGCGCGCCGACAGCGACCCGCCGCTGGGCGACTACCTGTCCCGGCTGGCCGCCCGCTGCGTCGAGCAGTTCGGCCTCGTCCGCCTGCGCCCGCACCTCCCGCTGGCCCCGCAGCAGCTGCCCGAAGAGCCATGGCCTTTGACGCAGGTCCCCAAGGACAGCTCGAAGCGCGTCCGCGTCCGCCTCGAGCTGCCCGCCGGCGCCGGCCTGCGGCTCGAGCGGCGCCCGGACGCCCTCGAGCTCGGCGCCGACGCTCCGCTGCAGATCGTCTCCGAGGGCACCGACCTGCTGGCCGAGCTCGCGGTCGACGGCGTCGTCTACCGCCCCGGCACTGGCGCGCTCGAGCTGCGCAGCCACCCGCCCGCCGGCCCGCTGGTGCACGAGGTCCTGCGCCGGCTGTTCGCCCGCTTCGTGCCCGAGAAGCCGCTCGCCGAAGCGCTGCGCCGGCTCGCCCTGCCGGCGGCGGCCCCGCTCCCGCCGCCGCTGCCGGCCCCGCCCGGCCTCGTCGTGTGGGAGCAGACCTTCGGTTCGTTCGGCGCAGTGCGCGTCAGCGCCGACGCCTCCCGCACCGTCGACCTCTCGCTGAGCCGCGGCGGCGCCCACATCAGCTTCGGCAAGGGCGCCACCGTCCGCGTCCTCGGCCTCGGCCTGCACATCACAGTGCGCACCGTCGACCTCACCTTCCTGCCGTGGACGCTCGAGATCGACGCCTCCCCGCCGGCCGGCGAGCTCGCGCAGCACCTGCTCAGCCACGCCATGCGGACCCTGTTCGCCGCGTTCATGCGCCACTTCTGGCCCAGCGATCGCTCGCCGCGGGCCGGCCACGACATCCTGCTGGCGCTCGGCCGCGGCAAGCCGTGGGGCCCGCTGAAGATCTGCGTGGCGAAGGGCGGCTCGATCGACCTCCACCTCGACAACGACGGCCTGTCCCTTCGGTCAGCCGCCGGCCTGTTCGTCACCGGCGAGGCGCTCGACTGGCTGCCCGACTTCTACCTCCACGAGCTCAGCCTGCGCTCGCGCGACGCCGCGGTGAAGCTGACGATCAGCGGGATCGCCGAGGAGCACTACCACGAGGCCGCCGCGGTCAGCCCCGTCACCGAGGCCGTCCTCTCGCACCTCTACAAGGTGCTCGCCGCGCCGAAGCTGCCGGCGGTGTGGGCCCAGCGGCTCGGCCTGCCGCGCCCGCCGATGCCGGCCGCCCCGCCGCACGACCCCGCGCGGATCGCAGTGTTCGGCGCCCGCCTGCCCGGCGACTACGGCGAGTTCACCCTGCTGATGGATCCGGCCGACACCGTCACCCTGACCGCCAACGAGGTCGAGGCGACCGTCGAGAGCGAGCGCGGCCTGTCGGCGCGGATGCCGGGCCTGCGCCTGGCGATCCAGCTCCGCGGCGCCCGCTATCACCTGCAGTCCGGCGAGGTCCAGGTCGGCGGCCTCGGCCAGCTCGAGAACGCTCTGGTCGAGGCCATCATCCGCCGCCAGATCGGCGACGTCGGTGACGCGAGCGCCTCCGGCGTGCGCGGCGTGCTCGACCGCTTCCCCGTCGACGAGCGCGGCCGCCTGGTCCTGTTCCACCACACGCTGGTCGACGTCTTGCTGCTGCCCGGCACCAGCGTGCGCCTGCGCGTCGACGACCGCGGCCTGCGGATCGGCGCCGAACCTGCCCTGGTCATCGACGGCCCCGCGCGCCTCAACTTCCTCGTCTGCGGCCTGCGCTACAGCTTCGGCGACGCCCGCTTCACCATCGACTTCGAGGGCGACACCGTCGTCGCCGAGCTGTTCGAGAAGATCGTCGACGCCCGCGCCGAGAAGCGGCTCAACGACCAGCTGCTCCCGCTCCTCCCGGCCGCCATGCGCACCCCCGGCTACCGCCTCAGCACCGACCCACAGGTCCGCGCCAACGTCGCCGCCCTGATCCGCTCGTTCACCCGCCGCCGGCGCACTTCATGACATGTCCCGGAGTGCATGCGCGAAAGGGCATGTCTTGGATGACATGTCAGGAAGCACATGCCCGATGAAGCCTATCCTGAAGGACATACGCGAGGCCTTGCGCGCCGGTCGTGTCCGCTTCAGCGCATGAACGAGCTCGCGGCGCGGGTCATGTTCTGTGAGCGCGGCCGGCAACCGCTCGGAGATCTGCGGGCGGCGGACGAAGAGCTGTGGGTGCGCTGCTGGGCGAGGCGCGCTCTCTGGGCGCGACGCTTCGCCGCGGCCGCGACGCCGCCCGCGCAGTCGCGCGTCGCGCGTCGCGGAACGCCGTCACGACGGCCTCGTACATGCCCCGAGAGACAGCCTCCTCGATACCTGTCCTCGAGGTCATGGATGATTGCGCCCACCCACGCGTGACCTGGCCCGGGGGCGTCAGGACGCGCTTTGGCCCCATGCAGTGTCTGCCGCGGCGACCCTCGCCCGCGAAACCCGAGCCGACGGCCCCGCGGCCGAATCGCCTGTCTCTGGGGACAGGTGCTCCGCGCCCCCGCCTGGATCGCCGTGCTACGGTCGAGCTCGATGAAGCCCGACCCGTCGCCGACGTTGCCGCAGCACGCACCCGATCCGGTCGCGCGGCGTCGGGCCCTGAGCCTCGCCCGCGAGCGCTACACCTACGCGCGCAGCGAGGACAACCCGCTGGCGCCGATCGCAGTCGCCGGCGAGTTCCCGCTCAGCGAGCTCTACGGGCCGCGCTGGGCCCTGCCCTACCTCCCGCACCTGCTGCGCTCCGTCGCCGACGCCCAGGGCAAGAAGCTGTGGTACCGCCTGCGCGGCGTCCTCGGCGGCGTCGACAAGCTCGAGGTGTTTCGCGGGCTCTTCAGCGATCGGCTCGGCCTGCGCGCCCCCCCGGCGGTCACCGAGCACCAGCGCGACGGCCTGTTCGCGCGCAACCGCATCGACGGCCCCAACCCGCTGCTGCTCGCGCGGGTGCGCGACCTCGACGACCTGCGCGCGCGCTTGCCGGTGAGCGACGCCCAGCTCGGGCGCGTGCTCGGCCCCGGCGCCACCCTGGCGGCCGAGCACGCCGCCGGCAACCTCTTCGTCGCCGACTTCGAGCTGCTGGCGCGCAGCCTCTCGCCGGGCGGCGCCGCCGGTCGCGACTCGCGCTGGCGCGGCAAGTACCTGCCGGCCCCGATCGCCCTGTTCTGCCAGCGGCCCGGCCTCGATCCGGACTGCGACCTCGTGCCGGCGGCGATCCGCGTCGATCAGCCCGGCGCCGCCGATCCCAACCCGCTCTACCTGCGCGACGGCAGCGATCGCTGGGCCCTGGCCAAGACCTACGTCGAGATCGCCGAGTTCAACCTGCAGGCGCTGTCGAGCCACATCTACCGCCACCACTACGTCGCCGAGCCGTTCGCGGTCAGCTCGCGCCGGCAGCTGGCGCCCTCGCACCCGATCCACGTGCTGCTGCGGCCGCACACCCAGCACACCATGGCCGTCAACCGGGCCGCCTTCAACCTGCTCAAAAAGCCAGGCGGCCTGTTCGCCACCCTCTACGCCGGCGAGCTGTGCGACACCCGCAACATCATGCGTCGCAGCTACGAGCGCTGGTCGGTGCGCGAGCAGGAGCTCGAGGCCGATCTGGCCGCGCGCGGCGTGAGCGACGACCCGCGCGAGTACCCGTGGCGAGACGACGCCCGCCTGTGGACCCCCGTGCTCCGCCGCTTCGTCGCCGACTACGTCGCCCTCTACTACGGTGACGACGCGGCCGTGCGCGCCGACGCCGAGCTGCAGGCCTTCGTCGCCGAGCTGCAGGCCGACGACGGCGGGCGCCTGCGCGGCCTGCTGTCGGCATCCGGCCTCGATAGCCGCGACGTACTCGTCGACCTGCTCGCGCAATTCCTGTTCATCGCCGGCCCCGGCCACGCGGCAGTCCACTTCCCGCAGACCGACCACTTCACCTACGTACCCGCGTTCCCCGGCGCGGCCTACCGCCCGCCCCCGCGCGAGGACGAGGTCGTCGACGCCGCCCGGATCGCCGCCACCCTGCCGCCGCTGCACGTCGGCGCCGAACAGTTCCAGAACAACCAGATCGCGTTCTACCGCTTCGATCGCTTCGGCGACTACACCCACTACGAGCTCGGTCGCGTCCCCGCGGCCCGCCCGCTGCTCGCGAGGCTGCACGCGGACCTCGACGCGGTCGAGCGAGAGATCGAGCGTCGCAACCGCGAGCGGCCGCGACCCTACCCGTACCTGCTGCCGCGGCTGGTCCCGAACAGCATCAACATCTGACGAGCAAACCAGTGCAGCTGATCCCGCAGTACAAGTGGCGCAACTGGAACGACAACCTCGCCTGCACGGCCGACCTCTACCGCCCGCGCGGCCTGCACGAGCTGCGCGAGGCGGTGCGTCAGGCCGGTCGCAAGGGGCGGATCCGTCCGCTCGGCAATTCGTGCTCGTGGAGCCCGCTGGTGCCCACCCGCGGCAGCCTCATCGATCTCGGCCAGCTGCGAGGCATGCACGAGACGAGCTACGACGGCGCCCCCGCGATCCGCGTCGAGGCCGGCGCGACGGTGCGTGACCTGGTCCAGTTCACGCAGGCCCGCGGCCTCACCCTGATCACTCCGACCATCTTCCAGGACATCTCGGTCGGCGGCGCGATCGCGGTGGCCGCTCACGGCACCGGCCTGCGCACGTCGACGATGTCCGACGAGGTCGTGGCCATGACCCTGGTCGACGCCCGCGGCGAGGTGCACCACCTGAGCGCCGCCGACGGCCCGCTGTTCGACGCGGCCCGCTGCTCGCTCGGCGCCCTCGGGGTGGTCCACGACGTGACGATGCGCTGCTGGCCCGAGTTCCACCTCCACGTCGAGGACCGCATGATCGCGGTCGACGACGTCCTCGGCGGCCTGCCCGACCTGCTCGCGACCTACGAATTCGTCGAGCTCTACTGGTTCCCGTTCACCGAGACGATGTGGTGCAAGCTGATGCGCCGCACCGAGGAGCCCGACGCCGGCGCGACGCTGGCCGACCGACTCAAGTTCGCCTTCACCTACGCCTGCACGTTCGCCTCGTGCAACGGAGTGCTGCCGCTGCTCGGCCGCGTGGCCCCCGAGCTCACGCCCGCGTTCATGCAGCTGGCCCCGCGCCTGTCGATGACCCCGGGCTGCGCGGTGGCCCCGGCGTCGCGCGCGTTCCACTACCAGCGCGCCTACCCGCGCTGTTGGGACATGTCGTACGGGGTGCCGCTGGCCGACGCGGAGCCGGCCTGGCGCCGCACGATCGGCCTCATCGAACACCTGGCCCGCGCGGCCAGCTTCCCGGTCAACATGGTGGTGCACGCCCGCTTCATCGGCCCCAGCGCGGCGCTGCTGGCCCCGGCGCACGGCCGGGCGATCTGCGACCTCGAGGTGGTGACGACCCGCTCGGCCCGCGACGCGGACGTGTTCTACGAGCAGTGGAGCGCAGAGATGCTGGCGATCGCCGGCGCGCGCCCGCATTGGGGCAAGTACCTGCTGCACCCGCGCGCGGTCCGCGAGCGCTACCCGCAGATGGACGCCTTTCTCGCCCACCGCGCCGCCCTCGATCCGCGCGGGCTGTTCCTCAACGACTGGCTCGAAGACGCGGTGTTCCAGCTGCGGCCCTGATAATGTTCTTTTGGACATGTCCTTGTAGACATGTTTATTCGTGCATGGCGAATACGACATGTTGCATAGTACTTCTTACCCGGCGGCCAGCCACCGTGCGTCGGCCGTCGCACGGCGCGACCGGGCCCCGGATGAAGCGCGGCGAGGGTCGCGGGGCCGGTGTCCGGGGGCGCGCCGGCCCTCGGGCAGTCCTCGGACTTCGACGCGGCTGGCCTGCTTCGCCCAGGCAATTGCCTCGTCCTGCGGAACTCGGTCCGACACGCCCCCGGCCCCCGTCCTCCGGGAGCTCTCTTGGGGCGGCGAAGGTCGACTCCGTCGAGATCCGGGGCCCGCTCGCGCCTGAACTACGGGACAGGTACCCGACGAGCCTGCTTGCCACGAGATCCGGTTTGTCGCGCCGGAACCAAAAGACAGGTACCCGACGCTCCCCTGCCTCGGAAGCGAGCTGTCTCTGCCGCGGACGCTGCTGCCGTACGCCCGACGGCTCGCCGTCACGCCGCCGACCTGATCGTCGGCACACGAGCGAAGGGGATACGTCAAACGCGCCAGAGGCGAAGGCCGTACGCGTCGGCGGCGACGCAGAGCACGCCATCGGCCGAGAGGGCGAGCCCTTCGGCGTCGATCGTGAGGCGCGGGCGCTCGGGGTTCCGTCCGAGGTCGACGCGCTCGACGAGCGTCCCCAGCTTCGCGTCGTAGAGGCTCACCGTGCTCGTCACCGTCTTGCTGCTCGCGTCGTACACCCGCTCGCTGACGACGAGCCGCGCGCCATCGGGCGAGAACGCCAGATGGAAACCGGCGTGGGGGTCCTCGTCCGGGTTGGTCGCGCCGCCCTGGAGCTCGTGGACCACGCGACCCGACTCGAGCTCGACGATCCGCACGACCGACCGCTTGCCGGATGAGCCGAGTGCCACGAGTGCGCCGTCGGCCGAGGCGGCGAAGGTCGTGGCGCCGGCCCAGCTCGTCACGACCGCCCCGGTCGCGAGATCGAGGAGCTTCACGGCGGAAGGGCCCGTGAGCGCCATGGCGCCCTCGTCGTAGGCCTGGATGTGGGCGAGCACGCGGGCCGTGTCGCCGGCGGCGCCGAGCCGGCGCACGTGCTTCACGCGGGGCACCGTCTTCAGCGTCCGCTGCGTGGCGACGTCGAGGACGTGCAGCGTGTCGGCGGTGTCGGCGACGACGACCCTGCCGCCTCCGACGCAGGCCAGCGTCTTGAGCGCGCAGCCCGGCCGCCACGGCTCGCGATGGAGCGGCTTGCCCGTCGCACACGCGCGCAGCACGAGCCGATCGGCGCGTTCGCTCGCCCGCGGGTGCTCGAGCACCGCGACGGTCTGGCCGTCCGCGGACAGGTCCATCGCCTCCGCGTGCTTCTGCTTCCAGAGCCGCTCGCGGCGGCCCACGTCGTGGACGACGACCTCGTGGTTGGCGCCCCATACCACGAGGTGCTGGCCGTCGGCGCTGAACGCCACGCCGCGCGGGTGCTCCTCGTCGAGGACCTCGGGCGGCTGCTTCAGCGGCGGGAAGGACGTGAGGACGACCGGTCGGTCACTCGCAGCGGCGAGCACCTGCGCGCGCACGGGACCGGGCTCCTTCTTCTTCGGGAGGCGCGCGAGGAGCGGCGCCCATGCTTCCGGCGGGAAATCCTCGAGCGAGCGCTCGAGCTCCGCGCGGAGATCGATGTTGAGACTCGCCTCGGCTTTCTTGTCGAGGAAGGCGAAGTACCAGCGGCGCGTGCCGAACTTCGCGAACCATTCGACGAAGTCGTCGAACCCGAGGTCCTTCAGCGGGTACGCAGCGTCGGCGCGGTGCACGAAGTAGATCGTGGGCTTCGCGTCGAAGTAGTCGATGCCGAGCTCGGTCGACTCGCCCGCGACGCTGACGAGCAGCTTGAGCCGCATGCGGAGGTTGAGCCGGTCGAGCGACTTCTTGTCGAAGACGTCCGCATACTCATTGAAGAAACGCTCGTAAAACGGGAGATCCGACCACTCGAGCTCGTCCAGGTCCGCCTTCTTCACGACGACGTGCCCGCGAAACGCCCCCTTCTTGAGCCCGCCGAACATCTCGGCGAGGCCGACGAGGACGGCCTCTTCGCCCTGCAAGGAGAACTTCAGGCCGTCGCTCTTGGCGTAGAAGCGGGCGACGTCGGCGGGCAGGCCCCCCGGAAGGAGGGCGGCGATCGCCGGCTTCAGCTTCGCCAGCTTGCTCGGGGGGGACTTGAGGCGGGGTTCCATGCCAGGGCCAAGACATCATGGATCGGGCACCGACGAGAAGCGGAGATCCCCGGATGACGCACCACGAAGGCCCCCGCACGGCCAGCAAGCGCGACGAATCACGAGGCACATGCCCGGACGAGGCATGTCCCTTCGGACAGCCTCGCCGTCGTCACGACTCGCGCCTCACGCGACCAGCGAGCGCACCAGCCGAGGCAGGTCGAGCGGCGTCGCGGCGCGGTGGTCGGGAGTCTCGGCGCCGGGGTCGGCCGCGTAGCCCCACGCGCACCAGATCGTCGTCGCGCCGAACGAGCGCCCGCACTTCACGTCCGCGGCCGAGTCACCGATCATCAGGGCAGCGCCCGTGCGGCCGACGCGGCGGCTGGCCTCGGCCAGGACCATCGGGCTCGGCTTGCTCTCGGGACAGGTGTCGCCGCCGATCACCGCGGAGAACAGGCGCCCGACCCCGAGCGCCTCGAGCAGCGCCGCGCTGAGGCGCTGCGGCTTGTTGGTCACGCAGGCCAGGCTGCCGAGCGCCGCCAGCTCGACCAGCGCGTCGCCCATCCCCGGGTAGAGCCGGGTCGTGTCGGCGATGTGGGCCAGGTAGTCGGCCTCGTAGGCCGCGCGGACGTCGTCGACCGTCCCGCCCGCGCCGACGTACTCCTTGAAGCAGCTGCGGTACAGGTGGTCCATGCCGGCGTTCACGTACGGGCGGTACGTGTCACCTGGCTGTTCGGACAGGCCGAAGCTCGCGCGCACCCGCAGCACCGCCGCCACCATGTCGTCGCGGCTGTCCTCGAGCGTGCCGTCGAGGTCGAGGGCGATCAGGTGGCTCACGACTTGCCTCCGCCGGCCAGGTCCTCGACGCTGCCGCGGCCGTCGCCGTGCTCGGTGACGTGGCGCTCGCCGCTGCGCGAGCCCTTGTAGGCCGAGAACGTGCGCCCGTTGTGGCTACGGACCTCGTGCTGCACCCCCGACGGGATGATCAGGATGTCGCCGGCCTCGAGCGTCACCGGCCCCTCGTCGAAGTGGAACGTCGTCACCCCGCTGACCGCCCCGCGGATCTCCTCCTCGTCGTGCGCGTGCCGGCTGCGGAAGAACCACGGCGGCACGGTCTGAAGGTCGTAGCTGCGGAAGCCGAAGCGGGCCATCTCGGCCGCCACCGACTCGGCGGTCGGCTCGACGTTGTGCGGCCACTTGTACACGGTCACGCCGTTGGGGAGCCTTTGCGTCAGGTGCATCGCGCCCGATCCGTAGCGCGACTCCCTGGCCGCGCGCAACCGCGGCGGAGCGGCCGCGGGCCCCGCTCCCTGAACCCGGCCCCACGGCCGCGGCTGCGGCGAGGTCGCGGCGCTGGCCCGCCGCGCACGCCAGCCGGACCGCTCGACCTGGCGCGCGCGCCAGGAACGGGACCGGCGCGCTGTCGCGGCCGCGGATGCGCCCCGGCGCCGTCATGAGCACGACGTACACGGCCCGCCGAGCAGCCTCGTCGCCTTCATGGGCAGCCGGCGCACACGGCCGCCGGGCGGCCTCGTCGCCCGCAGCCGACCTGCGTCCGCCGGGCAGCCTCGTCGTCCGCCGCGACCTCGCAGCCGACCTGCGCCCGCGGTCCCCCGCGCCGAGGCCTCCGGACCGTAACCTGCCCCTCGGGACAGCTCTCCCCTGAGATCGAGCCCTCACGACCGACGAGTGGCATGTCGAAAAAGACATGTTCGCATGGACATGTCCTCACCACCATGTCCCATCGACCCTGCTCACGCCGGCGCCGACGCGCTCACTCGCAAGTCGCGCCGGTCAGCTTGCCACCGCCGAGGTCGGCCTCCCCCTCGACGCACTGCTCTCCGGGGCTGCAGTCGGCGTCGGTGAGGCACTCGCCGCAGACGCCGAACTGGACCAGGCCCATGAGACTCGCCGCGCCGCAGTGGCCGGACGCGCAGGCCGCGTCGCTGTTGCAGCCGCCGTTGTTCGCCACCGAGCCCTTGGCCACGCAGTCGAACCGCCCGCTGAAATCGGCGACGTCGTACTTCGGCGCGCACACGGGCGTCGGAGCGCTGCAGTCCGCGTCGGTCTGGCACTCGCCGCAGGTCGAGACCGTGATGATGCCGGGGACCTCGATGACCGCCGCGCAGACGCCGTTGTTCGGGTCGGAGCAGACCGCGTCGGACTGGCAGCCGTCGCCGGGGCCGCCGTCGTTGCACACGGCCCCCGGGCCGGTGAACGGGTTGGGCCCCGTGCAGCCTCCGCCGTCGCAGTCGGCGTCGACCAGGCACTCGCCACAATAGCCGCCGAAGACCGGATAGACGAAGCACTTGCCGGAGCTGCAGCCGCACCCGCTCGGCTGCGTGCAGGTCGCGCCGTCGGGCTGAAGGGGCAGGTCCTCGCACGGCCCGATGTCCGTGGTCATCGGCCCGGCCGAGGTGTCGGTGGTGGCCGTCGTCGTCCCCTCCGTCGTCGTCCCCTCCGTCGTCGTCCCCTCCGTCGTCGTCCCCTCCGTCGTCGTCCCCTCCGTCGTCGTCCCCTCCGTCGTCGTCCCCTCCGTCGTCGTCCCCTCCGTCGTCGTGGGGCTCTCCGTCGTGCCGGTCGTGCCCATCCCGCTGCCGCCGCACGCCGGCTCGTTCGGGTACATCATGGCGAAGGCCACGAGGCCGGACTCGCAGGCGTCGACGCAGCCCTGCGCGATCTCGGGCGTGCTCTGCCAGCACGTCCCCGCCTGGCCGAAGCCCGCCTCGGCGTCGGGTAGCTCGGACGGCAAGACGACCGCGACGCACGCCAGGTACTTCTCGCATGCGGCGTGGCCCTGACCGCCGCCGGTCGGATCGCCGCTCGGATTGCCCGATCCCTCGGTGGCAGTTTCGCCGGGCTCCTTCGCGGAGCTGCAGGCCGCGAGCCAGAGCATGGACAACAGCGCGCACGAACAAGCACGACGAGCGAAGACCATGCGTCGACCTCTATCAGAGCAACATCGGCCCGACAAGCGCTCCCGGCGGCCTGGGGCCGCGGAGACCCGACCCCCGGATCCATCGATCCGGGCTCGAGTTCGCGACCTCGGGCCCTGCGACTCGACATGTCCCTTCGGACACCTCGCGCCTTCGCTCCGTCGCGCTCGCCGCGACGGGCGTCTGTGGCGATCGGTCTCGACATGACCCTTCGGACATCTCGTCCGCGACGCCGCCGTCTCGCCCGGCACCTGGTCCTACGGACAGATCGATCGCAGCGTCGGCCCCTCACCGGCGACGGCGGGCCGAGCTGCAGCTCGGCATCGAGCGCGCCGCGCTGAACCTCCGCGCTGGCTCGCGGACCACGGCCTCTGCTGCGGCGGAGCCGACGGGTAGGTCGACGGCCGGCTCTTCGCCGACGACGGCGACCCGTGCGGGCTGTCCTCCCGCGCAACACCCGCGACCTCTCCGCCTTCTTCTTGCCGCAGGTCCGCGAGACCCTCTTTCTGGAGGACGGCACCTCGCTCGCGGCCATCCGGAGGGCCCTCCCACGCGGCCTGGAATGACCTGGCCGATCGGTCATGCCCGATCCGACATGTCCTGAGAACGCGGTTCGAGCGGCCGTGCGCGCGCGTGCGGACCGGCTGCGGGATCACCCGAAGGCGCTCGGCCCTGTGCTGCGGATCACGGGTCCGGGCGGCGCCGGCGCCCGTCTTTTGCGACATCCGGGCGCGGGAACGAGTTTCCGCACGGGCCGGCGCGTGGCGGAGCGGGCGGCCACCTGGGGCTAGCAGCTACATTGCCGGGGCTCATGGCCGATCGCCTCGACATCTCGCAGCGCAAGAAGGATCACCTCGCCCTGTGCGCCGGCGACAACGTCGGTTTCCGGGACAAGACCAGCCTCCTGGAGCAGGTGGAGCTGGTGCACGATGCCCTGCCCGAGATGCACCTCGACGACATCGACTCGAGCGTCGAGCTGCTCGGCAAGCGCCTGCGCGCGCCCGTCGTCATCGCCGCGATGACCGGCGGCACCGAGGAGGCCGCGGTCATCAACCAGGACCTCGCGCGCGCCGCCGACCAGCTCGGCCTCGGCTTCGGCCTCGGCAGCCAGCGGGCCATGTTCGTCCGCCCGCACACCGCCCACACCTTCAAGGTCCGCGAGCAGGCCCCGAACGTCCTCTTGCTCGGCAACCTCGGCATCGTCCAGGCCCGCGCCATGACCACCGCCGAGATCGCGACCCTGTGCCGCGACACCGGCGCCGACGCCCTCTGCATCCACCTCAACCCGGCCATGGAAATCGTCCAGCCGGGCGGAGATCGCGACTTCTCGCGCGGCCTCGACACCCTGCGCCGCCTCGTCGAGGAGCTGCACATCCCGGTCGTCGCCAAGGAGACCGGCTGCGGCCTGTCGCGCGGCGTCGCCGAGCGGGTCCGCAGCGTCGGCGTCGAGCACCTCGACGTCAGCGGCTCGGGCGGCACCAGCTGGGTCGCCGTCGAGGCCCACCGCGCCGTCGACCCCGACGAGCGGGCCCTCGCCGACGAGCTGTGGGACTGGGGCATCCCCACCGCCGCCAGCGTCCTGCAGGTCCAGGGCCTCGGCTTCCGCGGCATCGTCGCCACCGGCGGCCTGCGCACCGGCAGCGACGTCGCCCGCGCGGTCGCCCTCGGCGCCACCGCCGGCGGTCTCGCGGCGCCGGTGCTCAAGGCCCACCGCGCCGGCGGCTACGACGGCGTGGTCGCCTTCCTCCGCCGCGTCGTCCTCACCGTCCGCAGCATCATGCTCCTCACCGGCTCGCGCACCGTCGCCGACCTGCAGCGCGCCCCGCGGGTGCTCGGCCCCACCCTCGCCCGCTGGGTCCCGGAGCCGCGGCGATGAGCATCCCCCTGCACCCGCGCGCCGAGGCGCACGGCAAGGTCATCGTCCTCGGCGAGCACGCCGTCGTCTACGGCTACCCGGCCGTCGCCGCCGGCCTGCCGCAGGGCATCGTCCTCGAGGCGCGCCCGCGGCCCGACCCGCGCCTGCCGATCACCCTCACCGTCCCCGCCTGGGACCTCGACCTCGAGCTGCACGCCGGCAGCGATCATCCGGTCGCGCGCGCCTGCCTCGAGGTCCTCGCCCACTGCGACGGCCCCGTCACCGGCTGGGCGATCCACGGCACCAGCGCCTTGCCCTCGCGCGCCGGCCTCGGCTCCTCGGCGGCGCTCACCGTGGCTCTCGCCCGCCTGGTCTTCGGGCCAGACGCCGGCGTCGACGACGTCGTCGCCGCCTCGCTGGCCGGCGAGCGCGTGTTCCACGGCGAGCCCTCGGGCCTCGACAGCCGCGTCGCCGCCCAGGGCGGCGTCCTCCGCTACGTCCGCGGCGAGCCGCCGCGCTCGATCAACCCCGGCGCCCCGCTGCCGCTCTGCATCATCCCCAGCGGCATCCCGCGCAGCACCGCCGATCAGGTCGCGCGCTGCCGCAGCCGCCTCGAGCACCTGCCGAGCGTCGTCCGCCCGGTCCTGATCGCCATCGGTCAGGCCGTCGAGTCGGGCATCCACGCCATCGAGCACGGCGACCTCGACACTCTCGGCGTCCTCTTCGACGTCGCCCACGGCCTGCTCGGCGCGCTCGACGTCTCCTCGCCCGCGCTCGATCGCATGGCCGCCGACGCGCGGGCCGCCGGCGCGCGCGGGGCCAAGCTCACCGGGGCCGGCTGCGGCGGCTGCCTGCTGGCCCTCGCCGGCGACGCCCCCGACAGACTCACCGCCGCCTTCCCCTCCCTCCGTCCGCTGTTCGTCGAGGTCGCCGCGTCATGAAGAGCGCCCGCGCCGTCGCCCACACCAACATCGCCCTCGTCAAGTACTGGGGGAAGCGCGACTCGTCGCCGCCCGACCTCAACCTGCCGGCCGTCGGCTCGCTGTCGCTGACCCTCGATCGTCTGCGCAGCGAGACGACCGTCTGTCCCGGGGACCAGGACTCTTTCCACCTGAACCAAGAGCCAGCCTCGGGCGAGGTCGCGGCCAAGGTGATGCGCCAGCTCGACCGCGTGTGGCAGGCCGCCGGCCACGCCGGTCCGCGCCCGGCCTGCGCCGTCGCCTCGCACAACTACCTGCCCACCGCCGCCGGCCTCGCCAGCTCGGCCTCGGGCTTCGCCGCGCTGACCCTCGCCGCCGCCGCCGCCTTCGACTACGAGCCCGGCCGGCCCGCCCTCTCGGCCCTCGCGCGCCGCGGCTCCGGCTCGGCCGCGCGCTCGCTGTGGGGCGGCTTCGTCCGCCTCGAGCGCGGCGTCCTCCCGGACGGCAGCGACTGCCGGGCCTACCCGCTGCAGCCGCAGTCGCACTGGGACGTCCGCCTGCTCATCGTCCACACCGAGCGCGGCCCCAAGGCGATCGGCTCGACCGCCGGCATGCAGCGCAGCCGCGACACCTCGCCCTACTACGGCCCGTGGGTCGACACCTCCGAGGCCGACCTCGCCGCCGCCGAGGCCGCGCTGGCGGCCCGCGACCTGGCTGTCCTCGGGGACATCCTCGAACACTCCTGCTTCAAGATGCACGCCTGCATGATGGCCAGCCGCCCGCCGATCGTGTACTGGCGCGGCGCCACCCTCGACGTCATCCACGCGGTGTGGCGCCTGCGCGCCGAGGGCCTGCGCGGCTACGTCACCAGCGACGCCGGACCGCACGTCAAGGTCCTGTGCGCCGCGGACCAGGCCGACGAGCTGGCCGTCCGCCTGCGCGGCGTCGCCGGGGTCCACGCGGTCGACGTCGTCGGCCCCGGCCCCGACCCCACCGTCGAGGTGTTCGCGTGACCCGCCTGGCAGTCTCCGCCCCGGGCAAGGCGTTCTTGATCGGCGAGTACGCGGTGCTCGCCGGCGCCACCGCCCTCGTCACCGCCGTCGGCCGCCGGGCCGTCGCCGCCGACTGCGACGACCCCGACCGCCCGCCGGCCTCGGCGCTGACCGAGGCCGCCTACGCGCATGTCCGCCAGTTCCTGTCCGAAAGCACAGGAACCAAAGCACCTGGCCCCTTGACCAGCGTCGACACCGGCTCGTTCGCCGCCGGCGCGCGCAAGCTCGGGCTCGGCAGCTCGGCCGCGGCCGTCGCCGCGGTGGTCGGCTTCCACCTCGCCGAGGCCGGCCACGACCTCGAGGACCCGGCCGTCCGCGCCATCGCCCTGCGCCTGGCCCAGGCCGCCCACGCCCAGGTCCAGGGCGGCGGCAGCGGGGCCGACGTCGCCTGCGCGGTCCTCGGCGGCACGATCGCCTTCACCCGCGGCGAGGCCCCGGTCCCGGTCGCCCACCCGGCCTGGCTGCACATCGGCTTCTTCGACGCCGGCGCGCCCGCCGACACCGCCTCGTTCGTCCAGCAGGTCCGCGCCGCCGGCGAGCGCGACCCCGCCGCCCACGCCGCCGCCACCGCCCAGCTGCGCCGCGCCGCCGAGCTGTTCCGCGGCGGCTACGACAGCACCGACGCCGACGTCGGCCTCACCGCCATCCGCGACGCGGTCGCCCTCCACAACGACGGCCTGCGCGCCCTGCAGCGCCTGAGCGACGCCCCGATCGTCACCCCGACGATCGCCACGATCGTCGATCAGGCCGCGCGCATGGGCCTCGCCGCCAAGCCGAGCGGCGCCGGCGGGGGCGACCTCGTGGTCGTGTTCGCCGCCCGTCAGGCCGACCTCGACCTGCTCGCCGAGCGACTGCATCGCGAGCACGGCCTGGCCGCGATCGGCCGCCTCCCTGTGGCCGCCCCCGGCCTGCGCCGCGACGAGCGGCCGCCGCTGTCCTCGCGCATGTCCGGCTTCTTCCGCCTCGGCGTCGACGGCCGGCGCGACGCAGTCGCGGCCGCCACCCACATCCCGCGCGACCGCTTCGCCGCCCTCGACCCCGGCAGCCTCGACCTCGGCAGCGCCGACAACCTGATCGAGAACGTCATCGGCACGCTCGAGCTCCCGCTCGCGGTCGCCACCAACTTCCGCATCAACGGCCGCGACTTCCTGGTGCCGATGGCCGTCGAGGAGGCCTCGGTGGTCGCCGCGGCCTCCAACGCCGCCAAGATGATCCGCGCCGGCGGCGGCTTCTTCGCCCGCAGCGACCCGCCGTGGATGATCGCCCAGGTCCAGCTGACCGCGCCCAGGGCCGGCGAGCCCGCGCCGCAGCCGGCCGTCGCGGCCATCCACGCCGCGCGGGGGGACCTGCTCGCCCTCGCCGACTCGGCCCACCCGCGCCTCGTCGCTCGCGGCGGCGGCGCGCGCGACCTGCTGGTCCGCGTCCTCGCGCCCGACATGCTCGTCGTCGACGTCGTCGTCGACTGCCAGGACGCCATGGGCGCCAACCTGCTCAACACGATCGCCGAGGTCCTCGCGCCCCGCCTTTCGGACATGACCGGATGGACAGCCGGTCTGCGGATCCTCAGCAACCTCGCCGATCGCCGGCGGGCCCACGTCACCTGCCGCGTGCCTCCTGGCGCGCTGGCCGGGCGCGGCTTCTCGGGCGCCGCCGCGGCGGCCGGCATCGCCTCCGCCTCGCGCTTCGCCGAGCTCGACCCCTACCGCGCCGCCACCCACAACAAGGGCGTCATGAACGGCGTCGACGCGGTCGCCCTCGCCACCGGCCAGGACTGGCGCGCGATCGAGGCCGGCGCCCACGCGTACGCGGGTCTCACCGGCGCCTACCGTCCGCTCGCCACCTGGCGGCTCGACCCCGAAGGCTGGTTGTGCGGCGCGATCAGCCTGCCTGCGGCTGTGGGCGTGGTCGGGGGCGCCACCAAGGTGCACCCCGCGGCCAGGCTCGCGCTCGAGATCCTCGGCGCGACCTCGGGCGCCGAGCTGGGTCAAGTCATGGCCGCAGTCGGACTCGCCAGCAATCTCGCGGCCTTGCGCGCCCTCGCCACCGAAGGCATCCAGCGCGGCCACATGTCGCTCCACGCCCGCTCCGTCGCGGTCGGGGCCGGGGCCCAGGGCGCGGAGGTCGACCTCCTCGTCCACCGACTCGTGGAGTCGGCCGAGATCAAGCACGATCGCGCGGTCCTCCTGCTGCACGAGCTCCGATCCGAAAGCCGTTAGACTTCCGCTCACCCTGAGAACCTCGCGGCGGCTCGCAACGACACACCGCGTCCTGCACCAGCACGATCGCCGAAGCCCCGCACGACCTCGCCTCGCCTGTCACTCCTCGGAGAACCCCGTCATGGTCAGCGCCACGGAACCCCGCCTCTTCTGCGTCCCTCCGCCTCCCGAGGGCGACCTCGAGGGTCAGCGCGTCAGCTCGCCCGACGGGGCCCCTCCCGGCCCGTGGACCCTCGAGACGGCCTATCGCTACTGCGAGCGCATGGCCACCACGCACTACGAGAACTTCCCGGTCGCCTCGCGCTTCCTGCCGGCGCACCTGCGGCCGAACATCATGGCGATCTACGCCTTCGCCCGCACCGCCGACGACTTCGCCGACGAGCCGCGGTTCGAGAGCCGCCGCGTCGACGCCCTCGATCGCTGGGAGCAGCTGCTGGTCGCCGCCTACCACAAGGAGATCCAGCACCCGGTGTTCCTGGCCCTGCGCGACACGGTGCGCCGCCACAACATCCCGATCGGCCCGTTCAAGGCGCTGCTGACCGCCTTCCGCATGGACCTCACGCAGAAGCGCTACGGCATGTTTGCCGAGCTGCGCCACTACTGCAAGCACTCGGCCCACCCGGTCGGCCAGCTGGTGCTCTACGTCCACGGCCACCACGAGCCCGAGCTGCACCGCTTCAGCGACGAGATCTGCGCCGCCCTGCAGATCGCCAACTTCCTCCAGGATCTGAGCGTCGACACCCCGCGCGGCCGCTGCTACCTGCCCGAGGAGGACCTCGTCCACTTCAACGTCACCCGCGAAGACCTGCTCGCCGCCCGCCACACCCGCGCCTTCAAGGAGCTGATGGCGTTCTCGGTCTCGCGCTGCCGCAGCATGTTCCTCCGCGGCTACCCGCTGGTCCGCCGCGTCGAGCCCGGCCTGTCGATGGAGCTCGAGGCGACCTGGCGCGGCGGCATGGCCATCCTCCAGCGCATCGAGGACCTCGACTACGAGGTGCTCGGCTTCCGCCCCACCCTCGAGAAGCAAGACATGCTCGGCATCGCCGCGCGCTCGATCTTCTCGTTCGGCCGCCGCTTCCTCCGCGGCGAGGTGTAGCTGCACGATGGCCCAGCTCATGGAACTCGCGCGCACGATCCCGAGCGGCGCCGTCGCCCTGTGGCGGCGGCTGGTGCAGCGCTCCAACTCGAACTTCAAGTTCGCGTTCTTGTTCCTGGGCCCCGAGCAGCGCGAGGGCCTGCAGCAGGTCTACGAGTTCTGCCGCGTCGTCGACGACATCGTCGACGAGCGCGAGCCCGGGCCCGCCGGCGAGGAGGCGGCCCGCCGCGCCCTGGCCGGCTGGAGCGCCGAGGTCGCGCGGATCTACGGCGACGCCTACGTCGACGACGACCCGCCGCACACCGAGCTCGGGCGCCAGCTGGCCGAGAGCAACAAGCACTTTCACTACCCGCGCGACGCCTTCGACGAGATCATCGCCGGCGTCGCCATGGACCTCGACCGCAACACCTACGACGACATGGAGCAGCTGCGGCTCTACTGCTACCGCGTCGCCTCGTGCGTCGGCTTCCTGTGCCTGGCGCTCTTCAAGGACCAGCGCGAGCCGGCCCGCCGCTACGCCGAGCACCTCGGCCTCGCGCTGCAGTACACCAACATCCTCCGCGACGTCGCCGAGGACGCCGCGCGCGGCCGGATCTACCTCCCGCTCGAGCTGCTGGCGCGCCACGGCCTCACGCCCGACGACGTCTTCAACTACCGCTACGACGGCCGGTTCGTCGGCGCCGCGGCCGACTTCGCCGCCGCGGCGGAGCGCGAGTACCACGCCGCCTGGGCGCTGCTGCCGGAGATCCAGCAGCGCCGCCTCCTGCCGGCCGAGATCATGGGCCGCACCTACTACGAGATCTTGCAGGAGATCCGGGCCCGCAACTACAACGTGTTCACCCGCCGCGCCTCGCTGCGCCGCCGCGACAAGCTCCGCGTCGCCTTCCTCGCGCTGGCCCGCGCCGGGGCCAGCGTCCTGTCCTGAGCGTCCTGTCCCGGGGGCCATGTCCCCCCGGACCTGTCGCTTTGGCCCTGTCCTCTCGAGAATGTCCTTTCCGTCATGTCCGAAAGCACCCGCAGCGTCATCGTGATCGGCGGCGGCCTCGCCGGCCTGTCCGCCGCAGTGCGCCTGGCCGAGGCCGGCCGGGTCGTCACCCTGATCGAGGCCACCCGCGCCGGCGGAGGCCGGGCCCGCTCGTTCCACGACGCCACCCTGGACCGCGAGGTCGACAACGGCCAGCACCTGATGATGGGCTGCTACCGCGAGACCCTGGCGTTCCTGCGCGCGATCGACAGCACCGACGGCGTCTACTTCCAGAAGAACCTCGAGGTGACGATGGTGAAGCCGGGCGGCAAGCGGCTGCACCTGCAGTGCCCGGCCCTGCCGGCGCCGCTGCACCTCGCCACCGGCCTTTTGACCATGCGCGGGCTCGGCGTGCTCGACAAGGCCGCGGCCCTGCGCGCCGGCCTCATGCTGCGCGGCGAGGTCCAGCGCCCCGACGACAACGAGACCTGCGACAGCTGGCTGCGCCGCCTGGGCCAGACCGCGACCCTGCGCAACGCCTTCTGGGACCCGCTGATCTGGGGCACCCTCAACGACGACCCCCTGGTCTCGTCGGCGGCGATGTTCACCGCCGTGCTCGACCGCGCCTTCCTCACCAGCCGCGACGCCTCGCGCCTCGGCGTGCCCAAGGTCCCGCTGTCGCGCCTCTACGTCGAGCAGTCGCTGGCCTACCTGCGCGCCCGCGGCTGCGAGCTGCGCCTCGGCGAGCCGGTGCGCGCGCTCGAGGTCGTGAACTCGCGCGTCACCGGCGTCACCCTCAAGTCGGGCGACACCCTCGCCGCCGACGTCGTCGTCTCGACCGTCCCCCCGCAAGCCTTTCTGGACATGCTCCCGGGGACATTGCCCAACCACCCTGTCTATCAGGACATCGCCCGCCTGCGCCCGTCGCCGATCGTCAACCTGTGGTTCTCGGTCGACCGCGCCCCGTTTGAGGACCCGTTCGTCGGCCTGGTCGCCGGCCCGCTGCACTGGATGTTCAACCGCTCGCAGATCGAGGGCGAGGTCGGCAGCGAGGTCATGATGAACTGCACGATCAGCGCCGCCCGGGCCTGCGTCGACGACCCGCCGGAGACCCTGCAGGCGCTGCTGCAGTCCGAGCTCCAGCGCTACTTCCCGGCCGCCGGCCCCCAGGGCCCCAAGATCAAGCGCTTCAAGGTCATCAAGGAGAAGCGCGCCACCATCTCCCACGCCGCCGGCACCTACCACTGCCGCCCCGAGGTCACCGGCCCCGTGCGCGGCCTCTACATGGCCGGCGACTGGGTCCGCACCGGCCTGCCCGCCACCATCGAGTCCGCCGTCCAGAGCGGCCACGACGCCGCCAAGGCGATCCTCACCAGCGAACGCAACTGACGCGGCGCCGGCCGCACGCGCTCCAGACCTCGGCTCCTCGCAACGCCTCACGCCGCCGTGGCCGACCCGCGCAGCGGCCGTCGCCGCAGGCAGCGCGCCGCCATGCGAGGGGTGTGGCGCTCTGGCGCGCGCGCGCGACATGGGCGACGCTCTCGATCGTGCCGATCGCCGTCGACGCCCGTCCTGCGCCCGAACAGCTCGCAGAGGCCTTCCGCCGCGTACGCGCGGCCGGTCACGCCGACGAGCCGGCGGTGCTCGTCCACGACCTCGACCGCCTCCGCGCCAAGCTCGCCGACGTCGCCGCTGCGTTCGCGGGACCCCGCGCCTTGCACACCGTGGCGATCAAGGCCAACCCGCTGGTCGGCGTCCTGCGCGTCGCGGTGGCCGCGGGCGCCGGTCTCGAGGCCGCCTCCATCGAGGAGGTCCACCTGGCCCTTCGAGCAGGTTGCAGCCCCGACCGGATCGTCTTCGACTCCCCGGTCAAGACCGAGGCCGAGCTGGCCGAGGCCCTGCGCATGGGCCTGCGGATCAACGCCGACAACTTCGCCGAGATCGAGCGGATCGCCGCCCTCCACACCCCGGCCTGCGCCAGCCGGATCGGCCTGCGGATCAACCCCGAGCTCGCCGAGGCCGCCATCGCCCTCACCAGCGTGGGCCACCGCGGCAGCCGCTTCGGCGTCCCTCTGTCGCAGCACTCTGCCATCGTCGAGGCCTTCGCCCGCCACCGCTTCCTCACCGGCCTGCACGTCCACATCGGCTCGCAGGGCGTCACGATCCCCGAGCTCGTCGACGGCGTCGCCCGCGTGTGGCAGCTGCGGCGCGAGCTGGTCGCCGTGCGACCTGTCCCGCTCGACATGTTCGACCTCGGCGGCGGCCTGCCTGCCCAGTACCGCGACGACGCCCCACGCCTCACTCCCACGGCCTACGCCGCCGCCCTGCGCGCCGCCGTCCCCGACCTGTTCCGCGGCGACGTCCAGCTCGTCACCGAGTTCGGCCGCTCGATCCTCGCCGACTGCGGCTTCGTCGTCTCGCGCGTCGAGGTCGTCAAGCCCGGCCCCGTCGCCGGCCTTCACGTCGGCGCCGACCTGTTCGTGCGCCGCGTCTACCGCCCCCACGAGTGGCACCACGACTTCCTCGCCATAGGCCGCGACGGCCTGCCCCTCGCCGGCGACCCCGTCGCCACCACCCTCGCCGGCCCGCTGTGCTTCGGCGGGGACGTGCTCGCCCGCGACCTCCCGTTGCCGGCCCTCGCCCCCGGCGACCACGTCCTGATCCGCGACACCGGCGCCTACACCCTGTCGATGTGGTCGCGCTACTGCAGCCGGGCGATCCCCGCCGCCCTCGGCCTCGACGGCGACGCGGTCACCGTCCTCCGCCCGCGCGACACCATCGCCGACGTCGTCGCCTTCTGGGGCGGGTGACCTCTCGGACATGCCCGAACGGTCATGCTCCATTCCACATGTCCGTGTCGACATGTCTCATCGACCAGCCAGGCGCACTCTCGTCTCGCCCGCCCGCGCTCGATCCCCGCTGCCACGCGGCAACGACCAGACTCGCCCTCGCCGTCGTTCGCCCGTCCGCACTTGAGCCCCCACGTGGATGCACCGCTCCACGCTCGGCGGCCCACTGCTCCGCGCTCACTCTGGTCGCGCTGGAAGCACCCGCGCGAGATCCCGCAGCGCCCCCGCGTTCGCCAGCGCTCACCGCCACGCCGCGCCGACACACGCGGTTTCGCGGCACTCGCGAGTACGACGTTGACGCCTGCGCCCCGACCTCGCCCGGCAAACACCCGCCGGCGACGCGATTGACCCTCCCCCGCGCCCTTTCTTAAAGTTGCGGACTGGGGGCGACGCGTCGCTCCCTCCCATCCACCCAGCCGCGCTGCGGAGCCACGACCATGTCCATCGCCTTCGAAGAGCTCCTGACGCCCCGGGGTCGCCCGTACGTGCGCGTGACCGTCGCCGGCGAGTTCGGCCTCACCGAGGCCGAGCAGTTCGTCCAGCGCTTCGGCAAGGACGGCCCCTACTACATGAAACCCTCGATGTCGGTGGTCCCGCGCGGCACCGAGTACACCACCGAGGCGCGCAAGCACCTTCAGACCATGGGCGAGGCCGGCCCGACCTGCACCGTCACCAGCAGCCCGCTCGTCCGCGCGGCCATCAACCTGATGCTCCGCCTCAGCGGCCGCCCCAACACCCTCCGCCTGTGCGGCACCGAGTCCGAGGCGCTCGCCTGGCTCGACGAGCGGCTCTCCTGACCCTCGCCGCGCCCAGGCCCGTCGCCTCTCCCGACATGTCCCGAAGGCCATCTTCGGAGCCCGCTCGACGGGCCGCTGTCGCCACCTGTCCTCGCCGTTCGTAGCTCCTGCGAGCCGCGCCGCCGTCGAGACAATCGGCGCCCCCCTCGACTAAGCTCCGCCCATGCACGAAGCGCTGCTGCTGCACTCGCGAGAGGCGTTCCAGGTCTGGCTGGCCGGCGACGTCGAGGTCCGGGACGAGCTCTACGCCCTGATCGGCGAGCCGCTCGGCACCGACCTCGAGTCCCTCGACACCCTGGAGTCCTTCCTCCTGGCCAGGTACCGCCGCCCGAACCAGATCTTGAAGATCGGCGAGCGCGAGATCCTCGACGCCGCGGCCCGTCACATCGGCCTCGTCATGCTGCTCAACCTCGACGACGCCGCCTGGGCCATCGAGCTGGACGACGAGGACAACGTCTACTACCGCCTGCCCATCATCCGCCTCGCCGACGGCGCCGAGGAGTGCCCGCTGACGATGGTCACCGCCGCCCTCGATCGCCGCAAGCGCAGCTACCTGCGCGGCGTCGTCGAGAGCTACGCCTGACGGCATGACCGGCGACGCGAGCCGCCCTGGCCGCTGCCAGTCCCATCGGCCCCGTCATGCGGCTCGACCTCCATCGAGCAGGACGACGAGGACCCCCTACTGTCGCCCGCCAACCGCGCCGAGGAGTGCCCCTGACGCGGATCACCGCCGCGCTCGATCGCCGCCAGCGCAGCTACCTGCGCGGCGTCGTCGGGAGCTGCGCGTGACGGCGCGACTCCTCGCCCGGGCCTCGGGCGAACATGTCCCGAACGACATCCGCCTGCACGCGGCGCCGCCCGCTCGCGCCGCCCTCTAGTGGTCGAGCATCGGCTTGCCCTCGTGCGCGACCAGCAGGTCGTGCATGTCGTTGGCGTGCTCCTCCTCCTGGGCGAGGATCTTTTCGAGGAGCATGCGCGTGGTCGGGTCGTGCTCGGCGAAGTAGCGGATCATCTCGCGATACGTCTCGATGGCGATCCGCTCGGCGACCAGGTCTTCCTTGATCATGTCGACCAGGTTCTTGCCCTCGACGTACTGCGACGCCGAGCGGCTCGACAGGCCGTCGGGGTTGAAGTTGGGCTTGCCGCCGAGCTGGTTGATGCGCTCGGCGATCCACAGCATGTGCGCCTCTTCCTCCTGCGCGTGCTCCTCGAACTCCGCCTTCACGGACTCGCTGGCGATCCCCGTCGCGGTGACCGCGTGGAAGCGGTAGCGGAGCACACACACGATCTCGGTCGCCAGCGCCTCGTTGAGCACGCGGATCGCCGTCTCGACGTCGGCGCCGTAGTTCGGCGTGAGCGCGCCTTGCTCGAGGTGCTCGCGCGCTCGCTTGCGGATGGTCGCGATGTCGGTGGAGAAACTGCTCTGCCCTGTCGTCATGGCTTCTCCATGGCACGAGCGCGGCGGCACGCACCTCCACGCCACCCTCGCTCGCCGCCCCCCGCCGCCAAACCGGCCCAAACAGCCCCGAAAAGCCCATCGCCGGGCTCGCCGCGGCCACGGCGCCAGGCTGCTCGGACCGCTTTCATGGGTTGGGCGCTAGGTGCGCCGCATATGCTCGAGCTCGCTGGTCCGCGATCCCATGTCCCAAAGACCAGCTCGCCGGCGACGCCGAACTCGAGTTCTCGGAACCCCCCGGAGGTCCCTGCGTCGCGGAGCCCGCCACGCCGGCTCCAACCCCCTGACCGCGCCGTCACCCGGCCGCGAGCCCCTCCGCATCCCCTGTCCCGAAGGACATCCTCCGCCGCCCTCCACCAACCGCGGCGATCGACATGTCCCGAAGGACATCCTCTCGCCGCCCCACGAGCACGGCCGCGCCAACCAACATGTCCGAAAGGACAGACACTAACGCCCGCCTCGGAGCCCACCCCGCGGCCTGCCTGCGAACCCCTGCCGCGGCGGTCTCACCCGACCGCGCGCAGCGGGCCCAGGGCGACCGGGAACGCGATCGGCCGCCCTCCGTCGCGGCGCAGCGGCCCGGACAGGCGGAATTCGTGGCCGAGCAGCGCCTTGCAGCCCTCGCGGACCGCCGCGATCGCCACCTGGCGGGCCAGGCACCCGTGCGGCCCCTCGCCGAACAGGAAGTCGTGGTGATCGGGGCGGTGCAGGCGAAAGTGCTCCGGGTCGTCGACGCGCTCCGGGTCGAACGCCGCGGCCGCCGTCGCCACCACCACCGTCACCCCCGCGTGCAGGACCACCTCGTTGGCTGTCCCTTTGGCCAGGGTATAGTCCTCCCCGCAGATCCGCGACACCGTCAGCCGCGGCGGCGAGAACCGCAGCGCCTCGCGGAGCACCGCCCACAGCCCGTCGTCGTCGCCGGCCTTCGCCGCCGCGCGAGCCATCCGCAGCGCCTCGGGGCGGTCGATCAGCTCGCCGAGCGCCAGCCCGATCGAGCACGCGATCGGCTCGATCCCCGCCACCAGCAGCCCCAGCAGCACCTCGCGGAGGCGACGCTCCTCGAGCCGCAGGTGCGCCACGTTCTGCAGCGCCACCAGCCGCCCCAGCACGTCGTCGCCGGCCATTCGCCCCGACGAGCGCTGGGCCCGGCGCGAGGCCACCATCGTGTCGGTGTAGCCGCCGAGCTCGGCCGCCGCCGCGCGGGCCTCCTCGTGGATCTCGCTGTCGTCGGTCGGGTTGTCCTCGATGTCGCGGCCGATCGCCTCGACCCACCGCACCAGAGTGCTCTCCTCCGGCCCGCCGACCCCGAGGTACTCGGCCGCCACGCGTCCCGCCACCACGTGGGCCAGGTCGCGCACCACGTCGAACCTGCCGGCTCTGCGCCCGGCCGAGACCGCCGCGGTGGCCGCCTCGTGGCTGATCGTCGCCACCCGCTCGGCATCCTCGCCGCGCACGCACAGCCGCACCAGCGCCGCCTCGACCGCCGCCCGCGGCCCCTCGCGCTCGTCGAGCGAGAACCCGCCGAACAGCGGCTGTCGCCTGGCCTCGAGGGCATGTCCCAGGAACACATCGCCGCGCGTCAGCACCTCGAGCGCCTCGGCGTAGCGGGTCAGCAGCACGAAGCTCGGCGTCGAGAAGATCGGCTGCTCGCGCTGCAGCTCGACGAACAGCTCGCGCGGGCGCCCCGCCAGCCACCGCAGCGTCACGGCCGTGCGCGCCCCGGCCTCGCTCGCCGCGTACTCGCGGAGAAAGCTCATCGCCCGACGATACCGGCCCGCCGGGCAACGGACAAACGCTCGGCCGCTCGTCCTTCGCCCGAGAGCCCCCGAGAGCCCCCCGCGCGCCCGCTTGCGCGCCCGCGAACGCCGGCCCCGCACGACCCGCGGCTCGCCTCGTCGCACCGGTCCCGCGCGACCCGCAGCCCGTCGCCTCGCCTCGCCGGCATCGCGCGACCCCGTCGCCTCGCCTCGCCGGCATCGCGCGACCCCGGCGCCTCGCCCCGACAGCATCGCGCGACCCCGGCGCCTCGCCCCGACAGCATCGCGCGACCCCGGCGCCTCGCCCCGACAGCATCACTCGCCACCGCGGCGCCCCGCCGCCGACATCGCTCGTCGCCACGCCCGCGCTACCCGCGGGCCATCGCCTCGACCACCGCCGCCAGCATCGCCTCGTCGGTCAGCCCGCCCGCGACCGCGTCTGCGCGCAAGCCCATCGATTCGAGCGCCCCCGCGGTCACCGGCCCCAGCGCGACCAGCCGCGCCCGGCCCAGGATCTCGCGCGCCAGCGCCTCTCCGTGGGCCTCCGTGATCGTCTCGACGAAGTGGCGCGCAGTCTTGCCGCTGGCGAAACAGATCGCGTCGGTCCCCTCGCCGCCGTGCTCGGGCGGCAGCAGCGAGCGCGTCAGCAGCCCCGGCACCTTCGGCCGGATCACCCGGTAACCGACCACCAGCCGGTACGTCCCCCCGGCCGCGCGCACCGCCTCCCCGATCAGGTCGCGGCCCTCGTCGGCGCGCACGTGCAGCCAGCGCCGCGCCAGCAGCCCGCGCGACGCCAGCGTCTCCACCAGCCCCTCCGAGCGCGCCGCCGACGGCACGATGTCCGGCCGGATCCCGCGCTCCCAGCACGCATTCGCCGTGCCGGTGCCGATCGCCGCCAGGCACTTGCCGTGCAGCGCCCGGACGTCGAGCTCGAGCCCCGCCAGCGCGTCGAACCACGCGCGCACTCCGTTCGGGCTCGACAGGATCACCCCGTCGACCTCGTCGAGGCTCTGGGCCGCCCCGCTGAGGGCCGACAGGTCCTCGGGCGGCGCGATGTCGAGGCACGGCACCGCCACCGCGTCCGCGCCCTGACCGGCCAGCAGCTGCAGCAGGTCGCTCGCCTGCTGGCGGGCCCGCGTCACCACCACCCGCTTGCCGAACAGCGGCCGGCGCTCGAACCACTGCGTCGTCCGGCGCAGGTCGACCACGCTGCCGACCACCATCACCGCCGGCGGGCGCAGCCCCTCCGCCTCGACGCGGTCCGCGATCTGGCCCAGCGGCGCGACCACGGTGCGCTGGATCCCCCGGGTGCCCCAGCGGATCACCGCCGACGGCGTCGCCGGGTCGCGCCCGGCCGCGATCAGCCGCTCCGCGTTCTGCCGGCAGTTGCGCACGCTCATCATCAGCACCAGCGTGCCTGTCCCTTTGGCCAGGTGCTCCCAGTCGACCGCGCGACCGCCCTTCTCGTAGGCCTCGTAGCCCGACACCAGGCTGACGCAGGGAGCGTGGTCGCGGTGGGTCACCGGGATCCCGGCCGCCTCGGGCGCGGCGATCGCCGCGCTGACGCCCGGCACGAACTCGAACGGGATCCCGCGGGCCGCCAGCACCTCGGCCTCCTCCGCGCCGCGGCCGAACACCATCGGGTCGCCGCCCTTGAGGCGGACCACGTACAGCCCGGCCGCCGCGCGCTCGACCATCAGGCGGTTGATCGCCTCCTGGTCGGGCACCGGTTCGCCGTGGGCCCCCGCGTGCGGGCTCTCGGTGCGCTGGAACAGGTGGACGTCCGCGCGGCAATGGGTGAAGAGGGCCGGGTTGACCAGGTAATCCGCGATCACCACGTCCGCGCGGGTCAGCCGCTCGCGACCCGCCAGGGTGAGGAGTTCCGGGTCCCAGGGCCCGGCGCCGACGATCGAGACGAAGCCCGTCACGTCCGCCAAGATAGCCCACCCGCGGGCAAATGGCTCCAAGGACGCGCGCGAACGCGCCCTCCTGAGCGAAGACCTGCTGATTACGAATCAGCTGCTCCGCCGAGCACGCACCAGCCCGCTCCAGCCAGCTACGCCGCCCCCATACCACGATGCGCGAACCCGCGCAAGCCGCCTGCCCGACCTCGCCCTCTGCTTTGACCCCCACCATCGTCTGCTACCCTCCCGCCGCCGTGGAACCCGTCGTCATCGTCGTCGGAGCCGGACACGCCGGGCTGGAGGCCGCCTTCGCCGCGGCGCGGGTGGGTGCGAGCGTCCTCGTCGTCACCGGCAGCCTCAAGACGATCGGCCAGACCCCGTGCAACCCCAGCGTCGGCGGCGTCGCCAAGGGTCACCTCGTCAAGGAGATCGAGGCCATGGGCGGCTTCATGGGCCGGGCCGCCGACGCCTGCGCGATCCACGGGCGCGTCCTCAACCGCTCCAAGGGGCCGGCAGTGCGCAGCACCCGGGTCCAGGTCGACAAGGCCCGCTACGGCGAATTTGCCCGCGCCGCCCTCCTGGGCCACCCGCAGGTGCGCGTCCTCGAGGGCCTCGTCGCCGCCGTCCATCTCGAGGCCGGGCGGGCCCGCGGCGTCGTCCTCGAGGACGGCTCCGTCGTCGCCGGCGACGCCGTCGTCGTCACCACCGGCACCTTCCTCGGCGGCCTCCTGCACACGGGCGAGCGCACCACCCCTGGCGGCCGCGTCGGCGAGCCGCCCGCCCTGGCCCTGTCGGAGCACCTGCGCGCGCTCGGTTTCTCCCTGCGCCGGCTCAAGACCGGCACCCCCGCGCGGCTCGACGGCCGCACCCTCGACTACGCGCGCACCGAGGAGCAGCCGAGCGAGGACCCGCTGCCGCGCTTCACCTTGCCCGACGACGGCCCGCCGCCGGTCCTCGCCCAGGTCCCGTGCTGGATCACCTGGACCACCGAGGCCACCCACGAGCTCGTGCGCGCCAACTTGCACCGCTCCGCCATGTACAGCGGCCAGGTCGTCGGTCGCGGCCCGCGCTACTGCCCCTCGCTCGAGGACAAGATCGTCCGCTTCGCCGAGCGCGAGCGCCACCAGATCTTCCTCGAGCCCGAGGGCCTCGACACCCACAGCGTCTATCCCGGCGGGATCTCGACCAGCCTGCCTGCCGACGTGCAGGAGGCCTTCATCCGCACGATCCCCGGCCTCGAGCGGGCCGTCATGCTGCGCCCCGGCTACGCGGTCGAGTACGACGCGGTCGACGCCCGCGACCTCGACCACACTCTCGGCGCGCGCGACATCCCGGGCCTGTGGTTCGCCGGCCAGATCAACGGCACCAGCGGCTACGAGGAGGCCGGCGCCCAGGGCCTCCTCGCCGGCGCCAACGCGGCCCTCGCCGCCCTCGGCCGCCCGCCGCTGGCCCTCGGCCGCGAGCACGCCTACGCCGGCGTCATGATCGACGACCTCGTCACCCAGGGCTGCGACGAGCCCTACCGCATGTTCACCGCGCGCGCCGAGTACCGCCTGCTGCTGCGCGAGGACAACGCCGACGCCCGCCTTTCGGACATGTCCTTTGCAGCAGGTCTCATCGACCCTGTCCGTTACGACAGGGCCCGCGCCCGCGTCGAGCGCGTCCAGCAGCTGCTCGCGCGGCCCGACCCGGCCGCCCCCGCGTGGCTGACCGAGCGGGCCGAGTCGCAGCGCTGCTACGCCGGCTTCCTCGACCGCCAGGAGAAGGAGATCTGGGTCATGCGCGGCGGCGCGGCCGACCTCCCGATCGACCCCGGCACCGACTTCCGCCGCCTCCCCGGCCTCACCACCGAGGCCGCCGAGCGGCTCGCCCGCGTGCGACCGACCAGCACCGGCCAGGCCGCCCGGATCCCCGGCATCACCCCGGCCGCGCTGATGTGCCTGTGGGCCCACGTGCGCGCCGCCCAGCGCCGCGCCGAGGCAGCCGCCCACGAGGCCGCCCGCCAGGCCCACGCCCTCTGACCCCGCGCACGCCGCCGCGAGCCCCCGCGCCTGGCCCTGCGACCTCGTCGGTGTGGCACCCACGTGGCCGCCGAGCCGTCGCCGCTCGCCCGTGCCGCGCGTCGCTCGTAGCGACCCACTCTGCACAATCATGATTCGCATCACCGCGCGCATCTCCGCGGCGTCCCAATGTCGTGACCGGCACACGCACATTGTCCACTGGCGCGAGACCGCCCGCGGCAAAATCCGGCCATTCGCCCCTGTTCCGCCCGCAACAGGCACCAGGGCCCCGTCTGCGAGGCAGCTGCCGTCCGGGTCACAGCCGATGGAATTTGATCATGCCGCGCGGAAATGTGGGCACATGCTGATGACGGATCGCCACGATCCAGCGAGGCTCGCTCATGCGACACATCGTGTATTTGTCCCTCGGTCTGGCGACGCTCACCGCGTGCGTCGAGCCGGACAAGCCGTCCGGGTTCGGCTTCGGCATCACCGACAGCGCCGGACCGCCGCCGATGATCACCACGGTCACCCCGGCCACCACGGAGGCGGAGCCGGTCGCCGGCACCGACTCGACCGGCGAAGGCACCGCCAGCACCTCCGACTCCGAGCCGGTCGAACCCACCACCGACACCACCTCCTCCTCGGGCGCCACCGAGCCCGACCTGCCCGCCGACGGCGGCACCACCACCACGACGACCGACACCACCACGGGCGAGTCCGATCCGACCGGAGGCATCACCTCCACCACCGCCCCGCCGGCGCCGGTCGGCGAGGGCCAGCTGTGCTTCGAGAGCAACGACTGCCCGGACGCGGCCCCGTACTGCGCCGAGGACGATCATCAGTGTCACGACGGCGACGAGGGCGACCCTTGCGACAACGACGGCGACTGCGCCGAGTTCACCCCGAGCTGCGTCGAGCACATTTGTTACGACGGCAACGAGGGTGATCCCTGCAAGAACGACCACGACTGCGGCCCCACCTCGCCCGTGTGCATGCTCGGTCAGTGCTGGGACGGCCAGGAGGGCGACCCGTGCAACAGCCACAACGACTGCGCCCCCTTCTTCGGCTGCTACGCCGGCGCCTGCACCGACGCCAGCCCGTGATCCCCGGCCCGTCGAGCGACCCCGAAGCACCCTGCACCGACGCCCGCCCCTGCTCATCCTGACGCTCGACCCGAAACGTCCCGTTCCTCCGCTGCCACGCCGGATCTCCATCCCCGAGCCCACCGCCCCGCCGAGCAACCCCGGTGCTTCGGCTGCCGCACGAACGCCACCCCGCCCGGAGCTCGAGCTGCGCGCCGCGTCCTCGACCTGCGCGACACCCCCCAGGACCGCAGAGCAGCCCGTCCCGTCGTCCCCGGTCGATCCCGCCGCCAGCCCCGTGTCTCCGTCCGCTCCCGCCGCGAGGCCCTCGCGCGCACCGTGACGGCCCCCTGCGCCGTGACTGGGCCCCGACGCGCCCGGGGCGCCGCCTGACCGCCGGCTGCATCACGGATCGCCGGTTCGTGCGCGCCACCGACCTCGCGCACCGACGATCGCGGCCCGCTTCGCGTCCCGGCCGGCGGAGCCTCCTGTTAGGCTTGGCGCCCGTGCCTGCGTCGCGCCCTGCCCGTGTTCCTCGCCGCCTGCGCGGGGTCCTGGCGCTGCTCGGGCTCGTGCTCGCGTGTCTCGTCTGGCGGCCTGCCGGGGCCGCCACGCGCGACCCACGCTGGCGCACCCTCGAGACCGACCATTTCTACGTCCATTACTACCAGGGCAACGAGTACGCGCCGCCGAGAAGGCCGCCATGGTGCTCGAGCGGGCGCACGAGCGGCTCTCGACCAGCCTCTCGCACTCGCCGTGGCTCAAGACCCACGTCGTCTACCAGGACCACACCGACGCCGCCAACGGCCTCGCCAACACCAGCCCGTTCCCGCGGATCGTCGCCTACGTCACCGCCCCCGACTCGATGTCCGTGCTCGAGGGTTACGACGACTGGATCGACATCCTGCTGACCCACGAATACACGCACATCATCCACCTCGACACCACGCACGGCATCCCGCGGCTCATCAACGCCTTGCTCGGGTTCGGGCGGGCCGGCAAGGTCTGGCAGCCCAACGTCATCCAGCCGCGGTGGTTCGTCGAGGGCCTCGCCAGCCACGAGGAGACGCGCCTGACCAGCCAGGGTCGCGGCCGTCACAGCCAGTGGGAGATGTACTTGCGGGCGCCGATCGTCGAGCACGGCTTCATCCCGATCGACCGCGTCTCCTCCGGCGCCAACATCTTCCCGCACGGCAGCAGCGTCTACCTCTACGGCCTCTACCTCCTGCGCTACATCAGCAACCGCTACGGCGAGGACAAGCTCGCCGAGCTCAACCACGTCTACGGCGGCCAGACCCTCCCGTTCGCCATCAACCGCGCCGTCGAGAAGGTCCTCGGCGTCACCTGGGAGAAGCTGTGGGAGGAGTTCGAGCTCGACACAGTGCGGCGCTTCCAGGGCCAGGCGCGGGCGATCCGGGCGCGAGGGATCCGCGAGGGCCGGCGGATCACCTTCACGACCTCTGCCCAGGCCTCGGGCAACTTCGTGCGTCACCCGTTCTGGTCGCCCGACGATCAGCACATCTATTACTTCGAGGACGACGGCCACTCGAACCCCGGGATCCGGCGGATCCGCAGCACCGGCGGGGCGATCCGCGAGGGCATCGGCATCGGCAAGCAGGGCCAGACCGTCGGCGTCGAGCGGATCGTCGAGCTGCAGGACGCCGGCTCGGGCTCGTTCGTGGGTGTCTCCGAGGACATGGTCTTCGAGGTCTGGGGCGTCCACGACCTGCGCTACTCGTGGACCGACCTGTGGCGCTGGCGGCCGCCGGCCCCGGGCGCGCGCAACGTCCGGCAGAACCCCGGCGACCTCGAGCAGCTGACCTTCGGCGCTCGCGCCCGCGACCCGCACGTCTCGCCCGACGGCCGCACCGTCGTCTTCTCGCGCAACGACTCGGCCCAGGCGCGCCTCGCCTTCCTCGACCTCGCGACCAAGGAGGTCACCGAGGTCGCCCCGATGGAGCGGATCCAGATCGTCACTGCTCCGCGGTGGTCGGCCGACGGCAAGAAGGTCGCCTACTCCGCCTTCCGCGAGGGCGGCATGCGCGACATCTACATCTACGACCGCGAGTCGCAGACCACCCTGCGGGCCACCGCCGATCGCTTCCTCGACAGCGAGCCGAGCTGGACCCCCGACGGCAAGTACGTCCTCTTCAACAGCGACCGCGACGGCGTCTTCAACATCTACGCCTACGAGGTCGCCACCGCCCGCGTCCACCAGGTCACCAACGTCCTCGGCGGCGCCTTCGAGCCGGTCGTCAGCCACGACGGCAAGCGCCTCGTCTACCTCGGCTTCACCGCCTACGGATTTGACCTTTGGGTGATGAAGCTCGACCCCGCCGAGTTCTTCGAGCCCTTGCCGGTGCAAGATCCGCTGCCGGCGATCGACGATCCGACCCCCGACCAGGTCGGCGATCGCGGCCGGCCGGTCAGCCTCAAGAGCCAGCGCTACAAGCCCTACCGCACCTTCTTCCCGCGCACGATCTTCCCCTCCGCGCTGGCCGCGGCCACCTCGGGCGGCTTCGGCACCGAGATCGGCGCCTCGATCGGCATCAGCGACGTCCTCCAGTTCCACACCCTCTCGTTCAACGGCGGCTACAACACCGCCTTCGCCGCCCCGACCGGCTCGATCGTCTACGAGTTCGCGCGCTTCCTGCCGACCTTCCGCGTGCTCGTCAGCCGCGACTACGCCCGCCGCGGCACCTTCGAGCGCTACGTCTACGACGGCTCCGGCGACCTCGAGCCCGGCGCCAGCCCGCCGTCTTACCTGCAGCGGGGCTACGACGAGCGGATCACCACCGCGCGCGCCTCCGTCAGCGTGCCCGTGGTCCGCCACCCGGTCCACAACGCCGCTGCCAGCCTCAGCTACGCGTACACCCACTACGCCAACGCCAGCAACGCGCCCGCAGTCGATCCCAACGCCCCGGCCTCCACCTTGCCCGACCTCGGCGGCCTCGGCTCGGTCACCCTCGGCTTCGACTACGACAGCCGCCGCAGCACCCGCTACGCCTACGGCAACGAGACCGGCCGGGCCGCCAGCCTCAACGTCAACCTCATCGATCCGCACCTCGGCGGCCGCTTCTCCGACGTCTGGGTTACCGGTCGCTACGTCGAGATGCTGCGCATGCCGTGGCGCGGCCACCAGGTGCTCGGCATCTCGCTCGAGGGCGGCGCCTCGGCCGGCACTCTCGGCCGGCGCGCCCCGTTCTACCTCGGCGGCACCTCGCAGCAGGCCGAGGTCCTGCGCAGCTTCCTGCTCCGCTCCGCCTACGGCGACTGGGGCAACCTGCGCGGCTATCGCCCGTTCGCGTTCTCCGGCCGCTACTACGGCGTCCTCAACGTCGAGTACCGGATCCCCCTCGCCGACGTCGAGCGCGGCCTCGGCACCCTGCCGGGCTTCTTGCGCCGCCTGACCCTCGCCCCGTTCATGGACCTCGGCGCCGCCTGGGGCGCCAACGGGGAGAAGTTCACGCGCCAGATGCTCAAGTGGGGCGTCGGCGCCAGCTTCATCGCCAGCTTCAAGCTCGGCTACGGCGACGCCATCGACCTCATGCTGCAGTACGCCCGCGGCTTCGACGACGAGTTCGGCCTCAACTACTTCCGCGCCGCCGTCGCCCGAAGCTTCTGAGCCGAGCCGCGAAATGTCCTTCAGGACATGATCCTTCGGACATGTCCAGGGCCGGCGCGAGGCGGTCGACGTCGTCGACGCGGTGGAGAAGGCACGCCGGCGCGTGGGGCTCGGTGGGCCCCGAGTGGCGTCGGCCAGGGATGTCCGGGCCGGTGGCGCAGGCGTGGCGCACATGTCCTCCCGGACACCTGGCCTGCGCGCACCAACGACCTCCCCGGCGGCGCCTCGCCTCACATGTCCTCCGGGACATCCCACCTCCCGCGCCGGCGGGCCACGCCGTCTCACGCCGACTGCCACCCCCTCGCGCATCACAGCGCCCGCGCGGATCGGCGCGGCCACCGGGCAACGCTGGACCCGCCGCGCCGCCGACCGCCGCGACGATCGACGCGACGCGCCGTGTGGCGAAGCCACCGACCCGGCCAATTCGTGCCCCGCACGACCCCGGGGCCAGCGGCCGGCCCGCCGCGCCGCGGGTAGCCGGGGTCACTTGCCGGGCGTGCGGGCTTTTCCACCGTAGAGGCCGCATAGGAGGTGAGCCGTGAATCAGAGTGACGCCAAGCGTATCGCCGCGGGAACCGGCGATAGTCCGTCGCCGCGACCCATCCCGTCGGCCTACGCCGCCCACGTGCAGGACGGCGAGCTCTACCGCGTCTACGACGGCACCGAGGTCGGCGACTGGTGGTGGGTGGTGCTCCCGTCCGACGTGCCCAGCCAGCGGCCGGTCGACGACGCGATGCTCGGGTTCACCTGCCGCATGGAGAGGCACGACGACCTCCACTGGCGCGTGCAGGTCCAGGCCCACTTCCGCGACGGCGGCTCCCGGCCGGGCAGCGCCGTCGCGCTGCTCATCTACCGCGGCGGCAACAGCGAGACGCGCGCCGCCGCGGCCAGTCCCAAGGGACATGTCGCTTCAGGCATGTCCATTCATACGGCGCTCCAGGGCCGCGGGCCGTCGGCGCCGCGAAACTGACAGCGGCGCCTTCGACACGCAGCCAAAGACGTGAGCGACCTCCGCCGCGGAAAAGCCCGCGAGGGAGGTCGCTTCTGGCAGAGTCGAACTTTCAAGCCACTTTCCGGACTCGAACCGGAGACCTGCTGATTACGAATCAGCTGCTCTACCAACTGAGCTAAAGTGGCGCGACGAGGGTCGGGCTTTTACCCGGCTATCCCGAACGCGTCAAGCACTTTCTCGGCCGCCGGTCGCGCGGCCGGCGAACGCCGCCGGACGCCCCACGTGCGCCCGCGAAAGCGCCCAGGACCGCGTGCGTGGCCCCGTGAGCCACCGACGGCGCGGCCCCGGCGCGGCTCTCCGCGCTTCCCCGCCCCGGGCAGTACGACTTCGGCCCACGCCGGCGAAGGTCAGGTCGGCGGCGGCTCGGGGCAGGCGCCGGGCGAGTAACCGACCACCGCATGGTCGCCGCAAGCCACGCACTTGTTCGAGTACGACTTGCGCGACCCGTCGGTCAGCTTGCCGCACACTGGGTTGTACTCGCGCGTGCACATGCTCGAGCGGGTCGTGCACTCGACGAACACCGTGGTCGAGTCGTCGGGCGGAGGCGGGCTGGTGGGCGCTGCTGATTCACCGGCCGTCGCGGCCACCGGCGTCGTCTCGGGCTTGGCTTCTACGGGAGTCTGCGCGCCGCCGCCACCCGCACCTGCCGTCCCGGCCGGATCGGGGTTCCCGGGCACGCCGGAGCCGGTTCCCGACGTGTCCTTGCAACCCCCGGCGAACAGGACCGTCATGCCGAACGCGAGGGTGAGAGTGCGAAGTAGGGCCTGCTGGATCATGGGGGTCTCCTGACGCCGCATCGGTAGCATGCCTCGGCGGACCGCGCATCCGGCTACTGCCCGCTTGCAGATCCCCCGAGCATGGCGGACGCTGGTGTGGTCAAGACCGCTGCCCTCGAACCGGAGCCGTCCATGCGTCGCGCGTTGTGCCTGTGTTCGCTCGCTGCCCTCGTCGCCCTCGCTCCGACGACCGCGACGGCCGGTCTGCGTCCGTGTCGTCTGCCGGTCCGTTCGGCCGCGGCCGGCAAGCCCTGTCAGGACCCCGGCTCGCCGTCCCTCATCGACGAACAGTACCCGCGACCGCGCGGCCTCAAGTCGCTGATCTTCGGGGCCAGCCTGTTCGCCTTCGGGATCCCCACCACCATCGTCGGCGCCATCCTCGTCATGAACCCGCAGCCCGCCCCCGCGGGTCCTGCACCCGGGGGTCCCTACGCCGGCCTGCACTTCCTGATCCCCGGCGCCCTGATGATGCTCGTCGGCATGCCGCTCACCGCCATCGGCGCGGTCCGCTACGAGCGCTTCGTCCGCGACCGCGACAACTGGACCGCCAAGGTCCGCGTCAAACCGGCCGGCGGCGGGTTCGCGCTGCAGTTCTAGGCTCCTGCGACCCGCGGCTCGGCGCGACCGCTCGTCCGGGCGTCATCGAGGTCGTGAACGGCTGGATGAAGCACGCGCGGCAGCACGCTCGAGCTCGGCGAGCCCTCGCGGTCGCCGTCCCTGCCCGCCTCACCGCGCCTCGTCCCGTGGCTCGTCCGCCCGTCCTCGCTGCCCGCTCGAGCGACGCGTGTCCGCGCGCCGAACGGGGACGACGCCCGGCCGCTCCGCCGAGCACTCACGCTCGGCGGCGCCGTCGACCGAGCAACAGCGCCAGCGCCAGCGGCCCCGAAGCGCCCACCCGGCAGCCGCCCGCGGCGTCGTTCTCGGCAGGCGCTCCGCTCGTCTCGGGCGCGTCCTCGCTGAGCACCAGGTCGGCGCATTGATAGTAGAGGTCGTTGCCGTCCCCGTAGGGCGCCTTGTCCGTCATCACCTGCACCAGCTGCAGCGTGCAGCGGTCGCAGGGCCGGTTCGGCAGCGTCACCGCCTGCTCGTACGTCTGCGTCCCGTCCTTGTCGGCGATGAGGTCCACCAGCACGACCGCAGGATCCCCGCTCTGGCCCGCCTCCTCGGGGTCGACGAACGCGTCCTGACCCTCGTCGTCGAACGCGATCCGGAAGTACCCCGGGTGCGCGACCTCTTCCTGCCAGCGCACCGTGATCGTCTGCCCCGGGCGGAACGTGCTCACCACCTCGCCGCGCGCATCCTCGGCGCCTGCCCCGCACGGCCCGGCCTTCTGCTGCTCGTGGCGCGGCGCCGGCTCGATCAAGCGGATGTGCGCGCGCGCCGTGCCGGGCAGCCACACGAGGCCGGCCAGGACCAGCCAGCCGCTCCGCCGCGCGCCCGGGCTAACCACGCCGCCTCCTGCGAGTCACCAGCAGCAGCAGCGCCGCCGCCAGGCCGCTCCCGCCTGCGCCGCCCGTGCGGCACGAACCGCAGCCGCCCTCGCCGTCCGACATGCTGTCCGTCGCGTTGCCCGTCCCCTCGCTGTCGCTGCCGCTCGCGGCCGTCGTCCCGCCGGCATCGGCAGTCGTCCCGTCGCCGCCGTCGGTCGTCGGCTGCGGATCTCCGCCGGTCGTGCTGTCGGGCTCACCCGACGTGGTCGTGCCGACGCCGGTCGTCGCCTCGCCGGTGCTCGTCGCCTCCCCGGTCGTCTCCTCCCCGGTCGTCGCCTCGCCGGTGGTCTCCTCCCCGGTCGTCTCCTCCGCGCCCATGAGGACGAGGTCGGCGCACTGGTAATAGAGGTCGTTGGTGCCGACCTCGTACGGCGGCTTGTCGGTCATCACCTGGATGAGCTGCAGCGTGCAGGTGTCGCAGCTCATCAGCGGCAGCGTGACCTCCTGCTCGTACATCTGCTGCGGCCCGTTCTTGTCTGCGATCTCGTCGACCAGCACCGCCGGGTTCGAGTAGAAGTCGTCGTAACCGGCGGGGTCGCCGAAGTCGTCGTGCCCTTCGTTGTCGAAGCTGATCCGGAAGTGCCCCGGGTGGTCGACGGTCTCGGTCCAGCGGACCAGGATCGTCTCACCGCCCTGGAAGGTCGCCACCTCGCTGCCGCGCGCGTCGTTCGGCCCGACCCCGCACGGTCCGGACTTCTGCTCCACGTGCCGCGGCAGCGGCGAGCTCAGGGCGATGTGGGCGTGGGCCGCCGTCGCGGAGACGGCGACACAGGCGAACGCGAGGACTGGAAAAGCGAAGCGGTGCATGTCGATGTGCTCTTTCGCGCACACCGATTGTACCGGCTCCAGGCTCGCGGCGCCTACTCCGGCGCGGCCACCTTCGAGTCGTCGCGAGCGCTGCGGATGCCATCGAGCAGCGACTGCGCGCGATCGGCCTTGAGCGTCCCGTCGCCCTTGTGCGTCGCCACGAGGCGCTCCAACCACGGCTCCACCTCTGCACGAATTTCTGGAGACGTGGCGCGGATTTGGCCCAAAACCTTGAAGATCTGGTTCTCGTAGTTGTCGACCGGCAGGAGCAGCTCGAAGTGGTCCTGCTGGCCGTCGGGCCGGAGGTACACCACCTCGACCGGGCACGTCGTCGTCCGCTCCTCGGGCGTCGCGGTGTCGTAGGCGTGCATCAGCGACACGTTCGCGCGCTCGTTGCCGAGGATCCCGAGGCTGAACACGATCGCGCAGCGGACCGGGAACGCGGCCGACGGCAGGCGATCCGTCAGCATCTTGTCGAGGTCCTTCGCCTCGCGCTGGTCGCGGTGCTGCGCGATCGCCCACGCCGCCACGCGCTGGGCCTTCTCGTCTCCGCGCTGGAGGATCTGGCCGAGCACCGGCAGCAGCTTCGGCACCTGGATGTACCCCGCCGCGATCAGCAGCCGGCGATCGATCACACCCGCCGCGAGGTCGCGCTCCAGCTCGCCGATCAGTAGGTCGGCGACGTCGCGGTCCTGGTAGCGTGCCAGCGAGATCAGCGCCTCGCGCCGGAGGTTCGGGTCCGGCGACTTCAGCGTCTCCCGCAGATCGCCGAGGATGGCCTTGCGCTCCGAGGTGACGTCGATGAAGCGCCCCAGCGCCCACGCCGCCCAGGCCCCGACCTCGCCCCCGCGCGCCAGCTGCTGGCGCAGGGTCGGCACGATCGTCGGGTACCTGCGCACCGAGAGCTCGGCGATCGCCTGCAGCCGGCGGGGCTGACTCTCGGGATCGTCGCCCCGCAAAGAACTGACGTGAATTCCAACTCTTCGGTAGTAAGAGTTGAAGTCCTGGTTCACGAAGTTGAAGAGCAGGTAGGTCAGCCCGCCGGACAGCAACAGGACGATCGGGAAGCTGACCGACGAGCGCTGCATTGTCGCCGCCACCATCGCCGCCTCGTCGCTCGCGCGCGCGAACTTCGGGTCCTTGCCCTGGAGGTGGGTCAGGCGGAACGCCCCGCCGAACAAGAGCTCGTCGACGAGCAGCGCGTCGACGACCGCCACCAAACACAGCGCGGTGTAGTAGCCGGCCAGCAGCATGGTCTCGGTCGACGCGTCGGCCGGCACGTCGCGGATCAGCCGGGCCAGGTAGACCGCCGCGATCATGCCGGCCAGGTTGGCGATCACCGCGGCGACCAGCAGTTTGTTACGCACGGGGATCCCGCGAGCACGCGGGCGATAGCCAGGGGGGAGACCGGAGGGTTCGGCGGGCGCCACGGGGCTCGTCATACCGCGGATGGACGCCGCCCGGGGCAGCCGGTTCCGGCAACCTCGCCGTGGCCGGGACCGGCCGGGTCCGGAACAAGCGACCCCGGCCGCCGCGTTCCTGCGGATCGGCCGCGCAAGGCCACGGCGGCCTGGCCCGGCCGTCTCCGCCCCCCGTGCGGCCAACCTCATCGGCAGGGCGCGACCGACACCTTCGCACGCCTGCCTCCGCTCCCGGCCGCTTCGCCGACCCCCGACCGCCCCCACGCTCCTGACCCGTGATGTCGGGGAGTCGGTTCAAAGCCTGGGTCCTGGGACGAGGCTCGGACGCGCGGGTCTGTTCGCCTACCTGGACGCGCGCACATCCGGCGTCGCGGCGCGGACGTGCAGACGGTCGGCGGCGAGTTCGCAGCCCGCGTCGTCACCGGATCACGCCCGGCGAGCAACTGCACCCCGACCTGCCGCGCCCGCAGGCGCCCCCGCGTTTTCGCCGTTTTTTGGACTTCCACGGCAGGCGTGCCTAGCGTCGCCGGGTATGTCGCAGCCAGCCCCGCGCGCCGCAGCGGCCGCACGCACGCTGGCCCCTCGCCGGGCCCAGCCGCGCACGCTCGCGCCGACCGCCGCGCCTGCGCCCTCGCTCCTCGACGCACCCGAGGCCGCGGCCGCGCCGGAGACCCTCCCGGCCGCGCGTCGGCGTCGGCTCGGCGTCCTGCCGATCCTCGAGTCCACCGCCATGGCCATCGGCCTCGCCGCCGTCGCCGCCGCCCTGTGGCAGGACCTCGCGGCCGCGCGCGACCAGGACCGCGTCGTCGCGGGCGTACGCCTCGGCGGCCACGACGTCGGCGGCCTGACCGCGACCGAGCTGCCGGCGATCGCCGAGACCGCCGTCCTCACCGCCCTCGACCGCAAGCTCGTGCTCGCCGCCCCCGGCGTCGAGGTCGAGACCACCGCCCGCGCCCTCGGGGCCGTCCCCGCCCCGGAGAACGCGATCGCGGCCGCCCTGCGCGTCGGTCACAGCGGCGACCTGCTCGCCGACTTGCGCGCCCGCGACCGGGCCCTGCGCGGCGAGGTCGACCTCGCCCCCGGCTTCCGCTTCAACGAGGACGTCGCGCTCGAGCAGCTGCTCGCCCTCGCGCCCAAGGTCGAGCGGCCCAGCCTCGCCACCCGCTTCGACATGGACAACCGGCGCGTCCTGCCGGCCCAGCGCGGCACCCGGCTCTCGGCCTTCGACTCGCTGTCGGCCGTGGCCGTCGGCCTGGCCTCCGGGACAGGCCGAATCGACCTGGTCACACAGCCAGGTCCCGAAGTACCTGACCCTTGGGCCAGCATCGCCGACGGCCTCGACATCGGCGTCGTCCTCGCCGCCTTCGAGACCCCGTACTCGACCGAGGCCGCCTACGCCGACCGCGCCTACAACCTCAAGATCGGCGCCGCCCCGCTCGACGGCTACGTCCTGATGCCGGGCGCCACCATGTCGTTCAACCAGGTCGTCGGCGATCGCACCGGCGAGGCCGGCTATCGCTTCGCCGCCGGGATCGCCGACGGCGAGCTGATCGACACCGTCGGCGGCGGGATCTGCCAGATCAGCTCCACCCTCTACGGCGCCGCCTTCTTCTCCGGCCTCGACCTCGTGCACAGCCGGCCGCACAGCCGGCCGAGCGCCTACGTCGACATGGGCCTCGACTCGACCGTGGTCTACGGCCACGTCGACATGAAGCTCAAGAACTCGTTCGACTTCCCGGTCGTGTTCCACACCCGGGTCGCCGCCGGCAAGGTGCGCGTCGAGGTCCTCGGCGCGCGCAAGGTGTTCGACGAGGTCGCCTTCGAGCGGCGCGTGCAGGAGGTCCTGCCGTTCAACACCATCGTCCGCAACGACTCCAGCCTGGCCACCGGCGCCGAGACCGTGTCGCAACGCGGCATGCGGGGCTTCAAGGTCGCCCGCACGCGCAAGCTCTACCAGGGCGGCGAGGTGGCCAGGACCGAGTCCTGGGACCTCTTCTACCCGCCCACCACCGAGATCCTCCGCCGCGGCACCAACCCCCGCGGAGAGCGGCCCGAGGGCAAGAAGCTGCAGCCCCTGCGCGACCCGGCCCGCGAGCTGCGGCTCGTCCAGTAGCTGCCCTCGATCGCACCTGTCTCTTCAGGCAGACAACGCCATCCGCTCCCGACCGCGCGCTCCTGGCCAGGCCGCGTCGGCGACCTGCTCGGGGCGGACGATGAAGTGCCCGCTCCGCGACTCGCCCGCCGCGGACCCCGCCACGCCGGCGCCCTCACACTCCGTCGGCGACCTGCCCAGGTCGGACGAGGCCGGACTCGTGCTGCCGCCACGCGACCAGCATCGCCTCGCTACCGACTCCCCGTGGGCTCTCGGAAGTTGCGTCGCAATCGCCCCTCGTGGGCAGACAGCGCGACGGACGACGGGCCCACGCGCGGACAGTGGCCCACCCGCCGCAGCACGACTCGACCACGCCGCGGACGACAGGTGCGCCGCGCGGCGCCCGCGGCATCCGCGACTCGCCCCCCGACCTCGCGGCGATCGCGGCGCCGCGATCGGACGGGCGGCGGCGTCGGGACGGGAGGATCGTCGGGGCCGCCGAATTTTTTGTCCCACACCGGACCTGACCTACAAGGAGGCACTCGCCGGAGCCGCACCATGCCAGAGCTGACCGCCTCGAAGGAAAAGGTCGATTTCTCGCTCGACAACCGCCAGGTCTTCTTTTTGTTCTTCGGCCTGTCCGTGGTCGGATGCTTCGTATTCGCGCTCGGCGTGATGGTCGGGCGGCGCAACGAGGCCGGGCACACCAACGCCCAGGTCGTCGCGCAGAACGAGGCGCGGGCGGTGCTCGCCGACCCCGAGCCGCTGGTCGCCGACGCCGGTTACAGCTTCAAGGACGGCCTCCAGCACCCCGCCACCGAGGGCGTGCCGGAGACCCGCGATCCGGCGGTGCCGCCGCGCGACGAGGACGTCGTGCGCGCCGAGCGTGAGGCCGCGATGGGCGGCGTGCCCGGCAAGAACAAGAGGCCGAGCAAGAAGCCTATCCCCGCGCCGGGCAAGGAGCCCGCCATGGCCTCGGCGCCCAAGGTCCTGCCGCCGCTCGCCAGCGCCGAGCCCCCGGCCGCCCCGCTGCCCGCCGCCATCGTCGAGAAGGAGCCGGCCAAGGAGTCCGCCAAGGACAGCATCGTCGCCGCCGTCAAGGGCGACGCCTCCGTCAAGGGTGACGCCCCGGCGTCGAAGGGGAAGAAGGGCTTCGCGCTGCAGATGAAGGCGTTCGCCAGCCAGGACGAGGCCGCCAAGCTGGCCGACAAGCTGCGCCGCAACGGCCACGAGGTCCGCGTCGAGTCGGGCGAGACCGCCGGCCGCATGTGGCACCGCGTGCGGATCGGCGAGTTCAGCTCGTGGGACGCCGCCGTGGCCGCCAAGTTGGCGTTCGAGAAGCAAGAGTCGGTGATCGCCTACGTCGTCTCGCTGTGAGCGACGCGCGCCGACGCCGAAGGCCGCGCTCCCCCGGGAGTGCGGCCTTCGCCGCTTGGTCGAAAGGGCATGTCCACTCGGGCATGCCCTTTTAAACATGTCGTCTCGGGCATGTACCGAAGAGCATGCCCTCGGAGCCAGAACACTTGGCGACCGCCGCGCCCGCCAGCCGTCTCGCCCCGCCCACCCCATCCTCCTCGCAGTGGAGGGACAGGCCCTGCCCGAAGGGTGAGCCACGCGCTGCCGTCGACCAGCCGAACTGGCAGACCTCGTCCAGCAGCTCACCACCCGACTCGCGTCGCAGAAACTCCCCCGCTGCAGCTCCCTCGAACATGTCGAGCGAGGCGTGTTCCTGAAGACATTCCCGAAGAGCATGTTGGTTTAAAAATCCGCGACCGCGAACACCTCGCAGGGCGCGGTCCGGCACGCGAACAGCCGCGTGAACCGGTGCGGGCGCTCGCGCAACCATCGGGCCCGCGGCCCGCCGCGGTCGACCGCGATCACGCGTACCCGCTCGGCGATCAGCCACGCCTCGAGGTCCGGCCCGTCGACGACCTCAGGCGGCACGTACGCCACGCGGGCGCGCCCGTCCGGCCGCCACAGCAACCCGGGCACCTCCACGCTCTCGTCGTAGGCGAAGCACTCGCCCGACCCGACCCGCGCGCGCGCCTCGAGCCACGGTCGCGCCTGCCCGACCGAGGTCGCCGCCTCCGCCCGCTGCAGCGGCGTCGCGCCCCCGAGCTGCCAGATCGGCGGCCCCTCCGGCGTGAACCCGGGCGCCGCCAGCACCACCCCCGCGAGGGCCAGCGCTCCGATCGACGCGTCGACGATCGCCCGCGCCCGCCCGCTCCACCCCTCGCTGCCGGCCGCCAGCGCCACCAGCAACGCCCCCGGCACCGCCAGGGTGAAGCGCGGCCAGAACGCAGCCGGCGTCGCCAGGCTGACGATCGCCAACAACGCGATCGGCCCGCGCGCGGCACGGCCTGCCCCGAAAGACAGGCTGAAGATCGCCAGCGGCAGCAGCAAGTGGAGCGGCCCGTGCAGCCCCAGCCGCATGTCGTAGCCGTACGCGCCCGGCCCCGGCAGGGTCGTCCACGACGCCACCAGCCGGGCCCACCAGTCCAGCTCCGCGAAGCCCGGCGGCGTCAGCACCGCGAAGAACATCGTCGCAGTCACCGGCCCGGGCAGCGCCAGCGGGCCCGCCTGCAGCGCCACCGGCCAGACCGGATTGCCGTGGATCAGCCAACCCCGGACGTAGCTCTCGCCCCCGAGCACCAGCGCCGCGGCGACGGCCGCCAGCGCTTCTGTCCGCCGCGAACCGCTGCGGAGCCACAAGGTCACCGCCAGCAGCGCGAACGGCAGCGGCGCCGACGGCTTGCTGCCGAGCAGCAGCCCGAGCGACAGCGCCGCGCCGACCAGCCGCCCGCGATCGACCGGTCCAGTCACGAACACCACCGCCAGGATCGCCAGCCCCGCGTGAGCCACGTCGACGTACGCGTGCGCCAGCTGCAGCATCACCACCGGCGTCGCGCACCAGGCCAGCGCCAGCCCGGCCGCGCGACCCGGCCTCACCCCTGCGCGCCCGGCCAGCGTCGCCAGGCCCGCCACCCCCGCGACCGCGAACGGCAGCTGCCCGAGGTCGACCAGCGACTCGTCCGCCAGCAGCAGCCGCCACAACGTGAACACCCGCTCGATCGCCTGCGGGTACGCGCGCGCGTAGGTCACGTGCGTCGGCACCTCGCGCACGCGGCCGGTCTGCAGCGCGTCGTGCACCGGCGGCAGGTGATACGCCAGCGCGTCCCAGCCCCACGACTCGAGCCACAGCGCCGCCAGCGACGCCAGCGCCACCGCCACGACCCCCGCGACGGCCGCCAGCGCCCACGGCCCGCGCAGCGCCGCCACCACCCCACGCCCGAGCGCGGCGCCGTCCTCGATCGCCGCCGCCAATCCGCGCGGCCGCGTCACCGCCGCGGCGAACAGGAGGCAGCCGACCAGCCCCATCGGCGCGGTCAGCCACCCGAGCGCCCCGAGCAGCTCGACCAGCCCGAAGGCCGCCGCCAGCGCGATCGTCAGGCCGAGGCACAGCCGCTCGCGCAGCGGCGCCGGGGCCGGCAGCAACATGGTCGAGAGGACATGTCCTCCGAGCCATAACGCTGCCGCCCCCACGGGCAGCCAGCCGACGACGGGCGGCACGGCGCGCCCGTCACCGCGTCAGCCACCGGCCGTTGCGCACGGTGACCAGCGACCAGGGGTAGATCCACTGCAGGCACAGGAACGCGAAGAACGCGTAGCCCACCCCGTACAGGAAGTCGGTGCTGCGCTCGGACCGCAGCGTGTAGAGCGACTGCACCAGCGCGAACACGGAGATCGTCGCGACCAGGCGGAGGATGTCGAGCGGCGCCGCCAGCAAGTGCGTCACGGTCAGCGCGACCGCCAGGCACGCGAGCGGCACCTGACCCAGCTCGAGCAGGATGTCGAGCGTCGGCCACCAGCGGTCCTCGCGGCGCCAGCGGGTCGCCAGCAGCGGCAGCAGCGTCAACCCCTCGCGCAGGTTGCCCCGCTCCCATCGCAGGTACATCCGCGTCAGCCCGGCGTAGTGCGTCGGCACCAGGGTGTGCACGATCGCCGTCGACTGATAGACCGCGCGGTGACCGGTGCGCAGCAGCCAGGTGGTCAGCGCCCGGTCCTCGCCGATCGTGCACGGCTCGCCGAGGAAGGTCTGGGTCGCCCAGCGATCGAGCACCGCCATCACCGCCGAGCGGCGATAGGCCGTGAGCGCGCCCGGGCAGCACAGCACCGCGCCGAAGCGCGACTGCGCGGCGCGCCCGAGGTCGAACGCGAGGAAGAACCGGATCGCCAGCAGGCGGGTGATGAGCCCGCTGTAGCGGTTGAGCACCAGCACCTTGCCGGCGACCGCCGCGACCCGCGGGTCGGCCATGATCGGCGCCACGATCTGGCGCAGCGCGTCGGGGTCGAGGCGCGAGTCGGAGTCGACGGAGACCACGACCTCGCCCGTGGCCGCCGAGAAGCCCGCGCGCAGGGCCTCGCGCTTGCCGCCGTTCTTCGGCATCCGGATCGCGCGCACCACGTCCGGGTGCTCGCGCGCGATCCGCTGGATGTGCGACCACGTGTCGTCGGTCGAGCCGTCGTCGATGGCGAGGACCTCGAGCCGGTCGCGCGGGTAGTCGCCGACGAGGATCGACCCGAGCGCGACCCCCACCATCGGCCCCTCGTTGTACGCCGGCACGATCACCGTGCAGCGCGGCAGGCCCTCGCGCGGCGCCGGCGTCGGCCGGTACAGCAGCGAGAACATCAGGGTCAGCGCCGCGTGGCCGAGCAGCAGCGCCCCGCTGATGAGGAGCACCGAGCGCAGCACCGGCAGCGCCACCAGCTCGTCGAACTCGACGAGGAAGGGCGACAGGCCGAAGTGCAGCGGCACGGCGATGAGCCCGGCGAGGGCGCAGACGATGGCCAGCTTGAGCAGCGGATCGATGGGCCCGGGCCGCCCTCGCCCGGCCTCGGGCACTGCGCGGCCGAGCAGCGACTGCAGCCGCGCGGTCACCTGATTGCGGGCCGCTTCCGGCCGTCTCGTCGTTTGGCGATGCATCGATGAAATCTCCGTCGTGGAATGCGAATGCGAATGCGTGGAGTGCGAGGCGGCGACGCGCGGCATCCGCCGGATGCGCGGCGCCCGCACCGATCGCGGCACGGCCGCTCGGCCGCGGAACGGCGTACCGGCGGGTATAGCGGCCGATTCCATCTTTCTCGAAAGAATTTACCGCGACGATATGCCGCGAGCGCTGCCACGAATGATCGCAATCACGGCGGCGAATGCGTGCACCACCGGACTGAGCCGCAGTGAATGCGTCAATGCCCTGCGCCAGGGCCGACGGCGCGCTCGCCGGCACGCTACGATGAATGTCTTTCACGCCCCAGCGCTGGCCCGCCGAACTCGATTTCGTCGACTTTCTGCAATCGACGAATCGTCATTCCGCCGATCGAGGGCGCCAGCCTCGCCGACCTCCGGCGCTCGCCCAGGCGCTGAACGAAGGTGTTTACGGGCAATCCGAGGAATGCGAGGACTCCGCCGATTCCGGCGAGCCGTGCGCTCGGCGCTGGCATCGCCCGCCGGGCTCCGGCGCCGAACTCGACTCCCCGCATTACCCGGATGCCTCCACGCCGACCAGGCGCCCGATGCGTCGCGCCAGGCGACCCGCAGCGCGACAGCGCGTCCTGGTCACGCGACCCGCAGCGCGACAGCGCGTCCTCGTCACGCGGCCCGCAGCGCGACAGCGCGTCCTCGTCACGCGGCCCGCAGCGTGACAGCGCGTCCTCGTCATGCGGCCCGCAGCACGACAGCGCGTCCTCGTCACGCGACCCGCAGCGCGACAGCGCGTCCTCGTCACGCGACCGCAGCGCGCCAGCGCGTCCTCGTCACGCGACCGCAGCGCGCCAGCGCGTCCTCGTCATGCGGCCCGCAGCGCGCCAGCGCGTCCTCGTCACGCGGCCCGCAGCGCCCGGCGCGTCCTCGTCACGCGACCCGCGACGCGCCAGCGCGTCCTCGAGACGCGGCCCGCAGCGCGCCAGCGCGTACCTGGTCACGCTCTACAGGCCCCCGCTCTCCCGGCCCATCCTCCACGACGCAGCCCAGCGTGCCGCCGAGCGAGGCCCGCGAGGCCCCGCCTCAGCGCACCACGGGCAGCTGCACGCGGCTGGTGTGGCCCGAGAACGGCACGCTCGCGTCCATCCGGATCTCCGGCAGCGGCGCGCCGTCGTCGACCCAGCGCACCCCGTAGAGCGTGTCGCGTTCGACGGCCACGCGGCCCGCCTCGCGGATCAGCCGGACCAGCTCGGCGCGGGCCAGGGCCATCGGCGTGTCGGCGCCGGCCATGTGATAAATTTTCTCTTCCTGCACCGTGCCGTCGAGGTCGTCGACGCCGAAGCTGAGCGCGATCTGGGCCGTCTTGACCCCGATCATCACCCAGTAGGCCTTGATGTGCGGGATGTTGTGCAGCATCAGGCGGCCGACCGCGTAGGTGCGCAGGTCGTCGACGCCGGTCGGCTCGGGCAGCTTGCGGAAGTCGTTGTGCTCGTTGTGGAAGGCCAGCGGGATGAAGGTCTGGAACCCGCCCGTCTCGGCCTGCAGCTCGCGCAGCGCCAGCATGTGCTCGACGCGCTCCTCGAGCGTCTCGACGGTCCCGTAGAGCATCGTGCAGTTGGTGCGCAGGCCGAGGCGGTGGGCCGTGCGATGGACCTCGAGCCACTGGCGCGCGTCGGCCTTGTCGCGGCAGATCTTGCGACGCACGCGGTCGGCGAAGATCTCGGCGCCGCCGCCCGGCATGCTGCCGAGGCCCGCCTCGATCAGCGCGCGCAGCACCTGCTCGTAGGTCATCCCGTACTTCTCGGCGAAGTAGTGGATCTCGACCGCCGTGTACGCCTTCAGGTGCACGTCCGGGCGCAGCTCCTTGAGCCCGCGCAGGATGTCCGTGTAGTACGAGAACGGCACCCCCGGGTGGAGGCCGTTGACCAGGTGGACCTCGGTGATCGGCTGGTGCGCCCGCTCGATCACCTTCTGCCGCACCTGCTCGACCGTCATCGTGTACGCCTGCGGCATATCCGGGGTCAGCCGCGCGAACGAGCAGAACTTGCAGTCCGCCTCGCACACGTTGGTCGGGTTGATGTGCAGGTTGACGTTGAAGTAGGTGCGGTCGCCGTGGAGCCGCTCGCGGACCTCGTTGGCCAGCGCGCCGAGGGCCAGCAGGTCGCGGTGGCGGTACAGCGCCACCCCGTCGTCGCGGTCGAGCGGCACCCCGGCGCGCACCTTGGCCGCGATCTCGGCGAAGCCGCGCTCGCCGGTGTGGACCGCCGGCGCGGCGACGACGTCGGAGGCGTGATCGGCGGCGGACGGACGGACGGCGGTTTCGCTCATGGCAATGTCTCCGAGGTCATGTCGTCAAGGACAGGTTCGAGCCCGGCCCGCTCGATCAGCGCGGCCAGGCCGGCTGGGGTCGCCTCGTCGGGCCGCGGCACGCCCGCCAGCGGCAGCTTGCGGGTCGCCGCCAGCGGGCCGGCCAGAGTGTCGGCGCCGAAGCCGAGCGCCACCTGGGCCAGGCGGATGCCCAGGAGGTCGTGCCGGGCCTCCACGCGCACCCGCCCCGGCAGGGCGATGCGGGCCGCCGCGATCAGGTGCAGGCGCATCAGCCCGCCCGCCAGGGCGCAGAACGGCGCCACCGCCAGCCCTTCGGGCGCCTCTGCGGCCAGGCGGCTCAGGTACGCGAAGTAAGCGGCGAGCCGCGCGCGGTCGACCTGCAACACGAGGCGATCGCCGGCCCGCAGCGCGCCCGGTTCAGGCCAGCCCGGGTCGCCGCTCGCGTCGCCGGCGGCACGCGTGCCGGTCGTCTCGGCCCCCGCGCTCGCGGCACCGTGATCTCCCTGAAAGTTCCTGTCCTGCAGGCCCTGTCCGTTCGCGCCTGTCGCTTCGGACATGGCGCTTGCGCCCTGCCCGCTCGCGCCTGTCGCTTCGGACATGGCGCTTGCGCCCTGTCTGTTCGCGCCTGTCGCTTCGGACATGGCGCTTGCGCCCTGTCTGTTCGCGCCTGTCGCTTCGGACATGGCGCTTGCGCCCTGTCTGTTCGCGCCTGTCGCTTCGGACATGGCGCTTGCGCCCTGCCCGTTCGCACCGGGCCCCATGGACATGCCCGCATCGCCCTGCCCCGAAGACCCTGCCCCGACGGCCATGGCCCGCGAGACATGCTCTTCGGACCAGCTCGCCGGATCGACCAGCGCCGGCGCCCCCGCGCGCAGCAGGGCCGCGACGGCCGGCGGCGGGTGCGGCGGCGCGCCGCGGACGAGGACGCGGCGGCCGAAGTGGGCCGCGCGGGCGGCCTGGGCGCGCGAGCCGGCCTCGGCCGGCAGGTCGAACAGGCGCGCGAGCTCGGCGGGCGTCATGGGCTCTCCGGGGCGCCCCAGCGGCGGGTCAACGCGACGTGGAGCCCGACGTGGTCGAGGGCGCGGGCGACCACGGTGTCGACCGCGTCGTCGAGGGTGCGGATCGAGCCGTAGAAGGAAGGGACCGCGGGCAGGACGACCGCGCCGGCCTCGGTCGCCGCGACCATGTTGCGCAGGTGCACCAGGCTCAGCGGCGTCTCGCGCACGACCAGGACCAGGCGCCGCCGCTCCTTGAGCGCGACCTCGCAGGCGCGCGCCGCCAGGTCGTCGCCGCCGCCGTGGGCCACCCGGCTCAGCGCGCTCATCGAGCACGGCATCACCAGCACCGCGTCGGGGGCGTTGCTACCGGACGCGAACGGGGCGGAGAAGTCCTGCCGGTCCCAGCGGCGGATCTGGCTGACCATCCGCTCGGACTCGGCCCCGCGCCCGCGCAGCGTCTGCGCGACCGACGGGCTCGGCAGCCGGCCCCCGAGCACGTTCGAGCCGAACACCTCGGTCGCCGGGCTGGCCCGCGACGCGCCCGACTCTCGCCTCGCGGCCGCCGCGCTCGGGAGCGCCGGCGGGCGCCCGACCGCGTCCTCCTCGACGGGCTCGCCGGTCGCGACCGCGAGCGCCGGCGCCCCGATCTCCGACGGCATCGGCTCGCCGAGCTCCGTCAGCCACACCTGCGGCGCGGTCGCCGACGCCACCCAGTCGACCTGCAGGTCCTTGTGGGCAGGTTCGTTCGGCCATGTCCCTGCGCACAGGTCCGCGAGGACATGCAACATCCGGCGGGCGTAGATCGCCCCGCTCGCACCCGTGACGATCACGACCAGCTTCACGCGCCACCTCCCACGGGCCCCGAGCCCGAGACAACGCCTCCGAGCCGCGGTGGACGCGGCGCGCACGCAGCAGGCCACGCCGCCGTTTCGCCCGACCTCGCGGCCGGGCGGCGCATCACCGGCACGCCCGGGCGCCGTGCCGCGTTCACGCCCCACCTCGCGGCCGCTCGGCGCGGACGATCCCGGCCACCCCGCCGAACAGGCGCTCGCGGCCGATCACCCGCAGACCGGCGCGCTCGAGCAGCGCGCAGTAGTCCTCGATCGTCACGAAGGCGCCGATGCTGCGCGGCAGGTAGAGATACGCCCCGAGGTTGCCGGTCGCCGCCCAGCCGACCACCGGCAGCACGGTGCGGTTGTAGCAGGCGTGGAACGCCCGCGAGAACAGCCCGCGCGGGCGGAAGAACTCGAGCACCGTCAGCCGACCGCCGGGCCGCAGCACCCGCAGCTGCTCGCGCGTGGCGGCCTCGAGGTCGCTGAGGTTGCGGGCCCCGAACGCGCAGAACACCGCGTCGAACGTCGCGTCGGGCTCCGGCAGCGCGTGCGCGTCCATCTGGCGGGCGACGATCCGCGCCCGCGCCGCGCCCTGCAGCTTGGCCTCGCCGACGGCGAGCATCCCGGCCGAGAAGTCGCCGCCGACGATGTCGGCCTCCGGGTAGCGGCGGTGCAGCTCGAGCGTCGAGTCGAGCGTGCCGGCGCACAGGTCGAGGATCCGCGGCCGCGCCCCGGCCTCGCCTGTCCCTTCGGGCAGCACCTCCGCGACCGCGCGGCGGCGCCACAGCGCGTCGATGCCGAGGCTCATCCACCGGTTGGCGCGGTCGTAGCCGCGGGCGATGTCGGTGAACATGCCTTGCACGCGGGTCCCGTGGGCGTCGATCGCGGCGACGGTCTCGGCGAGCGGGGCGGGCTGGGTCATCGGGTCCTCGGGGCAGGTCGGTTCGGACAGGAACGTCGGGACAGGGCGGAAGCGACAGGTGCGAGCGAACAGGAACTTTGCGACATGTACGTTGCGACAGGCCCCGCTCAGCGGACCCGGCGCGACACGCTGCGCGCGAGCTCGACCAGGGCGTCGCGGGCCGCCGACGGCGGCAGCTCGGCCAGCTGGGCGACGGCGGTCTCGGCGTGGTCCTCGGCCGCGCGGGCGGCGAGCTCGACCCCGGGCGAGGCGGCGACGCGGGCGACGATCGCCTCGGCGGCCGCGGGATCGACCGGCGGCCCGTGGGCGAGCAGCTGCTGGACGGCGCGGCCGAGCCCCGGATCGCGCTCGCAGGCGAGGATCAGCGGCAAGGTCAGCTTGCCGTCGCGCAGGTCCTGCCCGCGCGCCTTGCCGGTGTCGTGGAGGGCGCCGGCGTAGTCGAGCACGTCGTCGGCGATCTGGAACGCGTAGCCGATCTCGAGCCCGTAGCGGTGCAGCCAGGCCGACCGCTCCGGCGCCGGCAGGCCGCCGACGCTGGCGCACCAGGCGATCAGCGCCGCCGTCTTGCGCTCGATGACGAGGTAGTAGCGGGCCTTGTCGAGCGCCGCGTCGCCGGCGATCTGCAGCTGCGCCACCTCGCCCTCGGCCATCCGCGTGACCGCGTCGGACAGCGTCTGCACCGCGTGCAGGCGGCCCGAGTAGGCGATCGCCTGCAGCCCGCGCGCGAGGCAGAAGTCGCCGGTCAGCACCGCCATGCCGTTGCCGTACTGGAGGCGCGCCGTTGGCCGCCCGCGGCGGAATTCGCCGGCGTCGATGACGTCGTCGTGGAGCAGCGTGGCCGTGTGCAGCAGCTCGCCGACGGCCGCGACCGTGATCCGCACCGGGTCGATGAAGCCCACCGCGCGCGCGGCCAGCAGCGTCACCAGCGGACGGAACCGCTTGCCGCCGGCGAACGCGAGCTGACCGCCGAGCTCGGGGATGATCGCGATCGACGACTGCAGCAGTTGCTCGAGCCGCGCCTCTACCTCGGTCAGCTCGCCGGCGACGAGGCCGACGGCCTGCTCGAGCGCCGTTCCTGGGGTAGCGGGCGAGGACTGCAGGGCTGCGTGCGTGGCCGGAGGTGTCATTGGCAGGCGGCGCGGCGCGGCGCCGCAGGTGCGAGAGGATGCCAGAAACGCGCGCGCGGCTCACCTCGCCGCGGCGCGCCCGGCGGCCATTTTCTCACGCGGGCGCGGTTCGGCCCGTCGCGCCCGAGTTTGGCGCAATTCGGGGCCAAGATCCGCGCCCGCGACGCCGTGCCGCGGACATCTGTCGGCCATCGCACTGCCGCCCGGCCGCGCCATGCACGATCCCCCGAGAACGATCGCCGCGCGCTCGCAGCGACGCCGCCCGCGGCGGCCGTTTGGGAATGCGGCGAGGACGCGCTAGGTTGTCCCGACGATGCCCACGATTGCCCCGGGACCCGAGCCGCGACCTGCGCGCGGTGAATCGCTGTGGATCGCCGCCGGAGCCGCGGTGCTCGGCGTGCTGCTCGGCGGGGTCGCGGTGCTGGTCGGGATCCAGACCGCCCCGCCGGTCGCCGCCCCGGCCCCGGTCGACGTCCCCGCGCCCGTCCCGGTGCCCGCCCTGCCGCCCGTCGCCCCGCCGGCCGTCTGCGATTGTCCCGAGGTCCGCGGCGACGGCGGCCCCAGCCTGGTCGACGCCGTCGAGCGCACACGCGACGCCGTCGTCACCCTCAGCGGCACCGACGCTCTCGGCGCCGGCGTCCTGGTCGATGAGACAGGTCTGGTCCTCACCAACTACCACGTGGTCGCCGGCCAGATCCGCGACCCGCGGCAGCGCGTGCTCGGCGGCGTGACCGACGCCTCGGCGGTCGCCCAGCCGATCCGCGCCCGCTTCGCCGACGGCCGCGAGCTGCCGGCCGAGCTGCTGGTCGCCGACCGCGACCGCGACATCGCCCTCCTCCGCCTGCGCCCGGCCGACAGCGCCGAGAAGTTCGCGTTCGCCTCGCGCGGCCGCTCGCACGAGCTCCGCGTCGGCGAGACCGTGTTCGCCGTCGGCAACCCGCTCGGCCTCGAGCACAGCGTGGCCCAGGGCATCGTCGCCGCGGTCGGCCGCACCGGCCTCCTGCGCAGCCGGCAGACCCCGCTCCTCCAGCTCGACGCCGCCATCAACCTCGGCAACTCGGGCGGCCCGATCTTCAACCTCCGCGGCCAGCTCGTCGGCATCACCACCGCCACGCTCGAGCGCGCCCAGGGCATCGCCTTCGCCATCCCCATCGATTACATCGCCGCCCTGCTCGAGGCCCTGCGCGCCGGCCACGGCGCGCGCTCCGGCCAGGTCGGCGCCGAGGTCGCCCCGCACGGCGAGCTCGACGACGCCGCCCGCGACCTCGGCTACCAGAACGGCCTCCGCGTCAGCCGCGTGCTGCCCGGCCGCCCCGCCGACGCCGCCGGCCTGCGCAAGGACGACCTGATCGTCGAGGCCCAGGGCCAGCGCTTCGACTCCTTCGGGACAGGTCCCGAAGCGCAGCTGCGCCTGGCCAACCACTTCGTCTCCACCGTGCGCGGCCTGTTGCCCGGCGAGGTCCTGAGCCTCACCGTCGTCCGCGGCAAGGACCGCCTGTCCTTCAACATCCCGGTCGCCCCCGCCCCGCCCGACCAGCAGGTCCTGATCGACGCCGACGCCCTGCTCGGCCTCCGCCTCGACGAGTCGCGGCGCGAGCCCATCGTCAAGGAGCTGCGCCCCGACGCCCCGATCTCGCGCTCCCGCGGCCGCGAGCTGCTGCGCAACGCTCGCGTGTCGGAGATCGCCGGCATCCCCGTCGACAGCCGCGACGACCTCGGCCCGCTGCTGACCGAGCTGCGCCAGATCGGCCGCTTCGCCGCCGTCCAGGTCGGCTTCGTCCTCGCCGACGGCCGCGCCCTGCGGGTCCGCGACTTCCCCGTCTCGCCCGACTGACGCCTGGCTGTCCGGGCATGTTCGAAGGGTCATGTCCTTTCGAACGTGCCCTCTCGAGCATGATCCCATGAACATGTCCTTCACCGCATGTTCCCGGGGACTCTTCGAGCACTACGTCGGGCGGTCCGAGCGCTGCACGTCGAGCCATCAGGGCCTAGACGCCGCGAGTGCGACCACGCCGGCGGCCTCCCCCGCAGCGCCCCGGCGCGTTCGTCCGCCTCACGGCCCTCGCACCGGAGCGGGCCGCTGTAGACCGCGCAACGGCCAACTCAGCCGCCGCGCACCCTACCGCCGCTGGCGTTGTGCGCCGCGCCTCAGGTCGCGCTGAGGCCCGTCTTGAACCCCACGCCGAGCCGCTGCCGGTGATTAACCGACCGCCGCGGCGCGGCCTACAGCCGCCAACGGCGGACCCCGCGCCTCAGGTCGCGCTGAGGCCCGTCTTCAGCCACACGCCGATCCGCTGCGGCGTGATCACCCCGCCTGCGCGCGTCAGATCGACCTCGCCCGCCTCGTCGCGCTCGAGCGCCCCGAGCTCGACCTCGAGCCGCAGCAGCACGGCGGACACGAACGCCTCCGCGTGCTGGGGCGCGCCGATGGCCAGGCAGCGCTTGCGCAGGTCGACGGCCAGCGCCGGGGCCAGGCGCCCGTTCACCAGCAGGTGATCGGCCGCCCAGGCCAGGTCGTCGGCGTCGACCGGGGCGAACGCCGCGGCTGTCTCTTCGGACATCCCCGGCAGCTGCCGGCGGAGCGCCGACGTGCGCACCAGGTCGCCGAGCGTCAGGCGATCCGGCTCGTCGACGCGGCTGACCCACTGCGGGTCGACCGCGTAGCCGCGGGGGTCGAACGTCAACGCCGCCAGCGCGCCGGCCTGGGCCAGCAGCTCGGTCGCGCGGGCCACGTCGCGCAGGCCCGCGATCGGCCGGAAGCCGGCGCCGGACGTCTCGATCGGCAGCTCGGGCAACCACCGCGACAGGCCCTCGAGCGCGGGGCCCCACGGGCGATCGAGCAGCGACCCGATCTTCGTCAACGACACCCGGCCCTCGCGGTGGAGCGCCAGCGCCGTCTTGCGCAGGGTCGCCAGCGGCCCGTAGCCGACGCGGAACACCCCGCGCAGGCCCAGCGCCGCGATCCTGCCGGCCAGGAACGCGTCGACCTCCGCCGGCGGCAGACCGAGGCCGACGAGCAGCACCTCGAGGCCGAGGCTGACCGTCGCCTCGGCCTGGTGGAACGCCCGCTCCTGCGCCTTCGCGTCGCCCGGCTCGCTGCGCTGGGCCGACATCAGCTCGTTGACCAGCAAGGTGAACTCGCGCGCCCGCACGCCCTGCTCGCCCGCAGCCAGGCCGCCGAGCACCCGGCGGAGCAGCCCCGCCGACGGCGACGGGAACGCCACCGGCAGCGCCTCGCCCTCGCGCGCGACCACGGTGGCCGCCGGCGGCGCCGCCACCTCGCGCGCCGACTTGGCGTCGAGCGGACGAAACAGCTTCATCGCCTCTTCCCAGTCGACGAAGCCGAGGTCGGCGAGGCGACCGCTGCGCCAGCGCAGCAAATCTTCCTCGATCTGGGCCGTCAGCGCCCCGCGCATCGACAGCGTCAGCTGCCGCCCCGTCTGCAGGTCGTCGGCGTAGACCCGCTCGAGCACGTGGATGACCATGTGTCCCAGCTCGTTGTCGGGCACCGCGACGATGAAGCCGCCCTCCGGCGTCTCGTACGAGTAAAGCTCGTCGACGGCCGCCAGCGCCTGCTCGCGCTGCTCGACGTCGTCGGGATCGAGCTCGTAGACCGCCGTCCCGGGCAGCAGCGCCATCGTCCACATCTCCGGGTCCATCTCGTCGATGAGCGTGCGCAGCTGCCCGCGCGGCTTGCCGGCCGCCACATACGCGTCGGCGATCGCCACCAGCCACCCTCGCGCCTTGTCGACCGCGATCCGATCGCGCGACCAGCCGTCGAGGTCGAGCAGCGCCGTCAATTGTTCGGGCGACGCGTGCGGCAGCACCAGGTCGAGGCGGTCCTCGTCGCGCAGCCCGCGGGCGATCTGCACGAACGCGGTCGGCGGGAGCCGCGGGACGAACTCGGCGAGGTCGTCGCGCTGCTCGAGCGCGAGCGGATCGCGCTGCACGCTGGCGATGTCTTGGCCGGCGCGGGAGAGCTCTGCGGGCGAGGTCATCGGCGGGAAGGTATCATCGCCGCACGCGAGTGCCACCCCGCCACCCGACCATCGCCAGCGCTCTCGGCCTGGTCCGCCGCAGCCTCCGCGCCGCCGGCTCACCGCGGCGGCTCCTCGTCGCCTGCTCCGGCGGCGCCGACTCGACCGCGCTCGTCGGCCTGCTCCACCTCCTCGCCCGCGACGAGGCGCTCGCGCTGATCGTCGCCCACGTCGACCACGGCTTGCGCCGCGAATCCGCCGACGAGGCCGCGGCGGTCGCGCGATCGGCCGCACAGCGCGGCCTTCCCTCGATCTCGACGCGCCTGTCCTTGACGCCAGGTTCGGGTCTGCCGGCGCGGGCCCGCGAGGCGCGACGGGCCGCATTGTGTGCGTTCGCATCGGCGCACGCGTGCGAGGCGATCGCGCTGGGTCACACGGCCACGGATCAGGCCGAGACCTTGCTCATGCACGCGGCCCGCGGCTGCGGCCTCGAGGGCTTGGCGGCGATGCGGCCGTGGGAAGCGCCGTGGCTGCGGCCGCTGCTGGAGCTGCCGCGCGCGGCCACCCGGGCGCTGTGCGAGCGCATGGACCTGCCCTACTTCGACGACCCCACCAACTTCGACGAGGAGCAGCCGCGCGTGCGGGTGCGCGAGCGCGTGCTGCCGGAGCTGCGGGCTTACAACCCCCGCGTCGAGGCGGCGCTCGTGTGTCTCGCCACACACGCGGGCGACGCGGAGGAGGCGCTCGCCGGCTGGGCGGAGCGCGAGGAGGCCGCGCGCCGGCGAGGCCCGGCCGCGTGCTGGTCGACCGACGACCTGCACCGCCTGCCGCGGGCGGTGCGGACCCGGCTCCTGCGCCGGATCTGCGACCTCGGGGGCGCCGACCTCCGGGCGCTGCGAGCGGCCGTGATCGAGGACATCGACCGCGCCGTGATGGCGCGCGCCGCAGCGCTCGGGGGCACGGAAGCGGTGCTCCGGCCCCATGTTTGGCACCTGCGTCCCGACCTGCGCGTGCGCCTGGACCGCCAAGGTCTCACGCTCGCGCGAGCCGCTCCCGGCGCGGAGATCCCGGGCTCGTAGCCGTGGTGCGCCGGCCCTGGCGGCGAGCAGAGCGGTGAACGTGCGCGATCCGGACCCCCGCGGCTGGCCGGGCGATCCGTCTTCCGCTATGCTCGCAAAGCTCCAGGCGCGGCTCTGGAACCTTCTCACCGTGAAACAGCAGACGAAGACCCTCCTGGTGTGGCTCGGCCTGATCGTAGGCGTGCTCGCGCTGGCCAACATGTTCAACACCAGCCACGAGGTGGTCAACATCTCGTACGCGAAGTTCGTCGAGACCGTCGACCGCGACTGGGGGTCGCTCAAGCACAGCTCGAACATGGTGATCGCGGTCCACCCGAGCTACGTCGACATCTCGTACGACCTCGACGGCAAGACCTACCAGGCCACCGGCCCCGTCGCCGAGAACCTGTACCAGAAGCTGAGCGAGAAGCAGATCGACTACCGCGTCGAGCCGGAGGAGGACAGCGCGCTGCTGCAGTTCGCGCTGATGTACCTCCCGCTGATCTTCATCGTCGTGCTGATGGTCGTGTTCATGCGCCAGATGCAGGCCGGCGGCGGGCGGGCGATGAACTTCGGCAAGAGCAAGGCGCGCCTGCTCAACGAGCACCAGAACAAGGTCACCTTCAAGGACGTCGCCGGCGTCGACGAGGCCCGCGAGGACGTCGAGGAGATCATCGACTTCCTCCGCGACACGCGGAAGTACCTGCGCGTCGGCGGCCGGATCCCCAAGGGCGTGCTGCTGATGGGCCCTCCGGGCACCGGCAAGACCCTGCTCGCCAAGGCCATCGCGGGCGAGGCCGGCGTCGCGTTCTTCAGCATCAGCGGCTCCGACTTCGTCGAGATGTTCGTCGGCGTCGGCGCCTCGCGCGTGCGCGACCTGTTCGAGCAGGGCAAGAAGAACGCCCCCTGCATCATCTTCATCGACGAGATCGACGCCGTCGGTCGCCACCGCGGCACCGGCCTCGGCGGCGGTCACGACGAGCGCGAGCAGACCTTGAACCAGCTGCTCGTCGAGATGGACGGCTTCGAGTCGAACGACGGCGTCATCCTCGTCGCCGCCACCAACCGCCCCGACGTCCTCGACCCCGCCCTGCTCCGCCCCGGCCGCTTCGACCGCCGGATCATCGTCGGTCTGCCCGACGTGCGCGGCCGCGAGGCGATCCTCAAGGTCCACACCCGCAAGGTCCCGGTCGACGACACCGTCGACGTCAGCCTGATCGCCCGCGGCACCCCCGGCTTCTCCGGCGCCGACCTCGAGAACCTCGTCAACGAGGCCGCGCTGATGGCCGCCCGCAACGGCCGCGACCGCGTCCACGAGGACGACTTCGACCGCGCCAAGGACAAGGTCCTGATGGGCTCCGAGCGCAAGAGCGCCATCATCTCCGAGAAGGAGCGCTGGACCACCGCGTGGCACGAGGCTGGCCACACCCTCGTGGCGATGAGCCTGCCCAAGGAGCACGTCGACCCGATCCACAAGGTCACGATCATCCCCCGCGGCCGCGCCCTCGGCGTCACCCAGCAGCTGCCCGAGGAGGACCGCTACAGCCTCGACCGCGAGCAGGCCCTGGCCCAGATCGCCATCCTCATGGCCGGCCGGATCGCCGAAGAGATCGCGTTCAACGGCCAGAAGACCACCGGCGCCAGCAACGACATCGAGCGCGCCACCGCCCTCGCCCGCAAGATGGTGTGCGAGTGGGGCATGAGCGACGAGCTCGGCCCGGTCGCCTACACCAAGGCCGAGAGCCAGCCCTTCCTCGGCCGCGAGATCCAGCAGTCGCCCAACTACTCGGAGTCGACCGCCCAGGCGATCGACCGCACGATCCACGACATCGTCACCCGCCAGTACACGCTCGCCAAGGAGCTCCTCACCACCAGGGCCGAAGCGCTCCAGCGCCTGGCCCGCGCCCTGTTCGAGCGCGAGGTGCTGTCGGCCGTCGAAGTCGCCACCGTCATCGATGGCCGCCCGCTGCCGCCGATCCGCGCCCGCAACAGCGCGCCGGTCCCCGCCAGCGAGCCGAGCCGCAAGCCGGCCCCTGTCCCCCCGGGCGGCCTGGTCGCCGAGCCGTCCTGATCGGCGTCGGCGCGTGAGACGGCCGGGCCCTGCGGGTCCGGCCGTTTTTACTGGGTCGAAGAGACATGCTCGATCGAGCATGTTTAAATCGACATGTCCGAAGCGACATCTCCGGTCGCTCTTCGATCTGCGAGCGCGGGTGTCGCCGCGCCCGCGCTCCGTGCTAGGATGTGTCTTGATGGTACGTAGGTCCGCGGGCGCGCTCCTGAGCCTCGTCGCCGGCGCTGCGCTCGGCGTCGCTTGCGGTCCCGACCGTCCACCGTGCGACGAGGCCGCCCTGGCGACGGCGGTGGCGCAGCTGGAGTCCACCGCGCCCCCGCAGCGCCCGGTCGAGGCCGCGCGCGCGATTCTTCGCGCTTGCCCGGCCCCCACCTCCCTGACCGTGACGTCGCACCTCGGCTTCCTCCGCGACCTCCAGCAGGACCCGCCGCGCATCTACCCGTTGCCCGCCGAGGACGCGGAGTTCGAGCGGCTGTGGCGCGAGGTGTGCCCGTCCGGCCGCGAGCTCGCGGCGCTGGGGCTGAGCCGAGAGCTCAAGGCGAAGCTGTACGAAGACTGCGACCTCGATCGACTCGCCGTCCTGACCGCGCACGAGGGCCGCATGGTCTCGGGCCACACGCTCATCACCTGGACGCTCTACCCCTGGCTGCGGGAATCGGGCGTGTCCGCCGACACCACGCGCGGATTGATGCGCGCCCTGCTGTCCTGGCCCGGCTGGTCGCTCGTCAAGGACATGCCGGCCGGCCTCGAGCTGCCGCGCGTCGCGGGCTCGCACGCCGTCTCGATCACCAGCGGCACGTTCGACTGGTACCTCCATGACGGGGAGATCCGCGCCGACGGGCAACTCGTCGCCGATGTCCGCGAACCGGGGTGGTGGAACAAGGTCGTCGACATGCTGGCGCAACCGGACTCGGTCGACGTGGCGCTGTTCGCCGACGCCTCGACCTCCGGGACCGTGCTCCTGCACATCGCGCGGGCGGTGGCGCTCGGCAACGACTCCCTGCGGCTCGTCGTCGCCACTGGCGACCTCTTTCAACCGTTCGCCGCCCTGCCCGTCACCTGGGCCGACACGTCCGATCCCGCCCTTCGCGTCCGGCCCGACGCCACAGTCGCCGAGGTCACCCGCGAAGTCTCCGCGCTCATGGGTTTGCCCTGCTGCGGCGAGGTGTCGCCGCTCGCTTGCCCGCGGCAATGCTCGCCCGAGCGCGTCCGCCTGATCACGGTCGAGGGCGCGAAGTACCCGACGCCCGGCGATCCCCCCTGAAGCCGCCCCACGCGAGCGGCGGTCTCCAGGGACATGTCCCTCAGAGCATGCTTTTTAACGCATGTTCTTGGAGACATGATCTTGTCCCCTCACTCCCGGAACGGCCGCCACAGCTGCCGCGCCTGGCCCTCGATCGTCTCGATCCGGCCGAAAATCTGTTCGAGCCGCGCGAAGAGGTCGTGGAACTGGAAGAAGAAGACCGCGTCCGACCGCGGGTTCGCGCAGGTCGTCGCCACCAGCTGGAGCTCGCAAGGCGCCGCGCCGCGCGCCAGTCGGACCGTCAGGTCCGGCTGATCGACGTCCACGGCCGCGAGCGCCTCCGCTGCGACCGGCGCGACGAACACGAAGGTGAAGCGCCTCGCCCAGCTGCCGTGCGCATCACCGACCCAGCGAGGCCACGGATTCAGGATGAGCGGCTCGCGCTCGTAGCCGTCCTCGCTCACGACGGGCTCAGCTCCCCGGCGCACGATCGGTCGGCCGCACCATCGCCGTCGCTACCACCGCCGCGAGCGTCAGCAACGCCCCTGCCGGCACCACGAGAATCGGCGGCCCCGGGTCGGTCGGCCCGTGGGTGAGCCCGCCGGCCATGAAACCCGCGCCGACGAGCAGCGCGCCGAGCAGCGCCGCCACGCGGATCTTCGCGGCCCACACCTCGGGGGTGGCGAGCTGTCCGATCGACCAGGCGATCGCCAGGTTGACCAGCGCGAGGATCCCGCCGTGCGCGTGGCCGAGGCGGAGGAACTCGCGTCGCAGCGGGTCGTCGACCCAGCCGCCCGCGCGCAGGCCGATCATCGCCTCGAGCCACAGTCCCGAGGCCAGGAAGATCGCCAGCAACGCGAGCGAGAGCCGGTGGTGCCGTTCGGCGCGCACGGGGCGAATCTAGCCCCAGGACCGCTCGCCCGCCAAATCTTCCGTCGCCGGGCCATGGACCGGCGCGCCGCCCCGTCGCGCCTCGCTCGCCGCAAACGAGTCCCGACTCTCTCCGAACCCCCGTGCGCGCGTCGGGCCGCGAACGCGCTACCCGGGTCGATTTCTCACTCGCCGATCCACAGCACCGTGCGCTCGCGCCTGGCCTCGAGGGCCTCGCGTTGCTCCGGCGTGAACGGCCCGCCGCCGAACGCCGCGCGCAGGGCGTCGGCGGCAAGGAGCCGGCGCTCGGCGTCGGCGTGCGGGTCGTAGGCGTCGACCTGCGCGAGCTGGTCCGGCTCCGCCAGCTGCCGCAGCGCTCGCCAGGCGAACCAGCGGACCGCGGGGTACTCGTCGTCGAGGGCGTCGGTGATCCAGGCCCGCCGCGGTCCCGCCGCGACCGGCACCTCGGGCCGCGTCAGCGCGTGGATCGCCAGCACCCGCTGCAGCGGATCGCCGCCGACCAGGTCTAGCTGCACGCGCGAGCCCCACGCCTCGTCGGGCGCCGCCGGCGGCAGCGGACCGGGCGCCGGGAACCCGAGCCGCGGCAGGGCCTCGGCGGCCCACGTCCGGCTGCGGTCGACGTGGCACTGTGTGCACGCGTCCGGCTGGTCGTGGCGCCCGACCCACGCCTGCGGCCGCGGCACCGCGATCCGGTGGCCGATCATCCCCTCGAGCAGGCCGTAGGTGATCCGCGGCGTGTGGCAGCCCTGGCACGTGACTGTTTCGCCATGTCCGCCGTGCAGTGTTCCTCCGGACAGGTCCTCGAGGACATGGCACGAAGTACACGCCCGCGAACCCGAGCGATCGGCCCGGACCTGCATGTCGGGGCGGTCGCCGTGCATCGCGTGGCAGTCGTCGCAGCCGAGCCCGCCCGAGCCGCCGTCCTGGTGGCAGGGCGACAGCAGCAGGCCCTGGTACTCGTAGGCCGACAGGCGCGGCGTCCCGTCGGGCCAGAAGCGCTCGGCGAACAGCGCCTCGCCGCCCACCGTCGCCTCGCGGAAGATCGGGCGCGACACCGCGGCGAGGTCGGTGCCGGGCAAGAACCCGTCGCCCTCGCGCAGCACCGCGGCGACGTCGGCGCTGATCCGGTTGCCGTGGCAGCGCCCGCACACCCCGCTCTCGTCGCGCGTCACCAGCCGCCCGGGGTGCGCGATCGATCCGTCCCCCGCCCCGCCGGCCAGCAGCCGCCGGAACGGATCTGCGTGCCGCTGCAGGTGCGCGCCCGCCGGCCCGTGGCAGGCCTCGCAGGCGATCCCGAGCTCGCCCACGGTGGTGTCGAAGCGCGGCGCATCACCTGTCTCTTGCGACATCCCCGGCCGCGGCTCGGTGTTGTGGCACAGCACGCAGTTGTCGTTCCAGCGGCTGAGGTGGCGCAGGTACGCCTCGGCGTCCCCGCGCGCGCCCTCCGGCTCGAGGAACGCCGCGTTCATCGGGATCCACCGCGCCGTGGCGACGTGCCAGGCCACCGGCAGGCGCCACACCTCGCCCGGTCCGCCGCCGCGGTCGAGCCGCGCCAGGTATTGCTGGTAGCGGTGGCTGCCGACGGTCATGACGACGTCGACGTCGAGCAGCGGCTCCCCCGCCTCGCGGCCCTCGTCGTCGAGCGGCGCCACGCGCACGTGCGGGCGACCCTCGGCGCTGCGCGTCATGGTCGCGCGGAAGCCGAGGTGGTCGACGTGCTCGCCGGCGAACGGCGCCAGCACGGCCTCGCCCTCGGCGCGCTGCGTCATCGTGCGGTGGTAGGTCGCCGACCAGCTGGCGTGCTGGGTCGGATGGCACGCGCGACACGCCTCGGAGCCGACCACGGCCGCGCCGCGGCGAGGCGCCGGTCCCCACGCGTCCGCCCGCGCGCCCGCCCACGCGAGCCCGGCCGCCGCCGCGAGCGTCCACGCCAGCGCCGGTCCGTACAGCAGCGCCCTGGCGAGGCGCCCGGCCGCCGGCGACACCAGGGGATCGACGTCCTGGCTGTCCGTCGGGACATGCCCCAAAGGACTGACCTGGTCGCCCGCGTTCCACGCCCCCCCGGTCCGCCGGTCCGTCAGGACATGCCCCAAAGGACCTGCGGCCACATCGCCCGCTTCCCGCGCCGCCCCGGACCCCCGGCTCTCCGAGACATGTCCCGAAGAACATCCTCCGCCCTCGCCCGCCGCGGCCCTCGCAACGCCTCCGTCGTCCGCGTCGCTCGCCATGACCTCGGGCCTCACGGCCCCGTGGTGGTGCACAGGCGGACGGCGATGTTGCGGTTGTAGAGCGTGAACACGGCGGTCTGGCCGCCCGGCGGGAACGGCATCGGCACGCCCGGCTGGAGCGCGCGGCCCTGGAACAGAGTGCCATTCTGGCTGTGCAGATCGGCGGCCCACACCCGCCCGCGGTGCAGGTACACGCACGCGTGCAGGCGGCTGAGCCGCGGCGAGCCGAGCACCACCTGGCACGACTCGTGACGCCCGAGCACCAGCGGCCCGTGGCGCACGTCGAAGCGCTGGCGCGACTCGCCGTCGATGATGATCTCGGCCATCGGGTGGGTCAGCGCCGGGAACAGCGGCGTCATGTCCGAAGGGTCAGGGATCTCCCACAGCCCGTCGGCCTTGGCCGCGCGCTCGAACTCCGTCGCCATCTCTTTCCCGCTGCCGAACCGCAGCCGCGGCTCCTTGGCCATCGCCTTGCGCATGAACGCGTCGAGGTTGGGCGACGGATACGTCGCCTTGGCCGCGGTGTCGCGGATCGCCCCGGAGCGCACGCGCTTGGGGATCTGCAGCTCCGGCACCGGCGACTCGAGGTGCTGCCGCAGCAGCTCGGGGATCGTGCGGCCCTCGAACGGCCGGCGCCCCGCCAGCAGCTCGAAGATGATGACCGCAACGGCGTAGCGGTCGGTCGCCGGACCGACGTGCTTGGTGTCGCGGCACTGCTCCGGGCTCATGTAGTGCGGCGTGCCGAACACCGAGCCGCTCGCGGTCGCGGTCTCCTGCGCCAGCCACTTGGCGATCCCGAGGTCGATGATCACCGGCTCCCAGCCGTCGACCGAGCTGCGCAGGAGCACGTTCTCGGGCTTGAGGTCGCGGTGGACCACGCCGAGGCCGTGGAGGTCGTCGAGGCCCTGGCCGACGCCGGCGAGCAGCCGGTGCACCGACCAACAATCACCGGGCCCGACCACCGCCGACGGCATGAGGCCGTCGACGAACTCCATCGCCATCCACGTGCGACCGAACTCGTCGAGGCCCCACTCCTCGACCTTGATGACGCCGGGGAAGTTGGCCCCCGCCATCAGCTCGGCCTCGCGTCGGAACCGGACCGCCGCCTGACTGCCCTCGTGCAGCTCGGCCCGCAGCCACTTGACCACGACCAGGCGGCGCTGCTGCACGTCGACGCACAGGTGCACGTCCCCCATCGACCCCTCGCCCAGCGGACGGATCTTGCGATAGGGACAGGACTGCATCGCCGGCGAGTCTATCAGGCCCCGCGGGTCGTGCAGCGGCGATCGGCGCCGGACGACGGCGGGCTCAGCGGCGTCACAGGTCGATCGTCACCCGGGTGTAGGGCTCGGTGACGAAGCTGGAGACCTTGCCGTTGATCCGGAAGTACGTCAGGCCCGGGTCGCGCACGGTCAACTCGGCGCCCTCGCTGCCCGCGGGCACGAGGATCGTCTGCTCGCTGCCGGTCTTGACCCCGACCTCGCCGGCCGCGCCGCTCTTGAAGCGGATCTTCAGGATCGCCGTGCTGTCGGCGTTGAACTCGACCGGGAACGGGTAGAAGGCCCGCAGCTGACGGTCGAGGTTGGCCATGCGCGCGTCGATCCCCGGCCCGCGGAACAGGTAGCCCTCGCCGAGCCCGCGCGCTTGTTCGCGCGCCCACGCCAGCTCCGACAGCGCCTCGCCGTAGCGGTTGACCTCGTCGTTCGGGTACTTGATGATCCCGCTCTTCTTGAGCTGGCGGACGATGCCCTTGTTGACGCCCGCAGCCGGGGTGATGACGAGCATCTCGGCCATCGCCACGTGGACCTCGGGCGTCTCCGCGCTGGCCGCCTGCGCGCGCGCGAGCGCGGCCTTCGCTCCCTCGACGTCGCCCTCGGCCAGGCGATCGGCGACCTGCATGCTCTCGAGGATCGCCAGCACCTCCGCGTGCCCCTTGGTCTCCTTCGGCAGCGCCTTCACCACCTGGATCGCCTTCTCGGTCTCGTGGTTGCCGCCGATCGCCAGCGCCCGCAGCAGCTTGATCTTGTCGTCGCCCGGCAGGAACTCCATCGCCAGCCGGAAGTTGTCGTCGGCCTCGGCGAGCTTGCCTTCGCGCAGGTAGCCGACGCCCTGCAGACGATAGATGTCGGCGAGGAACCGCTGGAACTCGGTCTTGCGGTTGGCCGGCAGCGTGTCGGTGTGCGTCGAGCCGAGCATGGTCCGCGCGCGCGTGATGGCGACGTCGACCTTCTTCTGGCGGTACAGCTCCTGCGCGACGCGCAGCTGCAACACGTACCAGCCGTCCCCGCCCGCGCCCGGGGGGAAGAAGTTGAGCCAGCGATCGCAGGTGGCGACGTCTCCGCGGCTCGCCGCCGCCAGCACGGTTCGCTCGCGGAAGCCGAGGAATTCCGTCTGGGCCGCGGTGTCCTCGGGGCGGATCAGCGGCACCGCCTTCTCGATGGCGCGCGTCATGCCCTCGAGATCGCCGAGCTGTTCGCTGCTGCGCGCGACCGCCAGCGCCGTGGTGGCGTCGGGGATGAGCTCGGTGGCCCGCGAGTAATCGGCGCGCGCGCCCTCGAAGTCCTTGGCCGCCTCGCGCTTGCCGGCGCGCTCGAGCAGCAGCACCGAGAGGTAGCGCTTGCACATGTCGCAGTTCTTGCCGTCGCCCTCGCCGAGCACCTGGATCGCCTCGTCGAGGCGGCCCTGCGCGTGGATGACGCGACCGAGGAGATCGACGGCCTTCTCGTCGCCCGGGGCCAGCGTCAAGCTCTCGCGCACGAGCTGCTCGGCGGCCGCGGGATCTTGCTTGGCCTTGGCCTGGGCTTGGGCGAACTTGAGCGACGCCAATTCACGCTGCGCCGCCGCGCGGTCCTCGGGATCGCTCGCCATCGACTTACGCAGGTACTGCTCGGCCCTGACGTCATCGTTGGCGTTACGGGCGACCCGGGCCTTGTCGAGCGACGAGGCGCACGCGACGAAGGTCGAGGCCGCCAGGAGAGTTGCGCAGGCAATGAACGTGGAGCGCATACGGGCGAGGGGCAAAATGGCCCCGGTACTGTACCAGCCCGGGAGCATGTCCCGGCAATTGCGTGCAAAACGACGTGTGTTGGCTCCATCGTGCCGCGGCCGGCGCTGCCGCACATCCTTGTCGATTGCCGTGCAGTCGCAGGGTGAGCTAGCAGGTGACGCATGCGCCGGTTCAAGATCCTCGCCACTGCGCGCGCCTTGCCGCCGCGCGTGCTGACGAACGCCGAGCTCGAGACGATGATCGACACCACGGATCAGTGGATCGTCGAGCGGACGGGAATTCGTGAGCGCCGGATCGCGGCTCCCGAAGTCGCGACCTCCGACCTCGCCGCCGAAGCGCTGATGTCGGCGTGCAGCGCCGCCGGCATGGGGCCCGACGCGATCGACGTCCTGATCGTCGCCACGTCGACCCCCGATACCCTGTTCCCGTCGACCGCGTGTTGGGTGCAGCACAAGCTCGGCCTGCGCGGGCCCGCGGCCTTCGACGTCAGCGCCGGCTGCTCCGGATGGCTGTACGGCATGGAGCTCGCGGCCAGCCTGATCGCCGGCGGGGGCGCCCGCACCGCCGCCGTCGTCGGCGCCGAGGTGATGAGCAAGGTCGTCAACTGGGAGGACCGCAGCACCTGCGTGCTGTTCGGTGATGGCGCCGGTGCGGCGATCCTCACGGCCTGCGAAGAAGATCGCGGCCTGCTCGGCTCGGCCTGGGGCGCCGACGGAACCCTCGCCCGGGTGCTCTACCAGCCCGCCGGCGGCTCGCGTCAACCGGCCAGCGCCGAGAGCGTCGCGGCCAGGGCCCACACCGTGCACATGGAGGGCAACACCGTCTTCAAGCACGCCGTCACCGCCATGAGCGAGGGCGCGATCGAGGCTTTGAAGCGCGCCGGCGTGGCCCCCGAAGACGTGACGCTGCTCATCCCGCACCAGGCCAACACGCGCATCATGGAGGCCACACGGGCCCGCACGACGATCGCCCCGGCGAAGATGGTGTCGATCGTCGATCGCTACGGCAACATGTCGGCCGCGACGATCCCCGTCGCGCTCGACGAGGCCCGCGCCGCCGGTCGCGTGCGCGACGGAGACATCGTCGCCATGACCGCCTTCGGCACCGGCTTCACCTGGGCCGCCCAGGTCCTGCGCGTGTGATCGCGGGCGCCGCCTCGGCGCCGAAGACCGCCGCACAACCTGGCCTTCGAGACATGTGACTCGCTCGCCATCGGCGAGTCAGACCATGTCCTCAAGGACATGCGCCGAAAGACAGCGCTCGGGAGCTCTCGCCGTGGACGAGCGCCCGGATCCGAGGCGCCCGGCGGAGCGAGCGGCGCTGCTTCGCGGCGAGGTGCCCGCGTAGCCGGTCGACGAGTCGTCCGTGGACGAGCGCTCGGATCCGCGGCACGGCGAGCGGCGCCGCTTCGCCGCGAGGTGCGGCGTAGCCGGTCGACGCGTCGTGCCGGCGTAGCCGGTCGACGCGTCGTGCCGGCGTAGCCGGTCGACGCGACGACGCGCTGCATCGGACCCAAAGCAAAAGCGCATCACGACCCGGAAGTCGTGACGCGCGTGGAGTTCGGTCGCCGGACCGCGGGGTCCGGCGTGGGACTCACTTCTTCTTCGCCTTGCCGGCGGCCTTGGCGGGCGCAGCGGCCTCGACCTTGGCGGGCGCCGGAGCGGCAGCGGCGGCCGGCTTCGCGGCGGCCGCAGCAGCGCCGCCCTTGACGCCGTAGCGGCGGCGGAAGCGGTCCATGCGGCCCTCGGTGTCGACCTCGCGCGATTGGCCGGTCCAGAACGGATGGCTGAACGACGAGATGTCGACGCGGACGACCGGGAGGTCCTCTCCCTTGTGCGAGCGCGTGTCGCTGCCGGTCATCGTCGAGTAGGACACCCACTCGTCACCCGAGGCGGCGTCGACGAACAGGACCTTGCGGTAGCTGGGATGGATTCCGGACTTCATGACTCTCCTGCGGCGAGCGACGAGTTCACCAGCTCGACTTGGTCACGCCCGGCAGTTCGCCCTTGAGGGCGAGCTCGCGGAGCATGTTCCGGCACAGGCCGAACTTGCGATAGACCGCCTTGGAGCGGCCCGTCAGCATGCAGCGCCGGGTCTTGCGGGTCGGGCACGAGTTCAGGGGCAGCTTGGTGAGCTGCGCCGAGATCGCGAGCTTGTCGTCGAGATCGATGTTCGGGTCCTTGAGCTTGTCGCGCAGCTCGCCGCGGCGGGCAGCGTACTTGCTGATCAGCTTGTCGCGCTTCTTGTCGCGCAAAACTTGAGAGTTCTTGGCCATACGAAGTCCTGGCGGAAATTGTCTTCACGACCCCTGCGGGTCCTGAACGACGAGCGGGGCGCGGACACTACCCCGCCCGCTTCCCCGGCGCAAGCCGGGAACGCGCCCGTCCGCCCGCAGCGGGGGTCGAATCCTCGCCTCCATGGCGGGCGCGGGCCTTGGCGCCCGGATGCGCGGCCGGCGACGCGGCGGCCATCAGGTCGTAGACCTCGGTGGGGGTCAGCGGACGAAACTCACCATCTGCCAGCCCATCCGCCGTGACATCGCCGATGGCGACGCGGATGAGCTTCAGGACCGGTCTGCCGATAGCCTCGCCCATGCGGCGAATCTGCCGGTTCAGGCCCTGTCGCAGCGTGATCTGCACCCAGCTGTTGGTCGCGGTATCCTTGATCACGCTGACCTCGGCCGCCGGGCGAGTGACCGTCCCGTCCTCGAGCGTGACCCCGTTGGCCAGGGTGCCGAGCTCGGCCTCCGTGAGCTTGCCCTGAAACTTCACGTGGTAGGTCTTCGGGATCTCGTGCCGCGGGTGGGTCAGCGCCGCCGCGAGATCGCCGTCGTTGGTCAGGATGAGCGCCCCGCGGGTGTGAAAGTCGAGGCGACCGACCGGGTAGATCCGCTGCGCCAGCTCCGGGAACAGCGACAGCACCGTCGGGCGCCCCTCGCCGTCTTTCGGGCCCTCGGCCGAGCAGACCACGCCGTCGGGCTTGTTCAGCAGGAAGTACACCTTCTTCTCCAGCTGCACGCGGCTGCCCCGGACCTCGATCACGTCGCGGTCGGGGTCGACCTTCGTGCCCAGCTCCGTGACCCGCTTGCCGTTCACCTTGATCGCTCCGGCCGCGATCAGCTCCTCGGCCTTGCGCCGCGAGGTCACGCCGGCCGCCGCCAGCGCCTTCTGCAGCCGCACCGTCGGCGGTCGCAGGATCTCCGGCGCCGCCGCGCTCCCCTTCGCCTTCGCCTTCGCCGGGGCCTTCGCGCCGGTCCGCGTCGCGGCCGCCCGTTCGGCGCGCCGCAGCGCCACCGCGTCGGTGAGACCGCGCGGCGCCGAACTGTCCTTCGGAACAGCCGACCCGCGGGCCTTCCCGCCGCGCGCGGTGCCGGTCGCGCCGGCCTTCCCGCCGCGCCCGCCCGACCTGTCCCCGCGGACGGCCGCGCTCCCGCGCCCCGCCGCTTCCGATCTGTCCCCGCGGACAGCAGCCCCGCTCGACCTGGCCCCGCGGACAGCCGCGCTCCCGCGCCCTGCCGCTTCCGACCTGTCCCCGCGGACAGCCGCGCCCCCGCGCTTCACCCCCGCGCCCCGCCCCGCTCCACGGGCGGGCGACTTGCCGTCGCGAGCAGCCGCTCCCGACCTGCCCTTTGGGGCAGATCGCTCGCCGGCGCCGGCGCGCGGCCTGTCCTCCCGGACATCTTCCAGGTCCGCGAGGACCTCTCGGTCCCGCCTGCCCTCATCGCGCACCGCCCCTTTTCCGCGAGCGGCGCCCTGCGACCTGTCCGTGCGGGCAGCCCGCCTGCCACCGGGCTCGCGGACAGCCCGCCCGCCACCGGACTCGCGGACCGCCTTGCCCGCGCGACCGGCGTGCGACCGATCCGCTCGGGCGGGCTCCCCGCCGTCGTGGTCCGCCGCCGCCCTGTCGGCCCGTCCGCGCCCGGGGGCGCCGACTCGCGCGCCCGCGCCGCGAGACCCTCCGGTCGTCCCGAACGACCTGCCTCCGCGGACATGCTCTCCGCGACCTGGCGCTTCGGACCTGCCTTTTCGGCCACCCGGACCGCCCCTCGTCTCCGCGCCGTCCGCCCCTCTGTCCCGCGTGACAGAGCCGGCCTCGCCGGGCCGACCCCGCCCCGACGCGCCGGCCGGACGCGCCCGCGTCCCGCCCTTGCTCGCCGGACGAGCGGCCGCGGACGTGTCTCGACGGCCCTGCGCCTTGCCCTGATTCCGGGCGCCCTGCGACCGCGTGGCGGCCTTCGGTCCGCCGGCCCTGCCCTGGTTGGTCGTTCGCTTCATGCTCGCTGCTCCTCTGCGCCGCCTCGCGGCTCAATCCTCGTGTTCATCGTCCCCGGCCGCCGGCTCGCGCCGCGGCCGTTGCGGCGTCGATCGCCCGGTCGTCGCGTCCTCGCGCCCGTAGGAGGGCTCGTCGGCCGCTGCCAGCGCGCGCCCGCCGTCATCTTCGTCCCACCGCTTGCCGGCCGTTTCACCGTCGGCTCCTGCGTCGTCGTCGTCGGCGCTCTCGCGCCCGTCGTCGGCCTCGCCGTCGCGCTCCGCCGCGTCCTCGTCGGACATGTCTTCGAGGACAGCCTCGACATCCGCGTCACGCTCGGCAACCTCGTCGAAGGCGCCCGAATCCGCCGCGTCGAACTGCCCGTCCATCTCGCCCGCATCCTCATCGCGGGTGACGAATTCGCCGTCGTTCCCGCGTCCGTCGTCGGCGACGTCCTCCGCGCCCGACGCCTCGTCGCCCCACTCGCGTACGTCCTCGTCGACGTCGAAGCTCACCCGGCGAGCATCGTCGCTCGGCGCGGCTTCATCGACATCTTCCGGGTCCGACGCGTCATCAGCCCCATCGTGCGCGTCCTCGACGTCGTCCGCGCGATCATCGCTCGCCGCGGCTTCTTCGTCGTCCGCCCCGTCGTCGCTCGCCTCGGCTTCTTCGTCGTCCGCTTCTTCATCGCTCGCGGCAGCGTCGTCGTCGTCCGCTCCATCGTCGCTCGCTACCTCGTCGCTCGCGGCAGCGTCGTCGTCGTCCGCTCCATCGTCGCTCGTGACCTCGTCGTCGTCCTCGGCCGCGTCGCTCGCCGCCTCGTCGTCGTCCTCGCCCTCGTCGCTCGCCGCCTCGTCGTCCGATCCATCGTCGCTCGCGGCGGCCTCGTGGTCACCCGACTCGTCCGCGTCGTCCGCATGCGACTCCTCGTCGGCATCCATCGCCGCGACTTCGTCCGCCGCCTCGCCCTCGTCCCGACCGAGCACGTCGTCCCCATCCAGCGTGGCGCCTCGCTCATCCGCGGCGTCCGCGACATTCGCTTCCGCCCCCTCGTCCGCGTCGTCCGCTGCCGCGCCCGAATCCTGCGCAGACTCGTCGTTCACGTCACGCGTCGCGCGGGCGTCCGCGACGTCCGCGCGCGATTCGGCGTCCGCTGCCAACGCAGCGCCCTCAGCGTCCGCCCGGGCCTCGCCCCGCTCCGACTCGTCCTCCGCTACACGCAGAGCGCTCTCGTCGCGGTCGTCCACGATATCCGAATTCGACTCGACGTCCGCGTCGCTCGCCGCCTCCTCGTGATCCCCGGCCCCATCGGTCCGCTCGGCCTCCTCCTCTGCCCGCGGTCCCTCGCCGTCCACTGCCTCGCCCTCGCCCCTCACATCAGCAGATTCGCCGTCCCCCGCACTCGCCTCGCTCCGCGCCTCCGATGCCGCGCCGTCCGATGCCGCCGCACCGTCCGTGGCCTCGCCGCTCGGCTCCGACACGGCTCGCCCCGCGCCGTCGGCAGCGCCGGATGCCCCCGCCTCGCTCGCCTGCGACGCCTCGCCGCCCTCCGCTGCGCCCTCGCCCGGCGCCGCCGCTCCTGCCTCCAGGGACATGTCCGAAGCACCCTGTCCGTCAGGACCGGTGAAGCCGAGCACCTCCTGCCCGAGCGCCTCGGCGATCTGGAGGTCGCCGAGACGCTCGCGCACGGTCGCCTTCGACTCCTCCGACAGGTCACGGAAGTCACGCAGGGTGGGCAGGTCGCGCAGCCCGCGGAGGTTGAAGAACTCGAGGAACCGGACGGTCGTCCCGTACAGCAACGGACGCCCCGGCTCGTCCTTCTTGCCGACGATCTGGATCAGCTCGCGCTCGAGCAGCGACTTCAGCACCGCGCCACTGTCGACGCCGCGGATGTCGTCGATCTCGGGCCGCGTGACCGGTTGTCGGTAGGCCACGATCGCCAGCGTCTCGATCTGAGTCCGGCTCAGCTTCGCCGGCTTGGCCTGCAGCATCTTCTGCACCCACACCGCGTTCTCGGGGTGCGTGCGGAACTGGAACCCGCCCGCGACCTGCGCGAGCACGATCCCCCGCGTGCTCGTCACGTCCATCAAGTGCCGCAGCGCCAGCTGGATCTGCCGCTGACTGGTCTCCTGCAGCACCTTGCGCAGGTCCTTGACCGACAGCGGCTTCGCCGCCGAAAACAGGAGGCTCTCGAGGATCGACACCAGGCGCGCCGAGGCCTCGCCCTCGATCCCGCGCAGGTCGTCGTCCGGATCGATCGGCAGCTCGTCACTCAGCACCACGCCCGGGGTGGCCGCCCGCGGCGCCGAAGCAGCAGCCAGCGCTGCCGTGATCGGATCCTCCGGACCTGCTCCCTCGGGCAGATTCTCCGCGCCGCTCGGCGTTCCGTCCGCCGGAGCATCACCCTGCCCCTCGGCGCCGGCGCGCTCGTCCGCCTCCGACGCTTCGGCGCCGCTCTCGGCCCTTCCACCTGTCTCATCGGACAGCCCGGGGACTTCGCTCGCTACCGGCTGGGAATCAGCCGCGGGAGCCTCGCCTCGCTCGTACAGAGCAGAGTCGGCGCTCTGCTCGTCGCTCGCCTCGTGCTCCGCGTCGCCTCCCGCCGCATCTCGCCCGTCGGTCCCCAGTTCCCCCGGCTCGCCCGGCTCGCTGCCGGCCCCGGCGCCTCTGTCGGCATCCCCCAGCTCGCCGCCGGCTCCGACGCCCCCGCCAACATCTCCCAACTCGCCGCCAGCCTCGACGCCCCTGTCGGCCTCCCCCGGCTCGCCGCCAGCCTCGACGCCCGCCTCCGCTTCGCCGCCCGCCGGCCCGCGCTGACCGCTCGCGCGTCCCGCTCCGCGGCTGCGACGTCCCGTGCGAGCGCGCGGCGCCTCGGCGTCCGTAGAGCCGCCCTCGTCGCCGCTGCTCTTGCTGCGGGCCCCGGTCCGGCCGCGACGCGAAGCACGCGACCGCGATCCGCTCTCTGCCTCGGCCGGCTTCGTGTCGCCGGACTCCGCGGCCTCACTGCTCGACGCATCCTCCGGAAGACCCCCGCTGCTCTCCTCGAGCGGCGCGTCGCCGGCGTCCTCGACCGAAGTCGCTGCCGCAGCCTCGTCCACCGCGCTCGCGGCCTCGTCGCGCTCGGGCTCCGCCGTCGTGTCGGTCGACTCGGGCGTCTCGGGACCGACGGCCGGCACGCTCTCGCCCGCGTGTACCCGCGGCGGGGCCTTCAGGCCCGTCTTGCGCGGCTTTACCATGTCCTACCCCCTGTCACGGCCGCCGTCACTGCGCGTCATCCTCATCGTCGTCGACCTCGCCGAGCTCGCGCGCGCCGAGGCCCTCGCCCGTGTTGAGGAATAACCCGCCGGCCGCGTCCTCGTCACTGTCCGAATGGACAGGTTCACCGCCGCTGCCCGCATCTCCGGCCCCCGCGTCGACGTCGGCTCGGCGAAGAGCCTGGATGTCCTCGGAGACATCTTCACTCTCCGCGGCCGCCTCTCGCATGTCCTCAAGGACTTCTTCGCGCCCCTTGGCCGCCTCCTGCATGTCCGCGACCTGCATGTCCTCGGGGACATCTCCGCTCTCCGCGGCTGCGTCCTGCATGTCCTCGGGGACTTCTTCGCTCCTCGCGGCCGCCTCCTGCATGTCCTCGGGAATTTCTTCGCTCCCCGCAGCCGCCTCCTGCATGTCCTCGGGGACATCTTCGCTTCCGGCCCCTGCGCCCTGCATGTCCTCGGGGACATCTTCGCTCTCGGCGGCTGCCTCCTGCATGTCCCCGAGAATTTCTTCGCTCCCGGCGACTGCCTCCTGCATGTCCTCGGGGACATCTTCGCTCCCGGCCGCGGCCTCCTGCATGTCCTCGAGGACTTCTTCGCTCTCCGCGGCGTCCTGCATGTCCTCGAGGACTTCTTCGCTCCCCGCAACTGCGTCCGGCCGCTCCTCGTCCCCCGACGCCGTGATGCCTTCCGCCGAAGTCTCGACGTCGCTACCGGCGCCAGCCTGCGACTCGTCCGCGCCCTGCGGCCCCCCGACACCATCGTCCTGGTCGTCCACGCCCCAGGTACCGGGCGGGACAACAGCGCTCTCCCGCACCCCGGCACTCAGGCTCGTCGTCTCGATCGCCCGCGACCAAACATCCCCGCCGCCGGGCGCCGAGCTCTCCGCCAATGTGTCCTCATGGACATCCCCGCGGCCCGACGCTTCGCCGAGCTCCTCCAGCGCTTCGCTGGGACGAGGGCTCGCGTCGGCCTCGTCTTCGCGCGCAGTCACATCGACGTCCTGGCGCACCTGCGCCGACGTGACCTCGAGGACATCCTCCGGCCTCCACGCCTCGGCGCACGGCTCCGCGTCCGACGTTGCGTCGGGCTCGCTCGCCCACTCGGATTCCGCGCGCGCCTGCCCCTTGCTCGACGAGGCATCCTCGAGGCCCTGCACCTCCGACGTGTCTCCGCGGACATCCTCGCCCCGCAGTGCGTCGTCGATCGCGTCTGCGCACTCCGGCTCCGACACATCGCTCGCCGTCTCGGCATCTCGTGCCACCTCCGTGCTCGGCGACGCAAAAACGTCGATCTGGACGCTCCCCACCGACGTGTCTCCGAGGACATCTTCGCTCGTCGGCTCTTCCGCGACCGGGACTTCCGCCTCGTCGAGCTCGCTCCACGAGCGGACCGCTTGCGCCTCGGCCGGCTTCGGCGACGCAACGACGCCGCCATCCTCAGAATGCTCCGTCGATAGGTCCCCAGGGACATCCTCGCTCGTCGGCACTTCCTCGACCGCGACTTCTGCCTCGTGCGCCTCGCCCGACGAGTCCGGCATGACCACCGGGACATCACTCGAGGTGTCGAAGGCGTCCGCCGGGCCGACGCTCACCCCTTCGACCGCTCGCACCTCCTCGGCGGCTCCCGACGCATCGAGACCGCCATCCGGCGATGTGTCCCCGAGGGCATCCTCGCTCTGCGCAGCAGCACCCGCTACAGACGTGTCCGCAACGGCATCGTCGACGACGGGTCCAGCCGTGACCTCGACTGCATCGCTCGCCGTGTCGACTTCCCACGTCGCCTCGGCCCGCCGCTTCGAACCGTAGCCGTCATTGTCGGCGCTCTCCGCCGACGTGTCCCCAGAGACATCTTCTTCGCTCGGCTCACGCTCGACAGCAACCGGCTCCTCGGCGTCGCTCCCCGTGTCGACCCCGCCCGCTTCGAAGCTCTCCGCCGGCGTGTCCCCAGAGACATCTTCTTCGCTCGGCCCGCGCTCGACAGCAATCGGCTCATCGGCGTCGCTCCCTGTGTCGATCCCGTCCGCTTCGAAGCTCTCCGCCGACGTGTCCCCGGAGACATCTTCTTCGCTCGGCCCGCGCTCGGCAGCGACCGGCTCCTCGGCGTCGCTCCTCGCGTCGACCCTGCCCGCTTCGAAGCTCTCCGCCGACATGTCCCCGGAGACATCTTCTCCGCTCGGCCCACGCTCGACAGCCTCGACCGCCTCCGCAGCATCGCCCCCGAGGTCCTCTGCGGCCGGAGGTCCGTCGCCGTCCGCTCCCGCCTCCTCCGCGGTCCCGACCCCGACGAGCGCGTCGTCCTCGTCATCCTTCGACGTGTCCCCGCGGACATCTTCGCCCCCCGGCGCGCTGCCGCTCAGGGCCTCGTCCGCCAGCTCGGCCTCGCGCGTCGCCGCGTCCGCCGTCTCCGCCTCATCTTCCACGGGCCTGCTCGCACCGGCAGCCCACGCGTCCCCCTCGACACCCGCGTCCGCCTGGAGCCCTGCCGCTGCTGGCTCGGGGAGGCCCGCCGAGCCTTCGCCAGCCGAGCCGTCGCCCGCCGAGCTGTCCGAAGGGACATCCTGCTCCGCGTCGGCCACCGGGCTCGACCCCGCTGCCGCTTCTGCGAGCCTGCCCCGTCGCGTCCGGCCGTCCTCCTCCCGCGGCACCTCGGCGCTCGTCCCCTCGACGATCACCAGCCGCCCGTCGCGGAAGTCCTCGATCTCCTCGTCCCTGTCCTCGAGGACATCCCGACCCTGCCGCGTCGGCCGGCCCTCGGCTCGGCGGACGCGCGGCGCCGGGCGGGCCTCGTCGTCGTACTCGGAGGCGGGGTCGTTCGCCGCCACGTCCTCGCCCTCGTCGGCGTAGCCGACGACGGGCTCCTCGGGCTCTTGCACCGACGCCAGCGCCTCGGCGAGCAGCGCCGCCTCCTCGACCGCGTCGAGCTCGGCCTCCGTGCGCGGCGGCTTGCCCTCGCGCGCCGGCGGGGGCGCGCCCTCTTCGCCGGCTTTCGGCTTCGGCGCGCCGAAGCTGGCGTCCTCGTCGTAGTCGGCCAGCGCCGCCTGCGTCTGCTCGGCCGAGGCGCGGCGGTAGATCCGGATCGTCGGGCTCTCGTGCGGCTGCTGCACGCCGGCGACCCCGAGCTTCACCATCTCGAGGATCGACATCAGCGTCACCACCATCATCGCCCGCAGCTCGCGCTCGCTGTTCCAGGTGCGGTTCAGGAACAGCTCCTCGAACTCGAAGTGCGGCTTCTCCTCGAGGATCAGCGCCAGCTGCTTGATCCGCTGGGCCACCGTCACCGCCTCGATCTGGACCTCGTGCGTCGACTTCACCTTCGCGCGCGTGAGCACGCGGTAGTACGCCTCCGCGAGGTTGAACAGCGACACCGGCGCGAGCCCGGGGTCGATCGGCGGCATCACCAGCTCGGCGCCGCGGGCGAACACGTCGCGACCCGACACCGGCAGCGAGTCGAGCTCGGCCGCGGCCTGCTTGAACCGCTCGTACTCGACGAGCCGGCGGATCAGCGCCTCGCGCGGGTCCTCGCCCTCCTCCTCCTCGCTCTGGCCCGCCTCGCCCGCGCGCGGCTCCGGCGGCAGCAGCTCGCGGCTCTTGAGGTACGCCAGCGTCGCGGCCATCACCAGGTAGTCGCCGGCGATCTCGAGGTCGAGCTGGCGCATCACGTCGAGGTACGCGAGGTACTTCTCGGCGACGAACGAGATCGGGATGTCGAGGATGTCGAGCTCGTGCTTGCGCACGAGGTGCAGCAGCAGGTCGAGCGGGCCCTCGAAGACCTCGAGCTCGACCGAGTAGATCGGGCTCGACGGACCCTTGCGCTCGCGCGCGCGAGGGGCACCCTCGCCGAGGCCCGTGCTTCCCTGCTCCATCGCCCGCTCCCGCTCGCTCACGCCGCGCTTCAGCGCCCCAAAAGCCCGGCGTAGGCGGTGAGCCAGCGGCCGTCGATGAGCGCCATGGTCTTGTACGCGAGCAGCAGCACCGGCTCGAAGAGGATGCCGAGCGCGGGGGACAGCAGCAGCGCCAGCAGGATCGCCCAGCCCCACTTCGCCAGGAAGTCGTCGACCGCCTGCGCGCGCGACGGGAGCAGCCACGCCAGCACCTTGCCGCCGTCGAGCGGGTGCACCGGCAGCAGGTTCAACACCGCCAGCGTGATGTTCATGATGAAGAACAGGCCGAGCACGCCGAACACGCTGGCGTGGGCCTCCGGGCTGATGCCGCCCGCCACCATGCCCCAGGCGAGCAGCGCCACCAGCAGCGCCTGGAGCACGTTCGACAGCGGGCCCGCGAACGCGACCAGCGCCATCCCGCCGCGCATGCTGATCTTGCGGCTGTAGTAGCGCGGCTGGGTGTTGACCGGCCGGCCCCAGCCGAACAGCGGCGCCCGCGTCAGGCCGGCGAACAGCGGCAGCGCGATGGTGCCGATCGGGTCGGCGTGCGCGAGCGGGTTCAAGGTCAGGCGACCCTCGCGCCCGGGGGTCGGGTCGCCGAGGCGGTCGGCTGCGTACGCGTGGGCGAACTCGTGGACCGCCGTGGCCAGGACCAGGCAGACGACGTAGACGAGCATGCGCCGGACATCGGCGGCCTGGACGCCGAGCAGGCCGAGCACGGCGATTTGGGAGAAGGCGCGATCCACGGCGAGACGAGCGGGACCGGGAAAAATTACCGCCCGCGGGGGCCCGAGTCAAACCTCGGGCCCCCGCGCTCGCAGACTCGGCCCCCGGGCGACGTGAGCCGGCGCAAATTCCAGCCTCCGCGACCCGGTCCGCGCCCGCCGACGCAGGTCACATGTCCCATCGGTCATGCCCCACCCGCCATGTCTCTCGCGCCAGGCGACCGCGCTCCGATCGACGGCGGCAGCGGCACCCCGGCACGTGCGCCCTGAACTCCCGTGCGATGACTCCAGCGGCGCTTCGCCTCGCCGGCGAGCGCCGATGCGCCCCGCACACCTGCCAGGCGTCGAAGAGTGACTCCCTCGCCGCGGGGCCACTCGGGCCCCCATGCCGCGGCTGGTGCCCTCCCGGACGCCGCGCCCCGACCGCGCACGCGTCCGCTACGCCCGCGGGTGGTGCCGCTTGTGGCGCTCGCGCAGGTGGTCGCGCGTCACGTGGGTATAAATTTCCGTCGTCGCGATGTCCGCGTGACCGAGCAGCGCCTGCACCGCGCGCAGGTCGGCGCCGCCCTCGAGCAGGTGCGTGGCGAAGCTGTGCCGCAGCTTGTGCGGCGAGATCGGGCGCGTGATCCCGATCGCCAGCGCGTACTCTCGCAGCTTGAGGAAGAAGCCCTGGCGGGACAGCCGCCCGCCGCGATGGTTGACGAACACCCAGCGCACCGAGCCGCGCGTCAGCTCCGGTCGCCCGCTCGTCAGCCACGCTTGCAGCGCCGCGATCGCCGGCGACCCGAGCGGCACCAGCCGCTGCTTGTCGCCCTTGCCGGTGAGGCGGACGATCGCCTGGTCGAGGTAGAGGCGGTCGAGGGTCAGGTCGAGGGCCTCGGAGATCCGGCAACCTGTCGCATAGAGCAGCTCGAGCAGCGCCGTGTCGCGCAGCCCCAGCGGGCCGTCTTGCCCCGGCGCGGCCAGCAGCCCCTCGACCTCGCCGCGGCTCAGCAGCTCCGGCAACCGCTTCGGCAACTTCGGCAGCCGCAGCGCCTGCGCCGGATCGACGTCGAGCTGCCCCTCTTCGCGGAGGAAGCGAAACAGCCCGCGCACCGCCGTCAGCCGCCGCGACTGGCTGCGCGGCGACAGCCCCGCCTGCGCCAGCCCGACCGCGAAGCGCAGCAGCAGCGCCGGAGTGATGGCCGCCAGCGCCGCCACCCCGGACGCCTCCGCGTGGGCCGCGAACGCCTCGAGGTCGCCCGTGTACGCCAGCAGCGAGTTGGGCCGCAGCCGCCGCTCGACCTTCAGGTGCTCGAGGTACGCCTCGATCGCCGCTGCCAGCGAGCCTTTCGCCTGTCGCTTCGGACCTGTCCCTTCGGACCTGTTCGAACGACCAGCACCGGCCGCCTCGCCGCGAGCCCCGCGGGGCCCGGCGCGGCGGCCTGGGCTCAACGCTCCTCCAGGCCGAGGATCTCGCGCACCAGCTTGATGACCGCGGGCGCCTGGATGGGCTTGGTGATGTACGCGTTGGCGCCCAGCGCCAGCGCGCGCTGCCGGTCCTCGGCGGCCCCTTCGGTCGTGATGATGATGATCGGCACGTCCTGGTAGGTCTCGTCGGCGCGTAGGCGCTTGACGAGCTTCAGCCCGTCGAGGATGGGCATGTTGATGTCGGTGATGATGATGTCGAACTTGGTGCCCGACAGGCGGCGGAGCGCGTCGACGCCGTCGTCGGCCTCGACCACGCTGAGCTCCCGGATCCGCGACAACGCGAACACGATCATCTTACGCATCGGCGGGCTGTCTTCGACCACCAACGCGTTGAGCCGGCGAGTTTGGGTGTCCTGGGTCATGCTCCGAGGAGGTGTTCTACGGCCTGCCGCTGCAGCGCGACCGCTTTGGCGTGGGCCCGGATCCACGCCGACTCGATGGCGATGCCGGCGTGTTCGGAGATCATAGAAAGGAGGCTGTAGTCATTGTCCTCGAAACCGGGCTTTTGCGCCAGAAAGGCTTCGAGGCGCAGGACAGCGACGAGACGCCGCCCGCTGACCAACGGAAGATACATGATCACGTCGTCGGACGCGTATGCGGGATCTCCGCGAGTCCACGGTCGTCCGCGCTGCACCATCTGCGCCGCGGGGCTCGCCTCGTCCATCTCGATCTCGACGAGTTCGTTCATCTCTCCGCCCTCGCGCGCGATCGGGAACAGCACGCGCCGCTCCTCGTCGACGAGGTACAGAGTGAAGGCCCCGACGCCGATGAAGTTGAGCAGGATCTCGGTCGTGGTCTGCAGCACGTCGCCGATCGTCCGCGACGCGTGGAACTGCAGCCCCGCCACGTACATCGACGCGAGGTGGTAGTTCTCGTCCTCGAGCTGGACCAGCCGCTCGCGCAGACGCGCCAGCTCGCCGGGCGGCGCCGGAATTCCCGCGTCTGCTGCGGCCCCGCGCGCCTTTTCGAGCTCGACGATGCGGCCGAGCAAGCCTTCCATCACCGACCCCGGCGTCAGCTCGGGCCGCGCCGGACGATCCGGCTGCGCCTCGTTGAGTTCGCTGCGCAGGCGTTCGTTCTCGGCGATGAGCTGGCGGACGAAGGCCTCCCCGCGTCCGAAGAATTCGTGAAGAGCCGCGCGGGTCTTGTCGTGAAGGTCCCCCTGGCCGGCGTCCTGCGCACGCATCGGGGCGAAGATATCATGCCTTGGACCCGGACGGGCGCCCCCAGGCGACAGCCTCTGGGGGTGATTTCGCATGACGAACTGCAGCGCCGGGGTCGCAGGCCGTCCGCGCCCGGCCTCGGGCCGGCCCGGGGCCCTACGGAACCGGCTCCACCCGCGGCCGGCAGGCGTCTGCAAACCGCTGGATCGCCACCGGCAGCTCCTCGAGCGACAGCACGGCGTCGACCACCCCGGCGTCGATCGCGGCCGCCGGCATGCCCGGCATCACCGCCGTGTTCGGATCTTCGGCCAGCACGGTCGCGCCCAGCCGCTTGGCCAGCTCGGCCCCCTCGCGCCCGTCGCTGCCCATGCCGGTCAAGATCAAGGCGCAGAAGCGCGGCCCGAACAGATCGGACACCGTCTTGAACAGCAGGTCCCCCGACGGGACGATGGTCGCCCCGCCCCGCGGCGCCCGCACCCGCACCCGCGGCCCGGTCGACCCGGTGTCGACCTCGAGGTTCGCCGCGCCGGGAGCGATGTACACGATGCCCGACTGCAATTCTTGCTGGTCGGTCGCCTCGCACACCTGGAACGAGCAGATCTTGTCGAGCCGCGCCGCGAACGCCCGGGTGAAGCGCGCCGGCATGTGCTGGGCCACGAGGATGGCGATCGGCAGCGTCGCCGGCAGCGCGCACAGCAGCTGCTGCAGCGCGGGCGGCCCGCCGGTCGAGGCCGCAATCCCCAGCACCCCGAGCGGCGGCCCGCGGCGCTTCTGCGGCTCGTAGCGGCCGCTGTCGAACGCGGGCACCTCGAGCGTGGTCCGCTCGCCGCGTTGCTCGGCCAGATGCTGCGCGCGCTGCAGCAGGCGGACCACGCTGAGCCGCCGGACCACGCGCAGCTTGGCCAGCAGGTCCTCCTGGATCGTGCGCAGGTCGGGGCCGATGTGGCGGCCCGGCTTGGCGATGAAGTCGAGCGCCCCGAGCTCGAGCGCGCGGAACACATGGTCGCGTTCGGCGTGGCCGCTGACGACGATCACCGGCAGCGGCTTCTTGGCCATCAACACCCGCAGGAACGCGAAGCCGTCCATCTCCGGCATCTCGAGGTCGAGGGTGATGACGTCGGGCTGGAGATCGAAGACCATGCGCAGCGCCTCCTTGCCGTTGGAGGCGCGGCCGATGACCTCGACGCCCGGATCGAGCTCGAGCATCGCGGCGATCGTCTGCCGGTTGTAGGCCGAGTCGTCGACTACCAGGGCGCGGAGCTTGTGACCGTCCATCGCAGTTCCTCTAACCCGGCTTGCGATACACGAGGTCGTTGCTGAGGTTCACGAGATCGAAGCGACCCGGCACGCTGATCAGGCTCTCGGAGTGTCCCAGCAACAGGTAGCCTCCCGGCACGAGCGCGTCGTAGAACCCTTCGACCACGCGCCGCCTCGCCTGGCTCGATAAATACATCAGGACGTTGCGACAGAAAATCGTGTCGATGGCGCCGAGCTCGCAATAACGGGCGGTGTCGAGGAGGTTCAGGTGGACGAAGGTGCACATCCGCCGCAGAGGCTCGATGGCCCGCCACTGCCCGCTCGGGAGCGGCTCGAACCAGCGCTCCCGCCGCTCCTCGGGGGTCGTGCGAAAACTGCTCGGACCGTAGATCCCGAGCTCCGCCGTCCGGACCCCGCGAAGGCTGATGTCGCTGCCGATCACCCGCGACCCCGGGCGGGCGTTCTCGGCCAGCAGCGAGGCGATGGTGTACGCCTCCTCGCCGGTCGAGCAGCCGGCGCTCCACACGACCGGCGCCCCCGCCCCCCGCCCCCCGAGCAGGGCCGGCAGGATCTCGCGCTGGAACGCGTCGAGCTGGAACTGCTCGCGGAACAGGTAGGTCTCGTGGGTCGTGACCCGCTCGATGCACTCGAGCAGCTCGGCCGACCCGCCGAGGTCGTAGCTCAAGTAGTGGTAGTACTCGAGGTAGGAGCCGAGCGACAGGTGGTCGAGCCGCGAGGCCAGCCGACGCTCGAGCAGGAACCCGGCGTCGCCGCCGAGCAGCACGCCGCAGTGGTCGAGGATCAGCTCGGCCAGCAGCCGCGACTCCTCCGGCGTGATGCGCACGCGCACCGGGGGCTCGATCCCGCCGGGAGTCCGCCCGTTCACGCCGTCGGCTCTCCCTCTCCGTCGCTCGCCGCCTGCTCGGCCGCGTGCACCTCGAGCCGCGCCACCGCGCCCGCCAGCACCTTGCGCACCAGCGGATCGGGCTCGACCGCGTGCACGCGCCGCAGCGGCGGCAACGCGGTCGTGTCGCCGCGCTCGCCGAGCGCCTCCGCGGCGGCCCAGCGGACGTCCCAGCGCGGGTGCTCGAGCAGCCCGAGCACCGCCGCCGTCGCCCGGTGCCCGCGGCAGCCCGCCAGCCCGCGCGCCGCCGCCTTCACGATCTCGTGGTCGGGCGCGCGGCACAGGCTCATCAGCATCACCAGATCCTGATCCGTCCCCGACCGGCTCAGCCCCGCGATCGCCTGGATCACCACCGCCGGCGCGTTGTCGGCCAGCACCACCTCGCGCAGCCGCGCCAGCGCGATCGGGTTGTCGAGCCCCACCAGCGCCTGCACGGCCGCGGCCCGCACCGACGAGCTCGGATCGCGCGACGCGGCGAGCAGCGCCGGCGCCGACTCGGCCGCTCCGAGCTGACCCAGGCTGCGGCACGCCGCCGCCCGCACCCCCGCGTCCTCGTCCTGCAGCGCCAGGGCCAGCGCCGCCGCGCCCTCGTGTTCGCCGCCGATCTGGCCCAGCGCGCGCGCGGCCAGCAGACGGACCCCGACGTCGCGATCGCCGAGCCGGGCGATCAGCGGCGCCACGAACCCGACGTCGCCGCCGCGGCCGAGCAGCCCGAACGCCCGACAGACGTTGCGCACCAGCGCCCCGCCGTCGCCGTCCGCCGGCAGGTGCGGCGCCACGCGAGCGTGGCGCGAACCGAGCGCTCGCCCGGCCACCGCCGCGAACGCCACCGCCGCAGCCTCGCCCGCCGGCCCCTCGAGCGCGAGGGCCTGGGCCAGCGGCGCGATCACCTCGACCCCGCCGACCTTGCCGAGCGCCGTCGCGGCCATGCAGGCCGCGTGGGCGTCGGGGCCGGCCAGCGCCGTCGTCAACGCCTCGATCAGCCGCGGGTGCGCGCCCGCCAGCCCGAGGCCGCTCACCAGCAGGAACAGATCGCCGAGCGCCTCCGGGGCTGTCTGTTCGACCATGTCCACGAGGACAGGCACCGCGGCCGGGCCGAGCCCGGCTGCGAACTCGACCGCGCGCTCGCGCAGCTCCGGATCCGACATGGCCCGCAGGACATGCGACAGGCTGCGCACGTCGCCGAGCGCCCCGGCCAGGGCCAGCGCCGCCAGCTTGACCTCGAGCTGGCGGTGCTCGACGAGCTCGCGGATCCGCTGGCGCAGCGGCTCGCCGTCGCCGGCGGCCAGCGCCGCCGCCACCGCCATTGGATCGCCGCGCATCGACAGGGTCGCGTGCAAGCGCACCACCGCGACCGCCGCGACCGCGCGCACGCCCGGCATCGCGTCGCCGAGGAACTGCACCAGTTGCGCCGCCGCGCCCGGATCGCCGCTGTGCCCGAGCACCGCCACCGCCGCCCGCCGCGTCACCGGATCGGCGAGCAGCGACCGCAGCCGCGCCGGCGCCATCACCACGCCGAGGCGGGCCAGCGCGTCGAGGGCGAACATCCGCAGCATCTCCGAGCTGTCCGAAAGGACATTCGTCAGCGCGCGCTCGGCCTCGGCCCCGCCGAGCACCCCGAGGGCCGCCGCCGCCGACGCGCGCACGTTGTCGTCGCCGGGCGCGCCGAGGATCGCCGCCAGCAGCGGCACGTCGTCGGACCCGCCGACGTCGCCGAGCAGGTCGACGACCATGCGCGCCCCGGCCCCGCCGACGCGGAGCCGGCGACGGATCGCCGGCACCACCGACGGACCGATGCCCGTCAGCACCTCGTGGCACACCGAGCGGCGCGCCACCGAGTCGGGCGTCACCAGGCCGTCGAGCAGCTGTTCGACGAGGATCGCCAGCTGATCGGGCGCGGGTGGTTGCTCGCGGACCGCGGCCAACAGGTCGCGGGCCGCGTCCTTGCGCTCGCGCCAGCGTTCACTCCCGAAGAATTCGAGGCAGCGCGCGAGATCGGAGCGAAGCGCGTTCATCGGGGCTCCCCGGGATCGAGGTTGAACATCCGCATCATGTCGTCGAAGGCGGCGCCGATCGGGTCGACGCCCGGCGCCAGGGGGACCGGGTTGATCTGCCGGAACAGCTGGCGCGCCGCGTCGAGGTCGCTGGCCAGCAGCGCGCGCGCCTCGGCCTGGGTCGTGGCCGCGAGCACGCGGTCGCCGGCGTAGAGGATCAGGTCGGCGACGATCAGCTCCGACAGCCGCAGCGTGCGTCCGCGCTGCTCGAACAGCCGCTGATCGCCCTCGTCCTGGATCGTCGACAGCACCGCCTCGGCCTCGACGAGCCCGGGCATCGCCGCCGGATCGCCGCCGAGCAGGTGCCACAGCTTGCCGGGCAACTGATCGCCGAGGCGGTGGATCTCGACGTAGTCGTCCGCGCCGTAGAGCTGGGTCGGCCGCCGCTTGTAGCTGGTCTTGCGGAACACCGACGCCACCAGCACGACCGCGGGGATCGGCGCCGGCAGCTCGAACTTCGCCAGCTGGATCAGCTCGTGGCACGCCTTGCCGCCCGGCAGCGCCACGTCGAGCACCAGCGCCGCGAACATGTCGGCGCGCATCGCCTGTTCCGCCGCCGCCGTGTCGGTCACGGTGACCGCCGCGAACCCTTGCGCCGCCAACACGCGGCCGATCGCTTGCCCGAGCGCCAGTCGCTCGTGGGCGACCAGGATCTTGAGCCTCGCCTGCGCCTCGCTCACCCCGCGCTACCTCCCCCCCGTGCGCAGCAGCGCATCGAGGTTGATCACGAACACCATGTCTTCGCCCGCGTGGCGGTCGTCCGCCGCCGCGAAGTGGCCGTGCCCCGCCGTCGGCGCCTGCGCCCGGCGATCGGGGCCGATCAGCGGCTGCCGTCGACTCTCCGAGGTGTCGCGGTGCCGATGGGCGCGCGACACGCCGCTGAAGATGTTGCCGTCGGCGCTGCGATCGAGCTCGGGCCGCAGCATCGACGGCGCCGGTCGCAGGCCGCCCGCGGGCACTCGCAGCTCGCCGAGCACGCGGTCGACCTTGAGCCCCGCGATCCGGCCGGCGACGCTGACGATGATCAGCTTGTTGAGATGGTCGATGGCCGGGTCGATCGGCGCGCCGAAGCGGCGGCGCAGGTCGACCACCGGGATGACCACCCCGCGCAGCTGGATCACGCCCTCGACGATCGCCGGCGCGTACGGCACCGGGCGGATCGGGTACGGGCGGGCCTGGATGACCTCCTTGATCCGCATGATCTCGATGCCGTAGAGGCCGGGGCCGACGTAGAAGCCGGCGACCTTGAGGTCCTCCTCGCCCGCGTTGCCGCGGCCGTCTCGAGCGTCGCGGAGGTCGGTCACGCGCGACCCTCCTCGAAGATCGTCGTCTTGACGAAGTCCTTGGCGTCGAGGAGCGCCGGCAGGTGGAGGATGATGATCAGCTCCTTGCCGTTGCGACCGAGCGCGCGGATGTACTCGGCGCGCGCCCCCGTCAGGCCGCCGGGCTTGTCCTCCATCGCCTCGGGCGGGATCCGGATCACGTCCATGACCTCGTCGACCACCAGCCCGTAGGGCTCCTCGTTGAAGTGCACGATCAGCACGCGGGCCGCCCGGCCGCGCTCCACTGGTCGCAGGCGCAGCCGGCGAGCCAGGTCGATCACCGGCATGATGCGGCCGCGGACGTTGCCGATCCCGAGCAAGAAGTCGGCCGTGCGCGGCACATGGGTCGTCTGGAAGACCTTGCTGATCTCCTCGATCTCGTGGATCGCCAGCCCGTAGACCTCGCCGCTGACGCGGAACGTCACGTACTGCTGCAGGTCCTGCCGGACCTCGCGCTTGTAGCCGTGCTCGTAGTCCTCGTCGGTGACCACCGCCTCGCCGCTGCGCAGCAAGGCCTGCCACAGGTCCTCGCGCTCACCGGACATGCCCGCCTCCGATCTGGTAGGCCGCGTCCGACTGGCGCACGCCCTCGTCGACGAGCCGGCCGACGTCGAGCAGCAGCACCGTGCGGTTGGCCCCGAGCTCGGTCGCGCCGGCGATGCCGGGCACGTTGCGGACGGCGCTGCCGAGCGGCTTGATCACCACGTCCTGCTGGCCGAGCAGCTCGTCGACCACCAGTCCGACGCGGTGCTGCGCCAGCCCGACCACCACCACGTAGAGGCGGTTCGGGTCGCGGTAGTTCTTGTGCAGCGGCTTCAGGCCGAACAGGCGCGACAGCTGCAACAGCGGCAGCGTGCGGCCGCCGAGGGTGATGACCTCGTGGCCCTCCACGGTCCCGATCTCGCGGGTCTCGACCATGATCGACTCGAGCACCGAGTTGAGCGGGATGCAGAACGTGTGCCCGGCCGACTGGATGACCAGCGCCTGGATGATCGCCAGGGTCACCGGCAGCGTGATCGAGAAGATCGTCCCGCGGCCGAGGTCGGTGTTGACGTCGATCATGCCGGACAGGCGGGCGATGTTGGTCTTGACGATGTCCATGCCGACGCCGCGGCCCGACAGCTCCGTCGCCGCGTCGCGGGTGCTGAAGCCCGGCTGGAAGATCAGGTTGACCGCCTCGCCGGGCGTCAGCGAGGCCGCCTCCTCGGCGTTGATGAGCCCGCGGCGGACCGCGACGTCGCGGATCCTCATCCAGTCCATCCCGCGGCCGTCGTCCTCGACCTCGATGACCACGCGGTTGCCCTTCTGGAACGCGCGCAGCTCGATCCTCCCCGCCCGGCAGCTTGCCCATGGCCACGCGCTCGGACGCCGGCTCGATGCCGTGGTCGATGCAGTTGCGGATCATGTGCATCAGCGGGTCGGACAGCTCCTCGACGATCAATTTGTCGAGCACCGTCTCCGCGCCCGAGATGACCAGGCGGATCTCCTTGTCGAGGTCGCGGCTCAGCTTGCGGACCACGCGGGCCAGCTTGTCGAACACCTGGCCGATCGGGACCATGCGGACGTCGAGGATGCCCTGCTGCAGCAGCGCCAGCTTGCGGTGCATGTCGCGGATCTGGACCCGCAGCTCGCGCGACACGTCGGCGCTGTGATCGAGCTGGCGCAGCTCGTCGAGCACCCCGGTCAGGTTGGCCTGGACCAGGCCCAGCTCGCCGACCAGGTTCATCAGCACGTCGAGCCGGCGCAGGTCGACCCGGACCGTCTGGCTCAGGCTGCGGAGGCTCGCCTCGCTCGACGCCGCGCTGGTGGGGTCCGGCTCCTCCGTGGTCGTCACCACGGTGCGCGACGGCGTCGGCCCCGTCCGCGGCGGCGGCTCGGCGCGCCTGGATGTCCCTTCGGACATGACCGGAGGAGCAGGCTTGGCCGCCGCCGGCGGAGGCGCCTGGCGACCGGGCGTCGGCGGCGGCGCGGGGGCATCACCCGCGGGCGTGAGCCGGTGGACCGTGACGTCGGGGTTGGCCAGCGCCCCGTTGATCTCGCCGAGGCTGCCCTTCGAGCCGAGCAGGATGTCGAGCTCGATCGCGTCGTCGGACGAGCCGTCGGCGCTGGGGAGGTAGGTGATGACCTCCCCGTAGCCCTTCATCTTGTCCTTCAGCTGCTCGAGGCCGACATCGATCTGCATGATGTCGAACTTGGCGTGGACGCGGTACAGGTTGCGCCCGGCCTTGATGTTCTCGCGCAGCCGGTGCTCCTCGTACTCCGTGAGCACGCTGAGGATGTTCTCGCCGACCCACTCGAGGCTGTCCTGAGGGCCAGTCGACTCCGCCTCGCGCTCGCCGAGCTGGCGCAGCCGCGTCAGCACCGGCTCGGTGTCGACCTCGCCGCCGCCCTCCTCGCCCTGCGGCGCGAGCAGGCGGCCGAACACCTCGATCGCCTCGAACAGCACGTCGAGCACCGGGCGCGACAGGTCGAGCTTGCCGAGGCGCAGGCTGTCGAGGGTGTTCTCGAGGCTGTGGGCCAGCCCGCCGATGGCCGCCGCCCCGAACAGACCGGCGAGGCCCTTGAGGGAGTGGATCGCCCGGAACGCCGCGTTGATCAGGTCGGGCTCCGGCCCGCTCCCGCGCGACTGCGCCTCGAGCTCGAGCAGCGTGCGCGAGAAGGTCTCGATGATCTCCTGCGCCTCGGCGATGAACTCGGCGGCGTTCTGGTCGATGCTCGTCAATCCCCGCCTCCGAGCGCCCGCGCCTGTGCGACCGCCTCGAGCAGGCCCGCGGGGGTGAACGGCTTGGTGATCACCACCTGCGCTCCGGCCTGGCGCGCGCGCTCGACGTCGCCGAGGCGGCCCTCGGTGGTCATCACCACCAGCGGCGTCCGCGAGTAGCGGGCCTGCTCGCGCACGGCCCGGATCAGCTCGATCCCGTTGAAGTCGGGCATGTTCACGTCGAACACGAACAGGGCGTAGTCGCCTCGAGGCAACAGGCGTATGGCCTCGAACCCATGCCCCACCTCGTCGACGTCGAACTCACCGGTCGACTCCAGGACCGAGCTGACGAAGGTCCTCATCGCCGCGGAGTCATCGACGACCAGAGCGCGGATCGGCATCTCGGCCAGTATACGCCCGGACGCCCGTCCCCCTTAACACCGCGATGGGGCAGGAATTGCGCAGACACCGCGCGGACAACTGTACGGCCGGCGCGCGCGCAGACCTGTCCCGCCGCGTCACCGCAGGTCCCCGCGCCGCGCCTCGGACCGGCAACCCCATCGCCGTCCAGCCACGCCGCTCACCGTCCCACGCTGCTGACCGTCCGCCAACTACGCCGCTGACGGCTCCGGCCGCGCTGCGGAACGGCTTCGACTACGCCTCTTCGCGGGTCTCGCCGCGCAGCTTGGCCGCCAGCGCCTGCGCGACGCCGTTGACGAACGGCGCGCTGCGCTCGCTGCCGTAGCGGGCCGCCATGCGGACCGCCTCGGAGACGATCACCGCACGTGGTGTTTCGGACAGGCCGAGGCTCTCCGCGCCGACCAGGCGCAGCACGTTGCGGTCGACGCGGTCCATCCGCGCCAGCCGCCACGAGCGCGACGTCGCCTCGATGGCCGCGTCGATCTCCGCCGCGCGCTCGCTGCTCGCCGCCAGCAGACGGCGCGCAAACTCGACGACCTTGGGATCGCCCAACCAGCCGCGCAGCTCCTGGCCGCCGTCGCCGGCCTCGGCCGGCACGTGGGCCCAGAACAGCTCGAGCGCCCGCGCGCGCTCGTCGGGGCGATACGACTCGAGGTGACACAGCGCCAGCAACGCCACCTCTCGCCCGTGCGCCCGGTGCGGGTGCCGCTGCTTCGCGTCAGCCACCGGAGGCCTCGGTCTGGGCGTCGGCCGCCCCGCGCGCCGCGATCTCGCGGTACAGGCGGACCTGCTCGACCGCCGCCATCGCCGCCTCCGCGCCCTTGTTGCCGGCCTTGGCGCCCGCGCGATGGATCGCCTGCTCGAGCGTGTCGGTCGTCAGCACGCCGAACGTCACCGGCACCTCGAACGCGAGCGCCATCTGCGACACGCCGCGCGTGCACTCGGCGGCGATCAGATCGAAGTGCACGGTGTCGCCGCGGATCAGGCAGCCGAGAGTGATCACCGCGTCGTAGCTCTTGGCCGACAGCACCTGGCCGACGACCATCGGGATCTCGAACGCGCCCGGGCAGCGCACCACGGTGATGTCCTCGGGACGAGCCCCGGAGCGCACCAGCGCGTCGACGGCCCCCTCGAGCAAGCGGTCGGTGATGAAGTTGTTGAACCGGCTGACGACGATGGCCAGCCGCAGCCCCGCCGCGTCGAGCGTGCCCTCGATCGTCTGCACCTTCGCCAGAACCTCGGCCATGTCCGGCGGCTTACCCCGACTTCGTGGAGCGATCAAGCGCCGTCGCGCACGCTGCAGGCAGCGCACACAAGCAGCGAAGGCCCCGCTGCGCCCGCGGAGACCGCGGATTCAGACGGAGCCTTCGATGTCGTGCTCGCCGGCGCCACCACCCTACGGTGGTCGGCGCCCGCGAGCTCACGTCCCGCGATGCGGGCCCGCGACTACGTGCGGTCGCGGAACTTGTTGGCGAACACGTCGCCGAGGGTCGCGCCGGCCTCGCTGGCGTTGGCGTAGCCCTGGGCGTCGGCGAGCTCGTCCTGGCGCTTGGCGCTCTTGATCGACAGGCCGATCTTGCGCTCGCCCGGATCCATCTGGATGAGCTCCGCGCGCACGCGCTGGTTCGGCTCGAGCACCGAGCGGGGGTCCTCGATGCGCTCCTCGCTGATCTCCGAGATGTGGATGAGGCCCTCGATGCCGGGCTCGAGCTCGGCGAACGCGCCGAAGTCGGTCAGCTTGAGGATCTTGACCTCGATGATCTTGCCGATCGGGTAGTCGTACGGGATCCGGTCCCACGGGTCCTGCGCGAGCTGCTTGAGGCCGAGGCTGATCTTCGGCTTCTCGCCCGAGTTGTCGATGTTCAGGACCATCGCGCGGACGCGGTCGCCCTTCTTGAACAGCTCGCTCGGGTGGCGGACCCGCTGCGTCCAGCTGAGGTCCGTGATGTGCACGAGGCCGTCGATGCCGGGCTCGAGCTCGACGAACACGCCGAAGTCGGCGATGTTGCGGACCACGCCCTCGACGATGGTGCCCGGCGGGTAGGTCTCGAGCACCTTGTCGTACGGGTTCTCCTCGAGCTGCTTCATGCCGAGGGAGATGCGGTTCTGCGACACGTCGATGTCGAGGACCACCGCGCGGACCTGATCGCCGATCTTGAGGATCTGCTTCGGGTTCTTGATCTGGCGCGTCCAGGACATCTCGGACACGTGGACCAGGCCCTCGATGCCCTCCTCGAGCTCGATGAAGGCGCCGTAGTCCTTGATGCTGACGACCTTGCCCTCGACCACGGTGCCGGGGATGTAACGCTGCTCGGCGTTGACCCACGGGTCCGCGGTGATCTGCTTGAGGCCGAGGCTGACGCGCTCCGAGTCCGAGTTGAACTTGAGGACCTTGACGCGGACCTTGTCGCCGACCTGGAACAGCTCGCTCGGGTGGTTGACGCGGCCCCACGACATGTCCGTGATGTGGAGCAGGCCGTCGATGCCGCCGAGGTCGATGAAGGCGCCGTAGTCGGTGAGGTTCTTGACCACGCCCTCGACGATCTCGCCCTCTTGCAGCCGGTTGAGCGTGTCGCTCTTGAGGTTGGCGCGCTCCGCCTCGAGCAGCACCCGGCGCGACAGCACGATGTTGCCGCGCTTCTTGTTGAACTTGATGATCTTGAAGTCGAAGTCCTTGCCGATGAAGGTGTCGAGGTTGCGGACGGGCCGCAGATCGACCTGGCTCCCCGGCAAGAACGCCTTCACGCCGCCCTGCAGCAGCACCGCGAGGCCGCCCTTCACGCGCGCCTGGATGGTGCCGCGGACCAGACCCTCGGCCTCGCACGCCGACTGGATCTCGTCCCACACCTTGCGCTTGCGGGCCTTGTCCTTCGACAGGACCACGAGGCCGTTGTTGTCCTCTTGTGCCTCGAGAAGGACCTCGATCTTGTCGCCGACGCGGACGTTGATCGTGCCGTCCTCCTCGGCGAACTCGCGCAGCGGCACCTGGCCCTCGGCCTTGCAACCGACGTCGACGACTGCGTACTCGCCGATCACATCGACGATGGTCCCCAGGACGATCGTGCCTTCACGAATCTCTGGATTTTCCTGGGTGTTCTTCTCGAAGAGCGCCGCGAAGTCGTCGTCTCCCTCGGCGCGCAGGTTGTGTTGCTCTTGCATGTTGGGGTGAAAGTTCCTTCCAACCCGCGCTGGCTCTTGAGTGTTTGGGCCTCGTGACGTGACCTGGCGGTCACGCACGACGCACGCCACCCTGGCCTACGCGAGCGGGGGGAAGCTAGGCGCTTTTCGGCGACCCGTCAACCGGCCCGCCGGCGGCCCCGCCGGGCCCTGAGAGCCTGGACGTGACCGTGTCGACGATGGCGGCCACCACCGCGTCGGCGTCGAGGTCGCTGGAATCGACGAGAACGGCGTCCTCCGCCCGGGTCATGGGGGCTGTGGCCCGGGACCGATCGCGTTCGTCACGCCGGTTGAGGTCGCGCAGGACGTCCGCCAGTGCGGCGCCCTCGAGCTCGGCCTGACGTCGGGCGGCGCGGACGGCGTCGCTGGCCGTGAGGAAGAACTTGTGCGGTGCATCGGGGAACACCACCGTCCCGAGGTCGCGACCTTCGGCCACGCAGCCGTCCCGGCCGAGGCGGCGCTGGATCTCCAGCAGGCTCGCCCTGACCGCCGGCAGCGCCGACACCTGCGACGAGCCCTCGGAGATCTCCGGCGTCCGGATCGCCTGCGTGACGTCTCGCCCGTCGTAGAGCACCCGCGGGCCGCCGGCTTCCGTCGCCGCCTCGAAGCGGATCGGCAAGCCCGCGGCCAGCGCCACCAGCCCGGGCTCGTCGCTCCAGGCGATCCCGCGCTCGCGGGCCGCCAGCGCCAGCGTGCGGTAGATGGCGCCGGTGTCGAGCACCGGCAGTCCGAAGTGCTGCGCCACGCGGCGCGCGACCGTGCTCTTTCCCGCGCCCGCAGGCCCGTCGATGACGATCAGGAGGCCCATTCGCACGGGGGGATAGACCAGGCGCGCCGCGCTGACAAGGGTCGGCGGCGTTCGACGCCGGAACCGCGGGGCCTTGCTGTTGCGAGATTTCTGCGGCTAAGGTCGGGCCGATGTTCGCCGGACCCGCGCGCCTCGTCGCCCTCGTCCTCGCCACCGTCGCTGTCCCGGCCGGTTGCGCCACAGTTCGCCCATCCGAGCGTGAGGTCCTGAGCCGTCCCGAGATGAACCCCGCCGCCGAAGGCATGGAAGAGAAGTTCCAGTCGCACGTCGAGTCGGCGCGCGAGGGCGGGTTCGGCGGACACGGCGCCGCAGGTGGCGGATGCGGCTGCGGCTAGTCGTCTTCGCCTGCTTCGTCTCGCTCCTCGTCGCCCGCGACCTCGCGGCCGAGGATCGTGTCACCGTGCGCGGCAACTACTACCGCGAGACCTCCACGCGGGTGCTCGCGCCGGTCGTCTACGTCGAGAAGGATCTGCCCGACGAGCGCTTCACCATCGGCGCCGAGTACCTGCTCGACGCGGTCACCTCGGCCTCGATCGGCGCTGGCGCGGCGGCCGTCACCGGCGGCGACTACCTCTTCACCGAGTTCCGCCACGAGGGCACCCTGCGGGCCGCCGCCCGGCTCAAGGAGTGGTCGTTCGGCGGCTTCTTCCGCTACTCGACCGAGAGCGACTGGGTCTCGCGCAGCTTCGGCCTCGGCGGCGCGCGCGACGTGTTCGGCCGCGCCGGCACCGTCAGCCTGCAGTACATGGCCAACCTCGACTCCGTGCTGCAGCTGTACGGCGGTCGAGCGATCCCGTGGACCGGCGGCAAGATGAACATCGAGGAGATGTCCCCGGGGACAGGTGGCCGGCCGTCCAACCTCCTGCAGGTCCACTACCTCGGCATCGGCTACACCCACGCCCTCACGCGTCGGCTGCTCGGCGGCGTGCTCGCGGAGGGCATCCTCTCCAAGGGTCCGCAGGACAACCCGTACCGCAAGGTCCGCGACGGCCTCGACGAGTCGCACCCGCGCCTGCGCCGGCGCCTCGCCCTGAGCGGCTTCCTGCGCTACGCGGTGCCCAAGACCCCGCTCGTGCTCGAGGGCCGCTACCGCTTCTACGCCGACGACTGGGGCATCCTCGCCCACGCCCCCGAGTTCCGGGCCCACGTCCGCTTCCTGCGGCGCGTCCTCCTGCGCCTGCGCTACCGCTTCTACACCCAGACCGGCGCCTACTTCTGGCGCGCCGACGGCAACTACGGCAGCGACACCATCTATCGCACCGCCGATCCGAAGATGACCAAGTTCCACTCGCACACCCCCGGCGTCGAGCTGACGATCGAGCTCGACGGCCTGGCCAAGGTGCGCGGCCTTCACTGGCTCAAGGGCGCGTGGGTGCAGGCCACCTACAACCACGTCTTCTACTCGGAGGGCTACCGCTTCGGGCCGTACGCCCGCCTCGGCAGCCTCGCCTTCTCGGTCCCGTTCTGACGAGTTGCTCGCGCCTCCGCGCCTTCTCTTCATCTTCCAAGAGAAGAAGAGAATGCGAGGAAGCGCGAAGCCGGGGAGCGGGCCGCCCCGGCGCGTCGCCTACTTCTCGAGCTGCTTGAAGCCGAGGTAGAAGTCGACGTGTTCCATGTCGGTGCGGGCCATCCGCTGCTGCAACGCCTCGACGTTGCGCGGCGGCGGGATGATGACCTTGTCACCCGGGCGCCAGTTGGCGGGCGTCGCCACCGAGTGCTTGGACGAGGTCTGCAGGCTGTCGAGCAGGCGGATCACCTCGTCGATGTTGCGGCCGTTCGTCAGCGGGTAGTAGACGAGCGCCTGCACCTTGCGGTCGGGGTTGATGAAGAACACCGCGCGCACCGTGGCCGTGCTGCTGGCCTCGGGGTGGAGCATGCCGAACTTCTGCGCCACCTTCATGTCGATGTCGGCGATCAGCGGATAGGGGATCTCGACCCCGAGCCGCTCCTTGATGTTCTGCAGCCACGCCATGTGGCTGTGGATCGAGTCGATCGACAGGCCGATGAGCTTGGCGTCGCGCTTGGCGAACTCGTCGTTGCGTCGCGCGAACTCGGCGAGCTCGGTCGTGCAAACCGGCGTGAAGTCGGCCGGGTGCGAAAATAGCACCACCCACTTGCCGCCTTGCCACTCCGAGAACTTGATGACGCCCTGCGTCGTCTCGGCCACGAAATCGGGGGCCACTTCGCCGATGCGAGGGATCGCGCCAGAAACCGCTTCAGACATGGGACTCTCCTTGCGCCGCCAGCCACGGGCTGCCTGCGACGCGCGCGAACTATAGCCGACGCCGCCGCGGGCGAAAACCGCCCGCGGACCCCCGTCGGCGTCCGGTTGCCGCCCGCCCGCGACCGAACTCGTCCGCGACCGCCCGCGGCGCGTCCGGCTCCGCCGCCAGCGCTCCGCGCCCGCATGACCTGTCTCTTGAGACATCTCCCGGCAGCCGGGCCCGCGCCGCGCGTTCGCGACGGCGTCCGCACGCGCCCGATCGAACGTTGACACCCTCGCCCCCGCCGGGAACGCTGGTCGCCGCGGACACGCAGCCGGCCGCCGCTGGGCTCGACGGTCGCGCCGCGACCGGGCCCGCGAGCGGCGCGTCCCGCAACTCGGAGGCCTGGGATGCACGACGACGAGCTGAAGACGACGGACCCCATCCCTGCGCCCGCCGCCCCGCTGCCGCCCGCCCCGACCTCCTCGCCAGCGAGCGAGCCGCCAGCTTCCCGCCCGCCGACCCGCGCCACGCCGGACGCAGCCGGACCACCTGCCCCTTCGGACACCGGGACCGAGCCTGCCCCTTCGGACACCGAGCCATCACCTCCCCATTCGCTCACCGAGGCCTCGCCTGTCCTTTCGAACCGCGAGACCTCACCGATCCCTTCGGACACTTCAATTCCCGCCTCGTCGCCCGCGCCTGCCCCTCCGGCCACCTCACCCTCGGCCTCGTCGCCTGCCCTTTCGGACACCCCGCTCCACGCCGCGTCACCCGCCGCCTCAAACTCGTTCTCTTCGTCTGTCTCTTCGGACACCTCGCTTCACGCATCACCTGACCCTTCGGACACCCCGCCCCTCGCCTCACCTGCCTCTTCGGACACCCCGCCCCTCACCGCACCTGCCTCTTCGGACACCCTGCCATCCGCTTCATCTGCCCCTCCGGACAGCCTTGCCGAGACGCGCGAGTCGCTGCTCGCGGCCTATCGCGCCCTGCTCGACCGGATCCGCGACCTGGCGCCCGGCGATCGCAGCGACCGCGTCGCCCAGCTGGCCGAGGCCGCCGCGGCCCTCGTCGAGGGAGAGTTCGCCCGGCGCCTCGTCTTCGACACCGACCGCGAGTGACCCGAAGACGCGGCGCCCCGTCCGCCCCCTCGACCGCGTGGACCGTTCCTAGCCCCCTCGGTCGCCGTCTCTATCTCAAGAGAACCCCGGTGAAGGCCCGGAACGACCCGGAGCCCGAGGAAGCCGACACTCGGCGCCTCACGTGCGCGGGATGTCCGGCTCGACGAAGCACCACTTCACTTCGGGGCAGCGGCCGCGCAGGCGCCCCTCGAAGTCGTTGATCGTCCCGGCCACCTGCTCGATCATCATCCCGTCGGCGAAGCCGAGCTTGACGGCGACCAGCACCTCGCCGGGGCCTTGCTGCACCGTGATGAGCCGCAGCACCCGCGTGATCTTCGGATCTTCGACCGCGAGCGCCGCCGCGGCCGCCGCGATCTCGGGGTCGGCGGCCTCGCCGACCAGCAGCGACTTCACCTCGATGGCGAGGAACACCGCCACGCCGATCAGGACCGCGCCGATCGCCAGCGTCCCGATCGCGTCCCAGCGCGGATCGCCGGTCACGCTCGCCAGCAGCAGGGCCAGCAGCGCGAAGATGAGGCCGAGGCACGCGGCCGCGTTCTCGCCGAACACCACCACCAGGTCGGAGTCCTTGCTGTCGCGCAGGTACTGGAAGAACGGCTTGCCGCGGCGGCGCTTGTTCATCTCGGCGATGTTCTTCAGCGTCGCCCAGCCCTCGATCGCCAGCGACAGCGCCAGCACCGCCAGAGCGACCTCGACGCTCTCCACCTCGTCCGTGTGGCCGAGCTTGTGGATGCCCTCGTACAGCGAGAACACACCGCCGCCCGAGAACAGCAGCAGCGCCACCATGAACGACCAGAAGTAGAGCGAGCGGCCGTGGCCGAGCGGATGCTTCTCGTTCGGCGGTCGCCGGCTCATGCGCACGCCGAGCAACAGCAGCAGCTGGTTCCCGCAGTCTGCCAGCGAGTGCAGCGTCTCGGCGAGCATCGCGCCCGAACCCGTGATCACCGCCGCCACGCCCTTCGCCACTGCGATCAGCAAGTTGGCGACGAGCGACTGGATGATGTGCGCGGTCGAGCTGTCTCCTGCCATCGGCCGCCGGTTTTACCACGCAGCCGCGCGCGCTTTTCCACCTGTCTCTTCGAGCAGATCGTACGCGCGAGCACATCCGCGCTGCGCATCCTCGCGCAGTGCTCCGATCCGCGCAGGTCAGTTCCGAGCGTAATGCAGAACACACAAATTTCTTTGATTCTGATTGGATGTTCAGTAACTTTGTCGCATGACGGTCGTGGCGTTGCGGGGGGTCGAAGAGGTGATGACGGGTGATGAGCTGGCCGAAGGGACAGCTTCCGCGGCGGCCGAGAGCGTCGCCTCGCCCGCCTCCTTCGTCACCCTGGCCGCGCCCGGCAAGCTGATCGAGGTGTCCGGCGGGGCCGCGGGCGCTCGCCTCACCACCGCCGTCGCGCTCGTCCGTCAGGCTCAGCTCGAGGGCGAGACCACGGTGTGGATCCAGCCCGCCGGCGGCCCGCTGTTCCCGCCCGATCTGGCCGACTCCGGCGTCGACCTCGACTCCCTGATCGTCGTCCACATCCCCGAAGATCGCGGCCCCGCCGGCATCGCTCGCGCCGCCGAGCTGCTGCTGCGCTCGGGCGGCTACGGCCTGTGCGTCCTCGACCTCAGCGCCCCCCCGCCGCCCCGCGCGGACGCGAGCGACAAGATCCCGGCGGCCGATCGACCTGTCCCCGAGAGCATGCCCGTTCGGACCTGTCCTCGCGGACTGTACGGCAGCGCCTGGCAAGCTCGACTGGCCGGCCTCGCGCGCGCGCACGGCTGCCGCGTCGTCCTCCTGACCCGCGGCTCGGCCCGCCGCGACTCCCTCGGGCCGATGGTCGGCCTGCGCCTCCAGCCCCGTCGCGAGCGCCGCGCCGCCGGCCTGTTCGCCGTTCGCCCCGACGTCCTCAAGCACAAGGGCGCCGCGCCGCGCCTCGCCGCCAGCGAGCTCCGCCGCGGCCCCTGGGGCCTGGCCTGACGCGCGAGGCCTCGCGATCTCGCCGCGCTCCGCGCGTGCTCGCGCTGCCAGCGTTCGCTCTCGCGCACTCGTTCGCGCCGCCCTCGCCCTCGCCTCGCGTCGCCGCTCTCCTTCCACACCTCGTCGTCGCGCCCTCTCGCTCACGTTCGCGCCTCATCTCGCTCGCACCTCGTCTCGTCTCGCGCCGCCTCGTCGGCCCCCCTCGCGCTCTCGCAATCGCCTCGCCTCGCCACCTCGCGCCCGCTCGAGACTCGCTCACGTTCGCGCCGCATCTCGCTCGCACCTCGTCTCGCCTCGCGCCGCCTCGTCGGCCCCTCGCGCTCTCGCAATCGCCTCGCCCTCTCGGGACCCGCTCACGTTCGCGCAGCATCTCGCTCGCACCTCGTCCTCGCCTGCCGTCCCCGCCTCCGCCCTCGCCCTCTCGCAATCGCCTCGCTGCCTCCGCCTCGCGCGCCCTCGTCGCTCGCGCCTCGCTCATGGCTCGTCCCCCTCAGCCCGCGCTCTTCCTCGACGCTCCGCCTGCGGGCGGCGGGCTCGCGCGCGCCCGTGAACATGTCCCCGAGGACAGCCTCCTTCCGGCTCCGCCCGCGCGCCTCGCCTGCGCGCACCTGCCCGCCTTTCCGCTGCAGGTCCTGCTGCGGCGGCGGCCCGAGCTGCGCGGCGCGCCGGTGGCGGTGCTCCGCCGCGAGGGGCCGCAGGCCGAGGTCCTGTGGGCCAGCCAGGCCGCGCGGCGCCGCGGCGTCGCTCGCGGCATGCGCTGCGCCGCGGCTCGCAGCCTCGTGCCCGAGCTCCACGCAGAACCTGTCCCCGAGGACATCCTCGAAGAGGCCGCCGACGAGCTGCTGCGCGCCCTCCTGCGCCGCTCCCCGCGGGTCGAGCCGTGCCTCGATCCGCGCGGCGCCTTCTGGCTCGATCCGTCCGGCCTCGAGCGGCTGCAGGGCGATCTCCCGACCTGGGCCGGCGCCCTGCGGCGCGACCTCGAGGCGCTCGGTTACGCCGCCGGCGTCGCCGTCGGCTTCACCCGCTTCCACACCCTCGCCCTGGCCCGCCACGGCTCGCTGACCGCCCCGCTCGTGCTCGCCAGTCCGGCCGAGGAGGCCGCCCGCGTCGGCGCGGTCCCGCTCGCCGCGCTCGACCTCTCGCCTGTCCTTCAGGACACCCTCGAAAAGCTCGGGATCTCCACCCTCGGCGGCTTCCTCGCCCTGCCCGCGGCCGACGTGCGGACCCGCCTCGGCAGCGCCGCCGCCGCCCTCCACGCCCGCGCCTCCGGCCGCGAGCACGCCCCGCTGCGGCCCTCGCAGCCCGAAGATCCGCCCGAGGTCGCGCTCGAGATCGACCCGCCCGACGACGACCGCGAGCGGCTGCTGTTCGCGCTCAAGGAGCCCCTCGCCTGTCTCTTGCGTCAGGTCTGCACCGGCGGCGACGCCCTCGTCGAGCTCCGCCTCACCCTCGAGCTCGACCACGAGGACCCCGCAGTCACCACCGTCGAGCCGGCCGCCCCGCTGCAGGCCGAACCCGACGATCTGCTGCAGCTGCTCGACCTCCTGCGCCTGCGCCTCGACGGCCTCACCCTCGCCGCGCCGGTCAAGCGGGCCGTCCTCGTCGGCCTCGGCGCCCGCGCCCGCGCCGAGCAGCTGGCCCTCCTGCGCGGTCGGGGTCGCGACCTCGCCGCCGCCGCCCGCGCCCTCGCCCGCGTCCGCGCCGCCTTCGGCGAGCAGGCCGTCACCCGCGCCGCGCTCCGCTCCGCCCACCTCCCCGAGGCCAGCTTCGCCTGGGAGCCCGTGTCCGAAGTGACATGTCCGATCGTCCATGACCTTCCGGCCAACCATCACGAGGCCCTGGCCGCCCCGCCGCTGTGTCGGCGGCTGCTCCCGCGCCCGGTCCCGCTGCCGCGCCGCGACGAGGCTGACGAGCACTGGCTGGCCGCCAGCGGCCTGGTCCGCGGCGCCGTCGTGCGCATGGCCGGGCCGTACCGGGTGAGCGGCGGCTGGTGGGCCCGCGAGGTCGAGCGCGACTACTACTTCGCCGAGACTTCCCACGGCGACATCGCCTGGCTGTTCTACGACCGCCCGCGCGACCGCTGGTACATCCACGGGATCCTCGACTGAGAGCGCGCCGATGACCGCCCGCGCCGCCGCTCTGTGGGTCAAGAGCAACTTCTCCTTCCTCGAGGGCGCCTCGCACCCCGACGAGCTGGTCTCGACCGCCCACGCCCACGGCCTCCAGGCCCTCGCCCTGACCGACCGCGACGGCGTCTACGGCCTCGTGCGCGCCCACGTCGCCGCGCAGAAGCTGGGCTTCCCCGTCCTCTGCGGCGCCCAGGTCACCATCGGCGACCCCGACGACCTGCTCGGCGTCGCCCCCGAGGCCGCCCCCGACGATCCCGAAGAACATGTCCATCATGACATGTTCGAACGAGAAGGTTCAAAAGAGCATGCTCGTAAGGGCATGTCCTCGGCGACAGGTACAAAAGGCCAGCAGAAAACCCCGGCCCCCAAGCAGGATCGCCGCGGCCGCCCGGCCCAGCGGCCCCGTCCCGTCGCCCCGCCGCCCGGGCGCCCGCTGCTGCTGTTCGCGCCGACCCGGGCCGCCTACGCCGACCTGTGCCGCCTGCTGTCGCGCGGGCGCATGTCCTGTCCCAAGGGACACAGTCGGGTCCGCCTCGCCGACCTGCCCGAGCACGGCCGCGAGCTCGTCGCCCTCGCGCTCGACCCCGACATGCTGCCGGCCCTGCGCGAGTCGTTCGCCGGCCGCCTCTACGCCCTCGTCGCCCGCCACCGCGTGGCGGCCGAGGCCCCGCTCGAGGCCCGCCTGCGCGCCGTCGCCGAGCGCCTGGAGGTCCCGGTCGTCGCCGGCACCGAGGTGCTCTACCACGACGTCGCCCGCCGCCCGCTGCAGGACGTCCTGACCTGCGTCCGCCGCAACGTCAGCCTGGCCCAGGCCGGCGCGCAGCTGCGGGCCAACGCCGAGCACGACCTCAAGTCGCCGGCCCAGCTGGCCGCGCTGTTCCGCGACGACCCGGCCGCGCTCGCGCGCACGCTCGAGGTCGCCGAGCGCTGCACCTTCTCGCTGGCCGAGCTGCGCTATCGCTACCCCGGCGGCGAGCTGCCCGACGGCACCTCCGGCTCGGCGTGGCTGCGCGAGCTGACCTTCCGCGGCGCCCGCGAGCGCTACCGCGGCGAGGTCCCGCCGGCCATGGCCGCCCAGCTCGACCGCGAGCTCGCCCTCATCGACGAGCTCGACTACGGCGGCTACTTCCTGACCATGTGGGAGCTGGTGCAGTTCTGCCGCTCGCAGCAGATCTTGTGCCAGGGCCGCGGCAGCGCCGCCAATTCGGCCGTCTGCTTCTGCCTCGGCATCACCGCGATCGACCCCGTGCGCATGGACCTGCTGTTCGAGCGCTTCATCAGCCGCGAGCGCGCCGAGCCGCCCGACATCGACCTCGACATCGAGCACGAGCGGCGCGAGGAGGTCATCCAGCACGTCTACCAGCGCTACGGCCGGCGCAACGCCGCCATGGTGGCGATGTTCATCCGCTACCGCCCGCGCTCGGCGCTCCGCGACGTCGGCAAGGCCCTCGGCGCCTCGCCCGACCTGCTCGACCGCGCCGCCAAGCTGCAGAGCGCCTGGGGCTCCGAGTTCGACGTCGACATGCTGAAGGCCGCCGGCATCGACCCCGACATCCCGCTCCACGGCCACCTGCTCCGCCTCTCGCGCGAGCTCCTCGACTTCCCGCGCCACGCAGCCACCCACCCCGGCGGCTTCCTCTTGGGACAGGACCCCGTGGACACGTTGTGTCCGATCGAGCCGGCGGCGATGGTCGGGCGCACCATCGTGCAGTGGGACAAGAACGACGTCGAGGACCTCGGCCTGTTCAAGGTCGACCTGCTCGGCCTCGGCGCGCTGGCGCAGGTCCGCCGCGCCCTCGAGCTCATCCGCGTCCACCACGGCCGCGAGCTGTCGATGGCCACCATCCCCGCCGAGGACCCCGCGACCTACGACATGCTGTGCGAGGCCGACACCGTCGGCGTGTTCCAGATCGAGAGCCGCGCGCAGATGGCGATGCTGCCGCGGCTGCGCCCGCGGACCTTCTACGACCTCGTCATCGAGGTCGCCATCGTCCGCCCCGGCCCGATCCAGGGCGACATGGTCCACCCCTACCTGCGGCGGCGCAGCGGCGAGGAGCCGACCGTCTACCCGCACCCGAGCCTCGAGCGCGTGCTCGCCAAGACCCTCGGCGTGCCGCTGTTCCAGGAGCAGGTCATGCGCCTCGCCATGCTCGCCGCCGACTACACCCCCGGCGAGGCCGACCAGCTGCGCCGCGACATGGCCGCCTGGCGCAGCCCCGGACGCATCGAGCCGCACCACGACCGGATCGTCGAGCGCATGGCCAGGAAGGGCATCGACCGCGAGTTCGCCGAGCGGGTGTTCGCCCAGATCCGCGGCTTCGGCGAGTACGGCTTCCCCGAGAGCCACGCCGCCTCGTTCGCCCTGATCGCCTACGCCACCGCCTGGCTGCGCCGCCACTACCCCGCGGCCTTCACCTGCTCCCTGCTCAACGCCCAGCCGATGGGCTTCTATCACCCGTCCACTCTGGTCGCCGACGCCCAGCGCCACCACGTCGAGGTCCGCCCGATCGACGTCCGCAAGAGCGCCTGGGACTGTACTTTGGAGCATGACCCGGAGGACAGCTCATCGCCCGCGCTGCGCATGGGCCTGCGCTACGTCAAGGGCCTCGGCGTGCTCGACCGGGCCGCGCTCGAGGGCGCACCTGGCCCTTACGCCAGCCTCGACGAGTTCGCCCGCCGCACCCGCCTGTCGGCCGCCGCGCTGCACGCCCTGGCCGAGGCCGGCGCGCTGGTCGGCTTCGGCCTCGATCGCCGCGCCGCGATCTGGCGCGTCCGCGGCCTCGCGGCCGCCCGCGGCGACGCCCTGCCGCTGCCCGAGGCGGCCCCGTCGCCGGCCCAGCAGACGCTGTTCACCCCGCTGACCGCCGGCGAGGCCGTCCTCTGGGACTACCGCCGCACGCACCACAGCACGCGCGGCCACCCGCTGTCCGAGTGGCGCCCGGCCCTGCGCCGGCTCGGCATCCAGGGCGCCGCCGCCGTCGCTCGCCTGCCGAACGGCAGCGCGGTCGACTACGTCGGCGCCGTCACCTGCCGCCAGCGCCCGCCGACCGCCGGCGGCGTCACCTTCTACACCCTCGAGGACGAGACCGGCATGCTCAGCATCGTCGTCTGGGCCAGCGTGTGGGAGCGCTACGGCCTGATCGGCCGCACCGCCCAGATCCTCGGCGTCAGCGGCCGCCTGCAGCGCGAGCAGGGCGTGCTGCACCTGATCGCCGACGCCCTGTGGGATCCCCGCGGCGCCCTCGGCTGACATGGATATTTAGACATGTCCCTTGCGACCTTATGCAAGGGGCATGTCTTCCATGACATGTCCAATAAGACAACCTGGCGAGCTCCGTCCACCGAGCCCGCTCGCGACGCGGCCGCCGGGGCACGCCCCGACGGCCGCGAAAATCCGCTCTGAACGGCGCTCAGAGCTGCTGGGGCGGGTTGGCCTTGAAGGTGTACTTGTACGAGGCGACGCCCTCGCGGCGGTCGACCGGGTCGAGCACCAGGCCGTCGATGGCGCGGACGATGCAGTTCTGCAGGGACTCGGGGGCCTGGGTGCCGGCCGGGTCGACGGCGACTTCGAACAGCCGGCCGGTCTTCTTCTCGACCTTGAAGCGGACCAGGACCTCGCCGCTGACGCTCTGGTCGTCGACGAGCTGCTGGTCGTAGCACGCCTTCACCGCGCTGTTCTTGGTCTCGAGCAGCGAGCGGGTGTCGGCGCGGTAGGTCTCGGCGTCGCGCTTGACGCCGGAGCAACCGACGGCCATCGCGGCGACGAACAGGGAGCTGAGGATCGTGGAAGTGCGCATGTTCGTGGCTCCCTTCTACTTGGTGGCCTTGGCCGGCTCGGGCGCGGGCGCGGGCGCAGCGGCCCCATCGCTCGGCGTCTCGGGCGACGGGTTCTCGAGGGTCGACGTCGACTCCTCGACGACCTTCTTCTGGCCGGTCTTCGGGTCGATCTCGACCTTCTTCTTCGTCACGTCCTGCTCGACGATGTTGAACTCGACGCGGCGGTTCTTCTCCTTGCCCTCCTCCGTCGACTCGTCGGCGATGAGGCGCGTCTCGCCGTAGCCCTTGGCCGTGAACATCTCCTTGGGCAGCTCGCCCTTCTTCACGAGATAGTCCATGACCGCCTTGGCGCGCTGGTCCGACAGCTTGAGGTTGTGCTTGTCGGTGCCCTCGCTCGAGGTGTGGCCCTCGATGGCGATCTTCTTGATGTGCGGGTTCTCCTTGATGACCGAGATGATCTCCGCCATCAGGCCGTCCGATTCGGGGCGGATCGTCGCCTTGTCGAGGTCGAACTGGATCTTCTCGTTGATCGAGATCTTGTTGTCCTCGACCACCACGCGCTTGGGCGGCTCCGGCTCCGGCTCGGGGGGTGGTGGCGGCGGCGGCGGCGGCGGCGGCAGCGGCGGCGGATCCCCGACTACGGCCAGCGCCGTCGCGTCGTCGAACACGGTCGGCGCGCAGGCGGCGAGCTGCGTCGCGAACAGCGCGAGCAGCATCGGCAGGGTGAGGCGAGTTGTCCGAGACATTGGCATCTGAGTCTCCTCCGTGGGGGCCGCAGTGGCCCCCGGCGGCTTTGATACACCGCCGGGACGGCCCGGGCGGTGAGTTTACGGCAGCTTTACCGACTCACGCCAATTCGCCAACGATCGCGCGAAAACCCGGAATTCGTCGCGTTCGGGCTTTTCCAGGCCGAAACGCTGAATTCTCAGCGTAAAATGCGCGCACTCCGCCCGATTTCGACCGGACGGCTACTCCGGGATCCCGCAGACCCCGACGTTCTCGAACCCCGGCGGCGCCTGACCCTCGCTGTACCAGGCGATGCACGACATCTTCTCGTCGAGCGCCTCGCACGACGCGTCGCCCTCGGACAGGTCGCACCAGGGCGTGCAGCAGTACGCGAAGCTGCAGTCGGGCACGAACGAGTCGAACACGCAGGCGAAGCCCGGCGCGCACGACGACCAGCCGATGCATGTGTCCTGAAAGGTCGCCTCTGCCCCGCCCTGCACGACCGGCAGGCACACGAAGTTCGTGTTGCCGACCTTGATCGCGTCCATGTAACAGCCCTCGCCCTCGGCGCAGTTCTGCAGCAGCGGATCGCACTGCTTGAAGCAATTGCCGAAGTCGTAGCCGAAGAACAGCTTCACGCAGGTGGTGTCGCTGCCCTCGCACATCGGGTTCTGCGAGTCACCGGTGCAGTACGGCAGGCAGAAGCCCGTCCCGTCGTAGTCGAGGTCGAGGCAGACCGTCCCGAGCGCGCAGTTGTCGTCGCCGAGGCCCTCCCCGCCGACGCTGCACGGCTCGCCCGCGGACTTCGGGTTGTCCGGCACCGGCACGCACTTGATGCCCTCGGGGATGAACGTGTTGGGGCTGGCGTAGGCCGTGCACTTCTGGTCGCCAGGGCAGTCCTGGTCGTAGAGATTGCACATGCCGCCGCCCGACGGGTCGGTCGTCGAGCTCGTCGGCTGGACCGTGGGATCGGTCGTCGTGGTGTCCGCGACCGTCGTCCCTTCCGAGCTCGTGGAAGTCGTCGGCGTCTCGCCGGTCGTCGACGAGCTGTTGTCGGGGGCCGTCGGCACGCCCGAGCTGTTGGGCAGCTGGAAATCGTCACTGCAGCCGGACATCAAGCCCGCGGCGACCAGGAGCGCGAGAGAGAGTACCCGAATCTGCATGCGAAGAGCCTTTCTGGGACGCTACGGGGGGGACCTGCCGGTGTCAAGTTGTCGGCGATGCCGCATCTGGAGCCGTTTCGGTTGGTGCTACCGCCGCTTCGCACCGGCCCCGCGCGAGCTCACTGGTTCGTGCTGCGAGGCGCACGGAGGTTCGGCTATGGTGCAGCCATGGCCGCCCCTGATCCTGACGAGCTCGTCTCCTTTCGCAAGAAGGCCAGCGCCGTGCTTGGACCCGAACATCGTGAGATCTCGGACAAGGCGCTGGAGTACGCCGAGACGGGCGTGCCGAGCGGCGACCTCGTCGCCGCGGCAACCTTCGCGCCCGGCGATCCGGGCCACGCGTCGCACGGCTCGCACGGTTCGCACGGCTCCCACGGTTCGCACGGCTCCCACGGCTCGCATGGATCCCACGGCTCCCACGGCTCCTGGTGAACGCTCGCCCGCCGGCGGCGCGATCGAGGCGCGGATCGCCGGCAAGGCGCCGCGGGTGCATATCCTGACCGGCGCGGTGTGCAACAACAATTGCATCTTTTGCATGGAGGAGGACCGCGACGGCCGCTACGTCGTCAACTCCGCCACCACCGACGAGACCGTGCGCTGGATCCTCGGCCAGCACGACGCCTTCGAGGAGGTGTGCTTCACCTCCGGCGAGCCGACCACCAACCAGCGGCTGCCCGTCTGGGTGAAGATGGCCAAAGAGGCAGGTGCGCGCCAGATCAGCATGATGACCAACGGCCGCGCGCTCAGCTACGACCGCTACGCGCGCCTCCTCCTGGCCGCCGGGCTCAACAAGGTCTACGTCAGCATCCACGGCCACACCGCCAAGCTGCACGACGGCCTCACCCGCACGCCCGGCAGCTTCGAGCAGACGGTCGGCGGCATCGCCACCATCGCCCGCTACAAGCGCCTCGGCGTCGCCCTGCACACCAGCACCGTCGTCACCAAGCGCAACCTGCCGCACCTCCACGACATCTACGGGTTCTTGCGCGAGCGCGGCGTCGACCAGGTCGTCTTCAACGTCATGCAGGCGAACGGCCGCGCCAACACCTTCTTCGACCAGCTGTTCCCCACCTACACCGAGATCGCCGCGGCCGCCGAGGCCTTCCTGCGCACGGCCGCCGCGCGCGAGCGCCAGGTGCAGGCGTTCTTCGTCGACATCCCGCTGTGCACCACCACGCGCCTGCCCGATCACAACCGCGGGTACGTCGAGGACTACGTCCACTTCGAGCCGCCGGTGGCCGTGCACACCGACCTCATCCCCGCCGAGCGGCTGGCCGAGCGCCGCTCCGGCCCTGACGGTGGCCTCGTCGCAGTGCGCCGCGCGGACCTCGACGACAGCGCCCGCCACAAGCGGCCCGAGTGCGGCGGCTGCCGCTACGATCGCGTGTGCGAGGGCGTGTGGGGCAACTACCTCCGCCGCTACGGTTGGGACGAATTCGTCCCGGTGCCCTGACGCTCGCTCGCCGCTTCGGAGTCGCGCATGCTCCTCGACGCCGCCACCGCGCCGCTGCCCGAGCCGGCGGGTCCGGACGCCGAGGCTGCCCTGCTGCGCCCGTTCTGCGCCGCCTATCACCGCCGCTTCGGCGTCGCGCCGGCGCTCGCCCGCGACGCCCACGGCCTCCTGCTCCGCTTCCCCGCCCACGACATCCCCGCGCACGCCGTCGTGGTCGGCCGCGTCGACGTCCTCGGCGGCCACCCGGCCGTGCGCGCCTACTTGCGGCAGCTCGGCTTCACCTGGGACGCGCGCGGCTTCATCGACGGCGTCCCCGGTCCCGCCAGCCTGACCACTCGGGTGCCCGCGCTCGGCCCCAGGCCGCGCTACTACCGGGCTGCCTATTCCGCCATGAACAAACGGACATGGCTCGAAGGCAACCTACGCGGCGAGGTCCCGATCGCCCTCGGCGCCGGCGTCTACTACGCCGCCCTCGACGCGGCCGCCCGCCTGCGCGTGCCCGAGCCGCGGCGGGTGCGAGCCGGCCGCGACTACCACTTCTTCGGCGTCCAGCACGACCTGACCAAGCACCTGCTGCTCACGCACCTGGTCCCGCGCGCCCTCCTCCTCGACCTCGGCCGCGCGCTCGCCGGCGGCCTGCGCCGCTGGCACCGCGGCCCGCTCGTCCCGGCCCCGCTGGCCCGCTTCTACGAGAACGACCTGCTCGCCTACTGCCAGCAGATCTGGCGCGACCTCGTCGACCCGTCGCAGTTCGCCCCGACCTGCCTGCTGGCCGCGAACCTCGATCAGCTGTGGCGGGCCGTCGACGACCGCCTGCGCGAGTCCGCCGCCGGCCCCGGCGCGTGGCTGTGGAACGACGCCGACACCTGCCCCCGCTTCCATATCACCCGCCCGCCTCGCGCTCCGTGAGCCCGGCGACATGGGATGCCCACAAGGACATGACCCAAGGAACATGTCCAAGGTAACATCCGTCGACGGTTTGTATTCTGCCCGCAAGGACATGCTCTGAAGCGCATGCCCCAAGAACCATAGATTACCGCGCTGCCTCCGGCGGCAGCGCGCCGTGGCGGACGAGCAGCGCCCGCGCCAGCTCGGCGCGCAGGGGGATCAGGCGCTCCACCTCGGTCTCCGGCGCGCGCAGCATCAGCGCGTAGGCCCAGGTCGTGCCGCTGCGTTCCGCCAGCCCGACCAGCCAGCCGACGGCCCGGCCCTCGTGGTCGGTCAGCCCCGTCTTGCCGCGCCACGACCAGCCGGGCGCTTGCGCCCGCGTCAGCATGTGCTCGACCAGCGCCATGTGCTCGCGCGCCACCGGCAGCTCGCGGCGGTGCAGCCGGCTCATGAACTCGACCTGCTCGCGCGGCGAGATCCGCAGCTGCCCCTTCAGCCAGAAGCTGTCGATGCCCCCGCCGATGTCCGCGTTCCCGTAGGCGAACGCCCGCAGCGACGCCTGCATCGCCTCCGGCCCGATCCGGCGCGCGACCTCCTGGAAGAACCACACCGTCGAGTCGCGCAGCGCCGACGCCAGAGAGTGATCGCGGTTCCACTCGGGCGAGCCCCCGCGCTCGACGCCGTCCCACTTCAGCGTCGCGTCGGCCCCCGCCAGCACTCCGCGCTCCAGGGCGATGAGCGCGTTCGGGATCTTGAACGTCGACGCCGGCAACTCGCCGATCCCTGCGAGCGCCGCGTCCGTCACGATCTGCTCGCCCGTCGCCAGCGAGCGCAGGACGAACACCCCCTCGACCTGCGCCGCCGCGAACAGCTCCCGCCCCGACCCGTCGACGCGCTCCACCACCGGCGGCACCGGGCTGCTCTTCGCGACCTCGCTCGGCGGCGTCGGACTCCTCGCCGCGGCCTCGCTCGGCGGAGCGGCCGCGGGGATCGACCTCGCGCAGGCGGAGAGCAGGAGCGGGGCGAACAGGAGCCACAGGCGCATGCCCGCACGGACGCGCGAACACGGCCGCGCATTCCCGAGCCCGAGGCGCCGCGCGGTCGATCCGCGCCCCTTCACGGGGTCCTCGGCGACGTCGTCGCCCCGTCACTGACGCTCGCGGCCAGCCAGCGTCCCCGCGCCGCCGCAAAGATAACATGTCCTTTAAGACAGCATCATCCCGCCCGTCGCCTGGACAGCTCGCGGGGGCCCGTTCATCTTGGTCGTTCGTCCGGAGGTAGACAGTCATGGCCCAGATCGACATCCGTCGCGCGAACCCGCTCGGCAAGGCCACCGCCCGGGAGCGCACCGAAGCGCTCGCCAAGCGCCTCGAGGCCAAGTTCGACATCCGCTGGCAGTGGAAGGGCGACGACCTCGCCTTCAACGCCCCCCACGGCCCCGCCAAGGGCACCACCGGCACGATCAGCGTCGAAGACGCCCACGTCCGCGTCCAGGTCGCCCTGCCCCTGCTGCTGCGCGCCTTCAAGGGCCGCGTCGAGGACCGTGTCAACGACGAGCTCAACAAGCTGCTCGGCTGAGCGCCGATCGCAGGTCCGAAAGGACAGCCCGACCAGCCGTCGCGGTACTCCCCAAAAAATGTCCTGGAGGACAGCTGTCATCTCGCAACGCGCGGGCCTCCCCAAGTCCTGAAGGCCAGATGTCATCTCGCAGCGCGCCGACGGCCGCATATCACCTGTCCCGAGCGCCAGCTCTGCGCGCCCCCGCTACCCTGCCCGGGCGTCGAGCACGCGGTGCAGGGCCGCCACCACCTCCTCGGGCTCGCTGCCCATCGCCACCGGCTGATTGGCGTACGTGCTCGGGAACTCCAGCTTGCCCTCGTGGTAGCGGGCCTTGAACTCGGTGAACTTGAGCCCGTGCGCCGTGGAGATCACGATCACGCGCTCGCGTCGACCGATCACCCCGCGCTTCGCCAGCTTCTGCAGGCACGCCAGGGCCACGCCGGTGTGCGGGCAGTTGAACATGCCCGAGCGGTCGGCCAGCGCGGCCGCATCGGCGAGCTCGGCCTCGCTGGCCTCCTCGACCAGCCCGTCGCAGCGCTGCAACGCGCGCACCGCCTTCGGCAGCGACACCGGCGCGCCGATCTGGATCGCCGACGCCAGCGTCGCCCGGGCGTGCTGCGGCGCGTAGTCCTCCTCCGTCATCGGCCGGCCCTCCGCCTGCGCCCGCGCGAACGCCAGATACAGCGGATCGGCGCGCTGGGCCTGGCAGCACACGATCCGCGGCAGCCTGGCGATCACCCCGAGGCCCAGCATCATCTCGAACCCCTTGGCCAGCGCCGACACGTTGCCGAGGTTGCCGCCCGGGATCAGCACCCAGTCCGGCACCTCCCAGTCGAACTGCTGCACGATCTCGAGCGCCACCGTCTTCTGGCCCTCGACGCGCAGCGAGTTCATCGAGTTGGCGAGGTAGATGCCGGGGTCCTCGGTGAGCCGCTGGACCACGCGCATGCAGCCGTCGAAGTCGGTGTCGAGGCTACACACGATCGCCCCGTTGGCGACCGGCTGGATCAGCTGCGCCGCGCTGATCTTGCCGGCCGGCAGCAGCACCACCACCGGGATCCCGGCCGCGGCCCCGTAGGCCGCCAGCGCCGCCGACGTGTCGCCCGTCGACGCGCACGCCACGGCACGGATCGGCCGGCCCTCGGCGATCGCCTGCTTCACCGCCGACACCAGCACCGTCATCCCCAGGTCCTTGAACGAGCCGGTGTGGCTGATCCCGCACTGCTTCACCCACAGGTCGTCGAGCCCGATCGACTTGCCGAAGCGCTCGGCCCACATCAGGTTCGAGTTACCCTCGAACAGCGACACCACGTTGCCCGGATCGATCTGCGGCAGCACCCACTCGAGCTTGGACCACACGCCGCTGCCGAACGGCCACTGCGTCCGCCCGTAGCGCTCGTCGAACAGCCGCATCCACGCCGCCGGCGAGCGCGAGCGCAGCGCCGCGTGGTCGTGCTGCACCTCGAGTAGCCCGTGGCACTGCGGGCAGCGATAGATCACCTCGGTGAGCCCGAATCGGCCGGGACAACCGCGAAAGCACTGGAACCAGGCGGCGTACGTCACGCGCGCAGGATGCCACAACTCCCCGCCCCGGGCTCGCCGGGATCGCGCGGGCCCGCGAACGCGAGCAGCACCGTGAACCGCACGTGGCGGGCCGGCGAACGCGAACAGCACCGCGAACCGCACGTGGCGGGCCGGCGCCGCGATGCACCGCGAGCGCCGGGGCGAATCCTGTCCAGGCTTGCGACCGCGGCTCCGGAGCGCTCGCCGCACGGGCAAGGAGCCCGGGCGCGGCGTCGCCGTCCGGAGCCCAACCAGGCCGCGCACGGTCCGGGCGGCGCGAACGCCAGGCGCCCGGTCACGCCTCGCCTGTCTCGGAGAGCATGGCCTCCTCGCCATGTCCCGAGATTCTCCTCAAATCCATGGCCGCAGAGCGCCGCTGGACGCGCCATGTTCCCCGCGACACGGCTGCCGGGCTCTGTTTGGAGCATGATGTCCTTGGCGGCACGTCATTCCAGAAAGTGTTCGATGAAACATGTCCTTATCGACATGTCCGAATGGATACTTCCCCTTGATTCATATCTGATTCGACATGCATGAAAAAACATGTTCGATTCTCCATGTCCTCGCGGACATGCCTCTTGGCACCTGTTCCGAGCGACATGCCCGTGACGACATGCCCTCTCGGCCAGCCGCCTCTCCCGCGCCCCGATCACTCCGCCGGCGCGAGGATGACCGCCGTCCCGTACGCCAGGATCTCGGCGGCCCCGGCCATCACGGTCGAGGTCGCCAGGCGCATGGCGACGATCGCGTTGGCGCCGAGCGCCAGCGCCTCGGCGCGCATGCGGTCGAGCGCCTGTTCGCGGCTCTGCGACAGCATCGCGGTGTACTGCGTCACCTCCCCGCCGACGATGTTGCGCAGCCCGGCGAGGAAGTCCTGCCCCAGGTTGCGCGTGCGGACCGTGTTGCCGCGGACCAGCCCGAGCACGCGGACGACCCGGAAGCCGGGCACCGACTCGGTCGTGGTGACGAGCATCTCGCCCGCCTTGCGGTGCGCGAGGTCGGCGGCGTGGAGGACTGCAGGGGTGCTGGTCATCGCTGAATGTCCTTGTATGGGTCCTGACTGTGGTTCACGCGGATCCACGAGTACACCAGCAGGCCGAGGCCCGCGACCGCCAGCGCGGGGCCCAGCACCGGCGCCGCGGCCCACGCCACCACCCCGAGCGCCACCAGCAGCCCGCCGAGCCCGCGCTCGAGCAGCACCCGCGGCGACCGCTCGGCGCGCGCGATCCGGTGGTCGGCCTCGACCCGCGCCAGCCACCCCCCGCCCAGCGCCGCCTGGCTGGTCCGCGCCGCGATCACCGCCCGCAGCTCCGGATCGCCCTGCGCGTACAGCTCGAGCTCCTCCGTCTCGGCCTCGCTGAGCTCGCCGCGCGTGATCCGGTCGAGCAGCTCGGACACCCGTCGCGCCTCGGGATCGTCGGCCATGCGAAGGCGATGATATCAGGCCAGGACCACCGGCCCGAGCACGCGCGCGACCACCCAGACCTCGCCCGCGCCGATCCGCCGGTCCGGAAACGCGGGGTTCCGACTGCGGAGCACCCACGCACCGCCGGCCTGCACCGGGATCTTGAGCACCACCTCGCTCAGCTCGGGGCCCTCCACGAGGACCAGCACGCAAGAGTGGCCGGCCACCTCTGCCAGCGAGAGATCGCGCGCCCACTCGCACAGGACCAGGTCGCCGTCGCGGATCGGCGCGTCGCCGCCGTCCATCGAGTCGCCCTCGACGCTGGCGACGAAGTGGCGGCGCGGGTCGACCGCGTCGGTCGCCCGGATCGCCGCGACCTCCGCCCGCGGCTCGCCGTGGGTCCAGGGCCCGACGCCGGCGGCCAGCGCGAGGTCGCGGTAGAACGGGACGCCGCGGCGGATCGGCGCCGCCGCGTCGCGCGCCGGCTCGAGGCGCCAGCGCCCCTTGCGACGGGCCAGGACCACGAAGTCCCTGCCCCACCCCGCGTGCGGCCCGAACCATCCCCGCAGGATGTCCGGAAGGACATTGTCCTTCGCACCTGGTCTTGTGGCCACGTTCACCGCGACCTTGACGAACCGGAGCAGGTAAGGCTCGCCGTCGACCTCGACCTCGACCTCGCCTTCGGGCGTGTCGGGGCGCCGCTGCCTGTCGAGCATCAGGATCGGGTCCGTCTTGTTATGGTTCACCTTGAGCCGGAGCGGCGGCACGACCGCCAGCACCGCCCCGCGCGAGTCGGCCTCTCGCTCGCGCGCGCACAGCTGCTCGAGCAGATCGATCACGACCGTCGGCAGCTCGAGCACGCACCCCGCGGGCAGCGCCAGCGCGCCGCTCCGCAGACCTCGCAGGACCTCGACCCGCCCGGCGCCGGCGTCGAGCAACGCCCGCAGCGCGTCGAGCTTGTGGAGGAACGTGCGGTGATTGCCGACCACATCGACCACTGTCAGATGCGGCTTCGGACGCTCCCTGCCGAGCCGCAGCCCACGACCGATCTGCTGCAGGAACACCACCGGTGACTCGGTCGGCCGCAGCATCAACACCGCGTCGATCTCGGGCACGTCCAGGCCCTCGTTGAACAGGTCGACCGCGGTCAACGCCGCGAGCTCGCCGGCCGCGAAGCGCCGCAGCGACTCGCGGCGCGGCGCCGACGTCGGACCGCTGTGGACCGCCTCGGCCGGGATGCCCTCGCCGCGCAGGAACTCCGCCATGAAGTCGGCGTGCGCGACGCTGCAGCAGAACACCAGCGCCCGTCGGTCCGCGCGCGGCGCGTGGTCGTCGAGCGCCCGCAAGGCCGCGCCTGCGTGCTCGCGCGTCGCCACGGCGCGCGTCAACGCGGCCTCGTCGAAGCGACCGGAGCGCCACGGGATCTGCTCGTAGTCGACGTCGTCGCGGATCGCGTGGTAGTGGAACGGCGTCAGCAGGCCCGCCTCGAGGCCGACGCTCAGACCTGCCCGAAAGACCAGGTTTCCGTGACACAGCGCCAGCAGCTCGGCCCCGTCGCCGCGCTCGGGGGTCGCGGTCAGGCCGAGCAGGTACTTCGGCCGCAGCTGCTGCAGGAGCTGCTGGTACGTGGGCGCGGCCGCGTGGTGGAACTCGTCGATCACGACGTACTCGAAGCGATCGGCCGGGACGTCCGCCAGCGCGTCCGCGCGGGTGAGCGCCTGGATCGACGCGAACACCACCTCCGCCCCGTCGTCGCGCTCGCCGCCGAACCACCGGCCGAGCGCGCGGTCCGGCAGCACCCTGCCCCACGCGCTCATCGCCTGCTGCAGGATCTCCTCGCGGTGGGCCACGAACAGCGCGCGCGGCCAGCCGGTCGCCGCGAAGTCGAACGCCGACAGCAGCGTCTTGCCGAGGCCGGTCGCCAGCACCACCAGGCCGCGCGCATCGCCTGACCTTCGGGACATGTCCAGCCTGACCAGCGCCTCGCGCTGGAGCGCGTGCGGCGTCGGCGGTGGCGGCGGCGCGTCGAACGCCTCGATCACCGGCGGTTCGGCCGGTCGCCGCGCGCGGTATTCGGCCAGTAGCCGGGGCGTCAACAACCGGGAGCGAGGATCGCCCCACAGCGCCGCGAACCGCTCGCGGATCGCCGCGAACTCCGCCTGCTCCGCGACCGCCCGCAGGTTCCACTCGACCCCCTCGCGCAGCGCCGAGCGGCTGAGGTTGCTGCTGCCGACGTACGCCACCCCGCCGTCGTCGTGAGCGACGAACACATACGCCTTGGCGTGGAACGTCTGTCCTCGGGGACAGCAGAACATCCGCACCTCCAGGCCCTCGCGCCCGCTCGCCAGGGCGAGCAGCGCCGCCAGAGCCTCGGGCTCGGTGATCGACAGGGTGTCGCCCGTCAGCAGCCGCACCCGGGCCCCGCGGTCGAGCGCTCGCGCCAGGTCTTCCTCGATCTCGCGCAGGCCGGACAGCATCACGAACGCGACGACGATGTCGATCCGCGCCGCCAGCTGCAGCCCGGCGCGCAGCACGTCGACCAGGTGCTCCTCCTGTCCCGGCACGAAGCCGGGCAGCGCCGGCAACCCGGGTGTCCGCGCGATCGGCCGCAGCTCGACCACCAGGGCCTCGCCGGCGCCGCTGACGAACTCCACCCGGCCGCCGTCCGGCAGGTGCTCGCGCTGCACCGCGGCGACCAGAGCGAAGATGTCCCAAAGTTCAGCTTGCGTCGCCTCCTCGATCGCCCGCAGCGACCGGCGCGGACGCACCTGGATCCCCGGACCGCAGCGCCACGCGCTCGCGCTCGCGTTGGCCGCGAGCTCGATCGCACCTGTCCCCGCGGTCATCCGGTCATTGTAGCGAGCCGCGCCCGCGGCCGGCAACCGCTGGCCCTGCCCCTACTCGGGGCTCACGCCTCTGCCTGGCCCAGCGCCCCGCGCACGCGCTTCAGCGTGTCCGGTTCGATGCGCACGCGCAGGCGCGTGCCGGCCTCCTCGTGGGCCTCGGACAGCACCTGGGCCTCGCCGTGGAGCTGGGAGACCAGCGCGTGCTGCGGCCACGGGATCAGCAGCTCGGCCTCGACCAGGTCCTGGCCGAAGAACGCGACGATGCTCGCGCGCAGCCTGGCGACGTCGTCCTTGTCGAGGGCCGACATCTGGATCGCGTCAGGGAACTCGCCCCGCAGCTCGGCGCGCTGCTCCTCGTCGAGGCGGTCGACCTTGTTGAGGATCAGGCGCGACGGCGCCTGCATCGCGCCGATCTCGCCGACGACCTCGCGGGTGACCGCGTACTGGTCGCGGAAGGTCGGGTCGGATGCGTCGACCAGGAACAGCAGCAGGCCGGCGTGGCGGGCCTCGTCGAGGGTCGAGCGGAACGAGGCGACGAGGTCGTGCGGCAGCTTCTTGATGAAGCCGACGGTGTCGGACACGAGGATCCGCGGATGGGACTCCGGGTGGAGCGCGCGGATCGTGGTGTCGAGCGTGGCGAACAGCTGGTCGGCGACCAGCACCTCGCTGCCGGTGAGCGCGCGCATCAGCGAGCTCTTGCCGGCGTTGGTGTAGCCGACCAGCGCGACCGTGGGCTGGCCCGCGCGGTGCTCACGGCGGTGGTCCTGCTCGCGGTGGACGACCTCGAGCTCGCGCCGGATCTCGGCCATGCGGTCGCGGATCCGCCGGCGATCGAACTCGAGCTCGGTCTCGCCGGCGCCGCGGCCGGCCTGGCGCTCACTGCGGGTCCCGGTCTCGCGCAGGCGCGGCGCGACGTAGGCCAGGCGGGCCAGCTCGACCTGCAGCTTGGCCTCCCGGCTGCGCGCGTGGCGGTGGAAGATCTCGACGATCACGCCGGTGCGGTCGAGCACCTGCACCCCGGTGGCCCGCTCGAGGTTGCGGGCCTGACTCGGGCCGAGCTCGTGGTCGACCGCGACCAGGCCCGGCCGCTTCTTGCTGTCCTCGGGGACATCTTTACCGACGATCGGGACCTGGCCGTCGTCCTCGTCGAAGTCGTCGAACTCGACCTCGTCGTCGCCCTCGCCGCTCTCCTCCTCGCGGCGCTGGCGGGCCTTGTCCTTGCGCGCCGGCACGGCGGAGGGCACGTAGCCGCGGCCGCCGGTGAGCTCGGCGAGCTCCTTGAGCTTGCCCTCGCCGAGCACCACCGACTTGCTGAGCGCCTCGCGGCGCTGGGTCACCGTCCCGGTGACGTCGTAGCCGAGGGTGTCGACGAGGCGGGCGAGCTCGGCGAGGTCGGCGGCGTGCTCCGCGTCGCCGACGCCGGGCAGCTGGACGCCGACGAGGATCGCGGTGGGCCGGTGGGCGGGTCGTTCGGACATCGGGGGCGACAGACTGAACTCGCCGACCGCCGGCGGCAAGCCCGTCGCGGCGCGGACCGCCAGGGCCCGTCAGCGCGGCTCGCGAGGCGGCATGGACGGTCGCGGCGGTGGCTCGGCGGTCTCGATGAGCACGGCCTGGACCATCAGCAGCGCGCCGACCGCCTGCTCGATGCCCCCATAGGCCCCGAGCGCCTCGCCGAACGCCTGCAGGTCGTCGGTGGTCGCCAGCGCGAGCTTCTCCGAGCGCGCGAGAAAGGCCTGCAGCAGCGTCCGCGCCCGGTGGGGACCCAAGATCCGCCCGACCTTCTCGAGGGCGAGGGCATGGACGTCGACGCTGGTCATCGCTGCCTGAAGATGAATGCTCTGGCGGGCTCGCGCGACCGGCGCGACGCACCTTCGTGCGCTCGGTCTCACGGCGCGGAGCTTCGCGCCGTGGCGATCGAGTGTCGCCGAGCACCGGCGCGGCGAGCAAGCCTTCCCCGCCGGCGGCTCACTCGCGGAAGCGGACGTGGAAGTGGTTCCGGTGGCCACGCCAGTGACGGATGACGCCGAACGGCGCCCCCTCGCCGCGCGGGTACTGGAACACGTCGTTCAAACGGCGTGCGCTGACCCCCGCAGCGATTGCGTGCTCGTAGAAGAGCTTCTGCAGGCCGTAGTCCATGAACACGTAGTGCACCTGGTCGGTCGCCAGCACCGCCTCGACCAGCGCCCACGAGCGCGCGACGTCGAGGTTGTCCTTCGTCGCCACGATGAACCGCGTCACGTCGGCGTCGACGCCGCGCAGCACGTAGCCGACGTCGATGTCGCGGCCGTGGCGGTGCGACAGGTGGGGCGGGAACACGCCGCCGCCGTGCAGGCTGATGTCGCCGACGTGGACCTTCGGCCCGCCGCGACCGCCCCGGGTGTAGGCGCGGATCGACTCCTGGAGCAGCCGGATCGTGCGCGGGGTGCCCCACGCGTGGTCCTCGTTCTTGATCACGTAACCTGGCCCCGGGGGCAGCTTCACGCCCTGGGCGAGGACGCCGGCGAAGTCCTCGTCGGCGAACAGGTCGGGGTAGTACACGTCGGTCGCCCGCAGCTCGACCGTACCTGTCCCCATGGCCAGGCGCTCCTGCTGCCCGGCGCGGCCCAAGATCACCGCGCCGCGATCGACCGCCGCGATCGTGGTGCCCTCCCACACCAGGTCGCCGACGCGGAACACCCGGATCACGCCGCTCGGATCGTCGCGGATGGTCGCCTGGCTGGCGCTCGGGTCGGCCGCCGCGGTGGTGGCGAGGAGCGTCAGCGGCAGCTCGGTCTCCTCGATGCTGTCCTCGGGGACCTGTCCGTTCGAACAGCCGTCGCACGCCGCGGGCGCCGCCGCCACCGCGGCCTCGATCGCCGGCGCCGCCTCCACCGCCGGCGCCGCCTCCACCGCGCCCTCCGGCTCCGCCGTCGCGTCGCCGCAGCCGAGCAGCAGGCCGAGACAGACGGGCAGCAGCGCGGAGCGAGGGGTCATGTCGATCTCCGAGGCAAGATCCGCACCAGCCGCAACGCCTCGATCTCCGCGTCTCCCCTCGCCTCTCGCCCCCGATCTGCGTGACAGTTTGTCGCCGGCCGGACGCCCGCCGCGACAGCCCGGCACGCGCGCGGGCCCGCTCACTGGGGCTTCTGCTTCTGGTACGTCCCCATCAGCTCCGCCTTGGCGATCACGTGGCCGGACATCGCCTGCTCGAGCTCCGCGCGCGTGGGCGCCTGCGGCGACGGCAGCGTGGTGTCGAGGGCGTAGAGCGAGTGGAAGTAGCGATGACGGCCGATCGGCGGACACGGCCCGCCGTAGCCAACGCGCTTGAAGTCGTTGGTGCCCTCGCGCGCGCCGGCGGGCAGGCGATCGGGGGTCACGCCTGCCGGCAGCGAGCCGTCGGTCGGCGGCAGGTCGACGACGATCCAGTGGGTGAAGGTCGTCTTAGGCGCGGCCGGGTCGGGCGCGTCGGGGTCGGTCTCGATCAGCACCAGGCTCTTGGCCGCGGCCGGCACCCCCGACCAGCGCAGCGGCGGCGAGATGTCGCGACCCTCGCAGGTGTATTCGCTCGGGATCTCCGCCCCCGCCGCGAACGCCTCGGACTCGACGCTCATCCCGCCCGATGGCGCCGGATCGCCGCCGCCGGGCTCGGGTTTGGGCTGGCAGGCCAGCAGGCCGCAAGAGACGACGAGCGCGAGACGAAGCATGGCCGGGCAAACGTAGCGGAGCCTCGCCCGTGCGCAAGCTCAGCCGACGATCTGTCCCCGAGGACATGCCCGATCGGTCCGGTCGCTCGTCCGCGATCGGGCGCGCGTCCTGACCAGCCCACGCCCGTCCTCACGCGCGCGCGGGCCGGGCGCGAGCGGGCTCGGCTACGATGCGTCGTGATGATATCCCGCCCGCTTCTCCTCACTCTGGCCGTAATACCGCTGGCCTGCGGCGATTCGACCGCCACCACCACGGATACCGACACATCCTCGAGCTCGTCCTCCTCCTCGACCACGAGCGACGACCCGCCGTCGATCACCACCGGTCCGACGGCGACGACCGCGACCGAGACCACCGACGGTCCGACGACCACGGTGGTGCCGACCACCACCGACGCGATCACGTCGACGACGACCACCACCGACCCGACCGCGACGACCGTCGACCCGACCGCGACGACGACCTCCACGACGACCACCACCGACACGACGACCACCGGGACGAGCACCACGACTGGCGACACCGAGGGCCCGCCGCCGCCCGACGTCGTGCCGGAGCTCGTGTGTCCCGGCGATCCCGACGGTCACTGCGATCCGGTGCCCGACGCCGCGCTGCTGGCGGGCGCGTCGGTGCTATCGATCGTGCCGAGCTGCTTCGAGGCGTGGAACGACCTCGACGCCGACGCCGAGTACGAGCCGCCGGGCGAGGTGTTCCTCGACTGCGGCTGCGACCGCCTGTGCCCCGGCGACCCCGACTACGTGGCGGCCGACATGGGCGAGGGCGACGGTGAGTTCCAGGCCAGCTGGCTGGCCGGCTTTCACAACGGGCGGCCGGCCACCGGCGTCCGCGGGGCGAACCTCGGCCTCGTCGGCGAGGGCGACGGCCTGTGGGCCCGCGCGCTCGTGCTCGAGCAGGGCAACACCAAGCTGGCGATCGTCACCCTCGACCTGGTCGGCTTCTTCAACAACGAGACCCTGGCGATCCGCGACACTCTCGCGGAGATGGGGCTCGAGGTCGACTACGTCCTGCTGCACGCGCTGCACAACCACGAGGGCCCCGACAGCATGGGCCTGTGGGGCCCGGAGCAGCTCGTCAGCGGCTACGACCCGGCCTACCGCGCGCAGGTGCGGCAGGCCATCGTCGAGTCGATCGTCGCCGCCGACGCCGCCAAGACGACGGTCGCGCAGCTGATCGTCGGCGAGGTCGACACCTCGACGTACCACGCCAACGGCGTCGGCAACGTCATCAACGACAGCCGCGACCCGTTCGTCGTCGACGAGATGATCGGCGCGGTGCAGCTCGTCGACGACGAGGCGCAGACGATCGCCAGCCTCGTCAGCTTCGGCAACCACCCCGAGGCGCTGTCCGACGAGAACACCCTCATCACCAGCGACTTCGCCCACGGCCTCCGGCGCACGCTCGAGCAGGGCAGCCAGTGGTTGCAGGCGCCCGGCAAGCCCGGCGTCGGCGGCCCGTGCCTGTTCCTCAACGCGGCCGTCGGCGGCCTGATGACGCCGCTCGGCATGGCGGTGAAGACCCCCGACGGCGAGACCTACCAGTCGGGCACCTTCGAGAAGGCCGACGCGATCGGCCAGCTGCTCGGCGAGATGGCCCTCGACGCGCTGGCCAACGGCGACGCGATCGACGCCCCGCAGCTCGACCTGCAGGCGCAGAAGTTCAAGCTGCGGGTCGACAACCTCAACTTCCAGGCCATGTTCCAGCTCGGGATCTTCGACCGCGAGACGTTCATGGAGATGGACGGCATGTACATCGAGACCGAGGCGGCGCTGATCAACCTCGGGCCGGCGCAGTTCCTCACCGTGCCGGGCGAGCTGTTCCCGGAGCTGGCGATCGGCGGCTACGACGGCAGCCACATCAACGTGCCGACCAAGCCGCTCGTCGACCCCAACAACACCAACCCGCCGAACCTGCAGGGCGCGCCCGAGGCCCCGTACCTCAAGGACAAGATGCACGGGACCTACCGCTTCATCGTCGGCATGGGCAACGACGAGCTCGGCTACATCGTGCCCGAGTACGACTGGGTCCTCGGCGACCCGCCGTGGATCACCGAGGCCGAGGGCGACCACTACGAGGAGACCAACTCGATCGGCGTCGAGACCTTCGGCAAGATCGACGCCGCCGCGGACATCCTGATCGCGTGGTCGAAGTGGGTCCACGGCGCGCCGTGAACCCGCGCCGCGGCGGGCGCCCTACTCCATGACGGGCGTCCGCTCGCACTCGTAGGTCACGTCGATCGTCGGCCCGTGATCGATGACCTCGAAGTCGGTGGCCTTGAGGTCTTCGAGCGAGAACGAGTCGACGCCGACGTCGGCCCAGGTCGCGCAGCCGTACACGTCGCTCTGCGCGGTCAGGGCGATGTTGCCGCCGTCGGACATGTACATGCCGTACTTCTGCAGCGCCTTGGCGATCACCTGCGCGCCGGGGCTGAGGTCCTCGATCGGGTAGTCGGCGCGCAGGCGCATGTGACCGCCGTACGGGATCGAGGTCATCGGCCCGGTGGTGTTGGTGCCGTGGGTCGCGGGCGCGACGTACTTCTTGGCGCGGATCATCGAGTTGGGCAGGATGAACCGGATCGCGTGGTTGATCTCGCCGGCCGCGACCTCCTCGGCCGAGAACAGCAGCGGCGCGATCGGGAAGCCGGCCGCGTCGGCGCTGGTGCACTGCTGGCCGCGGCCGTCGAGGTCGTAGGTCTTCGAGGTGTCCCACAGCGCGAGGCAGCCGGCGGTGAACTGCTCCGACTGCGCGTCGAGGGTCGCGTGGTAGATCTCGTAGAGCCGCTGCTCGCTGCGCGACACCACGATCATGTGACAGTCGGCGCCGTCCTGGTAGCCACTGCAGTCGTAGCCCTCGAAGCTGTCGGCCGGCGGGATGTCCTGCGGGTAGTCCTCGACCACGCCGCCGGGCGGCAGCGGGATCGGGGCGACGTCGCAGTCCGGCGAGTAGTAGTAGTCGTTGTCGAGCTCGTAGGGGCGCTTCTCGGTGCCGGCGGGCGCGTCGATGGCGGTGATGCTGAAGTCGATCCGCATCGTCCCGGTGCCCCACCCGTTCGGCGGCGAGTCCTGCACCATCCACTGCGTGATCGCGGCCGAGTCGGGCGCGACCGCGTCGTTCGAGGCGTCGTGGTACCAGATCGCGTCCGGCGGGAAGAACAGGCCCTCGGCCTGCGAGGCGCACAGGGTGCTGTCGTCGCCCGCGCCGGTGGTGGTGTCGGGCCCGGTCGTGTCGGTGGTCGTGCCCGGGTCGGTGGTCGGCCCCGCGGTGGGGTCGCTCGTCGGCCCGCTGGTCGTCGGGCCCGCGGTCGGGTCGCTCGTCGGACCCACCGTCGTCGGATCGGAGCTCGGCCCCGCGGTCGTCGGTCCGTCCGTCGTCGTGCTGGCTGTCTCCGAGGACATGGTCGTCGGGCCAGCCCCCGTCCCGTCCGTCGAGGCGGCGGTCGCCTCGGTGTCCGTCGCGCCCCCGCCCCCGCCCCCGCACGCGACGGCCAGGATGGCCGCCGCTACCCACGTTCCGCGCATCGTCATGTCCGACCTCCGGACGGGGATGTTACCCCGCCAGGAGGCCGGTGCGACGCCGCAGATCGATCGCCCCCTCGCTGCACCAGAAGCGCAGGAGGTCGGCGATGACCTCGGAGTTGAAGACCAGCTCCTCGCCCTCGAGGTAGAGGAGCGCCTGGTCCTCCTGCCGCAGCAGCGCCGCGCACGACGGCAGGTCGGCGGCGATGAGCGCCGCGGCGCGCAGCGACGTCGTCTTGAGGTCGGCGTACCACGCGTGGAAGTCGACCGGCGCCGACTGAGCGTATTCGGCCGAGACCTCCTGCAGCACCTGCCGCTCGCGCCGGCCGAGCACCTTGACGATCCGCCGCTGCAGGTCGTCGAGCGCGCTCGGATCGGCGAGGTTCGAGCCGTAGTTGGGCGCGGCCGTGCGAGCCGCGGCGGCGAGGATCAGCATCAGCTCCGAGGCCTTGAAGCGCGTCACCGCCTGCAGGCCGCGCTGCACGTAGGCCAGCGCCCGCGCGATGACGAACGCCTGCTGCGGCTCGGACAGCCGCAGCACCGTCGCCGGCACGAGCACCACCGGCAGCGCGCCGAACTCGAGGCTGACCGTGGTCCCGGCGCCGCGATAGACGTAGAGGTCGTAGTCGGGCAGGCCGAACAGCCCCGCGATCTTGTCGACGAACCCGCGCAGCGGGTTGCCGGAGCGCGCCGTGATCTTCTCCTTCACGTTGACGCTGAAGCGGTTGAGGTCGCCGAGGTACAGCTTGCTGAGGCTGAGGCTGATCGCGTTGATGAGCTTCTCGGCCACCGCGCCCTGCGGGCTGCGATCGAGCTGGGTCCGCAGCACCTCGGGCGCGAACGAGTTGGGGGCCGCCGAGGCCGGCTTCGGGGTCATGCGGGTCAGCGCCCGCATGTCCGACTCGCTGGCGGCACCGAGCACGCACAGCGGCCCGAGCCCGAGCGCCGCCTCGGCCATCTTGCCGCGGTCGACGTAGCACTGCACGAGCCCGCGCCACGGATCGGGCGACGCGGGGTACAGGCCGGCCGCCTGGCGGAACACGGTGCCGGCCTGCTCCGCCAGCCCGCCGGCCCGCAGGCGCTCGCCGAGGGCGAGGCGCAGCGGCAGGTTCTGCTTGACCTCGGCGATACCGAACTCGAGCGTGGCGATCGCCTTGTCGGTGCGCTGCATCGCGTCGCCCTGGATGCGCGCCAGCTCGAGGTACGCGCGCCCCAGCTTGGCGTCGTCGCCCGCGACCTGCTGCAGGTGCCGCATCAACGCCTGCTCGTACAGCTCCCAGTCGTCGGCGGTCTGCACCTGCTTGGCGTACTCGCCGGCCGCGACGCCGTCGGGGCCCTCGAGCGCGACCGCGCTGAGCAGCGCCTCGAGGCCCTGCAAGCGGCGGCCCTGGTGCAGCTCGATGTGCGCGAGGTGGACGATCGCGGCGACGCGGTCGTCGATGGTCGTCGAGGCCCGCAGCAGCCGCCGCGCCGTCTCGGCCGCCGCCGAGCCGTCGCCCATGCGGGCGTAGACGTCGGTGAGGGCCAGCAGCGCGCCGCGATCGTCGGGCCGCGCCTGCAACGCCGCCTCGAGGCACTGACGCGCGCGCGGCAGGTCGCCGATGTGATCGGCGAGCAGCCCGGCGAGGTTGCGGTTGGCGGTGAACAGCGCGTCCGCCTGGCTGGCGACCTGCAGGATCTCCCCGTAGATCTCGGCCGCGTCGCCCCACTGCGCGTTGCGGTTGTAGAGGTCGGCCAGGAACAGCAGCATCGGCACGTGCCGCGGCCTGTCCCGAAGGACACGTCGAAGCACGCTGATGCCGCCGGCCAGGTTGCCGAGCTCGTCGGCGTACAGCTCGGCGATCCGCAGCCACAGCGCCGCCGAGCGCTCGGCCCCGCGGGCCGCCGCGGCCGCCTGCGACAGCTTCTCGAGCAGCCGCGTGCCCTGCTCGAGCATGAGCAGGATCTTGTAGAGCATGTCGGCCGCCTCGGCGTGGTCGGGGTAGCGCTCGAGCGCCAGCTCGAGGTCCCGCGTCGCCGACTCCGGATCGTCGAGCCGCTGCAGGCGGATCTTGGCCGTCTCGACCAGCAGGTTGGCCGCCGTCTCGCCGCTGCGCTCGGCCGCGGCCAGGCGCGCCTTGGCGGCCGCCAGCGCCCGCGGATCGTCGATCAGCGTCGACACGCGCACGAGCCCGAGGATCGCCCCCAGGCTCTCCGGATCGCCGGTGAGCGCCATCTCGTAGCTCTTGGCCGCCGCCTGCAACGAGCCGGCGCGCTCGAGCGTCTCGCCGAGGCGCGTGTAGTAGGCGCCGAGCAGCGTCGGGTCCTCGCCCTCGATGTTGACGACCTGGGCGTCGATGCGGGCCAGCGTCTGATCGTCGCGCCCCGCGATCGCCAGGCGCTCGAGCCCCGAGAGCGCGACCGGATCGGTGGACGCGCGCTGCAGCACCGCCGCGTAGGTGTTGCGGATCGTGTCGACGTCGGCGCCGACCGGGCCCTCGTACAGGCGGGCCAGCTCGCGCAGCGCCGCCACCTTGGCCCCTTCGTCGGCGACGTGCTTCGACAGCCGGACCTGCAGGTCGGCCAGCGACTTCCACATGCCCTGCTGGCGGTACAGCGCGTCGAGGGCCAGCATCGCCGCGAGGTTGCCCTGCTCGCGCTCGAGCACGCGCTCGTAGGCGGCGATGGCCCGCTCGGGCTGGCCGAGCTGCTCGGCGAACACCTCGCCGGCGCGCAGCAGCGCCGCGGTGGCCAGCGAGCCGTCCTTCGCCGTGGCTGCCTCTTGGGCCAGGTCCTCGACCACGCCCGGCCACGCCTCGAGCGCCGCGCGCACGCGGGCCAGGCCGTCGAGCGCCGGCCGGTAGTCGCCGAGGGCCTGCAGCGCGGCCTGGTAGGCGACCACCGCCCGCGGCGCGTCGCCGAGGTGCTCCTCGTACACGCGGCCGATCCGGTAGGCCACCTGGGCGCGGGCCCGCGGCTCGGACAGCCCGCGCAGCTCGACCTCGAGCACGTCGACCAGCTCTTGCCAGGTCTTGTTGCGCTCGAGCAGGCGCTGCAGCGAGTGCAGCGACGGCCCGTGCTTGGCGTCGATCTCGATCGCGTTGCGGTAGCAGCCGATCGCCCGCCGCGTGTCGGCCAGCCGGCTCTCGCACAGCTGGCCCATCGTGTGCAGCAGCGCCACCGCGGCCTTGCCCGGCGGCGTGATCGCCAGCTCGCGCTCGTAGGTGTTGAGCAGCTCGTCCCAGCGACCTGTCCGATGGTACAGGCGGCCGATGCTCGCCAGCGCCGGCGCGTACTTCGGGTCGACCTCGAGCACGCGGCGCAGCCGGACCAGCGCGCCGTCGCGGTCGTCGAGCTTCTCGTCGAGGACCTCGCCGGCGCGGTGCAGCAGCTGGACGATGCGCGGCTTGTCGAGCGTCTTGCTCGCCTCGAGCTCGATCGCCTCGACCAGCTCCTTGTAGCGGCCGGCGACCTCGCAGGCCCGCTGCAGCGCGTGGATCGCCCCGATGTGGTCGGGGTCGATCTTGAGGATCCGGCGGTACGTGTGGGCGGCCTGGACCGGCTCGTTGAGGTAGTCGATGTAGAGGTCGGCGATCCGGGTGAGGTACGCGATCCGGCGGTCGTCCTCCTCGGCCGAGTCGATGCCGCGCTCGAGCAGCTCGATGAGCTCGTGGTGGCGGCCCGCGGCGGCGAACAGCCGCAGCAGCGCCTTGAACGACGTCGCCAGCCCGGGGTGCAGCGTCAGCGCGCGCGAGTGGTACTCCATCGCCCGCTCGGGATCCTCGAGCTGGATCTCGTGGAGCTCCGCCATCTTGGTGTACGCCGCGGCCGCCCGCTGGGCGTCGTTGACCGCCTCGGCCTCGGCCTGCAGCATGTGCAGCAGCCGGTCCCACTGCTTCTTGCGCGTCAGCAGCTTCGACAGGGCGCGCAGGCTCGGGCGGAACGCCGGCTCGATCGCCAGCGCCTCCTCGTACCACTGCATCGCCTCGTCCTCGTTGTGCAGGCGGTTCTCGACGATGTCGCCGATCTGGTAGAGGACGCTGATCTTCTCCGACGGCAGCTCGAGCAGCTCGACCAGCGCCTGCAGCGTGTGCGTCATCGCGTCGTAGCGCTCCGCGGCCTCGTACAGGCGGATCAGCTCCTCGAGCACCAGGCGGTAGCGCGGGCTCTCGGCGACCGAGCGCTCGAGCGCGGCGATCGCCTTGTCGCGGCTGCCGAGCCGCTCCGAGTGCAGGCGGGCGATCCGGTAGTAGGACATCGCCCGCACGTCGGGGTCGGTCAGCTGCTGCGCCTCGCGCTCGAGCACGCTGATGAGCTCGCGCCAGCGGTGCTGCCCGTGGTGCAGGCGCTTGAGCGCCGCGAACGCGCCGGACGCCGCCGGGTCGAGGTCGAGCGCCGTCTCGAGCAGCTCGACCGACGAGCCGACGCTCTTGAGCCGCACCTCGGCCAGGTGGGCGCGGCGGGCCACCAGCGCCGAGCGCAGGCGCGGGTCCTTCTCGACCGCGCTGGCCAGCTGCGCCGTCGTCCGCTCGAGCTGGTCCCACGCGCCGGCCTTGGCGTCGAGCTGCTCGAGCGCGCGGAGGTAGGCCACGTTGCTCGGGTCGAGGTCGCGAGCCTGGGCGAACGTCGCCCGCGCCTCGCCCTCGTTGCCGAGCCCGTCCAGCAGCACCGCCGCCTTGGCCGCCAGCAGCGCCGCCTTGCGCTTCTGCTCCGACGTCAGCCGGATCTCGGTGTCGAACAGCGGCAGCGCGCGCGACCAGTTCTTCTGCGCCAGCAGCGAGCGCCGGGCCCCGCGGACCACCGGCAGGAACTCCGGCGCCAGCCCGTGCGCGCGCAGGTAGTAGGTCGCCGCCTGGGCCACGTCGCCGAGCGGGTACTCGTAGAGCCGGCCGATCTCGTACGACAGCCGGGCCGTGCGGAACAGGTCGGGCTGGGTCGCCAGCTCCGCCTCCCACGCCTCGATCTGGGCCTGGGCCGCGCGCAGGAACGGGTTCTCGGCCGCCATCGCCGGGCTCGAGATCGTCCGCGTCGCCGGCCCCGAGGGCCCGCGGGCGCCGGTCGCCGGCACCCCCGAGGGGCCCGACATCGGCGTGGTGCGGGTCCGCGGCGGCTCGCCGGGCGCGAGGGGAACTGGCCCCGAGGACCTGTCCCCAGGGACCTGTCCCAGCGGACCTGGCAGTGGGGACCTGTCCCCGGGGCCCTGTCCCTTGGGATTGGGCGGCGGCGCCCCGCGAGCCAGCAAGCGGGTGCGCAGCGCGTCGGGCATCGGCGCGGGCGGGCCGCCGGGGCGCGGCGTGGTGTCGAGCCCGGCGGACAGGCGCGTCGCCGAGTCCGAGGCGCGCGGGGCCTCGGCACGGGCCGCCTGGACCACCGACGGATCGATCTCGCCGTCGCGGGCGGTGACCGCGAGGACGTCGATCGGCGGCCCGGACGCCGGCGCATCGGTGTCGACCTCCACCTCGAGATCGACCGGGATCGTCTTCGCCGCGACGATCGCCTCGTCCGTCTTGCGGCTTGGCGGCGCGGCCCCGGCGGCCGGCGGCGGAGCCACCGGGGGCGGCGCGGCCCCGGCGGCCGACTGCGGCTGCGACGGCGCCTTGGCGGTGGGCCCGCCGCCGATCAACGTCGTGTTGCCGAGCGCCGGCGTGGGCCGGGAGACGCCGCGCATGGGCATGGCGCCGAGCCCCTTGCCCAGCGCGCCCAGCCCCAGGTTCGGCGGCGCCGGCTTGCCGGGCTCGGCCGCGGGCTTCGGCTCGCTGAGCTTGGCGAACGGCCGCGAGGGCTCCGGCTTGGCGGGCGCCGGCGCAGGCGTCGGACCGGGAGCGGCCTTCGGCGGCTCGACCTTCACCTCAGGCGCCCGGGGCGCCGGGGGCACCGGACGCGTCGGCGGTTTGGCCGGCTCGTCGGCCTGCAACTCGATGTCGTCGTCCAGATCGACCTCGATCGGCGGCATCGTGGGCATCGGCGGGATCGCCCCGGGCCGGGTCGCCACGCCCAGCCCGGTCGCTCGCTCGTCGACGATGATCGCGTCGAACAGATCCGCGGGATCGCGCGGAATCTCGTCGTCACGGAGCGGCCCGCCAGGAAGATTGATCGGAGGCCGACCTGGAGAGCTCGGGGGCTTTCCACCCTTGTCGTCTTGCTGCGCCACGGTGACGCGAGTATGCCCGATCCGGCGGCCGATGGACCCTCAGGCTGGCCGCCTGCGACCGGAATTCCGCCGCAGTTTCGCGGCTTCGGCCGTTTTCGCGCAAAAGCCGCAGCCCGCTCGCCCGTCCGGCGCACCGCGATCCCCCGCCTTGCGAACGCCGCCGTCGCGACGCGATGTCGCGGTCGCGACGCCGTTCGCTCGCGACCGACGATCGACCGCCACGCGGGCCCGAGATCGATCTGACCGATCGGCCAGCCTCGAAAAAGCAAATTCCTTGCGCTCGTCCGTCCGCTCGTCACTATGCTTGCGACGGATCATGGCGAGCACCGACGACAGCCCGCGCGCCGACGGCCGGATGGCCTCGGGGCCAGGTTCACTCCTGGGCGGCCGTTATCGCCTCGTGGAGCGCGTCGGCAGCGGCCCGCTCGGCGAGCTCATGCGCGGCGAGGATCTGGAGGAGGCGCGGCCGGTCGCGGTGAGGCTCGTGCCCCCCGAGCTCAACGTCGGCGGCGAGTTGGTCGCGCGGCTCGAGCTCCGCCGCGCCCGCAACCTCCGCCTGCCGCGCGGCGAGGTGCCGCTGCTCGCCGATCTCGTCGATCTCCTCGACCTCGACCACGACGAGCACGGCCGCCTGTTCCTGGTCACCGACGTGTTCCCCGCGGCCAGCCTGGCCGACGTGCTCGCGCGCGAGGGTCCGCCGCCGTGGCAGCGGCTGCGCTCCTTGCTGGTGCGCGCCTGCCAGATCGTGCAGCTGTCCCACGAGCACGGAATGATCCGCCAGGATCTTTCGACCAGCAGCCTGTACCCGGTGCGCGACAAGAACGACCCGGGCACCCTCAAGGTCGTCAGCCCGGGCGTCCTCGTGGCCACCGGCGGCCGCGTGTGGTCGTGCGCCGAGCCCGAGGCCGCGCTGCAGCTGGCCCGCTACGCCGCGCCCGAGCAGATCAGCACCGGCGTCATCGATCGCCGCACCGACGTCTACGCGCTCGGCGTCATCCTCTACGAGTGCCTCACCGGCCGCCTCCCGTTCGCCGACCCGCGGCCGGCCCACGTCCTCGCGGCTCACCTCATCACCCCGCCGGCGCCGTTCCCCACGAGCGTGCGGCGGCGGATCCCCGCCGAGCTCGAGGCGATCGTCCTGCGCGCGCTCGCCAAGTCGCCCGACGATCGCTGGCCGACCGTGATGGCGCTCGCCAACGCCATGGCCGCGATCGAAGTCGGCCGCCTGCAGTTCAGCGGCACGCTCGACACCGGCGACGCCGACGACTTCCCCGATCACCTGGGGCCGCGCACCTCGGCCATCAGCATGCGCATCGACGCCGCGCGCCTGTCCGGCCGCGCCGGGCTCGTGCCCGTGTCCGACGCCGGCAGCACCGGCGAGCACGCGCTGCGCGACGTCCTCGAGGCCGGCGACTCCGGCGCCTCGCTGTCGCGCACCTCCAGCTCCGACTCCGCGCTCACCCGCGTCGCCTCGATCCACGACAGCGCCCCCACCCTGGCGTACGGCCGCCCCGGTGATTCCGCGGCCCGCTGGCGCGCCCCGCCGTCCGAGCCCCGCTCGCGCGCCCTGTCGCCGCGTCGCGCCGTCCCGCTGTTGGTCGCCGCCGGCCTCGCCCTCCTCACCGCCGGGGTCGTCAGCGGTTCGCTGCGACCGAGGGCGAAGCCCACGACCGACGGCGCGCTCGCCCACGTATCCGCGCCTGCGGCCGCGAATTCCCCGTCCGCCTCCAGGCCGGGCCGCCCGGCTCCGATCATTCCCGCGTCCACCCGGGCGCCCGCAGCGGTCCCCGACGACCCCTGCACCGACCCACAGCACGCCGACTGCTCGGGCGCAGCGGACCACGCCGCCTCCCCGGCCGCCGACCCCTCCCCAGCCGTCGTCCCCAAGGCCCAGAAAGCCACGCCGGCCTCGCGCCACGCCCGACCGGCGGGCCCCGCCACACAGGCGAACGGCCCCGCGCCGACGAGCGCCCCGAGCTCCCCGCCCGACGATCCGCGCAGCCGATCCCTCCTGCCGGCTCCTGCCGCCGCGCCGCTCGCAGCCCTCGAGTCCCCGTCGTCCCCATCCGTCCCCGCGACGCCTCACACGTCCCCGCCCGTCCCCGACGCTGGGGGCCCTGGCCCCGGGGCGAGCAGCCGGCCCGGACCGCGGCCGAAACCGGCTCCCCTGCCGCGCAAGGCAGGATTGGGCTCGCAGTGGTCCGGCGACGGCGACCACGCGTTGCCGGACCCGGCAGCGCCCGAGCCAGCCGCTGCAGCGCCGTGACGCGCGTGTGACTTTACGGCCCGCGGCCCCGGCGAGAGCGCGCTCCTGGCCCCGCCGGGCCGCTCTGTGGCCGACCTCGCCGGAGGGTTTGCCACCGCCTCCGCCATCGCCTATCCATGATGTCCATGGGTTCCTACGAACATGACGACGACGATCGCCCCAGCGTCGCGGCCCGCTTCGCCAAGGGTTCGCTGCTCGTGCTCGGCGGCCTGTTCGCCCTGATGATCGCCGCCAGGATGGTGTTCGGCCTGTTCTTCGCCGTCCTGGGCAACGTCCTGTTCGTCGGCGCCCTCGCCGGCGCCGGCTACATCGGTTACCGGCTGGTCGCGGGCAGCGGCGAGCGCAAGGCCGTCACCGGCGGCCGCAGCGCCCGCGCGCTCGGCCCCGGCCGCAAGCGCGGCGGCGACGGCGACGACTTCGAGCGCAAGATGCGGGAGCTCGAGGCGATCGAGCGCCGCCTCGACGCCGAGATCTCGAAGCGCTGAGCCGGCGGATGGCACGAAGGACAGGTCCTTGGGGACCTGTCCTTTCGTGCATTCCCGTTTCGACATGTTCTTTCGAACACATGACAAAGAACATGTCCGAAAGGACCTCTGCCTGAGCCGCCCCGCCGACCTCGGAACGACGCCCTCGCCGAGGTCGAGCGCGTCGAGGTCGCACGATTCGGCGGGACGCAGCGTCCTCGCCCGGCGCCGGTGTACCGCCCGGGCGACTGCGTCCGTCACCTCGGCCCGCACAAGACCTCCTGCCTCCCGCACAGCGGCGGCCCCGGCGTGGCCCGCTCGCGTCGCGCCCCACGAGCTGCCCCCCGGAAGCAGGCCCCACGAACGCTCTCACCCGCGCCGCTCGCCTCACACCCGTCGCCGGCGCAGTCGCGTTGATCCGGCGTGCGAGCGCGGGCACGATCACCGGGTGAGCCGACTGTTGATCATCCGCCACGGCCAGGCCTCGCTCGGCGCTGCCGACTACGACGTCCTCTCGCCGCTCGGCGAGCAGCAGGCCGACGCCCTCGGCCGCTACCTCGCGCGGATGATCGATCCGCCGCAGGCGATCTACGCCGGCCCGCGCAAGCGTCAGCGAGACACGGCGGCCCTGCTGGTCGCCGGCGCCCGCCAGGTCGGCGCCGAGTACCCCGCCCCGGTCGAGCAGCTCGAGTTCGACGAGTACCCCGCGATCGCCCTGATGAAGGAGGCCCTGCCCGCCCTGTGCGAACGCGACCCCGAGCTCGCCGCCATGGCCACCGCCTGGATGGCCGCCGAGCGCGGCACACCCGGGCACCAGCGGGCCTTCGAGCTCGTGTTTCAGGCCGCGATGCAGCGCTGGCACGCCGGCGAGGTCGAGCACCCGGCGGTCGAGCCGTTCCGCGAGTTTCAGGCCCGCGTCGCCCACGGCCTCGATCGCGTCATGGACCGGCACCCGCGCAAGAGCACCGTCCTGGTCGTCAGCTCGGCCGGGCCGGTCGGCGTCGTCACTGCGCTCGCGCTCGGGCTCGACACCTGGGCTGGCCTCAAGACCAGCTTCATCGTCCACAACGCCTCCCTCACCGAGCTCGCCTACCGCCCCGGCGAGATGCAGCTGCGGGTCTTCAACGCCCTCCCGCACATCCACGACCGCGCCCACGTCACCCTGCGCTGAGCCGCGGTCGCCGCGATCCGCGAGGCCTGTCGAGCAGCGCGCGGTCGAAGTTCCTGGGCGGCAGCGCCTCGATGAGGGTGATGAGCCGCGTGATCTCGTCCGGCGCCCCCGAGTCCACGAACAGCTTCTGCAGCACCGGCGCGCGGCTCTGGGCGCACCCCGGCGACACCATGAGGAGCACGCCGAGCACCCACGCGGCTCGAGCCATGGCCCGACGTAGCACCCGCCCGCGACGGGCCTCGAGGACGGGCCGCTCCGCCACTCCCGGCGCCCTCTCGGCGCACCGTGGCTCCGGGCGTGCCTCCTGCGGTAGCCTCGCGTCACCATGGACTTCGCGATCCCGCCCGCGACCGCAGCCCTGCTCGACCGAGCCCGCGCCTTCATGCGCACCCACGTCCTCCCGGTCGAGCCGACCGTCCTCGCGCGCGGCGTCGCCGACTGCCCCGACATCGTCGACGGCCTGCGCACCGCGGCCCGGGCCGAGGGCCTGTGGCTGCCGCAGATGGCCAAGGACGAGGGCGGCCTCGGCCTCTCCCTCCTCGATCACGGCCTCCTGAGCGAGGTCCTCGGCCACAGCCCGCTCGGTCACCTCGCCTGCAACTGCCAGGCGCCCGACGCCGGCAACATGGAGATCCTCCATCGCTACGCCACCCCCGCGCAGCGCGAGCGCTGGCTGGAGCCCCTGCTTCGCGGCGAGATCCGCAGCTGCTTCGCCATGACCGAGCCCGACACCCCCGGCTCCAACCCCACCCAGCTGCGCTGCGCCGCCCGCCTCGACGGCGACGACTACGTCCTCGACGGCCGCAAGTGGTTCACCACCGGCGCCGACGGGGCCGCCTTCGCCGTCGTCTTGGCCGTCACCGATCCTGCCGCCGAGGCGCACCGGCGGGCCAGCATGCTGATCGTCCCGACCGACAGCCCCGGCTTCCGGCGCGTCCGCAACGTCTCGCTGTTCGGCCACGCCGGCGCCGGCTGGGACTCGCACGCCGAGCTCGAGTTCACCGCCTGTCGTGTCCCGAAGGACAGCTTGCTCGGCCCGGCGCACGGCGGCTTCGTCATCGCCCAGGAGCGCCTCGGCCCCGGGCGGATCCACCACTGCATGCGCTGGCTGGGGATCTGCGAGCGGGCCCTGGCGATGATGGCCGCCCGGGCCGCGAGCCGCGAGCTGGCCCCCGGCGAGCACTTGGGCGACAAGCAGATCGTCCAGGCCTGGCTGGCCGAGAGCCGCGCCCGCATCGACGCCGCCCGGCTGCTGGTCCTGCGCACCGCCTGGCTCATCGACCAGCACGGCTTCGCCGCCGCCCGCGACGACATCTCCCTGATCAAGTTCCACGTCGCCGAGGTCCTGTCCGAGGTCCTCGACCGGGCGATCCAGGTCCACGGCGCGCTCGGCCTCACCGACGACACCGTGCTCGCCTTCTTCTACACCCGCGAGCGCGGCGCCCGGATCTACGACGGCCCCGACGAGGTCCACAAGGTCGCCGCCGCCCGCCGGATCCTCGCCCGCCACCGCCCGGGCCGCGCCGGCTGACCCTTTAATAAAGACTGTCCTCTCGGACCTGTCGGTTTCGCCCTGCCCGATCGACCCTGTCCCTTTCGACCTGTCCTTTCAAACCTGCATGCTTCGCCCTGTCCTGGAGGACTCATGACCGCCATCGACAACCCGCGCCCTGTCCGTCCCGGCGAGGAGCTCGACCTCGAGCGCCTCGCGCCTTACCTGCGCGAGGCTCTGGTCGCGCCGAGCGACGCCGAGGTCACGGTCCAGCAGTTCCCCGGCGGCCACTCCAACCTCACCTACCTCGTCACCGTCGGCGGCGACGCCTACGTCCTGCGGCGGCCGCCGTTCGGCACCCAGGTCAAGACGGCGCACGACATGGAGCGCGAGCACACGCTCCTGTCACGGCTCGCGCCGGTGTGCGAGCGAGCGCCGCGGCCGATCCACCTCTGCCTCGACGAGTCGATCCTCGGCGCCAAGTTCTACCTGATGGAGCGGCGCCAGGGCGTCGTCATCCGCCGCACCCCGCCGCGGGGCGTCGACTTCACCCCCGCGCTCGCCCGCGGCCTCGCCACCGCGGCCGCCGACGCCCTCGCCGACCTGCACGCGATCGACATCGAGGCCACCGGCCTGGTCCAGCTCGGGCACCCGGACGGCTACGTCCGGCGCCAGGTCGAGGGCTGGACGAAGCGCTACCAGGCCGCCAGGACCGACGACATCCCCGCCGTCGACGCGGTCGCTACCTGGCTCTCGGGACACATGCCGACCTCGGGCGCCCCCACGCTCCTGCACAACGACTTCAAGTACGACAACCTCGTGCTCGCGCCCGACGACCTCACGCGGATCACCGCGATCCTCGACTGGGAGATGGCCACGGTGGGCGACCCGCTCATGGATCTCGGCACCGCCCTCTGCTACTGGGTGCAGGCCGACGACCCGCCCGAGCTGCAGGCCTTCGCGTTCGGGCCGACGCACGCGCCCGGCAGCTTCACGCGGGCCGAGTTCGCCGAGCACTACGCGCGCCGCACCGGCCGCAGCCTCGAAGCGATCAACTTCTACTACGCCTTCGGCCTGTTCAAGACCGCCGTCGTCGCCCAGCAGATCTACCTCCGCTTCGCCCGCGGCCACACCCAGGATCCGCGGTTCGGCATCATGATCGAGGCAGTGCGCGTGCTCGCCTCGCAGGCCGAGCGCGCGAGCGCTGCGACGCACCTGTAACGACCGCCGCGGCGCCTCGTTGACGCCGCGCATGCCCGTCGACCCCACGCGCCTCGTCCTCGTCCTCGCCGTCCTCGCCCCCGCCTGCGGTGCCGACGGCGACGGCAGCACCAGCCACGCGGTCACCGGCGACGACACGACCACGAGCGCGACCACCGACGCCGACGCCACCGCGGGCGAGCCGACCACGACCGCCACCGGCGACGCGAGCTCGACGTCCGACGCGAGTACGACGGGAGCAGCGAGCACGACCGGAGACGCCGACGCCCTGCCGCCTGTCGACTCGGCCGAGGCGTTGGAAGCGTGGCTCGCGGGCGGCGCGTACCGGAGCTGGCCGGCCGAGTCGACGGTCCACGCCTCTGCGGGCCCGCACGGCGGCAACGTGCGGACCTTCGTCAACCCCGCGCTCGCCGACTCCCTGGCCGCCGCGAACGTGATGCACCCGCAAGACGCCGCCACGGTGAAAGAGCTCTACGGCGGCGGCACCGACGAGATCGTCGGCTACGCAGTGATGGTCAAGCTCGCCCCCGACAGCGCGAGCGGCGACGGCTGGTACTGGTACGAGCGCCTCGACGTCACCGTGTACGCGGACGACACCGGCGTCAAGCTGTGCACCGGCTGCCACGGCAGTGGGTCCGATTACGTCCTCACCCCGTGGCCGCTGCAGTGAGGTGATCCGGACGATGTCGGGCGCCGCGCACGTCGCCACGCCGACGAAGTGGTGCTACAGTGACGAGGCGCGAGCGGGACGCTCGGCATGAGGCCCAAAGTTCTACCTACACCGTTCAGCCAGGGGTCCGTCTCTGATCGCTGGTGCGCAGGCTCGTCCGACGAGAAGCCCGACGCGGTTAACGCAGTCCCCACCTACTTGATGTAGGGGTTGAACTTCGGCCACAATCATGCCGGGCGACCCGCTCGCCTTTCTTCCGCCGCTCTCGCCGGCTGACGCCCCCAAGCGTGCGTCGCTCGCGGGAGGGCTCGCAGGGTTCACGCAGTTCTGCCGCCTGGCGCCCACCGGCGCACCCGCCGGGTTGTGGTAGAGTCCGCGGCCTCATGTCAAACCCGCGCGTCTATTTCGACATCACCATCGGCGGCGCCCCCGCCGGCCGCATCGTGTTCGAGCTGTTCGCCGACGTCGTGCCGAAGACCGCGGAGAACTTCCGCGCGCTCTGCACCGGCGAGAAGGGCGTCGGCCGCTCCGGCAAGCCGCTCCACTTCAAGGGCTCGCCCTTCCACCGCATCATCCCCGGGTTCATGTGCCAGGGCGGCGACTTCACCCGCGGCAACGGCACCGGCGGCGAGTCGATCTACGGCGAGAAGTTCGCCGACGAGAACTTCAAGCTGAAGCACACCGGCAAGTACCTGCTGTCGATGGCCAACGCCGGCGCCAACACCAACGGCTCGCAGTTCTTCATCACCACCGCCGAGACCCCCTGGCTCGACGGCAAGCACGTCGTGTTCGGCAAGGTCGTGTCCGGCACCGAGGTCATCGACGCCATGGAGAAGGTCGGCTCCCGCAACGGCCCCACCAGCAAGCCCGTGGCCATCGAGGACTCCGGCGTCGAGTCCTGAGCCGGCCCGCGCGCCACCCGCCTGCTCTTTCAGACATGTCCCCGAGGCCCGATGGTCTCGGGGACTCGTCGTTTCTGGCCACCCGGCTGCCCGCCCGCGAGCCTGCGAGACTGCCCACGCGCGCCGCCAGAACCTGTCCCTCAGGCCATGTCCGTGCGCTTCTGCGACGCCCCCGCCGCGCCGTCGACCTCGGCGACCGTGACGCCGCGCATGGCCGCCAGCCCCGCCAGCATGCGCGCCCGCACCTCCGCCCGCAGCTCGGCGGCGCCGGCACCGGCGCCCAGGTCGGACAGCGCGACCGGCGGCAGCACCTGCACCCGGATCGGCAGCCGCGCACGGTCGAGGCCGATCCGCCACGACGACTTCGGCAGCGCCGCGCTGGTGCCGTCGAGCACGATCGGCACGATCGGCGCGCCCGCCTCGGCCGCCAGCGAGAAGGCCCCGTGCTTGAACCCCTGGATCCGGCCGTCGCGCGAGCGCGTGCCCTCGGGGAACATGAACACCGACGAGCCGGCGTCGAGGTTCTCGCGGCAGCAGCGGAGCATCGCCGCGATGCTCGCAGTGTCGCCGCGGCGCAGCGCCACGTAGCGGTTGAGCGTCATGTTCCAGCCGATGAACGGCACGCGGAACACGCTCGTCTTGGCGACCCACTTGAAGTGACGGAACAGGGTGAACAGCACCAGAGTGTCGACGTGCGACTGGTGGTTCGAGCACAGCACGTACACGCCGCCCGGGGCGATGTGCTCGCGGCCTTCGACGCGGACGTCCCAGCCGGGCATCAGGAGCGCGTAGTGGCCGCCCCACACGCAGGTGTAGCGGTGAAGCAGCGCGCGCCGGCGGTCGAACGGGGCCGTGAGCGCCGTGATCAGCAGCGCGCCGGTGAACCACAGCGGCTGGCTGAGCACGAAGTAGAGCCCGAACAGCAGGACCGCCGCGATCCGCAGCACCCCGCGAACATACGGGCTCACCCGCCCGCGCTCAAGGCTTCTGGCGCAGCAGCGGGCCCAGCCGGGCCATGATGTGCTCGACCGCTCGCGGCCCCTTGATCCCGCCCGAAATCAGCTTGTCGCTGGCGCGGCCCTCCGCGTTCGGCAACGCGAACAGCGGGATGAAGCGCGACTTGTAGCCTGCGGCCTCCAGCCGCGCCCGGTCGCGATCGATGTCGAACTCGAGGAAGCGGACCCCCGCGAGCCGCTCGTCGAGCTGCCCCGACTGGACCGCTTCGTGGAACACGCGGCACGGCTCGCACCAGGACGCGCCCACGCTGACCACCAGAGTCCCGCCCTCGCGCGCCGCCTCCTCGCGCACGATCGTCGGCAGGTCTCCCGCCTCCGGCGCGGCGATCAGGCGCGGCTTCGCCGGCTCGACCTTGGCCGGCGGAGCGGGCGCTGGCGGGCTCGCCGGCTCCGCGCACGCGAGCGTGCCGGCGAGCGCGAGCGAGAGCGGAGCGAGGCGACGACGACGGGGCGACACAAACCTCAGCATGCCAGACCGCGCCCGCCCCGGCACCTGCGGCCTGGCGTGACTTGCCAGCGCCGGCCCCGCGCCGCTACAAGGGAGACGCCGTGCAGCGCCTCCGATCGGCCCTCTTCTGGTCCTATCTCGCGGTGAGCCTGGTCGTGTTCTGGATCGCGGTCGCGCCGATCTGGCTCCTCGTGGCCCCGTTCGATCCGCAGCGCCGGTTCTCGCACTGGTACGCGATCACCTGGGCCAACCACTGCATCCGTCTGTTCGGCGCCTCGCGGATCCACATCCACGGCCGCGAGCGGCTGCTCGGCGATCGCCCGTGCGTGCTGGTCGCCAACCATCAGTCTTTCGGCGACATCTTCGTCCTCTACGCCCTGCGCACCCCGTTCAAGTGGGTCGCCAAGGAGTCGGTGTTCTGGGTGCCCTTCCTCGGCTGGATGATGGCGATGGCCGACTACGTGCCGGTCCGCCGCGGCGACGCGAACAGCCGCGCGGCGATGCTCACGCGCTGCCGCGAGCACCTGCGGCGCGGCTCGCGGATCCTCATGTTCCCCGAGGGCACGCGCTCGCGCGACGGCCAGCTCCGCGAGTTTCGCCGCGGCGCCTTCGCCCTGGCCGTCGAGGCCGGCGTGCCGATCGTCCCCATCGTCATCGACGGCACCGGCGCCGCCCTCCCCCGCGACGGCTGGGTGTTCGAGCGCCTCGACGAGCTGCGCGTCGAGGTCAGCGTGCTCGAGCCCGTCATGCCCGACGCCACCGGCGGCGACGTCGAGCTGCTGCAGACCCGCGTCCGCGAGCTCATGGTCGCCGCCCTCCGCGACCTCCGCGGCCCGCGGGCCGTGCGGCCCCAGCCGTGAGCGCGGCTCGCACGGCCGCGCCTCGCCGCCGGCCCCCGGGCCGGAGCCGCGTCGATGCGGCATGTCTCTTCAGACATGGTCGATACAGCATGCTCTTTGCGACATGCCTGATTCGACATGTCTGAAGGGGCATGCCCGTCGAGACATGCCCCTTCAGCCCGGCGCGCTCGCGGCCGCGAGGCGCTGCTGCGCCCGGGCGCCCGGGCTCAGGCCTGACCGACCAGGGCCTCGAGCTCGGCGACCCGCTTGGGCGCGCCGGCGCTGAGCACCTCGGGCGCGCCGGCGGTGACGAGCACGTCGTCCTCGACGCGGATGCCGACCCCGCGCAGCCCGGCCGGCACCTCGTCGGTGACCGGGAAGTACAGCCCCGGCTCGACCGTCAGCACGAAGCCCGCGCGCAGCGGCTGGGCGCGGCCGCCGACGGTGTAGCGGCCGACGTCGTGGACATCGGCGCCGAGCCAGTGGCTGGTCTTGTGCGGGTAGTACGGCTTGTACAGCTCCTCCTCGATCGCCTCGTCGACGCCGGCCTCGACCAGGCCGAGCGCCCGCAGGCCGTCGCACAGCACGCGCAGACAGGCGTCGTGGATCGCGTCGAGGCTCGAGCCGACCACCGCGGCCGCGATCCCGGCCTCGTTGGCGGCCAGCGCGATCTCGTAGGCGTCGCGCTGCGCCGGCGTGAAGCGGCCGCCGATCGGGAACGTGCGCGTGATGTCGCCGGTGAACAGCTCCCACTCCGCGCCGGCGTCGACCAGCAGCAGCTCGCCGGCCCCGAGCGCCCCGCGGGCCGCGGTGTAGTGGAGCGTGTTGGCGTTGATCCCCGCGGCCACGATCGTCTCGTAGCCGGGCCCGCTCGCGCCGCGGCGGCGGAACTCGTGCTCGAGCAGCGCCTCGATCTCGAGCTCGAGCCGACCGGGCCGCGTCGCTCGCATCGCCGCCACGTGGCCGGCCGCGCTGATGTCGACCGCGCGGCGCAGCGCCGTCATCGCCGCCGCGTCCTTCACCAGCCGGTCCTCGGCCAGCAGCGCCCGGGCGTCGCGCAGGCAGGTCGGCGCGACCTCCCCCCGGCGATCGCCGGCGCGCAGCCGCTCGATCGCGGCGAACGCCGCCCGATCGATCATCGGACATGTCGAAAAGGGCAGGTACAGCTCGTCGACGCCGTCGAGCAGGCGCGGCAGCTCGAGCTCGAGCTGCGCGATCGGGAACACCGCGTCGACGCCGAACTGCTCGCGCGCCTCGTCGGCGGTGGGCCGGCGGCCGTGGTACAGCACGTCGCGCTCGTCCTGGACCGGCAGGAACAGCGCGCTCGCCGGCGCCCGGCCCGGCCGCAGCAGGAGCACGCTGCCGGGTTCGGCGGCGCCGGTCAGGTAGTAGAAGTTCGAGTCCGGCCGGAAGCGGTAGCGCGTGTCGCCGGAGCGGGTCGGCGGCTCGCCGGCGGCCAGCAGCAGCACGGCGTCGCCGAGGCGGGCGGAGAGGCGGGAGCGACGCGCGGCGCAGGCCGCCAGATCCGGTGCAGCGACGGAGGGCTGAGGCACGATCCAAGAATAGGACCGCAAGCACTGCGGCCCCTTCGGATCCCGCGTGCGGGATGTCATGCAGCCGCGGTGCGCAACGCCCTGCGCGAGCCCTTCCGGGGGTTTGCGCGAGTCGGCCGCGACTCGGCTGCCGAATGCGGCAGCAAACCGCGGCAACGGTCGCGTGCGCTCCCCCCTCGAGGGATTGCACCCAGCCGCCGGCCGGCGGAGAGTTGCCGCCGATGGCGACGCAAAAACTGAGCAACCAGCGGATCCACGAGGTACAGCAGGTCCTCGCCTCGTACGTCCCCAAGCTGCCCGGGACCGACGTCAACCTCCTGGCGGCCCTCTGCAAGGCGGTGTTGACCTCGGTCGACCTCCGAGACATCCGGCGGGTGCCGAGCGCCGAGCTCGTCGAGCAGCTCGAGCAAGTCCTGAACACGATCAAGACCCGCGGCCGCGGCGAGATCAACTCGGTCGTGCGGCGGCACGACGACAGCGTCGTCCTCGAGAGCTGTCTCGAAGACCAGCCGTTCCTGGTGTCCTCGCTGCGCGCGCTGTTCGGCGCGGAGCGGCTCGAGATCGCCAGCCTGATGAACGCGGTGATCAAGGTCCGGCGCGACTCCGCCGGCAACCTCACCAGCATCGGCATGGGCGCGCCGGAGTCGGTGATCCGGGTCGAGCTCGACCCCGGCCAACATGTCCCCGAGGACATCGAGGACCGCTTCCGCACCCGCCTGCGGATCGTGCAGGCGATGGTGCGCGACTTCCAGCCGATGAAGCGCCGGCTGCAGGACCTCGCCGACGACTACCTGCGGGCCGCCAACTCCGAGAGCAACGACCGCAGCCTGACCTTGCGTGAGACCGAGGGCATGGTCCGCTGGCTGTGCGAGGAGAACCTCGTGCTGCTCGGCGTCGAGGAGTACGACGAGCAGGGCCAGCGGATCTCCACGCTCGGCACCGCCTCCGTGCACACCAGCGAGCGCGACGCCGATCGCTTCGCCGCCTACGCCCGCGACCTCGACCGCACCGTCCGTTACCACCGCAGCAACGAGGAGTCGCCGGTCCACCGCAGCGGCAAGCCGGGCCACTTCGTCGTCACCCGCGTCGGCCGCGACGGCCAGCCGGTCGGCACCTGCCTGATCAACGGCCTCTTCACCTACAAGGCGCTGCACACCCCGCCGGAGGAGATCCCGTTCCTGCGCGTCATGCTGCGCAAGCTGCTGACCGAGCGCAGCGTCTCGATCGACAGCCACCGCGGCAAGAGCCTGACCAACGCCTTCAACTCGCTGCCGCTCGAGTACCTGCTGACCCAGAGCGAGGACAGCATCTGGGAGCTCACCGACCGCGTGCTCCGGGCCGAGGTCGAGGGCGGCTCCGACGTGCACATCAACGTCGGCGAGGACGGCCGGTTCGTGTTCGCGTTCGTCAGCCTCCCGCGCGAGCAGTTCAACGACGAGCTGCGGCTGCAGGTGCAGGAGAAGCTGCAGCGCGAGTTCGGGGCCACCTACTCCGACTTCGGCGTCTACATGGATCGCTACGACAACGCGATCATCCACTACTACATGACCGGCCCGACCCCGTTCGCGGCGGTCGACACCGAGCGCGTGCGGTCCGAGGTGCTCGCGCTGGCCAAGGGCTGGAACGAGCGCCTGCGCGAGGCGCTGTCCGAGCTCGCCCCGCCCGAGCAGGTCGAGGAGCTGTTCGAGCTGTACCACGGCGCCTTCAGCGAGGAGCACAAGCGCCGCGCCGGCGACCAGCGGCTGCTCGGCGACCTGCGCTGCATCGAGAACATCCGCCGCGGCGCCGAGTTCGACTTCGACCTCTACGTCTCGGTCACCGGCGACCACCCGGGCAGCCTCAACATGCGAGTGTTCAGCCGCAAGGCGATGAACCTCAGCGACGAGCTGCCGCTGATCGGCAGCTTCGGCTTCAAGGTCGTCGACGAGTACGCGCGCCCGGTCCACCTCGCGCACACCACCCCGTTCGAGCTCGACAACTACCGCCTCGACGTCCGCCCCGAGCGGATCCCGGCGGTCATGAGCCGCGCCGACGAGATCCGGGCCACGCTGCGCCAGGTCTACGCCGGCACCATGGGCCGCGACTCGCTCAACCAGCTGATCGTGTCGACGACGATGACGGCGCTCGAGGTCGAGATCCTGCGCGCCTACGTCGCCTACCTCCACCAGGTCCGCTGCCCGTTCACCTCGGCGCTGATCCGGCAGACGCTGGTCGCCTACCCGACCGTCGCCTCCGCGCTGGTCTCGTGGCTCGACGCTCGTTATGACCCGACCAGCGCCACCCCGCAGCTGGCCGAGGTCACCGACAAGACCCTCGAGGCCGAGCTGCGCGACGTCGCCGACTACACCGCCGACCGCGTGCTGCGGGCCGTCGCCGACGTCGTCCGCGCCACGCTGCGCACCAACGCCTTCGTCATCAAGACCCCGCCGGGCGCGCGCCGCGATCAGACCCCGGCGATGGCGTTCAAGTTCGACGGCCAGCGCGTCCCGTTCGGCCCCGATCCCAAGCCGCTGCGCGAGATCTTCATCTACCACCCCGACTTCGAGGGCGTGCACCTCCGCGGCGGCCGCGTCGCCCGCGGCGGCATCCGCTTCTCCGACCGGCCGGACGACTTCCGCACCGAGATCCACGGCCTCATGGCCACGCAGATGGTCAAGAACGTGCTGATCGTGCCGGTCGGCGCCAAGGGCGGCTTCGTCCTGCGCCAGGCCCCGACCGATCGCAACGAGCTGCGCGCCGCCGGCGACCGCTACTACCAGATCTTCGTCGAGGCCCTGCTGTCGGTCACCGACAACGTGGTCGACGGCCAGATCGTCACCCCGCCGGGCATCCTCCACACCGAGGGCCCCGACCCGTACCTCGTCGTCGCCGCCGACAAGGGCACCGCGCACCTGTCGGACACCGCCAACAGCGTCAGCATGTCGCACAAGTTCTGGCTCGACGACGCGTTCGCGTCGGGCGGCTCGAACGGCTACGACCACAAGGCCACCGGCATCACCGCCCGCGGCGCGTGGGAGACCACCAAGCGCAACTTCCGTGAGATGGGCATCGACCCCGAGGGCGACGTCATCACGGCGATCGGCGTCGGCGACATGAGCGGCGACGTGTTCGGCAACGGCCTCTTGCGCAGCCGCACCGTCAAGCTGTTGGCCGCCTTCAACCACGCCCACGTCTTCATCGACCCGACGCCGGACCCGGAGGTCAGCTTCCTCGAGCGCGAGCGGCTGTTCGTCCTGCCGCGCTCGCAGTGGTCCGACTACGACTCGAGCAAGCTGAGCCCCGGCGGCGCAGTGTTCCCGCGCAACGCCAAGTCGCTCGACCTGTCGCCGGAGGCGCGCCAGCTGCTCGGCTTCTCGCCGACGCAGGTGGTCTCGGGCGAGGAGGCGATCCGGGCGATCCTGCTGCTCAAGGTCGACCTGTGCTGGATGGGCGGCATCGGCACCTACGTGAAGAGCAAGGACGAGACCCACGCCGACGTCGGCGACAAGGCCAACGACGCCGTGCGGGTCAACGCCAACCAGCTGCGCTTCCGCGTCATGTCCGAGGGCGCCAACCTGGCGATCACCGACCGCGGTCGCCCGGCCTTCGCGCGGATCGGCGGCCAGAACTACACCTCGTTCCTCGACAACTCCGGCGGCGTCGACACCTCGGACCACGAGGTCAACATCAAGATCCTGTTCGCGCCGCTGCTGGCGAGCGGCAAGGTCACCCGCGAGCGCCGCAACGAGGTCCTCAAGGCCGCCACCACCGAGGTGTGCGACATGGTGCTGGCCAACAACCGCTCGCAGAGCCGCATGGTCAGCTACGACGTCCGCCGCTCGAAGGTCGACGTCTACCGCTACGCCCGCACGCTGTCGTACCTCGTGCAGCACGTGCCGTTCAACCCGGACACCTTCGCCCTGCCGACCGAGGACGAGCTGGCCAACCGCGCGCGCAAGGGCATCGGCCTGTTCAAGTGCGACGCCTCGGCCCTGTGCGCCTACGCCAAGATGCTGGTCTACCGCGTGCTCCTCGACGGCGAGCCGCTGTCCGAGGGCCTCGTCGACCGCATGGTCCGCGAGTACTTCCCGGCCGCGATCGTCGAGGCCGCCGAGGGCGCGGTGAAGAGCCACCTGCTGCGCCGCGAGATCGCGACCACGATGGTCGTCAACCGGATCGTCGACAACGCCGGCGCGACCTTCTTCCCCGAGCTCATGACCAGCACGGGCCGGCCCGCGCACGCGATCGCCGAGGCGTACATGACCGCGTCGGCCGCCGGCGACGTCGACGCGCTGCGCCGCGACCTCTACGCCAGCGAGGACAAGAACCGCCAGGAGGCCATCTACCGGGCCATGCACGTGGTCGAGGCCGCGCTCGAGGAGACCACCGTGGTCCTGCTCGAGGGCGACGCCTACGCAACGGTCGACCAGCGCATGATCGACCGCGCCCGCGAGCTGCTCGATCACGTCGAGCACGCGCTGCCCGCCAGCCAGATCCCGCAGCTCCACGCGCGCGCGCACGAGTTCGAGTCGGCCGGCTTCGCGCCGGCGCTGGCCGGGCGCCTGGCCCGCATCGAGCACCTCACGGGCGCCCTGTCGTCGCTGCGGGTGGCCGCCGAGACGGGCCGTGATCCGCTCGACGTGCTTCGCCTCCGCCTGCAGGTGGCCGCCGACATGCACCTGCGCGCCCTCCAGGACGCGCTGTCGCGCATGGTCTACCAGTCGCCGTGGGACGGCCCGGCGGCCAAGGCGCTGTCGCGGCAGCTCCACGGCCACCTCGGGCGCCTCGTGCAGGCGGTCGACGGTGACGACGTATCGGGCATGATCGGCCGCCTCGGCCTCGACGGCATCCGCCGCCAGGGCGCGGCCATGCTCGAGGGCGGCGTCACCATCCCGGGCATCGTCCTGTTCGACGACCACCTGCGGCGCCAGCTCCCGAGCGCGGACGTCCGCAAGTAGTTGCGCCTCCCACCCAGGAGAGCGATCTCCGGGAAATTCAACGGCCCGGCGGCAGACCCGCCGGGCCGTTGTCGCGTCCGGCGGCCCTCCGGCGCTTCCTCGCTCCGACCGGATCGACGTTACCGCCCCTCGCCAGGGCCGTCACAGCACCTGAAACAACCCCCGTCACCCGTCAAATCGGCGGGCGGAAACGTGTGACGGAGTGAGCAACACCCGGTCATACGCAGGCATGCGAAGCCAATTAGCCAGTTGCGCTTGTTCCGTAGGCTATGCCATGCTGGCGACCGAGGACATGAGGATCGGCGGGTAAGGGTTCTTCCTAAAGCGACCTCAACCGCCATACCCAACATGCGCGAGCTTCCCACACCGTAGGGCGCGCGCCGACAGCTCAAATCGCACTCACGAGGGACCCATGAAGAAGTTCAGCTTGGTTTCTAGCCTGCTCTGTACCGCGCTGGTGTTCGGCTGCGGCGACGACGGCAAGCCCGGTGCCACGGGCGCCACGAACCCGACGACCAACAACACCACCAACCCTTCGGGCGACGCGACCGAGGGCGAGACGTCGGACGGCAGCAACAGCGACACGGAGACGCCGGGGACCACGACGACCGCCACCTCGCCCAGCACGAGCCCGACCACCGGCACCCCGGACACCGACGGCACCAGCCAGGGCACCTCGGACACGACCGGCGACAACTTCATCATGCCCCCGGACGGCGGCGGCGGCACCAAGGAGTGCGACCCGTGGGTTCAGGACTGCCCGGCCGGCCAGAAGTGCATGCCCTACTCGGGCGACGGCGACAACTCGTGGGAGTCGCTCAAGTGCACGCCGATCATGGAGAACCCCGCCCAGACCGGTGACCCGTGCACGGTCGAGGGCAGCGGCGTCAGCGGCATCGACAGCTGCGACCTCGCCAACATGTGCTGGAACGTCGACCCGGAGACCGGCGAGGGCACCTGCGTGCATTTCTGCTCCGGCTCGCCCGACGCCCCGTCGTGCGACGTCTCCGGCACGGCCTGCACGATCGTCAACGACGGCGTGCTCATCCTCTGCCTGCCCATGTGCGACCCGCTCCTGCAGAACTGCATGGGCGGCGACCTGTGCATCCCGAACCCGATGGACCCGAACAGCTTCATCTGCGTGCTGGACGCGTCGGGCGAAGAGGGCCAGGAGTTCGACGTGTGCGAGTACGCCAACGCGTGCGACCCGGGCTTCTACTGCCTCAACCCCGAGCTCGCCACCGAGTGCGACCCGATGTCCATCGGCTGCTGCCTCGCGTTCTGCGACATCAGCGCCCCCGAGTGCGTCGGCGCCAACGCGGACTGCCTGCCCTGGTACGAGGAAGGCATGGCCCCTCCCGGATTCGAGAACGTCGGCGTCTGCGGCCTCCCGCAGTGAGCCCCGCGGGCCCCGCCCGCTCCGCCGTCACAGCCGCCTTCCCCTCGGGGAGGCGGCTGTGCCGCTTTCTGCCAGTCGCGCGACTGTCTGTCTGTTTGTGCATGGTCTTTCAGCCATGTCCCTTGGGATGGGTAGCGATCGCGGGGGCATTCTCGGCCACCCACCATTGCCGTGAACTTTTCGCGGGGCACTCTCTGCCACCCACCATTGCCGTGAACTCTTCGCGGGGCCTTCTCTGCCACCCACCATTGCCGTGAACTCGTCGCGGGGCACTCTCTGCCACCCACCCTTGCCGTGAACTCGTCGCGGGGCCTTCTCTGCCACCCACCATTGCCGTGAACTCGTCGCGGGGCCTTGGAGTGTGGGGTGGCGGCGGGCGGGCGGCATGGGTCCCTCGCTTTCGGCGGGTTCCCCCCCAAGGCACGTGCTCGGCGCGCCTCCTACGAGAGCTGCTCGGACAAGCATCGAAGGCTCTCGCTCGCATCACGGACTTTGCGCCTCCGCGCGAGCCTTGGGCTCCGCCCCGCCGGCGTCCCATGCCCCCCGCCCGCCTTGAGAAGGTTATGGGGCCCCGCTCGTCCCCGCCCGCATTCCATCGCGTGTCCGCAGTGCCCCGCTTGTCTCCGCCTGCAAGTCGTCGCCCCTCCCCAACGCCCCGCTCGTCTCCGCCTGCAAGTCGTCAACGCCTCGCTCGTCTCCGCCTGCAAGTCCTCGCCCCTCCGCAACGCTCCGCTCGTCCCACTCGCCCTTCTCGCCCTGCAAGTGGTTCGTCGCGCCTCCGCAACGCCCCGCTCATCCTGCTCACCCCGCTCGCGGTTCGCCACGCCTCCGCGACGCTCGTCCCGCACCATCGGCCGTCCGCGAGGGCTCACGCCGTGCGGAGCTCCCGGAGGCACGTCACCATGACCCGGTGCAACCTGCCCGATCGGCCACGCCCCGGTCGCCCGTCCGCGAGGTCCCGCGGCGCGTAGCCGTCATCGCCCACGCCGCACTGAAACCTGCCCGATCGGCCATGCCCGATCGACCAGGCTCATTTCACTTGCCGCAGCCGGTCAGCGCGGCCTTGGCCTGGGTCAGCGCTTCGGGCTTGGGGTGCTTGGCGGTGAACGCCTTCAGCGCCTCCTTGGCCGGCTTGCACTGCTTGGCCTGCGCGAGGGCGCCGATCTTGCGGATGTGGGCCGAGGCCAGGTCGGGCTTGAGCGCGAGCGCCTTGTCGAGCTTGGCGAGCGCGCCGTCGGGGCCGTCGAGGCGGCCGAGCTTGGCCAGGGCGGCGCCCCACTCGCTCCACACGACGGCCTGGTCGGGCAAGCGGGCCGCGAGGTCGGCGAGATGCACGAGCGCCTCGTCGGCGCGCTCGAGCTTGACGAGGGCGCGGGCCAGGCCGAGCTTGGCGTCGTTGTCGTCGGGGCGCTTCTGCAGGGCGACGGAGAACTCGACCTGGGCCTCGCCAATCTTGTCGGCCTCCATCAAGAGGTGGCCGAGAGTGCGCCGCACCTCCGGGTCGTCGGGCGCGAGCGAGGCGGCCTTGGTGGCGGCGGCGAGGGCCTCGTCGCGCTTGCCGAGGTCGCGGTCGACCTGGACGAGCAGGAACAACACGTCGACGTCCTCGGGCGCGAGGCGGTTGGCCTCGGTCAGCGCCGCGGCGGCGCGGTCGTTCTGCCCGCGGGCCCGCGCGGCCCGGCCGAGGTTGTAGTGGGCGTCGGCGAAGTCGGGCTTGGCCGCGATCGCGGCCTCGAAGGCGGCGACCGCCTCGTCGAGGCGGCCGGCGTCGAGCGCGACCGCGCCGATGCCGTTGTGCGCCGGGTAGAACTTCGGATCGATCCGCACGGCCTCCTTCCACGCGGCGACCGCCTCGTCCCCGCGACCGACCTGCTGCAGCGCGATCCCGCGGGTGTAGTGGAGCTCGGGGTCATCTGGCTTTTTGGCCAGGGCCGCGTCGAGCACCGCGATCGCCTCGGCGGGGCGCCCGGCGTTCATCAGCTGCCCGCTGCGCTCGATCGGCGGGGCCTCGGGCACGCTCTCGTCGTCGCCGGCAGCGTCGCCCGGCGGCGTCGTCTCCGTCGGGCCCTTCGGGGTGCACGCCAGCAGCGCGCCGGCAACGAGGATACGGAGCGTCCGGGGGAACGACACGGCCCGGACTATACCCGCATTCGCCCGCCCGCGGGCCCCCGCGGCGCGCCCGCCGGCGCGCACCCGCGGGCGCAGGCGACCCTCACGGCTCGAGGGTGACCGTCTCCTTGGTCACCGCGTCGACCTCGTGCCGGCGGTACGGATAGTGGTGATACCGATCCTCGATCCAGTCCTCGAGGGTGTCGGCGAAGTGCGGACTGGTCGGATCGGCGCTGTTGCCCGGCGGGAAGTTGACGACCGCCTGCGGCACGCCCTCGCCGTCGAAGCCGGTGATGACACGGAAGACCGCGCCGTCGTTCGACTCGAACTGCGGCCGCACGTCGGTCGACTCGGGCTCGAAGAACGAGCTGCCCGAGACGTTGACGGTGTCCTCGCCGCCGTCGGTCGGGTGCCAGCCGCCGTCGAGCTCGCCGCCGTAGGCGTTGCGGAAGCCGGTGCCGTGGCGGTCGCCCCAGCGGTAGCGGTGCGGCGACACCGACCCGAACTCGGCCGTCAACCAGTCGGCCGCGTCGACCAGCGCCCGCATCACCAGCAGGTCGCGGCCCTCCTGCATCAACTCGTTGGCGTTGGGGTACATGCCGGTGGCCGCCAGCGCGGCGAACTTGAGCGCGTACACCGGCGACGCGTCCATGATCGCGCCGAACACCAGCGCCAGGTCGTCCTCGAAGATCCGCTGGACGAGGAAGTGCGCGAACACGTGGAACGCCAGCGCGCCCGACTCCTGCCGGTCCATCCGCCGGTTCCACTGCGCCGTCAGCAGCTCGTTCAACACCTCGAGGTCCTTGCGCCCGCGGAACTCCAGCAGCGTGTCGTCGGTCGCGACCTTGGCGTAGACCTCGGCGAGCACCGGCAACATCTTGTCGGCGACGAGGCTGTGCGTGTCGGACTGGATCGACTGCATGTCGGCGACCGTGACCTTGCCGGCCTGCGTGAGCTCCTGCAGCCGCTGCTCGACCCGGCCCGCGCGGTAGCCCGGGTCGTAGAAGGCGCCGTAGTACCAGGGGTCGTTGCTGAGGTCCCCGTCGCCGGTGAAGCCCCACGGGTCGTTGTTGGCGGTGACGATGAAGCCGGTCTGCGGCGCGCGGCTGCGCGGCAGCTGGTCGGCGGGCAGGAACTTGCCGTTCCACACGTAGGCCGGATCGTCGCCGTCGACCACGCGGATCGGCATCGACCGGCCCGCCGGCGCGCCGCGATCCGGCACGTTGGTGTTGAGGTGGTAGGTGATGCCGGTGGCGTCGGCCGCCATCCAGTTGAAGGTGCCGACCTCGATCATGTCGACCGCCTGCTCCCACTCGTCGATCGACTGCGCCTTGCCCATCCGCAGGAAGGCGCGCGCCTCGTTGGTGGCGCGGAAGCCGGTCCAGTTGATCAGCAGCCGGCGAGCGGCGTCGACCACCAGCGCCGGGTCGAGCGGCAAGGCGTCGCCGACGAGCACCCCGTAGCCCTCGACGTCGCCGACGCGGAAGGTGCGGTCGCCCATGCCGGCGACCTTGATGACCTCGTCGCGCCAGACCACCGGCGCAGTCTTGCCGCCGATGCCGATCGTGGCCTGGTCGGGCGCGAGCGTGACCGCGTAGAGGTCCATGCAGTCGGCGAAGCCGGTGGTCGCGGCCCAGTGGACCTTGCGGTTGTGCCCGAGCTGCACGCCCGGCACCCCGGCGAAGCCGAAGCCGGCGACGTCGAAGTTGCCGCCCGCGTCGGCGCTGTTCAGGTGCACCGCGTACATCACCGACGGGCTCTGCAGCGGCTGGTGCGGGTCGTTGGCGATGATCGGCTTGCCGCTGGCGGTGAACCGGCCGTCGACCGCCCAGTTGTTGCTGCCGACCACGCGGAAGCCCGACAGCGCGTCGTGCAGCCGCCGCAGCGACGACGCGGCGTTCGGCGGCACAGCGAGGGCTGGCTCTTGGGACCTGTTCTTCGCGACCTGTCCCGAAGTCCCCTTCGGCAGGGCCTCGCTCGGGGCCGGCGCGGTCCCGGCCGAGGGTCGGTCCTCCGGCGGCACGGTGTAGACCTCCCAGCCCGGCCGCGGCAGCTGCACCACCTCGAGCACCTTGGGCACGAAGCGGGTGACGACGGTGGCGAGGAACTCGTACTCGAGCACGTTCGAGTTGCCGAAGCTGACCATCTTGCCGATGACCAGCGCGTCGACCGGGTCCCACGGCTCGGGCGAGTAGTTCAGCTCCGCCTTGCCGAACCCGTACGGCAGCGGCACTGCGCCCGAGTTGACCTCCTCGATGCGACGGTTGACGCCCGCCGTCCACGCGACGAACAGGTGGTACTCCTCGGGGCTCTCCTTCTTCAGCCGCTCGGCGTCGAGCTTGCCCCAGCGCCGGAAGTCGAACAGGCGCGAGATCCGGTCCTCGTCGACCTTGCCCTCGCCCAGCACCTCCGCCCCGCGCCCGTACGCCCGCCGCCGCATCAGGTCCATCTGGAACAGGCGATCGACCGCGACCTGGTAGCCCGCGGCGAAGAACACGTCCGCGTCGGTCTCGCCGTAGATGTGCGGCACGCCGCGCTCGTCGATGACGATGTCGACCGGCGCGGACAGGGCGCTGAACACCTCCGGATCGCCCATGAACCCGGTGTCGTCCGTGTCCTCCGTGTCGGCGGGCGACCCCGACTCCGAGGGGTTGCAACTGACGAGCAACGAGACGAGCAACGCACGAGTCACTGGGGCGAGGCGGACGAGCATGGCCATGCACTTTTGCGCAGGTTCGTGCGCACAGCAAGCCCCGCTCGCGGAGCGCCGCAGACCGAGTCACTGCGCCCGCGTGCGTCTCACGACGCATGAAGCAGTTCTCATGCGCGAGCCCCGGCGGGCTTCACATCGACAGGGAGCCCTTGCGGAAGTCGGTGCCCGCGAGGTGGACGTTGATCAGCACCGGCTTGCCGGACTTCGCGGCCGCCTTGGCCTCTGCGAGCACGGCGTCGACCGCGGCGGCCTCGCGGATCTCGAGCCCCACCGCCCCGAAGCCGGCCGCGGCGAGGTGATAGTCGGTGCGCGCCAGCTCGGTGCCGACGGCGTCGCCGAGGATCTCGACCTGCTCGCGGGCGATCTGGGCCCAGCAGGCGTCGTTGCCGACCACCGCGATGACCGGCACCTTGTGGCGGACGAAGGTGTCGAACTCGCTCAGGCTGTAGCCGACGGACCCGTCACCGTAAAAGATCCACGTCTCGGCCTCGGGGCGCACCAGCCCGGCCCCGAGCGCGAAGCCGGCGCCGACGCCGAGAGTGCCGAACACGCCCGGATCGAGCCACGACAGCGGCGCGCGCGGCCGGACGATGTACGAGGCCGTGGCCACGAAGTCGCCGCCGTCGGCGACCAGCTGGCTGCGGTCGTCGAGCGACGCCTCGATCCGGCGGCACAGGTGCAACGGGCTGACCAGCGCCTCCGGACCGGTCGGCGCTGCCTCGGCCTGGCTGGCGATGTCCTTGTCGCGCGCCTCGTCGGCGCCGCGCAGCTTCGCCACCCAGGCCGAGCGGTCGCGGACCTGCCCCGCGGCCACCAGGCGGCCCGCGAGGCCCTGCAGGAACCGCCCCGCGTCGGCCAGCACCGGCACGTCGGGGCTGCGGTTCTTCTGCATCTCCTCCTCGCTGCGGTTGGCGGCCACCAGCACCGCCCTGCGGCTGACGTTCTGGCCGTAGTCGAGGCGGAAGTCGCACGGCACGCCGGCGAGGACCACCAGGTCGGCCTGCTTGAGCGCGGCCTTGCGGGCGTGCCGCATCTGCAGCGGGTGGCCGGCGCCGAGCAGGCCGCGGGCCATGCCCGAGAGGTAGACCGGCGCGCCGATGGCCTCGAGCGCGGAGGCGATCCCGCGCGCCTCGCCCGGGATGCTCATCGCCTGGCTGCCGACCACGATCACCGGCCGCTCGGCGCGCGCGAACGCCTCCGCGGCCGCGCGCAGCTCGTCGCGGGCCAGCGGCGGCGGCGGCACCGGCCGGGGCGTCTGCGGCCGCGGCTCGTCGGCCCCGGCGAACATCCGCCAGGTGTGGAAGCCGAGGTACGTCGCCAGCGCGCGCTCGCCGAGGCTGGGCGCCTGGCCGGGTTTGGTCTTGGCGACGTACCAGCTCTTGACCACGTCCTCGCGGTACAGCAGGTCGACCGGGCACTCGAGGAACACCGGCCCGGGCACGCCCTCCTGGGCCACGCGGAACGCCTCCTCGAGCATCGGCACCAGGTCGCGCACACGCCGGGCCGCCTGGGCCCACTTCACGTGCGGCCGCATCAGCGCCATCTGGTCGATGTCCTGCAGCGCCCCGCGGCCCTTGAGCACCGTCGCCGCCGCCCCGCCGAGCACGATCACCGGCGACTGCGCCAGCTGGGCGTTCTTCACCGCCGTGATCGTGTTGGTGAGCCCCGGCCCGGCGGTGACCGCCGCGACCCCGGGCACGCCGGTGAGGCGCGCGACCGCGTCGGCGGCGAACACCGCGTTGACCTCGTGGCGCACGTCGACGACGCGGATCCCGCGGCGCTTGGCGCCGACGAGGATCGGCGAGATGTGCCCGCCGCACAGCGTGAACAGGAACTGCACTCCGTGTCGGCGCAGCACCTCGGCGATCCGGTCTCCTCCGTCCATCGTGGGCTCCTTCTCCAGGCGAAAGTCAGTCGGTCGGTCTCGAGGAAAATCAGGTCATTCGGCGAGCACGTGCTTGTCGAGCACGAAGCACGCGAACTCGCCGGCGAACACGACCTCGCCGCCGGCCTCGCGCACGACCTCGACCGCGACCATGCGCTTTCGGCCATGTTCGCTGGTACATGTCGCGCGGGCCAGCACCGCCTCGCCGACCCGCACCGGCTTGAGGAACTTGACCGTCGCCGAGCCGAGCACGACGTTGGGGTCGTTCACCGCCAGCATCGCCGCGTAGTCGGCGGCCCCGAACACGAACCCGCCGTGGCACAGGCCGAGGTCGTCGGCGGCCATCACCGGGCTGGCGACCAGCCGCACCTCCGCGCGCCCGGGCGCGACGGTGACCGGCGCGCCGCACAGGCTGGGATCGATCCGCGGGTGAGTGGCGATCGCCGCGTCCGTCATCGCCGGCGCTTATAGCACGGGCTCACATCGGGATGTACTGGCTGCACAGGCTGTCCTCGACCGACTGGTTGATCGCCGCCGACAGGCTGAGCTGGCCCCCGTACACGTCGTTGATGTTGAACGCGCCGCCGTCGGTCGCCTGCGGGATCGGGGTCTTCCCTTGGTAGGGCGTGAAAAAGCCCATGCTCACGTCCTCATTGTTGCCCGGCCCGCCGGTCATGTCGTTGTCGACGAAGCTGAACACGCGGATCTCGCGCTCCTGCAGGCCCAGCACCGTCTCGTCGTAGCTGTGCTGGATAATCTCGCCGCTCTGATTGGCGCCCTTGTCCCCGAAGGTGTCGTCGGTGGTGTGGATGATCATCCGCAGCGTCGTCTCGGTCGGCCGCCACTGGAACGCGAACGCCCCCAGATACAGGCCGTCGAGCGTGTTCTCGGGCCAATCGCCGTTCGACCCGTTGCCGTCGGTCTGCGAGTTGCTCTGGGTGAAGGTGCTCCACTCGATGAAGTCGGCCTGCAGCGCCGCTGCGTCGGCGTACGGGGCCCCGTTGTTGATGATCGTCGCATCGTCGACGAACACCACCAGCCCGTAGTTGGGGTCGGTCTCGACGTCGAGCGCCGCGATCGCCTGATCGACCACCAGGATCTCGGCGGCCAGCTTCTGCAAGATCGCCGACATCGACGTCGACACGTCCATCACGAACACGATGTCGATGTTCATCTTGCACATGTCGCCGCCGTCGGTGGTCGTCTCCGGCCAGCCGGTGTCGGTCTCCTCGCCGGTGGTGAACGGCGAGGTCGTGGTCGACGTCGTCGACGTGGTCTCCGTGGTCGACGTGGTCGACGTGGTCGACGTGATCGCCGTGGTCGACGTCGGCTCCCCACCTGTGGTCGGCTCCGGCCCCGAGGTGCTCACAGCCCCCGTCGTCCCCGTCAGCCCGTCGGTGCCGTCGCTCGCCGCGCTGCTGCCCTCGGAGTCGCTGCCCGACGCGCTCGGATCGACCGTCGACACGCCCGTGGGCGACTCGGTCGCCGAGACTCCGGTCACCCCCGTACCGCCGCCGGAGTCGCCGCAGGCCGGCACGGAGGTGGCCGCGAACACGGCAGTGAGCACGAAGGGAATACACCGAGGCGAACAAAACATCGTCAACAGCACAGCCCATCGCGGCGGTGCTCGTCAAGCTCGCAAACACCGATAAAAGTTGCCGCGGAGCGGCTCGCCGCGTTACCGTGAGCCTCAGGAGGCCTGGATCCATGAACCTGAGACTCATCGCACTGTCCCTGCTCGTAGCGAGCGCGAGCACGAACGTCGCCTGCAAGAAAGACTCCGCCTCCGAGACGCCCGAGCCGGTCGCCGAGTCCACACCCCCCGCGCCGGAGCCCGAGCCCGAAGCCGCCGCCACCCCGGAGCCGGAGCCCCCCGCCGCGCCGGAGGCCCCCGCCGCGAAGGACCTCGCCACCGTCGTCGCCGGCCTCGAGAAGGGCAAGACCTTCCAGGAGCTGCTGGTCGCCGCCGAGCTCGACAAGGACCTCGCCAGCGCCGACGTCAGCCTCACCATCCTCGTCCCGACCGACGAGGCGTTCGCCAAGCTGCCCAAGGGCACCCTCGACAAGTGGAAGAAGAACAAGGAGCAGCTGCAGAGGACGCTCAAGTACCACTTCATCCCGGGGCTCAACGACAGCGCCAAGATCGGCAACTACCGCACCGCGCCGACCGCCGCCGGCCCGGAGCTGCCGATCAAGCAGACCCAGGACTCCGAGATGACGATCGACGGCGCCAAGCTGCTCGAGATCAACCTGCCCGCCAGCAACGGCCTGGTCCACGTCATCGACAAGGTGCTGCAGCCCAAGAAGTGAGGACCTGACGGGTCCCCTGAAACAGGTCTCTCGGGACATGTCCCGAGAGACCTGTCTTGTATTCACGCTCTCCCCCGCCGGCGCACGAGTCGCGGCCCACCCGAGACGCGGCCGCGCTCCCCTGCCCCGCCGGCTAGAAGTACGTGCCCATGCCGAGGTGGCCGGCGAACAGGTGGAACGCCACCCGGTCGACCGTGCCGATCTCGTAGCCGACGCGGCCGCTCGGCGCGTCGCGCAGGTCGAAGATGATCTGCGCCGCCGAGCCGCGGCCGTAGCTGTAGCGGACCGCGAGGCAGGTCGAGAACACGATGCTGCGGGCCCGCTCGCCCTTGCCGAGGCGGACCGGCGAGAAGAACTCGACCCCGGTCGTGACCCCGTAATAGTTGATGCGGAACTGCGGGAACGCCGAGGTGTGGACCTGGTCGTCGCGGTCGGAGAACACGCCGAGGCCGAAGTACAGCCGCTCCGCCGTGCGCAGGCGGGCGCCGGCGCGGACGTTCCACAGCGGGCGGATGTTGATGTCGGTGCCCTTCGGGCGCAGTCCCGGGCTGAAGTCCATCTCGCCGCTGACCCACCCGCGCCGCTTCGGCAGCGCGTAGGCGATGCCCATGGTGAGCCGCATCGGCGCCACTCGCCCGCGCACCGACGGCGACGGCGAGTCGTCGAACTCGAACTTGTACTCGTCGTCGCCGCTCGGGCGATCGACGTTGGAGCTGTTCAGCAGGTAGCTGCGGTGGACCTCGAAGGCGACGAAGCGAGGTGTCCGAAAGGTCAGGCCGAGGTGGACGTTCTTGACGAACTCCCACTGGAGCCCGACCACCGCCTCGCCGCCGAAGATCGAGCGCTTGTTGTCGTAGTCGATCGTGCGGGTGGCGTCGGTGCGCGCGTCGGGGGTGCCCGAGGCGGCGTCGATCCACATCCGCATCTCCTCGCGCTGCCAGCCGTAGGTGCCGAACAGCGTCGCGCCGATGCGGAAGCGCGGGTGCGGCTGCCAGCCGATCGCCGGCCCGGCGTGGTAGCGGTAGATCCAGCCGTCGACCTGGATCCGCGCGTCGTACTCGGTGCCGCCGCCGGCCCCGCGCAGCGACGCCGAGTAGTCGTAGTAGTCGTAGTCGGGCGCGAAGTAGCCGATCCCGAGCGTGACCCCGTGGCCGACGTGGCGCGTCACCGCCAGCGACGACGGCATCACCAGGCCCTGCAGACTGCTCAGCGTCGCCGCGTCGCGCCTGCCCCCCGGGAGGTCGGCGACCGCCGCGTACGGCACGATGCGGGCGCGGAACTGGGCCGCCTGCGTCGACAGGTTGAACTGCGTCCGCCGGACCGCCCCGAGCCCGGCCGGGTTGTAGTAGATGGCCCCGGTGTCGCGCCCGAGGGCCGTCACCGCTCCGCCGGCCAGCGCCGCCTCGTTGCTCAGCGGGTTGGTCTCGCGGTTGCCCGCCGCGGCCGGGCGCGCCCACAGGCCGGCCGTCACGGCGCACGCGACCACCAGTCCCGAGAGACAGGTCGAAGTCCGACGGCTCGTCCGGCCGCGCGCGTCTGGCTCACGTACGCGAGCCACGGGCGACGTAGAGGTCGAAGGTGAGGTCGACGACGGGGCGGCTGTCGCTGTCGTAGAAGTGCCAGGTGAGGGTCGCCGCGTTGGCCCGATCGACCTTCTCGAAGTACACGTAGCCGCGCATCGAGGTGCCCGGCACCAGCACGCCCCAGGGCAGCGCCGACGAGGCGACGTCGCCGCCGACCCACTCGATGCGGCCGAAGTCGAGCTGACGACCGGGGTGATAGCCGTTGTCGTTCTGCCCGGCCTGGACGAACGAGCCGCCGGCGTCGAGGAGATCGCGCCGGAAGCCGCGCTCGTCGATCAAGTCGATGTCGCCGGGCGCCAGGCGGATCGGGCGGTTGCCCAGGTTGGCGACCAGCACGTGAACGACGGTGACCTGGTCGTCGAGGTCGCTCGGGATCCCCTGCCAGGCCCCCGTCGTCAGCACCACGCTCAACCCCGACTGCGGGTCGCGGGCCAGCATGCGGTGACCGCCGTCGGGGGCGACGAGCTCGCCGGAGGGGATGCAGGCGGCGCTCACGAGCAGCAGCGCGAGCGCGAGACGTCTGGAGGCGCGCGTCACGGGTGCAAGCATACTCGCTTTGACCGCCGCCGCGAGTCGGACACGCCGCAGGGTGAAACCTGGGCTCGCCGCCACCCGCGCGCTTTGCGCTGCAGTTTCCGGGGCCACGCCGATGCCCGCCCGCGCTCGCTCCGGCTGCCGCTTCCGGGCGCGCTGCGGACGCGCCTGCGGCCCGGCCACCCCGACGCGGGCGACGACCGGCGCTATCATCCGCGCGATGAAGATCCTCATCGTCGAGGACAACAAGAAGCTCGCCAGCTTTTTGCTGCGAGCCCTGGCCGAGGAGGGCTACGTCGTCGACCTGGTCGAGGACGGCGGCGTCGCCATCACGCAGAGCCGCAGCATCAGCTACGACCTCGTGATCCTCGACTGGATGTTGCCCTCGGTCGACGGCCTCACGGTGTGCCGGACCCTGCGCTCGGCCGGCGCGACCATGCCGATCCTGATGCTCACCGCGCGCGCCGAGATCCAGGAGCGCGTCGCCGGCCTCGACGCCGGGGCCGACGACTTCTTGCCCAAGCCGTTCGACCTCGGCGAGCTGCTGGCCCGCGTGCGCGCGCTCGGCCGGCGCGGCCACGGCGACCGCTACCTCGAGGTCGGGCCCGTGCGCATCGATCGTCACGAGCGCACCGTCACCCTCTCGGGTCGGCGGCTCGACCTCACCCCGCGCGAGTTCCTGCTGCTCAGCTACCTCGTGCGCGAGGCCGGGCGGGTCGTCCCGCGCACCGAGCTGCTGCAGAAGGTCTGGGAGCTGTCGTTCGACCCCGGCTCCAACGTGGTCGAGGTCCACGTCAAGAACCTGCGCACCAAGCTGGGCGAGCACGCGGCCCGCATCGAGACCGTGCGCGGCGTCGGCTATCGCTGGCAGAACGAGGCATGAAGCTCCGCAACCGCCTGGTCGCCGCGGTCACAGGCGTCACCGTCGTCGCCCTCGCGCTGTCGTTCGTCCCGCTCTATCTCCTGATCCGCGCCCTCGAGATCTCCGACCTCGACAACGCCCTGTTCCGCCAGGCCACCGCCCTCGCCCAGCACCTGCCCGGCACCTACTACGCCGGGCACCCGCTCGACGAGGGCCACGCCGACGTGCCCGAGAGCATCGATCCGACGCCGCGCTACACCGCGATCTACGGCCCCGACACGTCGCTCGAGACCGCCTCGGAGAGCTTCGCGGGCCAGGCCCCCGGGTCGCTGGCGGCGCTCGGCTTGCGGCGCACGTTGCCGTGGGACGGCGTCGCGGTCGACCTCGAGCTCGACGACACCCGCCTGCGCGGCGTCGTCATGCCGACCGGCGATCAGGGCGAGGCCCTGCTCTACGCCGTCTCCAAGAGCACCGTCGAGGACGACACCACCACCTTGTTCGAGCTCCTGCTCGCCATCTTCGTCTGTGCCGCCGGCGCCACCGCGCTGATCGCCCGCTGGCTCGGCGAGCGCCTCGCCCGCGACGTCCACTCGGTGGCGCACGTCGCCCGCCTGGTGGCCGAGGGCGACCTCGCCGCGCGCGTCGGCGATCCGCGGGTCATGGGCGCCGACGAGACGCGCTCGCTCGCCTCCGACCTCGACCACATGATCAGCCGCCTCGACGAGGTCGTGTCGTCGCAGCGGCGCTTCATCTCCCACGCCGCCCACGAGCTGCGCTCGCCGCTGGCCTCGCTGCGAGGCGAGCTGCAGCTGGCCTTGCGACGCGAGCGCGACGCCGACGAGTACCGCGCCGCGCTGCGCGAGATGCTGTCCTCGGTCGACGCCCTCATCGCCCTCGCCGAGGACCTCCTGCGGCTGGCCCGCGCCCAGGGCGGCGCCCCGGCCACGCGGGGCCGGGCCAGGGTGGCCGACGTCGTGCGCGAGGCCCTGCGGATGGCTCGCGGCCACCTCGACGATCGCGGCGTCACCATCGCCGTCCCGCCCACGCTCGCCGAGTTCCCGGTCGAGGTGCGCGGCGCCGCGGCCGACCTCGCTCGCGCCCTCCGCAACCTCATCGACAACGCGGTCGTCCACAGCCCGCCCGGCGGCGAGGTGCGCATCGAGCTCGCAGTCGTCGAGGGGGGTGTCGAGCTCGCCGTCGTCGATCAGGGGCCGGGGATCCCCGTCGAGGATCAGCCGCACATCTTCACCCCCTTCTTTCGCGGCGCCGGCGGCGAGAACCAGGAGGGCGCCGGCCTCGGCCTGGCGATCGCCCGCGGCCTCACCGAGGGCTCCGGCGGACGGCTCGCGCTCGACACTCGCCACACCGGCGGCGCTCGCATGGTCCTCCACCTCGCCTTCGCCGAGAACGTCCCGCCCGCCTGAGCGCCGCCGACACCTGCCTCTTCAGACAGATCGATTGCCTCCAGGAGCCGCGGAACGCTGCCCGTGGCCACGTAGCGGGCGAAATTGCGCCGGCGCGTCGACGCTCTTGCCCGCGCGCGCGAGCGCCGACTAGCCTCGCATCATGCGCCGCCTGGTCTGCTCGCCTGCTTTGTGCGTCGTCCTCCTCGCGGCGTGCACGACTCCGAACCCCGCGTTCACCGCCAGCCAGGGGCACCTCGAGAGCAGCTCCAGCGATTCCCTGAGCTCGACGAGCGCCGGTGGACCCGGCACCTCCGCCACCGCCGATTCGACCGGCGGCGACAGCGGCAGCGGCACCACCGTCGACCTGACGGGCGCGACCCAGAGCGCCACCAGCGACAGCGACACCAGCGCCGCGACGACGGCCACCACCGCGCCGGTGAGCACGACCGACGGCACCACCTCTGGCACCGACGGCACCGACACTCAAGCCACCGACGGCGACTCGACCGCGGGCACGACGAAGAACGACACCCTCGTGCCCAACCTCGACCTCGGCCAGCCCGACCTGTGCTCGCAGGAGGTCGCGCCGAACCTCGAGATCACCGTCAAGCACGAGCCCGAGCCGGCCACCTGCAACGCCCCCTTCGGCCCGGTCATCCAGGGCGTGCTCGTGGGCAAGCCCGACGCCAACACGTTCAAGTTCCGCGCCTGCAAGGCCACCCTCGACTGCATCCGGGGCGACACCCAGTGCCTCGCCAACGAGGTCATCGACGTCCACATCGACGGCCCGGGCACGCACATCCCCAAGCTCGCGGTCGGCACCTGCGTCAGCGTCGCGTACGTCGGCGACGGCCCTGCGGGCGACAACACGACGTGCAAGACCCGGCTCGTGCGGTTCGCCAAGCCCGCCAACGTCAACTACATGCTCTCGAGCATCTTCGTCGCCGCGATGGGCGTGCCGGGGACCGCGGCCTTGCCGGCGCCGTGGCCCGAGGCGCTCGAGTTCGTCGTCGAAACGGACCAGGTCCAGGCGTGCGGCGGCAACAACGTCTGCGGCACCCCGCCGGGCACCTACCAGCTCGTCGGCGGGTTCGCCGGCCAGACCGTGGTCGCCGCGATGAAGGAGTCCAAGCCGGCCAAGATCCCCCTGTTCGACCAGAACCACGACCAGGTCGAGACGATCCTCGGCAGCTTCTACAACCTGCGCTCCTACGCCAACCCGGTCGACCAGTGCGAGTTCCGCTGGCTGTGGCTGGCCGACGCCTTCAAGGGTCCGTGAGGACATGTCCATCAGGACATGCTCCTTCGACCATGCCCCCACGAACATGCTCCCGGGGTCAGGAACGCCGGCGCCCTGACGGGGCGCGGCGGACGGGCCGCCCGCCCGACGGTCGCCGGCGGCCGCGGATCTCGCCGCGCCTGGCCCTGGCCAGGGTCGATGCCCGGGGCGGGACTCGAACCCGCACGCTTGCGCCGGGGATTTTAAGTCCCCTGTGTCTACCGATTCCACCACCCGGGCGTGGGGGCCCTGTTAATAAGAGCAGCCGGCCCGCTTGAGAAGCGAGCCGAAGCCAGCCGGGCCCGTGAACGCATCTGCGCGCACCCGCCCGACCGAGCGAGATCGCACCTGAACACCCGAGCACGTGCGCAAACTTTCACCTGCACAGGCGAGCGGCAGTGTCCGCGGGCGCGAAAACGCGTGCTAACACGGCGCCGTGGACACCCCGTCGGAACGGACCGCCCGCCTGAGCCCCGTGCGCGAGCCCGACTTCATCGAGGTCAAGGGCGCGCACGAGCACAACCTGCAGATCGACGAGCTCCTCGTCCCCAAGCGCAAGCTCGTCGTCTTCACCGGCGTCAGCGGCTCGGGCAAGTCGAGCCTCGCCTTCGACACCCTCTACGCCGAGGGGCAGCGGCGCTACATCGAGAGCCTGTCGGCGTACGCGCGCCAGTTCCTGGGCCAGCTCGAGCGGCCGAAGATCGAGCACCTGCGCGGCCTCTCGCCGACCATCGCCATCGAGCAGAAGAGCGCCTCCAACAACCCGCGCTCGACCGTCGGCACGATCACGGAGATCTACGACTACCTGCGCGTCCTCTACGCCCGCGTCGGCACCCAGCACTGCACCGACTGCGGCAAGCCGGTGCGCAGCTCCTCGCCGGAACAGATCGTCGACGCCGTCCTGGCCGAAGCGCCAGGTTGCAAGCTGACGCTCTTCGCGCCGCTCGTCACCCACCGCAAGGGCGAGTTCAAGGATCTGTTCGAGGAGCTGCGCGGCCGCGGCTTCCTCCGCGTCGAGGTCGACGGCGAGATCCACCGCCTCGACGACCCGCCCAAGCTCGACAAGAAGTTCAAGCACACGATCGCCCTGGTCGTCGACCGGATCACCGCCCGCGCCGAAGACCGGCGGCGGATCACCGAGAGCGTCGAGCTCGCGCTGCGCGAAGGCCACGGCGAGATCCGGGCCGAGGCCGACGGCAAGGGGCCGAAGCTGCAGTTCTCCGAGTCGCGCAGCTGCTGCGGCAAGAGCTTCCCCGAGCTCAACCCGGCGAGCTTCTCGTTCAACGGTCCGCTCGGCATGTGCCCCGACTGCAACGGCCTCGGCACCCGCAACGAGGCCGCGCCCGACCTCGTGGTGCCCGACCCGAGCCTCAGCATCCGCGACGGCGCGATCGCCCCGTGGGCCTCGGCGATGGAGCGCGGCGAGGGCTGGACCTTCCGCATCGTCGAGGCGCTGGCCGAGGCCTGCGCCGTCGACCTCGACAAGCCGTGGAAGGAGCTGCCGAAGAAGAAGCGCGACACCGTGCTGTTCGGCGTCCAGGGCGAGCAGAAGATCGCAGTCAAGTGGGGCAGCGACACCAGCAGCTCGCAGGGCACCTGGGGCATGCGGTTCGAGGGCGTGATCCCCAACCTCATGCGCCGCTTCCGCGAGACCGACAGCGAGGCGGCCCGCGACTACTACCGCAAGTACTTCCGCGAGGCCCCGTGCGAGGCCTGCGGCGGCAAGCGCCTGCGCCCCGAGAGCCTGGCCGTGCGCGTGTCCGGGGTGACCATCGCCGAGGCCACCGCCCTCACCGTCCTGCAGGCCAGCAAGCACTTCGCCGCGCTCACCCTCACGGGCCAGCAGAAGACCATCGCCGAGGGCGCGCTGCGCGAGATCGCCGCCCGCCTCACCTTCCTCCTCAACGTCGGCCTCGACTACCTCACCCTCGATCGCTCGGGCCCCACCCTGTCCGGCGGCGAGGCCCAGCGGATCCGCCTGGCCAGCCAGCTCGGCTCGGAGCTCAGCGGGGTGATGTACGTGCTCGACGAGCCGAGCATCGGCCTCCACCAGCGCGACAACCAGCGGCTCATCCGCACCCTGCAGCACCTGCGCGACCTCGGCAACACCGTCCTCGTGGTCGAACACGACGAGGACACCATCCGCGCCGCCGACCACGTGGTCGACTTCGGCCCCGGCGCCGGCCACCTCGGCGGCAAGGTCGTGTTCAGCGGCACCGCGAAGGAGATGATCCGCTGCAAGGAGAGCCTCACCGGCGCCTATCTGTCCGGCCGCAAGGAGATCAAGGTCCCGCCGACGCGCCGCCCCGCGAAGGGCAAGATCAAGGTCCTCGGCGCCTCCGAGCACAACCTCCGCGGCATCGACGTCACGATCCCGCTCGGCGGCCTGGTCGCAGTCACCGGGGTCAGCGGCGCCGGCAAGAGCTCGCTCGTCAACGGCATCCTCCTGCCCGCCCTCGCCAACAAGCTGCACGGCAGCCTCGACCGCGTCGGCACCCACAAGGGCCTCACCGGCCTCGAGAAGCTCGACAAGGTCATCGCCATCGACCAGCGCCCGATCGGCCGCACGCCGCGCTCGAACCCCGGCACGTACACGAAGTCGTTCGACCTGATCCGCGAGCTGTTCGCCCAGCTGCCCGAGTCGCGCGCGCGCGGCTGGAAGGCCGGCCGCTTCAGCTTCAACGTCAAGGGCGGCCGCTGCGAGGCCTGCCAGGGCGACGGGGTGATCAAGGTCGAGATGCACTTCCTCAGCGACGTGTACGTGCCCTGCGAGGTGTGCGCCGGCAAGCGCTACAACGCCCAGACCCTGGGCGTCACCTACAAGGGCCGCACGATCGCCGAGATCCTCGACAGCAGCGTCGACGACTGCCTCGAGCTGTTCGAAAACCATCCGCCGCTCAAGCGGATCCTCCACACCCTGGTCGATGTCGGCCTCGGCTACATGAAGATCGGCCAGACGGCGACGACGATGTCCGGCGGTGAAGCCCAGCGCGTGAAGCTCAGCCGCGAGCTGTGCAAGGTCCAGACGGGCAACACGCTCTACGTCCTCGACGAGCCGACCACCGGCCTCCACTTCGAAGACATCGCCCGCCTGCTGCACGTGCTGCAACGCCTGGTCGACGCCGGCAACACGGTCCTGGTCATCGAGCACAACCTCGACGTGATCAAGTGCGCGGACTGGATCATCGACCTCGGCCCCGAAGGCGGCCAGGGCGGCGGGCTGGTCATCGCCGAGGGCACGCCGGAAGAGGTGGCAAAAGTCGAGGCCTCCCACACGGGGCGCTTCCTGGCGCCGCTCCTGGGCCGCAAGTAGTCCACGGCGACATGTTCTCGCGGACATGTTCTCACGGACATGTCGCCCGCGGTCTCGCCGTGCGCCCTTCGTCGCACGGCCGGCTCCGCCGTGCGCCCATCGGCTCGCCTCAGCGCGCGATCGGCAGCCGCGTCGGCCCGCGCGTCGGCGCTTGCCCGCGCGTGGCCGCGATCTCGCCGTCGCCGAAGGCCGCCAGGTAGTCCGGCCGCACGCCCGGGCAGACCTGCTCGAAAGGACAGCCGGCGCACGCCGGCACCTTGACCCGGCCGGCCAGGCGGCTGTCCTTGAGCGCGAACGTGGCCTCGGGCGTCACCACCACCACGTGGTCGGCCCCCGGGTCCCACGCGTGGGGGTGATCCTGGCCCAGAAGACAGCGCGGTACGTGCAGCGAGCGCAGGGTCATCGCCTGCCGCCGTCCGCGGGCGAGCGCCTCGGTCATGAACGGCAGCGCCTCGGACATCCGCGGCAGCGACTCCGGGTGTGCAGCGTTCGCGTCGGTCAGCGACACGTACCACAGGTCGACTGCGCGCACCCCCTGCTCGGCGAGCCAATCGATCGCCGCCGGCAGGTCCGCCATCGTGTCGCGCTTGACGATCAGATCGACGACCAGCGCCACCCCGCTGGCGACCGCCCGCTGCAGGCCGCCGACCATGGCCGCGTACGTACCTGTCCTTCGGACCAGCTGCTCGTAGCGCTCGGCGCGGTGGGTGTGCACCGACACGTGGAGGCGCGTCGCGCCGGCCGCCAGCAGGCGGGCCAGGTTCTCACCGTGCGCGTACATCAGGCCGTTCGACTGCACCTTGATGTCGGCGAACCCGAGCGCCCGGCCGGCGCGCACGATCGCCAGCAGATCCGGGCGGATGGTCGGCTCGCCGCCCGTGATCGACAGCGCGTCGAGCCCCTGCGCCCGCCCCTGCCGCAACGACGCCAGCGCGTGCGCCGTGGACAGCGCCCGCCCGCGCAGCTCGGGCCCGATCGTGCAGTAGTCGCACCACAGGTTGCAGTCGTAGCCGAGGATCATGTCGAGCAACCCCGGCACGTCAGCCCTCCCACCAGCGCTGGAAGCGGGCGTCGAGCCGCTCCAGCTCCGCGAGCAGCGGCGCGCCGAGGGCGGTCGGCCGCGCGTGCAAACGCAGCGTCTCGACCGCCTCATGGTTGCCGCGCGCGACCTGCCGCAGCCGGGTCTCGACCTCGGCTGTCCCCGAGGACAGCATCGACTCGAGCATCGCCGCCACCGGCAGGAACGCGTGGGCGGCCAGGAGCACCCCGTGCAGCGGCCGCGGGTCTGGGCGCACCGGCGAGGCGACCAGCGGCGACCAGGCGTTGTCGAGGATCGGCCCCTGCTCGAGCAGGGCGTGCAGCTTGTTGTGGGAGAACTCGTGGATCAGCGCCTCGGCCAGAGTGAGCGCGCTCGGGTGCAGGCTCAGGTAGACCGTCCCGATCGCCTCCTGGTACGACGCCGACAGGTGCCGCTCGCGGTCGTGCCCGACCGGGACCACCAGCAACAGCCCGACGTCGAGCTCGGCTCGCAGCGCCGGCAGGTGCGCCGCGATCCGCTCGAGCCCCGCCCGCAGCCCCGCCAGCCAGGCCTCCGGCGGCAGACCGCCGAGGTCGAGCCCGCTGCCCGACTTGTCGGGGTGGGCCTCGACCTCCGCCAGCGGGTTGTTGTCGCGCCGCAGCGCCAGCGCGATCGACCCCGCGATCGGCTCGTACATATCTTTAAAAACATGCTCGGACGGACATGTCCCGAAGTCCTGCCCGATCGGCCCGCCGACGCCGCCCGCGGCCCACCCGGACGGCGCGATCGTCAACGGGCCCGGCGGCGGCCGCAGGGCGCAGCGCGCTCCCAGGCACAGCACCTCGGGCGGCGGCTGCGGCACCTGGCACCTGTCCTCGAGGACACCCGCGACCGCCAGCTCGAGCGCCAGCGTCGCCAGCAGCTCGCCCTGCAGCGCCGGGTCGGGGCGCCCGCGCAGGCAGCGGATCAGGGTGCCCACGGTCGGCCGCCGCACCGCGCTCGCCAGGGCTCCCGGGGCGCGGGCGGCGATCCGCCGCAGCTCCGGCGCGAACCGCCCCCACGCCGCGCCGTTCGGCCCCGGCCCCGCCGGCAGCCGCAGCAGCTCCGTCAGCGCGCGCCGCAGGGCCGCCGAGAACAGCCCGCGCGCCGTCTCCGACCCCGGCGCGGGCAGCGTCAGATCGGCCAGCACGCGCCCTCCGAAACTTCGAGCCATGGCCCCGAGAACAGGCCGCGCACCGTCTCCGACCCCGGCGCGGGCAGCGTTGGATCGGCCAGCACGCGCCCTCCGAAAACTTCGAGCCATGGCCCCGAGAACAGGCCGCGCGCCGTCTCCGACCCCGGCGCGGGCGGCGTCAGATCGGCCAGCACGCGCCCTCCGAAACTTCGAGACATGGCCCCGAGAACATGTCCTGAAGTCTCTGCGCCGCGCCGACCTCGGCCTCCCCGCCCCGCACCGGCGCCAGCTCGCCCGGCCCGAAGCGGCGCAGGTACTCGGGATCGACGCCCGCGCAGTTCGCCCGCGACGCGCAGTCGCTGCAGCCGTCGGCGAACGCCCGCGCCGGTCCCGGCACGGCGCGCTCGCGCAGCGGCCCGAGCAAGCACAGCGGCGCCCCGGCGATCGCCGCCATCAGCCCCGCCCGCTCGGCCGCCACCATCGCCTGCAGCGCGTACGGCACCGCCACCGCCAGCCGCGGCGCCACCGCCCCGTACCCGTCCGGGCGGCCCTCCGCGACCACCTCGATCTGCCACGCGCGCGCCCCCACGTCCGCGAGCAGCAGCGGCATCGCTGCCAGCACCCGCGTGTTGGAGCGCGTCAGCGGCGTCGTCACGGTCACCGGCAACGGGACCGTCCGGGCCGCGCGGAGCATCGCCGTCGTCGCCCGGAACGACCCCTCGCTACCCGCGTGGTAGTCGTGCCCCGCCGACTCGGCCGCGTACAGATGCACGCGCAGCCCGTCGAACCCGGCGGTCTTCAGCCGCGCCAGATCCTCGGCCGCCAGCCCTGCCGGCCCCGGCGCGGCCACCACCCGCGCGAACCCTGCCCCCCGCGCCGCCGCGATCCAGGCCGCGATCGCCTCGCCGTCGGCGCCCGCCAACGTCAGCGTCCCACCTGCCCCTCGCAACATGTTCAAAACGCCCTGTCCTTCCGGACCGGACGGATCGACCCCCACCGCGCGCGCCAGCGTCACTTGGACATGTCCTTCCGGACAGAATCCCCTGCGCCGCACGGGCTCGGTGCAGCCTGTCCTTTCAGACAGAAAGGTACCCGTCCGCGCGCCGCGCTCATGATCACCTGTCCCCCCAGGACAGGATCACCTGTCTCACGCGACATGTTCGAAGCGCCCTGTCCTCCGGGACCGGGCACCGTCCCGCGGCCGCTCAGCTCCACGGCGTCAGCACGGCCTGGCGGTGCGACGCCAGGCGCTCGGACAGCGTCAGGAGCCCGGGGATGGCCGGCGCCCCGCGCTCGGCCGCGAGCTGCGACAGCCGCTGCGCCAGCGCGCGCGCGCCCTGCTCCTCGACGGCGGTCGACGGGCGGTCGCCCGCGCCGCCGTTGGCGAGGTACAGCGCCAGGTCGCCGGCCTGTGCGACCGCGCGTGGGCCGTCGACCTCTGCGCGCAACAGATCGACCTGGAACTTCCGGCCCTCCGGCGTGCGCATCAGCACCGGCACTGCGCCGGCCACCAGCGGGAGCACCTGCTCGACGCGCCACTCGCCGACCGGCCCGACCAGATCGGCCAGCGGGGCCGCGGCCGACGGCGCCGTCGTGCGGGGCCTCAGCGTGCAGGCTGCCGTCGACACGCCGGCAGCGGCGACTCCGAGGGCAGCCAGGACCTTGCGACGGGCGACACGCGGCGAAGGCTTCATGCAGTCTTTCCTAATCGGAGCCCAACGTACCCGCCCGCCGCAGCCCCCGTCAAGGCGACGCGAGCGCCGACCCCTCACGACCGCCGACGCTCGGCTTCCGACGCTCGCCGGCCCCGCCGCACCGGCCCTCGCTCCGCCCGGCCGCGTTCGACTCTCGGCGACCGCCGCGAGGACGCGCTAGCATCGGCGCTGCGCATGGACGACCGCACCCACGCCCGACCGCGGACCTCGCGGCCGCCGAGGCTCTCGCCCGGGGACTACAAGGCGCTGATCAAGGTCGGCTACGGCTGCAACGAGCACTGCACCTTTTGTCACACCCTCGACGTGCGCCCGATCGACGGCGACGCCGAGGAGGTCGAGCGCAAGATCCTCCGCGCCGCCGAGCTGGGACACACCATGATCGTCCTCTCCGGCGGCGAGCCGACGATCCGCCCCGAGCTCCTGCGCTGGGCCACGCAGGTCGCCGGCCTCGGCCTCGACCTCGGCCTCGTCACCAACGGCCGCGCCCTCGCCTACGCCGAGCTCACCGACAAGCTCGTCGCCAACCGCCTGCGCTACGTCTACCTCTCGCTGCACGGCGGCAGCGCCCCCGTGCACAACCGCCTGGTCCGCAGCGACGCCTTCGATCAGGCCGTCGCCGCCCTGCGCAACCTCAGCGGCCGCGGCCTCGACCTCACCGTCAACTGCGTCGTCACCCGCCAAAACCTCGCCCACCTGCGCGGCCTCGTCGACCTCGTCGCCGCGTTCGCCGACGTCACCCTCAAGTTCTCGATGGTCGAGCCCAAGGGCGGCGCCGCGCGCAACTTCGAGCTGCTGGTCCCGCGCGTCGGCGCCGTCGCCGAGGCCGTCCTCGCCGCCGCCGAGCACGGGCGCGAGCGCGGCGTGCGGGTCCAGCACGGCGGGATCCCGCGCTGCCTCGTACCTGGCCTCGAGGACAGCACCAGCGACCTCCGCAGCCACCGCTACTGGACCATGGTCGAGATCGGCGAGCCCGACCTGTTCCCGGTCGACGACGACAACAAGCGCCACCCGCCGGCGTGCGACGGCTGCAGCCTGCGCGGCGGCTGCCCCGGCCTCTACCGCGGCTACCACGAGGTCCACGGCGACGGCGAGCTGCGCCCGGTCACCGATCGCCCGCGCGCCAACTCGTTCAACTACACGCTGGAGGCCGTGCACGAGGCCCCCGAGGCCACCTGTCCCTTGCGCCAGGGCCCCCTCGGCGTCACCCCGTGGGAGCGCGGCCGCCACCTGTTCGTCCGCCGCGGCGGCGCGATCGCCCGCTACCGCGCCGACACCCGCGACTTCACCGACGAGGAGATCGCCGCGGTCAAGCACGACCTCGGCCAGGTCTACGTCGACGCCGCCCGCGGCCCGGCCCCCCAGGACTTCGCCCGCGAGCTGGTCCCGCTGGCCCGCAGCCCGCTGTGCGCCGGCTGTCCGCACCTGTCCGCATGCACAGGGATGTTCGAACCTGTCTTCGAGGACATCTTCACGCGCGACGACGCCGTCGTGCGCGCGCGGCTGGCCGGGCTCGCCGGCGACGTCCTCGACCTCGGCTGCGGCGACGCCCCCTACCTCGACGTCCTGGCCCCGCGGATCGCCGCCGGCGCGATCCGCTACACCGGCGTCGACCCCGACGCCGCCGCTCTGGCCCGCCTGCGCGCTCGCCTGCCGCCCGGCGCAGCGCTCGAGCGTGGCGACGCCGAGGCGCTCGAACTCGGCGAGCGCCGGTTCGACGCGGTCACGATCCTGCGCAGCTTCAACCACCTCCGCGACCCCGCGCGCGTGCTCTCGACGGCCCTCTCGCGGCTGCGCCCCGGCGGCCTCCTCGTCGTCTGCGACAACACCGCCTTCGGCCTGGCCCGCACGCCCGCGCAGACCACCCGCGGCGAGCGCTCGACCGCCCGCCGCGAGCACTACCGCAACGACACCGCCGCCGACGCCGCCCGCCGGATCGAGGCCGTCGCGGCCGAGCTCGGCGTGACCCTCGCGTCGCACGATCGCCGCGACATCGGGCCGGGCACCAGCAACCAGTGGCTGCTCGTCTACAGCCTCGCCTGAGCTCCCCGCCGACCGCTGCGCTCGCCTACCGCATCGCTGCCCGATCGCGTACATAACCCGCGGAGTCCGATGTCGATCACCTTCTACTACGCCCCCAATACCAGCGCCTCGCGCGTGCACTGGGTCCTCGAGGAGCTCGGGATCCCCTACGACAAGGTCAAGCTCGACCTCCGCGCCGGCGAGCAGCACAAGCCGGAGTTCCTGGCCATCAACCCCAACGCCAAGGTGCCCGCCCTCGTGGTCGACGGCACGCCGATGTTCGAGTCGCTGGCGATCATCATCTACCTCGGCGACCGCTTCGGCGTCGAGAAGGGCCTGTGGCCGCGCGTCGGCTCCGGCGAGCACGCCGAGGCGCTGGCGTGGAGCGTGTGGGGCTCGGTCACTCTCGGCGGCACGATCTTCCGCCTCTTCTACAACACCAGCGAGTGGTTCCCGGCCGAGTCGCGCAACGCCCCCCAGGCGGAGACCGCCCGCAAGGAGTTCGAGGCCCAGCTCGGGATCCTCGACCAGCGCCTGCGCGGCCGCGAGTACCTGGTCGGCGACCACTTCACCCTCGTCGACGCCGCCAACGCCGCCGCGATCGCCTGGGCCCTGAGCTTCATCAAGGTCGACACCACCCGCCTCCCCGACCTGTCCGCCTGGCTGGAGCGCAGCACCCAGCGCCCGGCGAACCAGGCGGTCCACGCCGGCTAGCCTTTTCGCCATGTCCGAACGGTCAGGTCCTTTCCGACCTGCCCGTTCGGACCTGTCCCAGGGACCTGTCCATGCCCGACTTCCTCGCCCGCGTCCGCGCCCTCCCTCGCCTCGGCCTCGGCGTCAGCACCGAGTACGGCGCGCGGCGGCAGGACGGCGCCCTCGACCCGCTCGAGCTGCGGCGGCGCCGGCCCGACTGCGCCGGCTTCCTCGAGGTCGGCGTCGAGGTGGTCAAGGGCCTCGACGCCGACGCGCGGGCCTGGGCCGCCGGCGGCCTGCCGACCACCTACCACTTCCTCGACATCAACCTCGACAACCCCGACGACTTCGACCCGCCGTGGCTGGAGGGGGTGCGCACGATCGCCGCCGAGCTGCGCCCGGCGTGGCTGTGCGGCGACGCCGGCCTGTGGCACCTCGGCCGCCGCGACCGCGGGCACATGCTGCTCCTGCCGCCGGTCCTCGTCGACGAGGCCGTCGCGCCGCTGGCCGACGGCCTTATCGCGCTGCGCGAGGCGACCGGCCTCGAGGTCCTGCCCGAGAACCCGCCCGGCGCCGCGTTCGTCGGCGAGCTGCACCTGCTCGACTTCTTCGCCCGCGTCGCCGAGCGCGCCGACACCGGCCTGCTCCTCGACTGCGCCCACCTGGCCATGTTCCAGCGCGCCCGCGGCCACGCCCCGCTCACCGGCTTCGACGGCTTCCCGTGGGACCGCGTGGTCGAGCTGCACGTCGCCGGCGGGCGCGTGCAGGACACCGCGGGCCTCGCATGGGTCGAGGACGACCACGGCACGGATGTCCTTCCGGACACCTGGGAGATCGCCGCCGAGGCGGTGGCGCGGGCCGTCAACCTGCGCGCGATCGTCGTCGAGTGCGAGCGCAACCCGATCGACGCCGTCCTGCCGCTGTTCGACCGCGTCGCCGCGCTGTGGCCGGGGCGCGGCCCGGAGGCCGCGTGAGCCGCCTCGACCCGCGCCGGGTGCAGGCCGCCCTGGTCTGCATGCACCTCGACCCCGCCTACGCCGCGGCCGTGCGCGGGCCAGGTCCGCTGCCCGAGCTCGCCGACCGCGAGCGCGAGCTGCTGCGCGCCGTCGATCCGCGGGCCCTCGCCGTCGACCCGTACCGCCGCGCCCGCGCCGTGCACGCCCTGCTCGAGGAGTACCCGGCCACCGCCGCCCTGCTCGGCGTGCCCGCCGTCGACGCCTTCTTCTCGTCGGCCGCGTTCCGAACCTGCGCGTTCGAACATGGCTCGATGGCCCTGTCCTTCGGGACATGGCTCGACGACCATGCCGGCGGCCCCGGCCGCATCGAGGCCGCCATCGCCCGCGCCCGCCGCCCGCGCGCCGGCGCCGGCGAGGGCCTGGCCTGCAACCCGTGCGTCGCCCCGCTGCTGGTCCCCGCCGGCAGCCTGGCCTTCCTCGAGCGCGTGCGCGCCCGCCTCGGCCCCGACCCCGCCGCAGCGCTGGCGAACGCCCGCCCGTCGCGCGAACGCCCGCCGCGCGGCCGCGACCGCGAACCCCTGCTGGTAGAAGCCGGTCCCGGCGGCGAGGTGTCCCTCGGGACAGCCAGCGAGCCGCTCGTCCGTCTGCTGCTGCTCGCCGGCGACGGCCGACCCCACGCCGCTCTCGCCGCCGAGGCCGTGCGCCTCGGCGCCGAGCCGCACGAAGCCGACGAGCTGCTGGCCGGCCTCGTCGCCGACGGCCTGCTGGTCGCCTGCTGAGCATCGCCTACGACCCAGCGGGAGCGACGCGACGAGCGCCCCCTCGCCGAGGCCGTGCGTCGCTCACGACGCACTCGAAGCAATGCGACGAGCGACGCGTACCTCGCCGCCGAGGTCGCGCATCGCCCACGACTCGCTCGAACAACCTGACGACGCGCGCCTCATCGCCGAGGCCGTGCGTCGCTCACGACCCCTCGACCCAACGCGACGAGCGACGCGCGCCCCGCCCACGAGGTCGCGCGTCGCTTGCCACTCAATTCTTCTTTTCTCTTTGAAAAAAACTCAGCCGCCGCCCATGAAGCGCAGCGCGAAGTCTCGCAGGCGCAGCACCGCCGGGATCCCGTCGGTGCTCTGGAACGTCAGCGTCTCGGCGAAGCGCACGTTCTCCGCGCTCTTGTAGGCGACGTAGGCGCGACCGGCCGGGCTGCCGAGCAGCGCGTTGATCTTGCTCTCGAACTCGCCCTGGACCGCAGCGACGTCGGCCGCGCCCTCGGCCGCCAGGCGCTGCGACACGCCGTCGGCCTCCGCGTTCACGCGCTGGCGGTACTCGAGCGTCTCGGCCTCGATGTTCTTGATCCCGAGCAGGTAGCCGTCGGCGATCGCCTCGGGCGCGTCGATGTCGAGCACCTTCCCGACCTCGACGCGCAGCGCGGCCCGCTCCTCGTCGGACAACGCCTTGAGCGCGCGGCGGGCCGAGCCCGGCGTGCTGTCGCCCTTGGTGTCGACGAAGCCGACCTGGTACGCGCGCTCGAGGTCGGCCTGGCGCTTGATCCAGTCCTGCTGCCGCGCGTTGGCCAGCGCGTTGGTGCCGAGCTCGTAGTTGTCGAGCTCCTGCTGCTGCTTGGCGACCTTCTCGCGCGCCCCGTCGAGCAGCTTGTTCTGCTCGTTGAGCTGGATCTGCTGCAGCTGCTTCTCGTACTCGTCGCGGAACGTCACCGCCCGCACCAGGACCGCCTGCGCCTCGAGGTGCAGCGGCGCCAGCTCCTGGTTGAGCCGCGCCAGAGTATCGTCCGCCACCTTGAGCCGCGTGTCGGCGTGGTAGAAGTCCGAGCTCGTCAGGTTGGCCAGGCCCTCGCGCAGCACGCTCACCGTCGTCTCCTGCGCCAGCCGCTGGAACCGGTACTGCCCGTTCGTGCTCTCGACGTGGTTACCGGCCATCATGATCTGATGCGCCTCGCCGGGCTTGATGCGGTACGGCACGCTGACGTCGACGAACACGTTGTTGTTGTCGCGCGTACGGATCTGCAGCCCCTGGCCCTCCTCCGAGCCGTAGTCGAGGAACAGGTAGTGGCTCGGCAGCAGCGTCAGCGAGTGGATCCCCGCCATGTTGAGCGTCCACCCGGGCTCGAGGTCCGCCGCGAGCACGCCCGACGCATTGCTGCTGCGGACCCCGATCGTGCCGAGCGGGACCGTCGAGATGAAGCACGTCGGCGCGATCCACAGGAACAGCAGCGACAGCAGCGTCAATTGACAGATCCGGACGAAGCCCTTCACTGCGCACCTCCGACCTTCTCGACCTCGACCCGCGACGGGTTGGCGTCGTTGGCCCACGGCTCGATCGCGATCGTCACCCCGCGCAGGCGCTCGCCCAGGCGCTCCATCACGCGCTCGACCGGCTGCGAGCGGAACGCGTCGATCTCGGCCTTGCGCGCGCGGTAGACCGCGTCGAGCTGGCCGCGGAGCTCGGCCGCCTGCTGCTTGGACGCGCTGAGCGTCGCCTGGCCCTCGGCGACCTTCGAGATCTTGTAGGTGTCGGCCTCGCGGGTCGCGTCGGCCTGGGCCGCGATCGCGGTCGCCAGCGCCGACTCGAGCTCGGTCCGCTTCTCCTGGATCTGGCGGTTCTGATCGCGGTTGACCTCGGCGAGCCGGCGCTCGCGGCTGGTCTCGGCAGCCGCGAGGTTGGACTTGATGACCTCGAGCTGGTTGCCGAGCTTGTTGCGCTCCTCGATCAGCTTCTCGTACTCGTCGTTGAACTGCGGCCGCGGCGTCACGATCTGGGTCACGATCACGCCGTGCACCCCGAGCAGCTCGTTGAGCCGGCTCTTGGCGCGCTCGGTCGCCTCGCCGAACTTGGTCGGGTTGGACACGGAGATCGTCGACTCGCGGCCGAACTCGTCGCGCAGGATCGCCCGGGCGTACGGGCGCATCCACTTGAGGTAGCCGCGCTCCTCGCCGCCGTCGCGGATGACCGTCTGGGCCTCGTCACCGGCGATCTGGAAGATGATCGTGGTGTCGGAGAAGTGAAAGTTCGAGCCGTCGCTGGCGCGCACCGTCAGCTCGCTGACCTCGAGGTCGTCGATCGTCTTCGACCCGTGCATCGAGAACGTCTGCGGGCTCGCGTCGAGCACGTAGACCGAGTGGATCCCGAACGGCAGCCGCGTGATCCAGCCCGGCTGCGTCACCGTCGACAGCCCGCCGGTGATGTTGTTGATCCGCACCGCCACCTGGCCGGGTTCGATCGCCGTGAACGAGGTCGTCATCAGGACGAGCCCGGCGATCAGCGCCCCGCCGATCCACACCCAGTCGAACCAGCTCGAGCCTCCGCCGCCGGTCACCGATTTGAGCTTCCCCTGGAGGTCTCCCAGGATCTGGCCGCCGCTGGGCCGGCCTGATTTCCGCTGTTGCGCCATGCCCGCATCGTACACCAGGCCCCGCGAGGCCCCGCGAGCCGGCTCAGACAGGCCGCTGCTCGGACTCCTCGTCGGCCGTCGGCGCCACTGACGCGTCCGCGAGCGCGGGTTCGTCGTTCTCGCGCGCCTCGTCGCTCGCCACGTCGCTCGCGGGCGCCTCGTCGCCGCCGCTCTCCACTTCTTCGCTCGCCGGCACCTCGCCCGTCTCGCTCGACTCGTCGCTCGGCGCGAGATCGCCCGGCCCGCGCGGCGCCAGCACCCCGACCCGCGGATCGACGAAGGACGCCAGCCAGCCCGCGATCTGGTTGTCCCCGGAGGCCAGCGCGCGCATCTGCACCACGCGTACGCCGTCGCTCGCCTTGATGTCGGCCGACAGCTCCTCGGCGCGGACGAAGCGGCGCGTCATCAGCACCTTCGCCGCCATGCGCACGCGCGGCGTCAGGCGATCGAGCTCGGCCTCGTCGTCCTCGCTGAGCGTCGACGCCACCAGCTCGCCGTCGATGCCGATCAGGGCCGCGGGCATCGGCCACTGCTTCATCAAGCCGACCAGCACGCGGCGCTGCTCGAGCAGTCGGCCCTGCATCTGCGACTCGAGCTCTTGCTGGCGATCGAGCGCCGCGTTGAGCTGGCGCGCGACCTGGCCCAGCTCGTCCTGATAGAAGTCGCGCACGCGACGGCGGCGGTCGCCGCTGGCGATCGCCTCGGTCACGCTGCCGACCTCCGACAGGCGTCCGAGCACGTCGCGCTGCAGGCTGCGGGACAGCGGCCCGAGCGACAGCAGCGCCACGGTGACGAGCACGCCGAGCAGCACCGCCGCCTCGATGGCCGACTGCGACGCCTCGATGTTGGCGTCGCCGAGCGCCGTCTTCTTCGCCTCGAGGTACTGATTGACGTCGCGCTTCAGCTCCTCGAACACGCGGAAGACCGTCTCGTGGTAGGCCGCGTACGGGTTCTCGGGGATGCTGCGCAGCAGCTCGTCGCGCGCCTTGCGGTAGACCTCGTAGTTCTCCTGGAGGTTCTTCAGCATGGCGATGTCGTCGTCGGACATCGACGCGCTGCGCGCCTGGACCAGCGCCTTCTCGAAGTCCTCCTCGGCCGCCGTCATCTCGGTCGGCTCGCTGCGCTGCATCAGACCGACCAGCGTCGCGCTGTCCTGGCGCTCGATCTGGTCGAGCATCGCCACCGCCGCGCTCAGGCTGACCAGGTTGTTCTGCACGACCACCTGCACGTTGCGGGCGACCCGCTGGGAGTTGAACGCGGCCGTGCCGACGCTGAGCAGGAGCAGCGCGATCAGGTAGCCGTAGCCGAGCAGGAGGCGGGTGCGGAGGGTCATGGCGGCGGTTCCGGGGGTCTACGCCAGGCTGGCGACGCGGCGGACCGACGCCGGCGGGCCGACGATGAGCAGGCGATCGCCGCGGGCGAGCCGGTCGTCGACGGCGAGCTGAGGGATGACCTGCCCCCCGCGCCGGACCGCGATCACCGACACCCCGTAGCGCCGCTTCATGTCGATCTCCGCCATCGTCTTGCCGATGAATTGTTCGGGCGTCGCAACCTCGACCAGGTTGGTGTTCTCGTCGAGCGCGATCTGCTCGAGGATGGTCGGGTGGGCCAGGTTGCGGGCCAGTCGCTGGCCCATCTGCATCTCCGGGTTGATGACCTCGTGCGCGCCCACGGCCAGCAGCACGCGCGCGTGCAGCTCGTTGGCCGCGCGACTGATGATGCGCGGGATCCCGCGCTGGCGCAGCAGCGAGGTGGTGAGGATCGACGTCTCGCGGGCGCGGGCCCCCATCGCTACCACCACGCACGACATGCGCTCCAGCCCCAGCTCGTTGAGCGCGCGCTCGTCGGTCGCGTCGGCGCAGGCCACCGCGTCGACCTCGGACTCGACCAGCTGAGCTCGCTCCTCGAGCTGGTCGATCGCCAGCACCGCGGCGCCCTCGCGCACCAGGCTCAGCGCGACCGCCCGTCCGAACTGCCCGAGGCCGATGACTGCGAATTCTCCGCTCATGAGGACATGTCCTTGAGTGCAGGTGATGAGGAGGCCCGGCGCTCAGCCGACCATGATCTTGGCTTCGGGGAACTGGACGTGCGCGCCGCGCGGCGTGCCGAGCGCGAGGGCGAGCGAGATCGGGCCGACGCGGCCGATGAACATCGTGACGATGATGAGCCACTTGCCGAGCGCGTTCAATTCGGCGGTGGCCCCGATCGACAGGCCGACCGTCGCCAGCGCGCTGACAGTCTCGAACAGGGCCCGCTCGAACGGCATGTCGTGGCTGGCGAGCAGCGCGAAGGTGATGACCACCGCCACCATCGTCGCCAGGGTCATGATAGTTCCGGCGCGGTAGACGATGTCGTGCGGGATCGTCCGCCGGAACAGCTGGGCCCGCGCCTGATTGCGGATCAGCGCCGGGATCGCCGCCAGCACCACGGCCAGCGTCGTCGTCTTGATCCCGCCGCCGGTGCTGCCGGGCGACGCGCCGATGAACATCCACACGACCATCATCAGGATCGTCGAGCGCTCGAGCGCCGAGAAGTCGACGCTGTTGAAGCCCGCCGTCCGCAGCGTCACGCTCTGGAACACCGAGTTGATGATCTTGTCGGCGATCGACAGGCCGTGCAGCGACGCGTCCCACTCGGCGATCGCGAACAGGATCGTCCCGCCGACCACCAGGCTCAGCGACATCCACAGGACCACCCGCGCCTGCAGCGGCAGCCGTCGCTCGGCCCCGCGCGCGCGCAACCACAGGGCCAGCAGCACCGGGAAGCCGAGCCCGCCGAGCGTGATGAGCGAGCCGTGGACGGCCTGCACCGCGCCGTCGGTCTGGAACTGGATCAGGTTGTCGCTCCACAACGCGAAGCCCGCGTTGCAGAACGCCGACACCGCGTGGAACGTCCCGCGCCACAGCGCCGACGCGGCCTCGAAGCCGTAGCCGTAGTGGAACAGCAGCGCCAGCGCGATCGCGCCGACGGCCTCGATCAGCAGCGTCGACACGACGATGAAGCGCGTCAGCTCGTAGGCCGAACCGGGGCTCGTCAGGTCGAGCACCTCCTCGAGCGCCTGCTCGCCGCGCAGCGCCAGACGCCCGCCGAGCAGCACCGCCGCGAACGTCGACAGGACCATGATCCCGAGGCCGCCGAGCTGGATCAGCAGCAGGATCACGACCTGGCCGAAGTGAGAGAACGCGACCGGCGTGTCGAGCACGATCAGCCCGGTCACGCAGGTCGCGCTCATCGCCGTGAACAGGGCGTCGATGAACGCGATCGATCTCTCGGTCGCCGAGGCCGCCGGGAACGTCAGGACCAGCGCCCCCGAGAACGCGATCAGGCCGAACGTCGACAGGATGAGCAGCGCCGGCCGGGCGTAGAAGCTCTGCAGCAGGTCGGCGAACACCGGCCCGCGGGCGACGATCACCAGCAACACCGCGGCTTGCAGCGCCCACAGCAGGCCGAGCACCGCCCCCGGGCTCGTGATCGCCGCCAGGAAGAACCCCAGCAGCGCCGCCGCGATCACGACCACATAGCCCCGTCGATGTCGCAGCAGCTCGAGCACGTACGGCGAGACCAGCGCGAGGGTCGTCAGCGCGAACGCCAGGCCGAGCAGATCGGGGACGAGCTCGTGCTCGACCTCGAAGCCGAACAGCGCCAGCCCGGCCAGCAGCGACACCAGGAGCAGGTGCTGCGCCGCGGCGCCGTAGCGCTGCAGCCACGCGAACGACGCCCCGCGATCGCCGACCCGCCGCGCGCGCGCCCCCGTGCTGCTGATCGCGAACAGGCTGTCGCCGATGAGCGCCAGGTTCCAGACGATGAGAAAGCCGGCGATCTGGACGTCCGACGCCAGCGCCGGCACGAACACGCCGACGTTGACCGAGAGCAGCAGCGGCACGAGCAGGAACGCCCAGCGACGACCGCCGAGCAGGCCCGCGATGACCACGACGGTGGCGAGCCCGACCGCGAGCGCGTACAGGTTGCCGAGGCTCACCAGCAGCTCGACGGGCCCGAGGAAGCTGTCCCGGTGCATGTCGGCCACGATCCGCACCCCCAACACGCTGAGCAGACTCGCGCCTGCGACGCGGGCCGCCTGCAGGCGACGTGACGGACGAGGGACGGGAGCGGCGCTCATGGCGACGGCCGACGAGGCTCGGCCAGCCTTTATCACCGACCTCCCCCGCGGTCCAGGCGCCCCGGCTGGAATATGTCCCCGCGATCTTTATACTCACTCGCACGTGCCCGCTTCGCCGCCCAAGCCTGCCGGCGCCGGACTGGCCGCCGCCCTCGCGCGATCGCGGATGCTGAACCCGCTGGCCTGGTTCGACACCGGAGCCCAGATCGAAGTGCGCAGGTTCGCCGGCCCGGCCTCGTTCGTGGCCCAGCTCGCCAGCCCGCTCCGCATCGCCCACGTCACCGACATCCACGTCGGCCGGATCACGCCGATGAAGATCCAGCGCGCCGCGGTCGACCTCGTCAACGCCGAGCGCCCGGACCTCGTGTGCATCACCGGCGACTTCGTCTGTCACAGCCAGGCGTTCCTCGACCAACTCGAGGAGCTCCTCCGCGGCTACGAGGCCCCGGTGATGGCGGTGCTCGGCAATCACGATCACTGGTCGGGCGGTCCCGAGGTGCGCAGGACCCTGCGACGCGCCGGCGCCGAGGTCCTCGACAACGTGCACACCACGATCACCCTGCGCGGCCAGGCGCTCCAGGTCGTCGGCCTCGATGACGCCTACACCGGCCACGCCGACGTCGAACGCGCGACGCGGGGCCTGCGCCACGACCTCCCCACCCTCGGCCTGTCGCACATCGCCGAGGAGGCCGATCACCTGTGGACCGCGGGCGTGCAGCTGGTGCTGTCCGGGCATACCCATGCCGGCCAGGTCACCCTCGCCCGCCTCAACGAGCTCGCGCTCGGCCGCCTCATCGGCCACAAGTACGTGCACGGCCTCTACGGCTCGCGCGTCGACGTGCGCCCGTGCGGCGCAGTGTACGTCGGCGCCGGCATCGGCGCGGCCGTGATCCCGCTCCGGGTCGGCGAGCGAGCCCGCCGCGAGGTCACGATCTTCGAGCTCGGCGCGGCGCCGGGGAGCTTCGAGGAGCACCACGTCGATCAGCCCGCGCTGCCCGGTCGCCCACCCACGGAGAAGCAGAAGAACAAGCGGATCCAGCAGGTCGAGGCGAAGCGCGAGCGACGCGAGCGAAAGGCCGCCCGCGCCCGCCTGCGGAGCGACGACGATGACCGCTGACCCGGCGCGCCGCGACGCGCAGCTGCCAGGCTCCGCTCCGTCTCGCCACGACGCGCAGCTGCCAGCCCCCGCCCCCTCTCGGCCCCCGGCGGCCGCCCCTGCGCGCCTGCGCCGGTCGTTCGCCGCGGTCCTCCTCGTCGTCGCCTGCGCCGGACCGGAGCCCGCACCCGCGCCTCCGGCCGCCAGACCTTCGGAGCATGTTCCATCAAACCTGTCCGAAGCGACCGGTCCCATCGAACCTGCTCCAAAGACCACCCACGCTCCCCCGCCCGCCGAGCCGCCCGCGCCCGCGCCGCCGCCGCTGACGATCGTCGACCGCCCGATCACCTACGACGAGGCCCGAGTCGCCCGCACGATCGACTACCGCCGTGCGCACCAGGATCCGGCCGCGAGCGGCGTCGAGATCGAGCCGCGGATGATCATCCTCCACCACACCGGCGGCGGCTCGGCGGACGCGACCTGGCGCTACTTCGACCGCCCCACCATCGAGAGCGCGCGCAAGACGATCGCCGACGCCGGCGACCTCAACGTCTCGTCGCAGTTCCTGGTCGACCGCGACGGGACGATCTTCCGCCTCATGCCCGAGACGTCGATGGCGCGTCACTGCGTCGGCCTCAACCACGTCGCCATCGGCGTCGAGAACGTGGGCGACCTCGACGAGCACCTCCTGACCGACGCCCAGGTAGAGGCCGACGCCGCGCTGGTCCGCCACCTCAAGGCCCGCTTCCCCGCGATCACCCACCTCATCGGGCACCACGAGTACCTGGCGATGGAGGGCCACCCCTACTTCGTCGAGCGCGATCCCAAGTACCGCACCCGCAAGGCCGACCCCGGGCCCGCCTTCATGGCCAAGGTCCGCGCCCGCGTCGCCGACCTCGGGCTATCGGGCCCACCTGTCCGTTGAGCCATGCGCCTCGCCCCGCCCTCGCACCCGCCCGGCGCACCGCCGTCCACCGCCCAATCATCTGTCTCTCGAGACAGGCACCTCCGTCCGCGCTCCCGCGTTCGTGCCCGGGCCCCTGACTCCCCGCCGTCCGCTACCGGGTGCGGCCGGCTGGAGAGCGAACCCCAGTCATCTGTCCCTCGAGACAGGCACCTCCGTCCGCGCTCCCGCGTTCGTGCCCGGGCCCCTGACTCCCCGCCGTCCGCTACCGGGTGCGGCCGACAGGAGACGGAACTCCAGTCACCTGTCTCTCGAGACAGGCACCTCCGCCACCGCTCCCGCGTTCGTGCCCGGAGCCCTGCCTCATGACCATGCGCATCGCCGTCCCGCTCGTCCTCGCCCTCGCGTGCACCCCGACCTCGGGGCCCACGCCACCTGCTCCGAGTTCCACCGCCGCCCCGGCGCGCGCGCTGCCGGCGGGGCTCTCGGGATTGGTCGAGCCGTGGCACCCGTTCGACCCCCAGCTCGCCGAGAGCGCGCCCGTGTGGCTGCTGACCCGCTACCAGCCCGGCACCTACCCATGCCGGCCCGGACCCGACGGCTCGCTGGACATGTTCATTCAGGACCGCTTCTCCGCGCTGCAGGTGGTCCGCGGCGCTGTGCGGGCACCGGGCGTCGACCTCGACCTCCATGCCCTGCGCGGGCCGAACTACCCGCGCTCGTACGCCGAGGAGCGCCGCTACCTCCTGTTCCTTCGACCCGGTCCCAAAGGACAGGCGCACCTCGCCGACGCCTCGGCGCTCAGGGGCATGGACGATCGCCTCGGACCCGATGAAGTGCTCGCGGTGATCGACCTCGATCAGTCGGAGGCCGAAGCCGCGGCCGAGCAGGTCCAGGCCTCGCGCACCGGCGAATTCGGCGGGGGGCGCTGGGAGCCCGCCTCCTGGGCGGCGCTGCGAGCGGCCCCGGTCCCCGACCCCGCCCGTCAGCGCGAGCTGGCCGCGTTCCTCCAGAACACCATCGCCCGCCCGCGCGCGCCGCTGGCCGAGGTGAGGGCCTGGCTCGGCCCGCCCGATTCGCAGCACCTCTTCGCCAACGGCAGCCGCAGCGACCAGTACGTCCTGGCCCGCCCGGCCTACGCAGAGCCGCTCCCGGACGGCCTCTATGGCAGCCTGCAGCTGCGCTACGACGCCCGCCTCGAGCTCCGCGGCGTCGATCTCGGCTACCTGCGCTGGCACGTGGCGCCGCACGAGCAGTCGTCGACGATGCTCAGCGCCGAGGAGCACGCAGCGCACGGCCTGCCCCGGCTCGAGCTCGAGTTCCGCTGACGGCGACCAAAGCAAAGAGCCCCTGCGGGGTCGCAGGGGCTCTTGTCTTCGGGGAGGCCTGGGCCGGAATCGAACCGGCGAATAGAGCTTTTGCAGAGCTCTGCCTTACCACTTGGCTACCAGGCCGAAGGGGCGACTTCTTTATCACGGGAAAAAACGCCGGGCAAGACCGTCGCAGCGTAATTTTCCCGGGGCCATCCTTCTGGCGACGCCCTCGGCCGAGGGCTCCGGCGCGGCCAGGAGAGCCGGCGGCGCCCGAACAGCTCGTGCGCGCCGCCTGAGCGAACGCCGATCACAGGCCGTCGAGCGGATCGTCGACGTTCTTGCTGACCGAGATCCCGCCCTTCGGCTTCTCGGACTTGGGCTCGCCGTCGCCGCTGCTCGACTTGCTGCCGCCGCTCTTGCCCTTGTTCTTCTTCTGCTTGTCCTCGTTCGCCGCCAGCTGGGCATCGAGGGCGGCCTTCTCGGCCAGCAGCTTCTGCCGCTCCGTCTCGTCCTGGACGTTCTTGAGCTGGTTCTCGATCTCGTCCTTCTGCGACTTGATCTTGTTCTGCTCCTCCTGAAGGCCCTTCAGCTCCTTCATGAGGGACGCCATCTCGGCCGCGCGCTCGTCGTCCTTCTTCTTTTGCTCGATCTGGGCGATCCGCTCGGCCTCGTCGCGCTTCTGGATGTAGTCGTAGATCATGTAGCCGCCGACGCTGACGCCGATGACCAGCACGCCGAGCACGGCGTACAGCCACATCGGGCGCGCCTTCTTCTCGGCCAGCTTGACCTGCGCGTCGAGGCGCATCTGCTCTTCCTTGAGGCGGGCCTCCTGCTCCGCGCGGGCGCGCAGATCGGCCTCTTGCAGCCGCAGGCGCTCCTCTCGCTCACGGGCCTCGCGCTCGGCGGTCTCTTTGGCGATCCGCTCGGCCTCCTCGCGGGCCTTGCGTTCGGCGATCTCACGCGCCTTGCGTTCGGCCTCTTCACGGGCGCGCCGCTCGGCGTCTTCCTTGGCGCGCTTCTCGCTCTCGACCTCGGCCACGCGCGCGGCCTCGAGGTTCTTGAGCTCACTCAGGGCGATGAGGGCGGAGTTCTCGGTGTTCGACATGGCGAGCAGTGCTCCTGGAGATCGGGGCCCGCGGAGGGCCGGGAAGTATGTTTCGGTCCAGCGTCGGCGGTCCAACGCGAACGACCGAGGCAAGGTCTCGGCCAGCGCCGCGGCGGAGAACTTCAGGTTGCCGTAAAACCCTGGCCCTGCCTAGCCCCTGATGTCGGCGCGCTCACAGCACCGCTGTGCGGCCGACCACGAGTCAAGCAACGAACCCGCGCGCGGGCGACGACCCGCGAAAACGCGACGGGGCCGCCCCGAAGGACGACCCCGCCGGACTCGAGACTCGGCGCGCTCGCCGAGCTCAGAAGCTCACCGACACCTGCGTGCCGATCTGCTCCTTCTGAACCTTCTTGAAGGTCGCCTTCTTCAGCTCGGCGGCCACGCAGTTGGCGAGCCCGTCGTTACCCGCGGCGTCGACCACCGTCGAGCTCAGCACGGTGCCGGACGGACCGCTGATCGACAGCTTGATCGAGACCTTCTCACCGCCCTTGGCATTCTTGGCGCAGTTGGTCTTGGCGTTGGCCTTGACCGGGTTGACGCCGGCCTGGATGTCGGAGAGCTCGAGCTTCTCCGGCAGGCTGGAGTCGGCCGGCGGCTTGCTGCTGCTGCTGTCGCCGCCGCCGCCCTTCTTGCCGCACTTCGAAGGATCGAGGATGCAGTCGACGCTGTAGTCGTCCTTCTTCTCTTCCTTCTTCTCTTCCTTCTTCGGCTCGACCTTGGTGTCGAGGGGCGACGTCTTGCTGTCCGTCTTCTCGCCCTTCTTGTCGGTCTTCTTCGCCGTCGTCTTGGCGACCGCGGTCTTCTTGTCGTCCGTGGCCGGAGGCGTCTCGGCGGCGCCGGTCTCGTCCGCCTCTTCGTCCTCTTCCTTCTTCTTCTTCTTCGGCTTGTCGCCGTCGTCCTCGTCTTCCGGCTTTTCCTTCACCTCGGCCGGCTTGATGACTTCGACGATCTTCGTCTCGGGCGTCGGCGGTGGCCGGGTGAGGATGTACCAAGCCATGCCGCCCATGCCGAGCAGCAGGATCGCCATCAGCGCGTAGAGCGGCGCGTTCGAGCGCTGCGGCTCGGGAGCCGGCGCGTGCTCGACGACCGGCTGGGCCGGCGTCACGAGCAGCGGCGCGGCCGACAGACCGCCGAAGCCGGTGCCGCCGAAGCTCGGCAACATCGAGTCGTCACGACCCTCCTCGCCGCCGCCGCCGCCGCCACCACCGCCGCCTCCGCCGCCCATCATCCCGCTCATGGCGCGGATGTCGATGAGGCCCGAACCTTCGCTGTTGCCGGTCGGCGAGGCCGACTGACCGCCGCCGCCGCCGCCACCGCCACCGCCACCGAGCGAGAACGACGGACCGCTGGGCGCGGGGCCGCCTCCGCCCTGCTTGGAGCCCATAGCGATCGACGACAGGCTGTCGAGCGAGAACAGCACCGAGTTCTCGTTGCGCGCGCCGGTCAGCGAGGACACGCGCGGGTTGTCACCGCCGCCCGCCGGCGCCGCTGATGCTTTCGGGCCGCTGGTCGAGGCCGCGGGCGCGGCCGCGACGGCGGGCTGCCGCGCGGGCTCGGGCTGCCGCTCGAAGCTGGAGCTGGCGCTCGGGGCCGGCGCGGGCGCGCTGTAGTCGTCGTCGCTGCCGCCGGCGAACGGATCGGGCGCCGAAGGACGGCCCGACGCCGCGGCCAGGTCGGAGAACGCGCTCACTTCACCGAGCGGCAACCAATCTTCGAAGCCTTCCTGCCAGACGGAGGTGTCCTTGTCGATCTCTCCGGCGGCGAAGCGCTCGCGGACCTCGGCCTCGCTGATCGGCCCCACGGTCTCGCCACCGATCGCCAGGTGCCAGCCCGGCTCGTCGGCTGGCGCGTCGCCCCCGTCCTCTGCGCCGCCCGCCTTGTCGCGGACGATGATGACGTTGCTGCACTTCTTGCAGCGGATCTTGAAGGTCTTGCCGCGGACCTTGTCGTCCGCAATCGAGTATTTGGCTCCGCACTTATCGCATTCGATCTTCATGAGCGTGATTCCTGGGAGTCGCTCGCCAGAGCGCGACGGCGTCCTGCAGAACTGACTACGTCCGCGGGGCCGCCAGTATAGGAAATGCGGCTGGTAGGTACAACCAGACGGAGAAAACAGCCGACGGCCGCAGCGTGGGCTGCCTGGCGCCGCCCTTCGCCGACCTCGACCCCACGCGACCTCGGGCCCACCCCACCGGACATTTGCCCAGCGGCCTCGTGAAGCCCACCAGCGCGGGTTTGCCCGCGGAACGCGAAAACCGCGCGGCGCCGCTCCAGGAGGCTCATGGAGCGAGCTCGGGGCCGCTGCGGTGCCGGCGCGACCGTCCACTCGTCAGGCCGTGGGGCTGCGAGCCCGAAGGGCCGCAGCGCTGCAAGGTCGTGCCGAGGACTCACGGGCAACGGGCTCAAAACGGGTCCCGCAGCAGAATGGTCTGCTCTCGATCGGGCCCGAGCGAGACGAGGGCGATGGGGACACCGACCTCGTCTGCGATCAGGTCGAGGTAGGCGCGCACGGCGGCGGGGAGATCTTCGAGGCGCCTGGCGACAGAGATTCGTTCTCGAAGCGAGGGATCGCCCCAACCCGCCACCGGGCTGAGGATCGGCACGACTTCGTCGAGGTCGACGTCGCCGGGCGAGGCTCCGTCGGCGTAGGCCCGGCACACGTGGACCTCGGGCATCGCCGCGAGCACATCGAGCTTGGTGATGCACAGGCCGGTGAGGCCGTTGAGCCTGGCTGCGTGGCGGAGCGCCGGCAGGTCGAGCCACCCGCAGTCGCGCGGCCTGCCGGTGGTCGCGCCGAACTCGTCGCCGGCGTGGCGCAGCTGATCGCCGAGCGACCCCTCGAGCTTGGTGGGGAACGGGCCGGCGCCGACGCGCGTGGCGTAGGCCTTGCTGATGCCCCAGGCGCCGTCGATCGCGGTGGGGCCGACGCCGATGCCCGAGCACACGCCGCCCGCCAGCGTCGTCGACGACGTCACGAACGGGTACGTGCCGTGGTCGAGGTCGAGGAGAGCTCCCTGCGCGCCCTCGAAGAGCACGCGCTTGCCGGACCGGATCGCCGCATCGACCAGCTCGCCGGTGTCGCAGACCTTGTCCCCGAGCCAGGCGGCCCACGCCGACGCACGGGCCACTTCGGCGGCCACGTCGACCCGTTCGCTGGATCCGAGGCGTGCGATCTCGGCGTCGACGACCTCCTTCGCCAGCTCGAGGCGGGCTCGCAGCCGCTCCGGTCGGAACAGGTCGCGCACACGGACGCCGCGGCGCCCCGCCTTGGCCTCGTAGGCCGGGCCGATCCCGCGGCGCGTGGTGCCGATCTTGGCCGCCTGGGCCCGATCTTCGCGCAACCCGTCGACCAGCCGGTGGTGCGGGAAGATCACGTGGGCGTCGCGCGACACCCGGAGCTCGCCGCCGTGCAGCATGCCCGCGGACTGCAGCTCCTCGACCTCGGCGCGGAACACGTCGACGTCGATCACCATCCCCGCTCCGAGCACGCACGGCGTCCCCGGGTACGCGCAGCCCGACGGCACCAGGTGGGTCACGAGCTTGCGCCCGCCGATCACCAGAGTGTGCCCGGCGTTGTTGCCTCCGGCGTAGCGCGCCACCAGCTGCGCCTGGCTGGCCAGGTAGTCGACCACCTTGCCCTTGCCCTCGTCGCCCCATTGCGCGCCGACCACGATCAGCGTCGTCATGCTCCGCTCTCCTCCGCCCGGCGCCACGCGCCCGGCTGTCCTTGCGACCAGATCTCGGCCCGCTCGTCGGCGCCGAAGTACAGCAGCTCGTCGGCCTCCGCGGCCGCGGCCTGAGCTGCCTCGAGGGACAGCCCGGCCTGGACCCACGCGCGCCGACCGGCCGCCCGCAAGGCCTGGGCCCGCGCCACCGCGAGCGCGCGCGCCTGCGGCTCGCGGCCCTGGCTGGCGATCATCACCCCGCCCGCCCGCCCCGCCGTCGTCTCGCCGGCCGCGTCGAGCGAGGCCTCGAGCGCGTCGAGCTCGACCGCGAAGCCCGCCCCGCCCGCGTAGCGCCCGCCCACCACCAGCGGCCGGGCCGAGCCCGGGGCCCACGCGCGCAGGCGCAGCCCGGTGTAGTAGTCGAACCCGCGCACCTCGCCGAGGTCGACCACCAGCCGCGCGTGCAGCTCCGGGGCGCGCGCCTGCACCACCGCGAGGGCCGCCTCGAGTCGCCCGAGCCGCTCGGCCAGCCACGGCCAGCGCGCGCGGATGTCCCCGGGGACATGTTCCAAAATACCTGGCGCTCCGAACAGCTCACAGAGCAGCCCGAGCCAGCGCCGCGGCTCGTCGTCGAGCGCCAGGCCGGCGGCCATGCGCGCCACCCCGCCCGCGTCCTTGCGGGCGAGCAGCCCGTGCAGGGCCTCGAGGTCGCACCCCGGCAGGCGCTCGAACACCCCGCGAGCGATGCCGACGTCGGCCACCTCGAGCGTCGCGCCCTTCACCCCCGCGGCCCGCAGCGCCTCGTCGGCCAGCAGGATCAGCTCGGCGTCGGCCTCGGGCGCGTCGTCGCCGAGCAGCTCGACCCCGACCTGGTGGCGCTCGCTCTGTTCACGTGTCCCTTCGGACAGGCGCACGACGTCGGCCGCGTAGCACAGGCGCACCGCCTCGCCGGCCGCGAGCCGCTCGCGCAGCTGCTGCCCGGCGAGGCGGGCGATCTGCGGCGTGATGTCGGAGCGCAGGGTGACGAGCTCGCCCGAGCCGGCCTCGATGAAGCGGACGCACCGCTGCCGCTCGCGCTCGGCCAGCCAGCGGCCGAACACCGCGAAGTACTCGATCGCCGGCGTGACCACCGGGTCGTAGCCCCAACGGTCGAACACGCCGAGCAGCGCCTCGGTCACCGCGCGGCGGCGGCGCGCGGCAGCGGGCAGCAGATCACGGGCGCCGCGCGGGAGCACCGCGTCGACGCCCTCGGGGAGTCTCGCGCTCAAAGGCCCGCCTTGAGATCGTGGAACACCAGGCCGGTCGGGATCTTCGGATAGAAGAAGGTGCTCTTCTGCGGCATCACCTCGCCGCTGTCGCACACCGCCCGGACGTCGCGGACCGGCGTCGGGTTCATGAAGCACACCAGCTGCACGTCGCTGCCGCCGGCGCGGGCCACGGCCAGCGCCTCGTCGGTCGACTTGTAGTAGCGGATGTTGGTGTTCAGCGCCTGCGCCTCGCGCGTCACGCCGAACCCGCGGTCGAGGATAAGCTCGTGCAGCAGCGCGACGTCGAGGCGCTGCAGCGCCGGCGCCAGGTGCTGCAGGCCGGCCGCCGCGGGGTCGAAGTCGGGCCGCAGCGACAGCACGACGAGCTCGCCGCTGGCCGGCACTGCCAGACCGAACGCCGCGCCCCGGGCCCCCACTTCGGCCAGCCGCGCGCGCACTGCGGCTCCGCTCTCGGGCAGCGGCTCGCGGGTGATGGTGAAGAACGGCTCGACCTGCGCCAGCGCGGCGGCGAGGTCGAGGCCGGGCACGCTGTGGATCAGGCGGTGCGTCGGCAGCACGACGAGGCCGGGGTCGTCGAGGTTCGACAGGAAGATGAGGCCCCAGCGCGCCACCTCGCCCTTGCCCGCGGCCTCGAGCTCGTCGCGGAACGTGCACATCGTCTCGTAGCGGTGGTGGCCGTCGGCGATGTAGATCTTCTTGTCCTCGAGGACGGAGCTCAGCGCGGCCGTGGCCGCCGGATCGTCGACGCGGTAGAGCGTGTGGTGCGTGCCGTCGAAGTCGCCCTCGAGCACCGGGGCCCCCAGCGCCCTCGTGGTCGCCGCCTCCCACGCGCGGCCGGGGTCGGAGAACATGCCGAACACCAGCTCGAGGTGAGCCTCGCACGCGCGCATCAACTTCAGGCGATCGGCCTTCGGGCCCGAGAGCGTGCGCTCGTGGGCGAGGACTGGCCCGGCGCCGAAGCGGGTCAGCTCGATCAGGCCGATGAAGCCCTTGCGCGTGTACTGCTGGCCCTCCGAGGTGAAGGTCTGGTGATAGACGTAGAAGCTCGGGCTGGCGTCGCGCACCAGCGCCTCGCGCTCGAGCGCGGCGAACCGCTTGGCGCCCTCCTCGTACTTCGCGTCACCTTGCCCTTCGGGCAGGATCACGTGGATGCAGTTGTGCGGGGAGCGAGCGCCAATGCGCTCGCGGCCGGCCGCGTCGACGACGTCGTACGGTGGCGCGAGCAAGAGACCGGCGTCGCCGAGGCGGGGGAGGTCGTAGCGGAAGCCGCGGAGCGGGCGGACGTGTGCCATTGCCGGGCGTATACCACGCTTCGCGCGCGCGGCGTGGGCGACCCCCTGCCCGCGCGCCGCAGGCCGCCTCATTCCGCGTGACGGGTGAGCGCTCGCACGCCGATGTCGCGGCGGAACTGGCCGCCTTCCACCTCGAGGCCGGCCACCGCCGCGTAGGCGCGCTCGATCGCCGCTCGCAGGTCGACGCCGCGAGCGCAGACCCCGAGCACCCGCCCGCCGCGGGTCTCCCAGCCGTGCGCGCCGCGACGCGTGCCGGCGTGGAACACCTTGACGTCGGCGAGCCCCGCGACCGCCTCGAGCCCGCGGATGGCCGCGCCGGGCCGGGTCTCGCCGGGATAGCCGGCCGCCGCGACCACCACGCTGGCGGCCGGCGCGGCCGCGTAGGTGCGCGGCGTCAGCTCGCCGCGAGCGGCCGCCAGCAGGTCGGCGACGATCGGCGTCTGCAAGCCGAACAGCACCGGCTGCGCCTCCGGGTCGCCGAAGCGGCAGTTGTACTCGATCACCTTCGGCGCACCGTCCGGCGCGATCATCAGGCCGACGAACAGCACGCCGACGAACCGCCGGCCCTCGGCGCGCAGCCCGGCCAGCGTCGGCCCCACGATCTCCTGCTCCGCTCGCCGCAGCACCGCCCCGTCGCACACCGGGGCCGGGCAGTAGGCGCCCATCCCGCCGGTGTTCGGCCCCTGATCGCCGTCGCTCAGGCGCTTGTGGTCCTGCGCCGGCGGCAGGAGGCTCCAGCGCTCGCCGTCGGTCAGCACGAACAGCGACGCCTCCTCGCCGTGCAGCCGCTCCTCGAGCACCACAGTCGCGCCGGCGTCGCCGAAGACATGTCCTTCGAGACAGGACCGAACGGCCAGCTCCGCCTCGGCGAAGCTCTCGGGCACGACCACGCCCTTGCCGGCCGCCAGGCCGCTGGCCTTGATCACCGGCGGGCTGGCGAACGTACGCACCGCCGCCAGCGCCTCGTCGAGCCCGGTGACCGTCACGTGCGCCGCCGTGGGGATCGCGTGGCGGGCCATGAACGCCTTCGCCACCGCCTTGCTGCCCTCGAGCTCCGCCGCCGCCGCCGACGGCCCGAACACCGCGTGACCTGCCGCGCGCAGGCGGTCGGCCAGCCCGTCGACCAGCGGCTGCTCGGGGCCGACGATCACCAGGTCCGGGCGCAGCGAGTCGGCCAGCGCGACCAGGCCGGCGAGGTCGCCGACGCCGACCGCGTGGCAGGTCGCGTCCTCGGCGATGCCGTCGCTGCCCGGCGCGGCGTGGGCCTCGTGGCCCTCGACGCGGCAGCGCCACGCCAGCGCGTGCTCGCGACCGCCGCCGCCGACGATCAGGACCTTCAAGCTGCTCTTCGGGACATGCACGATCGCACCTGGCCTTTCGGACCTGAACCAAAAATCAGAAGCGGATCAGTGGCGGAAGTGGCGCTGACCGGTGAAGACCATCGCCAGCCCGTGCTCGTCGGCCGCGGTCACGACCTCCTCGTCGCGGACCGAGCCGCCGGGCTGGACGATCGCGGTGACCCCGGCCGCGGCCGCAGCGTCGACGCCGTCGCGGAACGGGAAGAAGGCGTCGGAGGCGAGCACCGCCCCCTGCGCCCGCGCCCCCGCGCGGGCGGTCGCCTGCCGGGCCGCCTCGACGCGCGAGGTCTGGCCGCCGCCGATGCCGACGGTCGCGCCGTCCTTGCACAGCACGATCGCGTTGGAGCGCACCGCCTTGCCGACGATCTGCGCCAGCTCGAGGTCGCGCAGCTCGGAGGCAGTGGGCGCGCGACGGGTCGCCACCTTGCCCTGCGCCGCCGCGACCGTCACCGCGTCCTCGCGCTGGGCAAGCAAGCCGCCGGCGATCGAGCGCAGGCGCAGCGCCGCCTGGGCTTCGGGACCTGTCCCGACGAGCATGTCCTCGAGCGACAACAGGCGCAGGTTCTTCTTGCCGGCCAGCAGCGCCAGCGCCTCGGGGCTGAACGACGGCGCGATCACGACCTCGAGGAAGCTCTCGGCCAGGCGCTCGGCGACGGCGCGGTCGACCGGGCCCGACAGCGCCACGATCCCGCCGAACGCGCTCTCGGCGTCGGCCTCGCGGGCGCGCACGTACACGTCGGCGAGCGACTCGTCGCCGCGGGCGATCGCCGCCCCGCACGGCGACACGTGCTTGATGACCGCGGCCGCCAGGCCCAGCCGGCTGAGGTCGCGGCACAGGCCGAGCGCCGCGTCGGCGTCGAGCAGGTTGTTGTACGACAGCGCCTTGCCCTGGTGCTGGACCGCGCGGTGCAGCCCGGCCGGCTCGCCGGCCGCCAGCTCGGTCGCGTAGAAGCGGGCCGGCTGGTGCGGGTTCTCGCCGTAGCGCAGCTCGCCCTGGGCCGCGCCGGCGACGAAGATCCGCTCGGGCAACACATCTGTCCCGAGGGACAGGCCGGCGTCGTCGAAGCGCGCCAGGTAGCCGGCGATCGCCGCGTCGTAGGCGGCCGTGTGCGCGTAGGCCTTGCGCATCAGCGACCGCCGCAGGCTCTCGGGCAGCGCGCCGCCGTGCTCGCGCAGCGCCTCGCCGAGGCGCGCGTAGTCGGCCGGGTCGACGACCACCGCCACGCGCTGCCAGTTCTTGGCCGCCGCGCGCACCATCGCCGGACCGCCGATGTCGATGTTCTCGACCGCGTCCTCGAAGCTGCTGCCGGGCTTGGCGACGACCTGGCGGAACGGATAGAGGTTGACGACCACGAGGTCGATCGGGGCGATGCCATGGAGCCGCAGCTCTGCCTCGTGCGCCGGGGTCGGCAGCGCCAGGATCCCGCCGTGGATCTTCGGGTGCAGCGTCTTGACGCGCCCGCCGAGGATCTCGGGCGCGCCGGTGTACTCGCTCACCTTGACGACCGCGACGCCGAGCGCCTCGAGGGCCTGATAGGTCCCTCCGGTCGACAGCACCTCGACCTGGGAGTCGATGAGGATCTGCGCCAGGACCTCGAGGTGGGTCTTGTCGCTGACGCTGACGAGGGCGCGACGGATCGGCGTGGGCGCGGTCATAGGCGCGCCCGCGGTACCACCCGCGCGGCGGCCGGGTCAACCCTCTTCGCGGGCCAGGTACGAGAGAAGATCCTCGCCGCCCGCTTCCTTGAGCTTGAGCAGGCCGCGGACCTCGACCTGGCGGATGCGCTCGCGCGTGAGGTTGAGAATCTCACCCACCTCTTCCAGCGTGATCCCGCCGCCTTGCGCCACGTCGAGGGCGCAGGAGTGTTGCAGCTCCCACACCTCGAGGTCGGGGAAGTTGATCTTGATACTGCCGGTCGCCGGGTTCACGTCGATGTAGAGGTGGTGCTTGCAGCTGACGTACGGGCACGGGCGGGCGACGTTGGCACACTCGCCGCGGGACTTGGGCCGCCAGTAGCTGCGCTCCGGGTAGAGCAGCGCGCCGATCCGCAGCTCTTCCTTGGTGAGCCGCTTCATCGCGATCGTCTTGGCGCGGGCGCGCCGCACGATCGGACGCGGATCGTCGCCGTCGTCGGCGGCGTCGTCCTCGCCGGCTTCTTCACCGGCGTCGCTCGCGATCTCGTGGTCGGTGTCGTGGTCGCGGGCCTCGTCGAGGTCGCTGTCGCGATCGAGGTCGCTGCCGGTGGCGGAAGAAATGTGCTTCAGCATGATGATCCCCTGGCGGCGCGCGCGGAGCGGCGCCGGTATACCCAATGCGCGGAGGTGAGCGGAACGAACGAGCAGGTCGGAAAGGACAGGTCTAAAAGGACAGTTACAAAAGTTCAGTCGGACTCGCGGCCCCACCGCCCCGCGGACGGACTGCGCCGCCGCCGGCGATGAGCAGCTTCTCGAGCCGGTAGACGCCGGACAGCAGCGCGTCGGCGGCCGAGCGGAGCGAGCGGAGCTCGCCGTAGAGGCTGTCGCGCCGCGGCGACGGCTCTTCGGCGTCGATCTTCGCGGCGAAGGCGGACAGCAGCTCCTCGAGTGCTTCGTCGAGGATCTCGATGCTGTCCTTGAAGGTGAGGAACTTGGCCTGGATCTCCTCGATCGTGTAGCGCTCCGCCATCAGCTTCTTGATGGTGTTGATGCGCCGCACCGCGCGGATCGGGTACACGCCGTGCGAGCCGAGGTGCTTGCCCTTGTGGCCGACCCGCCGCGAGCGCGGCACCAGGCCGAGCTGCACGTAGCGGCGGAGGTTCGCCTCGCTGAACTTGACGTCGGCGTCCTCGAACACCGCGACGAGCTGCTGCGACGACAGCCCCTCGGGGCTGCTCGCTTCGATGTCGCGGATCTGGGCTTCGGTGAGCGAGGTCGGCATGGCGGGTTGCTGCGGAGGGAGTCGCGGCCGGGAGCGCGTGGACTGCGGTGCCCGGGCGGAGAGGCTTCACAAGGTAGCGGAGGTGTGATCCAAGCCGTGTAGTTCCTTTGGCGCGATCAGGTTGGCTTGTGGGTCCGCAATATAATCTACTGAGTAGATCACTAGAAGCACTTTCACGCGATGTCGGCAAGTTTCGGTCGCCTCGCATTCTGCGAGAACGTTCAGTACCCCCCTGCCCAGGCATTCAGCTCAAGCGCCGTACGAGCAGCCGTCGCGCCCGCGAGTCACGACGGACGACCAACAGCCTCAGCCAGCGCAGCACCACGATGACGCGAGATCTCGCCGCCTGCAGCGAGGCGGCCGATCGGCATCCCGATCTACTCAAGAGATCGGAGTGACCAGCGCTCGGGACATCGACGTGCAGATCTCCATCGCAGAGATCTCGCGATCGACCTCCTGACCTTCGAGCCAGGCGCAGCCGACGCGCGCATGCGCGCAGCCAGCGGCTCAATTCACGCGATCTCGCGGGCTGCGAGCCAGCAAGCGGCCGTTCGTGGCGAAGCGCTCCGATCGCAACTTGCGAGCCCGGCCGTGGCTGCACGGGCCACGCGGATCGACGCGAGGCCGCAGGCCGGCTCGCCGAGCCGACTTGCGAGATGCACGAGCCCGCAAGTCGGCTCGCCGAGCCGACTTACGTCGAGACGACCGTTCGCCGACCTCGCTCGCCGGCTCGCCGAGCCGATCACCGACTCCTCGCTCGACTCGAGTTCCGGAGCCCACGAGCGGCGCTCGCGTGTGTCGCTCGACCGCCCGCGGTGGCGAGGTCGGCTCGCAGGTGGCGAGTCTCTGCGCACCTGCGACGCTCGCAACTTGCGAGCCGGCCCTTCGCGCAGCCGGACGCTCGCAACTTGCGAGCCGGCCCTTCGCGCAGCCGGACGCTCGCAACTTGCGAGCCGCCCTTCGCGCAACCGGACGCTCGCAACTCGCAAGCCGCCCTTCGCGCGACCGGACGCTCGCAATTCGCGAGCCGGCCCTTCGCGCAGCCGGACGCTCGCAACTTGCGAGCCCGCGCGGTCGCGCGCCCCTGCCCAACTGCTCGTACCCGGTAAGCCCCGGCTGCAGGTCGCTAGCCCCCATGTCACTCGCAAGGGCAGGCCGATGCTCGCAACTCGCGAGCCCGTCCCGCTCGGCCGACCGCTCGCAACTGGCGAGTCGGGTGCTGGCTCGGTCGACCGCTCGCAACTTGCGAGTGGGTCTCGCGCGCAGCCCTCGCCGGGAGTCGCCGGACAGCTCCCGAGCACCGGCAGGACCCACGACCTGTCCCTTCGACCCTATTGCCGCGCGAAGAACAGCTCGCGCGCGGCCCTCGCTACGAGCAGCCGGGCAGCCCCCGAGCACCGGCAGGCAGCTCACGACCTGTCCCTTCGACTCTATCGCCGCCCGACGAACAGCTCGCGCGCCGCCCTCGCCGAGAGCACTCGAGCAAGTGCCCGAGCATCAGCGGGCAGCCTCACGACCTGTCCCTTCGACCCTATCGCCGCCCGACGAACAGCTCGCGCGCCGCCCTCGCCGAGAGCACTCGAGCAAGTGCCCGAGCACCAGCAGGCAGCCTCACGACCTGTCCCTTCGACCCTATCGCCGCGCGACGAACAGCTCGCGCGCCGCCCTCGCCGAGAGCACTCGAGCAAGTGCCCGAGCATCAGCAGGCAGCCTCACGACCTGTCCCTTCGACCCTATCGCCGCCCGACGAACAGCTCGCGCGCCGCCCTCGCCGAGAGCACTCGAGCAAGTGCCGAGCATCAGCGGGCAGCCTCACGACCTGTCCCTTCGACCCTATCGCCGCGCGACGAACAGCTCGCGTGCCGCCCTCGCCGAGAGCACTCGAGCAAGTGCCCGAGCATCAGCGGGCAGCCTCACGACCTGTCCCTTCGACCCTATCGCCGCGCGACGAACAGCTCGCGCACGACCCTTCGCCGGGAGCAGCCGGACAGCTCTCGAGCATCGGCGGCGGCCTCACGACCTGTCCCTTCGCCCATGTCACCGCGCGACGAACAGCTCGCGCTCGGCCTCGCGGGCGAGCGCTCGAGTGGCAACCGAACCATCGCGCAACGAGCAGCCCGTCCATGACACCGCGACGTCGACGCGCAGCGCCCACGCCTCGCGCGGCTTCAGCCCGGCACGAGCGCGATCGCCGACAGCGACGCCAGCGAGCGCCACGCGATGGGGTCGTAGCGCTCCGGGCCGCCGTACTTGTACGACTTCTTCTCGTGCTGCCAGACCACGCCGCGGTCGACACAGCCGTGGAACCGATCGTCGCGCGGGCAGTAGATCCGCACGTGGAAGTGGTCGCTGTGCGTCGGCGCGTCGGGCGGGTCGTACATGACCGCGCGGGCGAACTCGATGAGCCAGCGGGGCTTCTTGTGGCGCGTCGCGTACTCGACCAGGCGGTCCTCGAGCGGCTGCGAGACGAAGATCCACTGCACGCGGATGGTCGCGTCGCTCAGCAGCGCCTCGACCAGGGCCCAGTTGCGCGCGGTGTCGAAGCGGCGCTGCTCCCAGATCGCGTCGTTGTACGTGCCCTTCCCGCGGATGTACGGCTTGCCCTCGCCGTCGTAGCGGATCATGTCGTTCTCGGGCGGCGCCAGCGGCTTGCCCTGCTCGTCGGCGCTATAGAAGATCAGGTCGACGTCGCGGCCGCTCTGGTGGCTGCTGTGCCACTTCGACTTGCCGCCGCGCTGCGGGCTGAGGTCGGCGATGCCGAGCGTGGCCTTCTTGGATCCTCCGCGCACCGACTTGGCCGCGCGGCCGAGCGCCGTCACCAGCTCCTCGGTGCCGTACTGGAACCCGCGCGTCTTCCACCGCTCCGGCACCTTGAAGCCGCTGCCCGTCAGCTCGAGCTTGGCCGGCCGGCGCAGGCGACCGCGGCTCGACAGGCCCGTCGACACGCTGGTGCCGTCGGTCCAGAGGTTGGGACCGGCGCAGCTGGTGAGGACGAGCCCGAACGCGAGCGCAGCGACAGCCTTCGCGCGACGACGCATACCCTCATTCTTTTAGTCCCTCCGCCTCGCGCTGTCCAAAGACGGGCAAACTCGCGCTGGCGCGCATGGAGGCGAGAACTTCGTCGGTTCGCGTCCCCCTGGGTGCCGACCCGGCGACCGCCGCGATCGACTCGGTGACGCGCCGAGGAGAGGTCTGCCGATACGGGCGTCGCGCGGTCCGCCGACCTTCGGCTCGGCAAACAAAAAGGGCCGAGCCCCGCGAGGGACTCGGCCCGATGCGCGCCGGAGCGCGTCAGTTCTTCTCTTCGAACTCGGCGTCGATCACGTCGCCCTCGGTCTTGGCGCCGGCGCCCGCTCCGCCCGGACCACCGGGGCCCGGACCGGCACCACCCGGCCCGCCGGGGCCGCCGGGACCCTGCTCGGCGCCGGGCTGCCCGTACGCCGCCTGCGCCAGCTTGTGCGAGGCCTGCATCAGCTTGTCCTTCGCGGCCGCGATCCGGTCGTCGTCCTTGGAGTCGAACGCCGCCTTCGCGTCGGTGATGGCCGACTCGACCTCGGCCTTCGGCCCGGCCGGGAACTTGTCGCCGTTCTCGGCCAGCAGCTTCTCGGTCTGGATGATCAGCGCCTCGAGGCCGTTGCGGTTCTCGATCGCCTGGCGACGCTTCTTGTCCTCGGCCTCGAACTTGGAGGCGTCGTTGACCATCCGCTCGATCTCGTCCTGCTTGAGGCCGCTGCTGGCGGTGATGGTGATGTTGGCCTCCTTGCTGGTCGCCCGGTCCTTGGCCGACACCTTGACGATGCCGTTGGCGTCGATGTCGAACGTGACCTCGATCTGCGGCACGCCGCGCGGCGCCGCCGGGATGCCGCCGAGGCTGAAGCGACCGAGCGTGCGGTTGTCGGACGCCATGCTGCGCTCGCCCTGGACCACGTGGACCTCGACCGACGGCTGGTTGTCGGCCGCGGTGGTGAACACCTCGGTCTTCTTGGTCGGGATCGTGGTGTTGCGCGGGATGAGCACGGTGGTCACGCCGCCGAGGGTCTCGATGCCGAGGCTGAGCGGGGTGACGTCGACGAGCACGATGTCGGTGACGTCGCCGGCGAGGACGCCCGCCTGGACCGCCGCGCCGAGGCCGACGACCTCGTCGGGGTTGACGCTGCGGTTCGGATCCTTGCCGAAGAACTCCTTCACGTACTTCTGGACCATCGGCACGCGGGTCGAGCCGCCGACGAGCAGGATCTCGTCGATGTCGCCCGGCGACTTCTTCGCGTCGGCGAGCGCCTTCTTGACCGGCTCGATGGTCTTCTTGACCAGGTCCTCGATCATCGCCTCGAACTTGGCGCGCGACAGGCGGATCTGCAGGTGCTTCGGTCCGGTCGCGTCGGCGGTCAGGAACGGCAGGTTGATCTCGCTCTCGATCGCCTGCGACAGCTCGATCTTGGCCTTCTCGGCCGCGTCCTTGAGGCGCTGCAGCACCAGCTTGTCGCCGCCGACGTCGATGCCGGTCTCCTTCTTGAACTCGGCGATCAGCCACTTGATGATGCGGTCGTCGAAGTCGTCGCCGCCGAGGTGGGTGTCGCCGTTGGTCGAGATGACCTCGACCACGCTCTCGGCGACCTCGAGGATCGAGATGTCGAACGTACCGCCGCCGAGGTCGTAGACCGCGATGGTCTGCTCCTTGGAGCTCTTGCCCTTGCCGAGGCCGTAGGCCAGCGCGGCCGCGGTCGGCTCGTTGACGATGCGCTTGACGTCGAGGCCGGCGATCTTGCCGGCGTCCTTGGTGGCCTGGCGCTGGGCGTCGTTGAAGTACGCCGGCACCGTGATGACCGCCTCGTTGACCGTCTCACCGAGGTAGTCCTCGGCGGCCTTCTTGAGCTTCATCAGGATGCGCGCGCTGATCTCGGGCGGTGAGTACGCCTTGCCGCGGATCGAGATGTGCGCGTCGCCGTTGGGCGCCTTGACGACCTTGTAGGGCACACGGTTGACCTCGTGCGAGGAGGAATCCATGCTCATGCCCATGAAGCGCTTGACCGAGTAGACGGTATTCTCGGGGTTGGTGATCGCCTGGCGCCGCGCCTGCTGACCGACGAGGACGTTGCCGTTCGCCTCGAAGGCCACCACCGACGGGGTCGTGCGACCGCCCTCTTCGTTGGGGATGACTTTCGGCTCGCTGCCCTCCATCACGCAGACGACGGAGTTGGTCGTGCCGAGGTCGATACCGATGATCTTGCCCATTGTGGAACTCTGACCTTTCTCGGACTTGGGGCCCGTACGGGCCGGGGGGACTTCTGCTTCCCACTCGAGCCGACAAGGCCGGGAAGCGTTACGGGCGCAGAGTAAGGCCCGGTTCTCGCATGTCAATCGGCCACCGAGCGAGCCGAGCCGGCGGAAGGGCCCGAAAAATGCACCTGCCACGGCGCGCTCTCGGCGGCCGAAAACTCGTCGTCACGCAAACGACGACCGCGAGCCCGGGGATGGAATCCCCAGGCCCGGCGGTCCGCAAAGCCCGCGCTCAGGTAGTAGCCGTGGCGGGAGGTTCGCCGCGAGGACCTTCGCTCGCAGCGGCGTCGGGGGTCGCGTCGGCCGGAATGACCGGGCGCTCGAACACGTGCTCGGCCACGTCGTGCACGTTCTTCACGCAGAGGATGGTCATGTCCTGCCGGATCTCCTCCGGCACGTCGACCACGTCCTTCTGGTTGCGCTCGGGCAGGATCACGCGCTTGATGCCGGCGCGGTGGGCCGCGAGCATCTTCTCCTTGATGCCGCCGACCGGGAGGACGAGACCGCGGAGGGTGATCTCGCCGGTCATCGCCACGTCGGGGCGGACGCAGGTGCCGGTGAGCAGCGAGGTGATGGCGGCGAACATCGCCACGCCCGCCGAGGGGCCGTCCTTCGGGATCCCGCCCGCGGGCACGTGGACGTGGATGTCGATGTTCTCGATGGCCGACTTCTCGATGCCGAGCGGGCCCAAGTGGCTCTTCACGTAGCTCATCGCCGCCTGCGCCGACTCCTTCATCACGTCGCCGAGCTGACCGGTGAGCATGAGGCCGCCCTTGCCGGGCATTTGGGTCGCCTCGACGAACATGATCTCGCCGCCGACCGGGGTCCAGGCGAGGCCGGTGGCCACGCCGGGCTCGGCGGTGCGCTCCGCGACCTCGGGCAGGTACTTCTGCGGCCCGAGGTACTCCGGAATCACCTCCTTGGTGATGACGACCTCGTCCTTGACCTCGCCCTCGACCACCTTGACGGCGATCCCGCGGATGACGGTGCTGATCTCGCGCTCGAGGTTACGGACGCCGGCCTCGTGCGTATAGCTGTCGACCATCTCGAGCAGCGCGTCGTCGGTGAAGCTGACCTTGAGATCGGTCTTCTCGAGCCCGTGCTCGCTGATCTGCTTGGGCAGCAGGAATCGCTTGGCGATCGCCAGCGACTCCTGGCGCGTGTAGCCGGGCAGCCGGAGGATCTCGAGCCTGTCCTTCAGGGCAGGCGGGATCGGATCGAGGTAGTTCGAGGTGGCGATGAACATCACCCGCGACAGGTCGAACGGGACCTCGAGGTAGTGATCGCTGAAGGACCAGTTCTGCTCGGGGTCGAGGACCTCGAGCAGCGCCGAGCCCGGGTCGCCGCGGAAGTCGTGGCCGAGCTTGTCGATCTCGTCGAGCATCATCACCGGGTTGTTGGTGCCGGCGCGCTTGATGCCCTGGATGATGCGACCCGGCAGCGAGCCGACGTAGGTGCGCCGGTGGCCGCGGATCTCGGCCTCGTCGCGCACGCCGCCGAGGCTGATGCGGACGAACTTGCGGCCGATCGCGCGGGCGATGCTCTTGCCGAGCGAGGTCTTGCCGACCCCGGGCGGGCCGAGGAGGCACAGGATCGGCCCCTTCTTGCTGGCGTTGAGCTTGAGCACCGCCATGTACTCGAGGATGCGCTTCTTGACCTTCTCGAGGTCGTAGTGGTCCTCGTTGAGCACCGTGCGGACGGTGGCGATGTCGAGCTGGTCCTCGCTGGAGAGCGACCACGGCAGGTCGACGAGCCACTCGAGGTACGTGCGGGTGACGGTGTACTCGGCGCTGCTCGGCTGCATCGCCTTGAGCCGGTCGAGCTGCTTGCGCGCGACCTTCTCCGCCTCCTCGGGCATCTTCGCCTCGGCGATCTTCTTCTGGAACTCCTCGATGTCGCCGGACTCGTCGTCGATCTCGCCGAGCTCGCCCTTGATCGCCTTGAGCTGCTGGCGCAGCACGTACTCGCGCTGCGAGTGGCCCATCTCCTCCTGGACCTGCGAGTTGATGCGCTCGCGGACCTTGAGGATCTCGAGCTGACGCGTGAGCAGCATCAGCACCTTGCGCAGGCGCTCGCGCACGTTGTTGGCGGCCAGCACCTCCTGCTTCTCGCCGGCCTCGATGTCGAGGTTGCTGATCACGAGGTCGGCGACCTGGCTCGGATCGCTGACGCTGTCGAGCAGCGCCGCCGCCTCGCGCGGCAGCTCGGGCACGAGGGCGATCAGCCGCTTGGCCGTCTCCTTGATGCTCTGGACCAGCGCGACGGCCTCGACGTCCTCGCCCTCGACGTCGGGCAGCTCGGTGACGCGGGCCTTGAGGAACGGCTCGCTGGTGACCACGCGCTCGATCGAGATCCGCATCACCCCCTGGAGGATGACGCTGTAGTTGTCCTTCGCTAGCTTGATGACCTTGAGGATCCGCGCCGCGCAGCCGACCGCGTGCAGGTCGGCCTCGGTCGGCTCCTCGACGCGGGCCTCGCGTTGAGTGACGATGCCGATGATCGGCCGCTCGTTCGCGATCGCCTCTTCGATCAGCTTGACCGACTTGGGCCGCCCGACGTCGATCGGGATGATCGAGCCGGGGAACAACACCGAGTTGCGCAGGGGCAGGAGCGAGATGACCTCGGGCAGCTCCGGGGGCTCTTCGCGGCGACCTGGGGGCGGAGTAAGGGTGTTTTCGGTCACAAGAGTGCCGGAAACGTAACACTCGGCCCTAGGCTGTCAACCACGCGAGTTCCACGCGCGCGGACGGCTGATTCGTGGCCCGAAGAACGGAATTTGCGGTCTCGGGCGCGGACGGACGCGTCGTCAATTTCGCCGATACTCCGCGAGAATCGGCGCGCGCCCCGGCCGGGCGCAGCGACGATGTTATAGTCGCGGTAAGTGCATCCTTTTCAGCTCATCGTCCAGGCCGGACCGGATCGCGGGCGTCAGCTCGAGCTCGGCGACGGGCCGCTGACGATCGGCCGCGGCCAGGGCGAGGGCCTGCAACTCGGCGACGGGGCGGTCTCGCGCCATCACCTCACGATCCAGCTCGACCGCGCCGCCGGCCGCCTCCGCGTCGTCGAAGTCGCCGGCGTCAACCCGGTGTGGAGCGTCGCCGAGGGCCAGCGCCAGGCGCTGAAAGCGGGTCAGGAGCTCGCACCCGGCGCGGCCTTCACCCTCGGCAACACCACCCTCGCCTTCGTCGCGCCCGAGCCCGCCGCGCCGGTCCGCGGCACGGTCGAGCTCGATGCGACCCGGGCGATCTCCAGCCCCGAGGGTCGCAACCGCCTGGCGGCCCTGGCGGCGCTCGGCGACAAGCTCGCGCGCTGCGGCTCGTTGGCCGCGGTGTTCCGCGCCGCCTCTGCATGGGCCCTCGAGGCGCTGCCGGCGACGCGGGCGCTGCTCCTCAGCCCTGACGGCAGCGACATCCTCAGCAGCGCCAGCGCCGGCCCGGTCTGCGACCTCGCGCTCTCGCCGGCCCTGCTCGCCCGGGTGCTCCGCGAGCGCCGGGGCTTCCTGCTGCGCGACGTGCTGGCCGAGCCCGACCTGGCCGATCGCCGCAGCGTGCAGCTGCGCGGGATCGTCGGGGCCATGGCCGCCCCGGCGGAGGGGCTGATCTTCTACGCGGAGTGGGACGCGCCGCGCGCCGTGCGGTCGACCTACGACGAGCAGGCGCTGCTCCTCCTGGTCTGCGCCGCTCAGCTCGTCAGCGCCAGCGGCGAGAGCGCGGGGGAACGACAACAGCTGACGGCGGCTGCCAAACTGACCCCAAAGACAGGTTCCGCCCACGGCCAGATCATCGGCAATTCGCCGGCGATCCAGCGCCTCCACGTGTTCCTCGAGCGAGTCGCGGCGACCCCGACCACCATCCTCCTGTTCGGCGAGAGCGGCACCGGCAAGGAGCTCGCGGCCGGCATGGTCCACGCGTTGTCCCCGCGGGCGACCAGGCCGTTCGTCGCCGTCAATTGCGCCGCGATCCCCGAGGGCTTGCTCGAGAGCGAGCTGTTCGGGCACGAGAAAGGCGCCTTCACCGGCGCGGTCAGCCAGCACGAAGGCGTGTTCGTGCGAGCCCACGGCGGCACCCTGTTCATGGACGAGGTCGGTGAGCTCAGCCTGCCGGCCCAGGCGCGGATGCTCCGCGTGCTCGAGAACCGCACGCTCACCCGCGTCGGCGGCACGAAGGAGCTCTCGGTCGACGTGCGCCTGATCGCCGCGACGCACCGAAATCTCCCGCAGATGGTCGAAGCGGGCCGATTCCGCGAAGACCTGCTGTACCGGCTCAGCGTCATCCAGACGACCATCCCGCCGCTGCGCGAGCGTCGCGACGACATCCCGCGGCTCGCCCTGCACTTCGCCAAGCTGTTCGGCGAGAGCCTGGGCCGGCGGATCACCGACGTCTCGCCGGCCGCGCTCGAGGTGCTGACCCGTTACCGCTGGCCCGGCAACGTCCGCGAGCTCCGCAACGTCATCGAGCGGGCCATGGTCCTCGGCGACGGCCCGATCCTCGACCTCGACGATCTCCCGCCGGAGCTGATGCGCGCCGCACCGATCGCCCCGGCCGAGGCTCCGCCGGACGCACGGCTGGTGCGCCCGCTGGCGGAGCTCGAGCGCGAGGCGATCCTCGGCGCCCTCGCGGCCACCGACGGCAACAAGGCCCGCGCCGCCGCCCTCCTCGGCATCGATCGCACCACGCTCTACCGCAAGCTCAAGGACTACGCCCTCGGTTGAGCCCAACCGGCGTTGGCGCGCGTGCTCACGGGTCGCCCGGCTGAAACATCGCGCCCGGGCTGCAAAACCGACCCCGCGAGCCGCGACCTCGGGGTGTGCACTCACGACACTTCCTCTCTCCCCTCCTCTTCTCCGCGTTCGCGGCCGCCTGCGGCGCCTGGAGCCCGCAGCCCGCCGGGACCCCGACCGACACCTCGACCAGCAGTTCGGGCACGAGCGGCGCCGGCACCTCGACCTCGGCCGACGCCACCACCTGGCCCAGCCTCCCCGACTGGGGCTCCGCGCCGGTCGATCTCGGGCTCCCCGAGCCCACCTCGACCTTCGGGACAGGGTCCGGAGGACCTGTCCTCACGGACACGGGCGGCGGGCCGACCATCGACCTCGGCGTGCTGCGGATCACCGAGGTGATGGCCGATCCCGACGGCAAGGACGGCGGCGCCGCGAGTCCGGAGTTCGTCGAGATCGCCCACGTCGGCGACAGCCCGCTGACCCTCGGCGGCCTGGTCGTGGTCGCCCGCAGTTGGCCCGAGCTGTGGATGGGCGATCTCGGGATCGGCGGCGAGGTGCTGCAGCCCGGTGAGCGCCTGTTGCTCGCGCGCTACGCCAGCCCCGCCGACCTGCCTGTCCCTTCGGTCCTGCGCGAGGGCGCGGTCCTGCGGGCAGCCTTCGCCGACGGGGGCGGCCTGCGCAACGAGGACGGGGCCGTCGGCCTGCGCGACCAGGACGGCAACCTGGGCGACACCATCCTCTACGGCGCGGTTCAGCCGGCGCCCTTCGACGAGCCCGCGCTGTGGAGCGGCCCGCCGGCGGAGGCGCCTGGCGCCGGCGAGTCGCTGTGCCGCCTCGATCCGACGGTCGACAGCGACAGCGCCGCCGACTGGGTCGCCTGCGCGCCGAGCCCGGGCGAGCTGCCCGCTCCCGGCGAGGACAGCACCACCGGCGAGGCGCCCGTCCCCGCGACGGTGGCGATCGTCGAGGTGCTCAGCAATCCGCCCGGGCCGGCCAGCCTCGAGAAGCACGCCGAGTTCGTCGAAGTCGTGAACCTCGGCCCCGGCGAGGTCGACCTCGCCGGCTTCACGCTCGCCGACTCCGTCGCTCCCGAGGCGCCGGGCATCGATCCCCTGCTCTACTTCAGCGGCGACGGCGGCTGTGCGCCGAGCACCTGCCTGGCACCTGGCCGAAAGGCCCTGCTCGTCGGATCCTTGTACGAAGGACCTGTCGGCGACGCCCTGGTCCTGAGGACCGACGACAACGCGCTCGCCAACGCGGGCCTGGGCAACTTCGAGGCGGTCGTGCTGCGCGACGACCTGAGCGAGCTACGGAGCAGCTACCGCGCCTGGCGGGATCCGCTGGTGGCGCCCGACCCGGCGACCCAGGAGGCCGCGCTGGTCCGCGTCGCGCCGGATGCACCGGACGCGCCGGAGAGCTGGGACTTCGCGGCGCCGAGCCCGGGGCTCTGAGACACTGCGCAGCTCAAGATCCCGAAGACGATCAGCTTCGAGGCGCCGAGCAGGAGGGTCGACAGATCGCCCCCCTGGGCGGCCGCGATGGGGCTCGCGGCGAAGGTCCCGGTCAGCGCGGCCATGACTTACTCGCGGCTCCGTCGCCGACGGGCACGAGCGGCCGGCCGCACCAGGTTGTCGCTGTCCTCGAGGTCATAGATGAGCTCGAGCTCTTCCTTGCCGAGCTCGTCGCGGTCGCTGCGGAGCGCCTCGCGCTGGAACTCTTCGAAGCTGGTGAACGCGTTGCGGTAGTAGCTCATGCCCACCTTGTAGGTCTTGTCCTACATGTGGGCAAGAAAACGACCTTGAATCACACCACCTCCCTCTTCGCGGGCGAGCGGCGCGGCTCCGGCCGTGGTAGGGAGTGGCCCCGTGCCGAAGGTCACCGCATCGAGGTCGCCCACGCGGCGGCGACCGCGGATCGTCGCTGTCAGCAACCAAAAGGGCGGCGAGGGCAAGACGACGACCGCCGTCAACCTCGCCGCCAGCCTGGCCGCAGCCGAGCGGAGGGTCCTCCTCGTCGATCTCGACCCCCAGGGCAACGCCAGCTCGGCGGTCGGTTATCCCCGCGGCCAGGTCGACAAGGGAACCTACGAGCTGATGCTGGGCGCCGCTCCGCTCAAGGCCGTGGTCCACCCGACCGAGCTGCCCACCCTGCAGGTCGTCCCTGCCTCGCCCGACCTGACGGGCGCGGAGATCGAGCTGGTCGGCGTCCATGGCCGCGAGACGGTCCTGCGCGCCGCCATCGAGCGGGCCGAGGCGGAGCTCGACTGGGACTTCGTCATCCTCGACTGCCCGCCGTCGCTCGGCCTGCTCACCCTCAACGCCCTGGTCGCTGCCGACACGGTGCTGATCCCGATGCAGGCCAAGTACTTCTCGCTCGAGGGCCTGGGCGCGCTGACCGGCACGATCGACCGCGTCCGCGCGGCGCTCAATCCCCGCCTGGCGATCGAGGGCATCGTCTTCTGCATGTTCGACCGCCGGACCAACCTGGCGCAGCAGGTCGTCGCCGAGGTCCGCCAGCACTTCGCCGACAAGGTGTTCGCCACCGCCATCCCGCCCAACATCCGCCTGAGCGAGAGCCCGAGCCACGGCAAGCCGGTCCTCCTCTACGACATCGAGAGCAAGGGCGCCCGCGCCTACCTCGATCTCGCCCAGGAGCTGCTGTCCCGCATCGAAGCGAGGCCCGAAGCGTGACCCTCCCCAAACGGCCCCCAGCCCTCGGCCGCGGCCTCGGCGCCCTGATCCCGCAGGCGGCGGCGCCGGCCGCTGCCGCCGACACCGCCCCCGTGGCCGCCTCCGGCCCGGCCTTGCGGACGTTGCCGATCGAACAGATCGCGGCCAACCCCGACCAGCCGCGCAAGCAGTTCGAGCCGGTGCTGCTGCGCGAGCTGGCCGACAGCCTCAAGCGCTACGGTCTGCTTCAGCCCGTGGTGGTGACGCCGAACCTCGCCCTACCCGGGCACTACCTCCTCGTGGCCGGCGAACGCCGCTGGCGCGCGGCCCAGCTGGCCGGGCTGCACGAGCTCCCGGCCGTCGTCCGCGACACGCCCGAGAGCGATCGCCTCGAGCTTGCAGTGCTCGAGAACCTGCAGCGCCTCGACCTCACCCCGATCGAGGAGGCCCAGGCCTTCCGCCAGCTCATCGACGTCCGCGGCTACACGCAGGACCAGCTGGCCGAGCGCCTGAGCAAGGATCGCAGCACCATCGCCAACGCCCTGCGGCTGCTCCGCTTGCCGTCGAAGGTGCAAGATCTCGTGCAGGACGGTCGCCTCAGCATGGGCCACGCGCGCGCCCTGCTGGCGCTCGAGCACGCCTCCGACATGCTCTCGCTGGCCTACGAGGCGATCGAGAAGGGCCTCAGCGTCCGCGCGGTCGAGCGGGCAGTCCGCGAGCGCCTGCGGCCGCCCGAGCCCGAGGCCGAGCCCGATCCGGAGACGCACAAGCGGGCGGTGATCGTCCGCGATCTCGAGGAGCGCCTGCGCCGCAGCCTCGGCGTCAAGGTGGCCGTGCGCTCCGACTCGAAGAAGAAAGGCTCCGGCACGATCGAGGTCCCCTACGGCAGCCTCGACGAGCTCGACCGCCTGCTCGAACACTTGCTCGGCGAGCGCCGCGACGACGAGGCCTGAGCGAGGACCGGCCGCCTTGCTCGAGCACGTGCTCGGCGAGCGCCGTGATGACAACGCCTGAGCCGCGGATCCATCGCTCGAGCACCTGCGAAGCCTGCTCGAGGGACAGACCATCTGCGCGAGCGAGTGCCGCGGCGAGGAGGCCTGAGCGGGCCTCGACCGTCCGCTCGAGCACCTGCGAAGCCTGTTCGAGGGACAGACGTGCTGCTCGAGCGAGTGCCGCGGCGAGGAGGCCTGAGCGGGCCTCGACCGTCCGCTCGAGCACCTGCGAAGCCTGCTCGTGGGACAGACCATCTGCTCGAGCGAGTACCGCAGCGAGGAGACCTGAGCGGGCCTCGACCGTCCGCTCGAGAACCTGCGAAGCCTGCTCGAGGGACAGACGTTCTGCTCGAGCGAGTGCCGCGGCGAGGGGGCCTGAGCGGGCCTCGACCGTCCGCTCGAGCACCTGCTCACGGATCACGGCGAGGGCGATGCCGGAGCGAACGTCGGCTGCTCGCGGGCCGCCGGAGCGCGGGCGGCGGGACGAGCACTACCGGTTCCATGACATGTCCGATAGGGCATGCTCTTTGGAGCATGGCGTTCAGGGAATGTTCTTGAGAACATGCCCTTCGGAGCATGTCCCTCAGCTCAGGCCGGCGCGGCGCTCGGCCGCCAGCACGACGTTGTTGAGCAGACACGCGATCGTCATCGGGCCGACGCCGCCGGGCACCGGCGTGATGGCCGAGGCCCGCGCCTCTGCGGCCGAGAACTCGACGTCGCCGACCAGGCGGCCGTCGGCGAGGCGGTTCATGCCGACGTCGATCACCACCGCGCCGGGCTTGATCCACTCGCCGCGGACGAACTCGGGCCGACCGATCGCCGCGACCACCACGTCGGCGCGGGCCACCTCGGCCGCGAGGTCGCGGGTGCGCGAGTGAGCGGTCGTCACCGTCGCGTCGGCGTGGACGAGCAGCTGCGTCATCGGCTTGCCGACGATCGTCGAGCGGCCGATCACGAGCGCGCGCGCCCCCGCGAGCGGGAGGCCGGCGTCCGCGAGCAGCAGCATGCAGCCTTGCGGCGTGCAGGCGACAAAGCGCGGCTGGCCGAGCATGAGGCGGCCGAGGTTGTCGGGGTGGAAGCCGTCGACGTCCTTGGCCGGATCGACCGCCAGCAAGATGCGCTGGGTGTCGCACTGCGGCGGCAACGGCAGCTGGACGAGGATCCCGTCGACCGTGCGATCGGCGTTGAGGGCGGCGACCAGCGCGAGCAGCTCGTCCGTCGTCGTGGTCGCCGGCAGGCGATGGTCGCGGGCTTCGATGCCGATCTCGGCGGCTCGCTTCTCCTTGCTACGGACGTACACCTGGGACGCGGGATCGTCGCCGACCAACACGACCGCCAGGCAAGGCCGGACGCCGCGCTCCGTGCAGGCGCCGACCCGCTGCTCGACCTCCCCGAGCAACCGGGCCGCGCGCGCCTTGCCGTCCAGCCGCTGCGCGCTCATGACGTGGCCGCCTTCGCGCTCGACGACTCGGCCGGCTTGCTGGCCGTCGACTCGGACTTGCTGGCGGTGCTGTCGCTCGCGGGCGTCGAGCTCGACTCGCTCTTGCTCTTGTCCCCGCCGTCACCGGGCTTGGTGCTGGCGTAACCATCCTTGTACCAGCCGCCGCCCTTGAGGTGGAACGACGCGGCCGTCACCTTGCGGACCAGCTGGCCGCCACAGGCCTCGCACACGGTGATCGGGTCGTCGCTCATCTTCTGGATGAACTCGGGCTCGGCTTCACATTGCAGACAACGATAGGCGTAGATCGGCATGACCGTGGGTTCGGGCGGGAATGTAGGGTGCACGAAATTGTGGTCAAGACCCACCCCGCCGCGCGCCACTTTGCGCCCGCGCCGGGCAGGTGGCCCTGCCCGGCCGCTGCGGCCGGGTGCGCTCGCATCGCCGTGCGCGCGGCTCGGGCAGCCTTCGCCCGCGACGCCGCGGGCAAACCTGCTAGGCTCGCTACGATGGTCCTCCGGCCCCGCCTCGCGCCGAGTTCACGATTGACTCGCCCGCGTGCTGGGGCTCACGCGCTGTGCGGATGGATCCCGCTCGTCCTCGGCCTCCTCACTGCGGGGCCTGCTCACGCAGCTCCGGCGGAGGACGACTGGAGCGTCGAGCGCAGCGCCGCCGACCCCGCGCTGGTCCAACAGCGCTTCGACAAGCTGCGCAAGCAACCCTTCGATCAGGCCCAGTGGCGCGCGCTCGAGGCCGTGCTCGGCAAGGCCGGCCTGGCCAAGCGGATCGAGGCGAGCCTGTCCCGAACGCCAGGTGACCTGTCCCTCGGGATCCTCGACGCGCGGGCCAAGCTCGCCCTCGGCGATCCGCGAGCCGCGGCCGCCCGCCTCGCCGAGCTCGAACCCCGCGCCGGCAGCCTCCGCGGCCGCATGTTCAAGCTGCGCGTCGAGGCGCTACAGGCCGCCGGCGACGCCCGTGGCGCCGTCGCGGCCCTCGAAGCCGCGGCGCAGGCGAGCAACGACGACGCGCTGCGCCTGCAGGCGCTCGACATCGCCGATCGTCACCAACTCGGCCCCGAGGCGCTACGGCTCGCGCAGACGCTGGCCCGCGACCCCGCCAACGGGGCGGCCCAGCTCCGGCTCGCTCGCGCGGCCGCCCGCGCCGGTCAATCTGCGCCTGCCGAGGCCGCGTACGCCAAAGCGGTGGCCAGCCTCCGCGGCGCCGACCAGCTGAGCGCGCGCGAGGAGTGGGCCCGGACCCGGCTCACCGCCGGCGACGCGGCCGGCGCGAGCGAGCTGGCGTGGGCCCAGGTCGAGGCCACCCGCGTCGGCAGCCCCGAGCGCGCGTCAGCGTGGGACCTGGTCCTCGAGGCAGGTGCGCGCCAGGCCAGCGGCGACACGCCGGCGCGGATCGAGCGGTTCCTCGGACGCGCCGATCAGGCCCGCGACGGCGCCGGCTGGCGCGCCCTGGCCCGCGCGCAGGCGGCAGGCGGCGCCGATCCGGTCGACGCCTGGCGCCGCGCGCTCGCGGCCGATCCCGACGACCCCGAGGCACGTGCTGCTTTGGTCATGTCCCTCGAGTCAGGTGGCGAGGCCGAGGCGGCGCTGGCCGAGTTCGCCAAGCTCGGGCCCAAGAGCCCCGAGCGCTTGCAGCTGGGGCTCGAGCTGGCGGCGCGGCTGATCGGCACCGGCAAGCGCGAGCAAGGGCTCAAGGTCGCCGCCGAGCTCGAGGCGTCGGCCAGCGCCCAGGGCGACGCGCTGCTGCGGCTGCTCGACTTCTACAATTTGCACGACGAGCCCGATCGCGCCCTCGCGGTGGCGCAGCGGCTGGTCCGGGCCCGCCCGCGCGACCCGGAAGCGCGCGTGGCCCTCGGCGAGCAGCTGTTTCAGATGAACCGTGAGCCCGACGCGATGAAGGAGTGGGCGCTGCTCCCCGGCCTGGTCCGCCCCGGGCACGCGGGCTGGGCCAGGCACGCCGAGATCCTGGCCGAACATCGCCGCCCCGAGGCGGTGCTGTCGCTGCAGAAGGCCCTGGCCGCCGCGCCGCGTGAGCCGAAGTACCTGCGGCTGCGCGCGATCCTCGAGACCGACGATCGCCTGCCGCACCAGGCCCTCGCCACCTGGCAGCAGGTGTTCGAGCTGACCCGCGCGCCCGAGCACCGGATCCTCCACGACGAGGCGCGCACGCGGATCGTCGACATCCTGATCGGCGGCACCCTGTCGCAGTTCACCAGCCGGCGCCAGGCGATCGAGAAGCAGGCGCTGCTCGACCTCGACGGCAAGGACACCGACCTGGCCTTCGAGGCAGGTCTGCTGCTCGCCGAGATCTACACGCGCGAGGAGAAGTACGGCAAGGCGGTCGCGGTCCACGAGAAGCTGGTACGCCTGCGACCGCAGGACCCGGAGCGGCTCGCCGAGCTGGCGCTGGCGCTGCGCCGCGCCGGCCGCGGAGACGCGGCGATGGACGCGCTCGAGCGGATGATGACGCTCGACCCGAAGCGCAGCGCCGACGTCCTGGCCGAGCTCGCCGAGGTGGCCTTCGAGTCCGGGGACGTGGAGCGCGTGCTGCTGGCCGCGGCGCACACCGAGCTCGACAAGGCCGACAGCGCACGCGTGCTGATCCGGATCGGCGAGCTCTACGAGCGCCGCGGCGAGCCCGACCAGGCGTCGAAGCTGTACGAGGGGCTGCTGCAGCGCGATCCGGCCAATGCGCTGGCGCGCCTGCGGCTGGCGGAGCTCGAGCTCGCGCGCGGACGGCCCGAGCGCGCCGAGGCGATGCTGCGCGCGATCGTCGAGAAAGGCGGCGCGCCCGAGGTCGTCGAGCAGGCCGGCCGGCGCGCCCTCGATCTCGCGGAGACGCGCGGGGCGATCGCGCCGATCCTCGATCTCGCGCTCGCGCGAGCGCGCCGCGATCCGAGCGCCGACGAGGGCCGCGGGCTGCTGCTCGACGCCCTCGATCGCGCGAGCACGACCGCGGTCAAGACGTGGTTGGCCAGCGGCGACGAACCCGAGCGGACCGCGCGGACCGGCGCGCTCCGCCGCTCCCTGGTCGAGGCCCTCGCCCGCGGCCCGGTCACCGGTCGACTCCGCGCCGCCGAACACCTCGGCCGCCTCGCCCTGCCCCAGACCGCGCTGCCGCTGGCGCGCATGGGCGCGCAGCTGACTCCGCCGCGCGACGCCACCCGCACCGTGCGCACCGCCTTCGAGCAGGCGCGCGCCGCCGCCATCCAGGCCGCCGGCGCGCTCGACGAGCCCGAGGCCGTGCCGGTGTTCGCCGACCTCCTGCGCACCGGCGACGCCTCGCGCGAGAGCTGGTACGCCGCCGCCTGGGCCCTCGCCCGCAGCAGCGCCCCGGCGGCCGCGACCGAGCTACGGCGCTTCGCCGCGCCGGAGCACGAGGGCTTGATGGTCGCGCTCGCCTGCGCCTCGCTGGCGCGCGGAGGCGACCTCGCCGATCGCGAGCGCGTGGCTCGCCTCGCCGCCGGCGCCAGCAGCCAGCAGGCGCGTCGGGTCTGCGCCTTCGCCCGCGCGGCGTTGACCGGCGACGATCAGCTGGCGCGCGTGGGCGCCGATCTGAACGCCAGCGACCCCGTGGTCGCCGCGATCGCAGCCTGGCGCTTCGGACAGCTCCGTCGCGACGCCGCGCGCGAGGAGGCGGTAGCGACGCTGCTCGGGCGCTACGTCGGCCCGCGCGGGCTGCCGCGCGACGCCGCCGGCGCCGCGCTCGGTCGGTTGCTGGCGCCGTCGCCTGCGCGCGTCGAGTTGCCCCCCCTGCCGCCATTGCGCGCCGGGAGCTGGGAGATCGCCATCGATCGCTGGCTCGCCCAGGCGATCGCGCCGCCGATCGAACCCCTGCCCGCCTCGGTCCTCAGGCCCCACACTGCCGCGCTGCAGCAGGCGCTCGCCGCCGCGGCCGCGGGCACGCGCGCCGAGGCGTGGTCCCAGGACCGCCTGCGCCGCCCGTGCGCCGCCAGCGGCGAGCGCGACTGCCTCGACCTCCGCCCCCTCATCCGTGAGCCGGTTCCGGCGCCTCGCGGGCCCGAGTCGCGTTGACAACGAGGCCACGCGCGGATGAGGATCCCCGGGTCATGGAACTGGGCCTTGCCTGTTCGGTGTGTGGCCACCTCAACCAGCTGCGCGCCGTGAGCTGCGACCGGTGCGCCGCCGTCCTCGCGCCGCAACCGATCGCGCCCTCCGCGGTGCTGCCGAGCCTCGGCGCGCACCCGGCCGCCGGCAGCGGCACGCAGGCGCGTCCGGTCACGCAGGTCTCGACCGCGTCCTCTCCCGCCACCGTCCCGCTGCCGGTCGTGGGCATGCAGGCGCAGCCCCCCGTGCCGCAGAGCGGGCCCATAAAGCCGCCGTCGACCGTGATCTCGAGCGCGCAGCCGGCCACCGCCGCGCCCGCCGCTCAGCCGCGCTTCAACGCAGTGACCGGCGCGCCGCTCGAGGCGCTGCAGAGCAAGCCTGCGGCCAAGACCATGTTCTTCGGCGCGCTGCAGCAGCAGCACGTGGTGCCGCGGCTGGTCGTCATCAAGGGTGAAGGCGGCGACGGCGTCACCTATCACCTCAGCGCCACCAATCACATCGTCGGCCGCAGCACCGGCGAGATCCGCTTCAACGAGGACTTCTTTCTCAGCCCCGAGCACGCCCTCTTCAGCGTCCAGGGCAACCGCCTGTTCGCCAAGGATCTCGGCAGCGTCAACGGCGTGTTCGTGCGGATCAAGTCGCCGGTGCCGCTCGATCACGGCGACTGCTTCCTCGTCGGCGAGCAGCTGCTCCGCCTCGACAGCGCGCCCTTCAACGAGCCCGGTCCCGACGTCAACCACACCTACAGCTACACGAGCCCGCGGCCCGACGCGCGCTTCCGCGTCGTCCAGCTGCTGGCCGGCGGCGGCGAGGGCCGCATCGTCTCGGCCCAGGCCACCACGCTGACGCTCGGGCGCGAGGCCAACCACATGAACTTCCCGCAGGACCGCTTCATCTCGGGCCGCCACGCGCGGCTCGATTCGGCGTCCGACTCGCACCACATCATCTTGACCGACACCGGCTCGCGCAACGGCACCTTCGTCCGGATCAAGGGCGCCGTCGAGCTGTTCCACGGCGACTACATCTTCATCGGCCAGCAGCTGCTGCGCGTCGAGATCTCGTAAGCGACATTTCGCTTCACGGCCCGTCGCGGCCTGAAGAAGGGGCCCCTGTTGTGATCATCTGTCCGAACTGCGGCAAGGAGAATCAGGACCACTACAAGTTCTGCCTCGGGTGTGGCGCTCGCCTGCCCGGAGGCGCGCCCGCGTCGGTGCCGCCGCGCTCGGGTCACACGCCCGCGGGCACGCAGATCACCCCGCCGGTCGCGCCGCAGACCTCGGGTGGCACCGTGATCGATCCGCCGAAGCCGCCGGCCAGCAAGGCGCCCATGGTCCCGCCGCCAGCCGCTGCGCCGCCGGTCGCAGCCGCGACGCCGCCCGCCGACGTCGCGCCAGCCGGCTGCAACGCCTGCGGCATGGTCAATCCGCCAGGGTTCCTGTTCTGCGGTCGCTGCGGCAACCGCCTGGGCGCCGCCCCGGTCACGCCGCCGCCCGTCGCAGTCACTCCGCCGCCCGTCACCGCCCGGCCCGCGGCGACGGGGCGGCCCAAGCTGCGCGCCTTCCTCCACTTGCTGCGCGAGGACGGCAGCGACGGCGGCACCATCGATCTCGAGGATGGCCCCATCCCGTTCGGCCGCGACTCGGGCGCGCCCTTCGATCAGGACTTCTACCTCAACCCCAAGCACTGCGCCTTCACCGTCGAGGCCGACGGCGTTCGGGTCGACGATCTCAGCCCGGTCAACGGCGTCTACCGCAAGATCGAGGGGCGGATCGAGCTGCAACACGGCGACACCTTCCGCGTCGGGCAAGAGCTGCTCTACTACGAAGATCTGCCCGAGGCGGAGGCGCTGGCCGACGGCACCGAGCGCATGGGCAGCCCGAATCCTGGCTACTGGGGTCGGATCAGCGTGATCGTCGACGGCGGCCGCGCGTGCGAGGCCGTGCCGATCGTCGGCAACGAATTCATCGTCGGCCGCGAGCGGGGCGACCTCACCTTCCCGACCGACGGCTACGTCTCGAGCACGCACTGCCGGATCGGCGGCGACGACGACGGCGTGTTCCTCGAGGATCGCGGCTCCTCGAACGGCACCTACCTGCGCGTGCGCAGCGGCCAGTGCGTCCCGTTCGGCAGCCTGCTGCTCATCGGCCAGCAGCTGTTCCACGTGCGCGAGAGCTGACCGCCTACTCGGCGGTCGGGACCGGCACTGCGCCCGGCTTGAAGAGGACCGGGCGCAGCGGCTTGCCCTCGACTTGCCGGTACGTGAACGCCTGCGGCAACGTGTGCGACGTGCCGTCGGCGAAGTCGATGCGCACGTCGACGGCGCCGAACCCCTCGGCCTCGGGCGTCTTGAGCGAGATGTGATGGTCGTCCTCGATGACCACCGCGCGAGCCGAACGCATGCCGAAGTAGACCACCGCGGGTCCGTGACCGAGGAGATCGGCGCCGACCAGCCGGACCCCCTGGCCGCCGTCCCCGTCGCCCTCGGCGGGTTCGACGCTCAGCTCCGACGGCCCGCTGCACGCGAGGGCGACGGACGCGAGGGCGAGAAAGCGAAAGCCGGCGCGCATGGCGGGAACATACCACCAGGCGCGCCGGCGCGAGCCGCGAGGGCTCTCGGGATCACACGACTTCGCGGCGCTTGAGCTCGCGGCGGATCTTGCCCAGGGCCTGCTCCTGGAGCTGACGGATGCGCTCGCGCGACAGCGAGTACTGCTCGCCGATCTCCTTGAGCGTGAGCTCGTCGCCCGAGTCGTCGAGGCCGAAGCGCTTGCGCAGGATGTCGGCCTCGATCGGACGCAGCTGGGTGATGACCTCGCGGACCTGCTCGCTGAGCGCCTCGGCCTCGAGGTTCTCGCCGGGCGCGGCCGCCTCGTCGTCCTCGAGGAAGTCGACCACGCGACGGCCGTCGTCGTCGGACACCGGGCGATCGAGGCTGATCGCCTGGTCGAAGATCACCGTGCCCATGCGCTCGATCTTCTCCGACGCCAGGCCGGTGTGCTTGGCCAGCTCGTCGAGCTGCGGCTCGCGGCCGTGCAGGATCTCGAACTCACGGCGCGCGCGCGACAGCTTGTGATGCGCGTCGATCATGTGCACCGGCAGACGGACCTCGCGGCCCTTGTCGGCGATGGCGCGGCTGATCGCGTGGCGGATCCACCACGACCCGTAGGTCGAGAAGCGGAAGCCCTTGCGATGGTCGAACCGATCGACGGCCTTCATCAGACCGATGTTGCCCTCCTGGATCAGGTCCTGGAGCGGCATGCGACCGTGGTTGAAGCGGCGCGCGATGGACACGACCAGGCGGAGGTTGGCCTTGACGAACGCGTTCTTGGCGACGCGCAGCGCCTCTCCGGCCTGCTTGACGCGCTGCACGTAGAGCTCGAACGGACGGCTGCCCTGACGCGGCGGGTTGACCTGCATGTTGAGGCCCTCGCGGCGGCCGGCCTCGAGGCCCTCGAGATCGGCGTACACGAGGTCGGAGACGACGCCGTCGAGGTCGACCTCGGACGCGCGCTCGACGAGCGTGTGGCACGCTGCCTCAAAGGCGGTGCGTGTCGCCCGGGTCTCGCGGTCGCGGAGATTGCGGGCGCTGGTCCGCATCGCGTCGAGTTCGCTACGTGGGACATCTTCGTCGGTGTAGCGCGACTCGATCAGCGCGACGATCGGCTCGACGAACGGCGGATAGGCGAGCATCGCGCCCCAGTAGGCGCGGCGGAGATCGGCGATGCGAGTAGCGATGGTCAGCTCTTCCTCGGGACTCATCACGCCCAGGCCGGCCATCTCGCGGAAGTACACGCCGAGGAAGTTCGGCGACTCGTCGTTCGCGGCGGCCTCGGTGCCACCGCCTTCACGAACGCGCTCGACGCGCGGACGGGCCGGGGTGGTCACGGCGGGGGTCACCGAGCGCGGATTGGCCGCGGCCGGCCAGGTGCGCGGACGGGCGCGAGCGAGCTTGGGGGGGGCTCCACGGGTGACTTTGCGGCGTGCCATGATCGACCTCGTTCGGTTGGGGTGCTATCAAGTTTCGGGCCAAGCTAAGATGCGGGATTCGCGTCGCGGGAGATCGCGGTATAGTCGTGCGGCGGAGAGAAACGCCTTCGCGTGCTTCGGGCCTGCGTTGGTAGTGTCGCCAGGCTCGACCAGGATCACTGGAGGACCCCATGTTAGGCACCGTTTTGGCGCCTTCTGCTTCAAGGTCCTACGCAAGTCCGAGGTGGAAGTTTCATCACCCTCTGCATCGGTAGAACTGCGCAGATGTAGGTGTTCCTCGGCCGTTTTGTCTCACATGGAGCCGCGCGCAAGAGGCTTGACGGCGCGATAGAGGCTCGTTCCGCAGACCTGACCCAAACTGGGTACGGACCGCGCCCCCGTCCAGGGCGTCGCGGTCGCGGCGCTCGTGATCTTCCTCCAACGGCGTGACGTGGGGTCACGGGGTTCGAAACCCGCGAGACACCGCTGTCATTCCCTCTGACATCGTTGTCGCGCGGGCACGACGCCTCTGCGCGACGATCGGACGCAGGTCAGACGTCGTCGCGTCGTTGCGCGAAGATCCAGATCTCGGGCGATGCGCCGCCATAGAAGCGGCCGCGAGTGTCACGACTGCCCGACAGCTCGATCACCCGCGCCCCCATCGTGGCGAGCATCTTCGCCAGAGTGTGTGCGGAGTAGGCGCGGATCGAGATGTGGTGTTCGAACTGGCGGCCGTCCTCGAACACCACCGTCCGATGGATCCGGACGCGTCCGGTGGAGAAGTGCATGTCCGCCACGTCGAGCACCAGGCAGCCTCGGCCCTGCCACCACGACCGACACGGCAGGACCCCCATCAGGTAGTCGCGGTTGAACACCTGCAGCGCGAGCTTGCCGCCGGGCTTCAGCACCTCGACCATGTCCTGCAGGCACTGCCGGTTCTGCTCGTCGCTCTCGAAGTAGCCGAAGCTGCTGCCCAGGCAGGTGACGGCGTCGTAGGTGCGGTCGCGCGGGATGCCGCGCATGTCGCCGTGGAGGATGTCGAAGTTGAACTTGCTGGCCTCGTTGCGCCGCGCGGCTCGCAGCAGCTGCGGCATCGAATTGTCGAGGCCCGTGACGTCGAGGCCGAGGGCGGCGAAGGCCTCCGTGTGGCGACCGTCGCCGCAGCCGACGTCGAGCAAGGTCTGCCCGCTCGCCAGATCGAGCGACTTCTGGATGAAGGCGGCGTCGATCTCGGCGCTGGCGTCGGCGTCGACCGGGAGGATCGCCGCGTAGTGGTCCCCGAACACGTCCTCGTGCCAGTTGCGGCGCTTGCGGCCGTCGCTGCGGGGCGCCGGCGGGGACGCGGCCGGCGAGGCCTTCGGCGGGGGCGCCTTCTCGGGCGGCGGACGTGGCGGCGCGGTCGGCTTCTCGGCGGCGGCTGGCGGTGGACGCGGCGGCCCCGCTTTTTCCGGGGTCGGCGGCGGGCGCGGAGGTCCAGACTTCTCGGGCGTCGTCGGAGCGGCCGCCGGCGGGCGTGGCGGACCCAGTTTCTCGGCGGCAGGCACCGGTCCGGTCGGCTGACGCGGGCGCGGCACGCTGGCCGGTTTCTCGACCACCGGCGCCGGGCGGGCCACGACGACCTCTTCCTGGACTTCGAGCGCGTCGTCCTCGAGCTCGTCGTCCTCGGCCGCCTCGGCTTCCGCCGGCTCCGCCTGGAGTTCTTCTTCCTCTTCGGCTTCGGCCTCTTCCGCTTCGACCTCGGTTTCGGCCTCGGCCTCGGGTTCGGCAGCGACGGGCAGCAAGGACGCGGAGGCGGCCACCGCCGACATCACGTCCTCGACGTCGTCGTCGCGCGGGATGCTGGGCTCGGGCGCGAGGCGCTCGAGCGCGAGCGCGTCATCGTCGTCGTCGACGAGCGCCCCGCCCGGTCGGGTGAGCGAGGGGATGACCATGCCCGCTCCTGCCTCGGGGGGCGGGGCCGGGCTCGGCGCCGCCGGACCGATCGGCCGCAGCTCCACGCTGAGGCCGCTGCTCCCTGCAGACTCCGAGAGCGGCGCAGCGGCCGGTCTTGGGCCGGTGGGCTGCTTCGCCGGTGACGGCGGGATCGACCCCGAGACGGACCTCCCGGAGCGCGTGGCGGTGATCGTCGGGATGATGATCCCGGCCGGTGGAGCCGGCGGCGAGAGCATGCTCCGCAGGCGATCGTCGATCACGTCGAGCGAATCGACGCCGCGCGCGAGGCCGCGCGGGATGATCGTGAAGTCGAGCAGCCACTCCTCGGGAGATACCTGCCAGGTCATGCGACGTCGCCTCGCTGCAAGAGGGGCTGGCCCATGCGCACCGCGGTGGGCTCGTCGGCCGGCGCGAGCGGACGGACGCCGGCCTGGGTCAACACCACGACGGTGCTGCCGAGGTGGAACACGCCGAGCTCGTCGCCCTTGCGCAGGCGCGCCGGCGGGTCGCAGTCGACGCGCTGGATCTCGCGCGGGTGCGGCTCGATGTGGCGATAGGCGCAGCTCATGTGGCCGACGCCGAAGGCGGCGATCATCACCACCACGAGCGCGCCGAACGGCGTGTCGAGGACGTGGATCAGGCGCTCGTTGAGGGCGAACAGGCGCGGCGACCGCTCGAGCGCGGCCGCGGTGACCGGGAGGAGCCGACCCGGCACCGCGATCACGCGCTGGGCCGTGCCGTCGCACGGCGTGTGCACGCGATGGTAGTCGCGCGGATGCAGGTAGATGGTCGTGGCGAGGCCGCCGAGGAACGAGTCGGCGAGCGCGTCGTCGGCGAGCAGCTCGCCGAGCGTGTACTGGTGGCCCTTGGCGACCACCGCGGTGTCGCGCTCGATCGGCGCGATGCCGCGGAGGAGGCCGTCGCAGGGGGCGCTGAGCACGTCCCGCCGCGAATCGACCGGCCGCGCGCCCGGTCGCAGGCGGCGCGTGAAGAAGGCGTTGAAGCTGTCGTAGCCGTCCTCCATCGCGCGCGGGTCGACGTCTTCGAGATCGACGCCGAAGTAGCGGACATAGGCCGAGACGAACGCGCGGCTCAGCGGCCGCGGCAGACGAGCGCGGGCGGCCGCGCCTAGAGCCTTGCTCGCAGCGCTCGCGCCCCAGTCGGGTGAAACGTCGAGGACTGCGGCCGCGAGGCGAGCCCGCCAGGGAATTTCACGATCCGACATCAGCGACCGGCAGCGTATCCGAGGCCGGGTTTTGGCCGCAAGCGGCGGCGAGGTCCCCCACCCTCGCGCGTGGACGCGCGCCCGCGTGGACCGGGATGCGCGAGCTCAAGACACCGCTCCGCACCGAACAATTGCGCGACACCTACATTCTCCGGACGACGCGTACCAACCGCGCGCCAGCGGCGCTCCGCTCGCCTAGCCGAAAGACCAGGTCCTCCCACATCCCTTCCCGCAGCCCGCAGGGCCGCCCGCGTGCGCCTGGCCCAAAGTACAGGATCGAGGCGTCACCGCCGCCGCAGCCTCCGCGAGCGCCTGTCCCGAAGTACAGAATGGCCGCGAAACCGCCGCGTACGGCGCCGCACCCGCGAAAAACCCGCGCTAGCGACGGAGCAGGCGAGCTCGGGGGACTTCAGCGACGAAGATCGGCTCCCGGCGCCTCTCAGAGGAGGCGCGACCGCCGTCGCCCCGCAGCCGCGACTAGCCCCCGGACCAGGGCGACTCGACCAGGTGCTCGGGCTCGGCCGCGTGCGCTTCGAGGCTGCCGATCGCCGCCCGCACCGAGGGGAACCGCAGCGTGCCCAGCAGGGCCCGCAGTTCCTCGGTGACGCGCACGCACGCGCCGGGCTCGGCGAAGTTGGCGGTGCCGATCTGCACGCAGTGCGCTCCGGCCATCAGGAACTCGAGCGCGTCTTCGCCGCTGAGGATCCCGCCCATGCCGCAGATCGGGAGATCCGGCAGCGCGCGCGCGACCTGATGGACCATGCGCAGCGCGATCGGCTTGATCGCCGGGCCCGACAGACCGCCGTACGTGGTGGCGATCTTCGGCCGGCGCGTGCGCACGTCGATCGCCATGCCAGTGATCGTGTTGATCAGCGACACACCGGCGGCGCCGGCCTTCTGCACCGCGTCGGCCATGGCGACGATGTCGCTGACGTTCGGGCTCAGCTTGACGATGATCGGCACGCGCGAGACCTCGACGCAGGCGCGGGTGAGCCGGTGCGCGACCTCGGGGACGGTGCCGAACTCGATCCCGCCCTTCTTGATGTTCGGGCACGAGATGTTCATCTCGAGCGCATCGATGCCCTGCCCCTCGCCGAGCTTGCGCGCGCAGTCGACGTAGGTCTCGAAGTCGACGCCGAAGAAGTTGACCCACACCGACACGCCGAGGTCGCGGAGGAACGGCAGCTTGTCGCGCAGGAACGCCTCGACGCCGACGTTCTCGAGCCCGATCGAGTTGAGCATGCCGCCCGTGGTCTCGCAGATCCGCGGCAGCGGGTTGCCGAAGCGCGGCAGCGGCGAGATGCCCTTGGTCGAGATCCCGCCGAGCGCGCGCAGGTCGGTGAAGGCGGCGAATTGCTGGCCGTAGGCGAAGCAGCCCGAGGCCGCGAGGATCGGGGTGCGCAGCGCGATCGGGCCGCAGGAAGTGGTGAGGTCGATGCCTTCGGTCATGGCCAGCGCACCTCGCGAGCGTCGAACACCGGGCCGTCGGTGCAGCAGTAGCGGTAGGGTTTGGCGCCGTAGACCGGCACGGCGCAGCCGAGGCACACGCCGAAGCCGCACGCCATGTTCTCCTCGAGGCAGAGGTAGGCCTGCACGCCGCGCTCCAGCACCAGGCGGCGCACCGCGGCCAGCATCGGCGTCGGCCCGCAGGCGAGCACGCGTACGACCTCGCCCGAGCGCGCGGCGGCGTCGAGGCGCGGCGACAGGGCGGCGGTCACGTAGCCGCGCACGCCGGCGCTGCCGTCCTCGGTGGCCAGGTTGGCGGCCACGCCCCACGCGGCGAGGTCGTCGAGCAGCACCAGGTCGTCGCGGTCGCGGCCGCCGTAGTACATTTCGACATGTCCCGAGAGACCTGCTCTCTGGGCCATACGCGCATAGAAGTGGAGCGGCGGCAGACCGACGCCGCCGGCGACAAGCAGGTCGCGCACGCCGGCGACGGGGCGCGGGAACGCGGCGCCGAGCGGCCCGGTGGTGACCAGGCGATCGCCGGGCTCGACCCGCTTGAGCCGCCGCGTGCCCTCGCCGTAGGCCTTGGCGAGGATCGAGAAGCGCGTGGCGTCCGGCGCGTCGAGGATCGAGAAGGCCCGCGGGTTGAGCAGCTCCCTGCCCCACTCGCCGCGCAGCATCACGAACTGGCCCGGGACCGCGTCGGCGACCGGCGTCGGCGCCGCGGCGGCGAGCTCGAGCAAGAAGTAGCCGCCCGAGAGGCGACGGTTGGCCTCGACGCGCACTTCGAACTGTGCCGCGGTCATCGCGGGCGAAATAGGCCAGCCGCGGGCGCCAGACAAGCGCACGGAGCGTGACCTTGCGCGCGGAGCCGCTCGCCGGAGGCGCGGCTGCGTGCGGCTGCGCGACCGGCCGGCGCGGGTTCGATCACGCGCGCCATTCGACGGGGCACGGACCCGCGATCGCTCCGTGCGCCCCTCGGCCCGCGCCGCTCCATCGGCCAGCGGCGGCGTCCGCGACGAGCCGATGGAGGTGCGGGAGCTCGCTCCGGCGAGCAGTCACGCGGCGGCCGAAGTCATGTGTCTCAAAGGTCATGTTGGTCGTCGCCGAGTCGAGCGCTCGACTCGCCCGCTCTGGCGGTCGCCGAGCGGAGGCCATGGACTCGCACTGCGTCTCGCTCACCGGCCGAGAGCAACTCTTCAGCGCCCTGGGCACTTCGCGTGTCCCGAAAGACCCGCACGGCGCCTGTTCTTCGGGACATTCAACGACTGGGCTCCCTGCCGGGTCCGGCATGTCGATTCGCTCCGGCCTCCCGTTCACGGCAGGCGTCGTCACGCATAGGACCCATTCGCCATGTTCGGACGAACATGTCCGAACGTACACTTGGGGCGAGCCGCTCGCCCTGCCCTGCCCCTACCCCGCGCGTCAGCGCTGGGCGGCCTCGGAGCGCTTGTGGGCGACGTTGCGGAACATGCTGACCGTGCGGTCGAGGCTCTCGAGCGTGTCGCCGAGGGCGCGGGCGTCGGCGCGGGCCAGCTCGCCCTCGGCGCGGCGGACCACGGCCTCGGCCTTGGCGATCGCGTCGCGGCCGAAGCGGGTGCCCGACATCGCCTCCTGGACCTGCGGCAGCAGCTCGCGGATGCTGTCGATCAGCTTCTCGCACTGCTGGCGCCGGCGCTCGAGCTCCTCCGAGGCGCGCAGCTCGATCATGTAGGCCTGCGACTGCTTGACCAGCTCCTTGAGCTCGTCCTCCGTCAGGCCGCTGGTGGCGGTGACGGTGATGCACTGCTCGCGGCCGGTCTCGAGGTCCTTGGCGGCGACGCTGACGATGCCGTCGACGGAGATCGAGAAGGTCACCTCGACCTCGACCTGGCCGCGCGGGGCCTTGCGCAGGCCGCTGAGGATGAACTCGCCGAGCAGCTCGTTCTCGGCCGCCTTCTCGCTCTCGCCCTGCAGCACCAGGATCTTCACCGACGTCTGGTTGTCGCGCACCGTCGTGAAGACGTGGCCGGCGCGGGTCGGGATGGTCGTGTTCTGCTCGATGAGGCGGTGGAAGTAGCCGCCGACGATCATGATCCCGAGGCTGTGCGGGGTGACGTCGAGCAACAGGAGGTCGTGCTGCTCGTCGACCAGCGCGGCGGCCTGGATCGCGGCGCCGAGGGCGACGACCTCGTCGGGGTTGACGCCCTTGCACGGCTCGATGGCGAAGAACTCGGCGACGCGCCGCTGCACCAGCGGCATGCGGGTCATGCCGCCGACCAGCACGACGTCGTCGAGCTGCTTGCGATCGACGCCGGCGCTGGCCAGGGTGCGCTCGCAGATCTTGATCGTCTGGACGACCAGGTCCTCGGTGAGGTCCTCGAGCTGTTGCTGCGTCAGCGGCTCCTGCAGGTGGAACACCTTGCCGCTCGGGCTGGTGTGCAAAAACGGCAGGTCGACGATCACCTCGCGCGCGCTCGACAGGTCGCAGCGGGCCTTCTCCGCCGCGTCCTTGAGCCGCTGCATCGCCATCCGATCCTCGCGCAGGTTGACGCCGGTGTCCTCCTCGAAGGTCTCGATGAGGTACTGCATGACCCGCAGGTCGAAGTTCTCGCCGCCGAGGAAGGTGTCGCCGGCGGTCGAGATGACCTCGAACACGCCGTGGCCGATGGCGAGGATCGAGACGTCGAAGGTGCCGCCGCCGAGGTCGTACACCGCGACCTTGCGCTCGAGGTTCTTGCCGAACCCGTAGGCCAGCGCGGCCGCGGTCGGCTCGTTGATGATGCGGATGACCTCGAGCCCGGCGATCCGGCCGGCGTCCTTGGTGGCCTGGCGCTGGTTGTCGTTGAAGTAGGCCGGGACGGTGATGACGGCCTTCTCGACCGGGACGCCGAGGTGCGCCTCGGCGATCATCTTCATCTCCTGCAGGATGAAGGCGCTGATCTCGGGGACGCTGTAGACCTGGTCGCGGATCTTGAGGCGGATGTCGCCGTGCGGGCCCTCGGCGATGGTGTACGGGCAGGTCTGGGCCACGGTGCGGCCGGCGGTCGAGTTCCACTTGCGACCGATCAGGCGCTTGGCCGCGTAGATGGTGTTCTGCGGGTTGGTCAACACCTGCCGCTTGGCGAGGTGGCCAACCAGCCGCCGCCCGCTCTCCGACAGCGCGACCATCGACGGCGTGGTGCGGTATCCGCCCTTGTTGGGGATGACCTTCGGGACACCTTGCTCGACGATCGCGACGCAGGTGTTGGTGGTCCCCAGGTCGATCCCGACGACGTGCTCGGCCATGACGAGGTCGCAGACCTACCACGCTCAGGGCGTGGGCTGCCGCGCAAAAAGCCGTGTGTAGAGACACATGGCTCAGCGCGCTCCGGTGTCGACCTCGTCGCGGCCGTCCACTTCGAGCTCCGCCAGGTAGCGGGCTCGACGCCGAGGATCGGCGAGGAACTCGGCGGACGCCCGGGCGCGATCGAAGAGTTCGGCGAGGATCGCCGCGAACGCGCCGAGCCGTTTGCCGTAGTAACGATCCGGGTGCAGGTGGCGACAGGTCTCGAGCCAGGCGCGACGGATCGCGGCGCCGTCGCCGGTCGGCGCGAGTCCCAGTCGCTCGAAGTGACCGATCTGATCGCGCCGCGCCCACAACGCGAGCAAGCGGTCCTGCTCGGCGCGCGCGAGGTCGAGATCGTCGCGGACGCGCGGGCCACCGCGCAGCTCGAGCCGCACGCTCCAGCGACCGCCGACGCAACGACACGCGGCCAACCAGCGCGCGACCGGATCGCCGGCCGTCCACGACGGCGGCGAGGCGGCCGACGGCGCGTGCAGCACCGGGCTGGACGGGCCGTGGAGCGGCATTTCGACGGCGGTGGCGGGACGCATGGCGAAAACGAGCCTACCCCGGGGACGCTCGCGTTCGCGCGCCGACCGAGGTGAAGATCGTCACAAAATCGCGCCTCGAGACGGCCCGGGTCCGCGGACCTCGCGGCGGTCCCGAGGGTCCCGAGGCGCCGGTGAGGGAGCGCGGACGCCCGGTGAAGGCCGCGAGAGAACAGCTAGGATGACGCCGGCATGCACCCCCTGCGGGTCCTCGTCGTCGCGCTGTCGCTGGCCGCCGGGCTCGGCTGCAAGCCCAAGGAGCTGCGCGAGCCCAACCACGCGTCGCTGAAGCCGACGTCGGCGCTGATGCCGGAGGCGGATCGCCTGATCAACGGGCTCCTCCTGGGCCGCGTGTCGGAGCTGCACGCGTGGATGTCCCCCAGCCTCAAGTCGGTAGTACGCCCGCCGGAGCTGGCAGCCACCGGCGAGCGCCTGCGGAGCCGCTACGGCCAGCCGATCGGGATCCTCGAAGAGAAGGTCCACAAGGAAGGCGATCTGACCTGGTACTCGGGCCTGGTGGTCTACGCCCGCGGCAAGGCCGGCGCGCCCGACCGCAAGGTGCGGCAGGTGCTGTTCCAGTTCGCCATCACCCCCGACCGCGCGCTCGACCGCCTGCTGGTCCGCGAACACCTGGCGTTCGAGCAGATCGCCGGCCCGGCCCGCCGCTACTCGACGGTGACGCGCCTGCACTTCGTGAGCACCGGCGAGTGGACCATCGTGCACGGCGGCCCGCGCCGCATGACGAACTACCACCACAACCACCGCGGCCAGCGCTTCGCGTACGACATGGTCGTGATGAAGGGTGGCCGCAGCAAGCCGGTCGGCGGCACCGGCAACAAGGCCTCGTACTGCTACGGCTACCCGGTGCTGGCGCCCGCCTCGGGGACGGTGATCCGGGCCGTCAACGACGTGGCCGAGAACGGCCCCGGGGCCACCGGCGAGGGCGGCGGCAACGGCGTCGTCATCGACCACGGGTTCGGCGAGGCGTCGTCGCTGTGGCACATGATCCCGGGCACGGTGAAGGTGAAGGTCGGCGACAAGGTCGAGCTCGGCCAGGAGCTCGGCAAGGTCGGCAACTCGGGCCACAGCAGCGGGCCCCACATCCACTTCCACGTGGCGACCAAGGCGACCTCGCCGCAGGGCGAGCTCGGCCTGCCCGCCCCGTTCGTCGACGTGTACATCGACGGCGCCTGGTACGAGCGCGAGATGCCGGTCCGCAGCGACCGCGTGCGCCGCACCGCCACCGACCGGCTGGAGCGCAAGCAGCGTGGCTCCGCCGAGGTGCTGCTCGACGCCGCGCTCTGAGGGCCGACTGGGGCTCGCGCGTAAATTGGACATGCCCTCGGAGGCATGTCCAAAGTGCCATGCTTCATGAGGCATGTCCCATTCGACATGTCCTCGAGCTCGAACAGCGACAGCTGCCCGGGACCGCCGAAGACCCGCGCAGGCTCGCGGCCGCGGCGATGGGTGCGGGTCCTAGTCGGGCTCGGGCTCGCGGCCGAGCGACATGCACTGGCTCGCGTTCGCCGCCGCGTCGGGCGCTGGCTCGGCTCACGCTCGCGTTCGCGGCGGAGCCGCTGCACCGCTTCACGCGCGGCGGCGTGCGCGGCTCTGGGCCGGCTCGGCGGCGGTCGCCCGGGCGCGCGGGTGGGCGCGCTCGTAGACGTCGACGATCCGGCCGAGGTCGAGGTGGGTGTAGCGCTGGGTGGTGCTGAGGCTCGCGTGACCGAGCATGGCCTGGATGCTGCGCAGGTCGCAGCCGCCCTCGAGCAGGTGGGTGGCGAAGCTGTGGCGCAGGCCGTGCGGGCCGACGCGGGCGCGCGCCCCGGTCGACTCGCAGCGGCGGTAGACTAGGGCGCGCACGCTGCGATCGCCGATCCGCTGGCCGCGACGGCCGAGGAACAGCGCCCGCTCGCCCTTCGCGGGGGCGCGCTTCGAACCTGCACTTTCGGACATGCGCCGCGCGGGCGGCACGAGCTGCTCGCGGACGCGGAGCCAGGCCCGCACGGCGGCGGCGCCGGGTCCACCCAGCGGGACCTCGCGGTCCTTGTTGCCCTTGCCGCCGACGACCCGCAGCGTCAGCTCGTCGCCGTCCCAGCGCAGGTGCTCGAGGTCGAGGGCGACGCACTCGCCGACGCGCAGGCCGGCGCCGTAGAGGATCTCGAGGATCGCGCGGTCGCGCAGGCCGAGCGCGCCGTCGGCGTGGCCGGGGCCGTCGATGATGTCGGTGAGGTCCTCGACCGGGAGCGCGACCGGCAGCCGCTGCGGCAGCTTGGGCCGACGCACCAGCGCGGCCTCGTTGTCGGCCAGCTCTCCGCGCCGGCGCAGGAACTCGGCGAAGCTGCGCAGGGTCGAGAGCTTGCGCGCGGAGGTGCTGGCGGCCTGCTCGCCGAAGCGCTCGGCGAGGTCGGCCCGGACCTCGCGCACGCCCAGATCGGCGAGCTCGGCCGCCCGCCCGCGGCGGGCCTCGAAGCGGTCGAGGAAGTCGAGCAGGTCGCCGCGATAGGCCCGGAGGGTGTGCGGCGAGAGCCTCCGCTCGTCCCGCAGGTGCTCGAGAAAGCGCTCGACCGCGTCGCGCATGCCCGAGGTGTAGCGCGAGGCCGCCGGGTCACGAAATTTGCGTCGCGCCGGCGAGGCCGCCGGGACGCGAGGCGCGCCGGAGGACTTCTGCCGCCCGGGGACCTGCGAGCGAGCGGGCCTCGCGCGTGGCTGCCGCGGCGCACGGGAGCACCTTGAGACCTGCGGATTCGACATGTCTTTCAAGACATCCACGCCCCGGCTCGTCGCGGGTCCACTGCCCTCGGGCGGCTCCCTGCACCTGTCCTTTCCGACATGCTGGGCGCGGGCTCGTCGCTACCCGCCCGCGCCCGCTCACTCACACGCGGGGTCGGCGAGGACGGTCACGCCGCGCTCGCGGAGGGCGCGGATGTCGGCGCAGTCGCCGTCGTCGAGCGGGGCGCCGCGGGCATCGAGGCGGTCGTTCTTGCGGAACGCCTTGATGCCGAGCAGCGCGCTGATGTCGTCGACCTGGGTGTCGCTGATGTCGATCTGGTCGACGCCGAGCACCGTCTCGATCCCGTCGAGGCTCTGCAGCGGGGTGCGAGCGACGCGGAGGAAGTCGAGCTCGAGCCAGTCGGTGACGGGGCCCAGCGCGGTGATCCGGGTGCCACTGGCGGTGAAGTCGACCAGGGCGGTGAGCGGCGCGAGCGGGCCGAGGTCGGTCACGGGGGCGCCGGAGATGTCGAGGGTGGTGAGCGCGGTGACGCCGGCGATCGCCTCGAGGTCGGCGACGTCGAGCGGGGCGTTGAGCAGCCGCAGGACGCGGAGCGCCGGCAAGGTGGTGACGACCGTGTAGTCGTCGGTGGCGCCGTCGATGAGGTCGAGCTGGCGCAGCAGCGGGAGGCCGGTCAGCGGCGCGAGGTCCGGCGCGACGCCCTGCCCGCCGAGGCCGAGGTAGTCGAGGTACTGCAGGCCGGCGACGGGGCCGAGGTCGTCGAGGCCCGGGTTGTCGCGCAGGTCGAGGCGTCGCAGGTCGGCGAGCCCGGCGACCGCGCCGATGTCGGCGATGGCGTTGATCCGGGCGGTGAGCGTACGCAGCTGCGGCAGCACCTCGAGGCCGTCGAGGCTGGTGAGCAGGTTCTCGTCGAGGTCGAGGGTGACGAGGCCGGTGAGGCCGGTGAGGTCGGTGAGCGCGGCGATCTGGTTCTTCTCGAGCCCGAGCTCGACGAGGTCGGGCTTGCCGGCCAGGCCGCTGGTGTCGCGGAGGGCGTTGGCGTTGGCCTCGAGGCGCCGTAGGCGGACCAGGTCGGCCAGCGGGGCGAGCGACTCGATCGCGTTCTCGTCGAGGTCGAGGTACTCGAGCCGCTCGAGGCCGGCGAGCGGGCCGAGGTCGCCGACGGCGTTGCCGTTGAGCGAGAGCGCGAACAATTGATGGAGGCCGGCGAGCGGGCCGAGGTCGCCGATCTTGTTGTCGGACAGGACGAGCGACTCGAGCTCGACGAGGCCGGCGAGCGGGGCGAGGTCGTCGACCTCGCCGCGGGCGACGTCGAGGTGACGCAGCGCGGTCATGCCGGCGACGAAGGCGATCGACTTCACGCCGGCGCCGCCGAGCACGAGCTTCTCGAGCTCGACGAGGCGGGCCAGCGGATCGTGGCCCACGATCGGGTTCTCCGACAGCTCGACCTCGCGCAGCTCGGTGAGCCAGGTCAGCGGGCGGATGTCGGCGATCTCGTTGCGCGCGAGGCCGAGGGTGCGGAGGTTGACGGCGCACTCGAGCCCCTGCAGGTCGGCGATCCCCAGCTCGGCCGCTTGCAAGCCGGTGAGCGTGGCCAGCGACTCCGCGGTGAGCACGGGCTCGCCGGTGGTGCTGTCGTCGTCGTGCGCCTCGGGATCGGCGAGGATGTCGAGGAGCAGCGCGCGCAGGGCCGGATCGGGGACGTCGACCTCGCCCTCGCACACGACCGAACGCTGCGGCGCGAACTCCTCGCGGGCGCACGCGCAGGGGAGCGCGAGCGCGGCGAGCAGCGGGAGGATGGGCCGAACGCGCATGCTGGAGCGGGCCTCACGGTATCACAGGTGCGCGCGCTGGCTGCCCCGATGCGGAGCGGCGCCCTGCCCTGCCGCGCGGGTCACCGCGACCCGGGGCACCGCGCTGAACCTCTCGCGCTCGAGCAGCTCAGCTCGCGCGACTTTGTTGCGCACGAGCGTCCCTTCGGCGAGGTGCTCACGCCGGCGAACGACGCTCAGCCGCCGACGCGGAAGGTGCCGCGCACTGCGGCGTGATCCGAGCCGCCCCAGCCGTCGGTGCCGGCGCCGCGGAGGACGCGGGCGGTGCCCTTGACGAAGCTGCCGCCGCCGCTGCGGGTGGACAGGTAGAGGTGGTCGAGGGCGCGCGTGTCGCCGTCGTACACGTAGGTCCAGTCGTCGTCGCCCAGCTCGGCGGCGACGCGCTCGGTGCCGCCGCCGGCCTCGATCGCCTGCAGCGGCTGCGACTCGGGTACGTCGTTGAGGTCGCCGCCCATCAGCACCAGCGCGTCGGGGTAGTTGTCGGCGGCGAGGTCGATCAGGTCGCGGGCGGCGGTCGCCTCGGCGAGGCGGCGCTCGGGGTCGTCGTCGTTCTTCGACTTGAAGTGGGCGACGAAGGCGATCAGGCGCCGACCGCCGGCGTCGAGGTGGGCCTCGAGGTAGTCGCGGGCGAAGTGGGTCGAGCCGCCGCCCGGCAGCGGGATCGGGGCCTCGCCGTGGCTGCGGATCTCGATCAGCGGCAAGGTCGAGAGGATCGCGGTGTCGATCGAGGCCACGAAGCCGGTCTCGCCGAGGTACGCGGTCTGGAACTGCGGCAGGCGCTCGACCAGCGCGTCGAGGCAGGCCTCGCTCTCGACCTCTTGCAGGAGCACCACGTCGGCCTTCAGCCCGTCGATGGCGTCGGCGATCTGGTCGGCGCGGTAGTCGAACTCGGCCTGCGAGTAGACCTCCTCGAACGCCCCGCCGCCGCACGAGCCGCTGTCGCACACCATGTCGAAGAACAGGTGCACGTTGAAGGTGGCGACGACGATGTCCTCGGGGCCAGGTGGCGGCAGGTCCGGCGGGGCCGGCTCCGAGGTCGAGGTGTCGGCGCCGCCGCTGTCGCTGCTCGCGCCCTCGTCGGGGACCAGCGCCGGGCAGGCGAGCGAGGTCGCCGCGAGGGCCAAGACACTCAGCAAGACGCCCAGCAAATCGGTCAGGCAGAGGCGTGCGCGAGGCATAAGGGCGAGCTTGCCCCGGACGGACGCGCGCGTTGAGTCCTCGAATGTGGATGATGCTGCACGTTCAGACATGGCTCAAAGAACATGTCCCCCAGCGCCGCCCTCGACCGCGACCAGCCGCTCGTGGAGCCGGCGCAGGGCCTCGTGAGCGTTGCGCGGGCTGAGCTCGTCGGGGTGCAAGGCCCGCAGATCGGCGAGGATCGCGGCCAGCGGCGGGGGGACGGCGTCGACCGGCTGCGGGGCCGGCGCGGGCGGGGTGAACAGGTCGAGCTGCGGCATCGGCCGCGCCTCGCCCTGGGCCTGCTCCAGGCGCGTGAGCAGCTTCTGCGCCCGCCGCAGGACCGACGCCGGCAGGCCGGCGAGGCGACCGACCTGGATCCCGTAGCTGCGCTCGGCCGGGCCGGGCTCGACGCGGTGGAGGAAGACGATGCTGCCGCGCTCCTCGTGGACGGTGACGTGGGCGTTGCGCAGGCCGACCAGGCGCGCCTGCAGCTGCGTGAGCTCGTGGTAGTGGGTGGCGAACAGGGCCCGGCAGCCGATCTGGTCGTGGAGGAACTCGGTGATCGCCCAGGCGAGGGCGAGGCCGTCGTAGGTGGCGGTGCCGCGGCCGATCTCGTCGAGCAGGACCAGGCTGCGCGGGGTCGCCTGGCTCAAGATCTGGGCGGCCTCGCGCATCTCGACCATGAAGGTCGACTCGCCGCGGCCGAGGTCGTCGGCGGCGCCGACGCGGGTGAACACGCGGTCGACCACGCCGACGCGGGCGCGCACGGCCGGGACGAAGGCGCCCGCGTGGGCGAGGATCGCCACCAGCGCCGCCATGCGCATCGCCGTGCTCTTGCCGCCCATGTTCGGGCCGGTGAGCAGGGCCAGGCGCCCTGCCCCGCCGCTCGCGGTGGTCGAGGCGCGCAGCGACAGGTTGTTGGGCACGAAGCGGCCGGCGTCGAGCATGCGCTCGACCACCGGGTGGCGGCCCTCCTCGATGTCGAGGACTGGCTCTTCGACCATGTCCGGACGGACATACGCGTGGCTCTCGGCGATCTCGGCCAGGCCGGCCAGCACGTCGAGCCGCGCCAGCGCCTCGGCGACGGCCAGCAGGCGGTCGCCGGCGGCCGAGACCTGCTCGCGCAGCGCGGTGAAGAGCTGCTGCTCGCGCTCGAGCGCGGCCGCGACGGCGCCGAGCACCGCGGTCTCGTGCTCGGCCAGCTCGGCGGTGACGTAGCGCTCGGCGTTGGCGGTGGTCTGCTTGCGTACGTACTCGGCCGGGACCCGCGACAGCTGGGTCTTGAGGACCTCGATGTAGTAGCCGAACACGCGGTTGTGCTGGACGCGGAGGTTGGCGATGCCGGTGCGCTCGCGCTCGCGGGCCTCGATCGCCGCCAGCGCCTCGCGCCCGCCGTCGCGCAGGCCGAGCTGGCGGTCGAGCTCCGCGTCGGCGCCGGCGCGGATCATGCCGCCGTCGCGCTGGTGCGCCGGCGGGTCGTCGACCAGCAGGCGGACCAGCGCGGCGTGGACGTCCTGCAGCAGGTCCTCGCCGAGGTCGAGCAGGACCGGCAGGCGCGCCGCCTCGGCCTGGCTTTTTGAACCTGCCCCTGCGGACATGTCCCCGGGGACCGGTCCCTCGGTGAGCAGCGGGGCGCGCCGGCGGGCCAGCTCGCCGAGCAGCTCGGCGACCCCGGGCAGGGCCGCCAGCGACTGGCGCAGGGCCGCCAGCTCGCGCGGGCTGACGGTGCCGAGGCGGGCGCGCGCGGCCAGGCGGGCGATGTCGCGGACGTCCCGCAGGCGGTCCTGGAGGTCGCCGCGCACCCGCGGCTCGGCGAGCAGCGCCTCGATGGCGTCGTGGCGCTCGCGGATGGCCCCGAGCGCGCGCAGCGGGGCGCCGAGCCAGGCCCGCAAGAGGCGCGCGCCCATGGCGGTGCGGGTGGCGTCGACGGCCCACAGCAGGCTGCCCTTGCGCTGGCCGTCGCGGAGCGTGCGGAACACCTCGAGGTTGCGCAGCGAGGCGTCGTCGAGCACGAGGTGGGCCTCGAAGGCCTGGCGCCGCAGACGGTGCAGCAGCAAGGTCTGGCCCGGCTGGGTGTCCTCGGCGTAGGCCAGCGCGAGCGCGGCGGCCCGCTCCTCGACCGGCACCAGCGCCTCGCCGCCGCTCTCCTCGCGCAGGCGCTTGACGCGGGCCAGCTGCGCGGCGCCCACGGCGGCGGGATCGCGGCCCTCGAGCCGCGGACACAGCGGGCCCAGCTCGAGCCCCAGCCACGGGTGCAGCCCGGGCTCGCACACGATCTCGCGCGGCGCCAGGCGCGACAGGGCCGCCCGCACCGCCCCGGCGCCCTCGCATGTCATGACGAAGAACTCGCCGCACGAGATGTCGAGCACGCCGAGGCCGTAGGTGCCGGCGGCGTCGTGGACCAGCGCGACCAGGTAGTTCGGCTCCTCGCCGCGCAGGTGCTCCTCGTCGACCAGGACGCCCGGGGTGACGACGCGGACGACCTCGCGGCGGACGATCTTGTTGGGGCCCTTGCGCAGGCGGGCCTGCTCCGGCGTCTCCATCTGCTCGCAGATCGCGACCTTGAAGCCGCGCTCGACCAGAGTGCGCAGGTAGCCGCCGATCGCGTGGTACGGCACGCCCGCCATCGGCACCGGGTTCTCGACCTCGCCCTTGTCGCGGGTGGTGACGGCGATCTCGAGGACGGGCGCGACGGTGATCGCGTCGTCGAAGAACATCTCGTAGAAGTCGCCCATCCGGAACATCACGATGGCGTCGGCGAACTGACGCTTGATGTCGAGGAACTGGCGCATGACCGGCGTGTCGGCCGAGTGGTGCGGAGCGTTCACAGCCGGGCCTTAATAGCTCAGCGCGGGTTCGCGCGGCACAGCGGGCACGGCGCATTGCGGCCGCGCAGCGAGAATTCTTTCTGTAATTCCGCTGACAAATCCGGCAGGTGTCGCTCCAGCAACACCTCGATCCGGGCGGACCTCGGGCCGGCGGTTCAGGCGACGACGTCGGCGAGCGCGAGGATCTCGGCGCGGATGGCCCGGCGCTCGTCGCTCAGGTGCGCGAGCAGGTTGCGGCGCACGAGGAACAGGCCGAGGCCGTGCGCGGCGGCCCGCACCGTGGCGAAGCGCTCCCAGAAGTGGAGCGCGGCCCAGCCGGCGATCGGCGCGAACAAGAGGCCGGCGACGAGCCCCGCCTTCAGGCCCCAGGCGTAGCCGGCGCCGAGGCCGACGACCAGCCACGTGAGCGGGAAGAAGGTCATGGCCGCGAGCAGCTTGCCGGTGGCGAGCATGTCCTCGAACTGGCCGGCGACGCGGGCGGCGACCATGCCGCTGATGCGGTACGCGAGGTAGTGGATCGCGGTGCCGGCGAGCGCGAGCGGGAAGACGATCCCGAGCGCGAACAGGCTGCGGAGGGCGTAGCGCAGGCTGGCGGCGAAGGTGATGTTGTGGGGCGCGAGGTGGTCGGGGCCGAGGCCGAGCTCGGCGAGGTCGCGCTCGTAGCGGAGGACGCGGGCGACCAGAGCGTCGAGGCGCGCGGGGTCGCGGGCGCGCAGGCGGGCGTGGCCGGTCAGCAGCTTCTGGCGCAGCTCGAACGCCTCGGCGACGCTCCACGCCTCCTCGCTGGCGGCGGCGAAGATCTCGGAGGTGCGCTCGACGAGCGCGAGGATCTCGTGGTCGTCGCCGTGCAAGGTGACGGCGCGCAGGGCCACGTCGATGTCGCGGGTCAGCGCCGCGACCGCGCCCGGCGGCGGCTCGCCGCGCGCGTCGAGCGGGGCGTACGGGACGCTCAGCGGGGCGCCGAAGTAGACCAGAGCGTCGCTGCGGAACCGCGCCTTGGCGGTGTAGAAGAGGCCGGCCGGGATGATCGTGAGGTCTTCGAGACCTGTCCCGAGGGCAATGCGCGCGGCCCCGGTCTTCATCGGCTTGAGGTCGGGATCGGAGTGCGAGGTGCCCTCCGGGAAGATGGCGACGGCCCGGCCGCGCAGCAGCAGCTCGCGCGCGTGGCGGAACGTGTCCTGGTTGTCGACCCGCGCGCCGCCCTCGTCCTGGCGGCGGTAGACCGGGATCGAGTCGAACGCGCGGACGATGGCCCCGAGGACAGGTGTCTTGAACAGCGGCGCCTTGGCCAGGAACGACACCGGCCGCGGCGACAGACACAGCAGGAAGGCCGGGTCGATCAGCGCGTTGGGGTGGTTGAGCACGAACATCACCGGGCCCTCGGAGGGCACGCGGGACAGCCCGTCGAGCTCGATCCGGCGGAAGAAGATCCGTAACGCGACCCCGAAGATCTGCTCGACGACGCGGCGCAGCACTGGTAGATCCTACCCTTCCTTCGGTCTTGCCGAGTACGGCTGTTGCCCCGGAGGAAGGGCAGGACCCCCGTTCAAACCGTGCATGCGGATTTCCCGCACACGGCTTACCGGTGGACTTTCGGGCCGTTGCATTACGCTGCCTCCGGGTACTGCACGGTCCCCCGCAGACGATGGAGGCCGTGGTTGTGGAAGAAGTCGCGTGTCCAGACCTTGGCCTCCCCCGCGTGGAGATGTCGACCTTTGCGCTTCACCATGAAGGCGCGGAGTCGACTCCATACGTAGGTGTCGATCTGGTTGAACTTCGCGGCGGCGTTCCCGGTGAGGAAGTAGTTGGCCCAGCCGCGCAGCACCGGATTGATGTCGCGGATGATCACCCGCACATCTTTGACCCCGTGGCGGTTACGACCGGTCAGCTCCTTCACACGCTGTCGCACCCGCGTCAAGCTGCGCGTCGAAGGCCAGCGCTGGAGGAAGTACGCTCTGCGGCGTTCCTTCTCCCAGATCGGACCGGACATGCGCTTACGCAGGTGACAGCCGAGGAAGTCGAAGCCTTGCCGTCCCCGGCTCAGCTCGACGCGCCTCGTCTTCTCGGGATGCAGCTCGAGTCGAAGTCGACGCAGGATCTCGCGGACCCTGACCTCGGCCTCCTCGCACGCCTTCCTGGTCCTGCACAGGATCACGAAGTCATCGCAGTAGCGCACGAGCTCGCCCAGGTGGGCGTGCCGTCGCTGCCACAACTTGTCGAGGACGCCGAGGTAGATGTTCGACAGCAGCGGTGAGATGACCCCGCCCTGGGGTGTCCCCGAGAGCATCGCCGTCACCTCGCCGTCTTCCATCACCCCGGCTTCGAGCCATTGCCGCACCAGCTTGAGGACCCTTCGATCCGAGATCCGCATCTCGACGAGCTTCATGAGTCGCTCGTGATCGATGCTGCCGAAGTAGTCGCGGATGTCGGCGTCGAGCACATGGTTTCCACCTCGCGCTCCCAACACGCGCAGGCGCTCGAGCGCCTGCGTCGCGCTGCGCTTCGGCCGGAAGCCATACGAGCACGGAAGGAAGTCCGCCTCGAATATCGGCTCCAACACCAGCTTCGCCGCCATCTGCACCACTCGGTCCCGGACTGTCGGGATCCCCAGCGGCCGCTTCTTCCCGTCCGCCTTCGGGATGTACCGCCGCATGACCGCGCTCGGCCGGTACGTCCCCGCCTCGAGCTCTGCACCGATCTCTTCGAGGAAGCGATCGACGCCGAGCTCTTCCACCTCGGCCAGCGTCTGGGCATCGATGCCCGCTGACCCCCTGTTCTTCTTCACCCGCCTCCATGCTTCCTTCAGGACGTCACGCCTGAAGATGCGGTCGTACAGCGCATGGAAACGTCTTCCCGGATGCCGCTTGGCTGCGGCCCACAGTCGGCGTCGAAGTTCTCGCACTTTGTCACGTGGCCTGCGCCGCGTGGGGTTGTTGGGACCTGTCCTGCAGGCCATGCCCTCGCGCTTACCTTCTTCTCCGACACGACCACCCCAGGGGCCCTTCCCTCCGGCGGCGTTGTTCTGCGCCGCCATCGCCGGTACTACGACCCCCTCGGACTCCCGCTGCACAGCGCTCGACTTCGCCTTCGGCTTATACGAGCCACCTTGCCCCGACACGGGCCGTGCAGACGGGCCTCTCCTGTTCCGCATCGCTCCTTGAACGCGTGCTGCGCCCCCTACCCCGGGTGGACCCCCCGCGCTTTCTGTTCCGGACTCGTGCGCGGTGGACGTGGCCTTCGCCGCGAAGTGATCGGCTCGGCTCCCCCATTGTTTCTCTGACGAGGCTGCAGGCTTCACTTGATGTTGCGGCCCGCGTTCTTGCTCCCTCCGTAGAGGCTCTTGACGCCCCGCTCGGGCCGCGAGGATCTCTCCTCGCGCCTGGGGCCTGCTACCGGGCGCTCCGGCGCTTACCCGGACGGGACTTTCACCCGCTGGAACGGTGCAGCATGACGCGGCCGACCCGCCCCCTCCGGGGTCCTGCTCGTCCGTGTCTTCAGGACGCACCACCTGCACAGTATAATGAGGATGCGGCGCCGCGGGCGTGGTAAGGATCCGGGATGTCGCCCACCGCAGCCGACCTCCGGAGCCGCTGGAGCCTCGATCCCGAGGTCGTGTTCCTCAACCACGGCAGCTTTGGCGCCTGCCCCCGCGCGGTGCTCGCCGTCCAGGAGGAGCTGCGACGGCGCATGGAGCGTGAACCCGTGCGCTTCTTCCTCCGCGATCTGCAGGCCCCGCTCGCGGCCGCGCGCGAGGCGGTGGCCGCGTTCGTCGGCGCCGACCCGCTCGACCTGGTGTTCGTGCGCAACGCGACCGAGGGCGTCAACGCCGTCCTGCGCTCGCTCGAGTTCGCCGCCGGCGACGAGCTGCTCATCACCTCGCACGGCTACAACGCCTGCAACAACGCAGCTCGCTACGTGGCTCTTCGGACAGGTGCGCGGGTCGTCACCGCCGTCCTGCCCTTCCCCATCTCCGGGCCCGACGAGGTGGTGGCGGCGATCCTCGCCGCGGTCACCCCGCGCACCCGCCTGGCGCTCGTCGACCACATCACCAGCCCGACCGGCCTGGTCCTGCCGATCGCCGCCATCGTCGCCGCCCTGCGCGAGCGCGGCGTCGACTGCCTGGTCGACGGGGCCCACGCGCCGGGGATGGTGCCGCTCGACCTCGACGCGATCGGCGCGGCCTACTTCACCGGCAACCTGCACAAGTGGGTGTGCGCGCCCAAGGGCGCGGCGATCCTGCACGTCCGCCGCGACCGCCAGGCGCCGATCCACCCGGCGGTGATCAGCCACGGCTTCGGCGCCCCGGCCTCGGCCTCGCGGCTGCACGCCGAGTTCGACTGGACCGGGACCGCCGACCCGACGCCGTGGCTGTGCGTGCCGGCCGCCCTGCGCGAGCTCGGCGAGATGCTGCCCGGCGGCTGGCCCGAGGTGCAGGCCCGGAACCACGCGCTGGTGTGCGCCGGCCGCAAGATCGTCGCCGCGGCGATCGGCGCCGAGCTGCCTGCCCCCGAGGACATGCTCGGGAGCCTGGCCAGCCTGCCCCTTCCGCCAGGTCCCGAAGGCCAGGAGGTCACGCCCCTGACCTCCGACGCGCTGCAGGACGCGCTGCTGCTGCGCCACGGCATCGAGGTGCCCGTCCCGCCGTGGCCGGCCCCGCCGCAGCGGCTGATCCGGATCTCCGCCCAGCTGTACAACGAGGTCGCCCACTACGAGGCGCTGGCGCGCGCGCTGCGGGTCGAGCTCGCGGGGATGTTCGGACATGCTCTCATCGACATGTCCGAAGAGACACTCCACTGGGTGCCCGACACGACGACCTCGCGCAAGTGACCCTGCCGGTCACTCGCCGCTGGCGGCCTCGAAGGCGCGCATGAAGGTCTCGGCGTCGACGGCGCAGGCGCGCAGCAGCTGCGGGAGCAAGGCGTTGAGGCGGTCGCCGCCCTCCTTGGCCGGGACCTTGTCGGCGGCCCACATGCGGGCGATGGCGTCGACGATGCCGATCAGGACGTCGACGCGCACGCTGCTGCGCGGCGACACGGGCGGATAGGCCTGGCAGGTCTGCCCGGCGGCGGCGACGGCCTGATCGCGGAGGCCGGCGCGCACGAGCAGCGCGGGGGTGAAGATCCCGCAGTGATAGATGCTGAGCGACGAGCTCTCGTCGCTGTTGCCGCGCTCCTTGGCGGCGTCGGCGAGGGCGATGCAGCGGGTCCGGACCTCGTCGTAGCGGCCGGCGGCGAAGTGGACGTCGAGCTCGAGCGGATCGGCGAGGTTGCGATCGCGCAGCAGCTCGGCCTCCATCTCGGGGCAGCCGTACATGTCGACGAAGATCTCGACCTTGCCCTTGGGACATGGCACTTCGTACACGTCGACCATGTGCCCGCGGGCGTCGGGACCGAGGCTGCCGGCGCGCGCGTCGGCGGCGGCCGCGGCGTCGCCGTCGAACGGGTTGCCGCCGCCGGGGCAGCGGAACTCGCGGGCGACGTATTGATAGGAGTCGCGCGGGCCGCAGCGCGGGATCGGGGCCTCGGCGCTGCCGCTGCCGCCGCCGGTGCGGCTCTCGACGGTAGAATCGTCGAACAGCTTGTCCGCCGGCGCCCGGGCGCCGTCGGGCTGGCCGACGTCGCGCTTGCCGCCGCGGCCGTGGGCGCCGCAGGCGACGAGCGCGAAGAAGAGGACGAGCGAGCGCGGCGCGGTCATCGTCCTCTCCATGGTTACACGAGCAGCGCGCCGCGACCAGCCCCGCCGGCGAGCGAGCCGCCGGGCGGGGCCGGACGCCGCGCGGTCACTCGACCACGCGCACCTTGGTCGAAGCGCCGTGGCCGAACAGCTCGGGCATGTACATCGCCTCGGCGCGCACGGGCGGCAGCTCGAACTCGCCGATCGTGGTCGCGCGCGCGGTGTAGCTGTACGTGTAGACGCCCGCCGGCAGGTGGTCCGAGAACAGCAGCATGCGATCGTCGCGCATCTCGGTGTGGTCGAAGCGCCACCACGGACGCCACCACCACCAGCCGCCCGGCCCGCCGCCGAACAGCCCGACGTTGCTGTCGACCGACTGGTTCTCGACGCCGCCCTGCACGTCGCGCAGGGTGGTGGCGAACTTGGCGTTCTGGCCCTCGAAGCCGGCCGGCAGCGGGTCGTCGACGACGACGAAGTTGGCGCGATCCTTGGCGACCAGGGTGAGGTTGACCCGCACGAGCGCGCCGGCCTTGATCTGCCAGGTGCCGTCGTCGAGCTTCTTGACCGACTCGAGGTCGGGCTTGTCCCCGCCCTGCGCCAGCGGCTCGTAGCTGCGGTGCACGGTGAAGCCCTGCGACTCGGGCTTCATCGTCAGGTCCGCGGGCGCGTAGCGCAGGCCGAGCCGGTAGTAGAGGAGGCCCGGGCCGTCCTTGCTCAGCAGCAGCTCGTGCGGCTTCTGCTCGATCAGCTTCTTCATCGGGATCTGCTGCTCGACCACCGCCATGCTGCGGCCCTTGAAGGCGCGCTCGCCGGCGAACGCGCTGTCGAGCCAGACGCGCGCGACGTAGTCGGGCACGTCCTTCTCGATGGCGGTGAAGTAGCGGCCGGCCGCGAGCAGCGCCCAGGCGTTGGCGTGGGTCGTGCCCCACTGCCCGCCCTTCTGCGGATCGCGGTCGTCGAGGATCCCCGCCATCACCTTCGGCAGCAGCGGATCGCCCTCGGCCACCTCGAGCAGGGCCATCAGCGCGATGGCGTCGGTCTGCACGTCGGAGTGCATGAGCACCTGCAGGCCGTAGCCGTCGTCGCCCTCGCGCGCGCTCTCGGCGAAGTGCGCGGTCTTGGCGTTCTCGACCACCTTGGCCTTGAACTCGCGCAGCAGCGCGTCGCGCGAGCCGGTCATGCCGTAGCGGTGCGCGGTCGACAGCAGCAGCGCGTGGGCGTAGAGCGGCATCTCCTTGCGCTTGGCGTAGACGCGGTCGAACAGGTCGCTGCCGCGGCCGTCGCGGCTCATCAGCCACAGCGCGAAGGCCCGACTGGTGTGATCGTAGTAGCGACCCCACGGCGTGGATTCGCCGTTGCGGACGAAGTTGTCGAGGTAGTTCATCGCCCGATCGATCGCGCCGTCGTCGACCTTGAAGCCGGCCTTTTTGCCCTCGAGCCAGGCGAACGTCACCCACGCGGTCAGGTACGGCGAGCTGCGGGCCGCCTCGTCCCAGTAGCGGAAGCCGCCGTCCCAGTTCTGCCGCGACTGGATCCGCGCGACGCCCTCGGCGCCCAGCGCCTGCCGCTTGGCCAGGTCGCTGACGCTGGCGATCGGGAACTGCTCGAGCACCGGGCCGAGCACGAAGATCGGCAGCAGGCGGCTGGCCAGCTGCTCGGTGCACTCGTACTTGTAGCCGACGAGGAAGTCGACCGCGTCCTCGAGGCCCGTCAGCGCGGTCGAGCTCATGCTCAGCTCGAGCCCGCCGAACGCCGCGAGCGCGTCCTCCGGGATCTTGAGCTCGCGCGAGGTGCTGCCCTCCGTCACGCCGTAGTCGGCGAACGCCTGGCGGGTCGCCGGGTAGTGCACCGGCAGCGCCAGCTCGGTGGCGTCGCGGCCGCCGTTCGACAGCGCCGCGAACTGCACGCGCATGGTGCCGACGCGATCGACCGCCATCGGGAACCGGACCTCGCGCGACTCGCCGGCCGGGATCTCGACGCCCTGGGTCGGCTCGCCGGAGATGACGACGTTGGTGCCGCGCGTGCCGACGAGGATCGCCTGCGGCTCGCTGGTCTGGTTGTCGACCATCACCGAGGCCTCGAACTTGTCGCCGAAGTTGGCGAACCGCGGCAGGCTCGGCCGCAGCATGATCGGCTTGCGCACCTTGACGTTGGCCTCGCCCGAGCCGAAGCGGTCGGCCTGATCGGGGTCGACCGCGACCGCCATGACGCGGAAGCTGGTCAGGTTCTCCGGCATCGGGATCTCGACCGTCGCCTCGCCGCTGGCGTCGATCGCGACCTCGGCGTTGAAGTACGCGGTGGTCGCGAACAGCGAGCGCAGCGAGATCGGCTGGCTCATCGCCGCGCTGGCGTCGAGCGACATGGTCTGCGCCGTCGCCGTGCGCTGGGACTTCTTCCTCATCGGACCGCCGCTCTCCTCGGCCTCCTTGAGCTCGGCCCTCGGCATCATCGGCGCCGGCGCGGCCACGGCCTTGTCCGCCGCCGCCGCCGGCGCGCCGCCGTAGGCTCCGCCGCCGCCGCCCCGACCCTCGCCGCGGAGGCCGAGCCCCGTGTCGCCGTCGCCGTTGAGCATGAAGCCCGGGGCGTTCTGCGCCTCCTCCGTCGGAGGCGGCGCCGGCGGAGGGGGCGGCGGCTCGTCCTTCTTCGCCACCAGGAACTGGCGCATGTCGTAGAGGCTGACGCCCGGGTCGCGGTCGTGGTGGAAGAACGCCAGCGGGTCGGGGGTCTGGAAGCCCATCAGGCTGAGCACGCCCTCGTCGACCACCATCACCGCGACGGCGGCCTTCTGCGGCGCGCCGGCGGCGTCCTTGGCCTTGATCTTGAGCTTCAGCGTGTCTTTCGGCGCGACCTCGGTCCTGTCGGGCAGCACCTCGAGCGCGATCTTCTTGCGCGTCGCGGCGACCTTGAGGTCGACCTGGCCGACGGCGAAGGCCGGGCGGCCGAGGTCCTGTCCGGGCGGCGCGCCGGGCACGTCGACGCGCCCGCGCACCAGCAGCACCGAGGCGCGCACGTTCGGGATCTGGGCCTCGTCGATCGGCACCTCGAGGGTCGCCGCCCCGCCCTTCACCTCGATCGGGTAGTGCGAGACGATGCCCTCGCGGGCGATCACGACCAGGCCGCGCGCCTTGTCGAACGGCGAGCGCACCAGCACCGTCGCCTTGTCGCCCGGCTCGTAGGTGCGCTTGTCGGGCACCATGTCGACGCGGTGCTGGTCCTGCTGCCACACCACCGCGTCGTCGCCGTAGACGTAGAACGGGTGCTTCGACAGCGACTTGTTGCCCTTCGGGTCGGTGATCAGCGCGCGGATGTCGTAGCTGCCGGCCTTGTCGACCACGAGCTCGCAATTCACGGGCGCGTCGGCCGAGACCAGCGCGCAGCTGCCGACCTCGACGTCGACGGTGTCGTACTTGTACTGCCACGAACCGTTGTCTTGCACCGCGGCGCGCGAGGTCTCCTTGCGCACCAGCTTGACCTGCACATCGCGACCGGTGACGCGCTTGCCGTCGACGTCGACGACCACCGCCTCGAGGCGGGCGCGCTCGCCGGCGCGGTAGACCGAGCGATCGGCGCGCACGCCCGCGTACTCGCTCGCGGGGTGGACCACGTAGGTCGCACGGCCGGCGATCGACTGCCGGTTCTCGTCGGTGACGTTGGCCTCGAGCGTGTAAGTCGAGGCGCCGGGCGGCTCCTCCGACTTCGGCCCGGCCGCCGGCACCGGCGTCTTCTGGCCCCACGGCGTCTCGACCGCGGCGAGCAAGTGGCTCACCGCCAGCAGCCCGCGCGCGTCCGTCTGACCGCTGCCCTGGCGCACCAGCATGCCGCTGCCGTACGGCGTCGGGAAGCCGATGCCCTTGCCGCGGTAGAGGCCGCCGCCGTAGCCGCCCTCGCCGCCCCACATCCACCACTCCGAGCCGCCCTGGCCGAACGTGAACGACTCGTTCTCGCTGCCCGGCGGGCGGTACGGCGAGTCCTGGCGCCGCAGAGTGTAGGTCGCCTGGGCCCCGACCATGGGCGCGCCGTGGAAGTAGCTGGCGCGGATCTCCGCCTGCAGCGTGTCGCCGTACAGCAGCGGCGCCTCGGCCGGCCGCTCGACCTTGACCTCGAACTCGGGCGCGCGGAACTGCTGGACCTCGATCGCGTGGTAGAACGAGCGCTCGCTCGAGAACAGCCCCGCCGGCGAGCTGACCTGCAGGCTGTAGCTGCCGGTGTCGCCGTCGGCCGGGATCGGGATGTCGACGCTGAAGGTGCCGAACTGCCCGATCTTGAGCTCGCCCTTGGCGACCTCGTGGCCGCGCGGCCCGTTGACCGTGTAGTTCGCGGTCGTGCCCGCGCGCCACAGCTGGACCTTGCCCGCGGGGCCGCGCGTCTCCTCGCGGACGATGCCTTGCAGGTGCACCGTCTCGCCCGGCTTGTACGGCTGACGGTCGCTGTAGAAGAAGATCCGCGGCTCGTCCTCGCCGCCGCCGTTCATCCACACGCCCCACGAATTGTCGGCCGTCTGCTGCAGCGGGATGTAGGCCGCCTCGCCCTGATAGCGCGCGAGGATGTACGGCTGATCGTACATCGTGCCATGCTTCAGCTCCGCGAGCCCGTCCGGGCCCGACTTGCCCGACCACACCGGGCCGTCGAGCGCCATGTTGTGCAGCCCGAGCTCGACGCCGGGCAGCGGCTCGCCGGTCTCGATGTCGGTGACGAGGATGACGCCGCTGTCGCTGTCGAGCGCCGCGGTCACGCCGAGGCGGGTGATCTGGACCACCTGCGACAGCGACTGCCGGTAGTGCCAGCTGCCCTCGCCGAGCTCGTTCGAGCGCGCGCCCAGCAGCACGAACTTGCCGGCGCCGGCGCCGAGCGCCTTGGCGTCGAGCGCCAGCGTCGCCGCCTCGACCCGCGAGTCCTTGACGTCGAACAGCTTGTCCCACGTCGGCGACTGCAGCGGCTCGGGCCACAGGCCGTCGTAGCGCACGTGACGGTCCGTGAGGACCTTGCGGATCTCCGACGGATCGAACGACCGCGCGCGCACCTCGACCGAGGTCAGGCCGGTGGCCTTGGCCTCGAGCAGGCCGGAGTGGCTGGGCTCGAGCACGGCCGGATCGACCGGGCGGTCGGCCCACTGCAGCGAGGCGTCGAGCGCCGGCAGCGTGACAGTCTTGCGGTACGGCGCCTTCAGCTCCTGGCCGTGGATGTCCTTCAGGCCAGGATCGACCTCGATCGTGTAGGTGCCGAGGCCGCGGAACTTGCCGGCCAGGTGGATGCCGCCGGCGACGGTGACCTTGAGGTCGGGGACCTCGGGCGTGACCCGGACCTTCTTCTCCGCGTCCGGCGTCGACAGCAGCGAGTTCGAGGCGTTGATGTTGAGCCCCGCCGTCGGGTTGCATTCCCAGTAGTACTGCGACCCGCAGCGCGGGCCGGTCAGCGTCAACGGCGGATAGGTGCGGAGCTTCAGCTTGATCGCCTTGCTCGGGTTCGGGCCCTCGCCGTACACGCCGGCCGGGATCTCGAGCGTGTAGAGGGTGTTGGCCGTCAGCTCGGCCGCCGGCCGCAGCACGAGCACCCGCTCCGCCGGGCCCTGCTGCGCGTACGAGCGGAACGGCTCGGGCAGGCCGGCCCACTGCTCCGGCGCCACCGCGGTGACGCTCACCTGCCCGCCCCCGCCCTTCACGCGCAGGGCGGCCAGCAGCTTGTCGCGGTCGACGGACTGGTTGAAGCGCACCACCACGACGGTGTCGAGCGTGGCCGACTCGTACTCGTCGGGGAACTGCGACTCGACCTCGAGCGACGGCGTGGTGAACTGCCACTTCACCTCTTTGGTGAGCTTGGTCCCCAGCGTCGACGTCTCGCCCGCCACGACCTTGGCCGTGTAGGTGGTCGAGTACGGCATGCGGCCCTCGGGCTCGAACGCGATCATCTGCGTGCCGAGCCAGCGGAACTTGCCCTTCGGCAGCGGCTCGATGGTCAGCGGCGAGCGCTCGAGCTTGAGGTCGTCGATCGAGGCCAGCGGCACCATCGGCTGGTTGAACACCGCGGTGACCGAGCCGACCAGCCCGGGCGCCTTCTCGGTCGGGCTGGTGCGGAGGATCTTCAGCGGGCCCTCCTCGACCAGGTCCTGCGTCTGCTTGCTCGGGGGCGCGGGCGGCGGGAACGGCAGCTCGACCTTCTCGCTCACGCTCGGGGGCGGCTTGGGCCCGGTGGTCGGCGTCAACTCGCTGGCGATGTCGCTCGCCTCCGGCTCGATCGCCGGCACGCCCGCCCACAGGTCGAGCTTGGGCGTCTGCGCGGTCTCCGGCGTCGTGCCGGTCTCGGCGGCCGGGGGCGGAGTCTTGGGGGTGCAAGCCGGGAGGAAGAACATCGCGGCGAACAGGCCTGCCGGGGCCGTGCGCCGGATCTGTCGCTTGTTGGCGTGGTCACGCATGGAGCGCTCGATTCACAGTCGGGTGAAGGGGGGGAGCAAAAACGCCACGCAAACGCGGAGGCGGGGCCCATGCTTACACACGCGGTGACGGCGATCGAGTGCGCGGACGCGCGAGCGAAGTCGCGAGGCGATCTCCTGCAGAACGATGGTCCTCGGCGTGTGCGCTTGCCCAGGCCGGTTCAGGCTGCCACCCTCCGCGGCCATGAAACTCCGCGCGAGCCTTGGCCTATTCACCTCACTACTCTTCATTGCCGCGTGCGGTGACAGCGGCGGCGCCTCGACCGGCACCGGGGCGACGACCGACACCACCACCGGCGGTTCCACCGATCCCGGACCGACTTCCGGCCCGACCACCAGCACGACCATCACCTCGACCGCTTCGACCGGCGAGAGCATGGGCGAGACCACCGGCGTCGACACGACCACCACGACCACGGGCACCACCGCGACCGACTCCACCGATACGGCCGTGGCGACCGACACGGACGCGACCTCGACCTCGACCACCGGCGGCAGCGCCACCGAGGTCGACACCGACTCGACTGTCTCTTCGGACAGCACGACGGACACGCCGGTCGGCGAGCCGCTGGCGATCGAGCTCAAGGAGGTCGTCCTCTACGCCAATTGCCAGCCCATCGTCGAGCCCGACAACATCCTCGGCTGGTGGACCGTGGTCTACGACAATTCCCAGGGCCTCGAGACGTCCTCCGCCGCGCTGACGAAGGCGACGATCACCCTGTCGCCGAACGACATGCCGAGCGTCCACGACATCACCGTGATCCCGACCCAGAGCGGCCCGGTCGGGCCGGGTGAGACCCTCAATCAGGAGCAGATGAAACAGAAGGGTGCCCCCACCCCCGGGTGCGGCTTCTGCAATCAGCCCTACCGCCTCGACCTCACCTTCACCAGCGGCGGCGTCGACGTCCCCGTGGTCCATGAGGCCACCCTCGACTGCGTGTACTGACCCCGGTACGATCGCGGCATGATCCGCCTCGCGCCGCTGTGCTGGTTCGTGTGGACGATGGCCGCTTGCGGCGGCCCGGCTGCCACCACCGATGCGTCCACCACCGCGGCCGAGACCGGCGCCACCACCACTGGCACGACCACCACCGGCGACGCGACCTCGACCACCGACGCCCCGACCACCGACGCCCCGACCACCGACATGGAGCCCGACGGGCGCCTGCGGCTGCATCAGCTGCAGGCGCTCGGGACTCACAACAGCTATCACCTCTCGCCCGGCACTCTGGTCAAGGAGTGGGACTACACGCACCTGCCGCTCGACCAGCAGCTGGAGCAGCAGGGCGCTCGCAAGTTCGAGCTCGACATCTGGTTCCGCGGCGCCGGCGAGCCGATCGACGTCTATCACATCGACCTGCTCGACACGTCCTCGACCTGCGCGACGCTCGTCGACTGCTTGATGACCTTGAAGACATGGTCCGACGGACATCTCATGCATCACCCGCTGTACGTGATGCTCGAGGTCAAGAGCGCGTTCGATCCGGCCGGCGCGCAGGAGCTGCTCTCGACCCTCGAATCACAGATCCTGTCAATCTGGCCCGAGGACCGGTTGGTCTTGCCCGACGACGTCCAGGGCGGTGCCGCCAATCTGCGCGACGGCCTGGCCGCGGGCGGCTGGCCGGCGATCGACGACGCGCGCGGCAAGCTGCTGCTGGTCCTGCACGACGGCGGCAAGTGGCGCGACGCGTACACTGCGGGCGGCACCTCGACGGCGGGGCGCCTGCTGTTCCCCGACGCATTCGGCGACCTGACGCTGCCGTTCGCGGCCGTCCACTCGCTCAACGATCCGGTCGGCGACGCGGCGCGGATCGACGCGGCGGTGGCGGCCGGCCACATCGTGCGCACCCGCGCCGACGCGGACAACATCGAGCCCAGCGCCGGCGACACCTCGCGCGGCGCGGCGGCGCTGGCGAGCGGCGCCCATTTCATCAGCACCGACTATCCGCCGCCCAAGGGCGACAAGTACGACTACGTGTTCGTCATCCCCGACGGCACGCCATCGCGCTGCAACCCGCGCACGGCGCCGCCGGAGTGCACGCCGGCGGCGATCGAGGCGCTGTGACGCGCTACTGCATGACGCCGCAGATACCGACTGTCTCGTAGCCCGGCGTGGCGGCGCCTTCCTCGAACCACGGCACGCAGCTCAGCGTCGGGTCGTACTCGAGGCAGGAGTCCGGCGATTCGAGGTCGCACCACACCGAGCAGCAGTACGGGGTTTTGCAGCTCGGCAGGTTCTCGCCGTAGATGCACAGGTTGCCCGGATCGCAGCCCGACAGCGCGTAGCAGGAATCGCCGTACTTGCCGAGCTGGGGGAACACGCGCGGCATGCAGACGAAGTGCGGCGCGCCGAGAGCGGCCTCGTTGGGCACGCACGTCTCGCCGGCGCTGCAGTCTTGCAGCAGCGGGTCGCACTTGCTGAAGCACACCGGGACCGTCGGCTCGAACAGGAACGCGCAGCGGTCCTCGGGCTGCGGGCACTTGGGCGCGTCCATGCTGCCGGTGCAGTAGGCGACGCAGGTCGCCTTGCCGGTGTTCTCGAGGTCGAGGCAAAGCGAGCCCTTGGCGCAGTTGTCGATGCCGTCGCCGAACTTGCCCGGCACCACGCAGTCCTCGCCGGGGAGCGCCGGGTTGGTGTCGACCGGCACGCAGCGGGTGCCGTTGGGGAACGGCCCGCCGTCTTCGTTCCACGCGGTGCACTTCTGTTCGGCCGGGCAGTCCTGCATGAACAGGCTGCACTGGGCGCCGATACTCCCCATATCGGCGATCGCCATCGTCGTGGTCGGCGGCGTCTCCGAGGTCGAGGTGGTCGTCCCGGTCGGCGTGCCGGACGTCGTCTCGCTGTCGCCGCTCGTCGGCGCCGTGGTGGAGGTCGTGTCCACGCCCGCGGTCGTGCCCTTGGGCTCACGCGAACAGCCGACCGCCAGCGCGACGATTGCGGCGAAGGTGGACAGTTGGGCGGAGGTTCGGATCAGGCGTCCCACAACGCCAGCGTAGCGCAACTGCGGGCCTGCGACGTGTGCAACTGTCTGCGCAACGGGCCGCACGACGAAGCCGATCGCACGGTCGCCTCGCAGGCGACTGGGCGACCGGCTCCACCGGTGCAAGACGACCGTGTACTCAGGCGACGCGGTAACGTGTGCCGCGGGCCTTGCCGGTCCAGGTCACCTGGCCGGCCTCGATCAGGCGGTTGACCGCCGAGCGCACCTGCATGTTGGTGCCACCGACGCGGCGCTGGATCTCCCCGGCCCCGGCCGGACCGCCGATGGACTTGAGCACCTCGAACACGCTCTGGTCGAACGCCTCGCGGCCCGACGGCGTGCGGGTGTTCACCTCGGCAGCGGGCTCAGCCTTGGCGCCCTTGGCGGCCTTGGCCGGCGCCGCGGCCTCCTTGGCGGGCTTGCTCTCGGCGGGCGCTTTCGCCACCGGCTTGCGGCCGGGCCGCCCGGGGCGAAGCAGCTTGGCTCCCCCGCTCGCGGCTTCGCGGGCGGCGCCTTCGCCGTGCAAGAGCTCCTGGACAGTGATCGAGCTGAGGAGCTTGCCGAGCTCCCCTTTGGACAATTGATGCAATTCGCCGAGCGTCAGCTCGGAGTTCTGGCGCAGCAGATCCACGAGGATCTGGCGCTTACGGCCTTCGACCGCGGACACCAGGGACACGTCGTACTTGGACATGGCCTCTAGGCTAGCACAAGACTTTGGACACGATGGAATCTATTTGCACACTCACAGGCAATTTCATCCCACCTGACCTGCATCCTCAGTCCTCACATCGAGCGACGATACTCGCCGCCGACCTCGAACAACGCCCTGGAGATCTGTCCCAAACTGCAGACTCGTGCCGTCTCCATCAGCGCGGCGAAAGTGTTGCCACCCGACAACGCGACTTGCCGCAGCCGCTCGAGCGCCGCGGCTGCCGCCTCCGCGTGACGGGCCTGAAACGCCCGCAAACGGTCGATCTGAGCCGTCTTCTCGGCGTGGCTCGCGCGCGTCAGGTTGAGGCCGGCAGCCTCCTCGTCGCCCGACCGGTTGGGGTTGATGAAGGTGTTCACTCCGATGATCGGGAGATCGCCCGAATGTTTGCGCTGTTCATAGAGCAGGCTCTCGTCCTGGATCTTCCCTCGCTGGTATTGCCGCTCCATCGCCCCGAGCACCCCGCCGCGCTCGTCGAGTCGGAGGAATTCGGCGAGCACCGCCTCCTCCACCAGTTCGGTCAACTCGTCGACGATATAGCTGCCCTGCAGCATGTTCTCGGTCTTCGCCAGACCCTGCTCGCGGGTGATGATGAGCTGGATCGCCATCGCCCGCCGTACGCTCGCCTCGGTCGGCGTCGTGATCGCCTCGTCGTATGCGTTCGTGTGCAGACTATTGCAGTGATCGTAGTAGGCGAACAGCGCCTGCAGGGTCGTGCGGATGTCGTTGAAGTCGATCTCCATCGCGTGGAGCGAGCGGCCGGACGTCTGGATGTGATATTTCAGCTTCTGACTGCGCTCGTCGGCGCCGTAGAGATCGCGCATGGCGATTGCCCAGATCCTGCGCGCGACCCGGCCGATCACCGTGTACTCGCTGTCGAGGCCGTTCGAGAAGAAGAAGCTCAGGTTGGGCGCGAAGTCGTCGACGGCGAGGCCGCGGGCCCGGTAGTACTCGACGAACGTGAACCCGTTCGACAGCGTGAACGCCAGCTGCGTGATCGGGTTCGCCCCCGCCTCGGCGATGTGATAGCCGCTGATCGACACCGAGTAGTAGTTCCGCACCTTCTTCTGAATGAAGTACTCCTGGATGTCTCCCATCATCCGCAGGGCGAACTCGATCGAGAAGATGCAGGTGTTCTGCGCCTGGTCCTCCTTGAGGATGTCGGCCTGCACCGTGCCGCGCACGACCTGCAGCGTGCGATCGGCGATCGCCGCCCGCTCCCCCTCCGTGACCGCGCGCCCGAGCATTGCCTCCTCGCGCTCGACCTGCTGATCGATCGCGGTGTTCATGTAGAAGGCCAGCAGGATCGGCGCCGGTCCGTTGATCGTCATGCTGACCGACGTCGCCGCATCGCACAGATCGAAGCCGCGATACAGCAGCTTGGCGTCGTCGAGCGTGCAGATGCTGACACCGCTCTCGCCGATCTTGCCGAACACGTCCGGCCGCTCGTCGGGGTCCCAGCCGTACAGCGTCACCGAGTCGAACGCGGTCGACAGCCGCTTGGCCGGCTCGCCGCTCGACAGGAAGTGGAAGCGCTCGTTGGTGCGGGCCGGCCCGCCCTCGCCGGCGAACATCCGCTTCGGATCCTCGCCCTCGCGCTTGAACGGGAACACGCCGGCGGTGAACGGGAAGTAACCCGGCAGGTTCTCGAGCAACGCGAACCGCACCAGCGCCCCCGGCTCGTCGTCGCGCGGCACCGCCACGCGCGGCTGCGTCGTGCCCGACAGCGTCTGCACCTGGGTCGGGTAGCGGACCTGAGACTGCCGGATCTTCACCACGAACTCCGGCTCGCGATAGGCCGCGAACAGCTTCGGCAGCTCGTCGAGCGCCCGCCGCGTGTCGGAGTCGAGCTGCCCGCGCAGCTCCTCGCGCTTGCGCGCGAACGCCTGTGAATCGGCCTCGTCGGCGAGCAGCCGCTGCGCCGTCGTCAGCGCCCCGATCTCGCGCGCCAGCTGGACCTGCCGCTTGACCCGTGCCTTGTATCCGCGGACCTGTCGCACGATCTCCGCCAGGTAATGTTGCCGCTCCGACGGGATCAAATCGCTGATGTCCGAGACGACCGCGCGGAGCGCCGCCGCGATCGAGCACGTCCACGGCGCGTCCGGCCGCCGCTCGCTGAGCGCCTCGCACAGCGCCGCGTACAGCCCGTTGACGCCGCGATCGAAGAATCGACTGGCGACGGTGCCGAACACCGGCAGCTTGTCGTCGGGCACCGAATACGGGATCTCGCGGTTGCGCCGGACCTGCTTGCGGACGTCGCGGAGCGCGTCCTTGCTGCCCTTGTGCTCGAACTTGTTGACCGCGATGAATTGCGCCGCGTCGAGCATCTCGATCTTCTCGAGCTGACTCGGCGCCCCGTACTCGGCGGTCATCACGTAAAGGCAGAGGTCGGCGATTCGCGTGACCTCTGCGTCGCCCTGACCGATGCCCGACGTCTCGACGATCACCAGGTCGTAGCCGACGCGCTGCAGCAGCCGCACGATGTCGTCGGTCGCGCGCGACAGCTCGACCCCGGCCGCGCGGGTGGCCAGGCTGCGCATCATCACTCGTGGGTCGCGCAGCGCGTTCATGCGGATGCGATCGCCGAGCAGCGCGCCGCCGGTGCGCCGCCGCGTCGGGTCGACCGACACCACCGCGATCCGGCGCTCGGGGTGGTCTCGCAGCAGGCGTGCCAGCAGCTCGTCGGTCAGGGACGACTTGCCCGCGCCGCCGGTGCCGGTGATGCCGAGCACCGGCGCCCGCGGCCCGCCCGCATCGGCGCGCACGGCCGTCAGCAGCGGCTGCTCGCCGCCCGCCGCGACCGCCGCCTCGACCGCAGTCATCAGCCGCGCCAGCCGGCTCTTGTGTTCGGCCGCGGCCAGCGCTCCCGGCTCGCACAGCGCCGAGAGTTCGGCCTCCGGATCGGCGGGCGCGGTGGCGAAGTCGGCGCCCGCGAGGATCATGTCGATCATCCCCGTGAGCCCGTGGCGCCGCCCGTCCTCGGGGCTGAAGATGCGCTGCACTCCGTACGCGTGGAGCTCCTCGATCTCGCGCGGGACGATGACGCCGCCGCCGCCTCCCCATACGGTAATGTGCCCGGCCCCCTTCGCGCGCAGGAGGTCGACCATGTACTTGAAGTATTCGATGTGGCCGCCCTGGTAGGAGCTGACCGCGATCGCCTGCGCGTCCTCCTGGATCGCCGCGTCGACGACCTCCTCCGCGCCGCGGTTGTGGCCGAGATGGATCACCTCCGCGCCGCCCGCCTGCAGCACCCGGCGCATCACGCCGATCGCGGCGTCGTGGCCGTCGAACAGCGCTGCCGCCGTCACCACGCGGATCTTGTGGCGCGCGACGTAGCGCCCATTTTCACCGCCAACAACCGGGTTTACAGGGGTCTCTTGCTTTGGATCGACGCTGGGCATGGCTTCCGGGCGACCTCGGCGGTCAGCTTAGGCCCGACCTGAGGGGCCCGGGCGGGGTTTTTTTTGCTTGAGGTCGCGGCATGCCTCACAATCGCGCGAGGTATGACATCTGCACACAGAGGCGCCTTCACGACCACCCTACGGGTCGCGCTGCTCGGCGCCCTGCTCGTGCCCACGAACGCCGACGCCGCGGGCAGCGGCCGGCTCGGCTGGTCGAACGGCCCGCGCTGGCGCCTGCCCGCCGTCCGCCCGCCCGATTGCCCGAGCGGCTTCGCCGGCAACCGCGCTCTGGTACAGGTCGCAAGCGCCAGGTGCAAGGAGACAGGTCCTGAAGGACAGACGGCACCGCGTCCGGCCGCGAGCGCCTCGCGTCCGACCGCGCGGCCGGCTGCGCAGGCGCGCCCCGAGCCGACGCGCGCGCCATCGCCCGTGCGGACGCCCGCGCCGACCGGGCCCGACGCGACCGCGCTGATGGCGATGAACGCCGCGCGCTGTCACGACTACTTGCGCGAGCGCGAGGTCGAGTTCGTCGCCCTGGGCCGCGACGAGGCGCCCGAGGTCGCGATCCCCGTGCGCCTGCGCGGCCCGATCGCGGGCGTCGCCTTCACGATCCCGTGGAGCACGGATCTCGAGCGCGACGCCCATGCAATTTGGGACTGTCGCCTGGTCGCCGCTGTGGTGCCGCTGGCCGAGTGGCTGCACGCCCGGGGCGTCACCGAGGTGCAGTACTTTTCCGCCCTGCGGCGGGGCAAGATCGTGCAGCAGAAGCCGAAGAGTCAGCACAACCTCGGCCTCGCGCTCGATCTGTACGCCTTGCGACGTGGCGGTGACGCGGCCGCGACGGTCGAGGACCACTATCCGCGGAGGACCCTGCGGCGGTGCCCGGGGCCGCGAGAGACGGGGCCCGGCGCGGAGCCGCCGGTCGGGGCGCCGGCCTCGGAGCTCCTCCTCGGTCTGGTCTGCGTCGCCGCCGAGGGCGGGCTCGTACACACCCTGCTTACACCGGATCACGACCGGGCACACGCCAATCACCTGCACCTCGACCTCAAGGCCGGCCAGGACAGCCCGCCCGACCCGTTCATCAGCTTCCACGGCCTCTGAGTGGCGGCGCCGCCGCTCGCCCCCAGCGGCGGTGATTCGGCCGGATACGCGAAATTGAGCCTGAGATTCGCGCCGATGGTGGCGTGGCCACCAAGACGATACACTCCCGAGCCAGTCGACGAATGCCCCCGCTTCCGAAGAGCCGCCCCGTGAACGCCTCGCTGAGCAAGAGCGAGATGGCCGACAGCGCCGCTTCTTCGTCGACGCTGGAGGTCTCTTTCAACGAAGACGTCGGCCGCGTCATCAACGGCCGCTACGAGCTCTTCGGCGTCATCGGCGAGGGCGGCATGGGCGTCGTGTTCGAGGCCCACGACCACCGCGTCGATCGCAAGGTCGCGATCAAGCTGGTCCGCCGCGAGTGCCTCACCGACAACAAGTTCATCATCCGCTTCCGCCGCGAGCTCGAGGTCACCGCCCAGCTGCGCCACCCCTCCACCATCCGCGTGTTCGAGCACGGCGAGTGTGAGGACGGCCGGCCGTACATGGTGATGGAGCTGCTCACCGGCACCAGCCTGTGCGAGCGGCTCGAGCAGGGCAAGGTCCCGGAGCTGCAGGCGCTGCAGTTCGCCAAGCAGATCGCCGAGAGCCTCAGCGAGGCCCACGAGAACGGCATCTTCCACCGCGACCTCAAGCCCGACAACATCTTCATCGAGACCGTCGGCGTCAGCACCGTGGTCAAGGTCCTCGACTTCGGCATCGCCGGAGGCGTCGACGCCATGCGGCTCACCCGCGCCGGCGAGGTGTTCGGCACGCCGCAGTACATGTCCCCCGAGCAATGCAACGGGACGGACCTCGACCACCGCACCGACATCTATTCGCTGGGCTGCATCCTCTACGAGATGATCGAGGGCAAGCCGCCGTTCTCGGCCGAGAGTCCGATGGCGACCATGCTCAAGCACGTGCGCGCCAAGGTCCCGACCCCGCGCAACGGCTCGCAGTTCACCGCCAAGCTGCTCCAGCTGGCGCTCCGCAAGGACCGCACCAAGCGGATCCAGAGCGCGGGTCGCTTCGCCGAACTCATCGGTCAGGCGATCGGGGCCGTGCGCGCCGCCGAGGAGGGCCGCGTCGTCCACATCCCCGAGCTCAGCAACCAGCACACCGGGCCGTTCGCGGCCGTCGGCACGCCGCAGCGGGTCACGATGAACGGCGCCCTGCCGCCGCAGGAGTCGAACCGCAACCTGTTTATCGCCATCGGCGCCGGCGTCGTCGTGCTGCTTCTGGGGATCGCGCTGATCTTCCGCGGCGGCGACGAGCGCGCCGGTGGCGACCCGGCGCCGCCGGCGGAGGCCAAGGCGGCGCAACCGACCGGCTCCGAGGGCCTGCCGAAGAACCGCGCCACCATCAAGGCCAACCTCGAAGGCGCCAGCGTCCACGTCGACGGTCAGTTTCAGTGCAAGTCGCCGTGTGAGATCACCGTCCCCGTCGGCGACAACCGCTCGCACGAGATCCGGCTGACCTTGGACGGCTACATCGACGTGGTCCAAAATTGGCGCCCGCTCACCGTCACCGACAGCCTGCCGCCGTTCCCCGACCTCAAGCCCATCTCCCCCGTGCTCGAGGTCAAATCGCCGGGCAAGAAGCGCCCGGGCTAGGTGCGTGGCTCACGGCGCGTCGCGAAGCCGCCGTCTTGTGAGGCCCGGCCCTTGTCCCGCGAGGTCGGCTTTGCCAAGCTTGGCCCCCCATGGCCCAGCAGCAAGATGAAGACTTCGCCGCGATGTTTGAAGCCCAGGGTGCGCAGACGCGCGCCAGGCTGAGCAAGCGCGTGCGCCCCGGACAGCTCGTCGAGGGTCCGGTGGTCGAGATCGGCGCCGACAGCGTGTTCCTCGACATCGGCGCCAAGAGCGAGGGGCGGATCGACCGCACCCAGCTCCTGGACAAGGACGGCAACCTCAAGGTCAAGGTCGGCGACAAGCTGCGGGCCACCGTCTCCGCCGTGTCGACCGAAGGCATCCAGTTGGTCGTCGCCATCGGCAAGGGCGGCATCGACACCCAGTCGCTGGAGCTCGCGCTGCAGAGCGGCGTGCCGGTCGAGGCCACTGTCACCAAGGCCGTCAAGGCCGGCCTCGAGGTCGAGCTCGGCAGCGTGCGCGCGTTCTGCCCCGCCTCGCAGGTCGACCTCGGCTTCGCCCAGGACCTCGAGCGCTTCGTCGGCACCAAGCAGTTCTTCAAGGTCATCGAGATCCGCGACGGCGGCCGCTCCGTCATCGTCTCGCGCAAGGCCGTCCTCAAGGACGAGCGCGAGAACCAGGCCAAGGCCGTGCGCGAGCGCCTGGTCGTCGGCGCCGAGCTCGAGGGCATCGTCCAGACGATCCAGCCCTACGGCGCCTTCGTCGACCTCGGCGGCATCGAGGGCATGATCCACATCTCCGAGCTCGGCCACGGTCGCGTCGACAAGATCGCCGACGTGATCAAGATCGGCGAGACCGTCAAGGTGCGCGTCCTGGCGATCGAGCCGCGCGGCACCAGCCCGACCGACCTCAAGATCAGCCTGTCGATGAAGTCGGCCGATCAGTCGACCGAGTCGGCCGCCAGCGCCGCCGCCGAGCAGGTGCTGCCGGGCAAGGTCGGTCAGGTCACCAACTTCGGCGTGTTCGTCGACACCGAGATCGGGCGCGGCCTCGTCCCCACCAGCGAGCTCGGCCTGCCGCCCAACGCCGACGCCAAGCGCGCCTTCCCCGTCGGCAAAGAGGTCGAAGTCGTGGTCCTCGGCCGTGGCGGCGGCGAGGGCAAGCTCCGCTTCAGCATCCAGGGCGTCGCGGCCGCCGAGGAGCGGTCCGCCTTCAAGACCTTCGCCAAGGAGGCCAAGAAGGGCGCCGGCGGCGGCAAGGGCCTCGGCAGCCTCGGCGACCTCATGAAGGACCTCCAGGCCAAGCTCCCCGACGCCAAGCCCGCCCCCGCCCAGGCGCGCGAGAGCGCCGGCGACGCCAAGCCTGCCGCCACCCGCCGCCGCGCCTGAGCAGTCCCGACCGCCGACGAAATCGGAGCAGCGTCCGCGCTGCTCCGATTTTGTTTTTGGTGGCGGCACGAGCGACCGGCGAAACACCGCACGCGCCCACTCCGTCCATGCGACTGCGAGCAGCGTGTCCGCTCAGTCCGTGGGACTGCGAGCGAGCGAGCGGCCAAAGCCAGAACGTGCCCACTCGGTCGTACGACTGCGAGCGCGCGAGCGACCAAAGCCGGACGTCCCGACTGCATCTGTGCGACTGCGAGCGAGCGACCAAAGCCCAGACGCACCCGCGGTCCATGCCACTGCGTGCGAGCGGCCAAAGCCGGGAGGTGCCTCCGTCCGTGCGACTGCGAGCGAGCCAGCGGCCAAAGCCCAGACGTGCCCTCGGTCCATGCCACTGCGTGCGAGCGGGCAAAGCCGGCCGTCCCTATTCCGTCCGTGGGACTGCGAGCGAGCCAGCGGCCAAAGCCCAGACGTGCCCTCGGCACATGCCACTGCGAGCGAGCGGCCTGAAGCCCAGGTGTGCCCACTCGGTCGTACGACTGCGAGCGCGAGCGACGAACGCCGGACGCCCCCTCCGCCCGTGCGACTGCGAGGAGCGGCCAAAGCCCAGACATGCCCACTCCGACCCTGCAACGGCGAGCGAGCGAGCGCCAAAGCCCAGACATGCCCTCCGTCCGTGCCACTGCGAGCGAGCGAGAAGCGACCCTCCAGACATGCCCACTCCGCTCGCGCCACTGCGAACGACCGCGCCACTGCGAGCGAGCGGCGAAGCCCAGACATGCCCACTCCGTTCGCGCCACCTGCGAACGACCGCGCCACTGCAAGCGAGCGACGAAAGCCCAGACGTGCCTACTCCGTCCGTGCCACTGCGAACGACCGCGCCACTGCGAGCGAGCGACGAAAGCCCAGACGTGCCTACTCCGTCCGCGCCACTGCGAACGAGCGCGCCACTGCGAGCGAGCGGCCAAAGCCCAGACGTGCCCTCCGTCCGTGCCACTGCGAACGACCGCGCCACTGCGAACGAGCGCGCCACTGCGAGCGAGCGGCCAAAGCCACTGCGAACGACCGCGCCATTGCGAGCGAGCGGCCAAAGCCCAGACGTGCCCTCCGTCCGTGCCACCGCGAGCGAGCGCGCCACTGCGAGCGAGCGACGAAAGCCCAGACGTGCCTACTCCGTCCGCGCCACTGCGAACGAGCGCGCCACTGCGAGCGAGCGGCCAAAGCCCAGACGTGCCCTCCGTCCGTGCCACTGCGAACGACCGCGCCACTGCGAACGAGCGCGCCACTGCGAGCGAGCGGCGAAAGCCACTGCGAACGACCGCGCCACTGCGAGCGAGCGGCCAAAGCCCAGACGCGCCTCCGTCCGTGCCACCGCGAGCGAACAGTGAAAAGTCCGGACGTGCCCACCCGGTCCGTGCGACTTCGGCCGTGCCGCGCCTTCCGCTCCGGCGCGCGGCTGGGCCTGAGGGTTTCCACGGACCCGATGGTCGAGGCTGCGATCAATCCAAGCAACTCGGCCGGACTACGCGCGAGCGCCTCTACCAGGATCCCCCCGACACCACGTGCTCGCTCCGCCGGGTGAAGTCATCACATGCCCGATCGAGCAGGCCACGCAACGACCACGCCGGCTCGCCCGGTGACAGGGTGCACATGTCTATAAGGACAGGTACATCTCGCGGATCTCGGCCTCCCCCGCGATAGTTCGCACATGTCCTCGGAGACACATCACTCGCCCGCCACGCGCACCTGCCAGCGACCGCGAAGGACGCCGCGCACATGAGCCCGCGGGACATGTCCTTCGAGACATATCCGCGCGGTCGTTCCCAGCGCCGGCTCTACTTGCAGGACTCGGCCAGCGCCGCCTTCACCTTCGAGCCCGGCCGCTTGGCCAGGATCTGCGTCACCTTGGCCTGCGCCTCGCTGGTGCGTCCCATCCCGCACAGCGCCCGGATCCGCCGCTCGTCGAACTTGTCGACCAACTGCCCGCCCGGCAGCTCCTTGTCGTGCTGCTCGACGTACGCCAGCGCCTGGGCCCAGTTGCCGGCCTTGAGCGCCTTGTCGATCGCGCTGAGGTACTCCAGCTCGACCAGCACCCGACCCGGATCGGCCGCATCCGCCTGCTCCTTGCGCTTCGCCAGCGGATCCTCGACCGGCTCGACCTTCTTGACGCCTCCCGAGCCCGACTTGGAGCTCGAGCCCGCTTTCTCGGCCGGCGGTTTCTTGGCGGTCGAGCCGCCGGTCTCGGACTTCACCGTCTTGCCCGGCTTGGTCGTCGGCGTCGGCGTCGGCGGAGTACTCGGAGTCGTGGTCGTCGAAGTCGACGTCGTCGAAGTCGTGGTCGTCGAAGTCGGGGTCGTCGGAGTTGGGGTCGGCGCCGTCGGCTCGGGACCGATCGGCGGAGGAACCGCCTCGGGCCCCTCGGGGGGCGGCGGAGCTACCGTCTCCGGCGGAGACTCGGGCTCGACCTCCTGTTCGACCGTCGGGTCGACCTGCGTCTGACGCCAGGCCAGATACCCGCCCCCGCCCGCGACCCCGAGCACCAGCAAGCTGACCACGACGAGCGCCGTCGAGCCGGACACCAGCCGCCCCGGGCGCTCCGTCAGGTCGCGCTCCGGCACGTCGAGGTCAGCCACGATCGAGCGCGAGCGTTGCGGCGCGGCCACCGGCCGCCCATGCCCCGCCTGAGCCCCCGCAGGCAGCCCCGGCGCTGGATGTCCCCAAGGACCTGTCCCCGGAGCCATCCCCGCACCTTGCCCCATCGGCGGCGCTGCTTGCAGGCCCGGCGCTGGATGTCCCCAGGGACCTGTCCCCGGGGCCATCCCCACACCTTGCCCTGCCCCCGGCGACCCTGCCATCGGCGGCCCTGCCTGGCCCGGCGCTGGATGTCCCCAGGGACCTGTCCCGGGAGCCATTCCTGCGTCTTGCCCGACCCCCGGCGACCCCGCCATCGGCGGCCCTGCCTGGCCCGGCGCTGGATGTCCCCAGGGACCTGTTCCCGGGGCCATCCCCACACCTTGCCCTGCCCCCGGCGACCCTGCCATCGGCGGCCCTGCCTGGCCCGGCGCTGGATGTCCCCAGGGACCTGTCCCGGGAGCCATTCCCGCGTCTCGCCCGACCCCCGGCGACCCCGCCATCGGCGGCCCTGCCTGGCCAGCCGGCGCTGGATGTCCCCAGGGACCTGTCCCGGGAGCCATCCCCGCGCCTTGCCCGACCCCCGGCGACCCCGCCATCGGCGGCCCTGCCTGCGGCCCGACCCCCGGCGGCCCTGCCTGAGGATCCGGAGCAGGATGTCCCCAGGGACCTGTCCCCAGAGCCATCCCCGCACCTTGCCCGACCCCCGGCAACCCCATCCCCGCGCCTTGCCCGGCCCCCGGCGTCGCCTGTCCCCAGGGACCTGTCCCGGGAGCCATCACTGCACCGAGAGGCTGACCCGAGGGACCTGTCTCGACAGGCATTGGCGACACCCCGGGTCCGGCGAGTCCGCCGACGACGATCGGCGCTCCCGCCCCCGCCCCGGCGCTGCCCTGTCCGGGACCTGCAGGCGGCATCAGGATCCCGGGCGCCCCTGGGCTCCCCGGGGGACCCCAGGCGACAGGCACCGCGCCCACCGGCGCAGCTGCCCCCTGCCCCCAGGCACCCGGCCCCGGCGGCGCAGGCGCCACGGGCGGTGAGACTTGCGCCGCACCCGTCCCCGCAATCGGTGCGGGCGCGGGACCTGTCCCCGGGGCCATCTGCGCACTCGGCCCCTGCGCTGCACCTGTCCCCGCGACCATCTGCGCGCTGGCGCCGACCCCGAGCGGCGGTCCCCACACGGGCGCTGGACCTGTCCCTCCGGCCATCTGCGCATCACCCGGCCCTGCGCTCCCTGCAGCGATCGGTCCACCCGGCCCCGCTCCAGGCGGAGCAGGCCAGCCGCTCACAGCCCCGGGCCCGCTCGCGCCGACCCCCGGCGGTGGTCCCCACGCGGGCGCCGCACCTGCCCCTCCGGGCAACTGCGCACCCGGCCCGCCACTCGCAGCGATCGGTGCACCTGGTCCTGCATTCGGAGCAGGCCAGCCGCTCGCGGCCCCTGGTCCCGCGGCGCCGACTCCGGCCGGTGCTCCCCACGCCGGCGCTGCACCTGTCCCTCCGGCCATCTGCGCACCGGGCCCCGGCCCAGCGCCCCCTGCTGCTTGCGCGCCCGGCGGAGCAGGCCAGCTCCCCGCGGCCGCGGGCCCACTCGCACCCACGCCTGGCGGCGGTCCCCATCCCGGCGCCGCACCTGTCCCTTCGGCCATGTGCGCACCCGGCCCCCCGCCGCTGCCTGCAGCGACGGATGCACTCGGCCCGACTCCCGGCGGAGCAGGCCAGCTCCCCGCAGCCCCTGGCCCGCTCGCACCCACGCCGGGCGGCGGACCCCACGCGGGCGCTCCACCTGTCCCTCCGGCCATCTGCGCACCCGGTCCGACTCCCGGCGGAGCAGGCCAGCTCCCCACGGCTCCCGGCGCACTCGCACCCACGCCCGGCGGCGGACCCCACGCGGGCGCCCCACCTGTCCCTCCGGCCATCTGGGCACTCGACCCCGCGCCGCCGCCTGCAGCCCCCTGCACCCCGGCTCCGACTCCCGGCGGAGCCGGCCAGCTCCCCGCAGCCGCGGGCCCACTCGCACCGACGCCCGGCGGCGGACCCCACGCGGGCGCCGCACCTGTCCCTCCGGACATCTGCGCACCAAGCCCCGCGCCGCCTGCAGCCCCCTGCGCGCCCGGTCCGACTCCGGGCGGAGCAGGCCAGCTCCCCGCGGCCGCCGGCCCACTCGGGCCCGCTCCCGCGCTCCCCGCGGAGCCTGCCCCTTCGGCCATCTGCGCACTCGCGCCGCTCCCGGGCGGCAGCCCCCAAGGCGGCGCGGAACCTGTCCCTCCGGCCACCTGCGCACTCGCTCCGGCCCGCTGGCCCTCGCCTGAAGCCTCCGCAGAGCCCCCTGCCGGCGCGCCCGACATCGGCGCCTCGCCCCCGGCCACCAGCGCCCCCGGCCTCAGCCCGGCAACCTCGCCCGGCGGCGGATCGGCCTGTCCCGAAGCACCTGTCCCTGAAGACATCGAGTCACCCGCGCCAACAGCAGAGGCCGGCTGTCCCGAAGCACCTGTCCCTTCAGCCATCTTCGATTCAGCGCCGGCCGCAGGCAGCGGGCCGCTCGAAGCTCGTCGCAGGCTGATCGGCATCACCCACTGGGAATGCGGCGGCTCGGCCCCCTCGGGCGTCAACGACCGCGGCGCCAGACGGGCGGCCAGGGCCGCCAGCTGCAGCTCTCGCTGCACCGGCGGCGGATCGAGGACCCGCACCAGATCGTGGAGCACCTCCTCCGCGCCGGCGGCCGCGGTCGCCGCGGCGAAGTCCCGCACGAGCTCGACGACCTGCGCCCGCGCCGTCTCGAAGCCGACGCCGAGCTCGGCCGAGATCTCCGGCACCCGCAGACCGCCGAGCTCGGACAGCACGAACACCTCGCGCGCCTGCGGCGCGAGGCCGGCGACGAAGCGTGTCAGCACCTCCGCGCCCGGGAATTCCACCGGCACGTCCACGGTCGAGGCCGGCATCTCCTCGCGGTACCACTCGGCCACCCGCCGCGTCAGCGTGACCAGCCGCGAGCGGGCGATGGCGGGCTCGTGGAGGTCCTCGCCACGCCCGTGAGCCATCACGAACGTCTGCAGGGCCACGTCGTCGAGCAACGACGACGGGATCCCGAACAGGCGGGCGGCGGCTCGCACCGTGCCGAATTGCTGGTGAAACGCATCGCGCAGCCCGTGCGCATCCGATTCGGCGGCCTTCGTGGGGTCGATCAACGCGCTCGCGAGTATGCCCGCACGTCACGCCTCGGTGCTAGCCTGCCGACGTGGCCACCTACGGGCTCGTCCTCACCGGCGGCGGAGCGCGAGCCGCTTATCAGGCGGGCGCCATACACGCTCTCGCCGAGCTCGCCGGCGTCCGCGAACTGCCCTTCCGCGTGCTCGCCGGGGTCTCCGCCGGGGCCATCAACGCCGCCTACCTGGCCGCCCACGCCGACGACTTCCCCCGCGCCGCCCGGATGCTGCGCGACTTCTGGCACCGGCTCACGCCCGACCACGTCTACCGCACCGACACACGCCGGCTCGCCACGATCGGCTCCAGCTGGCTGCGCGACCTCAGCCTCGGCGGCCTGCTCGGCGCGAGCCCGACCAACTACCTCCTCGACACTGCCCCGCTGCGCGGCCTGCTGGCCGACCGTCTGCCGCTGACGCGGATCGGCGAGCACCTGAGCGCCGGCCGTCTGCGCGGACTGGCGGTCACCGCCACCAACTATCTCACCGGCACCGCAGTCACCTTCTTCGAGGGTGACGCCGACGCCCGTCCCTGGGTGCGGAGCACCCGCCTCGGACGGCGCACGAAGTTGCGCCTCGAGCACGTCCTCGCCTCCGCCGCGATCCCGATCTTCTTCCCGCCGGTGGCGATCGACGGCGCCTTCCACGGCGACGGCTGCGTCCGCATGCACGCGCCCACCAGCCCGGCGATCCACCTCGGCGCCGACCGGCTGCTGGCGATCGGGATCCGCTACGCCCGCACCACCGACCAGACGCTGCAGCTCAACGACGAGGCCCGCAGCGATCGGCTCGCGGTCGCCGACATCGTCGGCGTCCTGCTCAACGCAGTATTCCTCGACTCGCTCGAGTCCGACCTCGAGCTGCTCGAGCGCATCAATCAGACGATCGCCCACGTCCCGCTCGAGCGCCACGCCGACATCCCCGGCCGCCTGCGCCCGATCCCCGTGCTCGCCCTCCAGCCGTCGCAGGACCTCGGGCGCATGGCCGTCGACCAGTACGACGAGTTCCCGCGGGTCGTCCGCTACCTGTTGCGGGGCATCGGCGCCACCGGCGAGCGCGGCTGGGACCTGCTCTCGTACCTGGCCTTCGAGCCAGCTTACACCCGCCGCCTGCTCGAGCTCGGCTACAGCGACGTCATCGCCCGCCGCGACGAAATCGCCGCCTTCCTCGCCGACCTCTGACGCACCGCCGCCTCGAGTACCGCGACCGGCCATTTCGACCCACCTCGCCCGCTCTCCGTCACGCTGCGCCTATTGCCCCGCCATGCGTCCCTCCCCGCCTTCCCGGCCTGCCGGATCCGGACGAGGGAGGCCCAAATGCCCCGAGCGCGTACCGGCGGGCCGCTGCAAATTCCCGGCTGGACCGAATCAGCATGTCCCTTGGGACAGCACACGGTCCCATGCGTCCGCACGAAGCACGCCTCGATCGTGGCCGGTCGACGTCGTCCGCCGCGATCTTCAGCGATCTACCAGGTCGCCGACGGCCTCATCATGAACGCCAGCGCCGACCTCGGCGAGCTCACCAAGGTCGACGCGCGAGTGCACAACCGGGCCCCGTCGTATCGGATACATATAGAGCCATGTCTGATAGGACATGTCCCATCGAACCTGTCTCCACATACATCTCTCACAGCGCGCGCTGGCCCGCCTCGACCAGCGCGCGCAGCCCGAACACCACTGCCGCCAGCACGCCGCCCTGGGCTGCGTACACCAGCAGGAAGTTGCCGCGGGTGACCCCGCACATCCCGCTCGCCATCATCAAGCCGCCGCCGATCAGCGCCGCGTAGACCGCCAAGCCGAGGAACGGCCGCGCCCCCGGGGCGCCGAGCAGCGGGATCAGGGCCAGAGTCACGAACACCAGACCGAAGCCGAACCGGGCCAGCAGGCCGAAGAAGCCCGCGTAGCCGCGGAAGCGCGTCAGCAGCGGGAACACTGCCTGGAACGCGCCGACCAGCGGCACCAGCCACAGCGCCAGGCGGGTGGTCCCGAGCGCCGACGACGCCATCTTCGCCTCTGCCGGAGCCACGCCCGTGGCCACCACCGTGTCGACGATCTCCTTCGTCGCCCCGACCAGGCGCGAGAGGTTGCGCAGGCTCGGACCCGCGGCGAACGTGTCGAGCTGCTGCAGCGCCGGGGCGATCAACGGCTTCACGCTGTCGAGCTCGCGCGAACCCTCGATCTGGCGGCGCATCGACGCGACGCCGAACACGTCGGCCGCCGCCGGACCGCCGGCGCGTAGATCCACGAGCGGCAGGAAGAACGAGGCGGCCAGCAGCGCCCCGCCGATCGACGCCGTCACTTTGGTCAGGCTCAGCGGGCCATCGGTCACCCGCCCAGGCTAGCGGGCCCCGCGCGACCGCGAAAGTCCCGCTTGCACGGGCGTCGGCGCTCGCGTCCCATGACCGCGTGCACCTCCGCCCCGGTCGTCTCGGCCGCCGCGCCCGCGGCGCCCTCGCCGTGGTCGCCGGTCTCGGCGCCTCCGCCGTCGCCGACGCGCACGAGCGCGGCCTGTCGCGGGCCGAATTCCGGATCGCCGACGCCCGCCTCACCGCCGAGCTGGTGTTCGCCCGCCCGGAGATCGTCGGGCTCGTCCCCGGCGCCGACGCCGACCGCAGCGGCCAGCTCGACGAGGTCGAGCTCCTGTCCGTCGAGACATTGCTCAGCGGACAGGTCCTCGCGGGCATCCAGATCTCCCGCGGCGACGTCGCCTGCCCCGGCGCGGTCGAGAAGCTCACCTTCGTCGAGGAGGATGGCCTCGCCGTCTCGCTCGGCTTCACCTGCCCCGCTCCGATCGACGCCTTCACCGTCCGCTTGCCGCTGCTCGCCCGCCTCGCCGGCGGCCACCGGCTCCTCGGCCATGTTGTCTTTCAGGACATGTCTTCGAGGACAGGACTCCCGGAGCTCGACTTCGTCGCCCACCGGCGCAGATCCGCGCTGACGATCCGCCGGCCCGAACCCGCGCCCGCGCCTGCCCCCGCTCCCGGGCCGGTCGCCACCCCGGAACCCGCCACACCGCCGGGCACCGCCGCGGAACCCGCTCCCGCGGACGTGCGCCCGCGCTGGCCCTGGCTGGTCCTCGCGGCCGCGCCCGCGGGCCTCGCCGTGGTTTTCCTCCTCCGGCGCCGCCGACCTGCGTAGGATCGCCGGGTGACCGACGCCGACATCCGCGAGCTCGTCCGCCACGGCGCGACCATCGAAGCCATTCGCCGCCACCACGCCCGTCACGGCGGCACCCTGCTGGCAGCCCGCGCCGCGGTCGAGGCCCTGCGCTGGGAATTCACGCAGGCGACCGGGCCCGCGCTCTCGGCATTCGAGGCCGAGATCGATCAGCTGCTGCGCAGCGATCAGAAGATTCAGGCCATCAAGCGCTACCGCGAGGTCCACGGCGTCGGCCTCAAGGAGGCGAAGGACGCCATCGACGCGCGCGCCGAGGCGAGGGCGCGACGTCGCTGAGCGCTTCGCCTCTCGCCTCGGCCGGCAGCGCCGCGATGCACATGCGTCGCGCTCGTGGCGCGCCGAGCGAGCTCGTCGAGCGAATGCATCGACTGCCGGCGGCTCGGCCCTGATAAGGATCGTCAGCACCGCCGTCGCCCTCCACTTCGCAGGTCGCGGGCGGCCGAGCGCTGCGGGCGAGGGGACGTCCCTTGCGAGCGACCAAACGCCGAAAGCCGCCTTGCGGCGGCTCTCGGACCATGAACTCGGTTTTCTTGACTTTGTGGGCGCGATAGGGTTCGAACCTATGACTTCCACCGTGTGAAGGTGGCACTCTACCGCTGAGTTACGCGCCCGCAGCGGGTGGAGGCGCCTTATAGCCTTCCTCGCGCCCGGCCGCAAGCCCCCACTTCGAGCCCCGCCAGCCTGAACCGGGCTGGCGGGCGGCGGCCGCGGTACAGATCCCGCGGCCTCCAGCCGAGCCTCAGCCCGGCTCCATCCCGCGGGCCTGCTTGATGAGCTCGCGGAGCTGCTTCGCGCCGAGCTGGGTCGCCGCGGCGGCGAGCTCGTTGAGCAGCTCGGCCTTGCCGCTGTTGCGGTGCTTGGTCTTGGGGAGGAGCTCGCTGGGATCGCAACCGAAGGCTTGCGAGAGCAGCAACAGCGACTCGATCCGCGGCGCCTTGTAGCCGAGCTCGAGCTTGTTGACGGTGGTGACCGTCAGGCCGGTGGCCTTGGCGAGCTCTTCGATCGTCATGTGCGGGCGCCAGCCCGTCTCGTTCTGCCGCTTGCGGCGCGTCTTCGGCGGCGGCGTATTCATCCGCCATTGGCGGATCCGCTTGCCGATCTCTTGTGCAACTTCGTTCTCGTTCATGGTCCCGTCGCTCATCTGTGGTGGATTGGGAGAGTCAGACCATGACACATGATTCCTGGCGCTTAGAACAGTCACCCAATGGAGATAACTCATGGGGGAACCCGGCCCCAGCGACAGGATCTCTGAGACCTGTCCTTCGGGACCGCACCCAAGAGCCTGATCGCGCACCAGAACCTTCAGGCATGCCCCAAGCGCCAGCGCTGGAAGGCCAGGTGCCATGGGTCACATGCGCCCGACGATCCGAGCCTGGCCCTTGGCACAGGCGGAGGTGGCGCTGCGATCGTCCTCTGCTCTCGCGTTCGCGGGGCGCTCGAGATCGTGGATCGAGCTCCGCGAAGCGAGCCGATCTCTTCGGCACGAAGAATGACGCGCGTCGGCGATCGCGGCCCTGCGGCCGGCGGTCGTGTGCGGCGGGGAGCCATCGGACGACGGTCGGACTTCGGCCGGCGAGAACCGCGGCAGAAACGGTCCAGACGGGCGAGTACGGGCTCGCGCGGCGATCTTCGCTATCGTCGAGGTCATGCGCAGCGTCCGCCTCCTCGGGCTCCTCGTCACCGCCTCACTCTTGCCCGCCTGCCCCATCGGCGACCTGTTCGACGACGACGACAGCGACGCGGGAGGCGACGGCAACGGCAACGACGCGGACGGCTTCATCTCCGCGACCGGCACGGGTGGAGGTCCCGGCGGCGATGGGGGATGGGAAGGCGGCGATCAGCCGACCACCACCGGCATCGAGATGACCGGCGCCGACAACGAACCCGAGGCCGGCTGTCCCTGCGCCGAGGGCACCGAGCTCGTGTACGTCCTGTCCGATGTCGGTTCGCTGTGGAGCTTCGATCCCAAGTCGGGCTCCTTCGCCTTCATCGCCGACATCCACTGCGGCGGCCTGGTCGACACCTATTCGATGGGCGTCAGCCGCAAGGGTCGCGCGTGGATTCAATACTGGGACGGCGACCTCTACACCGTCGATCTCAACGATGCCAGCGACCCGGTGAAGTGCAAGGATCCGGGGTTCATCCCCAACAACCCGATGTTCCCGCAGTTCGGCATGGCCTTCGTCGCCAACAGCCTGAACGACCCGTGCGACAAGCTCTACGCCCACTCCGGCATCGCCCCCGATCTCCAGGGCCCCGACGTCGGCGCCCTCGGCGTCATCGATCCGCAGACCCTCGAGCTGTCGACGATCGCCAGCATCGACTACGCCTGGGGCGAGCTGACCGGCACCGGCACCGGGCGGCTGTTCGCGTTCCAGGGCTCGTCGCCCGCGATCCTCACCGAATACGACAAGGACACCGGCGAGGTGATCGACGTGCTCCCCCTGCCCGGCCTGCAGAGCGAGAACGCGTTCGCGTTCGCCTGGTGGGGCGGCGACTTCTACCTGTTCACCTCCACCGGCGACTTCGTCAGCAACAGCGAGGTCTGGCACCTCGACTTCGACAACAGCGACGACAGCGATCAGGCGCTCAGCCTGCTCACGCAGGCGCCGATCCGGATCGTCGGCGCCGGCGTCTCGACCTGCGCCCCGCCCCTGCCGATGTAGCCGGGCCACCGAACAGGCCTATCCCTCAGGACATGCCCCCTTCGACATGTCCTCAAGGACATAGTCTATCCGCGCCGCTCGGCGGACGACGTCCTCGACGCCGCTCGGCTCGAAGCGCGGCTCACTCGCTCGCGGCCAGGAACGTAGCCGCGCGGGCCAGCACCGTCGGGCGCCACTGCAGCACGCTGTGGGCCCCGCCGACCAGCTCCGGATCGATCCCCGGCAGGGCGGTCTCGGCCACGCTGACCAGCCCGTCGTTGTTGCCGGCGATCCAGCGCGAGTAGCCGCGGTCGCCCTTGCGCTTGCCCCCGGCGAGGATCAGCACCTGCGCGCTCGCGGGCGGCGGGGGCAACGTGGCCGCGCGATCGGGCTGCAGCACCTCGGCCGCCGCGCCGTACAGCCAGCGGAACGGCTTGAACCCGCGCAGGCGAGCGGCCAGCACCGCGCCCTGGTTCGGCGGCGCCAGCATGGCCACGCGTTGCCGGTGCGCCTGCAGGGCCGCACCGGGACGCGCGAGGTAGGCCCGCGCGACCAGCCCGCCCATGCTGTGGGTCAAGATCCCGAGCGTCGGCACCTTCTGGCCTTCGAGCCAGGTGGCGATGAACTGCTCGAGCCGCTCCGCGTGGCGCTCGAGGCTGTCGCTGCGGGTCGCGTAGCCGAAGGCGGCCGCCTGGAAGCCGCGGTTCTGCAGATAACGGACCACGGGCCACAGGCCCACGCGCGAGCGCAGGGCCCCGTGGATCACCACCACCGGGATCGGCGGCGCCCGCGTCACGCTCGCGGCGTCCACGGCCCCCCCTCCCACTGTCGCGCCAGCTTCGGCTGCGCCGCCGCGCGCGCGGACAGCATCCACCACGCCACCGCGGCCGCGAGCAGCAGCCCGATGCCCGACACCTGTTGCAGGCGCAACGGCCCGAGCGCCAGCGGCGACGCGTCGAAGCGCAGCGGCTCGAACAGCACCGCCCGACCGAGCAGGAACACCGCCGCGACCGCGAGGAACGTCTGCCCCGAGAACCGCCGCCGCCGCCGCACCAGCAGGCCGACGGCGAACGCCAGCGCGCAGCTGACCGCCAGGTACAGCTGGACCGGATGCACCGGCGCCGACGACGTCTCGCTCAGCCCGGGCAGCCCGGGGAACGCCGCAGTGTGGAGCAGGAACGCCGGCGAGCCCGCGGGATACGTGACCCCGAGGACATGTCCGAAGTCACCTGGCCCGACGTACATGCCGAAGTCGGCCCCGGCGAAGAACGCACCGACGCGTTCGATCGCCCCGCCGATCGCCACCGCGGGGGCCCAGCAGTCGAGCCACGCCAGCGTCGGCACGCGGAAGCGACGGCAGCCGATCGCCCCGACCGCCAGCGCCACGAACAGCCCGCCGAACGCCGCCAGGCCGCCGGCCGGCAGCGAGCGCAGGTGCGACAGATCGAGCGCCTGGCCCTGCTGCAACAGGAAGCCGGCGCGCGCCGCGAGCAGCCCGGCGATCGCCGACAGCACGAACACCGTGCCGAGCACCTCGGTCGGCAGCTTGTCGCGGCGGGCCAGCAGCAGCGACACCAGCCACGCCGTCACCAGCGCGACGGCGACGGCGAGCCCGTAGGGTGTGATGGCCCACCCGAGACCCGGGAGGGTGAACAGCTCGGGCGCCATCGTCGCGGATCACTCTTCGGCGTAGACCGCCTCTTCCTTCTCTTGCGCCTCTTTACACTGGATGCACAGCGGCGTCTCCGGCCGTGCTTGCAGGCGCTTGAGCGAGATCGGCTCCTCGCACTCCTCGCAGGTGCCGTAGGTGTTCTGGTCGATCTTGCGGAGGGCGAGGTCGATCTTCTCCATCAAGAACTTCTCGCGCCCGCGCAGGCGGAAGCTGAAGGCCTGCATGTATTCGCTGGACGCTTGGTCGACCTCGTCGAAGCGATCGTCGGGCGACAACACCATGTCGCTCTCCAGCGTACGCTGCGCCTGACTGATGAGGGCGTTCCTCCGCTCGAGCAACATCGCGCGGAACTTCTCGTTCTGGGCTTTCGTCAAGGCCATCGTGACGACTCCGTCCTCTCTGGGGTGCGCACCGAACCGATCCCCGGTTAGGCAGTGTGGGGCCCGGCCTCGCGAGTTGTCCAGCGCGGACCTCGAGAATGGGGCGGCAGGGTAGCTTAGCGACTGTCCTGGGTAAACACCCCGCGGACAAAGAAGCTCAGGAGTTCGTCAGCGAGCCGATCCGGATCGGCGAAGGGCGTGGCCGGCGCCGCAGAGACGACACCGACTTCGTCTGGCCCGCCCGCTCCGGCTACTGCGGACGGATCGCTCGCTTCGGCTTCGAGCGCGCTGGCCGCGGTCGAGGTCGCGCGTCGCCTAGCGAGCATGCGCGTGAGGATCTCTTTGAGCGCACCGAGAGCACTGACGGCGATGATCGTCTCGTCGCACTCGCGAGCGATCCCGAGGCGATGACCCACGCGCACCGCCTGTCCGATCAGACCGATCACCTGGTCGTAGAACAGGTCGAGCTGCGCTCGTGCCTCGGCGTCGAGCGCGTCGTCGCGAAGCACGATCGTCGCGAGATCTTCGTGCTGAAGTACGGTGTGGATCACACGGCGAAAGTTGGCCCGCATCTGGGCCAGCGGTTCGCCCTCGGCTGGGTCGAGCGAGATCTTGCGGACGCTGCCGCGAATGACCGCCAAAAACCCCGCCGAGAGAGCGGCGAAGATCTCACGCTTGCTGGTGAAGTAGAGATAGAAAGTGCCCCGCGCGATCCGGGCGGCGTCGATGATGTCGCCGACCGACGTCGCGTGGTAGCCCTTCTCCTTGAACACCTGGGTTGCGGCCGCCAGGATGAGGCCGCGACGCTGCTCCCGCCGCGCTTGCGCACGCGCAGAACGTCCATCCGTCCCGCTCTCGGCTTCGCTGCCGGACCCCTCGTCCACGGCTGAGTCCGGTCGACCCGAAACCGGCCGCAGGCGCCCGAAACCGCGCGGATCGCCGGCGGCGAGAGCGCCGGATGCCGCGGTTCCGGCCCCCTCTTCCAACCCCGGCGCGCCGTGGTCGGCGTCATGCTCGCGGTTGACAGCCAAACGCCGCGAAGCCTACCCTAAATTCCGCGATTTTCACCAGCGGAGACCACATCGGCATGGCTAGCTCGGACAAGCGCAAGCAGTCGCTCTATTTCCCCGAACAAATGCTAAAGGAGATCCAGGAGGAGGCTAACCGCCAAGACCGCTCGCTTTCGTGGATCGTCCAGAAGGCCTGGAAGATCGCGCGCAAGGACATCATGAAGTACCCCAGCGTCAACGAGCTCGCGGATGACGCCCCGGATGACGAGCGCGGGCGGAACGAGTAACCGCGCCCCCGACCCCCTGGCGGCCGGGCCGCTCGCGCTTCGCCTCCGGCGCGACGACGGAGCCTCGATCCGTCTCTTCGTCAGCGGCCCCAAGGACGCTCCCCCGCCCGCGATCCTCATCCTCGACGGCCTCGGCTGCGCAGGATGGGCCTTCGAACGCATCGTGCCGCTGCTCAGTGAGCAGCGGCGCGTTGCGCTCATGCACTATCGCGGGCACGGACAGTCCCCGGACCCACCACGGCCGTGGCGGCTCAGCATCCCCACGCTGGCCGACGACGCGGCGGCCGCATGCGACCACCTCGGCATCGGCCCGGTGGTCGCGGTGGGTTTCTCCATGGGGTTCCCCGTCGCGCTGGAGCTGTACCGCCGGCACCGCGAACGCGTGGCCGGCTTGCTCTCGTTGGCCGGCCCCAGCGGGCGCGTGCTCGACAGCTTCCAGGGCACGCAGAACTTCCGCCGCCTGCTGCCGCTCGCCCTCGCGGCGACGCGGATCGCTCGCGACGTCACCACCCGCACGTGGCGCAAGTGGCTGCCCTCCCCGCTCTCGCGCGAGCTCAGCCTGCGCAGCGGTCAGGTCAACGCCGAACGCATCGAGGTCGCCGACCTCGAGCTGTACATGCGCGGCATCGCGGCGATGAACCCCGAGCTGTTCCTCGCGGTCGTCGACGAGGCCCAGCGCCACAGCGCGGCCGACGTCCTGCCCACCATCGCCGTGCCCACCCTGGTCGTCGCCGGGGCGCGCGACAACTTCGTCCCGCTGGCGACGATGCGCGCCCTCGTGGCCCAGATCCCGCGCGCCCAGTGGAAGGTCTACCCCGCCGCCACGCACGCCCTGCCGGCCGAGTTCCCGCTCGAGATCGCCGACGAGATCGCCGGCTTCATCGACCACACCGTCGTGCCCTCGCTGCGCTCGAGGACATGACCGTGAGGACATGGCCCATGCGCCATGTCTAATCCGACATCCAAAGTGGACGGCCGAGACTCACGTGATCGCCGCCCAGCATCGCCACTGCCGTGAAGTGGAGGAAGTGGCTGCGCAGCACGAGTAGAGGTTGCCGCGTAGGCGCGAGGACGAGAGCTCCGGTGAAGAAGCTCGCGGCGTACCGGCGCGAGGCAGTCGCTGGATCGGCCGCCCCTCGGGGGGCGAGTCGGCCTCACTTGGGCTTGGCGGTCGGCGCGGCGGAGCTGGCGGCCTCGTCCTTCTCGACGACGAAGCGGACCAGCTTCTTGATGGTGTTGTTGCGCTCGATGTTGCCGAGGATCTTCACCAGGTCGTCGTACGCCTTGGGGTCCTTGAGCAGCTTGCCGAGCGTGCCGTCGCCCTTCTCGATGGTGGAGACGACCTTGCTGACGTTGTCGAGCGTCTCCTCGAGGTCCTTCACGATCTCGCCCTTCGGGTCGTAGACGACCTTGGCGAGCAGGCTCTTGTTGTTCGGGTCCTTGAGGTCCTTGATGACCGTCGAGACGTCGGACATCACCTTGCGGCCGTCGTCGACCAGCGGCTGCAGGTTGTCGTCGATCTTCGTCATGCTGCTCTTGGCCTTGGCGACGAAGCCGTTGAGGTTCTGCGCGGTGTCGCGGACGCTGCGGAGCGTCGAGCCGAAGTCACGCACGTACTGGTCGTCGTTGAGCAACGCGCCGACCAGGCCCTTGCCCTCGGCGATCTGGCGCGACACCTCGTTGACGTTGGCCAGCAGGCCCTGGACGTTGCGGATGGTCTTCTCGTCCCCCATCGCCGACGCGAGCTCGGCGATGCCGCCGATGGTCTCCTCGACCTTGCCGAACACGCCGTCGACGCGCTCCTTGACGTTGTCGAGCTCCTCGATGAGCGACGGCGTGGTCTGGATCCGGCCGCCCGAGGGGATCGGGGCGCCGCGGCCGACCGAGATCTGGACCAGCTGGTCGCCGAGCAGGCCGTTCTGCGACACCGTCGCGCGGCTGTCCTCGCGGATGTGCTGCAGGCTGTCGGCGAACACGCTGAGGGTCACGCGGATGCGCTTGTGGTCGGTCGTGAAGCCGTCGCACACGCCGGTGTTGCCGGTCCACGAGACGCGGCGGTAGCGGCGGCGAAACTCCTGCGTGACGCACACCTCGTCCTCACGGCACTGCGAGTCCTCCTCGCACGGCGGGTGGAGGTCCTTGTTGAAGGAGTACGCCTCGAGCTCGGCGCACTTGCCCTCGGGCGCGCAGAACATGGTGCGGTCGCAGTCGTCGGTGCGCTCCTGGCCGAACCGGCCGCGGTCCTCGGTCAGCGGGTTGCACGGGTACTCGAGCTCGACGAACTCGCGGTCCTGCACGACCCCGATCTCGATGCCTTCGAGCTGGACCGGGCTGCCCTTCTTGAGGCCCGAGACCTGGCGGAAGTCGGCGTAGACGAGGCCCTTCTCCTTCCAGGTGCCCTTGCCCTGACCGATGATGAAGATCGACAGCACACCGACGGCCCCGAGGCCGATCACGAACATGCCGACGATCAAGTTGAGGCGGGCTTCGTTCTTGCGGTTGGCCATCAGTCCTGGTCCTCGTGATAGATGCCGTTGATGAACTCGTGGACCTCGGGCGCCGGGTTCGCCTGGATCTCGTCCGGCGTACCGATGTACGGGAACTTCCGCTGCCACAGCATCGCCACGCGGTTCGAGCACTTCCACGCGATCGGCATGTCGTGGGTCACGACGATGCTGGTCACGCCGAGCTCTTTCTGCAGCTTGCGGATCATGTGGCCGATGCGCTCGATGTTGGCCGGGTCGAGGCCGGTCGTCGGTTCATCGTACAGGATCACCTCGGGCTTGATGGCGATCGAGCGCGCGAGCGCGGCGCGCTTGCGCATGCCGCCGCTGAGGCTGGCGGGCATCCGGTAGAGGATCTCCTTGTCGTACCCGAGACCCACCATGTCGAGGCACTCCCTGGCGCGCTCGAGCATCTCCTGGTCCGACATCTTGGTGTGTTCGCGCAGGGCGTAGGTGACGTTGTCGAACACGCTCATGGAGTCAAAGAGCGCGCCGCCCTGGAACACCATCGCCACGTTGCGCCGCAGCTCGCGGAGGTTCTCGGCGTCCATATCGCCGACCTCCTTGCCGCGGTAGAGCACGTGGCCGGCGTCGTACGGGAGCAGCCCGATCATCAGCTTGAGGCACACGCTCTTGCCCATGCCGCTGCCGCCGATGATCGTAAACGTCTCGCCCGGCTCGACGCCGAAGCTCATGTCCTCGTAGATGATGTTGTCGCCGAAGCGCTTGTAGACGTTGCGGAGCTCGATGATCGGCGCCATGGCGAACTATCCGACCGGCAGGAAGATCGTCGTCAGCACGAAGTCGAACACGATGATCGCCACACTGGTAGCGACCACGGTGTTGGTGGTCGAGATACCGACCGCCTCGGTGCCGAACTTGGTCTGGAAACCCTGGTAGCAGCCGATGAGGCCGACCAGCAGGCCAAACGTGAACGACTTCACGAGGCCCGAGATGTAGTCCATCGGGTACAGCTCATCGATGTACGTCTCGTAGAAGTACTCGGCCGGGACGTCGAACACGATGTCGGCGATGAAGGCCCCTCCGATCAGCGCGAGCACGTTGCCGTAGATGTTGAGCAGCGGCAGCGTGACCGTCGAGGCGACGAGGCGCGGCCACACCAGCTTTTTGACCGGGTCGGCGCCGAGCGAGGCGATGGCGTCGATCTGCTCCGAGACCTTCATCGACCCGAGCTCGGCGGTGACGCCGGTCGCGATCTTGGCGCCGATCGTCAGCGCCATCAGCGTGGGCACCAGCTCGCGCACGAGCGCGAGCGCGGCCGCGGAGCCGACGGCGTTCTTGGCGCCGAAGCCCATCAGCGCCTCGCCGAACTGCCACGTCAGCGCCATGCCGACGAACACGCCCATCAGCGTCGACAGCGGGAGGCTCCGGATCCCCAGCGCGACGATCTGATTGAAGACGTCGTAGATGCCCCACGGCCGCTGCACGCCGCGGAGCAGCGCCCGACCCAGAAGGAGAGAGATGCCACCCGCCCAGTCGAAGCCGGCGCGGATCGCTTCACCGATGTATTCGAACGGTCTGCGCACGCTCACCCGCCCCGGATCGGGAAGGCAAAACCGCTGACGACCTTGGCGAAGTCCCCGCGGCCGCTCTCGAAGCTGCGCGGCGGCGCGATGTACTCGAGGTCGAACAGACAGCCGTCCTTCTTCACCACGTAAATTTCCATCTGGGTCTTGATGACCCCGTCGATGGAGGCGAGCACGACGGTGCGCACCGCGTCACGCTGGACCAGCGTGACCCGCTCCTGCGACAGCACCTCCCACTCACGAAAATCGATGCGCAAGTGATCGGTGAACTGCTCGAGCGAGCTGTCGCCGTGCATCTCGCACTGGCTGTCGAGGACGATGACGGCGTCGAGCCCATCATTATACCACGCGACCTGGGTGCCCTTTTGCGAGAGCGGACGCCAGGCCGAGCCGGGGCTTCCGAAGCTGTAGGAAGCTTCATGGGAGACCGGCGTCTCGCGGCGCTTGTAGTAGGTGTTACCGTAGCCGACCCAGCCGCTGCACCCCGTAGCCACAACGGAGACGAGGGCGACGCCGAGAAGGACCTGGGGGGAGCTGGAGGGCCGCACGGGCGGCGCCAGTGTAACAGCGTATGCGGAGCCAGCACCACGGCGCGCCTGAGCAGCCCCGTCGTCCCCTCGAGGTCAGCCGGCCCCGCCTGCTGGCAGCCACAGATCGGCCAGCGCGACCTGATGTTCGGGGCCCCACGCGGCCGCCAGGCCCGGACAGGGACCGTGGGGCGAGGCGCCGGCGAGGTCCGTCGACCACACCGCGTGGTGCTGGAGCAAAGACAACGTTTCGGGATGCGGATGGCAGTAGGAATTGTCGCCGCCGGCCGAGATCACGACCAACGCGGGCGCTGCAGCGGCCAGAACGGCCTGCGAGATCCCACCGCGACTGCCGTGATGGCTGGCCCACAACACGTCGACGGCGCCGCATGCTCGCGCCGCCGCCTCGACTTGCACGAACGGGAGATCGCCTGGAGCGAGCAACCTCAGGCCTTCCACGTCGATGCAGAGCGCCAGCCCGCGCTCGTTTTCGGCCGCGCGCTCCGGCGCCGAGCCCGCCTCGATCACGCGGATAGACAGGCCTGGCGCGTCCCAGCGATCGCCGGGGACGACGGCCCGCCGCGAGCTCGTCGCGCTGGCGTAGGCCCTGGCGGCGGGAGTGTCGGGCGCGCCGTCGAGTCCGCGATCCCACCGTTCGCGCAGGTCGAGGTCGTCGTCGGTCCCGGCGAGGTTGTCGGGCCCTGCGAGCGCGCGGACGAAGCCGCCGATGTGGTCGTTGTCGAAGTGGGAGAAGATCCAGAGGTCGACGACGGCGAGTTCGTGCGCGGCGAGGGCGGCGAGGATCGGCTCGCTCCCCGCGGGTGGACCGGCGTCGACGAGCACTGCGTGGCCCTCGCTACCGACGAGCAGGAGCGACGAGCCCTGGCCGACGTCGATGAAGTGGAAGCCCGGGCCCGCAGGCGGCGGCGCGAGGCCGGGGCCGACGTCGAGGGGCGCGAGCGGGGCCGAGAAGATGAGCGACAGCGAGAAGAAGATCGGGTGCACATGGTGAGGTCGTCGCGAGCGGGCGATCTTTTGCAGCGCCGATTTTTTTTTCGCGGGCGATGCAAGAGCGGACCTGGTTCGAACGACCTCACCATGTGAACCCAGTCCTCGCTCTCTTCTTGTTGTTCTCGACGCCGGGCGTGCTCGAGCCGCCGCCGCTGCTGCTGCTGCACGGTGGAAGCGCGGCGCCGCGGGCCTGGCTCGGCGCGGTGCAATCGGCCCTGTGGATCTGCTGGGACGACGGCACCCGCCGCGGTGCTCCCGACGCGGCTTGCTGGCAGCGCGTCGATCTTCCGCCCGGTGCGCCCGATCCGCGCGAGGCCCGGGCCGCGTTCCTCGACGCCGCCACCGCGGTGGTGCGCGGGGCGGACGACGCGACGTTCGTGCTGATGCGCGGCGATCCGTCGCTGCAGGCCGCCGACGCGGCGATCGATCCGCGCGAACGCCTGACGGCGATCGCTTGCAGTCCCAGCGGACATGTCCCGATCTACAGCCGCGGGAGTTGGGCCTGGGCCCCCTCCCCTTGCCCGCTGCCCGCCGGACAGTGCGTCCGCGGGCCGGCGCTGGCCAGGCTGCGCCGCCCGAGCGCGTTCGACTTCTTCGTCAGCCTCGAGCTGCGGGCCCAGGCGCGCCGCGGCGTCGGGATGGCCAGCGAGGCGACCACCGACACCACGGTGGTCGCCAGCCTCGGCGTGGCGTTCGACCCGATGCGGTGGATCGGTCGCCAGCTCGCGTGGCACGAGCTGCACGCCGCCCGTCGCCCGCAGCTCCGCGAGCTCCCGCCGACGCGCAGCCGCGGGCCGCTGGCAGCGGTCGAGCGCGAGGCGCTGGCGGCGATCGTGTGCGGAGGCGAGGTCCGATGATCGCGCTCCGTTCGCTCCTCCTGTCGACGCTGTCGTTCGCGCCGGCGGCTCCACCCACGCCGGTGCCCGAGCCAGCCGCCCTGGAGCGCGCTCTCGCGGCCTTGCCCGCGCGGCCCACGATCGCCGAGGTCCAGCAGGCGGTCGTGAAGCGGCTGGCGCTCGGGCCCCGGAGCGCGCGACGGCTACTCGCCCGGGCGAGGGCCGCGGCCGCGCTACCGAGCCTGCAAGGCGAGTACGACCAGACGATCGACCGCGACTACCAGCTCGACCAGGCCGCGGGTACGGCCGACGCGCTGACGCAGGACCTCGGCGCCGGGCGGGGCGCGAGGGTCCGGGCCACGTGGGATCTCGGCCGGCTCGTCTTCAACCCGGACGAGCTGCGGGCGGCCCGGGCGATCCTCGATGCGGCCGCCGAGCGCGAGCGGGTGCTGGTGGCGGTGACCCAGCTTTACTTCGAGCGGCAGCAGCTGTTGCTCGAGATCGCCCTACTCCCGGCCCGCGACGGCCAGGAGGCGATCGGTCGGCGAGTGCGGGTGGCGGAGATCGAGGCAGTGCTGACGGGCCTCACCGGGCTCCGCTTCTGATAAGCTCCACGCTCGTGACCGCCGCGCGGCCCGCCAACGATCGCTTTGTCTGTGACCTCGCCGTCGAGCTCGACACCGGGCGCGCGCGGATCCCCGGTCGGATCCGCGACATCACCGAGTCGGGACTGTGCTGCGTCGTCGGCGATCCAGTGGGCGCGGGGATCAACGTCACCGCGCACCTGCGGCTCGTCTTCGAGTGGGGCATGAGCGAGCCCCTGCCGCTGCTCGGGCAGGTGCTGTGGTTGACCCCGACCGAGGGGCGATACCAGGTCGGGGTCGCGTTCTCGCAGCCCACGCCGGATGTGTGGCAGCGGTTCGATGTGCTGCTGAAGATCCTGTTCGGCCAGATCAACTTGCCGACCCCGGCGGCGAGCTGATCGCCCGGCGCGCGCACGCGCGGGGGTGCAGATCGCGACACGCTGCGCACAGGTGTGCGCGCGCCGGGAAGGACGATGTTGCGGTCGGCGTGCATCCAGATGCGCACGGGCAGCGACTCCGCGCCTCGGCCCGCCGGTCGTGACCGCTCTAACCACGCGCCAATATTGACTCTTCCGGCGAGCTGGCAGCATATGCTCTGGACCCTGCCCGAGGCTTGCAGGGCGGCCTGGCCGAGAAGGACGCCGCATGATTCCAGTCGCTCAAGCACCGTCGCCCGAGGGGGCATCCCGCGCCGACAATCGCCGCGCCCTCAACATCCTGGCCCGATCCCTGTTCCGCCAGATGCGGGAGCAAGGCTACTCGCCGGAGCAGATCGTCGCGCTGTCGTCAGAGCTGCTCGAGCTCGTCAGCCACGATCTTCGCCAGGTCCGCGAGGCGACGGATGCCCGCTGGGCCGCCGAGTGAGCGGGCCCGACGCATTCTCGTTCGGATGTTGCGACCGTCGTCCGTCTGGCCCCTGCCTGCGCCCTGAGAACTCACGCCTGTCGGCGTGGACTTGCCCGCGGAGGGTCGGTATGGGTCCGCCATGGCGACTACCGCAGACGCCCCGCTCGCGATCAACACGATCGACCGGCTCGACGTCGGCAATCGTCGGGTGTTCGTACGGGTCGACTTCAACGTCCCTTTGAAGGACGGCCAGGTCCGCGACGACACCCGGATCCGGGCCACCCTCCCCACCCTTCGCAAGCTGCAGGAGCGCGGCGCGCGGCTGATCCTCGGCTCGCACCTCGGCCGGCCCGACGGCGCACCTGACCCGAAGTACTCGATGGAGCCGGTCGGCGCTCGCCTCGCCGAGCTGCTCGGGTGCGAGGTGCGGCTGCCCGACGAGGTCGTCGGGGACGGCGTCACCAAGCTGGTGCACGACACGCGGGCCGGGCAGATCGTGCTGCTCGAGAACCTCCGCTGGCACCCGGGCGAGACCCGCAACGACCCGGCCTTCGCGCAGGCGCTGGCCTCGCTGTGCGACGCCTACGTCAACGACGCCTTCGGCGCCTCGCACCGCGCGCACGCCTCGATCGTGGGCGTACCGGCGCTGGTCGCCGACAAGGCCGCGGGGCTGCTGCTCGCGGCCGAGGTCGAGGCTCTCGGGCGCGTGATGTACCAGCCCGAGCACCCGTTCGTGATGGTCGTCGGCGGGGCCAAGGTCAGCGACAAGCTGCCCGTGCTGCTGGCGACCCTCGACCGCCTGCGACCGGGCGACAGCATCCTGATCGGCGGCGCCATGGCGAACACGTTCCTCGCCGCCGCCGGCGTGGCCGTCGGGGCCTCGCTGCACGAGCCGGATCGGTTCGCCGACTGCAAGAACCTGTTGACCCGCGCCGGCGCCCGCGACGTGCGCGTGCTGCTGCCGACCGATCTGCGGGTCGGTGCCGGCACCAAGGCCACCACGGCCCGGGTGATCCAGGTCGAGAGCGGCGCGCTCGGGGACGACGAGATGGCCCTCGACATCGGCCCCGCGAGCGCTGCGCGGTTTCGCGCGGCCATCCTGGGCGCCAAGATGGTGTTCTGGAACGGGCCGATGGGCTTGTTCGAGAACCCGGTGTTCGCCGAGGGGACCCTCGCCGTGGCGCGGGCGGTTGCCGATTGCGGCGGCTTTACCGTGGTCGGCGGCGGCGACAGCGTCGCGGCCCTGCAGGACAGCGGCGTGGCCGACAAGATCAAGCACATCTCCACCGGCGGCGGCGCCTCGCTGGAGATGATCGAGTCGGGCAGCTTGCCGGGCATCGATGCCCTGCTCCTTCCCACGAACCGGAGCGCGTGACGTGGCACCTGTTCGCTGGACGATCGGCAACTGGAAGCAGAACCTGTTCCGCGGCACGGCGGAGCTGTTGGCGACGGAGATCGTCGACGGCTTGCCGCCCGAGCTGCTCGAGGGCCCGGTGCGCACCAAGATCGGCGTCGCGCCGACCCTGGTCGCGCTGGACGCCCTCGCCCCCTGGAGCCGCCCGGCCGGGCCGCTCTACCTGTTCGGCCAGAACTGCGCCGCCCAGGAAGAAGGCGCCTTCACCGGCGAGGTCGGCCCCGGCCAGCTCGCCGATGTCGGCGCGCACGGCGCAATCATCGGCCACTCCGAGCGCCGGACTCACTTCCGCGAGGACGACGCGCTCATCGCTCGCAAGGTCCAGTGCGCCCTCCAGGCCGGCTTACGGGTCGTGCTCTGCGTCGGCGAGGGGCTCGAGATCCGCGAGCGCGGCGATCACGAAAACTTCGTGATTTCGCAGCTTTCGGCCTCACTCAATCAAGTCGATCCTGAATTGTTTCAGGACCGGCTCGTCCTCGCCTACGAGCCGGTCTGGGCGATCGGCACCGGCAAGACGGCCAGCGCGCGCGATGCCGGGGCCATGCACCGCCGGATCCGTGCCTGGCTCACCGAGCATTATGGCGCGATGGGCGCCGACAGATCGATCCTGTACGGTGGTAGTGTGAAGCCTGGAAACGCGGCCGGGCTCATGGCCGCCGGCGACGTCGACGGCTTCCTCGTCGGCGGGGCCTCGCTCGAGGCCGAAGCCTTCCTGCAGATCGTCCGGCTCGTCGCCGAGGCCAGCTGAACCGAGCTCTCCATGTTCGACATCATCGTCACCATCGTCTCGGTCCTCTACATCCTGGTGTGCCTGTTCATGGTGCTGGTCATCCTGCTGCAGGCAGGGCGCGGCGGCATGGGCACGGCGCTCGGTGGCGGGGCCAGCCAGAGCGTCTTCGGCGGGGGCGGCAGCTCCGACGTTTTGGCAAAGGTTACGCAGATTTGCGCGATGAGCTTCATGGTCTTCGCGATGTTCCTCGCGTACGCCGGCAGCCACTCCGGCTCGGACCGCCTGCAGGAGCGCAGCGAGGAGACGGCTCCCGCAGAGGAAGACGCCTCCGGCGAGATCAACTGGGAGGCCATCGGGCCCAACCCCGTGAACCTGGAAGCGTACACGCCGCCCCCCGGTGAGTCGGCGCCCGCCGAGCCTGCGACCCCGGCCGCCTCCGATGAGCCCGCTGCGCCGCCCATGGAGGCTCCCGCGGCCGACTCCGGCGCCCCGGCCGAGCCGACTCCGGCCGCCGACTCCGGCGCCGCCGCTGCGGCCGACTCCGGCACCCCGGCTCCGGCCGCCGATGCCCCGGCCGACTCGGGCACCCCGGCCGCCGAGGCCGCGCCTGCCGGTGACGCTCCCGTCCCGACGCCCGTCGAGCCCGCCAAGGCGCCCTGAGCGATGCTGGAGCGCTTCGCCAAGGTCGAGGGCCTCGGCAACGACTTCCTGCTGCTCGACCGCCGCGATGCCTCGCCGGCGGCCCTGGACGCCCTCGTAACCCGCCTGCGCGAGGCGGCCCCTGCCCTCTGCGATCGGCGCCTCGGCGTCGGCGGTGACGGGCTCCTCGTGGTCGGCCCGCCGCGTTCGACCGAGGCGGCGGCGACGATGATCGTCATCAACCACGACGGCTCGCGACCGGAGATGTGCGGCAACGGCCTGCGGTGCGTCGCCCTGTGGGTCGCCGGGTCGGTCCGCGGGCTGGTGCTCGACACCGACGCCGGGCCCAAGCCGTGCGCAGTACGTGAATTTCACCCAGGGACATGTCCTTCCGGGCAGGTTGCGATCGACATGGGCCCGCCTGACCTGCTCGGCCCGCGGCGCGTGGGCGGGCGGTCGTTCGCGGCGGTGTCGATGGGCAACCCGCACGCGATCGCGTTCGTCACCGGCGAGGATCCTGAGGCGCTGGCTCGCGGCGACGGCCCGGCGATCGAGCGCGACCCGCAGTTTCCGGCCCGGACCAACGTCGAGTTCGCCCGCGTCGAGTCCGACGGCAGCATCACCCTGTGGGTGTGGGAGCGCGGCTGCGGGATCACCTCGGCGTGCGGGACCGGAGCCTGCGCCACCCTGGCCGCCGCGATCGCCGAGGGACTCGCGCCGTACGCCCGCGACGTGGTGGTGCGGCTGCCGGGCGGTCCGCTCGTGCTGCGACAGGACCGCGCCGGCGGCTCGATCACCATGACCGGGCCGGCGCGGGTCGCCTTCGTCGGCGAGGTCGAGGTTCACACGACATCGCCGGCCGCGTGAACGGCGGGGCTCACAGCGGCATCAGCGGGTCGCAGGTGAACTCGACCTTGAGGGTCGCGTCCTTGTCGTCCTGCGCCAGGGAGCACGCGTCGGGGCAGAGGATGACCTTGCCGTTCTCGACGTAGAACGACATCGGGTCGCACTGGCCGAGGCCCGGGACCTTGCCGAGGAGCAGCGGGTTCATCTGCCCGGAGGGCGTGAACTCGACGACGATCGAGTCCTCGTCGAGCGTCTTGCCCTCGGGCGGCGGCGGGATCTCGAAGTCGCAGGCGATCTTGGCGTCCGCGACCACGCCGTTGGCGATCGCCTGGAACACCACATCGTACTTGCTCGTGTCGCACAGCGGGAACCGCAGCGCGCCGGTCATGTTGCTCAGGGTCTGGTAGCCGGTGCCGTTGTCCGCGCCCGTCGGGCACTTGCTGGTGACGATCGGATCCGCGTCCGTGTAGGGCTTGTCGGGCGGGTTGTTGTAGCCCATGCCGACGATGCTGTACCACTTGTAGTTGCGGTTCTCGATCGAGTCGCCGAAGTGCTGCGGCGCGACGGTGACGAGCCGCTGGTCGAACTTGGTGGCCGCGGTCAGGCCGCTGTTGACGTTGTTGTTGTCGTCGTAGCTGATGTTGTTGTACGAGCACTCGACCCCGTCGTCGGTGAGCTCGAGGAAGATCTTGAACGCGTCGGCGCGCAGCCACTTCTGCCAGCCCTCGGGGGCGAAGCCGTACTCGTCGTCGGTGTTGCCGTTCAGCGTCTGCAGCAGCCGGCACCACGAGTTGTGGCTGCCGACTTCGATGCTGTAGTGGAAGAACCGGTCGCCGTTGACGGGCTTGTTGGGCGGGTTGGTACAGCCGCCCTGCGGGATGCCGCCGAGCGGCGCCTCGATGCACACGCTCTCGGCGCTGTCGTTGCCGAAGCGAGACACCATGATGACGCGGTAGTCGAGGCCGCTGGCCTCGATGATCTGGGCGAAGTTGACGTTGATGTTGTCCTGGACGCCGGCGATCTCCTCGCCCATGCTGCCCGAGTTGTCGATCGTGATGATGATGTCGACCGGCTTCGGGATCAGCTCGGCCTCGGCCTCCTGGGTGCCGCACGCGGTCGGCAGGATGTCGCAGGTGATCGAGCAGCCGTTGTCGGGGCCGTTCAAGGGCCCGAGGTCGCAGGTCTCGCCCGGATCGGTCTTGCCGTCGCCGCACTTGTCGAGCAGGCACTCCTCGCTGCACGGGGCGTCGGGGCCGTTCTCCGGGCCGTCGTCGCACTCCTCGCCGACGTTGAGCTGACCGTCGCCGCACACGCCCGGCACGAGGCCGGTGGTGGTCGTCGTCGAAGTCCCGTCGGTGAGGCCGTTGGTGGTCGTGCCCTCGCTCGTGCCCTCGGATGTCCCTTCGGACAGGCCGTCCGTGGCGCTCGTGGTGCCGGTCATCGGCTCGGCGGTGGTCGAGCTCGTCGGCCCGACCGAGGTCGACGTCGGCCCGCCGGTGGTCGGCGCCGAGGTCCCGGTCGCGGTCGCCGACCCGGAGCCGTCCGTGCCGCCCGTCTCGGGGTCGTCCGTCGCGGCCGTCCCCTCGCTGGTGAGGCCCGTGACGCCGGTCCCCGAATTGCCCATCGTGGCCGTCACCGACGAGCTGCCCGCGCCGTCGTCACCGCACGCGAACAGGACCAACGACGCGCAGCTACACGCCAACCAATGCTCGATCTTCATGTTCTACGAACCCCCTCGCCCACTCGCCGACCACGATAACACGCCGTCGGCGGCGCTGAGGTCGCGTGCACCCATCACGCGTAAAACGGCAGGAGGAGGCCCTACATCTCGGTTTCAGGCGTGCATCGGCGAGCGCCGTCGGTGTCACTTCCGACGCGAACGGTGGTTCAGGGCACCGCGAGCCGGAGAACGACGCTCCTACAGATCGAGCGCGCCCTGCCAGCCAGGCGGGAGCTCGAGTCCGAGGTGACGCGCGGCCTTGATGGTGGCGACACGTCCCCTCGAGGTGCGCAGCAAGAAGCCGCGCTGCAACAGGAACGGCTCGACCACGCTCTCGAGGGTGTCACGCGGCTCGCCGAGGCTGGCCCCGAGGGCGTCGACGCCGACCGGGCCGCCGCGGAAGTTCTCGACGATCATCGTCAGCAGGCGGCGGTCGAGCATGTCGAGGCCCTCGCTGTCGATGCCGAGCTCGAGCAGCGCGGCGGTGGCGTCGGCGAGCTCGATCGAGCGCGCGCCCCGGACCTGCGCGAAGTCGCGGACGCGGCGGATCAGGCGGTTGGCGATCCGCGGGGTGCCGCGCGAGCGCCGGCCGATCTCGAGCGCCGCCGCGCCGCTGACCGGGACGCCGAGGATCGACGCGGTGCGGCAGACGATCGCGGCCAGCTCGTCGTCGCCGTAGAACTCGATCGCCTCGATGATCTGGAACCGGTCGCGCAGCGGGCCGCTGAGCAGCGCCGTGCGCGTGGTGGCGCCGATGAGGGTAAACGGCGCCAGCTCGAAGCCGATCGTGCGCGCGCGGTTGCCCTCGCCGACCGGCAGGTCGATGCGGCCGTCCTCCATCGCCGAGTAGAGGCTCTCCTCGACCGTCGGCGCGAGGCGGTGGATCTCGTCGATGAACAGGACGTCGCGCGAACCCAGCGCGGTGAGGTGGCCGGCGAGCACGCCCTTGTGCTCGATGGCTGGCCCCGAGGTCAGGTGCAGGCGCACGCCGAGCTCGTGGGCCAGGATGTGCGCCATCGTCGTCTTGCCGAGCCCGGGCGGCCCGTGCAGGAGGGTGTGGTCGAGCGGCTCGTCGCGCCCGCGGGCGGCGCGGACGAACACCTCGAGCTTGCGCTTGAGCGCGGCCTGGCCGACGTACTCCGCCAGGGTCTGCGGGCGCAGCGACGCCGTCTCCCCCGCCTCGCCGCCGCCGACCGCCGGCGAGAGCGCGGCACGACCTAGCTCTTGCGACATGTCCGATTCGCCAGGCTCGGGCGACCGCTCGGACCGCTTGCGACCCTTGGGTGACCGCGGAGGCGGCGGCGGACCGTCGTCGTGGGGGACGCGCATGGTGGGGAGCACGATAGCCCAGCGGCCGGCCCGCGGCCACCGGGCGTCACTCCCACTCGATGGTGGCCGGCGGCTTGCTGCTGATGTCGTAGCAGACGCGGTTGATGCCGCGGACCTCGTTGATGATGCGGGCGCTCATGGTCGCCAGCAGTTCGTAGGGCAGCCGGGCCCAGTCGGCGGTCATCGCGTCGGTGCTGGTGACGGCGCGGATCGCCAGGGCGCTCTCGTAGGTGCGGCCGTCGCCCATCACGCCGACGCTCTGGACCGGCAGCAGCACGCCGAACACCTGCCACAGCTGGCGGTAGAGGCCGGCCTTGCGGACCTCCTCGATGATGATCGCGTCGGCCTCGCGCAGGAGGTCGCAGCGGGCCGGCGTCACCTCGCCGAGGACCCGCACCGCCAGGCCGGGACCCGGGAACGGGTGGCGCCAGACCATGTCCTCGGGCAGCCCGACCAAGAGGCCGAGGCGACGGACCTCGTCCTTGAACAGCTCGCGCAGCGGCTCGACCACGCCCATGCGCATGCGCTCGGGCAGGCCGCCGACGTTGTGATGGGTCTTGATGGTGACCGAGGCGCCGCGCAGGTTCACGCTCTCGATCACGTCGGGATAGAGCGTCCCCTGGACCAGGTAGTCGGCGCCGCCGAGCTTCTTGGCCTCCTCCTCGAACACCTCGATGAAGGTGGCGCCGATCCGCTTGCGCTTGAGCTCGGGGTCGGTGACGCCCTGCAGGGCGGCGAAGAAACGCTCGCGGGCGTCGGCGACGATCAGCTTGTTGTGCAGGCGGCCGGCGAACATGCGCTCGACCTCCTCGCGCTCGTTCTTCCGCAGCACGCCGTTGTCGACGAAGATGCAGTGGAGCCGCTCGCCGATGGCCCGCTCGACCAGCAGCGCGGCGACCGACGAGTCGACGCCGCCCGACAGGGCGCAGATCACGGTGCCGGAGGTGCCCACGCGGGCCTGCACGGCCGCGACGGCCTCGTCGACGAAGCGCGCGGCGCTCCAGTCGCGCGCGAAGCCGGCGGCGTCGAGGAAGGTGGCGATGATCTCGTCGCCCCGCTCGGTGTGGGTGACCTCGGGGTGGAACTGCACGCCCCACAGCTTGCGCTCGGGGTCGAAGACGGCCGCGTGCTCGCAGTTGTCGGACGAGGCGAGGTTGTGGAAGCCCGGCGGCAGCGAGACGACGCGGTCGCCGTGGCTCATCCACACGCCCAGGCGATCGCCGGCGCGCAGGCGCTTCAGCGGGCCCTCGGCGCGTCCGACGGTCAACGCCGCGGGGCCGTACTCACGATGCGTCGCGCGCTCGACCTGGCCGCCGAAGCCGGCGACCATCAGGTACAGGCCGTAGCAGATCCCGAGCACCGGCACGCCGAGCTTGAGGACGTCCGGGTCGAGCCGCGGCGCGCCCTCGTCGTAGAGCGACGACGGACCGCCGCTGAGGATGATGGCCCGCGGCGCGCGTGCGGCCAGCTTCTCGGCGGAGGTGTGGTACGGCAGGATCTCCGCGTAGACCCCCAGCTCGCGCACGCGCCGGGCGATCAGCTGGGTGACCTGCGAGCCGAAGTCGAGGACGACGAGGGTCTGATGGGCCATTCGCTTTATCCGTCCACCCGGTAGTTCGGGGCTTCCTTGGTGATGATGACGTCGTGCACGTGGCTCTCGCGGAGGCCCTGCGCGGTGATCTTGCGGAACACCGAGCCCTCGCGCAGCGCCTTGAGGTTGGCGGAGCCGCAGTAGCCCATGCCCGAGCGGATGCCGCCGACGATCTGGTAGAGGCTCTCGGCCAGCGGCCCGCGGTGCGGCACGCGGCCCTCGATGCCCTCGGGCACCAGCTTGCGATCGTCGGACACGCCGCCCTGGAAGTAGCGGTCCTTGCTGCCGGCCTTCATCGCCCCGAGCGAGCCCATGCCGCGGTAGACCTTGTAGCTGCGGCCCTGGTAGAGCACGAGCTCGCCGGGCGCCTCGTCGGTGCCGGCGAACAGCGAGCCGATCATCACGGTGTCGGCGCCGGCGGCCAGCGCCTTGACGACGTCGCCCGAGTACTTGATGCCGCCGTCGGCGATGATCGGCGCGCCGAGCTTCTTGGCCTCCTCGGCGGCCTCGAGGATCGCGGAGATCTGCGGCACGCCGACGCCCGCGATCACGCGCGTGGTGCAGATCGAGCCCGGGCCGATCCCGATCTTCACCGCGTCCGCACCGGCCTCGACCAGCGCGCGGTAGCCCTGCGGCGTGGCGACGTTGCCGGCGACGATCTGCAGGTCCGGGAAGGTGCGCCGGATCCCGCGCAGGGTGTCGAGCACGCCCTTCGAGTGGCCGTGGGCGGTGTCGACGACGAGCACGTCGACGCCGGCGTGGACGAGCGCCTGCGCGCGCGCCTCGGTGTCGGCGCCGACACCCACGGCCGCGCCGACGCGCAGGCGCCCGCTCGAATCCTTGATCGCGTGCGGGTGGGTCTGGGCGTTGCGGATGTCCTTGACGGTGATGAGCCCGAGCAGCTCGGTGCCGGCGGCGTCGACCACCAGCAGCTTCTCGATGCGGTGCTTGTGCAGCAGCTTGAGCGCCTCCTCGAGGGCGATGCCCTGGCGCACGGCGATCGGGTCGCGCGTCATCACGCGCCCGACCGGCTGATCGAGGTTGGTCTCGAAGCGGACGTCGCGGCTGGTGAGGATCCCGACCGGGCGCTTGCCCTCGACCACCGGCAGGCCGGAGAAGCCGTGCGCGTGCATGAGCGCGAGCGCCTCCCGCAGAGTCTGCTCGGCGGTGACCGTGATCGGGTCGACCACCATCCCGCTCTCGCTGCGCTTGACCCTGCGCACCTCCTGAGCCTGCTGCTCGGGGGTGAGGTTCTTGTGAATCACGCCGAGGCCGCCGTGACGCGCCATGCAGATGGCGGTCGCGGCCTCGGTGACGGTGTCCATCGCCGCGGAGATCAGCGGGATGTTGACGGTGATGTCGCGCGTCAGCCGGCTCTGCACCTCGACCTGGGCCGGAAGCACCTCGCTGTAGCCCGGGACGAGCAGCACGTCGTCGAAGGTCAACGCCTCGTGGATCTCGATCGCAGCCATACCTGCTCCCTCGTAAAGGTTGCGGGAGACTACCCAACGCGACCCTGCGCGCGCATGCGCGAAGGCGTGCGTTACCTGACGACTTCGCGCGCCGCTGCTGTGCACGCACGATCACGAATCAATCTCACGGCGGCGACGCGCGCAAGTCGTGATCCGTTGGCGACCTCGGCGATCGCGCGACGACAAGGTGCGATAAGCTCCGTCGACCGTGGGCGCCGTGGTCGGCGCCGTCACCAGAGCGTCGGTTGTGCCGCCTGTACAGCCCATCGATGGCCCTTTCGCCGAGCGCGTCGTCAACGTGCTGACCCCGCTGCTTGGCCCGCACACGGCGAAGCGCGCGCTGGCCATGATCTGCAAGCGGGCCGGCAAGGACGCCGCCGAGCTGGGGCCCGACGACCTGCAGCTGGCCCAGACGACCCTGCGGCCCATGCTGCGCACGCTGATCGGCAACGAGGTGACGATCCGCGTGCTCGCCGACCTCGAGGCGGAGGAGGCGTCGTGAACGCGCCGCGCGGCCCGGGTCTGCTGCTCTGTGCGATCGCCGTCGGCGGGCGCTACGCCGCCGAGGTGCTGCTGGGCGCCGGCGACGCCTGGCAGCGCGGGATCGAGGTCCTCGTGGTCGCCCTGTGCGCCCTGGTGGTGCTCCGCTTCAGCGCGGGCGACCCGCCGCGGCGGCCGTGGATCGTCTTGCTGCTGGCGATGGGCGTGGTCCCGCTGATCCGGATCGCCACCTGGCAGGGCTGGTCGATCGCCGGGGTCCAGCTGCAGAACATCCTCCTGATCTTCGGCAACATCTTCTTCGCCGGCTCGATCGTCGGCTTCGGCCGCGTGCTCGGCAGCTCGGAGCTGCTGTCCGAACGGACAGGCGGCGCGCGCACCCGGGCGATGGCCGTCATCGGCTCGCTGGCCCTCGCCGGGCTCGCGTTCATCGCCTACAACGTGATCGAGCTGGCCAGCCGCGGCATGCCCACCACCAGCGACGCGTGGGCCGGCGCGATCACCAGCGGGGTCAGCACCCTGTCCGACGCGACCGTGTTCGCCGGCGGCCTCTACCTCGTGTGGCTGCTGCGGCCCCTGGTCGGCGGCAGCATCGCCCTGCCCTACCTGCTCATGGCGATCGGCGCCGCCGCGTTCCTCGTGGTCGACGTCTGGCTGGTCGCCGTCGGCAAGACCGCGCAGACCGACCTCACCGACACCACCTCCAAGCTGATCGGCGCCCTCGCGTTCAGCTGCTTCGCCGCCGCGGCGCTGATCCAGGCCCTCCTGCTGGCCCCCAAGGCGCCGCGCGTGTCGGGCCCGGCCGCGGCCGCCCGGGCGACTCGCGGCGCCTGAAGCTCCCGGTCGCCGCTCGACTTCGAGGCGCCTGTCCGAAGGGGCAGATTTTCACCCTGCCCTTTCGGACATGCAAACCTGTCCCTGCGGACAGCCGGCCCGCCTGCTCCTGCGAGCAGGTCGGCCTGTCCCTGCGGACAGGCGCCGCTACTTCGCGGCAGTCGGCGTGCGCAGCCAGGTGTCGAGCCAGGCCAGCACGTTGTCGTGCCAGACCTTGCTGTTGGCCGGCTTCAGCACCCAGTGGTTCTCGTCCGGGAAGTACAGGAAGCGGCTCGGGACCCCGCGCCGCTGCAGCGCGGTGAAGGTGGCGATGCCCTGGGTCTCGGGGATCCGGTAGTCCTTGCCGCCCTGGATGACGAGCATCGGCAGGCGCCAGCGGTCGACGTAGTTGGCCGGGTTGTGCGCCTCGTGCTGCTTGCTGAACTGCCAGTACGGGCCGCGGTGCTCCCACTCGGGGAACCACAGCTCCTCGGTGGCGTAGTACATCATGCGGTTGTCGAACACGCCGTCGTGGTTGACGAGGCAGCGGAACGGCTGCTGCCACTGGCCGGCGATCCAGTTGACCATGAAGCCGCCGTACGAGGCCCCGAGCGCGCACACGCGGTCGCCGTCGAGCCACGGGTAGCGGGCCAGCGCGGCGGCCAGGCCCTTCTGCAGGTCGACGAGCGGCGCCCCGCCCCAGTCGTCCTGGATCGCGTCGGTGAACGCCTGGCCGTAGCCCGTCGAGCCGTGGAAGTCGATCATCACCACCGCATACCCGGCGCCGGCGTAGGTCTGCGGGTTCCAGCGGTAGCTCCAGCGATCGCTGAACGAGCCCTGCGGGCCGCCGTGGATCAGGAACGCGACCGGCGCCTTGTCCCCCTCGGCGAGGCCCGGCGGGCGCACGACCCAGCCGAACACCATCTCGTTCTTGTGCCCGGGGAAGCTGAACTGCTCGGCCACGCCGACGTCGGCCGCGGCCACCTTGGCGTCGTTGACGTGCGACAACGGCTCGACCGTGACCCGCTGCCCGGGCACGTACGTGGAGCGCTCCGTGGCCTCGGTCTCGCCCTCGAGCGTCGCGGTGAAGATCTCGTCGGGGTGCGAGAGGTCGTTGCGCAGGAACAGCAGGCGGTCGCCGAAGCGCTGGACGTCGTGGATCGCCCCGCCGCGGATCAGCTGGTTCGCGGCCCCGGTGGCGACGTCGATCGCGAACAGCGACAGCCGGCCGAGGTCGTCGGCGGCGGCGTAGATCGTCTTGCCGTCGCCGCTCCACGTGAACTCCTCGACCGAGCGGTCCCAGTCGCCGGTGAGGATCTTCGACTGTCCCTCAGGCCATGGCCGAAGGACCAGGCTGAAGCGGTCGGCCTCGTAGCCGGGGCGGGTCATCGCCGTGTACGCCAGCGTCTTGCCGTCGGGCGAGAAGGCCGGGCGCGCGTCCCAGGCGAGGTTGCCGGCGGTGAGGTTCTTCGGCGCGGCCGAGCCGTCGAGCGGGGCGTAGAAGAGGTCGAAGTTGGTCGACCACGGCTCGGTCTGGCCGGCGACGCGGGCGGCGAACACGACGCCCTTGCCGTCGGGCGTGAACGTCAGCTCCTCGACCCCGCCGAACGGCTTCGACGGGACATCGCCGTCGACCCCGCGCGAGAGGTGGACCGGCTTGCCGCCCCCGCTGATCGACCAGGCGAACAGCTGGGCGCGCCGGCCGTCCTCCCACTCGTCCCAGTGGCGCACGAACAGGCGGTTGTAGACCGTGCCGGTGCCGTTGGCCTTGCGCGCCCGCTCGCGCGACAGCGCGGCCGTACACGCCAGCGAGCCCTCGGGCGCCGCGTCGCACTCCGGGAACACCTCGGCCGAGAACAGCAAGTGGCCGGCGTCGTCGAGCAGGATCGCGTTCACGTCGACCGGAAAGTCGGTGACGGGCGTGGGCGTCTCGCCCACGGCCACGCGGAACACCTGCTGCGTGTCCTCGTGCTTGCCGAGGAAGTACAGCGTCTCGCTGTCGCCGGCCCAGCGCGGGCTCGACTCGCTTTCGGGGTCGGTGGTCACGCGGATCGGGCCGGAGCCGTCGATGCCCATGACGTAGATGTCGGCGCGCCCGCGGTTGTTCTCGAGGTCGGTCTTGCGCAGCACGAAGGCGACCTTCTTGCCGTTCGGCGACACCTGCGGGTCGCTGATCCGATCGAACGCGAGCAGGTCGAGCACCGAGAACGGGTGCTGCCCGGCCGGCGCGATCGGCTGGTCGACGAACGGCTCGGGCGCGGCGGCGCGGACCTCGGCGGCGGGCACCTCGGCTGCGGGCGCGGCCGCGGGCGGACAGTCGCGGACGACCTTCCCGCGGGTGCCGCCGCAGGCGACGGCGAGGGTGGACAGACCGAGGATGGTTCGAAGGCGAGGGCGAACGCGCACCATTGGCCGAGACTATACGGGCGTCCGCGCGCGCCGGGGAAATATGCAGCCGAGCGACGCCAACCGGCCGTCCGCGGCGCTTCGGCGGCGCGTCGGGCGGCGACCGGGCCGCGGCGCGGGCGGCCCGCCTACCTCGTCCTCGGTGAACGGATGGTCACGGGCCGATCATAACGACCTGGACAGGATGTCCTCGAAGACATGTCCCCACCGCCATGTCATGGTGATGCCATGACTGTCCGAACGCGCATGTCCGCGAGGGCATGCTCCTTTCGACATGCGAAGTGTCCCCGAGCGCATGTCCTCGGGGACAGTTTTCGCCTCACCGCGCCAGGCGAGCGCGGACCCTGGCCACGCCGGCGACCGCGAGCAGCGACAGGCCCAGCGCGGCGAGGCTGGCCGCGCCGGCGACCGCGGCCACGGCCCAGCCCTGCGTCTGCGTCGGCGGCGGCGTCGGCGAGCTCGGCGGCGGGGCCTGGCCCCACGCGCGGGCGGCCGCCTGGAACAGCGGATCGACCGGCACCTCGGCGGCGCGCTGCCCGGCGCGCGCGAGGTCGAAGCGGGCGCGCTGCTGCGGATCGCACAGCACGTCGCGGGCGGTCACGATGGCCCGCATGCGCTCGCTCGCGGCCGCGTCCTCGGGGTGACGGTCGGCGTGGTGGCGGTGCACCGCGCGGCGGAAGGCTTGACGGATCTCCGCCTCCGACGCGGACGGCGCGACACCCAGGACCCGGTAGTGATCGACGAAGGCCGGCATGCGCGGCGATCTTGCCACACGCCGCGGCGCGCGGCGCGAGTGCGGCCGCCGGCGGGTCGACAAGCCCGCGCGGCGACGCTACCGTGCGCGCGTGCAACCGGTGTGCGACAGGCGCTGCCCCTGGTGCGGACAACCCCTCGCGCTGGTGTGGGTCCACGGCCACGGCCAGTGTGTCCGCTGCGGGATCAACCTGGAGGAGTGCTGTCGCGGCGAGACGGCCGAGGTCGCGCCCGTGAGCGCGCCCGCGTCCTTCACCGCGGCCGCGCGCCAACCGGAGCGAGGCTGACGGCCGTGGCCCGCTACGACTGCCTGAGCTGCGGCGCTTGCTGCCAGAACACCCCGGAGAACCTCGCCGAGGGTTTTTCGCAGTACATCGAGGTCGACCCGGCGGCGCCGCTGTGGCGCCGCCCGGACCTGGTGCGCAAGCTCGTGGTCCGCGACGAGGACGGCGCGGCGCACCTACGGCTCCACCCCGACGGCCGCTGCGTCGCGCTGCGCGGGCGGATCGGCGCGCGGGTGCGCTGTGAGATCTATCGCGAGCGGCCGACCCCGTGCCGCAGCGTCGAGGCCGGCAGCGACCTGTGCCAGCGCTACCGCCGGAGCCGCGGTCTGCGGGTGTGAATTCCGCGGCGTTGCGGCACGATCGCGCGGTGCGCCGCTCGCTGCTCCTGCTCCTGTCCGTCGCCTGCGCACCCAGGCCGGCGCCGCCGGAGCCCGCGCCGGTCGCCGTGAAGGCTGTCCCTGCGGACATGCCCGAAAAGACCGGTCCTATCGAGCAGCCCGCCTCCGCGCCGCTGCCGGCCCTGACGCCCGGGCCCGGGGCCCGCGTCGCGCTCGACGTGCGCGGCCAGGCGGTCGTCGCCCTGCCCGACCGCGTCGTCGTGCTCGACGACGACTTCCGCCACATGCGCGCCTTCGATGCCGTCACCGGCGCCCAGCTGTGGCGACTCGAGGCCCAGCAAGAGCCTGGAGGGCGCCACACCCTGTACGCCGTCGGCGACCGCGTCCTGCTGCACGCCGGGTCCGCCCTCGTCGCCGTCGACGCGCGCGCGGGCGCGGTCGTCGCGACCCATTCGGCCCGCGCCTACAACGGCGGCGATTCGGACTGCCGCCTCGAGGTCACCCACGGCTTCACCGACATGGGGCGCCGGTGGACCGCCTTCGACCCGGCGCTCACCGCCTGCGCCGCCGCCTGCACCTGCACCAAGCGGCTGCTCCGCTGCGACACGGGCGCGCCGATCGGCGAGCCCTTCGACGGCAACGAGATCAACCTCCACGACGACCTCGAGCAGGCGGCCACGGTCCTGTGCCTGGGCGAGCCGCGCCTGTTCGGGCGACTCGGCGGTCGCTATCTGTTCGGGGTCCGGCGCAGCGAGCCCCGCAGCGAGGGCTACGAGGCGATCGCGGTCGACGACCAGGGCAAGGTGCAGTGGCGCCGGCCCGAGCTGTCGGCCGCCGTGGAGCGCCACCTCTGGGTCGACGGCGACGTCGCCACCGACGTGTGCTGGTCGCTCGAAGACACGGACATCGTCGCGTGGACATGCTCGACGGGACAGCACAAGTGGCGGGCCAAGCTCGAAGGCGCGGGCCAGCGATTCTCCCGCGACGCCCGCCTGGTCGCTCCCGGCCAGCTGCTGGTCCGGCGCCGGTCCGAGCGCGGCCTGCTGGTCGAGCTGCGCGACGTCGTCACCGGCAAGCAACGGTGGCGGCGCAGCCTGCCGCCCGACCACGTGGCCCTGGCCCCCGGCGAGGACCCGAACGTCCTCGTCTTCGCCGACACGCCCGTGTTCGCCTGGCTCGACCTGCGCAGCGGCGCCACGCTGCACCAGCACACGCGGGCGCAGGACCAGGCGCTCGCCCGCGACCCCGGCGGCGACGGTTATGTGCGGGTCGGCGGCCCCGAGGTGGCCCTGCTGGCGCGCGACGGTCGCCTCTTACAAACTGTCCCGAAGGACATCCAGGGCGTCGAGTGGGTCGGCGCCCGCTTCGTCGCCGCGCGCGAGGACTCGCGCTTCCGCGTGTACCGCCGACCCGACCTCGACGTCGCGCTCGCGGTCGACGGCTCCTGGGCCGTCGAGGACTCGACCTCCGCGCTCGGGCCGGCCGCGGTGCTGCTCCGCGAGCACCGCGGCGAGCGCGAGCCGCTGCGGATCGTGGTGCTGCGCGCCGACTGAGCGCGACTGGCGGCGGACCTGACTGTTCAGCCAGGCGCCCGCGGCCGACCGGTCGCTTTCCCCAGGACTCGACGGCCGACCTGTCTCTTTCACCAGGCGCCGGCCGGCCTCCGCGACACCTGTCTCTTTCGCCAGGTCGCTGCCTCGACGGGGCGCGATGCGACGCGGGCGCTCAGCCGCCCTTCTTGGGCCGCGTGATCTCGATGTTGGTGCCGACGCCCTCTTCGGGGTCGAGCTCCTCCGAGGCCGCGTTCTCCTCGTCGCGGAAGCTCTTGCGGTCGACCCGCTTGAGCTTGGCCTTGAGCTCCTTCTGCCCTTCGGCCGCGACCTCGAGCGTCTCGAGGTAGTTCTCGAAGCCCTTGGCCTTGAACTCGAACTGGTGCGGCCCCGGCGTCAGCTCGAGCGTCAGCGGGGTCTTGCCCTTCGACACTCCGTCGACCAGCACCTCGGCCTTGGGTGTGGCGTCGACCTTGATCGCCACCGGCCCGGCCGGCTGCGGCGGCGTCTCCACCTTCGTGTCCGGCGGCGTCTCCACCTTCGTGTCCGGCGGCGTCTCGGGCGGCGCCTCGACCTTCGTGTCCGGCGGCGTCTCCACCTTCGTATCCGGCGGCGCCTCGACCTTCGTGTCCGGCAGCTGGCCCTTCGCCTCCAGCTCCTGGATCATGGCCTTCAGGGCAGCTTGCCGCTCCTTCGCCTGGGCGTTGGTCGGGTCGGTGACGAGCACGACCTCGTAGGCCGCGAGCGCCTCCTGCAGCTTGCCGGCGTCCTCGAATTCCTGCGCCTTGGCCAGCCCGGCGGCGCTCTGCGGGGGCGGCGCCTCCTGCGGCGGGGCGGCGACGGGCGGCGGCAGCGGCGGTTGCTTCTGGCTCTCGAGGTAGAAGTACACGCCGACGCCCACGCCGACGATCGCCAGCAGGGCGAAGATCCAGCCCGAGCTGCCGCCGGAGCTCGGCGGCTCGTGGACGACGGCGCTCGGCGTCGGCTCGATCGCGGGGATCGCGTGGGTGCCGCTGGCCTCGACGGCGGCGGCGAGCGTGGCCGAACGGGCGCGGTCCTGGGCCGCCTCGGTCTCGCTGAGACCTGGCCCGCGGGACAGGTTATCCTTGGCGGCGGGGCGGCTGCGCGGGGCCGCGACCGGCAGGCGGAACATCGCCGCCGGCACGCAATCGATCATCCGCTCCACGATCTCGTTGGCGTCGGCCGGCCGATTGTCGGGGTTCTTGGCCAGGCAGTCGTGGACCAGGTGGATCAGCTCGTCGGGCACGCCGTGACTGGGCGGCAGCACCGTCTCGAGCGGCGTCGGCTTGGCGTTGACGTGCTTGTGGAGCACGTCGCGCGGGCTGTCGCCCTCGAACGGGAGCCGACCCGAGAGCATGTGATAGAACAGCACGCCGACGGCGTAGACGTCGGAGCGCGCGTCGGCCGGCCGGTTCATGATGACTTCGGGCGCGAGGTAGGCCGGCTCGCCGACCACCGGCGCGTCCTCGTCGCTGCCCTCGGGCGTCTCGAACAGCGCCGCGATCCCGAGGTCGAGCAGCTTGACGTAGTTGGCGCGGCCCTGCTCCTCGACCAGCATCACCTGGTCGGCGTTGAGATCGCCGTGGACGATCCGGCGCACGTGCGCGCCGCCGAGCCCCTTCAGCACCTGCGCGGCGATGGGCACGAACGCCTCGAGCTGCAGGCGACCCATCCGGCGCACGTACTCGGCCAGCGTCTCGCCCTCGACGTACTCGACCGCGACCCACACCCGCGCCGTCTCGCGCCCGTGGTCGTGCACTGCAGCGATGTTGGGGTGCTCCAGGGTCGCCAGCGCCCTGGCCTGCTCGTCGAACCGGACCGCCGCCGGCGAGCCGTCGGGCCACGCCGCGGAGGCGAGCTGGACGACGACGGTGCGGTGCATGGTGCGGTGGGTGGCGAGGAACGCCTGGGCCCGCGGCCCACGCTCCAGGACGCGCTGCAGGGTGTAGTGGCTGCCGATCGTCTGGCCGATCAGGGCGTCTGTCCCGGATGCGGGGATGGATCTCTTAACCGGCATCGTGGCCTCGGTACGGTGGCGAATTCAGGCCCGTGAAGCGTGCAGGCCCGAAGGCCATCAAGCGAGCGGGCCGAAGGCCCATGAAGCAAGTCCCGGTGCGCGGGAACGGACCCGCGTCCGCGTGTCGTCGTGCGACCCAACGTAGCATGGACCCGCTGCGCGCGACGAAAGTGCTGCGTCGCCCGGGGGATCGTCTGGTGCAAACCCCGCACTCGACCCCCCTCGCCTGCCCCGGAGCCACCCACTACCATGCGCCGCCATGCGCCCCCGTCGCTTCGGACCGCTCCTGCTGCTCGCCGCGTGCGGCGATCCCACGGACACCCAGACGACCGCCACCGCCGGCATCACATCGGTCACTGCCTCGAGCTCGACCTCCACGTCGACGTCCGACCCCGGCACCTCCGAGCCGACACCGACCACATCCGCCGGGTCCACGACTGCGGCCAGCGAAACGAGCACGGACGCGACGACCCGCGCGACCACCGACGCCGCCGACACCGACACCGACACCACCGGCGCCACCACGGGCACCAGCGAGCCCGCGAGCGGCACCTCGGCGACCGACACGAGCGGCGACACGGCCGCCAGCGACGCGACCACCACCACCACCGGCGCGAGCACGACCGCCGGCGAGACCACCGACGAGACCACCGCGGAGCCCTGTCCGATCGGACAGGACGGCTGTCCCTGCGGCCAGAACGACGCCTGCGACCCCGGCCTCGAGTGCCAGGCCGGCCTGTGCGGACCGCCGGCCCCGCCGGTCTGCGGCGACGGCGACGTCGAGGGCGGCGAGCAGTGCGACGACGGCAACAAGATCCCGGGCGACGGCTGCGAGAACGACTGCACGCCCACGCCCGCCCCCGCGACCGACCCGTGCGGCTTCCCGTCCGACGGCGTCTGGCTCGAGATCGATTACGGCAACGCCTTCACGGCGACCAACCCGAAGTGGACCTACTCGCCCACCCCCGGCTGGGGCGAGGTCGACTGGGCGCCGCAGGGCGAGTCCTGGCCCGAGGTGTGGGACGTCTACCAGAACGTCGAGGTCGAGGCCGACCAGATCGGCACCGTCGCCATCGTCGACGGCAACGGGGCCCTGCAGATCATGTTCGGCATCGGCGGCCTCACCTACGACTACGCGACCGTGTGCGTCCAGGGCCGCAGCTACTCGGTCGGCTCCTCGGTGACCTTCACCGTGCAGAACCAGCTCAACAAGTGCGGCTCGACCGGCATGATGGCCAACGACTGGTCGATCCACAGCACCGGCGTCGACCTCGGGACCTGCATCGTCGACAACAACGAATTCCAGGGTCTGCGCATCTTCGCCTCCGGCGGCAGCGGCGCCCTCTCGCTCAAGCGCCTGCGCTTCACCCTCCACGGCGCGGTCTACTAGCTGGACAAAACCGCGCCGCGTCGGATCGGTCACACGCGCCGACGAAGATCGCCTCGTCGCGGATGTCTCTCGAGACACCCCTGCGAAGCAGGCTCCGCCGTGCCCCCCGGCGAGGCCGCCGTCGCGCCCGCGAGCGCGAGCTCTCCGCGAGCGTCGCCCGCCGACGTGCCCCCTGGGCCAGGTCACGCGCGAACGGGGCGCGGCGAAGTCGAGGCGCACGGGTAACATGTCCTTCAGGGCAGCTCGATACGCTGTCCTTCAGGACAGCTCAAACCGCCGAGCCCGAGGCCCTCGGGCTGAACACCAGTCTCTCGGGACAGCCAGTCTGTCCTTCAAGACAGCCGCGTCAGAACCGCAGCCCGAGGCCCTCGGGCTGGAGGCGCAGGCGGGCGCCTTCGTCGAGGTCGTCGGCGCGCTCGTCGCGGGCCGCCTGGATGGCGATGCCGGTGATCGCCCCGGCCGCGGCTGCGATCGCGATCGTCGTCACCCAGAAGTACCACTTCTTCACGATCCGCTCGCGCTTCGCCGGCGCCTTCTTCGGCCCCTCCGCGACGGCCGGCTTCGGGTGCAGCGCGGCCTCCTTGTCGGCGCGGGACTTGTCGAGCGCCGCGCGGTGGGTCGACGCCGCCTCGTCGGCGACTGTCCCCCGGGACATGTCCTCCAGCGCAGCCAGCTGCGCCTCCGCGGCCTCGCGGTCGGCCCCCTTCGGCAGCGCCGTCAGGTGCCCCTTCCAGGCCGCGCGCGCGCACGCGTAGTCGGCCAGGCGCTGGCACACCTCGGCCTCGCGGCGCCAGTTGTCGGCGCTCGGATCGGCCTCGCGGGCCTTCTCGGCCAGGCCGCGCGCCGTCCCGAGGTCCCCGGCCGCCAGGGCCGCGTCGACCGTCGCCGGCGCCTCGGCCGGGCCGCCCGGAGCCGCCGCGGCCGGCCGAGCGAGGGCGAACACGAGGGCGCCGACCAGCGCGCGTCGCCAACCCGCCGCACGCGGGCGCTGGCGCCAGAGAGTCTCACTCGTCGTAGACATCGGTCTTGATCTTCGGCCCCGCCTCGCGCGGACCCGGCTCGGTTGTACCAGCTTTGCGCGGCGCTTTCTTGCCCCGCTTCTTCGGCGCCGAGACCTCCGGATCGGTCGCCGTCGCCTCGGGTTCGGCCGCAGGGCCCGTCGTCGCCGCGGCGCCGGGCGTCGCGGACCCGGACTCGGTCCCCGAGGTCGAAGCCCCGCTCGTACCCGTCGCCGGACCCGGGTCGGCCACCGGCGGCGAGGACCCCGTCGTCGCCGACCGATCCTGCGAGTCGGCCGGCTCCGGGCCCCCCGGCGCCGCGTCCACGGTTCGCGGCGGACCAGACCCCGGAGACGCGAACGGCAGCGCCACCCCGACCCCGTCCGGTGCAGGAGCGGGCGATCTGTCCGCGCCCGCCTCGTCGCGCGGCATCAACACCCACGCCACCAGCCCGCCCGCCGCGCACGCCAGCACCAGCGCCGCCACGCGCAGGCTGCCGGCCGCCGTACCTGGCCGTGAGGACATGTCCGTTCGCACCGCTGCGGCCTCCGCCGCGCCCCCCGAGTCGGTGGCCGGGCCGTCCGCTCGCGCCCGAGCGGCGCGCGAGCTCGAGGCTGTCCCCGCGGACAGGCTGTCTCCCGCCGAGCCCGCCGAAGCCGCGCCTGCGGACGAGCCCTTCGCCCCGCGCGACATGGAGGCTCCCGAGCGCTCGTCCGCGCCTGTCCCCACGGACAGCTCGAGCTCCGGCGCCAGCGTCGCCGCCGTCGCGCTCGCCCGCGCGAACCCTGCCCCCTGCGCCGAGCGCTCCGCGCCTGTCCCTGCGGACAGGTCCAGCCCCGGAACCAGCGTCGCCGCCGTCGCGCTCGCCCGCGCGACCCCGGCCCCCTGGGCCGAGCGCTCCGCGCCTGTCCCTGCGGACAGGTCCAGCCCCGGAACCAGCGTCGCCGCCGTCGCGCTCGCCCGCGCAAGACCTGCCCCCTGGGACAGGTCCGCTCGCCCCGCCCCGCCCCGCTCGGCGCCGTCGACGGAACCTGCCCCTCGGGACATGTCCGTCAAGACCTGTCCCTCGAGCCGCTGCGTCGAGCCCTCCTCGATCGCCTGCGTCGCCGCCGCGGCCGACACCGGTGCCTCCGCCCCGAGCCACAGGTTCGCCACCGCGACGGGCTCGCGCTCCAGCACCGCCAGCAGCGCCGCGGCCACCGCGTCGCCGTCGCCGGGTCGCGCCTGCGGGTCCTTGCGCAGCAGCGCCAGCGCCAGCTCGGCCAGGGCGTCGGGGATCCGCCGCTGCGGGGCCGCCTGGCGCGGGTCGAGCGGCGGCTCGCGCAGGTGGCGAGCCACGATCTCCATGAAGCCGTCGGCGAGGAACGGCACCTGCCCGGTCAGCGCCTCGTAGAGGATCACGCCGAAGCCGTAGAGGTCCGCGCTGCCGTCGCCGGTCTCGCCGCGGATCCGCTCCGGCGCCATGTAGAACGGCGTCCCGAGCAGCGCGCCGGCCTGCGTCTGGACCGCCGCGCCGGCCTCTCCGGCGAGGCCCGGGAGCAGCTTGGCGATGCCGAAGTCGAGGATCCGCGGCTGCACGCGCCCGTCGTTCGTGCGGGCCAGGAACAGGTTCGCCGGCTTCACGTCGCGGTGCACGATGCCCGCGCGATGGGCCGCCGCCAGCCCGCGCGCCACCTCGGCCAGCCAGCGCAGCACCTCCTCGGCCCGCTGCGGCCGCAGCAGCGCCTCCTCGAGGCTCTCGCCGCGAAGCAGCTCCATCGCCACGTAGACCTGGCCGTCGGGCAACGCGGCGCAGTCGAACACCGGCACCACCGTCGCGTGCGGCACCTTGCCGGCGAGCACCGCCTCTTGCAGCAGCCGCGCCGCCGCCTCGCCGGTGCCGGCGTCGCGGCGGACCAGCTTGAGCGCCAGTCGGCGGCGGAGGAACAGGTGCTCCGTCTCGTAGACGCGGCCCATCCCGCCCTCGCCGATGACCGAGACCACCCGGTAGCGGCCGTCGATCACCGCCCCGTTCCGGAGCGGGGGATCGGCCTCCGCCGGCTGCCAGTCCGCGCGCGCCGTCCGCGTCAGGCGGACGGCCGCGGACTGCGGCTCCGCCGGCGTCTGCGGGGCCAGCGTCGCCAGCGCGTGTGCGTCCGGGGCCACGCGGCCACGGTACCAAAGGGCGCGGCCCGGGTGATATAGGAGCCCCGGTGTCCAAGGGAACCAAGAAGATCGACGACCTCGCCGAGCTGCTCGAGCGGACCGGCGGGGACGCGCAGCGGCTCGAGGTCGTGCGGCGGACCCAGCGCTTCAAGCGCTCGTGGATCGAGCTCGCGGAGGCGCTCATCAAGGTCCGCGCCGGGCGGGCCTACGAGCGCTGGGGTTACGACGACTTCCACGCCTACTGCGCGCAGGAGTTGACCCTCAAGAAGGCCACCGTCGACAAGCTGACCGTCAGCTACTCGACCGTGCAGCGGCACGCCCCCGAGGTGCTCGAGTGGGACGGCGTCGCGCGCACCATCCCGACCGTCGAGGCGATCGACTACTTCTCGCGCGCGATCGGCGACGGTCCGGCCAACGATCTCAGCGAGGGCGAAGAAGAGCCCGCGCCCTCCCGCCGCGCGCCCCCGCGCCCGCACGCCCCCGAGGTCCTCACCGAGCTCAAGTCGGCCGTGTTCGACGAGGGCCAGCCGGTCGCCGAGCTGCGCAAGCGCTTCGACCCCGTCCTGCATCCGCGGCCCAAGGGCGCCGAGAAGCTCGACATGCTCAACAAGGCCTCCGCCGCCGCGCGCAAGCTCGCCGAGCTGCTGCCGGACCTCGACGGCCTGCCGGAGAAGCGCGTGCGTCGGCTCGAGGAGGAGCTGGGCGCCTTGCGCGACGACATCGAGGCCCTCGCCGAGCCGCTGCGCGAGAAGGTCGCCCGGGCCGCCAAGCGGACCGCGCCGCCGCGCCTCCCGGCCGCCCAGGGCGGATGAGCGTCGATGCCCGCTAGCGGGTCCGCACGGACCTCGGACACACTGAGCGGGGAGCCATGGACGAACCGCAGCCCGACCTCGACGTCCAGGCGCCGGCGCCCGCCGAGCGGCGTGACCGGCTGGCGTGGCTGCGCGAGTACCTGTTCCCGAGGACAGTCACCTTCGACCCGAGCCCCGGGCGCCAGGTCTGGCTCGCCGCCGTCTACGCCGTGCGGCGGTGGTTGTTCGTCGATCGCAGCACCACCCTCGCCTCGAGCCTCGCGCTGCAGACCCTGCTCTCGCTGGTCCCGTTCGCCGGCCTGATCCTCACCCTGCTCGGCCTGCTCGGCGAGGACAGCGGGCGCAGCTTCATCAACCGGGTCGCGCGGGCCTTGATCCCCGACCCCGGGCGCTCCGAGGTCATCAGCGCCCAGGTCTACGACCTCGCCTCGCGGGTCACCGTCGAGAACCTCGGCGTCATCGGCTTCCTCGGCTCGATCGGCGGCGCCATGCTGCTGTTCATCACCCTCGAGGACGCGATGAACCAGATCTGGCGCGCCAAGCTGCGGCGCTCGATCGTGGCCAAGTTCGCGATGTTCTACACGCTCACCACGCTGGCCCCGCTGGTGATCTTCTTCAGCATCACCCAGTCGATCGTCGCCCGCTTCACCGACCAGAACTTCTCCGTCATCCCCTACCTCAGCACCGACATCGCCTTCATCGTCCTGCTGCGGTTCTTGCCGGCCACTTCCGTCACCTGGAGGGCCGCCGTCGTCGGCGGGGTCGTCGGCGCCACCCTGTTCGAGTTCGGCAAGCGGGGCTTCGCCCTCTACCTCGGCACCTTCCGCACCTACGAGGGCACCTACGGCGCGCTCGCCCTGATCCCCGTGTTCTGCGTGTGGGCCTACCTCTCGTGGCTGATCGTCCTGCTCGCCGCCGAGATCGCCTACGTCGTCCAGCACATCGCCGTGGTCCGCCGCGACGGCTTCGTCAACCCCAGCCTGCGGCGCGACCCCGAGGGGGGCGTCAGCGCCGCCCGCCTGGCCGCGCGGATCGTCCTCGCCATCTGCGACCACTACGACCGCCGCGGCGCCCCGCTCGCGCTGCAGGCCCTGGCCTCGCGGTTCCGCGTCGAGGCCACCCGCCTGTCCGACGTCCTCACCCGCCTCGAGGCCGCCGGCGTGGTCCTGCGGCTCGTCGGCGACGACAACGGCTACGTGCCCGCGCGCCCGCTCGACCAACTGCGCGTCCTCGACATCCTGCGGCTGTTCCGCGCCGACGTCGACCAGCCGCGCAACGACAGCCTCACCGAGCTGTTCGAGCGCTGCGACCGCGGCGAGGCCAGCGTCCTCGGCGAGGTCACCTACCAGCACCTCATCGAGCAGGCCCGCGAGCGCCGCGCCGCCGGCGGAGTCACCTGACCTTCGCGCCCTGTCCCTTCGGACCTGGGCGAAGCGCCCTGTCCCTTCGAACCTGCCCCTTCGGGCCTGTCCTCAGTACCAGGTAAACGTCAGGCCGAACGTACCGGCCGCGCGCAGGCCGAGCTGCGGCGCCGCCATCCCGTCGCCGCGGATCATCAGCCCGAGGTTGAAGCGGCGGGCCAGCCAGAACTCGTAGCCGAGGCCGACGCCGAACGCGAGCCCGACGGCCGCGCGGCTGATCCCCGCATTCGGATTGACGATGTCGGTGGCCACCTCGGCCTGCACGAAGGTGCCGAGCCCGGCCGCGCCCTGCAGCACCAGGCCCTTGCCCTTGATCGGGTAGCCGATGACCTCGGCCAGCACCGCGAGCAGCGCCTGGCCGCGGCGGGCCCCGCCAAGCGTCATCGACAGCAAGCCGCCGACCAGCAGGTTGTCGCGGACCCGGCCGCCCGCTCGCACCTGGCCGAGCAGCGCCACCGACAGCGCGTTGCGGCCGCCCTCGGTGCGGCGCAGGTTGCCGGCGCCGAGGCCGACGCCGAACCCCGCGTACCAGTTGTGGCGCACGCGCGTGGCCGTCTCGACCTCGACCGCCGGCGGTCGCGGCGACGCCGGCGCCGCCGCCGGTGCGGGCCCCTCGGCCACCGGCTCCAGCGTGGGCTCCTGGGCCTGCGCCAGCGCCGGGGTCAGCGAGAGGGCGACGATCACGGCGACGCGCGTGAAGGCGCGCCCGTGCAGCGACGAGCCGGGCATCGGCGGCGACTATACCGAAAGTCCTGCGCCCCGGTGAAGCCGCCGCGGCGGCGATGCCGGCGACCGGACGGTCGCGTCGCAAACCACGACCCATTTATTCAAACCGGCCCTGCGCCGAGCGGCGTGAGGCAATTATCGGGGTACCCCGCTTTACAAGGCGCGTGAGCATTGTGTCAAATTCACGCATGTCCGACTCGTCAGTGCGCCCCGCCCGTGCCCCCCTCGCCGCGGCGATCCTCGGCCTCCTCGCGCTGATCGGCTTCGACGCCTCCGCGGCCGCGCCGAGCAGCGCGTCGACGAACCTCTCGGCCGCGACCGCCCCCCCGGCCGCGCCGACGCCCACCCCCGGCCCTGCGCTCGGCGGGCCCAAGGGCTCCGGCGAGGTCAAGCCGCGCATGTGGGCCGTGAGCCTGTCGAACATGGTCGTCTACGAGAACGGCAGCGGCTACCTCTACGGGTTCTGGCGGCAGTTCGGCGACCCCGTCGAGAAGCCCGCGCGGCTCTACTGGGGCCGCGGCTGCCCCGACATCAGCGATCGCGTCTACCACGTGCTGCAGGCCGGCTTCGCCCAGCAACACCAGTACTTCCTGATCGTCGACCGCGACCCCGATCCGCGCCAGCCGGGGGCCTTCTGCGTCCGCGGCGTCGAGCTCGAGAGCCGCTTCAACGCCCCGCCGCCCGCGCCCGCCAATCCCGCCCCGCCGCCCGCGCCGGCGAAGGCCCCGGCGCCCGGCAGCAAGTGACAGGCGCCGCGCCCGCCCCCTGATCGCCTCGCGGCCGCCGAGGCCCGCGGACGCACCTGCACGCACCGAATCGCCTCGCCCGCAGGGCGCGAATCACCGGATCGCCTCGCTACCGACAAGTCCCGCGTGGCCCCCTGTGCGCCCCCGTCGCGCGAATCACCCGCTCGCCTCGCTACCGCCGAGTCCCGCGTGGCCACCTGTGCGCAGCGCCTCGCCCCCGTCGCACAAAATCATAGGATCGCCTCACGGCCGTCGAGGCCCGCATACGCTCTGTGCGCAGCGCCTCGCCCCCGTCGCACAAAATCATAGGATCGCCTCACGGCCGTCGAGGCCCGCATACGCCCCCGGTGCGCGGCCGGTCGCCTCGCTCGTCGCAAAAAACACCGGCTCGCCCCACGGCCCTCGAGGCCCGCATACGCCCTGTGCGGGGCCAGTCACCTCGCCCGCGTCCGCGAATCACCGGCTCGCCTCACGGCCCCCGAGTCCCGCGTACGCACCTGTGCGCAGCGAATCGCCGCACCGTGCCGCGCCGTGCTCACCGTTCGCGCCGCGAGCTCGCCGCGTCTGCGTCCGTCGAGCCCCGCGCCTCTCCGCCTGCGCGCGTGATCGCCTCGCCGCTGCGGCGGCCGGGCGACCGGCGCAGGCTCTTCTGCGAGCCGTCCGCTCGTGAGCACCTCGCGGCTGCAGCACCCGGATCGCCCCGGCACGGCGCGGGGGCGCAAGGCCGCGGGGCGCCTCGTCCTATCGCGGGGTCGGTGAAAAGCTGCGATACTGCGGGCTTCGGACGGCCTGCGCCATGAGACACCCCCGCCCCCTGCTCTCGCTCTCGCTGCTCATCCCCGCGCTCGCGGCGTGTCCCGGCGACCCGGGCGACACTGACGGCGACAGCACCACCACCGAGACCGGCACGGCCGCCGACACCGACACCACCGACGCGCCCACCACCGGCGAGCCCGCCGCTCCCCAGGTCCCGACCGACCGCTTCTTCCTGCGCATCGACGACACCCCGCCGCCGCCGGTCGTGCTCGAGATGGACAAGGCCAAGGCGCTCGAGATCTTCGGCGAGGTCGCCGCCAGGGACATCAAGCTCATCGAGCTCGACAGCACCCCGCTGCTCGACAACGTCCTCTCGACCATCCAGAGCTCGTGCGGCGACAAGTGGAACGTCTACGACCCCGCGGTCCTGAACGGCGACCTGCCGGTCGATCCCAAGCACGACTGCAACCTCACCCCGCTGGGCAAGCTGTACGACGGCGACCCTGACGCCAACGACCCGGCCTTGTGGCGCACCTCGCCGCAGTTCGCCATGGTCCGCCTCCTCACCATGACGCCGCGCAACGCCAACGTGGCGACCACGGTGATGGAGGACTTCCAGTACCTCTTCTCGCTCTACGACAACGAGACCGTCAACGGCCTCACCTTCAGCGACGTCCTCGCCGCCAGCCTGTTCTGCGGCGGCCACGAGCTCGGCTCGGTCCAGTGCACCGAGAAGCTCAAGGACTCCAAGCTCGACAAAGCCCACGAGGGCGACCTGCACACCCGGCCCTTCATCCCGATCGCCGTCCTGCGTGACGCGCTCAAGGTCACCCTGCTCGCCTCGCACCCCAACATCGCCAACAGCGAGGGCAAGCTGCCGGTCACCCTCTACGACGCGCTGATGGACATGCAGCCGCTGTCCGACAAGCTCGGCCCGACCGGCGATCACCCCGGCCTGCTCGTCCCCGACGACGCCGACTTCACGACCTACAGCGACGCTCTCACCTCCGAGTTCAAGATGGTCGCCACCGCCGCCAGCAACCTGCGGCGCGTCGACGGCATCGACGCCTCGGACGGCGCCGGCGAGATGTTCCTGAGCCTCGCCGCCGCCCCGCTCGCCTTCGACTTCAACGACCCCGACAAGGTCCAGATCGAGGGCATCGCCGCCAACCCCACGGTCGACATGCGCATGGCGATCGCCGAGCTCGACACCAAGGTCGCGTCGTGCACCGACGGCCACGCCACCTGCGCCCCCAACCTCCCCGACAGCCCGCTGGGCGACACCTACGTGTGGTCGCAGCCCGAGTGGTCGCTCGAGCGGATCGTCGCCCAGGCCGCCTACCTCGCCTTCAAGGACCTCGACTACCCGTTCTACTGCTTCGCCCCCGGCCTGCCGTGCCTGGCCGGCGCCTCGATCGGCACCATCGAGCCCGGCTGGGCCGAGTTCGACATCCAGGTCCCGAACCTCGTCTCGCCGGCCCCGCAGTACCTGTGGGAGATGCTCCTCGCCGTCGCCCAGGACATCATCCACGACCCCGCCGGCAACGACGCCTTCATGCGCGACATGAACGGCAAGATCGTCGGCGGCGAGCAGAACACCGCCGACAACCTCGCGGAGGGCGCCGCGCGCCCGGTGTTCGCGCTCAAGGGCGTCCCGATCGGCTTCACCGCCGAGGAGATGATCGCGCAGATCCGGCCGACCCTGCAGAGCCAGTCCGACAAGATCGCCGACGTGATCCTCGGCAACTACTGGACCTCGAACGGCCGGCTCGACTTCTACTACCGGCGCGCGGCCGACGGCGGCACCCCGTACCTCTTCTTCGTCGGCCCCGACGACAAGCGGCCCGACGCCGACGATCCGCTGGCGCTGGCCGCCTACGACTACGCCAAGCCCGGCTTTTTCGCCGACGCCGAGCTGACCGACAAGCTGTCCTCGACCGCCGTCGACGGCGTGACCGACACCGAGCACGAGAAGTACCGCCTGCCCGAGGGCGAGTCGACGCTGTTCATCCAGGACGACGCCGGCGACACCTACGAGCTGCGCTTCACCGTCCCCGCCGGCGGCGACCCGGTCGAGATCGTCGTCCGCGTCCGCAAGCTGTGAGCAGCAGGTCGGCCCCCACCGCCTCCTGTCCCTTCCTTCCTGTGCGTTCCGCCATGTCCCGAAATACCCCCCACGTCCCCCTCATCCTCGCCGCCCTGCTCGCGCCCGCCTGCGTCGAGGAGGTCACGGTGCCCGAGCCGCCGGCCGCGGTGGAGGTCGCGCTCGGCGCCGAGCGGCGGGTGGAGCTGCGGTTCCTCCGCCTCGACGCCAAGGGCTTCGTCCAGGAGCTGAGCCTCGCGGACATCCAGGAGCGGTTCCCGGAGAAGATCTTGCGCGAGACCTGGCTGCTCGACATGGATCTCGAGCCGCTGATCCGCAACGCCCTGCTGACCCTGATCGCCACCCCCGAGGCGGACGTCCCGCAGCTCCCGCGCAGCGCCCAGAACATGTGGAAGCTGCTCAACATGACCGCCAAGTCGACCAGCCTCGACGGAACCTCGCTGGCGCCGCTCATCGGCGTCGGCGAGGCCGTCGGCCTCGGCCCGGCGACCATCCTCGCCGACCTGATCGCCGTCGATCCCAACGAGCCGATCATCACCGTCGACCTGACCACCCGCGCGGTCATCGACAACGTCGTCGGCACCCACCCGAACGCCCAGTTCCGCCCCGGCCCGGTCGACGCCGAGCACCCCGACGGCAAGTACCCGGTCGCGCCGGGCAGCCTGCCGGTGAGCCTGTGGGACGTCGTCACCGACTTCGCCGAGATGCCGGTGCGGTTCGGCCCGGCCGAGGCCCCCGACCCCGACGACCCCGATCACCCCGGCTTCATCGGCGGCGCCTTCAAGTTCAAGGCGACCACGCCCGACTTCAAGATGGTCGTCAAGGTCGACCTCAACGCCCTGCCGTACAAGGGCCTCGACCTGACCGATGGGACAGTCGCCAACGTCAACAGCACCAAGAGCCAGATCTTGAGCGCCTTCGACTTCACCAGCGAGGACTGGATGAGCATCGAGGGCCTCGTGCCGGCGCTGGTCGTCGAGGAGATGACGATGACCATCGACGAGGACAAGGAGTTCGTCGCCAGCGGCGCCAGCCAGGAGCCGGCCCCGCTCGGCGACTCGGCGGTGTGGCAGAAGCCGCGCTGGCTGTTCGAGCGGCTGATCGCCGAGGTCGCGGTCGCCCGCGCCGCCGCCATCCCCGCTCACTGCAGCGAGTACGGGCCCAAGGGCCAGGTCGACCCGCCGTTCATCGCCGTGCAGGCGTGCATCGGCCAGGGCGACTTCACCGGCGACGGCTTCGACCCCGACGCCGAGGCGCCCGCGCACTGGACCTCGATCGCCATCGACGACAGCGTCTTGCTCGACTCGCCGCCGCCGCCGCCGTCCTACTTCTGGGACGTCCTGCTCGAGGTCGCCCAGGTCCGCCTGCACGACGGCGGCCTCGCCGAGGGCGAGGGCGACATCAGCTTCACGCTCGAGCAGGTCCCGGTCGGCACCACCGTCGACGACCTGGTCGCGCAGATCAAGGGCAACATCCAGAAGAACCCCGCCGCCCTGTCGGCCATCGCCGAGCTGCTCAACGAGAACACCGAGGGCCGGGCCGACTTCTATTATTACGTCCCCAAGGGCGACAACCCGCCCGAGCTGCAGGGCGACTGGCTGTACTTCGTCACCGCCGCCGACATCGAGAACGACGACGAGGGCGAGCCCGTGCGGCCCTACGGCTACAAGAAGCCCGGCTTTTTCCGCGACGCCCAGCTGACCGACAAGGCCTCCGAGGTCGTCGCCATCGACGGCGACACCAGCCACGAGAAGGTCAAGATCGCCGCCGGCGACGTCCTCTACCTGCTCGACGATCAGCAGCGCCTGTTCAAGCTCGTCGTCGAGGACAAGCCGGCTCCGCACAGCGTCGCCCTCACCGTCACGCGCTCCCGCTGAAACCTGCCCTCAAGGCCAGCCATGACCACGCGCCGCCTCGCCCTCGCCACGTCCGCCCTCGCGGCCCTCCTGGGCCCGGCCGGCTGCATCGACGACATCGCCGTCCCCGCGGCCGAGGTCCCGACGGAGGCCGCGATCGGCCAGCCGAAGCGGGTCGTCTTGCGCTCGCTCCGCTTCGAGGTCGAGAACTTCGAGCAGGCGATCACCCTCGAGCAGATGCGCAAGCTGCCGCGCAAGATCCTCGACGACCTGTGGCTGCTCGACTACGACCTCACCGAGTCGGTCACCGTGGTGCTCGACGAGCTGCGCGCGCTGCCGCCGGACGAGGCCGACGCGCTGGCGCCGGCGGCCCAGAACATGCGCCGGCTGCTCAACATGACCGCCGACAACGTCGACCTCGAGGGCACCAAGCTCGAGGAGCTCATCTCGCTGTCGGCGGCCGTCGGCGTGCCGCCGGCCAAGGCGTTGGCGGCGCTCATGCAGATCGGCGTGACCGACGACGCCATCCCGCCGAAGGTCGTCTCGGAGGTGTTCCTCGACGAGCTGCTCGGCTCGCACCCGGCCGCCCAGTCGCGCAAGGGGGCCGTCGACGGCGACCACCCCGACGGCCTGTGGCCGATCGCCCCGCGGGCCCTGCCGATCACCCTCGGCGACATCGTCTACGCCTTCGAGAGCCTGCCCGACCGGTTCGGCCCCGCCTCGCTCGACCCCGCGGATCCCAACGCGCTCGTCCACCCCGGCTTCGTCCTCGCCGCCTCGGGCATCACCGAGGACGCGTTCACCATGTTCGTGCGGGTCAACCTCAACGCCCTGCCGTACAAGGGCGTCGACCTCACCACCAATTACGTCGCCAGCGTCAACAGCACCGCCAGCCAGATCCACGAGGTGTTCGACTTCACCGACCCGGAGTGGATCCGCGTCGAGGGCCTGTCGAAGGAGCTCACGATCTCGGAGATGACCGTGCGCGTGCTCGAGGACGACGCCTTCGTCCCCGGCGGCGACGCCCGCGAGCCGCTGCCGACCGGCAACTCGCCGGCGTGGGACCTGCCGCCGTGGCTGTTCGAGCGCCTGATCGCCGAGATGGCCCGGCGGCGCACGGTCGAGGGCATCGGCCCGCACTGCGACGAGTACAAGCTCGGCACCGACGTCGTCGCCTTCGAGGCCTGCGTCGACGCGACCGGCTGGACCGAGATGAAGACCTTCACCGACGTCGGCAACCCGCCGCCGCCGGCCTACCTCTGGGACCTGCTCAGCGAGGTCGCCCAGGTCCGCCTGCACGACGGCGGCCTGGCCGAGGGCGACGCCGACGTCGAGTTCACGCTGCGCGACATCGAGATCCCGCTCGACGAGCCGGCCATCGTCGCCCAGATCAAGGCCAACCTCGAGCGCAACCCCGAGGCGCTGATCGGCATCACCGAGCAGCTCAACGACAACGCCGACGGCGACGCCGACTTCTACTACTACAAGCCCGCCCCCGCGGCCGGCGGCGAGGGCGGCGACTACCTGTTCTTCGTCACCGAGGCCGACCTGCGCAAGGACGCCGACGGCCTGCCCGCGCGCCCCTACGAGTACGAGCGGCCCGGCTTTTTCGCCGACTTCGAGCTCACCGACAAGCGCTCGTCGAAGGCCGACATCGAGGGCGACACCACCCACGAGAAGGTCCGCGTCGCCCCCGGGGACGAGCTCTACGTCGAGGACGACGACCGCCGCCGCTACAAGCTCCGCGTGCTCGACAAGCCGAGCGCCAACAACCTCGCCATCGAGCTCACCCGCACCCGTTGACGCCCCCGCCGCCCCACGCCTAGCCTGTCCTCACCTGCGCTTTCGGACCTGCCCGTTCGGACCTGGCCTTGACGACCTTGCCTCTCGTTCCTGGTCTTTCGCACCTGTCCTCCGCCCCCCAGCCACCCGCCATGCGTCTCCTCTCCCTCCGCGCCCTCGTCCCCGCCCTCGCCCTGTGCGCCCTCGCCGTCCCCGGGAGCGCCCGCGCGTCCGGCCTCGACGCGCCGATCGTCACCAGCGGGCAGTCGAACCCGACCGCGCGCGACGCCGCGGCCGTCTACTGGAACCCGGCCAACCTCGGCTACCTCAAGAAGGGCGAGGTGCTGGCGGGCGTCGGCCTGATCGTCGGCGACATCCGCTACGACCGCGAGCGCACCGGCGCCTATCAGACGCCCGACACCCTGCAGTTCAACGCGCCGATCGACCCCTCCTACATCGACGGCATGAAGACCGGGCCGAGCGACCAGGTCAAGGCCAACCCGGTCGCGCCGAGCGGCAACTTCTTCTTCGCCTACCCGGTGGTGAAGGACCGCCTCACCCTCGGCCTCGGCATCTACGTCCCGTTCGCGGCCGCGCTCAAGTTCCCCAAGGACGGCGCGCAGAAGTGGCAGGCCCAGCAGGCGTTCATCGCCACCTCGCAGATCCACCTCGGCGCCGGCGTGCGGATCAACGACTACGTCTCGCTCGGGGCCGGCGTCGCCTACGTGCTCGGGTTCGCCGAGCTGAGCAAGCTGCAGGACTTCGCCGGCGTGCAGGAATTCGCCGACGGCCTCAACACTCTCGGCCAGAAGAACTCGTTCGGCCCCGACGCGCCGACCGAGGTGCGCGAGCTCGACGTGCTGTCGCGACCGTTCTCGCTCAAGAAGGCGATCGCCCACGGCGTCACCTTCAACGTCGGCATCACCGTCAACCCGACCAAGCGCTTCAACATCGCCCTCACCTACTTCCACAGCACGGCGATGCGCTACCGCGGCAAGTTCGCGGTCGACCTCAACGACCCGTTCTTCACCCAGGACCTGGCCGCGCAGGGCCTGCAGTTCAAGCCGCTGGTCCGCGGCGACGCCACCCTCGAGTACACCCTGCCCAAGCGGATCACCCTCGGCCTCGGCTACGACATCGGCGAGCGCTGGCGCGTCGACGGCTTCGTGCAGTACGTCCGCTACTCCGAGCTCGACGCCTTCCGCGTCACCGCCACCTCGCCCGACCTGGCCCAGCCCAAGCTCGGCATCGGCGACACTCTGGCCGTCAACCTGCCGCGCCTGTGGAAGGACACGATCTGGGTCGAGGCCAGCGGCCGCTTCCGGGCCACCGAGCGGATCCTCGTCAGCGCCACTCTCGGCTATCAGTCGCCCGCCTCGCCGGAGAAGACGATCGACACCGCCTCGCCCGACGGCCAGCGCATCATCGGCGCCCTCGGCGGGGTGCTCGACGTGAGCCCGCGGATCTCGCTCCTCGCCGACGCTCGCTTCCAGGGGATCGCGCCGCGGCAGGTGCGGGGCTCCGACTACGACCTCGGCAACGGCACCTATCGCCTCTTCATCGCCGCCATCGCCGGTCACCTGCGGGCGCGCTTCTGAGCCGTCGGGTGGATCGCCGCATGCCCCCAAGGACCTGCATCTCGGGACAGCTCAGCCACGCGCGCGGCGCCTCGGCGAGCGCCAGGGCCGCGAGGCAGGAGGCCCGCAGGCGCCGTCCTTGACAGGCCTCCCGCGCGGCCCGTAGCGTGGCTGGCGAGGGGGTCGCGTGTCGCAGAGACATGGCGGGGCTTCTGCGCAGACTGCTTGAGCGGCCGAAGTTCGCGGACGAAGAGCTGGGCCGGGTCGCCGGTGTCCTGCACACGATCCTCGTCATCAGCATCGCCATCTGCACCATCGCCGGCGCGTTGCAGGTGGTGTACCTGACCGACGCCTCCGCGGCGCTGATCATCTACCCCGGCATCGGTCTGCTCAGCTTCGGCCTGCTGGTCCTGGTCCACCGCGGCTGGCTGCGGCTCGCCGGCGCGATCTTCCTCGGCCTGTTGTGGCTGGCCGTCACCTTCGGCTCGCTGACGCACGGCGCAGTGCGCAGCCCGAGCATCGGCGGCTACATGCTGGTCGTCATCGTCGCCACCTTGCTGTTCCGCCAGGTGTGGATGCTCGTGTTCATCGGCCTCAGCGCCGCCGCGATCACCAGCTTCCTCGTGCTCGAGCGGGCCGGCGTGGTCGTCCCGCAGCTCACCCCCGACACCCCCGAGCTGGCCTTCGTCGCCCACCTCATTCACTTCGGCGCCGGCGGCGTGTTCCTGTCGATGGCCGTCAAGGGCCTGCGCAACGCGCTCGACCGGGCTCGCGCCGGCGAGCTGCGCTCCGCCTCGCTGCTGCTCGAGGCCCAGGGTGCGCGGCGCTACGCCGACAACATCCTCGCCTCGATGGCCGAGTCGCTGATCGTCCTCGACGCGCACGGCACCGTGCAGACGGTCAACCGCGCCACCTTGCAGCTGCTGCGCGCCGCGCCCGAGCAGCTGCTCGGCAAGCCGTTCACCGCCATCCTCCCCAGCTTTCGCGCCGCCAAGGGCGGCGGCCGCGGCACACGCGAGGGCCCCGCGCTGGTCGAGCGCGCCTATCACACGCCCGACGGCCGCGACATCCCGGTGCTGTTCGCCCGCTCCGACCTGTTCGACGACGACGGCACCCCGCTCGGCGCCGTCTGTGTCGCCTCGGACATCACCCACCTCAAGCGCGCCGAGGCCTCCCTGCGCGAGGCCAAGGAGCTGGCCGAGGAGGCCAACCTGGCCAAGAGCCGCTTCCTCGCCAACATGTCGCACGAGCTGCGGACCCCGCTCAACGCCGTCATCGGCTACGCCGAGATGCTCATGGAGGAGGCCGACGAGCGCGGCCTCGACGACGGCATCGACGAGCTGCGCAAGATCCAGTTCGCCGGCAAGCACCTCCTCGGCCTCATCTCCGACATCCTCGACCTGTCGAAGATCGAGGCCGGGCGCATGGACATCCACCTCGAGACCTTCGACGTCGCCGACATGGTCGAGGCCGTGCTCGTCACCGTGCGCCCGCAGCTCGACAAGGGCGGCAACAAGCTCGAGGTCGTGTGCCCGCGGGACATCGGCTTCGTCCACGCCGACCTCACCAAGACGCGGCAGATCCTCATCAACCTGTTGAGCAACGCGGCGAAGTTCACCGACAAGGGCGTCGTCCGTCTCACCGTCGCCCGCATCGGCCACGAGCTGCCGCGCATGCTCCAATTCATCGTCGCCGACACCGGCATCGGCATGACGCAGAAGCAGCTCTCGCAGTTGTTCCAGGCCTTCACCCAGGGCGACGCCGGGACGGCCCGTCGGTTCGGCGGCACCGGCCTCGGGCTGGCGATCTCCAGGGCGTTCGCCGAGATGCTCGGCGGCAGCATCGACGTCTCCTCGCAGCTCGGCGTCGGATCGGCGTTCACCGTGCGTCTGCCGTACATGGACCCGCGCGAGCTGTCGTCGAGTCGTCGCGGCACCGCGGCCGAGGTCGTCGCCGCGGCGCGTGCGGCCGCGATGCGGGCGGGCCTCGTCGACACTGCGAACGCTGACCTGCCCGATCAGCCATCCCCTGAGAATCTGCCTACACGCCGCGGCTGATTTTCGCGCCGCCCGCCGATCGTGCGCTTGACCGCGTCGTTGGGGCTGGTAGGTTGATTTTCGAGCCGATGACGTCGCCCGCGCTCAAACGGCTCCGCCGCCTCTTCGAAGGCCCGCGGTTCGCCGACGAGGAGAGGACGCGCGTCGCCGGCATCGTCCACCTCGCGCTGGTCGTCGCCACGACGATCGGGATGCTCGGCGTGGTCGTGCAGGTGGTGATGTTCACCCGCGGCGCCGCCCTCTCGCCGCTCGACCTGTTGTTCCCGGCGCTCAGCTTCGCCCTGCTCGCGCTGCTCCACCGCGGTCACGTCTACCTCGCCGGCTACGCGCTGCTCGGCCTCTCGGGCGCCACCATGGTCGCCCACGCCGCCTACACCGGCGGGCTGCGGAGCTCCGCGCTGGGCGGCCTCATCCTCATCGTCATCGTCGGCATGCTGTTGTTCGGCCGACGCACCTTGCTCACCATCCTCGGCCTCTGCTTCGCCTCGCTGGTCGGCCTCTACTTCGCCGAGATCGGCGACCTGTTGCCGGCCGACGCGATCCTGGAGGACGGCCCGCGCGCGTACCTCTCGCGCATGCTCCACCTCGCGGCCGCCGGGGTGTTCCTGTCCCTGGCCGTGCACAGCCTGCAGGACGCCCTCGGGCGCGCGCGCGCCGGCGAGGTGCGGGCCGAGCAGATCCTCGGCGAGGCCGAGCGCGCGCGGCGGTACGCCGACAACATCCTCGCCTCGATGGCCGAGTCGCTGGTGGTGGTCGACGCCGAAGGGCGGATCCAGACCGTCAACCGCGCCACCTTGAAGCTGCTCGACGCCCTGCCGGAGCAGCTGCTCGGGCGGCCGTTCTCCGTGCTCCTGCCCGAGTTCGCGTCCGAGGTGCCGCTGCCGCACGAGCCGCAGCAGGGCCTCGTCGAGCGCGTCTACCGGGCCCCGGGCGGCCGCGAGATCCCGGTGCTGTACGCCCGCTCCGACCTGCGTGACGATCACGGCGAGCCGATCGGGGCCGTCTGCGTCGCCTCCGACATCACCCACCTCAAGCGCGCCGAGGGCTCGCTGCGCGAGGCCAAGCAGATGGCCGAGGAGGCCAACCTGGCCAAGAGCCGCTTCCTCGCCAACATGTCGCACGAGCTGCGGACCCCGCTCAACGCGGTCATCGGCTACGCCGAGATGCTCATGGAGGAGTCCGAGGAGCGCGGCCTCGAGGGCTCGCTCGACGAGCTGCGCAAGATCCAGTTCGCCGGCAAGCACCTGCTCGGCCTCATCTCCGACATCCTCGACCTGTCGAAGATCGAGGCCGGCCGCATGGACGTCCACCTCGAGACCTTCGACGTCGCCGACATGGTCGAGGCCGTGCTCGGCACGATCCGCCCGCTCGCCGACCGCGGGCACAACCGCCTCGTCGTCGTCTGCCCGTCCACCATCGGCTTCATCCACGCCGACCTCACCAAGACGCGGCAGATCCTGCTCAACCTGCTCAGCAACGCGGTCAAGTTCACCGACCACGGCGAGATCCGCCTCACCGCCAACAAGACCCTCCGCGACGGCGCGCCGGCGATCCAGTTCATCGTCGCCGACACCGGCATCGGCATGACGCAGCAGCAGCTGGGCAGGCTGTTCCAGGCGTTCTCGCAGGGCGACAGCACCACCTCGCGCCGCTTCGGCGGCACCGGCCTCGGCCTGGCGATCTCCAAGGCCTTCTGCGACATGCTCGGCGGCGCCATCGAGGTCAAGTCGCAGCTCGGCGTCGGCACCATGTTCACCGTGCGCCTGCCGTACAGCGACCCGCACGAGCTGTCGCTGTCGCGCCGCTCCGGCAGCTTCTCGCGCACCGTCGCCGAGGCCGCCCGCGCCGCGGCAGCCCGCGCCGCCCAGCTCAAGGTCTGAGGACCTGTCCTCGAGGACAGGCCATTCCGCAGCGCCCCGCCCTCATCGCCGAGCGCGGGGTCGCAGCGGCTCACCTCGACCGCCAGCGCCTGCCTCGAGGTGCCCGGCCCTTGATTCCCATGTCTCCAAGGACATGCTCTTCAGAGCATGCCCCTAAAGACATACCTTCTGCTCCGCCCCGCGCTCGCCTCACGGTCCCGGCTTGTCGGTCTCCGGGGACGCGCTCTTCGCCTCCGGCGCGGGCGCGAAGCCGCGGATGATGCCGATCAGTTCGCCGACCACCGCCGGGCTGTCGGCCAGATCGGGGTTCGGCTGCATCTGCGGCGACAGGCCCACGGAGGCGCCGCCCTGGACGATGACCTTGCGCAGGTGCGAGTCGTCGGCCCCGGCTTGCCACGCCGGGTCGCCGAAGTCGCGCGGGCGGGGCCACAACGCTCGCCCGCCGGGACCGTCGCCGCGGCCGCGGGGGCCGTGACAGTTGGCGCAGCGGGTCTCGAAGATCTGCTGCGCGGCGCGGACCACCTCCGGATCGCCGGGCTTCAGCTCGACGCGCGGCTCGCAGCCGGCGGTCAGCAGCGCCAGGGCGCCGCGCTTCAACCCTCGTCGGACCATCGCCGGCCCGCCTTGGTGTCGCCGCGGCGCTGCTTCGCGGCCAGGCGGCGCTCGACCGAGCCGCGGGTCGGCCGGGTCGGCCGGCGCGGCCGCGGCTGGCGCTGCGCCGCCTCGAGCAGCACCCGCAGCTTGGCCAGCGCGTCCTCGAGGTTGCGGCCCTGGTCGCGCGTGCGCTCCGACGTGATCACCAGCTCGTCGTTGCCGACCAGCCGCGTCTTCGCCAGCGCGCGCAGGCGGGCACCTGTCTGTTCGGTCAGCCCCTCGATGCACGCGATCGCGACCCGCAGCTCGACCTTGGACGCCACCTTGTTGACGTTCTGCCCGCCGGGCCCGCCCGAGCGCACGGCCTTCCAGCGCAGCGCCCACACGGGCACCCGCAGTCCGGGCTCGGCGATGAGCGGCCCCTCGATCACGGGCGGAGGGTGAACGATCCCCCGCCCCCGCGCAAGGCCCCGCCGGCGACCTCGCGCGCGCCGGCGAGCCCGACGCATCTTCGCTCGCCTGCACTTTCGAACATGTCCGAATCACCACCTCGCCGGGCGGCCCCATCCTCGCCGAGACGGCGCAGCTCGACCGGCCGTCGACGGGCGCCGGCAGGTCGCGCGTGGGCGCAGGGGCGACGGCTCGGCGCGCGTGCGTCCCTGGGTCGCAGCGAGTCGCCGACCTCCCGAACTGCTGCGCGCGCCGGGCCACCGCGAAGTCGTCGAGAACCACCTGTCGATCGGCCAGCGGGATGAGGTCCTCCTCGGTCATCGTCACCGCGCCCGTGACCGCCGGCGCAGCCGTCCGCCGAGGCCGACCGATCGACGCGGCGAACCCCGTCGGGCCGACACCGATGCAGGCGGCCTCACCGGCAGGTTCGGCGCCCGCGGCTCAGACCGCGGTGCGGAGCGCCTCTTCGGCCCGCTCACGCAGCGCCAGCGCCACCACCTCGGGCGCGAGGGCGGCGGCCGCGAGCAGGCACTCGGCGGCCTCCGAACCGCGACCAGCGGCCGCCAGCGCTTCGCCGGCGCGGGCCAGAGCGTCGCGTCGACCGACGACGTCCTCCACGGGCAGGAGCGCCGCCGCGTCGCGGTAGAGCTCCGCCGCGCGGCGGAACGCCAGCGCCTCGGCGGCGTGCTGGGCGGCCACGCGGGTGACCTCGGCCGCGCGCACGCGATCGCCGGCGGCGCGGAGGTGGTCGGCCAGCAGCTCCGGGGGCACGCCGGCGCGGCCGAGCAGCTGCTCGGCGATCTGGCCGTGGATCGCCCGCGCCTGCTCGTCGCCCACCCCGACCAGCACCGCCAGGCGGATCTTGTCGTGATAGGCCTCGACCAGCTCGCCGCGCGGCGACTTGCTGACGCGCACCAGGTGGGCCGCGCGCAGCTGCTGCAGCTCGCGCCGGCCGCCGCCGGACAGCGCCGACGCGATCTCGAGCTCGAGCGGACGCCCGGCGACGATCACCGCCGCCAGCATCGCCCGGGCCGCGGGCGGCAGCCGACCGACCCGCTCGGCCACCATCGCCTCGAGCCGCACGTCGCTGAGGGATGTCTCTCCGACCATGGTCGTTCGGACATGATGCGCCAGCTCGCGGACGAACAGCGGCACTCCGCCCGCCTCGCCGGCGATCGCCACCGCCTGCGCGTGCAGCTCGTCCGCCTCGAGCTCGCACGGCCCGCGGCGCAGCAGCACCTCGGCCAGCGTCGTCGCCTCCTGCAGGCGCAGCGGCTCGAGCCCGAGCTCGAGCACCGGGCCGTTCGCGCGCAGGCGCTCGACCAGCGTCGTCAGGTCGACGTTCGGCAGCGCCTCGCCCTCGCTGGCGGCCAGCACCACCAGGCAGCGGGGCGCGTCGGGCCCGCGCAGCAGCTCGACCAGCAGCGACGCGCTGTCGCTGTCGCCCCACTGCACGTCGTCGACCAGCACCACCAGCGGGATCCGGTCGGCGATCCTTCGGAACATGTCTCGAAGGACAGCCGAGGCGTGGCGCAGCGAGGCCGCGTCGATGTCGCTCGGCGGGCCGGGCGGGCATGCCTCGGCGATCGACGCCACGCGGCGGAGCACCGGGAACAGGCGGGCGACCGCGGCGATGTCGGGCGGCACGATCGCCGCCAGCTCGGTCGGCGCCACGCCCAGCAGCAGCCCGGTGAGCGCGTCGATGACGCTGTCGAACGCGTTGAACGGCACCTGCTCGCGCTCGTAGCAGCGACCCGCGAGCACCACCGCCGGCGTCGACAACCCGGCCGCTCCGGCCTGCGCCGCCTCGGCGAAGGCCCGCAGCAGCGCCGACTTGCCGAGGCCCGATCGCCCGCGCACCAGCGTCACCACCGGTCGCTTGCGGCTCTCCATCAACGCCGCGCCGACGGCCGCGAACGGCACCTCACGACCGATGAGGCCGCCAGGCGGCGTCAGCGAGCCGTGGCCGCGGGGACTCGGCGGCACGTGCGCCCGTGGAGCGCGGGGATTGTCGGTCTCGCGAAGAAGCGCAGCGATCTCCGCCCCGCCCGCGCGACGATTCGGCTCTCGCTCCAGGAGCGCCGCGCACAGCGCTGCCAGCGGCGGTTCTGCCGCCGAACCGAGCGCCGGCGGCGCCACGCGTTCGCACTTGTCGCGCAGCACCTCGTGCATCGGACCTGCGAACGGCAGCTCGCCTGTCAGCGCCTCGAACAGCATCACGCCGACCGAGTACCAGTCGCTCGCCGGCGCCGGCGTGGCCCCGTGAACCTGCTCCGGAGCCATGTACGCCGGCGTTCCGACCACTTCGATGCCGCGGCCGGCCGTCAGCTCGTGGACCAGACCGAAGTCGAGGATCACGACGCGGCCTTCGCGGGTCACCAGCACGTTCGACGGCTTGATGTCGCGGTGGAGCTTGCCGGCCGCGTGCAGGGCGTCGAGGCCCGCCGCCAGCTGCGCAAGGCACGCTCGCAAGCGTGCGGGGTGCTGGCGCACGTACGACAGGAAGTCGACCCCGTCGACCAGCTCCATCGTCAGGAACGCCTGATCGCCGCGGACCACGAGGTGGTGCAGCAGTGACAGGTTCGGGTGCGAAATATCGGCCAGCGCCCGGAATTCGAGCTTGAAACGGTAGAGTGCGGCGGGTTCGAAGCCGCGGAGGACCTTGAGCGCGACCGTCTCGCCGTCGCGCCCGACCGCCTCGAACACCGCTCCGGTGCCGCCGCGGCCGATCATTCGCCGCAGCGTGTAGCCGCCGAGGGTCGGCGCGCCGTCGAAGGTCCCGAACAGACGCGCGCGCACGGACGACTTGATCTGCTGGATCTCCAGCCCGGGCGCGAACACGCGAGCGGCTTGGATCTGCTCGCCCAGCGTGTCTGCGCCCGACCTACCCTGCTGCACGGCCTACCTTACCACGGCTTCAACTCGGGCGGTGGCGGTGATAGAAATGATCGCGTAGGCCACGTGGCGACGGATTTCGAGCTCCTGGATGCCTGGCGGACCGGCGACCGCGAAGCCGGCAATGCGCTGTTCGAGCGGCACTTCGACGCCGTTTGTCGCTTCTTCGCCAACAAGGTCACGCACGGCGTCGACGACTTGATCCAGAAGACCTTCCTGGGCTGCGTCGAGGCGCGCGATCGGTTTCAGAAGCAGTCGAGCTTCCGTACCTATTTGTTCGCGGTGGCCCACAACATCTTGCGCGCGCACTTCCGGGAGCGACGGCGCGAGGGGTTGGCGTCCGACCTCAGCGAGACCTCGACCGACGAGCTCACGCCGTCGCCGAGCGCCGTGTTCGCGGCGCACGAGGAGCAGCGGCTGTTGCTCGAGGCGCTGCGGCGGATCCCGCTCGACTATCAATTGGTGCTGGAGCTCTACTACTGGGAAGACATGGCCGCGCCCGAGCTCGCGCAGGTCTTGGCGATCCCCGAGGGCACGGTGCGCAGCCGGTTGCGCCGGGCCAAGGAGGCGCTGGCCGACAAGATGAGCAGCCTGGCGCGGACCCCCGAGCTGTTGCGGGCGACCTTCAGCGATCTCGACGGCTGGGTCCGATCGTTGCGCGCCCAGCTGTCCGGCGAGTAGCTGCCGCGGCGCGATCCAGGCGCTACCGGAGGCTGATTCACGAGGCATGTTGGAGGTGGCAGGTTCGCCGCCGCGACCTCGTGCAGGCCCTGTCCACGCGTGTCGGCGGGGCATTTCGGCCAGATCTTCATCCTGAGGCGTTTTCGAAAGAAAATGGGATCGACCCCTACGCCGCTCGCACTACCACGACCGATCGACGGGGCAGCGGGCCCCAAGCGCTCATCGGCCTTCGGGCCTGAACTCTTCACTTCGAGTCACTCACGCGGAACCTGGTATGCAGCTCGATAGCACCCATCAAAGCACTGTGGACACTGCCGCGCGCGGCGCAGCCAACTCATGGTCCAAAGCCCAACCCGAGGTCGACGCCAAGGAGACGCGGTCCGTGTCCATGGTTTCGGTCCTGACGGAGTTGGTCCACGGCTACCGGCGTCCGGCCGTCGTGCTCACCGAGCAGGGGGCCATCCTCTGTATGAACGCGCCGGCGATGCGCGCCCTCGATCGCAAGCCCGGCGATCCGGAGCCGGCTGCCCCGGCTGACCCGAAGGACTGGCCGCGCCGCGCGACCATCCAGACGGACGGTCAGGTCTACACCCTGGCGATCCCGGACATGGCGATGGAGACCCAGAGCTCCGCCCCCGAGCCGCAGCTCCCGCCGCGCCTCGCCAAGATCGCCCGCCTCGTCATCTCGGGTTGCACCGACAAGCAGATCGCCACCCGCACCGGCCTCTCGTTCAGCACCGTGCGGACCTACGTGCGCCAGATCTACCGCCGGATCGGCGTCCACAGCCGCGTCGAGCTGGTCCACGCCACCAACCCGCACAGCATGACCCGCGGCCTCGACTGAGCCGGACCGCGGTCCCCGCGTGAGCGAAGAGACAGGTACCCGAGACCAGGTACCAAGAGCCAGGTACTGAAGCACAGTACCTTCAGAACAGGAAAGGAGGGCCAGGCCCCTCCTTTCCGGTTTTAACCGAGCCCAAAAAAACGCCGCCCCTCGCCCGCACGGGCCAGGGGCGACGGCACGCGCAGCGCGGCCGGCCTCAGACGTCGAGCGCGTCGGCCTCGGCGGCGCGGTCCATGATGAACGAGTAGCGCGCGCCGGCGTCCTTGCCCATCAGGCTGCTGATCGTCTGGTCGGTCTGCAGCTCGTCGCGGATCTTGACCTGGACGAGCGCGCGCTTCTTGGGGTCGAGCGTGGTGTCGCGCAGCGTCTCGGGCATCATCTCGCCGAGGCCCTTGAAGCGCTGGATCTCCGGCTTGCCGCGGCCCTTGTCGGCCAGGATCCGCTGCAGGTGGGCGTCGTCGGCGGCCCACAGCGTCTCCTTGCCGATGTCGACGCGGTAGAGCGGCGGCTGGGCCAGGTACACGTGGCCGCTGCGGATCAGCTCGCGCATGTGGCGGTAGAAGAAGGTCAGGAGCAGCGTGGCGATGTGATGGCCGTCGGAGTCGGCGTCCATCAGCAGGATGACCTTGCCGTAGCGGAGCTGCTCGATGTTGACGTCCTTGCCGACGCCGCAGCCGAGCACCTTGACGATGTTGCCGAGCTCCTCGTTCTCCAGCACCTTGGCCAGGCTGGCCTGCTCGGTGTTCAGGACCTTGCCGCGCAGCGGCAGGATCGCCTGCGTCTTGCGGTTGCGGCCCATCTTGGCCGAGCCGCCTGCGGAGTCGCCCTCGACGATGAACAGCTCGCACTTGGCGGCGTCGCGCTCGGAGCAGTCGGCGAGCTTGCCGGGCAGGCCCAGGCGCACCCCGCCGGGGCCCTTGCGCGAGACCTGCTGGCTGGCCGCGCGGGAGGCCGCGCGGGCGCGCGCCGACGCGATCACGCGGGCCACGATCGCCTCGGCGGTGCTGCGGTTCTCGTGCAGCCACTGCTCGAGCGCGGCCCGGATCGCGCCCTCGACCTGGCCGGCGACCTCCGGGTTGTTGAGGCGGTTCTTGGTCTGGCTCTGGAACTGCGGCTCGAGCACGTAGGTGCTGAGGATCGCGACCATGCCCTCGCGGATGTCGTCGAGGCCGATCGACAGGCCCTTCGGCTCGAGCTTGTGCGTCTGCATGTACGCGCGGATGCCCTTGCCGAGCGCCGCCCGCAGGCCCTGCTCGTGGGTGCCGCCGTCGGGCGTCGGCACGCCGTTGACGAACGAGTGCATCGCGTCGTCGGTGCCCTCGGTCCAGGCGAACGCGACCTCGAGCTTCGGGTCGTCGGCGCGATCGAGGAAGAAGATGCCGGGGTGCACCGCCGGCTTGGCGCGCACCTCGATCAGCTTCTTCAGGTACTCCGACACGCCCTCGGCGTGGTGGAAGGTCTCGGTCTTGCCCGCCGCCTCGTCGACGAACACGATCTTGAGCCCCTTGTGCAGGTAGCTCTTGGCCTCGAGGCGGTCGCGGATGACCACCGCGTCGAAGGCGATCGTCTTGCCGAAGATCTGCGGATCCGGCCGCAGATAGACCGCGGTGCCCGATCCGCGGGCGTTGCCGAGCTTGCGCAGCTTGCCGTCGGGCACGCCGCGGACGAACTCGATCTCCCACATCGACCCGTCGCGCCAGACCTTGGCGACGAGCTGCTCCGACAGCGCGTTGGCGACCGCCGCACCGACGCCGTGGAGGCCGCCGGAGTGCTTGTAGCTCTCGCCGTCGAACTTACCGCCCGCGCCGAGCTTGGTATACACCGCCACGATCGCCGGCATCTTCAGCGTCGGGTGGTTCTCGACCGGGATCCCGCGGCCGTTGTCGGTCACGCTGACGCCCTTGCCGTCCTTGTCGAGCTTGACCTCGATCTGGGTCGCGTGGCCGTTGATGACCTCGTCGACCGAGTTGTCGAGGATCTCCCACAACAGGTGGTGCAGACCGTCCTTGCTGACGCCGCCGATGTACATGCCGGGGCGCTTGCGGACGTGATCCACGCCCTCGAGGAACTGGATCGATTCTGCGCCGTATTTGCTCGCCTGGGCCATCGCTTTACTCCTCCCCCGCTACGCCTTCTTGGTCTGCTTCTTGGCCGCCTCGGCCGCCTCGAGATCGGGCAGCACCGGCTCGGGCAGGACGACGCGCTTGACCGCCCCGCGCTTCCACAGCTCGGCCCCCTTGCCGCCGCGCGCGGTCGCCTTGACCGCGCCGGCGCCGACCTTCATCGACCCGCCGGTGGCCTTCTCGACCTCGACCGTCGTGTTGGCGGGGAACGCCGCCGCGACGTCGTCGCCGTCGTCGAGCTTGACGAGGATGACGCCCAGACCCGGCCCCGAGAGCAGGCTGACCTCCTGCGACGTGCAGCACAGGAGCCGCCCCGACCGCGTCAGCGCGCACACCTCGTCCTCGGCGTAGATCTTGAACACCGCGACGAACTCGTCGCCCTCGCGCAGCTTGCCGAACATGCGCCCGCGCGTGGTGCTGACCTCGCGGTGCGGCCACAGCGTGAACCGCAAGGCCATGCCCGAGCGCGTCACCGCCAGCATGTGCGGGTACGGCTCCTCGTACTCCTCGCCGAGCTCGGGCTTCGGCATGCCGAACTCCGGCATCACCCGCGCGTCGGTCCCGACCGCCGCCACCAGCCGCTCGCCGTCCTTGAACTTGAACAGCTGCTGCACCGGCGTGCCGTGGCCGGTCGACTGCGGCACGTCGTTGATCCGCACGTTGTAGGCCGAGCCCTTGTTGGTCAGCAGGATCACCGACTCGGTCGTGCTGCCGCCGACCAGCGCCAGCGCCTCGTCGCCCTCGCGCATGCGCGTGCTGGCGAGGTTGATGGTCCGCTGGCGCTTGATCCACCCGTCGCGGGTGACCAGCACGATCGCGTCCTCCTTGACGATGAAGCTCTCGGCCGTGAACTCCTCGGTCACGTCCTCGTCGGAGATCCGGGTCCGCCGCGGCTCGGCGAACTCCTCGGCCAGCGCCTCGAGCTCGCCCTTGATCTCGGCCCACAGCTTCTCGGGGCTCTTGAGGATCGCCTCGATCTTGCGCGCCGCCTTGCGCTTCTCCTCGAGCTCCTCGCGGATCTTCTGGATCTCGAGCTTGGCCAGGCGATAGAGGCGCGTCTCGAGGATCGCGTCGGTCTGGATCTCGTCGAGGTCGAACGCCTTCATCAGCTTCTGCCCGGCGTCGGCCCGGCCGTCGCTGCGGCGGATGATCTTGATCGCCTCGTCGAGCGCGTCGAAGATCTTCTCGAAGCCCTCGAGGATGTGGATCCGCTCGCGCAGCTTGCGGAGGTCGTACTCGAAGCGGCGGCGGACCGTCTCCTGGCGGTACAGCAGGAACTGCTCGAGGATCGCCGCCAGACCCAGGCGATCGGGACGGCCGACGTCCGCGCCCGCGATCGGCACCAGGCACGTGAAGTCGTACTTCACCGTGACCTGCAGCCGCGTGTGCTTGAACAGGTAGGCCATGATGAGCTCGGGCTCGGCCCCCGACTTGCGGCTGACCTCGAGCTCGATGCACACGTCGCGCGTGCTCAGGTCCTGCACGCCGACCAGCTGCGGCAGCTTCTTGGCGGCGATGATGTCGCCGATCTCCTCGACCAGCGCCGACTTCTCGATCCCGTACGGCACCGAGGTGATGACGATGAAGGTCGACTTGTCCTCCTCGCGGACCTTCCACTCGCCCTGCAGCTTGCACGAGCCCTTGCCCTCCTCGTACAGCTCGGCCAGCTCCTTGCGGGTCGCGACCAGGCGCCCGCCGGTCGGGAAGTCGGGCCCCTTGATCGCCTTGAGCGCGACCTTGAGCGCCTCCTTGCGCCGCTTCTCGGCCGCGGCCTCGTCCTCGCGCGCCGGCGGCAGCAGCGGGATGAGGGCGATCGCCGCGCGCACCACCTCGCCGAGGTTGTGCGGCGGCACGTTGGTCGCCATACCGACGGCGATGCCCGTGCTGCCGTTGACGAGCAGGTGCGGGAAGCGGGCCGGCAGCGTGATCGGCTCCTTGCCGGTGCCGTCGTAGGTCGGCCGGAAGTCGACTGTATCTCGGGTCAGCTCGGTGAGCAGCTCCGACGCGACCTTGGTCAGGCGCGCCTCCGTGTAGCGGTAGGCCGCGGGCGAGTCGCCGTCGATCGAGCCGAAGTTGCCCATGCCGTCGACCAGCGGCGCGCGCATGACCCAGTCCTGGGCCAGGCGGACCATCGCCTCGTAGACCGCGGTGTCGCCGTGCGGGTGGTACTTGCCGATGACGTCGCCGACGACCTTCGCGCTCTTGCGATGGCGGGCGTCGTGCGTGAGGCTCAGGTCGGCGAACATCGTGTAGATGATGCGGCGCTGGACCGGCTTGAGGCCGTCGCGGACGTCCGGCAGGGCGCGCGACGTGATCACGCTGAGCGCGTAGTTGAGGTACTTGCGCCGCGCCTCCTCGGCGAGGTCGCCGAGCGTGACGGGCATCGGGCCGCCGCCCTCGTCGTCGTCGTGCGTGCGCGTCGCCTTGCGGCGGCCGCGGCTGGAGGGCCCTTCTTCGTCAGACGTCCGGACAGTCATCCTGCGCTCCCGAGGTTGGACGCGCCGGAAAACTGCTCCTGCGCGGCCTGCGACGCCCGTCTCGCCCGCATGCGGGCCTTTCAGGCGCGGCCGAAGGTTACCCGCGGGGCGATCCGCGTCAAGTTCCCCGGGCCGCGTTTCTCGGCGCCGGCCGCGGCGGATCGGCCTGGGCGCGGCCCCGCCGGTGTGTCATAAGTGGGGCCCTTGAACCAGGTCGCGACCAACGTTCGCTGGCACCATGCCGCCGTGGGCCCCGAAGAGCGGGCGCAGCGGCTCGGCCAGCGGGGGGTCGTCGTCTGGCTCACCGGCCTCTCGGGCGCCGGCAAGAGCACGATCGCCGCGCGGGTCGACGCCCGGCTCCACGCGCGCGGCCGACACAGTTACATCCTCGACGGCGACAACCTGCGTTTCGGGCTGTGTCGAGATCTCGGCTTCTCGCCGGAAGATCGCGCCGAGAACGTGCGCCGCCTCGGCGAGGCCGCGCGCCTCTTGCAGGACGCCGGCCTCATCGTCCTCGTGGCGGCGATCAGCCCTTATCGCGAAGATCGGGCCCGCGTGCGCGAGCGCGTCCCCGCAGGTCACTTCCTCGAGGTGTTCGTCGACGCCCCGCTCGCCGTGTGCGAGTCCCGCGATCCCAAGGGCCTCTACCGTCGCGCGCGCGCCGGCGAGATCGCCGGCTTCAGCGGTATCGACGCCCCCTACGAGCCGCCGGACGCGCCGGACCTGCATCTGCTGTTTCACGCCGACGCGACCTCGCCTCACGCGCCCGTCGATTCGAGCCTGCCTCACGCAGAAGCAGCAGAAGCAGCAGAAGAAGTCACCGGGCAGGGGCCCGCGACCGACGGAGAGCGGCGCGTCGCCGTCGGCGCCTCGCCGGACGAGCACGCCGCCGCGATCGTGGCGCTGCTCGAGGCTCGCGGCCTGCTCGTGGCGCCGGCCGGCGCCTGAGACGGGTCCGCGGGCGTACGAACGGCCGCCCTTTGGGTCGCGCGCAAACGCACGAGTTTCCCGTGCCACGCCTGGGTGACGACGCCTCGGGTCGCCGTCGTGCGTGACGGGGCTCCGCTGAAATCCCGCGTCCCCCCTGTTGCGCGACACGAGTGGGCCCCATACTCTCCCCCGCGAATGAGCAAGGACGATCTGATCGAATTTGAGGGAACCGTCACCGAGGTTCTCACAGGCGGTTTATTCAAGGTGGAAATCGATCCGGACCACCACGTCCTCGCCCACCTCGCCGGCAAGATGCGACGCTTTCGCATCAAGGTCGTGCTCGGCGACCGCGTCACCGTCGGCGTCACGCCGTACGATCCGACGCGCGGTCGCATCGTCTACCGCGCGCGTTGAACTGACCTGTCCTTCAGGACAGTTCACGCGCGCACGAGCACGTCGCCGGAAGAGTTGGGGTTCGAGGTCCGCGCGGACGCGTCAGCGATCCGCGCTTCATTACGCCGCAATACAGGCCGACACGGGCCCGCGCCGGGCCGCGGTTGCCGGCCCCCGGGATCGATGGTAGTGGAAAAACATGGCTTGGGCCGGACGCGGCGGACAACGGGTGGCATGGGTGGCGCTGCTGGTGGGCGCGGTCGCGCCGGGGTGCTCGAACGACACCGGCCAGACCCCTGACACCGACGCCACCGGCTCGCTCGTCACCGAGGCCGAGACCACCGGCGGCAGCGAGACCGGCACCGGCGAGCCGACCACCACTCTGGACACGAGCACCGGCGCGGAGCTGCAGTGCGGCAACGGTGACGTCGACCCCGGCGAGGCCTGCGACGACGGCAACCTCGACAACTCCGACGCCTGCCTGAACAGCTGCGTCCTCGCGGTGTGCGGCGACGGCTTCGTCCAGAACGGCGCCGAGGCCTGCGACGACGGCAACTCCGACAACTCCGACACCTGCACGGTGCTGTGCCAGGAGGCCCGCTGCGGCGACGGCTTCGTCCAGCTCGGCGTCGAGGAGTGCGACGACGGCAACGAGCAGGACGACGACGGCTGCACCACCGCGTGCGTGGTCGACACCGTGATGCTGTGCGGCAACGGCAAGGTCGACGACGGCGAGGAGTGCGACGACGGCAACACCCTCGACGACGACAACTGCCTGCCGACCTGCGTCCCCTCCTCGTGCGGCGACGGCTTCAAGCACGCAGTGTTCGAGGAGTGCGACGACGCCAACCTCAGCGTCGACGACGGCTGCATCGAGTGCATGGCCGCCTACTGCGGCGACGGCTACGTGTGGGCCGACATGGAGGCCTGCGACGACGGCAACCTCGACAACAACGACGACTGCCTGGTCGACTGCTCGCAGGCCAGCTGCGGCGACGGCTTCATCCACAACAGCGACGAGGCCTGCGACGACGGCGTCAACGACGGCAGCTACGGCGGCTGCGCCCCCGGCTGCGCCTCGCTCGGGCCGCGCTGCGGCGACGGCCAGATCGAGCCCGACATCGAGACCTGCGACGACGGCAACCTCGTCCCGCTCGACGGCTGCGACGACAAGTGTCAGAAGGAGCTGCCGGCCGAGTGCCTCACCTACGTGCCGCTCGCCGAGCCCGACCGCAACGCCATCTTCAACGACGGCCCGGGCAAGGTCACCAAGTGTGACAAGCAGCTCGAGAACAAGTGGTACCGCCTCACCGGCCCGGCCGGCACGGCGATGCCGACCAACCCGCTCAAGCCGTTCGACTGCGGCACCGACGCTCCCGGTTGGATGGTCGGCGTCCACCCGATCGTCGACGACGGCGTCGTCGATCGCCAGGTCTGCTTCGCGTGGGACACCGACTGCGACTGGCAAACCACGATCCAGGTGCGGAACTGCGGCGAGTACTACGTCTACCGGCTCGCCGATCCGCCGGAAGAGTGCCTGCGCTACTGCGGCCTCGACTGACGGCGTTCCCGAGGCCGAGTGCGACTTCGCGCACTCGCCCCAACGGCCGATTCGGCCCCGACGGCGGCGATCCGTTGTACGCTGGCCGCGGAGAGCGCCATGCACCTGACCCCCGAGCAGGAGTGGATCCTCGTCGCCTGCGGCCTCATCGCCCACGCCGACGGCGAGATCAAGCCCGGCGAGGCCGACCTGATCTTGACGATGCTGGACGAGCACCTCGACGAGGCCGAGAGCCGGCGGTGGTTCAAGATGCTCGGCGACCTCGACGCCCTCCACCGCACCTTCGAGGACCTGCCGCCGCCGTTGCCCGCCTTCACCGAGACCACGCTCGAGCGCGCGTGGGCGATGGCCCTGGCCGACGGCGAGGCGAGCGCGGCCGAGGTCGCGGTGATGGAGCGGATCGCCGCCCAGCTCGGCGTGACCCCGAACGAGCTGGCGCGCTGGCGCCGGCAGTGGACCGAGCAGGCGGCCGACCTCGGCGAGCACATCGCCGCCTTCGCCGCGGTGCTGATCCACCACGACGGCGTGCTCGAGCCCGACGAGATCGATCAGTACCGCGCGCTGCTCGGCCGCCTGCCGCTCACGCCCGAGCGCCGCGACGCGCTCGCGCGCGAGTACCTGTCGAAGCGCCCCGAGCTCGACCACGTCGGCGCCCGCCTCGCGGCTCTCCCGCGCGAGCGCCGCTTCGCCGTCCTGCGGGCCATCGGTCCGCTCGTGTCCGCCTCGAGCCGCGCCGACCTCGGCCGCGACTTCTTCCTCGAGCTCGCGGCCTTCGCCGCGGTCCCGCGCGACGAGGCGCTGCGCCTGCTGTTCGCGTGACCGCCCGCCGCGGCTTGCCCGGGCGCCCGACCGCGGGGACACTGTGAGCATGCCGGATCCCGCGCCGAGCCCCGCGTCCGACACCCTGCTGTGGCCGATCGATCGCGTCTTCCTGCTCGCCTTCGCCCCCGCAGGCCTCGCCACCGCCGTCACCCTGGTGTTCCTCGGCCTGCTCGCCAGGACATGTCCCGAAGGCCAGGAGGCTCTGGTCACCGCCCTGTTCGTCGGCCAGGGCGCGCTGTGGCTGGTGTTCGCGCCGATCTACCTGCTCGGGTGGGTCCACTGGCACCCCCGCCGCGCCGTCGCCGAGACCGGCTGGCTCGGCTCCACCGCCCTCGCCGCCCTGGTCTGGCTGCTCAACATCCTCGTGTTCGCCGCCCTGATGGCCGCCTTCGGCTGGGGTGAGCGTGTCCCGTGGATCCTGCTCTGAACGACATGGCCCATGGCGCATGTCCGCGATGACATGACCTTTGCGACATGAATGGGCCGCCCCGACGAAGCCGAGGCGCAGCGCCGACGCTCCATGTCGCCGACAGGGCGCCTCGCGGCCGCGCGAGGTGACCGCTCTGAGCGAAGCAGACGGCTCGGCTGCAGGCGAGCCGCGGCGCAAGGCCCCGAAGGCGCACTGAACTCGCGGTCCGCGGCCCCGACGATTCGCTACGCCGAACGACGAGCTCGCGCCCTGCACTTCAGCGCGTCACGCTGAGCTTGCTGCGCGCCGTGTGGTGGGCCAGCGCCAGCTCGCACAGCTGGCTGATCAGCTCGGCGTAGGGCACGCCTGCCCGTTCGACCAGCTTGGGGTACATGCTGATCGTCGTGAAGCCGGGCATCGTGTTGATCTCGTTGAGGTAGGGCTGGAGCGTCTGGCGGTCGACGAGAAAGTCGATGCGGGCCAGGCCCTTGCAGCCGGCCACCCGGAACGCGCGCAGGGCCAGGGCCTGCAGGCGTTCGGCCGCGGCTTCGGGCAGGTCCGCCGGGATCTGCAGGGTCGCCGCGTCCTTCAGGTACTTGTTCTCGTAGTCGTACCACTCGCCCGACGGCAGCCCGATCTCGCCGGGCGCGCTGACGAGGGTGTGCGCGTCGCCGTTGCCGAGCACGGCCAGCTCGATCTCGCGGGCGTCGATGCCCTTCTCGACCACCAGCTTGGCGTCGTAGCGGGACGCCAGAGTCAGGGCGCGCCACAGCCCGGCCTCCTCGTCGACGCGGCTGATGCCGACCGAGCTGCCCTGGTTGGCCGGCTTCACGAAGCACGGGAACCCGACCACCTCGACGATCGCGTCGACGATCTCCTGCCGCTGCGCCGCGGTGCCGAGCCCGTGGGCGTCGACCTCGAGCCACGGGACGATCGGGATCGCCGGCGACTGCGTCCCGAGCACCTGCTTCAGCAGCGCCTTGTCCATGCACAGCGCCGACGCCAGCACGCCCGAGCCGACGTACGGCAGGCCGAGCACCTCGAGCAGCCCCTGGAACGTCCCGTCCTCGCCGTAGGGCCCGTGCAGCACCGGGAACACCAGGTCGGGCGCCAGCTTGCGCAGGTCGGACACCGGCTCGCCGTTCTCGAGCACCGCCTCCAGCGACCACTCCGAGGGGCCGGTCCACCAGCCACCGTCGCGCCGGATGCCGAGCAGGACCGGCGTGAACCGCTGGTGATCGATGGCCTTGAGGATCTCGGCCGCGCTGCGGATCGAGATCTCGTGCTCCGAGGAGCGACCGCCGAAGACGATGAGGAGGCGTCGGGCTGGCATGGGCGTGTGGACGCTACCACCGCGCGACGGCGATGGCGATACTGCGCCCTGCCACCACGCGCGGGCTCCTGCGGGCATTCCCCAGCCGCTCGCCGCGCCCGTGACCGATCTCCTCGGCCCCGACCGGCCCGCCGGCCACGCGGACGCGCGCCGCGGCCCCGCGGACCTGTCTCTTTCAACAGGTCGGCCGTCGCGTCCGCCGCTCACTCCCCCGTCCGACAGGATCCGCGCCGAGCTCCTCGACGTCCCCGCGGCGCCCCTCACCTGTCCATTTCGCCAGGTCGCCCGCAGCGGCCGCGACCGCGCACGTCGCCATCGTCGACCTCAGCGCGGCTCCTGGCGAGGTCTCCGCGGGCGCTTCGCCTGTCCCTTTCGCCAGGTACCGCCGGCAGCGGCCCCTCGCAGGTCCATCCGGCAGGCTTGGCCCTGCCCCTTTGAACCTGTCTTTTTACACCTGTGCTTTCAGCCATTAATAAAAGCACAGGTCCAAACGGTCAGCCTGCGTCGAGGTGGTCGAGCAGCGTCTGGACGATGCGGTCCTGCAGCCGGCGGCTGCGGGGCATCGCCAGGTTCTTGCCGTTGATCAGCACGCTGAAGCCGAGCGCGCGGCGGCCGTCGGGCGTCGCCGCGATCCCCGACAGCGCGCTCACTCCGCCGATCGTGCCCGTCTTCCCGCGCACGCGGCCGCGGCCGCCGGGCATGCGCAGGCGCAGCGTCCCCTCGCCGCCCGCGCCCGCCAGCGCCGGCACGATGCTCGCAGCCGCCGCCCCCTCGTCGCGGGCCAGCGCCAGCACGCGGACCAGGCCGCGCGCGCTCACCCGTCCGCGCAGGCTCAGCCCCGAGCCGTTCTCCGGCTGCAGCTCGCGCGGGTCGTTGCCGGCCGCGCGCCAGAACGCCTTGAGCGCCGCGCGGCCGTTGTCCCACGAACCTGGCTCTCCGGACATCCGGCGCCCGAGCGTGCGCACCACCTGCTCGCTGGTGAAGTTGTTCGAGTACTTGAGCGCGCTCGCCAGGATCTGCGCCAGCGGCGGCGACACCAGCGACGCCACCTCGCGCGCGTGGGCCGACGCCGCCCCGCTCTCGACCGGCAAGAGCGGACCGCCGAGCTCGTGCAGCACCGCCGCGAACGCCTCGCCGGCGAACTTGCCCGGGTCGCAGATCCGCCGCCGCACCGTGCTCGGCTTGCGCTTCGCCGCGCCGGTCACCGTCAGCACCGTGCGGCCGTCCTCGCACGTGCTGGTGACCTCGAGCGCGCGCCCCCGGAGCGGCCGGGCCTTGTTCACCAGCGTCACGTGCCCGCTCGCCGGCGTCACCTCGACGTGGACCGTCGCGCCGTCGGTGCGGACCGTCGTCTCGACCGTGTTGAAGCTCAGCGACAGCGCCCCGCTCGGCGCCAGGTAGCTCGGGCCCGGGCCCGGCGGCTCCTCGTAGCCGGGGCCGAGCCGCTCCGGCGAGAAGGCCCGCTCGTCGATCACGATCCGCCGCACCCCCGCCAGCGCCTCGGCGGCCAGCGCCTTGCTGGCCAGCGCGTGCAGCCCTTGCAGCTGCAGGCTCGGATCGCCGTCGCCGATCAGCACCAGCGCGTCGCCGTCGCGCACCAGCCGGGTCTCGAACCGATAGTCGGGGCCGAGCAGCTCGAGCGCCGCGATCGCGGTCAACACCTTCTGGTTCGACGCCGGGTTCAGACGCGCCGCGCCGTTCTGGTCGAACAGCCATGTCCCTTCGTCCAGGTCGGCCACGTGGACCGCCACCCCGGCGCCCGCGCGGCGGACCAGCTCGGCCAGCTTGCGCCGCAGGCTCGCGTCGTCGGTCGGGTCGGCCGTCCAGGCGCGCGAGTTCGCGCGCGCCGACACGTCCGCCAGGCGAGCCGCCACCCGCTGCGGCCACGTCTGCGCCGCGAACGGCGCGGCCAGGCGCGGCGGCACCACCGGCTCGTCGGGCTCCACGGCCTCGCGGATCGACTGCGGCGCCGGAATTTGGCCGGGCGAGCGCGGACCGGCGGTCGCCAGGCCTGCATACGCAGTGACGAGGGCGAGGGCGAAGCTTGCGAGCTGGGGGAAGGAGCGGGTCACGGCGGGATATCCCACCATGGCGCACCCACCCCCCTGCGCTCAAGAAATCGGACTTTCCGCCCGCTCGGGGGGCTACTACCCCTTCACGCACCCTTTTGCGGCTTCTCAACGGCCCCACGACGCATCCGCGCGCTTTCGCGCTGACCTTCGGGACAGGCCGCTGCCAAACGCCGAAGGCTCCTTCCCGTCCGCGCGCTTTCGCGCTGACCTTCGGGACAGGCCGCCGCCCTCGGCGAGACCGACTAGCCCTTGTCGGTCTTCTTCTTGGTCTTGGTCTTCTTGCTGCCGGACTCGGCCTGGACCTGCTGCTTGTTGGCCAGGCGGGTCGCCTTGACCTCGGCGGCCTTGCGCTTGAGGCGGGCGATCAGCTTGTTCCGGCTCCGGCGCTGGCGCATCTTCGGCGTGTGGCGGTTATCTCCGTATCCCATGGCGGCAAGGACCTCTGTGGCGACAAATGTTGGACTGCAGGGCCCGATTCACCCGAATTCGGGCAACCTGAGGGCCCCAGGCCGGCCTCGGGCCGGCGCTTTGGAGCGGCGTAGGATGCGTGAGCGGCCCCCCAGGGTCAAGGGCTGATTTCCGGCGCGGGCGCTCGCCACCCCTTCCCCCGCGCGCGGGGCCTGCTAATGTCCGCGCCCCATGCTCGACATCCACGTCCTCCGCGAAGACAGCGCCCGGATCGCCCAGAACCTGCGCGACCGCCACGCCCGCGTGTTCGAGGACCTTGCCCCTGGCGCAGCCGCCGATCCCGCGGGCGCCGACTGGGCCGCGCAGACCGTCGCGCGCCTCGTCGACCTCGACGCCGCCTACCTCGGCCTCCTCCGCCGCCAGGACGAGCTCCGCCAGCAGCAGAACCAGACCAGCGCCGCCATGAAGTCGGTCGGTTCGCTGCCGAAGGACCAGCAGGCGGCCGAACGGGCCCGCCTCGTCGAGCAGGGCAAGCAGCTGCGCACCGACGAGAGATCTCTCGTCGACCAGACCGAGGCCGCGCTGCGCGCCCGCGACGAGGCGTGGGCCCGGGTCCCGAACCTCACGCATGAAGGCACCCCGCGCGGCCGCACCGACGACGACCACCGCGAGCTGCGCCGCGTCGGCACCCCCCGCGACTTCGCGGCCGAGGGCTTCGTCCCGCGCGACCACCTGGCGATCGCCGAGTCGCTCGACCTCGTCGACTTCGAGGCCGGGGCCAAGGTCGCCGGCCAGAAGTTCTACTACCTCAAGCACGAGGCCGTGCTCCTCGACCTCGCCCTGCAGCACTTCGCGCTCGGGGTCGCCGCGCGCCACGGCTTCACCCTGCACACCACCCCCGACCTCGCGCGCGACGAGATCCTGCGCGGCCTCGGCTTCCAGCCGCGCGGCGAGTCGACCCAGGTCTACAGCGTCGCCGACAGCGACCTCTGCCTGGTCGGCACCGCCGAGATCACGCTCGGCGGCATGCTGGCCGACGCCATCCTCGAGGAGGAGCAGCTGCCCCTGCTGCTCGCCGGCCTGTCGCACTGCTTCCGCACCGAGGCCGGCTCCGCGGGCCAGGAGTCGAAGGGCCTCTACCGCGTGCATCAGTTCACCAAGGTCGAGCTGTTCGCCTTCACCGCCCCCGAGCAGAGCGAGGCGATGCACGAGCGCCTGCTCGCCATCGAGGAGGAGATCTTCCAGGCCCTGAAGATCCCCTACCGCGTCCTCGACATCGCCAGCGGCGACCTCGGCGGCCCGGCCTTCCGCAAGTTCGACCTCGAGGCGTGGATGCCCGGCCGCGGCGCCCACGGCGAGATCACCAGCACCTCGAACTGCACCGACTACCAGGCCCGCCGCCTGCGGATCCGCTACCGCCCCGGCGGCGAGGGCAAGCCCAAGCCGCGCCACGTCCACATGCTGAACGGCACCGCCGTCGCCACCTCGCGGGCGCTGGTCGCCATCCTCGAGAACTACCAGCAGCAGGACGGCACCGTCGCCGTCCCCGAGGTCCTGCAGCCGCTGGTCGGCAAGCCGGTGATCGGCCCGCGCCGCCGCGCCTGAACGTCCCGCCAGGTCTTATCCGACAGGTCCCTTGCGACAGGTCTTTTTCGACAGGTACCGAACGCCATGTCCGCAACGCCATCCCCTGCTCCGCGCGTGCTGTCGGGCATCCAGCCCTCGGGCGTGCTCCACCTCGGCAACTACTTCGGCGCCATCGCCCAGCACATCGCCCTGCAGGACCGCTACCCGGGCGAGGCCTACTACTTCATCGCCGACTACCACGCGCTGACGACCCTGCGGAACGCGGAGGCGCTGCGGCAGAACGTGTTCGACGCGGCCGTCACCTACCTCGCGCTCGGCCTCGATCCCGCCAAGTCGCTGCTGTTCCGCCAGAGCGACATCCCCGAGGTCCACGAGCTCGCCTGGCTGCTCGCCTGCGTCACCGGCGTCGGCCTGATGGAGCGGTCCACCAGCTACAAGGACAAGATCGCCCAGGGCATCAAGCCGAACGCCGGCCTGTTCAACTACCCGCTGCTGATGGCCGCCGACATCCTGATCTACGACGGCACCCTCGTGCCGGTCGGCAAGGATCAGCTGCAGCACGTCGAGTTCGCCCAGGACATGTCCACCTACCTCAACGAGGCCTACGCCGCCGGCGGCCCGCCGCTGCTGGTCCGGCCCGAGGCGCTCCTGGGCATCGCGCCGATCGTCCCCGGCTTCGACGGCCGCAAGATGTCGAAGAGCTACAGCAACCTCCTGCCGCTGTTCGAGTCGGGCAAGAAGCTGCGCAAATTGGTCGGCCAGATCGTCACCGACTCGACCCCGCTCGGCCAGCCGCTCGACCCCGGCACGTGCAACGTCTACGCCCTGCTCAAGCTCTTCAGCGACGAGGCCGAGCTGGCGCAGATCGCCGGCTGGTACCGCGCCGGCGCCCGTGACGGCCAGCCGTTCGGCTACGGCCACGCCAAGATGCTGCTCGCCGACAAGATCGACGCCCACTTCGCGCCCGCCCGCGCTCGCCGCGAGCACCTGCTGCAGCACCCCGAAGAGGTCGAGGCCGTCCTCCGCAGCTCGGCCGAGCGCGCCCGCCCGATCGCCCGCGCGACCATCGACCGCTGCCGTCGCGCCGTCGGCCTCACCTGAGCGCCGCGCGAGCACTCGGCGCCGCTCCGCCGTGGCCGCCGCATCGCCAGCCTCAACCGAGCGCCGCGCGAGCACTCGCATCTCGATTCGGCGCCGATCCGCCGCGTCCGCCGCGTCGCCAGCCTCACCCGAGCGCCGCGCGAGCACTCGCATCTCGATTCGGCGCCGATCCGCCGCGTCCGCCGCATCGCCAGCCTCACCCGAGCGCCGCGCGAGCACTCGCATCTCGATTCGGCGCCGATCCACCGCGCGAGCATTCGCGTCTCGGTTCGGCGCGCTCTGCCGCTCTCGTCGCAGTCGGCCTCGCCCGAGCCTGGGGCCAGTGACACCGATTCGCAGTTCGGCTCGCCTCGCAGATGTGGCCGCCAACAGATAGCTAGCTAGCTCGCTCGCCGAGGCCCTGCCGGTCGCACGCTCGCCGCCCAGGCTTCGACCTCGCCCCGATAGCTCGCGCTCGCCTCGCGGCCGGCGCCCGGAGCACTCGCCACCCGCCATCGCCACTGGCGCGAGCATCGTCTCGCCGACCGCGCCTCGCCGTCACCACGCGGCTCTGTCAGACTCGGCCGCGCCCATGGACTTCGAGCTCCGCAGCCTGCGCGGCGTCGCCACCGACGCGCTGGCGAGCCTCGCCGAGGCCGTCTTCGGCCGCGGCGAGCGGGCGCCGGGGTGGTTCGCGCGCAAGCTCGAGCGCGAGGGCGTCGACCTCGACCTCTCGGTCCTCGCCGTCGCCGCCGGCGCCACCGAACCTGTCCCTCAGGACATGCTCTTCGGGTACTTCCTCCTCGGCCAGGATCCCTCCGACCGGATCGCCCACTCCGCCGGCCTCGGCGTGATCGCGGCGCGGCGCGGCGGCGGCCTCGGTCGCGCGCTCGTCGAGGCCGCGGCGGTCCGCCTCGCCCCGGCCGGCTACGAGGCCTTGCGCGTGCTCGCCGAGCCCGAGCGCGAGGCCTTCTACGCCCGCCTCGGCCTGGTCGTCACCGCCCGACGCCTGACGCTCCTGGCCCATGGGACATGCCCGATCTCGCATGTCCGATGGGACCGTGAGCTCGCCGACCAGGCCAAGCAGCCGTGGTCCCCGGCCCCCACGAACGGCGACCCGCTCGAGGTCTGCGCGTGGCGTCCGGGTGCGTGGGCTCGCACGCCGCCGGCGCTTGCCGCCACGCTGGAGCCGATGCCTGGCGTCTGGGCCCACGTCTCGCGCGAGGGTCGAGCGCTGCTGGTGCAGCGAATGCTCGTCGCGCGAGGCATCGAGCCCGTGGCTGCGGTCGCGGCCTTGCTCGCGCGCACGCCTGCGAGCATGCCGCTGCTCCTGTACGGAGTCGATCCGGTGAGTTCGATCACCGCAGCGCTGCTGCGAAGCGACGTCGTCGAGCCCTCGCAGGAGCTCGCGCAGCACTGCGGCGAGTTCCGCGTCGCGCAGCGGTTCGCGGCCATGGATCTCGCGCTCCCGCGACGTCTAGACAACTTCCGATCGGGCGATGGATGATGCGCGCAGACCGTTCCGGAGCTTCATCGTGACCCTCGCGCATAACCTCGCCAAGCACGCAGCCTTCGTCCTCACCGCCACCCTCGCCCTCGCCGCCTGTCGCGGCGAAGATCCGCTGACCAGCGCGACCGGGAGCACCGAAACCTCGACCAGCGGGGACGGCACGAGCACCACGACCGGCACGGACACGCCCACCACCACCGGCACCACCACCGACGCCAGCTCCACCACCGGCGACGACTCGACCACCGACGTCACGCCGACCACGACCAACATGTCGGCCGGCTTCATCACCACCGACACCACCCAGGGCACCACCGGCCCGGGTATGCCGCAGCCCAACGGCGGCATGTGTCAGAGCGACGACGACTGCGAGTCGGCGAACTGCTACACGAGCCCGCTGTTCGAGGGCGGCATCTGCTCGGAGTGCAACGAGGACTCCGACTGCGTGCGCGCCGGCACCGGCATCTCCTGCTCGCTCGGGCCCAGCGGGGCCACCTGCGCCGCCGGCGGCTACGGCAACCAGTGCATGTCGCAGGACGCCTGCCAGGACGGCCTCGTCTGCGGCCCCGCCATCGACATCCCGATCCCGGGCATCCTCCCCGACACCTGCGGCGAATGTGCAGAGTCGGCCGACTGCGACATGGGCATGATCTGCAGCCCCGAGCTCGACATCCAGGCGTTCAGCGGCGCCAAGAAGTGCGTCGAGCCCGGCTCGGTCGAGAACGGCGCCCTGTGCCCGCTCGGCGAGGACGACGCCGACGCCGCCTGCGCCTCCGGCAAGTGCGGCGAGGTCGACATCATGGGCTTCTTGACCGTCGGCGTGTGCGGCGAGTGCAAGACCGACGCCGACTGCATGAACGGCACCTGCACCCCCGGCTCGCTCGGTCAGGGCGGCGCGATGGGCAGCGTCTGCGAGTGAGCCGTCGCTCCTGACCCCGAGGCCCGCCGGCGCCCCGCGCCCGCGGGCCTCGCTCGTGGGTCACGAGCAGCCCGTCACCGCGCCGCGCGGCTCAGCCACTCGCGGCGGCCCTTGCTGCCGGCCTGGAGGGCGCTCCTTGCAGCTGCCTCTTCGGCCATGTTCAAGGCGCCCTGTTCCCGGAGACATTCCCCGCAGAGCATGCCCTCGAGGACAGCAGCGGTCACTGCGCCGCGCGGCTCAGCTGGAAGGCGATCCCTGCTGCTGCCTCTTCGGCCATGTTCAAGGCGCCCTGTTCCAGAGATATTCCCCGACGAGCATGCCCTCGAGGACAGCAGCGGTCACTGCGCCGCGCGGCTCAGCCACTCGCGGCGGCCCTTGCTGCCGGCCTGGAAGGCGATCCATGCTGCTGCCTCTTCGGCCATGTTCAAGGCGCCCTGTTCCCAGAGACATTCCCCGAAGAGCATGCCCTCGAGGACAGCAGCGGTCACTGCGCCGCGCGGCTCAGCCACTCGCGGCGGCCCTTGCTGCCGGCCTGGAAGGCGATCCCTGCAGCTGCCTCTTCGGCCATGTTCCAGGCGCCCTGTGCCCAGAGACCTGCCCCGACGAGCATGCCCGAGAGGATAGCCGCTGTCACCAGCGCCCCGCGCCGCGGCCGCCCCGGCGAGTGGGCCGCGCCGGCGGACGGCGTCAGCGCGGCCAGCAGCGGGCGCAGGCAGGCCCAGCTCACCAGCGCGACGCCGAGCGCGGCCACCGCGGCCATCGCCCGGACCAGGACGTTGCTGTCCTCGAGGACAGCCGTGAACAGCCACCAGCGCGCCGGCAGCCCGGCCGTGGGCGGCGCCCCGGCCAGGGTGAGCGCGCAGATCGCCAGGGAGGCCGCGAGCACCGGGCTGCGGCGGACCGCCCCGGCCAGGTCGACCAGCCCGCGGTTGGCGTGCACCGAGGCGGCCGCGGCCATCGCCGCCGTCGCCGCCGCCACGAACACCACGTACCCGAACACGGCCGCCGCCACCGCCGCTTCCGCCGCAGTGTGGCCCCACAAGTAATGATCGGCGACCTCGAGCCCACCGGCGCGCAGCCCGGCGTGCGCGACGAAGTTGGCGGCCGCCGCGATCGCGAGCAGCGTCAGCCCGACCTGCGCCGCGCCGGCCCACGCCAGCAGGCGCCGCAGATCGGCGGCCCGCACCGCACGGATCCCGCACACCACCACCGAGACGCCGCCGACCACCGCCGCCGCGGTACCCCAGCCGTACGGCGCGTAGACCACCCGCGGGGTGTGCAGCGCCGCCACGAACACGCGGATCAGCGCCACCACCGCGGCTGTCCTCACGACCAGCTCGGTCGCGACCCAGCCGCACAGCCCCGCGCGCCCGGCCACCCGCGTGCGTCCGGCGAGCAGCGGGAACACCCCCGCGCGGACGAGCAGCCCCGCCAGCACCAGCAGCGCCCCCGGGATATACAACGCCGCCGGCGCCATGCCCTCGACCGCCGCGTCGCGCGCGTGCGCGATGAGCCCGGCCGGCATCGCCTCCTTCGCCTGCAGCACGTCGACCGCAGCCTGGGTCGTGTTGGCGCCCCAGCGCAGGAACACCGCGCCGATGCGCGCCCCGAGCTCGTGCAATCGGACGGTGCCAGTCGCGGCGACGACCAGCCCGACCCCGAGCCACAGCAGCGCCGCGCCAACGCCCTGTCCCAAGAGCCAGGTCCGCGCCGACTCGCGCCCCGCCGCCTCGGCGCCCTCGCGCGGCTCCCCCTCGCGGCCGGCCGCCAGACACAGCCCGCTCGCCAGGGTCGCCAGCTCGAGGCCGACGCACAGGCTCGCCCAGTCGGCCGCCCGCACCGTCAGCATCGCCCCCGCGCCCGCGAGCAGCAGCATCCCGCGCCCCCACGCCGCGCGCGGATCGGCGCCCGGCCGCGGATCGGCGATCACCGCCGCGAGCAGCACCGTCACCAGCAGCGCGTCGAACAGCGCCGCCAGCCGATCGCCGACCAGGGCCCCTCGCGCCTGCAGCTCGCCGACCAGTTCGGGCGCCGCGAGCCCCGCCAGCGCCGTCGCCAGCGCGAACGCCAGCCCGCCCGCCGGCACCACCCGTCCGAGCGAGAGCGGGCCGAGCGCCGCCGGCTGCCCCGCGCGCGTCGCCAGCAGGCTGAGCACGCCCCACAGCCCGACGATCAGCGCCGAAGCGAACGGCACCAGCGCCTCACCCATCGCTCGCCCTCCCGCACGCGCCGCGGCCGCGGCCCTGCCGTACACACGCGGCCGCGAAGAGCCCAGGCTCGGTCGCGACGAGTCGCCGCGGTTCCGTCGACCCCGCCGCACTCATCGCGCACCGGCCTTTCCTCGACCACGAGCGCGCGAGCTCCTGCGCCTCACTCACCGCTCACCCGCCCTTCCTCGGCGATGACCAAACCGGCGCGCAGGCCCGCGAGCGGCGAGTCGCAGCGGGTCGGCACCACCGCGGGCAGCAGCACCGGCACGATCCGCGGATCGACCAGCGCCAGGCAGCGCTGCAGCGCGCTCGCACGGACCCACGCCTCGCCCGCGTCGGCCAGGCGCCCGAGCACCAGGTTCGGCCGCGCGATCGCCACCGCCACCACCGCCGCCAGCGCCGCCGCCGACCAGCGCGTCGGGACATGTCCGTTCAGACCTGGTGCTTTGCCCATGTCCCCGACGACATGCTCCTTCGACCCTGTCCCATGGGCCATCGCCGAGCCGGCCAGGCCGAGCGCCAGCGCCGCCCCGCAGGCGCACCAGGGCCCGAGCGCCCCGAGCGTCAGATCGGCCGGGTGCAGGGCCGCGCTCACCACCAGCGCGCCCGCCAGCGCACTCGCCAGCCCCAGCACCACGCGCACGATCGCGGCCGCCCGCGCGAGCCCCGGCTGCGCGAGCCCGGCGAGCACGGCGAGGAGCAGCGCCCCGCACAGCCCCTCGTGCGTCAAGGTCGCCACCCCGACCACCGCGAGGCTCCAGCCGACCAGCGCGATCCGGGCCGCGCGGCGGTCCGGCTCGGCCTCCACGCGCGCCGACAGCCCGGCATAGACGGCGCCCAGAGTCGCCAGCCCGGCCAGCCAGGGCGCCGTCGCGGCCGCGCCCAGCGGCACCAGCGGCGCCCACAGCCGGAGCAGCGCGTCGAGGCCCAGCCAGCGGACCGGCCCGGCCAGCAGCCGGGCCGTCCCGCGCGAGCCCACGGCTGTCCCTTCGACCAGCCCCGCGTGCAGCGGCCACAGGCCGACCGCCAGCGCCGCCGCCAGCGCCGACGCTGCCGCCAGCGCCGCCGCCGGGCCCGCAGGCACGCGTACGATCGCCAGCTCACCCAGCGCCGCGCTCCACAATCCTCCGCTCGCCCCGTGGTGCGCCACCGCCAGGCCGGCGCCGACCAGCAGCACCGCACCTGCCCCGAGGGACAGGAACAGCGCCAGCGCCCGCCCGGCGATCCGCCCCTCGGCCTCGCTCGCCCGCGCCCCCAGCAGCCCCAGCACCAGCGCCGGCGCCAGCGCCCACGCGCCCGCCAGCAGCAGCGCGTCGTCGGCCAGGAGCCCGACCAGCACGGTCCCTTGCAGCGCCAGCAGCCCGGCCAGCCGGCCCCGGCGACGCGTCTCCTCCTCCAGCACCGCCAGGAGCCCCGCGAGCGCCGTCACCACCAGCCCGAGCGCCGACAGCGGGCCGATCGCAAGGCGGACCGCCACCCCGCGACCGAGCCACGGCAGCTCGATCGCCGGCGCACCCTCCGAGCAGGCCAGCGCCGCCATCACCCCGACAGCCGCCGCCGCCAGCGCGCAGGCCCGCGCCGCCCGCGGCGGTAGGAGCAGCACCGCCAGCGCCCCCAGCCACGGCAAGGCCGCGACGATCCGCAGATCGGCCAGCGCGCTCACGGCCGCCCTCCCGCGGGCTCGGACCCTGCACTCGAAGCTGCCCCTGGGAGCATGTCCGTTCCGCCAGGTCTCTGAGAACCTGCCCCTTCGAGCATGTCCATCCCGCCAGCCCCAGTTGCGGGCTGCCCCGCGGCCTCCGGAGCTCCTGCCCCTTCGAGCATGTCCATCCCGCCAGCCCCAGTTGCGGGCTGCCCCGCGGCCTCCGGAGCTCCTGCCCCTTCGGGCATGTCCGTTCCGCCAGCCTCCGGCTGCCCCGCGGCCCCCGGAGCTCCTGCCCCTTCGGGCATGTCCGTTCCGCCAGCTTGAGCTGCGCCCGGCCCGCCGAGCGGCGCCCTGCCGATGTCCTCGCCCTGCCCCTCCAGCGAGGCCTGGGGCGCGCGGACGCTCTCTTTGGGCGCCTCGGTCGCGGCGCGGCGGGCACCGACCATCGCTGCGTCGAGGCCGCCGAGGTCGACCGGGTGCACGCGGGTCGGGCCGAGCACCACCACGTCCGGGTTGCAGAACACCGAGCCGAGGATCGCCACCGCGCCGGCGGTCGCCAGCAGCAGCGGCCCGCGGACGTCGAAGCGGCCGGGCGCGACGGTCACCCGCTCGTCACCTGGCCACAAGGTCAGGCGCCCGACCAGCCGCTCGCCGAGCCGCAGCAGCCGCGGGATCGTCGGACCGGCGGCCCCTGCCGCGCGCGACCGGCTGCGGGCCGGCGCCGGCTGGATCCGCGGCGCCAGCACCAGCCCGACGATGGCCGCCACCGCCACCAGCCCCGCGCCGACGGCCGGCCCGAGCAGCAGCGCCCCCGGTCGCGGGCCCAACGCGTAGTCCCCCTCGAACATCCGCCCGGCCACGAACAGCGGCCAGATCTGCGGCCCGAGCGGCCACAAGCCCGCCGCCACCGCGCCCAGCGCCAGGACCCCGCCGACCCCGAGCAGCAGCGGCGGCGCCTCCGGTCGCGGCCAACCTGGCGCATCGGTCCTGTCCGCGAGGACACGCCGAATGCCACCGGCAACTCCGCCGACCGCGACCAGCGCGAGCGCCGTCGCCAGCACGTTGATCCCGGACGACCACGCGCTGAGGTCGTTCCACAGCGCCGCCACGGCCGCTCCGAGCGCCGCCACCCACCCGATCGCCGCGACCGCGAAGATCCCGGCGCGAAGCCGCCGCGGCGCCGACAGCCCGGCGATCGGGGCCGCCCATGCCAGCCCGCCCGCGATCAGCAGCTGGGTCGCCGCCACCGGCTCGCCGATCGCGATCGTCGCCGCCGCGATCGCCAGAGTCGCAGTCGTCCCCGCCGTCAGCGCCCGCGCGCTCGTGCGGGCCCGAGCCGCCTGCGATCCGGCCCACGCCGCGGCACCGGCGGCCGCGGCCGCGAGCATCGCCAGCGCCGTCGGGGCCATCGCCAGCGCCACGTGCGTCCGCAGCAGCACCACTCCGAGGGCAGGCCCCGCCACGCACGTGGCCACCAGCGCCGGCCCCGGCCCCTCGGCCCACGCGCGCGCCAGCAGCCGCGGCCAGGCCAGCGCCCACGCCAGCGCCGCCGCCCCGGCAGCGACCGTCGCCACCGCCCCCGGCGGCAGCCCGAACAGCGGCCCGCCGATCCGCCCGCGCACCAGCTCCGAGCGCTCCTGCCCGAACGCCGCCCGCTCGAGGCGCATCAGGTCGAGGTCCCCGGCGGCGGCCAGCCAGGCCAGCCCCGCCAGCGCCAGCCCCGTGCCGATCAGCCCCAGGAGCCATGTCCGATCGGGCATGTCCGAAGACACATGGTCGCTCGGCCATGCCCTGAGGGCCAGCACGATCAGCCCGACCCCGATCGCCAGCTGCGCCAGCGTCCCGCCGCTCGCCAGCACCAGCGCGCCGCCGGCGACGAGGGGCATGCGCGCGCCCGGGCGGCCGCCGGCGGCTGTCCCGAAGGCCAGGTCAGCCACGACCCCGAGCACGAGCGCCGCCAGGGCGACGACCCCCAGCGCCAGGCCGAGGCCGTCGAGCTGGACGATCCAGTCGATCGTGGTCGTGCGGCCGACGCGGATCCACTCGAAGCGGTGCTCGAGCTGGTCGCGCTGGATCGCCTGCCACAGCACCAGCGCCGCCAGCACCGCCGCCACCAGCGCCGCGCGAGCCGCCGCCGCGCCGGCCGCCGCCCTGCCCCAGCGGCGCTCCAGCGGCCCGACCAGGCCGAGGAGCGCGAGCCCGACCGCCGCCGGGACCAGGGTGGCCGCCAGCGCGCCCATCACGGGCCTTCCTGGTCCGGCTCGGGCTGCAGGGTCGCCAGCACCACCGCGTAGGCGCCGGCGAGCGCGAGCAGCAGCGCCGCCAGGCCGTGGATGTCGGCGAGCCCCCACGTGCGCGCGGCCCCGACCAGCACAGTCGCCGCGCCGACCAGCATCACCACCAGCGCCAGCGTCCGGGCCCAGCCCTCGCGGCGCAGCAGCACGCCCGCGAGCCCGAGCAGCCACAACCCGCTGGCCAGGTAGTAGACGTGGGTGATGGGCACGCGCGGTCTTATATCCGATGCCGCGGCGGCCCGGCGCACGCGGCCGCCGCCACAACGATCACGAGCCCCACGCCGAGCAGCCCCGGAGCGCCCGCGAGGGCGCCGGCGAGCCCCGGCAGCTCGCCCCAGCCGGAGCCGGGGGCCAGCTCGCGGCCCGTCCACAGGAACTGGCGCGCCCACGTGCCGACCAGCACGAACGACAGCCCGCCGATCACCCCCGCCGCCGCCGCGATCCGCCTCGCCCCGAGCGCCGCCGGCCTGGTCGCACCGTCCGCGGGAGCGCCCCCGCGCGCCTGGCCGCGCGCCACGCTCATCACCAGCGCGGCCGCGCCCACCGCCGCGACCGTGAGCAGCGCCAGGCCGGTGGCCTCGTACAGCAGCATCACGCCGGCGAGCCCCAGCGCCAGGCCCACCGGCGCCCACGTCGGCGCCCGCCACACCGCGGCCACGCCGGCCGCGAGCGCGACCGCGGCGAAGACCGCGAACAGGGCGATCGTCATGACCCCCGCTTGTAGCTGGGATCGATCTTCATGCACACCGCGCGGTCGCCGAGCACGAAGTTCGGGTCGCGGCGGATCTGCGGGTCGATCTCCTCGACCGAGGCCGGCGTCGCGCCGAGCTTGCCGGCGAAGAAGTCGGTCGCGTCGGTGGTGACGAGGTAGACCTGCTGGACCCCGAGCATGCGTGCGCGGCGGAGGATCCCGTCGGCCAGCATCCACCCCAGGCCCTCGCCGCGGCGCTCGCGGTCGATCGCCAGATTGAACAGCAGCGCCTGCGCGCCGACCATGCGCAGCGACACGCAGCCGACCACCGCGCCCTCCGGCTCGCGGATGATGAGCGTCTCGGTGGTGTCGCCGGGGATCGTCGGCGCCAGCCCGTACGAGGCGCACAGGGCGTGCACTGCCGCCAGGTCCTCCGGGGTCGCGAACATCACCGCGTCGCCGAGCGCCTTGAGGATCTTGTCGCCGAGCCCGCCGAACGAGCCCGACGTGAGCAGCAGGATCGTGTCACCGGGCGCCGCCTCGGACAGCACCGCCTGCGCCAGCTCGTCGATGTCGGCGTGGGCCGTCGCCTCGATGCCGTGGGCGTTGATTGCCTTCGCCAGCGCTTGCGGGTCGAGGCGCTGGTCCGGCGGGATCTTCTCCGGGCGGAACAGCGGGCCCACGTGCACGCGCGAGCCGGCGGCGAAGCTCTCGGCGTAGCCGTCGGTGAACACCGCCCGGCGCGACGTCGCCGAGCGCGGCTCGAAGCACACGAACAGGCGGCCGTTGGGGAAGCGGCGGCGGATCGCGGTGGTGGTGAGGCGCACCGCCGTCGGGTGGTGGGCGAAGTCGGTGACGACGCGGATCCCGCTGGCGATGCCGAGCAGCTCCTGGCGGCGCTTGACCCCGAGGAACCGGCGCACCGCGTCGTACAGCGCCTCGACCGACGCGCCCTCCTGGCGGGCCACCGCCAGCGCCGCGAGCACGTTGCCGAGGTTGTAGGTGCCGACCAGGGTGGTCTGGAATTCGCCGAGGCTGGTGCCGCGCTCGAACACCTCGAACACCATCAAGCCGCGGCCGCGCTTGGCCTCGACGCGGCAGGTGTAGTCGGCGGAGCGCGGGTCGTCGCTCTCGCCGAGGACGCGGTACGTGGTGATCTTGCAGCGGGCCGCGCGGGCCACTTCCATCGCCCCGGCATCGTCGGCGCAGACCACCAGGTCGCCCTCCGGCGGGATGAGCTCGACGAAGCGGACGAACGCCGCCTTGACCGCGTCGAGGTCGGCGAAGATGTCGGCGTGGTCGAACTCGACGCTCGTGACGATCGCGCGGAACGGGCGGTAGTGGAAGAACTTCGAGCCCTTGTCGAAGAAGGCGGTGTCGTACTCGTCGCCCTCGAGCACGATCGCCGGCCCGCGGCCGAACAGGTAGCCGCGGCCGAGGTTGATCGGCACCCCGCCGACCAGCGCGCTCGGCTGCTGCCCCGCGACCTGCAGCATCCACGTCAGCAGCGACGACGTGGTCGTCTTGCCGTGCGTGCCGGCGACCACCAGCGCGCGACGCTCGGGCAGCACGACCTTCTCGAGCAGCGACGGGAAGCTCTCGAGCGCGAGCCCGCGCTCCTGAGCGCCGACCACCTCGACGTGTTCGCGGCCGCACACGTTGCCGACGACCACGAAGTCCGGCTCCCAGTCGAGGTTCTCGGGCCTGAACCCCTCGAAGACAGGGATTTTGGCCGCCTCGAGCTGGGTCGACATCGGCGGGAACAACTGGGTGTCGGACCCGCGGACGTCGTGCCCGGCTTCCTGCAAAAGCCCTGCGAACGCGCCCATACCGGTGCCGCCGATGCCGATGAGGTGGACCTTCAAAGCGGCGGCAAGGATGGACCGCTCCCGCGCGGACGGTCAAGCCGGCCGATGGGTGCGACCGGACACACGCGCGGCTGCTCTCGCTCTGGCGCGCCCCGCGAATTGATGCACAAGAAAAACAGGTGGGGTGAAGGCCATGGGAGATCTGACCGTTCGTCGCGAGCGCCGTGCCTTCCCGCGCGTGCGTGTCCGCATCGACTCGCTGGTGAGCACGCCCGAAGGCCCGGTGCGCGGACAAACCCTGGATCTCTCGGCCGGCGGCGCCTTCGTCACCACGCCGCGTCCGGTCGCCGTCGGCACCGCGGTGCGCCTGACGATGGATCGCGGCGACGCCAAGAACCCGCTCGTGCTCGACGCCGAGGTCGTGCGCGTCGGCGGCACCCGCGAGGGTCGCTTCCCCGGCCTCGGCCTGCGCTTCGTCGGCCTCACCGAGCTCGAAACCACTTTGTTGCAGGCGATGCTCAGCAGCGCCGCCTGAGCTATAGATCGCCGCCCATGCTCGACCTCAAGGCCAAGCTCGCCGCCGCGGGCCTCGTCACCCAGGAGCAAGTCGCCGCCGCCGAGCGCAAGAAGGCGGGCAAGGCGGCCGCCAAGCCCGCCGCCAAGCCCGCGCCCGCCGCCCCGGCCAAGCCGCGCTCGGGCCTCGACGTCGCCGCCCTCAAGAAGGCCGCCAAGAGCGAGATCTACGACACCGTCCGCCGCGTCGTCGATCGCACGCGACTCGACCCGGTCGGCGGCCTGCCGAGCGAGCGCGCCTCGGCGTTCCACTTCCCGACCGACAAGGGCTCGCTCGGCCGCCTCACCCTCGAGCCCGAGCTGCACGACGAGATCGCCGCGGGTCGGGCCGCGATCGTCGCGTACATGAGCCATCACGGCCTGGCCCACTGCGTCGTCCCGCGCGCCGTCGCCGAGGACCTGGCCGAGGTGGTGCCGCTGTGGCTCCGCGTCTGCAAGGACCACCCCGCCGCCGGGCAGCTCGCGCCGCCCCCACCCCCTCGCGAGGACCGCCCCGCAAAACCGACGCAATCGGGCTAGCCAACCCCAGCGGCCTGTGTTACACACCGCCTCCCCGGTCGCCCGGGGAACCGCACAAGCAACACGGCGATTATAGCTCAGCTGGTTAGAGCGCTCGGTTGTGGTCCGAGAGGTCATGGGTTCGAATCCCATTAATCGCCCTACGAAGAGCAAGTCGAGCAAGTTCAGCGCCCCACAGCCTCCCGGCTCGTGGGGCGCCCGAGCTTTCTGGGCTCGCCGCGAGCGCGCCGGCCAGGGGCCTCGACGTGGCTTGCGATCGCCAGCCGTGCGCGCGGCACTCCCTGGGCTCGCCGCCCACGGGCGGCACCCGCGGGCGCGGGCACGCGGCGCAGTCCGTGCGTCCCCGACGTGCCGCCGGCGCTCCTGCGGAGGTCGGTGCGCCCGCCGCTCGTCCGTGCGTGCTCGCTCGCCCGCGCCGGCTGTCGCCGCAGTCCGTGCGAGGCCTCCGGCGTGCTACCCTGCACGGGTTCCACGCACGGCAATTCGCCGCGTGTCTCGACCTCATGACGCCGCACAGAGTCGCGTGACAGGCCGCACGCCAAAGACTCACTCCCTCGCTGCGGCCGCAGCCCTTGCCGGCATCCTTCAGCTCGTCGCCACGCTCGAGCTGTCGCTGTCGAGCGACGCGGCCGTCATGCGCGCCGCTCGCGAGGGCCCGACGATCTACCTGCTCGCCGCGGCCGCGCTGGCGCTCGGCGCCGGCGTGGTGGTGTGGCAGCGCCGCCGGCCGCTGCTCGTGTGCGTCGCCCTCGCCTTGCCCGGCCTGCTCGTCGCCGCCCTGCTGGTCCGCTTCGGCGGCTCGCTGCTCGGCCTCGCCTACCACGGCGAGCTGCTGCTGCATCACTTCCTCGCCGTCCTGTGCGCCGCGGCCTGCGTCGCGGTGACGATCGGCTGGGCCGTCGATCCGGGGCTCGGCCGCCTGCGCCTGCTCCCCGCGGTCCCGGCGGTCGCCGGCGCCGCGCTGCTGCTGGCCGAGCACCTGTCGCGCGCGCCCGACTCGCCCGTCGGTCTCTTCGGACAGGTCGGAACGGCCAGCCTGCTCCTCGCCGCCCCGCTCGCGCTGGCCGCCCTGTGGTCGCACCTCCAGCCGCTCGCGCTGCGCTGGGGCGCGCTCGTCCTGCTGGTGCCGCTCACGGTCCGCACCGCGCTCGGCGGCAAGTCTGTCCTTTCGGGCATGCCCCTCGGGACAGAGGGTGCCGCCCCGGTGCTCGTCACCACCGGCGTGGCCGCCCTGCTCGGCGTGGCGCTGATGCGGCCCCGGGCCGAGCGTGGCCTCCACGGCGCCGCGCTGGCGCTGTCGGCGGTCGCCTGCTTCACCCTCCACCGCGGCTACACCCAGCGCTTCGGCGACCTCGAGGCCGCCGTCGGCCAGCTCGCGCGCTCGCTCCTCGGCTTCGAGCTGCCCTACCCCGGCTACCTCCCGGGCTGGCGGATCGTCGGCGGCATGATGGCGCTGTTCGTGGTGTTCGCGCTGACGACCACCTCGCTGCTGTCGCGCCGCGACCACGTGCGCGGCCTCTGCCTGGCGATCCTCCTGTGCGCCGGCCTCGGCCTGTCGACCCCGCAGCTGGTGCTGATGACCGGCGCCGGCCTGCTGCTGGCCTTCGACACCGTCGCCGGCGCCCCGGCCCCGGCCCCGCGGGTCGTCGCGCCGCCGCGCCCGATCGAGGCGATCGTCGGCGAGGCCGCGGGCCTCCTCGGCCTGCCCGCGCCCACGGTGCTCGAGCAGCAGCGCGGCGCGGTGATCGCCCTGCGCGGCGAGGTCGAGCGCGTCGCCGTCGACCTGCGCGCCCGCCAGGACCGCGGCGCCTGGCACATCGTCCTCCAGGCCGGCGTGCTCGGCCGCGGCGCGCCCGACGTCGAGCTCGTCCCCGGCGGCGCCGGCGACGAGCCGCACCCGCTGGTCGCCGGTCACCGCGCCCGCGGCGAGGCCCGCCGGCTCGAGCGCCTGCCCGAGTCGTTCCTGCTGGCCCTCGCGCCGTTCCCCGACCACCGCACCCGCGTGTGGCCCGGCGGCTGCCAGGTCGAGCTCGGCGACCGCCTCGACGCCCTCGACGCCGCCGCGCTCGCGGCTGTCCTTCGGGGCATGTCCGAAGCGACCTAGCGATTCAAACCTGTTCGAACGGACATGCCCGTCCGAGCACGTCCCGCGACGCCGCTCAGAAGCGGAGGCGGACCTCGAACTGGGCGCCGATCGGCTGCTGGAACTGGGTCTGCACGCCGAAGTTGCCCTGGGCCTGCAGGATCGTGCGCTGGAAGTAGGCGGTCGGCGCGTTGGCTGCCTGCACCTTGGCGTGCTTGAGGTCGTCGAAGTCGCCGCCGGCGATCGCCCGGCTCTGCGAGAACGAGTAGGTCTCGTCGACGCGCAGGACCGCCTTCGAGTTGGTCAGGTTGACCAGGCGCGCCACCACCTCGAGCTCGAGCTCGCCCGGCAGCGGGTAGGCGTACGAGATCCCCAGGTTGGCGAAGTAGTTGGGCTCGAGCCGCCCGCCGGCCCCGCGCGGCAGCACGTACACCAGCGACAGCCCGGCGTAGCGGTTGTTGTCGGCGTAGACGCTGATCGGCGAGCCCGATTGGAAGCGAAAGTTGACGCCGAGGGTGAGCCGGCCGCCGCGGCGGAGGTCGAAGGTGTAGTAGCCGTCGAGCTTGAGCTGATGCGGCCGGTTGTCCCACAGCGGCCCGTAGCTGTTGCGCACCAGCTCGGGGATGTCGTACGTCGTGCTCGCGCCGATGTTGATCGCCCCGGTGTTGCGGTCGACGAAGCCGTCGTAGTTGCCGATCAGCCGGCTGTAGATGTAGCTGCCCTGGAACACCCAGTTCTTGGCGAACCGCTTGGTGATCTGTAACACCCACGCGTCGTAGTTGCGGATCGGGCGCGAGTACATGCTGCCGACCTCGCGGAACGACGAGGCCAGGAAGTCGCAGCGATTGAGCTCGCGGATCACGTTCTGCCGCGCGGGATCGTCGGCGTCGGTGGCGTCGGCCTGGGCCTGCAGCTGGGCGCAGCGCTCCTCCTGGCGGGCGATATCGGCCCGCGACACCGACTCCCCCGGGTTGGCCAGCAGGAAGTTGAGCCCGCCGTTGGGCGACACGTCCTCGATCGCCCGCCCGAGCCCGTCGTGCTGCCAGCGCACCCCGACCAGCAGGTCCTCGACCACCTCGTGCTCGTAGCCGGCGTTGAAGCGCTGCACGTACATGCCCTTGAGGTCAGGTACGACCGCGCCGAAGGTCAGGCCGCTGGTGTTCTGGTTGCCGTCGGTGCACCACTCGGTCGGCGCGCCGCTCTCGAGCCGGTCGTGCGTCTCGCCGCCGATCGTCACCGGCGTCTCGCAGTCGGAGTTGCGGTAGGTCCGGTTGACGTTGACCAGGCCGCCGAAGATCCGGTTGCCGAGGATCGCCGGGATCTGGGCGTAGAACCACCCGTAGCTGACGTACAGCCGGCTCTTGCCCTCGTCGGTCCAGTCGTAGACCAGGCTCGCGCGCGGGGCGACGTTGTCGGCGATCAGCAGGCCGCGCCGGCCGAACACGTCGCGCAGCTCCTGCATCTCCCAGCGCACCCCGCCAGACAGGTAGAGGTTCGACAGGATCGACCACTTGTCCTGGACGAAGAACGCGTAGTTCTGGCTCGACAGCGACGACGCGTAGGCCGGCACCCGCACGCCCGCGCCCAGCGGCGTGGCGATCGCCCGCAGATCCTGCTCCTCGTAGCGCACGCGGCCGAAGCCGAGCGTCTGCCGCTGATCGGGGTTGTCCGACTGGACCACGATCGCGCGGTTGTTGTTGACCCGATTGGCGGTGTTGATGGTGTAGTCGCCGCTCGCCGGGTCGTAGCAGTACTCGCCGCCGCCCACCTGTCCGCTGGGACAGTTGGCGTAGAAGTCGGGGTCGTTGCCGCCCGAGTAGGCCGAGCGCTGGCGGATCTGCGAGCCGTCGATCTCGAGCCCGTACTTGAGCTGGTGCGCCCCGGCGCGCTTGCCCGAGAAGAAGTGCGTCAGCGCGAAGCCGCCGCCGATCCGGTCCTGCTGCGTGCTCGAGTGCGAGCCGATGCCGCCGGACAGCCACACTCGAGTGGGACACGTCAGGCCGGGCAGGTTCGAGTCGTTGCACGCGTCGCCGACGCCCCCGACCAGCCGCACGGCGTCGTCGCGGTCGAGCAGGTCGTACAGGTTGCGGCCCTGGGTGTCGCGCTCCTGCGTCAGCGGGATCTCGCGCATCACCTCGTGGTCGAGCTTCCACGCCTGCTGGCTGCGCAGCCGCGTGTAGTAGAGGTAGCCGTCGAGCTCGAGCTTGTCGTTCAGCGCCCGCCCCTCGTACTCGAGGCCGACGCCGGTGCTGTTGCCGTAGTCGACGCCGAAGCTGTCGTTGACCACGCCCGAGGCGACCCGCGAGGCGCCGCCGAGCGTCGCGTTGGGGTTGGTCCCAAACGCGTTCGGCTCCGACCCCGGCGGCTGCCGGAAGCTGCGCCGGCGGAAGTTCGGCCCGCCGCCGCCGGACAGCCGCAGGCGGTGGCGCGCGGTGATCTGCCAGTCGAGGCTCGCGGTCCAGCCGAGGTCGAAGCGACCGGTGGGGAACTTCTGCTCGGCGAACTTGACGGTGTCGATGTAGTTGCCGTTGGCCGCGCAGTCGTTGACGCCGTTGGCGTACGGGCAGGTCTCGTAGCCGCCCGAGAGGTCCTTGTCGCGGCGGCGGTAGAACGACTGCACCAGCGAGTTGTTGCTGCCGCCCGGCGCGACGCCGACGGCGAAGAACAGCTTGTCGCGGACGATCGGGCCGGCCAGCGTGACCACGCCCTGCATCTCGTAGTTGTAGATCTCGGCGACGCGCAGCGACTCGTCGGTCGCGTCGATGAAGCGCGGCGGGGCGATCCGCGGCGTGAAGCGGAACAAGACCTGCCCGCGCCACTTGTTGGTGCCGCCGATCCGGCGCGCGCGCACCAGGCCGCCGCTGGCCCCGCCGTTCTCCGCGTCGAACACCCCCTCGACCACCTCGACCTCGTCGACGAACTCCTGGACGATGCTGGCGCCCACCGTCCCGAATGCCGGGCTGGTCGAGTTCTGGCTGTCGACGACGTATTTGTTCTCGCCGCTGGTGGCGCTGCCGATCCGGATCCCGCCGGCGTCCTTGCTGGCGAGCGGGGCGATGTCGACGACCGCAGTGTAGTCGCGGTTGGTGCCGCCGACCGGGATCTTGCGCATGCGCTCGACGTCGACCTTGGTGACGCTGGCGCCGTCGGTCCGGATCGGCGCCGCGTCGACGACGATCGTCTCGACCCACCGCCCCTCCGGCGCGAGCTGGAAGTCGATCCGCACCTTCGCCCCCGGCACCAGCTCGACGATCCGACTGAGGTCGTTCTGGCGGTACAGCGCCTGCACCGTGTAGATGCCGGGCGGCAGGTCGCGGAAGGCGTAGATGCCGTCGGCGTTGGTCTGCGCCTCGCGCGTGCCCTGCAGGCAGTTGCACTGCGCGATCACGAGGACGCCCGCGATCGGCTCGCCGGTCTGCTTGTCCTTCACCGCGCCGTTCAGGCCCGCGTTCTCGAACGCGCGGGCCGTCTGCGGCACCGCGGCCGCGAGCACCGGTGCGCCCACGAGCACGGCCGTCGCCAGGACGGCACTGCGAGGGCGGTGACGGACGCGGTTCGGCATGGACAGGTCGATCGTAGGCGAAGTCGCGGCCGCACGGTCCGCTCCCCGATCGGACCGCTCTGCAGCGAGCAGAACGCCCCTCCGCAGACGCGACGACGGACGTCCGAGGTTTCACCGCCCGCACGTGAGGAAGCGAGCCGGCCCCCGACCCCCGACCGGATGCGGACCCGTGACTTGCTCCGAAGACCAGCACAGCCGCGGCCCTCGACGCTGCCGCATTCGCGGGCCCTGCCCGGGCGACATGCTCCGAAGGACAGGTGCCCCTGTGACCCTCCGCCGGCCGATTCGCACCCGACCTCGAGACCTCCCCGCCCCTCGACGCTGCCCGATGGGTAAGCCTGCCGAAGGACAGAGGACCCCGCAACCTCCCATCCGCCGACTCACGCCGCCAACTCGCGATTCGGCCACGTGCTCGAAAGGACAGGAACCTCCCGCGACCTCCCATCCGCCGACTCGCGCCGCCAACCTCGTGATCGGCAACCTGCTCGCAAGGACAGGAATCCTCCGCGACCTCTCATCCCCCGACCCGCGCCGCCAACCTCGTGATTCGGCAACCTGCTCGAAAGGACAGGAATCCTCTGCGACCTCTCATCCCCCGACCCGCGCCGCCAACCTCGTGATTCGGCAACCTGCTCGAAGGACAGGAACCAACGCGGCCTTCCACCCGACTCGCGCCGCCAACCTCTTGGGCCTCCCCAGGCGACCTGCTCCGACCTTTCCACCGCCGACTCGGTGACCTGCTCCAAGGGACAGGAGAACCACTCGACCTGGCCAAGCGGCTGGTCGCCTGACCTCGCGGCCCTCGTCGCGCGACCTGCTCCGAAGGACAGGAGCCTGCCGCGACCGACCGCCGCGCACGGCCACGGCGACCTGCTCCAAAGAACAGGCCGCCGGATCGGCACACCCTAGGCTCAGCCCTCGAACGGCCCGCGCAGGCGGTGCGCCACGAAGCGGGCCAGGTGCTCGCCGGCGATCGGCTCGGCGTCGGCAGCCTCCGCGAGCAGCAGCGCCTCGGTGAGGTAGCCGGTGGCGAGGGCGATCTTGCGGGCGCCGGCCTGCATCGCGGCTTCCCCTCGGGACATGTTCGTCTTGACCTGTGCGATCAGGCTACGGACGCCGGCGCGGAGGGTCGCCAGGTCGCCGGGCGCCACGTTGGCGTACGAGCGCTCGGCGCGGGCGGCCAGGTCCTGGACCAGGGCCGTGAACGCGCCCTCGCGGGCCTCCGCGCGCAGCACGTCGAGCGACAGCACGTTGGTCGTGCCCTCCCAGATCGTCAGCACCTGGGCGTCGCGGAGCAGGCGGGGCATGCCGGTGTCCTCGACGTAGCCGGCGCCGCCGAAGCACTCGAGCGCCTCGGAGGCGATCGACACCGCCTGCTTCGCCGTCGTCAACTTGGCGATCGGGATCAGCGCGCGCAGGCGCCGGCGCTCGGCCTCGGTGGCGGTGCCGGCCTCGGTGCGGCCGAGCAGCGCCGCGCCCTCGAGCACCAGCGCGAGCACGGCCGCGGCCTCGGCGTCCATGTCGTCGAGCGTGGTCTGGTGCAGCGGCAGATCGATGAGCCGGGCCCCGAACGCCGAGCGGCGCGTCGCGTAGTCGCGGGCCAGCGCGCAGGCGCGGCGGATCCCCGACGCCGACGCGATCGCGTTGTAGAGGCGCGTCACGTTCAGCATCCCCGAGATGTTGGCCACCCCGCGGCCGGGCTCGCCGATCAGCGTCGCCTCGACCCCGTCGAGCGTCAGCTCGGCCGTCGGCAGCGCCTTGGTGCCGAGCTTGTCCTTGAGCCGGTTGACCTGGATGCCGTTCCAGCCGCGCCCCGGCTCCCGCCCGATCTCGACGCAGAACAGCGACAGGCCGCGCGAGCCCGGCGTCGTCCCGCCGTCGTCGATGCGCGCCAGAGTCAGCGCCATCTCCGACGTCGTCGCCGACGTGAACCACTTGACCCCGTGCAGCGTGTAGCGCCGCTCGTCGCCGACCAGCCGCGACGGCCGCGCGATCGTCTCGCTGTTGCCGACGTCCGAGCCGCCTGTCCTTTCGGTCATCCACTGCCCCGAGGTGATGAACCGGTCGGGGTCGCGCGAGGTCAGCCCGGCGACCAGCCGGTCGCGCAGGTCGCCCGGCGCCAGGTCGAGCAGCACCCGCGTCGCCGCGTCGGTCATCGCCAGCGGGCACGAGTAGGTCGCGGATGTCCCCGAGAACAGGTACAGGAGGACAGCTTGCGCCACGCGCCGGTGCTCGCCGAGGCGCTCGTCGTAGCCGGTCGCCACCAGGCCGTGGCGGGCCGAGAACTTGCGCAGCTCCTCCCACGCGGGCGAGGTCCGGATCTCGTCGACCCGGCGGCCCCACGGGTCGTAGGGCACGTGCACCGGCGGCTCGGCCTCGGCGCGGATCATCCAGTCCCACAGCTCGCCGCTGGTGGCCCGGCCGAGCGCCTCGTACTGCGGACGGATCTCCTGCAGCACCCCGGGCGGGAGGCGCCGGCGCAGCAGCGCGTGCAAGGGTTCGTCGCTGGCGTACAGATCGGGGCGGCCCGGCGGCTCCTGGAAGAACATACGCGATCCGTAGCACGGATCGCCGCGCGTTCGCATCGGACGCGGCGGCTTCGGGCCCACGAGCGGCCCCGTGTACATCCGCGAGCCTCGCCCCTGCGAGTCGGCGGTCATCGCCGATCCCGCGCTCGACGCTCCGCGGCGACCGGGCGCAAGGCCAGGCTGCCGAGCACCACAGTCACGCTCGACGGCGGTGCGGCCCGCGCTCAGCGGTCCGCGACGACCCGGCGCAGGGCGAGGCTGCCGAGCACCACAGTCACGCTCGAGGTGCGGCCCGCGCTCAGCGGTCCGCGACGACCCGGCGCAGAGCCAGGCTGCTGAGCACCACAGTCACGCTCGAGGTGCGGCCCGCGCTCAGCGGTCCGCGACGACCCGGCGCAGAGCCAGGCTGCTGAGCACCACAGTCACGCTCGACAGCGCCATCGCGCCGGCCGCGAGCGCCGGGTCGAGCGCGCGCAGCCACTGCGGCAAGCCGCTCAGCGGGTACAGCGCGCCGGCCGCGATCGGGATCAGCACGAGGTTGTAGGCCGAGGCCCAGAACAGGTTGCGGCGGATCGTGCGGACCGTCGCCCTGCCGATGGTCAGCGCGTCGAGCAGCCCGCGCAGGTCGCTACGCAGCAGCGTCACGTCGGCGGCGTCGACCGCGACGTCGGTGCCGCTGCCGATCGCCACGCCGACGTCCGCCTGCACCAGCGCCGGCGCGTCGTTGACCCCGTCGCCCACCATCGCCACCCGCCCGGAGCGCTGCAGCGCCGCCACGGTGGCTGCCTTATCGGCCGGCAGCACCTCCGCGAACACCTCCGCCGCGTCGATGCCGACCGCCGCCGCGATCGCCCGCCCCGTCGCCTGCCGGTCGCCCGTCAGCAGCGCCACCCGCAACCCCTGCCCGCGCAGCGCCGCCACCACCTCGCGCGCCTCCGGCCGCGGCGCGTCGGCCAGCGCGATCGCCCCGAGGTAGCGGCCGCCCCGGGCCACGTGCACGCGCGTGTGGCCCGGCTGCTCGTCTACCCCTTTGGACATGTCCGAAGAGACATCTACGCGCCCTGCCGCCGACGCCCCGCAGATCTCCGGATCGGTCTTTTCCAACATGTCCCGAGAGACACTATCTCCGCCACGCTTCGCCACATCGCGAGCCTGTTCAAACCTGTCCTGGGAGACACTTTTCAACTCCTCGGCGAGCCTCGCCGCGTCACCGGCCGCTTCAGACAGATCCCGAGGGACACGCGCGCCGGCGCCGTGCGGCCGAGGCATCGCTGCATCGCCGGACCTTTGAGACATGTCCTGAGAGACACTCGAGTTCCCGCCAGCACCCTTCGACCCGAGGCCTGACCCATCGCCCGTCCCTTCGGCCATGTCCAACGAGACACCTTGCGCCTCGATCCAGGCCTGCGTCCCGATCCACACCTCCGCGCCGTCGACCAGCGCGCGCAGCCCTCGCCCGCCGATCGCTCGCACCCCGGTCGGCGCCGACAGCCCCACCCCGCGGGCGCGAGCGGCCACCACGATCGCGCGCCCCAGCGGGTGCTCGCTGCCCTGCTCGGCCGAGGCCGCCAGCGCCAGCAGCTCGTCCTCGCCGACGTCCGGCGCCGGCGTGATCGCCTGCAACTCCGGGCGGCCGAGCGTCAGCGTCCCGGTCTTGTCGAACACCACCACGCGGACCGCCCGCATCGCCTCGAGCGCCGCGCTGTTCTTGAACAGCACCCCGCGGCGCGCCGCGACCCCGGTGGCGACCACGATCGCGGTCGGCGTCGCCAGGCCGAGCGCGCACGGGCACGCGATCACCAGCACCGCCACCGCCCGCATCAGCGCGTGCGCGGCCCCGTGCGAGGAGACCAGGAGCCATGTCCCGAAGGTCAGGAGCGCCAGCGCCACCACCACCGGCACGAACACTCCCGCGATCCGGTCGACCAGCGCCTGCACCGGCGCCTTGCTGGCCTGGGCCGCGCGCACCAGGCGGACGATCTGCGACAGCGCAGTGGCCGCGCCGACGCGGGTCGCAGTCACGCGCAGGAGCCCGGGGCCGTTGATCGTCCCGCCGGCCACCGCGTCGCCGACGGCCTTGCGGACCGGCATGCTCTCGCCGGTCAGCATGCTCTCGTCGACCGCCGACTCGCCCTCGAGCACGCGGCCGTCGACGGGGATGGCCTCGCCGGGGCGGACCACCACCACGTCGCGGACCTTGACCGCCTCGGCGGGCAGCTCGACCTCGACGTCGTCGCGGATGACCCGGGCCTTGCGCGGTCGCAGCGCCAGCAGCGAGCGCAACGCCTCGCCGGCGCGGCCGCGGGCGCGGGCCTCGAGCAGGCGGCCGAGCGCGACCAGGGTGACGATCGCCGCGGCTGTCTCGAAGTACAGGTGGTGCCCGGCCGCCGGCGCGAGCACCACCGGCACGCTGGCGACGAACGCCACCCCGGCCCCGAGCGCCACCAGCACGTCCATGTTGGCCCGGCCGGCGCCCAGCGCCCGGGCGGCCCCGCGGAAGTTCGGGCCCCCGGTGTAGAAGAGCACCGGCAGCGTCAGCGCCAGCATCACCCACGGCAGCGCCGGCCGGTCCGCCAGCGCCCCGAAGTCGCGGGCCATGCTGATCGCCATGAGCGGGGCCGTGCACGCCGCGCCCACGGCGAAGCGACGCCAGCTGGCCTTGAGTTCAGCCGCGCGCGCGGCTGTCTCTGCGGACAGGTCGGTCGCGTCGGCCCCGGCGATCACCCCGAAGCCCGCGCCCTCGACCGCCGCCACCAGCGCGCCGCGGGTCGCCGGGCTCGTCGGCGCGAGCGCGACCGAGGCGGTCTCGCTGGCGAAGTTGACCTGCGCCGCCGCCACGCCGGGCACCCGCGCCAGCGCGCGCTCGATCGTCTGCGCGCAGTTGGCACAGCGCATCCCCGTCAGCGCCAGATCGACGGACTCGGGCGCGGCGGCGCTGGCGGGGACGTTCACGCGGGCGGGAGCATAGCCGAGCGAGGCGGCGGGGGCCGGTGACCTGGCCCTTGAGTCATGTCACCGCGCCGGCTCACCAGCAGTAGCTGCCGTCGCCGTTGGGCAGGCCGACCAGCTCGCAGGACATGCCGGTCGGGCAGTCGGCGTCGGTCACGCACTCGAGGAAGCACGCCTTCTGCATGGCGTCGATGTTGAGGCACTTGGTGACCGCCGGGCTGTTGGGCTTCGGCGTGCACTGCGCCTCGGTCTGGCAGAGGACCGTGCAGAAGCCGTCGAACGCGACCATGTCCGCGTCCTGCAGGCTGAGGCAGCCGCCGCCGTTGAGCCCGTTGCAGACTTCGCTGGGGAAGCAGTTCGAGTACAGGCCCGTGGCCGGCTGCGGATCTTTCGTCGGCGGCGGGTCGGTCGTCATCATCATCGTCGTGCTCGAGCTCGAGCTCGAGCTCGTGTCGTCGGTCGTCGAGCTGGAGCTCGAGGACGAGCTCGAGGACGAGCTGGAGCTCGACGAGGAGCTCGACGTCGTCTCGTCGGTCGTCTCCTCCGCGGTCGTCGCCGGCGGCTCGCTGGTCGCCGTCGGCGGGGTGGTGGTCGAGGTGGTCGGCTCGACGCCAGTGCTCGGATCGACCGGCGCGGTGCTGGTTCCGGGGTCGCCCGACGGATCGTTGGTGGTCTCGCTGGTCCCCGGCGTGGTGTTGCCGGGGGTGGTGTTCGGGTTCGTCGCGCTGGTCGGGTTGGCGGTCACGAACCCGGAGAACCCGGTGGTCTGGTTGTCATCGTCGCCGCAGCCGGCGGTCGCAACGAGAAGCCCGCCACACAACACCACTCGCAAGCCACCTTGGAAAAGCATCGCCGTCGTACCTCCGCGCACGACATCTGTCGCGCCAGAACAAGCAATCCCACCCCGCGCGGGGAGCGTCAAGCACGATCGCCCGCGGATGCTTCACCGATGCAGGGCCCAGTTTGCGACCCGTGTGGCCATACACCCCGCGTCATGCACCAGCCCGCGTCCGCGAGCGCAGCCGCGTGCCCAGCGGGCGCAGCAGCCACGCCAGCGCAGCGCCCTCGGCGACGCTGCGGACCACCACGAACAACACGCTGACCGTCGCGCTCCAGCGGGGCATCAACGGCGGACCGGCCTCGCCGAGGCCGAGGCCCGGCAAGAGCCACGCCTCCGGGGCGCGACACAGCACCAGCGCCGCGGCGAACAGCCCCAGCGCCGGGGCGAGCTGGGCCCGCGGCGACTGCCCTGCGAGGCCGAGCCCCAGCGCGAGCACGGCCGCGGGCACGCACGCGAGCCACAGCTGCAGGCCGCGGGGGGCGAACACCGGCGGGTCCGACAGCGAGGGCCACCCGTGCATCACCCCGATCCCGACGAGGGCCACCAGCAGCGCCCACGGCACCCGCGGCCACCACCGGCTCGACCTGTCCGATCGCACACCCCAGCCGATCGCCAGTATCGCCAGCAGGCCTGCGATCGCGACGCGCATCGCCCCCGGACGCGGCAGGGTCACCCCGGGAGCCGGGTCGGCCAGCGCGTCGGACCACCGTCGACCGCGAGCGTCGCTGGGGAGTTCGGCCCCCAGAGCGTCGGCGAGAGCCCGCGCGAGGTCGACGAGGTGGATCGATGCGACCGTCGGCGACGGGGCGATCCCCGGCCCGGCGACGCAGCCGCGGACGATCCGGATCTCCGGCTCCTCGCCCCCGTGCCCGCCCGCGGGGCGATGCCCGTGATCCGCGAGCACGACCCACAGCGCATCGGCCGGCGAGGCCGCTCGCAGGCGGCCGAGCAGCTCGTCGGCGCCGCGCACCGCCTCCGTGTAGGCCGACGAGGCCGCGCCCGCCGCGTGCCCGGCCTCGTCGACGCGCAGCACGTGCACATGCACGAGTCGCGACGACGACGCCACCGCCTGCACCGCCTGCTCGGGGAACGCGGCCCGCCACGCCTCCGGGTCCTCGGGATCGCGGGCCGGATCGGGGCGCGTGCTGGTGAAGCCGAAGGAGCGGACGATCTCGGGGTGCGACTCCGCCAGCGCCACGCTGCCCGGCACCTGCGACGGCGTCGCGCCGGCCGGCGGCGCCTCGAGCTGCGTCGCCCGGTACTGCAGGCCCGACTGCTGCTGCGTCCGCCCGGTCCACAGGGCCGCCTGCACCGGCAGCGAGACCGTCGGGAAGCCGACGTCGATCCGCAGCTCCTGGCCCGCGGCGCACACCGCCGACAGCGCCGGCAACCCGCTCGCGGTCGCCGCTCCGAGGCCGTCGAGCAGCACCACCCGCACGTGCTGCGCCGGCGCCAGGCCCGGGCCCGAGGATGTCCCGAGGAACATGTCCATCGGGACCTGTCCATCGCGCCCGACGAGCGCGCGCACGAACGCCTTGCGGGCCGGGTTGGCGCCGAGGGCCAGGCTCGCCAGCACGGCCGCACCGAGCAGCCAGCGGGTCGCGGGGTTGGTGCGGAGCGCGATCACCCGCCCGGCACGCTAGACCGGCGCCCCGCGCGTGTCGAGGCCGACCGGCGCGCCGACGATGCCACGGCCTCCCGCGCATCAGGAGGCCCGACCCGGCGCTCCCCGCAACTTCGGAGGTCGACCGCCACGTCGACGACCTCCGACCCGCTCGATCGGCCCGCCGTCCCGCCGACTTCGGAAGTCGCCCATCGACGATCTTCGGGCTCGGTCGGCGGCGCTCCCCGCAACTTCGGAGGTCGACCGTCGCGCCGATCGGGACGGCGCTCGCTCAGTCGTCACGGCGACAGGCGGGCCAGCAGCGCCACCACCGCCGTCTCCACTCGCAAGATCCGCGGCCCCAGGTCGATCGCCTGGGCCACGGACGCCAGCGCGGCCACCTCGGCCGGGATGAACCCGCCCTCGGGGCCGACGATCAGCGTCGTCGGCCCGATCGGCGTCCGCGGGCACTGCGTCGGAGCGCCCGGGTGGGCCACCAGCAGCGTGCGGCCCTCGCTCAGCGCCGGCAGGCGTTCGCGGACGAACCGGCCGAAGTGTTCGGGGTGGACCTCGACCGTCGGCACGATCGTGTCGCGGGCCTGCTCGAGGCCGAGGCGGAGGTCCTCCGCGATCGCGCTCGCGTGCAGGCCGTGGCTCGAGAAGTAGCTGCGTTCGACTCGCTCGGCCCGGAACAGCGCGAAGCGCTTGACCCCGAGCGCAGTGGCCTGCTGCAGCACCTTGCGCAGCGTCGGCGGGCGCGGCAGCGCCAGCGCCAGAGTGACGTCGAGCGCGGCCGGCGGTGGTTCGGCGAGGTGCACCTGCAGCTCGGCTGCGTGCGCGTCGAGGGCGACGATGGTGGCCCGGCCGATCGCCCCGCCCTCGACGCCGACGCCGACCTCGTCGCCGACGCGCGCGCGCAGGACCTCGCGCAGGTGCTGCAGTCGCCTGTCCGAAAGGACAGCCCGCTGCGAGCCCGCGTCGATCGGCGCGAGCTCGTCAGGGTGCAGCAGGATCAGGTTCACTGCCCGAGCTGCTGCTGGCGGGACAGATACGCGAAGGTGCTGGCGATCTGGAACCCGAGCAGGCGGCCGATCCACGGCAGCGCCTCGGGCTCGGCGGCGGCGCGGATCTCCGAGGCGAGGACGCGGACCTTGGCGGCCTCGACGTCGCTGTTGCCCGACAGCCACAGCGTCACTGCGGAGTCCTCGAGCAGGTTGGCGATCTGGGCCTTGAGGTCGGCGCGCAGCGTCTCGTCGCCGCGGGCGCCGGCGAGCAGCGCGTCATAGCGGGCGTCCTCCGGGCTCTGCTCGTTGAGATCGGGGTTCTGCTCGTTGACGCGGCGCATCATCGGCTCGACGTCGATCACCGGCGGCCACAGGTTCACGCGCGCGTTGGCGAGGACCATGACCACGTTGTCCTTGTCGGGCGCGAAGTCGACGGGGGGCAGCACGCCGTCGAGGAAGCTGGTCGGGCGGCTGGCCGGCGCCTCGCCGAGGTGGACGAGCATGTCGTCGAGCTGGCGCGGCACCGCGAAGCCGGACGACAGCGTCTGCTCGCGGGCCCAGCGGATCCGGGCGCGGGCCCAGTCGGCGGGCACGCGGCGGTCGCTGCCGCGGTCCCAGTCGCGGATCATCCGCGTGCGCTGGCCATCCGTCTGCACGTAGGTGGCGAAGTCGACGATCTGGTCGCGGCCGCTGATCGCCGCCACCCACAGGTAGCTGCGCTCCTCTTGCGGCGCGCTGATCATCACCCGGCACAGGCCCGGTGTGCTCTCGGTGTCGACGACCGCGACGGTCGCGAGGTCGCCGCGGAGGTCGTTCAGGTCGCCGGCGGACCAGCCGCGCGGGGCCTCGGCCTCGGGGATCGTGACGCCCTTGCTGCGCAGCGTGTGGATCGCCTTGCGCGCGGCCTTGCGGACCTGTTTGTCGTCGTGGTCCTGCAGGGCGACGAGCGCCGCGGCGTCACGAGCGGCGACGAGTTTGGGGATCGACTCGAGGAGAGCGGGGCCGGATGCCATGCGCGGCGATTACTACATCCCGTGGTCGAGCGCAAAGGCCGGCTTGAGGTCCGCGCCGGTCCCCCAGCGGCTCCGCTTCCACCGCCCTTCGGCCGCCATCTCCCACGCCAGGGCCGTGCGGGTCAGCCGGAGCGCGATCCCGCCGTCGACCTCGAGGTCGCGGGTCTCCCCGGGATCGGCCGCGAGGTCGTACAGGCGCTGCGCGTCGCGGCCGCTGCCGACGATGAGCTTGTAGTCGCCGAGGACCGCCGCGCGCGCCCCGTCGCCCAGGTACGCCACCACCAGCCGGGGCGGCGGCTGGGGGTCGTCGATGAGGGGCACCAGGCTGTCGCCCTGCCACTGCGGCGGGAACGGCAGGCCCAGCAGGTCGGCCAGGGTCGGCGCCAGGTCGAGCAGATCGACCGGCGCCGTCACCCGGCCGGGCGCGAGGAGGGCCGGAGCGCGGATGACGAGCGGCACCCGCAGGCTCTCCTCGTGCAGCGAGAACCCGTGCAGCGCCCCGCCGTGCTCGAAGAACTCCTCGCCGTGCAGCCCGACCAGCACCAGCGCCGCCTCGTCGAGCCCGCCCTGCTCCTCCATCGCCGCCAGCAGATCGGCGAGCGCCGCGTCGACCACCTGCAGCTCGCCGCGGTACAGCCGGCGCACGTAGTCCCGCTGCGCCGGCTCGGCCACCACCCGGCCGGCGCGCACCCGTCCGAGCCACAAATGAGTCAGGTGTGGCAGCGGCGCGTCGGGCGGCGGCGGCCCGCCGACGTGCTCGCGCGGCGGATCGTACGGCGCCTGCGGATCGGCCACGTCGGCGTACACGAACCGCGGCGGCGGCTTGCCGGCGATCGCCTCGAGCGCCGCGCGCACCACCGATCGCGCGTCCTTCCCCGCACCTGTCCCTTGGGTCATATTACGGACGAAGTCGAGGCCCTGGACCAGACCGCGCTCGGCGTTGAAGTCGGCGTTGGCCGCGACCCCGACCCCGTAATAACCTGCCCGATCGAGCAGCTCGGGCAGCAGCACCTGGCCGTCGGCGACGAACGTCCCGCGCACCGTCGCGTGGCCCGGCGGCGGCACCGACGACAGCAGCGCCGCGTGGGTCGGCACCGCCCACGGCGACACCGCGTACGCGCGCTCGAACACCAGCGACTCGGCCGCCAGCCGCTCGACCGCCGGGAACCGCGGCCCGCCGAGCAGCACCCCGAGCAAATCGTCCGCGCGGGCGCCCTCGACCGCGAGCACGATCAGGTCACGCGGCTTGCGTTCGCGGCGATCGACCGGCCGCGAGCGGCCCGCGACCAGCTGCAGCACCCGCAGCGTCGCCCCCTCCCCGCCCGCCGGCGCGCGCACCTCGATCCGCAGCGGCTGCCCGCCGTAGCCCGAGAGGTCGAGGTCGCGACCCGCCGGCCCCAGCGCCCCGTCGAGCAGCAGCGCCGGCGGCCGGCCCTCGCGGTGCTCGGCGTCGGTGCTCACCAGCACCGCCAGCTCGCCGCGGCCCTCGACCCGCAGCCGCCCGCGCCGGGGCGCCAGCGCGTAGAACACCAGAGATGTCCCCTGGGCCAGGTCGAGCGAGACCTCGTCGCCGTCGCCGGCGTGCACCCGGTACCCGCCGGCCTGGGGCGCCGGTCCGGCGACGATCGCCGCGCGCGGCCCCACCTCGACCCGCTGGATCGCCGCGCTCGGCTGGCCCCCGCGGCCCAGGCGCGAGAAGTGCAGCCGCAGCCGGTTCTCGCCCGCGCGCACCAGCGCCGGCGGCAGCGAGAACGTGCGCCGCTCCCACTCTTCCCCGATGGACAGGTGCGCCAGCGGCTGCTCGTTCCACAGCGCCGTGACCGCCTGCCCCGGCACCATCGACCGCAGCGTCACCGCCATCGCCAGCCCCGGCTGGCCGTCGCTGTCGGGGTGCAGCTTCGGCGCCAGCTCGCCGTCGAGCGGCAGCGTCAGCGTGCCCCCGGCGCCGAACACCAGCGCCCCGCGCTCCTCGCCGAACTCCTCGCCGAGCCGGATCGCCGCGCCCGTCCCGAGATCGAGGTTGGCCCGCGCCTGCACCCGCCCGAGCTCGACCACCAGCCGCCCGTCGACCAGCGTCAGCGCCCCCGGCCGCTGCGCGATCAGGTCCTGCCACAGGTCGGCCGTCACGATCCGGGCCACCGGCGCCGGCGCGGCCGGCCGCGGCGCCGCCGTCGGGGCCGGCGCGGGCTCGGACTTGGTGGCCTCGCAGGCAGGTCCGAAGAGACATGTCATAAAAAACATGCCCCGAAGCACATGCTCTTTCCAGCATGTCCTCGAGGGCTTACCCGAGCTCGCCGCGCACGGAAGGCCCACCGAACTCGCCACGTCCAGCCCAGGCGGGCCGCGAAGGCCGCTCGCGTCGCTTCTGCCCGCGGCGCCCTGCGCCCCGTCTTCGCGTCGATCTGGCCCGAAGTCCATGGCCCGAGGTTCCTGCTGTGAACGACATGGGCGAGCGCCGCCCGTCATCCGTCCTGCCCCTTGATCTCGCGCGGCCGGCGGGCGGGGTCGCGGACCAGCCCGAACACGATCGCCAGCAGGTCGTCGTCGCCCACCACCATCGGCGCCGCCTCGCGTCCGGGCGCGGCGGCCAGGCCGACGCTCACCGCGTCGAGCACGGCCGCGCGACGGGCCGGCTCGAGGCCGGCGACCAGCAGCTGCAGCGCCTGCTTGCGGGTCGCCGCGTCGCCGGTGACGGCCAGGGCCGCGGCCGCCCGCACCCTCGCCGGGCCGCTCGACCCGCGCAGGGCAGCCAGCCTCGCCGGCTGCAGCGCGTCGACGGCGCAGAACGCCTCGGCCTCGACCGGCAGCGCGCTCGCGGCGGCGCCGTCCGCCGCTCCGGGCTTGCCTGCCCCTTCGGCCATGTCCTTCGCGCCAGCGCCGCTCGCCGCCCCTGCGCCATCGGCCATGCTCTTCGCGCCAGGCTTGCCTGCCCCTTCAGACATGCTCTTCGCGCCAGGCCTTTTAGAACCTGTCCCTGAAGACATGTCCTTCGCGCCAGCCAGCCGGGGATCGCCGAGCGGCTTCAGCGGCGCCAGCGCGGCCGCCAGCTGCGCCGGGGCCAGCGCCGGCGCGGTGATCCCGGGGACGTCGCCGCCGAAGGCCCGCTCGAGCTGGCGGAACCCCGCCGGGTGCGTGAGCACCACCGACAGCTCCGGCCACACCGCCGCGCGGACCAGCGCGGCGGCCTGCTCGTCGGTCCACTCGAACTCGGCCAGCGCCAGCGCCAGCGCCTCGCGGGCGTGCCAGCGGCGGGCCGGCGGGACCTCGGCGAGGAAGCTCTCGACCCCGCGGAGCAGCGCCTCTCGGCCGGCCTCGGACCGGCGCGGCGCCCAGGCGTCGTTGGCGTCCCGCACCGCTCGCACGGCCAGGCGCAGCCGGACCTCGTCGGCCTCGCCAGCCTCGGCCCCGTGCAGCAGCAGCTGGCGCAGCGCCAGCAGCTCGTAGTGGCGGGCGTCGATCCAGGCGGCCATCCGCGCCGCTCGCCGCCACACCGCGCGCGGATCGGCCGACGCCGCCCCGGCCGCCTGGGCCAGCTGATCGGCGTGATCGCGCCGGCCGAGGATCAGCGCCAGCTCCGCTTGCAGCGCCAGCTGCCCCGCGGCGATCTCCTGCGGCACGTGGGCCAGGTTGTCCGCCAGCGCCTCCGCGGCCACCCTCGTGTCGGCGGCGTACATCAGCGGCACCGCGACCCGCCCGGCGCAGTCGAGCGTCAAGTCGGCCTCGATCACCTCCCGCAGCGCCTCGCCGAGCTCCGGCGCGCCGAGGCCCTCGGTCCGCGCGCGCCGCAGCGTCGCCGCCAGCGGGCCGCTCGCCCCCGGCGCCAGCGACTCCGCCAGCAGCGGGCACGCGGCCCCCCGAGGGCTCGCCGGCGCGCGCGCGTGCGCGGCCTCGGTCGCGCGCCGCTCCTGCTCCGAGAGCCATGTCTCTCCGAACACCTGCACGACCGCCGCGCGGTCGTCGGCGTCGCCGCAGCGCCCGCCGCAGGCCGCCTGCTCGAGCACGATCGCCGAGCCGGCCGCGCGCACGACGTCGTCGGTCGGCGCGCTACGGACCACAGTGGCGAGGCTCAGCGCCGCCCACGGCCGACCCCCGGCCAGCTCGTGTCGGGCCTCGGCAGCGGCCAGCTCGGCGATCCCCGTCACCCCGCGCGCCTGCCCCTCGGCCAGCGCCCACGCGGCGATCGACACCGCCTGATCGTGCCGCCCGGCTGCCCCGCGCAGGCGGGCCAGCTGCAACAGCCTCGGCAACGTCGACGCGTCGACGGCCACGCGCGCCGACCACAGCGCGGGCGGCGGAACGGCCCGCTGCGCCGAGCCACTGCCTGCCCCGCTCGACGGACCGGTCGCGGGACCACCTGTCCCAGGAGACAGACTCACGCCCGCGCCCGCCCTTTCGCTCGCGGCTGTACCTGTCTCAGGGGACAGGCTCTTACTCCCCGAAGCCGACTTCCCGCTCGCCGGACCGCCTGTCCCCGGAGAACGCTTCGCGCCTGATTTTCCGCTCGCCGGCTCGCCTGTCCCAGAGGACAGACTCGCGCCGCCGGCCGTCTCGCGGGCGAGGTCGTCGGCCACCGCCGCCGCGCGTCCCGGGGCGGCGCGGCCGCCGAGGCTGCCCGTCAGCGCCATCTCGGCGCTCGGCAGATCTCCGAGCAGCACGAACACCCGCCAGCTCATCGCTGCGGCCCCCGGGTCGTCGTCGGCCGCGTCGAGCAGGCGGATCACAATGCTCGCAGTCGACCGCGCCGCGTCGTCCCCCGGCAGCTCGTAGCCGGGCCCCAGCTGCGCCAGCCGCAGCCGCACGTAGTCGCGCGCCAGCTGCGACACCCGGGCGTCGGCCGCCGCGACCACGTCGGCCGCCGCCGACTCGCCGATCCACCCGCGCAGCTCGTCGAGGTCGACCAGGTCGAGCCCCAGCTCGCCGCGCAGCTCCGCCGCCAGCAGGTCGGCCACGTCGGCAGGCTCGAGCTGGACCGCCAGGCGGCCGGCCGCCTCGCGCAGCGCCGCCGGCCCGGCCTCTCGCGCCTGCGCGAGCGCCTGCGCGAGCGCCTGCGTGCGCGCATCGAGCGACGGCGGCCGGCAGCGCTCGCCCTCGCAGCCGGCCAGGGTCCGCTGGGCGCGCGCCTGGATCTTCGCCGCCGCCACCACCTGTTCGTGCAGCGCGCGGTCGGCTCGCCACTGCACCTCGTCGGCGCTCGACTTGCCTTTGGGACAGATCATCGCCACCCGCCGCAGGTCGAGATCGGCCGCCAGCGCCTCGCCCTCGGCCAGAAACCGCGCCGCCCGCCGGCGGAACAGCTCGCAGACGTCGCTCCGCCCTGCCAGCGGATCGGTCTCGAGGCTGGCCGCGCGGGCGTAGTGCGCCGCCGCCAGCCCGGTCAGGCCCTCGGCCGCCTCGAGATCGGCGAGCGCCACCAGCGACGGCAGCTCCGCGTGCTTGCGGAAGTCGCGGAGCAGCACCGCCCGCGCCTCCTCCGGCCGCCCGAGCGCCACCAGCGAGCGGGCCCACGCCCGCGCCGCCTTGCCGCGCGGCAAGATCCGCGCCTGCCCGGCCCGCGCCACCACCTCTTCATGGCGGCCCTGCTCGGACAGCCGCGGCAGGCGCGAGTGACACGCCACCGTACCTGTCCCAAATAACATGGCCCAAGCGACCAGCGCTTTCCGCCATGTCCGATCGGACCGGCGCGGGCCGCCTCCGCCGGCGGCGGTCGTCATTCCCCGGCCCCGCCGACCGGCGCCGGACAGGCCAGCGCCGCCGCGCCGCCCGCCTCCTCGATCAGCTTGGCCAGCAACCGCCGGTCGCCCGCGCCGAGCCGCTCTTCCATGCCCTTGGCCGCGCACAGCGGCTCCTTGGCCGAGTCCGCGTCGCCGAGAGTGATGTAGCCGCTGGCCAGGCGCAGCTGGCCGATCGGCCGCTCCGGGTGCGCCTCGACCTCCTTCTCGAGCAGCTCGATCCCCGTCTCCGAGTCGCCGTGCTTGAGCAGCCGCGACGGCGCCGCCACATACAGCGAGCCGAGCAGATGCGTCGCCGCGCCCTCGCGGAAGTCGGGCTCCTTCTCGCGGACCTTGCGGGCGTACGCCTCGGCCTCGGTCACCAGGCCGCCCGCCTGCAACCCGCGGTTCTCCGCCAGCCGGCCGGCGATGGCGGCGCGGGCGAACGCGTAGGCCGGGGTGTCCTCTTCCCAGCTGGTGATCAGCGCGTAGGCGTCCTCGCGGTCGGACGGGGTGTCGGTCTGGGCGTCGATCTGGGCCTCGAGCGCCTCGTACACGGCGATCGGGTCGTGCGTCTCGGCGGCCGCCGCGAACTTGGGGTTCTGGGTGTTGCCGTGCGGGCGGCAACCGGCGAGCGCGACGAGGATGACGGCGAGGAGCGAGCTGCGCATCGCCGGCAGGAATACCACGGCGCTCGCCACGCGGTCACTTGTCGTAGGCCGCGGTCACGCTGGCGTAGTCGGCCGCGCTCGCGGTCTTGAACGCCGACAGGCCGGCCTCGCGGCAGGTCGCCTTGCCGTCGCCGGCGCAGATCTTCCCGAGGCTGCTCTGGAACGCCTTGCGCTCCGCCGCGGGCGCCGACGGGAACGCCACGACCACCATCGGCGGCAGCTTTTCGGACGCCCAGATCGACTTCACCGCGGCGCCGCCCTCGATCTTGCCGAGCTCGGCCAGCTGCGCGTCGTCGATGAGCGCGCACTCGGCCTCGCCGCTCGTCACCTTCTTGAGCGTCTGCACCGGCCGCTTGGTCTCGACCAGAGTGAAGTCGGCGAGCGAGAACTTGCCGGCGCCGATCACCTTGTCGATGAACTTGCGGTCGTCGGCGTGGTCGCTCGCCAGAGTCTTGCCCTTGCAGCCGGCGAGGTCCGCCTGGGTCTTGCTGATGATGTGATACTGCCGCCCGCCCGCCTGTGCGACCTCGGCCTGGCCGATGACGTCGAGCTTGTGCTTGGGACCGAGGGCCAGGAACGCGGCCAGCGACATGATCCCGTAGTGCGGGTCGATCGAGTGGATCTGCGTCTCGGCGGCCTCGCGGCTCGTGAGGTACTTGCCCGCGCTCGCGGTCCAGCCGTTCTGCTTCGCCACCACGGCGATGAGCTTGTCGATCAAGGGTTGAGCCTGCGCCGCGCTGCCGACCCCGTGCTCCTTGACCACCAGCACGTTGACGGCGCCATCACCCGCCTTGGCCGTCGTGGTCGCCGTCCCGGCGGCGACACAGCAAGCGGCGGCGAGGGCGATGGAAGCGAGTCTGCGTGAAACGGGCATGTTGTCTCCTGGCGCGCTTGGACGGGCCTGTGTCTGAACTATGCACCGTCTCGCCGCCGGGGCGAAATCTCGTGCGGGCGGGCCGCCCGCTGGCGTTTAAGCGCGAATGGCCGAGCTCGACCGTGGCCCGCTCGGCGTCCGCCAACTCACGCCCCGCGACCTTGCGCGAGCCATCGAGATCGGCCTGCGAGTGATCACCAGCACAGTCCAGTGAGCACGAGGATCATCATCGTCGACGATGGACGCGCACCGTCGAATCGCCGACGGCCGACGACGATCGTCGCGTGCCGCTCGAGCTCATCCTCGCAAGCGCAGTCGATCGCACTCGCTGGTCACGCGCGCGAGCTCGGGCGCCGGCTCGGCATGAACGCGAGCAGCAGCGCCAGCGCCACCGCGGCGCCGACGGCGGCCAGGCCCCACGCGCTCGGGCTCGTCGCCTCGCTCGCCAGGCCGAGCGCGGCCCGGGCCTGCGCCAGCACGCTGCCCCGCTCCGACAGCCCGAACAGCGGCGCGAGCGTGGCGTAGCCGGCGATCGTCGCCAGCGCGTAGAACAGCCCGAGGATCCAGCTGCGCACCCGCGGATCGAGCCCGGCGCCGGCGATCTCGACCGCATGCGTGGCGTTCAGCACGTCCTTGGCGAACAGCGGATCGTTGCGCTGGCGCACGCTGTCGAACAGCTCGAGCTCGCGGTCGACGAAGCGGACGAGCTCGGCGCGGCACTCGGCGTCGGCCTCGACCAGCGCGCGCATCTCCGGCGGCAGCCACGTCTGGCCGCGAGGGTCGCGCTTGAGCGTGCTCGACGGGACGTCGAGCAGCTCGAGGAACTCGCGCAGCCGGGCGATCGATGGCGACGACTCAGGCATCCTCGGCCTCGACCTCGCCCGAACCCCAACCATCGAGGTGCTCGCGCAGCATCCGCTTGGCGCGATGGAGATGCGTCTTGACTGTCCCGAGAGGCAGCTCGAGGATCTCCGCGATCTCGGGATACGACACGTCCTCGAGGTAGTAGAGCATCACCACCGCCCGGTAGCGCTCGGGCAGCGCGCCGATCGCCGCGTCGAGGTCCTTGCGCATGTCACAGCGGCTCGCGCTCGTCGACGTCTCGGGGGCCATCGCGCCGGCCTCGAAGTTCTCCGGCAGCGCCGCCAGCTCGCGCACGCGGGCGCGGTGGTTCAGGTACACGTTGTAGGCGATCCGGTACAACCAGGTCGAAAACCGGGCCCGGCCCTCGAAGCCGCACAGACCGCGATAGGCGCGGAGGAACACCTCCTGCGCGAGGTCGTCGGCCAGGTTGCGGTCGCTCGTCAGGCGCAGGAGCAGGCCGCGGACCTTGCCCTGGTGCCGCCGGAGCAGCTCGCCGAACGCCTTCTCGCCGTCGGCCCGGCCGGCCGCCTGGACCAGCGCGTCGTCACTGAGATCGGCCAGGTTCTGGGTCTTGCGGAGCCCGAACCCGAGCCAGGAGAGCGCTGCTGTGGACACCTTGCTCATGAGTTCCTCTTGCGCGACGCGGCGAACGAAGCGAGATAGCCGAGACCGATAAAGCCGGGGATGAGGCCCGTGGGGCCGAGGCCCGGCATGCCGACCGACGCGCCCAGGAGGCCGAGGCCAGCGAAGATGAGCACGATCCCGCGTCGCAGGTCGCCCTGGGCCGACGACGGGAACAGATCGTGCGGGGGATCCATGCCCTTTTCGAGGTAGCGTCGCGCCAGCTCGAATCGGCCTTCCTCGCCGCGCTGGCGGATCCTCACCACCGCGATCACCGCGATCACCAGCAGCGCGAGGAACGCCACGTCCACGATCACCGACGACGCGCACACCTCCGCGCCGCCGCTCGGCCCGCTCGGGCCGCCCCACCAGAACGAGCCGATGCGGGTAAAACACCCGCGGGTCGCCATCGCGGCGCCTTCGACCAGATCATCGATGTGCAGGCCGAACCCGCCGTAGTCCAGGGATGACAAGAAGGTGCGCAGCATCGACCCTCGTACGACCCGACCAGGGTCCCCGCGGTTTCAGCCCGAGGCAAGCGGCGATGCAGGCAAATGCCGGCGATATCGCGCCCACAGGGCCTCGAAGCTGAGGTGCTCGGGGGGCTCTGCCTCTGCATCCGCAGCCCCCACCGCGCGCAAAGCCTGCGCGACCGCCCGGTAAGCCGCCTCGACCGTCGCCGGCAGCTCGCCCGGGTGCGCCGCTCGCGTGGCGTCGACCAGCGCCGCGAACTCCGCCCCCTCGCTCACCCCGTAGAACACCCCCTGGATCTCGACCTGCTCCTTGAACCAGGCGTCGACATCCCCGCCCGCCGGCGCGTACGCGCACGACAGCACCGAGCAGGCCAGCTCCCCCCACAGCAGCGCCCGCTGCTCGGCTACCCGCAGGTCGAGCGGGATGAGCCCGTAGTCGAAGCCGTGGTCGTCGGCCAGGTACCCGGCCTGGATCGCGTGGGCGAACTCGTGGACCAGGTTCGGCAGCCCGGCCGCCACGACCACGAACGGCCTGTCCCCGGGGTCATCCGCGCGGCGGGTCCGGATCAGGTTGTCGTCGCCCGCGGCGATCACCACCTCCGCGCCCATCACCGCCCATGCCCGCGCCATCGCCAGCAGCAGCGGCGCTCCGGCGTCCGGATGACCTGACTCGACGAACAGGTTCAAAGGCCACCTCAGAACGACCACTGCAGCCCGAGCACCACCTCGCGCCGGCTCGCCCGCAGGTCGGCCCGCAGCCGCTTCTGCTGCAACTTGCCGACCGTCAGCATGGCGATGCCGCCGGCCAGCAGGAGCACCCCCGGAATGAGCAGCGCGGCCGTAGCGCGATTTCGCGCGTTCTCCAGACAACCGTTGCCTGCGTGGTCCATGCGCGGATCGCAGGCCTCCTGCTCGTCGAGCGTGTTGACCTTCGCCTGCGACATGGCGATCCCGCCGCCCGTCAGCACCGCGCCGATGCCGAGGAACACCGCCCCGCTGCGCACCCAGCTGCGGGCGCGCTGGGCCTCCGGGCTGTCGACGAGCGGATCGTAGGGCACCTCGCCCTCGTCCTCTTCTTCGTCCTCGACGGGCCCCTCGGGCTGCACGGGCGCGGCCGTCGTCGGCGGCGGCGTGGTCTCCGGCGTCGACGCCGACGGCGACGTGGCGCTCTCCGAGCTCGTGCCCTCCGTCGACGCCGGCGCTCCGGTCGGCGTCACCGCGCCCGGCGGGGGCTGAGACGGCGGGGGCTCGGACGCGGCTGGCGGCTCCGGGACCGCGGGCGTCGTCCCGCCGGCGCTCGGCGCGTGGATCACCGCGTCGTCGCCGGTGTACTCGCGCGTGGTGGGCGGGCCGGCGAGGAGCGACCCACTGACCAGGACATGCAGGGCGGCGCGCAGCACGGGCCGCGAGACTACCACGCCCTCGCCTTGAACAAACCGCGGCGGCGGGTCACAGTGGCCGCGTGCTCGTCGCCTCCGCGCTCGCCGCCGTGCTGCTCGCTGCGCCGGCGGTGCGCGTCCAGGACTGCGCCCCGCTCGCCCTCCACGTCGGCCCCGTCGACGCCCCCCTGGCGATCTCCGCCTTCCTCGACCCCTTCGCCTCCACCACCTTCGGCCTGTGGCTCGATCTGCGGCGTCTCGTCGCCGATCACGAGGGCCTCGTCGGTGTCCGCGTCGTCCCGATCGCCACCACCATGGTCGAGAACGTGGGCGACACCCGGATCCTCCGCCTCCTGCTCGGGGCCGGCGTCCGCGGCCGACAGGAGGCCGCCCTGCGGGTGCTGGACCGCGACGGCCGCGATCGCCTCGCGGTCCGCCTCGCCGATCCCGCCGCGCGCGCCGTCCTCGCCGGCGAGCTCGGGCTGAGCCCCGAGGATCTCGCCCTGATCCTCGACGATGGCTGCATCGACGCCGCCGTGCGCGCCGGCAAGGCCGAGCTCCAGCGCCTGCACCAGGCCGCGGGCGGCTACCTCGGTCGCCCGCCGATCTTCGTCGTCGGCCAGGCCGCGGCCTTCGAGGACGGCGTCGGCCTCGAGCGCGTGCGCGGCGAGCTCGCCCGCGAGGGCCAGCGGATCCGCGGCAATCGACCGCTCGTGCGCCCGGTGATGGCCCCGCGGCGAGGTGTCAGCCAGCGGCTCATGCGCCCGCCGGTGCAGGCCGGCATGTTGGTCGGTGGGGTCGGCCTCCCCCATCGCCTCGTCGTGTTCGCCGAGCACGACGAGCACCCCAATTTCTCGCTACTCGCCCCGGTTCTCGAGTTTCGCCGGCACAACCCCGGCGTCCTGGCCGTGCAGGTCATCGCCCGCGGCACCACCACCGGCGCCCGGCAGCTGCGGGTGCGCACCTGCGTGGCCGAGAAGCTCGGCTTGCAGCTGGAGTACCTGCGGATCCTCGCGCGCGAGGGCGAAGGCGCGCGCAGGGAGCCGCGGAGCGCCGCGGCGGCCGATTTCATCGCCCGGCTCGACGAGGCGCCCGAGGCGCAGACCTGCGAGCTGGGCGAACCCGAGCTCGAACGGGGGCCTGGAGGCATCACCGCCTTGCCCGAGGGCGTATGGCTCGACGGGGCCGCCGTCGGCCAGAGCGATCTCGACGCACTCGCCGCCAGGCTCGCAGGAGCCGACGCCGCCCAGCGCCCGCTCGATGCCGTATTCTCGGCAGCGGCGCCGGAGCCCTGAGGTCCGGCCGCGATGAGGTCCATGGCGATGGAGATCAAGCACTGGGCAGCGACCGATGTCGGGCGAAAGCGGTCGCACAACGAGGACAATTTCCTCATCGACAAGAACCTCAACCTCTTCATCGTCGCCGACGGCATGGGCGGCCACGCGTCCGGTGAAGTGGCGAGCGCGCTCGCGGTGCACACGATCCGCGACGTCGTCAGCCGTGAGCGCGACCTGCTGACGCGCATCGGCGACTTCGATGCGACCGCGCAGATGGAGCTGTGCACGCTGCTCGAGTACGCGGTGCACTCGGCGTCCGAGCGGATCTACTTCAAGGCCCAGCAGGAGCCCGAGAAGCGCGGCATGGGCACGACCGTGGTCGCGCTGCTGATCATCGGCCAGCGCGGCTTCATCGCCTACGTCGGCGACAGCCGGATCTACCTCAGCCGCAACGGCGTGGTCTATCCGCTGACCGAGGATCACTCGCTGATGAACGAGCTGATCCGCAGCGGCAAGGTCCGCGCCGACGAGTTCGCGGTCAGCCCGTACGCCAGCTTCAAGAACGCGATGACGCGGGCCGTCGGCGTCTACGAGCACGTCGAGGTCGACATCCTCGACTTCGAGATCCTGCCGGGCGACGCGTTCCTGCTGTGCTCCGACGGCCTCTACGACTACCTCGACGACGCCGAGATCGCCAGCAACCTCGCGCTCTCCAACATCGAGGACATCCCGGGCCGCTTCATCGACCTCGCCAACAGCCGCGGCGGCAAGGACAACGTCACCGCCCTCGCAGTGCAGGTCCGCGGCGACGCCACGCGCGTCGCCCAGCTGCAGTTCACCGTCGAGACCCTGCGCCGCGTCAAGCTGTTCGAGGGCCTGACCTACCAGCAGCTGTGCAAGCTGATGAACATCTCGCGCGTCCAGGCCTGCCACAAGGGCGAGGTGCTCGTGCGCGAGGGCGAGGAGGCGGGCGACATGTTCGTCGTGCTCGACGGCCGCGCCACCCTCTCGCGCGGCGGTCACCACCTCGTCACCGTCAACGCCGGTTTCCTCCTCGGCGAGACCGACCTCGTCGGCACCGACTCCGCGCGCATCACCATCACCGTCGAAGCCAACGGCAAGCTGCTGCGGATCGGCCGCCGCGAGCTGCAAGAGCTGATGCGCCGCGATCACGCGCTCGCCTCCAGGTTGCTGTGGAGCCTCGCCACCGAGCTCGGACGCCGCCTCGAGGACTCGCAGTCGCAGCTCGCCCACGCCATCGGCGACAACAGCGAGCGGACCATGGTCGTCGACGTCAGCGAGACCGAGCCCGACGCCGACGCCGACGTCGGCGTCGACGTCGACACCGACGAGACCGAGTCGTTCGTCGAGACCAACCCGCGCGGCCTCGTGATCCCCAAGCTCACCAAGGCCGAGCCCGAGCTCGTCGAAGAGATCGAAGAGATCGAAGACGTGATGGATGACGGCAGCTGACCCACGAGAGGCCGCGCTCGTCGCGGCCGCCGCCGCCGTCCGCGAGCACGCGCGTTGCACCTTCAGCGGCTTCGCCGTCGGCTGCGCCCTGCGCGACGCGAACGGCACGATCTGGACCGGCGCCAACGTCGAGAACGCCAGCTACACCCTCGGCCTGTGCGCCGAGCGGGTGGCGCTCTTCTACGCCCTGACCCACGGCGCCGCCGCGATCGAGGCCGTCGCCGTCGTCACCGGCGCCGACACCCCTGCCCCGCCGTGCGGCGCCTGCCGCCAGATCCTGTTCGAGTTCGCCGCCGACGCCGACCTGGTGCTCGCCACCACCGGCGGCGCCCTCCTGCGCTCACGGGTCCGCGATCTCCTGCCCCTGGCCTTCGACGCCGGCTTCCTCGCCCCGCGCCAGCCATGAGCGCGGGCCGCCTGGACGACACGCTGTCCGCGAGCGCAGCGCTGCCGACCCGCGCCGCCACGCCGCCCGTCGAGGACGAGATCCTCACGATGCCGCCGTCCGAGACGCCGCCGCCCGCGGCCCCATCGACGCTCGCGACCAGCCGCCTGCCGCAGATCGAGCGCGACACCTACGTGATCGCCGGCCAGTTCGCGCAGGGCGGCATCGGCCGGATCTTGCGCGCCCACGACCCGAGCCTCGACCGTCAGGTCGCGCTCAAGGAGCTGCTGGTCCGCGGCCGACCCGTCGACGAGGAGCGGTTCGTCCGCGAGGTCCTCCTTACCGCGCGCCTGCAGCACCCGGGCATCGTCCCGGTCTACGCCGCCGGTCGCTGGCCCACGGGCGAGCCGTTCTTCGCCATGAAGCTGGTCTCGGGCCGCTCGTTCGACAAGGTCCTCGCCGAGGCCAAGAGCCTCGCCGCGCGCCTGGCCCTGCTCCCGCACGTGCTGGCGATCGCGGAGACCGTCGCCTACGCACACAGTCAGCGGATCCTCCACCGCGACCTCAAGCCGCACAACGTGCTCGTCGGCGCCTTCGGCGAGACCGTCGTCATCGACTGGGGCCTGGCCAAGGAGCTCGACGTCGCCGACCTCGGCGCCGGCGAACCGACCCCCGTCACTCCGGGCAAGGACCTCACCTTCGTCGGCGCGGTCATCGGCACGCCCGGCTACATGTCGCCGGAGCAGGCCGAGGGCGCCGAGGTCGACACCGGCACCGACGTCTACGCCCTCGGCGCGATCCTCTACCACGTCCTCTCCGGGCAGCTGCCGCACGACGCCGGCAACGCGATGGAGATGATCTACAAGACAGTCTACGAGTCACCTGTCCCTTTGCGCAGCCGCGAGCCCGACGCGCCCGACGAGCTGGTGGCGATCGTCGACAAGGCCATGGCGCGCGACCGCCGGCGCCGCTACCCCAGCGCCAAGGAGTTCGCCGACGACCTGCGGCGGTTCCAGACCGGCCAGATCGTCGGCGCGCACCGCTACACCGCGTGGGAGCGCCTGCGTCGGTTCGTCCGCCGCCACCGCGCCTTGCTCGGCCTGGCCGCCGTCAGCGTCGCGCTGATCGTCGGCGTCACCGCGCTGAGCTTCGTCCAGGTCCGCGAGCAGCGGGACCTCGCCGAGAGCGCGCGCGACCGGGCCGAGGACGCCGAGCGACGGGCGCAGGCGGCCCAGGTCGAGACCGAGCGGCGCGCCGACAACCTGTCCTTCGAGCAAGCCCGCCTCCTCCTCGACAGCGACCCGATCGAGGCCCTGCGGCTGCTCGACAACCTCTCGCCGGCGGCCGACTGGCGGCGCGCCCGACAGCTGACCGCCGACCTCGACGCGCGCGGCCTGCCTCGCGTGCTCCGCGGCCACCGGGCCGCCATCAGCCGCGCCGCCTTCTCGCCGAGCGGCGACCTCCTCGCCACCACCAGCGACGACTGCACCCTGCGCGTCTGGGACATGTCCTCCGGGACATCTCGCGTCTTCCGCGGCCACACCGGCGACGTCTGGCGCGCCGCCTTCTCGCCCGACGGCGGCCGCGTCGCCTCGACTAGCCGCGATCACACGGTGCGCGTGTGGGACCTGCACGGGGGCGCGCCGCAGGTCCTCGTCGGCCACACCGACGGCGTGCGCAACGTCGTCTTCAGCCCCGACGGCCGCCGCCTCTACACCGCCGACGACGCGCTCGCCCTGCGCCGCTGGGACCTCGACACCGGCGTCGGCGAGGTCATCGACCGCTGCTACGCCAACACGGTCCCGTGGAACGCCCGGCACATCGGCTGCATCGACGTCGACAGCAACCAGGCCTACCTGCACGACCTCGCCACCGGCGCGCGCACCGTCGTGCGCCCCGGCGACGTCGTTATGCAGCAGGCCGGCGGCCTCTCGCTCGACGGGCGGTGGTTCGCCACCACGATCGCCGACGGCAGCGTGTGGCTGTACGACACCCGCGCCGGCGCCGGGCGGCGGCTCACCTGGCCGCAGGCGCCGACCGACGTGTGGCTCGGCTCGCTCCGCGAGATCCGCTTCTCGCCGGCCTCCGATCAGTTGGTCGCCCCGGCCTCGACCACCTACCTGCGCCACTACGACCTCGTCCGCGACCGCGGCACTCTGCTCGCGCCGCACACCGGCTACATCCGCCGCGCCAGCTTCTCGCCCGACGGCACCAAGGTCGCCTCGGTCGGCGGCGACGCGCGCGTCGGGATCTGGGACGTACCGACCGCGACCTCCTATCCGCTGGCCGTGCCCGTGCACATGATCGACGCCCAGTTCTCGCCCGACGGCCGGTGGATCGCGGCCGTCGGCAACGACCCGCGCGTCTTCGTGTGGCCGGCCTCGGTCTTCGAGCGCGAGCAGTACATCGCCCCCGAGCCGATCGGGCACGACGCCATCGCGATGGCGCCGGCGGCGGGCCGCGTCCTGCTCGGCGGCGCCGCGGCGCTCCACCTCGTCGACACCGCCGGCATGCGCTCGCTGGCCGCGATCCCGATCGAGCGACCGATCGAGCGCGTGGCCATCGCCCACGACGGGCGCCACGGCCTGGTCCTCGACGAGGACGGCGAGCTGCTCGGCGTGTCGCTGCCCGCCGGCGCGATCGCCTTTCGCACCCACGTCGGTCCCGGCTGCGAAGGCTTGCGCGCCGGCGTCGACCCGTCGCGGCCGCGCTTCACCCTCGCCTGTGAGGACGGCCGGATCTTGCTCGTCGACTTCGCCGCGGGCGAGCCGGTCCGCGAGCTGGGGCGCGTGGAGGGGGCCCCGCCGACCCTGTTCATCCCCGGCGAGCCCGCGATCGTGATCGGCGGACCGCACGGCCAGCTGCTGCGCCACGACGGCGACGCCGGCCTGCGCGAGCTCCTGCGCGTGCGCAACCGGATCGCGGTGACCGTGGCGATCCCCGGCACGCGCGAGCTCGTGTTCGCCGCCGAGGACCACGTCGAGCACGTCGGCCTCGACGGCCAGCGCCTCGGCCAGCTGCGCGGACATCGCCTGCAGGTCGGCGAGGTCGGCGTGTCGGGCGACGGCCGCTGGATCGTCACCGTCAGCCGCGACAACATCGTGCGTGTGTTCGACCGCGTCAGCCACGAGCTGCGCATCGAGCTCGCGCCACCCGACCTGGTCGATCCGATCGCCGCGCTGTCCCACGACGGCAGCCGGGTCGCCGTCTCCGTCACCGGCGGCGAAATCCTGCTCTGGGACATCGGCGACGGGCCCGATCCGCTGGCGTCGCGCCGCGACTTCCGCCGCCTCCGCGGCCTCAAGCAAGTCGTCTCGCTCGCCATCGAGGCCGACGGCCGCAGCGTCGTCGCCGTCGGCCTCGACGGCCGCGTCGTCCGCTGGCGCGACACTCTCCCGAACGACGCCGACAGCCTGCGCGCCTTCATCGCCGCCCGCGCCGACGACGACGACCCGCCCAAGGCCGAGGTCGGCTGCGCGCCGCCGGAGTGACGGGCCCGATCGGACATGCCCGATCGGGCATGTCCATCAGACCATGATTGTTTCGGCATGTCCTCCACGACATGCCTTAAATACCTCCGCACTCGAACGAGCACGGCCTCATCAGGCACCCGGTCGCGCCGAACGCGAACCCTCCGCCTCACCCGGGGCAGACCGGCGCCGGCTCGTCGACACAGCCGTCGTACCAGCTGAGGCCGAACGCGCAGCCCTCGTCGAGCCCTTGCGGCCCGTCGTCGATGCAGGCCGCGAAGAAGGCGACCGGGGCCAGAGTACAGCGCTGCACCGCCTCGACGCCGCCGGGGCTCTTCACCACCAGCACCGAGCGGCCCGGGTCGCCGAGCGGGATCAAGGACGTCGGATCGTCGCCCGCGAAGGTCAGGTCCACGCGCGACGGAGCCGCGTCGCGCAGCCGCGACCACGCGCACACCAGCCCGTCGTACACCGCCTGCTCGGAGTTGGTGAAGTCGGGGTCGATCTCGTGGAAGCACGGGGGGTCGAACACGCAGGTCTCGAGCAGCGGCTCGTCTCCCGTCGTCCCCGTGGGCGCTTCGCTGGTCTCGCTGGTCTCACCCGTCTCGCCGGTCTCAGTCGCGCCCGGGCTCGTCTCGCCCGTGCCAGGTTCGCCCGAATCCGTCTCGCCCGGATCCGTCTCGCCCGTGCCGGGTTCGCCCGTACCGGGGTCACTCGTACCGGTCTCGCCTTCGGTCTCGCCGCCCTTTTCGCCCCCGCAGGCCGGCAGCACCATCCACGTCATTGCTACACATAAAAAGCTTAAACGAGTCATGTCGACAGGCTAGCAGCCTGTCGACATGACTGCACGGCGCTCAGCCGCCGAGACGGCCCAGCGTCGCCTGCAGGCGCTCCAGGTCGCCCTTCAGCTCGACGAGACGCGCCTCGCCTTTGGCGACCACGTCGGCCGGCGCCTTCTCGCGGAAGCCCGGGTTCTGCAGCTTCGCGGTCAGGCCGTCGGCCTCCTTGCGCGCCTTCTCCAGATCCTTCGACAGGCGCGTGCGCTCGGCGGCGAAGTCGACCAGGCCCGCGAGCGGGAGGATGACCTCGCCCCCGCGCACCACCTCGGTCGCCGCCTCCTTGGGCGCGGCCTCGTGCGGCTCCATCAGGCGCAGCTGCTGCAGCTTGGCCAGGTGGACCACCAGCGGGTGCAGCCGGGCCACGCGGGCGCGCACCTCCGGATCGTCGCTGCGGACCAGCACCTCGACCCGCTTCGTGGGCGGCAGCTTGAACTCGGCCTTGAGGCTGCGCGCCGCGGTGGTCAGCTCGACCAGCGCGGTCATGTCCTCGCGGGCGCGGAGCGTGCCCTCCTCGGCCAGGATCGCCCCCACGCGCTGCACCGGCCCGTCGAGCTCGAGCACCGTCTCGCCGTCGCGCGTGCGCGGGCGGGGGAACGCCGCCAGCATCAGGCTCGCGGGCGCGTCGGCCGGACGCGGCAGGCGCTGCCAGATCTCCTCGGTGATGAACGGGATGATCGGGTGCAGCACCCGCATCACCAGGTCGAACACCGTCGCCAGGGTGCCCTGCGTGGCCCGGCGATCCGCCGGCGGCGCGCCCTCGCGGAGGTTGCTCTTGGCCAGCTCGAGGTACCAGTCGCACAGCTCGTACCACACGAACTGGTAGACGGTGTGGGCCGCGAGGTCGAGGCGGTACTGCGAGAACAGGTCGTCGACGGCGATCGCGGTCTCGAGCGCGCGCGCGAGGATCCAGCGGTCGGCGATCGACAGCGGGCCGACGTCGGCCTGCTCGATCACCTGCGCGCGGTAGGCCGCGAGCTCGTCGGCGCCGAAGTCCTCGAGGTTCATCAGCGCGAAGCGGGCCGCGTTCCACAGCTTGTTGCAGAAGTTGCGGTAACCCTCGACGCGCGCGCGGCTGAAGACGATGCCCTGGTCCTGGCCGGCCATCGTCGACAGGTAGAAGCGCAGGCTGTCGGCGCCGCACTTCTCGATGAGCTCCATCGGGTCGACGACGTTGCCGCGCATCTTCGCCATCTTCCGCCCGTCCTCGCCCAGCACCATGCTGTGGAGGAACACGGTCCGGAACGGCACGTCGCCGCCGAAGTACATCCCGAACATCATCATCCGGGCGACCCAGAAGAACAGGATGTCCCAGCCGGTCTCCATCAGCGCCGTCGGGTAGAAGCGCTGCAGGTCGGCCGACTGCTCGGGCCAGCCGAGGCAGGTCAGCGGCCACAGGCCCGACGAGAACCACGTGTCGAGGACGTCGTGGTCCTGCTCGATCGCCGTCGAGCTGCAGTGAGCGCACGCGGTCGGGTCCTCGCGGCCGACGGTGATCTGGCCGCACGCGGCGCAGTGCCACGCGGGGATCCGGTGGCCCCACCACAGCTGCCGCGAGATGCACCAGTCGTGGATGTTCTCCATCCAGCGGAAGTAGTCGCCCTCGCGGTGCTCCGGCAGGATCTTGGTGCGCCCGCTGCGGACGGCCTCGATCGTCGGCTCGGCGAGCGGCTTGGTGCGGACGAACCACTGGTCGGACGGCAGCGGCTCGCACACCACGCCGGTGCGCTGCGAGTAGCCGAGGTTGAGCTTGTGCGGCTCGACCTTGACCAGCGCGCCGGCCTCGGCGAGCGCCGCCACCACCGCCTCGCGCCCCTCGGCCACCGACAGCCCGCGGAACCGCTCCGGCGCGTTCTCGTTGAGCTTGCCCTGCTTGTCGATCACGACCACGAGGTCGAGGTCGTGGCGCTTGCCGACCTCGAAGTCGTTGAAGTCGTGGGCCGGCGTGACCTTGACGGCGCCTGTCCCGAAGTTCATGTCGACGAGGATCGGGTCGCCGACGATCGGGACCTTGCGCCCCGTGAGCGGCAGGATCACGCGCCGGCCGATGAGGTGGCGGTAGCGCGGGTCGTCGGGGTGCACCGCCACCGCGGTGTCGCCGAGCATCGTCTCGGGCCGGGTGGTCGCCACCACGAGGACGTCGTCCGAGCCCTCGACCGGGTACGCGAGGTGCCACAGCGAACCGTCGGACTCGCGGTGCTCGACCTCGAGGTCGCTGAGCGCGGTCTGGCTGGCCCAGTCCCAGTTGATCAGGCGGAACGCGCGGTAGACGAGGCCGTCCTCGTACAGGCGGACGAACGCCTCCCGGACCGCGCGCGACGACACCGGGTCGAGGGTGAAGCGGTAGCGCGACCAGTCGAGCGAGGCCCCGAGCGCCTCGTGCTGGCGATCGATGATGCCGCCGTGCTCGCGGGTCCACTCCCACGCGCGGCGGATGAACTCGTCGCGCCCGACCTGATCGCGGCTGGTGCCCTCCTTGACGAGCTGGCGCTCGACCATCACCTGCGTCGAGATCCCGGCGTGATCGGTGCCGGGCAGCCACAGCGCCGCCTCCCCGCACATGCGGCGCCAGCGGACCAGCGTGTCCTCGATCGTGGCCGTGAGCGCGTGGCCCATGTGCAGCCGGCCGGTGACGTTCGGCGGCGGCAGCACGACCGTGAAGGTCGGCCGGTCGCCGGGCGCCGGCTGGAAGTAACCGGCGTCACGCCACCACGAGTAGAGCCGCGCCTCGACGGCCTGCGGCTCGTAGACACTGTTGAGCTTCTCCATGCTCCCTCCGGCCCCCATCGGGGCGGCATCTTGACTCGCACTCGTCCGGCCCATGCCGCCGAGACTCTGTCACGTCTCGGCGACCGCGCACCTTCTTCGCCGCGTCGTGGGCCCGTACGCGAACACGGCAAAGCCGCCACGCATCGACCTGGGAGCGATCCAGATCGCGCGAGGCGGCCATCGAAATTCAAGCTCCGGGGCGGTCCCCCGGGACGGCGCTCAGTGCCGGGCCTGCTGCCCGCGCGCGAGGATCTGCTCGGCCATGTCCGGGACGACCTCCCAGACGACCTGCTCGATCACGTCACGGCTGAGCGACAGGAGCGCCTGGACCGCCTTGGGGTCGAGACCGGTGCCGGCCCCGCCGGCCGCCTGAAGGCGCTTGAGCATGCCGGCGGTCGGCGCATCGGCGGGAGCGAACGGGATGGGAGTCGCGATCGGGATCTTGCTGGCCATATCCTCTCCTGAGGCGAAAGCTGCCGGGAAATTCTTGTTGCCGCTGCTCGCGGGGGCCGCCGCGGGCCGTGCGGCCGCTGCGGGGGTCGCCGCGGGCTTGGGCGCCGCGGCCGGAGGCGTCGAGGGAGCTTGGACCGGGCGGGCTGCCGCCGGCGTCGGGGCGGCGGCCACGGGCGACGGCGCGGCGGCCGCCGCGGGGCGAGCCGGGGCGGCGGTGGGCTGCGGCGCAGGCGCGGCCTTCGGCACCGACTTGCCGCTCGAGATCGACTTGCCCTGAGCGAGGGCCGTCACCTTCTCGAGCATTTCCTGCGTGTCGAACGGCTTGGTCATCGCCCCGTTGGCGCCGCAGGCCTGGACCTGGGCTTCGTCGATGCCGACCTGATTCGAAACGAGGAGGAGTACAGGGATGTGCGCTGTGTCGGGGTCGGCGCGCACCGCCTTGACCACTTCATACCCCGAGGGCTCGCCGGCGGCGAGCGCGGCGTCGACGATGAGCACGTCCGCAGGCATCTGCTTGGCGCGAGCGACGGCCTCGGAGCCCTTGCTCACCGCGACCACGTCATAGTCTTCGGCCGCGAAGGTGATCTTGATGGCGAGGCGCATGGTCTTGCTGTCGTCGATCGCGAGGATCTTGGTCGGCATCGAGGCTCCTTCGAGGGTCCAAGGGGTACCATGGAGGAAGTGAGCGGGTCAACGAATCCACGGTCGTCGGGCGCGAAGGGCCGCCAGGGCGCGGCCGCACCGCCTCCGCTGTCCAGCGAACAGACCTGGTGGGGCGCTCCCGTGCCGGCGATGACGGACCCGGCCGCAAGCGCGTCCGAGCTCACCCAGGCGCTCGCCGGCGAGGCCGTGCTCCGCCACGTGGCCGGCCGCCGCGTCCTCGATCTCGGCCACGGGGCGCCGGAGATCACCCAGTGGGCCCGCCGCGTCGCCAGCACGGTCTCGGTCGCGCCGCTCGCCGAACTCGACCAACACGGCGACACGCTGCAGATCCCCGCCGCCGACGCGACCTACGACGCCGTCTATTGCCTGCGTACGCTGGCGCACCTGGGCCGCGACGAGGACAGCTCGCTGGCGCTGGTGCGCTCGCTGCTGCAAGAGGCCGTCCGCGTGACCGCGCCCGGCGGGATCCTGTTGCTCGAGATCAACAACCCCCGCAGCCTCCGCGGCCTCGCCCACGGCATCCGTCACCCCATCACGATCGTCGCCGCCGGCGGCGTGCTCGTCGAGGGCGACCACCACGTCACCCGCTACGACTCGCTCGGCCGCCTGCTCAAGCTCGCCCCCCGCGAGCTGGAGCTGGTGCGCGTGTACGGGATCCGCGTGCTCGTGCCGATCTCCCGGATCCTCTCGCTGCCGCTCCTCGGCCGCGTCCTGGCGGCCGGTGAGTGGTGGGCCCGGGACAGCTTTCTGCGCCAGTTCGGCGCGCACTTGCTCGCCGTTCTGCGCAAGCCCGACCCCAACGCGGGTCGGATCGCGCATCCTTGAGGCTGCCGGACAGGAGCGCGCGAGATACCCCTGGAGCCCTGTGCGAATCTGGATCCTTGCATCGGAGCCGAGTGTGATCGAATTTTGAATAGCGTTTACCTAGGAAGTGAAGCGGCCAGCCCTCGTGAGCCGCGTGTCACGCCGACAGACCCAGCAGCCCTCCCCCACCGGCTGGCCTTCGGCCGCTCCACCGACGTGAACATGTCCCCCGACTCCCATCGCCCGCTTCCCCCACCACGCTCCGGTCGCGCGCGCCGCGGCCTGTCGTCACTCGACTCGCTGCTCGTGGTCGCGATCGCGGCGATCCTCGCCACCCTCGCGGTGCGGGAGCACGCGGCGATCAAGCGGCACGAGCGTCACAACGAGGCGGTGACGGTCATGGGCGAGCTGTTCAACGCGACCGCGGCCTACTACCACGAGCGCCGGCCGAGCTTCACCGACGACGGGGCCGAGGCGCCGCACCGCTGCCCGCACCCCCGGGGCGCGCCCGCAGGCGGTGAAACAGGTTTCACTCCGGGCCTCGACGTCGTCTGCAGCGACGCCGCCGGCGGCGCCTGCACCCCCGGTGCGAGCGACATCCCGGGGGCATATCCGTTGACTGCATGGACCGCACACCCGATGTGGATCGCGCTCGGGTTCGTGCAGACCACCCCGCACGCGCACCATTACAACCTGGTCACGCACAACAGCAACCCCGACGACCACGGGGTGTGCCGGTTCACCGTGGTCGTCCGCGGCGACGACGAGGACGACCCCTGCAACGAGTTCCGCCGCGACGGGGTCGCCACCGCCGAGGGCGTGATCGCGGGCCCGCTCCAGGCCTGCCCCGAAGCGCTCGCCCGCTGACGTCTGCGTTGCCCGGAGGACATGGCCTGGGGACCAGGGCCTTCGGGCCATGTCCGATAGACCAGAGTCCATCGGGCCCACCCCCAGAGGTCGGACCGCGAACTCGCCAGCGGACGATCGTCCGCCAGCAGTGCGTCGTCGAGCTGTCCGAAGAGCCAGGAAGTCGCCTCGCCCCCTCACCTCGCCGGCTGACCCGCAGCCCGGGCGCGCACCCGCGCGGTCGCCCGCCGAGCGTCCCTCAACCCGGCCCGATGTCGAACGGCCCTCGCGCTCGCCTCACCGCTTCGTGTCGGCGGACCCTCGCCTGGGCCGCAAGACGTCGCCCGCTCGCGCTGGCCGTCGTCCGCGGCCCTCGCCGATCTTGACCTGCCCGAAAGCACAGGACCCGAAGGCCATGGCCTTCGGGTCCTGTCCGATGAAGCATGTGCGAGAGGACCTGCCCGATCGGGCAGGTTTGCTCAGGGCGTGCCCTTGATGACCTGCGCGCCGTCGGCGGCGGTGATCTTGCGGGTCTCGGTCTTGCCGTCGGGGTACTTCCACTTGATGGTGTGCGCCCCGGGGGCGACCATGACGACGACCGGGGTCGGCTTGGCCTGCTTCTGGTTGTCGACCCACACGGTGGCCGGCGGCCGGCCGGGGGCGCTGCCGATCTTGAGCTCGGCCGTCTTGGCCTTCGGCTTCGGCTTGTCGGCCGGCGGCTTCGGCTTGTCGCTCGGCGGCTTCGGCGACGTGGTCGTATTGTTGTTCGCCGGCGGCGTGACGGTGGTGTTCTCGGCCGGCGGCGTCGGGCCCTTGGCCTTGACGAGCACGACCTCCGCGCTGTCGGACGCCTCGCCGCTGAAGCTCAGCGGCACCTCGCTCGGGTCGAACCCGGGCGCCTCGACCAGGACCTTGTAGGACGCGCCGGGCTTGCGCGACAGCTTGAAGCTCTCGCCGCCCTTGCCGACCGGCAGCGGGGCGGCGCCGGTCTCGAGCAGCTTGACGGTCGCCTCCGGCGGCTTGGTGTTGATCGTCAGCGTGACGTCGCGGACCTGCAGCTTGACCGGCAGCGTGAGCTGCTGGCCGGCGGCGATCGGGACATCCTGCTCGAACGGCAAGAAGCCGGCGTCCTGCGAGACCACCAGCTTGTGGGTGCCGGGGCCGAGATTGGAGATCAGGCGCGGCGTGTTGCCCGGGTACTCGACGCCGTTGACGGTGACGCGCGCGTCGGCCGGCTTCACGTCGAGCTGGATCGTGCCGACCGTCGCGGTCGGCTGCGGCGGCGCGGCGGTGTCGGCGACCGCGACCGGGTCGGTCGGCGCCGGCGTGGGCGTGGCCGGGTCGCCGCCGGTGACGAACATGACGACGACCACGACAAGCAGCAGCGCGCCGACGCCGGCCGCCGCGTAGAGGGCGATCGGCGGCGTGCGCTTGCCCGTCTCGGTGTCCTCGACCTCGACCTCGGCGGTGACTGCGTGCGTCTGCGCCTGCGCCACGGGGCGCGGGCCGGTGACCGACGGCGAGGCCATCGGCGCCGGCGCGCGGGCCATGCTCGACGACGGCGGGCCGAGCGTCGCGCCCGGCGGCGGCGCCGGCATCGCCTGCGACGGGCCCTGGGCCACCGACGCCGCCAGGATCACGGCCGCGGCGCTCGGCGGGATCTGGACCGTCGGCGAGCCCTCGTCGGCGTCGGACTCGATCTGACCGGCCTGCGGCGGCGGCTCGGGCCGCATCGGCCCCTCGTTCTCCGGCCGCTTGGCCTTGGGGGCACCGACCGGATCGTCGAACAACTTGGTCTCGAGCTCGTCGTCGTCCCAGTCGAGGTCGGAGGCCGGCGGCGGAGCCTTGGCGGCCGCCGGCGCTGCGGCCGCACGCGGGGGCGCTGTGGCGGCCTTGGCCGGCTGCGGCGGCGCCCCGCCGGGCACGATCGTCGACTTGAGCGGGTCCTTCGGGCCGCCGACCCCGGGCGGCAGCGTCGGCACGCTCCCGGTCGCCGGCGTGCCGGGCTTGAGCGTCGACGGCCGGTTCGACGGCGACATCAACATCGTCTTCGACCGCTTGCGGGCGGCCACCAGCTGCTCCTCGCTCGGCTGCAGCGGGTCCTCGCCCCTGGGCGCAGCCGGACGGCCCGCCGCTGTCGGGATCGGAGCGGGCCTCGCCGCGGCCTGCGGCGGCACCGTCTTGTTGCCCGGCGGACGCGGCGGCGGGGCCTTGCGCGGCGGAGCTCCGGGCGGCGCGGGCCGCTGCCCCGGCGCCGGCGGGGCCTTGCCCGAGCCCTTCTCGAGCTCGATCTCTCGCGCGTACTGCTTGCGCATCCACGTCGCCAGATCCTTGCGACTGTAGAACATGCCGTGCGCGAACATGAAGGCCTGGAGGTCGTCGTGGAGCTCCATGGCCGTCTGATAGCGGGTCTCGGGCTCGCCCGAGAGCGCCTTCATGATGATGTTCTCGAGGTCCTTCGGGATCTCCGGGTTCTTCGAGCTCGGCGCCGGGACGTCGACGGTGCGCACCATCTCGAGGGTGGCGAAGTCGGTCTCGCCCTGGAACAGGCGGTTGCCGACCAGCACCTCGTAGAGCACCACGCCGAGCGAGAACACGTCGCTGCGGCGGTCGAGCGGCATGCCGCGGACCTGCTCCGGGGACATGTAGCCGAACTTGCCCTTGAGGATGCCGGCCTGCGTGCGCGAGACCCGGCCGGCGGCCTTGGCCACGCCGAAGTCGATGAGCTTCACCTCGCCCTCGTACGACACGAGGATGTTGGGCGGGCTCACGTCGCGGTGGACGATGTTGAGGTGACGGCCGTGCTTGTCGCGCTTGTTGTGGGCGTAGTCGAGGCCCTCGCAGACCTTCATCACCACGAAGCAGGCCTGCGCGAGCGGCATCGGCTTGCCCTGCTGCTGGCAGCGGGTGAAGATGTTGCGGAGGTCCTTGCCGGCGACGTACTCGAGCGCGATGTAGAAGCTGTCGCCCTGCTGACCGAGGTTGTAGATCTGCGCGATGTTCCCGTGCTGGAGCTGGCCGGCGATCTTGGCCTCGTCCTTGAACATCGTGATGAATTCGTCATCCTCGGCGATGTGCGGCAGGATCCGCTTCACGGCGACGATCCGTTCAAAGCCCTCGACGCCCTGCTCGACGGCCTTGTACACCTCCGCCATGCCGCCCACGCTGATGCGCTCCATCAGCTTGTAGGGGCCAAATTGGGTGATCTGATTCAACGCGAACTCCGGCCCGTGCACGCGAGGAAGCAGGGCCCCGCCATGTGACCCCGGGTGCGAGCGAAAGTCAATCGGCCGGCACCGGCGGCCCCCCGCGCGCCTCCGCGGCGGTCACTGGCACCGTCTGGGTCAGCGCTGGACCGCGACCTCCCGGGCGCACCGCGACGGCTCGTCGCGGCGCCGGCCACCGCTCGGCCGGGTGACCTCGCCGCGGGCGGCTCGCAGGTCGCGCGCCGTCCTCGCCGGGCGAAGGTGAGCCGCGCGCCCCTGACAGTGATGGCCGGACCTGTTACCTTCGCCGACGAGACCGATGCGGCCCATCGCCGACGACCCCACGACCGTCGCGGGCATCACCCGCGCCGAAGCAGCGCCGAGCGTCGGCCCCACTGCGGCCGAGGGTGTCGCGGCGACCGCGTCGGCCGGCCACGTGACGCCCGGCGAGGCGCTCGCAGCGGCTGTGGCCGCCGGCGACCTCGACCCGGCGGTCGCGGCGGAGCGCCTGGTCGCGGCGACGGTCGCGGCCCAGCGCCCGGCCCGCGTCTCCCCCGAAGCGTGGGCCGCCGTGGAACGTGAGGTCTCGGCGCTCCTCGCCGACGATCCGGCGCTGGCCGATCTCTTGGCCCCGATTTAGTGCCGACCGCGGGGTTTTGACGGCTTCTCGCGCGCACGCAGCCGGTCGCGCGCGTGGGCGACCTGCGAGCCGACGACGGCCTCGAGATGTCCTCGAGGACAGGCGCATGGTCGACATGCCCCGAAGGACAGGTCGCTTCGAACCTGACCTCGAGGACAGGTCGTTACCCCGGCCGGCGCGACCCTGCGAGGCGCACCGGCGAACCGCCGTCGCGGGCAGGAATCACCCGCCTCCACCTCGCACGCGGCAAGCCGGGGCGCGTTCGCCCGGCTCGCTCGCCGTCTCCGTCGCCGAACGTCCCGCGCTCGCGCGTCACGCCTCGAGCAGCGCCCGGACCTGCGGCGACACGAAGTGGGCCTCGGTGTCGAAGCCCTTGAGCGAGTTGGCGAGCACCTCCAGGCGCTCGGCCGGCTTGAGCCGCTTGTCCATGATCACCCGCCACTCGCCGCGGACCTTGCACAGGCCGCCGCTGCCCTGCGACAGACCGGTCATCGACTCGTAGCAGACCCGGACCCCGAGATTGCTCGCCAGCTGCTCGAGCTCGCCGAGCTGCTTTTGCACGTCGCCCGCCACCGGCCGTCACCTTAACCCCGGTCGGCGCTGCTTGAGAAGCCCCGGCAACGCGGGATCGGCGGCTACTTGCCGACGAACGGCGACAGCGGGTAGTGCGTGCAGACCGCCGACTGGAGCGCGCCCGACACCGCGGCGCCGAAGTTCAGCGCGCCCGACGCGACCTCGTCGATGTCGAACACCGCCCCGCCGGTCGCCGCCGGGATCGCCTGCTGCCCGTGGTAGGCCGTGAACAGCCCGCCGCGGACGTCGAGGCACTCGCACTGCCCGCCGACCTTGGCCGCGAAGCTGAACACCCGCACCTCGGCCGCGCGCAGGGCCGCGACCGTCTCGCGGTACGTGTGCTGCACGCGCTGGCCGCTCTGCACCGCGGGCGCCTCGCCGAAGTCGTCGTCGGTGGCGTGGACCACCGCGCGCAGGGTGGTCGCCGGGTCGCGCCAGGCGAACTGGGTCGCGGCCGCGTGCAGGGCGTCGAGCGTGTTCTCCGGCCAGTCGAGGTTGGCCTCGCTCGCCACGATCTCGCGGTTACTGGCGGTGAACTGCTGCCACTTCGCCAGCTCCTGCTGCAGCGCCGCCAGGTCGGCGAACGGCTTGCCGCCCTGGGTGACCATCACGTCGTCGACGAACACGACCAGGCCGTAGCGGGCGTCGAGGTTGTGGGCGCGCACGGTGGCGTCGACCGCGGCGATCTCACGCGCGATCTTGCCGAGCATGAAGTTCATCGTCGTCGAGACATCGACCGCGAACACCACGTCGATCTGCTGCTTGCGCACGACCGCCGGGTCGGCGCACGAGGCCTCGACCGCCGCAGCCGCCAGGCCGTCGCGCTCGCCCCGCGTGGCCTCGGCCCCGGTCGATCCGTGCGAGCTGGGCCCGCCGCCCGCGACTGTCTCGAGAGGTATGGCCGGAGGGACAGGTACTTCGGGACCTGGCGTTTTGGACAGAGTGCTGTCGAGCACCACGCCGCCGACCACGCCGCCTTCCACCCCACCGACGACCCCGCCTTCCACCCCGCCGACGACCCCGCCTTCCACCCCGCCGACGACCCCGCCTTCCACCCCGCCGACGACCCCGAGCCCGCCCGCGCCGAATTCCTCGCCGATGCTGCCGCCCTGGAGCGTCCCGATCACGCCGCCGTAGAGGGCGCTGTCCTCCAACTCCCCGTACAGAACGCTGATCTTGTGCTCGTTGCTCAACGCGCCGAGGACCGCGTACCCGTCGGCCTCGGCCGGCGCGCGCTTGCTGCGGCGGGATTTCTTGCTCGGGCGCGGCACCTCGATCGGGGCCTCGTCGGCGTGGTCCGGAGCGACCACCACCTCGATCGGGCCTTCCTGGGCGATGGGGATCGCCGTCGGGCCGCTCGTCACCAGGTCGGGACCGGGCTCGGCGGGAGGCGGGGGCGGCGGCGCCGGTGGTGGCGACGGCGGCAAGTGCGCGGCGAACAGCTCTCGGGCCCGGACTACCTCGACGGGCTCGACCGTGGGCGCGAAGATCACCCGCATCAGCGGTGAATCGTCCTCGGCCGTCGGCTCGCCGCGCAGCTTGAGGATGTTCTCGACCTTCTCGACCCGCCAGAGCAGCGCCACCAGGGCGACCAGCGCCGCCCCGGTGACCACCTGATGGGCCAGGTCGCGCGCGTGGAAGCGGGCCGACCACGGCAGCCGTTCGCGCGTGACCCGCTGGATCTCGAGCGCGATGTCCGGGAAGGCCGCGACGCGCAGCGACGCCCGGTCGCCGGGGGACAGCCCCACCCTGCCCTCCGCGGCCTGCGTGCGCTCGCCGACGTGGACCTCGCCGACGAGCCCGGCGGGGACGACGAGGGTCGCGCCGTCGGTCAGCAGGGTGCGCTCGCCGAGGCCGGGGAGCACGAGATCGCAGTCCTTACGCTCGCCCAGGGCGACCGGGGTCGCGTCGTCGGCCGCGATCTGGGCCACCGTGCGCCCGAGGAAGGAGAGGCGGATCCCCCAGCCACAGGGCTCCCCGGGCGCGGCGCTGGCCTTCGGCATGGCCCGAGAACGTAGCCTTCCGGCGCGAGATTCACCAGCGCCCGGTGGGGAACGGGCGTCGGGCCCGGCCGGGCTTGTGAGCTTCGCCGCGCACGCGCGCGGGTCGGCGCACCGGGGGGGGCCGTGGTAGAAAGCGCGGGCTGTGTTTGAGACGATCTCGAAGGGTTTTCGCGCGGCGCGGGAGCGCCTGACCGGCAAGGGCGAGCTGACGGACGACGTCGTGGCGGCGGCGCTCAAGGACGTCCGCCTGAGCCTCTTGGAGGCCGACGTCGAGTTCAACGTCGTCAAGCGCTTCCTGCAGTCGGTCAAGGAGAAGGCGCTGGGCGAGAAGGTCACGCTGGTGGCCAAGAAGCAGGGCGACACGATGCGGGTCCGGCCGGAGGACCACTTCGTCAAGATCTGCCACGACGAGCTCATCGCTTTGATGGGCCCGGTCGACACCTCGCTGAACCGGGCGCGCAAGGGCTGCACCGGCATCATGATGGTCGGCCTCCAGGGTTCGGGTAAGACCACGACCGCCGGCAAGCTCGCGCGCAAGCTGCAGAAGGCCGGCTACAAGGTCATGATGGTCGCGGCCGACATCTATCGCCCCGCGGCGGTGCACCAGCTCAAGGTGCTCGGGCAGAAGATCGGCGTGCCGGTGTTCTCGGTCGACGGCGCCAACCCGGTCGACATCTGCGCCGACGCCACCGACCACGCGGCGGCCGAGGGCCTCGACTTCGTCATCTACGACACCGCGGGCCGCCTGACGATCGACGAGCCGCTGATGAAGGAGCTCGACGACATCAAGTCGCGGGTCCAGCCGGCCAACATCTTCCTCGTCATCGACGCGATGATCGGCCAGGACGCGGTCACCACCGCCAAGACCTTCGACGAGCGGCTCGACGTCACCGGCGTGATCCTCACCAAGCTCGACGGCGACGCCCGCGGCGGCGCGGCGCTGTCGGTCAAGGCGGTCACCGGCAAGCCGATCAAGTTCCTCGGCATCGGCGAGTCGCTCGACAAGCTCGACGAGTTCCGGCCCGAGGGCCTGGCCAGCCGGATCCTCGGCATGGGCGACATCGTCGGCCTGATGAACGACTTCACCGAGGTCGTCGACGAGGAGCAGGCGATGAAGGACGCCGAGAAGATGCTCTCGGGATCCTTCACGATGGATGACTTCCTGAGCCAGATCAAGACGATCCAGTCGATGGGCAGCATGAAGGACATCCTCGAGAAGATGCCGCTCGGGCAGATGTTCGGCGCCAACATCCCGCCGGAGGCGCTCGAGAAGGCCGCCGACGACAAGGAGCTCGTCCGCGTCGAGGCGATGATCCGCTCGATGACGAAGGAAGAGCGGCGCAACCCCGAGGTGTTCCTCGACGACGAAGGCAACAGCGGCCGCGGCAGCCGGCGGCAGAAGCGGTCGATCCACAAGTCGGCCAAGGAGAAGGACCCCAACGACCTGCGGCCCGAGGACTTCGTGGCCGCCCGCGTCACCCGCGTCGCCCGCGGCTCCGGCCGCACCGAAGACGACGTCCGCGGCCTCGTCGGCCGCTTCATGACCATGCGCGGCATGTTCGGCATGCTCGGCGACATGTTCGGCGGCCTCATCCCCGGCATGCCCGCCAAGCCCCAGGGCATGATGGACAAGGTCCCGGGCATGAAGATGCTCAAGCAGATGAACGCGATGCGGAAGATGATGTCCGACCCGAACGCGCTCGGCTCGCTGATGAACAGCATGGGCGGCGGCGGCGGCGGCCTGCCCGGCATGGGCGGCCTGCCCGGCATGGGCGGCTTCCCCGGCATGGGCGGCTTCCCCGGCCTCGGCGGGCAGCAGAACCCCGGCGGCGGCGGCCCGGCCCCCCGCACTTCGCCGTCGAAGGTCGACTACAAGAGCCTGGCCGACAAGCGCCGCGCCGAGAAGCTGGCCCGCCGCAAGAACCGCGACAAGAAGTGAGCTGCTCGTAAGGGCAGGTCCTTTCGGACAGGGCGCCATGGACATGGCGCCTTTTTCATGTCGGCGCGGACATGTTCTCGCGGGCATGTTCACGCGGCGCTCGCCAGCGCCAGTCGGCTCGATGAACCGTGAGCCGCAGCCGGCGAGCTCGAGCGCTTCGCCTCGAGCGCCTGCGGCTCGCAGCGGCAGTCGGCGAGCACTTCACCGCGAGCTCTCGTGGCTCCTCGGAAGTCGGCACCCCTCGACCAGGCGGCGAGGCGTGTGGCACGAGCGCTCGGCCGCCGGTTTGCGACCTGGCCGGATTCCGGCGCTCGGCCGCCGGTTTGCGACCTGGCCGGCTTCCGGCGCGCCCGACCAACAACGACGCGACGACCAGAGACCCCGGCGCAGGCCGTCAGTTGGCGCCGCGGACGCCCGGCTCCTCGTCGTCGGCCGTGATCGGCCGGGAGATCCGGTACGCCTCGCCGAGCCAGTTGCCGAGGTCGATCGTCTTGCAGCGCTGCGAGCAGAACGGCCGGTACGCGAAGTCGTCGGGTACCTCCTGCTCTTTGTGACAGATCGGGCAGCAGATCTTCATCTCTGCCGACGCTAGCACGCGACCGCGCCGACGCCAGCAGCGCCGGGCCGCGCGCGCGCACGGCCGTCCGCGCGCTCCTCGCCGCTCGCCGGCGACGCCCGCGTGGACCGTGGCGCCGCAGCCGGCTTCGCGGAGGACGGCTCCGGCTTGTTTGGGCGCTCGCACCGCCCTGCCCTGCTCGACGCCCAAACCGAAGCGCGTCCCGCCTGTCCGGCGCGCTCGAGGCCGGGCCCTTCGTCCCTGTCCGCGCCGTCGCCCATATTGCCGCGAGCATGGCCTTCGAGACGGTCCTGCTCGGCCTGTCGCTCGCCGGCTCACCGGCTGCTGCGACGTCCACTCGACGGGAACACGACCAACCTCGCGCCGTAGCGGCCGGGTCGTGGCCACGGCCCGTCGCTGCCCCGCCCGCGACGTCCCCGAGCACCGACGGCGACCCCACACGCGTCGCGCCGGCCCGCGCGTACGCAGCTCGAACCTCCTCCGCACCGCTGCCGGCCAGAGCCCGCGCCCGTCGCAGCGGCGCACTCCTGGCGCTGTCCTTGCCGCTCGTCGCCACCGGCTCGGCGCTGGTGGTGCTGCGCACTCGCAGCTTCGAGCGCCAGGTCGGCAGCTGCGCGCTCGGGCCGACGCAGCCGCTGTGCAGCGAGTCGGCGATCGTCGCGCATGCCCGCTACGGAGCCGCAGGCGCGGGGCTCATCGGCGCCGGCCTCGGCCTCGTCGTCGCCGGCGTCACCGCGGCGATACCCGTGCCGCGCCGCGTGTGGCTGGTCGAGGCGATCGTCGGCGGCGCGACCCTCACCCTCGGCGCCGTGTGGCTGGCGGCCGAGAGCGCGGCCTACCCTCGCGGCCTCGAGGACGACTACGCGGCCCGCGTCGGGCCGTGGTTCGATCGACGGGCGGTCGCCGCGTCGCTGCTCGGGGCCGGGCTCGGGCTGGCCCTCGGCGCCGGCGTGGGCCTGTTGCCGTCGACCCGCGCGGCCAGGCGCGCTGCCTGGGCGCCGACGTGGAGCCCGCTCGGGGTCGGCCTGCTCGCCCGCTTCTGACGCGCTCGAGCGTCCGGCGCTCGCCCCCACGGGCTCCTCCCCCGACCAACGACGAGAGGAGGCCGGAGGCCTCCTCTCGCGCTTCAGGACAGGTCCCGAAGGACCTGCTCTCGGGGACAGCTCAGCGAGCCGGGCGATCGGCGCCGGCGTAGTCGGTCGCGTCGTTGGTGGTCGGGCGCGGGTCGCCGTTGTAGTCGGTGGCGGGGTCGCCGTCCTTCCACACGGCGAGATCGGCGAGCGGCGTGCCGGCCTTGGCCTTGTAGACGCCGCCGACCTGCGGATCGAACCACGCCATGGCGTCGGCCATGACGGCGGGGATGTTGGTGTCGCCGTCCATCTGGCCCTCGTCGATGGCGGAGTTCTCGAACGTCACGGTGGCGCAGTCGATCGACGGCGCGATCAAGGCGATGATGACCGAGTTGCGGACCGTGGTCGGGCCGGCGTCGGGCATGCACTGGAGCGAGCGGGCGCCGACCTCGGACAGGTTGTTGACCACCGTCGAGTAGACCAGGCTGAGCTCGTGGCCCTGGCCGGTGAGCAGGCCGCCGTAGTTGGACTCGGCGCTGGCGCCGTTGTTGGAGACGTAGCTGTTGACGACCGCCGTCGCCCCGGCGCCGAACGTCGACAGGCCGCCCGAGACGTTCTTGTAGAACACGCTGCGGTTGAAGTTCGCGGTGCAGTCGGTGCCGACGTAGCCCTGACGGTTGAGGGTGAAGGTCAGGTCGGTGCCGATGATCTGCGAGCCCGTGCAGGTGAGGCCGGTGTCGTCGGCGTTGCTGGCGAAGTTGATCTTGCCGAGCGTGAGCTTCGACGACGGGTTCACCTGCAGCGTCGGCCCGTTGTTCGCGCGGATCTTGGCGACGCCGCCGTCGCCGACGATCGCCACGTTGCTCGACTCGGGCACGACCAGCGTGGGCTGGATGTAGTTGCCGGTCTTGACCTTGATGGTCCAGCCGAGCGACGGGTCGTTCATCGCCACCTTGTCGAGCGCCTGCGTGATCTGGCAGAACGGCGCCGCCATGGTGCCGTCGCCGACGTCGCACTGGGCGGCGCTGTCGACGTAGATGACGTAGTCGACCGCGAAGCAGGCCCCCGACTCGGAGTTGCACGCGCTGTCGGGGCAGTCGGCGTGCTCGACGCAGCCGACGCACTCGTTGGTGGCCGCGTCGCACACGGGCGTGGAGTCGGTGCAGAGGGCCTTGCTCTCCGGCGTGCACACGACGCAGGCGCCCGCGTCCATGTCACACACGGGCGTGGCCGCGTCGATCTCGGCGCAGGTCGCATCCGGGTCGGGAGTGCCGTCGCAGCCGACGCACGCCTGCTCGACGCAGAACGGCTTGGCAGGGTCGGAGCAGTCGCCGTCGCCGGCGCAGCCCATGTTGCCGGTGGTCGGCCCGGTGGTCGACGTGCTCGTGGTGGTCGTCGACGGCTCCGGCCCGGTGGTCGGCATGTCCGAGGTCGTCGTCGACGACGTCACTTCCGGTTCCGTCGAGGTCGACGTGGTCGCCTCGGTGTCGGTTTCGGTCCCGCCTTCGGTCTCCCCGGGGGTGTAGGTCGGCGGACAGCCGGCGACCAGCGGCGCGCAGGCCAAGATTGCGACGGTCCAGTACTGTCGGGTCATCGGTAACTCCTAGTGCACAAAGGGGATCGCGGCCAGGATGCACCGGGCCACGCGAGTTGTCCACAAAGCCATGTCGGGACCAGCAAAAACTCGCCTCCGGCCCGGCGACCGCGGCGAGGGCGCGAGCATTCGCGCTCACGGCGGGGGCTGATCCGCACCGGGGAAGCTCGATTCGTCTGTCGGCCGCGGGTCGCCCTCGAAGTCGACGTCAGGGTCTCCCCCTTCGAACATCGCCACCGCGTCGAGCTTGGTGGCAGGCAGCGGCCGGTACACGCCGGGGATCGCCATGTCGGCGCTGACGAGCATCGGCACCTCGGCGGTCGCCACTCCGACGTTGTCGTCGTCGGGCTCGTCGGTCGCGGCCGAGTACGCCGAGTGCGTCACGACCTCGACGCCCTCGCAGTTGAAGGTGCTGTAGCCGACGGCGTTGAAGGCGATCGAGTTGCGCAGGCTGACCGACTCCTCGGCCGCGTCGGGCTCGCACTCGATCGACAGCCCGCCGCCGGTGTACGCGTTGTTGCCGACCAGCGTGACGTAGACCAGAGTGGCCGCGGCCCCGCCCGCCAGCGCGAGGCCGCCGCGCGGGTTGTCGGCGTTGGCCTTGTCACCGTTCTCGGTGATGAAGCTGTTCTCGAGCCGCACGGAGCCGCCCGACGCGAACAGGCCCTCGCCGAGGTTCTTGTTCAGGGTGCTCGCGCGCACCCGGACGTCGCAGCCGACCGCCGAGACGCCGCTGATGTGGTGCTGGCGGATCAGCGAGCGATCGATCCACAGCTCGCCGGCGTCACAAGCCACGCCGTTGCCGACGTCGTTGCCGCGGAGCTCGAGGCCGTCGAGGTAGACGCGCGCGCCGCCGCCGATCGCCAGCGTCGCCTCGCCGGTGCCGGTGATCTCGACGTCGCCCGCGCCGGCGCGGAGGATGGCGACGACGCTCGAGTCGGGCACCGCAAGCGCCTCGTCGTAGACGGCGGCGCGCACCAGGATCGCCCGCGGCGCCCCGGCCTCGACCCGCGTCAGCGCCTCGCCGATCGTGCACAGCGGCTCGGCCTCGCTGCCGCTCCCGCCGTCTTCGCAGGCGCCGGCGCCGTCGACCCACAGCGCGTCCCCGGCCGGGAAGCACGCGCCGGTGGCGAGGTCGCAGGCGCTGCCGGTGCACTCGTCGTGCTGCGTGCAGGCGTGGCAGGTCTGCTGTACGGGGTCGCAGACCGGCGTGGCGCCGGTGCAGCCGGAGGCGTCGCTCTCGGTGCAGGCGACGCAGAGGCCGCCGACGGCGTCGCAGGCGGGCGTGGCCGGATCGACCGCCGCGCAGCTGGCGATCCCGGAGCACGGGACGCACTCGCCTTGCGTGCTGCAGTAGGGCTCCTCGGACCCGCAGGCCTCGTTGGGCCGGCCGTTCGCCGGGGCGCACTCCCCGGCCGAGGTGTCGGTCGCGGTGGTCGGCAGGCCGGTCTCCGTGACGGTCTCCGTGACGCCGGTGCTGGTCTCGTCGAGGGGCACGCAGAGCTTCGAGGCGCACACGAGGTTGCCGTCGCAGGTGCCGCCCGGCGTGCACGCACAGCCGACGCTGCCGATCGGGCACTCGGGGTCCTCGGTGGTCGTGCCGCTGCCCTCCGTGGTCGTCGCGGTGGGGTTCGTGCACGCGACGCCGAGGAGGACGCCGAATCCGAGCCACGAGGCGAAATGCGCTGGCGAGAGCCGCATCATTCGCTCGAGTATTCCCGTTCGCCGGCCCGGTCGCAACCTGTCTCTCGGGACATTTTTTGGAGACGCGCGCGTGCGCGCTCACGCGCCGCCGGCCGAGCGCGGCCGAGGCTCGCGGACCGGCGGCTCATGGAACGAAGTGCGACGTGGAGGCGACGCTCGCACGATCGACGCGTCGCTCACGGCAGGCGATCGGCGCCGGCCCAGTCGGGCGAGAGGTCGACGTCGGGCCGCGGGTCGCCGTCGTAGTCGACCGCGGGATCGCCGGTGCGCCAGCGCCCCTGCTCTGCGAACGGCGCCCCGGCCTTGACGTGGAAGTCGCCGCTCGCGGCGTCCTTGAACCACGCCGACTGGGCCGCGGCCTCGACCGTCACGTTGCGCCCGGCGAGCAGGTCGCTGTCGACGATGCTGTCGCTGGCGGTCGCGCCGTCGCAGCTGACCGACGTCGCGGGCGACTGACCGAACAGCACCACGTTGCGCAGGCTGACCGGGCCGGGGTCGCTGCAGTGGATCGAGTCGGCGTTGGCGTCGCTGTTGTTGCCGATGATGGTCGTGTAGACGATCTCGAGCTCGCCGCCGCTGACGACGTGGACGCCGGCGTACTGCGAGAAGTTGCCGCCGTTCGAGGTGACGAAGGTGTTCTCGAGCCGGGTCTTGCCCTTGTCGATCTTGATCCCGCCGCCCGGATTGGCGTAGACGCGCGAGCGCTGGATCTGCAGCGTGCAGCCGATCGCGTCGATCGCCACCGACTCGCGCGACGAGAACTCGACCGAGTCGGTCCACACCTCGGCGTTGAGGCACACCAGGCCGTTGCCGGCCGCCATCGAGCTGCCGACGAAGCGCAGGCCCTTGAGGTAGACGCGGGCGTCGTCGTTGACGAGCAGCGCGTCCTGGTCGACGTCGATCGCCGGCGCCCCGCCCTCGCCCACGATCGCCACGATCAAGTTGCTGCCGACGTCGATCTTGGTCTTGTAGGGCGACGGCGCCGGCCGCACGCGCACGAGCGTCGGCGTGTCGGTGGCGAGCGAGGCGATGGCGTCCTGGATCTCGCAGAACGGGGCCTCCTCGCTGCCGTCGCCGTCGCAGGCGGCCTGGCGATCGACCCACAGCGCGTCCTCGAAGCAGGCGCCGGTGGCGATGTTGCAGGCGCCGCTCGGACACTGCTCGTGGGCGACGCAGCTGGTGCAGGCGCTCGCGTCGGGGTCGCACACCGGCGTGTTGCCGCCGCAGGCCGAGGCGTCGCTCGCGGTGCACTCGACGCACAGGCCCGAGGCGGCGTCGCACGCGGGGGTGGCCGCGTCGATGTCGGCGCAGCTCGTCAGGGCCGAACAGTCGGCGCACACGCCCTCGGCGAGGCAGTACGGCGCGGTCTCGGGGCACTGCTGCGAGAGGCCGGGGCCGTCGCTGCACTGCGGGGTCTCGGTGGTCATCGAGCCCTCGGTGGGGTCCGTGGTGCCCGGTTCGGTCTCGGTCGCCGTGGTCGGCATCGACGAGCTGGTGGTGAGCGTCACGTCGTCGGTCGCGTTGCTGTCCTCGACGCAGTAGCCCGAGGCGCACACGAGGCCCGGGTCGCAGCCGTTGGCCTCGCACACGCAGTTGAGCGAGCCCGGCTGGCAAGACTCGCTGTCGCCCTCGGACGAAGTTTCGGTCTGCGGGCCGCTGGGCGTGCATGCGGCCGCGAGGAAGCCGAGGCCGAGGCCGAACCCGAGGCCCCGACAAATTAAGGAGATACGCATGGTCCCTGCAGTATCTCCAAGCGTTTCGCGGGCCGCAACGCGAGCCGTCCGCGCGCCCGTGCGCAAGCGCTTGCGCACCCGCGCACGACGACGCACGCGGCCTCAATTGCCCATGATGTCCGCGCCCACGTAGTCGATCTGGTCGTCCTTGGCCTCACGCGGCTGCCCGTCGTAGTCGACCACCGGATCACCCTTCTTCCAGACCGCGAACCGAAGGTCCCCCGGCTTCTTGTCCGGGTCCATTTCGTCCTTGGGGTCAGGATTGATCGGCCGCGCACCGGTAACCCCGTTGGTCAGGAAGTACCCGAGAATGTCCTCCCCAGCCGCTTTTTTGTTGTTCATCTTGAAGCCGTCGCTGTCGATCAACGAAGTCTGGACGTCCAACATCCCGGGGCACTTGATCGAGTACATGTTGCCCAGCTGCTTGCGACCGATGACCGAGTTGCGGATCGTCCCCTCGACGTTGCCGTTGGGGCAGAAGATCGAATCGCCGCGCGCGGCCATGTCGTTCGGGTCGAACTCGGCGTTATTGCCGATGATCCCGCTGAAGACGATGTCGAGGGTCGCGTTCTCCGCCACGATGCCGCCGCCGCCGTCGCCCTGGACGTACTGGTTGTCGGAGACGTAGCTGTTGCTCATGTGCAGCTCGCACGCGTGGTCGGCACAATTGAGCTCGATGCCCTCGGTCCGGCTCTTGAAGACGCTCGAGCGGCGCATGTACACATCGCAGCCGAGCGAACGGATGCCTGAGCCGCGGGTGTCGCGGATGAAGCTGTCGTCGAGGTAGACGGTCGAGTTCTGCAGGCAGCCGACGCCGACGGCGTTGTCGTCCTGGTTGCTCACGCTGTAGAGGGCGAAGTTGTTGACGTAGGCGACGATGTTGGCGCCGACGGTCAGCACTGCGTCGCTCGACTGGAACCGCGTGTGCTGCTGCTGGCTCAGCTCCTCCTGCGAGAATGAGCCTTCGTGGATGAACGCGTAGCTGATCGGCTCGTCGACGTCGACCGAGGGGATCGTGATGTCGCCGTGGTAGCCCATCGCGTCGATGGGCACGAGGAACTTGAAGGTCCAGCCGCTGGTCGGCCCCTGGGACTGCGCGCGCTCGATGGCCAGGTTGGCGTTGCAGTGCGGCGCGTCCTTGTAGCCGCCCTCGATCACGTTGTTGGTGCAGTTGCCCCCGGACTCGAGACCGTGGCGGATGTAGAGCACCTTGTCGAGCGGGAAGCACTCGCGCTTCAGGATGTCGCACGCGCTGTCGGGGCAATGGCTGTGCTCGAAGCAGCCCTCGCAGGTGTTGTTGGCCGGGTTGCAGGCGGGCGTGGCGCCCGTGCACAGCGACTGATCGTCCAGCGTGCAGGCGACGCACTGGCCGTCGTCGGGGTTGCAGAGCGGCTTGTCCGGATCGACGAGCGCGCAGCCGTCCGGCGGCAGGACGGTGCAGTCGCCGCACACCTGCGACTCGGAGCAGAACGGCCGGGACGGGTCGATTTCCAGGCAGCCCTGGTTCGGCTGGTTCCCCGCAGGATCGCAGGACGTGGGCTCGCCGGTCGTCGTCGACGGGTCGCCGCCGGTCACTGTGGTGCCGGGCTCATCCGTGGTGCTGGTCGTCGTCGTCGCCTCCGGGCCGACCGTGGTGGTCGGCTCGGACGGGACGCAGGTCTGGTCGGGCGAGCAATCGAGGCCAGGGTTGCAGCCGCCGCCCTGCGTGCAGGGACAACCCAGATCGCCGACCGGGCACTCGTCCGTGTCGCTGCTGGGCGTCTGAGTCTGTGAGCCCGTGGTCGGGTCGCTGTCGGTATCCGTCGCCACCGGCGTGGTCGGGCACGCGCCGAGGACGACGGTGGAGGCGAGGTACGTCACATAAGACCAGGCACGGGGTGAACGCATGGCAAGTTCGATTATCGCTCACCCTCGGGTGCCGGACAACCGCTCTCCTCACAGCGGCCGGCCGGAACCACGTCTCCACGTCACACAACTGAACGAACAATCAGGCGCCTGCGAGGGCTCTGACCGCAGCGCCGGCCGGAAAGCCCTGCGCCTCGTCGCACCCACCTCTAGAGCGGCTGCCTGGCCCCGGCGAAGCTGGGCTCGTCGGTGGGGATCGCCGTCATGTTGAAGAAGTCCTTCCGCGGATCGCCTTCCTGCCACGTCGCCGTCCCCTCGAGCGTGTCGGCGCCTTTCTTCGGCGTGTACACGTCCTCGACCGGAGCGTTGAACCACTTGGTCATCACGACGTCGGCCGCGGCCTTGTCCGGGACCTCTTCCATGCGGCCGTTCACGAACGACACGCCCGGCTCGCATTCCGCCTCCACGACGTCGGCGATGCCGACGACGGCGGAGTTGCGGACGACGAGCTCGGGCACCCCCTCGCACTGGAACGTCGACACGCCGTTGACCACACGATTGTGCGCGATGGTGGAGTACGTGATCGTGCCCTTCGCGCCGCCCTTGAAGTTGAAGGCCGCGAGCGAGTTATTCCCGCCGCTCTCCAGGATGAAGCTGTTCTCGATCCAGAGGTTCCCCCCGGTCAGCTGCATCGCAGCGCCGAGGCGCGTGATTTGCGAGCGGTGGACGAAGACGTCGCATTCGAACGCATCGAGCGCGAGCAGCGAAGTGAGGTTGTTGCCGTCCCACCACGCCTCATGCGCATAGAACCTGCCGGACGTGCACTTGACGATGGATTGCTGACCGGAGCGGAGCTTCACGTCCCAGAGGTACAGCCGGGCTCCCCCGTTGACCGTCAGGATCGGGCCGAGGATGGCGCCGCCGTTGAGCTCGGACACCAGGGTCTTGTGGCGGACGATGGCCACTGCCTTGCCCTCGCCGATCGTCAGGCCGCCGGGGGGTTGGGAGCCGGACATCAGGCGGATCGTCGCCTTCGACACATTTTGGAGCGGGACGTTCGTCAGCTTGCAGAACGGGCTGTCCTCGCTCAGGCCCGTCTTCGCCGGGCAGTCGACGTTGCTGCCCTGGACGTAGAAGACCGCCCCCTCGCCCTCCGGGAAGCAGCTGCCCTCGAAGATGTCGCAGGCCGAGTTCGGGCACTGCGAGTGCTCGGTGCAGGGCACGCAGGTATGGGTCTCCGGGTCGCACGCGGGCGTGTTGCCGGAGCACTGCTGCGCCTGATCCGGCGTGCACTCGACGCACTTGCCCGAGCCAGCCGCCTCGGACCCCAACGACCCGCTGTGCGGCGAGCAGTACTGCGTCGCGGACGGTCGAGTGCGGCTGGTGCACCTCGACTGCCGCGAGGGCACGACCTGCGCCGACGTCGACCCGAACACGCCGGCGTGCGACCGCCCGGCTGTCCGGCGGAGACCACGCAAACCAAGCTGCGACATAAACACCTCTAACCTCGACCCAGCAGGGTATCAGAAGCGGCCGGACCACTGCAGCCCGACCACGCCCCCGCCGAAACTGGGGACGACCGCGGTCTGCGGCGCGCGGGACTTGCGGTGGCCGACGACGAACAGCGCCACGCCGGCGAGCGCGGCCGCGCCGCCGATTCCGAGCGTCACGTACCCCGGAACCGTGGTGCTGCGAAGCTCGTAGCCGATGTTCGGATCGATCTGGCGATCGGGCAGCACCGCGAGGCCGACGCCCACGCCCACGCCGACGATGCCGGCGGCCATGAGGCCGATGCCGGCCTTGCACAGCGAGTGCATCGGCGCGCCGTCGGCTGCGGGGCCGACCGCCGCCGCAGGAGCACCCGGCGTCGCGGCGGGTTCGGTGCCGGTCGGCGTCGCCGCGGCCTCGGCCTGCTTGTTGTCGGCGTCGACCTTGGCGTTGTACTCGTCGATGTAGACGCGCAGCTGCTGCAGCGCGAGGCGAGCGTCGGTGCCGACCTTCTCGACCAGCTCCTTCTCGATGCAGTCGACGCACTCGCCGCGCAGGCTGCCGCCCGAGATGGCCTGCTCGCTGCCGTGGCGCACGTCGATCGTGTAGCTCCACCCGATCGCGTCGCCACCGAGCGCGCTGACCTTGATCGCGACCTGCGGCAGGCCGGAGTCCTTGCCCTCGGTGATGTTGAACGCCTTCATGGCGTCGACCACCCGCGCCTGGATCCGCGGGTTCATCAGCTGGCCCTCTTCGCCGGCGGCCGCGGTGTCGATGGCGACGGAGGCCGAGGCGGCCAGGCGCTCGCGCTTCGCGGGAGGCGGCTTGGGCACGCCGCGCGAGGCCGGCGGCAGCAAGACGCGTTCGGCTTCCGCCGGCTGCGACGACGCGCTACGGCAGACCCCAGGCGCAGGCGAGAGGACGAGCGAGAGGGCGACCAGGATCGAGGCGTACATGAGCGCGGGGGGGACCCAAAGGGCCGGGGACGGCGGGCTAAGGTGACACCACCTGGCCCATTCTGACAAGGGAGGCCTCAATTATGGCCCCACTCCTCCCCGCGCGTCCACTTCTCAGAGGCGCCGGCCGGCGCGCGTTCGCGCCTTGATCCCGGCGCGATCACGCAGGCACGGAGTTGCGCGCTACCCGGCCTCGCGGCGCTCGCAGAACTTGACCCACTTGACCACGTCGGTGTCGGTCTGTCCGCGACCCGCGCGGGCGCACTCTCTCCACTTCTCGAGCTCTTTGTACGCGTAGGTCTTGAGCTTGGCCGACTCGGCCTTGCTCTTCCAACAACCTGGCTCTGCGTTCAGGTAGCGGAGCATCTCGGCCGGCCTGCCGCCGGCGCGGGCCGACTTGACCTTGTCGAGCGTCTGCTTGCAGAACTCGCTGTTCGGGTCGCGGCCGGGCCGCGGGTCGCCGCCCTTCTTGCCCGGGTCCTTGTCGACCTTCTCGTCCTTGGTCTCGCCCTCGGTGTCGCCGCCCTTCGTGTCGTTCTCTTTGGTCTCGGGCGGGTTGAGCAGCTTGGGATCGACGACCACCGCGCCCCACTGCGGGTTGCTCTTCTTGACCGACGGGTCGGTGGCCGGCGGCGGCTTCACCGGCTCGGTCTTGACCGCGACCTCGCCGCCCTCGTCGCCGGCGCCCTCCTCGTTGCTCGGGCCCCAGCGCAGCGCGATCCACAGCAGCGACGCGGCGAACACCACGATCGCGGCCATGCTGAGCTGGCGCTGGCGCTCGTAGGTCATGCCGGTCGGCGGCGGCGGCGTCGGCATCGGCACCGTGGCCGCGACCTTGTCTGGCTCTTTGACCATGGCCGAAGGGCCAGGCGCCGACATCAGCTTCTCGCGCCGCACCGGCGCGACCACCAGCGAGGCGCCGGGGTCGTCGGCGTCGAGGTCGTGCTCGTCGGGCGGCAGGAGGCGGATGACCTCCTCGAGGCGGGTCAGGAACTCGCGCGCCGACTGCGGGCGCATCCCCGGGTCGATCTCGAGGCAGTCGTCGACGAGCTTGATCAGCTGGCGCGGCAGGTCGGGCCGCCGGTCGCCCAGCGACGGCGCGCGCTCGGTGGCCTTGCGCGCCATGATCTCGACCATGTTGTTCGACACGAACGGCGGCTCGCCGACGAGGCACTCGAACAGCATCACGCCGAGCGCGTAGATGTCGAAGAACTCGGTCGCGTCCTTGCCCTTGGCCTGCTCGGGCGCCATGTACTCGGGCGTGCCGAGGGCGTGGCCGGGGATGGTGAGCCGCGCCTCGCCCTCGACCCGCTCGGCGCCGGCGGAGATGCCGAAGTCGAGGACCTTGACGTACTCGCCCTCGCCCTCCGGCATGGGCACGAACATCACGTTGTCGGGCTTGAGGTCGCGGTGGATGATGCCGACGTCGTGGGCCGCCCGGATCGCGCGAGAGATGTCGCGGATGATGCGGACGGCGCGGCCGACCGGCAGCGAGCCGAGCTCCTGGATCTCGTCGTAGAGATTGCGCCCGGTGAGGTACTCCATCACCAGGTAGAGGCGGCCGTCGGGCAGCTGGCCGGCGTCGAACACCTCGATGATGTTGTGGTGACCGGCGGCGCTGGCGGCCCGCGCCTCGGCCCGGAACCGCTTGGCGACCAGCTCGTTGCGGCTCCACTGGTGCGTGAGGACCTTGATGGCGACGCGGCGACCGACGGTCGTGTGCTCGCCGAGGTACACCGTGCCCATGCCGCCGCGGCCGATGCGACTGACGACGCAGTAGCGGTCGGCGATGATCGTGCCGGGCTGGATGTACTCGATGTCGTTGACCGGGTCGTCGTCCTTGTTCTTCTCGCGCGGGCGGCGGTTGGCGGCCGCCGCGGCGGCGACGGCGGCGGCGGGCGGCTGGGCGCGGTCGGGCGGCAGCGGGATGATTTTCTTGCCGCCCATGCTGACGTCGGCGCCCTCGTCGAGGTTGTCGAGCGCCAGCTCGAACTCCTCTTCGTCGACCAGCGTGTCTTTGTTGTCGTCGCGGCTGGACGCGGCCTGCGTGGTGCCGGCCAGCTCCATCAGCAGGTACTCGCGGTTCTCGGCCTCACGGGCGGCGGCGTCGCCGAACAGCATGCCCATGAAGTCTGCCGCCGCTTCCTGGCCGGTGAAGCCGGGGTAGTTGCGCTGCAGCCAACCCCCCAGCGCCTCCATGAACTCGTGCGCCGACAGGTAACGGTCCTCGCGGTCGCGGGCGAGCGCCTTCATGACCACCGCGTCGAGCTCGGGGTCGACACGGCTCGAGTACGTCGAGGGCGGCGGCGCTGTGAAGTGCGACACGTCCTCGGTGTCGACGCCGTCCCCTCCGCGCAGGGGCCGCCCGGTCAGCAGCTCCCACAGCACCGCGCCGCAGGCGTAGACGTCCGCGCGGCCGTCGAGGGTCTCGTGGCGCGCCTGCTCGGGCGACATGTACCCGACCTTGCCGAACACCACGCCGGGCACGGTGAGGCTGCCCTTGAGCGTCGACGTCGCCAGGCCGAAGTCCGCCAGCAGCACGCTGCCGGTCCAGTCGATCAGGATGTTCGACGGCGAGACGTCGCGGTGCACGAGCCCGAGCCCCGGGAACGTGTGCGCGTAGTGCAAACCCCGCAGGATTTCGCGGATGATGTGCACCGCGATCGGGACCGGAAACGCCTTCCCGACCGCCGCGCAGCGGTCCCAGATGTCGGCGAGATCGCGCCCCTCGACCAGGCTCATGACGATGAAGAGCTGCTGCTCGAACTCCCCGGCCTCGCGCACCTCGACGATGTTCGGGTGGTGCAGCCGCAGCACCAGCTTGGCCTCGTCGAGGAAGCGCGTGCGGTAGTCGTGGTCGGGCAGCCCGGGTCGCAGGAGCTTGACGGCGACGAGACGGGCGGACGCCCCGAGGCCGAGCGACGCGAGATAAACGGTCGCCATCCCGCCCTCTCCCAGCGCAGCAAGCAGGGTCACGTTGCCCAGCTGGCGGGGGGGGTTCAGTCGCTCAATCTCGCCCATGACCATGTGTGTGCCAAACGCTACCACGACTCGGAACTTTCCGAGTATCCTTTGCCGCATCCATGCCAGCCCCGTCCGGCCCGTCCCAGCCCGGGATTCTGTACTACGACCCGAATACGACCACGGCGAAGCTGGCGACGGCGGGCCTGCGGCTGGCCGGCTACCAGGTGTTCAACGCGCACACGCAGCAGGACGCGGTCGAACTGTGCAAGCGGCACGGTCCGGCGGGGGATCGGGCGATCATGGCCCTGCTGCTGGACGCCGCCGCCGACCCCGCCGCCTCGGCCGGTGTGCTGCGGGCGCTGGTCCAGATCCCCGGCGGTGCGCAGCTCCCGGGGATCCTGCTCGTCAGCCGCTCGAACCCCAACCCGATCCCCGGCGCCGAGGACCTGCCGGCCCTCCGGCGGCCGTTCAGCACCCCGGCGCTGATCAAGATCGTCGAGGAGGCGCTCGAGGGCCACGTCCCGGCGTCCAAGGCGCCGGCCCAGACCCCGCAGGACCCGGCCGTGACCCGGCTCAAGCACCTGCTGGGCGACCACTTTCCTGGCCAGGAGTTCAGTGACGCCGACGTCGATCACTTCGTCAAGGCGCTGCGCTCCGACGAGGAATTCGCGGTCCAGGCCGATAAACCGGCGATCCGCGGCTCGCTCGGCGGGGTCCGCCTCGAGGCGGTGCTCGAGATGCTCGGCAACTCCGGCGTGCGCGGGGTGCTGAAGGTCGAGCAAGGCTCGTCGTGGGGCAAGCTGCACCTCGACGCCGGCCGGATCCGCCTGGCCGAGGTCAAGGGCACCGAGGAGGACCTCAAGCTCGGCCGCTTCGTCGTCGAGGGCGGTTTCATGCGCGACGAGCAGCTGGAGGCGTTCATCGTCGGCAAGGACCCGGAGCAGCGGCCGCTCGGCTCGCGCCTGGTCGAAGGCGGCTTCCTCAGCCCCGCCGAGCTGGCGCAGATCCTCGTCGACCAGGCCCGCGCGCTGATCTCCCACCTGCTGGCGTGGAAGCAGGGCACGTTCACGTTCACCCCGACCGTCGAGCTCGACCCGATGGCCACCGCCGCCGCCGCCCAGGGCCGCGCCGAGCTGACCATCGCCGACGCACTGCTCGACGGCCTGCGCCTGCTCGACGAGCAGGCGCTCATGGGCCCGCACATCCCCGACGTCGACGACGTGTACCTGCGCATCGACGAACAGGTCGCCAAGCTGAGCCGCGAGGCGCTGCCGCGCGACGAGCTCGCGGTGCTCGAGCTGGTCAACGGTCGCAACAGCGTCAAAGAGATCGCGCGCAAGACCCGCACGGGCACCTTCGCCGTCGCCCGCGTGCTCTACCGCCACGCCAAGGCCAACCTGGTGCGCAAGCGGGTCATGCCGGTGACGGTGTGAGGCGAGCATGAGCGAGCCGCGCCACGTCGTCGTCGCCGACCCCGACCCGCGCGAGCGGGCCCGCGTGCAGGAGCTCCTGCGCGTGCCCGCGGAGGAGCTGGGGCTCTCGCTCGAGGTCCACGCGGCCAGCGACGGCCAGGTCGCGCTGGCGCTGATCGAGCAGCGCAAGCCGGCGCTGGTGCTGAGCGAGGTGCTGCTCGAGGGCCTGAGCGGCCTGTCGATCCTCCGCCGCCTGCGCGCCACCTTGCCTCCAGGCCAGGTGCCCCCGTTCGTGTTCGTCACCACCATGGCCCGCGAGAGCGACCGCTACTGGGGCCTGCGCAACGGCGCCCACGGCTACGTGATGAAGCCCTACGAGGACGACCTGCTCCAGTCGCGGATCCGCGACGTCCTGCGCGAAGTCCAGCCGGAGAAGTTCGGCATCCTGTGATCCGCGCCGGCCGCCCCCGGCCGAAAGCCCGCGCTCCGCAGCTCGCGCACGGCCGCGGCGATACGCCGGCGCGCAACGACATGGCCGATGAGACATGCTCGTTCGGACACGCTGCGCAGGCGCGCGCTGCCGAGACATGACCTATGAGACATGCTCGCGCCGAGTCGCGCGCGATCCTGGACATGTCTTTTAGACATGCTCCATCAAACATGTCCTGACGGTCACCTCGATCGAGGCCGGCTCCCGGCTCGCGCTTTTATATGACCAATGAGACATGCTCTATTGAACATGTCCTGAAGGCATCTCGACCGAGCCGGCGCACCGAGCTTCGGCAGGCCGGCGACGCGCGCGGTCATGAGTCGCCGGAGCGTCGTGCGCTCGACTGCCATGGGCCCGAGAGCCCAGGCCAGCGTGATGACGAACGAGCGACGCGGCTCGAAGCCCCGGTCGCGCCGCTAGCAGCCTTGCGGCGGCGCGTCGATCGCCGGCGTGCCGTCGGTCGCCAGCACGGCCGACTGCGACACGACGGCGCCGCACTGCCAGCCGACCACCGCCGCCTTGCACTGCGAGCAGGTGACATTGTCGAGGCGGAGCTCGACGGGCGCGTCGACCCACACGGCCGGCTCGGCGCCGGTCTGCGACAGCAGCACGTGCTGCAGCGTGCTGGCGAGCGACTTGCCGTACAGCTTGATGCCCCGCCAGACCCCGGCGGTCGCCGAGAACCGGATCGGCGCGTCGGCGGTGCCGCGCGCGAGCAAGGTCCCCGGCGCGTCGCCGCCGAAGCTGAGCAGCGCCTCGGGCCCGGCGAGCACGCGCAGACCTGCCTCGAGGGTCAGCTCGGCGCCGACCTGGACCTCGCCGGTCAGCTCGAGCGGCGCGCCGTGGGCCGCCCACGTCGCGTTGGTGGTGACCGCGCCCGGGGTGACGATGATGCGCCCGTCGCTGTCGAACGCGTTGCCCTCCCCCAGCGTACCGACCAGGTTCGCCGGCAGCTCGACCGCCCGCGCCGTGGCGGCGAAGCGGTTGTCGGCGAACGCTCGCAGCGTCGCGTTGCCGCGGACCACCACGCCGGCCTTGTTGCTGCGGAACGTCGCCTCGCGCAGCGACAGCGCCCCGTCCTCGACCGCCAGCGCCGCGCTGCCCTCCTCGCCGCCGCCGCCGAACTCGAAGGCCGCGTGCTCGAGCTCGGCCTCGCCGCGGGCCCAGATCCGCAGGCCGCCCCACCCTCCCGCCTGGCGGCGATCGCCGGCGGTGAACGTGATCGGCGCGTCGGCGGTGCCGCGGGCCACCAGCCCGCCGTGGGCGCTGCCGCCGATCGACAGCCGGCCGTCGGGCCCGAACCGCAGCTCTGTCCCCGGGGACAGGTTGAGGACCGCTCGCTCGGGGCCGACCGCGTCGACCCGCACCTCCTCGTTGAGCCGCAGCGGCACGCCCGGGTTGGGCCAGGTCGTCGCCTGGCCGAGGTCGCCGCCGAGGACCTGGATCACCGCCTCGCCGTCGTAGCGATTGCCGCCGGCGATCCCGACCACCGCCGCGGGCGGCGCCACGATCGCAGCCTTGCTGCCGAGCTTGCGCAGCGTATTGCCGGTGAACGCGGCCAGGCTGCCCGCGCCCTCGAGGCGGATCGCCGGCCCGCGGGCCTCGCGGATCGTCGAGCCCTCGAACGCGACCTCGGCCGCGGCGACCAGCAGCGCGCGCTCCTCCGTACCGGCGAACTCGATCACCGCCCCCTTGATCTGCGAGCGAGCGGCCTTGTCCCACAGCTCCACTCCCCGCCACGCGCCCGCGGCCTTGTCGCTGGCCGACGTCAGCGTGACCGGCTCCTCGGGCGTGCCGGCGATCACGAGCTTCGCGGTGTCGGACCCGCCGACGATCAGCGCCGCGCCGTCCTTGAACTGCAGCGTCGCCCCGGCCTCGAGCGTGAGCGAGCCGCTGTCGACGCGGTAGTCCTCGACCACCGTGACCGGCCCGCAGTCCTTCGAGATCACCCGATCGATCTGCGACTCCGCCCCGCCGAGCGTCCGCGGGCACTCGGTCACGCGCGTGACTCCGGGACCAGCGCCGCCGGCCGCGCTGAGCGGCCCGCCGCCGTCCGCAGGCGCAGTCTCGGGCCTGGCTTCCTTGACCGGCTCGGCCTCCGGCTTGGTGCAAGCGGCGACGGACAGCGCGAGCGCGGCGACGGGAGCGAGCCTCATGGCCGGCGGTTTTAACCCGGTCGCGCGCGGCCCAGCAAGCCGCCTGCACCCGCGAGCGGTCCGGCGCGCCGGCGCCCCGGTTGTCCCTTCGGACATAGCGCATGGAACCTGTTCTTTCAGACAGGCTATCGTCGCCGCGCCCCCCGACGCCGACTTCGCTAACCCCGCACTGACTCACGTGCGCGCCCGCACACCGCTGTACACCCACCTGCGCCGCGAGGCCCGTCGCTGCTGCCGCCACCCGACCTCGCGAGGTAATCTATCTTGGTAGCACGCGCCGCCGGCGCAGACGGACGAAGCCGAGACATGGATACGCACGATCCGAGCCGCGCAGAGTCTGCTTCCCCCGCACGAGCGCTCGATTCGGGCCTCGAAGGCCCCCCCGAGAGCGGCCGCCTGCGCGACTTCCCGTTGCCCGAGCTGCTGTGGCAGTTCCACAGCGAAGGCCGAAGCGGATGCCTGCGCCTGCGCAAGGGCGCGCTCGAGAAGACCTTGTGGTTGTCGGCCGGCATGCCGGTGTTCGCCCGCAGCAACGAGGCCGGCGATCGCCTCACCGACCGCCTCCTGGCCCGCGGCCTGCTCACCCGCTCGCAGTACGACCAGGCCCAGGACCTGCTTGCGAGCTCGAGCGGCAAGCGGATCGGCGAGGTCTTGCTCGAGAACGGCCTCATCCGCGAGCGCGAGCTCAACGAGGCGCTCGGCGAGCAGATCCTGCGCATGATCGAGTCGATGTTCTCGTGGAGCGAGGGCAGCTGGCAGCTCGAGCCGGGGTCGTGCGCCGACCGCATCGTCCTCGACCGCTCGACCGCCGCGATCATCATGAGCGCGGCCCGCCACCGGATCCCCCTGCGCCGCCTGTGGGACGCCATCGGCGACCATCACCAGCTGCCCCGCCTCGCCTTTGAGCACCGCACCGACGACGGGCGCGCCGAGCTCACCGCGTCGCTCATGCTCGAGCCGAGCGAGTCCGCCTGGCTGGCGCGGCTCGACGGCACGCGCCCCCTCGCCGATCTGCTCGACGACTTCGACGCCGACGAGCACGAGCTGCTGGCCCTGCTCTACACGCTGCGCCTGCTCGGACTCCTCGAGCTGGAGCTCGGCGGCGTGCCCGCGCTGGCGTTCCAGCGCTGACTCGCGGGCTCGCGCCCGGCTGTCCGGCGCCGGCTCCGCCAGGGGGCGACGGCATCGCTGGCCCATCGGGTCCATGACAGAGCCGCCCGGGCTCGCGGCGCATCGCCTGCCCGCCCGGAGCTCGTTCTCCTGCCCTGGCCTTGCGAACATGCTCTAAAGAGCATGCTCTCATGGACATGCATGAAACACCATGTCTCTTCGTTCCTGTCCACGCACCGCCCGTAGCTCCCGTGTACACGCCCGGCAGCGGCTCGCGCCCGGCGAAGTTAGCGTCGACCCGACGACCTCCCGCCGCGCTCGCGCCGCTCGACCGCCCCCGTCAGCGCCGCAAACCGCTCCGCGCCCGGCGAAGTCGGCGTCGACCCGACGACCTCCCGCCGCCCTCGCGTCAGGCGTCCTGGTCTTCGCGCCACTCGACCGCCCCCGTCAGCGCCGCGAACCGCTCCGCGTGGGCGCTGAGCTCGGCCTGCAGCCCGTCGGGCACGCGCCCGCGCAGGGCCACGGCGACCGAGCGGAAGTACCACAGCTGCTTCGGCGCGGGCGCGTTGAAGCGCGCGAGGGTGCCGAGCCCTTGGAGCTCGAGGTCGACGAGCAAGGTCGAGGTGTTGTGCAGCTTGTCGCAGGCGATGACCAGCGCGCTGCGCGGGCCGATGGTCTGTAGCCGCGCGACGTAGGCCCGCTTGCGGACCACCCACGGCCGCTTCGCGCCGGGCGTCTCGTCGGCGCCGGTGTCGGTGCAGTCGGCGACGATGGCGCCGACCTCGGGGCCGAACTGCTCGAAGACCTCGGCGAGCCTCACCGGCGTGTCCTCGATGACGTCGTGCAGCAGCGCCGCGGCGGCCTGCTCGAGGTCGCCACCCCACTGCAAGACGAGCCCGCTGACCTGCAGGAGGTGGCTGACATACGGGATCGTGGTGCCCTTGCGCGTCTGGTCGCCGTGAGCGACCGCCGCGAATTCGAGGGCCCGCGCGAGCGTGTGCCGATCGGCTGCCATGCCCATCACTTTAGCGCACACCTCCGCTATGCTGCCTCCCATGCTCCGCTCGCTCGCGCTCCTCGCCCTCGTCGCCGTCGCCTGCGACTCGTCCTCCACCACCCCCGCGAAGCCCGCCCAGGCCGAGGCCGCCAAGGCCGCTCCCGCCGAGCCCAAGCCGAGCCCGGCCGCTGCCGACGGCCCGGTCATCGAGCACACGGTCGAGACGCTCGACGGCGGCCAACAAAAATTCACCGAGCTCCGCGGCAAGGCGATCCTGGTCGTCAACACCGCGTCGGAGTGCGGCTTCACGCCGCAGTACGCGAAGCTGCAGGAGCTCTACGGCCGCTACAAAGATCGCGGCCTGGTGGTCCTCGGCTTCCCGTCGAACGACTTCGGCGGGCAAGAACCGGGCGACGCGGCCCAGATCAAGGACTTCGTCGCCAGCAAGTTCGCGGTCGACTTCCCGATGATGAACAAGGTCCACGCGAAGGGCCCCGAGATCGCGCCGATCTACAAGACGCTGACCGAAGAGACCCCCGAGGGGATCCGCGGCGAGGTGAAGTGGAACTTCACGAAGTTCCTCATCGATCCGAACGGCCACGTGGTCGCTCGCTTCGAGTCGCCGGTCGACCCGCTGGCGCCCGAGGTCACATCGGCCATCGAGAAGGCCCTGCCGGCTGCGGGCTGATCGCGCCTCTCTGCTCGAGACGTCGCGCTTCTTCGCCGAGGCGACATGTCCCATCGGACATGGACGACTCGCGCTCCTGAGGTCCAGCGCCGCAGGAGTTCGTCGTACCGCTCGATCGGGCAGGCGACCGACCGGTCGCTGGTCGACCTCGCCGGCGATAGCGCGCGCGCGAGGCGATGAGCCTCAGTCGTCGGCGTCGGGCGGCGGGGGGTCGAGGCGGGTGTGCTGGCGCGGGACCAGGTACGGCGGCAGCTCGGCGACCATGAACTCCTCGAGGTCTTCGAGGGCGGTCGAGCCGGTCGCGCGGTAGCGGAGGTGGACGAAGGGGTTGCCGTCGACGTCGTACTCGACCTCGGCCTCGGCCTCGGTGATCCGCCGGTGCTTGCGCATGGCGGCCTCGATGCTGCGCAGGCTGGCGCGCCGGCCCTCGAGGTTGACCAGGCTGTCCGTTCGGCCAGGTACCTCGCCCAGCGACCCGGCGGCGCCGAAGTGGCCGGCGTAGCCGGTGTGGATCCACGCGGTCTCGCCGGCGACCGGCCCGCCGGGCTCGCCGGCCGCGAGCAACGGGCGCGTGCGCACCGGGTGAGGCGAGCGCGCCAGCACCTCGTGACCGCCGTCGTTGGCCTTGCCGGGGCGCAGCTCGACGCCGGGCGACGGCTCGAAGCGCTCGCCGCGGGCCATGACGCGGGTGCCGAGGATCCCGATCTCCTCGAGGCACAGCAGCTGCACCGGCGGCGCGCCGAACACCTGCTTGAGCAGCTTGCCGTGCGAGGTGGCGATCGTCGCCTGCGGGATGACGGCCAGCAGCTCGCGCTCGGCCCCCGCGGCCTTGAGCGCGCGCGCGGTCCGTTGCAGCGAGTAGAGGAGGTCGACCACCACCAGGCGCTCGTAGGTGCCGAGCGGCGGCAGCACCGACTCGAGCGTCGGGTTGTCGGCCATCGCCAGGCGGGCCTCGGAGGCCAGCCAGCCGAGCACCACTGCGTCGAAGAAGCGCGGGCTGGTGAACGCCTGCGAGCAGGCCAGGTGGGTGCCGGCGCCGAGCTCGAGCCGCGCGGCCGCGGTCTCGCCGATCCAGCGCAGGTGCGCGCCGCTGCGGAAGATGTCGTGGACCGCCCCGTTGGGGCTGACCGCCTCGAGGATGAACTCCGTGTCCCCGGGGACAGCCGAGCGCAGGTCGGTCGGCGGATCGAGGACGTCGACCTCGAGCAGCGAGCCGCTGAGCTTGCGCCGCGAGTGCAGCGTGTACCCCCCGGGGTACTCGAGCGGCGAGTTCTCGAGCCCGCGCGGGCGCCGGAGCACGGCGCGGATCGGGATCCGCCGCGCCGCCGCGAGCAAGCTGCGGTCGCCGTTGGCCGGATCGACGGGCATCGCGATCGCCCCCAGCTTGCTGACCGCGAGCAGCAGGATCACGAACTCGGCCACGTTGCCCATGCTGAGCGCGACCACGTCGCCGGCCCCGACCTTGAGGCCGGCCAGCTCGCGCGCCCGCTTGTCGGCACGGATGATGAGGCCGCGGCGGCTGAGCGTCGTGTCCTGGCTGTCGAGCGAGCGTTGACTGCCCGCTCGCGGCACGGCCTCTTCGAGCCAGCGGTAGAACTGTCCGGCGTCGGAGGCGGTCATGCGTGCCGCCTCCAGGCGCCACGCCGTCGCGGTGTGTACACCATGTTCGACCTAGAATCGGAACGAGTAACCCGAATCGACGAGGACGAGCCACCTGGCTCTCGGGACATCGAGCTGAGAGAACGGTGGCTCGCAGCCGGTGGCCGCCGTGCCCTGTCCGAAGCCGAGAATTGCGGTGGAGAGTCGCACGCCGATCTCGTGGTTTTTGCGCGCTCCAAGTAGCACGTGAAGACCGACGCGTCCACCCGCGCCCGCCCCGCCCCGTTGACTGACGAGCGCACCGCTGGAATGCGCGGCACAGGTCGGACGTTGTGCATCCGCGCGGATCCGCAGAGTCTCGCGCGCGCCGACGAGGAAGCCGCCGGTGACGATCTCGACTCGCCGCGCGCGACCGACCGGATGTCCGTACTCGAGGTCGAACAGCACCGCTTGCATCTGCAGGGCGAGCTTGTCGCTCGAGGTGACCGCCGCGCCCGCGAGCAGCCCGGCGCCGCCGATGTAGACCCGACGGCGCGCGCCGACGAAGCCGCCGAGCCGCGCCATCGCGAAGCCCTGCACCGCGCCGTCGAGCCGCGACGTGCCGACTTGCGGCTGCGCGTTAAGTCCGAAGGTTGCACCCACGCGACCGCGGAACAACGGCGTTACGCCGGGCGCTCGCGCCGTCGAGTCGCGCGCGTCCGCCCGGGGCGGCGGCGGAGTCACGGGCTCCGGATCGGGGACAGGCACCGGCGGCGGCGCAGGTGCAGGTGCGGGTGACGTCGCCGGATCTTCGCGATCGGCAGGTGTTGCGTCGCCCTTCGGGAACGGGATCGCTTTGAGCTGAAATTGCGTGAGCGGCGTCCCGCCGAGGTCGCGGATCGTCGCCTCCACTTCGACGCGATCCTCCGCGTCCGGCAGCTCGCGGAGGTAGGCCTTGTAGGCCTCGACCGCCGCGGCCGCGTGCAGCGACTCGGCCTCGCCGTCGCCGCGGTCGCGGGCCGCGAGCATCAGCTGCTGGCGGCACACGCCGATGTTGTAGTGGATCTTCGGCGACGGCCGCAGCGCCATCGCCCGCTCGAACTCCGCCAGCGCCCGCTCGTAGTCGCCGGCCGCGAACGCCCTGGCCCCGGCCTCGAACGCCGCGCGCGCCTCGGTCGCCGCGGGGGCCGGGGCCGCGGGAGCCGCCTGTCCCAAGAGACAGATCGATAGACCTAGCCCGAGGGACAGGGCCCATCGGACATGGCCTGAACGACACGTACGAGACGCGCGGGAGACGGCAGCGGCGCTGGCTCGCACGGCGCCATCTTCGGGCGCGGCGGGCCCGGGCGCAAGCGTGCACGCGGTCGCGCGCTCAGACGCCGCTCGGCGCCTTGCCGCCCGCGGCCTGCGGCCTTGCCACAGGACCGGGCACGGGCGGCAGCGCGTCGGGGTCGGGGCGCGCGGCCGGGGCCTTGCGCGCGGCCACGGCCTCGGGCGGCGCGGGCTTGCTCGGGCTGGCGGCGGGCGCCGGCTTCTTGCCCTCGACCGGCAGCTCGACGCCCTTCTTCGTCAGCTTGGCGACGCGGTGATCGGCGATCGAGTCGCGCCGCTGGAAGTAGATCTGGACCAACCGGCGGGCCGCGTAGTGGGCCTTGATCTGCCACTTCGGCTCGTTGGCGAGGAGCACCGCGAACGCGATCTCCGGGCGGTCGGCCGGCGCGTAGCCGACGAACCAGTTGTAGTTGAGGCCCGGGGCGCGCTTGCCGGTGAGGCTCCCGGTCTTGCCGGCGACCTGCACGTCGGCGATGTACGAGTTGCCCTGGCGGTCGACGAAGCTGGCGCGGGCGGTGCCCTCGGTGGTCGTGCGCACCATCATCGCGCCGACCGCCTCGGCCACGTCCTTCGACAGCACGCGCTCGGTCTTCGGCAGCGACGGGGTGCGGTCGGTGCCGTCGGGCCCGAGCACCTGCGAGATCACGTGCGGCGCCTGGTACACGCCGTCGCGGGCGAACACGCTGGCGAGCAGCGCGCCGTGCAGCGGGCTCATGTCGACGTGCCAGAACCCGGCCGCGACCTTGGCCCGCTCCTTCGCGTCGGCCGGGATCAGCGCCGGCGAGCGCTCGACCGGGAATTCGAACGGGATGTCGCTGTCGAACTTGAACGAGCGCACCGTCGCCTGCAGCGAGTCGGCGCTGAGGTGCTTGAGCGCCAGCTTGGCGATCACGACGTTGTGACTGTGGGCGACTGCGCCGCCGAGGTCGTCGCAGCGCTCGTCGCGGCGCGGGTCGTCGAGCAGCAGGTCGTCGGTGATGCCGTGGAGGCCGCCGCTGAAGCACACCCGCGTCTTGTTGTTGACGTGCTTGTTCGCCAGCAGCGAGGCCGCGGTGACCAGCTTGAAGGTCGACGCCGCCGGCGCCCACGCCGTCGTCACGATCTCGAGCGGGTCGACCTCGGGGTCCATGCTCGAGTGGCCGGCCAGCGCGAGCACCGCGTTGTCACGCACGTCGAGCACCACCGCGGCCGCGTACGGCACCTCGCGGTTGCGGAAGATCTGCAGCGCCGCGTCCTGCAGCACCGGGTCGAGCGTGTAGAGGATCCGGTGGCCGTCGCTCAGCTCCTGGACCAGGCGCGTGCGGGCCAGATCCGTGGCGAGCGACGGGAAGTCGGGGTCCGCGGTCTTCGCCGCCTTGGCCGGCGTCGGCGCGTCGGGCCCGAGCGGGGCCGGCGTCGCGGCCGCGAGGTCGAGTCGGTCCTGCCACGGCAGCGCGGCGACCGGCGCTTCCTCCGGCGCCGCCTGCGTACCCGTCGCCGCGGTGCGAACCACGTCGTGCGTCTCCGGGACCTCCTGGCGCTGCACGTAGAACGCGATGGCGCCGAGAGTTCCGACGAAGAAGAGCGCGCCGAGTCCGCTGAGTCGGGTGTTGGGGGCCGACATGTCGGAGGGTCATAGCAGCGCCCCTGCGGGCTCGGCAAAATTTCGCGAGATCGCTGCCTCGACGGAGCTCGCGCGCGAGCCGCGACGAATGCCGAAAAATTCTAGCATCTCGTGCACTTACGCAGCGTGACCTGAGACGGGGGGTGCGGGCCTGAAGGCGCCATAACGAGCCTACATCTCCGGACCGCGTCGCACCAGAATCACCCCCCGCGCTCCGCGTCGTTCCCCGGCTCTGGTAATTTGACCGGCGCAGAGGGGGCGCCCCTCGAGGACTGCCGCGGGCTTATGCGGGACGAGACGATCGTTACAGTCATCAACAAGAGCGACGAGGGCGGCGGCAAGGGCCCCAAGAAGGAGGCCTGTCTCGTCGTTATCTACGGCGCCGAGCTCGGCCGCAAGTACCACATCGACGGACGCGAGATGACGATCGGTCGCGGCACCCTCAACGACATCTGCGTCAGCCAGGACAGCGTCTCGCGCACCCATGCGACTCTGCGGGTCGAGGATCACGGCGTCAAGCTCCGCGACAACGAGTCGACCAACGGCACCTACGTCAACGACCACAAGATCCACGAGGCGTGGCTCAAGGACGGCGACCTCATCAAGATCGGCCGCGCCATCTTCAAGTTCCTCAGCGGCGACAACGTCGAGAGCCTCTACCACGAGGAGATTTACCGCCTCTCCACGGTCGACGGCCTGACGCAGATCTTCAACAAGCGTTACTTCCTCGAGACGCTCGAGCGCGAGCTGTCGCGGGCCCGCCGGTACGACCGCCCGCTCGCGCTGGTGATGTTCGACATCGACTTCTTCAAGGCCTGCAACGACACCTTCGGCCACCGCGCCGGCGACTTCGTCCTGCGCGAGGTGGCCGACGTCGTGCGCGAGCGGGCCCGCAAGGTCGACGTCCTGGCGCGCTACGGCGGCGAGGAGTTCGCGATGATCCTCCCCGAGATCGACATCCGCGGCGCGACCCAGTTCTCGGAGAAGATCCGCGCCATGATCGCGGAGTCGAAGTTCATGTTCGAGGGCCGTCACATCCCGGTCACCATCTCGATCGGCGTGGCCGAGCTGACGCAGGACATCGCCACCTACGACGACCTGATCAAGAAGGCCGACGCGCGCCTCTACAAGGCCAAGCAGACCGGCCGCAACCGCGTCGTCGCCGACTGACTTGAAACCGGTCCGCAAGCGCGTCGTCGCCGGCTGACTTGAAACCGGCCGGCCGACGCGAGCCGGGCGATCGGCCACGACTGCGACGTCGAAGCATGCGCACCGAACGAGCGCGTGCCGTCGCCTGCCCGGCTCCGCGAACGCGCCTGCGCACCGACCGGCCGGCCGCGACTTCCGTGCATGCGCAAGGAGCCGCGGCTCAACCCTCGCCGACGAACGTCGACACCAGCATCCAGCCGCCGAGGACGACGAACAGGCCGCCGGCCACGCGCTCGATCAGCACCGGGTCGACGCGGGCGCGCAGCCACTCGCCGGCCAGCACCGCGATCAGGCTCGACAGCACCAGCGCCAGGGCCGAGGCGGCGAACACCAGCCAGCGCCGGCCGCTCGACGCGGCCATGCTCATGGTGGTGAGCTGGGTCTTGTCGCCGAGTTCGGCGAGGAACACGAGGCCGAAGGTCGTAAAGAACGCGCGTAGATCCATGGCGGGCACCGGAGGCAGGTCCGCGACCATAGCGCTGCCGGGCCGCGGTGTGCGCGCTCGCGCGCGGGGCCTTGCGCGGCGGCCTCCGGTCGGCCTAACTATCCCGCGTGAATTCGCCCGCTCCTGCCGCCTCCGGACGGATCGCCGTGCTCGGGGCCCTGGTCATCGACCAGATCGCCGCCGGTGAGGTCGTCGAGCGGCCCGCCTCGGTCGTCAAGGAGCTGGTCGACAACAGCCTCGATGCCGGCGCCACGCGCATCGACGTCGAGCTCGAGGACGGCGGCATGGCCCGGATCTCCGTCCGCGACAATGGCCGCGGGATCCACCCCGACGACCTCCTGCTGGCCGTCACCCGCCACGCCACCAGCAAGCTGCGTCACGCCGCCGACATCGCCGACATCACCACCCTCGGCTTCCGCGGCGAGGCGCTCGCCAGCGTCGCCGCGGTCGCGCGCGTCGACCTCCGCAGCCGCCAGCCCGGCGCGGCCGTCGGCGTCCACCTGCACGGCATCCCTGGCGAGGCCCCCACCCTCACCCCGGCGGGCATGCCGGTCGGGACGCAGATCGAGGTCCACGCGCTGTTCGCCAACCTGCCGGCGCGGCGCAAGTTCATGCGCGCCGAGGCGACCGAGGTCGGCCACTGCAGCGACACCCTCCTGCGCCTCGCCATCGTCCACCCGGGCGTGCACTTCACCCTGCGCCACGGCAAGCGCGAGCTGCTCAACCTGCCGCGCGCCACCCGCGAAGGTCGCGTCGCCCAGGTGCTCGAGCGCCGGGTCGCCGGCCCGTTCTTCGTCTTCTCCGGCGAGGACGACGGCATCCGCGTCGAAGCCCATCTGCCTCACCCGACCGCCGCCGCCCGCGGTCGCGGCAGCCCTTACCTCGTCACCCGCCAGCGCGTCGTGCGGGAGCGCAGCCTCGCGCAGATCCTCACCCAGGCCTACGGCCTCGGCGGCGAGGCCCCCTCGGCCTGCCTGTTCGTCGAGCCGCCCGCCGGCGCGGTCGACGTCAACGTCCACCCGCAGAAGGCCGAGGTCCGCTTCAGCGAGCCGCAGCAGGTCTACGCGGCCGTCCGCCGGGTCCTCGCCGCCGCCGTCGCCGCCGCCCCGTGGGCCGGCGAGATCGCCGGTCTTTCGGGACAGGGCGCGACGAACATGTCCGATCGGCCAGCCGCCGACGAGGCCCGCGCGCCGGTCGGCGTGCCCCCGGGCCGGGGCGGCGCGATCCCGATCGGCTTCGCGCCGGTCCGCGTCGGCGAGCCGGCGCGTGTCGGTAGCGAGGACGACGAGCCCAGCGGCGCGACCCGGCCGACCGCCAGCGCTCGCCGTCGCGCCGGTCGCGACGAGGCAGACGAGGACGACGACGCGCCGCCCGCGAGCCGCCGACCCCTCGACGACGCGCGGCTCGCGAGCCCCCGACCCCCGCTCGACGACGAGGGTGACCACTCGCGCCGCTCGGGCCGCCAGCAACCGCTCGACGACGAGGGTGACCACTCGCGCCGCTCGGGCCGCCGGCCACCGCTCGACGAGGGCGACGAGGACGGCCTGTCGCCCGCCTTCGCCGACGACCTACCGGGCGAAGACGACGGCCCCGGCCCCGCGGTCCGTCGCGCCCAGCAGGCGGCCGCAGCCGCAGCGGCCGGCCGTCGCGCCGAGGCCGAAGCCTGGCTGAGCCGCGCCGAGGCCTCGATCGACGCCGCCCGCCGCCCGCTCGTCGAGACGGATCGCAGCCCGTCGACGCCCCCGCCCCGCCCCCGCTCCGGCCCGCTCACCGCCGCCACTCCGGCGGGCGACCCGGGGTGGGATCTCGATCTGGCCGCTTCACCAGCTGCCTCTCGAGACATGTCCCTTGGCGCAGGCGACGAGCGTACGCGCAGCGGCGAACGTGCCTCTTCAGACATGGCCCTCCGGGCAGATACGCCGGCGAGCGGCGGCTCGGCCGCGTCCGCTCGGCCCATCGGACAATCTGCCTCTTCAGACATGGCCCTTCGGGCAGATGCGCCGACGAGCGGCCACCAACGCTCTCGCGGAGGTTCGCTCGCGCCCGCTCCGGAGGGCGGCGGGCCGCCTGCCTCTTCAGACATGGCCTTGCGGGCAGAGGCGTCGACGAGCGGCGGCTCACCCGCGTCCGCTCGAGCTCCCACCGGAGCGCCTGCGCCCGGGGGCGTGCCCCTCCGCGCCGAAGCGACCGCGGCGAGCTCGGGCGTCGAACATGACTCTCAAGGCATGTCCTTCGACCCCGGTCCGGCCTCGGCGGATCGCGCAGGCGACGGCACCGGCTCGTCCGATCGCCCCGGGGACACGTACCGCGGCGCCTCGACTCGTTCGGACGCCGACGAACATGTAGCTCGGGACATGTCCGTCCGCGCCGGCGCACATGGCCCCCGAGACATGTCCCTCCGCGCGGCGACCGACGGGAGCGCCGAAGAACCTGCCCCTCGGGACATGTCGCTCGACCCCGACTCGGCCTCGCCCCCCGAGCTCCGGGCCGGTGAGCATGTCTCTCGGGACATGTCCCTCCGCGCCCGCTCGCCCGCCGGCGAGCACGACTCGCCGGACACCGACGCCTCCGCCGCCTGGCTGACCCGCGCCGGCGCCGTCAGCGAGCACGACCCCGCCCGCGACCGCGCGGCGGCGTGGGTCGAGCGGGCGGGCGGCGAGTTCCCGGCCGATCTGCGCGACAGCGCCGACCCGCTGCTGCGCTGGTCGGAGCGCCAGCCCGACCCGCCGCCGCCACCGCCCGCGCCCGCCGAGGAGCGGCGCCCGGGGGCCTACCGTCTGAGCACCCGCGCCCTCGACCACGGCTACGACCGCCACAAGCGCGCGGTCATGGAAGCAGCGGCGGCGCTCCGCCCCGACGGCGCCGCACCCCGCCCGGTCGAGCCCGAGCGCGAGGGGTCGCTCGAGCTGCTGCCGAACGACGTCCCCGGCCTTGCTCCTGGCCCTCGGGACATGCGCGAACAGACCGGTCCCAGCGGACAGGCGGCCCCGGCGACCGCGCCGCAGCGCCCCGACATCCCGGCCCTCCTCGCCTGTCTCCCGGGCCCGGTGGCCGTGTTCGCCGACCGCGACGCCCTGCTGGCCGTCGACCTGCGGCGCGTCCGCTCGCACCTGGTCTACCTCCGCCTGCAGCGCGACCTGGTCGGACGGCGCGCCGTCGCAGTGCAGGGCCTGCTGTCGCCCGCCGTGGTCCAGCGCCCGGCCGCCGACGTCGCGCTGATCCAGGCCGCCCGCACCGAGCTGCTCGGCCTCGGCGTCGACCTCGACGTGTTCGGCGACGACGCCGTGGTCGTCCGCGGCGTGCCGGCCCACCTGCGCCACTGCGTCGACGATGCCGACGCGGCCGACCTCGTGGCCCGGATCGTCCCGTGGCTGCGGATCCGCTCGAGCGACGACGACCGGGCCGCGCGTGAACGCGGCCTCCTCGACGCGATCGCGGCCACCTCGGGCGGCGATCCGGCGCCCCGCCTCGCCCGCCGCTGGCTCGCCGAGCTCGTCGACGCCGGCGCCGCGCTCGACGCGGTGCCGGGGATCCGCCGCTGGACCGCGAGCGCGCTGCTCGGAGGGGGATGATGATCGCGGACGTCGCGGCGACGGATCGCGCGGACGATCTTCCGCGCCTGCTCGCGGTCGTCGGCCCGACCGCGTCTGGAAAATCACGCCTCGCAATCGCCCTGGCCGAGCGCTTGCGCCTGCCGATCTTCTGCTGCGACTCGGTGCAGATCTATCGCGGCCTCGACATCGGCTCGGCCAAGGTCGACGCCGCCACGCGCGAGCGAGTGCCGCACCACCTGCTCGACCTCGTCGATCCCGACGCAGACTTCAGCGCCGGAGACTTCCAGTCGGCCGCGTGGCAATTGCTCGCGCGCGGCGCGGGCCTGTTCACCGGCGGCACCGGCTTTTACCTCCACGCCGTCACGCACACGCACAGCGGCGCCGATCCGGTCGCCGACGCTCCTGCCAGCGATCCGCGGCGCGCCGCCTTCACTGCGCAGTGGGAAGCACACGAGCGCGAGCACGCGGGCGCCGTACACGCGGAACTGCAGCGCCGCGATCCCCAGGCCGCAGCCGCGATTCACCCGCGCAACGTCGTGCGCGCCCTGCGAGCGCTGTGGCTGTGCGAAGCGCACGATCGACCCGTGAGCCTCGTCCGCGCCGAAGATCCGCAGCGTGCGCGAGCTCGCCTCGCCGCAGTCGTCCTCGAGCCCGAGTTCGCCGCTCTGGACCGCGCGATCGATGACCGCTGCGACGCGATGATCCGCGCCGGCCTCGTCGCCGAGGTGTCCAACCTCGTCGCCGCTGGGTATGATTCGCGCCATCGATCCATGCGAAGCCTCGGCTACCGCCAGATCCTCGATCACCTCGCCGGCCAGAGCCTCGGCGACGCCGTCGCTTCCATCAAGCAGGAGACGCGGCGCTACGCCCGGCGCCAGCGCACCTACTTCCGCAACCAGCTGGGCGCGGAGCGGACGATCGCGGTCTCGCGACCGATCTGGCCTTTGAGCCAGGTCGAACTGGAGCGCGAGGCCGACACCATCGCCGCCGAAGCCGCGGCGTTCCTCGCGGGGGGCCTGACATGAGCGGCAAAGTATTGGAGTTCGAGCGCCCGATCGTCGAGCTGGAGACGAAGATCCGCGAGCTCAAGGATCTGTCCAGCGCCAGCGGCGAGATGGCCGACGAGATCGCCAAGCTCGAGCAGCGGGCGGCCGAGCTGCAGCGCGAGCGGTTCGCCGCGCTCACGCCGTGGGAGCAGCTTCAGCTGGCCAAGCACCCCGACCGGCCCTACACGCTCGACTACATCGGCGAGATCCTCACCGACTTCGTCGAGCTCAAGGGCGACCGCGCCTTCGGCGACGACCCGGCGATCGTCGGCGGCATCGCCCGCCTCGACGGCCGCTCCGTGGTGGTGCTCGGCCAGCAGAAGGGCCGCAACACCAAGGAGAACCTCCACCGCAACTTCGGGATGGCCCGCCCCGAGGGCTACCGCAAGGCCCAGCGCCTGATGAGGATGGCCGACCAGTTCGGCCTGCCGCTGCTGTGCCTCATCGACACGGCCGGCGCCTACCCGGGCATCGGTGCCGAGGAGCGCGGCCAGGCCGAGGCCATCGCCACTTGCCTCGAGCTGATGGCCGGCCTGCGCGTGCCCTCGATCTCGGTCGTGATCGGCGAGGGCGGCTCGGGCGGCGCGCTGGCGATCGGCGTCACCGATCGGATCCTCATGCTCGAGCACGCGGTCTACTCGGTCATCTCGCCGCGCGGCTGCGCCTCGATCCTGTGGAAGGACGCCGAGGCCGAGCGCACCGCCGCCGAGCAGCTCAAGATGACCGCGCAGGACCTCGTCGGCCTCGGGATCTGCGACGAGGTCGTGCCCGAGACGCTCGGCGGCGCCCACCGCGGGCTCCCCGCCACCGCCGCCGCGCTCCACGACGCCCTCCGCCGCCACTACGGCGAGCTCGCCGCGCTCTCGGTCCAGGACCGGCTCGAGCGGCGCTACGCCAAGTTCCGGCGCATGGGTCACGTGGAGATGCAGGCTTAAGGTCGGCGTGGCGCTCTATCAGAACCTCCTGGTCCTCGCGGGGCTCATCCTCGCGATGGTCCTGCTCCGCACGATCCGCCGCCCCGGCGGCCCGCGCGGCTACGCGGCGGTGCTGGCGCTGCAGCTCGTCCTGACCTTCACCGCGATCGTCTACGAGGACAGGTACCTCGGGACAATCGCGATCTGTCTGTGCGCGCTGACGGTGATCGCCCCGGCCGTGCTCGAGCGCGCGGCCCGGCAGATGTTCGCGCTCGGGCGCCCGCGCCTGGCCGTGCGCCTGTCTGGCCTTCGGGCCATGTTGATGCCCGGCGCCGGCCTCGGTCGCCAGCAGCAGATCCTCCGCGGCTTCGCCCTCCTCGACCGCGACGGCGTCGACGCCGCGCTGGCCTACTTCCGCGGCCTCGTCGCGGCCGCCGAGGAGCCGGCCGAGCTGGCGGTGATCCACGAGCAGATCGTCGCCATGCTGCTGTTCGACCACCGCTGGAGCGAGGCGGTCACGCACTACGAGAGCCACTTCCACCCGAGCTACGCGGCGGTGCGGCCCACTCTGGCGCTCGGGATCTTGCGCGCCTTCGGCGAGCTCGGCCGCCACGACGCCGCGGCCGCGCTGCTGCGCTCGATCGAGGACGGCCCGCTCGGCAGCGAGACCGGCGCCGCCGAGCTGCTGGCCCAGGCGCGCCTCACCTTCCTCGCCCACGCCGGCGCGCTGGGCGTGGTCGAGGACGCCCTCGCGCGCGACCGCGGGCGCCGGCTCGGCCTGTCCCCGGGGACAGCCACGCTGTTCCTCGGCATCGCCGCCGCCCGCGCCGGCGACCCGCTGCGCGCCGACGCCTTGCTGCAGCAGGTCCCCGGGCTGGCGAAGCGCAGCGAGACGCGCCTCGCCGCCGCCGCCCGCACCGCCCGCGCCCACGTCGACGATCCTCCGCCGGTGTTCGACGACGCGCTCCACGGCTTCGTCCAGGCCGTCGGCGAACGCTTCCGCGACGCCGTCCGCGAGCGCAGCGGCACCCGCCGGCTGCAGCCGTTGGTCATGACCACCGCCCTGATCGCCGTCTCCGCCGGGTGGTACGCGATCACGCTCGCGGCCGGCTGGGCCGGCGTCGGCCTCCTGCGCGCCGGCGCCTTGACCGGCGAGCTGTGGCGCGCCGGCAGCTGGGGCCGCATCTTCACCGCCCCGTTCGTCCACGCCGACCTCGTCGGCCTGCTGCTCGACTGCTACTCGATCTGGCTCGCAGGACATGTCCTCGAGCGCATCCACGGCTGGGCCCGCACCGGCCTGATCGCCATCCTCGGCAGCGCCGCCGGCATGTGGGCCGCCGCCGTCGCCGACCCCGATCCGGCCCAGGTGATCGGCGGCGGCAACGCCCTCGCCGTCTCCGTGCTGGTCGCGACCCTGTGGACCCTGCTGCCCGCGCGCACCCCGGGCCTGCTGTCCACGGTCCGCCGCAGCGTCGTCCTCACCCTCCTGTTCCTGCTCGGCGCGCACGTGTTCGCCTGCATCCCGGGGGCCTACGGCCTGCGCTCCACGCCCCTGTCTCTCGGGACAGCCGCGTTCGTCGCCTCCGCGCTCACCCTGCTGCTGCCGCCGACCTTGCCCGGCTGGACCCGCCGGCCGCTGGCCGCCCTGTGCCTGGCTGCGATCGGCCTCGTCGGTCTCGGCGCCTTCCAGGTCGCGCGCGAGGATCCGATCGCCTTCGCCGTCGCTCACCGCGACCGCCGGGTCGTCGAGCAGGGCGTCGCGCTCGCGCTGCCGGCCAGCTTCGAGCGCGTCGACGCCGACGACCGCCGCCACCCGCTGCTGCAGGTGTTCCCCGGCTGGCTCGACACCCAGGCGCTGCGCGGCGGTCACCTGGTCCAGTTCGTGATCGTCCCCGAAGCCCCCGCCGAGGGCAGCGCCATGTTCGCCCTCGCCCCGGCCCTCGCGCGCGAGCTCGTGGTCCGCCCCGAGGACGCCCCCGCCCCCGAGTTCGCCGGCTTCGTCAACTACACCCTGCAGCGCAACGGCGAGACGATCGCGCGGCTCGTCGAGCGCCGCCTCGACGGCCGCGCCGTGCTCCTCCTGGCCGCCCCCGCGACCGCCCTCGACCCGGCTCCCACGCTCTATTCGGCGATCCTCGGCGACGCCGCCCTCGCCGAGTGAGCGAGACGCTCGCGGGTTTCGAGCGCCGCCTCGAGCACAGCGCCGTGCCCTGCCTGACGCCCGCGACTCGGCCTCCTCGCGGTACCGAGTGGGACGATCGCCTCAGTCCTCGACAGCCGCCTCGCTGACCGTCCTCGACGGGCGAGCGACGGGGTACGCTCGCCCCGTGCACATCGTCATCGATCGCCTGTGGGACGACCGTCCCGCGGCGCCTGCCGAACGGATCACCCTCGACCTCCGCGCTCGCGACGGCGCGCTCGAGATCGCCGTCGACGCCCCGTTCCACGGCGATCCTCCGCCGCCATCACCGCCGGGCTCGACCCCTGGCCTGTGGAATTTCGAGGTCGTCGAGCTGTTCCTGCACGCGCCCGGCGATCGCTACCTCGAGCTGGAGTTCGGCCCGCACGGCCACTCCCTCGCGCTGCAGTTCCACGGCGTCCGCACGCTCGTCGCCACCGTCCAGATCGACTTCCGCGCCGACCCCCCCGCGAGCGGGCGCTGGACCGGCGAGGCGCGCGTCCCGTCCGGCCTCCTGCCGCGAGACCTCGCCCGCTGGAACGCCCACGCGATCCACGGCCAGGGCGACGCCCGCCGCTACCTCTCGGCCCTCCCCGCCGGAGGCACCCGCCCGGACTTCCACCGCCCGGACGTCACCGCGGCGCTGGACCCGGCCCTGAGCCGCGACCTCGAGCGCATGGCCTGACCTGAAGAGCATGTCCCGACGGACATTCTTTGGAGAGCATGTCCCAAACGACATGCTCTCACGGACATCCGGAAACGACGGCCGGCACCGCGAGCGCGCCGGGGCGTGAACGAAGCGCGACGGCGCCCGCGCGGCGGTGCACGAGCGAGGCAGCGCGAAGCGCCCCGGTCACAGGGCGCGGACGCATCCGTCGGCCGCCTCGCCCGAAGGCTCGAGCGACCCCGCCGCCGTCGACGATATTGGCCGCCTCGCCCTCAGCCCGCGGCCTTGCGGATCGCCTCGCGGAACACCGCCTCCGGCTGTGCCCCCGAGATCGCAGTGCGTCCGTCGAAGATGAACAGCGGCACCCCGCGGACCCCGCTGCGGGCCGCGTGCTCGGCCTCCTGGCGGGTCTGCGCCAGCTCTTGCGGGTCGCTCGTCAGCTTCATCGCCTCTTCGCCCGAAAACCCGTGCGGCGCCGCGATCCCGGCCAGCACTGCCGGGTCGGCGATGTTCCTCCCCTCGAGGAAGTACGCCGCGAACAGCGCCCGCGACAGCGCCCGCTGGGTCCCCCGGGCCTCCGCGTGGCGCAGCAGCGTGTGGGCGCGCAGCGTCGGGTAGCCCATGCGCACCTTCTCGAAGTCGAGCGGGATGCCGGTCTCTCGCGCGGCGCGCTCGACGTTGGCGAACGCCGGCGTCGGGTCGCCGCCGAACTTCTGCCGCAGGCGCGCGCGGAGGTCGGTCCCGCTGTCGGGCCCGTCGGGGTCGAGCAGGTACGGGTGCAGCGTCACGGTCGCGGCGGCCTTCGTCTCGGCCAGCGCGCGCTCGAGCCGCTCGATGCCGATGAAGCACCACGGGCAGGCGATGTCGGACACGACGTCGATGTGCATCCCGGCGCTCCCTTCAGCTCGGCCGCACTGTGGCCATGTAGCTGCCCTTCTCGGTCAAGAACTTCATGAACCTGTCCGGGAAGTCCTCGGCCACCGACGACGTCACCGACGGCCGGCTCGCCAACCGCCGCGCCCACGCCTCGACCTTCGAGCCCGCCGGCCAGAACGCCCAGCCGGTGCGGGCCTCGAGCAGCGCGAAGCGGTACATCGCCGGCGCCGTGGCCACCTCGACCAGCTTGAACTCGTCGCTCGCCAGGTCGCCCTTGTTCAGCGCCTCGTCGTAGCGGGCCAGCGCCGCCGTCGCCGCCTTCGCCGCCGCCTCGAAGTCCGCCTGCGTCGCCGCGATGTAGACCCGGTACTGGGCCATCAGCAGGTCGCTGGCGACCTCGACCCACGCCCGCTGGCGCGCCCGCGTGAACGGCTCGGTGGGGATCACCGGCGGCGGGTGGGTCTCGTCGAGGAACTCGACGATCGCCGCCGACTCGAACAGCGGCGCCCCGTCGGCCACCAGCACCGGCACCTTGCCGCGCGGCGACAGGGCCAGGAACCACTCCGGCTTGTTCTCGAGGTCGACGTCGCGGCGGGTGTACTCGACCCCCTTCTCGCGCAGCATGATGCAGGCGCGGTGGACGAACGGGCACAGGGCGTGGCTGATCAGCTCGAGCTGCATCGGGGTTCCTCCGGATCTCACGACATGTCTGAAAGGACATGCGCCTTCGCGCATGTCCCGAAAACCATGCTCAGGCCGCCGGCGGGCGCAGGCTGGCGAACCCGATCTGGCCCGCCCCCGCCTGCAGGCGGCGGATCAGCTCGGCCTGGCCCTCCGCGTGGTAGCTGCTGCGGACCAGCGGACCGCTCTCGACGTGGACGATGCCGGCGGCCAGGGCGAGGCGCTTCAGCTCGGCGAACTCGTCGGGGTGGACGTAGCGGTGCACCGGCAGGTGCTTCTTGCTCGGCTGCAGGTACTGCCCGAGCGTCAGGATCGTCAGGCCGAGCCCGGCCAGCTGCTCGACGACCTCGCGGACCTCGGCCAGCTCCTCGCCGAGCCCGAGCATCAGCCCGGTCTTGACCAGCGCCCCGCGCTCGCGAGCCCGCCGGAGCACCGCGAACGAGCGGTCGTAGCGGGCCTGCACGCGGACCTCGCGGGACAGCCGCGGCACCGTCTCGAGGTTGTGGGCGAACACGTCGGGCCCGGCGTCGAGGACAGTGTCGACGTCGCCGAGGTCGCCCTTGAAGTCGGGCACCAGCACCTCGATCGTCATGTCCGGGGCCGCCGCGTGGCACGCGTGCAGCGTCTCGGCCCAGATCCCCGCGCCGCCGTCGGGCAGGTCGTCGCGATCGACCGACGTGATCACCGTGTGGTTCAGCTCGAGCGCCGCCAGCATCGTCGCCACCCGCGCCGGCTCGCCGTGATCGACCGGCAGCGGCCGCCCCGTCGCCACGTCGCAGAAGCGGCACGAGCGGGTGCAGATGTCGCCGAGGATCATGATCGTCAGCGCGCGGTGGTTCCAGCACTCGCCGATGTTCGGGCAGCTCGCGCTCTGACACACCGTGTGCAGCCCGAGCTCCTTGACCATGCGGCGCAGCGCCTGATAGCCGTCACCGCCGGGCATCGGCACGCGCAACCACTCGGGGTGGCGCTTGCGCGGCGCGGGCGCGGGCTCGGCCTCGGCTTGAACGATCGGCAGGCGAACGGTCACGCGCAAGGCATAGCACGCGGCCGCCTCTACAGCTCGAGGTCGGCGCGGACGTTCTCGTGCCCTTGCAGCCGCTCCAGCACCGCCACCAGCTCGGGATCGGACCCGGTGGGGAGGCGCACGTCGAGGGTCACGAGCAGGTCGCCCGGCTCGCCGCTCGGCGGCGCGATGCCCTTGCCCTTGAGCCGCAGCGTCTGCCCGTTCTGGCTCCCGGGCTTGAGCTTGAGCGTCACCGTCCCCGCGGGGGTCGGCACGTCGACGGGTCCGCCGCGCGCCGCCTCGAGCGCGGTCACGGGCAGGCTCATCTGCAGGTTGTTGCCCTCGCGCTTGAGGCGCGGGTGGGACGCCACCTTCACCGTGAGGATGATGTCGCCGGGCGGGTCGCCCGGGCCGCCCTGACCCCGCAGGCGCAGCTTGCTGCCGTCGGCGATCCCGGCCGGCACCTTGACGTCGAGCGTGCGCGAGCCGCCCTCCTGCGACTCGATGCGCAGCGGGATCACGGCCCCGCGCAGCATCTGCGAGAAGTCGATCGTGATCTCGCCCTCGATGTCGTGGCCGCGTGTGCTCACCGGGCGCCGGCCCGCGCGCGCGGCCGGGTCGACGACGCGGCCGCCGCCGAACAGCTGCGACAGCAGGTCGTCGAACGACACCCCGCGGGCGTCGCCGAAGTTCTGGAAGTTGAAGTGCCCGTCGGCGTCGAACCCGCCGCCGCCGAACCCGGCCGGACCGGCCGTGCGTCGGCGCCCGCCGCCCCGGGTCGCCTGCTGGTACGCGCGGGCGCGCTCCGGGTCGAAGCCCTGAGTCAGGCTCATGTCGCCGAACTCGTCGTAGTTCTTGCGCCGCTGCGCGTCGCCCAGCACCTCGTAGGCGCCGGACACCTCCTTGAACTTCTCCTCCGCCTTCTTGTCGCCCGGGTTCTTGTCCGGGTGAAGCTGCTGAGTCAGCTTGCGGAACGCCCGCTTGATCTCTTTCTCGTCGGCGGTGCGCGGCACGCCCAGGACTGAGTACAGGTCCTTCACGGCAGGCATTCTTGGGTCACACGCGGCCCTCGGCAAGGGGGCGGTGCGCCCGGCGCGGCCACAGTGGTGCCGGCGCCCTGTTTCGGCTAAAAGGGCGGCTCGTCATGGAAGAACATCCTTACGCCGAATTCCTCGGGCGCGTGGAGAAGCCCGGGCGCTACCTCGGCGGCGAGGAGCAGCAGATCCGCAAGTCGGGCGCCGGTCTCGCGTGTCGCTTCGTCCTCGCCTTCCCCGATCTCTACGAGATCGGCATGAGCCACCTGGGCACGAGGATCCTCTACGACCTCGTCAACGGCCACGACGATCTCGTGTGCGAGCGCGCGTTCAGCCCGTGGACCGACATGGAGGCCGAGCTGCGCGCGCGCGGTCTCCCGCTCGTCAGCCTCGAGACCGCCACCCCGCTGCGTGAGTTCGACGTCGTCGGCTTCAGCCTGCAGTACGAGCTGAGCTACACCAACGTCCTCCTCAACCTCGACCTCGGCGGGATCCCCTTGCGCTCGGCCGAGCGCGGCGACGCCGACCCGATCGTCCTCGCCGGCGGCCCCACGGCCACGCACCCTGAGCCGCTGGCCGCCTTCGTCGACCTCTTCCTCGTCGGCGAGGCCGAGGAGGTCCTGCCCGACCTCTTGCGCACGATCGGTCGCATGCGCCGCGAGGGCCGATCGCGGCGCGAGATCCTCGCCGCCGCCGCGCGCACGCCCGGCATCTACGCGCCCGCCTTCTACGCCGTCGAGCGCGACGAGCGGAGCGAGCTGCTCGTCGTCACCGGCCCCACCGACGAGGGTCGCGCGCTCGGCGTGCCCGAGCGCGTGGGCCGCGTGTACGTGCGCGATCTCGATCGCTTCCCCTTCCCCACGCGCTTCCCGATCCCCTACGCCGAGGCGATCTTCGACCGCGCCAGCGTCGAGATCACCCGCGGCTGCACCGAGGGCTGCCGCTTCTGCCAGGCCGGCATCATCTACCGGCCGGTCCGCGAGCGCGACCCCAAGCAGATCGTCAAGGCCGTGCTCGACGGCGTCGACGCGGCCGGCTTCTCCGAGACCAGCCTCACCGCGCTGTCGACCGCCGACGTCTCGTGCATCGACCCGCTGATCAAGGAGCTGGTGCCCGAGCTGAAGCGCCGCAAGATCAAGCTCGGCATCGCCAGCCTGCGCGCCTACGGCCTGAACGAGGGCCTGCTCGACGAGATCAAGAGCGTCGGCATCAGCGGCCTCACCTTCGCGCCCGAGGCCGGGACCCAGCGGATGCGCGACGTCATCAACAAGAACGTCAGCGACGACGACATTCTGACCTCGGCGCGGCGGATCTTCGAGCGCGGCTACGACCGCATCAAGATGTACTTCATCATGGGTCTGCCGACCGAGACGGAGGCCGACGTCGTCGGCATCGCCGAGACCGGCCGCAAGGTCCGCGAGGTCGCGCGCGAGCTCAAGCTGCAGCGCATGCCGACCGTCACCGTCAGCGTCTCGCAGCACGTGCCCAAGCCGCACACCCCGTTCCAGTGGGCGGCCATGGATGGCCTTTCGGACCTGTCCCAAAAGGTCAACATGCTGCGCGACCTGGCCCGGCGCTACCGCCTCGAGCTCAAGACCCACTCGCAGACCGAGAGCTGGCTCGAGTGCCTGTTCGCCCGCGGCGACCGCGACATGGGCGAGGTCCTCGGCCACGCCTACGCCGCCGGGGCCCGCTTCGACGGCTGGCGCGAGCGCTTCTCGATGGCCCGCTGGACCGCCGCGATCGCGGCCGTCGGCGTCGACCCGGCCCGCTACACCCGCACCATCCCGGTCGACGCCCGCCTCCCGTGGGACCACATCGACATCGGCCTCGAGCCTGGCTTCCTCGCCGAGGAGTACCGCAAGGCCCTGCGCGGCCGCAACTCTCCGCCGTGCGGCAAGCCGTTCGGCGCCAAGGTCCACCCGATCAGCCGCGAGGCCGCCGAGGCCGACGCGCGCCGCCTCGTCTGCTACGACTGCGGGATCGCCTGCGACATGTCCGAGATGCGCGGCGAGCGGATGGTCGCCCTCGACCGGCTCGCCGGCATGAAGGTCGAGCGACACGAGCGCGAGCGCGACGACGAGGTCGTCCGCGAGCGCGAGCGGGCCGTCGCCGCCGACCTGGTCCCGCTCGAGCGCCTGCGCGGCCGCCTCAACCCGAGCAAGCTGGCCGACGACAGCGCCTTCAAGGCCGCGGCCGAGGCCCCGTTCACGCGCGTGCGGGTGTTCTTCGCCAAGACCGGCCCGATGCGCTTCATGGGCCACCTCGACCTCACCCGCGTCTTGCCGCGCATGCTGCGGCGCGCCGGCGTCGAGGCCGCCTTCTCGCGCGGCTTCAACCCGGTCCCGCGCATGTCCTTCGGGCCAGCTCTGGCCCTCGGCGTCGGCGCCCGCGAGGAGGTCGTCGACCTCGACGTCCTGCTGCCGCGCAGCGACGCCGACATGGCCGGCCTGTGGAGCGACGACGACCGCCTGCGCGAGGCCCTGCTGCTGCGCGACAGGTTCGCCGTCGCCGCCCCGCCCGGCATCGACATCCTCGACGTCCGCGTCCTCGTCCAGGGCGAGCGCCGCCTCGGCGAGCTCGTCGCCGCCGCCGACTACGCCGTCGACCTCGGCCCCGAGCTGGCCGCGACCGTCGCCGCCGAGCTGCCCGCGCGCCTCGCCGGCCCGCTGCAGGTCGAGCGCGCCGGCAAGGCCAAGTCGGGCCGCGGCCTCAAGCGCCCGGTCGGCGAGGCGACCGCCGTCGACGTCGGCGCCGCCCTGCTCCACGCCGACGTCGACGTCGACGCCGGCCTGCTCCGCTTCCGCGTCCGCCTCAGCTCCGACGCCCCCGGCGCCCGCCCGCGCGAGGTCGTCCAGGCGCTCGTCGGCGCCGTCGTCCCCGACCACAAGCTGGTCCGCGAGCGCCTGCTCGCCCGCTCCGGCGACGCCCTCGTCAGCCTGCGCGCCCTCGGCCCGACCTTCGCCCCCCGGAAGCCGCGCCCCGAGCCGGACGGCGAACCTGACTTCACGGGCATGCTCGTCTAGCCATGTCCCTCGGGGCATGTCGTGAGCGACATGCCCCGCGGGACACCAGCTCCGGCGCTCCTTCGGTGCCCTGGTCGAGCAGTTCACCCGCGCGCTCGACCCCAACGAGGCCGCGCGCCGCTCTGCATCACCACCGAGCCGCCCCGAGTTCCGCCCGCGGCTGGTCGCGCTGAGCCGCGAGCGCTGGTCGAGCTGTGCCCGCGCGAGGTAGGACCGCATGCTGGCCACGCGCTGGCACGCTCCGGCGACGCCCCGTCGGCCTGCGACGGAGCATGCGCGCTTCTCCGGATAATGTCCTTCCAGACAGGGCCTCGAGAACATGTCGCAGAGGACATGCCCTCGAGGACCTTTCGCCGCGCGGCCCCAGCCCTCACCGCAACGAGGTCTTCGGCTGGCGGTCGTTCAAGTCCGACGTCGACTGCGCCGACACCAGCAAGCCGGCCGCCGCGGCCGCGATCGCGGTCTGCAGCTCGACCGGCAGCCCGGGGTCGATCCACACGTGGTGCGGCGCGAAGATCTGCACGGCTGCGACCGCCGCGCCCCCGGCGTCGCGGATCTCGTAGCCCACCGGCTCGGCGCTGGCGAAGCTCCGGCCTTGCAGCTGGTGCACCATCTTGATCGACAGCGTCGTCGTCCCGTCGGTCATCGACCCCGACAGCGAGTTGGGCCCGTACAGCTTGCCCGCGCTCTTGAGCTCGAGCTGCCACCCGCCCGCGCCCTCGGGCACCATCGTGCACACCAGCCCCGCATCGTTGCTGATGGCGAACAGCGCGCCCTGCTTGCTCGACCCGTACGCGCACGAGTTGGCCCAGCTCGCCGGCGCCCCGCCGGCCAGCGAGTACTCGAACGCCTGCTTCTTCGTCTCCCGCTCGTAGGGTCCCAGGGACGTGCGGCTGGTGGTCTGAAAGCCGCCCTTCGTCACCTTCGCCGTGTAGACCCCGAACGTCACCGGCTTGCGGAACGTCGCGAACGCCACCCCGCTCACCGGCTGCTCCGGCGCCTTCGCGGTGAGGGCCGGGTCCACCATCATCCGCGCATGGCAACCGGCGGACAGCAGCGTGAAGGCGACGGGCAGCGACGCGAACCAGCGAGCAGCTTTCGGCATAAGCACTCTCGGGGCGACCCCCCACGAAAGCGACGCTCGCCGATGCCAGCGATTCGTGCACCGGCCTCAGCCGTGATCCCCGTCACGGGTCCGCGCCGCCCGCGGATCCGCCGAGCCGCGCCCGACCCCGCTGCGCTCTGCCTCGCACCGAGGCACCCGACCCCCGTCCATCGGCCGCGTCCGCCTTGACGCCCCGATCCGCGCGCGGCATCCCGTCCCCATGCGCCCCCAACCATTGATCGCCGTCGCCGACGTCGAGGCCAGCAGCCGCTGGTACCAGCGCCTCCTCGGCTGCGAGAGCGGCCACGGCGGCCGCGAATACGAGCAGCTCGTCCACCGCGGCGCCCTGATCCTGCAGCTGCACCGCTGGGAGGTCGAGCACCACCACGGCCCGATCGGCGACCCCGACGCGCGCCCCCACGGCAACGGCGTTCTGCTGTGGTTCGAGACCGACGAGTTCGACGCCGCGGTCGCCCGCGCCGCCGAGCTGCGCGCCGAGGTCGTCCTCGCGCCGCACGTCAACCCCAACGCCGGCCACCGGGAGATCTGGCTGCGCGACCGCGACGGCTACACCGTCGTCCTCGCCAGCCGCGAGGGCGACCTCGGCTGACCGCCCGCTCCTCGCCTGTCGATTCGGACATGTCTTCATCGACCTGTCCCGGACGCCATGCTCCGAACCGCCCGGCTCGCGCCCGCGCACGGCCGCGCCACGGCGGCTCCCCGATGGACCTCCCCCGCCCACCTGCGATCCTCTCGCCATGACCGAGCGGGACTACGAGCTGCTGGACCTCTGCGTGGAGCACGGCTGCATCCTCGTCGCCGCCGGCGAGGTCGGCGACGAGCGCTACGCCAGGCTGCTGCGCGAGTGCGAGGACATGCAGGACCGCGGCCTCGCCACCGCCCACTACCTCGCCCGCGGCTTCCGGGTCGCCCTCACCGACGCCGGTCGCCGCCGGCGCGCCGGCCAGCCGTAGCGGCCGCTATCGACGCTCCCTCGAGCCTCGCTCGTCGGCCCCACCCCGGCCATTTTCGCCGCGTTGCTCGTCGATCGCGCGGGCACCTCGATCGGCCGAGGCGGCCGCGATGCGGCGTTTCGCGGCGACTAGCGCGTCGACACAGTGCTCCACGCACGCTCGCAGCGCCCCACCCAGGCCCGCGCCCCGCCCCTCAGCGCACCGCGATCGACTTGCTCGCCCGCGCCCCGTTGCGCTCGTACGTCACGTTGTAACTGCGCGTGCTCTCGAGGCCCATGTACAGCCCCAGGGCCGCCATGTCGTCGTCGAGGCGCGCCCCGTTGACCGACACGATCAGGTCGCCCGCGCGGAACCCCAGCGCCGCCACGGCGCTCCCGGGCGCCACGCGGGTCAGCTTGTAGCCGCCGCGCGCCGGCGAGATCGACGCCTGCCGCTCGAGCTTGCTCGGGTCGGCGATGGCCGCGTCGAACGTCTTCTTGTCGAGCGTGCAGCTCGACGCCGACGCGCACTGCACCCCCGTCTTGCCCGCAGCGCCGCCCGACGAACCCGCCGAGCCCGTCACGCCGCCGCCCACGCCCGTGCTCCCGCCGTTGTTGCCGGCCTTCGTCCCGCTCGTCGGCCGCGACCCCGTCGGCCCCGCCGGCGAGCCCCCGGCGACCCCGCCGGACGGCACCACCGGCGTCCCCCCGGCCTCCCCGTCGCGCGGCCCGGCCGGCAGCTCGCCGTCGTCCGGCGCCAGCAACCTGTCCCCGAGCGCCTGTGCCAACGGACCTGTCCCTGCGGGCATGTCCCCCGCGACCTGTCCTTGCGAACCTGTCCGCGAGCGCAGCAGCTCGGACCACGCCAGCCCGCCGGCGAGCCGCAGGTCGAGCGAGAACCCGACCCCGTCGCGCGTCACCGCCAGCTGCGCCCCGCGCTCCAGCCCCGCCAGCGCTCCGGCCGCGCGGCCCGGGCTGTCGAGGCGGACCTCGCCGATCGCCTCGACCACGTCGCCGGTGCGCAGCCCGACCAGCTGGTACACCGAGCCGGGCACCACCTCGCTCAGCCGGTACCCGACCTGCGCCCCGCGCTCGAACGCCGGCTCGACCCGCACCCCGCCGGTGCCGCTCGCCAGCTCCTCCACCGCCAGCGCGGCCACGAACGCGTCGACCTCGTAGCTCGCCTCGTTCTCGCTGCGCCGCCGCACCCCCGCCGCGATCGCGGCCCGCAGCGGCCCGGGCTCCGCCAGCGTCGCCGCGGCCACGGGCGCGGCCGTGGGCGCGGGCTCACGGCCCGTCATCGCCTCGCATGCGGACAGCAACAGCGCGAGCCACGGCGCGGCACGGAGCACGCCCGACCCTACCGTCCCGGGCTCCCGCGCACCACGTCCCGCACCGCGCGCCGCCCCGGCACCCGGCCGCGTCGCCGCAATTCCTCGCTCGCACGCCCTGATTCTGCCCACGCTCCCCATCTCTATCGTCTTGCGGGCCAATTTACCCGCACCGGCCCCCAGGTTCGCCCCGGGCGCCATCGCCGCATGCGCTCGATCGGGCTTAATCCGGCCCAGCGAATGCGTCTTCGACGCTCTGGACGAGATCGCGCATGGCCCCTAACCTAGCTGCGGAGGGTCCCGCGTGGTTCACCACAAATTGCGTCGTCTCCGCGTCTACGGCGGCTTCCTCGACAAGCTCGACATCCGCTTCGCCGACGGCCTGAACTGCATCATCGGCGGTCGCGGCAGCGGCAAGACCACCGTCCTCGAGTTCATCCGCCACGCCCTCGATCGCGCCCCGCGATCGGGCACCGCCGCCGCCAAGGCGGCCGAGGATCGGCTCAAGACCCTGCTCGCCGCCAACCTCGGGACCAGCGGCTACGTCGAGCTCGAGTTCGAGAGCCAGGAGGGCCTCGTCTACCAGATCCGCCGCGGCGCCCACGAGCCGCCGCACGTCACCGACGCCGCCGGCAAGCCCGTGCGACCCGAGGTGCTCGGCTCCTCCGTCCTCGTCGACGCCGCCATCTTCTCGCACAACCAGATCGAGGACATCGCCCAGAGCCCGGTCGCCCAGCGCGAGCTCATCGATCGCCTGTGCGGCCAGCAGAGCCACGCCATCGAGACCCAGCTGGCGCAGACCGTCTCGCACCTGCGCGAGAACGCCCAGCGGATCATCGCCCTCCACACCCGCCTGCACGCCGCCCAGCGCGACCTCATCGACCTCTCGAGCTGGGAGAGCAAGCTGGCCGCCGCCAACGCCGCGCTCGGCGAGGGCGGCCTGGCCGACGGGCTGCAGGCCGCCGCCGAGCACAAGGCCCTGCGCGAGCAGGAGAAGGCCGCGCTCGACCGCGTCCGCGCCGCCACCAGCAAGCTGCGCGGCCTCATCGGCGACACCGTCCTGCCGCAGGTCAAGGCGCTGTCCGCCGCGCTGCCGGAGAGCCTCCTCAAAGGTCCCAACGGACATGTCCTCGCGGACCTGTCCCGAGAGATCCACCGCAAGATCGTCGAGATCGACCTCTACGTCTCCTCCCCGCTCGACAAGCTGGCCCTGCTCGAGCGCTCGGTCGACGACGCCACCGCCGCCCTCGCGGCCGCCCACGCCCCGCAGGAGGCCCGCTACGCCGAGCTCGCGGCCGTCGCCGCCAAGAGCGGGGCCCGCCTGGCCGCCCGCGACGAGGCCGCGCGCGAGGTCATGCGCCTGTCGGCCAGCAAGGGCGCTCTCGGCGAGCTGCAGGCCGAGCTCGATCAGGCCCTGCGGGCCCGCGGCGAGCTGCGTGACGAGCTGCAGCGGCTGCGCGGCGATCGTCACGCCCGCCGCAGCGCCGCCGCCGGCAACGTCAGCGCCCACCTCGGCGGCAAGGTCCGCATCATCCTCGCCGCCGCCGCCGACGTCGCCGCCTACCGCGAGTTCCTGGTCGCGGTGATGCGCCGCTCGGGCAAGCAGTACAACGCCCCGATCGAGCGGCTCGTCGCCCAGGTCACCCCGGTCCAGCTGGGCCAGTTCGTCGACCGCGACGATCACGCGGCCCTGGCGGCGACCGCCGAGATCAACCCCGAGTTCGCCGAGTCGCTGCTCAAGGCCCTGCGCGAGGCCCCGGACAAGCGGTTCGAGCTCGACGTGCTCGAGCTCGAGGACGTCCCGCGCATCGAGCTGCAGGTCCAGGGCGACTGGCGCAGCAGCGACAAGCTGTCGACCGGGCAGAAGAGCGCCGCCATCTTGCCGATCCTTCTGATGGACAGCGAGGCCCCGCTGCTCGTCGACCAGCCCGAGGACAACCTCGACAACAGCTTCATCACCGACGCCATCATCCCGCAGCTGGCGGCCAGCCGCGGCCGGCGGCAGCTCGTCTTCATCACCCACAACCCCAACCTCCCGGTCCTCGGCGAGGCCGCGCAGGTCATCGTGCTCGAGGCCGACGGCCGCAACGCCCGGCAGGTCGCGCAGGGCAGCGTCGAGTCGGTGAAGCAGCACATCCTGCGCCTGATGGAGGGCGGCCGCGAGGCGTTCCGCCACCGCCAGCAGCGCTACGACGTCGCCCCGTAGCCGCGCGTGCCGGCGGCCGTTTTTCCAGCCCGTGTCGCCGCGCGTCGCCCCCATTCCCTCACGGCGCCCCGGCCGGACCCGCCTCACACCCCGGCCGGCTCTCACCGACACATCCTCCACCGACGCCCCGACGCCCCGACGCCCCGCGCCTCGCGGCCTCGCGCGACCACGCGCTCGACTTGGCCGAACGAGCGCCGGTGATATAGTCCGCCGCAGATGGTCGTATCGCGCCCGCCGAGGCCAGCCGCGTGTCGCACGTGCGGTGAGAGCTTTCGCGAGGACCTCCTTTTGTGTCCGAACGACGGCGCCACCTTGCCGCTCGAGGGCCGCCTGCTCGACGGCAAGTTCCGCCTCGACAAGCGCCTCGGTCACGGCGGCATGGCCACCGTGTGGCAGGCGACCAACGTGTTCGTCGAGCGCCCCGTCGCCATCAAGTTGATGCACGCCAGCTACGCCGAGGACGCCGACCTGCTGGCCCGCTTCCGCAACGAGGCCACCGCCGCCGGCCGGATCGGCAGCCCGCACATCTGCGACGTCCTCGACTTCGGCCGCAGCACCATCGGCCCGTACATCGTCATGGAACTGCTCTCGGGCTGCTCCCTCAGCGACCTGATCGACGCCTACCAGCGCCTGCAGCCCGGCCTCGCGGTGTGGATCATCCGCCAGGCGCTCGACGGCCTGCACGCCGCCCACCAGGCCGGCATCATCCACCGCGACCTCAAGCCCGAGAACATCTACCTGTGCCGGGCGATCCGGGACCAGTGGCTGGTCAAGCTCATGGACTTCGGGATCTCCAAGTTCAACGACTCGATCCGCACCGGCGCCGGCACCATGATGGGCTCGCCGAACTACATGGCTCCCGAGCAGATCACCGGCGCCGGGGCAGTCGACCGCCGCGCCGACGTGTGGTCGATCGGCGCGATCCTCTACGAAGCGCTCGCCGGCCAGCAGGCGTTCGCCCGCGACACCGTCGCCGACTCGCTGGCCGCCGTCCGCGGCTACGACCCGCCGCCGGTCCACGGCCTCGCCCCCGACGTCCCGTCGGGCCTGTCCGAGATCGTCGCCCGCTGCCTGCGCAAGCAGCCCGACCAGCGCTGGCCCTCGGCCGCCGCGCTCGCCGAGGCCCTGCTGCCGTTCGAGCGCCCCGGCCCGCGCACCCGCCTGCTGCCGACCACCCCGATCGGCGACGTGCAGACCGTCGACACCCTCCCGCGCGGCATCGCGGCCCCGAAGGCCCTCGCCGCCGCCGAGCCGGCGCCTGTCCCGAGCGCCAGGTCCCAGCAGCCGGCGCCGCTACCTGTCCCGCCGGCCAGGTCGTCGGGCGCCTTTCCACCTGTCCCCAAGACCAGCTCCGCCGGTCCCTCGGGCGCCCATCCGGCTGTCTCCCCAAACCCCTCCGGCGCGCATCCACCTGTCCCCAAGGCCAGCCCATCCGGCGCCCACCCGCCTGTCCCCAAGAACATCTCCGGCGCCCACCCCCCGGTCCCCAAGAACATCTCCGGCGCCCACCCCCCGGTCCCCAAGAACATCTCCGGCGCCCACCCCCCGGTCCCCAAGAACCCCTCCGGCGTTTACCCGCCCGTCGCCAGGATCACCGCCATCCCTGTCCCCGAGGCCGCGCCCGCACCTGTCGCTTCGGCCAGCCCTCGGCCCGGCCCCCGGGCGCGCGCCCAGGCCGTCGGCCCGCACCCGCTGCTCGTCTTCGCCGTCCTCGCCGCCGTCGGCGGGATCGCGGCCACCATCGCCTGGTTCGCCCTCTGACGCGCCGCGGCACCGCCGACGCGGATCGACGTCTCCGTCGCCCGCCGCGCCCGGCCGCTCGCCATCGAAGCACATGCCCTTTCAGGCATGCTCTTTCAAACATGTCCGTATAGACATTACCATCAGTACAGGCGCTCGCGGCTCGCACCCGCCGCGAGCGGAGCCCCGCCCGCAGCCGCGACCTCAGCGCCCGATCGGCGGGCGGAAGTCGGCCAGCTCCTGCGCCGGGTCGCCGCCGTCGATCGCCACCACTGCGGCCGCGAACTCGTAGACAGTCGGGTGACGGCGGCTCGCCTCGCGGGACACCGCCTTGAGCGCCACCTCGGCCTGAGCGCGGGTCAACTTGCCCTCGTCGGCGCGGTACGGGCCCGGGGTGCCTGCGCGCTCCACGGCCGGGGGTGCGCCGGTGGCTCGCGGGCGGTGGCCGGTCAGCAGGTGGATCATCAGTACGCCGAGCGCATAGATGTCGGAGCGGACAGTCGGCTGCTCGCCGGCCACCTGTTCGGGCGACATGTAGACCGGGAACACCGTCGACGGCTCGAACACCTCGGCCAGCTCGGGGCGCCACTCCGGGAACGCGCGGCGGTAGGCTCGCGCCAGCCCGAATCCCATCACCAGCACGCGCTCGTGGGGGTCCGGGTCGCCCTCCATCGGCTCCTCGCAGAAGCAGTTCTCCGGCTTCAGGTCCCCGTGCACGATCAGCTGCGCGTGGGCGTAGGCCAGACCGCGGCACACGTCGAGCAGCACCGACCGCGCCTCCGGCCACGGCATCGGCCCCTGCGCGCCGATCCGGGTCGCCAGGTCGACGCCCTCGCGCGGGCTCATCGCCTGCAGCACCGTCTGTTCGACCCGGAACGGGTGGTAGCACGAGCCGCCGGTCACGAATTTGTGCATCACGCGGTCGGCCTGGAGGTCGGCGCGCAACGTGTGCACCGCCGCCTCGTCGCACGTGTACTGGCGGCTGAAGACGCGCACGTTCGACGCGCGGAAGCCCCGGAAGAAGCCGCGATAGATCCGTCCCGTCTCGTTGGCGCAGATCAGGCGCGCCAGCTCGAAGTCGCCGTAGAGGCGCGGCAGCGGCTCCTCGGTCACACCTGCACCATACCTCACGGACGGCCCGCCGCCCCACCTGCGCGGCTCGCGTAGGCCCCGCGCCAGAACGCGCGCAGGCCGGTTCTCCGGCCCGCGCGCCGCCCCATCGCACCCCGTCCCACGCGCGTGCGCGAGCTCTGCTATCTCCGACGGCCATGGCCGTGACGAACCGACCGATCCGCAAGCTCCTCTGTGCCAACCGCGGCGAGATCGCGATTCGGGTGTTCCGGGCCGCTACCGAGCTCGGGATCCGCACGGTGGCGATCTTCAGCCACGAAGATCGCGTCCACCTCCACCGCTACAAGGCCGACGAGGCCTACCTGGTCGGCAAGGGCAAGAGCCCCGTCGGCGCCTACCTCGACGTCGACGCCATCGTCGCCCTGGCCGCCGCCCACGGCGTCGACGCCATCCACCCCGGCTACGGCTTCCTCTCGGAGAAGAGCGCCCTCGCGCGCGCCTGTACGGCCGCCGGCATCGCCTTCGTCGGGCCCTCCGCCGACGCCCTCGACCGCTTCGGCGACAAGACCGCCGCGCGCGCCCTCGCCGTCGCCAGCGGCGTCCCGGTCGTCCCCGGCAGCGACGGCCCCGTCCCCGATCTCCCGGCGGCGCGCGCGTTCGCGGCCGCGCACGGCTTCCCGATCATCGTCAAGGCCGCCATGGGCGGGGGCGGCCGCGGCATGCGGGTCGTCCGCCGCGAGGACGAGCTGGACGAGGCCTTCACCCGCGCCGCCAGCGAGGCCAAGGCCGCCTTCGGCGACGGCACGGTCTTCCTCGAGCGGTACATCGGCGCCGCCCGCCACGTCGAGGTCCAGATCCTCGGCGATCGCACCGGCGAGGTCGTGCACCTGTTCGAGCGCGACTGCTCGGTCCAGCGCCGCCACCAGAAGGTCGTCGAGATGGCGCCCGCGCTCGGCCTGACCGAAGAGACACGTTCCGGCCTGCACGCCGACGCGCTCACGCTCGCGCGCGCCGTCGGCTACGAGAACGCCGGCACCGTCGAGTTCCTGGTCGATGAGACAGGTCGGCACTACTTCATCGAGGTCAACCCGCGGATCCAGGTCGAGCACACGGTCACCGAGGAGATCACCGGCGTCGATCTCGTGCAGGCGCAGATCCGGATCGCCGGCGGCGCCACCCTCGACGACCTCGGCCTCCACCAGGACGCGATCGCGGCGCGCGGCCACGCCATCCAGTGCCGGATCACCACCGAAGATCCGCGGGCCCAGTTCCGCCCCGACACCGGCCGGATCGAGGCCTACCGCTCGGCCAGCGGCATGGGCATCCGCCTCGACGGCGGCTCGGGCTACAGCGGCGCCGTCATCACCCCGCACTACGACTCCTTGCTGGTCAAGGTCACCGCCCGCGGCAACACCTTCGACGGCGCGCGGCACAAGCTCCTGCGCGCGCTGGCCGAGTTCCGGATCCGCGGCGTCAAGACCAACATCCCGTTCCTCCAGAACGTCCTCACGCACCCCAAGTTCGTCGCCGGCGACCTCACTACCGGCTTCGTCGACGGCACCCCCGAGCTGTTCGACCTGCCCGCGCGACGCAACCGGGCCCAGCGACTGCTGCGCTTCCTCGCCGAGGTCGCGGTCAACGGCCCCACCACCCCGTGGGCCACCCAGACCCCGCCCGCGCGCCTCGATCCCGAGCTCCCCGACACCCGCGGCGACGCCCCGCTGGCCGGCTGGCGCGACCTCCTGCGCCAGCGCGGGCCCAAGGCCTTCGCCGCGGCCGTGCGCGCCCACCCCGGCCTGCTCCTCACCGACACCACCTGGCGCGACGCCCATCAATCGCTGCTCGCCACCCGCGTCCGCACCATCGACCTCCTCGCCATCGCCCCGGCCACCGCCCGCATGCTGGCCCCCGCCTTCAGCCTCGAGATGTGGGGCGGCGCCACCTTCGACGTCGCCCTCCGCTTCCTCCGCGAGGACCCGTGGGACCGCCTCGAGCGCCTGCGCGCGCTCGTCCCCAACATCCCGTTCCAGATGCTTTTGCGCGGCGCCAACGCCGTCGGCTACACCAACTACCCCGACAACCTCGTGCGCCGGTTCGTCCGCCTGTCGGCCGAACGCGGCGTCGATGTGTTCCGGATCTTCGACTGCCTCAACTACACCGAGAACCTCAAGCTCGGCGTCGACGCCGTCGGCGAGGCCGGCGGCGTGATCGAGGCCGCGCTCTGCTACACCGGCGACGTCGCCGACCCCGGGCGCACCAAGTACTCGCTGCAGTACTACGTCGACCTCGCCGGCGAGCTGGTCGAGATGGGCACCCACGTGCTCGCGATCAAGGACATGGCCGGCCTGTTGCGCCCGCGCGCCGCCAAGCTGCTGGTCGAGGCCCTGCGCGCCGCTCACCCCGACGTCCCGATCCACGTCCACACCCACGACACCGCCGGCACCGGCGTCGCCTCCATGCTCGCCGCCTCGATGGCCGGCGCCGACATCGTCGACGCCGCCATCACCGCCATGGCCGGCGTCACCTCGCAGCCGGCTCTCGGGGCCCTCGTCGCCGCCCTGCACGGCAGCGAGCGCGACACCGGCCTCTCGATCGCCGACATCCAGCCGCTCAGCACCTACTGGGAGCAGGCGCGCGGCCTCTACGCCCCGTTCGAGGCCGGCAACCTCAGCGGCAGCGCCGACGTGTACCTGCACGAGATGCCCGGCGGCCAGCTGACCAACCTGCAGTTCCAGGCCAACGCCCTCGGCCTCGCCTCGCGCTGGCCCGCGATCAAGCGCGCCTACGCGGCCGCCAACCGCCTGCTCGGCGACATCATCAAGGTCACCCCGTCCTCCAAGGTCGTCGGCGACCTCGCCCAGTTCATGGTCCAGAACGACCTCGACGAGGCCCAGGTGCAGGCGCAGGCCGACACGCTCTCGTTCCCCAGCTCGGTCGTCGAGTTCTTCCAGGGCCACCTCGGCCAGCCCCACGGCGGCTTCCCCGAGCCGCTGCGCACCAAGGTGCTGCGCGGCCGTCCGACCTTCGAGGGCCGGCCCGGCGCCGAGCTGCCCGACCTCGACCTCGACGCCCTCGCCGCCGAGCTGAAGAAGCTCACCACCATGCCCCTGCGCGACGTCGACGTCGTCTCGGCCGCGCTCTACCCGGCGGTGTTCCGCGACTACCTCGCGTTCCGCACCCAGTTCGCCGACGTCTCGCGCCTGCCCACGCGGGCGTTCTTCGCCCCGCTGCAGATCGGCGAGGAGCTGAGCGTGGAGATCGAGCAAGGCAAGACGCTGATCGTGCGCATGATGGCGGTCGGCGAGCTGGGCCCCGACGGCCAGCGCGACGTCTTCTTCGAGCTCAACGGCCAGCCGCGCTCGCTGCGGATCCCCGACAAGTCGGCCGCCCAGACGGTCAAGCAGCGCGAGCGCGCCGCCCCGGACGACCCCGCCGCCGTCGCCGCCCCCATGCCCGGCGCAGTCACCGAGCTGCGCGTCGCCGTCGGCGACCGCGTGGCCGCCGGCGCCCCGCTGGTCGTCCTCTCCGCCATGAAGATGGAGACCGTCGTCGCCGCCCCGCACCCCGGCGTGGTCCGCCGCTTCGCCGTCGCCGTCGGCGACAACCTCGACGCCGGCGACCTCCTCCTGGTCCTCGCACCGGCATGACCGGAAGGACATGCCCGAGAGGGCATGTTCTTTCACGCATGTCTCATCGAGCATGTCGAATGCGACATGCACGCTCGCCCGCCCTCCCGCTCACCGGCGGGTCGGCGCCGTAGGGACTCCTGCCCTCGAGCCACGTCAGCGCCTCGCCGGCGGCCGACGTGAACCCGCTCGCTCGCCGACTCCCGTCCTCGTCGTTGCCAGCGCCAGCGGCTCGGCGCCGTCGAACCTCGGCGATGCCTCCTCGTCGTCGCCGCCGAGGCAGCTCGTGGCCGGGCCCGAACGCCCGTCACGCCTCGGAGCAACCGGCCTGACGGCTCACCTTGTTGAACACGCTCGCCCCGTAGCGGCGCGTGATCTCGGCCTCCATCACCTCGTTGTAGCCGCGGGCGTGCTCGAGGATCGTCTCGTCGATCACGCAGCCCGCGACTGTGTGCAGCTCCACCTTGTACTTCTCTCGCAAGATCCGCGCGTACTCGCTACGGCACCGCGCCGGGTAGCCGAAGGTCTCGAGCCCCAGCTCGTTCCGCGCGATCGATCGCAGGGCCGCCTGCTTGCCGCGCTCGTACGCGTCCGCCGCGAGCGACTCGACCTCCTTCACCGGTCCGTCCTCCGGCGCCTCGGCGACCACCGGCGCTTCCCCGGACGGCTCGGGCTCGTCCGTGTCCCCCGTCCCGCCGACCTCCGGCGCGGCGTCCGGCACCTGGCGCGCATCCCATTCCGCCTGAGCCGGCGCCGGCTCGTCCGGCATGCGGATCCGCGGCGCCGGCTCGTGCGCCGCACATGCAGTCGACATCAGGGCCGCGAGCAGCAGCGGACATCTCATCCTCTCATCCTAGCCGACCTCGCCCACGCCGGCGAACCGGGCCCCCTCGGCCCTGCGCACCCCATCATCGTGCACGAAGTAGGCCGCCGCGGCCGCTGCCGATCTTCGGCCATCGCTATGGAGTCGCCGAAGGCCCGCCCGCGAGCGCGACCCCGTGTTCGCCCCTCGCGTCCGGTCGTCGCCCGACGCAGTACGCTCGTGCCCGCGGCGGCGAGCGGATGCGGCCGTCCTACCGCCCGACATCTCCGCATCGTCCATCGTCGCGCGGACCTGCGCCCCACTTCGTCCCGCCCCGCGCGTCGCCTCGCGCTATCGTTCGCCGCGGTGGACACCACCGTCACCGCCTGGGGCACCTGGGACTGCACGCGCTGCGGGCAGAAGGACATCACCGGCCGTGACAAGCGCTGTCCCTCGTGCGGCGACCCGCGCGAGCAGCACGAGCTCGACGCCATGCGGCCGCCCGACGACTTCGACGGCGCCGCGATCGCCAGCCCCGACGAGCTGGCGCTCGCGCACGACGGCCCCGACTGGTCGTGCAGGTACTGCGGCAGCAACAACCGCGCCTCGTCGCCGACCTGCGACAGCTGCGGCGGCGGCCGTGACGGTCAGCCGCCGCCGAAGCCCGCCGAGGCCCCTGCGCCCGCGCGGGCCTCGTGGCTCACGCGTCGGCGCCGCTGGCTCCTCGGCCTGCTGCTCGCCTTCGTCGCCCTCGTCACCTGGTGCACCCTCGATCACGAGCTCGCGGGCAAGGTCGTCGGCCTCCACTGGACGCACACCACCACCTTGCAGCGCTGGCAGGACGTCGACCGCGGCGACTGGAAGACGTCCGTGCACGAGCGCGCCGAGGTCCCCCCGCGGGCCGGCCGCGGCGAGGTCGCCGGCGTCGCCATCACCGCCTGTCGCGAGAAGCACCACCACGACGAGTCGTACGCCTGCGGCACCGAGAACTACCAGGCCACCGAGTCCTACTCGTGCGGCTCGACCCAGTCTTGCAGCACCCGCAGCAACGGCAACGGCTCGTTCTCCCGCACCTGCACCAGCGTCCCGCGGACCTGCACGCGCTCGGTCACGCGGACGCGCACCAGGTACTGCTCGCGCCCGATCTACGCCACCTGGTGCGACTACGTCACCCAGGACTGGGTCCCCGCGCGCAGCCAGGTCGTGAGCGGCGACGGCCACGACGGCCTACGATTCGCCGAGATCGCCACCAGCGGCGACCGGGAGCGCACCGTCCAGGACAGCCGCTACACCGTCGTGTTCGCCTACGGCGACGACGGCGAGACCTACGCCCGCGAGCTGCCCAGGAGCGAGTACGACGGGTGGAAGGACGGCGAACCGGTGCTCGTCAGCGTCGATCGCCTGCACGGCCCGACCGGCGTCCGCCGCCCCTCCGACCCTGCCGAGTGATCGGCATCCTCTCGGGACATGCCCCATGCGACATGCCCATCGAAGCATGTCTCTTGCGACATTCCCGATCGACCCTATCACTCGCAGCCGATCCGCGCCCCTGCCAGCGCCGTCGTCGAAGTACAGCGTCATCGTCTGCCCCGCGTAGCTCTCCCACCCCAGCTTGAAGTCGACCAGCGCCGGCTTCCAGTCGGGCTTGTTCAGCCACTGCTGATCGACGTCGGGGGTCGGCTCGCCGTCGATCACCAGCCCGGCCACCTCCGCCCCGTCGACCCACGTCGTCAGCGTCCCCGCCGCCCCGTCGATCATGAACTCCACGCAGGTCCACTGCCCGGGCACGGGCGCCACGCTGAGGGCGATCCCCGCCGGGCTCAGCGACGGCAGCGTCGCGTCGTCCGACTCGCGGTTCCACTTCAAGATCTGCGACTGCCCGCCGATCCGCAGGTCCTTGCCGCCCGCGTCGGCGCTGTCGCGCAGCGTCGCGAACGTCACGTGGCCTTGCCCGAGCGCCGCCTCGAAGCGCACCCACAGGCGGCCGAACACCTGCGGCCCGATCTCCGCGATCGCCTCGGTGTTGGCGATGAACACGTGATCGCAGTAGCCCCCGCCGCCGTCGACGCGCAGCGACTGCGCGCCGGTGTGGGCGGTCGCGTCGTCGACCGCCAGCGTCCCCGCCCCGCTGCAGTTCGGCGAGGTCACCGTCCACCGCGCCGGCGACGGCGGCCCGCCTGCGGCCGCGTCCTCGAAGGTCTCGCACAGCGGCAGGTCGCCGCAGCCCGACTCCGGCGTACCTGTGGTGCTCGCGTCCGTCGGCGACGTCGAGGCTGCAGTCGTCACCTCGGCCTGCGTCGTTGCGTGCATCCCCGTCGTCGTCGGCCCGTCCGCGCTCGTGCTCGTGCTCGTGCTCGTGCTCGTGCTCGTCGTCACGGCGTCCGTCGCCGCGCCCGTCCCCGGCTCCGTCGTCGTCGCGTCCGTCGTCGCGGTCGCCCCGTCCGCTGCCTCTCCGCAGGCCGCCAGAGTCACCAGCAGCCACGCCCCGCGGCCCCACGCCCCTCCGCGCTCGCCACGGCCCTCCGCACCTCGGCGCCCTCCCTCCACATCCAGCCTCACGGGTGTCTTCGCCATTCGCCGCATGGTACCTCCCCCGCGCCCGGCCACGGACTTCCGCCCACGCAGAGTCCGGTCGCGGGTGTATCGTCGCACCGTGTCGTCCTCACGCGTCCTTCGCCCCCTCGCCGCACTCGCGCTCCTGGCAGGCTGCAGCGACAGCACCGCCGCCTCGGCCAGCGACAGCCAGACGGGAGGACCTGTCCCTTCGGACACCTCGACCACCACCACAGGCGCCGTGCCGACCACCGGCGCCGCGTCGGCGACGACGACCACCACCACCGGCGCCGATCCCTCGACCACCACCTCGACCACCACCGGCGGCACCACCGACAACGTCAAGCTCGACGTCGGCTTCGGCACCACCGGCGACCCGCCCCCCGTCGATCGTTGCAAGGTCCAGGGCGACGACGGCGACGCCGTCGGCGACTGCGAGATGGAGGCCCCGCCGGACAGCTTCATGCCCGCGGTGCAGTGGGCCTTCTCCGGCCAGGACGGCGAGGTCCACGCGGTCGCCACCCCGCTGGTCGCCAACATGACCGACGACAACGGCGACGGCGTCATCGACCTCTGCGACGTCCCCGACGTCGTCGTCCCGCTCTACGGCAACAACCAGTCCGACGGCCACATCTACATCCTCGACGGCCTCACCGGCGCCGTGAACCTCAAGATCCCAGACATCATCGACGGCTACGCCAACCCCGCGATCGGCGACATCGACGGCGACGGCCTGCCCGAGATCGTCACCATCCGCAGCGAGGTCGGCGACGTCGTCAACGGCCACGCGATCGCCTTCGAGCACGACGGCACCTTCAAGTGGGAGAGCCCGGTCGTGTTCGACGCCTGGCAGGTCGCGGTCGCCCTCGCCGACCTCGACGCCGACGGCGACGTCGAGATCATGGCCGGCCGCGCCGTCCTCGATCACCTCGGCGCCCAGCTCTTCCTCGGCGGCAGCAACGGCGCGATCGACATCCCGTTCGCCGCCGACCTCGACGGCGACGGCGACCTCGAGGTCCTGCAGGGCGGCAACGCCTACCACCACGACGGCAGCGTCTACTACTCCACGCCCATCTCGATCGCCCACCCGCAGGTCGCCAACCTCGACGACGACCCCGAGCCCGAGGTCCTGCTCGCCAGCTTCAGCGGCCTCTCCTTGCTCGAGCACGACGGAACCATCGTCTATGCCAACCAGAACCCGAGCGGCGACCAGTCGTGGTGGCGTCCGGCCGCGATCCACGACGTCGACGGCGACGGGAAGGCCGAGATCCTCGTCAGCTCCAACCAGCACTACAACATCTACCGCCCCGACCTCAGCCTGCTGTGGACCGCCTCCGTGCAGGACAACAGCGGCTTCGCAGCCGGCACCGCCTTCGACTTCCTCGGCGCCGGCTACGCCCAGGCCATGTACGCCGACGAGCAATTCCTGTTCGTCTACGGCGAGGGCGGCGCGGTGCTGCTGTCGAGCCCCCGCTCGTCGTGGACGCAGGCCGAGAACCCGGTCGTCGCCGACGTCGACGACGACGGCTCCGCCGAGATCGTCGTCGTCTCGAACGGCGGCCTCCAGCCCGCCGTCCAGGTCGTGCGCGACGTCGACGACCGGTGGATCCAGGCCCGGCGGATCTGGAACCAGCACGCCTACCACGTCACCAACGTCCGCGAGGACGCCACCATCCCGCAGCACCAGGTGCCCTCCTGGCAGACCCTCAACACCTTCCGCACCAACGCCCAGATCGAGGGCGGCGCCGTCTGCATGCCCGACCCGCCGGGCTGAGCGCTCCGAGACATGTCCTTCGAGACATGTCCTTCAGAGCATGACTCAGGGAACACGCTACGGACCTGGGCGTCGCGGGTCCCTCAGTTGCAGTTGGACACCTTGAAGTCGTTGAGCGGCCCGCAGTAGGCCGCGTCGAACGACCCGGCCAGGTCCCACGCGCCCTGCCCGCCCTGGAGCGAGAATTCGCCGACGAGGCGCGGGATGTCGGTCGGGGACTCCGTGTCGGCGACGCTGACGCTCACGCTCAGCGTCACCTCGCCCTGCGAGAGGTTGAGGTCGGTCCATTCCCCGTCGACCATCGCGTGGACCTCCGGCGTGAAGTCGCCCGTCATCGCCGATCCCTCCCAGCCCGAGGTGGGCAGGCCGAACGCGATGGCGCGGGCGATGGGCGCCTCGCTCATGACTGCGTCGTGGACCTCCGCCGGATCCTCGACGACCAGCACCATGGGATAGTAGCCGCTGCAGAACTGCCACTCGAACCAGGAGACCGAGCCGGAGAACGCCCCGAACGGGGCCATGCCGGCGATCGTCGTCGGACCGGACCAGTCGAGCGGGCAGAACGCCGGATCGGGCTCGGGCAGCGGCGGCAGCTCGCCGGAGGACGACTCGGTCGTCGTCGTCGATGCGGTCGACGTCGACGCGGCGCTCGTCGTATCGCTCGTCGTCGCGCTGCCGCTCGACGTGGTGCTCTCGGCCTCGCTGGTGTCGGCCGTCGTCGAGGCGCCGCTCGCGGTCTGCGAGTCGTCGCCCTTCTCCCCGCCGCAGCCGAGCGCGAGGAGCAGCCCCCCGAGGCAGTGAAACGCCTTCACCTCTCGACTCTGAGCCACGCAGGAGCGCGCGTCCAGCGGCCGAGGTCTGTCACCAGCTCACGTGGTACGTGCAGGTCGGCGCGCCCTCGTCCTGGCAGCCGTCGACCCCGTGCTCGATCAGCGGCTTGACCCCGTAGCGGGCGCAGCAGCCCTCGATGATGCCGACGTTGAACGGGCACAGGCCGCGCTGCGTGCGGACGATCGTCGCGCTGTAGTCGTCCTCGATCGTGCAGAAGATGTCGCCGACGTCGCCGCCGCGGGTGTTGAGCTTGAAGGCCGCGCCGAGGCTCATCAGCACCTTCTCCACGCTGTCGATGCCCGGCGGGAACACGGCCGCCTCGATCATCTTGCGGCCGACGTGGATGACCGCCGCGCGGCCGACCTTCTCGCCGATCCGGTAGAAGATCGCGCTCGCCCACTCGTAGTCGTACCAGGCCTCGGGATCGATCGCCGCGACCCCCGCGTCGGCGAGGATCTTCTGCACCACCCCGTTCGCCTCGCCGAACGCCAGCACGAACGAACTCAGGGCCGCTCCGGAGTACTCCGCCTTCGCACCGCTCATCGGCCGCGAGTATCCGGCCGCCGCGACGCGCCTCCAATCGGGGCCTCCGCGCTCTCCATGCAGACCCGTGCGCTCGACCGCCCGCGTCCGCGCCCGCGAGCCGTCACACTTCGGTGATGCGCCCGTTCACCGCCACGAAGCAGCGCACCTGCAGCGCCGCCGCGCGGGCCTTGTGATCGGCCGACAGCGGCCGCTCCGAGATCAACCAGACATGTCCTTCAGGCCATGCCGTTTCGGACAGCCGCGCGCGGGCCGTCTTGACCAGCGCGGTCAGCCGGGCCGGGTCGAGGTCGGCGTCGCGCCCGGCGCACAGCACCGCCAGGCCCGGCGCGTTGCGGTGGAGGCGGCGGCTCACGGCCAGCGCGCCGAAGCCGAGGCCGCCGAGCGTGTACCCGGCCAGCGAGCGGACCGACGGGCCCGGCCGGGTGCTCTCGGCGCGAGCCGGGCGCGCTGCCGTCAGCAGCACCACCGCGGCGGCGACCAGACCGAGCAGCCCCGAGATCCCGAGCCCGCGGGTCCCGCGGCGCGGCAGCCGGGCGCACAGCTCGTCGACCGACAGCGCCACCTCCTGCGGCTCGTCGTCGAGCGGGATGCGGGCGCACAGCCACGGCATGCAGCGCTCGCGGGTGAAGACCCTCGACATGCCTCCGATCTACCCCATCTCCCCGCCCCGTTCATGCCCTATCGTGCTGGCGCCCTCGCGCCTCGCCGCCGCTTGCGGGCGCATTCCCCGTCCGTCGCCGTCCGCCGACGTCAGCCGGTCCGCCGCGCCCCGCCGACCCGCGGAGTCCGGAATGACATGTCTTCCGAGACATGCTCCAACAGCCATGTGACGCCCTGCCCCGACCCGCCGTCGGGCCCGGCCGGCCGCTTCCGGCCCGCAGCGGTTCGTGCTAGCCGGAGAGCGCCCATGCCCTCGCCTCCGCTCGCGCGGCTCCTCGCCCTCGCGCTCACCAGCGCCGCCTGCGCGCCGACCGTCTCGAAGCCCATGCCACCGTCCGCTCCGTCCGCTCCGCACCCCGACATCGTCCAGGCCGGCGACCCGGTGCTCCGCGGTCGCGCGAGCGAGCTCGCGGTCGAGCGGATCGCCACCGCCGAGGTCCAGGAGCTCATCGACAGGATGATCGCGACCATGCGGGCCGCCCCGGGTGTGGGTCTGGCGGCGCCGCAGGTCGGCGTCCCGTGGCGGATCCTCGTGCTCGAGGACCGGGCCGATCTCATGGCCCGGCTCACGCCGGCCGAGCTGCGCGAGCGCGAGCGCGTCGAGCTGGCGGTGCACGTGTTCATCAACCCCGTGCTGCGGCCGATCGGCGACGACACCCGGACCTTCTTCGAGGGCTGCCTCAGCGTGCACGGCTACACCGCCCTGGTCGAGCGGCACGCCGAGGTCGAGGTCACCGGCCTCGACCGCCGCGGTCAGCCGCAGACCTTGCGAGTGCGCGGCTGGCCCGCACGGATCCTCCAACACGAGGTCGACCACCTCGACGGCACCCTCTACGTCGACCGCATGCTCACCCGCTCCTTCTCCACGGGAGACCAGGCCCGGGCGCGCCACGCCGGCCGGCCGATCGCCGAGATCCTCGCGGAATTCGCCCGCTGAGCCGCACGTACGCGCGAGTTCCGCCGAGCGCGCCACGTCGAACCATGACAGACCTCCGGCGGCGAGTGCTATGCAAGCACCCAGGAGCAACGACATGAGCACCACCGAGATCACCAGCGACAACTTCCGGACCATCGTCGAGGGCAACGAGACGGTGGTGCTCGACTGCTGGGCCAGCTGGTGCGGTCCCTGCCGCGCCTTCGCCCCCGTCTACGAGGCCGCCTCCGAGCGCCACCAGAACGTCCTGTGGGGCAAGCTCGACACCGAGGCCCAGCAAGAGCTGGCGGCCGCGTTCGACATCCGCTCCATCCCCACCGTCATGGTGTTCCGCCAGGGCATCCTGCTGTTCCGCCAGGCCGGCATGCTGCCCGCGAAGGCCCTCGACGAGCTCGTCGGCGAGGTCCAAAACCTCGACATGGACGACATCCGCCGCCAGATCGAGGAGCACGAGAAGGCCCACGCCGAGGGTCGTTGCAACCACGATCACGACCACGGCCACGACCACGAGCACTGAGCCAGGCACGAGCGCGGCCGCAAGGCACCGGCGGCAGGTCCCGCAGCCGGCCTCGTCCAGTTCGTCTCCCGGTCACCGACGCGGCGACTGGTTCGCCCCGTAGTTCTTCGGCGGCGCCCGCGAGCGAGACGGACCGCCGTCACGTCTCGCCTCGCAGCCCCCTTGCGCACGCCCGCGAGCGACGCGGTTCCGCCGTCGCTACCGGAGGTCGCCTCGCCCACGCCTGCGAGCGGCGCGAGGCCGCCGGACTGACTCGAGGTCGCCCGCGGTCCGCGGATCGTCCTCGCCCGATCTGTCCCATCGGACATCTCGCTCCGCCGGCGTCGCGGAGTTCGTCGATCGCCGGTCGGACGCGCGCGGCCCGGCGCGTCGACGCGCCCGCGTCGCCCGATCTGGGCGCCCACGTGCGCCCACGGGCGCCCGGGCGCGAGTTTGCCAGCGAGGCCCGCGATTGAACCGTCGTCGGCAGCGCGTGTAACCTCCGCGCATGTCGCTGCTCCGCCCTGTCCTTTTGTTCACGTTCGCGATCCCGGCCGTCGCCTGTACCGAGCCCGAGCCCGAGGCCACGCCCGAGGAGCTCTATCGGGCCGCCGTCGAGGACGCCTCGGACCCCGAGGCCGACGAGATCGTCGACGACCTCGTCGCCATCACCCTCGACAACCCCGACCTCGTGTTCGACGACGAGGATCGGGTCCTGATGGTCACCTGGACCTCGTACAACGGCTACGACGGCAAGGAGGGCACCAGCATGCCGCTCGCCGTCGAGGTGTGGGTCACCCCGATCCCCTCGCTCAAGGACTTCTGCACCGCCACCGGCCTGCAGGGCGACGAGCTGTCCACCCGCCTCGAGGAGCTCATGGGTCTCCCGCCCGGCAACGGCAAGGACCGGCTCGTGACCATGTGGGTGCCGCTCGACGGCATGTTCCGCCCGAGCCCCGACCCCGAGATCGACGACTCGGTGGCGCAGCTCGACTTCCGCCCCGACGTCGCTCCGGAGCACAAGATGTGGATCGAGGATCTGCGCGCCAACTCCTACGGCGACGACCCCGGCTACCCGTGGACCCAGCTCGGCTACACCTACGACTGGGCCGCTGACAGCTCCGAGGTCGGCCTCAGCGAGTTCGTCATCCGCCCCGGCACCGAGATCGTCGTCGAGGGCGTGACGCACCAGGACGACTACTGCAAGTGACAGCGCCTTCCCTTCGGGACATGTCCATTTCGACATGTCCCGGAGGGCTCAGAACGCCAGCTGGACCACCAGGCGGAACCGGTCGACGCCGTGGGCCATCGCCTCGCGCTCGGTCGGTCCGAGCAGCCCGTCCCACACCCGGAAGTAGTCGAACGAGATCTTGAAGTTGTGCTCGGCGACGTAGTAGTTGACGCCGCCGCCGAGCTCGTCGCGGTCGATCATCGAGCTCTTCTCGCCGAAGATGTTGCGGACGAAGCTGTAGCGGGTCACGAACTCGACGTCGACCGGCGGGATCAAATAGCCGATCTGGCCGAACCAGCCGACGCCGTCGCGCGGCAGGGCCACCGGGATCGGCGCTCCCAGCTCGTCGACCGCCCCGCCGGGGTTGCGCCGGCGGGCCTTGCGGTAGTGGAACGCCGACTCGATCGACAGCCCGCGCCACTTGAACATCAGGTCGGCGGTCGCGTGGTGGATGTCGGTCGTCCCGCCGTCGGCCGGGCGGGCTCCGTGGACGCCGCGCTCGCCGGGCGCGTCGTCGTGGTACGCGTAGGCGCCGGCGAGGGACAGCCCCGGCTTCTTCAGCCGCTCGAGGTCGCCCTCCGACTCGTCCTCGAACTTGCCGAGCGGCATCACGGTCACCCGGCCGACGTACAGCGCGCCGGAGTTGGTCAGCTCGTAGACGTTGCGGCCGTCGCCCATGAACACGCCGACCGCGTACTTGAAGCGGCCGATCCCGCCGATGTCGTCCGAGCGCAGCTGCAGGCCGAGGTCGCGATCGAGGTTGAACTCCTCGTTCACGCTCGAGCGGTCGACGAACTGCTGGTTGCCCGACGAGATCAGGCGCTGGCGGCTGAACGGCACCTTCATCTGGCCGAGCCAGACCGTCGCGTCGCGCAGGTACGTGAACTCGAGCCGGGCGTCGCGGACCGGGTTGTAACGGATGCCCGGTGAGTTGTCGGGCAACCCGCCGAGCATGTCGCGCGGCGAGAAGCCGAACTGGATGTAGTAGCGGTTGTGCTTGCCGAACACGTTGCCGGCGAACACCACGCGCGCGCGGCGGATCTGCAGCACGTGGTCGATCGGCTCGCCCGGCATGTTCGGGTGCTCGAGGTCGTAGCGGACCTGCAGGCGCGCCCGGATCGCCAGCACGTAGTTGCCGTCCTTCGTCGCGATCTCGAACCCGCGGCCCGGCTTGAACTTGAACTTCTGCACCTTCGCCGTCGCCTTGCGGTCGAGCTTCGCCGGCGGCGTCTCCGGCTCGGAGTCGATCGGCGCCGGCCCCTCGCCCTTGTCCGCCCCTGCCTCGGCCGAGCCCTCGAGCGCCGGCTCGGCGTCGACCGGCGCGGGCGCGCCCGCGACCGGCGCGGCTCCGACCCGCGGTCGCTCGGGCGTGGGCACGGCCTCGGGCGCGTCCACGAGCAGCCGGGAGGTCGGCGCCGTCTGCATCAGCGGCCAGGAGAGCGCGAGCACGAAGTGGAGCGGCATGCGGTCCGCATCACGGATGCGTGGCGAAAGGGTGACGGAAGCGTCACGAAGTGCCTAGTCGCGCGAGCCCCGCCCGCGGGCAGGAACCGGCGTGGAAGCCCTCCTGAGGCCGCGCGTGGGAATGGTCGCATCGGCGCGGGCCGCGGAGATCGCCAAAAACCGCCCCGAGCCGCCTCCCTTGCCGCGAGTCTGCACTTCAAGGTCATGTCTCTACGAACATGTCCTCTCGGACCTGTCACTCCCCGCGCGATCTCGGCCGCCGCGCCTCGTGGTACCGTCCTTCGATGCTGCACGTCGGGCTCGTCGGCACCGGATCGATCGCCGATCGCCGCCTCGCGCCGGCGCTGCAGAAGGTCCGCGGCGCCGTCCTGTGGAGCGTGTGCTCGCGCGATCCGGAGCGCGCGCGGGCCTTCGCCGCGCGTCACGGCGCCCGCGGCCCGATCCACCGCGACCTCGCCGACATGCTCGCCGACCCGCAGCTCGACGCGGTCGTCCTCGCCACCCCCGATCGTCTCCACGCCGCCCAGGCGATCGCCGCCGCCGCCGCAGGCAAGCACGTGTTCGTCGAGAAGCCGATGGCCACCGACGTCGCCGACGCCGAGGCCGTCGTGCGCGCGTGCGCGGCCGCCGGGGTCCGCCTCGCCGTCGGCTATCACCTGCGCTTTCACGCCGGCCTCCGGGCCCTGCGCGAGCGCGTCCTCGCCGGCGAGCTGGGCCGCGTCCTGCACATGTGCGTCCGCTGGACCTTCGTCGAGCGCGACGCCAACAACTGGCGCGCCTCGCCGGACGTCGGCCGCTGGTGGTCGCTCGCCGCCGTGGGCACCCACTGCCTCGACCTCGTGCGCTGGTACCTCCGGCCCGGTTGCGGCGAGATCGAGCGCGCCCACGCCCTGACCGCCAGCCCCGTCCACCGCGGCCCCCACGACGAGACCGCCATGGTCGCGCTGCGCTTCGCCGGCGGCGCCACGGCCGACATCCTCACCTCCGTCGTCTTCCGCGCCCCGCGCTCGCTCGAGATCCACGGCGACGCCGGCTGGGCCCGCGGCGACGAGGTCCTCGGCCCACACGGCGGCGGCCGGATCGTCGTGGGCGACCGCGAGCTGTCCTATGAGCCAGCCGACCCCTACCTCGGCGAGCTCCAGGACTTCGTCGACGCCGTCGCGCACGGCCGCGCGCCCGAGGTCGACGCCGTCGAGGGCCTCGCCAACGTCCGCGGCCTGTGCGAGATGACGGAGTCGTGACAGAAGTCCACGAGCTCGGCTACCGCGGCAAGCACTACACCGTCCCGGGCCTCGCCGACGTCGGCGTGCGCATCGAACCTGACCCGAAGGCCAGCCTCCCCGAGCTGCCGGCCGACTCGCCGATCCTCGCCAAGATCGGCACGATCTGGGATCTCGAGAACTTCAAGGTCGCGCGGCGGCCCGTCGAGCTCGGCCAGGTCCCCGAGGCCGAGCGCGCCGCCCTGGCGCGCCCCGGCATGCCGCGCACGCTCGACATGCCGATCAAGTTCCCCGGCTCCGACTTCCGCCTGCCCGCCGAGCTGGCGCAGCTGCGCTGGCTGGTCCAGCGCGTCGCCGACCTCGAGCTGGCGATCAACCCGCGCCACTACGACGAGTTCTACTGCTACCTCACCGTCGACCAGGGCCCCGTCCGCGCCGGCGTGCTGCAGCGCGAGGCGCCGTGCCACGTCGACGGCTTCCAGGGCGCGCGCTGGCGGCCCAAGGTCCGCATCAACCACACGTACACGGTGACCGACTGCCTGCCGACCGCCTACTACGTGCAGCCGTTCGACTTCACCGGCCTCGACGAGGCGCGTCACAACTTCTTCTTCGAGATGAACAACCAGGTCGCCGGGACCCGCAGCGCCCACGCCTGGCACGCCGCGCCGTGGGAGCTGACGCTGATGGACGCGTACACCGTGCACCGCGGCGCCGCGGCCGAGGTCGACACCCACCGCACGTGGATCCGTCTGTCGTTCGAGGCGCGGATCTTCGACCGCCTCGGCAACGCCCACAACCCGATGTTCCGCTACGACTGGGAGATGGTCCCGCGCGACATCGAGGGCCTCGGCCTGGTCGCCTGGGACCCCGACAGCGACCCGTCCCTGCGCGTGTTCCCGTGGCAGGACGAGCGCGGCGAGCCGCACCCCGACCGCCACACCCGCACCCAGCCGCGGCTCAAGCCGTGAGCCGGGCGCGGGCGTCGACCCGTCCCTGCGGACATGTCAAAGGTCGGCCTTGAGCGCCAGCAGCTCGACCCAGCGACCGTACAGGCCGTCGGCGCAGTCCTCGAAGTTCGTCTGCACCTGCTCGACCGCCCGCTCGGCGTAGACCCACATGCTCGAGGCCGCGAACATCTCGAGGTTGCCGTCGTACACCTCGACCTGGTCGGTGCCGTCGTGGAAGAGCACCATCGTCCGCTCCGACGTGCCGCACAGCTCCTCGACCTCCACCGCCGGGCAGAAGAACAGGTCGCCGTCGCTGATGTGCATCGGCGCCCAGAACGCCTCGAAGTCCGCGGCGAACAGGTCGTAGCCGACGCCGTAGAACAGCAGCAGGGCGTCGTCGTCGACCGCGTGCAGCGCCACGTGGGTGCGCCAGTCGAGCCCGAACTCCTGCGCCTCGGCCTTGCGATAGCTGAGGCGCACGTCGGTCTCGCCGCCGAGCAGCCCCGTGTGCGCCGTCTCCGTCGTCACGGTCAACGTCACCGCGTGGACGACCTCGAGGTCGTCGGTGCACTGCAGCGCGACCTCGCCGTCCATCACGCCCTGCACGCTGCAGCGGACGTCGAACGCGATCGGGTACGCGTCGGGATCGATCAGCGTCGAGGCGCTCACCTGGACGGCGACCTCGGTCCCCTCCTCGGGCTGAATGCAGCCCGGCCAGGGCGTGCCGGTGGTGGTCTCGTCGCCCGGCCCGTGGCTGGTGAGCGCCTCGGTCGAGGTCGTCTGCTGCGGGGGCCCGTCGGAGGTGGCCGGCTCGCCCGACGTGGTCGTCTCGCCGATCGAGCCGTCGCTGGTGTCACTGCCGGTCGATTCGGTGCCCGAGTACGCGCCGAGGTCGCCCTTCTGGAGCGTGCACGCGGCGCCGAGCGCAAAGAGGAGGGAGAGCGAAAGGTGAGGAATAAGGATGGTCTGGAAAGTCATGGTTAAGCCCGGCCGTGATGGCCGCTGCTCATGGTTTCCCGGCCGACTCCGAATCTGTGAGCGTGACGGAAAAATTCCGGGCGCGCGCTCCCGCGCGCCCACCGTCCATCGCCGCGCCGAGGACATGCCCTTTCCGACATGTCCATGAAGACACGCGCTCAGCCCGGCGGGTTGGGCATGCACAGCCCGCCGCCCTCGATCTGGGCGTTGGTCTGATAGGTGTTGAAGATCTTCCAGTTGTCGACCGGCGTGGTCGGCAGCGTGCTGTCCTCGCGCACGTTGGTGACGTAGTAGGCGTGCTGGTTCCAGATCCGGCGCGCCTGGATCCACCGGTCCTCGGCGTCGCGCAGCACCTGAAGGGCCGGCTGGCCGGACAGCGACACCACCAGGATCTCGGCCGAGCCGTCGTTGTCGACGTCGGCCACGATCGGGTACTCGCTGAGCGTGTAGCTGACGCGCGCCTGGGTCAGCACGACCGCGCCGGTGACCCCGTCGTAGATGCGGAAGTTCTGCTCGTCGGCGTACATCGCCTCGGCCACGCCGTCGCCGAGGAAGTCGAACGCAGTGCCGCCCGCCGCGCCCGAGCTGTCGACCACCTGCGACTGCCACAGCACCGCCGCCGGGTTGCCCTCGTAGACCGCGTAGAACTCGCGCGACGACGACGCGTACTCCGGCTGGCTGTCGCCGTCGAAGTCGTGCACCGTGCCCGGCCGCATCCACGTCAGGTAGCCCGAGGGCTGCACGCCGGTCGGCGTCGCCGGGCCCCACTTCACCGTGCCGTCGTGCTCGAGCATCCACAGCCCCTGGCCCGAGGTGATGAACACCTCCGGGAACGGGTCGTCGTCGAGGTTGGCGATCTGCGGGATCGACTGCGCCGTCACCTGCGGGTACTTCTCCCAGTACACCGTGCCGTCGTGGTGATACGCCGAGTGGCCGGTCACCACCTCCATCTTGCCGTCACCGTCGAGGTCGACGCCGACGCTCGCCTCGAGCTCGCCGGGCTGCGGGTTGGTCTGGGCCCACAGCAGCACGCCGTTGTGGTCGTAGACCTCGTGGTTGAAGATGATCTCGGCGTCGCCGTCGGCGTCGAGGTCGTGGATCGCCACCGCCCCGGTCTCGCGGAAGAACTGGTCGTACTGGCCCCCGTCGGTCGTGTTGGCCCACTTCGGGGTGCCGTCGTGCTCGAACGCCTTGAGGCGGTAGACCCCGCCGCTGTTCCAGATCGCCACGATCTCGGGCAAGCCGTCGTTGTCGATGTCGGCGAACGCCGGCGTGGCGAAACACGACAGGCTCTCGGACGTCGGGATCGCGTAGTGCTGGGTCCCGGTCGCCCCGTCGAGCACGAACAGCTCGCAGATCATGCCGTAGCCGATCGTCGGCCCGGCGACGAACAGCACGTCCGGGACGTCGCACAGGTCGATCTCGCCGTCGGCGTTGTCGTCGGTGAAGTTGCCGACCAGCGGCGTCACCATCGACTGCAGGTCGGCGCCGAACGACCACTGCAGCGCCGGCGCGAAGCTGTCGGGCGCCGCCTCCATCTCGCAGTCGCCGACCGCGTCCATGTCGTCCTGCACCTTGCACACGTTGCCGGGCGGGCCGCCGCTCGTCTCGCCGAGGTCGTCGACGCCGAGGTCGAACTTGATCCCCCCGGTGCCGTCGCTCGCCGTCACCGCCTCGGTGGTCGACGCCGCCGAGTCGCTGATGCCGGTGGTGGTCGGCGCGTCGGTGCTGGCGATCGAGGTCGAGGCATCGGTCGAGGTCCCCGGCGTCGTCGACGGCACCGTCGTGCCCGTCAACGTCGTCGCTCCCGCGGTCGCGCTGTCGCGGCCGTCGTCGCCGCCGCACGCGGCGAGCAAGAGAGGGGCGCACACCAAGGATCCGCGAACAAGCGAGGTCATGCCGCAGCCTACCGGGCTTGCGGGGCCGGATCCACGAGGCCCGCCGGCGTGAGCAAGCGCGGGCGGACCCGGGCGCCATCCCTGCACGCACCCGGGGATCTGCGGCGCCGGCCCGGCGCTTCCCCGCGCTCGCGCGGGCGCACGTGCGCCTGCTCGCGCGCGTGACCTTCGGCTTGCACCTGTCCTTTGGACCAGCCCATCTTCCGCACATGCGCGCGACCTGACGGCGCTGTCACGTCGCGCGGCGCGCTCCGCCACAATTGCCGCGCGCCCGCGGCTTGACGCGCTCTTCCGCCTCGGATCATTGTCTGCGCATGCACGTCTGGCCCGCGGCGGCCGGCGCGATCACCCTGGTCGTCACGGCCGTCCTCGCCTTCCAAGGCGGCGCGCTCACCCGGCTCGTCGCGCCTGTCCCTTACGCCATGTCCCTCGAGACCGGCGAGGGCGAGCCGCGGCGCGACGCCTACGTCGAGGTCGTCGTGGTCCCGGACGAGCTGCCGCCGCCGAGCGCCGAGGAGCGGCTGCTGGCGCGCCTGGAGGCGTTCAGCCGCGCGGTGGAGCTCACTCGCGGCGCCGCCGCGGGCCCGCCGATCGCCCTCGACACCGCCGGGCTCGACGCCGCGATCCGCAAGATCGTCGCCCCGCTCGAGCGGCTCGCCTCGGTCAGCGTGCACGTGCGCGACCTCGCCAGCGACACCGTCCTGTTCGACTTCCAGGGCGACGTCCCGCTCAACCCGGCCAGCAACAACAAGCTGCTGACCACCGCCGCCGCGCTCGACCTGCTCGGCGCCGACTACCGGTTCGAGACCCGCGTGCTGCGGCACGGCGACGACCTCGTGGTGATCGGCGAGGGCGACCCGAGCTTCGACCACGTGGCCCTGGCCGCGCTCGCCGACGAGATCGCCGCGCGCACCGACCTCGCCTCGCTGCAGCGGATCGTCGTCGACGACGCCGCCTTCTCGCCGCGCCGGCTGGCCCCCGGCTTCTCCGACACCGAGATCGGCCTGTCGTACCAGGCCCCGAGCGGCGCGCTCAGCCTCGACTTCAACACCATCGAGATCACCGTCGCGCCCGCGGCCGAGGGGCCGGTCGTCAAGCTCTCTCCCGACAGCACGCACGTGGTCGTCGACAACCGCGCGACGATCGGCAGCGGCGCGCCGACGGTCCGCACCTACGCGCGCGGCGAGGGCGACGGCGTCGAGACCGTCGTCGAGGTCACCGGCAAGGTCCGCCGCCGCGCCAAGCCGGTGATGGTGCGGCGACGGATCTCCGACCCCGGCCTCTACACCGGCGGAGCCCTCGCGGTCATGCTCGCCGAGCGCAGCCAGGACGCGCCGCTGCCGGTCGTCCGCGGCAACGCGCCCAGCTACGGCCTCGGCGCCGAGCTCGTCACCCGCCGCGACTCGGCCCCGCTCGCCGTCGTCGCCGCCGACGCCCTCGCCTTCTCCAACAACTTCATGGCCGAGCAGCTGCTGCGCAGCCTCGGCTGGCGCATGACCCAGAGCCCCGGCGACTGGGACAACGGCGCCGAGGTCGTCCTCGGCTACTGGCGCGCGCTCGGCCTCGACCCCAACGCGCTGGTGTTCGAGAACGGCTCCGGCCTGTCGGACCTCGGCCGCGTCACCACCAGCGCGCTCGTCGACCTGATCGCCATCGCCGGCCGCGTGCGCGCCGAGGAGGGCGGCCTCGTCTCCGCCCTCCCGGTCGCCGGCGAGCGCGGCACGATGGTGTCGCGCCTGCGCCAGTCGGGCAAGCGCGTGCGCGCCAAGACCGGCACCCTCGACGGCGTCAGCGGCCTCACCGGGGTCATCACCGCCGAGGACGGCACCCCGCAGGTCGGCTTCTCGATCCTCATCAACGTCGACGGCGGCCGCGTCGCCGTGGCCGCCAAGCGCAAGCGCGCCGAGGACCGCATCGTCATGACCGTGCTGCGCCACCTCGACGCCTGGGCGGCCGCCAACGGGGCCGGCGCCGCGCCCCCGGGGCCGACGAACGCGCCCGCCGCTCCCGCGCCCGCCGCTCCCGCCGAGTTGCCCGCCGACTGAGGCTGGCGCAGGGGGCATGTCCCCGAGGACCTGTCCTTTCGGACCTGGCCTCGGAGACCTGCCCCAAGAGACTCACACCGGGCTCACAGCTCGGTGCAGTCGGTCGCCTCGTGGATCACGCACGGCTCGGCCAGCGGCTCGCCGGCCAGGCGGGCGTTGACCCACTTCACGATGTAGGGCACCGCCTGCAGCACCGAGTCGCCGTGACCGGCGCCGGAGCACTCGATGTGCTCGAGCTGGTAGCCCTGCTCGCACAGGCGCGGCAGGTCGGCCTTGACCACCGGCGTGTAGACCAGGTCGTCGACCTCGCCCTGCTGGATCAGCGTCGGCGTGATCTTCATCAGCGGGATCTCCGACTCGCCGAGCGTGGCCTGGCGCAGGAAGCAGCCCCATTCGCCGAGCGCCTCCCAGTCGCGGTCGACCACCGCGTCGATGAACGACTGCGCGTAGACCTGGTCCGTGCTGGTGATGTCGGGCGGCAGGTCGAAGCTGCAGCCGCTCTCCATCATCATCGGCAGCACCGTGGCGACGTCGATCGGCGGACCCGCGCTGAGCACCTCGCTGAGGTCGCCCTGGCGCCCGGTCCAGTCCCAGCCGCCGACGACCGCGGCCGCGAGCGCGCCGGTGGTCGGCCCGAACACGGTGGCGCCGTGCTCGGTCAGCCCGACCGCGTCGGTCGGCGGGACCGCAGCGACGTTGGCGACGATGTTGAGCTCGGGCGCGTAGTGCGGCGCGTAGCGGTCGGCCCACAGGGTGGCGAAGCCGCCCTCGGAGGCGCCGAACAGGACCACGTCGTCGCCCGGCAGGCTCGGCAGCTCCATGTTGGCGGCCGCCAGCTCGTACAGCGCGCGCACCGAGTCGAGCGTGGCGATCGCCGTCGGCTCGGGGACGATGTACGGGTGCAGGCGGTTCGACGCCGGGCCCCAGCCGTTCATGCCGATGTAGTCGGGCGCGACCGAGACGAAGCCCTTCGCGGCCAGGATCAGCGGCACCTGGAAGCCCATCGGATCCTTGGTCGGCGCGCACGCGTCGGTGAAGCCGCTGGTCCCGTGCGCCCACACCACCACCGGCCGCTCCTCCTGCGCGGGCGTCAGCGGGAACGACACGAAGCCGGTGGTCTCGTGCTTCTCGCCGCGATCCTGGGTGACGTAGCGGATCTTGTAGACGCGCGCGCCGAAGTCGGCCGGGCCCAGCGCGGCGAAGCCGTTCTGCTCGAGCAGGTCGGTGATCGTCGGCGCGTCGAGCTCGATGACCTGCTCGAAGTCGATGACCTCGCCCATGCCCTCGGACGGGAGCCACTCGAACGGCGGCGCTCCGCAACCGCCGACCGGGAAGTCGTCGCCGGTGGTGCCGGTCGAGGTGTCGCCCGTGGTCGTGTCGGTGCTCGTCGCGGTCGTCGTCGGCGTGTCGTCGGTCGTCGTCGGCGAGGTCGAGTCCGTCGTGCTCGCCGCCTCCGTGTCCGTCCCGGTGGCACTGTCGGTGGTGTTGGCATCGTCGCCACAGGCGGTCGCCAGCGCGCAGGCGACGAAGAGCGGCGTCACATTTCGGTAGACCATGGGTGACATCATCGCCCACTCGCGCGCGGGCCCGCCAGGGTAAATTGCGGGCCCATGAACCGACCTTCACGTCCCGGACCCCGCGCCTTCACCTCGCTGGCCGCACCACCGCGGGCGCTCGCGCTGCTCGCCGCGCTCGTCGGGCCCGCGTCCGGGTGCGACAAGGCCGCGACCGAGCCCGCCGCCGCGCCCGCGCAGCCGGCCTCGCCCACCCCGCCTGCGCCTGCACCCGGGGCCGCGCCCGCGCCGGCGAACACGGACATGCCCGAAAAGACAGATCCGCTGCCGGCCCCCGCGAGCCCGCCCGCGGTCGTCGCAGAGCGGCCGCTCTACTACGACCGCCCGCTCACTCCGGCAGACCTCTCCGGCCGGACCCTGCGCGAGCTCACGCTGATGCGCAACACGATCTACGCGCGCGTGGGCCAGAGCTTCCGCAAGCCGTGGCTCGACCAGCACTTCCGCCGCTTCGACTGGTACGCCCCGGCGCCCACGCCCGACCTCACGAGGCTCACGCCGACGGACTACGAGAACGCCCGCGCGATCGTCGACCACGAGCGCGCGATCCCGCGGGCGATGTTCGAGTCGCAGCAGAAAGCCCTCCTCGCCAAGAAGGCCGCGGGCCCGCTGAGCCCCGCGGAAGACGTCGAGCTAGAGCTGCTCGCGGTCCACCTCGGCGGCTGGACTGCCGACCCCGAGCTCAAGCCAGAGGACCTGTCCCCGCTCGCCGACCCGACGCAGCTCGACGCGCTGCTGAGCGCCAACCAGCTGGCGACGCTGTCGCTCCGCGACCTGCGGATGCTCCGCAACACGATCTACGCCCGCCGCGGCCGCCCGTTCCGCTCGGTGCTGCTGCAGGAGTACTTCGGCGCGATGGAGTGGTACACGCCCGACGAAGAGTACACCGACGCGAAGCTGACGCCGATCGACCGCAAGAACGTCCGCCTGGTCCAGAGCGTGGAGAAGGCGAGCGGCGGGCCGCTGACGGACTACGAGCACAAGGTCGAGGAAGGGTGGTTCTTCGCCGCCTGATGAGCAGGCAGCGCCCCGGGCGGGCGCAGGATCGGTTGAGAGTGACCTATCGGACATGCCCTTCGGGGCATGGATGAAGAGACAGCAGGTACCGCCGGGCGGCGAGCATCCACGCCGCCCCGCGACGTTTACGGAGCGGTGCAGACGCCGACTGGCGGCTGCAAGTCCGGGACGTCCTTGCAGCTCGTCTCCGGCGGACATCCGGGGTCGCGCAGCTGCGGGTCGCAGAGGACAGCGCAGTGCGTGGGGTCGCCGCCCATGTCGAGGACCACGATGCACATCGCCAGACCCGGCGTGCCGGTCGGTGGGCATGAATCCGGCGAGCTGTCGCAGGTGTGCGCGCAGTAGTCGCCCGGGATACTGGCACCGAGGTCTTCGAACACGATGCAGGTGAGCCCTTCCGCGCAGCGCGGCTCGCCGACCTGGCAAGGGCCATAGAGGCCGCCCCCTGGCCCAGTCGTGTCCGTCGTGCTCGAGCTGGTGCTGCTCGTGGTCGCGTCCGTCGTCGTCGTGGGCGCCGGGCCCGAGGTCGTGGGAGCGTCGCCCGTGCTCGGGTCCTCGGTCGGCGATCCCACGCTGGTGGCGCTGTGAGAGAGCGAGTCCGCGGTCACCGACGAGGTCGGGTCCGTCGTCGTTGCGGTGTCGCCGGTCGAACCGGGTTCGGGTTGGTCCTTGCCCGGCCCACAGGCGGCGATCAAGACCGCGACGGTCGCAGCGACGACATATCGAAAACCATCGCCTCCACTGTACCACGGTGACGATCGCTCACTGCGTGAGGGTGATTCGATCGCGATCCCGACTGCCTTGCACGCCGAGCGCTCGCAGCAGATCGAGCACCGGCGCGGGGTCGCCGGCCAGGTGCGCGGGCTGGCCGCGGAGTCCGGCGTCGATCGGTATCAGGGCGGCGGACTCGACCCCGTGACGGCCGAGTCGCACGCGCAGCACCAGCGCCTCACGCTCGTCGGTGCAGTCGCAGGCGAAGGCGGCGTTACCGAGGCCCCAGGCGACGACCCCGGGGCCCCGGAGCTCGGCGCCGGCCAGCGAGTGCGTGCCGTGGGCGACGACGACGACGGCACCTGCCTCGAAGGCCAGGTTGGCTGCGCGGCGCAGCGGGGGCTCGGGGAGGTAGAGCGGCGGACCTGCGGTGTGAAAGCTGACCGCGAGGACATCTCCCGCGCGGCTCGCCTCGGCCAGGGCGGCGGGGAGCTCCGGCGGCACCTCGTCGGCCAGGTCGAAGCCGGCGAGGGCCACGCGCAGGCCGTTCTGCTCGATCACCGCCACCCCGGCCGGGCCGCCGAACGGCGCCAGGCCGGCGGAGCGCAGGGCCGCGGCGGTGGTCGCCGGGCCCGCGGGTCCGGCGTCGACGGCGTGGTTGTTGGCGAGGTCGACGGCGACGATCCCGGCGCGCGCGAGCTCGGCGGGGGTACCTGTCCCATTGAACAGGCGCAACGCGCCCGCCTCGTGCACCACCCCCTGGGCGCCGCGGACGTCGATCGGGCCCTCGAGGTTGACGACCCCGCCCGCGCCCGGCATCGCGGCTGCCAGCTCCGCGAGCGCCCCTGCCCCGCCCGGGCCGAGGTGGACGTCGCCCGCGAACCACAGCTCGGCGACCGCCGGCGCCTCGACCTCTCGCCTGTCCGAAGGGCCAGCCTCGCGCCCACACGCGAGCGCTGCGCCGAGCCAGACCGCGACCCACGCTCGCACCCCGGCAGCATGCCGAGGTTCGGCCTCCTGCGCCAGACACGACCGCGGCGGAGGGACGTCGCAGGGGCCTGCTTGCGCCGGCGACGGCGAGCCGTCATCCTGCCGCCGCATGGCGATGATCTCGAGGAAGAAGCGCCCCTACCGCGTCCAGGAGGGTCTGCGCGGCTACCTCCGCCGTCACGGCCGCCTCGCCGAGCTGCCGGTCTCGTACGCCGATCTCACGCGCTACGACGACGCCACCCCGGTCTACGACAAGCGCGGGCGCGACACATTGTGGCAGTCGGTGCTGTTCCCGGCCTCCATGCGCAAGGAGATCCACCGCGACCTCGTGCGCACCTACGCGGCGATGCGGGTCATGGGCAACGCGGCGCTGATGCAGCACCTCATCACCGACCGCGTCGACGTCTGCACCTACGGCAACACCCAGCCGTTCCGCGTCCGGATCCTCAACACCCTCAACGAGAACTTCGACTACTTCTACGTCAAGCACGCCGACGCCTCGCGGCTCTACGGCCTCGAGCTCGAGGATCTGCTGTCGCCGAGCCGGATCCAGTACATCACCGACGGCGTCACCCTCATCGAGGAGCACATCGCCGGGATTCCCGGCGATCAGTTCATCCGCGAGCACCTGGGCGACTCGCGGATCGAGGCGGTGCGCCTGGCCAAGGAGTTCGTCAAGTTCAACGAGCGCTGCTTCGTGCGCCTCCTCGGCGACATGCACTCGAGCAACTTCGTCGTCAACGTCATCCCCGACCTCGACGAGGTGATGGTCCGGCTGCGCGCGATCGACTTCGACCAGCAGAGCTACGAGGGCCGCTGCAACGTGTACATGCCCAAGTACTACTCGCAGAACAACGCGGTCATCTTCCTCGCCATGTCGTGCATGACGCACGAGTCGGTCAAGCAGTATCAGGAGGAGGAGCACGCGCTGTTGCGGCTGCGCGCGCGCGCGGAGCACGAGGCGCTCGGCGATCTCCTGCACACCATGAGCGACGACGAGCTCGCGCCCGTCGAGAACATCACGCGGCTGCGACAGGAGCTCGCGCATCACCACCGCGACGACCGCTTCTTGCGCTGCGAGTCCATGGGCGAACTCGTGCGCGCCTCGCTCAGTCTGCTCGACTGGGAGTAGGCGTGCCATAGTGGGTCGATGAGCATCGCCCGCGAGTACACCCGTTCGCTGCGGAAGCACCTGCGTTGTCGGGCGGTCTGGCCGCCCCTGCTCGACGTGCAACCCGGCGACTACGGCGTGTTCCGCGGCGGCGTGTTCGTCCGCGTCGGCCACCTCACCACCGACTTCGGCGTCCCCCTCGTCGTCGAACCGGGCGGTCGACGGGCCGACAAGTTCCAGTACCACAGCGAGGGCAGCCGCGGCTTCGCCGGCGCCGCCGAGCTCGCCGTCGGCGACGCCGCCGCCGAGCTCCAGATCGGCCTCTCGCGCCGCTCCTCCTTCTTCGTCTCCGTCGCCGAGCTCGACGTCGATCGCCTCCAGAGCCCGCGCCAGATCGCCCTCGGCCTGCGCGACCGCGACGACTGGCCGTTCCTCCGCTACTTCGTGGTCGGCGAGCTGTTCAAGGGCCGCGACCTGCTCTTCTACGGCTCCGAGGCCGGCGACGCCAGCGTCACCCTGCGCGGCGACCCGCCCGACCTCCTGCGCTTCCAGAAGTTCGGCAAGCTCAGCGGCTCGCTTCAGATCGCCGCCACCGGCGACTGCCGCCTCCAGTACCGCGGCAGCCCCGACGTCACCGCCGCCATCGGCCTCAACCTGTTCCGGATCAAGCGCGTCGGCGTCGCCCCCCTCCGCTACAGCGCCGCCGCCCTGCCCAACGCCTCGACGCTCCTCGCCCGCCGCGACGACGAAGACGATGTCCTCGATCGCCTCGGAGACGAAGACGTCGACCTCGACGACGACCGCCTCGACGACGACACCCAGCTCGCCTGAATGTCATGTCCCAATGAACATGCCCGTAAGAGCATGTCCACAGAAACATTGTTTTACGGTCATGCCTGAATAACCCTGTCGGGCGACCCGGGAAGGTCCGGCGCACGGCGGCGCTCGCCATTCAGGCGGGGCCGGGTCCCGGATCTCGGCGAACGCCGACCGTTCCGCCCAAAGAGAGCTCCCGAGGACGGGGGCCGGGGCGACCTGGCACCGAGTTGCGCAGAACGAGGCAACTGCCGCCTCGAAGCGCCCCGATCGTCACGAAGTTCGAGCACCTGTCTGAGGGGCCAGGTCGCCCCGGACACCGGCCCCGCGACCCTCGCCTCGTATCCATCCGGGACCCGGCCCCGCCGTGCGACGATCGTCATGCATTGACGCATGAAGCCGCGGTCCACGATCCCTCGATCCCCGAAAAGCAAACGGGCCCCGAGGCGACCTCGAGGCCCGTCTGTCGAAGCGAGCGAGCTACGCCCGCTCGAAGATCAGCGCCGAGCCCATGCCGCCGGCCGCGCAGGCCGAGATCAGCCCGAACTGGGCCGACTTTTCGGCCATCTGGTCGAGCAGCTGCATCACCAGGCGGCCGCCGGTCGCGCCGAACGGGTGGCCGAGGCTGATGCTGCCGCCCCACTGGTTGATGAACGTCGGATCGATCTCCCCGACCGCGGCCGGACGGCCGAGCTTCTCGGCGCAGTACTTGGCCGAGCCGAGGCCGTGGATGTTGGCCAGCACCTGGGCGGCGAACGCCTCGTGCATCTCGATCACGCCGATGTCGGACAGCGCCAGGCCGGTCTGGTCGAGCACGCTGGCGACCGCGCTGACGGGGCCCATGAGCAGGTGTTCGAACGGATCGATGGCCGTGTACTGGTAGCCGCGGAGGAGCCCGAGGATCGGCCAGCCTTCGGCGCGGGCCACCTCTTCCGACGCCAGCAGCACCGCCGACGCGCCGTCGGTCAGCGGCGAGCTGTTGCCGGCGGTGACCGAGCCGAGCTCGCGGTCGAACACCGGCTTGAGCTGGGCCAGCTTCTCGACCGTCGTGTCGGGGCGCGGGTGGTCGTCGCTCGTCACGATCGACACCTCCTTGCCGCGCGGCACGGCCACCGGCGCGATGCGGGGCGAGATGAGCTTGTTCTTCCACGCCTCGCCGGCGCGGTGGTGGCTCTGGGCGGCGAACTTGTCCTGGTCTTCGCGCTTGATGCCGAACGCCTTGGCCATCTTCTCGGCCGACTGGCCCATCGTCTGGCCGGTCGACGTCTCGGCGATGGCGGGGGCCACCGGCGCGAGGTCGCCGAGCTTGACCCCGCGGAACGCCTTCAGGCGATCGCTGGCGCTGCGGGCCTTGCTGGCGGCGAACAGCGCGTCGCGGAAGCGGCGGCCGAACTGGATCGGCACGTCGCTGAGCACCTCGGCGCCGCCGGCGAGGATGACGTCGGCCTTGCCGAGCGCGATGGCTTCGGCGGCGGACGTGATCGCCTGGTTGCTCGAGATGCAGGCCATGCTGATCGTGAAGCCCGGCACCCCGGTGGGGAACGCCCCGGCCAGCGCGATCTCGCGGGCGATGTTGGGCGCCCCGACCGGCGGCGAGACGATGCCGAAGATGAGCTGCTGCACGCGTTCGGGCCGGATCTGGGCCCGCATCAGCGTCTCGCGGGCTGCCGCCACGCCGAGCTGCACGGCCGAGCTGCGGATCAGCTGCCCGCCCGCCTTACAAAAGGGCGTACGCGCCCCGGCGACCACCGCGACTCTGCGGACCTGCGAACTCATGCGGCACCTCCCTCATCCTTGTTGAGGCTCGAGAAATTCTTGCCCGACCTGGCCAGCTCGAGGAGCAGCGCCGGGGGCGTGTACGCGTCGCCGTAGCGCTCGCGGAGCTGGGCCAGGCGGCTGACCACCGCGCCCGGGCCGAGCGCGTCGATGTGGCGGAACGGCCCGCCGCGCATCGGCGGGTAGCCGAAGCCGAACACCGCGCCGATGTCCCCGTCGCGGGGCGAGGCGATGATGCCCTCTTCGAGGCAGCGGATCGCCTCGAGCGCCGCGATCAGCGTCAAGCGCTCGCCCAGCTCCTCCGGGTCGCCGGGCTCGGCCAGCGGCGTGCGGCCGGCGAAGAACTCGTAGACCTCGGGGTCGACGCGCTTGCGCGGCTTCTTGCCGAGGAACCCGCGCTCGTGCTCGCCGGGGTAGATGTAGAACCCGCGGCCGTTCTTGCGGCCGTAGCGCTTGCTGGCGAGGAACTGGTCGACCGTGTCGGGCACGACGATGCGCTCCGGGAACGCCTCGGCCAGCGTCTTCGACACCTTCGCGCCGACGTCGATGCCGACCTCGTCGAGCAGCGTGATCGGGCCGACCGGCCAGCCGACCTGACGCGCGCCGCGGTCGACCGCCTCGATCGTGTGGCCGTCCTGGACCATCTGCAGCGCGGCCATCAAGTAGAAGCCGAGCACGCGGGTGGTGTAGAAGCCCGGGCCGTCCTTGACCACGATCGGCGTCTTGCCGATCTGCGCCGCGTAGCGCAGGCAGGTCGCCAGCGTCTGCGGCGACGTCTCCGGCGTCACCACGATCTCGAGCAGCGGCATCTTCGACACCGGCGAGAAGAAGTGCAGGCCGATCAGGCGGTCCTTGTGCTGCAGCTTCGCACCGATCTTGCCGATCGGCAGCGCCGAGGTGTTGGTGGCCAGGATCGTCGTCGACGGGACGAGCGCCTCGAGCTGGGCGAACACGTCCTGCTTGAGGCCGAGGTTCTCGGGCACCGCCTCGATGATGAGGTCCATCGTGCCGAAGCCGGCCAGCTCGAGGCTGCCGCTGACGCGGCTCCTGGCCTTGAAGACATGGCGCTCGCCGAGGCTCTTGGCGCGGCGGTCGAAGTACGCCTTGCAGTGGGCCAGCGCCTTCCCCAGCGGCTCCGGGGCGATGTCGCGGATCCGCGTCTCGATGCCCTTCTCGGCCGAGACCACCGCGATGTCGGCGCCCATGAAGCCGCCGCCGACCATGCCCAGGCGGGAGATCGGCCGGCCCTCGACGACCGCACCCTCGGCGTCCTCGACCTCTTGCTTCTTGAGCGCGTTGCTGCGGCGGAACAGCGACACCAGGTTCTGCGCCACCGGGCCGACCGCCAGCTCGGCGAACGCCGGCGGCTCCTGGGCCAGCGCCTCGTCGAGCGGCAGCGACAGCCCGCGCTCGATCAGGTCGATCGCCACCAGCGGCGCCGGATACAGCCCCAGCGTCTTGCGCTGGACCGTCTTGCGCGCCTGGTTGAAGAGCACCCGCCGGCCGACCGGGTTCTGCTCGAGCAGCACCCGCGCCACGTCGCTCTTCGGGTGCAGGTGCGGCTCGATCTTGTGCGCCGCCAGCAGCCCCGCGGCCCGGCGAGCGGCCGCCAGCAGCGACTCCTCGCTCACCACCTGGTCGACGAGGCCCATCTTCTTGGCCGCGCGCGGCCGGATGTTGCGGCCGGTGAGGATCACGTCGAGCGCCTCGCGCACGCCGATGAGGCGCGGCAGGCGGGTCACGCCGCCGCCGCCGGGGAACAGGCCGAGCATCGTCTCGGGCAGGCCGAGCACCGTCTTCGGCGAGTCGGTGGCGATCCGCCAGGTGCAGCACAGCGCGAGCTCGAGGCCGGCGCCGAGGCAGGCCCCGTGGATCGCGGCGACGATCGGCACCTTCGAATTGGCGATCCGCTTGAGGACCTCGTGGCCCTTGCGGCTGAACGTCTCGACGTCCTTGCGGTCCTTCGCGGTGGCGAACACCTCGACGTCGGCGCCGGCGATGAAGTTGTCGGGCTTGCCCGAGATCAGCACGACGCCGGCCAGGCCGGGCGTACTGTCGAGCTCCGCGAACTGCTCCTCGATCGCGGCGAGCGCCGCCGGAGCGATCGTATTGACCTTCTCGCCCGGGCGGTCGATCGTGATGACCGCGAGGCGGGGCGACACCTCCGGTGGGTCGAGCGTGAGGGTGAACATGGCGGGCGGACATTGACGCGAAGGCCCACCCGGCGCAAGCACAATCCGTCCTGCCGGGCCCGGACTGCCGCCGGCCGCCGGGGTCGGCCGGACCCGGAGCTCGCCCCCGCCCGGCCGCCGCCTCCGGCGAGGTCGCGGCCTCGTTGCTTGCATGACTTTCGGGACATGTCCCTCACGACATGCCCCGAAGTTCATCCCCTCAGGTCGCGGCCGGCAGGGCCGCGCCGGCGCGGATGAGCCGCCGCCGCAGCGCCATGGGCACGCGCGCCTCCCAGCCGGGGACGATGTGCTGCCGCAGGTCGTTGGCGCCGTGGGTGTCCCAGAACACCACCGGTCCGGACACCGCCCCGGCCGCCAGGTCGCGGCGCAGGGCCGCCAGGCACTTGCCGGTGTAGGTCGTCTCGAGCGACAGCCCGCCGCTCGCGGCCAGGGCGACGGCCTCCTCCCCGGCCGCGGTCGGCACCGCGTAGCCGGACCCGACCTGCGAGTGGTCGATCGACCAGGTCACGCCGGCGCGCGCCAGCAGCCCGGCCGGGCCGAGCGCGGCCAGCTCGGGCCGCAGCCCGGCCCTCACCAGCGCGGCGAAGGCCTGGCCGAGCGTGCGCTTCAGCAGCGTCGTCCCGAGGTACAGGCGCTCGAGCGCCGACACCACCCGCACGCGCACCGGCAGGCCCGCCAGCGCCAGCCCGAGCGCCAGCCCGCAGCACGACCCGCACGTGCCCCCGGTGACGTAGAGCGCCTGCGGAGCCGGCAGCACGCCGTCTTTCACCTGCTGCGCGAGCTCGAGCCCGGCCTCGACGAAGCCCAGGCACGCCAGCCCGGTGGTCCCGCCGGGCGGCATGTACACGCCTGCCTGCTCCGGCCTGTTCCACGTGCGATACGCCAGCCACGCCAGCGGCAGCGCCGGTCGCGTCGGCACCGCCCACAGCTTGGCGCCCGTCGACAGCAGCACCGCCAGATCGTCGAGCGTGTGCCTGGTCGGGACCTGGTCGAACACCCAGGCGTGCAGCTCGCGGCCCTGCGCCTGCAGGTGGAGCGCCAGCGCCACGAGGTGGTGACTGCCGATCCCGCCGACCGACACGATCGGACGTCGATCGTCGTACGGCGGGTTGGCGAGCAGCCACTCCAGCTTGCGAACCTTGCCGCCGCCATAGAGTCGGCTGGTCTGATCGTCGCGCTTGACGTAGACCGCGGCGCCTGGAGCATCGAGCCACGGCGCGCGCTCGACCGGGGTCGGCAGGCTCGCCAGATCGAGCCGGGCCGGGGGGTTGCGCAGGAACGGCGAGAGATGGTGTTCGCGCTTCATGGGCCGAGAGACGAGCCGAGCCAGCTTGCCCGAGAGGCGTTACGCCTCGCAGCAAAGATAGGCGAGACCTTCCTCATGAGAGGACTCGGGCCTGAATCACCCCGATGCTGGGTCGCGGCCGCAGGGCCCGGTATGCTTCCAACTCTAATGAAACCTTGCCCGTTCTGTGGGGAGCAGATCCAGGAAGTCGCCGTCAAGTGCCGATACTGCGGCGAGTGGTTGGATCCGTCGCGGCGCCCCGAAGCCGCGCCCGCCGCGGCGCCCGCGTCCTCGGCGTTCGCCAGCCTGTCCTCCTCGCGCGGCGCCGACGAGCGCCCGCTCGGTGACTTCGGCCAGCCCTCGCAGTCCGCGCCCACGTCTGGTCTCTCGCACATGTTCCAGGGGACAGCCGCGCCCGTCAGCGAGCCGCCGCCGAGCTCCAGCCTGGCGAGCGACAGCGTGTTCTCGACGACCCTGCGCGGCGGCATCGCCCCGCTGCCGGCGGAGCCGCGGAGCACCTCTGCCGCCCAGCCGGACCGGCATGACTTCGGCGGCGGATCGCTGTCCCGTCCGGCCGAGCTCGCTCCGCTCGGCGGCGACCTCGACCTCGACGTCCTGCCGGCGCTCACGCCGATCCTCGCCACCCCGCCGCAGCCGCAGTCGCTGCCGCTGCCGCCGCCGCCGCAGCAGCCGATCGCGTCCGCGCCGATCCCCGCGCTCCCGAGCGACGCGCCGCCGTCGTTCCAGGCCCGCCCCGCCGACGAGTTCATGCAGGCGTTCCTCGGCGCGGCCGACCCGGTCGGCGACAGCGGCGGCGACGACGATCTGTTCGCCACGCCGCCCCCGCCCCCGCCCCCGCCGTGGCCGCTGATCGGGGCCGTGGCCGCAGTGGTCGTCGCGGTCGCGCTCTACGCGTTGCGCGGCCCGCTGTTCGGCGGCGACGAGGCGAGCACCGACCCGCTCGCCGCCGACACCGCGGCCGAGCCGCTGCCGGACGCCAAGGCGCCCGAGGTCAAGGCCGAGCCGCCGCCGGAGACCAAGCTCGTCGAGGCCCCCAAGCCGGCCCCCCCGCCGCCCGCGCCGACCGACCCCGCGTTCCTCGACCGCCTCGACAAGGCCAAGGACGCCTACAAGGACGGCAAGCTCAAGGTCGCCTCGACCGCCCTCGCGGAGCTGGCCCAGCAGGCGCCCGAGCACCCCGAGGTCCTGCTGCTCACGGCCCAGGTCCAGCTCGAGCAGGGCAAGATGTCCGAGTCGCGGACCACGGCCGACAAGTGCGTCGCCATCGACCCCAACCTCGCCGACTGCTGGCTCACCCTCGGCGTGCTGCGCCAGGCCGGCAAGGACGACGCCGGCGCGGTGGTCGCCTACGAGACCTACCTGAAGCTGGCGCCGAGCGGCCGCTACGCCCGCGACGCCAACTCGCAGCTGGCCCGCCTCCGCCGCGGCGCCGGCTGAGGCTGTCCGCGCGGGCATGTCTGTGAGGACATGTCCTTGCGGGCATGTTTTCCTGAGCATGCCTGAACGAGCATGTCTTCCAGGACATGTCCGTTCACTCAGGCGCTCGGGGTCCGCGCGCCGTAGCAGCCGCCGGCCGCATGCGCTCTCCGTGCGTCGCTCAGTGCCGCTCGCAGCCGCTGAACAGCGCCTCGGTGTCCACCCGCCGCAGGTCGCCGTCGGGCACCGCCGAGCGCCCGCTCGTCAGCAGCGCGCACACGCGGGCCCGCTCGGCGGCGCGGCTCGACAGCAGCGTCGCCAGCGACAGGGACGCCTGTCCCCGCTCGAGCTCGGGCCCGCGCTGGTTGACCCGCACCCGCTCGAACCACTGGATCGCCTGGTCGCGCTCGCCGAGCGCCGCCGACAGCTCGCCGGCCTTGAGCGCCGCCCGCGAGGCCTTGGCCGGGTCGCTCTCGAGCGAGCCCTCGTACAGCTCGGCGGCCCGGCCGTAGAGGTCGCGCGCCTCCGCGGTCCGGCTCGCGGCCGCGGCGATGTCGGCGAGGCCGACCAGCGCGTCGCCCACCGGCTCGCGCCGCAGCCCGTCGCGCTCGGCGATCGCCAGCGCCCGCGCGAGGTACGGCTGCGCCTCCGCGTACATGCCCACGCCCACGTAGGCGACGCCGAGGCCGGCCAGCGGATCGAGCAAGTACTGGTGCTCCGCGCCGAGCGACGGCTCGAGCAACGCGATGGCCTCGCGGTAGTGCGGGATGGCCTCGGCGTACGCGCCGCGGCGCAGCGCCACGTCGCCGAAGCCGATCCGCGGGTGAGCGCCGAGCGGGTGGTCGGCGCCGAAGATCGTGGCGAACAGCTCGAGCGCGCGCTCGAACTGCGCCCGCGCCTCGTCGAGCCGCCCGTGGTTGACGTACATGATCCCGAGGTTGTGGTGGACGATCGCCGCCAGCGGGTCCGCCGCGCCGCGCACGCGCAGCGCGTCGATCGCCCGCTCGTAGTGGGATCGCGCCAGCTCGACGCTGCCCTCGCGGTCGTCGTGCAGCGTGCCGATGTTGTTGTGCAGCAGCGCGACCAGCCGCGCCTCGCCGTGCGTGCGGACCACCAGCGCCTCGGCGTACATCACCGACGCCAGCGCCTCGCCGCGCCGGCTCTCGTCGCTGCCCACGACGTACATGTGAATCACCGCCGCCTCGGCCGCGACCGCGTATTGATCGTTGGCGATCCCGAGCCGCACCGCCTCGGCCAGCGCCGCCTCGGCCTCCGCCCCCGGCGTGGCCGCCATCCGCAGCCGCCCGTCGCTGAGCGCCGCCTCGGCCGCCAGCGGCGCGTAGCCGAGCCGCGCCGCCTCCTCGCGCACCTCGGCCGCGATCTTCAGCCCGTCCTCGTAGCGCCCCGTCTGCTCGAGCACGTCGGCGCGGGCCAGCCGGGCCCGCAGCCCCTCGATCTCGCGCACCACGGTCGGATCGTCGGGTAGGACCACTGCGAGCAGCGCGTTGGCGTCGGCGCAGGCGGCCAGCCCCGGCAGCGCCGCGGTCGCTTGCACCGCGTTCTCGACCACCGACGGGTCGGGCGCCGAGAACACCTGGACCAGCGCCGACAGGTGAGCGAGGCGCTGCTCCAGGCACGCGTTGCGCAGGTCGGTCAACCGATCGGTCTGGAGCCCCGACGCGTGCTCCTGGCAGACCGCGCGTCGCTCGTCACGCCACGCCTCGGCGTAGTCGTCGAGGCGGGCGATCACGCGGTCGCCGACGTCGCGCGCGAAGCCCAGGCCGGTGGACTTGAAGGCCCGGCGCAGCTCGACGCGCTGCGGCTCGCCCCACACCGCGTCGAGCCGCTCGCCCGCGACCTCGCAGCGCGGCCCCGCGATCGCCCGCCACGTCCCCGTCGCGTAGCTGGCGACGGCGACGACCACCAGCGCCACGCTGACCGCCAGCACCCGCAGCGGCACCACCCACGGGTCGTGCTCGAGCGCCGCCAGCATGTCGGCCATGCTCGGCCAGCGCGCCTCCGGCGACGGCGACAGCGCCCGCTCGAGGATCCGGAAGAACCGCCGCGGGATCTTCGAGTCGGACGGCGGCGGCGGCACCACCCCGAGCTCGATCGCCTCGCGCAGGAGGATCGCGGTCGCCCCGGCGAACGGGCGCCGGCCGTACAGCGCCTCGTAGAGCGTCACCGCGAAGCTGAACTGATCCGCCCGCGGCCCCGCCGGCTCGCCGCGCCACTGCTCGGGCGGCATGTAGCGCGGCGTGCCGTGCACCGCGGTGTCGTCCTCGCCGCTGTCGGCCTGCGCCAGCCCGAAGTCGACCACGCGCGCCAGGCCCGAGGCGTCGACCACCACGTTGTCGGGCTTGAAGTCGTGGTGCACCACCCCGGCGTCGTGCGCCGCCTGCAGTCCCCTCCCCGCCTGGATCAGCACCGCCAGCCGCTGCCGCCACGGCCGCGGCTCGGCGCGCATCCAGCTCCGCAGCGTCGCGCCGCTGAGGAACTCCATCACCAGGTAGACCTGGCCGCGGAAGTTGCCGACCTCGTACACGCGCACCACGTGCGGGTGCTCCACCTTGGCCAGCGCCTGCGCCTCGCGCAGCAGCGCCGCCTCGCGGCCGTGGCCCTCGCTGTCGGGCAACACCAGCTTGATCGCCACCTTGCGATCGAGGTCGTTGTCGTACGCCGCGTAGACCACGCCCATACCGCCGGCGCCGAGCTGCGACAACACGCGATAGCGACCGATGCTCTGCGGGACCTCGACGGGCTCGGGCGAAGGGCGCGGCGAAGCGGGGGCCTTCTCCCCCGGAACCGTGTCCTCCACGTCACCGGTGCTCACGTTCGTGGATCATACCCCGCCCCGCCGAGCCCTCGCTCAACCGGGCGCACAGGACTCGCGGGCCAGCTTGCTCGCTTCTGCGCGCAGCGGATCGGCCTCGTCGAGGCCACTGGCGGCTCCCTGAGCCAATTCGCAGACGCGTGCGGCCGCCCCGCCGCGCGCCGCCAGCAGCGAAGCGAGCTGAGCCGCAGCGCGGGCGTGGTGGTGCGCATCGGCCTCGCGCTTCTTCGCCAGCACCCGCTCGAACCACCGGAGCGCCGACTCGCGGTCGCCTCGTTGACGCGCCAGCTCGCCGGCCCGCAGCGCCGCGCGCGCCCCCGTCTCGTCGTCCGGGCCGAGCGCCTCGTCGTAGGCCGCCGCGGCCCGCTCGTACAGCTGCTGCGCCTGCGGCACCGCGTCGGCCGCCGCGGAGACGTCCGCCAGGCCCTCGAGCGCCTCGGCGAGGAACTTGTCATAAACCTCCGCCCGCTCCGCGATCTGCACCGCGCGCGCGTAGTACTTCGCCGCCTCGTCGAAGCGGCCCGCCTGCACGTGCGCGTGGCCGAGGCCGACCAGCGGGTACATCAGGTGGCGGTGCTCCGGCCCGTGCGCGCCCTCGAGGAGGGCCAGCGCGCGCAGGTAGCTCGGCATCGCCTCGAAGTGGCGGCCGCGTCCGAGGTCGACGTCGCCGAGCCCGATCAGCGGGTGGGCCACCAGCGGGTGACCGTCGCCGACGATCGCCACGAACCGGTCGCGAGCGCGGGCGAAGTGGTCGTGCGCCGGCTCGAGGCGGCGGCGGTCGAGGAACATCTGCCCGAGGTTGTGGTGCACGATCGCCTCGAGCGGATCGGGCTCGGCCAGCCCGCGCAGCCCCGCGATCGCCTGCTCGTAGCTGGCCTGCGCCTGCTCGACGTCGCCGAGCAGATCGTGCATCGCCCCGGTGTTGTTGTGCAGCAGCGCCGCCAGCAGCCCCGCGCCGCGGGCCCGCTCCACCAGCGCCTCGGCGAACGGCGCCGCCGCCAGCGCCTCGCGCGGGCGCTCGAGGTCGTTGCCGAGCACGAAGATCCGCATGATCGCCGCCTCGGCCGCGGTCGCGTGCAGGTCGTGGGCGATGCCCAGCTTGAGCGCCTGGCGCAGCGCCGCCTCGGCCTCGGCCGCGCGCACCGACGCCATCAACACCCGGCCCTCGCTCAGCGCCGCCTGGGCCTCGAGCGGCGCGTAGCCGAGGCCCGCCGCCTCCGCGCGCAGCTGCTTCGCCAGCGCCAGGCCCTGCTCGTACTGCCCGGTGCGCTCGAAGATGTCGACGCGGCCCAGCTCGCGGCCGACCACCTCGACGCGCTCGGCCACCGCCGGATCGTCGGGCGGCACCGTCGCCACCAGGTCGCTCGAGTCGGCGCACGCGCCGAGGCTCGGCAGCGAGGCCGTCGCCTGCACCGCGTTCTCGACCACCGCCCGGTCGGCGGCCAGGAACACGTCGACCAGCGTCGCCAGGTGGGCCTTGCGACGCTCGAGGCAGGCCACCCGCAGATCGATCAGGCGATCGGTCTGGACCCCGGCCGCGTGATCTTGACAGGCCGCCTGGCGCGCTCCGAGCCACGACTTTGCATACGCATCGATGCGCCCCTTCACGCGCCGCGCGGTGTCTGTCGCAAAGGGCAGGTGCGTCGCCTCGAACGCGCGGGTCATCGCCGCCTCGCGCGGCTGATCCCACACCCCCGCGAGCTTGTCGGCGTCGAACTGACAGCGCTGCCCGCCCTCGACCTGCGACACCGCCACCGCGTAGCTCGCCACCGACGCCACGCCGATGAGCCCCGCCATCGCCGCCACCCGCACGCGCACCTTCCACGGGTCGTGCTCGAGCGCCGCGATCATCGCCGCCACGCTCGGCCAGCGCGCCTCCGGCTCGATCGCCAGCGCCCGCGCGATCGCCTTGAACAGGCGCCGCGGCACCGGCGACTCGAGCGGCGGCGGCGGGACGATGCCGTCCTCGACCTGCAGGCGAATCGCCGCCCACGAGTCGCCGACGAACGGGCGCGCCCCGTACAGCGCCTCGTACAGCGTGATGGCGAAGCTGAACTGATCCGACGTCGGCCCGGCCGGGCGCCCGAAGTGCTGCTCCGGCGACATGTACGCCGGCGTCCCGAGCACGTTGCCCATCTGCGTCAGGCGGATCGACCAGTGCAGCAGATGCGAGCGGTCGAGCGGCTCGGTCCCCGGCGAAGTCGAGTGGCTCGGCGACGGCTCGCCCAGAGCCGTGACCGCCAGCTCCTGGTCGAGCGCCGCGCCGCGAGCCGCCCGTTCGGCCTGCTCGTCGGGGCTGCCTTCCGCCTGCACCAAGCCGAAGTCGAGGACGCGCGCGCGGCCGCCGGCGTCCACCAGCACGTTGTCGGGCTTGAAGTCGCGATGGACCAGCCCCGCCGCGTGGGCCGCCGCCAAACCGCGACCGGCGTCGCAGACCGTGCGGAGGATCAGCTGCCACGGCCGTGGCGCGCTCCTGAGCCACTCCGAGAGCGTCTCGCCCTCGACGTACTCCATCGCCATGTAGATGCCGCCGTCGTGCTCGCCGACCTGGTAGACTTGCACGACGTTGGGGTTCGACAGGCGCGCCATCGCCTGCGCCTCGCGGGTCATCCGCTCGCGCACCGCCGGGTTGTTGAGCAGCTGCCTGCGGACCAGCTTGAGCGCCACCTTGCGCTCGAGCTTGCGGTCGTAGCCGGCGAACACCACGCCCATGGCCCCTTCACCGAGCTTGCGCTCCACGATGAAGGGGCCGATCGACGCGGGGTCTGGGCTCGCCTCGCTCATCCGACCATCTAGGGACCTACCACGATCTTGCCGCTCTGGATCAGGCCGCCGGACGCGAAGTCGGCGCCGCACGCGGGGATGCTGCACCCGATCTGCTGCCCCCCGAGCCGCGTGTTGGCACCGTTCAGGCACACCGCGCCGTCGGGGCCCCACTCGGCCTCGACCACGAATTGACGCTCCGGATCGACGGTCTGAACGCCGACCTGATCGAGCACGTGGACCAACGTCCCGGGCGCCGTGTGCGACACACCGTCGCCGCAATAGTCGGCGCGGACCAGCCGCGTGCACGCCTGATGGTGGTCGCGCAGCTGCGGATCCCACGGCTTATAGCCCCACTCGACGCACTTCGCGAGCGCCGCGTCGCGGCAGGCGAACGTCAGACCGTCGGCAGTGGGAGTCAGGCGGTCGCCGGTGGACGCGTCCCACACATCCCCCAACAGGATCGCCTGCGTCGGCTCCCCGGCGTTGTCGACGCACAGCGGCACCCACTCGTTGTCGTCGACCTTGAGCGAAAGATCGTAGAGCAGGACGTCGGAGCTCGGCGACAGCGGCTCGACGTCGAGGACCTTGACCGTCTTCTTCCGCGACGAGTGGTCCTCGAGCAGGTCGAACTTGATCTTCGTCGAGTCGAGCTGGGTCCCCGAGAACACCTCGTTGGACGTCGTCTTGACGTGCAGGTTGCTGCCCACGAGCCAGCTCGAGGCGATGTTGTACGACTCCTTGCGGAGCTTGATCTTCTCGATCTCGATGTAGTCGGCGGACCCGTCGGGCCCGTTGAGCCGCGTCCCGTTCAGCCGCGTCCCGTTCAGCCGTGTCCCGTTCAGCCGCGTCCCGTTCAGCCGCGTCCCGTTCAGCTGGGTCTCGCGCACGCTCACCGCCTCGTCGCTGCAGCCGCACTCGCCCGCCTGCGGCACGTCGCAGCCGGCGCCCATCGTCCAACTCGCCGCAACCCCGGTCAGCCACGTCATTCGCTTCGACATCGACACCTCCCGCTTCGGCATCGACGCAATATAGCAGCGTGCTCAGCGTTACGCCGCGAACGCGGCGCCGGAGCGCATGTGCGGCGTTATCGTGATCGTCCGCTCAACTTGCGACAGCGTCCACTGTGCATTCCTCGCAGAACGAAGTAGGCGGAACTGGAGCCTGCCATTGCATTGTCAGAGAGGCCCCGACGCGTGCGAGCTCAACCGTCGCTCGCCACTTCCGCTTCCATTCCTTCGAGTTCGGCCTGCGCGACCTCCCAGCGAGCGGTGAGCTCCTCAAGCGCGGTCGCGTCGCGACGATAGCCGTCGAGCAATTCGCTGCGGCGGGCGTTGTCGGCGTAGGTCGCCGGATCTGCGAGCAGGGCGCTGCGACGGCGCTGTTCGGCCTCCAGCGCCGCGATCTCCCCTTCCATCGCGGCGACGCGCTTGCGGAGGGGTCCGAGGACGCGGTTGCGTTCGCTGCGGCGCTCGGCCTCGCGCCGCCTGGCCTCGCGGCCAGGCTTCGCCGGTTCGGACCTGTCCGCCGGGACCTTGTCGTTACGACCTGGCTGTTCGTTCCTGCCCTTTTGGACCTGCTCCGAAGGACGGGTCGGACCGGCGGTCCGGGTCGGGGCCGCGGGCGGCTCGCCCTCGCGGCGGCGGCGGCTCGAGTCCATGTACTCGTCGAGCGTGCCCGGGTAGGTCTCGACCTTGCCGCCCTCGACGTCCCAGATCCGGGTCGCCAGCGCGCGCACGAAGCTGCGGTTGTGGCTGACGAACAGCAGCGTGCCGTCGTAGGTCTTGAGCGACTCGGCCAGGCTCTCGCTCGACTCGAGGTCGAGGTGGTTGGTCGGCTCGTCCATCAGCAGCAGGTTGCCGGGCTTCAGCAGCAGCTTGGCCAGGGCCACGCGGGCCCGCTCGCCGCCGGACAGCACGCGGATCGGCTTGTCGACGTCGTCGCCGCTGAACAGGAACGCGCCGAGGATCGTGCGCACGCGCGTCTGCCCGGCGCTGGGGTCGACGGCGGCGACCTCCTCGAACACGGTGCGCTCGCTGCGGAGCGCGTCGGCGTGGTGCTGCGCGTAGTAGCCGACCTTGATCTTGTTGCCGAAGGTGATGCTGCCGCCGTCGGGCTGCAGCTCGCCGGCGATGGTGCGCAGCAGCGTGGTCTTGCCGGCGCCGTTGACCCCGATGATGCCGATCTTCTCGCCGCGGCGGACGCTGAGGTCGACCCCGTCGAGGACCACCCGCGGCCCGTAGGCCTTGCGCAGGCCGTCGACGCGCAGGCTCTCGTTGCCGGTGCGGTCGCACGGCGGGAAGCCGAAGTGCATCACCTGGCGGCGCTCGAACACCCGCACCTCCTCCATCTTCTCGAGCATCTTGATCCGGCTCTGCACCGCCGCCGCCTTGTTGGCCTGGGCCCGGAAGCGCTCGATGAACTGCTCGGTCTTCTCGCGCTCGCGGGCCAGGTTCTTGGCCTTGTTCTCGAGCACCACCTCTTCCTCGGCGCGCTGGCGCTTGTAGCCCTCGTAGTCGCCGCTGAACTGGCGGATCCCCTCCGGCTCGAAGCTGACCACGCGATCGATCTGCTCGTTGAGGAACTCGCGGTCGTGCGACACCAGCACGAACGCTCGCCGGTAGCGCTTGAGATAGGCCGAGAACCACGCCACCGACGGCAGGTCGAGGTGGTTGGTCGGCTCGTCGAGCAGCAGCAGGTCGGGCTGCTGGAACAGCAGCGACGCCAGCACCGCGCGCATCTTCCACCCGCCGCTGAACTCGTCGAGGTCGCGGGTCGCGTCCTCCGGCTGGAAGCCGAGGCCGGCGAGGATCCGCAGCGCCTCGTGCTCGGTGTACTGGGTGTCGAAGTCGGCGGCCCGCGTGTGCGCGTCGGCCAGCCGCTCCGCCGCCGTCATCATCGTCTCCTCGTCGCCGCCCTGCTCCGCCGCCGCCATCTCGCGCTCCGCCTCGACCAGCCGGCGCTCGAGCTCGGCGCGCCCGGGCACGCTGCCGACGACGAAGCTCGTCAGCGTCTGCCCGCCGCCGAGCTTGAGGTCCTGCGACAGGTAGCCGATCCGCACCCCGCGCGCGTAGCGGATCTGGCCGCGGTCGGTGCCCTGCTCGTTGGCCAGCATCCGCAGCAGCGTCGACTTGCCGGAGCCGTTGGGCCCGATCAGGCCGATCCGGTCCTCGCGCCCGATCCGCAGGTTCAGAGCCTCGACGATGGTCTTCTTGCCGAAGCCCAGCGACACGTTCTCGAACACGACGATGCTCACGGCCGCGGGTTATCGCCGAACTCCGGGGGCGTGCACGCGGCCGTGGTGCGCGTACACTCACGACGCGATGACCACCCTCGACCCGGAAACCCTCGAGCGGCTCAGGCGCCAGGTCCCCCTGCGGCTCGACCGACGCGGTCAGTTCTTCTTCGAGGACGACCCCGTCACCCACCCGGGCGTGCGCGCGCTGTTCCTCCGCGGCCTCGACTGCACCCCCGCCGGCGAGCCCAGCCTGCGGGTGGGCGAGCAGTGGTGCTACCTCCAGGTCGAGGACTGCCTCCTGCGCGTCCTCCGGGTCACCCGCACCGGCGACGGCACCCCGCGGCTCCACCTCGACGACGGCCGCGACCTCCCGCTCGACCCCGACACCCTGTGGGAGGAGCCCGGCCAGGGCCTGCGCTGCACCGTCCCCGCCCAGCACAGCGGCCGCGCCCTCAGCGTCCGCTTCACCAACACCGCCCTCGCCGACCTCGCCCCCTGGCTCGACGACGGCGACCCCGTCGCCCTGCGGCTCGGCGATCGCCGCCTGCCCGTGCCCGCGCACCCGCCGAGCGCGTGACCCGTCCGATCGCGCCGCCGGCCGCATCGACCCCTTCGAGCGGCCCGCCGCCGCGGCCCCGACAACCTGTCCTCACGAACAGCCGCGCCCTTCACCGCCGCGGCCGCGGCCGCGACCTGTCCTCGCGGACCTGTCCCTTCGCACCTGCCCGATGGGGCCTGCTCAATCGGACATGTTCGCGCCGCCAGGCGACTCCTCGTCGTCCTGCTTGATCTTCTTCGACGCCTCCTCGTAGGCCTCGGCCTCCTCCTGCGCCTTCTTCTGCGACGCCAGGATGAAGTCGGGCTCGCCGAGGATCTTCTGCTTGGCCTTGAACTGGTAGGCGTAGAACATCTCGACGTTGTCGTAGATGGCCCCGCACATCTGGTCGCGGGCCTCGCCGACCAGCGGCTCCTTCGTCGCGGGGTCGATCAAACGGGTGGCGAGCCAGGCATCGACCGCCGCGCAGTAGTCGGCGTCGCCGCCCGCGCACACCCCCTTGGCGAGGCGCTCGCACGGGCTGGCGCAGCCGCCGAGGCCGACCGCGAGCAGGAGCGACATGACCCCGAGGACAGGGCGCGACAACGAGCGAACGATAGGAGAAGCGAAGGACATGGCGCGGATGCCGAGGACGCTAGTTTACCGATCCGGACCGGTCAAGCGCAACGCTGGCGGCCCTTCCTCGCCCGACCTCAGTAGCGCGGCACCCCGGAGTCGACCTCGCGCGACCAGGCGTCGATCCCGCCGCGGAGGTTGTAGACCTCGCGGAAGCCCTGGCCGACGAAGAACTCGGCCGCCTGCTGCGAGCGCATCCCGTGGTGGCAGTGGAACACCAGCGGCGTCCCGCGATCGAGCTCCAGGATCTCCGCGCGCGCCGCCTCGTCGAGCAGGCGCGCCCCGGCGATCGCCGCGATGGCCTGCTCCTGCGGCGTGCGCACGTCGAACAGCCGCACCGCCCCTTGCGCGAGCTTGCCCTGCAGCTCGCGCGCCGTGATCGGGCGGACCTGCGCCGGCGCGTTGGGGTTGTCGATGGCGAAGCCCGCCTCGCCGTCGCGCTCGACGAAGTCGATGCGGAGGCCGTCGGCCCGGGCCGCGCTCATGCGATCGAACACGAGCGTGACGCCCTCGACGGTGATCTCGAGGTCGCCGGCCTCGCGACCCTCGACCGCCAGATCGTGCTCGAAGCGCGGGCTGATGCGCACGCGGATCGTCTCGCCCGGGCCCGCCTCGGCGGTGACCTCGCGCAACACCGCGGCTGCGCGTTGGCTGACGTGGACCTGCGGCGGCCTCACCTCCTGCGCCCCGAGCAGCGTCGCCAGCTCGCCCGACGCGTGCATCTCGCGGACGATGTCGGCCCCGCCGACGAACTCGCCGCGGACGTACAGCTGCGGGATCGTCGGCCAGGCCGAGAACTCCTTGATCCCCTCGCGCAGCTCCGCGTCGGCCAGCACATCGACGCTGGTCCAGCGCGGCAGCAGCGAGTCGAGCACCTCGACCACGCCGGCCGAGAAGCCGCACGCCGGGCGGAACCGGGTCCCCTTCATGAACAGCACCACCCCGTCGGCAGCGATGAGCCCCTGGATCCTGTCTCGCAGCGCCTCTGTCAGCGACATCCCGGCAGTGTACTACCGCCCCTCGAACTCGCCTCGCGCCGGCGCGCGTGCGGCTTCTCAGGCACCTGCCCCCCGGCGCGGGCTTGCACCTGCTATCGTGGCGGTAGCATGTCGCGTCGTGCGTCGCTCCTCGCCCTGGTCGTCGCTATCTGCATCAGCTCGGCCTGCAACAGCGACGACCTGCTCGGCGGGCTCGACCAGCCCGACACCACCAGCACCAGCACCGGCACCACCACCACCACCGGCGAACCACCGACCACCGGCGAGCTCACGACCACGACGACCACCACCGGCGGCGACACCACCACCGGCGGCAGCAGCACCACCCTCGCGCCGGAGCCGCCACCGACCTGCGGCGAGCTGCTCGACTGCGTGCTCCCGTGTGCCCTCTCCTTCGACCTCGAGTGCGCCCAGATGTGCGCCGACGGCCTGTCGCCGGAAGAGGCCGGCGAGGCGTTCGAGCTGGCGCTGTGCGTCGGCATGTCCTGCTTCGAGAGCGAGGCTTGCACCACCGAGACCTTGATGGATCCGGTGTGCCTGGCCTGCATCGGCTTCCTCCTCATGGATGACAACCCCGCCGGCTGCGAGGCCGAGGCCGAGGCCTGCGCCGCGCCGGCGCGCGAATGAGAATTCTTGCGCAGCCCGGCCGCGATCGCGGAGATTGGGCCTTCGCGCCCGCACTCGCGCGTTCGGAGGCCGCTTGTCGGCGGGCGTGCGCGCGGCGTATAGATCGCCCCGTGTCGACCTCCGAGGCGATCACTAACGGCGTGCGCGTGCGCGTCGCGTCGCAGTACCTCCCCGAACACTCGCACGCCAACCAGAGCGAGCGGCAGTGGTTCTTCGCCTACACCGTGAAGATCTCCAACGAGGGCATCGACACGGTGCAGCTCGTCAGTCGCCACTGGGTCATCACCGACGCCAACGGCCGCACCGAGGAGGTGCGCGGCGCCGGCGTCGTCGGGGCCCAGCCCGTGCTCGCGCCCGGCGAGTCGTTCGAGTACACCTCCGGCTGCCCGCTCAAGACCGCCTACGGCACCATGCGCGGCACCTACCAGATGGTCACCGACGACGGCCAGCAATTCGACGCCGAGATCGCGCCGTTCGCCCTCAACATCCCCTACGCGGTGAACTGAAATGACACGCCTGTCGCTGGTCCTCGCCTCGCTCACGCTCCTCGCCTGCAGCACCGGCGACGACCCGGCCGACAGCAGCAGCAACAGCGGCGTCACCACGGCCACGCAGGCCACCGATCCGTCGACCACCGACGTCTCGACCCCGACCGGCAGCTCGACCGAGCCGACGCCGACCACCAGCGACGGCACCACGACCGGCGAGGATCCGACCGCCTCGACCTCGACGACCACCTCGACGAGCGGCACCACCGACGAGTCCACCGGCACGACCGGCCCGATCTGCGATCCCGGCCAGGCAGGCTGCGTGTGCGACGGCGACGCCTGCGCCGAAGGCCTCGTGTGCGAGGACGGCCTCTGCGTGCCCGCCCTGGCCTGCGACGGCGACCTCGGCGAGCCCGACGACACCGAGCCGAACGCCCAGGACCTCGGCGAGATCAACGACGACGACGACAACACGGTCATGGCCGACGGCGTGCTCAGCGGCGCCGGCGACGTCGACTGGTTCACCTACCACGGCCTCGACACCTTCGGTCACGTCGCCGAGCCGACGGTCAAGGTCACCTCATCAGCGACCGTGCGCGTGTGTCAGTTCATCGAGTGCGACCAGGGCGGCGCCGTGGGCACCGAGATCACCTGCCCCGAGGGCACGCAGACCGCCCTCTCGGGGGCCCTGCGGCCCGGCTGCTGCGGCGGCGCCACCTTCACGGTGTCCGACTTCAACTGCTCCGGCAGCTCCGACGACATCCAGGTCTACGTGCGCCTCGACATGCCGAGCCAGGACGAGTGCGTCGAGTACGGCCTGGTCGCGCACAACTGACCCGGCCTGTGCCTTCGTCACCTGTCCCCCAGGACAGCCTCGTACTCGCGAGCGTCGGGTCCGACGCGGTGGCGGCGGTCCCCCGGGACAGCCGCTCGCGCACCTACTGCGGCGCGCCGTCGGGCACCTGCGGCGACACCGTGATCGGCCGGCCGCGCAGCACCCCGACGAACGCGACCAGCAGCGCGGCTGTCCCGTAGGTCAGCCCGAGCACCACCCCCGCGTCGACGATCCCGCGCCACGGTTGGTCCAGCCCGCGGACCAGGGTGACCAGCGCAGTCACCCCGATCACCAGGCCCCACGACAGGATGAGCCGCTTGCGGTTGGCGAAGAACAGCCCCATGCAGAACAGCGGCGCCAGCGCCACGTGCAGCGGCCGGGGATAGCGGGCCACGTAGAAGGACCGCGCCACCGCCCGCGGCACGAACGCCTTCTGGAACCCCTTGTAGCCCTCGGCGTACAGATTGAACAGCGACCAGCCGACGTACAGCCCCCACTGCAGCGGCGTCATCCCCGTCGACAGCGGCTCCACCGCCAGCGGCGTCAGCCGGAGGATCGCGCTCACCAGCAGCGCGACCACCCCGAGCATGCCCCACACCGCGATCAGCACTGCGGCGGGCGTACGGGGCGGATACAGGCGGACCATCGCGCTCGTCATGGGCGCGCGAATGTACCCCGCCGCCGCCGCCCTGACGACCCGTGCGACCCGAGCGCGCGTCTCGGAGATGGCGGGTTTTCTCCGCGTGCGAATTCGCCCCCGGGCCCGGCCGTGTCACAGCCCACGCCAGGAGCCGCCGGCGCCGGGCCCGGCCGTCTCGGTAGGCACCCCGCGGTCCCTCGCCCCCGCGCGAGCGACCTGTCTCTCGAGCCATCCAGGTCGCCGCGAATACGCTCACCCCGGCCGTGTCTCGACCCACGTTCACCGCGGCGAGCTCACGACCTGTCCTTCGAGACATCGACGTCGCCTCCCAGCCGCTCCCCTCGCAGCCGCGACCCGACCCGTCGCTCGCGCCAGCTAGCTGTCCTTCGAGACATCTCTCCTCCCGGCCGCTCCTCCGGATGTCCCGCTCGCGGGCCTCGACTCTACCCATCGCTCTCGCCAGCTCGTGACCGCACGATCTGTCCCCCGGGACACCTCTCATCACAGCCCCTTGCGCTTCGGCAGCGGTCGGCTCACAAGCTGCGTCCCCGCGGCCCCTCGCTCAACCTGTCTCTCAGGACACCTCGCAGCCCAATCGCTCGTGCATCGGCGCCCCACCGCCACCCGCGCCCGCTCGACCGCGGCCGCACCTGTCCCCCGCGACACCTCGCATCACAGCCGCCTCGGGCAGCGCTTCGGATCGCCACCTGCGTCCGCTCGGCCGCTCGTTCGACCTGTCTCTCAGGTCACCTCGCATCCACACCGCTCGCACCTCGGCGCGCCGCTCTCCGCTCGCGCATCGGCCCGCCGCCCGCTCGGCCGCGGCCCGCACCTGTCTCTCGGGACACCTCACCCTCCCAGCCGCTTGCGCATCGGCACGCAGCGGTGCGGCGGCCGCTTGCCGCTCTGCCTGACGTCGCGGCGCCAGCCGAGGCGCTCGTAGAAGCCGACGGCGTTGAGCGTCGCCCACAAGCGCAGCTCGACCATCCCGAACGCGCGGGCCACTCGCTCGAGGCGCCGCATGAGGCGCAGGCCGAGGCCGCCGCCGGCCGCGCCGGGGCTCACGTACAGCGCCCGGACCTCGCGCGTGGCCAGGCGGACGGCCGCGAACGCCACCACCTGCCCGCCACGTTCGGCCACGTAAACCGTCGACGAGCGCAGCATGCGGGCATAGAGCCCCGGGCTCGGCGCCAGCCACTGATCGATCGCTTGCGGCGGGTAATGGCCGGCGCACAGCTGTCGCACCGAGGCTGCATGGACCGTGGCGATCGCGGCGAGGTCAGCAGGCCGCGCCAGCCGGATCGACGGCGCCCGCACCATGTGAGTGTACACTTGGATGAGGAGTAATTCGTATGCACCACCCCCGCCTCGGGACGCTCGGCGTCGTCGGACTGATCCTCGCCGCGTGCGGCCCCGACACCGCGAGCAAGGCCCAACCCGCGCCCGCTCCGACCACAGTCGCCGCGACTCCTCCAGCCGAGGCCAAGCCCCCCGCGCCCGCCCCCACGCCCGCCGGACCGGGCCAGCTCGACGCCGACCTCGTGCGCGCGGCCGGCACGGCCCAGGGCGTCGAGAAGATCAAGGTCGAGGTCGAGCAGGACGGCTCGATCCGCTACCTCTCCGTCTATCACCAGGACGCTGCGGCGGTGCCCGAGCCGGTGCGCAAGCAGCTCGAGGCGACCTACCCCGGCGCCAAGATGCTGCGCTACGAGACCGAAACCGTGGTCCCGCACGGCCGCCTGCACGAGATCGAGGTCGAGACGGCCGACAAGCAACAGTGCGAGCTGAGCGCCAGGGCCGACGGCGGCGTCGTCTACACCGAGTGCCAGATCGACGCCAAGGCCCTGCCCGAGGCCGTTTGGGCCGCTTTCGACAAGGCCCACCCCGGCGCCGCGATCAAGGAGGTCGAGAAGAAGACCCTCACCGGCGCCGGTGACGAGTACGAGATCGAGTTCGAGACCGGCGGGCGCCTGCACGAGCTTTACTTCAAGCCCGACGGCGCGGTCATCCGCCACGAGCTCGTCCTGCCGGCCGTCATCGAGGTCCCGGCCTAGCGGCGTTTCGCGTCCTCGCGCCTGTCGGCTCCGGCCACCCGGATCTTCCAGACATGCCCGAATAGACAGGTCGGGTCGCTCGCATCCCGTGCGCGCCCTCCGCCCCGCGCCCGGGCCAGCTGTCTTTTCGACCAGGCCGGCCTCGCGATCCCACCGGCGCACCACCTGCCCGGTCCGCCGATCGCCCGACCCACGCACCGGTTCTCGCAACCTGCCCGTTCGGTCAGGTCGACCAAAGCGAGCGCGCCGCCGCGGGAAGCCCCGGGGCGGCGCACTGGCTCAATTTTCGACGCAGGACTCAGTCGTCGCCGTAGTCGTCGTCGCGCCGCCGGCCGCCACGACCGCCACGACCGCCGCCGCCGCGACCACCGCCGCCGCCGCCGCGACCACCACCGCCGCCGCCGCCGCCGCCCCAACCGCCGCCGCCGCCGCCGCCGCGACCACCGCCGCCGCCGCCGCCGCCGCCCCAGTCACGGCCGCCGCCGCCGCCGCCACCACCGCGGGGACCACCGCCACCGCCCTGGAAGCCGCCCGACGGGGCGCGCTCGACGAAGGGCCGCGAGGGCCGATCGCTGCGGGCGCGCTCGACTGCGGCGTCGCAGCGGATGGTCCGCCCGTCGAGCACCGCGCCGTTCATCGCCTCGAGCGCGGCACGACCGGCCGCCTCATCGGCGAACGTCACGAACCCGAAACCACGGCTGCGCATGGTCTCCTTGTCCTTGACGACGATCGCCTCGTCGACCTTACCGAAGGGTTCAAAGGCCGCGCGCAGGCTCTCGTCGCCCGTCGCCCACGCCAGTCCACCGACGAAAATTTTCACTTCTGTCTCTCTCCTATTCTCTCTTCACTGCATGCCACGTCGGCCGTGGCTCGCGGCGCCCTGAGCGGGACCGCGTCGTTGCGTCGACACTCCACAAGCGACACGCCGGACGCACATGCGCGACGCGACCAGAGCGAGGCCGGCTGCGACCCGGCGGGCTCCGTGAGTGTCGATTGAGGTCATGACCAGGAGCAGGATCCGCCCTCGGCCCGGGCGCTGTCAACCTCCGCGAGCCCCTCCGGCGGCGATTTCACCTCACGCGGGACCGGCCTTGATTTCGCCTTCCCCCCTGGAATTCGGGCCCGGGCGGCCACGCCGCCTCCTTACATGAACTCGCGGATCGCCTCGCACGCCGGGGGCGACGAGGTGGGCGTGCCCTCCCCCACAATTGCCGCGCGGGCGGCCCGGGCGAGGTAGAGTCCCGCCCCGTGCCGATCGCAAGCCTGCGCCAGGTCGAAAAGAGCTACGGCGTGCGCCGCGTCCTCGCCGGCGTCAACCTCACGCTGATGACCGGCGAGCGCGTCGGGCTGGTCGGCAACAACGGCTCGGGAAAAACCACCCTGGCGCGGATCCTGGCCGGTTTGGACGCCCCCGACGCCGGTGAAGTCGTCCTCCGGCGCGACGCCTCCATCGCCTACCTCGAACAGGAGCCACGCCTCCCACCCGGCCTCACCGCCCTCGAAGCGGTCCTCACCGGCCTCGGCCAGTGGTCTGCCGCCCGCGCCCGCTACGACGCCGCCACCGCGGCCCTCGAGCGGGCCACGGGATCGGCCGCGGTCGACGCCCTGGTGGCCGAGCAAGCGGCCGCGGCGGCGGAGATCGAGCGTTGCGGCGGGTGGTCGCGGGCCGCGGAGGCCGAGTCGTACCTCGCGCGCCTCGGCGTCCGCGATCCTTCCGCGCCGACCGAGCGGCTCAGCGGCGGCGAGCGGCGTCGCGTCGCGCTCGCGGCCTTGCTGGCGCGGCGGCCCGATCTCGCGGTGCTCGACGAGCCGACCAACCACCTCGACGTCGCCGCCATCGAGTGGCTCGAGCGCCACCTCGCCGAGGACTACTCCGGCGCCGTCCTCCTCATCACCCACGACCGCTACATCCTCGACCGCGTGTGCACGCGGACCTTCGAGGTCGACCGCGGCACCGTCTACGCCTACGAGGGGGGCTTCGGCGCCTACCTCGAGGCCAAGGCCGAGCGCATGGCCCACGCCCAGCGCACCGAGGCCAACCGGCAGAACTTCCTCCGGCGCGAGCTCGAGTGGTTGCGGCGCCAGCCCAAGGCGCGGACCACCAAGCAGACCGCGCGGGTCAACCGGGCCGAGGCCGAGCTGGCCAAGTCGGGCCCGCCGCGCGACCGTCGGGTCGAGCTGTCCCTCGAGGCAGCTCGCAGCGGCAAGACCATCCTCGAGCTGCGCGGCGTCACCCTCGAGCTCGGCCGCGTCCTCGTCCGCGACTTCACCCTCGCGCTCAACCAGGGCGAGCGGATCGGCGTCGTCGGTCCCAACGGCAGCGGCAAGACCACCCTGCTGCGCTCGATCGTCGGCCAGCTCCCGCCCACCGCCGGCGAGGTCGTCCGCGGCAAGCACACCGCGGTCGCCTACCTCGACCAGAACCGCTCCGGCCTCGACGACGATCGCAGCGTCTACGACAACATCGCCGAGCGCCGCCGCGGCCTCGACCTCGGCGGCGGCCACCCGCTCGACATCGCCCGCTACCTCGAGCGCTTCCTGTTCGACCCCACGGCCTACGCCCAGAAGGTCGGCTCGCTGTCGGGCGGCGAGCGGGCCCGCGTCGCCCTCGCGGTGCTGCTCTCGGGCGCCTCCAACCTCGTTCTCCTCGACGAGCCCACCAACGACCTCGACGTCGCCACCCTCGGCGCCGTCGAGGAGATGCTGCTCGACTTCGCCGGCGCCGCGATCATCGTCACCCACGATCGCTGGTTCCTCGATCGCGTCGCCACCTCGATCCTCGCCTTCGAGGGCGACGGCAAGGTCGTGCGCCACCACGGCAACTACAGCGACTACCTCGAGCGCCTGGCCGAGACCGAAGCGGCCGCCGAACCACAGCCCACCGCACGGCCCGCGCATGCGCCCGCGAAGGCCGGCGCGCCCGTCGCCCGACGCGGCCTCAGCCACGCCGAGAAGCGCGAGCTCGACGGGATCCTCGGCAAGATCGAGGCCGCCGAGGGCGAGGTCCAGGAGCTCGAGGCGAAGCTCGGCGATCCATCCGTGTACGGCGGCGGCGGCGACAAGGTCGCCGACCTGGTGCGCAAGCTCGAGGCGGCCCGTCAGCGCGCCGCCGCCCTCGTCGCGCGCTGGGAGGAGCTCGAGCAGCGGAGCGCGGACGCCGGGGCGTGACGTCGCGGCGGTGACCGGCGCGGGCGCCGTCGCGGACGTTATCTGCTTGGGCGCGCGCGCAACTGCTTCTATCCTGCCCTCGTGCCCCGCCTCGCTCTGGTCGCGCCGTTCGCCCTCGTCCTCGCCTCAGGCCCCATCCTCGTCGACACCGCGCACGCCGGCCCGGTCCAGTTCGTCGAGCAGCGCAAGAACTTCATGGTGTTCGACGACGACGGCACCGTCGAGCACGCCAACTGGTTCTCGCGCACCGGCTTCTACGGCGGCTACTACCCGCTCGAGGAGGGCTTCCTCGCCGCCCACTCCGACGACGCCCAGTTCATCGTCGTCTACTCGACCTTCGACCTCGTCGACGGCGTCGGCGCCTTCTATCAGTCGCTCGCCAACGATGTCGGCGGCATCGGTTACTCCCACGCCGCCGAGTTCGATCCCGTGATCCCGGCCGAGTTCTTCGACGACACCCCGAACAGCCAGTTCATCGGCATGTTGCACATGAACAACTGGCGGAAGTTCCTCGACGTCGGCACCACCGAGATCAACGACTGGTGGATCTCGCTCGTGTTCGGCCAGGAGCTGGGCCACGCCTGGCTGGCCTTCCCGCACGTCGCGGGCGGCGACACCAAGCTCCTGCTCGGGCGCTCCCAGGCCCACTGGAGCTTCTACATGAACACAGGCGGCTCGCCCGTCGAGGGCCACCGCTGGACCGACAACGGCGACGGCACCTTCACCGCCGCCAAGCTCGACGAGTTCGAGTTCAGCGACCTCGACCTCTACCTCATGGGCCTCATGCCCGCCGCGGAGGTCCAGCCGTGGTTCGTCATCGAGGACCCCCACGACTGCATCGACTCCGCCCTGCCCGACCAGACCTGTCCCGAGCCCAACTCCTTCCTCTTTAACGCCGAGAGCTTCACCGTCAGCGGCACGCGCCGGGAAGTCACCGTCGACGACGTGATCCAGGCCGAGGGCGAGCGCGTCCCCGCCTACCCCGACGCACCCAACGAGTTCGGCATCTCCTTCGTCCTCGTCAAGCGCCCGGGCGAGGTCCTGTGCGAGGAGGAGTACGCCCTCATCGACGAGATCGTCGACCGCTCGATCGACATGTGGGTCGGCCAGACCCGCGGCCGCGCCACCATCATCAACCGCACCTTCAGCGCCGACCCCATCACCCCCGGCGTCTTCTGCGAGGCCGGCACCAGCTCCGGCGGCGACGACACCGGCGGCGATCCGTCCGGCAACGACGACACCGGCCCGACCGACCCGACCACCGGCGGCCCCGCCACCACCGACCCCACCACCTCCGCCGGCAACAGCAGCAGCGGCGAGGACAGCGACAGCAGCAGCGCCGGCAGCAACACCGACAGCGGCTGCGGCTGCCGCTCCCACGACCGACCCGCCTCCGCGCTCGCCCTGCTGCTCGGCCTCGCCGTCCTGCGTCGCCGCCGCCGGACAACCTGACCTAAAAGCCAGATCACTCCCGCCACGACTCACGCCTCCCGCGAAGCCCTCTCACTCGTCCTCTCGAGGGCCCGAGCCCGCCTGCGCGCGGAGCCGCTGACCGCTCGCTCGTGATCGGACGCCGTCGCATTCGTCACATCGACGACCCCGAGAGCGCTCCCCGGATCGAAGCGACCGAACACAAGAGACGGCGCGTACCAGTCGTACGAGCGAGCATGGGCTGCCGCTCGTGATCGGACGCCGTCGCATTCATCACATCGCCGACCCGAGAGCACTTCGCCTGCGCGGCCGCCCTCTCCTCGCGACAACCCCGGCCCAACCGGGCCGCGTTCGAGAGGGCAGCTCCGCTCTTCGCCGGCCCCCGTCGAGTTGTGCGGCGGCTCTCTCGTTCACGGCGCCTCGCCGACCGCCGCGCACGAGAGGCACGGCGTCAAGGACGCGAAAAAGCGTCTGTTCGGCGGCCAGCCCTGGCCGTCGAACAGGCGCCGGGCAACCTGTCCCCCAGGACATCCTCTATCGAAGCCGGCCGCGCCGTGTCGGCCTCTCACGGCTGCAGCCGTGTCACGAGGTCCGGGGAAGGTCGGCGACGAATACGAGGTAGGATGGGCGCGAGGCACGAGCGTCCATCCAGACGCTGAACTCGTCGCCGATCCTTCCCCGGACCCCGCCGCGAGTCGCAGTCGGTAATTCGCGAAGGCCACTCCCCCGCTCGCAAGCATGTACCGCGGCGAACAGACCGCCTACGAGCAAGAAAGCGCCTGTTCGGCGGCCAGGGCTGGCCGTCGAACAGGCGCCGAGCAACATGTCCCAAAGGACATCCTCCATCGAAGCCGACCACGCCGTGTCGGCCTCACGGCTGCAGCCGTGCCGCCGTGTCCAGACGAGGCTCGACGAATCCCAGGCAGGATGGCGCTGAACTCACCGCCGACCCTGCTCCGGAACTCCGCCGCGAGGTCCAGTCGTCAATTCGCGACGGCCAGCGCTCCGATCTTCGCCGACCCCCGCCCATTGCTCTCCAAGCCTCACATGACCCGAAGGCCACGTCCCAACCAGTCCACCGCGGCGCCGCCACGGCGCCCACCTGACCCGAAGGTCAGATTGCCATCAGCACCGGCACCGGGTGCATGTGGAACGCCCCCGGCACCGGGCACGCGCCCACCCGCGCCGCGCGGCGCGCCGTGAAGTGCGTGATCGTGGCGCGCAGCTCGTCGCTGGTCGGCTTGAGCAGCGTCGCCACGTACTGGTAGCCGATGTCCTCGAAGTCGTCCTCCGGCTCTGCGTGGCACAGATAGCCGCGGCGATCGAGCCAGAGCGTGCGATGGCCGTGGTACTGCGCGAGTTCATCGACGAGACGGGCGACCTGCGGTTCGAGCGACACCATGGGTGCAGCCTTTACACACCTCGATCGCCGTCGCAAAAAATCGGCGCTCCGCGATCACGGACTCGCGATCGCGCGCGCCATGATCCGCGCCGCCTCGAGCATGTGGGGACCTGGTCGGCCCGAGTAGCGCTCGTCGAGCGGCACCACGCGGCCGGCGCGGGCCGCTCGCAGCGCCTCGAGTCCGGGTCGACGGATCAGGTTCTCGGGGTCGAGCTTCTCGACCGCCACCCCGCACCACGACACGAAGCAGATGTCAGGGTCGGCCGCCACCAGCTCGGCCGCCGTGATCTCCACGCTCGCCCCCGGCCTGTCGGCGAACACGTTGACCCCGCCGGCCAGCTCGATGAGGTTGTTGCTGAAGCACGCCGCCCCGGGCGTGAACATCGGCCGCGGCCACCACTCGAGGTACACCCTCGCCGCGCGCGGCGGCCGGGCCCGTCGCAGCGCGGCCGCCTCGGCCTCCATCGTCGCCACCACTTCTTCGGCGCGGGCCTGCACCTCGAGGTCCGCCCCTGCCAGCCGCACCTCCGCGATCACGTCGGCGATCGATCGCGGCGCCAGCACTCGCTGCGGCACCCCCCGCGCGCGCAGCCCGGTGACGATCCGCTCCATCCCCGGCACCGAGAGCGAGCTGAACACAAGGTCAGGTCGCAGCTCCGCCACGCGATCGAGGTCGGGCCCGAGGTCCGGCCCGAGCCGCTCGCACTTCGCCGTCTCCGGCGGCGAGTCCGACGAGTCCTCGCACGCGATCACGCGATCGAAGCAACCCAGGCTGGCCACCAGCTCGGCGTTCGAGGGCGCCAGAGTGATGACCTTTCGGACAGCCTGAGACGGACCCGAGCCGAGGTCCGACAATGTGAATCGTTCCGACGAGATCGGGGCATTTTCCTCATCGACGGCACGAAGCTCGCGGGAGCCCCTCGCCGCGAGCCAGGCGCGAGCCGCGTGGAGCAGGTCGGGGTCTGCCTCGACCGCGGCGCGGGGCAGCATCTGCCGACCCAGCGAGAACACCGCGACGGGTGCGTCACCTCCGCCGCGCGGCCGGAGCTCGAACGCCTGCACCGCCTCCTCGGCCGCGTGTGGCGGCGGCACCGAGGGCGAGCGGACGGCCACGAAACGGCGGGTCTCCCACTGATGCTCGGGCTTTCGCACGGTCGGGAGACTGGCCGCTGGATCCAGAAACGGCAAGGGGCGCTGCCGCAACCGGCAAAGTTTTTGCCGATTTTGCAGCGCCCGATCCGACTTCGGTTAGAGTGCCGGCACACAGGAGGACCTCTATGGAGATCTCGATCAAGGACGCCGCCGATTTGCTCGGCAAGAGCGAGCGCACCGTGCGGCACATGGCCCAGACCGGGCGCCTGCCCGCCCGCCGCGTCGGCTCGCGCTGGCTCATCGACCGCGACGACCTCATGTCGGGCAAGTACAGCGGCCACGGCGACGACGACGTCGCGGCCGAGAGCGCCGAGGCCGAGGCCCCGGCGGCCGACGTCCAGGAGGACAACTTCGACCACGACCACGAGGACGCCGAGGCCTCGATCTCGGCCGAGCGCCCGCGGCTCCGCTTCGACCGCGCCCTGCCGCCCGGCACCCCCTCGGTGCGCGCCCTCGACAGCTTCCACATCGCGGCCGACCTGCTGGCCGAGCTCGGCGAGCTCCGCCGCGACCTCCGCGACGCCCCGCACCTCCGCGACGCCGAGCAGAACCTGCGCGGCTTCATCCAGGCGCTGGCCGACGGGATCCACGCCGACCTCGCCGACCAGCCCGAGCGGTTCCGGGCCGCCCGCACCCAGGTGTGCGCCGCCCTGACCGACCTCATCCACTTCAACGTCACCCAGGACAAGCCCGACCTGACCCCGCTCGTCGATCGCGTCGAGCACGAGCTGCTGGGCTCGCTGCAGGTCCTGATCGGCACCGCCACCGAGCGCTCGAGCTGGCGCTACCGCGTCCGCGGCCTGGCCGAGCGGACCGCCGCGCGCGTGTTCTCGCGCCTGCGCGGGATCGCCGGCGAAGGCCGCGTGGGCGCCCGCCTCGCCGCCCTCGAGGAGCGCTTCTTCGGCGCCTCCGCGGCCGTCACGGTCAACTGAACGGCGTCCGTCGCCGGTGCGATCGGGCAGGTCCTCCAGGACATGTCCGATCGTACATGCATGAAAAGTCAGGGCTGCGGGCGGCGCGCGCGCCATACGGCCTTTTGACTTGTTCGTCCGCTCGACCCGGATCACACCTTCGGCGGAGGAACCACCATGCGAACCCCGCCTCCGCGCCTCATCTTCTGGATCGTGGCGGTCTCATGGATCGGCGGCTGTACGCCGGGCCCCGGCCCCACCGATCCGGACGGACCGATCATCCGCTCCCCCGAACCGAAGCCGGCCGCCCAGCTGCCCGCGCGCCAGCTGGCCGCCCTCGGCGACGCGGCCCTGCTCCCCGCCCCGCAGTGCCACGGCTGCGGCGACGCCAACTGTGCCCGCAGCGCCCCCGACGACGTCTGCCTGGTCCAGTGCAGCAGCTCCGGCGTCCGCCGCTGGGACCTCGGCCAGCTCGGCGAGCAGGAGTGCGACCCCGCCGCCCACAACTTCTGTGAGGCCAACGGCCTCGGCCGCGTGCTCGACTTCTGCTGGGGCGGCTACTCGTGAGCCGCCCTCGCGCCGAGCAAGACACGTCCTCGGCCGCCCTCGACTCTTGCTGAACGGCTTGCGAGCCCCGCTCGCGCCTGAGCACACGTCCTCGGCCCCCCTTCGACTTCTGCCGGGGACGCCGACAGCTCTCCCTAGAGCGCCAACCTCGCCTCACCGTCCCCCTCGTCATGTGGCCGCGAGGCTTTCGGGCGATCGCGGTGCGACTGCGCCTGAGGCCCGTCGACCGGCGCCAGGTCCCGCACGAGCCGCAATCTCGCCCGCCTGCCGAGTTCGGCAGTGCGGCCGCGGCCGAGTCCGGTCGGGGTGACGATGCGCGGTTGGAAAACGAGCACTGGCCTCATGGACATGTCCATGAGGCCAGCCAGTGCGGACGAGCCCCTCGCCTCGCGACCGGGCGCCGGCGTCTGTCGGGTCGTGACTTCAGCGATCAGCTGATCTTCTCGCCCGGCAAGCTGCGCGGGTCGAGCTCGAGCACCGTGATCGCGTCGTCCTTCGCGCCGGCCGCGAGGACCATGCCCTCGCTGACGCCGAACCGCATCTTGCGGGGCTTGAGGTTGGCGAACACGACCACGTGCTTGCCGACCATCTGCTCGGGCGCGTACGACGGGCCGATCCCGCTGAAGATGTTGCGCTGACCGAGCGGCCCGAGGTCGATGGTCAGCTGCAGCAGCTTGTCGGAGCCCTTCACGCGCGCGGCCGCGAGGACCTTGCCGACGCGGAGGTCGACCGCCGAGAGCGCCTCGATGCTGGACTCGGCCGCCAGCGGCTCGACCGTGTAGGCCGGCGCCTCCGGAGCGGCCGGAGCCGCGCCGCCGATCGTCTCCTTGCTGGCCTCGATGATTGCGTCGAGGTTCTTGGGGTCGATGCGCTCGGCCAGCGTCACGTACGCGCCGATCCCCTGGCCCTCGGGCAGCGGATCGCCCGCATTGACGAAGTCGAGCGGCGCCGGCAAGCGCAGGCCCTCCTCGATCGTCGCTGCCCACTTCGGCAGCACCGGCTTGAGGATCGCCGCGATCACCTTGCTCGCCCACATGCCCGCGGTGCAGACCGCCCGCGCGCGCTCGGGGTCCTTGGTGACCACCTTCCACGGCTCCTGCGCCGTGATGTAGGTGTTGAAGTCCTCGGCGATCTCGATCGCCAGGCGCAGCGCCTTGGCCGACTCGAAGCTGGCGAACAGCTCCGGCGCCTGCGCCAGGCGCTCGCGGGCCCGCTCGATCAGCGGCTGCGCGTCCTCGGGGATGGCGCCGAGGCGGCCCTCGAGGCGGCCGGTGAGGAACTTGTGACAGCGGCTCGCCACGTTGGCCGCCTTGTCGACCAGGTCGGCGTTCACGCGCGCGCGGAAGTCCGCCATGTCGAGGTTGATGTCGTCCTGCTCCGGCCCGAGCTTGGCCGCGAAGTAGTAGCGGAGGTACTCGGCCGGCAGGTGGTCGAGGTACGTGCGGGCGAGGATGAAGGTCCCGCGCGCCTTCGACATCTTCTCGCCGTTGACCGTCAGCCACCCGTGCACGTTGACGCGCGTCGGCCTGGTGTAGCCGGCCGCGTGCAGCATCGCCGGCCAGAACAGCGTGTGGAAGTAGACGATGTCCTTGCCGATGACGTGGACGATCTCGGTGTCCTGGCTCTGATCGGCGCGCCAGTACGACGCGAACGAGGCCCGGTCGGGGTGCTCGTCGCACCACTTCTGGGTCGCGCCGATGTAGCCGACCGGCGCGTCGAACCACACGTAGAAGAACTTCTTGCCGTCGTAGCCGGGGATCGGGAAGCCGAAGTAAGGCGCGTCGCGGGAGATGTCCCAGTCGCGCAGGCCGTCGTCGACCCACCGCATCACGTAGTTGCGGACCGCCGGCTGCAGCTTCGCCGTGTTCAGCCACTCGCGCAGGAAGCCCTCGAAGCGGCCGAGCGACACGAACAGGTGCTCCGAGTCGCGCAGCTCCGGCGTGGTCCCGCAGATCGCACAGTGCGGCTCCTTGAGCTCGGTCGGGTTGTACGTGTGGCCGCACTTCTCGCAGACGTCGCCGTACTGGTCCGTCGAGCCGCAGTACGGGCACGTGCCCTTGACGAAGCGGTCGGGCAGGAACATCTGGTCCTTGGGACAGTAGAGCTGCCGCGTGACCCGCTTCTCGATCTGCCCGGCCTCGCGCATCTTCTCGTAGATGAACTCCGCGTGGCGGCGGGTCTCCTCCGAGTGCGTGGTGTAGAAGATGTCGGAGGCGATGCCGAAGTCGCGATAGACCTGCGCGTGCTCGGCGTGCATGCGCGTCACCAGCTCGGCCGGATCCACGCCCTCACGCCGGGCGCGCAGCTCGATCGGCGTGCCGTGGGTGTCGACCGCCCACATGAAGATCACGTCCTCGCCGGCGAGCCGGCGCGCCCGCACGTGGACGTCGGTCTGGATGTACTCGAGCAGGTGCCCGAGGTGGGGCGAACCGTTGGCGTACGGGAGGGCGGCGGTGACGAGGACGCGGCGCGGCATCGCGGCGCCTATAGCACGCTTCGCCCGCTTGCGGCGACATCGGCCGCCGAGCCGCGCTTAGCGGCCTCAGGAGCCCGCCGGCTCCGGCCCTCGCGCCTCGCGGGCGGCCGTGATCTGCGCCTCCAGGCCCTCGAGCTGCTCGAGCAGCCCCTTCGCGGTGGTGCAGCGGCGCTCCATCTGCGCCACGAGGTCGCCGACCTGGTTCGACAGCACCTGGATCAGCTCGGGGAACAGGTCGACCGCGGCGTGCCGCAGCACTCGCGGCGCCTGCAGCAGCGGCATCACGTTGCCCGGGTTCTCCGAGGCCAGCGCGATCTTCGACTCGAGGATCTTCACCGTCTTGATGACGAGGTGGTACTCGCCCTGCACGCGGAGGTAGCCGAGGAAGCACAGCTCGATGACTCGCTTGCCGTCGCGGCCGATCGACATCGACTCCTGCAGCGGCCGCGGGTGGACGTAGTCCATCCCGATCATCAAGCGGCCGAGGGCCTTGTCGATCGCCGAGATCAGCGCGTTGAGCTGATCGGATCCCTCGTTGAGCCGCTGCGCGGCCTGCCCGAGCTGGTTCAACCTCTCGTTCATCACGTCCCCTCGTGTCTGCCCGTCAGGGCGAAGGCGCCGGCTCCCGCCGGGGTGGCTCTCGCCACCACCGCGACGGTACCGCTGCGGCGGTCGCGGCGACAAGCCGGCCTCCGCGGGGGCCGTCGGCGCGCGCCTGCGCTGTCGGCCGGTTCCGCCCCGCCCCGCCTGCGCCGCCGCCGCGCGCCGGCGTTCGCCCGCGCGCTCAGCGACCGGGCAGCGTCACGCTCTCACCCGTCGCGGGCTGCTTCAGCGCCACGAACTCGCGCCCGTCCCAGGTAGCGAAGCAGACGCTCATGTGCTCCGGATCGGCGGCGAAGTCGAAGCGCACGCGCGACGGATGGCCGTCGCGCGTGACCGCGAGGATCTCGGCGCGGAACGCCAGCGTCGACACCACCTCACCCGGACGCAACGGCGCCGACGGGCTGCGAAAGAACGCCGCCGTCGAGTCGCGCAGGAGCCCGTGCGGCTGCTCGAGCTCGAACGAGCGCGGTCCGGTGCGCGTCCACGTCGACGGCGCCCCGCTGCTGGCGAGCACGAACGAGAAGCGCGGCACCGACAGGCCGACGTGCCCGCGCGCGAGCGGCAGCATCAACCCGTGCAGGGTCGACGGCGCCTGGACCACCAGCAGCGTCTGATGGCCGAGCGCCTCGTTCGCCAGAGTCGGCCCCGTCGGCAGCGCCGAGCCGCCGAAGCTCAGGCCCTGCTGGCCCGCGAACGCCACCATCAACGCCGCCGGCGCCAGCAGCAGGTGCACCGCCGCCAGCGCGAGCGCCACGCCGCGATGCACCCGACGTGCTGAACGCCCGAGCCCGACGATCACCAGCGCCAGCCACAGCGCCCCGGGGACGCTGGCCAGGAGCAGCAGCCGCTCGTCGGCCGGCGCCGCGGAGATCGGCACGAGCGCCAGCAGGAACGCCAGCGCGGCGAACCGCAGCCGCGGATCATGCATATCCCAAAGGACATGTCGCAAGAGCCATAATAAGAACACCGCCCCGATCGCTCGCAACACCCACGCGTCGGGCGTCGGTCCGCCGAACAGGCGCCACACCAGCGGCATCGGCAGCGCCAGCGCGGCGGCGATCAAGGCGAGCACGCGCTCCGGCAGCGCCCCGAGGAAGGTCGACGGATCGCGCAGCGGATCGAGGTACGCCCCTGAAGCGCGCGCGCCGAAGCCCATGGCGCCGTAGGCGAATAAATAGATCGATGCGAGCGCCACCGCCGGCGCCGCGGCCAAAAGCCCGCGCCAGCGCCCGCCCGGGTCGAGCGTCCACGCGTACGCGACGACGAGGGCGAGCGCCGTGATCGCGACCTCGGCGCTGAGCAGCGCCGCGATCAGCCCGACCACGCTGACGAGGAGCCACCTGCGTCGACCCTGCGCGCGCCAGCGCAGGTGCGCGAGCACGGCCGCGACCATCAGCAGCGCCGCGATCACTGCGTTGCGCTGGGCGAGCCAGGCGACCGGCGCCGCGTGGGTCGGATCGACGAGGAAGATCGCCGCCGCCAGGGCCGCGATCCCCTGCCCCTCGGGCGACGCGAGCCGACGATAGAGCCGCAGCACCAGCGCGCACAGCAGCGCGTACAGCAGCAGCCCGTGCAGATGCATCAACCACGGGGTCCGCGGCCACGCGAGCGCGTCGACGTAGGCGTCGGCGCTGGCCAGCGGGCGGAAGAACACGATCCGCAGCTCGGGGTGGGTCCACCACGGCACGCGACCGGCCGTGCGCTGGCCGAGCAATTGCTCGCGCGAGGGCGTCACCAGGTGGAACAGCGCCCACCACGGCTTGTCGCGCTCGCCGCCCGCCAGCTTGGCATGCATGAACGCCTGCTGCGCGACGTCGTCCAGCACGAGCCCGCCGCCGAGCGTCGGCGCGTAGAGCAGCAGCGCTGCCGCGAACAGGCCCGCGGCGAGTCGACGTCGCCCGGACAGCCAGGCGATGGTTCGATCGATCGCGCCGCGCACCATCGCCGCGCGATCAGAAGTCGATGTTGTCCTCGACGCGCAGGTCGACCGTGTTCTGCCAGCGCGGCAGCGACCCGCCGTACATCAGCGCGTACGCGGCCTGGACCTCGAGCACGCGGCGGGTGTAGTTGGCCGTCTCGCGGAACGGGATCTCGGCGATGAAGACGTCGAGCTCGAGCGGCGCCGTCGCGCCCTTGGCCGCCAGCCAGCGGGCGACGTTGAACGGGCCGCCGTTGTAGCTCGCGTAGGCCAGCGCGGCCTGGCCGTGGAACTTGTGCAGCAGCTCGGCGAAGTAATAGGCCGACAGGCGGACGTTGTGCTCCTCGTCGAACAGCGCGTCGACGTCGAACGGCTCGCCGAGGCGCGTCGCCAGCTGCTGGCCGGTCCACGGCATGATCTGGATCGCCCCGCGCGCGCCCGACGACGACACCACGTGCCGGCGGAACCGCGACTCGGTGTACATCAGCGCCCACAGGTGCGTCGGGTCGAAGGCGCGGGCCGAGGCCTCGCGCTCGACCGTCTCGCGGAACGCCCGCGGGTGCCAGCGCGCCTTGTACGTGCCCGCCGTGGCCGGCATCAGGCGGCTGCGGCGGTACGGCTCGTCGAGCGCCCACGTCAGCGCGAACAGCCCCTCGCGCAGCGTCTCGCCGGCGCCGCGCTCGCGCACCAGCTTGCGCGCGTCCTTCGGCAGGCCGAGGCGCGGCTGCTTCCACGTCGACTTCCAGCTGAGGCCCACCACCAGGTCTTCGTGGCGCGGGACCCAGCCGCCGCGATCGAGCCCGTAGAGCCCCTCGTAGGCGTCGACCGCGACCCGCAGCTCGCGGCGCGCCTCGTCGAGCAGGCCGGCGGCGTGCAGCGCGGCCCCGCGGGCCAGCGCCGGGAAGGCCCAGCCGAACTCCTCGGCCAGCGCGTCGAAGGTCGCGCGGGTCGCCGCGAAGTCGGGCCGCGGGTTCGACTCCGCGGGCACCGGGGCGAGCGCCGGCAGCGGGCCCGGATCGGCGCCGACGTCGAGCAGCCGCTGGCGCGCCTGCAGGCCGTAGTAGCCCAAAGGATCCTCGGCCACGAGCTGTCGCAGGAGGCGCTCGGCCTCGCCGCGCTCCGGCGCCTGCTCCTCGGCCCCGTCGCCCGTCGCCTTCACGTTCGCGCCGGCGGCCAGCAGCGCGCGGGCGCGGAAGTACCGGGCCGCGCGCGCCTGGTCGGCGGGCAAGCGGCGCTCCGCGCTGGCGAACGCGGTCGCCGCGGCGTCGAAGTCGCCCAGGCGGAAGTCGAGCCACGCGTCGAGCCACAGCCCCTCGCCGCGCTGGCGCTCCTTCGGCTGCGTGCGCCCGAGCAGGTCGCGCGCCCGCTCGTAGCGGCCGCCGCGGACCGCCTGGCGGATCGCCTCCCACAGCGCCGCGCGCCCCGCCCCGCCCTTGCGCCCGGCCTGCTCGGTCCAGATCGCCAGCGCCTCGTCGTAGCGGCCGGCCTTGTCGAGGCAGCGCAGCAGGTCGCCGCGGAGGTCGGCCGAGGCTGACTTTTTGTACAGGACCGAAAGGTCATCCGCGCACGCGCCGTAGTCGTGGGCGCGCGAGGCGGTCGCTGCGCGCGAGCGCAACGCGACCTCTCGGACATGTCCCGGAGTTTTGGAATCTTGGACCAGGTCGGTGAGCACCTCGCGCGACAACGTCATGTCGCGCGAGCGGCGGGCCGCGGCGGCGCGCGCCAGCTGTTCGGCGGCGCTGTAGCGGACCGGGCGCCCGAGCTCGGCCAGAGTCGCCTCGGCGCCCGCGGCCGGCTCGGTGCCGGCGCGGTCGATGGCCACCGCGCGCAGCGCCTTGACTGCGTCCGCGGTCTTGCCCTCGCGGGCGATCGCCTGCGCCCGCAGCAGCTCGAGCCGGGCCGCGTCGGGGTGCTCGGGGTAGTCGCGCAGCACCTCGGTCAGCGCCTTGACGGCGCGGCGGGCCGCGGCCTGACCGTCCAGGGCGGCCATCGCCCGCGCCCGCGCGACCCGCATCGGCGCCGCGTTGCGCACCGGCTCGTGGTCGATCGCCCGGTCCCACGCCGCCACCGCCAGCTTGCGCAGCGCGTCGGCCTCGGCGCCGGTGGCCGACGCCGCCGCCTCGACCAGCGCCTGGGCGTACTCGTGCAGCACCACTTCCTGGGGGAACGTCTTCGCCGGCCGTCGCTCCGCCGCCAGCTCGGCCAGCGCCTGGACCGCGTCGGCCGGCCGCCCGAGCTCGCGGCTGGCGCGGGCCTTCGTCAGGCGTTGCACAGCGGATTGCAGCGAACCGGCGGGCGCCGGCTCGTGAGCCAACCGAGCGAGTGCGGCCTCGGGCTCGCCGCGGGCCAGCAGGGCGGCGGCGGAGACCTCCGCGGGGGCGGGCGTCGGCGCGGCGGCGACGGGAGGGGTCGGCGTCGCGGCGGTCGGCGGTTGGGCGCTGAGCGGGATCTGGTTGACGCCCCGATGCACGCGTTCGGCCTCGGGGGTGAGCGCCGCGGGGCGACAGGCGAGCAGCGCCGCGGTCGCCGTGCACAGCGTCAGGGCAGACATCCGCTTCGGGTGGCTCACCGGCGCCATGGTCTCTTCTCCGCTCTCAAACTAGCACAGCCGCAGGGGTGCGCCGAGAAACCGGGCCGCCGTCGCGGCCACGAGGTGCCTGTCCCCAGAGACCGGTCGGCTCGCGGCCCTGCGGCGATGCAGCGTGCAGCCGCCGTCGCAGCGACCGCTCCGTTCGCGCAGCCGTGACGTTGCGACGGCGACGATGACCCCTGCGGTCGCGGCGGCCTCCCCGTTTGCGCGGATGACACACGCCGACAGATCCGGGGATCGGCGCGACCACGGGGACGTGGATCTCGGGTCGCGGCGGCCACCCCGTGCAGGCCAGGCGGTCGCGCGACGGCCGGCGCGCGACCGACTGGCGCGATCGCGGGCCTCGGGCCGATCATGAGCGCGCCTGGAACGACAGCCGAAGAGAAGTGGACGAGCAGCGCCGGCGCGGAGAAGTGACAGTGGACGCGCGCGACATGACCTTCCAGACATGTCCGAAGGGCTCCCACGAAATCGCATCAGGCCGGCCCGCCTGTGATTCGCCGTAGTCCACGCGCTTGCGGTCGAATTCGCCGCGCCGGCGCGGCTCGGGCGAACGCGTCGGCACTCCGCGTGCGGACCAAAAATGCACGGAGCGATAATGTTGCGACTGCTGTGCTCGCTTTTTCGGTTTGACAAGCACCGGCGACACGGACAAGAATGGAAGCGTCGGTCGGTCCTCCTCTCTGCACCGCGGTGCACGGCTGCCGGCCGCGATTCAAGCCCGAGCATCTCGGTCTTGATAAGCCGGCAGTCTTCGGCCCTGCATGGCCGAAGGTCACCGCGGTGAGAGGAGGCCCGGTCGAATTCGAGGTGTGTGTTGTTGAGGCGTGAGCGGGCACGGATGAGGACCGTGCCCGCTTTTTTTGCCCTCGCAACAGTTGCGCCTACATCGTGACTCGCGGTTCCGGTCGGCTCGATCGTGCGAAGGCGGCGCTGTCCTCCAGGACAGCCCGCGGCGGTCCGCAGGGCGCGGACCGCCGGGCGGGCTCGCTCAGGGGGCCTTCAGCGTCAGGGTGTAATCGCCCGCGCCCTTGGCCGACACGACCTGCCACGTGTAGTGGCCGGCGGTGCCTTGATAGCTGACCGACTCGCTGTTGGTCGGGCCCTCCGACTTGGCGACCTTGGCCCACTTCGAGCCGTTCCACTTGTAGAGGTAGAGGTCGAAGTCGGCGCCGTCCGGGCCGACGAGACAGCCGGTGTGCGTCCCGCTGCCCTTCGCGGAGTAGTACGAGCCGTTCGGCTGGAACTCCTCGGCGCCGGTATCATCCAGGCTGCCGGTGAAGGGCGTCCCCGAGCAGGACTCGCCGCCGCCCCCGTTCCCGCCGTCGCCACCGCCGCCGCCATTGGGGGCACCCGGCACGCCGACCGCCGACCAGGCCGCGTGGGCCGCCGTGGCCGCGTCGGCGCCGTAAAGCTCGGTGGCCGCCTGAGCCGTCGCGTTGCGGGCGTCCTGGAACGTCGCGTTGGAGTTGAGGTAGTTCGTCAGCGCGCGGTAGAAGATCTGCGCCGCCTTGTCGATGCCGAGCGCCGGCACCTCGATGTTCGTCTTGTTGCGCGGGTGCTTGCCCCCCTGCGACAGCAGGTAGAACGCCAGGTTGGCGATGCCCGAATTGATGTGGACGCCCCCGTTGTCCTGCTGCCCGGTGTAGCGCTCGGGGTAATAATCGTACGACTGCCCGTCCTGGGTCGGATTCGACATGTAGCGCATCGCGTCATTGGCCACACCCGGGGTCCAGCAGGTCTCCGCGAGCAGCCAGGTCTTGTTCGAGACGCCGTTCTTGTAGGCGTCGGCGGCCGCGGCCATGATGTCCGACATCGCCTCGTTGAGCGCGCCCGACTGGTTCTGATAGACGAGGCTGGCCTCGTACTGCGTGACCGCGTGGGTCAGCTCGTGCACGACCACGTCCATGTCCTTGGCGAACGGGCTGGCGTAGTAGCCGTCGCCGTCGCCGTAGACCATCTGCTGGCCGTTCCAGAACGCGTTGACGTAGTTCTTCGAGAAGTGGACGCTCGAGTGGATGGTCGCGCCGGAGCCGTTGAAGCTGTCGCGGCCGAAGCTGGCCATATAGAAGTCGTAGGTCACGCCCGCGAGCTCGTAGGCGGCCTTGGCCACCGGGTCCTCGGTGTCGCCGCCCTCGCTGACGACCAGGCTGCCCGGCAGCTTGGTGCCCTTCTTGGCGTCGTAGACCTTGCGGGTCTTGGCGCGATGGATCTGCGGGTGGCGGGCCACCGGCTCGCCGCTGCGCGCGTCGGCGAACACGATGTCGCGCTGCGGCCCCTCCTCGTCGGCGTACTCGACGACCGCCTGCCAGGCCAGCCGCGGGCCGGTCTCCGCGAGCACGTAGACGAGCTCGGGCGCCTCGGTGCTGCTCCACTCCTCGGCCAGGCCGGCGGCCACGGCCGCGACCGCCGCCTCGGGGTCGATCGTCGGCTCCAGCGGCAGCGACTCCGCGGGGACGACGCGACCGGTGACGGCCTGCACCTGCCCGCTGGCCGCGTCGGCGTGGACCGTCAGCTCGCCGCCGACCACCGGCAGGTCGTGCAGGTACTGCTGGAAGCGGACGTGCACCTTGCCGAGCGAATCGGTGGTGTGGCGGACCGCCTCGAGGTCGGCCTCGTCGCCGAGGCGGAACGCCGGGGCCATGTCGGCCAGCCAGCCGCGGGCGCTCTCCCGCACGTTGCCGGCCCAGGTCAGGGTCCCGAGGTCGCCGGCGATGAAGCGCGGCACGCCGGCCTCGTCGGCCTCGACCCGGTCGACCCGCGGCATGCGGCCGAGGGCCTGGCTCTGCGACCACACGAAGGTCGCCGTCGGCCCCGCCGAGGTCGCGGCCTCGATCATGTCGAGGTCGAGCTCGAACGCGAAGTCGGCGGTCGCCCCGGCGGTCTGGACGCCCCAGCGGGCGCCGTTGCGGACCAGCAGGTCTTGCACGAGCGCCGGGCGCTCCTCGCCGCGGCGCACCGACACGCGGCTGAAATCGATCGGGCCGTCGGTCAACGCGAAGCGCACTGACCCTTCGGACAGGTCGAGCTCGAGGACCTCGCCTGGGCCGAGCGCCGCCAGGTCTTCGGCGGTGACGGTGCGAGACTCGGGCTCGGCGGCGCCGCCTCCCTCGTAGCAGGCGGACAGCAGACAGGCGGTGACGGTAGAGACGATGACGCGATGCGCGGACATGAGACCCCCTTGGGCCATCGGACAGGATCTAAAGACCCTGGCCGAACGACCATGGTGAAAAGGACATTGCCGGAGAGGCAGCCTCAGGTCAGCTCACCTGAGACCGCACCACCATAATCGTCGCGCGCTGCGCAGCGCAACCAAACACGCGCCCCTGGATCACGTCTTTCTGCGGTGAGACTGCGAGCACAGAGGCGCCGCACGGACGCACTTCACGCCGACGAACACGAAAGCCAAATTACAAATTTTTCGCGCTCCAGGCAGGTTTTGACGGCCCCTACGACGATCAAAAGATCGGCGTCCGCGGCGCCGACAAGAAAATTGTAGATCAAATTACATATTCTGACTCTATTGATAACAGCGCACCTGACCGCAATGCATGATCAACAAACCTGGCTCACAGGTCTGACCGCAGAGGAGATCTCGCCTAGCGGCTCGCGGCGGTATCTTCGCCGCCGTCTTCGCGGCCCGGCGCGCGGCGCGACCAGAGCCAGTAGACTGGGACCCCGGACAGCACCAATGCGCAGTCGGCGACGAACACCCACGGCTGCGATACTGCGTAGTTGGCCAGCAGGAACACCGACGCGGCCAGGAACAGCAGCGGCACCAGCGGATAGCCGAACGTCTTGTACGGCCGCGGCAGGTCCGGGCGGGTCTTGCGCAGGACGAACACTGCGGCGACGCTGAGCGCGTAGAACGGCCAGATCCCGATCACGAAGTGCTCGGCGAGCTCGGCGAAGCTGCGCACCGAGACGAACACGATCCCCAGCCCGGCGCTGAGGACGATGCTGGCCGAGGGCGTGCCGTGGCGCGGGTGGACCCGGGCCAGCCGGCGGAAGAACAGCCGGTCCTCGGCCATCGCGTAGAACACCCGCGGGCCGGTCATCATCGACCCGTTGAGGGTGCCGAAGGTGCTGACCATGACGGCCGCGGCGACCAGAGTGGTCCCGAGCGGGCCGATCAGCGCCGCGGCGACCTCGGCGGCCACCAGCGGCGCTCCCGCCATCCGCTCGAGCGGGATGACGCGCAGGTACACGAGGTTGGCCGCCAGGTAGAGCGCCACCACCGCGGCGGTCCCGAGGATGAACACCCGCGGGAGCGCGCGTTGCGGATCCCGGACCTCGCCGCTGACGAAGCCGACGTCACACCAGCCGTCGTAGGCCCAGAGGATCGCCACCATCGCCAGGACGAAGGCGCCGGCGGTCTCTGGCGGCGCCGTGACCGCCGGCACTGCGGCCGGAGTAGTCGGCGACAGCAACAGGCCGAGCGCGACCAGGCCGAGCAGCGCCGCGACCTTCAGCGCGGTGCTGACGTTCTGCACGATCGCGCCGAACTCGATGCCCCGGCGGTTGATCGCGGCCACGGTGGCGATCATCACCACCGCGACCGCCTGCGCCCGCGACAGCGGTCCCACCAGCGGCACCCCACCCTCGGCCCCGAAGGTGCGCAGCAGGTACTCGGCCGAGGTCACCGCGATCGCGCCGTAGGCGGCGGGCCGCAGGATCAGCAGCTCGGCCCAGCCGAACAGGAACGCCGGCAGCCTGCCGAACGCCTCGCGCACGTAGACGTAGATGCCGCCGCTGCGGGGATAAAGGATGGCCAGCTCGGCGACCGTGAGCGCCCCGGCGAGCGCGACCACGCCGCCGGCCACCCACGCGCCCACGAACAGCGCGAGCTCGTCGATGTGGCCGGCGATCACCGCCGGGGTGCGGAAGATGCCGCTGCCGATCGTCGACCCGACCAGCACCGCGACGGTGCTGACGAGGCCGAGCTTGCGAGGCAGCCGCTCGCCCCAGGGGTCAGGGGCCTGCATGGGCGACAGATAGCGCAGTTCGGCGCGGCGCAGAAGTTCCTGGCGCGGGCCGCGGCGGGGACCGAGAGGGCGTGCAGGGCCGTTCGCGGAAGAACATGTCCTTTGGGACATGTCGTCCGTGATCGACGCGTCGGCGGATGCAAGCGCGAGGTCGTACCCGCGGCGGGACCTGTGCGCGAGATTGCGCCTTCGAACACAACCGACTATTTGGACATGTCTCTCGCGACAGATGCTCCCGCTGCGGACCGAGCGAGTTCTCCGGGAGCTTCCGGGTCGGAGTCGGCGCCGTCGGCCTGCGCGGAGCGGCCTGACTCGGCGCCGCTCTGCGTCGGCGACCGAGTTCTCCCATGCCCTCCGGGTCGAGAGCCGCGCCGACCTGCGCCTCGCAGCCCTCTCGCGTACCGCTCTGCGGACGCCGCCGCGAAGGCCGGCGTGGGCCGAGCCTCCCGGCTCTTGAGACTGGCTGTCCCTCGGGACAGCCTCCTATCAACCCGACGCGAGGGCGAACGGATACGAGACCGAGCCACCGCCGTTCGTGGTCCTCGACCGCTTGGGCGATGCAACGCCGGAAGCCCGGCGTGCGCCTGGCCTCCTCTTGAGGCTGCCTGTCCCCTGGGACATATTGACGATTCACCCGACTCGAGGACGAGACGAGGACCGACCGCCTTCAGGCTTTGGGAAGGTCCTGCTCTCCACCGCATGGGCGGCCCTCGAACGCCGACGGCCGGCATACGCCGGCCCTCCTGGCTTTTGAGACTGGCTATCCTTTTGGGCAGACATTCGATTCACCCGACGCGAGGACGAACGGGTACGAGACGAGGACCGACCGCCTTCTTTGGGAAGGTCCTGCTCTCCACCGCATGGGCGGCCCTTAAACGCCGACGGCCGACGTACGCCGGTCCTCCTGGCCTTTGAGATTGGCTGTCCTTTTGGACAGACATTCGATTCACCCGACTCGAGGACGAACGGGTACGAGACGAGGACCGACCGCCTTCTTGGGAAGGCCCTCCCCTCGCCCGCCTGCGCTCCTTAAACGCCGAAGGCCCGGCGTGCACCGGGCCTCCTGGCTTTTGCCACTGGCTGTCCCTCGGGACAGCCCGCCGATCAACCCGGCTCGAGGACGAACGGGTACGAGACGATGACCGAGCCGCCGCCTTCGGGCTTGGGGAAGGTCCAGCGCTTGACCGCCTGGGCGATGCAGGAGCCCACTGCCGGGTCCTTCATCGTGCTCTCCTGGACGACCGCGGTGGGCACCTTGCCGGTGCCGCCGATGGTGAACTGGACGGCGACGCGGCCCTTGGCGTTCGGATCGCGGGCGAGCGCCTGGTTGTAGCAGTAGCGGACCTCGTTGATGTGCGCGCGGACGATGCGGCGGATGATGTCCTTGTCGAGCGCGCCCTGGACCTCGGCCTTGGCCTGGCGAACGGTGGGGACGCGGGTGCCGCGGCCACCGAAGCCGGCGCCTGCGCCACGGCCGTAGCCGGAGCCCGTGCCGCCGCCGCCGCCCTTGCCGATGAGGCCCGTGTTGCCGAGGCCGATCGTGCCCTCGCCGGTACCACCGCCGCCGCGGCCGGTGCCGACCAGGCCGAGGCCGCCGACGCCGTACGCCTCGCCGATCTCCGTGCCGGTGAGGCCGCCCCACACGTCCGCGTCGTCGTTGCCGACCGCGAACGCGCCGCCGTACGGCGAGGCGAGGAAGTGACCGCTCTCGGCGCTCATCACCCCGAGGATGCCGGCCTGGCGCGCGGCCATGTCGGGGTCGAAGTTACGGGCCATCTGCGGGATGGCGTCCTTCGGGCCCTTCATGGCGTAGAGGCCCGACTTGCTCTTCGAGGTGGGCTTGCCCATCTTGCCCTCCTCGCCCTTGTGGCGCTGACCGGTGCCGCCGGCCTCGTCGTCGGAGTTCTCCATGTCCTCCGGCGGCGGCTCCTCCTCCTCCGGCGGCTTGTCGGGCTGGTTGAGGTAACCGACGAAGCGGTTCTCTTCCATCATCTCGTCGAGGCTGAGGTTGCCGGCCTCGTTGGGGATCAGGTGCGTGAGCACCAGCAGGCTGCCGATGACCACGAACGACGCGCCGTTGTACATCCAGAACGGCTTGTCGGTCTCGCTGCCGCCCTTGATCACCGCGCCCGGCGCGACCGAGTTCACGTAGAAGGTGACGTCCTGGTACTTGACCCGCGCCGTCGCTCCGGGCGGCAGCGGGAAGCTGAACGACGAGCCCTGCGAGCCCGCGCGGCCGGTGGCGACCAGCTGCTGCAGCGTGATCGTCTGGCCGTCGAAGGTGACCTCGCCGCTCATGTTCTGCGTGAAGTTCAGCGCGAACTCGTGGTCGCTGCCGCGGACCAGCGGGAAGCCGTTGGGCTCGGGCAGGCCGGTGGGCGGCACGTGGAACGACGCGCCGTGGCCCTCGCCGATCGTGAAGTTCTTGTTGACGTAGTCGCCGGTGCGGATGAGGCCCATGCTGAACGGCACGAGGCCCGCGATCGCCAGCAGCATGCCGATCGCCGCCAGACCGTTTCCGGGCGGGGTCGGCCGCGGCGTGCCCTGCTCGATCGACTCCTGGACCTTCTTGCCGTAGCCGGGCCAGTCCTGGTTCACGTCGCTGAAGAACACCGCCGCGCCGGCGACCAGCATCGCCCCGCCGATGGCGAGGAAGATCGGCGCCTGCGACTTGCGGTTCTTCAGCTGGCCGACGTGCTGCACGTCGAGCACCGTCGAGCCGTACATCGCCACGACCTCGGCCACCCGCGAGCCGCTCTGAACTTCGACCTCGCTCAGGTCGATCTGGATCGGCGCCCGCGTCGCCATCGGCGCCGCAGCGAGCGGCGCCGCCGTCACCGCAGCCGCCGCCACGGCCACGGGCGCGGCCACCTGCGCCGGCGCCGGCGCGGCCGCGACCTGCTGCTTCGCGAAGCCGACCTCGAGCCGGTACGGCCCGAAGTTCAGGGCGTCGCCGTCGTGCAGCACCGCGTTCTTGTCGATCCGCTGGCCGTTGAGCACGGTCCCCGCCGCGCTCCCGAGATCGATCACCCGCACCTCTTCGCCGGACACCTCGATCACGGCGTGCATGCGGGCCACGGCCTCGTCATCCAGACAGATGTGGCTACTCTTCAGTTTTCCAATCTTGATAACGTCTTGCGTCAGCGTCTGCGTATCGACGAGCTGATCGCCGTAAAACACTTTGATGGCGAGCGTCTTGGTCGTGGTCATCGTCCCTTGCCCCGGTCGTGTGGCGGCTCGGACACGGGCTCTTGGGGCTTGTTCCCGAGGCCCGCGAGCTTTTTTCGCGCCCGTGCGGGCGGTCTGCGCCGGCGCACGTCCGCGCGCGGACCCGAACCTCGGCCAGCCCGGCGGGCCGGCCACGCGTCCGCGGCTCGCGGCCGGTCGCGACGGCTTCGTGATACCGTGGCTCGAGGCGCCGATCCGTGCCCGGATCCGGGCGCGTGCGCCTGCGGACCCTCTCACGCCCTCGCCCCGGCATGACCTCCGAACCCGCGCCCCCCTCACCTCCCGCTTCGAGCCCGATCCTCACCCTGCGGATCAGCGTCCGCGGCCTCTACGACAGCTGGACCCATTGCCAGCGGCTGGCCGATTACATCGCGCGCTTCGTCGCCTCCGATCGCTTCGATCCCGAGCAGCTGACCACGCGCCTCTCGACCTATCTCAACGAGGTGCTCGAGTACGTGTTCCGGGCGCGGCCGAGCGAGGGCGAGATCGTGGTCGAGGTCGGGCGCACCGACGAGCACGTGATCGCCGAGCTGACCATCCCGACCGACGAGGCCCTGGCGCAGCGGCTGCGCGACGACCTCGGACGAGCGGCGCCGGCCGACGCGCGCGCCCGCTACGAGGCCGAGTTCGAGTCGATGATCTTGCGGCCGCCGGCCGAGGTCGGGCTGCTCGAGCTGGTCGCCCTGCACGGCGTCGGGCTCGCGCTGCGCGAGGGCAGCGGCACCGGCGTCATCGTCCTTACTGTCCCGCACGAGTGAGCCGAGCTGGGTATGGAGAACGAGCAACCGTTTTCGATCCGCTTCAGCGAGAACGACCAGGAGGTCGCGCTCGAGGGGGCCCTGCGCCCGGCCGGCCCGCAGGACTTCGCGCCGGTGCGCGCCCACCTCGACCACGCCGCCGACGCCGTGCGCGGCGTCCTCTACCTCAACTTCAAGCGCCTCCGCTACCTCAACCACACCGGCTTCCTCGAGCTCGCGCGCTTCATCGCCGCCTGCGCCGAGCGCCACCCGACGCTCAAGCTCAAGCTGGTCGTCTCGAGCGTGGTCCCGTGGGCGCCGCTGCGGTTCGGCTTCCTCGGCGCCAAGTTCGGCAACACCATCGTCGAGCAGTACGACAAGGCCTTCTATCCCGGCCAGGGCGTGATCGAGAACGATCAATTGGTCCCCGTGCTGCGGACCCAGACCAACATCGTCTGGTCGCACGAGCGCGAGCTCCTGCGCCGCCACGGCCTCGGCAAGCGCATGCGGATCGCCGACATCTGCTGCGGGATCGGCGACTTCGCGGTGCTCGTCTACAAGGAGTTCGAGCCCGAGTACATCGTCGGCGTCGACCACTCGCGGCCGTTCTTGCAGTACGCGCAGCAGATCGCCCGCGAGTTCGGCATCACCGACATCGAGTATCAGTTCGGCGACGCGACCCACCTGTTCTTGCCGTCGAACAGCTTCGACTTCGTCACCTCGCGCCTGGCGCTGCAGATCTTCAACGACCCGTCGAGCATCTTGCGGGAGCTGGTGCGGATCTGTAGACCCGGCGGCCGGGTCTACCTGACCAACGAGATGACGGCGCACAACTATGGCTACCCGCGCCACGAGTCCGTCACGTGGACCTACCAGCAGGCCGTGAAGATCGCCCAGAGCCTCGGCATGGACATGAACTTCGGGCCGAAGATGTTCTCGCAGCTCACCGACATGGGCCTCGAGGACGTGCGCATGGAACAGATCCCGATCACCAACAACAACACCGCGATCGACGACTTCGCGCGGGTGATCGAGAGCTGGGAGGAGTACGTCACCGGCGAGCTGTCGACCGCCACGCAGCAGCCGCCCGAGGTCGTCGAGCGCCTGCGCATGGGCTTCCGCGACCACGTGTACGCGATCCGCAGCCGCCGCGGCTTCGCCACCTGGCCGATCTACGTCGCCTCCGGCCGCAAGCCCGGGCGGTGACACCGGGTCTCTCGACCGCATGGCCACCACGGGCTCCAAGTTCCGCACCAAGTTCGTCCTCGTCGCCGGGGTCGGGCTGGTGATCGGGCTGACGCTCGCGGCGCTGGCCTCGCTGCAGGGCATCCGCGTGCTCGGCGGCGACGCCTCGGAGGAGATCCGCAAGGGCCTCGAGCGGGCCAGCCGCGAGTACCTCACCGACCACATCGAGGACACCGCGCAGCGCGTCGAATTCCTGCGCGGCCGGGCCCGCGCCGAGCTCGGCGTGCTCGCGGCAGTCACCCAGGCGCTCATCGATCAGCCGGCCGCGCTCGCGCCGCTGACGGCCGCCGCCGCCGCCGCCGGGCCGCTGCGCGACGCCCTCGTCTACAACCCGCGCGGCGACTGGTCGCAGACCGCCGCCGACGAGCCGTCGGCGGTGGCGGTGTGGGGCTACCTGCACGCGCCGGCCGACCCGAGTAAACCTGGCCTTCGGGACATCAAGCCCGAGGTCCGCGCCGCCGTCGAGCAGACCGCCCTGCTCGACCTGCTGCTGCCCGCGCTGCTGCAGTACGGGGCCGAGAAGCAGGCCATGTACTTCATCGGCCCCGAGGGTGCCGAGTACCTGCGGATCGCCCCCTACGCCGACGCTGCAGGGCACGCCGATCAGCTCTATCCCGGCCACAACAACAGCCCGTTCTGGAGCTTCTACTTCCCCGGCATCGTCGACGGCTGGCGGCGCTGGCTCGCCGATCCCGCGCGCACGCGCGACCCCGCCGCGCAGGTCACCGGCACCGCGCCGTACACCGACGCCGGAGGCAGCGGGGCCATCATGACCCTGTTCCAGCCGCTGTGGGACGCCTCGCGCGCGCGCTTCGCCGGGGCAGTCGGCGTCGACGTCACCCTCGGTCAGCTGATCCGCTACGTCCAGGATCTGCAGCTCGCCGGCTCGGGCTTCGCCTTCCTCGCCCAGGAGAACGGCAACGTGTTCGCCGTCAACGACGACGGCAAGGACATCCTCGGCCTGCAGCAAGTGAGCGGCTCGTCGGGCAGCGGCGTCGACATCTTCCAGCAGTTCCTGAATCAATCGCGCGACCCGGCGATCCGCGCGCTCGCGCTGCCGAGCGGCGACGCGGTCGACTACCGCGATCCGGTCGCGATCGGCGGCCGGGACTACGTCGTCGTGCTCAAGCGGCTCGAGCCGTTCAACGCCTGGTCGGGCTCGGCCGACATCGTGCCCGAGCGCTGGACCCTCGGCTTCGTCGTCCCCGCCGCCGAGATCTACGCCTCGCTGCTCAAGGCGCAGGACACCATCGCCGCCAGCAGTCGCGGGATCCTCACCAGCCAGATCGTCATCACTCTGGTGGCGCTCGCGGTGGTGATGCTCGGGATCTTCCTGGTCTCGCGGCGCATGACCGGCGCCCTCGTCGACCTCGCCGCCGGCGCCGGCAAGATCGCCCAGAAGGACTACGACGTCCGCGTCGACGTGCGCAGCGACGACGAGTTCGGGGCGCTCGGCCGCGCCTTCAACCAGATGGCCGCGGAGATCCGCGCGTATACGCACAACCTCGAGAGCCTGGTCGAACAGCGCACCGCGGAGCTGCAGCGGGCCTCCCGCGAGATCATGGCGCTCAACGAGCGGCTCAAGCAGGAGAACGTGCGGCTCGGCGCCGAGCTCGACGTCGCCCGCCGGCTGCAGCTGATGGTGCTGCCGCAAGAGCGCGAGCTGGCCGAGCTCGACGGCCTCGACGTCGCCGGCTACATGCGCCCCGCGGACGAGGTCGGCGGCGACTACTACGACGTCCTGCGCGACGCCGGCGGCGTCAAGATCGGCATCGGCGACGTCACCGGCCACGGCCTCGAGAGCGGCGTGCTGATGCTGATGATCCAGACGGCGGTGCGCACGCTCCAGGCCGCCGAGGAGCGCGACGCGGAGCGCTTCCTCAACATCGTCAACAAGGTCCTCTACCAGAACATCCAGCGCGTCGGCCTCGACCGCACCGCCACGCTCGTCCTGCTCGACTACTCGCAGGGGGTGCTCCGCCTCACGGGGCAGCACGAGGAGGCGGTGGTGGTCCGGAGCGGCGGCTCGATCGAGCGCATCGATACGGTCGACCTCGGCATGCCGGTCGGGCTCGAGGTCGACATCGCCGCGTTCATCGCCCGCACCGAGCTGCGGCTGTCGCCGGGCGATGTCGTCGTCCTGTACACTGACGGCATAACCGAGGCGGAGGACATCCACGGCGAGCAGTACGGCATCGACCGCCTGTGCGAGGTCGTGCGCCGCGTCCACGAGCGGCCGGCGACGGAGATCAAGCAGGCGATCATCGACGACGTCATGCGCTTCATCGGCGCGCAGAAGGTCTTCGACGACATCACGACGGTGGTGATCAAGCGGCGCTGAGGCGCCCGAGGCGGACGGAGAGTATGGACGGCATCATCGGCGAGTACAAAGAGCCCACCGACGCTGGACCGCGCGTCACGCTGGTGTTCTACCCCGGGGCGTTCCCGGTCAAGTGGAACCAATGCAGCGTGGCGGCCGACTTCTTCGCCGAGTACTTCGCCGACGTCGGCGAGGGCGGGCTCACCGAGGAGGCCGAGCGGCGCGACTTCGTCGGCAGCGTCGGCTACGTGCTCAACGAGCTGATCGAGAACGCGGTCAAGTTCTGCGCCGGCGGGACCGTCGTCATCGACGCGGGCGTCGACGCCGGCGAGTTCGTGGTCGTCGTCAGCAACCAGATCGCCACTGCCGCGGTCGACGGCCTGCGGGTCAAATTCGCCGAGCTGCTCGACGGCGATCCCGCGGAGCTCCTGATGCAGCGCGTCGAGGAGAACGCCGCCAACCCCGAACTCACGACCTCGGGCCTGGGGTTTCTCACCATGCTGTCGGACTACAAGGCCCGGCTCGGCTGGCGCTTCGACCCCGCCCCTGGCAATCCTGACAACGCGCTCCTCAAGACCACCGCCCGGCTACAGGTGAAATCGTCATGACGGACACAACTACGCGACCCTCCGGGTCGGACACCGACATCAAAGGCCCCGGCTATCGCGTGTGGTTCGACGCGCCCTCGCGCACGGTCCACTTCGAGGGCGTGCTCCGCCTCAGCACCAGCGAGTACAAGCCGATCGAGGACATGCTCGACCGCGTCCTCCTCGCCAGCCCGTCGCTCGGCCTGCGCATGACCGAGCTGCAGTTCCTCAACAGCTCGGGCATCAACTTGCTGTACAAGTTCGCCATCGCGGCGCGGAAGAAGGGCGACACCGAGATCACGGTGCACGGCTCGTCGACCATCCCGTGGCAGGGCAAGTCGCTGCCCAACCTCAAGAAGTTCCTGCCGACGATCGTGATCCAAGTCGACTGAGCCGGCCGCCCGCATGCTCCCGGAAGACCCGCGCTGGCGGCAAGTGCTCGCCGACCCCGAGGCCGCGGCCGAGCTCCTGGCCGACCCGGCCGCGCGCGCCGAATTCGTGGCCGCCGTCGCCGCGCTGCAGGCCGAGCACGACGATCTGGTGCTGCTGCACGACTCGACGCTCGAGCACGCCAACGAGATCGAGGAGCAGCTGGCCGTCAAGATCGAGCAGGTCGAGGCGCTCGTGGTCGAGCTCGAGCTGCGCAACACCTTCATCCGCCAGGTGTTCGGCCGTCACGTCACCGACGAGGTCGTCAACACCCTGCTCGCCTCGCCCGAGGGCCGCCAGCTCGGCGGCGAGCGACGCACGCTGACGATCCTGATCTCCGACCTGCGCGGCTTCTCCACGCTGTGCGAGGGCCTGGGCCCCGAGCAGGTGGTGGCGATCCTCAACATCTACCTCGGCGCCATGGCCGACGTGATCGGCGAGTACCGCGGCTCGATCAACGAGTTCATCGGCGACGCCATCCTCGCGGTGTTCGGCGCCCCGGTGCCGCAGGACGACCACCCCGAGCGCGCGGTCGCCTGCGCGATCGCCATGCAGCGAGCCATGGGCCGCGTCAACGCCGAGCTGGCCGAGCACGGCCTGCCCGCGCTCGAGATGGGCATCGGCGTGCACACCGGCGAGGTCGTGGTCGGCAACATCGGCTCCAACAAGCGCGCCAAGTACGGCGTGGTCGGCCGCCACGTCAACCTGACGTCGCGGATCGAGAGCTACACCGTCGGCGGTCAGGTGCTGATCTCGGAGTCGGCCGCGCGGGCCCTCGGCGACCGCCTGCACACCCGCGGCTGCTTCGAGGTCCGGCCCAAGGGGGTGCGCGAGCCGATCACGATCCACGACGTCACCGGCGTCGACGGCACCTTCGCCATCCAGATGGCCGAAGAGACAGCCACACGGCGGATCCTGGCGCAGCCGCAGCCGCTGGTGTTCACCGCGCTCGAGGGCAAGGACACCGGCGGCCAGGAGGTGCCGGCGCTGCTGGTCGCCCATGACGACCAGCACAACGCCGAGCTGCAGGTCGCGGCCCCGCTGCCGCTGCGCGCCGACCTCAAGCTCGTGCTCGCCGCCCTGCCCGGCGTCGACGCCTACGCCAAGGTCGTCGCCGCCGGACCCGGCCGGGTCGTCGTCCGCTTCACCGCCCTGCCCCGCGCGCTGCAGGAGCTGCTCGACGGCCTGCCCGCGAGAGGGTGAGCCGGCGAGCTGCCGAAAGGCACCGCGAGACGGCGCTCCGGACGCGGCCGACTCTCGCTGTGGGACATGCTCGGATCGACATGTCGAATTCAACATGTCTCAAGGAACATGCCTCCCAGGGCATGTCCCTTCCGCCAGCACCGACGGGGGCCCCTGATCAGTCGCGGCGGGCCAGCAGGGTCGCGTGCATGTCGCTGCCGTCGAGGCTCTCGTCGAGCGGCTCGTCGATGTCGATGATCACGCTCTCGCCGCCGGAGGCGGTCGGCGGCGGGCTCGGCGGGACGGAGCGCGGCGCGACCGAGCTGGGCGCGCGCTCGACCGCGGGGGACGGCCGCGGCGCGCGGCTCTCGATGCCGGCGAAGCGGGCCGCGAGAGTGCGCACGAACGCGCCCATCCACGGCTTCATCGACGTCAGCTCCTCCTCGATGAGATCGCTGGTGATCTTGGTCAGCGTCGCCTCCTCGACCACCAGCACGCTGGCGGTCCGGCGCGAGGCGGCGAAGATCGACGTCTCGCCGAACACGTCGCCCGGCCCGAGCCAGCGCAGCGACACGTGGTGCCCGGCCTCGAGCTTGTAGACCTCGAGCTTGCCGGCCAGGACGATGTAGGCGGCGTCGCCGATCTCGCCCTCGCGGATGACGTGATCGCCGGCGGCGAAGCGGACCGTCTGGAAGCTGCCGCTGCCGCGCAGCAGGCGGACGATGTCGGCCTGCAGCGCCGCCACGCTCGGGTAGCGGTCGTCCGGGTCGCGGCGCAGCGCCCGGGTCACGATGCGCACCAGCTCCCGCGGGAACGGCACCGCGACGTGGCTGTCGGGCGGGGCGATGCACGCCTCGCGGGCCAGGATCAGCGCGTCCATGGCCGTCCGCGCCTGGTACGGCGGCTTCCCGACCATCGCCTCGTAGAGCAGCGCCCCCATCGAGAACACGTCGGCCCGCTCGTCGAGCGGCTGGCTGTTGGCCTGCTCGGGCGACATGTACGACGGCGTGCCGAACACCAGCCCGTCGGTCTCCGACGGCGGCAGCGGCGGCAGGGCGTCGTGGACCCACTGGGCCTCGTCCGCGCCTGGCTGAAGGGGCAGCAGCTGCGCCCCGCCCCAGTCCATCAGGTAGACCTGGCCGTAGGCGCCGACCATCACGTTGGCCGCCTTGATGTCGCAGTGGATCACCCCGCGGCTATGGGCGAACGACAGCGCGTCGCACACCTTGACGAAGATCTCGAGGCGCTGGAACAGGCGCTCGTGGTCGGTCGCCGGCTCGCCGCCGATCAGGGCCTTGAGGCTCTGGCCCTCGACCAGCTTCATCGTGAAGTACAGCTGGCCCTGCTCGTCGCGGCCGAGCTCGTGGATCGGCACGATGTTGGGGTGGTCGAGCTGACCGGTCACCTGGGCCTCGCGCAAGAACCCGTGCACGAGGATCAGGTGATCGTACGTCTTCGCGTGCATGGTCTTGGCGGCCATCCGCCGCTGCAGCACCTCGTCGAACGCGAGCCTCACCGCGCCCATCCCTCCGCGGGCCAGCTCGGCGCCGAACGACAGCCGCTTCACCTGGTCCGGCAGCGCCGAGCGGATGAGGGCTTCGAGCCGTTCCTCATAGGAGAGCGGCGACTCGCGGTCGAACAGCCGTGAGGACGCGACGCTGGGGGACGAGCCTCCGGGGCGGCGACTGGGCATGGGGCGCCACGATACAATGGCGCCTCGGCGGTGGTACACCGTGAGGGCCGGCATGGACCTGCGCACTGCCCTCGTCACGCTCCGCTTGCGCCACCCGTTCGGCCTGTCGCGCGGGACCGTGAGCGAACTGCCGAGCTTGCTCGTGCGCCTCGACCCGGGCGACCCGGACGGCGCGGCGCCGGAGGGCCCCGATCGCCGCGGCCTCGGCGAGGCCTCGCCGGTGCGCTACCTCGGTCAGTCGGCGGCCGCCGCCGCGCCTCTGGCCATGGCGATCGCGGCCGAGCTCGCGCCCGCAGTCCTCGCCGACCCGCGCGCGATCGTAGCCGCCGCCGCGCGCATGCGCGAGCTCGCCCCCGATCACTCCGCGGCTCGCTGCGCCGTCGACACCGCCCTGTGGGACGCCGCCGCGCGCGCCCGCGAGCGCCCCCTGGCCGAGCTCCTGGCCGATCCGGACGTGCTCGATCGGGCAGGTCTCGATCGCCATGTCCTTTCGGCCACATCGGGGGCGAGCCTCACCTCTTACACGATCGCTCTCGACGAGTTGCCGGCCATGGCGGCTCGCGCGGCCGCGGCCGCGCACCTGCCGGTGCTCAAGATCAAGCTCGGGCGCGGCCGCGAATTCGACCGCGCGGCGGCGCGAGCGGTCGCCGCCGCCGCTCCGCGGGCGCGCCTGCGGGTCGACGCCAACGGCGGCTGGACCCCGGACGACGTGCGCGCTCTACTTCCGCTGTTGGTCGATCTCGGGGTCGAGCAGCTCGAACAGCCGCTGCCTGCGGGTCGGCCCGATCTCCTCGCGGCGCTCGCGCGCGACTCGCCGTTGCCGATCTACGCCGACGAGGACGTGCAGGGGCCTGACGACGTGGCGGCGCTGCGGGGCCGGATCGCCGGAATCAACGTCAAGCTGATGAAGTGCGGCGGGATCTCGCCGGCGCTGGCGACGATCGCCGCGGCCCGGGACAGCGGCCTGCGCGTGCTGGTCGGCTGCATGATCGAGAGCCGCGTGGGGCTCGCGGCCGGCGCCGCCCTGGCCCGCCTCGCCGACGAGGCCGACCTCGACGCCCACATGCTCACGCGGGACGACCCGATGCCGCCGGGGAGTCAAGAGCGGCTCGCGCCCGAACTGCCGCGGCTTTGCGGCCCCGGCCTCGGCGTCCCGCCCGGGGCGTTGCCCGCGGGCAGCGACCTCGGGCCCGCGCGCGTGGCATAATCCGCACTCCGCCTTGAATTCCGACGAGCCCCAGGCCCGCGCCTCGCTGCCGGTGACACCACCTGTCCCTGAGGACATCTTACCGCGCCCGCTCGGTCGATACGAGCTGGTGCGTCGGGTCGGCTCGGGCAGCATGGGCGTCGTCTACGCCGCGGTCGACCGCGACAGCGGCCGCACCATCGCGCTCAAGACCCTGCACCAGCTCGACCCCGGCGCGCTGTTCCGCCTCAAGAACGAGTTCCGCAGCGCCGCCGGCCTGTCGCACCCGAACCTCGTCAGCCTCCACCAGCTGATCTCGCACGACGACGAGTGGTTCATCACCATGGAGTTCGTCGACGGCGTCAGCTTCGTCGAGCATGTCCGTCAGGGCATGTCCGAAAAGCCAGGCGTCGCTCCCTCGCCCGAGCGCCTGCGGCCCGCCCTGCTGCAGCTCGCGGCCGGCGTCAGCGCCCTGCACGCCGCCGGCAAGCTGCACCGCGACCTCAAGTCGTCGAACGTGCTGGTGACCGGCGACGGCCGGGTCGTCATCCTCGACTTCGGCCTGGCCGCCGACGACGTCGCCGAGGGCGGCGAGGACGGCCTGCTCGGCACGCCGGCGACGATGGCGCCGGAGCAGGCCGCGGGCAACCCCGCCTCGCCCGCGAGCGACTGGTACGCCGTCGGCGTCATGCTCTACGAGGCGCTCACCGGTCGCCTGCCGTTCAGCGGCCCGCCGCTCCTCATCCTCCACGCCAAGCAGCACGAGGACCCGACCCCGCCGCCGCAGCTGGTGCCCGACGTCGATCCGGTGCTGGCCGAGCTGTGCGTGGGCCTGTTGCAGCGCGACCCGGCAGTGCGGCTCGGCGGGGCCGACATCCGCGAGGCGCTCGGCGAGGCCCCGCTCGGGCCGACCGACTCGGGCGCGCGCTTCGTCGGCCGCGACGACCTGTTGTCGGCGATGCGCGACGCCTTCCAGCTCGCGCTCACCGGCTCGCCGGTGTGCGTGTACGTCCGCGGCCGCTCCGGCATCGGCAAGACCGCGCTCATCGATCGCTTCATCGCCGAGCTGCGCCGCAGCGACCGCGCCTTCGTCCTCCAGGGCCGCTGCTACGAGCGCGAGAGCGTGCCCTTCAAGGCCTTCGACAGCGTCCTCGACGCGCTCGCGCAGCACCTCCGCCACCTGCCGCACGAGGAGGCCGCCGCCCTCTTGCCGCGCGAGATCCACGAGCTCACGCGGCTGTTCCCGGTGCTCGCGCGCGCGGCGGTGGTCGCCGATCTGCCGCAGCGCAACTTCGTCGCCCCCGATCCGCAGGAGGCGCGGCGGCGGGCCTTCCGCGGGCTCAAGGAGCTGCTGGCGCGGATCGCCGATCGCCGCCCGCTGGTCCTGCGGATCGCCGACCTGCAGTGGGGCGACGAAGACAGCGCGCGCCTTCTGGCCGAGCTGCTGTCGCCGCCCGATCCGCCGGCGATGTTGTTCATCGGCTCGTATCGCATCGACGAGGACGACGCGCCGATGCTCCGCGAGCTGCGGCGGCTCGGCGCGCGGCCCGAGCTCAAGGCGCTGGTGCGCGACCTCCTGGTCGAGCCGCTCTCGCAGGATCAGGCGGAGGAGCTCGCGCTGGCCCGGCTCGGCCGCGACAGCGACAGCGCCCGCGCCGACGCGCGCCGGATCGCCGCCGAGTCGGGCGGCAACCCGCTGTTCGTCGAGGAGCTCGCGCGTCACATCGCCGGTCACCGCGGCGCCGCCCCGGCCGAGGTCTCGCTCGACGCAGTCGTGCGCACGCGCCTCGCCGGCCTGCGCGCCGCCGGTCGGCGCCTGCTCGAGATCGTCGCCGTCGCCGGGCGGCCGATCCCCGCCAGCCTCGCGTTCACGGCCTCGGGCGTCACCGATCGCACCGTCCTCGGCGAGCTGCAGGCGCACCACCTCCTGCGCACTCTGGCCACCCGCGGCGGCGACACCGTCGAGTGCTACCACGACCGGATCCGCGACACCGTGCTCGCGCAGCTCGGCCCCGATCGCCTGGCCCAGCTGCACCGCACCCTCGCCGACGCCCTCGCGCAGTCCGCCGACGACCCCGAGCTGCTGGCGCACCACCTGCACGCCGCCGGCGCCTTGGAGGAGGCGTTCGCCGCCGCCGTCGCCGCCGCCGATCGAGCCGGCGACGTCCTCGCCTTCTCCCGCGCCGCTCAGCTGTACGGTCGCGCCCTCGCGTGGGCGCAGGACCTGCCCGACGACGAGCGCCGCGCCCTGCTGCGCCGCCGCGCCGACGCGCTGGTGCGAGCCGGCCGCAGCGCCGAGGCCGCCCCCGTCTACGCCAGCGCCGCCGAGGGCGCCACGCCGGCCGAGTCGCTCGAGCTGCGCCGCCGCGCCGGCGAGCAGTTCCTCATCAGCGGCAACATCGATCAGGGCGTGCAGATGCTGCGCCCCGCGCTGGTCGAGGTCGACCTCGGCTACCCGGCCACACCTGGCCGGGCGAACATGTCCATCATCACACGTTCGACCCAGCTCAGCCTACGCGGGCTCGGCTTCGTCAGCGTGCGCGAGGACCAGGTCCCGCCGGCCGATCTGCTGCGCCTCGACGTGTGCCTGTCGGCCGCCGTGGGCCTCGCCTTCGTCGACCCGATCCGCGGCTACAGCTTCTTCCAGCGCGGCCTCCTCCTGGCCCTTCAGACAGGTGAGCCGCAGCGGATCGCCCTCTCGCTGGCCGGCGTCGGCGCCATGGTGATGAGCCGCGGCACCGCCAACGCCGTCGGCCGCGGCACCACCCTGCTCAAGGAGGCGCGCCGGCTGGCCGAGCAGCTGTCGGACCCGCGCCTGCTCGGCCTGTGCGACATCATTGACGCCATCGCCGACGTCTCCCTCGGCCGCTGGCGCCGCGCGCTCGAGCACAACGAGAAGGGCGCCCAGCTCCTGCTCGACCGCTGCGTCGGCATCGGCTGGGAGCTGGACATCGCCCGCATGAGCACGATGCGCGGCCTGTTCATGCTCGGCGAGTTGGCCGAGCTCGGCCACCGCGCCCACGCCTGGCTGCGCGAGTCCGAGGACGCCGGCGACCTGTGCGGTGAGGTCTGGTCGTCGCTCTACAGCGCCTACGCGCTGCTCGGCGCCGACGACATCTCCAGCGCCCGCGACCGCGTGCGCGGGGCGATGCGCCGCTGGTCGAAGGACGGCTTCCACTTCCAGCACATGCTCGCGCTGCTGCTCGAGACCTCGTGCGACCTGTATCAGGGGCAAGGCGGCAACGCCTGGCAGCGCCTGGCAGAGAGCTGGGTCGCCGTCGAGAACTCGTACATCCTCGGCTGGCAGGGCCAGCGGAACCTGTTCCTCCACGCGCGGGGCCTCGCCGCCGTCGCCGCCGCGCGCGAGCAGCCGCACAACGCCGGCGTCCTGCTGGCCGCCGCCGAACGCGACGCCGCCCAGCTCGAAGAAGATCGGGCCCTGCGCCACGACTCGGTCGCCATGGCCGCGCTGATCCGGGCCGGCATCGCCACGCAGAACGGCGACATCCCGCAGGCCTTGCTCCGCCTCGAGGCCGCCGCCGCCAGCTTCGACACCGCCGACATGCAATTGCACGCCGCCTGCGCCCGCCGCCGCCGCGGCGAGCTGCTCGGTCCCACCGGCGCGCCGCTGATCGCCCAGGCCGACCAGTACCTCGCCTCGCAGGCGATCCTCCGGCCCGCGCAGTGGAGCGCGATGTTCAACGGCAGCGCGCCCACCTGACGCGCTCGATCGATCCGGGCGCCGTCGCTTCGTGCCCTCGGACCACTGAATGCGCCATCGCTCTCGGCGGCGAATCGCAGCGCACGATTCAGCCTCGCCCGCAGCTCACCATGCTGCGAATCACTCTCGTCCGAGAATCACCCTCGCCCGCAGAGCCCAGCGGCTTTCCTCGCGTCCGAGAATCTCTCTCCCGGGAATCACTCGCGCCCGCAGAGCACGGCGCCCCCGAACCTCCTCGCCCGCGAGCACTCTCGCCTGAGGACCACGCTCGCCGCCAACCGGCGCCTCCGCCCCTCGCTTCGCCGATCGCCTGCCCGCGACCACGGGTCGGTGCTCCAGGGCCGGCCGTTCGGCAGCCGCGCGCCGACCGGCGTGAGCACCGCAGGCCGACCGGCGTGAGCCCCGCATCGTCGCCTCATCGGCCGGTGCGCGGCCCGGCCGACAAGTGTGACCTCGCGCCCGCGGCGCCCGCCTTGCCGCGCGCGACAGTGCGCCACTATCCTGCGCGCGCTCGCCATGGATCTCACGCTCGGCACTCCTCTGTCTCCCTCGTCCACGCGGCTGCTCTTGCTCGGCTCGGGCGAACTCGGCCGCGAGGTCGCGATCGAAGCCATGCGCCTCGGCGTCGAGGTCATCGCTTGCGATCGCTACGCCAACGCGCCGGCGATGCAGGTCGCGCACCGAAGCCACGTGTTCGACATGCAGGACCGCGACGCAGTGCGGGCCGTCGTCGCCCGCGAGAAGCCGCACTACATCGTCCCCGAGATCGAGGCCATCGCCACCGACGCCCTCGTCGAGCTCGAGAGCGAGGGCTGGACAGTCATCCCGACCGCGCGCGCGGCCCGGCTGACCATGGACCGCGAGGGCATCCGTCGCCTCGCCGCCGAGCAGCTCGGCCTGCCGACCAGCCCCTACGCCTTCGCCGACACCCTCGAGGAGGTCGAGGCCGCGGTCCAGCGCCTCGGTCTGCCGTGCGTGATCAAGCCCGTCATGTCGAGCTCGGGCAAGGGTCAGAGCACCGTGCGCACCGCCGCCGACGTCGCGACCGCGTGGGAGTACGCGCTGTCAGGCGCCCGCGGCCGCTCGGCCCGCGTCATCGTCGAGGGCTTCGTCCCGTTCGACTACGAGATCACCCTGCTCACGATCCGCACGCGACACGAGGGCACCCTGTTCTGCCCGCCGATCGGCCACCGGCAGGAGCGCGGCGACTACATGGAGTCGTGGCAGCCGCACGCGATGGCGCCGAGGGCCCTCGCGCGGGCGCAGGAGATCGCCGCCGCAGTCACCGAGGCGCTCGGCGGCGCCGGTCTGTTCGGCGTCGAGCTGTTCATCGTCGGCGACGACGTCATCTTCAGCGAGGTCAGCCCGCGCCCGCACGACACCGGCATGGTCACCATGATCACGCAGGACCAGAGCGAGTTCGAGCTGCACGTGCGCGCGATCCTCGGCCTCCCGATCGGCGAGGTCATCCTCCGCGCGCCCGGAGCCTCGGCGGTGGTCCTGGCCGATCGGCCCGGCACCAACCCGCGCTTTACCGGCGTCGGCAAGGCGCTCGCCGACGCACGCACCAAGGTCCGCCTGTTCAGCAAGCCCGACACCCGCAAGTACCGGCGCATGGGCGTCGTGCTGGCCTACGGCGACGACGTCGCCGAGTGCCGGGCCCGCGCCGAGGCCGCCGCCGCCGAGATCCGCGTGGTCGTCGACGCCGGTTGACCCGCGCAGTTCCGCTGCACGAAGGGACATGTCACGCAAGACATGTCCATTCTTGCATGTCCTATTGGACATTCCCTGAGGGCCACCTCGTCCTCACAGGTCGAACAGCTCGAGCAGCGTGCGCAACCCCGGCGACCCGGGCGCCTGCGGCCGCTCGACCAGGGCGCGGCGGATCTCGAGGTGCGCCGCCGGCAGGAGCGCCTCGAGCTGCTTCAGCGCCTGCGCGTCGCCGCCCTGGGCCGCGGTCACCCGGGCGCGCACCAGCTCGCGCCCGGGCGCCGCGAGTCGCGAGCCGACGTCCCACGCGGTCACCGCCGAGTCTGCCCCCAGGGACATGTCCCCGAGTTCATCATGACGCAGCTTCGCCGGCCGCGCGGCCGACAGCACGTCCAGCCGGCGCAGGGCGAACCGCTGCCCCGGCTGCAACGGCTCGGCCCGCCCGGCCCGCAGCAGCGTCACGCCGCCATCGACGGCGGTCAGCGCCAGCGTCGCCTCCGTCGCCCAGGTGCCGGCGTCGACCTGCGGGTAGTGGCCCTTCGCCGCCGCGTGCAGGCCCTTCGCCACGCGCAGCCCCGAGTGGCCGACCGGCGGGGCCGCCTTGCTGCGCCACGCGGTGAACTCGATCGGCCCGGTCTCGGACTCGGCCTTCAGCAGCGCCTCGCAGGCCCGCAGGTGCCGATCGATCCGCGCCAGCAGTTCCGCCCGCGCAGGCGCGCCCGCGACAAGCGGCGCCCCGCGGCGCCACACGTACCCCGCGAGCCCCGCGTGGTAGAGCGGCAGCGCCTCCATGCTCGTGAGCAGCGCCTGGACGTCCGCGACCGTCTCGCTGCCGCCCGCCTTGCGCGCCTCGAGGTGCGCCTGCCAGCGGCTGCGGAACGCCTGGGCCTCCGGGCCGCCGGCCGCGTCGGCCAGCGCGCCGAGGGCGTCCGCGACCTGCTGCCACCGCGGATCTTGCACCGGCGTCGCCTCCGGCACCAGCACCAGCGCCAGCGCGAACCGCTTCACGGGGCCGGGATGGAACGCGTCGTCGGCGACCAGCCGCGCGTACCGGCCGAGCGCGGCCTCGTCGGCCAGCGGGAACACGTCGGGCCCGAGCGCCGGCCCCTGGCTCGCCGCCGGCTCTGTCCCGGTGGACATGTCCTCATCGCCCTGCTGCGAAGGACCTGCCCCTTCAGACATATCCTCAGGGACATGTGAATCCCCTGCCCCCGGCGGCGCCCCCTGCCCGTCCGGCTCCTCGCGCCCGCGCAGGCGATCGGCGCAGCCCTGGACGAACACGATCAGCAGCGCGAGCAGCCGGATCGCCGGCGCCGCCGTGCTCGACAGCAGCGCCACCTGGCCACTCCGCCAGCGAACGACCACCGCCGCGGCCAGCGCCAGCGCGACCACGAACGAGCCGAGGTCGAGCCACCAGCGCCTCACACCGCCTCCTCGCGGCAGGCGCCGAACGCCTGCTCGCGGCACGGGTTGCCGTTGCGGGCCTGCAGCCAGCACTCGTGCCCGTCGGAGCACTCGCGGTGGCCGCTTGAGCGGAAGCGCTTGAAGCCGCGGGTCCAGATCTCGCGGAGCGGCCGGTCGCGCACGTTGCCCTCCGACTCGCGCAGGTCGGTGGTGGTGCACGGCAGGACCTCGCCGGTGGCCCCGACGACGCAGGAGATCCGGCCGGCCCCGCACAGGAACGGCTGGTCGCGGTAGAAGCGATCGTCGGCGCCCGCGCTGCCCCACTCGTTGCACAGCTCGACGTGGAACAGCCCGCGCTTGCGCCGGGCGAAGGCCGCCACGCGCCGCAGCTGCTCGGGCGTCGGACACAGCGCGGCATGCTCGGCTCCGCGGCCCTCGGGCGCGAACAGGTGCAGTCCCCACGAGTCGGCGCCCGACGCCGCCACGATCGGGAACAGGTCGGCCAGGCGATCGGCGTTCTCGCGGGTCACGGTCGTCCCCGCCACGACCTCGGGGCAGCCGCACTCCTTGAGCGTGCGAATGGCCGCCAGCGCCGCCGCGTGGCTGCCCTGGCGCCCGCGGAACAGGTCGTGCTGGCGCTGCTCGCCGTCGAGGCTGATGGCCGCGAGCGTCGGCGGGTGACGGTCGAACAGCGCCCTGAACTTCGGGACATGTCCTCCGTGCGTGTGCATGGCCCACTCGAGCCCCTGCGCCCGCACGTACGCGACGATCTCGGCGATGTCGCGGCGCAGCAGCAGCTCGCCGCCGGCGATCACGAAGGTCGGCTTGCCGAGCGCCACCAGCTCGTCGACCACCAGGCGGAGCGCCTCCTCGGTGGTCAGCTCGGCCTCGGCTCGCTTGCCCGCGCCCGAGTAGCAGTGCGGACAGCGGAGGTCGCACATCGCCGTGGCGATCCACTGCACCGCGACCGGCCGGCGGACCAGGCGAAGCGCGTGCAGGAGGCGCGTCTCGGTCTCCCACACCTCGGGCGCGGCGCGGGCGTACAGGCGGTGAAGCAGGCCCATGCCTGCGAGGATAGCCTCACCCCGCCGCGCGCGCGCGTGCGTGGGCCAGGGCGCGGAAGCTCGGGTCGTCGCGGCGGAACGCCAGCGTGGCGAAGAGCGCCACCGCCCATAGCACCGCGATGTGGAGGAACATGGTCTCGCCGCCGTAGTGCTTGAACAGGTAGCCCGACACCAGCGGCCCCGCGAGCGTGCCGAGCCCGTAGGAGCCGTTCAGCAGCGCGTTGCTGCGGCTGAAGTCGCGCGGGTCGACGATGAGGCTCTGCAGCGCCAGGCTCATCGGCCAGATCGGCGCCAGCGAGGCGCCCGCGAGCAGCACCGCCACCGCCACCAGCGCGAGCGTCGGCAGATAGACCAGCGACGCCGTCAACACCACCCGAGCGCGACCAGCGAGCGCACCGTCTTGAGGTGGCCGTAGCGATCGCCGAGGCGGCCGACGAACACCACGCTGGCGGCCATGCCGATCGAGAAGCTCGCCACCAGCAGGCTGGTGTCCTCCTTCGGCACCTCTCGAACCTTGATGAGGAACAGCGGCAGGAACAGCACCAGCGACGCCTGGAAGTAGCCGTAACAGAACGTCGGGATGCAGGCCGTCTTGATCTTCCAGTAGAGCGAAAGGATCGGCGGCCGGACGTCGTCCGCCGGCTTGACGGGCTGCGCACCGGACTCGTGGCTGTGATCGCCGCCGTGATCGCTGCCGGCGATCGGATGGATGTCGCGGTCGAGGAACACGTAGGCGATGAGCGCCGCCAGCGACGCGAACAGCCCCGCGGCCACGAACACCATCTGCATCGGGTAGAGCTGCATCACCGTCCAGCCGAACACCGCCCCGAGGCCGTAACCCGTCGCCATCGAGATCGTGTAGAGGCTGGTGATGAGCCCGCGGTGCGCAGTGGTCGTGCGCATCAGCAGGATCGTCTCGAGGCTGACCCACACGCCGACCGAGAACGCCCCGTCGACGCCACGCGCAGCGGCCAGGCCGCCGAAGCTGAGCAAGAACGGGAAGATCGCCGTCGCCGCCGCGTACACCAGCAGCGCCACCGACAACATCGTCCGCGGCGACAGCTTCTTGATCAGCAGCCCCATCGGCACGCTGAACGCCGCGATGCCGAGCGAGAAGAAGATCGCCAGCTCGCCGATCGTGAGCTCGTCGATGCCGCGAACGTTGTTGAGATAGACCGCGACGACCGCGGTCACCATCCCGTACGCCGTTCCAGTCATCCCGCACACCACGTACGCCGTGCGGATGTTCGAATCGCGGAGCTCGGTGTGCCAGAGCTGTTGCAGCTCGTTGCGGACCTTGGACCACTGCCCGGCGGGCGTCGGGGGCGAGACCGTCGTCGTCATCGTGGGGGGCCGCGATGATCGGCTTCGGTCGCGCGAAAAACCAGTCCCCTCACGCGTGACCCAGCGTGATTCTGCGCGGCTTCGCGCTCATTCCATGTCACGGATCGTGTCGCCGTTGCAGTTCTTTGTCACGTCGAGGGGCAACATCGCGGGATCTTCGAGGCGCACGGCGGCGAAGGTGGAACCCTTCAGGTTGGCCATGAGCGGGGTCGTCACGTCGCCCTCGATCTCGCCGCAGTAGAAGTTCTCGTCGATGATGGTGCCGATCATCTTGAGGGTCGCCTCGATGTCGCCGCCGGTGACCGGGTTGGCCATGCCGGTGACCGTCACGAGCCCGGCGTCGATGTCGAACTTGCCCTCGGCGATCGGGATGTCCTTGTAACAGAGCGGGTCGCCGATCGGCTGGCGCGGCACGTTGACCTTGCCCTGCATGAGGCTGAGCGGCTGCAGGCAGGCCGCGAGGAAGGTGTTGCCCATCTCGTCGGTGGTCAGCGTATTGGTGGCGACGAACTGCATCGGCAGGTCGGGCGCGATGACCGTCGAAACTGCCAGCAGGAAATCGCCGCTGATGTCGGCCTCGGCCGGCATCACGTCCGGAGGCGGCGGCGGCATGAAATCGCGGTCGTCCTTGGTGTTGTCGAGGAATTCGTTGAACTTGGCCTCGGAGTCGGGGCACCCCCCGAGCAGCGGGACCAGCAGCGACAGACCGAGCACCGAGCCGGGGCCCCGAGGGCCGAGCACGCGGCGGACAGAAAACGATCGGGACATCCTGCGCAGCACTGTGCCGTGCATTTTGTCCGCCGTAAAGCAGTGACCTCGGTGTAAAGTGGCGGCGGTTTGTCGTCGTACGAGGTCCACTTCATGTCGCTCGCTCGTCATGCGTCTCGCTCGCGCACCCTCTTCGCCTGTGGCCTGCTGACCGCCGCCCTCGTCGGCGCACGCGAGGCCCAGGCATCCGGCCTCAGCACCGCGCGATTCGGCGGCGAGCACGGCCACGTGACCACCGACAACCCCACCGCGATCTACTACAACCCCGCGGGTATCGCGCTCAAACCGGGCACGCGGATCTTCGTCGACGGCAGCTTCGCGGCCCGCTGGGTCAGCTACGACCGACCGGAGTCGGCCATCAGCAGCATGACCGGCACGCCCGAGGGGGCCACCGACGCCAACGCGGGCGTCGCCAAGCTGTCCAACTTCATCGCCGGCCCGTTCGCCGGCGCCAGCTCCGACTTCGGCACCAAGTTCTTCTCGGCCGGCGCCGCGGTCTACTTCCCGTTCGGCGGCCAGTCGACGTGGAAGCCCAACGAGAAGTACCGCGGCAGCCAGGACTACCCGGGCGCGGTCGACGGCGTGCAGCGCTGGCACACCATCGACGGCAAGTTGCGCTCGATGTACATCACCGGCGCGGTCGCCTTCAACATCGCCAAGATCGGCCTGTCGATCGGTCTGTCCGGCAGCGCCATCCGCAGCGAGATCGACACCATCCGCGCCCGCAACTCCGACGGCACCGACGACCTGGTGCAGTCCAACGGTGACCTCAAGGAAGGTCGCAGCTGGATCACGGCCTCGGGCTGGCAGGGCAGCTTCGGCATCGGCGCGATCTGGAACTGGCGCGACAAGCTGTGGATCGGCGCCTCGTACACCAGCCGGCCCAACATCACCGGCAACATGACCCTCAAGGGTGAACTCACCAACGCGTTCACCATGTCGGCGCCCGACACGACCCCCATCGAGTTTACCCAGCGCCTGCCCGACATCGTCCGCTTCGGCTTCCGCGTCCGCCCGGTCCCCAAGCTCGAGCTGCGCCTGTTCGGCGACTTCACCAACTGGAAGGTGATGGACAAGCAGTGCGTCCTGCTCGCCACCATCGAGGGCCGCAAGTGCGACTTCGCCGGCGGCGAGACGGCCCTCGACAACCCGGAGACATTCGGCGCCGAGGGCGAGGGCACGAAGGGCGTGACGCAGCACATCCCGCGCTTCTGGAAGCCGGCCGGCGGGGTCCGCTTCGGCGCGAGCTACTGGGTCATCGAGGCGGTCGAGCTGTACGCGGGCGTGGGCTTCGACTCGAGCGCGGTGCCGGTCAAGACGATCGAGCCGGCCCTGCTCGACTCGAACAAGATGACGTTCTCGATCGGCGGCCGGTTCCGCCTCCACCAGCGGCTCCACCTCGGCTTGACCTTCACCGACATCGCTTACTTCAAGGTCGATACCAAGGGGACGAACGTGCTCAACAAGTTCCAGGCGCCGACGCGCCAGCCGAGCGCGGACGGCATCTACAAGCAGAACATCTTCCTGACCAACCTGTACCTCGACGTGAACTTCTGAGGCCGGCGACATGTCCCCGCGGACAGTTTTGTAGAGCTGTCCCTTGGGGCATGCCCGTCGAGGCGCCTCGGCTTCGAGGGCAGCGCGACGGTCGAGACCTCGCCGAGCCGGGTGTGGCGCTTCGCGAATTGCCGACTGCGCCTCGCGGGGGGTCCGGGGAAGGGTCGGCCGCGAGTTCAGCGTCTGGATGGACCCTCATTCTTCGGGCCCATCCTGCCTCGTATTCGCGGCCGCCCCTTCCCCGAACCCCTGGCACGGCTGCAGCCGTGAGAGGCCGACCCGCCGTCGTGGGCTCCGATGCAGCCTGTCCCCTGAACCAGGTACGGAGCGCCTGTTCGACGGCCAGGGCTGGCCGCCGAACAGACGCTTTCTGACGTCTTTCACGGCGTGTCCTCTCCTGCGACGAGCTCTCCGCAACGAGCTCTCCCGCGAAACGACGAATCGAGGCTGTCGCTCAACACATCGGTCGGCGCTCAGTGCTGCGCGGAAGCTTCGCCGCCGCGACGAAACAGCTTGCGATACGTCATCGGCGAGGTGCCCATGACCTGGGCGAAGCGGTTGCGCAGGGTCGACGCGGCGGCGAAGCCGACGTCTCCGGCGATCTCCTCGAGCGACAGAGAGGTCGACTCGAGCAGCTGCTGCGCGCGGGCGATGCGGGCGGTGAGGACCCACTTGAGCGGGGTCGTGCCGGTCTGCGCGCGGAACCGCCGGCTGAGCGTCCGCGTGCTCATGCGGGCCCGGCGTGCGAGCGTGGGCAGGGTCAGGTCGTCGCGCAGATGGCGGGTCATCCAGTCGAGCAGCGGCGCGAGGCTGCTGGTCGAGGTCGGCGGCTCGTGGACGATGTACTGCGCCTGACCGCCGCTGCGCTCGAGCGGGACGACGGCGATGCGCGAGGCGTGAGCAGCGACCGCGGCGCCGTGATCGCTGCGCAGCATGTGCAGGCACAGATCCATGCCGGCCGCCCCGCCCGCCGAGGTCAAGATCCGCCCGTTGTCGACGAACAGGACGTTCGGATCGACGGTGAGCGAGGGGAAGCGCTCGGCGAGCAGGCCGGCGGCGATCCAGTGCGTCGTCACCCGCAAGCCGTCGAGCAACCCGGCCTCCGCCAGCACGAACGCGCCGCTGCAGATCGAGGCGATCCGGGCCCGTCGGCGCGCAGCGGCCCGCAGCGCCTCGAGCACCGCCGGCGAGACCGCTCGCGTCGGGTCCTTCACGCCCGGCACGATGACCGTGTGCGCCCGCGCCACGTCGGCCAGCCCCCAGCGCAGCGCCATGTCGAACGATCCGGCGTCGACGCGCCTCGTCTCGGCGCACACCCGCACCTCGTACGGCCGCCGCAACCCCGGCACCTTCGCGCGCCCGAACACCTCGCACGGCATCGTCAGGTCGAACGCGACCACCCCCGGCAACGCGAGCACCGCGACCACGTGCGGACGCGTCGTCATCCCGCGACCCTGCATGCCATCACGATCGCACCCGCGCCACAGCGCGACAAGTGGCGAAAACGCCAAAGAGTGCTCACTTCTCGCCAGCGTCCCGCGATGACCGAGCGCGGGACAACATGGTCTTTTGGACATGTAGTAAGCGCGGACCTCGGCCAGTTGCCGGCGACCGCGCACGCCGACGCCAAGCACCCTCCGGCCGGCCGTTCGCCGGAGAGGCCCTTCACACGCGCGAGACGAAGGTCACCGACCGCGGCCTCGGCCGACCTCGACATCGCCGACGGGGCTCCAGCGGACGGAGCGGGCGCTCGTCGCTTCGCCCACGCGCGCGTCGCCCTCGCGTTTCGCCGCGCGCGGGACTAGCCTTGGCGCATGACCCCACTCGACGAACTCGCGGCGCTGCTGCGTCCTGCCGGCGGCGGGCTCTTCCTCGTGTCGACCGGGCGGGCCGAGCAGCTGGCCATGCAGCGCCGGATCTACGGCGTCACCGACGAGGCCGGCGTCGACGCGGGGTTTCGCCGCAACCTCGCGGCGATCGCCGACGCGCGCGTCGTCATCCTCGGCTGCCCCTCGGACGTGGGCGCCGGCTTCCTGCGCGGGGCCAACGTCGGCCCGCAGGCGATCCGCACCGCCCTGCTGGCGAGCGACCCCGACTGGCCGGCGCGGGCCGCCGCGGCCGGGGTGCTCGACATCGGCGACGTGTTCGTCATCCCGCAGCTGCTCCACGACGACATGCTCAGCGCCGGCCAGCTCGCGGCCAGCCGCCGCGCGCTCTACGGGCACCTGCCCGAAGAGACAGCCGCCACCTTGCCGGTCTCGCCGCTGTCGATCGCCGAGCGCGCGCTCGACCTCGTCTACCAGCTCAACCCCGACATCGTCCCGGTCATCCTCGGCGGCGACCACTCCAACGCCTGGCCGGTCGCCGCCAACCTGGCCCGCCACCGCCGCGATCGCTGGGCGATCGTCCAGCCCGACGCGCACACCGACCTGCTGGCCGAGCGGCTCGGCATCAAGATCTGCTTCGCCACCTGGTCCTACCACGCCAACGAGCTGCTCGGGCGCGACGGCCGGCTGGTCCAGGTCGGCGTGCGCGCGTCGAGGCACGACCGCGGCCACTGGGAGCGGGGCCTCGGCGTGCGCCAGTTCTGGGCCGAGGAGGTCAAGGCCGACCCGGCCGGCACGATCGCGGCGATCGTCGCCCACCTCAAGGGCCTCGGCGTCGGCTCGGTCTACTTCTCCAACGACATCGACGGCACCGACTCGCACTGGGCCGACGCCGCCGGCACGCCCGAACCCGACGGCCTCGAGCCCGACTTCGTGGTCGACCTGATCCGCGCCCTCGGCCGCGAGGTCGGCCTGTGCGCCGCCGACGTCGTCGAGGTCGCCCCTCCCCTCGCCCGCGACGGCGGCAAGCAGACCGTCGAGCTCGCGGTCCGCTACCTGCGCGAGAGCCTGGCCGCCATCGCCGGCCCGAGCCTCGCGCCCTGAGGCATCACCTGTCCGCGAGGACAGCCACGCGCAGCATGTCCGGAAGGACATGCGGGCGCTTCCTGTCTTCGCACCCGCGGACATGGTCGCGAGGACAGCACCTCGCGATTATCACCTGTCCGTGAGGACAGCCTGTCCCTCAGGACAGACTCACCCCGCGCGGCCCTGCTGCAGCTCGGCGATCCGCTTCTTGGCGACGTTGTTGCTGAACTCCGAGCAGCAGTCCATGCGGATGTAGGTGGACCACTCGTCGATCGCCTTCTGCGTCTCGCCCTTGGCCTCATAGACCTGGGCGGCGCCGGCGTGGGCGGTCTTGTCGCCCTGGTACTTGATCATCGCCTTGGCGTAGGTCGTCAGCGCCTCGTCGAGCTTGCCCTGCTCGCGGAGCACGTCGCCGAGCTCGCTGTACACGAACTTGACCGCCTCGTCGTTCTTGATGACCTCGCGGAACACCGCCTCGGCCTGCTCGTACTGCTTGGCGCGGCGCAGCGCCTGGCCCTGGTGGAGCCCCCAGTTGCCGTTGTCGGGGTCGAGCTGCGAGGCCTTGCCCCACGACGCGGCGGCGTCGGCGTCCTTGCCCGACTTCTCGAGCGCCGAGGCGCGGGTCGCGTGGTAGTCGGCCACGTCGCCCTTGCTGGCCAGCGCCTTGTCGATCAGCTCGAGCGCCTTCGCGGCGTCCTTGTCGCCGTACAGGCGCACCTTCGCCATCAGCGCCAGCGCCTCCGGGTTGCTCGGTTCGGCCTCGAGCACGCGCGTCAGCATGGCCTCGGCTTCCTTCCACTTCTCGTCGTTGACGCGCGCGGCCGCGTTGGCGAGGTCCTTCTTGATCTGGGCCGCCTGCTCGGCGGGGTCGACCGCCGGCGTGGAGTTGCACCCGGGCGCGAAGGCCGAAGCAGCGGTCAGGACGACGGTCAGGGCGCAGGCGGCGAAACGAACCACAGAGAGACCTCCGCCGACCTCGTTATCACGCGGCGGCCCGCCGGCACAAGGGCGGCCCGCGTGCCGGCGCTCGCCCGTGGCCTCCCCCGGCGCGCCGCCGGGCTTTCTCGCCGGTGGCCGTTTTGGCGCGCGGATGATACGCTGGCCGCCTTCCGAGGCCGATGTCCGGACGCGACTCCCACTCCGAAGGCCCTCGCGGTCCACGGCCGCTGCGCCCGCGCGCCGTGCCCGCGGAGCCGGCCCACGACCAGGACAGCGGCCTCGAGCTCGGCGCCGCGGTCGCCGATCCCGGCCTCTCGGGCCTCCTGCGCCGCGGGGTCAAGGCCGCGATCGCGCGCTGGGCCGTGCTGCGCCGGCCGCCCGCCGAGTGGCCGCGCCCGCAGGACGAGGCCCGCCACGCCTGGGACGGCCGCCCGCACTTCGCCGAGGAGTTCGTGTTCGTCGGCGTGCAGTCCGAGCTCGGCGTGGTCGCGCGGCTCGAGTGGTTGCCGGGTCGCGACGCCCACCGCGTCTGGCTCACCCTCTTCACCCCCACCGCGATCTACAGCCTCCCCGGCGGCCAGGCCCTGCTGCGCGGCGACGGCGAGCGCGGCTGGTCGGTCGGCGGCCTCGGCTTCGACTGCGTCGAGCCGCTGCGCACCTGGACCCTGCGCTACCGCGGCGCCCTCGACGTGCACGATCCACGCGGTCGTCCCCTGCGCCCCGCCAGCGACGCCCCCGCCGAGTCGATCGAGGCGCGCCTCGACCTCACCTTCCTCGCCGGTCTCCTGCCGTTCGTCCCCGGCACCGACGACGACCCCGACCTGCTCGCGCGCCAGCTCGGCGCCGCCGCCTGGGACACTCGCCTGCTCCGCACGGTGCGGCGCCATCCGCTCCGCGGCTACGTCCAGGCCGGCGACCTCCACGGCACCATCACCCTCGGCGGCGACCTGCGGGCTTTCGGCGGCGCCGCCCTGCGCGTCCACACCTGGGGCGTGCGCGACTGGGGCGCCAGCGACGCCGCGATGCAGTGCTTCGCCACTCTCGGCCCGCTGCGGACGTGGGTGCACACCGCCCGCTTCCCGTGGGTGAGCCTGTCCGGCGGCTTCGTCCAGCGGCCCGGCGGCGTCGTCCCGATCCGCGACCTCGGCGTCACCCAGGAGCGCCGCCCCGGCCGCGCGCCCGCCCGCACGGGCCTGTCCGTCGAGGCCCCCGGCGGCCCGCTCGCGCTCGAGGCCGAGACCGTCGCCGAGCTCCCGCTCGACATGGACGGCCGCGGCCACCTCGACATCGCCCTCGTCCGCGTCCACGCCGCCGGCGAGCGCCCGCCCGTTCGCGCCGGCGTCGAGGGCCCGCGCCTGGTCGGCGGCCCCGCGCGCCCGCCCGAGGACGGCTGGGGCCTCTGCTTCACCCAGCGCCGCCTGCTCCCGCGCCCCACCCCGCGCCTCGCCTGAACCTGGCCGTTCGCGCATGTCCGTGAGCACATGTCCTCGCGGGCATGTTGCTTCGAGCATGTCCCGAGCCTCGCGGGCCCGCGCCCGGCCCGCCGCAGCGCCGCCCACTCCCGCGCCCCACCCCGCGTGGGCCTGGCCGCCCGCACATATCCATTTGAACATGTCTCACAGGATATGCCCGAGACCTCACCCGCCCGCCGCAGCGCCGCCCGCCCCGCGTCCTCCCGAGCCTGGCCGCTCGCGCATGTCCATTTGCCAATGCCCAAATAGACATGTCTATTAGAACACGTCCTCGAGGACATATCCAGAGATCCTCCAACTCCCTGACCCCGCGGCGAGCGCCCCGGCCCGCCTCCGCCCCGTCGCCGGCGCCTCCAGCGGCCTCAGCTGGCCTGCGCGTCGAGCTCGTCGGTGAACGTCCCGGCCGCCTCGGCGTCGGCGGGCGTCTCGACGTCGGGCGCGTCGGTGCGGACGAAGTCCAGAGCACCGAGCCCGCCGTAGCGGATCTCGCCGGTCAGCGCCGAGCTCTCGCGGTTGATCAGCACATAGCCGCCGCCGCGGCCGCCGCGACCGTCCTGCCAGTTGAACGTCACCAGGTTGCTCGGCAGCATCGCCCCGCCCTCCTGCGGCGTGGCCCGGATCTGGCGCAAGTTACAGACGAAGCGGACGAGCCCGTCCTCGCTGGTGAAGCGGCCGTAGTAGCGATCGCTCGCCAGCCGCTGAATGGTCAGCGTGCCGAAGACGCCTGCGCTCTCGCCGACCCACTCGCCGGAGAAGTCGCTCGCCCCCTCGGGATAGACCTCGCCCGCCGGCGGCACCACGTCGACCACGTCCGTCGCCAGCGCCCCGCCGGGCTTGCAACCACCGGCGAGCGCGAGCAGGAGCGCGACGCGAAGGAGGCGAGCCATGGGAAGGATCGTGGATAGCACGCCGCCCGATCCGACGTAGTTCGGCGCGGCCGCGCCGGTGGCAAAAGTCACACGTTGTGGCCGCGCAGTGGCGCCGGAAACGCACGAGCGTCGCGCCGACGACCTGACTACAATCCCCCCCGGCGATGGCCGCACGATTCACCACGATGTCCGCGCGGGCCCTGGGCTTCGTCGTCGGCGTCGCCGTCGTCGGCGCCTCGCTGCCCGTCAGCGCCCAGGCCCCGCCTGCACCCGCGCCTGCGCCTGGGCCGACGCCCGAGCCCACGCCCGCGCCTGCGCAGGACGCGGGTAAGCAAGATCCCCCCGCGGCCGAGGGCAGCAAGGAGCCCGCCCCGCCGACCCAGCCGGTCACCGCGCCTCCGGCGACTGCGCCGGCCGAGCTGGTCGCTCCGCCGAACAACGTGTCCCAAAGCGCAGGTCTCGGCAGCACCGTCGCCACCACCGATCCCGAGGCCAAGCGGGCCAAGGCGGAGCTCGAGGGCACGGCTCTGCGGGACAAGCCGGTCGAGGGCGTGCCCGAGCGGCTGCCCCCGCTGCAGCGCGGCGGCTGGTGGTGCATGTTCGGCGCGTTCGCCCTCGCCTCGACCGGCGGCGTGTTCGCCGGCCTGGCCGAGACCGAGGAGGACAAGGCGGCGCGGCTCATCGCCCAGATCGACCCCGAGACGGGCGCCTCGTTGCAGTACGCCGACGTCAAGGGCGAGTACGACGACATCCTCGGCCGCGGCCGCCGCGACGCGATCCTCGCCCGCAGCTTCCTCGCCGCCGGCGGCGTCGTGCTGGCCGTCGGCATCGGCCTGTTCATCGCCGACCGCGTCAAGCGCCGGCCGGCTCGGGTGCAAGCCGGCCTCGGCGGCCTGCAGGTGCGTTTCTAGATGGCCGAAGGAACAGGACCCATGCGCCATGTCGCGAACGCCATGTTGGGCGGCCTGTTGTTCGGGTCGGCCGCGCTGCTGGCCTGCTTCAACGCCCCGAGCGACGCGGTGCAGTTCTCCTGCGACCCCGACGACGCGGCCGAGTGTCCGGACGGCTACGAGTGCCGGATCGACGGCTGCTGCCACCGCGAGGACACGCCGGACGACGACTCCGTCGGCGCGTGCAAGCTCGGCGCCCCCGCCGCGAGCGCCGGCGGGCCCCCGCCCCCGCCCGAGCCCACCACCACGGGCACGACCACGGACGGCGACAGCACCGGCGGCGCCACCGACGCGACCGACGCCGCGGGCGCGACCGCCTCGACGGGCCCAACTTCCAGCGGCGACACCACCTCATGAACGGCGCGGCCCCCGACGCCCGCCGCCGTCCTGTCCGGTCTCAAGGACCTGAACCTGCCTCACGGCCCACAGGGCCCGAACCAGCCTCACGGCGCTCCGCGCCCGAACCTGCCTCACGGCCCACGGGCCCTTAACTTTGCTTCACGGCCCACCGGGCCACTTGCACGCGGGCTCCTCTGGCCCGATCTCATGGAGCCCCTTCCCGGGGCTCTTGCTACGCGGCCCACCGGGCCGAGAACCGCGGGCTCGCGGCCCGCAGCGACACGGGGACGATCGTGGGATTCAAGGACCTCTTCAGCAGCGCGGGTCGCAGCAAGAGCAAGCTCGACAAGCACATCAAGACCGTCCAGAACCAGTACGCGCAGTCGGCCGACCGCTACTACGCGATGGAGCAGCTGCTGGAGATGGGCGAGATCCCCGCGATCGTCGGCCTGATGAAGCGGTTCACGATGAACGCCAGCAAGAGCATCGAGGACGAGGAGGAGAAGGGCTGGCTGTACAAGCGCCTGCTCGGCCTCCCGCTCGACACGGTGCTGCCGGCGGCCAAGGAGTTCTGCCTCCAGAGCGACAACATCGCCTGGGTCCTGCGGGTGGTCGAGGAGCTGGCGAGCAAGCAGCAGGAGTGGGACATCCTGAACGCCCTGCTGGCCCACCACCCGCCGGGCTACGAGCGCGACCCGAGCGCCAAGCTGCAGCTGCTCACGCACTTGCAGGAGATCGACGACCCGCGGGTGCCCGACATCCTCGCCGGCTACGTCGAGGATCCGGACGAGGGCGTGCGCTACTTCGCGGTCGAGGCGCTGCTCGACATCGGCGAGAAGCGGTCGCTAGAGCCGCTGGTCGCCCGCCTCGGCAACCCCGCCGAGGACTCGCTGCGCCTGCGCACCCGGATCCTCACCGGCCTCGCGCGCCTCGGCTGGGACGTGAGCGCCCACCGCGACGTGATCAACAAGGCCATCGGCAACGACCACACCTTCGACGGCACCCACATCAAGGAGCGCTGATAAGCCATGCCGCGTCGCAACGACTTGCGTCGGATCGTCGTCCTCGGCTCGGGCCCGATCGTCATCGGTCAGGCCTGCGAGTTCGACTACTCGGGCACCCAGGCGACCAAGGCCCTGCGCGAGGAGGGCTACGAGGTCGTCCTCATCAACTCGAACCCGGCGACGATCATGACCGACCCCGATCTCGCCGATCGGACCTACGTCGAGCCGCTGACCCCGGAGTTCCTCGAGCGCGTGCTCAAGGCCGAGCGGCCGCAGGCGGTGCTGCCGACGGTCGGCGGCCAGACCGCGCTGAACCTCGCCATCGAGGCCGGCAAGCGCGGGATCCTGGCCAAGTACGGCGTCGAGCTGATCGGCGCCGACCTCGACGCGATCGAGCGGGCCGAGGACCGTGACAAGTTCAAGGCGTCGATGAAGAAGATCGGCCTCGACGTCCCGCGCAGCTACTACTGCCACTCGGTGGCGGAGGCCTGGGCGGCGCTCGAGCAGATCGGCTTCCCCACGATCATCCGCGCCAGCTTCACCCTCGGCGGCAGCGGGGCCGCCATCTCCTACAACCGCGACGAGTTCGAGGCTCACGTCCAGCACGCGCTGGCCGAGAGCATGCGCGGCGAGATCCTGGTCGAGGAGTCGGTGCTCGGCTGGAAGGAGTACGAGCTCGAGGTCATGCGCGACGCGAAGGACAACTTCGTCGTCATCTGCTCGATCGAGAACCTCGACCCGATGGGCGTGCACACCGGCGACAGCATCACGATCGCCCCGGCGCAGACGCTGACCGACAAGGAGTACCAGCGCATGCGCGACGCGGCGCGCGCGGTCGTCACCGAGATCGGCGTGTCGACCGGCGGCTGCAACATCCAGTTCGCGGTCGACCCGAAGACCGGGCGCCAGATCGTCATCGAGATGAACCCCCGCGTGTCGCGCTCGTCGGCGCTGGCGTCGAAGGCCACCGGCTTCCCGATCGCCAAGTTCGCCGCCAAGCTGGCCGTCGGCTACACCCTCGACGAGCTGCAGAACGACATCACGCGCGCCACCCCGGCCAGCTTCGAGCCGAGCATCGACTACGTCGTCACCAAGATCCCGCGCTTCGCCTTCGAGAAGTTCGCCGGCACCGACGAGACCCTGACGATCCAGATGAAGTCGGTCGGCGAGGTCATGGCGATCGGCCGCACCTTCCGCGAGTCGCTCGGCAAGGCCATGTGCGGCCTCGAGACCGGCACCTACGGCTTCGACCTCCCGCTCGAGGGCGAGGGCCTGGCCGCCGCCGAGGCCCCGCTCGGCCGCCCGCACCCGCAGCGGCTGTGGCACGTCGGCAACGCCCTGCGCGCCGGCGTCTCGCTCGAGCGCGTGCACGAGCTGACGCGCATCGACCCGTGGTTCCTCGCCCAGGTCGAGGCCATCCTCGGGGTCGAGGCCGAGGTCCGCGACGCCGCCCCCGGCCCGCTCCCCGCCGCGCTGCTCGCCCGGGCCAAGCGCTCCGGCCTGTCGGACCGTCGCCTGGCCCAGGTGCGCGGCGTGCCCGAGCGGGAGATCCGGAGCGAGCGCGAGGCCGCCGGCCTGCGCCCGGTCTACAAGCGCATCGACACCTGCGCCGCCGAGTTCGCCGCCGGCACGCCCTACATGTACTCGAGCTACGAGGAGGAGGACGAGGCCGAGGTCACCGGCCGCAAGAAGGTCGTCATCCTCGGCGGCGGCCCCAACCGCATCGGCCAGGGCATCGAGTTCGACTACTGCTGCGTCCACGCCAGCTTCGCCCTGCGCGAGGCCGGCTACGAGACCATCATGGTCAACTGCAACCCGGAGACGGTCTCGACCGACTACGACACCAGCGACCGCCTGTACTTCGAGCCATTGACCGCGGAACATGTCCTCGAGGTCCTGGCCCATGAGTCAGCCCGCGGCGAGGTCGTCGGCGTGCTGGTGCAGTTCGGCGGCCAGACCCCGCTGCGCCTGGCGGCCGAGATCGAGCGGGCCGGCTACAAGCTGCTCGGCACCTCGGCCGAGGCGATCGACCTCGCCGAGGACCGCGGCCGCTTCGGCGAGCTGCTGCAGCGCCTGGGCGTCCGCTGCCCGCGCTGGGGCGTCGCCCGCTCGCCCGACGAGGCGCGCGGGATCGCCGAGCGGATCGGCTTCCCGGTGCTGGTGCGCCCGAGCTACGTCCTCGGCGGCCGGGCCATGCGCGTCGTCTACGACCGCGCCGAGCTCGACGAGTACATGCGCACCGCCGTGCTGGCCTCGCCGGACCACCCGGTGCTGGTCGACGAGTTCCTCCACAACGCCGCCGAGTTCGACGTCGACGCCGTCGCCGACGGCAAGGACGTCGTCATCGCCGGGGTGATGGAGCACATCGAGGAGGCCGGCGTGCACTCGGGCGACTCCGGCTGCTCGCTGCCGCCGGTGTTGGCCCCGCCGGGCGTGCTCGCGGAGATCCGGCGCACCACCGTCGCGCTCGCCCGCGAGCTCGGCGTGGTCGGCCTGATGAACGTCCAGTTCGCCCGCCAGGGCGACGAGGTCTACGTGCTCGAGGTCAACCCCCGCGCCAGCCGGACCGTCCCGTTCGTCGCCAAGGCCACCGGCGTCCCGTTCGCCAAGATCGCCGCGCGCGTGGCCGCCGGCGAGCCCCTGGCGCCGATGGGCCTGCAGGAGCGCATGCCGGCCCAGGTCAGCGTCAAGGTGTCGGTGTTCCCCTTCCACAAGTTCCCCGGCGTCGACACCATCCTCGGCCCGGAGATGCGCAGCACCGGCGAGGTCATGGGCGTCGCCGCCGACTTCGGGGCGGCGTTCTACAAGGGCCTCCTGGCGGCCGGCGTGGCCCTGCCGCAGTCCGGCCGGGTCTTCGTCAGCGTCCGCGACGACGACAAGGACCTCGTCATGCCGGTCGTCCGCCACCTCGTCGACCTCGGCTTCGGCATCGTCGCCACCCGCGGCACCGCCGTCGCCATTCGCGCGGCCGGCCTCGACTGCGAGCTCATCAACAAGGTCAAGGAAGGCCGCCCGCACATCGTCGACGCGCTGGTCAACGGCACCATCGCCATGGTCATCAACACCACCGTCGGTGCGCAGTCCATCCGCGACAGCTTCAGCATCCGCCGCACCTCCCTGATGCAGAAGATCCCGCACTTTACGACGATCTCCGCCGCCATGGCCGCGGCGCGCGCGATCCAGGCGGTGCGCAGCGGCGAAAAAACCCTCGTCGCGCGCACCCTCCAGGACTATCATCGGGAGACCGCGCCTCCGTCCGCACCTCAGGACACGCCATGACCGAGCAGAAGATCCCGATGACCCCCGCCGGGTACAGCAGGCTGCGCGCCGAGCTCAAGCAGATCAAGGAAGTCGATCGGCCCGAGAACGTCCGCGACATCGAGACTGCGCTCGGCCACGGTGACCTGCGCGAGAACGCCGAGTACCACGCCGCCAAGGAGCGCCAGGCCCAGCTCGACGCCCGCATGCGGTACCTCGAGTCCCGCATCGGCATGGCCCAGGTGATCGACCCCGAGACCGTCAAGGAAGACAAGGTCACCTTCGGCGCCACGGTGACGATGCACGACGTCGAGAACGACCAGAAGGTCGTCTACCGCATCGTCGGCGAGGACGAGTCCGACGCCGACAAGGGCAAGATCTCGCTCGGCGCCCCGATCGCCCGCGCGATGCTCGGCAAGCGCGTCGGCGACGAGGTCCTGGTCAAGCTGCCCAAGGGCGACCGCGAGTACGAGGTCGTCCGCGTCGAGTACAAGGCGATTTCATGACGCCGCCCCGCCCGCGCCAGACCTTCACCTCCGGCGTCGCCCTGGCCCTGCTGTTCGCGCTCACGGGGTGTCGGCCCAAGGCCGGCGACCCGTGCCGCTGCGCCAGCGACTGCGGGGCCGGCCTCGAGTGCTACGCCGAGGGCGAGAAGATCCTGTCGGGCGACGCCTGCTTCAAGCCGGGCATCATCGGCAGCTGCGTCGTGTCCGAGAGCGTCGACAGCGACTCGGCCGGCCCCGGCCTGCCCGACATGCCGATCCGCGACGACCTCCCGTCCAAGCGCGACATCGCCGGCCCCGGCAGCAACAGCATCAGCGAGAGCGCCACCGGCCCGACCGACGGCTCGGCCACCGCCTCGTCGATGACCGGCACCACCGACGGCACCGCCACCGACGGCACGACGACCACCACGTCGACCACGTCGACCACCGACACCACGTCGACCACCGACACCACGTCGACCACCGACACGACCACCACGTCGAGCACGTCGACCACCGACACGAGCACCACGAGCACCTCGACCGACTCGACCACGACCACCACGGGCTCGACCACCGACTCGACCAGCTCGACCAGCTCCGGGAGCTCGTCGGGATGACGGAGGCCGAGGCCCACTGGCTGTGGCGCCTCGATGCGGACGCGTGGATGCGCTCCGCGCTGACCGAGCTCGAGGCCGGAGCGGACCACGTGGCCGTCCGCCGCACCGCCCTCACCCACGCCCGCCGCGCCGCCGGGATGGCCCTCAACGCCGTCCTGGTCGCGTGGGCCCGGGCCCAGGGCACCCCTGACGCCCTCGCCGCCGCCGAGACGCGCTGGGGCCGCAGCTACATCGACCACCTGCGCTTGCTCGGCGACAGCGGCCCCGAGAATCAGGTCCCGCTCGGGGCCCGCGCCGCCGAGGCCGCCCGCGCGCTCATGGCCATCCCCGTCGCCATCACCGCCGGCTCGGCCGGCGCCGAGGTCCTCGTGCAGCTGCAGCGCGGCCCCAACCACGCCGCCCAGCAGGGCCTCGACCACGCGCGCGCGGTCGTCCACGCCTGCACGACCGCCATCGCCGACCTGCGCACCGCCGCCCTGTGACAGCCGAGCGCGGCGGTGTCCTGCGACGACGACGCGTTCTGATTCGCGACCGGCGCAGCGATCCGCGAACTCATCGTCGGCGATCGTTCGAGCGACCGTCTGTGGTCTGCGTTCGCTGCCTCGCGCTCGCGCCGATGACCTTGCCAGTCGCGCCTCGATGAGCCGCTCCGCGCCGACGTCCGAGTCACTCCGCTCGCCCAGACCATCACGGACACAAGTCCGACGAGCCCATGTGTGGCTCGGCGACCGAGCGCACATCCGTTCGCTGGATCCGGCTGCAGTCCATCGACCTGCAGCACGCGGTCGGCAGGACGATGCCGCCGTCCTCTGCATCTCGCCGCTCGAGCACCGACGTCGAGCGGGCCTCATGCACGAGCGGACATCAGTCCGCCGGCCCCGGCCGCAACACGACATCCGAGCACCTCACCACGCGCGAACCCTGCGAACTTTCAGCAGCGTCATGCACGAGCGGACAACAGTCCGCAACGCAGCGACCTCGACTCGGCGACATCGGTCCGCGATCGGACGCGACCCTCCCGTCCCTGCGCGCCTCGGGCCGCGCGCGCCCTCACCTGCTACTGTGAGGCCATGCTCGACGCTTACCTTCGCCGCGGCGCCGGTGTCGCCGCCGCCGGCCTCGCAACTGTCCTTGCGTTCATGTCCCTGGGGGCATGTCAGCGCGTCCCTGTCGACGACGACGACACGGCCGCCCACCAGGGCGACAGCGAGGGTGAGACCGACAGCGAGGGCGAGGCTGCCACCGAGCCGACCACGGGAGCGCCGGAGCCGCCGCCGGACTTCAACCCCGTCTACGACTGTGAACCGTCCGGCACTCCCGCATGTCCCGAAGGACAGAAGTGCACCGCGATCAGCGAGGGCGGCCTGCAGAACCACTTCAAGTGCGTGCCCGACGACGGCATGCTCCTGCCGCTCGACGCGTGCGTGCCCGCGCCGGACAGCGGCCAGGACGGGTGCGGCGCCGGCACCGTGTGCCTCTCGCTCAACCAGGACGATCCGACCGCCGGCATCTGCTTCCCGATCTGCCGCAACGACGTCGACTGCGAGCCGGGCCTCTGCACCACCAGTCCATACAGCGGCACGACCTACTGCGCGGACACGTGTGACCCTCTCGTGGCCATCTGTCCGTCCGGCCTCGGCTGTCGTCAGGGCAAGGATCGCTTCGTCTGCGAGATGCTGCTCGACGTCGACATGGGTACCGAGGGCACCAACTGCTCGGAGTTCAACGGCCGCGGCTGCGCTCCCACGTACGTGTGCATGCCCGGCGCGCTGGTGCCGAATTGCGCCTCGAGCAGCTGCTGCACCTCCACCTGCGACGTCAACGAGGGCGACGCGCAGTGCGCGTCGCCCTCCCTGTGTGAGCCGCTGTTCCCGAGCCCGGCGCCCGGATTCGAGAGCATCGGCGCCTGCTTCGTGCCCGCGTAGCCCCGTTCAGGGCTTGAGACAGGCGATCATCGAGCCGATGAACTCGTCGACGAAGCTCTGCTCGTCCTTGCGCGGGAACGCCGGGTGCGCCTCGCTGATGCGCCCCGACAGCAGCATCGTGCAGAGCCCGTGCAGCGACATCCAGATGCGGAAGGAGGCGAGCGAGAGGTCGACATCGCCGCGCCAACAGCCGCGCGCCGCGCCCTCCTCCATCCAGCCCTGGAACGTCTTGAGCGGGCGCAGCAGCAGGTCCACCTCCTCGGTGTTGTGCTGCGACCAATCGATCTGCTCGTTACCCATCATCACCGAGTACAGCCACTTGTGCGACTTTGCGAACTGCACATAGTTGCGGCCGGCGTTGATGAGGCGCTCTGCCGGGTCTTCGGTCGATGCTGCGGGCTCCAATACCTCGCTCTGCAGCAGTTCGGCCCCGTAGATCCGGATCTCGCGGAGGATCTTCGATTTACTCTCGAAGTGCTGATAAAGCGCCGTGGCACTGACTCCGAGCCGTGCCGCGATGCCGCGCATCGTCAGCCCTTCTTCACCGCGTTCGCTCCCGATCTCGAGGCTGGTTTGGATGATTCCCTGTCGTAGGCCTGCTCGCTGAACACGTGACATTCCTCATGACTAGCAGGTTTTTTTGTCTGACGGAACCTTGGATTTCGCTGGGGGCGCAACTTGGAACAAGGTTCGTAACCCCCAAAAATGTCGTTCAGCGAGAAAAATGCCAGCCTCGGGTGACGGCTGATTTCCGCTGTTTTGTCGCTAGGTTATTCAAAATTGCCCCCCACATCAGGCACCACCCGATAACCTGGTCCTTGTCGGGCTATCAGTGAGATCTCTCCAGCCCCTTCAGAGAGCGCCCGAGGGGCGCCGGAAAGAGTTCGCCCGTGGCCGATTTCGATCCTGAGCTCCGCGTCGTCGTCTCGCTCGCTCGCGAGGCCGGCGCCATCGCCCTGGCTTATCAGACAGGTGGCGCCGACGTCATGCAGGCCCAGGACAAACCTGACGACGCCGGTCCGGTCACGCGCGCGGACACGGAGATCAACGCGCTCCTGGTCGCTGCGCTGCGTGCAGCCTTCCCGGGCGACGCGGTCGTCGCCGAGGAGTCCGCCGACGACGCCGCTGCAGCCGCTGACGTGACGCGCTGCTGGTACGTCGACCCGATCGACGGCACCGCCGAGTACGCGCGCGGCCTTGCCTGCTGGGCGATCCAGATCGGCCTCTGCGTCGGCGGCGAGCCCGTCCTCGGCGTCGTGTATGAGGCAGGCGCCGGACGACTGTCCTGGGGTGTCTGCACGCACGACCGTCGCGAGGCGTTCGTCCTCGATGACGGCGGCGCGGCCACGCCGCTGCACGCGAGCACTCGCTCGCTCGCCGAGCTACGCCTCGTCAGCAGCCTGAGTCACGCCTCTCCGAAGACCCTCGAGGTCATGCAGGCGCTCGCCATCCCTCCCGAGCGCAACCTTCAACTCGGCTCCGTCGGTGTGAAGGTGGGCACCATCGCCCGCGGCGAGGCCGACCTCTACGTGCACCCGCGCAGCGGCACCAAGCTGTGGGACACCTGCGCCCCGTGGGCCCTGCTGCGAGCCGTCGGCGGCGTCATCACCGATCTGTGGGGACGCCCGCTGGTCTACGACCCGCGGCGGCTCGGCCACGACAACGGCCTGGTCGCCTCGCACGGCGCGCACCACCCCGACATCCTCGCGGCCATCCGTCCGCTGGTCGATCGCTGGTACCGCTCGCCTCACGGCTGACCCTGCGGACAGGTGTCCTGGAACATGCTCCAATGGACATGTGTCCAGAGTCCTGTCCATGCGGACGCGCCCGCAGGCGCTGACCTCAGCGCGACTTCGCGAGGATGACGATCGCCGCGATCACCGCGGCCACCGCGAGGACCGTCAGCACGATCTTGGCCACGCTCCACGGCCGCTCGCCCGCGACCTCGCCGGTGCGGGCGTTGACGATGAAGCGGAAGACCTTCTCCTTGTAGCGGAAGCTCGCGATCCACAGCGGCAGCAGCACGTGCTTGCACTTCACGTCCTCGTGCCGCACCGACATCGACAGGATCTGCTGCACGTCGCCGCCGATGCCGCGGCGGATGACCGCGCGGATCTCCGGCTGCATGCGCTCGTCGGCGATCTGGAACCCGTCCTCGAGCCCGATCTTGTAGCGCTCGGCGATGAAGCCGCTGAGGTAGCCGGCCTCGAAGCCGCGCAGGTTGTGGAGGTCCCACGGCTCGAGCTTCTCGATCAGCGGCCGCGGCAGCGACCCCGACGCGCACACCAGCACGTCGTCGAAGCCGACGTTGACCGTCCCGCTCGCGGGGGTCCAGCGGGTCTTCTGCACCTGCCGCGTCTGCCGGTTGCCCTGCGCGTCGGTGTACGACTCGGTCACGTAGTAGTGGTCGCCGCGCAGCCCCTGGTAGCGGGTGGTCGTCTGCGAGTCGTAGGTCCAGTACGGCAGGTACACGCCGTCGATGCCGTGGACCTGGGCCAGCCGCTTGAGGTCGTTCGGCGCGAACCACAGCTTGCGGACCCACTGCTGGAACGCCTCGCGCGCCTTCGGTCCGTCGATGCCGAACGGCAGCAGCGACTCCGGCGGCACGATCTCGCCGAGCTCCTTCACGTCCATCACCACCGGCGCGCCGCAGAAGGCGCAGCGGCCGGCCTGCCCGGCCAGCATCGCCTGGGCGCCGCAGCCCTCGCACTGGACGCTGTGGCCCCCGAGCGTCGACGCCGGCGCGCGGGCGAGCCGCTGCAACATGTCCTGAAAGTCATGTTCCAGGATCGCCTTCTCGCCGCGGATCGCCTGCGTATGACCGCAGTGGTTGCAGCGCAGCTGGTCGGAGCCGGGCGAGTATTCGAGGGCCGACCCGCACTGTTCGCACGGGAACGTCAGCTTGCCCTCGCCGAGGGCCACGGGGTTTTCGGGGTCGCGCTCGGCCATCGGCGGGGAGTGTACCCGAGCGCCCGGGTCGCTTGCGACGGCCCGGACCGCGCCGCTCGCCGGTGCGCTATCGTGCCTCCATGTCGCGCCCCAGGCCGGCCCTCGTCGCGCTCGCCCTGCTCGTCCCGCTCACCCCGGCGCGTGCCGCCGAGACCACGCAGGAGCTCAAGGGACAGGTCCCGATGGACAGCCTGGACCACTTCTTCGTCGCCTTCGACGTCCCCGCCGGCACCCGCGAGATCGAGATCGCCCACGACGACCTCTCGGACGACAACATCCTCGACTGGGGCCTCGTCGACCCGCAGGGTGTGTTCCGCGGCTGGGGCGGCGGCAACGGTGAGAACGCCGTTGTCGGCGAAGCTGCCGCCTCGCGCTCCTACGTGCCCGGCCCGATCGCCGCGGGCACGTGGAGCGTCGTCGTCGGCAAGGCCAAGCTGGCCGCGCCACCCGGCGAATACCTGATCACCGTCACCCTGCGTGACACCCCGACCTTGCCCGCGCAGCCTGAGCGAGCCCCCTATCAGCCGGCTGCGCTCGGCGGCGGCCCGCGCTGGTACGCCGGCGACTTTCACGTCCACTCGCGCGAGAGCGGCGACGCCTCGCCGACCCTTGAGGCCATCGCCGAGTTCGCGCGCGGCCGCGGCCTCGACTTCGTCGTCGTCACCGACCACAACACCACCTCGCACCTCGACTTCTTCGCCGACGCTCAGGCTCGCCACCCCGACCTCCTGTTCGTCCCCGGCTGCGAGTTCACCACCTACGCCGGCCACATGAACGCCATCGGCGCGACCGCCTGGGTCGACCACAAGCTCGGCCAGCCCGGCGTCACCATCACCGCCGCCGCCGACGCCTACGACCTCCAGGGCGCCGTCCTGAGCGCCAATCACCCCGCGCTCGCTCTCGGCGACCTGTGCATCGGCTGCGCCTGGCAGCTGGAGCTCGACCCGGCCCGCCTCGGCGCCGTCGAGATCGCCACCGGCGGCCTCGACAAGGCCGGCATGTTCTTCACCGACGACGCCATGCGCTTCTGGGACGACCTGTGCGATCGGGGCCACCGCCCGGCCCCGATCGGCGGGAGCGACGATCACAAGGCGGGCCTCGACCTCGGCGGCTTCGACAGCCCGATCGGCGACCCCACCACCCTCGTGTACGCCGACGCCCTGAGCGTCGACGCGATCCTCGCCGGCCTCCGCGCCGGCCGCACCGTCGTCAAGCTGCAGGGCCCCGCCGATCCCATGCTCGAGCTGTCCTCCGGGACACATGTCCCCGGAGACAGCTTCGACAGCGGCCCCGCCACCTTCACCGTGCGAGTCACCGGCGCCCCCGCGGGCGCCAGCGTCCGCCTGGTCCGCGACCGCAAGCCGCAAGAGCCCGTCGCAGTCACCGCCGACCCGTTCACGCACGACTTCCTCCTCGAGCCCCCCGCCGCGGGCCACTCGCGCGTCCGCGCCGAGGTCCTCGTCGACGGCAAGCCGCGCACCGTCACCAACCACCTGTGGATCGGCCCCGCCCCGAGCGATTCCCCGACCACCGGCGACCCGACCACCGACCCCTCCGCCAGCTCCGGCACGAGCAGCGCCGACACCGGATCGGCCAGCGACTCCGCCGGCGCAAGCCCGCCGGCCAGCGGCTGCGCCTGCCGCTCCGGCGCCCCGTTCTCACCTGTCCTCGCGGCCAGCCTGCTCGCGCTCCGCCGTCGCCGCCACCGCCGATGAGCGACAGAAGGGTATCGCTCCCCGTACGACCTGTCCTGACGACGTTGCGCAATACGGTGGAGCCCGGCGCCGCACGACATGTCCTCGCGGACAGCCTATTCCCGCCGCTCCCCGTCAACGTTGGGCGCCCGCTGTCTTCGCACGACATGTCCTAAGGCCAGTTTTACTCGCCCGCCGCCTCGACAACGTTGCGCAGTACGGTGGAGCCCGCCGCCGCACGACATGTCCTCGCGGACAGCCTGTTCCCGCAACTCCGTCAACGTTGCGCGCTCGCGGCCTTCGCACGACCTGTCCTCGCGGCCAGTTTTACTCGCCCACCGCCGCGACGACGTTGCGCAATACGGTAGAGCCCGCCGCCGCACGACATGTCCTCCCGGACAGCCTGTTCCCGCCACTCCGTCAACGTTGCGCCCGCGGCCTTCGTACGACCTGTCCTCGCGGCCAGTTTACTCGCCACCGCCTCGACGACGTTGCGCAGTACGGTGGAGCCCGCAACCGCACGACATGTCCTCCCGGACAGCCTGTTCCCGCCACTCCGTCCGCGGCCTTCGCACGACCTGTCCTCGCGGCCAGTTTTACTCGCCACCGCCTCGACGACGTTGCGCAGTACTGTGGAGCCCGCCGCCGCACGCCGCAAGAAGCCCCCGCCGCGCCGCCCATCGCCGCGCCACAGGCGAGCGCCGGATAGGACGTCGAGAGGTCCGTGCGATGGGCGGCCGGCCCCGGCCGTCCATCGCACGGAGGACACCTGCGCACGAAAAGCCCCTTCGGCGAAGCCCGCGACCGGCGCTTCGGGCCACCCACGAGGCTGGCCGTGCAGCGGTCGGGGACGCGGGCCGGCGCCCATCCGCAGCGAGATGCGCCCGACGAAGGAGGGTGCATCCGCGAGGACTGGGCGCCGGCCCGCGTCCCCGACCGCCCGCGAGGCGGCCTCGGCAGTTCACGAACCGCCGTCCACCACCCATGCACGAGGACCGGGCGCGTCCCTTCGACCCCCGAACGACCCGCCCCTCACCCCGCCCGCAATACGTAGAACGCATACCCATAGTCCTCGGCATGCGCGCGAAACATCGCCACCTCCGCCTCCGTCTCGCGGATGGCCGCTCGCATCGCCGCGCTCGCCGACCCGCGCACCTCCTCCACCCGGCGCAGCCGCGGCCCGTAGTAGTTGTCCCACCACGCACGCGCCGGCAGCCGATGCACCCCCAGCACCTCGAACCCGGCCTCGCGGGCCCGCTCGGCGTTCGTCGCCTCCGTGCCCATCGCCGGATAGGCCGCAGCCCAGAACGCCCGTGCCGCCGCCGCCGGCGTCTCCGTGAACCAGCTCGCCTCCGAGATCACCGCCAGCCCGCCCGCCGCCAGCAACGGCCGCCAGCGCTGCACTGCGCCCGCGAACGTCAGGTGGTACGCCGCCCCCTCCGACCACAGCAGATCGAGGGACCCCGCCGGCCAATCGAGCGCTCCGATGTCGCCCTCCACCGCGCGCACCAGCGACTCGAGCCCGCGCTCGCGCGCCCGGATCTCGAGCTGGTCGAGGAACGACCGCAACAGATCGACCGCGACGACGGGCACCCGGAAGGTCTCTGCCAACAGCAGCGCCCCTGCCCCCGCTCCGCACCCCAGGTCGGCGATTCGCGGCGCCTCGGGCAGCCCCGGCAAGCCCGCCAGAATCTCGCGGCTGAACGCCGGATCGCCCGGTCCCATGCGCTCGAGCCCGCGATGCAGCTCGATGAGCGCAGCCAACAACTCGTCCTCCGACGGCTCGACGGTCATGCACCGACGATACTACCGCCGCCCCCCGGTTGCGACCGCCGTGCAGCCTCGCCGAGCCCGAGAAACCTCGTCCTCGCGTCGCGCGCTCCGGGCCCGCGCTCCCGCACGATCAACCGCACGACCCCGAGTTGCGGCCTCACCGCGAAACCATCCCCCTCGCCTCGCGCTCCCCGGGCCCACGCTCCTCCCCGACCAGCACGAACGACGGCGATTCCCCTCAGGGCATCACATGTCCCTTGGAACATGTCTATTTCACCACATCACGGTCCGACCCCCAGTGTCCCGCGCACCTCGGCCCGCGCCGCGGCGCCGCGCGGTAGCGTCACCGTCCGGTGTATGCTCGCCGGCATGTCCACCGACCGCCGGATCTCGACCCAGACACACGGCCACGTGCGGATGATCGGCCTCGATCGCGCCGCCAAGCGCAACGCCTTCGACCTCGCCATGCTGCGGCAGCTCGCCGAGGCCTTCACCGACTACGAGGACGACCCGCAGCTGCGTTGCGCCGTCGTGTTCGCCCACGGCGACCACTTCACCGCGGGCCTCGACCTCGCCGAGGTCGGCCCGGCCGTCGCCCGCGGCGAGCAGCTGTTCCCCGTCGGCGCCGTCGACCCGCTCGGCCTCCACGGCCGCGTGCGCAGCAAGCCGGTCGTGCTCGCTGTCCAGGGCTGGTGCCTGACGCTCGGCATCGAGTTGATGCTCGCCGCCGACATCCGGATCGCCGCCGGCGACGCGCGCTTCGGCCAGATCGAGATCCGGCGCGGGATCTTCCCCTTCGGCGGCGCGACCTTGCGGCTGCCGCAGGTCGCCGGGTGGGGCAACGCCATGCGCTGGCTCCTCACCGGCGACGCCTTCGACGCCGCCGAGGCGCTGCGGATCGGCCTCGTGCAGGAGGTCGTCGAGCCCGGCAAGCAGGTCGAGCGCGCCGCCGAGATCGCGGCCACGATCGCCGCCCAGGCCCCGCTCGGCGTGCGCGCCACCCTCTCGAGCGCCCGCACCACCGTCGAGCGCGGCCCCGAGGCGGCCCTCGCTACCATGATGGAGGAGGTTCGCGCGATCATGGGCTCGGACGACGCGCGCGAGGGCATGCAGTCGTTCATCGAGCGCCGCGCCGCGCGGTTCACCGGCACATGACCTTTGGGCCAGCCCCCGCGGCGAGCCCGCGCAGGGCGATCGGCCGCGCCGGTTCCATGGCGACCCGCTCCGACGGGGTTATACTCGCGCGGCACGGCGCGGCGACCGCGCCACGAAGGAGACGGCGATGAAGATCGATCTGGAGAAGTTCCTCGCGGCCACCATGCTGCTCGCCACCGCGACCACCCCGGCCTGCGGCAGCAAGGACGCCAAGAAAGTCGAGACCAAGGCCGACACCAAGACCGCGGCCCCGCCGCCCGCTCAGCCGCAGCCGACCCCCGCGCCGGTCGCCACCCCGCCCGCCGCGCCCGAGGCTGCCCCGCCGGTGACCCCGCCCCCGGCGCCCGTCAGCGACAAGCCCTCCGGCGCCGCCAAGCCCGACCCGGGCCCCGAGGAAGAGAAGCCCTCCTGGTGACCTTCCGGGCATGTCCCCCGGGACATGCCCCTTCGGACCTGCCCTTCACGACATGCCCCGAGAGACCTCCGGCCTCTCGGAGCCCACGTCGAACCTGAACCCCTCGAGATCGCCGAGAACATTCGGCCACCTCGAAGCCGCGCCGCCGGGCGTCCTGCCTCGTCGCGCATCGCTGCCCACAGCGGCGCTTCCGCTCCGGGCGACGACAGGCGCGTCGAGGCCGTTCCCTCGCTGCGCTCGCACTGCGAGCCTGCGGAGTACGAAGCGGGCACTCCTCGGCTCGCGCGACCGCCTGCCCGCGGGACCATGTCCCGCGGGACAGCCGACTCAGGCCCGCGTCTCGCCGCTCGCCAGGCGCTTCTTGCCGAGCATCCCGGCGGCGTCGAACCACGCGTAGATGTCGCGCACGCTGTCGGCGAACGGCCGGACCGTGTAGCCGAGGGCGCGCCCGGCCTTGCCGTGATCGAAGCGGGCGCGCGTCCCCAGCACCGACAGCGACTCGTGGGTGTAGAGCGGCTCCTGCCGCATCACGGCGCCGGCCGCCCCGAACAGCGGCACCCCGAGGCGGGCGAACCAGATCGGCGCCACCAGCCGCGGCGGCTTCACCCCCGTGATCGCCTCCGCGATCGTCCCGATGTCGCGCACGTGCACCGTGTGCCCGGTCAGCAGGTAGTTCTCGCCGTTCTCGCCGCGGGCCTGGGCCGCCAGCATCCCGGCCACCACGTCGCGCACGTCGACGAAGTCGAACGCCCCGTCGATCAGGCTCGGCAGCGATCGCCGGTACAGCTGCAGGAACATCCGACCCATCCGCGACGGCCCGAAGTCGTACGGCCCGATCACGCCCGACGGGTGCACGATCACCGCGTCGAGGCCGCGACCCATCACCTCGCGGAGCGCCCGCTCGCCGGCCGCCTTGGAGCGGTCGTACGCGAAGTGGCTCGGCTCGTCGGGCACCCGCGGCCAGCGCTCGTCGACCTCCACGTCGCTCGCGCCCTCGCGGTAGAGGTCGAACGCGTGCACCGAACTGCAGTGCACCAGTCGCCGCACCCCGGCGCTCAGCGCGGCCTCGGCGATCGAGCGCACCCCGTCGACGTTGACCGCGCGCACCAGGCCCCGCGGATCGCCCGAGATCGAGATCTGGGCCGCGAGGTGATACACGACCTCGACGCCGGCGGTCGCGCGGCGCGCCGCGTCCGGATCGCGCACGTCGCCGGTGATCCGCTCGACGTCGAGTCCTGCGAGCGCGCGCTGGGAGTTGCGGACGAGCACGCGGACGCGCTCGCCGCGAGACAGCAACGTACGGACTAAATTCGCGCCGATATGACCCGCGGCGCCGGTGACGAGGACGGTCATGCGATCGCCGGAATCATACAGGCGCGCGGCATTGCGCCTCAAGCCCGGCACGACAGCGCAGCACCGGGCGGGTTAACCTGGACCCGCAGATGTCGCGCGCCGGCGGTGATCCCACCCCGCGGTCCTCTGGGCCGGACCCCGATCCCACGCTTGTCGGCGACCCTCCAGCGCGCCCGGACTTCGCGACCGACGAGACGCTGGCCGGAGATCTGTCACCCGGCGCGCGCGCCTCTTCGAGTCCCGCGACGCCGCCTCCCGACCTCGACCGCTCGACGCTGTCGCAGCGCGAGCGCGCGCTTCAACTCACCCGCTACGTCCTCGTGCGTCGCCTCGGCGCCGGCGGCATGGGTGTCGTCTACCTCGCCTACGACCCGAGCCTCGATCGCAAGGTCGCTATCAAGCTGCTGCGCGTCGCTCCCGGCGACGGCCCGGCCCAGGCCGCCCACGCCCGCCTGCTGCGCGAGGCCCAGGCGCTGGCCCGGCTGTCGCACGGCAACGTCGTCGCAGTCCACGACGTCGGCTCCTACGACGCCGAAGCGCTGACCACCCTGAGGATGGGCCCGAACCGGACGGAGCCTGTCCCGAAGGACAGGTTACCGCAAGCCGCCGGCGTGTTCCTGGTGATGGAGTACGTGCCGGGCATCACCCTCGCGCAGTGGCTCGACGCCCGCGTCCGCGGCCTGCGCGAGGTCCTCGACGTGTTCCTGGCCGCCGGCCGCGGCCTCGTCGCCGCCCACGCCGTCGGCATCATCCACCGCGACTTCAAGCCCGGCAACGTCCTGGTCGGAGAGACAGGTCGGATCTGCGTGTTCGACTTCGGCCTGGCGCGGTCCGCCGGCGAGGCCGAACCGACGGCCGGCGGAGCGCCCGACGCCGGGCCCCTGATCGATCCGCTCTCCTCGTCGCTGGTGTCCGGCCCGCTCACCCGCGTCGGCACCCTCGTCGGCACCCCGGCGTACATGGCCCCGGAGCAGCGGGGCGGCGCCGCGATCGACGAGCGCGCCGATCAGTTCAGCTTCTGCGTCGCCCTCTACGAGGGCCTGTACGGCAACCGCCCGTTCAGCGGCGACAACCTGTTCGCGCTCGAGGCGGCCAAGGCCCGCGGGCGCATCGACCCGCCGCGACGCGCCATCAAGGTCCCGCCGGCGATCCACCGCGCCATCCTCCGCGGCCTCTCGCCTGAACCCGGGGACAGGTGGCCGTCGATGCAGGCGCTGCTCGACGCGCTCGAGCGGCCGCTGCGACGCGATCGTCGGCGCTGGGCCCTCGCCGGCGGCGGCGTGGCCCTCGTCGCCGGCGCCATCGCCTTCGCCCTCGCCGGCGACGCGCCCGCGCTGTGCACCGGCGCCCCCGAGGCCCTCGCGCCGACGTGGAACCCCGAGCGACGCGCCGCCCTCGCCGACGCCTTCGCCGCCACCGGCCTCCCCTACGCCCCCGACGCGGCCGCCCGCGCCGGCGCGCGCATCGACGTCTGGGCCGAGAGCTGGATCGCCGGCCACACCGACGCCTGCGCCGCCGCCAACATCCGCGGCGAGCAATCACAGGAACTTTTGGACAGGCGCATGCACTGCCTCGAGGATCGCCGGCACGAGCTCGACGCCCTGCTCGGCGTGCTCGCGGGGGCCGACGCCGACGCCGTCGAGCACGCCCGCGACGCCGTCGAGGCCCTGCCGCCGCCGGCCCGCTGCGCCGACCTCGACGCCTTGCGGGCCGAGGTCGACTCGCCCCCGCCCGCGCTCGTCGACGCAGTCCAGGCCCTGCGCGACCAGCTCTCCGTCGCCCACGCCGAGGCGACCGCCGGCCACCCGGGCGCCGGTCTGACCTTGATCGAGGCCGCGGAGCAGCGCTCGCGCGACCTCGGCTACCGCCCGCTGCGCGCCCAGGTCCTGGCCGAGCTCGCCGACCAATTGTTCGACGCCAGCAGATACGACGAGGGCGCCCGCGTGTTCGGCGAGGCCTACTGGGAGGCGCTCGCCGCCGGCGACGACCGCCTGGCCTTCAAGACAGCCAGCGCCTTCGCCGGCCGCCTCGCCCAGGTCCTCAGCCACCCCGACGACGCCCAGCCGTGGCTGCGCCACGCCGAGGCCCTCTACGAGCGGCTCGACCGCCCGCCCCACCTCGGCGGCGACCTCGAGCTCCGCCGCGGCCAGATCGCCGAGGCCCGCCGCGAGTACGTCACCGCCATCGACCACTACCGCCGCTCGCTCGCCGACATCCCCGATCGCTCGCGGGAGGCCGTCTCCACCCGACAGAACCTCGCCAACGTCCACCTCAGCCTCGGCCAGCTCGACCTGGCCCAGGCGATCTTCGAGGAGCTCCTCGCGCTGCGCCGCGACATCTATGGCGAGGGTCACCCGAACAACGCCTTCTCGCTGGCCGACCTCGGCAACGTCGCCACCTTGCGCGGCGACTTCGACACCGCCGAGAAGCACCACCGCGCCGCCCTGGCGATCCTCCGCGCCGCCCTGCCTCCGCGCCACGAGCGGCTCGCCTTCCCGCTGTCGGCGCTGGCCGACATCGCCGCCCAGCGCGGCGATTTCGGCGCGGCCCTCGACGCCTTCGACGAGGCGCGATCGATCTGGGAGCACCACTTCGGCCCGCAGAGCACCCGCGTCGCCGCCATGCTCGAGCGGCTCGCCTCCGTCCAGCTGGTGCGCGGCGAGCTCGGGCTGGCCGAGCAGCACGCCTCCCGCGCGCTCGCGATCTGGAGCTCGGCGCAGAGCCCCGATCCGCAGGGCACCGTGCTGGCCCACCTGGCGCTGGCGCAGATCGAGCTGGCGCGCGACAACTACACCGCGGCCCGCGACCACACCGACCTCGCGCTGCCGATCGCCACCTCGGTGCTCGGCGAGGACAACCTCTATACCGCCGTCAGTCGGGCCATGCGGGCGGTCGCCCTCGTCGGTCTCGGCGACCTGTCCGCCGCCGAGCGCGAGGCCGACGCCGCGGTCACCTCGATCGAGCGCAACTACGGCGCCGACTCGCTGTGGATGTCCGAGGTCCTGACCCCCCGGGCCCGGGTGCGACACGCTCAGGGTCGCCACGACGAGGCGCGCCGCGACCTCGACCGCAGCCTCGCCTTGCTCGACCCGCAAAGCGCCCCCATCCAGCGCGCCCACGCCGAATTCCAGCTGGCACAGGTCCTATGGGACAGCCGCGCCGACCGCGCACAGGCACGTTCCCTCGCGACTTCGGCGCAGACCCGGTTCGAGAGGGCCGGGGCGAAGCACTACCGGGCCGAGGTCGAGACCTGGCTCGAGCGCCACCCGGCCTGATCCTCAACCTGTCCTTTCCGCCATGTCTCAATCGACATCCGGCGGACACCGAGGCACGCGAACGGGGGGCACGCGAACCGGGTTGGCCGCGGCGGCCCATCGCCCCAGGAGCGCGTCGCGGACCCACCTTGTGCGCCGGATCGCAGGTCGTCCGCTCGCCGGCATTCCGTGCATGTCACACAAATTCCGCAGGTCGGCGCTGGCGGATCGGCGATCGTCGTGGGAAAAATCAGAGCATGTTGTCGTGCTCTGGCCTGGTCCCGCGTGTGTGCCTCACGCTCGCGTGGCTCGCCCTCGCCGGCTGTTACAGCGGCCCCTCGGGCGCCATCGTCGATGAATCCGACCCGCCGTCGCGCCCTCCCGTGAGCGAGGGCCCGATCGGCGGCCCCCAGCTCGCGCCGCTCGAGCTCGACGCCCTCTCGCCCGACCCTGCGCCCGGCGGCGTCGAGTTCGACCTCCACGTCACCGGCGCCGGCTTCACGCGCGACAGCGTCGTCGTCGTCGCCGGCGTGGAGCTGCCCACCACCTTCGTCTCGGGCGGCGAGCTCCACGCCCGCAGCGGCCCGCGCAAGCGCGGCGACTACCCGGTGCTGGTCCGCCGCGGCGACGAGGACTCGCGGCCCCTGACCCTCGCCGTCGATCGCTCGGCGCCGCGGATCCTCGTCCCCGCCGAGGTCTCGGTCGACGAGGACACCGAGGTCGGCCTCTTCATCGACGTCGTCGACGTCGCTGATCCCAAGGCCCTGCGGGTCCACCTGCTCGGCCTGCCGCCGGGCGCCACCTGGGACGAGCCCACCCGCAGGTTCCTGTTCACCCCCGACTTCACCCAGGGCGGCGACAGCTGGACCGTCACCGTGCTCGCCCACGACGGCGAGTCGCGGGTCGAGACCACCTTCGCCGTCGTCGTCCGCGACACCATCCAGCCGCCGTGGCCCGAGGTCGTCGACACCGAGTTCCTCGACGGCAGCGGGTATGTCCGTTACACCCTGTCGCAAAAGACAGATGATTACCTCGACAGCCCGGGCTACGCCGGCCGCGAGTTCGTCGCCAAGGTCATGGTCCCGCTCGACGTCCCGCCCGAGGGCGTGGCGGTGCGGGTCGGCCTGCACGGCTTCGCCACCGCCAACCCCGGCGGCACCGGGTCGTCGGCCGAGATCCGGATCTCGCCGCACGACCCCGACAACACCTACTGGTGGGGCTACGCGACGTCGCTGCCGGACGTCGAGCCCGTGGCCGGCGGCGCCGCGCCCGACTACACCATGCGGCGCGTGCTCCACCTCGTCGAGTACGTCCTGCGCCACTACCCCGAGGCCGACCCCCAGCGGGTGCACGTCTACGGCAGCTCGATGGGCGGCGCCGGGGCGATGCTGCTCGGCCTCTTGCGCGGCCGGCACTTCGCCTACGTCGACGCGCGCCTCGGTCAGGCGATCGCGCGCAACCACCGGCCGGGGCGGATCACCCAGCTGTCCGGCTGGTGGGGCGCGCCGGAGCTCGACCTCGACGGCGGCGGCGGCCTCTCTGCCTGGGACCACATGGACCTGACGCGCGCGCTCGCCGAGTCGAACGAGGCCCGCGATCAGTTCCTGTTCCTCAAGCACGGCAAGGACGACCCGACCATCCACTTCGGCGCCACCGTGCTGCCGAGCCCGCGCACCGGCGAGAGCTTCTATCAGGCCCTGCAGAGCCGCGGCGTCGGCCACTTCGCGGTGTGGGACGAGGGCGGCCACGGCGTCGCCGATCCTGTCCTGGGGGACAGCTGGTGGTCCGGCTCGTGGGCCCCCATCAACGGCGACGAGGCGACGCTGCGACGCGACCGGGCGTTCCCGGCCTTCTCCCGCTCCTCGCTCGACGACGACCCCGGCGTCGGCGTCGGCAACGGCAAGCAGGACTGGAGCGCCAACGCGGGCTTCGCCGGCGAGGTCGCGGTGCCCGGCGACACCGGCTGGGACGGCGCCATCGCCGGCGCGCTCGGCCGCTTTCTCCGCTGGGACGGCGACTCGGTGGTCGACACGGTCGACCGCCTGCAGTTCGCCCTGCGCGTCCACGCCGGTGACGGCGCCGACCCGCCCGCCCCCGGCTACCCGAGCGAGGGCGACCGCGTCATGGCCGAGCTGCCCGCCTACGTCGACGTGACCCCGCGCCGCACCCAGGCGTTCCGCTGCCGCCCCGGCGAGCGAATCGCGTGGTCGTTCGGCAAGCAGCACGGCGAGGTGGTCGCCGGCCCCGACGGCAGCGTCACGATCCCCGCCCTGCCGCTGACCGACACCTGGACCAGGCTGGTCCTGCGCCGCACGGTCACGGTGATCGCCGCCTCGCACTGACATGGCTTTGGCGCCATGTCCTCGAGGACACTAATCCTCGAGCATGTTCTGAAGAACATGTTTCAACAGACATGCTCTTTCCGCCTGGCCGAGGTGAGCGAGCAGCCATCCCCTGCGCGTCGACACGCAGGCCGCACAGGTCCTGGACCATCGCCCCTCGTCGTGTCTGTCGCACCGGCCGACCCCGCGCCCCCCAACCGCGTCCGTGCGACGCACCGCGTTCGTACCGACCCGCCGAACTCTTGGACCATCGCCCCTCGTCGTGTCTGTCGCACCGGCCGACCCCGCGCCCCCCAACCACCTCCCCGGCGACCCCCCGCGCTCGTACGACCCGCCGAACGCGTGCTCGCAGACGCGAGCGACACGCTCACGCCTCGGGGTCGCGCGGTCCCGATCAGCCTCCGCGCCCGCCCGCACCTCGACGAACGAACCTCGCTGCGGTAGATGCATCCAGTGCGCGGCCCGCGGGGGTTCACGGCCGGTCTGGCGCTCGCTCTCGCGTGCGGGATCGAGTCGTCACCGGAGACCGCTCCGGTCGACGACCCGACGCCCGCGCCCGCCTCCGTCCCTCCGCGCCCCACGGTCCGTCTCGAGCCCGTCGACGCGCGCGACGCCGACCTGCTCGCGCGCTGGCCCTCTCTGACCCACTACCCGCGCGTCCCGCCGGCGCTCGCCGCCGGCCTGCGCGCGCACGACCCCGCCGCGATCTTCCGCGGCCTGGAGCTCGCGTTCGAGCCCGATCGCTGGGCCGAGATCGACGCCTGGGAACGCCTCGGCCACATCCGCCTCGCCGATCCGGCCGGCTTCTGCCGCACCGACGCCGGCCAGCCCGTGCGGCTGTCCCCCGGGACATACGACCTCGGCTGCCTCGGCGGCTTCCTCGAGGGCGTCCGCCTGCTGTGGTTGCCGCGCCTCGAGCTCGCCGACCTCGTCCCCTGCGATCCGCCCGGCGGCTTCGAGTCGTGCCAGGACGGCGCCCACGCCGGCCGCGCCGCCCTCCTGCAGATAGCAGCCCGCCTGCCCGAAGCCGACCTCCCGCGCGGCCTCGATCTGCTCGATCTGCGCCTGGGCGAGCTCGACCCCGAGGCCGCGCTGGCGGCCCTCGTCCCGGGCGCCCTCCACCTCTGCAGCGTCTCGCACCGCGCCGGCGCCCGCGGCGGCGAGCGCATGTACCATCACATGATGATCGTCGACCCGACCCGCGACCGCCTCGGCCGCGTGCACGTGTTCGACACCACCGGCGCCGCCGGCGTCGCCTGGCGCGCCATGCGGCCCACGCGGCTGCACCGCTACGCGCGCCGCCTGCTGGCCCGCCACGACGCCTTCCGCTACGACCCCGAGTCCGCCCGGCTCACCTGCCTGGCCGTTCGCCCGCCCGCGGCCCAGGTCACAGGTCCATGAGGACATGTCGCATGCGACAGGTTCGAAAGTACAGCCTGCGCCTCCTCGCCCTGCTATGCGCCTGGGGCCTGGTCCACCTCCTCGTCCTGGCGATCGACGGCTGCACCGACGAGGCCCGGCCGGCCGACGTCGCCGTCGTGCTCGGCAACCACGTCAGCCCCGCGGGCGAGCCCTCGCGCCGCCTCCAACTGCGCCTCGATCGCGCCGCCGCGCTCCACGCCGCCGGCCTCGTCCCGCGGCTCATCGTCAGCGGCGGCCAGGACCCCGGCAGCCCGCACGAGGCCGACGTCATGAAGGACTACCTGGTCGCCCGCGGCGTCCCGGCCGAGCGGATCGCAGTCGACCGAGGCGGCATCAACACGTACGCCACCGCCCGCTTCGTCGCCGCCGACCTGCGCGCCCGCGGCGAGCGCTCCGCGATCGCAGTCAGCCAGTACTACCACGTCACCCGCAGCAAGCTGGCGCTGCGCCGCTTCGGCGTCGACGCCACCGGGGCCCACGCCGACCTCGACCTCGAGCTGCGCGAGCCGTGGTCGCTCCTGCGCGAGGTCGTCGGCTTCTACGCCTACCTGTTCAAGGACTACGACCTCGACTGATCGGAGCGACCCAGTGCCGGACCGCGTCCTCTTCCTCGACATCGACGGCGTCATGAACACCCTGTCGAGCCCCGTCGACCCGGCCATCGGCCTGACCTCGCTGCTGCTGCCCGGCTGCGTCGCCGCGCTCAACCGCGTCGTGCAGGCCACCGGGGCCGTCGTCGTCGTCACCTCCACCTGGCGCCTGACGATGCCGCTCGCCGAGCTGCGCGCCCACTTCCGCGCGGCCGGCTGCGTCGCCGAGATCGTCGACGTCACCCCCGACCTCGACGCCCCCCGCCGTGACCGCGAGATCGCCGCCTGGCTGGCCGCCCAGGCCGAGCCGCCGCGGGCCTACTGCATCCTCGACGACGACCGCGACATGGACGGCCTGCCCGGCCGCCTGGTCCGCACCGACTCCCGCCGCGGCCTCGGCGACGACGAGCTGCCGCGGGTGCTCGCCCTGCTGGCCGAGTGACCGCGGGGACATGCTCCCGGAGACATGCCCGATCGGGCATGTCCCTTCGCGCCTGCCCTCACAGACAGGTAGGCGCGCGGTCGCTCAGAACTCGTCGAGCCCCTGCCCGAGCTCGACGCCGAGCGCCTCCTGGGCGGCGGCCGGGCACGGCGAGGCGAAGCGCGACTCGTAGCGGGCGGTGAACTCGGCGTTGGCGACCCCGGGCTGGCCCTCGGCCTGCAGCTCGGGGAGCAGGCCGCGGACCGCGTAGACCTCGATCTCGCCGACGCTGCGGGTCACCGTCGTCTGCAGGAACTCGAGCGCGAAGAACGGCTCGATGAGCTGGCGGACGGCCCCCGACACGCACACCGAGTCGGGCTGGCCGACCCGCTCGACGTGGCTGGCGACGCTGACCGTGTCGCCCCACAGGTCGTAGACCGGCTTCTTGGACCCGAGCACGCCCGAGATGCAGGGCCCCGAGTGGAGGCCGATGCGGAAGCTCCAGTCCCACTCGTCGACGATCGGCGTCAGCCCCGACGCGACCACCTGGGCGCAGCGCAGCGCGGCGAACGTCGCGTCGACCGCGTGCGACAGGCGGCGGTGAGGGATGCCCGAGACGGCCACGTAGGTGTCGCCGGCGGTGCGCAGCTTCTCGACGCCGAACGCCGAGGTGAGCTGGTCGAAGGCCGAGAAGAAGAAGTCGAGCTGCTTGAGGCAGGTGACCGGGTCGACGCGGGCGGCCAGGCGCGAGAACTGGACCGCGTCGATGAACATCACCGTCGACTCGCGGTAGGCCTTGGGCTGCAGCCGCTCGCCGAGCGGCGCCGCCGACTCGCGCGGCAGCACCGCCAGCGCCAGGCTCTTGTCGAGCAACGTGGAGTGCGCCAGCTGCGACGCCAGCGCCCGCGGCGGGCGGATCGCCACGCCGACCGCCAGCACCCCGTCGGATGGCTCCAAGGACAGGTCCCAGGTGACAGGTCCTTCGGGCCAGGGGTTCTCGGGCACCGCCTTGCCGCTGCTCTCGGCCAGGCTGCGGAGGAACGCCGGCGAGGCCGCGCCGAACAGCGCGCCGAGGCTGGGCGCGCCGGGCCGGGCCGCCAGCCAGCGCGCGGCCGCGGGCGAGGCCGGGGTCACCCGGCCGTCGGCATCGACGCGCAGCGCGATCGACTCGACCAGCTCGAGGATGGCGACCATGTCAGAACTCGCGCACGTCCTCGAAGGTCGTGCGGGCGGCGATGGTTTCCTCGTCGAGGTTGAGCAGGATCGGCAGCGTCTCCTGCTGCCAGTCGTCCTCCTGCAGGCGGCGGACCAGCACCGGCCCGGGCAGCAGCAGGTAGACCAGCTCGACGATGTCCATGATCACGTAGAAGCCGTTCGAGTTGCAGAACTCGAGCTCGGTGAAGTCGAGCACGCTGCGCTGGATCTCGCGCTTCGGCAAGATCTCGCGCAGGTCCTGCAGCAGGGCCGACAGATAGCGATAGGGGTTGTCGATCCGGACCACGCCGGAGAACGTGAGGGAGAAGTTCCCCTCGTCCTCGCGCGCGACGCAGTGGAACACACTGACGCCGCCGTCCATGATCTCGCCGTACGTGAGGACGTTCATTGCGCACCTCGCAAAGGAAACACCGCCTGCATGGTAAGCTGCTCGCCCGTGTAGGTCGCGGACAAGCGGAAGCGGTTCTCGGACACCAGGCGGATGAGGCCGAGCCCGCCGCGCAACCGCTGCTGCCGGCGGGCCCGCAGCGTGTCGGCGAACAGGCGCTTGGGGTCGGTCGCGGTCTTCAGCTGGTCGACGCGGTCCTTGACCTCCTGGTACTGCTCGGGGGTCGCCTTGTTGGTGACCTGGACCTGCAGCGCGTCGCCGTCGATGCGCAGGTCGACGCGCATCTGGCTGGCGGGGTCGCTGACGTTGTCGATCACGTTCTGGACAAACTCGGTGATCACCACGTTGGCCTTCTTGCACAGGGCCTGCGGGTAGAACACCGTCAGCATCGCCAGCAGCGACTCGCCGACGGTCGCCGCCAGGTTGCCGCGGGCGTCGCCCATCGGCGCGACCGTCAGCGTCAGGCCGACGCTGGTCGTGATCGGTTCGTCGTCGAGCTCGAGGTCACTCACGCGGCCCGCCTCCGCAGCACGATGAGGGTGATGTCGTCGGCGTCGACGCGGCGGAACTGGCCGTAGTCGTCGAGGCACCGCTGAAGGATCTGGCCCGCCGGCAGCTCGGCGTTGGACCGCACGAGCTCGTGCAGGCGGCGGGTGCTGTAGTCGGCGCCCGCGCTGTCCTGGGCTTCGACCATGCCGTCGGTGTAGAGCGCCAGGACGTCACCTGTCTCGAAGGGCAGCTCATACTCGCTGTACGCGCGGCGGCGCAGGCCGATGAACGGGTCGCCCTTGTTGAAGGTGTGGACCTCGCCGCCGCGGATCAGCACCCCGTAGCCGCCGCCGCACACGTAGCGGAACGTGCGCTCGCCGAAGGCGACGAAGTTGACCGTGGCGTAGCGGCGGACCTCGCGGAGGAACCCGACGGTCGCGTTGTTGAGGTACTCGACGATGTCACGCGGGCGCGACACCTGCTCCATCGTCTGGACCAGCTGGGCCTTGAGGTAGGCCATGATCAGCGCCGCCGACACCCCGTGGCCGGAGATGTCGAACACGCCGATCGCGTGGCTGCCGTCGCGCAGGCGGTAGAAGTCGTAGTAGTCGCCGCCGACCTCGGTCATCTGCTTGTGGTAGACCGAGAACTCGAAGCGCGCGAGCATCTCCGGGTGGTCCTTGGGCAGCAGCGCGTGCTGGACCTGCTGGGCGATCTCGAGGTCCTGGCGGATGGTCTGGTAGGCGCGGGCCAGCTCGCGCTCCTGCTCGTCGAGCCGCTCGTAGGCGGTGCGCAGGTTGTCGTTGGTGGCCTGCCAGTACGCGGTGTCGCGCTCGACCCGCTTGAGCAAGCCCTTGTACATCCAGAACAGCCGGTGCATGTCCTCGCGCGACAGCTCGGACAGGCGGTCGGGGTCTCGTCCCTGGAGGATCTCGTCGAGCGTCATCTCAATGGAACTCCACCACGAGGCGGTTGGGGTCGCCGTCGTTCGTCACGTCGACGTAGTAGAGGTCGCCGGGCGCCATCACCCCGCCGATCAGCACGCCGCACTCGATCGTCTTGTCGAACGGCGTCGACGAGCGGATCACGGCGTGGCCGCGGCCCGAGTCGAACTCGGCCAGGTCGAACGAGCCGACCACCTCGCGCGGCCCGCGGATGACGCTGGCGATGCCGTGGCTGCCTGTCTGAAAGTGCAGGAAGTCGGCGCCGCGGTGGATGAGCGCCTTGCCGGGGCCGTGGTGGTACCACAGCGTCATCATCTCGATGCCGAGCTTGAGCCGGATCGGCTCGACGTTGGCGTACGACTCGCCGACCATGCGCTCGATCTCCATCCACTTGGCGAGCGGGAACCACCGGCCCATGTCGATGTCGGCCAGCAGCGCGGTGGCGCGACGCCCCGCGACGATGTTGAGGTTCACGCACGCCTGGGCGAAGCCGGCCATCAGCGCCCCATGGACCACCGGCTCGCTCGGCTCGGACTCGTCGCTCATCCCGCCTCCCCCGCGAACGCGAACACCGCGATGAGCGGCACCCCGCGGTACGACAACCTCACGAGCCCCGAGCTGACCGTCGACCGACAGTACTCCGGCAGGTCGACGTCGACGTCGATCGCCGGGTACGGCACGAAGCCCGACTTCTTCAGCCGCAGCAGCCACGACTCGAGCGTCTCGTGGCGCTCGGTGCGGAAGGCGTCGCTGGTGCCGAGGATGTCGCGGACCTCGCGGCCGAAGAAGCCCTCCTTGATGGCGAACTTCTCGTCGGGGGACGCGTCGCTGCGGTCGACCAGGTCGAACACGGTGGCGAAGTGCTGCCAACAGTGGTGCATGCGGCGGGTCAGGTGCTCGGTGTCGTGGTCCGAGCTCGGCTCCACCAGCGTGAACACCCGCGGCCTCAGGGCCCGCAGCCGCCGCAGCAGGCGGGTGCGAGCGTCGCTGTCGGGGCCCGTGGTGTGGTGCAGCGTGTAGGCCGCGTTGATCGACAAGCTCCCCTCGGCGAGCGCCTCGAAGTGCGCGTAGTCGTCATCCTCGCAGACCTCGATCAGCTTGACCAGCGGATAGATCTCGATGTCGAACGGCAGCTCGGCGCGGACCTCGTCGATCGCCGCCACGCCCTCGTTCAGGGCCGTGCGGTTGGGATCGAGCGCGATGATGCGGACGCGCTCGATCTTCCCGGGGTCGCGCGCGAGCGCCCGCATCAGCGCGACGACTTGCAGGCCCTTGCCGATCCCGATCTCGAGCAGCGCCGGCGTGGTCGACTCGCGCATCGCGTGGAGCAGGTACTGATTGGCCAGCGCGTAGCCCTGCGGCACGGCCGGGATCGCCCGCTGCAGCAGCGTGAACAGATCGATCTGCGGCCGCTTCTCGGCTTGCAGGTACAAGTTCCGCCCCGCGAGCAGGTTGCGGTCGATCCGCCGCAGCAGCGACTCGGCGACGATGTGGGACAACAGCGCGTCGCTCGGGACATCGACGTCGAGGGCGTCGAGGAGCTGGCTCGCTATCACCGTCTTGGCGACCTGCTCGCGATGCCGGCGAATGTCCTGGCACGCGGCCAAAATCAGCTTGTAGCGGTCCTCGTAGAGCATGCGCCGCAGACTGAAGGTCACACAGGGGATCCGCCTTGGCAAGCTGATGCACACCCGATCGTGGCCGAGAAGATTATCTCGGCTCGGGCGCGAAAACGCGCTGTGCAACCAATCGCAGGTCCCGTCGGCCTCTGTCTCAAAGACCACCCAGCGGCGCTACCGGACCGCGGGCCACTGCGCAGGTCGCGTGCGCCGCACGACCGCGACGCACGCGACAGACTGCATCTTGAGACATGGTCGCAAAACCATGACGCGCCGCGGCGAAGCGGGCGCGAGTGCCGGCCCGCGTCACGCGGCGGCGGCGCCGCCAGGCATCAACACGCCCGTAGCGGCGCCGGCGAGCGATCGCAGCTCGAGTCCGATCTCGAAGCTCACCGCCGTCGCACCGACGCGGCCGCGCTGGCTCTCGCGGTGAACCTCGACGGCCAGCGTCACGTGCGTGGCATTCGGTACTCTGCCGCTGCGGAAGCGCACCGTCGCGATCGCAGTCAGCGGCTCCCCCACCAGCGCCTCGGCGAAGCGTCGCACGCGACTGATGCTGCGCAGCGTCAGCGCGACCTCGCGGAACGGCTCGCTGTGGGCCAGGGCCGACAGCACCCGGCCGATCACCACGGGCAGCGGACACACGCGACCCCACGGCTCCGGCGCGCCGCCGCCGGACACGCTCCCGGTCGACAGCATCTCCTCTCCGCAGCCCACCACCTGTCCCAAGAAGCTGGACTCCACATGCGCGGTCAGATCGGCCGGCTTCACCGTGAACGTGGAAGTCGTCAAGACACTTCCGACGCTGAGAGATCCGAGATCGTGTGCGAGCATGACGCGGCCTCCTTGAGATTAGCGTGCCGCCCACTGCCGCGATTTGCACGTCAGATCAGGCTCAGCGGCGATGTGTGCGTCTTCCTCCGCCGTGGATCGCGAGCGCCGCCGCAGATCCGGCGAATTCTCGAAGCCGACGCCGATCGGCCGCACGACGGCCCGCTTGCATCGCACGGCGAAATGATCTTCACACGCCCCTCGGCCGGCGAATTCGACGCGATCTCCAGCGCGATCTCTTGCGCGTGCAACAACGACGGCGGTTCACACGACCTCTCCGTGTGCTCCTCGACTTCCTCTCGCCGCCCGTCTGTCTCGCCTGTCGACATCTCCTCCGGGCCCCCGCCCGCGGGGGTCTGCCGCCCCTGTGCAGCCGCTGCGCCCCCGAGCTCGCGCCGCTCGACCCGGCCGCCCGGCGCCTCGGCGACGTCGAGGCGTGCTTCCTTTATGAAGGCCCGCTGGCGAGCGCCGTCCGGCGGCTCAAGTACGACGGCCAGCTCGAGCTCGCCGGGCCGCTGGGCCGGCTCCTCGCCCACGCCCCGGCGTGGCGCGAGGGTTGGGATCTCGTCGCCCCGGTGCCCCTGCACTGGCGCCGCGCCCTCGCCCGCGGCTACAACCAGGCCGCCCTGCTGGCTCGCTGGGCCGCGCGCGAGGCTCCCCTCGGCGCCCGCCTGCGGCCGCGGCTGCTGCAGCGCGTGCGCGCGACCCCGCCGCAGACCGAGCTCGACGGGGCGGCGCGCCGCGACAACCTCGCGGGCGCGATCGTCGTCCGGTCCGGGCGCTCGCTCGCCGGCCTGCGCGTGCTCGTGGTCGACGACGTGACCACCACCGGCGCGACCCTGGACGCCTGCCTCCGCGCTGTGCGGTCCGCAGGGGCCGCCCGCGCCGCCGGGCTTGCCCTCCTGCGGTCCGCTTTGTAGCTTTCCACCCCCGCCGTGAAGAAGATCGACAAGACCGCGACGAAGGATGGCCACCTCTTCGTCCAGAACCGCCGCGCCACCTTCGAGTACGAGGTCCTCGAGCGCTACGAGGCCGGCCTCGCGCTCATGGGCAGCGAGGTCAAGTCGATCCGCGACGGCCGCGCCAGCCTGGGCGAGTCGTACTGCCAGTTCCAGGGCGACCAGCTGTACCTCTATCAATCGCACATCGGCGAGTACACGCAGGCCCACGACCGCAACCACCTGCCGCTGCGCCCGCGCAAGCTGCTGCTGCACCGCAAGGAGCTCGACCACCTGGCCGAGTCGGTCGACCAGGCCGGGCTCACGCTGATCCCGCTGGCGCTGTTGGCCCGCAACGGCCGGATCAAGCTCGAGCTGGCGCTGTGCCGCGGCAAGAAGACCTACGACAAGCGGGCCTCGATCAAGGAGCGCGAGCAGAAACGCGAGATCGACCGGGCCATGCGGGAGCGGACGTGAGCGGTCGGCGCTCGGATGGACCTGTCCCTTCGGACACTCTGGCGGCCCTCGACCGCGCCCGCGACGAGCCCGGCCCGCACCTCTGGCTGGTCCCTGCCGCCACCGACACCGGCGACGCCGACGAGGCGCTGAGCGAGCTCGACGTCCTGCTCGCCCGCGGCGACACGAGCGACGAGGCCGCCGCCCGCCTGATCGCCCTGGCCCCGCGCGTCCCTGGCCGCCTGCGGGCCGTCGTCGCCGCCCTCGCGGCCGTGGGCACGCCGGTCGCGGTGGCCGGCCTGCTCGGCTTGCCGCAGGTCCCGGGCGCGCTCGAGGCCGTCGCCCGCGCCCTGGCCGGCGGCCTGACCCGCGCCCTGCCCGGCTCCGCCGCCGCGCCGGTGTTCTTGGCCCTCGACTTCCGCGGCTCGCGGGCGCGACCGTTCCCCGATTTGCTGCGCCGGGCCCAGCTCGTCGCCGCCGACCCGAGCGGCGCGGTCCGGCTCGACGTCCTCCGCGTCGACGGCAAGCCCGCCTACCGCCTGTCCTTTTGGCCAGACACGCTCCCGCCCCGCCCGCGCGCTGCCCTCGCCCGCGCCTGCGCCGCCGACCTCGCCCTGCTCCACGGCCGCCTCGCCCGCCTCCGCGGCACCCGCCTGTGGCTGAACGGCTTCTGCTTCGCCGACGACGGCCCGGTGTCGGTCGCCGCCCAGGGCCACCTGCTGGCCGCGTGGCTGACATGGTCCGAAGGACATGCCTCCTGAGACATGCCCCATGAGACATGCCCCATGAGACATGCTCCTGAGGACACCCCCTTCGCCCGCGCGCGCGCCCGCCTGCGCGAGGCGCTGCAGTCGGGCGCGCGCGGCCTCGGCCTGCGCGCGGTCGACGAGGCGCGGGCGCTGCGGCTGTGCGAGGACGTCGGCGAGCGGCTCGACTGGCCGGTCCACACCTGGAGCGCCGCCGGCGGGCGCGACGGCCTCGGCGCCCCCGAGCCGCTGACCGAATTGCTGCGGAACCTGCTCCGCGACCCCGACCCCGGCCTGTGGGTGCTCCTCGATCCGCCGCCGCTCGAGCCCGTCGCCCTGCGAGCCCTCCGCGAGCTCGCGCAACGCAGCGCCGGCCCGGCGGTGATCGTCGTCGGCGAGCTGCCCGCCGCAGTCGTCGCCATCCCCGAGCTCGAGCTGCTCGAGCTCGAGCTCCCGGACACCGACGAGCTCACCGGCCTCGCCGCCGACCTCGTCGACGAGCTGCGGATCGCCGGCCGCCCCGGCCCCGCGACCGCGCTCGAGCGGCGCGCCCCGCAGCTGACGCGCGCCGCCCTCGGCCTGTCGGAGCACCAGGCGCGTCGGCTGCTTCGCCGCGCCGCCCACATGGCCGACGACGCGGTCGCCCTCACCGAGCTCGGCGCGCGCAAGGCCGAGCTGCTGCGCCGCGGCGGCCTGCTCGAGCGCGTCGATCCTGTCCCTTCGGACATGCTCGGCGGCCTCGCGCACCTCAAGCAATGGTTGGCCCGCCGCGCCCTCGCGCTCCGCCCCGCGGCCCGCGCGGCCGCCATCCCCGATCCGCGCGGCGTCCTGCTGGTCGGCGTGCAGGGCTGCGGCAAAAGCCTGGCCGCCCGCGTCTGCGCCCACGCCCTCGGGCTCGGCCTCCTGCGCCTGGAGCCCGGCCGGCTCTACGGCGGCACCCTCGGCGAGAGCGAGGCCAACCTGCGCCGCGTCACCGCGACGGTCGAGCGCATCGCTCCGGTGGCGCTGTGGATCGACGAGCTCGACAAGGGCCTCGCCGGCAGCGAGGGTCCGGCGAGCGACGCGGGCACTGCGGCGCGGGTGCTCGGCGGGCTGCTCACGTGGCTGCAGGAGCGCCGACGTCCTGTCTTCGTGGTGGCGACGGCCAACCAGGTCACGCGCCTGCCGCCCGAGCTGACACGTCGCGGACGTCTGGACGAGATCTTCTTCGTCGATCTGCCGGACGCGGACGAACGCGCCGCCATCGCGGAGATCCATCTCGAGCATGCGCCGCGTTCGCACATGGGCGCCGCCCCGGTCCTGGCTGATCCGTTGCCCGACCTCGTCGACCTCGTACGCGCGGCCGACGGACTCTCGGGCGCCGAGATCGAGGGCGCGATCGTGGAAGCTCGGCTCGACGCGTTCGCCGAGTCGCGACCGCTCGCGCGCGGGGACCTCGCTCGCGCGCTCGCCGCGACGATCCCGCTGAGTCGCAGTCGTGCCGGCGAAATCGCGGCCCTGCGCGCGTGGGCGAGCGCTGCGGCGCGTCGGGCTTGAGCGACCTGTCTCTTGGTTACAACAAGGCGCGAGGCCTGCGGTCGCGCAATGTCTGCACAACCACGCCAATCGCCCGAACAGAGCCGGCGAACGATGCTTCACGGGCTGTGCTGTTGAACACAATTCAAGCGAATGCGATGCCGCGTGCGAACGTGACGCGCACAGCCAAACCTGCTGCGAGGCTTGTGGGAATTTTCGTGCGAGGGTCCCACCCATCCCGTGAACTCCAGGTGCGTGACACTGTGATCACGGCTATGGGATACTGTACGAGCGCTCATTATGACCGTGCAGCCGCCGATCACTCCCCTGTCTCAAGGAACAGGACCCGCGGACCAGCCCTCGTCGCCGGCGCGGGTCCTCCTCGTCGACGACCACCCGATCTTCCGCCTCGGCCTGTCCCAGCTCCTCGGAGCCGAGACCGACCTGGAGGTCGTCGGTGAGGCCGAGGACGCCGAGGCCGCCCTGGCGATCCTGCGCGAGAAGCCCGTCGACCTCGCGGTCGTCGACCTCTCGCTCAAGACCGGCAGCGGCATCGACCTGATCAAACAGATCCGCGCCGCCTGGCCCGAGCTCAAGCTGTTGGTGCTGTCGATGCACGACGAGCAGCTGTTCGGCGAGCGGGTGCTGCGGGCCGGCGCGCACGGCTACCTGATGAAGCACGTGCCGGCCGAGCGGATCGTCGGCGCCATCCGCAAGTCGCTGAAGGGGGAGCTGGCGGTGAGCGAGCAGCTGGCGGAAACGATGCTCAACGCCATGGTCTCGCGCCCGCGGGCCGGCACCGGCATCGAGAACCTCAGCGACCGCGAGCTCGAGGTGTTCGAGCTGCTCGGCCGCGGGCACGACACCCGCAACATCGCCGAGTCGCTCAAGATCTCGATCAAGACCGTCGAGACCCACCAGTCCAACCTCAAGCTCAAGCTCGGGGCCCACAGCGCGCACCAGCTGCGCCGCCTCGCCGTCCTGTGGGCGACCGAAGGCCTCGCCGGCCAGCCCGCCGCGGGTCGCCCCTGAGCCCTCCTGCGCGCTCCTGAGCGCCCCTGCACGGGCCCGGCGCGCCCGTCGGGCGAGAATTTGCCAGGCCGGCTCGCTCGGGTCAGCCTCACGCAGTGTCCCGCGCCCGCAGCCTCGCCCAGCAGCAGCAGCTCCGGCTGCCGGCGCTGGACGAGCCGCAGGAGGTCGCCGACCTGCCCGAGCCGACCCCGGCGGTCGCCTGCCCCCGCTGCGGCTGGCTCGTGTTGCAGTCCGAAGCGGCCTGTCCTTTGTGTCATGCTCCGAAGGACAGCCCGCCATGAGCCGCTACGTCCGCCTCGACCTCGGCGCCCGCGAGCTGGCGCGGGCCGACCTGGAGGCCGCCCTGGCCGAGCTGGGCCTCGTCGCCGAGGTCGCGGAGATCCCCGGCGGCCTCATGCTCGAGGGTAACTTCGAGTGCGCCGGCGAGCCCGTCGACCTGCGCCTGCCCGCGGGCACGCTCGCGGCGGTCGGCGACTTCGGCCTGCGCGCGGCCGGCAGCACCTTCGTCCTCGTGTGCGGCGAGCACGATCGCGCCGTCCTGGCCGAGCGCCTGGTGGCCCCGCTCACGCAGGCGCTGGCGGCCGCCCGCGTGCGCGCCGCGGCGGCCGCCGCCGGCCTCGCCGTCGACACCACCCAGGCGGCCGACGGTACCCTCAGGCTGCGCGTCCGCCCGCCGGCGTAACACTCGCCGGGGCCCCCGCGTTGCCCGAGCAGGAAGGTCGAACGATGTCCGCCCCGCGCCCGCTCCCGCCCGCCGTCCACGCCGCCATGAGCCGGCGCGACTTCCTCGCCCGCGCCGCCAGCGGCACCGTCGTCGCCGCCATGGGCGGCGGCATGGTGTGGGTCCTCAGCGACCGCCTCACCCGCGAGGCCAAGGCCATGACCCTCGGCGACGGCCGCCCGCGCCTCCCGCCCGGCCAGCGCGTGCTCGAGGCGCTGCGGCCGATGGGCGGCGTGCCCGGCTCCCCGAGCCCCGCCGACGTCAAGATCAAGGTCTACGGCGAAGTCGAGCAGCCGTTCGAGCTCGACTGGAACGGCCTGCTCGCCGCCCCCCAGACCGAGCTCGAGCTCGACGTCCACTGCGTCACCGGCTGGTCGCTGCTCGGCGCGGCGTGGAAGGGCGTGCGCGTCAGTCACCTGGCCGAACGGGCAGGTCTCAAGAAGACCGCGCGCCACGTCGTGTTCGAGGGCGCCCACGGCTACACCGCCAACGTCCTGCTGGCCGAGGCGCTCGCGCCCGACGCCCTGGTCGCCCACCGCCACGCCGGCAAGCCGCTCGCGCGCCCGCACGGCAGCCCGGTGCGCGCGGTGGTCCCCGGCCTCTACTTCTGGAAGAGCACCAAGTGGCTGACGGGCATCAAGTTCGTCGCCCGCGACGAGCCCGGCTACTGGGAGACCCGCGGCTACCACAACCACGCCGACCCGTGGAAGGAAGAGCGCTATGCCTGAGCCCGAGCGCCGGCGCCCTGCCCGCTGGCGGCCGTGGCTGCGCGCCCTCCACCGCGACATCGGCTACGCCGCCGTCGGCCTCACCTTCGTCTACGCGCTGTCCGGCCTCGCGGTCAACCACATCGCCGACTGGGACCCCAACTTCCACAACTACGAGGCGCGCCACCAGGTCGCGGTGCCGCTGCCCGAGGACGACCGCGCCGCCGCCGACAAGGTGCTCGCCGAGCTGGCGCTCACAGGCCCGCCGACCGAGATCTACCGCAGCGACGCGCGCGAGCTGTCGATCCTCCTCGAGGGCAGCACCCTCCACGTCGACCTCGACAGCGGCGCGGTCCTCGAGGACGGCCAGCGCCCCCGCCTGCTCCTGCGGCTCGCCAACTGGCTCCACCTCAACCGCGGCAAGCAGGCCTGGACCTACATCGCCGACGGCTACGCGGTGTTCCTGCTGTTCCTCGCCGCCTCGGGCCTGTTCATGCTGCCGGGCCGCAAGGGCCTGATGGGACGCGGCGGCCTGCTCGTGCTGCTCGGGATCGCCGTCCCCGTGCTCTACGTGACCCTGTCCGGCGGGCCATGATCCCAGGGACATGCTCCAAGAGACATGCTCGCTCGGACATGCACGAGAGGGCATGCCCCCAGGGACATGCCCTCCTTCCACCGCCTACTGCAGCCGCTCGCGCAGGAACGACAGCGTGCGCTGCAGCGCCTGCTCGGTCGGGTGGCCGGTCTCGCGGACCAGATCGACGGTCAACACGCTGTGGGCCGACGGCTTGATCCCGTGGGCGTTGCCCGGGCCGGAGTCGATCTCGATCGCCTCGAAGCCCTCCTTGAGCTCGCGCTTCAGCGTCTCGAACCGCTCGCGCGGGACCTTGCCGTCGTGGGTGAAGCACAGGCCGAGCACCTTGAGGCCCTCGTCCTTGATCCGGCGCTTCACTGTGGCGAGCTCGTCCGGCGCGATCGCCAGCTGACCTCGGCGGGCCTTGCCGACCGGCAGCGGCAGCGCCGGCTGCGACATCACCGGCGCCATCAGCGACGGCTCGACCGCCATCGACAGCGCGAAGTTGCCGGTCAGGCACATGCCGATCGCGCCGACGCCCTTGCCGCCGAGCTCCTTGTGCAGCGCGCGGGCCAGGCCGCGCAGCCAGTTGGTGATCGGGCTCGACTCGTGGCCGGCGAGCAGCTTGAACTCCTTGCTCACGCACAGCTTGAGCATGGTGCTGGCGAGGTAGCCGCCGGACACCGGCTTCATCGGCTCGCCGAACAGGTCGGGCAGCACCACGGTGAACCCCGCGTCCGCGACCAGGTTGGCGAACGTGACCACCGCCTCATGGATCCCGGGCACCTCGGTGATGATGATGACCCCCGGGCCACGCCCGCGCCGATAGACCGTCTTGGTGACGCCCTCGTGGGTGAACTCCGATGCGCTGTAGCCCTGGATCGACATCGGCGCGAGTGTATCAGCCTTCCGGCCGGCGCGAGCTTGTCAAATCGCGCAGAGGCGTGCGAGGCTCGCCGCCGCCGTGTCCTACGAGCTCTTCCTGGTCCTCCACATCTTCGGCATCGTCCTCCTCTTTATGGGCCTCGGCGGCCTCGCGTTCCACGGCATCGCCGGCGGCACTCGCGAGACCAACCCCGCGCGCGGCCTCGTCGCCGCCACGCACGGGGTCGGAACATTGCTCATCGTCGCGGCCGGCTTCGGCATGCTCGGCGTGAAGTACGGCGGCGCCATGCCGGGCTGGGTCCATCCCAAGTTGCTCGCGTGGATCTGCCTCGCTGCTGCCCCCGCTCTGGTCGCCCGCAAGCCCGGCGCCGGTCGCGTGTTGTGGTTCGTCGCGCCGCTGCTCGGCCTGCTCGCCGCGTACTTCGGCCTCAACCACAAGTAGCTCGTACACGTGCTGCGAGCGCGGCCTCTTGGGCAGCCTCGCTGGCCCTCCGCCACGCTAGAACCAGCGCGCCGCGTAAGCCTGCAACTCGTCGATGCGAGCAAGCGGCGCGCGCACTGCGATGTGCCCGTCGGGCCGCAGCAGCACGAGTTCAGGCGCGCGCACTCTCCACCCGCGGACCACCGCGCCCGAAACATCGCCGAGAGTCTCCGCGTCGCCTGTACCCAGGACCAGGTCGCGAACCACCAGCGATCGTCCCCACTTCTCCGCCAGCTCCCGACCCGCGATCGACAGCGCCTGCGAGCGCGACGATCCGTGCATGAGCAACAGGGTCATCCTCGCCTCGCTCGCCACCAGCGCGTGCAACGACACCGTCGTGTCCCCGGCGCGGAGCATCGCTGCCGGCGCTCGATCGCCGGCTCGCGGCGACAGTCGCGGCCACCCGCGAGCGTCGATCGCCGCCGGCGTGTTGCGATACGACACGCCCGTCTGCGACATGCGCCGCACCAGCCGTCGCTGCAGCGTGCGTGACCGCAGCACCGCGCTGACGACGAGCTTGCGGACCGTCATGGTCCGCCGACTCGTCGCCCCGCGGAACAGCCGATCCGTCAGCTCGAGCGTGCGCCTCGCCACCGGCAGCCGCTCCGCGTCGTAGGTCGCTAGCAGCCCCGGCTGCGCCGCCCCGCGGGCCACCATCGCCAGCTTCCACGCGAGGTTGAAAGCGTCCTGGATCCCCGTGTTCATCCCCTGGCCGCCGGCAGGGCTGTGGATGTGCGCCGCGTCGCCGGCGAGGAACACCGAGCCCACCGCCATCCTCGTCACCATGCGGTGGTGCAGGCGGAACCGCAGGATCCACTCGGGGTCGTGCAGCACTGCCCCGGGCACCAGCTCGTCGGCCAGCTTCTGGAACATCTCGAGCGTCGGCTCGGGCGCGTGGCCATCGCCTCCCATCGCGATGATGCGATAGCGATCGCGCGGCAGCGGGGCGAACACCACCAGCCCCGCGGGCCGCAGGAACGCGCAGCCGAGCCCTGGCGGCCGATCCCAGCGAATTTTCAGATCTGCCTGATCGAACATGTCCTCATAGGCAGAGCCTTCGAACGGCAGCCCGAGCCCGTGTCGCACCGCGCTGTGGGCACCGTCGCAGCCGACCAGCCAGCGCGCGGTCACCGACTCGGTGCGCCCGTCGTCGCCGCCGATCGTCGCCACCACCTGCCCGCCCTCGTCGCGGAACGACAACAGCCGCAGCCCGCGATCGACCGCCCCACCGAGACGTCCGAGCTGCTCGGCGAGGATCCGCTCCGTCGAGCTCTGGTCGAGGAACACCGGGGTCGGGACATCGGGCCCGAGCCGCTTCACGTCGAGCGTGCCCAGCAGTTGCTCCTCGAAGTACAGCTGCACGGCCATCAGCGCCTGCGCCTCGGCCTCCACCACCGCGCGCAGCCCCATCGCCTCGAACACCTCGCGCGTGCGCGCGTGGATCACGAGCGCCTTCGAGTGCTCGGTCGTGCGCGGCGCGGGATCGATCACCCGCACCTTCAGCCCGTACCGCTTCAGCTCGCACGCCATCGTCAAGCCCGTGGGCCCTGCGCCCGCCACCAGCACATCGATCGACTCCATCGCTCCGCTCCTGCAAGTGAGTGCTCACTCACCGTGCCACGACCTCCCGCGGCTTGCAAGTGAGTGCTCACTCAGGCCATCCTCTCGAGGTCATGGCGAGCACGCGCGAAGACGATCCGGAGCCCGTGCGCGGCGTCGAGCGCATCGTCCGCGCTGCCATCGAAGTGATCGCCGAGCGCGGCTTTCGGGGCGCCGCGACCAGCGAGATCGCCCGCCGCGCCGGCGTCGCCGAGGGCACGATCTTCCGCCACTTCAAGACCAAGCAGCTGCTGCTCGACCACATCCTCGAGCCGTTCGTCGAGCGCGTGCTGGCGCCGATCGCCTTCCGCGACCTCAACCGGCTGATCGACACCGACTACCCGGACTTCGCCGAATTCCTGCGGGTGTTCGCCCGCAACCGCCTCGACGTCGCGCGCGAGCACGTGCCGGCGCTGCGGATCTTCCTGCAAGAGGTCCCGCTCAGCCCCGAGCTGCGGCGCATGGTGTTCCACCACATCGGCCGCCACGTCATCCCCGAGCTACTCGCGGTCATCCGCAAGTACCAGGCGCGCGGCCAGATCCGCGACGACCCGCCCGAGACGGTCCTGCGGATCCTCATGAGCGCTCTCGCCGGCTACATCATCACGCGCCTGGCGATCCTGCCCGACCACCCGTGGGACGACGACCTCGAGATCGAGCGCACCGTCGGCGTGATGACCCGCGGCCTGCGCCCCGACTGACCTGTCTTTTCGACCAGGCTCCCGGTGAGTCGCCCCCGAGAAGGTTCGACCCGGCCGCTCATGGCTTCGTGCCGCCGCGGCACGTCGACGAGCTCGGTCGCCTGCCGTGCAACCCGGGACATGCGCTTACTGCACTCGCGGTCGCCCATCCCGGACCGCGGCGGGCTCGTTCGACGTCCTCGTGAGCGCGCGCGCAACCCGGGCCTGCGCTCACTGCACTCGCTATCGCCCGTGTGGCCCGCGACCGACTGATTCGACCGAGCATGGTCCCTCCGGAGCGCGCACGTCGACATCCTCGTGATCCTGCGCCCGCCGGCCGACGTGCCGCGCCGCGACCGGCCTGGGCCTTCTGCGGTGCTACCCTGGCCGGCGTGTTCGGCTCGCTCCCGCCGCCGCCGCGGCGCTACTTGCCAGCCCGCGTGCGCCTCGATCGGCTCGCCGACGTCGAGGCCTGCTACGGCGAGCTCGGCGCGCGGCCGCTCCCGGCCGACGATCCGTGGACCCTCGAGCAGTGGCTGCGCGACTGGTCCGAGCTCGAGAGTCACCTCGCCGAGGAGCAGGCGCGGCGGCAGATCGAGACCAGCTGCAGCGCCGACGATCCCGAGGCCGCGCGCGCCTGGCTCGCGCAGGTCGACATCCTCGGCCCCGGCTGCAAGCCGCTGCGTCACGCCCTCGCTCACCGGCTCGCCGAGCATCCGGCCGCCGGACGCCTCCCGCCCGGCCACGCCTGCGCCCTCGCCGTCCTGCGCGGCCGCGCCGAGCTCTACCGTCCGGCCCTCGTCCCGCTCGAGGCCGAAGAGCAGCACCTGTGCGCCGATTACGGCCAGCTGCGGGCCGGCATGCGCTTCCGCTGGGACGGCGTCGACGCGCCCCTCGTCCAGGTCGAGCGCAGCGAGGACCACCCCGACAGGGCCCGCCGCGAGGCCGCCTGGCGGACCGTCGCCGCCGGCTTCCGCGCCGTGAAGCCCGAGCTCGATCACCTGTTCGATCGCCTGCTCGCCAACCGCCGGGCCCAGGCCGCCGCCGCCGAGCTGCCGGAGTACCGCGCCTATCGCTTCCGCCGCCTCGGCCGCCTCGCCTACGGCCCCGACGACTGCCTCGCCCTGCACGACGCCGTCGCCGCCGAGTTCGTCCCGCTCGCCGCCCGCGTCCTCCGCCGCCGCGCCGCCGCGCTCGGCCTGTCCGCCGTCCGCCCGTGGGACCCCGCGGTCCTGCCCGGCGGCCCGCTCGCCCCCTTCACCCGCGAGGAGGAGCTCATCGCCGGCTGCGCGCGCGCCTTCGAGGCCGTCGATCCCGAGTTCGCCCGCCAGTTCTCGCGCCTCGCCGAACATGGCCTTTTGGACCTGATGTCGCGGCCAGGCAAGGCCGCCGGCGCCTTCCAGGTCCACCTCCCCGCCAGCGGCCTCCCGTTCGTGTTCGCCGGCGCCGTCGGCCGCCACGAGGATCTGCTCACCGTCTTGCACGAGGGCGGCCACGCCTTCCACGCCCTCGCCTGCGCCGGCGACCCGCTGATCTGGAACCGCCGCCCGCCGATCGAGTTCTGCGAGGTCGCCGGCATGGGCATGGAGCTGCTCGGCGCCGCCCACCTGGACGCCTTCTACGACGCCGACACCTGCGCCCTCGCGGCCCGGCACCAGCTCGAGCAGCTCGTCCTCTTCCTCCCGCACGCCGCCGCCATCGACGCCTTCCAGCACTGGGTCTACACCCGCCCCGACGAGGCCCGCGATCCGGAGGCTCGCGACGCCGCCTGGCTCGCGCAGCACCGACGCCTGTGCCCGGGCGTCGACTGGAGCGGCCTCGAGGCCGATCGCGCCGCTCTCTGGCAGCGCCGCCTGCACGTCTTCGAGCTGCCCTTCTATTACATCGAGTACGCCATCGCCGGCCTCGGCGCCGTCCAGCTGCACCGGCGGGCCCTCGCCGAGCCCGCGACCGCCGTCGCCGACCTCCGCCGCGCCCTCGGCCTCGGCGCCCGCGCCCGCCTGCCCGACCTGTTCGCCGCCGCCGGCCTGAACTTCGGGACAGATCGCAGCAGCGTCGGCCGGGCCGCCGCCGCGTGTCGCGACCTCCTCGACCTGTGACTCGCTCGTAAGCAGTCGCCCACCCGACCTGTTCGCGGCCACCGGCCTGAACTTCGGGACAGATCGCAGCAGCGGCGGTCGGGCCGCCGCTGCCTGCCGCGACCTCCGCGACCTGGGACTCACTCGTACGCGGTCGCGAACCCGACCTGTTCGCCGTCGCCGGCCTGAACTTCGGGACAGTTCGCAGCGGCGTCGATCGGGCCGCCGCCTGCATGGACCTCCTCGACCTGGGACTCACTCGAACGCGGTCGCGAACGTGTGATAGGCGTCGAAGTTGACCGCGCCGGAGGCGAAGATCGTCCCCGCCTCGTCGATCGCCACGTCGACCTCCCACGAATCGCTGTCGCAGCCGTACACCGCCAGCTTCGCCCCGGACCCGTCGAGCCGCGCCACCATCGCGCGGAACGGGGGCTCGTTGCTGTACTCGCCGCCGACCGCGATCTCGCCGCTCGCGTTGACCGCCAGGTCGCCGAAGCCCCACATCTCCTCGATGAACGTGTCCCACAGCGGCGTCCCGTCGGCCGCGAATTTGCCGATCTTCACCGCCGACGACCCGATCTCGGCCCCGACCACCACCGCGCCCGCGCCGTCGATCGCCGCCGTGCTGAGCACCGAGAGCTCCCACGGCCGCGTCCACAGCTCCGCACCGCTGGCGTCGAGCAGCCTGACGCCCTCGTTCCACACCAGCGCCGCCATCGCCCCCGACGCCCCGATCGCCGTCACCTCGAGCTGCTCCTCGACCTCGAGATCCCACAGCAGCGTCCCGTCGGCCGCGTGCTTGACCATCCGCGTCCCGTCGCCGACCGCCGCGCGATCGCTGTACACCGTCGTCCCGTCGGCCGCGACCGCGATGTCGTAGCCCCACGCGTAGCCCTGATCGCGCGGCCCCAGGTCGCGCTCCCACAGCATCGCCCCGGCCGGGTCGAACTTGCGCAACCACTTCCGCGGCGACACGCCCTCCTCGTCGCGGAACATCCCGTAGCCGTTGCCCGCGGCGTCGATGTCCCAGTGGACCGCGCCCGACGGGATCGGCGCCGTCGCAACCAGCGTCCCCGCGGCGTCGAACTGACGCGCCAGACCGAAGCTGAACACCCGCGCCCGCCCGTCGGCCGCGAGCGACACCTGGCCCGCGCCGCTCGGCTCCGGATCGACGAACAGCCACGCGCCGCCCTCGCACGCGAAGTCCTCCGGCGTCGACCCCGAGTCGGTGTCGTGTCCCCCTCCCGTCGTCGTCTCGTCCGGTCCGTCGGTCGTCTCGCCCGGCCCGTCGGTCGTCGCCAGGCTGGTGGTCGTGTCGGGCACGGTCGTCGTCCCCTCGCTCCCGCCGCCCGTCATCCCCTCGCTGTCGCTCCCACCGCCCGTCGTCCCCTCGCTGACGGTCCCGCCCGTGACCCCCGGATCCTTCGGATCGCAACCTGTCACGACAGCCATGAACCCAAAGACATGTCCGATGTACCATGTTCTAAGCCACATATTCATCTCCTCGTTCGCGGCCGCGAAGGCCGTGTACATTCGTCGCTCGTCGGCACGCCCGGGCCACGCACCCCCACGAGGACCTCGCGTTCGGCGCGCCATCCGCGTCGAGCCGGCCCACGAACCTCTGTGAGCCCCCGCTCGCGGGTGTCGCTCCCGGCGCCCGCCACCTGCGTCGCCGGCCGCCCGGAGCTGACCGAAGAGACAGGTTCGAGCGCGCGCGGCGAACACCACCGGGAGTGTGGCTCGCCGCCGAGAGTCGCAGCCCGAAGCGACGCCGCATCTGCCGCTTCCGCAAGCAAACGCCGTACCTTTCGATCCTCCCGAGAATCCCCAATCCTCTCAGGAGGCGTCCTCGCGCGTAAGTCCGATCACGACCGCCGCGCCCGACCCTGACCGGCGCCCGCGCCCGTCATGAGTCCGGAGGGTCATGTCTCCCGGGACAGCTCGCTCGCATCGCCGGCCCGGGCCCCGCCTCTTGCGCCGCTCGTCCGCGCTCGCGCATCCTCTCGCACCATGTCGTCGTCCCGCGCCACCTGGCTCTTCCTCGCCTCCTTGCTCGCCTGCCGGCCCGAGCAGCCGACGCAGACCCCGACGAGCCAGCCCGAGTCCGCGAGCGACACCCCGCGCACCGCCCTGCGCGACCCGCCGCCGGTCGACCGTGAGCGCCTGCGCGGCCACCTCGCCTTCCTCGCCGACGACGCCCAGGAGGGCCGCCCGCCCGGCACCGCCGCCGACCAGCGGGTCGAAGAGCACATCGAGCAGGCCTTCCGTCAGCTCGGCCTGCAACCTGGCTTTGGGGACAGCTACCGCCAGAGCTTCGAGTTCACCGACGGCGTCGTCCTGCGGGCCGGCGAGCAGAGCATCCTCGAGCTCGGCGGCAAGCCGATCGCCCACACCCTCATCCCGTTCGCCGCCGCCAGCGCCGCCCCGGTGGCCGCCAAGGTCGTCTACGTCGGCTACGGGATCCCCGGCGACACCCCCGACAGCGGCGACTACGCCAAGATCCTCGACAAGGTGAAGGGCGCCATCGTCGTCGCCCGCAGCGGCGCGCCCGCCGATCCGCACAGCGACCCCGCCAAGTCGCGCGTGCAGTCGAAGCTCATCGCCGCGCGCGATCGCGGCGCCGTCGGCTTCATCCTCTGGCGGCCGGACGTCGCCGTCCCGTACCCCAACCACGGCGAGGCCAACGACCTCCAGCTGCCGGCGCTGACCGTCTCCGCCGCCGGCACCGCCGACCTGCTCAAGGCCTTCGGCAAGAAGGGCCCCGTCACCGCCGAGAACCCGCACGGCGGCCTCAAGGTCGGCGCCACCAGCAAGGGCTCGCTGCACAGCCCGATCCAGCGCGTCACCGCCACCACCGCCAACGTCGCCGGCCTGCTCCGAGGGACAGGTCGCAAGCGGATCGTCCTCGGCGCGCACATGGACCACCTCGGACACGGCAGCAGCTCCTCGCTCGCGCCCGGCGTCGACGCCATCCACAACGGCGCCGACGACAACGCCTCCGGCGTCGCCGCCCTGCTCGGCGTCGCCGCCGCCCTCGCCCAGCTCCCGCCCGAGGCGCGGCCCTTCGACCTCCAGTTCGTCGCCTTCGCCGCCGAGGAGATGGGCCTCCTCGGCAGCAAGCGCGTCGTCGAGTCGCTCTCGCCCGACGCGCGCCAGGACATCGTCGCCATGCTCAACTTCGACATGGTCGGGCGCGTGCGCGACAACACCGTCATCGTCGTCGGCACCGGCACCAGCAGCGTCTGGCCGGGCCTGCTCGACCGGGCCAAGGTCGACCCGCAGGACGCCGCACGGACCCTCGTCGTCAAGCCGAGCGAGGACGGCTTCGGCGCCTCCGACCAGGCCAGCTACTACGCCGTCGACATCCCCGTCCTCCACTTCTTCAGCGGCGCGCACGACGACTACCACCGGCCGAGCGACGACTTCGACAAGATCAACCTCGACGGCGCCGCCGCGATCGCCGACCTCAGCGTCCGCCTGGTCGCCTTGATGCTGCGCGAGCAGCCCGTCCTCGACTTCAAGAAGGTCGCGGCCGCGACCCCGCGCGGCGGCGGCTTCCGCGTCTCGCTCGGCACCGTGCCCGACTACGCCGCCAACGCCGACGGCATGAAGCTGTCGGGCGTCCGCCCCAAGAGCCCCGCGGAGGCCGCCGGACTGCGCGCCGGCGACATCATCGTCAAGATCGGCAAGCGCGAGATCCACAACATCGACGACTACATGGCCAGCTTCGGCGAGCTGCAGCCCGGCGTCGCCGTCCCGCTGGTCGTCGATCGCGAGGGGACGAAGGTCGAGCTGACGATCACGCCGGCGGCTCCCACGCGTCAGTAGTCGCCGGGTCCGATTCGCCGTCGATCGGCCGTCCGGATCGGGCGCATTTTCGCACCTGCAGCCGAGAATCACGCCAGAGCGCGGGATCTGCGTTCATCGGCCGCTTCGCCGCCGTTGCTCCGATGCCGCTGCGGCTGGTATATGCAGCGCGGACCTCCTAGGGGGAAAGATCTCGCACATGTCACGTCGCAACAAGATCACGATCGTGGGCGCCGGTAACGTCGGAGCGACGGCCGCGCACTGGGCCGCCCAGAAGCACCTCGGCGACATCGTCCTCGTCGACATCGTCCAGGGCGTACCGCAGGGCAAGGCGCTCGACCTCGCCGAGGCCGCGCCGGTCATGGGCTTCGACCTCAAGATCGTCGGCACCAACGGGTACGACGAGACGGCCGACAGCGATGTCGTCGTGATCACCGCCGGGGTCCCGCGCAAGAAGGACCCGGTGACCGGCAAGTTCACCAGCCGCGACGAGCTGGTCGAGATCAACCGCAAGATCGTCGGCGGCGTGACCCGCGAGATCGCGAGCCGCTCGCCGAACGCGGTCCTGATCTGCGTCTCGAACCCGCTCGACGCCATGTGCCACGTCATGTACGCCGAGTCGGGCTTCCCCAAGGAGCGCGTGATCGGCATGGCCGGCGTGCTCGACACGGCGCGCTACAAGTACTTCATCTCCGAGGCGCTGAACGTCAGCGTCGACGACATCCACGGCATGGTCCTGGGCGGCCACGGCGACACCATGGTCCCGCTGCCGAGCCACACCTCGGTGGCCGGCATCCCGCTGACGGAGCTGCTGCCGCAGGACAAGATCGACGCGATCATCCAGCGCACGCGCGGCGGCGGCGGCGAGATCGTCGGCCTGCTCGGCTACTCCGGCTACTACGCGCCGGCGGCGGCCTCGGTGGCGATGGTCGAGGCGATCGTCCGCGACCGCAAGCGCGTGCTCCCGTGCGCCGCGCTGCTGGGGGGCGAGTACGGCTACAAGGACCTCTTCATCGGCGTCCCGTGCGTGATCGGCAAGGGCGGCGTCGAGAAGGTCATCGAGATGAAGCTCGGCGACAAGGAGAAGGGCATGCTCGAGGTCTCGGCCAACGCCGTGCGCGAGCTGGTGGCCCTCCTGCCCTACGGGAAAGGCCAGGCGACCTGATGAAGATCCACGAGTACCAAGGCAAGGAGCTGCTGCGCGGCCTCGGCGTGCCGGTGCCGCTCGGCGGCGTCGCGTTCACCCCCGGCGAGGTCAAGATCGTCGCGGCCGACCTGATCCAGCGCACCGGCAACCCGGTCGTCGTCGTCAAGTCGCAGATCCACGCCGGCGGCCGCGGCAAGGGCCGCTTCGTCGAGCAGCCCGAGGTCGGCGGCGTCAAGGTCGTCAAGTCGGCCGAGGAGGCGGCGCAGTACGCCGAGAAGATGCTGGGCAACACCCTCGTGACCATCCAGACCGGTCCCGAGGGCAAGAAGGTCCAGCGCGTCCTGGTCGAGCAGGGCATGAACATCGCCCGCGAGCTCTACCTGGCCATCACCCTCGATCGCGCCACCGGTCGCAACACCGTCATGGCCTCGACCGAGGGCGGCATGGACATCGAGGAGGTCGCCGCGCACACGCCGGAGAAGATCCTCAAGGAGTCCATCGACCCGGCCGTCGGCCTGCAGGCGTTCCAGGCGCGCAAGCTGGCCTACGCGCTCGGCCTCGTCGACCCGGTCGCCCCGCGCTTCGTCAAGTTCCTGCTCGCGCTCGCGGCCGCCTACGACCGCCTCGACTGCGCCCTGCTCGAGGTCAACCCGCTGGTCGTCACCGGCGACGACCAGGTGCTCGCGCTCGACAGCAAGGTCTCGTTCGACGACAACGCGACCTTCCGCCACAAGGATCTCGAGGAGCTGCGCGACCCCGCCGAGGAGGACCCGAGCGAGCTCGAGGCCAAGAGCTGGGACCTCAGCTACGTCAAGCTCGACGGCAACATCGGCTGCATGGTCAACGGCGCCGGCCTGGCGATGGCGACCATGGACATCATCCAGTACGTCGGGGCCAAGCCGGCCAACTTCCTCGACGTCGGCGGCGGCGCGACCGCCGAGCGCGTCACCGCGGCGTTCAAGATCATCACCCGCGATCCGAACGTGCGCGGCATCCTCGTCAACATCTTCGGCGGGATCATGAAGTGCGACACCATCGCCACCGGCGTCATCGCGGCGGTGAAGGAGGTCGGCCTCCAGGTCCCGCTGGTCGTCCGTCTCGAGGGCACCAACGTCGAGCTCGGCAAGAAGATGCTCGACGAGAGCGGCCTTGCGATCACCACCGCCAGCAGCCTGCGCGACGCAGCCACCAAGATCGTGGAGCTTGTCAAGCCATGAGCGTCCTCGTCGACAAGAACACCCGCCTCATCGTCCAGGGCATCACCGGCAAGGTCGGCCTCTTCCACGCCGAGCAGTCGCTCGCCTACGGCACTCAAGTCGTCGGCGGCGTCACGCCCGGCAAGGGCGGCGAGACCGTGCTGAACGGCCGCGTCCCGGTGTTCCACACCGTGCGCGACGCCGTCGAGAAGACCGGCGCCAACGCCAGCGTCATCTTCGTGCCGCCGCCGTTCGCCGCCGACGCGATCATGGAGGCCGCGGAAGCCGGCGTGCCGCTGATCGTCTGCATCACCGAGGGCATCCCGGTGGCCGACATGGTCAAGGCCAAGCGGTACCTGCAGGACAAGCCCGGCTCGCGCCTGCTCGGCCCCAACTGCCCCGGCATCATCACGCCCAAGCAGTGCCGGATCGGCATCATGCCCGGGTATATCCACACCCCGGGCCGCGTCGGCGTCGTCTCGCGCTCCGGCACCCTCACCTACGAGGCAGTGCATCAGCTGACCACGCTCGGCCTCGGCCAGAGCACCGCGATCGGCATCGGCGGTGATCCGGTCAACGGCACCAACTTCGTCGACTGCCTCAAGTTGTTCCAGGACGACCCGGAGACCGAGGGCATCATCATGATCGGCGAGATCGGCGGCTCGGCCGAGGAGGACGGCGCAGCCTTCATTCGCGAGCACGTCACCAAGCCCGTGGTCGGCTTCATCGCCGGCGTCACCGCCCCCCCGGGCAAGCGCATGGGCCACGCCGGCGCCATCATCTCCGGCGGCAAGGGCACCGCCGAGGCCAAGCTGGCCGCGCTGCGCGAGGCCGGCGTGACGATCGCCGACACGCCCTCCGACCTCGGCTCGACCATGGCCCGCGTCCTCGGGGCCAAGACCAGCGCCTGATCGTCGGCGCACGCGCGCGCGGGCCCGTGGTGTCCTGGCGACATCCGGGCCCGTTCTCGTTGGTCGACGCGCAGCTTCGCCCCGATCGACGTTTTGGCGCGGAGGCCCGGCGCACTGCGGCAAACACGCTTGCAATCGCGCACAGGCCGGCCTACCGTCCTTATATGCGCAGATTAGGATGGTTGCTGGCGTTCGCGGCCTGCACGCCGACGGAGAACATGACGACCACCGCGGAGCCGATGCAGACGACCGGCTCGACCACGGAGGACGAAGGCACGGGGATCCAGACCGTCACCGGCAACCCGACCACCGTCGACACCGACGGCACCGCGACGACGCCGGATCCGACCGACACAGTCACGTCGCAGGGCCCGACCAGCGAGCCCACCACCTCCACCACCGAGCCCGTCGGCGAGTGCGGCAACGGCGTCGTGGAGGGCGCCGAGCAGTGCGACGACGGCAACGACGATGACCTCGACAGCTGCACCTCGCTGTGTCGTGCGCCCGAGTGCGGCGACGGCATCATCCACGAGGGCGAGGACTGCGACGACGGCAATCAAGAGAACACCGACACGTGCACTGCCATGTGCCTGCTCCCGGTGTGCGGCGACGGCTGGGCTCAGCCCGGCGAGGAGTGCGACGACGGCAACGACAGCGACGTCGACGGCTGCCTCGCGGGCTGCGTCGCCGCCGGCTGCGGCGACGGCATCATCTGGGACGGCGTCGAGGTGTGCGACGACGGCTTCAACGACAACAGCTACAACGGCTGCGCCCCCGGCTGCAGCGAGCTCGGCCCGACCTGCGGCGACGGCGAGGTGTACAAGGTCGACATCAACGAGTCCAAGGGCTTCGAGTACTGCGACGGCGCCGATCCGTACGCGGGCGTCGGCTGCACCGACGAGTGCTTCTACGACTTCGCCTCGGTCCCGCAGCTGTACTGCGCCGGCACCTGTTCGTGGGGCGGCGCCTCGGGCTGCGACCAGGCCGACGCCGACGTGTTCTGCAAGCTGCGCACCGGCAGTCCGACCTCGAAAGCCACCATGTTCACCCTCGGCGCGCCGCTCGAAGCCGGCGGCTTCCCGTGCTCGAACATCGGCGTGCCCATCGAGCTCAACGGCGAGGACCCGCGCATCTCTCTCGGCCCGCTCCCCGACTACGGCGTCAACAAGACCGTTTATTATCAGCTCGCGCAGATCAAGACCTCGCACGGCGGCAACGCGAGCTCGACCATCCTCGGCAGCACCTTGAAGTGCTCGGGTTAGTGCCGCGACCGGGCATCGCCAGTCGTCCTCGCGCCGGAAGCCGACAGGCTTGCGCGGCGCGAGGACAGGGCTTGTCGGCCCGCTCCGTGACCGGCGAGCGTCGCGGCCCGCGTGGCGGAGAACGAGCGAGGCCGGCTCGAAGTGCCCCGACCGTCGCACGCGTCCGGCCCCGGCGCGCGGTCCGGACCGCAGCGTCCTGGGCCGCACAGAACCTCGCTCGCCGCGGCTTCTCGCGTGCGACTTGCTTCAGGAGCCGGGCCGCCTGAGACTTCCTCGAGCCGGATGGGACCGTTCCGCCTCGAGACTCTCACCAGCCGCGACGTCCGGGACCGCCTCGAACGTCTCGAGCTCCCGTTCAATCAATACGGCATGGATCCGTTCGGGATCTCCAAGAAGCACCTCGGCGTCTTCTATTCGATGCTGGAGGTGTTCTACAAGAACTACTTCCGCGTGAAGTGCTTCGGCATCGAGAACGTGCCGGAGCGCGGCGGCGCGATGCTCGTCGGCAACCACTCGGGCGGCCTCCCGGTCGACGGCGGCATGGTGCTCGCCTCGCTGTTCTTCGCCCGCGAGCTCCCGCGCCACGCCACCGGCATGGTCGAGAAGTTCGCCGGCAACTGGCCGTTCGTGTCCGAGTGGTTCTCGCGCGTCGGCCAGCTGCCCGGCCTGCCCGAGCACGCGGTGCGCCTGCTGCAGGACGGCCGCCTCCTGATGATCTTCCCCGAGGGTGCGCGCGGCACCGGCAAGCTCTTCAAGGATCGCTACCGCCTGGTCCAGTTCGGCACCGGCTTCATGCGGATCGCCCTGCAGACCGGCGCGCCGATCGTGCCCTTCGCCTTCATCGGCGGCGAGGAGGCCCTGCCCACCGTCTACCACGCCAAGACTCTGGCCAAGGTCGTCGGCGCGCCCTACTGGCCCGTCCCGCCCTACCTCGTCCCGTTCCCGCTGCCGCTCGGCTGCGAGATCCACTACGGCAAGCCGATGCACTTCCCCGGCACCGGCCGCGAGCCCGACGAGGTCATCGAGGGCTACGTCGAGCAGGTCAAGAGCGTCGTCGAGCTGTTGGTCCTCCGCGGCTGCGCGCTCCACCGCCAGCGCACCGACGGAACTTTCGAACAGGAACCAAAGGACAGCCCGTCCGACCCCTCGCCCGACGCGCCCGACGCGTCGTCGTCCTCCGGCCCGAGCGACCCCGAACCATGAAGATCCTGATCACCGGCATCAACGGCGCCCACGCGCGCATGGTGGCCCTGCGCCTGCGCGCCCGCGGCGACGAGATCCTCGGCATCGACCGGCGCCCCTGGCCCGACGCGCCCGAGGGCGTGCACGTGTTCCAGACCGACGTGCGCAAGCGGCCGGCCGCCGACGTGTTCCGCCAGCACCGGCCCGACGTCGTCATCCACATGGCGACGATCACCCACTTCACCGCCAGCGCCGAGGAGCGGCTGCGGATCAACCTCCACGGCACGCGCCTCGTGTTCGAGTACTGCCACGAGTTCGGCGTCAAGCAGGCCGTGTTCGTCGGCCGCCACACGATCTACGGCGCCGCCCCCGACGCGCCGCTCTACCGCACCGAGGAGGAGCCGCCGCTGGCCGTGTCGACCTTCCCCGAGCTGGCCGACCTGGTCGCCGCCGACCTGTTCGCCGCCGCCGCGCTGTGGCGCTGGCCCGGGCTCAAGACCGCCGTCCTGCGCATGGTCTACATGCTGGGTCCGACCCATCGCGGCACCCTCGCCAGCTTCCTCGGCGGACCGCGGGTGCCGATGATCCTCGGCTTCGATCCGCTCTACCACTTCATGCACGACGAGGACGGCGTCGAGGCGATCGTGCGCGCCGTCGATCACCAGCTCAGCGGGATCTACAACGTCGCCGGCCCGCCGCCGGTGCCGCTGTCGACGCTGGCCCGCGGCACCGGGCGCCAGCCGATCCCGATCCCCGAGCCGCTCTTCAAGTACAGCGCCGGCCGCTTCGGCCTGCCCTACCTGCCGCCCGGCGCCGTCGCCCACATCAAGCACCCGATCGTCGTCGACGCCACCGCCTTCCGCCGCGCCACCAACTTCGAGCACAAGCACGACGCCCACGCCGTCATGGTCAGCTTCCGCGAGTCCTGAAGGACATGTCGTGAAGAGCATGTCCGCAGGGACATGTCCTTCACGACCCGCGGTACATCCCCGGCCGGTAGCGCAGCAGCGCCACCTCGAACGCCTCGAAGTGCTCGGCCAGCAGCTCGACCCGGCGCGTCAGCGCCGCCAGCTCGACCGGCGCCAGCTGCGGATCGCGAGCCTCCGCCCGCCTGGCCGGCAAGGCGGACCTGTCCGCGGGGACAGCCTCCAGCGCCTCGCCGAGCAGCACCGCCTCGATGTCGCGGGTCGAGATCCCGACGTGCGCGACCAGCTCGCGCTCGTCGGCGCCGAGCTCGCGGACGCTGCGGATCCAGCTCCACACCCAGGCGTCGATGGCCACGTCCGCCGGGTCGGCTGCCTCGACCGCAAGGCGCAGCGCGCGTGTCTCTCGGGCCAGCTCGGCCACGCGTGGCGGCAGGTGGTCGAGGGCCAGCGCCGCGTCCGCCCCTGCCAGCGCTTGCCGCTCGATGAGCCAGCCCGGGCGAGCCAGCACCCCCGAGAACGACGCGAACGCGATCGTCCCCAGCGTGCTCGCGAAAAACACCAGTTCGAGCGGGTCAAACACGCCGCGGATGAGGGCGGTGACGATCACGGCGATCGTCGAGACCACCGCCCAGATCGCCAGGATCTTCGCTCGCCTGCGGCGCTCGAGCCGACGTGACTCGACCGCCGCAGCGACCCGCTGGTGGCGAGCGGTGCGCGTCTGCGCCCGAATCGTCATCGCCACTTCGTCGCCCCGTTCCACTGGCACCAACCGCAGCGTAGATCACACTCGCGTCGTCGGCAGTGTCCTGGGTGCCCTCACCCCCGGAGCCTCTCCGTGCAACCCCGAACTTCCTCGACTGCCGCAACAGGCGTTAGAATCGGCGCACGCGCCCCGGTCTACGGTGCGTGCCTCATCCCTCGCTCGCAGGAGTCCCCATGACCCAGGCTACCACCTCGGACCGTCCCCTGCCTGTCACTACTGGTCGTCGCCGACGTCGCCTCGGCCTCGCCGCCGCGGTCCTCGGCGCCGCCCTCCTCGGCAGCACGGTCGCTCCCACGGACGCTGAAGCAGCCGTCCCGCGTGTGCTCCGGCCAGGCACCCGGCCGATGCAGTTCCTGTTCGGTGTCGGCCCTTCGTGGGGCATCGGCGGCTCGTCGTACTACTACGGCCCCGGCTCGCCCGGATACTACGGGTGCGGCGCTCCGGGCTTCCCCTGCGCCGGCTTCGGCGGCTACGGCTCCTTCAAGCTGACCCAGGAGTTCAGCGGCCACTTCAGCGGCAACGCCTCGGGTCCCGCGCTCGGCGTCCTCCTGAACGAGGAGTTCGGCTACCGCCGCTTCGGCTTCGTGATCGCCCCGAAGTTCACCTACGACATCCAGCTGAAGCGAGACCTCGGCCTCTACCTCTCGCCGAACGTCTCCCTCGGCTACCAGTTCATGTCGTGGAACTACTTCGACGGCGGGTACTACTACCGGTACCCGTACCACGCCGCCAACCTGCAGTTCGGCATGGCGCTGAAGCTCATGCTCGACGACCGCTGGATCGTCTGGCTGCAGTTCCCCCACTTCGACATGAGCCTCGGGCCCGGTAACCGCTACTACGGCTGCGGCGGCCCCGGCGTGTACTGCCCGACCTTCTTCGTCGCCCGCCTCGACCTCCTGTTCGGCGGCGGCGTCTCGTTCTGAGCGTGCCCGCCGGCGCGTCCCCTCTGCCCACCTCGATCGCCGTCGTCGGCGCCGGCTTCCTCGGCGCCCCGGTGGCGGCCGCGCTCGCCGGCGCCGGCGACTCACCTGTCCTCGCGACCACGCGCTCGGGGACATGGCCCAACGGACATGTCCCCGCGGGCATCGAGCTCCGCGCGCTCGATGTCGTCGCGCGCGCTCCGCTCGAGATCGCCGCGGCCCTCGCCGGCGCGCGCGCGCTGGTCGTCTGCTACGCCCCCGGCAAGCAGCAGGACCGCCGCGACCTCTACATCGAGGGCACCCGGCGACTTCTCGCGGCCGCGGCGACCCTCCCGCTCGCGCGCCTCGTCTACACCTCCTCGACCTCGGCCCTGCCCGACCGCGACGCCTGGCTCGACGACGACTGCGCCGAGTGGCCCGACGAGCCGCGAGGTCGCGTCCAGCGCGAGGCCGAGGAGCTGGTGCGAGACGCCTGCGCTCGCCATGACGTGCCGTGGACGATCCTCCGTCTCGGCGGCCTCTACGGCCCAGGCCGCGAGCTGTTCCGCCTCTATCGCGGCGCCGCCGACGACGCCGTCCTGCCCGGCGACGGCATGCAGCCGACCAACCTGATCCACCGCGACGACGCCGTGCAGGCCGTGCTCGCCGCGTTGAGCCTCCCGCCGGATCAGCGCAGCGTCGTCAACGTCGTCGATGACGATCACACCCCGCGCCGCGAGATCTTCGCGCGCCTCGCCGCCCTCGCCGGTCGCCCCCCCCCGCGGTGGGAGCGGCCGCCCGGCCCGGCCGCGATCGGCAAGCAGGTCGGCAACGCGCGCCTGAAGACGCTCCTGCGAGTGTCGCTCCTGCATCCCTCTCACACCCCGGAGAGCCCCTGATCTTGCGTGCCCCGGGCGGGTGGTTAAACCCCTGAGCACGCCATGAACGTCGCCGCCGCCGTCACCCACCTCCTTCCTCTCCCGGCCGGTGGCGGCGTCGCCGCCCCCCTTGATGTGGTCGAGCTCCAGTCCGAGCTCGACGTCCTCGCCGACGAGGCCCTGCGCGCGCGCCGCCAGGGCCTCTCGCTTCTGACTGCCGTTCGCGACCCGCGTTTCCCGGCGCTCCAGAACTTCCACCAGGGCCTGCGAGACGCCCTCTTCCTCGAGATCCCGGAAGAGCTGGAGCCTTGGGCGCGGCTTGCCGCGAACGGCGCCGGCAATCCGCCGCTGCAGCACATGCTCGTCGACTTCGCCCGCGGCGGCGACGACGACCGGCGCGGCGCCCTCCAGGCCGCTCTGGCGGAGCTCCTGGTGTTCGAGGCCATCCGCCTGCGTCTGTTCGTCACTGCCTTCCGCGGCGAGGAGTTCGAGGTCGTCGGCGGTGAGGAGTCGGACGTCGACGCCATCGCCTACGCCGAGGTCGCCACGCTGCTGCACCGCCCCGAGCTCGCCGACCCCGAGGTCCGCCCGCTGACCGTCCTGCTCGCGGCCGCCTCGGTCTCGCTCGCCCGCGACGCCCAGACACGCGCCGAGGAGCTGCGCGACACCGGCGAGGACACCCGTGAGGAGCTGCGCATGCGTGCCCGCCTCCGCGCGGCCCTCCGCGAGCTCCGCTTGCCGGAAGCGGTCCTCCTGGAGAACGCTCTCGCCGCCCTGCTCGGCGAGGAACGGCGCGAGCTCACCGAGCTGCAGGCCGAACGTCCCGTCGCCCTCGACGGCATGACGCGCCAGGCCATGGATCAGCGCGTCTCTCGTGGCCGGCGAGCCCTCGCCCATCCGCGGTCGACCTGGCCGCGCCGCCGCCGACCGGCCCTGTTCGACCTGCTCCAGCGCTCCTGAAGCTCCGCCAGCGGACGCGCCCGGCTGAGTCCGCTCGTCGGACTTCGAGCACCCCGCCCGATCGCCGTCCCCTTCGCCCTCGCGTCGACCTCGGCGAGCCCCGCGGATCTCTCCGCGCCGTACCGCTGCGCCGTCCCCGGCGAGCCCGATCGTCGATCTACAGCACGGTTCTCGTCGCGCCAACGGGTTCACGGCGGGCGCGACCCTGGTATGCTCCGCGCCCGCCATGGCCGCCCCACCCGAACCCACACGCGGACCGCGGATCGCCCTCGCTGCGGTGATCGCTGCTCTCAGCCTCGGCCTCGACCTTTGGAGCAAGGCGTGGGTCTGGAACAACCTGCGCGACCAGGCGGCCTGGAAGGTCAGCGACAAGCTGCTGCACTTCGACTTCGCCTGCAATCCCGGCTCGGCCTTCGGATTCCTCAACGACGTCGACTGGGCGCGCTACTTCTTCATCGTCATCACCCTGGCCGCGGTCGGCTACCTCGTGCACCTCGCGCGGACCTTGCCGACCACCAGCCGCGCCGCCTTCGTCGCCATCGGTCTCATCGCCGGCGGCGCCCTCGGCAACCTGCACGACCGACTGGTCCGGGTCTATGCCGGCGACTACTGCGTGGTCGACTTCATCGTCGTCTACCTCTGGGGCGGCAAGACCTGGCCGGCCTTCAACATCGCCGACGCCGTCCTGGTCGCCGGCGTGTTGTTGTTCTTGCTCGTGCTTCCGCGCACCGAAGCTGCCGCCGACGGCCGCGCCGCTTCGTGAGCGCGTCACCCGCGGCTGCGCTGCGACCTCGCAAGCTGCCCCAGACTGCCCCTGGCGACCTCCCCGGGGCTTCCGGCGGCAGCGGCGGCTGCGCTTGCTCGCCCGGGTGCCTCGGGTACACTGGCCGGGTTTAGCGGCCCTACATGAGCGACACGCCAGCTTCGAAGTCTGCCCGGCTCCGGCCGATCCTCGTCACCGCGTCCGCAGCCGCGGTGTTTCTGATCCTCGACCTCGTGACCAAGAGCTGGGCCTGGGACAACCTCCGGCCGCCGAACAAGGCGATCGCCGCGATCGGCAACTGGTTCCACTGGTCCTACAGCTTCAACACCGGGTCCGCCTTCGGCTTCCTGCGCGGCCAGGACTTCTCGCGGCCCCTCTTCATCCTCGTCACCCTGGTGACGGTGGTCTACATGGCCGCCCTCGTCCGCAAGCTGCCGACCGACCGCCTCTACGGCTTCTTCGCCATCGGCAGCATCATCGGCGGCGCCCTCGGCAACATGCACGACCGCCTGCTGCGCCAGGACGCCGACCCCTTCGGCAACCTCAGCCACGGTGTGGTCGACTTCATCCGCGTGTGCGCCCCCTGGAACCCCCGCGGTCTGTGCTGGCCCAACTTCAACGTCGCCGACATCGCCCTCGTCGTCGGCGTCCTCCTGCTGATCCCCTACTTGATGTTTCACGCGCAACCGCCTGAAACAAAAGAGAATCCTCCCGAGACCAAGGCCGCAGCCTGAGCCTGATCGGGCCCCGAGCCCGCTCGACCTGGATGTCGCCTGACGCCTTGCTCGCGCCGCCCCGCAAACCAGATGCGGGAGTCTCACCGGCAGACCCGAGACTGCCGGGCACCGAAGACCCGGTGCTTTCGGCTCCTCGCTCGTGCCCAGGAGTCGCACGAACGGCACGCGAGACTCTCGCGCAGTGAAGACCGAGCCCGGGAAGCGCCGCCATGACCTTCCACGCGTAGTTGCGCGGCCGGGGCTCGAAAACGTGGCCTCTCAGCCCCGTTCGAACGCGCGCACCTTCGCCCAGCACTCGTGGCGTTCGGCCTCGGGATCCGAGTCGATCACGATCCCCCCGCCGCTCTGCAGCCACAGCCCCGCCGTGTCGGCGATCCCCGTGCGGATCGGGATGCTGCAGCGCAGCCCATCGGGCGTCAGCGCCACGATCGCCCCGCAGTAGATCCCGCGCGCCCGTTGCTCGAGCCGCTCGATGTGTTCGGCCGTGCGTCGCTTCGGCGCCCCGGTCACGCTCCCGCCGGGAAACACCGCCGCCACCACCTCCGGCAGCGTCCATCCGCGACGCAGCGTGCAGCGGACCTCCGACACCAGGTGGTGCACCGTCGGCAGCGTCACCAGTTCCGGGCGGGCCGGCGCACGGACCGAGCCGGGGTGCGCGATCCGGCCGAGATCGTTGCGAACAAGATCAACGATCATCACATGTTCGGCCAGATCTTTCGTGCTCTGCGTCAGCTCTTCCCGGGCCGCCCGATCGCCTGCCGGATCTGCGCCACGCGGACGCGTCCCCTTGATCGGCCACGAGCGCGCCAGGTCGCCCCCGTCCTCTCCGGCACCCAGCTCGATCGCCAGCAGCGTCTCCGGCGAGTTGGAGATCACCCAGCGCCCGCACGGCCGCCCGGCCTCGACCGCCAGCAGCGCCCCCATGCTCGCCGGGGTCGCCGCCTGCACGGCCGCATACGCGGCCGCCGCCCTGGCCGCCAGCGGCCGACCCGCCCATTCCGGCAGCCACCTGGCCACGAACGGCTGCGTCAGGTTGATCTGGTACGTCTCCCCGGCGGCGATGAAGTCCTGCGCCCGCCGCACCCGCGCGCGATAGTCCTCGGCCGCCATCAACGCCTCGACCGGACCGAGCGGCCACGCCTGTCCCTCGGGCCAGCTGCTGCCGGCGAGCCGCGCCAGCAGCTCCGCCCCGGCCCGCGCGTCGCCGTGGATCCGCTCGCGCGCTCCGAGCTCGAGCGTTGCCCGATAGCGGCGGAGCACCAGCCCCGGCAGCGTCGCCGCGGTCGCCGGGCGGCCGAGCATTTCCGCGGTGCCGACCTCGTAGGTCAGCCAGCCGATCCACACGAAGGTTGGTTCGGCCCGCCAGAACGCCTCGATCGCCGGCAGCGCCGACAGGTCGTCCGCTACCACCTCGAGGTCGGGCTCGACGGCCACGAACCCGCGTCCGCCACCGCCGTCGAGCCACGCCAGCGCCCCGCCCGGCTCCGACGCGGCCAGCGCCGCGATCTGGCGCGCGCGGCTCACTCGGCGTTCTTCTGCGCCAGCGCCTCGCGGAAGCCGAACGTGTAGTCGACCGCGCTGATGATCGACACGAACACCGACAGCCCGAGCAGGACCAGACCGACGCGGTGGAAGTCGAGCGCCTCCTCGACGCCCGGCAGCCGGTAGCGGTAGTGCATGAGCAAGAACGAGATGCCCGTCAGCTGGAACGCGGTCTTCGCCTTCCCGCCGGCGCTCGCCGCGATGATGATGTTCTCCGAGCTGGCCAGCGAGCGCAGCCCGTTGATGTAGAACTCGCGGGTCAGCAGCAGCACCACCAGCCACGCCGGTGCGCGGTCGTCCATGACCAGGTAGACGAGCACCGCCGCCACCATGATCTTGTCGGCGAGCGGGTCGACGAACTTGCCGAACACCGTCACCAGGCCGGAGCGGCGGGCCAGCCAGCCGTCGATGAGGTCGAGCAGCGACGCGACCGTGAACAACAGCGACGCCAGCACGCAGCGCCACGGGTCGGTCTTGTCGATCAACATGAGCACCGGCGGAATGAGGAACACCCGGCCGATGGTGATCATATTGGGGAGATTCAGGATCTCCCGGCGGAAACCTTCGTATCTCTTCACAGAGGCGGCGGGAGCCTACCGCGAAGCCCGGGCCAGGTCCAAGACAAGACGCGCCTGCCGGCGAGATCGGCGGCGACTCACGGCCCGGCGATCGCCCGCGCGGGGCTCGCCCCGCCGGCCCCGTCCTGAAGCAGCCGCTCGTAGGCGTAGAACCGGCGCAGGATCGCCTTCACGTACGCCCGCACGCCCGCGTGGGGCGGTACCCCACCGTACTTCTGCACCGCGCCTGCGCCCGAGAAATAGCCGGCCGCCACCAGCACCATGTCGCCGCCGAACCGGTTGGCCAGGAGGCGCAGGAACTTGGCCCCGCCGTAGATGCTCTGGCGCGGGTCGAACGGCTGCTGGACCCCGAGGAAGCGCGCCGTCGACGGCATCAGCTGCATCAGCCCCATCGCCCCGGTGCTGCTGACCGCGCCGGGATAGTAGTTGCTCTCAGTGTGAATCACCGCGCGCACCAGCGACTCGGGCAGCTGATACAGCCGCGCCGCCCCGCGGATGTGCGTCTCCCAGCGGCGCGAGCGTTCGTCGGCCATCGCCTCGGCGACCTCGACCTGGGGATCGCGGCGCGGCGCCGAGGGTTCCGCCTCCGAGGCGGCCGTCTTGGGCGCACCGCCTTCGCCGCCGCTGCCGGGCATCTCCTCGACCTCGCGCCGGCCCGCGCCGACAGCGCGAACGGGAGTCACGTGGACCACCCCCTGCGCGTCCGTGTAGCGGCGGTAGGTCGGCTCCGCCGCACCGGCCGGCAGCGCGACCAGGCTCGCCGCCAGCACCGCCCACCTCGCCCCTCGGCGCCCGCGCGGCAACATGGGCCGATTCGCTCCCACCGACCCAGCCTATCGCCGCCACGGACCCTTGTCGACCGGCCCCGCCGCTCTGCTACTTTCGCCGCACGACCATGGTTGCCGGCACGCCGATCCATCACGCGCGCTACCTCGTGCTCGGCAGCGGGCTCGCGGGCCTCTACTTCGCCCTCGAGGTCGCGGATCGCGGGCCGGTGGTGATCCTCACCAAGCACCGCGCCGAGTCGAGCAACACACGCTGGGCGCAGGGCGGGATCTCGGCCGTGTTCGCGGGTGACGACTCGCTCGAGGAGCACATCGAGGACACGCTGACCGTCGGCGCCGGCCTGTGCAACCGCGACATGGTCACCTACGCCGTCCAGCGCGGGCCCACGCTCGTGCGCCGCCTGGCCGAGCGCTACGGCGTCCGCTTCGACCGCGTCGGCGACAACGAGCACGCCCCCTTCGAGCTCGGGCGTGAGGGGGGACACTCGCACCGGCGAGTCGTGCATCACCGCGACACCACCGGCGCCGAGATCGAGCGCGCCCTCCTGGCCGCCGCGCACGCGCACCCCAACATTACGATCCACGAGCACCACACCGTCATCGACCTCCTGAGTTGGTCGAAGGTCGACGGCAGCCGCGGGTGCTTCGGCGTCTACGCCCTCAACAGCGCGGCCGACCGCGTCGAAGCCTTCGTCGCGCCGATCACCGTGCTCGCCACCGGCGGCGCCGGCCGCGTCTACCGCTATACGACCAACCCCGCGGTCGCCACCGGCGACGGCATCGCCGCCGCTTACCGGATCGGCGCCTCGGTCGCCAACCTCGAGTTCATGCAGTTCCACCCGACCTGCCTGCACCACCCGGACGCCAACACCTTCCTGATCTCGGAGGCGTTGCGCGGCGAGGGCGGCATCCTGCGGCGGGCCGACGGCAGCGACCTCATGGCCGAGCGGCACGCCATGGGCTCGCTCGCCCCGCGCGACGTCGTCGCCCGCGAGATCGACGCCGAGCTCAAGCGGTCGGGCGAGCGCTGCGTGTTCCTCGACATGACCCACCTCGATCCGGACTACGTGGTCGCCCGCTTCCCGGCGATCCACGCCCGCTGCATGTCTGTCGGCATCGACATGCGCAAGGATCCGATCCCCGTGGTCCCCGCGGCCCATTACATGTGCGGCGGCGTCGTCGTCGATCGCCACGGGCGCACCGACATCCCCGGCTTGATGGCGATCGGCGAGGTCGCGATGAGCGGCCTCCACGGCGCCTGTCGCCTCGCCTCCAACAGCTTGCTCGAGGCCGTCGTCCTCGCCGACGGCGCCGCCCAGGCCTGCGAAGACTTCGGCCGCAGCCCGCCCGATCACGTCAGCCCGTGGAACGAGGGCGCCGCGCGCGACTCCGACGAGGCCGTCATGGTCTCGGCCAACTGGGAGGAGGTGCGAGCCGCCATGTGGAACTTCGTCGGCATCGTCCGCTCGGACAAGCGGCTCGAGCGCGGACGGCGTCGCCTCGACCTGATCCGCGAGGAGATCCTCGAGTACTACTGGAAATTCCGCGTGACCCGCGACGTGCTGGAGCTGCGCAACATCTCCCTCGTCGGCAGCCTCATCATCGAGTGCGCCCGCCAGCGCAAGGAGTCGCGCGGCCTCCACTACACGATCGACTATCCCGGCATGCGCGACGACCTCGCCCACGACATCATCCTCGACAAGCGCAGCGGGCCCAAGGCCTGAGCCGAACCTGGCCCTCGTGACAGGAAGCCTTCGAGCCTTGCCCACGCTCCGCGACGAACCTGGCGTCCGTCGGTCTGCGCCTCGCCGCTCGCCGCTGCTGCTCGCCGGTCTGTTGCTGCTCGCCTGTCGCGGCGGTGGCGGCGCGCGCAGTCCCGAAGCGTTGCGCGAGGCCTATGCCCGCGCCCTCACCGCCGACGATCCGGCCGCAGCGTACGCTCTGCTCGGCCCGGAGCTGCGCGCCGCCACCTCCAAGGAGGTCTTCACGGCGCGCTGGAAGGCGCAGGCCGCCGAGCGTTCGGCGGCGAAGGCTGCGCTCGACACTTTGCCGCCGGCGCTCAAGCCGCCGGTGCGCGGCGGCGAGACCGTCCACGACGGCGCAGTGCTCGCGTGGGCGATGGTCGGCGGACACTATCAAGTCGTCACCGGCCTGCCGGGCTTGCCGGACCTCTCGACCCCGGCAGGCGCGATTCGGGCCTTTCTGGCCGCAGTTCGGCGGGCCGATCTCGGTGCGCTTTCTGCGCTGCTCGCGGACGATCTCTCTTCGCGCCTCCGCGACGATTGGAATCGGCGAGCCGATCTTCTGGAGCAACTCCTGAAGCAACCTGGGGCAATTGAGTACACCCCCGGGATGGAGCGCGCGATCTTGCGCTACGAGCCCGGGCGCGCCCTGACGCTCGAGCAGACTCCTCAGGGATGGCGGATCGTGGCCCTGCAGTGAGATATGCCAGGTTCACAGCGTTCTTTTCACTGGACGCGCCTTACCCGGCTGCTATCTACTTTGCCCGACAGGCGGGCAAACCCGCTCGTCCGGAGTGGCGACAGTTGTTGCCACCTTGAAGTGCCGGCTCCACCCCTCGCTATGGCCGGCAAGTGGCCGACCGGTGTCCGGGCGGCCGTCCGAATTCCGACCCCTTGGCTTGTCGCTGCTTCTTCGCCCATTCCGCCGCGCCAACCGCTCGACGCGCCGTCCCCTCGCAGAATTGCTCTCGATCGGCCCCCTGGGCCTTTTTTCCACTTAAAGAGCACCCTGCGCGAACACGCCGAGCTGGACTGCACCGGGCCCAACTGTCCGGAACTACCCTGAAGGTGGGGGTTTTCGTCCCCACGACGCACGCTGCCAAGCAGGCGGCACAAGAGGTGCAGAGGGGCGCGCGCAAACGCCTGGAGACGAACTGCCGATGCAACCCCGATTCAACGTTGGTGAGAAGGCCGTTTACCCGACTCACGGTGTCGCCGAAGTCATGGCCCTCGAGACGAAAATCATCGAGTCGCGCCCCTTCCAGTTCTATCACCTGCGCGTCCTCGGCTCCGGGCTGAAGATCATCGTGCCGGTGGCGAAGGCCGAAGAGAACGGCATGCGTCCGCTCGCTGACGGCGAGATGATCGACGAGCTCTACGATCTGCTGCGCGACCACGAGGTCCCGTGCGATCGCCAGACCTGGAATCGGCGCTACCGCGGCTTCATGGAGAAGATCCGCACGGGTTCGCTGTTCGAGGTCGGCGAGGTGTACCGCGACCTGAGCCTCCTCAAGCACACCAAGAACCTCTCGCACGGCGAGCGGCAGATGCTGCAGACCGCGCGAAACCTGGTCATCCGAGAGCTCTCGACCGTCCGCAACGAGCCCGAGTCCGCGATCGCCGCTGAGCTGGACTCGATGCTGCAGGCTTGAGTAAGGTCCGCGCGTGGCCACCGACATCAATGAGTCCGTCGAGATCCAGATCTCGACCTTGCCCTGGGAACAGATCGCGGTCGACGCCTTTGTCTGTCCGACCAACTCCGAGGGCGTGATGAGTCACTTCCCGGCCAACAAGATCCGCGACCTGGCCGGCCGCGAGGTCGAGGCGCTGGTGAAGGAGCACACCCCCCTGGCGATCGGCGCCGCGTTCGTGACGCCGGCGGGCAAGATGAAGGCCAAGTACCTCATCCACGTGCCCAACACCGATCGCCCTGGCGGCCGCGTCCAGGTCGAGGACGTCCTGCGCGCCACCGCGGCGGTGCTCGTCGCGTGCAAGGTCAAGGGCTTCACGAGCGTCGCCGTCCCGCTGATGGGGGCGTTCGAGCTCGGGATCCCGGCCGAGGAGGCCGCTCGCGCGATCCACAGCGAGCTCAAGGTCTACCGCGGCGACCGCCCGCTGCGCGCCTTCCTCATGGCCAAGGACGCCGACGACGTCGAGGTATTCGAGCTCGCCATGGAAGGGAACATCCCGTAATGAGCGCCCTGCTCGACTACCTGCCGCTCATCGCCGCCGTCGGGTTGGTCGGGGTCCTCGCCGGGCTGGTCCACGCGCGTACGAGGCCGCAGCCCGCGCCCGCGCCCGGCGACAGCCTGGTCCAGCTGCGTCCGCGCCAGCCCGTCGACACAGGCGGCTTGCTCGCGCTCGCCGGCCTCGGCTTCGCCCTCGCGCTGGCGCTCGTGTTGTTCGCGCCGACCGCCGCGGTCTGCCTGTCCAGTACGACATGTCCGGAAGGACCTGCCCTCTGGGTCAGCGCCGCCGGCCTCGGCCTGCTCGGCCTGGCCACCGCGATCGCCTGGCCCTCGCTGACCCGCGCGCCATGAGCCGCCCGCGCGCCGTCGCCTCGCCAGCGCCCGCGTCGGCGAGCCGTGGCGCGGCGCCGGCTCCGTCTCATGCGAGCTCATCGGCGAGCCAGGCCAACGCCGCTCCGCTCTCCTCGCTCGAGGATGATGCGCCTGCATCTCCTTCGAGCGACACCGGCGCGCAGCTCTCGTCCCTGAACGACGACGCTCCCGCTTCGAGCGCCGCTGCAGCTCCGCTCTCCTCGCTCGACGACGATGCTCCTGCATCTCCTTCGAGCGACACCGGCGCGCAGCTCTCGTCCCTGAACACTCTCGCTTCGAGCGCCGCTTCAGCTCTGCTCTCCTCGCTCGACGGCGATGCTCCTGCATCTCCTTCGAGCGACACCGGCGCGCAGCTCTCGTCCCTGAGCACTCTTGCTTCGAGCGCCGCTTCAGCTCTGCTCTCCTCGCTCGACGGCGATGCTCCTGCATCTCCTTCGAGCGACAGCGGCCCGCAGCTCTCGTCCCTGAACGACGGCGCTCCCGCTTCTGCGCGCGATGCCGCCTCTCCGCTCTCCTTGCTCAACGACGCAGCATTCTCGTCGAGCGACGTGCCCGCATCTTCTTCGAGCCACGTACCGACGACTCGCTACCGATCCGGTACGACGAACCCGTCGCACAATCTCGTGCTCGCACGCGAGTCCCGGTCTTCTGTGAGCGCGTCGCGTCTGCTGCCGGGCCTCGCCCTGCTCGCGCTCGCGTCGCTCGGCTGCGGCCCACTGCCGACGGGCGTGCGCGCCGAGCCGGGCACGCTCGTGTTCACTCCGGCGGCCGAGCGTCTCGAGCTGCGGCTCGTGAATCACGGGGACGCGACCGTACCGCTGTCGCGGATCCGCTTTGACACGCGCACCCCGGACTGGGGCGCCTTCTCGATCGACAACCGCGAGTACCCGCGAGAGATCGCTGCCGGCGGGGCCGTGAGCCTGCGCCTCCGCGTGGACCGTGACCACTTCACTCGCGCCGGCGCGTCTCGCCCCGGCAGCGCGCGCCTCCTCTTCGCGGCGGGGGAGGCGCCGCAGATCGTCGAGCTCCGCTACGAGCCGCCCGATCTCGCGAGCGATCTGCGACGTACCGCCATCCGCACCGCGGTGCTGCTCGCGCTCGTCGCGCTGGCGTGGATCTCGACACGCCGCACGCGGTCAGGCTGGACGACATGGTTGCCGGTGATCGCTGTGGTCGCGCTGTTTCCGTTCGGTCCGGGCCTCTGCCTCGACGCCCTCGGTCGCAGCCTCTCGCCCGCGGACGTCGAGCAATGCGCCGCCGGACGCGGCGGCGTTCCTCTATCCCTGATGGCGGTCGGCGAGGGCTGGCTCGTCTATCTCGTCGCCCTCGTGCTCGCCGGTCTCGGTCGACTCACCGAGCGGGCTGCGTTGGCGCGGCGCCTCGCGTCGCGCGACCTCGCCCTCGCCGCCGCATTCGCCGGTCCGCTGCTGGCCTTTGGCACCCTCGATCCACGGCGCCTCGTGGGGGAGCAAGCGGCGGGGCTCATCAGCAGCGCTGCGATCCCCCCCGCGTGGGGAATTTTCGTGCAACCGATCGCCGCAGCCGTCGCGCTCGCGGTCGCCGCCGCGCCGCCGACGGCGCGGCTCGAGCGACTCGCCTTCGCGGCGGCGTTCGTCGCCTGTTTCCTTGGCGGCGGTACTTTGCCGACGACGTCGCTGGCGGGCGCCGGCCACGGCCTCGTGCTGTTCATCGGCGCAGTCGTCGTGGCGGCGAAGATCGCTGCGGTCGTGTGGTGCGTGCAGCGGCTGCACAAGGCGACCACCGGCTCGCGTGCGCGCGCTGCTCTCTTCTTTCTCGAGCGGGCCGCGATACCCCTGGCGATTGCGAATTTGCTGGTGACGTCGGCGTACGCCCTGCTGCGGTGACGCTGCAGGTGCGCAGGACTCGACGGCCAGGTCCCGAGAGACTGGTGCGGCGCCGCGCACTCAGCGCGCAGCGTGTCCGGTGTCTCCAACGTAGCTTTTTTCCGAAGCAGGTGTTAGCGTGGCCGGCGAAAAGCCTTGACCGCAGGCTTGCCCGGCGAGCGCGGATGCTAGTTCGGACGCCAAACCTCGTAATCCGAGTGAGACGGGACACACGCGACGCCGTTACGGCCCTACGGACCTGGGCTGAGACGGCGTCGCCGCAGGCTCGCGTGAAGAACCTGTCCCAAAGATATGAGCAGGCGCGGTATTGTACCCAGACCAACATCGGCGGGATGTCTCCCTCCGATCGCGGTCGCGGCCCACGTGGGCCACGGGGAGGCGAGTAATGGCAACCACGATCGCCCAGATCGGTGGATTTGAACTTTGGGACATCCTGCAACTTGCGCAGACATCGCGCATGTCGATCAAGCTGAGCGTCGAATCGCCGCACGGCGTCGGCGCGATGTTTTTCCAGGGCGGCAACCTCGTCCACGCCGAGACCGGCGCGGCCCAGGGTGACGACGCCGTCAACACCATCCTCGACTGGCGCGAAGGTAGCGTCTCGTCTTCGCAGTTGCCCGAGAACTGCCCGCAGACGGTTCGCCACACCTCGATCGTCGCGCTGTTGATGGACCGGGCGCGTCAGCGTGACGAGGCCTCGCGCAACGAGCCCCCGCCGCGCAGCGAGCCGCCCGCACGCAGCGAGCCGCCGCCGCGCAGCGAACCTGCGCCGCGCGCCGCGACGCCGCCCTCACCTCCGCCGGTGCCGGTGATCGAGAAGCCGCAGCGAGCTGCGCCGGTCACCGTCCCGCCACTTCCGCCGCTGCCGATCACCACACCGACGCCGGCTTTCCCCGCCGCCCCCAACGTTGCAGCGCGCGACAAGGAGCTGTCAGACATGGACCTCAAGGTCGTGAAGGCCATCCTCGAGGAGCTCGACGACCACCTCATGGGCGGCCTCATCAGCGTCGACATCATCAGCAAGGCCTCGGGCATGTCGCTCGCGGGCATCAACTCGGCGCCCAAGGCGTGCGCCATGTTCAACCGCCTGTCCGAGCAGCTGCACAACGCGCTGACCCGCTCGGAGGACGCGCTCGCCAAGGGCATCAACAAGTTCATCATCGAGGGCGACAACGGCCTCCTGATCTTCGTCATCGAGCTCGACGAGCGTCACCGCTGGGCGATCCTCGTCGACGGCGTCAAGGCGCAGCTCGGGTGGGTGTTCGTCATCATCCCCGAGCTCCAGCCGCGCCTGATCGCCGCGCTCAAGGGGCGCTGAGCCGGCTGCCCCGGGGCACCTGTCCTGACGGACCTGTCCCGGAGCACCTGCCTCGAAGCACCTGCCCCTAAAAACCTGGCCGATCGGACAGCCCCGTGGTCTACATCAGCAAGGTCTACACCAAGTTCGGCGACCGCGGCGACACCATGCTGGCCAGCGGCGACACCGTGGGCAAGGACGCCCCGCGGGTCGCCGCCTACGGCGAGGTCGACGAGCTCAACGCAGTGATCGGCGTGCTGCGCGTGGAGATCTCCCGCGTCGGCGAGCCCGGCGGCGCCCGCGAGTTCCTGGCCGCGCTCGACGCCTCGCTGGCGCGGATCCAGCAAGAGCTGTTCGACCTCGGCGCCGAGCTGGCGACGCCGGGCGCGACCGAGGGCAAGGCGCCGCTCAAGGTCGAGGAGGCCGACGTCACGCGCCTCGAGCAGGAGCTCGACGCGTGGAACGCCGAGCTGCCGCCGCTGCGCAGCTTCATCCTCCCGGGCGGCGGGCCGCTCGGCGCCTGGGCTCACCTCGCGCGCACCGTGTGTCGCCGCGCCGAGCGCACCGTGGTCGCGCTCGGCCGCGTCGAGCCGGTCCGCGCCGAGGCCGTCCGCTACATCAATCGCCTCAGCGACTGGTTCTTCGTCGTCGCCCGCGCCGCGGCCCACGCCTTCGACGTGCCCGAGGTGCTGTGGGATACGCACCGTCGGAAGCCCGCCCCGTGACCCCGCCCCTCCTCAAGTTCCGCTACGAGTACCCGCCCGGCGAGGCGCACTTCCTCGAGGCGCCGTCGGCCGAGGCGGCGGTGCTGTTCCTGCGCCGCACCTACCCGCACAACCCGGTCGACGTGCTGCCGACGCTGCGCGAGATCTCGCGCTGGCCCGCGTTCTGGAAGACCGTCGACGCCCAGGGGCTCATCGTCCCCGACAACATCAGGTCGCGCTCCTGAGCGGTTTTCGCGGCGCCGGGGCTCGCTTGACAGGGCCCAGGGCCCCGCCCACCCTCCGGGGCGATGGCCGACGACGATCCGATCACCGAGGGTACCTTCGATCGCCACCTCCATCGGCCGCTGGCAGCGTGGGTCCTCGCGCGCGTGCGGCGAGCGCCGAGCGTCGAGCTGCTGACCCTCGCCGGACTCGTGGTCGGCCTCACCGGCGCCGTCGCCGTGCTGCTGGCCGCGCCTCGCGGCGTCGACTGGATCTTCCCCGCCTGGCTGTTGTTCGCGTTCACCGTCGCCAGCCGCTGCCGTCGCCTCGTCGCCGGCGAGGCCGAGGCCGGGACGCTCGAGTTTGCGATCGGCGCCGCGTTCTGGGTCGCGCTGACGATGCGGGCCGCGCCGGGCAACCCGTGGGCCTGCACGCTCGCGTCGGTGGCGCTGGTCAGCGCGCTGATCCACGTCGGGCTCCACGCCGAGCTCCGCCGCCGCTTCCGCGACCTGACCGGCGGAAATGGCGACGCCGCGCCGCCCTCGCCGCGGCCCTCGGTGGCCGCGCTTGCCCGCGGGCTCGGCCCCACTGTGTTCCACGACATCGCCGCGGCCCTCCTCGGCCCGGAGCACACCGGCCCTCGCCCGGCCCCCCGCGCCGCGCGCTCGCTGCTGGCCGCGCCGATGCGCATGGCGGCGCCGCTCGGCCACGACACTCACCTCGCGCTCCTCTACGTCACCACGGCGGCCGCCGCGATCCGCCTCGATCTGTCCTTCTGGACAGCCGCTCTGGCGGTCGCGCTCGGCCTCAACGTCTGGGCGCTCCTGGTCGTGTCGGCCTGGCGGCGCTCCGAAGCGCTGGTCCGCCGGCTCCCGCCGGCCTGAGGCGGCGGCCCCGTAGACATGTCCCAAAGACCAGGCGTTCAGCCTGGCACGCGGTCCTCGCCAGACAGCGCGGGACGACCGCGGCGCGACGCCGCCGGACGATCCCAAAGCCACGTGGTGGCTCGACAGCCCGGCCAGTCTGAAGAGCGGTGCTCGCCTCCGAGCCCCTGCGACGACGAGCGCGCCCGGCTGCGACGAGCGCAGCGCGGGCGCGAATGACTGGCCGATCGCACATGTCCCCGGGACCCTGTCCTCGGGGACACCTGAGACGGCGCTCAGGAGGCCGCGGCCTGCTTCTCTTGCACGGTCTTGTGCAGCAGGTCGACGAGCTCGTTGATGTTGGTCAACTTGTTGAGCTCGGCGCGGGGGATCTTCACCTTGAGCTCGCGCATGCTGCAGGAGACGACCTCGACGATGTCGAGGCTGTTGGCCCCGAGGTCCTTCATCGACTTCGCGGGGTCGACCTGGGCCACATCGATCCCTTCGACGGTGTCCACGAGGTGGCGCTTGACGACGGCCAAGACATCATCGCGGGTGCTCATTCTCGGTTCTCCTTGGTGGACGCGGTGCAGGTTGCCCGCAGCAATTCTCGCAGGAAGCGAAGGTCAAAAACTCAGCCCGTGACGCTCGCGCGCCGAAAACAGGCGAACGACGTTGTCGGCGAAACCGAGGCCCCTGTCCAGTAGCAGAATCTGCCCCTTGACCCCGTCCATGAGGCCGCTGCAGAGGGCCAGCGCCGCGGCCGCGACCTCGTCGGGGTGGATGAACCAGCCCTCGGAGTAGTACTTCTTGCAGAACGGCACGAAGTCGGGCCCGAAGGTCGCCTCCAGCGATGCAGTCTCGACCGGGTTCGCGCGCAGGATGTTGATGCGAACATCCTCACTGAGCAGATCTGCCGTGAGGTAGCGACAGAGGGTCTCCATCACAGTCTTGCTCGCGGCGACGAAGTCATAGCCCGGGAGGAAGTACTCGGGCCCGCGCGACGACATTCCAACCGCGTAGCGCGGCCAGCGGCCGAACGTCTCGCGGATGGCCTGCAGGTAGCCGACGAACGGCCAGGCGCTGTAGCCGAGGCTGCGGAGGAAGCTCTTCTTGTCGAGGTCCTCGTGCGACTTGCTGACGTGGGCGAACGAGACGTTGCTGATCAGGGCGAACACCGCGTCGTGGTCGCGCCGCACCGCCTGCATCAGCGCCTCGGTGTCTTCGTCCTGCGACGCGTCGGCCTCGACGATCGTCGGCGCCGGCGCGCCCACGGCCTCGAAGCGGGCCCGCAGCTCGTCCTCGTCGGCCGAGCCCCAGCGATGGGTGAGGTACACGTGGGCGCCGTACTTGCCGAACATCAGGCCGGTCGCCAGGCCGATGCCTGCGGTCCCGCCGGTGACGATGACTGCCTTGCCCTTGAGGTCGTTGCGGAGGATCACGCCGAGGCTCCTTCCTTGTCGCCCGTGTCGCCGCCGCCGACGAGCCGCGGCCCGAGAGTGGCGATGTTGTCGACGAACGCCGCCCCGCGATCGAGCGTCAGCACCTGCCCGCCCATCGCGTCGAACAGCCCGCTGCACAGCGCCAGAGTGGTGTCGGCGACCTCGTCGACGGTGCACGCGAACTCGGGGAACTTGCCGGCCAGCGCCCGCTGCTCCGCGGCGAACATCTGCTCGTAGCTCTCGGTGATCACCTGGCGGGTGCGCAGCGCGTTGACGATGCAGCCGTGCTCGTAGAGGTGCGTGCTCATGTAGCGCACGAACGTCTCGAGCACCGCCTTGGCCACGGCGACGTAGTCGTAGCCGGGGTAGTGCGTGTCGGGGCCGTCGGACGACATCGCCAGCGCGTAGCGGGGGTAGCGGCCGAACGCGGCGTGCAGCGCCTGCAGGTAGCCGACGAACGGCCAGCTCGAGTACTCGAGGCTCTTGTACAGCGCCCTGCGCGTGTGGTTCGTCGGCCCGTCGCCGCGCTGGACCACGCAGACGTTGCTGATGAACGCCCACACGCCGTCGCACTCCTCCTTGAGCCGCGCGGTCAGCCTGTCGGTGTCCTCCTCGCGCGACGCGTCGGCCTCGAGCACGAGCGGCGCCGGGGCCCCGACGGCGGCGAAGCGGGCCCGCAGCTCGTCCTCGTCGGCCGAGCCCCAGCGGTGCGTCAGCACCGTGCGCGCGCCCTGGCGCCCGAACGCGAGCCCGCACGCGAGGCCGATGCCGCGCGTCCCGCCCGTGATCAAGACGACCCTGTCCTTGAAGTCATGCAGCAAGCGTCATCCTCCCTGGCCTGGCCCGTAGTTCGTGCGGATCCGCGCCACCGTCTCCGGGTCGGCGAAGCATACCTCGTGCATCATCGACTCGACCGTGCGCGCCTCCTCGAACGCGCGCCTCCGCGGCAACGCCAGCGCACGCTTGAGCAATAGCAGCGCAGCCCGCGGCTTGTCGGCGATCCGGGCCGCCATGTCGAGCGCCCGCGGCAGCACCTCGGCGCGCGGCACGACCGCGTTGACCTGGCCGCTCCCGGCCAGCTGCTCGCCGCGGAAGTACTGCCCGCCGAACAACATCTCGGCGCCGACGTACTCGCCGAACGCGAACTGCACGAGCCGCGTCGCGCCCATCCCCGGCGTGAACCCGAGGTCCATGAAATTGGCGCCGTAGCGGCTCTCGCGGGCCATCACGACCATGTCGCAAGCGAGCCCGAACACCAGCCCCCCGCCGACCGCGTGACCCGCCATGGCGGCGATCGTCGGCACCGGCACCTCGAGCAGCGTCCGCGTCAGCAGCAGGTCGTACGGGGCGATCGTGCCGTCGGCCAGGCCGAGCAGCACGTCGCGGTCGCCGCCGGCCGAGAACACCTCCGGCAGGCCGGCGACCACGCACACGCGCACGTCGGCGCGCCGGCCGAGATCCTCGAGCGCCCGCGTCAGCGCCGCCACGAACGCCCGGCCGAACGCGTTCTTGCCGGCGGCGTCGCGCATCGTCAGCACCGCCACCCCGTCGCGCTCGAGCGTCACCTCGACGGGGCTGTCTGTCGGGACATGCGCGTTCATTCCTGTCCTTTCAGCCTGGCGAACCACGGCGGCGCCTGGCCGTCGGCGAGCAGGGCCGCGAGCGCGGCCCGCAGCTCGGGGTCTTCGAGGTCGGCCGCGGTCTGGGCCACCCCGCCCTGCCCTGCCTGGCCGGTGATCCGCTTGAGCGTCGCCACCGCCTGCGGCCGCGCCCGCAGCAGCGAGCGCAGGAGGCCGCGCAGCGCGCCGTTCGGATCGTCCGCGACCATGTCGACGAGCCCCCACGGCTCGGCCTGCGCGGCCGTCACCAGCTCGCCGGTGAGCGCCAGCCGTCGGGTCCTGCGGGCGCCGATCCGGGCCTCGAGGGCCGGCAAGATCACGGCCGGCACCAGCCCGTAGCGCAGCTCCGGCAGCGAGAACGCGGCCGCCGGCCCCGCGACCACCAGGTCGCAGGCAGCAGCCAGCCCGACCCCGCCGCCGCTGGCCGCGCCGGTCACCACGGCGATCGTCGCCAGCTTCGCGCTCGTCAGCAGCTCGAGGCAAGCGGCGTAGCGCTCCATCGCCGCCCGCATCTGCGCCGCCGGGGTCCGCAGCGCGGCCGCGAGGTCCATGCCGGCGCAGAACTCGGGGCCCTCGCTGGCGATCACCAGCGCGCGCGCCGAACCAGCCGCTGCCAGCTCGACCGCGTCGGCCAGCGCGGCGATCCCCTCCGTGTCCAATGCGACATGTCCTCCGGGACCTGCCCCGAGGAACAGCCGATGGATCAGCTCGCCCTCTTCGCAGCGGACGCGCACGCGATCACCTCCGGACGGCAGGGACGAGGGGACGAGCGGACCGGGCGCGCGTCGCCGGGGAGCGACGCGGCCGGGTTGGCGAGGGACGTGCGCGGCATGATCGGGGCCTCAGGACAGGCGGTACTCCCGCTGGAAGCCGCGCACCGCGTCGAGCACCAGGCGGCCCTTGCCGGCGTAGGCGCGCTCGTAGAGCCCGCGCAGGCCCGACTGGTCGACCTCGTAGTCGCTCTGGTCGATGTGGGCGGCGCGCTGGCGCTCGAGCGCCTCGTACTCGGCGATGCTCAGCGGCATGCGACGATCGAGGCCGGCGGCGAGCCGCTGGCCCGCGACCTGCTCGCGCGCGCGCTCGCCGACGGTCGCGCGGTAGAACTCGGCGCACGAGCCCGAGCCGTAGGAGAAGATCGACACCTTGTCGCCGGCGCGCAGCTCGGGGTCGGCGTCGATGAGCCCGAGCATGGCGATGAAGGTCGCCGAGGTGTACGTGCCGCCGAAGCGCGAGTTGTAGCGCAGCGCGTGCTTCGACTTGCGCTCGAAGTGGGCCTTGGCCTCGCGCAGCGACATCTCGTGCGGCCCGCGGCGGAGCAGCGCCCGGTGGGCGCGGAAGGTCATGCCGCCGAACGGCACGTGGTAGATGTGGCGGGCGAACTCGGCGTCGTAGTCGACCATGCCCGAGCGGGCGACGAAGTGGTCGTACGCGCCCTCGAGCGCCTCGAGGTAGCCGTACAGGCTGGTGTCGGCGTGGCCGACTTCCTTGGTCGACGTCGGCCGGTAGGTGTCGAAGATCTCCTGCGTCCAGTAGCCGCAGGTGTCGAGGTCGATCTCGAGGACGTCCGGCTGGGCGCTGACCAGCATCGCCGTCGCCGCCGCGCCGAGCACGTACTCCCACGGCTGGCCGAGGTGCACGCGGCTCTGGTCGGTGCACACCACCAGCGCCTTCTTGCCCGGGGCCGCGCCCGAGGCGACCCAGTGGGCCGCCATCATCAGCCCGCCGGTGCCGCCGTAGCAGGCGTGCTTGGTCTCGAAGTTGCGGCAGTTGGCCGTGAGGCCGCAGTAGCGCTGCACGTAGGTCGAGATCGGCTTGCCGAAGTCGACCGAGGACTCGGTGCCGACGATCACGAGCTCGATGTCCTTGCGGTCCTCGGGCCCGACGATCTGCAGCGCGGCGTTGACCGCCATCGTCACCGGATCTTCCCACGCGGGGTTGAGGGAGCGCTCGCGGACCCACAGCTCCTCGAGCGGGTGGCGCGGATCGTGATCGCGCGCCTCCGCGAGCAGCTTCATGTCGAGCGAGAGCGTGCACGGGTACGCCGTGATCCGCTCGATGCCGACGCGCGGCCGGTGGTGCGACATCGCCGTCCTCCCCTCTCTCAGTAGGTCCAGTCGAGGCCGCCCGTGACCGGGATGACCTGACCGTTGATGAAGCTGCCGCCCGTGGCCAGGAACAGCACCGTCGCGGCCAGTTCGGCCAGCGTGCCCATGCGGCCCTTCGGCATCGGGCAGTACTGCTGCCAGTAGTCCTTGGCGGCCTGCGGCATGGTCTCGCGCGTCATGTCGGTGTCGAAGAAGCCGGGCACGACGACGTTGGCGGTGATGCCCTTGCGCCCGTACTCCTTGGCGAGCGCCTGGGTGAAGCCGTGCAGGCCGGCCTTGCTGGCGGCGTAGTTGGCCTGGCCGGCCGCGCCGCTGTGCTGGATCGACGAGATGTTGACGATCCGGCCGAAGCGCGCCGCGAGCATCTGCGGCAGGAACGCGCGCACGACGTAGAACGGCCCGTGCAGGTTGGTCGCCAGCACGTCGTGCCACTCCTCGTCGGACATCGACACCACGAGGTTGGCGCGGTTGATGCCCGCGCAGTTGACGATCACCTCGACGCTGTCGAAGTCGTTCAGGACCTCGTCGGCGACCTCGCCGACGCGGTCGGAGCTGCCGACGTCGAGCGCGTAGCCCTTGACCTTGGCGCCCGGGCGGATCGCCGCCGCCTCGGCCTCGATCTTGCGCGCGGCCTCGTCGTTGCTGCGGTACGCGAACGCCACGTCGTGGCCGGCGCGCACCGTCTCGAGCACGATCCCGGCGCCGATCCCCCGCGAGCCTCCGGTGACGAAGAAGTTCATGGCGCGGCTCACAGGGCGTTCGGGTCCCACCGGCGGTACAGCGCGCAGCAATTGAGGCCGCCGAAGCCGAACGAGTTCTTGACCATCAGGTTGATGCGGTGCTCGACCGCCTTGTTGGCGCACACGTCGACGTCGACCTCGGGGTCGAGCTCGTCGATGTTGATCGACGGGTGCAGCACGCCGCCGCGCATCTGCAGCAGCGCCGCGACCGTCTCGACCGCCGGCGCCGACCAGCAGGTGTGGCCGAGCATCGACTTCGGCGCGTTGATCTTGAGCTTCTTGGCGTGGTCGCCGAACACCTTGCGGATCGCGTTGAGCTCGGACAGGTCGCCGAGCGGCGTGCTGGTCGCGTGGGCGCAGACGAAGTCGACCTCGTCGGGCCGGACCTGCGCGCGCCGCAGCAGGCGGTCGAGCGTGCGCGCCTGGCCCTCGGTCGACGGCGACGGCAGGTGGCAGCCGTCGGAGGTCGAGGTGCAGCCGAGCACCTCGGCGTAGATCGTCGCGCCGCGCCTCAGCGCGTGGCCGAGCTCCTCGAGCACCAGCGCCCCGGCCCCGTGCGACGGCACGAAGCCCTCGCGCCGCGAGTCGTAGGGCCGGCTGGCCAGCTCCGGCGTGTCGTTGAAGCTCTCGAAGGTGATGGCGCCGAGCAGCGCCATCGCGTGCACGCCCATCTGCGAGAAGTCGAGCACCGCGCCGACCACCATCGCCATGTCGTGGTCGTGGTGGCGGATCTCGTCGATCGCGTTGCGCAGGGCCACGTTGGCGCTGGCGCACGCGCCCCCGAGCGTGTAGCAGGAGCCCTTCCAGCCCAGCATCTCGCTCACCGAGCCGGCGTGGTCGGTGTCGAGCATGTGCAGCGCCGCCATCGAGTCGATGTAGTCGGGGTCCTCCGTCTGGAAGGTGACGTAGTTGTCGGCGAAGTAGCGCTCGTTGAGGTTGTGGCCGCCGACCAGCACCGCGCAGCGGGTCGGGTCCGCGACCTCGACCATGCCGGCGTCGCGCCACGCGTCGGCGGCGCACAGCACCGACAGCGACGTCGAGAACGGCGCCTTGTTGCACAGCTGGCGGGCCCGCTTGTGCACCTCGGCCGGCAGCACGCCGCGCAGGCGCTCGAGCTTGGCCTTGACGTCGTACTGCGAGAGATCGCCGCCGATCTTCGAGTAGACGCCGTCGTTGTTGTGCCACTTCCAGCGCGTGATCGCCGACTTGCCGGCGAGGAGGTTGGCGTAGAAGGTGTCGAGATCGTCGCCGAGCGGCGTGTTGATGCCGAGGCCGGTGATGACGACGCGGCGGGGCGATTGTGCCTGCGATGAGACCATGCGTGCTCTCTGGGGTCAGTCCATCAAGTAGACCTCGAACACCGCGAGGGCCTGGACCTCCTCGCCGCGGAGGGCCTGGCCGACGCAGGTCGAGACGTAGTCGCTGTGCTCGAGCGAGCGGGCGAGCAGCGTCAGCCGGTCGCCCGGGCGGACGCCGCCCTGGAACAGGGCGTGGTGGACCTTGAGCAGCCGCAGCCGCGCCGGCGCGTCGGCGGCGTCGATGCTGGCTGTCCCTTTGGCCATGAGGTGCAAGAGACAGATCCCGAGCTGCCCGATCGCCTCGACCAGCAGCACGCCCGGGTAGACCGGATCGCCGGGGAAGTGGCCGGCGAACACCCCGTCGCCGGCGTCGATCGTCCGCACCCCGCGGATCATCCCGGGATCCTCGGGCGTCCGCGGCAGCTCGACCGCGTCGATCGCGTCGACGAACAGGAACGGGTCGCGGTGCGGCAGCATGCGCTCGATCGCCGCGCGCCCGAGCTCGACCCGCGCGCTGCCCTCCCCGGGCACGAACACCGGCCGCCGGCGGTGCTGCTTGATCAGCGCGTCGAGGCCGCTCAGCTCGTCCACGACGCCTCCTGGGCCTTGTCCTTGCGGGTCGTCGGCGGGAGGTGCTGGCGCAGCGCCGCGAGCACGCCCGCCAGGTGGCCGACGACGTCGTCGCGGTTGTCGGTGGCGTACTTCGGCCGCGCCGACCACTTGCGGTCGAGCAGGTTGTGCAGCACCTGGCGCGGGCCGACCTCGACGAACACCGCGCCCGGGTGGCGCTCGGCGACGCGGTCGATCGACTTGCGCCACAGCACCGGCGTGTGCACGTGCGCCTCGAGCAGGTCGACGAAGTCGGCGGGCGTCGGCGCCGGCACGAACTCGCCGCGCCGGTTGGGCAGGTACGGCAGCCGCGGGGCCCTGAAGCGCGCGCGCTGCAGGTGCGGGCGCAGGGCCGCGCCGACCGGCTCGAACAGCGACGAGTGCATCGGCACCTGCCGCTCGATGATCGTCGGCACCACGTAGTGCTCGTCCTCCAGCAGCGCGACCGCGGCCTCGACCGCGGCGGCGTCGCCCGACAGCACGTGCTGCTTCGGCGAGTTGAGGTTGACGATCTCGAGCACGCCGAGGCCCTGGCCGCGGATCTGCTCGACCACTTCTTCGAGCGTGTCGAGGTCGAGCGGCTGGACCGAGGCCATCATGCCGCGCGGGCCGGCGTCGTAGGCCTCGCCGCGGGCCTGGACCAGGCGCAGCGCCTCCGGCAGCTCGAGCGCGCCGATGTGCACGAGGTGGTTGTACTCGCCGAGCGACAGCCCCAGCGACAGCTCGGCGTCGACGCCCTCGGCCTGAAGCAGGCTGAGCATCATGTGGTTGGCGACGAACACGCCGACCTGGACGTCGACGTTGCGGTCGAACGCGGTCGGGTTGTCCTCGCTGGTGTGGGCGTCGAGGTCGCGGCCGAGCACGTCGTTGCAGACCGCGAGCACCTCGGCCGCGCGGCGGTGGAGACGAGCCAGCTTGCCGAGCATCCCCGGGTAGCGCGAGCTCTGCCCTGGGAACATGAACACCAGCGTCGTCATCATCGTGCCCCCTGCCCTGTCCCGCTCACTCGGCCGCCTCGTCGACGCGGCCGCGGATGATCGTGTCCTCGAGGATCTCGAGCGCGCGGTCGAGGTCGGCGCGCGTGTGCGCGGCCGTGATGGCGACGCGGAAGCGCAGCCCGTCCTCCGGCACCGAGGGGTAGTCGACCGGCGCGAGGAACAGCCCGCGGCGGTGCAGCGTGCGCGTCAACTCATACAGCCGGCGGCGATCCGATCCGACCATGATCGGCACCACCTGGCTCGAGCCGTGCCCGAGGTCGAGCCCGATCTGCTGCGCCTTCTCGCGGAAGTAGCGGGTGTTGGCCCACAGCGTCTCGCGCAGCGAGTTGTCGCGCGTCGCCACCTCGAGCGCCTTGCGCAGCCCGGCCACCACCGCCGGCGGCAGCGCGCAGCTGAAGCCGTAGGCGTTGATGTAGTAGCGCATGTAGTGCAGCAGCGCGCGCGGCCCGACGGTGAAGCCGCCGCAGCCGGCGAACGCCTTGCTGAAGGTCGCGAACTGCAGGCCGATCGACTTCTCGGCCCCGTAGTGCTCGACCACCCCGCGGCCGTGCGCGCCGTACACGAGGATCGAGTGGGCCTCGTCGATCAGCACGCCGACGCCGTGCTTCTCGGCCACCGGCAGGAGCTTCGGCAGATCGGCCGTGTCGCCGTCCATCGAGTACACGCCCTCGACCACCACCAGCCGGCGCGCGCCCTCGCTGTCGGTCAGCGCCTGGTCGAGCGAGTCGGGGTCGTTGTGGTCGAAGAACACCAGCTTGGCGCGCGACAGCTTGACGCCGTCGATCGAGCACAGGTGGGTCTTGGCGTCGAGGATCGCCACGTCGCCCTTGCGCAACACGCCCGCCAGCGTGCCCATTCCACCGGCGAAGCCGCTGTTGAAGAGGATGCAGTCCTCCTGGCCGAGGAACGCCGCGAGCTCGCGCTCGAGCCCGCGGTGCAGATCCGAGAGGCCCGACAGCAGCGGCGATCCGCACGCGCCGGTGCCGTAGGTGCGCAGGGCCTCCTGCGCCGCCTCGACGACCTCCGGGTGCGTCGCCAGCCCGAGGTAGTTGTACGAGCTGAGGTTGATGACGTCGCTGCGCTCGCCGGCGCGTTCGATCGCCATCCGCGGTGCGACGGCCCCCAGCATGTGGGGCTCGTACATCGACATCGCCCAGGAGCCGGCCTCGGCCCACTGCACGAAGCCCTCGGGCGGACAGAGCGGATCGTCGCTGTCCGAGTAGTAGAAGTCGGCCAAACTGTGCTCGGCTTCGTGGCCCATCACGGAACTCCCCGGCATGTCGGGGCCCGGCGTAGTTACAGCGAAAGTATCGCGGCTGTCACGGAAATTTTGTTCGCCAGCGCATGCGGATCCACGTGTAGCGCGCGCTGTCGCTTCGCTGCGTGTGTTGCAGATTGCGACGCGCTGGCCTTATCGCCGAACAATTTAAACCGATGCATAAAATGATGCGCCCCGCTGCGGCAGCATGCGGCGGAAGCCGCCGCTGGTAGTTAATCTCGAGTGCAACAATCTCCACGCCCTGCCAGCGAACTCGACGGCCAGGTAGGGCACACGCTCGCGTGTGGACTGCGAAATGCGTCGCACACTGGCTGAATGTCACGCATGCTGCGGACAGAAGACCGCGATCGAAGCGACGCGTGGCGAAGCTCTCGGGTCTGATGTCACAGCCTTGACGTCCACGCTTCGCGGTGGGTAATCCCCCGCATCGTGGGCACGAAGGTCGTCGTCACTGGCGCGAACGGGTTCATCGGCAGTCACCTCGTCGACCGCTTGCTCGCGGGCGGCGACGCAGTGCGGGCGATGGTCCGCGCCAGCGCCAACCTCGACAACCTCGCCGACGCGTTCGCGCGGACCGACGCGCAGCCCGAGCTCGTGCGCGCGGCGCTGTCGGACGTCGACGCGATGGCCGTGGCCTTCGACGGCGCCGAGGTCGTCTACCACGTGGCCGGCCTGACCGCGGCGTTCACCCGCGAGGAGTTCGCGCGGGCCAACGCCGCCGGCGTGGCCAACGTGCTGGCCGCGCTGCGCAAGGCCCCGCGACGGCCGCGGCGGCTCGTGTACGTGTCGTCGCTGATGGCCGCCGGCCCCTCGCACCCCGAGGTCGCGCGCCGCGAGCACCACGCCCCGCGGGTCGGCTACACGCTCTACGGCGACAGCAAGCTCGACGGCGAGCGGCTGATCTTCGCGGCCGCGCGGGCCGGCGAGGTCGAGGCCGTGATCGTGCGTCCACCCGCGGTCTACGGCCCGCGCGACCTCGACATGCTGCAGATGATCCGCTCGGCCAAGTTCGGGGTGATCGCCCAGCCCGGGCTCCGCTCGACCTGGATGTCCTTCATCCACGCGCTCGACCTCGTCGACGGCATCGCCCGCGCCGGCGCCCGCGGCCGACCGATCCCCCGCGACGGCGAGCACGTGCTCGCCGATCAAGGCTGTCCCTTCGACCATGTCCCCGAGGACGCGTCGCACCCGGCCGGCGCCGGCATCTACTACTTGACCGACGGCCAGCGCAGCACCGTCGTCGAGTTCGGCCGGGCCGCCGCCGCCGCGCTCGGCCGCCGCGCGCTCGCGCTGCCGATGCCGCAGGCCGCCGTGTGGGCCGTCGCCGGCATCAACCACGCGATCGGCCGCCTGCGCGGCAAGGCCCCGGCGCTGACGCTCGACAAGGCCCGCGGCAGCATGGCCCCGGGCTGGTGGTGCGACGACAGCCGGGCCGTCCGCGAGCTCGAGTACGCGCCGCAGTGGCCGCTCGCTCGCGGGCTCGAGCACACCGTCGCGTGGGCCCGCTCCGTCGGCCGCCTGTGACGCTGGCGAGGCTCGCGCGACCACCTCTCAGCGACCGCGACCTCGAACTCGCCGAATCGTCGCACGGCGGCGACGCATGACGGCACCGCGTCCTCGGGCTCATCGCTTCCTGCGTCGCCGCATGGTTTTTTGCAGAGCGACATCCCTGCGACCACGATCGCCGCTCGAACTTGCCGAATCCCCGCCGCGGCGATGCACGACGGCGCCGCCGTCCTCGGCTCACATCATCCGCACGATTTCCCGAACGACATCGTCGGCGACGACGACGACAGCCGCTCGAACCTCGGATCGCCCTTCGCGTTCACGGCCAAGATCCGTCCTGCCCCTCCTGGGACCCCGGAGGTCGCGGGCTTGCGGCGATTCCGCAGTGAACGTCGTGGTCCGGCGGCGTGTCGCGAGGCCGCCGCGCGATCGTCACGCGCGGGCGCTTTCGGGGCGGCCGCGCGCCGCCGGATTCGACCGCGCGGCCAACGTGAAGTAAGACCAGCGCGACATGCTCCGCCCCTCGGTCGCCGACATCGCCTTCGACGCCGCCCTCTTCGACGAGCTGCGCAGCGCCCTCGCTCGCGGCGAGCTGAGCCCCACGCGGGCCCGGCTGCCTGCGCCTCCGCGGCCGCTCGCCGACGACGCCCTCCTCGACCTCGACCGGCCCGACGCGCGGCCTGGCTGGCGCGCCCGCGGCGAGGCGGCCCTCGCTGCGCGCAAGGTCGCCGCCTTGGTCTTGAACGGCGGCATGGCCACGCGGTTCGGCGGCGTCGTCAAGGGCGTCGTCCCGGTCCTCCCCGATCGACCTGACCTTTCGTTCCTGGCCGTCAAGCTCGCCGGCGTCCGGGCGGCTGGCGCTCCTGCCGTCGTCATGCACAGCTTCGCCACCCGGGCCGCCTCCGGCGATCACCTCGCCACCATCGGTTGGTCCGGCATCCCGGCGAGCGACCGCCACGAGTTCGTCCAGTCCTTGCTCCCGCGCGTCCTGCCCGACGGCACCCCGCTGCTGAGCCTGCCTGGCGCCGACGCCTTGCCCGACACCACCGTCTACGCCGCGCCGGGCCACGGCGACACCCTCCGCCGCGTCCGCGACAGCGGCGTCGTCGGCGAGCTGCGAGCCCGCGGCGTCGAGCACGTCCTCGTCTCCAACGTCGACAACCTCGGCGCCTCCCTCGATCCCACCGTCCTCGGCGCCCACCTCGAGGCCGTCGACGGCGGCGCCGAGCTCAGCGTCGAGGTCGTCGCGCGCGCCCCCGAGGACGCCGGTGGTTGTGTCGCCGATCTCGACGGCCGCGCCACCATCATCGAGTCCTTCCGCTTGCCCCCCGGCACCTCCCTCGCCCAGTACCCGCACTTCAACACCAACACCCTGTGGATCTCCCTCGCCGCCCTCGAGCGCCCCTACCCGCTCACCTGGTTCCCGGTCGAGCGGGCCGTCGAGTGGCCTGGCCGCGAGGACATCGCCGTCATTCAGTTCGAGCAGCTCATCGGCCAGATCACCGAGTTCGCGCGCACCACCTGCCTGCGAGTCGACCGCTCCCGCTTCTTGCCGATCAAGACCCGCGACGACCTCGCCGCCGCCCGCCCCGCGATGACCGCGATCGTGAAGCGCGTCGGCCTCGATCCCGGCTGAACCACGCGCCCCCGCCGGCCCCGCCTCGCGGGCGACGCTCCCCGCTTCTTGCCGGTCAAGACCCGAGACGAGCGCAGGCCAACCGATCGGCACCATGATGCTAAAGACATGTCCGATTCGACATGTCCTTTTCGCCATTCCCATAGCGACATGACGTAGAGGACATGTCCATACGTTCCGCCGAGCTCGCCCCCCGCCCTCGCCCATCCCTCACTCAGCGGCCGCGCCGCCCCTGACCGCTCGCCGTGCCGCCCATCGCCGCGTCACCGGCGAGCGCCGGATAGGACGTCGAGAGGTCCGTGCGATGGCCGGCCGGCTCCGGCCGGCCATCGCGCGGAAAGGGCCTGCGCAACGAAAAAGCTCCCGGCGAAGCCCACGACCGGCGCTTCGGGCCACCCACGAGGCTGGCCGTGCAGCGGTCGGGGACGCGGGTCGGCGCCCATCCGCAGCGAGATGTGCCCGACGAAGGAGGGTGCATCCGCGAGGACTGGGCGCCGACCCGCGTCCCCGACCGCCCGCGAGGCGGCCTCGGCAGTTCGCGAACCCCCGTCCGAGAACCCCCGCGAGGAACCGAACCCCCGCTCTCCCAGAGCGGCCTCAACCGCCCACCACGCATCCGCGCCAACAGCCGCCCGCCCGAGGCCAAGAAGCCCCAGCCTCCCCGCGAGCGCCGACGCTGCTATAAAGCGCGCCGACATGGCCGACGCACTCGACCACTATCTCACCTGGCGCCTTTACCGTGCCGAACTCGACATCGAGCTCGACTTCGCCGACGCCCAGCTCGACGAGCCCTCCCTGACCGCCAACGCCCCGCGGCTGGAGGCCGCTCTCGACGCCCTCCACCGGATCGAGGGCGGCGCCGTCGCCAACGTCGACGAGGGGCGGATGGTCGGGCACTACTGGTTGCGCGACCCGGAACGTGCCCCCGATCCCGCCATCGCCGCGGCGATCCACGCCAGCTGGCGGCAGATCGAGGCCTTCGCCGCCGGCGTGCGCGACGGGCAGATCCTCGCCGACGACGGGCGGCCCTTCACCGGCGCGATCCTCGTCGGGATCGGCGGCAGCGCTCTCGGCCCGCAGCTGCTCGAGGCCGCCTTGACCGCGCGCGACAGCGGGCCCGGCTTCAGCCTGCGCGTGCTCGACAACACCGATCCCGCCGGCATCGCCGACCTGCTCGCAGAGACAGGTACCCTCGCGCAGACCCTCATCCTCGTCGTCTCCAAGTCCGGCTCCACAGTCGAGACGCGCAACGGCATGCTCGAGCTGCGGGCCGCCTGTGCCCGGCAGGCCCTCGAGTTCCCCAGGCGGGCGATCGCCATCACCTGCGAGGGCAGCGCCCTCGACCAGCTGGCGGAGCGGGAGGGCTGGCTCGCGCGCTTCCCGATGTGGGACTGGGTCGGCGGGCGCACCAGCGTGCTCTCGCCGGTCGGCCTGTTGCCGGCCGCGCTGCTCGGTCACGACTGGCGCGGCCTCTTGCGCGGCGCCGCGGCGATGGATCAGTGGGGCCGCGTGCGGCCGGCGCGGCGCAACCCCGCCGCCCTGCTCGCCTGGCTGTGGTACCAGCAGGGCTCCGGACATGGCCTTCGGGACATGGTCATCCTGCCCTACAAGGATCGCCTGTCGTTGATGTCGCGCTACCTGCAGCAGCTCGTGATGGAGTCGCTCGGCAAGCGGCTCGACCGCCAGGGGCGCGAGGTGTGGCAGGGGCTCGCGGTCTACGGCAACAAGGGCTCGACCGACCAGCACGCCTACGTGCAGCAGCTGCGCGACGGCCTGCACAACTTCTTCGCCGTGTTCGTGCGGGTGCTCCGCGACCTCGACGGTCACGTCACCGGCCCGGGCATGGTCGAGGTCGAGCCGCAGGTGAGCTCGGGCGACTGCCTCGACGGCTTCTACCAGGGCACCCGCGCCGCCCTCGCCGAGCGCGGTCGGGCCAGCGTCACGCTGGTGTTGCGCCACGTCGACGCGGCGGCCGTCGGCGCCCTGATCGCGCTGTTCGAGCGCGCGGTCGGGATCTACGCCGAGCTCATCGACGTCAACGCGTACCACCAGCCCGGCGTCGAGGCCGGCAAGCAGGCGGCGAAGGGCGTGCTTGCGCTGCAGGCCGCGGTGCTCGCCGCGATGCCCGCCGGACCTGGAGGCAAGACCGCGCGCGAGCTCGCCGAGGCGCTCGGCGCCGACCCCGTCGCGGTGTGGCAGGTTTTGCGTCACCTCGCCACCAACGGGCGCGTGAGCGTCGACAGCCTCGTCGATCCGTCGACTGCACTGTTCGCGCGCGCGACCTGACGCGCGAGACGTCGCGGGCGCGAGCGAGTATCCTCCCGCGCCCATGTCGTCGGTCCCCGGACTCCGCGCGCTCATCACCCTCGCGTGGCCGATCGTGCTCGCACGCTCGGCGCAGTCGGTGATCAGCTTCAGCGACGCGGCGATGGTCGCCCCGCTCGGCGACGACGCCCTCGCGGCCGCGACCACCGGGGCCATGAACTCGCTCGGGATCCTCGTGCTGCCGATGGGCATCACGTTCATCGTCCAGAGCTACGCGGCCCAGCTCGCCGGTCAGGGCGACCTCGCCAGCGCGCGCCGCTACGCCTGGTACGGCCTGTGGCTGGCCGGCCTGGCGATGGTCGCGACCATCGTCGCCATCCCGACGATCGAGCCGCTCCTCTCGCTCACCGGCCACGCGCCGGCGGTGCGCGAGGTGATGGCCGAGTACATGGCGATCCGCATGCTCAGCACCGGCGTGGTCGTCGGCACCGAGGCGCTCGGCAACTGGTTCGCCGGTCTGGGCGACACCCGCGTGTCGATGCGCGCCAGCCTGGTGGCGATGGTCGTCAACATCGCCCTCAACTGGGTCCTGATCTACGGCAACCTCGGCGCCCCCGCGCTCGGCGTCCAGGGCGCCGCCTGGGCCAGCGTGTTCGCCAGCGTGGCCGGCTTCGCCGTCTGCTGCCACGCCTTCTGGCGCGCGCGCGACCAGCAGGCGATCGACCCGGCCAACCTCGGCCACGTCGAGCACCCGGTGCCTGTCCTTCCGGACACCTCGGACGGGCGCCTGAACGCGCGCGAGTTCTCGCGGATGATGCGGTTCGGCCTGCCGAACGGCATGAACTGGTTCCTCGAGTTCGCGGCCTTCCTGATCTTCATCAACCTGGTGGTCGCCGAGCTCGGGACCGTCGCCGTCGCCGCGCTGATGGCGGTGGTGGCGGTGAACTCGGTCTCGTTCATGCCGGCGTTCGGCCTCGGCTCGGCCGGCGCGGTGCTGGTCGGCCAGGCGATCGGCGCGGGCCGCCACGACTACGTGCCGCGGATCGTCCTGCGCACCTTCGCCGTCGCCGCCGCCTGGCAGGGCGTGGTCGGCCTGCTCTACTTCGCCATCCCGGTCCCGCTCATGACGATCTTCGCCCGCGACGAGGTCGCGTCGTCGGGCGACGTCGTGGTCCTCGGCGCCCAGCTGCTGGCGATCAGCGCCGTCTGGCAGCTGCTCGACGCGACCGTGATCACCGTCAACGAGGCCCTGCGCGCCGCCGGCGACACCGCCTGGCCGCTGGTGCTCCGGATCTCCCTCGCCTGGGTGATCTGGCTGCCCCTGGCCTGGCTGACCGTGTTCACCTGGGAGGGCGGCGCGGCCGCGGCGACGTGGAGCATGGTCGTGTACATGGTCTTCCTGGCCGTGGCCATGGTGCTCCGCTTCCGCACCGGCGCCTGGCGCCGCATCGACCTCACCGGCCGCGGCACGGCCGGCTGATCCGGGCGTGTCCTCCAGGACATGCTCCTACGAGCATGTCCGATCGGGCATGTCTTCCAGAGCATGTCCTCAGTGACACTGCAGCGACCCGCGCGCCTGGGTCCAGTCGTGGGCGGCCAGGGCGTCGGCGGGGATCCAAAAGTAGAAGAAGCCGCCGTCCTGGTTGAGCAGGAGCCCGTCCCGCTCGGTGGCGTCGATCTGCAGCAGGAGCCGCCAGCCCAGCGCTCGCCGGCGGATCGCCAGCGCCTCGGGGGTGCCGTCCTCCCAGCCGTCGTAGCCCTGCGGCAGGGTGTCGACCTCGACGTCGAGGTACGGGTCGCCCTGGATCGACGAAGGGTGCCCGAGCAGACGGTGCATCGGGCGCGCGGGATCGTCGAGCTCGTTGGCCTCGGCGATGAACCATTCGAGCTCGCCCCACGGCACCAGCTCGCCGCCGAGCCGCTGCGCGCGCCGGCGATGGACCTCGAGGATGCGAGCCTCGGGCAGCAAGGCCTCGTAGAAGAAGTAGCTCTCGACGGCCGGGTACTGCCGCTCGTCGGCGAGCTCGATCTCGTGCGCCTTCAGCCGCTCGACGCCCGCGGGCGTCGGGCGCCGGGCGAGCGCGTCGAGGTCGGTGAAGTGGAGCACGCGGACTGGGTCTCCGCGCTCGCCGCCAGGCGGGAAGGTGCCGTAGAAGAAGCTCAGCAGGCCCTGTGCCGGCAGCTCGCGCGCCGCCTCGTGGCCCGCCAGCTCGGCGAGGTCGAACTGGGCGACGAAGGTCAGCCGGACGCCGCCGACCTCGGGCCACGGGAGGTCGGGCGGGAGATCGGGATCGCCACCGAGGCGAGTCTGTCCGACGGGACAGGCATCGTCGCCGGCCTCCTCGCCGCCGTCGTCACCATCGTCGTCGGCCTCCTCGCCGCCGTCGTCACCATCATCCCCGTCGTCCCCGTCGACCTCGTCGATCTCGTCCTCGTCGACCTCGACCTCGTCCTCATCGCCGTCGTCCTCGTCGTCCTCCTCGTCCTCGTCGACCTCGTCCTCGCTGCGAGAGAGGTGCAGGCGCAACGACGGTCGGGCCATCGCCCGCACCGCGGCGGCATGCTCGGCGAGGCCCAGCGGCTCCAGGCGCTCGCGCCACTCTTCCTCGCGCGCCGCCTCGTTCATGGCCTCGATACGAGCCGGATCGTTCAGCGCCGCGGCGAAGTCGTCGGCGGTCTGCAGCCCGGCGTCGGCGAGCACCGCCCCGTAGGCGAACAGGTCCCAGGGCATCAGCCCGGCCACGTCGCCGAGCTGCGCGACGATCGTCGGCATGGCGCGCAGGAGGCCTTCGACGTAGGCCAGCCAGCGCTCCGGCGGGTGCTCTCGATCGTCGCCGAGGCACACCTCCTGCTCGCGGACGTCGATCGACGCGGTGGCATCGGCCGATTCGAACATCGTCAGCCGCACCGCGACGAGGAGGTATCCGCGGTCGTTGCGCCAAACCTGCTTCTCGTACGAGGAGACGAGCCCCAGCTCGAGGGACCCCGCACGCAGCGGGAAGTAGCGGAGAAGCACTTCGAGCAACCGGTCCGGGTCGACGCTCACGGGCGCATGATACCCCGGTCGCCCGCCCTGCCGTGAAACCTGCCTGTCGCCGCTCTGACGGCCCCCTGCGCCGGAGCTCCGCGTCGGGCTCGTCCGCACCGAAGCCGCCGCGCCCCCTGCCCGTCCTCGTGCGTGCTCGCTCGCTGGCCAGCGCGCTCGCCTTCACCCATGCGACGACAGGAAGCAGCCGCGCCAGCGGGCTCCGCCGCGCGAGGAGCTCGCGGCCCGGCGGGCCGAAGAGCCGGACCGTTCAGACATGCTCCAAACAACATGCTCGTACGAACATGCCTATTCGGACATGCCCGTTCAGACATCCCCTCGCGGACATGCCCCTCGCTCTACCGCCCCGCGAACGCGGCCAGCAGCTCGGCCGCCGCGTGGTCCGGGCTCACGCGGCCGGCGCGGACGGCCGCCTCGAGCGCGGGCCGGCGGGCCAGCACCTCGGGGTCGGCGGCGAAGCGGCGCATCAGCTCGGCCTCGATCGCGCGCCACAGCCAGTAGACGTGCTGGGCCTCGCGCTGGGCCTGCCACGCGGGGCCGGCCTGGAGCGCCTCGCGGTGGCGCTCCACCGTCTGCCACAGCGCAGCGAGGCCGGCGCCGGTGACCGACGAGGTGGTGACCACGGGGACCGACCAGCCGGCGTGTTTGGGCCGGATGAGGCGCATGGCCAGGGCGTACTCCGAGCGGGCGCGCCCGGCGGCGGCGAGGTTGTCGCCGTCGGCCTTGGTGATGGCGAGGATGTCCGCGAGCTCGAGGATCCCGCGCTTGATCCCCTGCAGCTCGTCGCCCGCGCCCGCGAGCATGAGGACGAGGAAGCAGTCGACCAGCTGCGCGACCATCACCTCGGACTGGCCGACGCCGACGGTCTCGACCAGGACCACGTCGAAGCCGGCGGCCTCGCACAGGAGCACGGTCTCGCGGGTGTGTCGCGCGACCCCGCCGAGCTCGCCGAGCGACGGCGACGGGCGGATGAAGGCCCGGGGCTCGCGGGCCAGCTCCTGCATGCGTGTCTTGTCGCCGAGGATGCTGCCGCCGCTGCGCACCGAGCTCGGGTCGACCGCGAGCACGGCGACGCGCCGGTCGAGGTCCCGCACGAGGTGGAGCCCGAGCGCCTCGATCAGCGTGCTCTTGCCCGCCCCGGGGCTGCCGGTGATGCCCACGCGCAGCGCCCCGCCCGCCCGCGAGTCCCCGGTCTGCAGCGCCGCCACCAGCTCGCGCGCCAGCGCTTGATCGTCGGCCCGCTGGCTCTCCACCAGAGTGATCGCCCGCGCCAGCACCGCCCGATCGCCGGCTTTTACCCCCGCCGCGTACGCCTCGACGCTGAGCCGCCCTCGTGCCATCGCCGGCCGCACCATACCCGCTGGCCGGGCGGCGCGACAAGCGGCGCTGTCCTATGTCCATCGGGACCTGTCCCGAAGTTCCAGTGACACCGAGCGCCGGGAGCGCTCGTAGGCTCACGCCGCGGCTCGGCGAGAAAACGCGACAGCCGACGCAGAAGGCGCCGGCGCTCGCGGGGTGAAAGGCTCGATCAGGCTGCTCGCGCGCGGGCCGGCGGCCTCACGGCGCGGCGGACGCCTGGGCCTGAGAGCGGCTGCTGGGGCGGCTGTAGAACAGGGTGATGGTCAGGCAGTGGAACTCGCTGTCGGAGCTCTGGGTGACCACCTTGTCGACGATCTCGACGCCGGGATTGGCCTCGAGCCACTCGTTGATGCGATCGCTGATCTGCTCGCGCTCCCAAGCCTTGGTCGCCGAGAACACTTTGACTCCCGTAAATGCCACCATGTGCCTCTCCCTCTTGCAGCGCCCGGGGGATGATGCGTCGCGGCCAACCCCTCATGGGTCGCCGTCGCCGGAGGCGCCGCCCAGATCTTGGCCACGAGGTATGGCAGAGGCTTCAGGGCGAATAAAGTTAAAAAGTGCGCACGGGCCCGCGGGCCGCATGTCACGGGCCACTGTTGCCGTTTTTGTAATTGAGCATGCAATTTGATCCGTCGATATTGCGACGAACTCGCCTATATTGCCGCGCCATGCGTGAGACAGCAGAGACGACCGCCGAACCGTGGGCGACGCTTTTGGTCCAGCTCCGAGGCCGGTCCGACGACGACGGCGAGGGCATCGACCCGGGCGAGCTCGCGGAGGCGTCCGAGCGGCTCGAGGCGCTGGCGACGCTGATCGCCGAGGACCCGCGGGCCGCGGGGGTCGAGACGCGGGACACCTCGACGCTCGGCAGTCGGTGCGAGCTCCCCGAGCTGACCATTTACACCACCCCCGACGGCCTCGAAGGCCTCGTCGCCGAGGTCGAGCGGCTGGCGGCGGAGCTGCTGCTGCCGCTGCGGCTGACCCCGGCGGTGCGCACCGACGACGACTGGCGCGACACGTGGAAGCAGTTCTACGCGCCGCTGGTGTTCTCGGCGGCGACGACGACGCTGCTGGTGCGGCCGAGCTGGATCGATCGCCGGCCCGGCGACCCCGAGATCGAGCTGGTCCTCGACCCTGGCCGTGCCTTCGGGACCGGGCAGCACGAGACGACGCGGCTGTGCCTCGAGGTCCTGGTCGCCCTGGCCGAGGCCGGCGCGCGCCCCGACCGCGTGCTCGACCTCGGCTGCGGCTCGGGGATCCTGGCCCTCGCGGCCGCGCGGCTGTTCCCGCAGGCCGCGGTGGTCGCCGCCGACAACGACCCCGAGGCGGCCGACACCACCGCCGAGAACGCCGCCGCCAACGCGCTCGAGGGCCGGCTCGAGATCCGGGCCGCGACCGTCTTGGAACTTTCGGACAGCTTCGATCTGATCCTCGCCAACATCCGCCCCGGCGTGCTGATCCCGATCGCCGGCGACCTCGCGCGGCGCCTCGCCTCCGGCGGCGCGGTGATCCTGAGCGGCGTGCTCGGCGAGGAGGCCGACGCGGTGCTCGCGGCCTACGCCGCGGCCGGGCTGACCCTCGTCGACCGCCGCGACCTCGCCGAGTGGTGCGCGCTGGTCCTGCGAGCGGCGGCATGAGCACGCGGGTGTTCGTCGGCGCGCCGGCCGACCCGGCGCGCGTCGGCCTCGACGCCGCGGAGTCGCACTACCTCCGCCGGGTCCGCCGCGTCGGCGACGGCGCGCGCATCGAGGCGATCGACGATCACGGCGGCTTGTGGCTGGCCGAGGTGGTCGGCGGCGACGCGCGCGGCACCACCGTGAAGTTGCTCGAGCAACGAACCGTGCCGCCGCCGCCGCGCGAGATCGTGGTCCTGCTCGGCATGCCGGAGCCGGCCACGGTGCTGGACGTGCTGCCGGGGCTGTGCGAGGTGGGCGTCGCCGAGGTCGTGCTGGTCCGCTGCGCCCGCAGCCAGGGCGCGGCGCCCGGCGTCGACCGGATCGCGCGCGTGCTGCGAGCGGCGCAGCGGCAGTGCGGCCGCCCGCGCGGGCCCGCGATCTCGGGACCCGTCGATCTCCGCGAGGCCACCACCCGGCGCGCCGACCTCCCGGGCTTGTTCGCGTGGGAGGAATTGCGCGCGACATCGAGCGACGCGCCGGCGGCCGTCGCGGGGGTGCGTGTGTGTGTCGGGCCCGAGGGTGGGTTTACCCCCGAGGAGGCGGCGCTGCTGCGCGGCGCGGGCTTCCGCGCGCTCGGCCTCGGGCCCTACACGCTGCGCACCGAGACGGCGGCGCTGGTCGCTGTCGCTCGCGCCATGTTCGCCTGAGCGCCGGGGCGCCGGACCGGCCGCGCGGAGACCGGCCGCGAGGCCCGGGCCCGTGTTATGGTGCGCGCCGATGGCGTTCTGGACCCGCAAGGAGCGACCCGCACCGTGTCCGAGCTGCGACGCGGCGCTGGACATCGGTCTCGTCAAGGACGGGCGGCCGACGTGTCCGGCGTGCGGGCAAGCGCTGGTGCCGGTGCGCGTCGCCGGCTTCTGGCGGCGCCTGGCCGCCGCGGTGGTCGACGCGGCGATCCTGCTCGTCACCGCCGGCCCGCTGCACCTCGGCCTGCAGCGCGTGCTCGGCGAGGCCAGCCCGGTGCGCGGCGGCTTCTCGTGGGCCGGTCTCTTGCAGCTCTTGACCGTCGCGCCGCTCGAGATCCTGGTGTGGCTGGCGCCGCTCCTGGTGATGGTCGCGTTCTACTTCGTGCTCTTCATCGCCCTGTCCGGAAGGACACCCGGACAGAAGCTCACCGGGATCCGCGTGGTCCACCGCGCCGGCGGCAAGGTCGGCCCGGTGCGCGCGACGGTGCGGTTCGCGGGCACCGCCGTCGGCCTGGTGCCCGGCGGCCTCGGCTCGCTGTGGATGGCCTTCGACCGCGAGAAGCGGGCCTTCCACGACTACCTGACAGGCACCTACGTCGTGAGGGAACAGTGAGCCTCCTCCTGCGCCACCTCGAAGCCAACGGTCCGCTGTCGCGCGCCGATCTCGAGGCCGCGAGCCGGCGGCAACAGCAGGCCGGCGGCAGCCTCGACACCGCGATCCTCGAGCTCGGGCTGATGACCCCGCTGCAGCTCGACGCCCTGCTGCAGAGCGCGTGCGGCCTCCCGGGCGCGCCCGTGCGGCTGCTCGAGCGCGGGCCGATCCGTCCCTGGGAACATGTCCCGAGAGACCTGGTCGACATCGGCTGGGCCATGCCCCTCGCGCAAGAGGACGGCCGCCTGATCGTCGCCGTCCACCCCGACCTGCCCGACGCCAAGCTCGGCCAGCTGTACCGGATGGTCCGCGGCTTCTACCCGGTAGTCGCGCCCGAGTGCTGCCTGGCCAAGATCGCCGCCGAGCGCACCGGCTCGATCCTCGCGCCGCGCTACGCGCTGATCCTGCTCGACTACCTCGAGGCGCTGCGCAGCGCCTCCATCACCATCAGCCTCGTGCCGGGCGCCGGCACGTCCGCGGCGAGCGAGGTACCTGTCCCTGCGGACAGGCAGCCCGAGGCCGCAGGCGCCGGCGCGGCTGTCCCCGCGGACAGGCAGGCCGACGCGCGAGCGGCGGATGCACCTGTCCTTGCAGACATGCAGGGGCTCGGCGCCGGAGCTGCGGGCGCCGCTGTCCCTGCGGACAGCCATCCGAGCGATTCACGAGGAGCGACCGCCGCGGACGGGCATGCGGCAGGCACAGACGTCGCCGGCGCGCGCCCGGCCGTCACCGACCGCCAGGCCCCTGCCCCGTCGCCGGCCGAGGGCTCCGCCGCGTCGCCGGCCGATGATTCCGCGGACAGGCGAGAGGCCGAGGCTCCGCGCGCGGACGAACATGTCCTCAAGGACAGGCAGGACCCGGCGCAAGTCGCCGCCCGCCTCGCCGATGCACCTGTCCCCGCGGACAGGCAGGCGGCAGGCGCCTCCCTGTCGCTGGCCGACGCGGCGGACGTGCCGATCCCCGCCGACCGGCAGCTGGCCGGCCCGCGACCGGCCGCGATGTCCGGGCCGAGCGTCGCGGCGCGGGCCACCGGAGCCGCCGCGCCGTCGAGCCCCGCCAACGAGGCTGCAGCCGCGACGGACGCGCCGTCGAGCTCGCTGCTCCGGTCGATCGAGGCCGCGGAGCGCCTCCGGTCGGGCACGCCAGCCGCAGCTGTTTCTGAGGACCGCTCCGTCCAGTCGCGCGAGGGTTCCGACGACTTCGCGGACGACTCGAGCATCCGGCCGCGCCCGGCCGCGACCGCCGAATCGGCCCCGCCGACGGTGAAGGACGCCGCGAGCGCGGCGGCCCGCGCCGAGCAGGTCGCGACCGGCGGCCTCGCCGGCTCCACACCTGTCTCCGCGGACAGGTCCGATGTCACCGCGATCCCTGGCGCGCCTGGTCGCGAGGACAGCACCGCAGCCGCGAAACCTGTCCTCGAGGACAGCACCCATCCCGCCGCGACGGAAACCTCGTCGGCGCCCGGCCGCGAGGGCCGCCCAGCTGTCGAGCGAGCCGCGGGCCACGAGTCCGGCGCGCGCGACACGGAGGCGTCGCGCGCGGCGAACGACGCGACCGGCTCGACGCCTGTCTCTTCGGACAGCCATCCGGCGCCCCGGTCCTCCAGCTCGACAGCCGACGAGCCCTCGGCCAGCCACGCCGAACCCGCCCCCACTCCCGCGGCTCCGGCCGCCAACCGGCAGACGGCGGCTTACGACTCGCGCGCGCCCGAGTCCGCGGCCGACCCAGCCGGCGCTGCGCCGACGCCTGTCCGGCCGCGGATGCCTCTCGACGCCGTCCCGGTCGCCCCCGATGCGCCCCTGATCGCCCCGCGGGGCTTCGACGGGGCGGCCGACGGCGGCGTCTCGCTGTCGGCGCTGGCGATCGCGCCCGACACCCCGCTCATCATCCTGCCGCCGGTGCCGACGACCCGGCCGGGAGGCGCCGCGGCCTCGGGAGCGCCTGGCTCTTCGAACACATCATCTGGCCATCCGGACAGGCGAACCCTCGTCGGCATCCCGGTCGGCGCCGCGCCCACGGCGCCCGCCCCTCACGGCCCGAGCAACGGCGTCGCCCACTCGACCATCACGTCGAGCACGCCGGCCCCCTCGCCCCGCGCTGACGAACCTTCCGCGAGCCCCGTCGTCGCCCGCTCGAACCCACCGGCCCCCTCGCCCCGCGCCGACGAGCCTTCCGCGAGCCACGTCGTCGCCCGCTCGAACCCGCCGGTCCCCTCGACCCGCGCCGACGAGCCCTCCGCGAGCCACGTCGTCGCTCGCTCGAGCACACCTGTCCCTTCGACCCGCGCCGACGAGCCTTCCGCGAGCCACGTCGTCGCTCGCTCGAGCACACCGGTCCCCTCGACCCGCGCCGACGAGCCCTCCGCCAGCCACGTCGTCGCCCGCCCGGGCGCACCTGTCCCTTCGACCAGCTCCGGCGAGCCCTCCGCTGCCCACGTCATCGCCCGCTCGCTGATCGCCCCGGGAACACCTGTCCCTTCGACCAGCTCCGAAGAGACCGCCGGTCACGCGAGCGGCGACGGCCTCGTCGAGCCCTCGACGCGGAGGCCGCCGGCGCCGCCGCAGCCGATGGTCATGACTCTGGCCCAGCGACTCGACGCCGCGCGGTCCGCCCTCGCGACCGCCCGCGAGCGCGACCGGATCACCGAGGCGCTGGTGCGGGCGTCCGCGCTGATCGCCCCGCGCGTGGCCCTGTTCGGCGTCAAGCGCGAGGGCCTGCGCGTCCTGTCGGCGCCCGGCAGCGCCCTGCGTCTGGCCGAGGGCCTCGTGATCCCGCTGCCCGAGGGTGGCCTGCTCGATCGCGCCGTCTCCGGCCAGGGCCCGCTGCACCTCCTGATCGAGCCGAGCCTGTCGTTCGCGGTCGGCCAGCCGCTCGGGATCCCCTGCGTCTTCGAGCCGGTGCTCGCCGGCGGTCGCACCGTCCTCATGCTCTACGTCGACCGCGCCGGCGTCGCCTTCGATCCGCGCGAGCGGACCGTCCTGCGCGAGTTGTGCGACACCGCCCGGCAGAGCCTCGAGGCGCTGCTGCGGCTGCTCGGCTGGGTGGTCCCCGGCGGCACGCCCGGCGCCGGTCCGGCCGACCGCTCGCGCCCCTCGGTGCGGCCGCACCTGGCCAGCCCGATCGTCACCGTCGACGACAGCGACCCGCCGGCCACGACGCCACCTGAACCAGAGGACAGCCCCTCGCCCAGCCCCGTCCCCGCGGCGGCCGCCGCCGAGCCCGCTGCGCCGGCCGACAGCGAGGAGCCCGAGGCCGCGGTCGCGCCGACCACCGGCGGCGTCTCCGGAGAACCTGGCTTTGGGGACAGCACCACCGCGGCCGGCCGTTCGCGGGGGCGCAGCAGCAGCCGCGGGCGCGCAGTCATCACTTTAAAAAACCCGATCCGGCGCGACGAGCCGGCCACGGTGACCCCGCTGCCGATACGCGCCGAGAGCTCCACCTTCGTGCGGGCCCAGTCGCTCGTCGAGGAGCCGCCCGCCGCGACCGAGGAGGACTACGAGGACTCGGAGCTCGACGACGAGCCGGAGCCCGACGACCAGCCCGCGCGCCGCGACGGTCCCGGCCTCGGCCTCGCGCCGGTGCCGGTGCCCCTCGGCCCCGAGAACGGCCAGGACAGCCCGCTCGTGGCCCGCTTCGCCGCCATGTTCTCCAAGCCGGCCACGGTCCCGACGGTCACCATTGATCTGTCCGATCGACCAGGCACTTTCGGACATGGCCATACGGACACTCCCTCTACGCCGCCGGCCTCCCCCCCGCAGCCCGACATGCCCGGCTGGATCGCCGCCGCCGAGTCCTCGGGCATCGAGGATCCGCTGCCGGTGGCCGCCGCGCTGCGGGCCGCCGCCACCGGAGGCGACGCCCGCGCCGACCACGACCCGGCCTCGACGCTGCCGGGCGCGCCGCGGGTCCTCATCGAGGAGGCCGCGCGCGGGGCCGCGCGCGACGAGTTCGACGACTGGCCGCGCGCCGCCTCCGACACCCCGACGATCCTCGACCTCTCGCCCCCGCCGACGCACGCGCCGCTGCTGGTCGAGACCCGCGCCGCGCCCGACGCCAAGACCGTCCTCGACATCCCGCCGCTCGACGCCGCCGTCCCGCCCGAGACCCTGATCCCCAACCTCATCGCTCCGCCGGGCTCGGCCGGCGCGGGCCGACGCCGCCGCACCCCCGCGCCGGTCGAGGAGGAGCCGGTGCTGGTGATCCCGAAGACGCTGCGGCGCTCGAGCGGGCTCACTGCCACGCCTCACCCGATGGCCCGGCGCAGCGACCCCGACGAGGCCGAGGGGGGTCCGACGCTGTCGATGCCGACCACCCTGATCGGCCCGCGCAGCGGCCGGCGGCGCGGCAAGAACGAGCCGCGACCCGAGGCCCCGACCGACGCCCTGACCATGCCGCGGCTGGTGCGCGACGCGGAGGCCGACGACGAGGCCGCGACCAGCTCTTCAGAACATGTCGTCAAGGACATGTCCGATGCGACCGGGTCCGAAGCACAGGCCGCCGAGCATGTCGCCGAAGACCGGCCCGCAGCGGAGACTGCGGCCGCGAAGGCCGCCGCCGGCCCGGCGCCCGCGGCCGACGACCCCGACGAGTCGGCCGCGGTCGCCGACGCTGCCCCGGCCGGGGCCCTCAGCGATCGCGAGATCGACGCGGTGATCGAGGACTTCTTGCAGAACCCGGCCGAGTGGACCAGCGTCTCGCGGCTGCGGGCGCTGGACGAGCGCGGCCTGGCCCGCCTCGCCGCCCGCTTCCCGGGGCCCATCGATCTCGCCAACGCGACCAACTTCCCGCCGCCGAGCGCCCACGGCCCGCTGCTGCGCGCGTGCGTCGAGCTGGGGCACGCGGTCAGCCCGCACGTGCTCGCCCTGTTCGCCAGCGTGCGCCCGCAGATCCGCTTCTACGCCGCCTTCCTGTTCCAGGAGCTGCGCGACCCGCGGTGCCTGCGGCCGCTCGGCGAGCTCGCGTTCGACTCCGACCCCGACGTGCGGCTGATCGCCACCCGCGTGCTCGAGTCCTACAGCCGCGTGCCCGACTTCGCGGCCGTGGCCGCCGAGATCCGCGCGGAGCTCGACAGCCAGGAGCGCGACCGCCAGCTGCTCGCCGTCGAGGCCGCCGGGACCCTGCGCGACACGCTGGCCGTGCCGCGCCTCATCGACCTCCTGGCCGTCCGCGACAAGCACGTCCGCGAGGCCGCGCTCGAGGCCCTGTGCTCGATCACCGCCAAGCACCACGGCTACCGCGCCCAGCGCTGGCGCGCCTGGTACGCCGAGCACGGCCAGGAGCCGCGCATCGAGTGGGTCATCGACGGCCTGCGCCACCGCGACGAGGCCGTGCGCCGCTGGGCCGCCGACGAGCTGGCGCGGATCACCGGCCAGCGGATCCCGTTCCCCGCCGAGGGCGACCGCCGTAGCCGCGATCTGGCGCTGCGCGCCTGGCAGGCCTGGTGGGACAGCAACCGCGAGGACTTCACCGCCGGTTCCTGAGGACCTGTCGTCTCGGCCATGGCCTTGCGGGCATGGCCTTGAGGGCATGGCTGATTCGCCATGTAGCTCGTCGCATGCACGGCGGTCACTCGCGGCCGAACGAGGCAGGAGCGGCGGACCGCGCCGCCTCAGCCCTCGAGCGGTGACATCGAAGGAGCCGGTGGCGGCCCTCTCTTGAGCACCTGCGAGGCGAGCTCGTGGCCGCTCCCTCGCCTGTTCTCCGTCACTCGTCAGGCGCGAAAGGATCGAAGGGCGCGGTCGACACCAGCGTTGATGCGCCTCCGCCGCTCGGCGCATGGTCGCCGCGACTGGACCCCGCGTCGCTGTCGCTCGAAGCGCGGGCAACATGCACGAGCGCCCATTCGCCTGGCGATTCGGACATGTCCGAACTGGCATGAATGAAAGGGCATGGCCGACGAGCCATGCCCTCTGTCGTTCCAGCGCGGCTCAGCGGTCGTCGACGACCTTCGCGGTGCCGGTCTTCGCCGGGGCGATCCGGCCCATCCGCTCCGGCTCGGGCGGCGGCGGCGGCAGGTCGGCGACGATGTCGCCCATCAACGCCTCCGTCTTGTCCGGCGGGGGCGCGACCGCCGGGACCAGCGCCTGGCCCATCTGCAGCGGCGGCGGCGGGGCGAAGCCGGGCTGCGGGTCGCACGGCTCCTTCACCTCGGGCATCGCCTCGCCCATCTTCGGCTGCTCGATCGGCGCCACCTTGCCCATCAACTCCTCCGTCACCGGCGGCGGCGGCGGCGGGTCGACGGCGATCGGCGCTTCGCCCATCGTCGGCACCGTCTGGGGCACGGGCGGGGGCTGAGGCGGACGGATCTGGACCCCGAGGTCGACCACGTTCTTGCAGACCTCGTGGCCCGCGGGGAAGTGCATGGTGGTGAAGGGCCCGGTCTGGACCTCGCAGCCGCCCTCGGGCGAGGGCTTGGCGTCGCGGGCCATCGCCTCGATGGCGATGTCGCCGATGTCCTGGATCGGCGGTCCGTCCCCGTACGGGGTGCAGGCGGCCAGCATCATCGCCGCGAAGGCGGTCCGCACCGGGCGGAGGCGAGACACCGGGACGGTGTCGCGGAACGCGATCCGGCCGTCCTCCTGGTTCGAGTAGCGGACGCACAGGTGCTCGCCCTTGTGCGTCTGCAGGAGATCGGTGGCGGCCTGCCGGCTCATGGCCGAGAGGTTGTGCACGTGTTTGGCGCAGACATCGCAGAAGCGGCGCTCGTCATCGCCGTGCATGGCGTCCCACGACTCGTGGCAGGGGCTCTTGATCTCGACGTTGCGACTGTGCATGGCGGCGGGACAACGCGCGTTGTCAGGGCCGGGTCTCGGCGAGACTTCGGCGCAGCGCGTCGTGAGAACCAGCGTATCCCCGGTGCAGGAAGCTTGGTATAGGGCCGGCGTGCCCCACGTCCCTGCCCTCCTCGCGCGACTGCGCGACGAGCCGCGCTACCTCGCCGCGCTGGCTGCGCTGCTGGTCGACGAGGTCCTCGCTGCGCCGGCGCGCCGCTTCGTCGATCCCGTACGGCTGACCCCGCTGCTCGTCACCGGCCTGCAGGCCGTCGCCGCCGCGCCCGGGCACGCGGCCTGGCTCGAGCAGCGCCTGCGCGACGCTTTGGGGCGGATCCGGCCGCGGCCGGGCACCGTGCGCGCGCGGCTGCCGGGCGATCTGCTGCCGCTGCTGCGCGCCGTGGTCCGCCGGCCCTTCACGCCGAGCCCGCTGCTCGTGCGCGCCCTCGTCGATCAGGCCACCGTGCGCGACCTGTCGCGCACGATCCTCCACACCACGCTGCTGGACTTCGCCAAGAAGGTCGGCTCGATCTTGCCGGACACCAGCAAGATCCCCGGCGCCGGCGTCACCTCGAAGCTGTTCGGCGTCGCCAAGGGCGTCGCCTCCGTGGTCGGGCTCGACGCCTCGGTCGAGGATCGCGTGCGCGGCTTCGTCGACGGCGCCGTCGGCCGCGTGATCGACATGATCGTCGATCGCGTCAGCGACCCCAGGCACGCCGGCGAGGGCGCGGCCTTCCGCGCCGACGTGCTGGCCTCGCTGCTCGACCTGCCGGAGTCGGCCCTGCACGTCGAGCTCGTCAAGCTCGACCCGGCCGTGGTCGCGGCCGACATCCACGCCGCCCTGGCCGCCCTGGCCAAGTGGGACCGCCTACCCGCCGAGATCGAGGCCGTCCTCGCGGAGGTGGTCGCCGGCCTCGGCGACGTCACCGTGGGTGAGCTGCTGGCCGGCTCGGGCGAGGTCGAGGCCTGGCGCGGCGCGGTCGAGGCCGAGCTGCGCCACCACCTCGGCCACGCGCTCGCCGGGCCGCGCTTGGCCGGCTGGCTGGAGCACCTGGTCGCAGGGACATTGCCGGACGAGCAGGTCCCTGCGGACAGCTCGGGCGACGGCGCGCCGGCGTGACGCCGGCCCGCACCTGCTCGCAGGGACATTGCTGAAAGAGCAGGTCCCTGCGGACAGCTCGGGCGACGGCGCGACGCCGGCCTGCCACTCGGGCGGCGCCGCGCGCAACCGCCTCACGCCCCCGCGGCCTGGGCGACCTCGCCGAGCGGCCGAGCCCGGCCGACGGCAGGGTCGGCCGAGGCCAGCTCCTCGTAGGCCTCCGGGTTGGCCTGCTTGAGCGCGCCGCCGGGCGCGTCGGCGGTGCCGACGAGCTCGCGGATGCCTCGCACCGACCCGTAGTAGTTGCCGTTGTTGTGGTCCTCGTCGCTGTTGCAGCGGCGGACCAGCGAGCGGGACAGCCGCGGCAGCAGCAACATGTCGAGCGCCATCTCCCACAGACCGTCGACGAAGTTCTGGTCGGCGGGGAACTCGAGCAGGCCCGCGAGCAGCAGCAAGAGCCCGGCGCGCTGGCCGAGCGGTGTGTCGAGCGGCGGCGCGTCGGCCAGGTAGCCGAGGTCGATCGCCCGCCACCACGCCTCGGCGGCGACGAGCAGCCGCTTCAGCTCCTGCGCGCTGTGGCTGAGGTGGCTGTGGAACAGCACGTCGGCGGTCAGGGCGTCGCCGGCCGGGTCGCGGACGTAGCGGACCACCGCCGGCGACCGACCGAGCTCGCCGCGCGGGCCCTTGCCTGCCGGCACGTCGCGCGGCGGTTCGGCGCCGCTGAAGAAGCCGCCGGCCCGGAACGCGTAGAGGATCTCGGCCTGGCCCGGCAAGCTGTCCCAAAGTTCAGAGTACTGCGTGACCCGGTTGAGGCTGCCGGCGGCCCAGCCGAGCCCGCGCGCCGCCTCGCCGCTGATCTGCGACGGCGACGCCCCGGGGTCGCGCGGCTGCGCCGAGTCCTTGAGGCTCTCGGCGATCTCGACCAGGCGGAAGTCGAGGAAGCCGTCGTAGTAGTCGGCCTTGCCATCGCGGTTGATGTCCTGGTAGCGCGCCACCACCAGCGGGTGGGCGGGGCCGATGAACTGCACGAAGTCGGGCGTGCGGCTCTGGCGGTGGTGCCACTGGGCCTTGCGGATCCGCTGATCGATCGCCGCGAAGTCCTCCTCCTCGGCGAGGCCGCGCAGGATCGCCACCAAGCAGTCGATGCCCTCGGACGCGACCACCTTGTCGTTCTCGCCGGTGCGGAAGTACGTCGAGTCCCAGCTCGAGAAGATGTCGGCGTCGGGGAACATGCGGGCGATGGCGAAGCGCGTGGTCAGCCCGGCGCACTGGCAGTTCATCATCAGCTTGTAGCCGACCTGCTGGGTCTGGATCGCCGAGGCGCGCATGTCGTACGCGCCGAGGTTGGCGTGGCGGCTGACGACGAGGCCGGAGAAGAACTCCTGCGACATCTCCGAGTTCTCGTCGCGCGGCGAGGCCGTGCGGGCGAACACCACGATCTCGCGCCCGCCCTTGCCGACGAACGGCGCCTGCAGCACCACGTAGCCGTCCCCCCACGGATTCGGCGACCGCGGGGCGCCCTCGGGGGCGGCGATCTTGGTGAAGTCGTACTTGGTCTGCAGCAGCTCGACCTCGCCGGGGAAGAACTCGGGCGCCGAGGCCAGCGCGAACCGCCACGGCCCGGTCATCTCGGCGTACGGCGGGGCCTGCCGCGACAGCGAGCGCAGGAGCACCTGGGCGCGGGTCTGCTGCTCGGGGCGCAGGGCCGGGCCGCGCAACGACAGCAGCGAGACGGCGTGGGCCCGCAGCTCGCTGCGCCCGCCGGGGCCCGCCTCCTCGTCGACCAGCCGGAAGATGCGCTCGGCGGCCGCGTCGGCGACGGCGCGGAAGTCCGGGTCCTTGAGCACCGTCGCGACCACGTGCGACAGCACGGTCAGCGCCGCCGAGCGCAGCTGCACCGCGTCGTCGACCGCCGCGTGCGGGCCGGTCGGGGCGGCCGCGGTCAGCACCGCCTCGACCTGCTGCAGCAGCGCCGCGGCCTGCCTCGGCGTCAGCCGCTCGGCCCGCAGCGGCTCGTCGGGGAAGAACGCGCTCGGCGGGAACAGGCACTCGAAGGTCGAGGTCCGGCGCGCGGAGATCCAGCGCGCGGCGGCGACGAACACCGGCAGAGCGGACATGTCCTTTGGAGCAGGTCCGGCCGCGTCGCCGGCCAGCTCGCCGCCGGGCAGCAGGAACAGCGGGGCCGCGCCGTGGATGCCGGCGGTGAGATCGAGCGCCGCCAGCTGCGGCTCCGGCCTGTCCTGAAGGCCCTGTCCCGAGAGACTGGCGAGTCGCTGGCGGACGACGCGGCGGCCGGGGAAGTCGAGCAGGATCTTCTGCCCGACCGCCGACCGCAGCAGCGCCCTGTCGGCCGCTGACGGCTCGGCGACGAGGGCGAGGTGGTAGTTGCGCTCGCCGGTGAGGTGGATCTGCACGCCCGGGCCGCTGCGGGCCCGCTCGAAGCTGCGGGTCGCCGTGCTGCCCGACTTGACCAGGACGGCGGCGAAGCGCGGGGCCTTGTCACCGCGGCCGATCCGAATTTCGATCTCCTTCATCTCACCCTCCGAAGGCGAGATCGTAGCACGCTGCCACGACGTCACCGGACGCGCGGAGGCACGCGCACGAGCGCGACGGCGGCGGAGAATTTCGACCTGTCCCTCGAGACAGCCCGAGGTCTCCGCGAACTTTGATCTCGCGCCTCGGTTCGATGTTCCGCGCGACTACTTCAGCGCGCCGCGGTGCGCGTGCGGTTCCGGGGGCACGGGGGGCATCCCCGTCTGCGGAGCGACGCGGTACTCGTTGAGGCGGTACTGAATCTTGCGCGGCGAGATCCCGAGGATCTTGGCCGCCTTGCTGGTGCTGCCGCCGACGTGCTCGAGCGTCCGCAGGATGGCGTAGCGCTCGATCTCTCGCAGCGACGCCCCGGGGATCACGGGCGCAGAGTCGTCGCCGCGCATCTTCGACATCAGCTCGCGCGGCAGGTCGCGCGGCTCGATCTCCGCCCCGCGCGCGAGCACCACCGCCCGCTCGACGCTGTTCTCGAGCTGACGGATGTTGCCGGGCCAGTCGCACCCGAGCAGCACGCCCAGGGCGCGCTCGCTGAAGCCGACCACGGGTCGGTGCGCCTGGGCGGCGAACTGGCGCAGGAAGTACATCGCCAGCAGCGGGATGTCGTCCCGGCGCTCGCGCAGCGACGGCATGCGCAGGGTGACGACGTTGAGGCGGTAGTACAGGTCCTCGCGCAGCTTGCTGCCCTTGGCCGCCGCGCCGAGCTCGTGGCTGGTGGCCGCGATCACGCGGACATCGGCGTGCAGCGGCTCGCCGTCGCCGACGCGGCAGAACGCGCGGTCCTGCAGGAAGCGCAGCAGGCCGGCCTGCACGCCCGAGGGCAGCTCATCGACGTCGGCGAGGAAGAGCGTGCCGCCGTCGGCCTCGACCAGCCGGCCCTCGCGCAGCACGGCTCCGCCGTCGCGCACGCCGAACAGCTCGCGCGCGCAGGCCTCGTCGGTGAAGCCGCTGCACTGAAGGCTGACGAACGGGCCGCGGCGGCCGCTCCATTGATGGATCAGGCGCGCGAGGTGTTGCTTGCCGGTGCCGCGTTCGCCGCTGACGAGCACCGACACCGGAGAGTCGGCGACCTGACGGGCGAGGCCGAGGAGGTCACGAAACACCTTCGACTGGCCGATGACGCCGGCGCGCTGGTCGGCGCGCTGGCTCTCGAGCGCCGAGCGCAGGTGCCGGGCCTCGCGTTGCAGCGCGCGGTGTCGCAGGACCCGCTGCAGGACGATGAGCAGCTGCGGCAGGTCGACGGGCTTGCTGAGGTAGTCGTCGGCGCCGAGGTGGAGCGCCTCGACGGCACCCTCGACCGAGCCGAAGGCCGTCATCACGACGACAGCGACGTCAGGGTAGAGTTCACGAAGCTTGGATATGAGCTCGAGGCCGTTGAGGCCGGGCATCTTGACGTCGGTGATCACGACGTCGGGTTCCCACTGGTCGATGCGTCCGAGCGCCTTGTAACCGTCGGCGGCGGACTGGACTTCATAACCTTCCTCGCGCAGCAGCTCGCTGAGTGCAGAGCGTGCGCTTGACTCGTCATCGACCACCAAAATTCGGGTCGGCTTGGGCTCTTCAAAGTTCGTCATAGGCGGTACCTCCGCGGGCTTCGCCTACTCTGCGGGCGGAAGATGCGCGGGTGTAATGCATACTTTGCGCGCTCGCGCAAACCCGCGGCCGACGACGACGACCTTTCTCCTATCGTTGCGAGTGTTTCTTCGCTGGCACGAAATGCGCAGTTACACGGCGTTCAGCCTGTCGGCGCATCATTCGAGGGTGGCGCCTCGCTGTCGCGCGGCACTTCGCCCTGACCCTGGCCATCGGGCTGGCCTTCAGGCTGACCCTGGCCGTCACCCTGGCCCTGCCCCTGACCACCCTCCGCCTGCACTTCCTCCATGGCAGGCGGAAGCGGCGGCGGCGGCTCGGCCGGTCGCTCGTCTTGCCGCGCCTCGGGCTCGGGCTCGGGCGGCGGCGGCAACGTCGACGGCGTCGACGGCGGCTCGGCGGGCGGCCGCATCTCGCTGTCGGCCGGCTTCGGCGGCTCCCTGTCGGGGCCACCCGTGTCGCCGCCGGCGCTCGGCAGCTCCGGCCCGTTGTTGCGCTCGAGCGCGTCCTTCTCCTCGGTCTTCTTCGTCGTCGAGCGAGACTTCGTGCGCGCCTTCTTGGCCGCCTCGCGCTCGGCGTTCTTCTGCCGCCGCTCGAGCATGCGCTCCTCGGCGGTCTTGCTCTTGATGCCCATGAAGCGCGGCTTGCCCACGGTGCCGCGCAGCTTGAAGCCGAGCCAGCCGTCGTCGGGCGGATCCATCTTCGACGACGGACCGGCCGTCTGGACCGCGAAGCGCAGCGTCTCGCTCTTGTCCTGCAGCGCCTGCGTGACGAGCAGCTTCATCTGGAACGCGAACTCGGACTTCGAGAACGGATCCTTGAGCGGCATGTCGCCGGTGACCTCGAGCTCGATGTCGGCGCTCTTGGTCTTGAAGTCCTCGACGGAGGCCTTGCCCTCCGCGACCTTGAGCTTGCCGATCAGCGTGCCGAGGTCGATCTCGGGGATCGTGATGCCCTTGGCGGTGATGCCCGACGAGCCGGGGATGAACAGCAGCTCCTCGCCGTCGCCGATCGAACACGAGGCGCACTCGAGCGAGATCGACCCCTCGGCCTTCTCGAACAGGTTCTCCGGCATCGTCATGTCGACGTGCAGGGCGAACAGGCCGCGCAGCGGGGCGCCCAGCGCCTGCTGCAGCTTGGGCACCGAGCCGAGCGGCAGCTCGGTGACGTCGATCTTGATGCTCGACTCGCTGTCGCTGCGCGCGTACTCGGCGTGGATCGGCGCCTCGTCGAGGACGGTGTCGACCTCGACGTCGAGGTTGCCGAGCAGCAGGTACTTGAGCAGCGAGAAGTCGACGTCCACCGAATCGAGCACCATCTGGTGCGGGATCTGGCCCGGGTGCGACGGCGCGTAGGTCCACGTGACGTTGTAGAGCGTCGCGCTGCCCCATGGCCTCACGGACATGTCCTCGATGTCGATGAGGTAGCCGGCCTGGCGCGCCTGATGGCCGATCCGCCAGGCGAGCGCGCGCGTCGGCAGGCTCACCCAGATGAAGGCGAAGAACACGAACACGGCCAGGAACACCCAGCCGGCGGAGCTGCGGAGGCGCCGCGACAGCAGGCGCATGCGATCGCCGAAGCTGCCGATCGGGGCGGCCGGGACGACCATGGTCCCGCTGGGAGGCGGCGCGCCGGCGGGCGCGTCGCCGCCGCGACGGAGGCTGGCGAGACTCGGCAGGCGGATCTTCACGACTCCCCCTCCTCTGCGGCCGGCGCCGGCGCGGCCTCTTCCTGCTTCTGCAGCTCCCAGGTGGCCAGCTCGACCTCGGCGTTGAGGCGGTCCTCGAGCGCCGACGGCGAGCGCAGCATCAGCCGCTCGACGAACAGGATGTTGCCCGGCTGCGCCTCGAGCTTGGCGAGGAAGGTGAGCAGCTCCTCGAGCGCGACGTTGCGGACCTCGAACGCGACCACGCGCTTGAACAGGCCCTTGTCGTCGACCGCGACCGCCTGGCGCTCCTCCTCGCCGCGCAGGGTGCCGGTGACGAGGCTCTTCTGCGCCTCCTCGAGCAGGATCGAGAACACGATCGGCTGCGCGTTGGCGATCCTCGCCTCGCGCGCCTCCTTCTCCTTCTTCTTGGTGTCGTACGCGGTGCCCTTGGTGCGCACGAGGACGAGGCCCTCGCGCAGCTCGGCGATCTCGGCGCGCGCCTCGTCGAACGAGCTCTTGCGCATCATGTACAGCACGCCGACGGCGGTCACGAAGAACACCAGCATCAGCACGCCGAGCAGCGCCCGCTCGCGCTGGTTGAAGCGGGACATGAACCCGAACAGGGTGGTTTCGATGGCGCTCACGACTCGGTCTCCGTGCTGCTGTAGCAGTCGTGCTCGATGTTGGGGTCGAACACCTTCTTGGTGCCCTCGTCGCGGACCTTGGCGACCTGGAACGGGATGACGCAGGGCAGCGCCTGCAGCAGCTTGTTCTTGAACCGCTCCTGCGCCGACGAGCGCGTGGCGGAGGCGCGGAACTGGATCGCGCGCGGCCGGATCTCGATCAGCGACAGCACGAACTCGTCGTCCCACGCGATGCCCGAGGCGGGGTCGACCGAGGGCAGCTGCACCGGGGCCGTCGGCGTCGTCGCCGACGAGCTCTCGGCGTCGGGGCTCGCGCCCTCCTCCGCCACCATCGGCGTCGGCGCCGGCGCCGGCTTCGGCCCGCTCGGCGTGGCCGCCTTGACGAAGCCGGCCAGCACGTCGAGCGCGCCGCGCTGCGGGATCAGCTTGGTGATGTCGCGGCCGTCGACGGCGTTGAGGCGATCCTCGATCTCGGACTTCGAGGTGAGCGACTCGCCGAACACCTTGTGGCTGGCCTCGCCGAGCTCCTCCTCGTAGGCCGCGCGCTCCGCCTCGAGCGCGCTCATGCCGACCACGGTGTCGACCACGCCGAACGCGAGGATGGCGAACCCGAGCGCGGCGACGGTGGCGATCCGCTCGGCGATCCAGCTGCCGTCGCCGCCGCGCTGGACGGCGGCGTCCTTGTGCAGCTGGATCAGCGGCCGGCGGGCGCAGCCGACGGCGCCGCCGAGCGCGGCGCACATGGCCGTCCAGTCATGTCCCGAGAGACCTCTGAGGCCGAGGCTCTCGCGCGGGCGGGCGCGCTCGGTCGGCAGGCCGAGCTGCTCGGCGAGGTAGGCGTCGAGGCCGCGCAGGTTGGCGCCGCCGCCCGACAGGCGCAGCTGCACGACCTCGGCGGAGAACTCGGCCCGCAGCCACATGCGCGTGTGCTCGATCTCCCGCACCACCGGCTCGAGCGCGCGGGCCACGAGCGTCGCCGACTCGAGCTGCTCGGCCGACAGGTCGCCCTGGCCGCGGTGCGGCACGAACGCGTTGGCGCGCTTGGCCGCCTCGGCCTCGCTGTCGCTGAGCTGGTAGCGCTGCTGCAGCGCGCGGGTGACGTGCACGCCGCCGCGGCGGAGCATGCGGGCGGCGATCGGGCCCTTGGCGCCGAACGCCACCAGGTCGGTGGTGGCGTGGCCGATGTCGAGGCCGAGCACCACGGGCGTGCGCGCGTCGGCCGGCGCGCCCTTGGCCGGCTCGGGCAGGTCGGCGGTGAGCACCTGCGCGGTCGCCAGGACGTCGACGGTGATGAGCTTGACGTCGATCGTCGCCGCCTTGAACGCGGCCTGGACCTGGTCGATGGCGGAGCGGCGGACCGCGACGGCGAGCGCCTGGCCGCCGCCGCCGGGGACGACCGCGGGCACGTGGTCGAGCTCGAGGTTCTCGAGCGGGACCGGGAACTGGCCCTCGGCCTCGAACGCGATCGCCTGGGCGATCCGGCGCGGGTCGCTGAACGGGAACTTGAACACGCGGTAGGCCGCGAAGCTGCCGGGCAGCACCACGCCGATCGGGTAGTGGTTCCAGCCGCGGCGGCGCAGCACGGCGATGCCGATGTCGAGCGCGGCGGCCAGCGAGGTGTCGCCCTGCGGCGCCAGCGTCACCGGCTCGATGACCGTCTCGAGCACCTGGATGGAGCGCAGGCCGGCGTTGATGAGCACGGCCTTGACTTCGGAGGTTCCGAGGTCGAGTCCTACGTACTTCTGGGCCACGTGCGGCAGTCCTTGCGGTTGAAGATGGGAGCCATGAGGATCAGTCCTCGCGGAGGTAGAGCCACGCGCCGTTGCCCTTCGGGCCCTCGCTGCGGGCGAATTGCATGTCGTAGATGGCGGTGAGGCGCTTCTTGACCGCGCCGACCTCGGCGATGATCTCGATGCGATAGACCCGCTCGGGCGCGATGGTGGCGATGTCGCTGAGGCCGCCGAGCTGCTCGCCCGTGCCCTTGTCCTCCTCGCTGTTCTCGCGGATGTTCATGCCCTCGGGGATGCGCGGCAGGTTGGCCCGGTTGAGCGCCTGCCCGGCCGCGCCGCCGCCGCCGAGCGCGGCCAGCGGGTTCATGAACTTGTCGGGCTTCTCGACGAACTCCTTGAACGCCTTCATGTCGGCGAACAGGCTCATCGTCCGCGTGTCGACCACGTAGCGGGCCAGCGGCAGCGTCTTGATCAGGAAGTTCTCGCCCTCGGTCTTCCACTTGTCCTCGGCGGTGACCGAGTGGCGCAGCACCAGCGCGATCTGGTCGGCGCTGGCGAAGTTGAGGTTGACCTTGCAGCCGCCGTAGACCGTGAGGTCGGCGGCGATCGCCGTCATCAGGTCGTCGTCGACGCCCTGGACCAGGTGCAGCTCCTCGACGCTGTCGATCCGGGCGTTGCGCGGCTGGTACGGGTCGAACAGCTCGGTGTAGCGGTAGCGCTCCTGCGTCGACGACGACGCCAGCTTGACCATGTCCCAGGCCTTGTTGTCCTCGTCGATGTAGTCGACGATCGCCTTGATGACGTCGGCCCGGGTGTAGCGCTGACCGTCGGCCTTCTCCTCGTCGAACAGCGGGTCGTAGAGCGTCGGCATCAGCATCGCCTCGAGCGTCTCGACGGTGCGCGCCTGCGAGTTGTCCTTGCCCTGCCCGGCCGACGCCAGGCAGTTGACGTTGAGCTTGCCGCTCTCGGCCTCGACGCGGATCTCGAAGCCGCCGTGTTCGATGGCGAGGTCCTTGAAGGTCGAGTTGTCGAGGCCGACCAGGCCGGAGATGGCCTCGTGGCCGTCCTTCGAGCCGAACGCCGACATCAGGTACGGCGCGACCTGGGTGATGTCCCAGGTGCCGAGCATCTGCCGGAACTGCTTCTGGTTGAACACCATGCGCTGCAGTTCGAACAGCAGCAGCGACAGGCGCATCCCGCCGCGGGTCAGGTTGCGCGCCGAGATCTCGTCGCGCAGGTTGATCGCGGCCTGCCAGTCGACGCGGGTGGTGTAGCTGAAGGCGGCCGTGAACGGCAGCAGCACCGCGATGCAGGCCAGCACCATCAGCAGGGCGATGCCGTGCTCCTTGCCGCCGCCGCGCCGACGCGCCGCGCCGGACCTGGCCGGACGGACATGTCGCTTGGGCTTGGTGTTGTCGGCGGGGGCGGTCACGGCGCGGGCCTTTCAGCGGGAGAAGTCGATGCGCTCCTGCATCGGGATGAGGGTCTGGGTGACGTACTTGACCTCCTTGCCGAGGTCCGCGTCCCACACGCCCAGGGTGATCTTGACGCGCTCGGGCAGGCGGTTGGGCTGCATGTCCTGCTTCATCGTGCGCCACTCGTCGCGCCACTCGATGCGCTTGTTGTCCCAGTACTTGACGTCGAACGACTTGATGTCCTCGCAGAACACGTAGGCCGGGAAGAACTCCTCGAGCTTCTCCGGGCGGTCGCCCATCAGCCGCCGCGCCTCGCGCTTGAAGAGGTGGGTGCGGTTGCCGTCGACGGGGTCCTTGTAGAGGAAGTACTGGATGACCGACTGGTCGCTCTCGTTGGCGTCCTTGCGCATGCGGACGTGGGCGAACGCCGAGAACGTGACGCTGTCGGAGTTGAACTGGTCGCGGCCCTCGAACAGCGTGTAGTGCAGGTCCTCGGTGGCCGGGCGGTTGTGCGACAGGTACGCCAGCGACAGCTCGGTGCCCATGCGGGCCAGGCAGTTGCGCAGCACCGCGTACTTCTGCTGGGTCTTCTCCGCGGTGCGCATGCTCTGCGCGGTGGTGCTGAAGCTGGCGTAGACCGACGCGGTCATCATCGTCATCATCGCCACCGCGACGAGGATCTCGATCAGCGACAGGCCGCGCTGGCGGGCTGTCCGCCGGGACATGACTGGAACGACATGGCCGAAGGTGCTCATCGCCTCGTGCCTCCCATGCCCATGTTGGCCCCCGGACCCGAGGCGCCGCCCGCCGGCTGGCGACCCGGGCCGCCGCCGCCGGTCGACGGCGTGCCGGTGCCGCTGCCGCCGCTGCCGCCGCCCTGCTGCTCGTTGCCGAGGTCGCCCTCCTTCGCCTCGCCGCCGAGGCCGGGCAGCTGCTTGAGCTTGTCGGGGTCGGCCCAGAAGGTGTTGACGATGAACTCCTCGTCGAGGTTGCCGTTCTTCCACTTGACCGTGCACTTGACCTTGCGGATCGAGCGCTCGATCGCCTGCTTGACCGGGGTCCACACCATGCCGAGCGCCGTGAACGCCTGGTCGGCGGCGCTGCGGTAGTACATGCTGCTCTCGCCGCGGTTGGCCCGGTCGGTATCGTCCTTGGCCGCGCGCAGCTCGGTGAACTCGGGCAGCTTGAGGAAGTCGACGATGCACTTGTACTTGACGTCGGGCCAGCCCTGGTCGGCGAAGGTGCCCTCGTAGAACTTGTCCTCGAGCACCCAGCCGCCCTCCTTGCGGACGATGAACTCGGTCTCGATCAGCTGGTAGTCGGCGAGGAACGCCACCGAGGTGATGGTCTGCGCGTAGCGGGTGGCCCGCAGGCTGGCCATCTGCGACGTCAGCATCGACGTCAGCGACAGCGCCAGCACGGCCATGGCGATCATGACCTCGAGCAGGGTGAAGCCGGCGGCAGCGTAGCGCTGCTCGGGCGGCCGCAGGCGCGGGCGAACGGTCTCCGGCGCGGTCATGTCAGAACGCCCTCCGGTTCATCTTCTTGCCGAGGTCGTCGCGGATCGCCATCGGGTCCTCGGGCAGCGCCAGGTCGACGTGGCCCTCCTTGACCTCGACCCGGCCGGTCAGCGGCTTGACGATGATGGTGAACTCGTTCTCCGGGTTGGCGACCTCTTGCACGTGGATGTGCGCCAGCTGGGTGTGCCCCTGCGGGAAGAAGTAGAGGCTCGCCTCGCCCTTGGTGATCGGCTTGAGGTCCTCGGCGGTGCGCACTGCGACGACCTTGACCTCGGGCGGGAACTTGAACGGCTTGCGCAGCTCCGACAGGCTGTTGTCGTCCTCGAAGGCGCCGAAGATCGGCGGCTTGCGCCGCGGGACCTTCTTCGGCGGCGTGATGTACTTGTCGAGCGACTGGCCCGAAGGCGGGGTCGTTCCCGGCTTGGCCGCGCCGGCCGCCGCGGGCTGCCCCGGCGCGCCCGGGGTGCCCGCCTTGGTCGGCTGTCCCGGAGTACCTGTCCCCTGGGACACGCCCGCCATCGGCTGGCCGAGCGGGCCCATCGTCTGGCCCGGCTTGCCGACCGGCGCGCCCTTGACTGCGTCGAGCACCCGCGCCTGCAGCGAGCGGTTGTAGTTCTCCTCGGCCCGCTTGTCCCGCTCCTCCTTCTCCCTCACCTTGCCCGGGTCGACCATGACGATGCGGCCGTAGCGGTCGGTGGCCGGCAGGTACATGCGGTCGTCGCCGCGCTGCATGGTGAAGGAGTTCTTGTCGATGTCGATGAGGAGGCGGTAGTAGGTGCCGGTGACGCGGGCCTTGTTGTAGGCGAAGCGGATCGTGTTGGCGAGCTGGTTGGTGACGCGGGCCACCTGCGCCTGCTTGCTGGCGCCGAGGCCGGTGATCACGGAGCCGATCAGCAGCGCGAGGATCCCCATGACGACGAGGACCTCGATCAGCGTGAAGCCGAGGCTCCCTCGCCGCCGGCGCGCTGCTGTGGTGGGGCTCCGCATGACCATGACGATCCTCGCGGGAGAGAACGATCGGGGCTAGCGCCCGATCACTTCTTCTCCTCCTTGGCGGCCTCGATCTCCTTCGGGTCCTCCCAGCTGTTGATGTCGTCGCCGCCGGCCGGCTTCTTGTCGGGGCCGTTGGAGGTGACGTCGACCGGGCCGTGCTGGCCGGGGCAGACGATGACGTACTCCTCGCCCCACGGGTCCTTCTTGACGCGCGCCGTGACGCCGGCGGCCTTGAGGTCCGCCATGCTCTTCGGGCACTTGTCGTTCTTCTGCAGCATGTACTGCTCGCTGAGCTTCTGGATCTCGACCACCTCGTTGTAGGCGACCTTGACCTTCGAGTCCGAGAGCGCGTTGAAGGCGACGACGCTGACGCCGCCGACGATGAGGCCGATGATCGCCAGCACGACGAGGATCTCGATCAGCGTCATGCCGCGGCTGCGGCGGCGGCGGCGGACGGCCTGGCGGACGGTGTGAAGTTGCGGGTTCATGGATGGTCTCTCCTGAGTACTCGGGCTACTGCGCGGCCATTTCGTTGAGCATCATGATCGGCTGCATGATCGAGAACACGATAAAGCCGACGCTGCCGCCCATGAGCACGATCATGAGGGGCTCCAGCAGCGCGGTCATGCGCGTGAGCGCGGTGTTGACCTCGCGGTCGTAGGCGTTGGCGACGTCGGTGAGCATCTGCTCGAGCTGGCCGGAGCGCTCGCCGACCGAGATCATGTGCGTCACCAGGGCGGGGAACTGGCCGCTGCGCTTGAGCGCCGGCGCGATGCCCTCGCCCTCGCGGATGTTGTCGCGGGCGGTGGCGACGACCTTCTCGAGCACCCAGTTGCCGAGCAGCGCCCGCACGATGTCGAGCGCCGCGAGCAGCTGCACGCCGCTGGCGAGCATCGTCGCAAGTGTACGGGCGAACCGCGCGATCGCCAGCTTGCGCGCGAGGTCGCCGATGATCGGCAGCTTGAGCAAGATGGTGTCGCCGGTCGCGCGGCCGATGTCGGTCTTGCGCCAGCGGCGGAACAGCCAGCCGAGGCCGAAGAAGCCGGCGATGATCATGTACCACCAGGCGGCGATGAAGTCGCTGAGCCAGATCAGGAACGCGGTGTTCCACGGCAGCTGGGCGTTCATGCCCTCGAACATCTCCGTGATCTGCGGGACCACGTTGAGCATCAGCATCGTGATGATGCCGCCCGACAGCACGGTCATGATCGCCGGGTAGATCATCGCCGAGGTGACCTTGCCCTTCAGCTCCTCCTGCTGATCCATGAAGTCGGCGATGCGCAGGAGCACGGTCTCGAGCGAGCCGGACGCCTCGCCCGCGCGGACCATGTTGATGAACAGCGGCTGGAACACGTCGGGGTAGCGCGCGCAGGCGTCGGCCAGCGAGCTGCCCTCGTTCACCTTGTTGGCGATGTCGCTGAGGATGCCCTTGAGCCGCCGGCTCTCGCTCTGCTCGGTGATCGCCGCCAGCGACTCGGGCAGCGTGACGCCGGCGCACAGCAGCGTGGCCAGGAGCCGCGTCGTCCGCGACACCGTCTTCTGCGAGACGCGGTCGAACAGCGCCCCCAGGTCGACCTCGCGGCCGCCCGCGCCGCCGGCCGCCGCCACCTGCGCCGTGGTCTCGCTGACCGCGGTGAGGAAGACGCCGGCGCGCTTGAGGTTGGCCTTGAGCGCGGCGACAGTGTCGGCCGACTCGACGCCCTTGACCGTCTTGCCGTCCTTGCGGAGACCCGTGTACGCGTACGCCGGCATGCCCCGTTACGACTCCACCGAGGTCGCGCGCAGGACCTCGTCGAGGGTGCTGATGCCGCAGACGACCTTGTGCGCGCCGTCGTCGCGGAGCGTACGCAGACCCTGGGCCAGCGCCGCCTGCTTGATCTGCATGGCGTCGGCGTTGCGGATCGCCAGGCGCCGGACCTCTTCGCTGACCATCAGGACCTCGTACACGCCGGTTCGCCCGGCGTAGCCGCTGCCCTGGCACTTGTCGCAGCCGACCGCGCGGTAGACGTGCCCGCGCGGGGGCAGCCGCCGCGGCTCGGGCACCGACAGCGGTATGACCTCGCCGTTCTCGTCGCGCACCGGCACCTTCAACGCCTGCTCGCCGGCGTAGAAGGCCGCGGGGATGATGCCGATCTCCTCGAGCTCGGTCGCCAACGGCCGGTACGGCTCGCAGCAGTGCACGCACACGCGGCGGATCAGGCGCTGGGCCTGCAGCGCGACCAGCGACGAGGCGACCAGGAACGGCTGCACGCCCATGTCGACCAGGCGGGTGATGCCGGTCGCGGCGTCGTTGGTGTGGATGGTGCTGAGCACCAAGTGACCGGTGAGCGACGCCTGGATCGCGATCTCGGCGGTCTCGACGTCGCGGATCTCGCCGACCATGATCACGTCGGGGTCGTGGCGCAGGAAGGAGCGCAGGCCGGCCGCGAAGGTCAGGTTGATCTTGCTCTGCACCTGCACCTGCGAGATGCCGGCGAGCTGGTACTCGACCGGGTCCTCGACGGTGAGGATGTTGAGGTCCGGCGTGTTGATCTCCGTCAGCGCCGAGTACAGCGTGGTCGTCTTGCCCGAACCGGTCGGGCCGGTGACGAGGAAGATGCCGTGCGGCCGGTTGATGACGTCGCGGATCATCCGCAGGTGGTCGGCGGCGATGCCGATGTTGTCGAGCTTGAGCGCGACCGCCGACTTGTCGAGGAGACGGACCGTGACGCGCTCGCCGTGGGCCGTCGGCACGGTGGCGACGCGCATGTCGACCTCCTTGCCGGCGATCTTGCGGCGGATGCGGCCGTCCTGCGGCAGCCGCTTCTCGGCGATGTTGAGGCCCGCCATGATCTTGACGCGGGCGATGACGCTGGGAAGGTGGGCCTTGGGCGCCCGCTTGACCTCGTGCAGCACGCCGTCGACGCGGTTGCGGACGATGATCTCCTTGTCGCCCGGCTCGATGTGGATGTCGCTGGCCTTCTCCTTCGAGGCGTTGAAGATCAGGCTGTTGACGAAGCGGATGATCGGGGCGTCCTCGGCCGAGGCGTGCAGGATGTCCTCGTCCTCCTCCTCGTACTCCTCTTCCTTCTTCTCGAGGTCGACGTCCTTGGTGCGCCGGGCGTAGGTGCGGTTGATGAGCTCGAGGACGTTCGACTCCGGCATCAGCGTGACGTCGACGTCGGCCTCGTAGAGGGTGCCCAGGTCGTCGAGGTCGAGAATCCGCAGCGGGTCGGCGGCGTAGACGCCGAGCACGCCGCGCTCGCGGTCGAGGCGGTACGGCAGGACCTTGTTGGCCCGCGCGTACTGGATCGGCAGCTGCTCGACCAGCTCGTCCTGGATGTCGCCGATCTCGACGTTCTCGCGCGCGGGCAGGCCGAACTGCCGCGCCAGGCCGCGCGCGAGGTCCCACTCGCTGCAGTGCTTGAGCCGCACCAGCGTCTCGCCGATCTTCTCGCCCTCGAGGTGCTGCGCCTGCAGGCCCTCGGCCAGCGCCTCGGCGGTGATGCAGCCCATCTCGATCATGATCTCGCCGAGCGGGCGCGAGAGCGGACGGACCCCGAGCGGCGCGAAGGTCGGGCCGGCGTTGCGTTCTGCGGTGGTCTTGAGGGCGGTGTCCATGGCCTGCCTGGATGACTCGGGCATGTCAGACGAAAGGATAGCTTCAGGGCTCGCGCCGGATCACCGGCGCCGGGTTCACCGTCGCGGGCGGCGCGCCGCCGCCCCCCTCGCCGCCGACGTTGTCGTCGACCGCGGCCGAGCGCGGGCTGAGGCCGAGCTCGCCGGTGATGATCTCGCGCCGCATCTCCTCCTCGGCGCGGCGCAGCAGCAGCTCCTCCTGCTCCATGCGCCGGGCCTCCTTGTCGATCGCGGCCAAGATGCCGGACTTCTTGCGGTAGTTGATGTTGCTCTTGAGCTCGCGCTTGCGGAAGTTGGTCTCGCGCTCGATGAACTCGAGCCGCTCCTTGTCGCGCCGCTCGTGGATCCGGCGCACGTCGTCGGGGCTGTCGATGATGTGCGGGACCATGACGAGGAGGAGGTTGATCTTCTCCTTCTCCTTGACGCGGTTCTTGAACAGCCAGCCGAGGAGCGGGATCGAGCCGAGGCCCGGGACCTGCTTGACGTTCTCGCTCTCGCGGTCGCGGATGAGGCCGCCGAGCACGACCGGCTGGCCGTCGCGGCCGACGATCTTGTCGAGCTTGATGCGCCGCTTGGTGGTGGTGACGCCGAGCACCGGGTCCTTCTCGGTGATGTCGCGGTCCTCGACCTCGACGTCCATCGTCACGTTGCGCTCGTCGTTGATGTAGGGCTTGACCTTGATGCGCAGGGTGACGTCCTGGCGCTCGACGGACTGCAGCGGGACCAGGCCGGTGCCGCCGCCGCCGCCTGCTCCGAAGGACAGGGCGCCCGGGGTCGGGACGTTGCGGCCGACCTCGATGGTGGCCTCCTGGTTGTCGGCCGCGTACATGTGCGGCTCGCTGACGACGTTGACGTCGCTGTTGCTCTGCAGCGCCTGGATGACGGCGCCGAACGCCGGCACGTCGCGGCCGGTGCCGAGGATCGTGCCCGAGTTGAGCAGCGGCGGGCCGATGAGGCCGAGGGTGAAGTTCTTCAGCGAGTCGGGCGAGAGGAGCAGCGAGTTGAGCGCGGGCGTCGGGGCGCTGCTCACCACGCCGATGGCGGTGTTGGCGTTGCCGCCGAGCGTGGTGTTGATCGGGTAGCCGAAGTGGCCGCCCGCGCCGGCGTCGGTGCTGTGCTTGATGCTCACCTCGAGCATGTAGATCTCGATGTAGAGCTGGCGCCGCTCGCGGTCGAGCTTCTCGATCACCGGCTCCAAGTTCTTGTAGTCGGCCGCCGAGGCGATGATGACCAGCGAGCGCGTGGCCGGGTCGGGCGTGACCTTGACGTCGCCCGAGAACAGGTCGGCGCTGACGGGGTTGCCCGCCGGCGGCTTCTGCCCGCCCTGCTGCGAGGCCTGGGCCGCCTGCTTGGCGCCGGTCGCCAGCTGCGACAGCACCTGCGCGACCTCGGTGGCGTCGGCGTTCTTGAGCTTGTAGACGTGGATCCGGCCGCCGCCGCCGGGCAGCTTGACGTCGAGGCGCTCGATCAGCTTGCGGATGACGACGTAGTCGGACTCGGTGGTGACGATGATGAGCGTGCTGCTGCGCTCGTCGACGATCACGCGGCTGATCGCGGACTCCGTCGCAGCGCCGCCGCCGCCCCCGCCGCTGGCCCGCCGACCGGCGCGGCCGCCGGTGGCCGCGCCGCCGCCGCCGCCGCCGCCGCTGGCCTTGGACTCGCCGAAGATGTCGCGGATGATCTGCGCGACCTCCTCGGCGTTGGCGTACTGCAGCTGGTAGAAGAAGATCTTCTCGCTGCCCATCGGCTGATCGAGCTCGGCGGCGAAGGTCTCGAGCCGCCGCACCATCGAGCCCTTGTCGGTGATGATGAGCAGGTTGCCGACCAGGTCGACGCTGCCCGACTTGCTCTTCAGCTGGCCGAGGACGTCGCTGATCTCCTTGCTGTTGCCGTGCTTGACGCGCATCAGCTTGGTGACGAAACGGTCGCTGTTGGGCGCGTCGGCGTCGTCACCGTAGGTCGGCAGGGTGCGGTTCTTGGCGTCGGTGGTCTCGACGATCTTGAAGTACTTGCCCGAGGGCTCGACCGTCAGGCCCATCGTCTCGAGCGCGGCGTAGAAGGCCGCGTACGCCTCCTCCGCCGTGACCGGCTCGGGCGACAGAATCGTCACCTTGCCGGACCGCACCTTGCGGTCCCAGATGAACTTCTGACACGTGATCGACATGATCCAGTTGACGAGGTCCTCGAGCTCGGTCTCCTTCGGCAACGTGATCGTGAACTTGGCCCCGCGCGGGGTCTTCTTGCACGTGTTGAACGGGATCGGGCCGCCGCCGGGCGTGCCGCCGCCCTCGTCGCCGATCAGCTCGCCGCCGCGGCTGGGCGCGCCGGTGGTCGGATCCTGCGCGGAGACGGTGGTCGGGCCGAGCGTCAGAGCGGCCAGACCGAGAGAGACGAGGCCCAAAGCAGTCGGGCGGACGGGGGTGCTACGCGCAATCATTGGATCGTGATGTCCTTGGTGATCGACTCGCCCTTGCGCTCAATCGTGACCTGGAGGTTGCTGGCGCTGCGCATCTTGGTCAAAAGGCCCATGACCTGATCGACCGACTTCAGCTCGATGCCGTTGACCGAGGTGAGGAGGTCGCCGTTCTTCATGCCGAGCAGCTTGGGCAGGCTGCCCGGGCGGATCCCGTAGAACTTGAAGCCCTTGGTCTCGCCGTCCTTGATCGACGGCATCACCCGCGCCTGCTTGGTCAGCGCGGCCGGGTTGGCGAACAGGCTGTCGATGAACATGCGATCGACGGTGCACGAGTTCTCGCTCTCGCACTTGATCGCGTCCTCGGCCCCGGGGATGGCGCCCGCTGCCGGCGGCGCGTCCTCCTTCTTCTCGGCCACCTGCACCGGCTTGGCCGTGGGCTTCGGCGGCTCGACGCCGAGCTCGATGTACTCGAGGGCGCCGCTGTTCTTGACGTGCACGAGGCTGCGCTCGACGCTGACGAGGTAGACGCCGGACCGGATCCGATCGCCGGGCCAGTAGGGGCCGACGCTGCCGTCCTCCTCGTCGCGGATGGTCGCCCACGAGTACTCGGGGATGTTGGTCTCCATCGTGGCGATGAGCCGCAGCGGCTGCGTGCACGGGCCCTCGCCGGGCTGCTTGCCCCCGGCCACGGGCTGCAGGTCGCCGGGCCCGTTGTCGGGCGGCAGCCCCGTGCCGCCGGGGCCGGTCTCGGGCGTGATGACCTTGGTGCAGGTCGGGCAGAACAGGTTGAGCGAGAGGATCGTCTGCGTGACCTTGTTGCGGTCGGCCGCGGAAGGTCCGCGCGAGGGGCTCGACATCATCCGCGGGTTGATGATGGGCTTGTCCTCCTCGTCCTCGTCCTCTTCCCTGGCGGCGCCGTCGGTGTCGGTGCCGGTCGCCTCCGCCTCGTCGGTCGGCGTCTCGTAGATGTACGAGGTGCCGAGCCAGGTGGTGAACGCCGAGGCGGCGAACGCAGCGGCGACGCTGAGGCCGAGCGCCTTGACGACCCAGAAGTGCTGCTTGAAGACGGCTTCCATCGCTCTCCGCTAGTGGATGACCTCGTCGCTCTCCGACTCGACGCGCGGCGCGGGCTCGACTTGCTGCGCGCCGGACTCGAGCTTGCGGTAGATCGTGCGGGTGGCGATGCCGAGCAGGTCGGCGGCCAGCCGCTTGTCGCCGCGCGTGAACTTTAGCGTCTCCGTGATCATCCGGCGCTCGACCTCCTCCAGCGGGGTCCCGACGGAGAATGTGATCTGACGCCCATGACCGGCCTGCGGGTCGCGGAGCTCCGGCGGGAGGTCGTGCTCGTCGACGAGACCGCCCCGGCACAGCACGACCGCGCGCTCGACCGCGTTCTCCATCTCGCGCACGTTGCCCGGCCAGCCGTAGTTGCCCATGCGATAGAGCGCGGCCTCGGTGAAGCCCGACACCGGCTTGCCGTGCTTGCCGGCGAAGATGCGCAGGAAGTGGTCGGCGAGCAGCGGGACGTCCTCGAGGCGGTCGCGGAGCGGGGGCACGCGGATCGGGATGACGTTGATGCGGTAGAAAAGATCCTCGCGGAAGCGCCCGGCCTTCACTTCCTCGGACAGGTCGCGGTTGGTGGCGCAGATGAGCCGCACGTCGACCTTCGACAGGCGCCCGCCGACCGGCTCGATCTCACCCTCCTGCAGCGCCCGCAGCAGCTTGACCTGGATGTGCAGCGGGATCTCGCCGATCTCGTCGAGGAACAGCGTGCCGGTGTGCGCCTCGAGGAAGCGACCCTCGCGGGCCCGCACCGCGCCGGTGAAGGCGCCCTTCTCGTGGCCGAACAGCTCGCTCTCGAGGATCGACTCCGGCAGCGCGGCGCAGTTGGTCGGCACCAGCGGCCGAGCGGCGCGCGGGCTGTGCTGCTGGATGTAGCGGGCGAACAGCTCCTTGCCGGTGCCGCTCTCGCCGAGCAGGAGCACGGTCGCCGACGAGCCCGCGGCCTGGCGCGCCATGTCGAGGGCGGCCCGCAGCACCTGGCTGTTGCCGACGATCGGGCGGTTGGTCGCGGCCGCCAGCTGGGCCTTGAGCTCGCGGTTTTCGGCGACCAGCGCGTGCTTGTCGAGCGCCTTCTGCACCGCGGCGATGATCGCGGCGCGCTTGAGCGGCTTGGAGATGAAGTCGTACGCGCCCAGCTTCATCGCCCCCACGGCGTTCTCGACGGTGCCGTAGGCGGTCATCATGATCACCTCGACCTCGGGCGTGAGGGCCTTGACCGCCTTGAGCAGGTCCTCGCCGGTCATGCCCGGCATGCGCAGGTCGGTGATCATGACCTGCACCGGCACGGTCCGCAGGATCTCGAGCGCCTGCTGGCCGCTCGAGGCTGTCCGAACGGACATGTTCTCCTTGGCCAATACCTTCTGCAACGCGTCGAGGATGCTGGGCTCGTCGTCGACGACGAGGATGGTCGGGGTACGGGCGGTGCTGGTCATGGGCGCTCGAGTCGATGCCGGGGTGTGCAAGTCGGGGTCCTGGGCGAAAAACGAATGATTCTACGGCATCTCCTGGAGCCAGAACGGGGCTGTCACGCGCAATTGTCAGGCAGTCCGAGGCCGCTTGCCAAAATGGCAACCGCGCTCCACGCGCGGAACGCGTGGCGCCTCAACCGCCGCCCCCCTTCCCCGCTTTTCCAGGGCGACGCGCGGAGGGTTTGGTCGAGGGCACGGCGGCTGTCTCTTCGGTCATGTCGAGGAACGAGGTCTGCCGCGGCAAGCGCTCGGGGACGGATCGAGGCGCGAGGATGGGTGCCGCTGAACCTGCGCCTTCGGACATGTCTGGAAGGGCGAGAGGAGGTGGATCGGCTGTCCCTGGGGACAGGATGAGAGTAGCCGCAGAAGATGTCTCCAGGGACAGATTCTGCGTCGCGCCCTTCGGAGCGGCTGTCCCGACAGACAGGTTCGGTTCAGCAGCGGGCCGCTTGCTCCCGCCGTTCCGCCTGGCGCCCTTTTCACCGTCCGGCGCGGCTGCCCCGACGGACAGGGTCGGCTGGGCAACGCGCCTCTTGCTCCCGCCGGTACGCTCGGGTCGCGTCGCGCCCTTCGGTGCGACTGTCCTGGCGGACAGGTTCGATCCGGCCGCGGGCCGCTTGCTCCCGCCGGTCCGCCGCGATCCCTTCTCGTCTTTGGAGGCGGCTGTCCGTGGGGACACGTTCGCCTCGGCGGCGGGCCGCTTGCTCCCGCCGGTCCGCCGCGATCCCTTCTCGTCTTTGGAGGCGGCTGTCCGGGGGGACACGTTCGCCTCGGCGGCGGGCCGCTTGCTCCCGCCGGTCCTGGTGGGCTTCTTCTCGCCGGTCTTTGCCGGGGGCTGAGCCGCTGCCGGCGGCGTGACGACGGCCGTGGTCGTCACAGCGCGCTCGGCGTCCACCTCGACCGGCGAAGATCCACCTGTCCCTGCGGCCAGCTCCGCGCTGTGCGCCGCGACGGTGGCACGCGACGGCCGCTTCGACCGGGAGGGTTCGTCCGTCCGGGCGGGCAGCTCGGCGCCGGCCGCGAAGTCGCGGACGCTGCGGATCGCCACCCGCCGCTTCTCGAACACCAGGAAGTACGAGTGGTTCTTGCGCGCGTGGACCTGGGCCTTGAGCCGGCTGACCCCGGGGCTGTTGGGGCGCACGAGCACGAACAGGTCCTTGCAGTAGAGGCCGAGCGACTCGCCGCCCGTGATCAGCTCGACGTGGGTGAGGCGCTGCTTGTTGGCGCTGACCTCGTCCTGGCACTTGACGATCAGCACGCCGCCGGGCACGAGCACGCGGGCAGCCTCGCGGCAGGCTTTTTCATAGAGGTCGACGACGGCGTCGTGCCACTTGGGCCCGGCCTCGGTGGCCGCGGCTGCCGAGTAGGCGCGGCGGAACGCGGCGTGCGTGCCCGAGCCGGCCATGTGATCGACGCTGCGGCGGTACATGCCCTCCATGTACGGCGGGTCGAGGACGACGCAGTCGAGGCTGGCATCGGCGAACGGCAAGTCGCGACAGTCGACGCCATTCGTCAGCTCGGCGCCCGCCCGCGCGGGAGCCTCGGGCTTGAGGGCGATGTCGCTGGCGAGCAGCGTGTAACGCCCGTCCGGGACCCGGCGCCAGAACACGCCGAGGCCGTAGGTGACGTCGGCGACGGTGCTGCCGTGCGGGACGTGCAGCTCGAGGATCTGGGCGAACAACTCGGCGTTGTCGCCGACCCGCGCGGATACGACGACGTCCGCAGTGGCCACCCCGCCCTGCACCCGGCGCGCGGCCGCAGGCGGCTCGGTCCCGGCTCCGCGGTTGCCCACGGTGCCCGACTCAGCCGCAGCCTCGCGGGCCTTCACGCGGCGCGCGGTGGCGGGACGCGGCTCGGCAGCGGGTCGTCGGCGGGCGGCCATGGGGGCCGGACGGTACCCGATCTCGCGGCCGCTGGCCCGAATTGCGCGCGCCGGCGCGGCCCGCCCGCGGCAGGACCGGCCGGCGCCGTTCAGGACCGCGGGCTCAGCGGCCGGACGCGGCCTCGTCGTCCTGCTGCTCGCGCAGCTGGGCCAGGAGACGGTCGCCCCGGGTCGTGATCTCCTCGTAGAGGGCGTTGCAGCGCGGCTCGGCGCGCTCTAGCCAGCGCTCGAGGATGCTGCGGCGCTCCGGGTGCTTGCGCGATTGCTCGAGGAGGATCTCGACGATCGCAGTGTCGGCCATCAGGCGCGTCAGCCGCTCGGCGTGGAGCATGGCGTAGGAGAAGTCGCGCTTGGGGTCCCAGTTCTGGAAGAACTCCTTCGACCACTCGGTGATCTTGTGCTTGCCGAGGCCGCGCAGCTTGTCGGCGGCGGTGCGCTGGATCAGGTGCTGCTGGGCGGCGAGGGTCAGCGAGGTGAGGCGGGCGACGCGGCGCTCGAGCGCGTCGAGGGCCGAGAGGCTGCGCCAGCGGGCCTGGGCGACGCGGGTGAGGAACCGCTGCGGGTTGCGCATGATGCCGCTCATCGCGTCCTTCATCGCCATGAGCGACTGGATCTGGCTGGTGCCCTCATAGATCGGCAGGACCATGGCGTCGCGCAGCAGCTTCTCGGCCCCGTACTCGCGGATGTAGCCGGCGCCGCCGAGGATCTGGATGCACTTGCGCGACATCTCGACAGCCTTCTCGCTGGCGATGTACTTCAGCAGCGGGGTGAGCCGGCGGGCCCGGTTGGCGTGGCGCTTGGCCTGCTTGAGCACGCGCGCCCGCTCGAGGCTGTCGGGGTCGGTGTCGAGCACGCCCTGCATCCGGGTCCGCTGGTGCAGCTCCTCGTGGTAGGCGCACTGCATGGCGAGCGCGCGCAGGCCGAGGATCTCGGTCTGCATCTCGTCGAGGAAGTCGGCGATCATCTCGTGGCGATCGATCGACTTGCCCATGCTGCGCCGCTCGGCCGCGTAGGCCTTGGCCTTGCGGTAGGCGGCCTCGCAGGCGCCGATCGACTCGAAGCCGACGCCGACGCGGGCGTTGTTCATCAGCAGGAGCATCAGCTGGAAGCCCTCGCCGCGCTTGCCGATCAGGCGCCCGGGGGCGCGGTCGAAGCTGACGGCGGCGGTGGCCGAGCCGTGGTGGCCGAGCTTCTCCTCGAGCCGGTCGATCACGGCGATCCGGCGACGTGTCCCATCGGGCATGTCCTCGTAGGCAGGGACATGGAACAGCGAGAGGCCGCCGAGGCCGGGCTTGTCGGGCTCGGTGCGGGCGATGACGATGTGGTGCTTGCCGTGGCCGGAGGTCAGGAAGATCTTCTGGCCGGAGATGTACCAGTTGCCCTGCTCGTCCTGCTCGGCGCGGGCCTTGAGCGCGGCCATATCGCTGCCGGCGTCGGGCTCGGTGATGTCCATGCTGCCCCACGCGTCGCCGCGCAGGATCTCGGCGATCTCGGGCTGGAAGCGGGTGCCGGTGATGACCCGCTGCTCGCGGTCGAAGGTGGTCGTGCCCTCGTGCACCGAGTACAGCAGGAGCATCAAGGCGATGCCGCTGTAGAAGTTGTAGTGGGTCATCACGACGTTGTCGGCCCGCGCCATCAGCTCGCACACCATGAAGTGCACGACCGCCGGGCAGCCGATGCCGCCGAGCTCGCGCGGCAGCGCCAGGCCGTGGAGGTCGAGGCCCTTGATCTGCTCGAACAGGGCGTCGGTCTCGGGCGCGAGGTGGCCCTCGCCGTCCTTCAGGTGCACGCCCTTCTGATCGATGGCCATCGACCGCGGCGCGATCTGCTCGGCCGCGAACTCGCCGACCATGCCGAGGATGTCCCGATAGGCCGCCCGCGCCTCGTCCAGCGAGGTGTAACCGCCGGGGATGCGGAAGTCCTGCTCGACGAGCCCGACGATCGGCGCCCAGTCGAGGCCGCGATCCATGTAGAACTGGAGGTCTTCGTTGTCGTCGAAGTAGTTGGCCACGAGACGACACTAGCCGAGGCCGATATGCTGAGCAAGCTCAGGAAAAGTCCGTGCAGGCGGCGGCCTGGAGGCAGTTTGGGCCAATGCGGACACTGCGCGAGCAGCGCCAGGCCGGTCGAATGTCCGCGCCGCGGAGCGCCTCGCCGTTGGTTTATAAAAGGAGGACTGTGAGCCGGGGCAAGGGGATGCGGAACCGGGAGCACGCGTCGTTCCGGCGCGAGGCGACGTTTCACGCGGCGCCCCACGCGCTGACGGAGACGGTGCTCGAGGCGGACCGCGAGGCGACCGCCCGCCGCGAAGAGGTGGCGCCCGCGGTGAATGTGCTCCACGGGGTGATGTCGCCGAAGGAGTGCAAGCGGTTGATCGCGGCGGCGGAGGCGATCGGCTTCACGCACGCGGGCCTGGCGATCGGCGACGACACCTACCGGGTCAACCTGGCGGCCCGCAACAACCTGCGGGTGGTGTTCGACGCGCCGGAGCTGGCGGACGGGCTGTGGCAGCGGATCCGCGGCGCGGTGAATCCTCAGCACGAGGGCGCTCCGGTGCGCGGGCTGAACTTCCGCTTCCGCGTGTACCGCTACGAGGTCGGCATGCGCTTCTCCCCGCACGTCGACGTCCGCACCGCGGTGCCGCTCGGCGAGACGCGCGAGTCGCTGGTCATCTTCCTCAACGCCGAGTTCGAGGGCGGCGCGACCCGCTTCTTCGAGGAGAAGGAAAAGTCGCAGCGCCGCGGCGAGGGCCGCGGGCGCAAGTTCGACAACAAGGTGAGGTTCGCGCTGAAGCCGGCCGTCGGCGGCGCGGTGGTGTTCGATCACCTGCTGCTCCACGAGGGCGCGGAGGTGACGGCCGGCGTGAAGTATGCGGTGCGCTCCGACGTGATCTACGCGGCGAAGTAGGCCGGAGGCGCGATGCATGTCTCGAAGGACATGCAATCAAGGACAGCTCGCGCGCGAGCGACGGGAGCGGTCCTGACCTCTCGCACGCCGCGGGCGGGCCCGGTACACTCGCGGCGTGTCGATCGATCCGCTGACCTCCGCGTGCGCAATGGCGAGTTCCGGGCTGCTGCTCGTGGTCACCGGGGCCGGCGTCAGTCTGGCGAGCGGGATCCCGACGTTCCGCGGCGCCGATCCGGGCGCGGTGTGGTCGGTCGACGTGACCGAGCTCGGGACGGTGGACTACTTTCGCCGCGATCCGATCGGGTCGTGGCAATGGTATCTCCGCCGCTTCGGCTCCCTGCACGCCGCCCGGCCGAACCCTGCCCACTTCGCCCTGGCGACGCTCGAGCGCTGGCAGGTCGCGCGCGGCGGCGAGTTCCTGCTGGTCACTCAGAACGTCGACGGGCTGCACGAACAGGCCGGGTCGCGCGAGCTGGTGCAGGTGCACGGTCGGGCCGACCGGGTCCGCTGCTCGCAGTTCGGCTGCCGATACGCGCAGCCGAAGGGTTGGCTGCCGCGCGATCGGGAGCGGGAGGAGGCGTTCCTGCGCGAACCGACGGCCGCCAACCTGCCGCGCTGCCCGGCCTGCGACGCGCCGCTGCGGCAGCACGTGCTGTGGTTCGACGAGTACTACACGGGTCACCGCGACTACGAGATCGATCGCGTGCTGCAGGCTGCGAAGCGCGCCGCGGTGGTGCTGTTCGTCGGCACCTCGTTCGCGGTCGGGGTGACGGAGATGATCCTCGAGCGCGGGCTGTCGCGGGGCGCGAAGCTGTTCGCGCTCGACCCCGTCGCCCGCGACCCGCACCCGAGCGTGGTGCCCGTGGTCGCGACCGCCGAGGACGGGCTGCCGGCGCTGTGCCGGGCGCTCGGGGCCGACTGAGCGCGTGAGGCAGGGCCGCGAGCGCTCGTCCGACGCGCTCGCCGAGGTCGAGTCTCTTGCATGTCTCTTCGGGCATCCTTGCGCGCGCCGGGAAAACCTGTCTCTTCGGACATTTTACGCCGCAGCATCGCGGCCTCACGACCACTCGCAGAACGGGGCCACCGCGTCGAACGGGACGTACAGGGTGAGGTCGTCGCAAGGGCCGACGGCCAGCGAGTCGAAGGAGTCGAAGCTGCCCACGTCCATCGCCTGGACGCAGTCGCTGCAGGAGTACCCGGGCGGGAACGCCTCCACCCAGTCCGGACCGATCAACGTCATCGGCCCGGCCGTCCGCCAGACGAGCAATTCTTCGCCCGCGGCGCCGACGAGCTGCTCCTCGATGTCGTCCATGACGAGCCCATCGGGCAGCTCGAGCGTCGCCGGCACGAGCGCCACCAACCCGACGCCGAGCTCCCCGCCCAGGGTGGCCCCGGCCGGCAGCGGCGCGGGGAGCGTCAGCGAGAAGTCCATGCCGTCGACGGCCCCGTCGCCGAACTTGTACAGCCCGTCGCCCTCCTCGGTCTCGACCCACCAGAGAACCACCACCTTGACGGGCTCGGTCAGTTCGCGGCCCTTGATGACGCCGTGGACGGTGAGCGCCTCGGCCTCGCCCCCCGTCGTGCTCGCTTCGGTCGTGGTCGTCGATGCCTCAGTCGTCGTGGTCGTGGTGTGCGGACCCATCCCTGACCCTGAGTCCGGACACGCCGCGAGGATCGACAGCGCCGCCGCTCCATCGAGAGCTCTCATCATCGCCGGAACGTATCACCGGGGTCCAGCGCGGCAACGGCAAATCGAGCGCGACGGATTCACGTTGGGCGCGCAGCGAGGTCGGCCGAGCTTCGCCGGGCTCGACCGAGCCGCGAGGACACGCGGTCGGCGAGCACGAGTTCGTCGCCCAGCCACGCGTTCGCGTCTCGTTCGCGGGCGCGTGAGATGCTGTCTCTTCGGACATGTCCGATCGACGGAGCGAGGGCACCAGCCCCCGCCCCGTCGCGCGCCTGATTCAAGGTGTTCGTATGGACATGTCCCATGCGTCATATCTCCATCGAGCCGGCGCGCCCGCGCCCGCGGTTGCGGAGGCGGACGTGCGGCGTGTACGATGGCGGGATGACTTGGTCCCTCCAGCGCAAGTTGTCCGTCGTCGCCGCGACGCTGCTCCTCGCCACCGCGAGTCGATCGGCCCACGCCGACGCCATCTCCGAGCCGCCGAGCTGCCCCGAAGGCACGACGCCCGGCGGCTGCCACGGCGGCGAGTACTGCGATCCGAACACGTGCGTCGACGACTCCAACTGCTCCGAAGGCAAGGTCTGCATGGAGGTCGAGCGGTGCGCCGACACGGTCTCGTGCGGCGGCGGATTGACGAGCACCGGGGGCGGCTACACTGCCGACAACGTCCTCGGCGCGTGCGGCGAGGGCGACTCCTGTGCCGTGGGCACGTGCAGGTCGTTCAAGCTGTGCGTCTCGGAGACGGGCCAGACGACGGGCGACGGCACCGGCACCTCGCAGGGCAGCGACTCGGACAGCGCCAGCGGCGGCACGCCGCCGAAGAAAGACGGCTGCGAGGGCTGCCGGGCCGGCGACGACGGCGCCCTGCCGCTGCTGGCCCTGGGCCTCCTCGGGCTGGTGATCCGGCGGCGATCGCAGCGGCGCAGCTGAAGACCGACCGCACTCGGGCACGACCCGAAACGCAGGGGCAGACCGGTGGCACGGCGCGGCTCCCCTGCCCTGCTCGCGTCGCCGCGGAGGGCGGGCGACCTGTCCCTTACGCCAGACGGTCGCAATCGCGCATCGCCCGCGCATCGACAAGCGGGGACCCATTTGCGACCCTCGATGCTGCCCTCATGCCGATCGATCAGCAGCTCGTCCCCACCTCGCGTATCCGCGTCCACACCCGCATCGCGGGTCCGGCCGGTGCCCCGGTCGTCGTCCTCGTCCACGGCAACGCCTCGAGCGGCGGCTTCTTCGAGCCGCTGATGCACGCGCTCGCCGATCGCTTCCACGTGCTCGCGCCCGACATGCGCGGGTTCGGCGACACCGAGCCGGCGCCGATCGACGCGACCCGCGGCGTGCGCGACTTCGCCGACGACCTGCACGCGCTGCTGGTCGCGCTCGACCTGTCCTCGCGGCCAGCCCTGTTCGTCGGCTGGTCGGCGGGCGGTGGGGTGATCATGCAGTACGCGATCGATCACGCCGCCAGCGTGGCCGGCCTGGTGCTCGAGAACCCGATGTCGCCGTACGGCTTCGGCGGCACCCGCGACGCGCGCGGCACCCCGACCAGCGCCGACTTCGCCGGCTCGGGCGGCGGCACTGCCAACCCCGAGTTCGCGCGCCTGATCAAGGCCGGCGACCGCGGCAACGACAGCCAGGTGTCGCCGCGCAACGTCATGAACGCGTTCTACTTCAAGCCGCCGTTCCGGGTCGAGCCGGCGCTCGAGGACGCGTTCGTCGAGGCGCTGCTGAAGACCAAGATCGGCGACGACCACTACCCGGGCGACATGACGGCCTCGTCGAACTGGCCGGGGGTCGCTCCCGGCACGCGCGGCATGAACAATGCGATCTCGCCGAAGTACGTCGACCTCTCGGGCTTCGCGGCGATCGACCCGCGACCGCCGGTGCTGTGGATCCGCGGCGCCGACGACCAGATCGTCAGCGACACCTCGCTGTTCGACTTCGGCTTCCTCGGCAAGGTCGGCGCGGTGCCGGGCTGGCCCGGCGAGGAGGTCGTGCCGCCGCAGCCGATGATCGGCCAGACCCGCGCGGTCCTCGACGCCTACGCCGCGGCGGGCGGTCGGGTCCACGAAGAGGTCTTCAGCGAATGCGGGCACTCCCCGCACATCGAGCAGGCAGAGCGCTTCCTTGCGGCGCTGCGAAATTTTGCAGACTCCGCGTTCTAGGGCCGCTAGCTGCGGTTCTACGCGCTATTGCACAGGGCCGGAATGGGCTAAATTGCTGCACATGCGAACAAGCCGTCCCTGCGCCGCCCTCACCCTCCTCCTCGCCTGCACGCCGGAAGGTGGCGGTGACACCGACGCTTCGACCGCGGCGGTGACCGACTCAACGCCGGGCACCGACTCGAGCGACGCGACCGGCACGGCGACGACCGGGCCGACGTCGACCGGCGACGAGCCGCCGACCGGCACGACGAGCGAGCCGCCGTCGACCTCGACCTCGACGACGGACGGGACGACCTCGCCGACCGACACGGCCACGACCACGACGGAGACCACCGGCGACTCGTTGCACGGCCTCGTCCTCGAGGACACGTTCGAGGACGGGATCTTGAACGGATGGGTCCGCGTCGAGCGGTGGTTCGACCCCGATCCGTTCTTCATCCAAGAAGATCGCTTCGACCTCGACCAGCGGGCCCACCAGACCGGCCAGCGCCTCGAGTTCTTCGGCAACGACCCGGTGCCGCACAGCGGGCGGTTCTTGCTGTACTACGCGCCCGGCTGGAACAACGGCGCCAAGTCGACGGTGCTGCTGGCCCACGGCGCCAATGACCAGGCCGACCGCGCGTGGGCCAACCCGGGCGAGAGCGGCGACTTCGGCTGCGGGCAGTCGACCTGCCCCGACATCGGCCTGATGCAGGAGCTGGCCGCCGCCGGCCACCGCGTGTTCGCGGTGTCGCATCCGCACAGCCAGGGCGACAACGTGTTCTGGGCCCTGCAGATCGCGTGGGCCATCGACATCATCCGCGAGCGCACCGGCGTCGACAAGGTCGACGTGATCGGGTGGAGCAAGGGCGTGATGTCGACGCGCATGTACGCGTCGGGGCTCACGGGCGGCAAGCTCGAGTACCGCGACGACATCGGCAAGCTGATCCTGATCGGCGGGCCGAACCTCGGCTTCGACTACATCTTCCGCTACGGCACGGCCCACAACGCCGGCGTCTACGCCGACTTCGGCGGCAAGATCCACGCGCCCGGGCCGCACGACGAGCTGCTGATCTTCGGCCTGTGGGAGGACCGCTCGGAGTACGCGATCTACAAGTCGGCCGCCGGCGACAACTACCGCGGGCAGCTGCAGATGCTCGCGGCCTGGGACGACGTCTATCCGCTGACCGGCACGGCCAACAACGGCCTGATGCAGTGGATCGTCGGCGACAGCGAGTCGACCTACTACGGCGAGGGCGAGTACAAGGGCGTGTATGCCCGCGGCAAGGGCATCGACTACGCGATCTCGCAGGGCTCGGTGATCGAGGAGATGATCGACGCGGGGATCCCGGCCTCGATCTCGACCCACTTGCTGTGCGGCGACCTCGACCTCAACGACAACAGCGTGCTGATCCCGGGGATCCCCAACGAGATCGCCGGACCGAGCGACGGCGTGGTGTTCGTCGACAGCTGCGCGGCGCCCGACGGCATCGGCGCGCTCTCGGACTCGGCTGTCCTCGCGGACATCAACCACCTCAAGCTGGGCTGGCACCCGACGGCCGCCGCCCAGATCTCGACGTGGCTGGGGCAGTGAGGCGCGCCCGCGGCCTCAGCCGGGCGGCAGCGGCTCGCTGCGCTCGGCCAGCCAGGCGGCGACCTTCGGCCAGATGACCTTGGGCCCCTTGCTCGAGGTCGACAGGCCGATGTGCCCGACCGGGAAGCGCAGCAGGGTCTTGTCGGTCGAGCCGACCGCGCCGAGCAGCGCCTCCGAGGACGGCGGCGGGGCGATGGTGTCGTTGTCGGCGACGAGCACGAGCAGCGGGCCGTGGATCTCGCGCAGATCGACGCGCCGCCCGCCGACGACCATGCGGCCCTCGAAGAAGTTGTTCTCCTGGTAGCAGTCGCGGATGTACTGCCGGTACACCTCGCCGGGGAACGGGACGTTGTCGGCGGCCCAGTGCTCCATGGCGAGGAAGCTGGTGACGAACTCTCGGTCGTCGAGGCGGCGGAACACCTCGAACCACTTCGAGATCCGCTGGACCGGCGCCATCATCGAGAAGCCCGACTCCATCAGGTCGATCGGGACGTTGCCGTAGGCGTCGACCATGGCGTCGACGTCGAAGAACTCCGGATCGGTCCAGGTGGTGAAGATGCCGCCGTGCTTGAAGTCGACCGGGGTGGCCTGGGCGACGAAGTTGCGCACGCCCTTCGGGTAGAGCGCGGCGGCGGCCAGCGCCATGGTGCCGCCCATGCAGTAGCCGTACATCGTCAGGTCGTCGGCGCCGGACAGCTTGAGGACCCACCGCTTGGCCGCCTCGACGAAGCCGCCGAGCAGGTCCTCCCAGGTCATGTCCTGCTCGACGGGACCGGGCGTGCCCCAGTCGATGGCGTACACGTCGAAGCCCTGCTGGGTCATGAACTCGATCAGGCTGCGACCCGGCAGGAAGTCGAGGATGTAGTAGCGGTTGATCAGCGAGTAGACGAACAGGATCGGGGTGCGGAAGCGACGCACGGCCGGCTCGAAGCGGATCAGCTTCATGCCGCCGCGCGCGTACACGACCCGCTTGGGCGTCGAGTTGACCGGTGGGTCGCCGAGCCCGGCGGCGCGCTTGACCAGCGGCGCCAGATAGCGCGTGGGGCTGACGGCGCGGTCGCGCAGCGCCCGCTGCCAGGCGGCCCCGATCGTGGCTGTCCCTTCGGCCATGTCGGCGAGCTTGCGCGCGGCGCCCTTGACCCTCGAGAACGGCCCGCCGTCGGCCACCGTCACGCGGCCCCCCGCACCGAGCGCGCCATCTCGGCCTGCAGCTTCTCCAGCAGCTCGAGGGCGAGCTCGAGCTGGGTGGTGGTGATCTCGAGCCGGTCCTCGGCCCGCCGCAGCTGGGCGCGGACCTCGTTGAAGTCGCCGAGCGTGGGCACGCGCCAGAAGTGCAGGACCTCCTCGGTGAGGTCGACGAGGTCGCGGTGGAGGTGGAACATCTTCGTCAGGCCGCGGCCGGCGAATCGCAGGTAGCGCGGGCTGGTGGCGAGCCGCGCCATGACGCCGGTCGAGGCGCCCTCGAAGCGCATCCACAGCTTGCCGGGGCCGCTCTTGGGGTCGGTGAGGTAGCCGACGAGCCGGAGGATCCGGGCGGTGAGGTTCCTGGAGGCTGTCTCTTGGGACATGGCGAAAGGGTCCTATGCGGAGGTGGAGAGCAGGACCCGCAGCTCGCGCTTGAGGATCTTGCCGGCCGGCGAGAGCGGGAGGGCGTCGAGGAAGACGACCGACTTGGGGACCTTGTAGCGCGCGAGGTGGTCGCGGCAGCGCTGCAGCAGCTCGGCCTCGGTGACGCCGGCGCCGGGGCGGAGGGCGACGACGGCCTTGCCGACCTCGCCCCACTGCGGATCGGGCACGCTGATCACCGCGCACTGGGCCACCGCTGGGTGCTCGTAGAGGATCTTCTCGATCTCCACCGGGTAGACGTTCTCGCCGCCGGAGATGAACATGTCCTTCTTGCGATCGACGATGTAGTAGAAGCCGTCGGCGTCGCGGCGCGCGAGGTCGCCGGTGTGGAAGAAGCCGGCCTCGTCGAAGTGCGGGGCGTCGACGCCGAAGTAGCCCGAGCAGGCGACCGGGCCCTTGAGGACGAGCTCGCCGACCTCGCCGTCCTTCACCGGCACGTTGTCGTCGTCGACGATCCGCGCGTCGATGAAGTAGTTGGGCCGGCCGATGCTGCCCGCCCTGGCCTCGGCGAACTCGGGCGCGAGCGAGAAGACGCCGGGGCCGAACTCGGTCATGCCGAAGCCCTGCTTGAAGGCGACCTTGTGCACCGCACAAAAGGCGTGGATCAGCGGCACGGGCAGCGGGGCGCCGCCGCTGGTCAAGAAGCGGATGCTGGCGAACGAGGTGGCGGCGAAGCGCGGCGAGTCGAGCATCATCTGGTACTGCGTCGGCACGCAGAACAGCGCGGTGACCTTGTACTGCTCGAGCAGCGCCAGCATGTCGTCGGCGGTCCACTTCTTCATGATCACGACGGTGCCGCCGAGCGTGAGCAGCGGGATCGTGTACACGAACAGGCCGCCGGTGTGGAACATCGGCGTGTGGGTGATCGTGACGTCGCCGCGCTGGATCTCGTGGACCATCGTGTTGAGGGTGTTCCACGCGATCTGGCGGTACGAGATCCGCGCGGCCTTGGGCGCGCCGGTGGTGCCGCCGGTGAACAGCAGGCAGGCGATGTCCTCGGCGTCGACGGCCGGGTTGTCGACGGGGTCGGCCGGACCGGCGAGGACCTCGGCGTAGGCGGTGCTGCCGGCCACGGGCGCGCCTTCGAGGTGGACGAGCTCGGCGATGGCGGTGTGCGGCCGCAGCTCGGCGGTGGCGGCGGCGAACTCGGGGCCGAAGACGAGCACCTTCGGCGCGACCGGGAGGATGACGTCGACGAGCTCGCGCCAGGGGCTGCGCCAGTTGAGCGGGACGAAGACGGCGCCGAGCTTGGCGCAGGCGAAGAAGAAGTCGAGGACCTCGACGCCGCTGTGCGCGAGCAAGGCGACGCGGTCGCCGCGGACGACGCCGCGGCCGCGCAACCACCCGGCGACGGTGTCGGCGCGCCGGTTGAGCGCGGCGTAGGTGAAGCGGCCGCCCTCGCCCTTGGCGACGTCGACCACCGCGAGGTGGTCCGGCCAGTACTGCGCTCCGCGCCGCATCCAGTCGCCGATGAACATGCTCTGGTCCTCCGCTCCCGAGGCTACCCGAAGGCCGGTCCGTGCTGCACGTGCGAAAGGCCCGGCCGGGGTCTGTCGGCCGAGGATAGGCCGCCGTGACCGAGGGTCAAGACGAGAATTGTGCGGCGCACAAATGGATCAGGAGGTGGACCGCCTGCCCTTGCGGGCGGGCCGGCCGTCCTCGACGGTCCGCCGCAACTCGGCGAGCTCCCGCCTCAAGGCGGCGAGCTCGTCGCCCATGCCCGCAGGCTCGGGCGGCGGCTCGTCCGGAAACGGCGGCGGGGCAGGCTCGCCCGCGGCAGGCGCACCGCCGCCGAACCAGCGCTTGAGGATCCCGGGCATGGCCAGATCCGCCAGCGGGTTCCACGGGACGACAGCTCGCGCGCCCCCCTTGAGCTGCAGGTACACCTCGAGCGCCCAGGCGATGTAGCGGCCGAAAAATTCGGCGAGGGCGTCGTCCCGCATGCGCACGAGCTGCTTGAGCAAGGAGACAGGGAGCAGACGCGCTGCACCCCGACTCTCGAGGATGATCTGCGCGAGGGTGACCTGGGTGAGGTCCTGCCCGCTCTTGGCGTCGACGACCTTGAGGTCCTCTCCCATGCGCACGCGCTCGGCGATCTCCTCGAGGGTGACGTACCGGCTGCCCTCGGTGTCGTAGAGCCGACGGTTGCCGTACTTCTTGACCTGCAACATGCGGCCGATACGGTAGCCGAGGTGGTGCTGCAGGTGCGATGGGCGAATTCGCGCCTGATCGGCAGCGGAGTCGGCGATGCACCGAGGCTCGGCGAACGCGGCGCGGCGAGCGTCGCACGGCGCAGCGAGGTCGCAGGGCCGGCTGCCGGGAGGCACTGCCTGTCCGATAGGACAGATGGGACGGCGGTCGTCGAGAGCTCGGGACACGGCGAGCGTCGTACGGCGCGACCGGGTCCCGGATCGATGCGCGGCGAGGGTCGCGTGCGACTCGTCGCACCCAAGCTTGTGAGCAGAACGAAAGAGAGGGACGCGCAGCGGGCCGGAGCGGAGGTGGCGATCAGACCTCGCGATCAGACCGATCGCTCATGCACTTCAAAACATGGCCTCACAGGCATGTCCTGGCGGCCCCGTGCTGGCGGGCGGGCAGGACATGACCTTATGGACATGTCGGCGGGGCCAGCTTGCAGTCGGTGAACCAGGCGGCGACGTCGCGGCATTGTGGGTCGAGCTGGGCGGAGGCGGCGCAGGCGGTGAAGACGGCGCGGTCGCGCAGGGTACACAGGCGCGGCAGCTCCCACTTGCGGTCGCTGCAGCTGTGGTCGCGTGGATCGCAAGTGCTGCGCATCCAGGTGGCGGTGCCGTCGCCGCGGAGGAAGACGCGGTCGTCGACGCTGCGGCCGTCGAGGAGGTTGCGGAGGCGCAGGCTGGCGGCGGCGGCGGCGGCGAGCGACTGGTAGAGGCAGGCGTCGCCGTCGACTTCGTCGTCGCACGGGCGCGGCGCGCCGCAGGCGTCGAGCAGCGCGAGGGCAATGTCGCCCGGGCAGCGACCGGCCGCGCACACGCACGCGCACTCGTCCGGATCGCCCGGGCCGAGGCCGCACTCGGTCCAGCCCGCCGGGTGCTCGGGGCCGGGGAAGTCGCTGGACTTGCGGCCGACGCGGCGGAGGTGGACGACATCACCGACGCGCTTGAAGAAGGCAGAGTCGTAGTCCTCGTCGCCGGTCGAGGCGCTGGCAGTGGCGCAGAAACCCGCGGGCTCGAGGGCGCAGCTCGAGCGATCGGCGACACGCTCGGTGGCGAACCAGATGCAACCGGCGGCGTCGCAGTCGCCCTCGGCCGCGTGCGACTCGCACGGCTCGACGGGCGTCGGCGCGAGCTCGGGCGCGAGGTCCGGCGGCGGAGTGACGAGCGCGCCCGTGCCCGTGGCAGGCACGCCGGTCCCAGCCTCGCCCGTGCTCGAAGCACCGACGACGCCGGTCGTGCCACCCTCGCTCGGGGTCGCAAGGGTGGTTCCCTCGCTGTCGGTGCCGCGCGACGCCGCGTCGGACCGGCCAGGGTTACACCCGGTCGTCACCAGCCACGAGAAGAGATAGGCGACGCCTGCCCAGCAAGCGCCAAAACTAAGCCGCACGGTTCCATGTTGCCAGAGCGCGGCCACGAGATCAAGAAATCGCGGCGCAGGCGGCCCGTGCGCGGCGACAAGGAGCACACCGTGGGCCCTTCGAGATGTGGGCGAGCATCTCCGGTGTAAGAAGGTGACGAGGCAACACTCGATGCTCGCCGGAACGCCGCCGCTCGACGCCCTTTCTGGAGACGAAGCCGGGCATCACGAGTCGCCAGGGACGCGGCTCTTCGGGGCCGTCGCGGCCGCACGCCCGAATGTGTTTCTTCGGCCATGAGGTGCGCGTGCCGGCTCTCGGCGCGCCGTTCGGCCCTGCGCCAGGACCGATCGGCGAAGTACGATGCGCCCATCGGTGGCCGGCGGTTTCGGCGTCGGCAGTACACGTGTCCAGGCGCAGGGGGCCGCACCGTCGAATACCCGCGCAAGTCGGCGCGGCCGGCTGTCATGAAGGATGACGGCGCTCGCTCGCGTGGCCGAGGAGAGGCCCACGCCTGTCGCCATGCACGACGCCGCCCGCGTGGCCTGTCGCTATGCACGCCGGCGCCCGCGCGAGCGAGGAGATGCGCGCTGTGGTGGTCCTGCGTGGTTCCGGGGGCGCGCCTGCATGGGGGGTTGTTCTGCTTCGCGCCGGCACTCGCCTGCGGAGCCCGAAGCAAATGCGTGCTCCCGGGCGCTCACCCGCGTGGCCGAGGAGATCGCGCTGCGATTGTTCTGCGTGGTTCCGGGGCGTGTCTGTTGTTCTGCTTCGCGTCGGCACTCGCCTCCGGGTCCCGAAAGCAAATGCGTGCACCGAGGCGCTCGCACGCGTGGCCGAGGAGAAGCGCACTGGGTCGGGCTGCGTAATTCCGGGGCGCGCCCGCGCAAGGCGGTCATTCCGCTCCGCGCCGGCACTCGCCACGGAGGCCGGATGAGACGATCGAGCAGCCGCGCGTGGACAGGACTCTGCTGGGACGTCCCGTGCTACAGAACGCCACGCGACGGTGAGTCATGAGCAAGCACATCGAGCACTTCGACAACCAGGACGAGCGGCAGGATATCTGGCGACGCGTGTACGCCCACGTGTTCTCCGTGGCTTACATGCAAAGGCTCGCCAACCCGAGCGGCCCTGACGAGAAGCCGCTGGATGAATTCGCCCAGGAGGCCGCGGACCTGGCCATCGCCAATATCCCGAAGACGCGGGCGGTCACGCGGGGGTGAGCCGGCGCCGCGAGCAGCGGCGCGATGGAGTACGGCTCTCGAGTCCTTGAGGGCTCCCAGGCGCTCGCCCGCGCGCCCGGGGCCCACCAGCACGCATGCCTTGAGGAGCATGTCCGCTCGGTCATTCCCCTTTGAACATGCTTTTATGGGCATGTCTCATCGAACATGTCCATGCAGTCGCGCCGGCTGCAGCTCGGGCGGCGACCCCCCTGCCCTCAGCGCGGCGCGGGGATGATGTCGAGGTCGGCGAGGAAGCGGGCGAGCTCGCGGATGTAGTCGCGGCGGCCCAGCTGCAGGAAGTGGCCGCCGGTGAAGCGGAAGCGGCGGGGGCGCTGCCAGTGGTTCCAGAGCACGTCGGCGTGGGCCTCGGTCACGAGGGCGTCGCCGCGGGCGGAGACGACGAGGCGGCGCTCCCACGGGACCTTGGGCGCGTACGTGAGGGGGCTGTGCAGGGCCCACGCGCTGTGGAAGCGCTCGCGCGTCATGCCGAGCGCCTCGGCCTGGCGGCGGAACGGGTCGCCCTCGCCGTGATCCCACAAGAGGTGGGCGAAGGAGGCGGGGGCCATGATCGGGACGACGAAGGACAGCCGCGGATCGATCGAGGCGACCAGCGCGGAGGTGTAACCACCGAGGCTCGAGCCCATCATGCCGAGCGGCGCCGGGCTGCGGCGCAGGATGGCGGTGATGGCGGCCCGCACGTCCTGGGCGGTCTGGATGAAGGCCTCGTTGGTGCGCACGAGGTCGGTCGAGGGGAACAGCTCGCCCGAGAAGCGCGCGGAGGTCGGTTTGCGCAGGCTGTGGAACGGCTGGACGTAGAGGTAGACGTCGAGGCCGAGGTCCCGGTAGAGGGTGGAGATGCTGAACTCGAACTCGTGCAGGCGCCGGTTGCCGACGCACCAGCCGTGGGCGAGCAAGATCGAGGCGGGCGCGGGCCGATCGTGCTGCCAGGCGTGCAGGTGCACGGTGTCGACGCGATCGTAGGTGGCGTACTCGCGGGCGTAGTCGGGGTCGCGCGGGCGGTACGGAGAGGCGAACGTGAAGTGGGTGGCGCGGCCGTCGACGAGGCGCCGCACCGCCTGCGGCGCGAGCGGCGGCGGGCCCGGCGGCGGCGCGAGCAGGCGGTCGGGCTCGGCCAGCACTGCGGGATCGGTGTACCGCGCGATGGCCTCGAGGCGACGCTCGTGCTCGGCGCGGGCGAGCCGGTCGAGCTCGTTGCGCTGCATGAGGACGCGGCGAAGGCCATGCCGCATGACGCGGTCGAAGCGGGCGCAGGCGTGGTCGGCGAGAGCGCTGAGCATGCGGGTCTGATTTTTGTTGTAGGCGCGCGGACGGCGTTTGAGAAGCAAAAACCCGCCTTGCGCCCCGGACCCCGCCGGTGCGAGGCTGGCTGCGCATGCGGGTCGCCGTGGCCGGAGCGAGCGGGTTCATCGGACAGGCGACCGTGCACGCGCTGCTGCAGGCCGGACACGAGGTGGTGGGGCTGTCGCGCGGCCGTCGGGGCCGCTCCGACCGGCCCGGGCTCGTGTGGCGCGAGGTCGACGCGAGCCGCGGCGGGCCCGAGCTGGCCTCGGCGCTCGCGGACTGCGAGGCGGTGATCAACCTGGTGGGGATCAAGCGGCCCGAGCCCGGACAGACGTTCGAGTCGGCCCACGTGGCGGCGGTGGCGGCGATCATGACGGCGATGCAGTCGGCGGCGATCCGGCGGCTGATCCACGTGAGCGTGGCCAGGCCCCGGTCGGAGCCGCACCGACCGACGCAGTATCTGGCGAGCAAGCGCGCGGGAGAACGAGCGGTCATGTCCTCGGGGACAGACTGGACGATCCTCCGCCCGGGGCCGGTGGCGGGGCCCGGCGACGACTTCGTGCGCAACCTGGCGGCGACGATCCGCCACGCAGGGGTGTTCCCCGCCCCCGACGGCGGACACGCGCCGCTGCAGCCGGTGCTGGTCGAGGACGTGGCGCTGGCGATCGCGGCGGCGCTGGAGCGGCCGGCAGCGATCGGCCGCTGCTACGACGTGGTCGGCCCGGAGGTGCTGACGCTGCGCGAGGTGGTGACGCGGGTGGCCGACGCGCTGGCGCTGCCGGTGACTCTGGTGCCCTGCCCTGCCCCGCTGCTGGCGGTCGCGGTCGCGGCGCTCGAGAAGCTGCCCGAGCCGCTGTTGACGCGGGCGCAGCTGGGGCTGTTGACGCACGGGCTGGTCGGCGATCCGGGGCCGGCGACGGCGGAGCTGGGGCTGGTGGCGCAACCGCTCACCGCCGCCAAGATCGTGGCGCTGTCGGCCGGGGTCGAGCCGTGGCTGGGGCTGTCGCTGCGGCTACGACGTGGCGATGAGGACATGTTTTTAAAGACATGTTCGAAGGGCGCGGTGCACGTGGCCTGGCTGGTGCCGCTGGCGGTGGCGCTGATCTGGGTGCTGGGCTCGCTGACGCCGCACGTGTGGTGGCGGATGCTGGCGGCCAACCTGGTGCTGGTGCCCGCGTGCCTGGCGATGGTGCGGCTGCCGTGGCTGGAGCTGTGGCGGCCGAGCCTGCGCGGGCTGTTGCAAGGAGTGGCGGCGGCGGCGGTGCTGCTCGTGGCCGGCTGGCTCGGCAGCCTGGTGCTGTTCGCGGTGACGCCGGAGGCGCGGACCGAGGTGGCGGCGGTGTACAGCTGGGTCCACCTGCTGCCGATCGGCGCGGCGGCGGTGCTGCTGCCGCTGATCGCAGCGGCCGAGGAGGTGGTGTGGCGCGGCGCAGTGGCGTTCGCGGTGGCGTCTCGCGCGGGTCCGTGGTGGGGGGCGGCGACGTCGGCGGCGGCCTTCGCGGTCGCGCACGTGAGCCTGGGAGTGCCGGCGCTGGTGGTCGCCGCGGCCGGCGCGGGGTTCTTCTGGGCCTGGCTCGGGCTCAAGACCCGCAGCCTGTTCGTGGTGCTGGTCTGCCACGTGCTGTGGGACGCGTGCGTGGCGGTGCTGCGCTTGTATTGAAGATCCAGGCAGCCTTCGGGACATGTCCTCAAGGACATCTCGTTCACTGTCCCACCGCGGACGCCCGCGCCCGTGGTCGGACCTGCTAGCGGCCCGAGAGGAAGCCGAGGCGCTGGAACAGCGGCTCGGGGGTGTGGCGGACGACGAAGAGGATCGGGCGCCAGTACCAGGGCACGAAGGCGACGACGGCCCGGCGGGCGAGCGCGCGGTCGATGTCACGGGCGGCCCGCTGCGGGGTGGCGAACAGGGCGTTCTTGGGGTGGCCGACCGTCATCGGCGTGTCGACCGGGCCGAGCTTGAGGGTGGTGACGGTGACGCCCGCGGGGTAGAGGCGGCTGCGCAGGCCCTGCAGGTAGACGTGCAGCGCGCCCTTGGCCGCGCCGTAGGTGTAGTTGCGCGGGCGTCCGCGCTCGCCGGCGACGGAGGTGATGACGGCGAGCGTGCCGCTGCGCTGCCGCTCGAGCGCGTTCGCCAGCGGGACCAGCAGGGCGATCACCGAGAGGAAGTTGGTCTGGACGATCCGCGCGGCCTCGGCGACGTCGTGCTCGCTGCGCTGCTGATCGCCGAGGTCGCCGTGGGCGACGAGGACGACGTCGACGCGACCGCCCAGCGCGGCCACTGCCTCGCTCGCCAGCGCCTCGGCGCGCGCGAGGTCGGTGAAGTCGCCCGCCGCCGTCGTAATGTCGGCGCCGGCGCAACGGGCGGCCACGGCGGCGAGCTTGTCGGGATCGCGGCCCACGAGGTGAAGCCGATCGCCGCGCGTGGCCCAGCGCGCGCACACCTCGGCGGCGATCGCGGAGGTGGCCCCGAAGACGATGACGTGACGCATGCGCGGAAGGTAGCGCGTTCGGGCGGGCGAGCACCAGCCTGGCGATGCGGGCGCTGCGGACCGTTCAGAGCGGCCGGGCCTTGGAGCTGTTCGTTCGGACAGGTGGCGAGCGCCTTCCTGGATCGACATGCTTAAAAAGTCATGGTCCTTCGAACATGCTCTTTTCGCCAGGAACAATGACCGACGGCCTCACCGCTTGGGCTGGACCGGCGCGGCGCCGCCGGGCGACACGTTCTCGGCGCGCCAGGCGACCGCCTCGGTCAGGTCGAGCGAGCCGGCGGGGCCCAGGGCGGTGAAGGTGGCGACGGCCTGGTCGATGAGGGCGCGGGCGCGGACGCGGTCGCGGTCGGACAGCCACAGCGCGCGGGCCAGGCCGTACTCGGCGCGGCCGCGCAGGAGGGCGTGGACGTCGGTGCCGGCGCGGATCGCCAGGGCGCGCTCGAAGGCGGGGATGGCGGTCGCGTAGTCGCCGGCATGGAGGCCCCACTCGCCCAGGCCCAGCAGCGAGCGCGCGACCTCGGCGTGGCCGTCGCCGAGGACGCGGCGGCGGATCGCCAGCGAGCGGTCGATGACCTCGCGCGCCGGGCCGAGCTGGCCGGCCTCGAGGTACGAGGCGCCGAGGTTGTCGAGCTGCGTGCACAGCTCGAGGTGGTCGGGGCCGTAGCGGCGCTCGAGCGAGCGCACGACCGCCTCGAAGGCGGCGATGGCGTCGACCGGGCGGCGGGCGCGGGCCAGCGCGGCGGCGATGTTGCCCTGGAACACGACGACCAGGGGGTCGTCCTCGCCGCGGGTGCGGAGGATGATGTCGAGGCCGCGGCGCCAGGTCGCCAGCGCGGCGTCGAAGTCGGTGAGGACGAAGTAGAGGTTGCCCTCGTAGCGCAGGGCGGTGGCGACCTCGGGGTGCTCGGGGCCGTAGAGGCGCTCGAGCCGGGCGCGGCTGTCCGGAAGGACAGCCTTCGAGCGGTCGAACTCCTGGCGGCCCCACAGGGCGGTGCCGAACCACTGGCGGGCGCGGGCGGTGGCGGGGTTGTCGGGGCCGTGGAGGGCGTCGTAGGCGGCGACGCTGCGCTCGATGACGGCCTCGGACTCGGCGTAGCGCCCGAGCGACCACAGCAGCTTGCTGCGGGCGAGGTCGAGGAACGCGGCGGCGCCGTCGTCGGGGGCGCGGGTCTGGGCGGCGGCGGCGATCTCGAACCAGACCTCGGCGTGATCGAGGCGGCCGAGGGTGTTGAGGGTCTCGACCAGGGCGGCCGCGGCGTCGCGGGCGACCGCGTCCTGGCGGCTGGCGGTGGCGGTGGTGAAGGCGGCGCGCAGGCTGGCCTCCGCCTCGGCGTCGCGCTGCAGGAGCGCGAGCAGGCGGCCGCGCGCGAGCTGGGCCTCGGCGACGGCGGGGGCGTAGGCGGCGACCTCGGCGGCGGACACCGCCTGGTCGGCGCCGAGCAGGCCGGCCTCGTAGCGGCCGGTGTGCTCGAGCGCGGCGACGTTGGCGAGCTCGCGGCGGACGTTGTCGACCGCCAGCGCGGTGGCCGGGTCGGCCGGCGGCGGGACCTCGGCGCGGAGCACCGCGACGTCGGCGCAGCGCTCGATCGGCGGCAGCGCGGCCACTGCGTCGACGGCCCGCTCGACCACCCCGGCGTCGGCGGCCACCAGCAGGTCGGTCACCGCCCTGACCTCATGGACATGGCGCGAGAGACAGGCCATGCGCAGGTCGAGCAGGTGCTCGGACTGCTCGCCGCGGGCGTGGGCCTCGCAGGCGTCGCGGTGCATGGCGACGATCGCGTCGGCGCGGGCGTCGAGGCGGCTCGCCACCTGCGTCCAGGCCTCGTCGGCGAAGTCGACCCCGGTGGCCTCGAAGGCGTCGGCGGCGGCGTCGCGGCGGGCCGGGTCCCACACCCCCTCCAGCCGGGCCTCGCCGCCGACGCAGCGCCCCTCGTCCTGCAGGCTCCACGCGGCCGCGGCCAGGCCGATCACCGCGCCGAGGCCGAGGCCGACCACGGCATGGCGCGCGCGCACCTGCGGGCCGGCGAGGTCGGCCAGGAGCGCGTCCATGCTCGGGTAGCGGGCGTCGGGGACTCGCGCGAGGCCGCGCGAGAGCGCCCGGTAGAGCCGCTTGCCGACGCGCGGGCCGACCTGGACGCGCTGGGGCAGGTCGGCGACGAGGACCTGGTCGCGCAGCTCGTCGACGGACTCGCCGGCGAACGGCCGCGAGCCCCACAGCGCCTCCCACAGCGCGACGCAGAAGCTGAACTGATCGGTGCGGGCGTCGACCTGTCCTCCGAGCCATTGCTCCGGGGACATGTACGCCGGGGTGCCGGCGAAGAAGACGGTGCGCAGGACGCCGACGTCGCCGAGGTCGTCGTCGGCGGGCCGCTCGGCCTGCTCGGCCAGCGCGGCCAGGCCGAAGTCGACCACGCGGACGCGGCCCTCGAGGTCGACGAGGACGTTGCCCGGCTTGAAGTCGCGGTGGGTCAGGCCGACGCGGTGGGCCGCCGCCAGACCGCGGCCGGCCTCGGCGAACACCGTGAGGATCTCTTGCTGCGTGCGCTCGCGGTCCGCCAGCCAGGCCGAGAGGGTGACGCCGCGGACGAACTCCATGGCGATGAACAGCTCGTCGCCGAGCGTGCCGGCCTCGTAGACCTGGACGACGTTGGGGTGCGACAGGCGGGCGAGGGCCTGCGCCTCGCGCAGCAGTCGGGCCTGCAGGCGGTCGTCCTGGCGGTGGTGCGAGCGCACGACCTTGATGGCGACGCGGCGCTCGAGCACCTCGTCGTAGCCCGACAGGACCACGCCCATGCCGCCCTCGCCGAGCTCGCTCAGGATCGCGTAGCGGCCGATCCGGCGCGACTGGCGGATCGCCAGCGACTCTTCGAGCGGGGCCGCAGCGCCGCGCAGACTGACGCCCGAGGCCGACTGGACCGGGGTGCTGTCCCTTCGAACAGGTGTAGCGAGAACGGTCTCTTCGATCGGACTCGGGCGCGCCCGGGCGGTGACGTCGAGCGCCGGCGACTTGGTGTCGGTGGTCGCGAGCAGGTCCGGGTCCGGGGGCCCGGAGCGCTTGTCGTCGAAGGCGCCCACCATGGAGGACGGTACACGACCTGTGCCCCTCCGGCGAGGACGCCAGCGCGCACGGGCGCGACCGCCCCACCCCGCGTGCTCCGGCCCACGCGCGGACCTATGGCCGCGCGGACCGGCGCTCTGTCCTTTCGGACAGGTGGTGGAATCGACAGACGACCGCCCGGGCAGGTCGCCAGATCTGCCCGGGCGGTCCGGTGGGTGAGGATTACTTGCAGGCCTTGGTGAGGCCGACCTTGAGCTGGCAGATCGCGTCGGCGTAGGCGGCGGTGAACACGTCGCGGCGGACGCCGGTCTGGCTCTTGCCGAGGTCGTCGAGGTCGGGGCTCAGCTGCCCGAGCTTCTCGCGCAGGGTCGTCTCGGTGGTCCACAGCTCGGCGGCGGCGCGGCGGATCTCGACGTCTTCGTCGAAGGCGTTGAACACCGTGACGATCGGCTCCTTGTCGCCGCCGAGCGGCACGCCGGCCGCCTTGACGGCGAGGTTGAAGCGGTCGGAGTCGAGCGCGAGCAGGCCGTTGTAGTCGTCGCGCTGCGGGTACAGGGCGCGGATGGCGTCGAGCTCGTTGTCGTCGAAGTCGCCCTCGCCGAGGTTCTGGTCGACCTCCCAGCGCAGGTCGTCCTCCTTGTTGATCATGCCGACGCTGTGGCAGCCCATGCACGACTTGCCGTTGCGGACCACGCCGTCGGGGGCGTTCTTGTCCTGCACGATCTGGATCGGCGCGTCGTCGATGCGGCGGCCGTCGCCGCCGACGATCATGTAGCCCTGGAGGCCGTTCGGCAGGCTGTAGATGATCTCGCTGCCGTCCTCGACGAAGCCGAACGGATCGACGAACACGTTGGCGTCGCCGGCGTTGCTCTGGAAGTCGTAGCTGATCCAGTAGACGCGGTTGCTGGCGTTCGGGAAGTCGTGGCGCTCGATCACGCGGTGGTTCTCGGACACGCCCGACTCGTGGAACGCGGCGCGCGCGACCCGGTTCGGGTTGGTCTCGATCTCCTCGGTGACGTTGGCGTCGACGTCGATGCCGAAGCTCTGCTCGAGCTCGAAGCGGGTCGCGGGGATCCGCAGGACGTCGTGGTAGAGCGGCGGCTGGGCGGACACCTCGACGAACGCGTCGGCCTGCAGCAGGAAGAACTTGGTGTTGGTGGCCTGCTTCACGTCCTCGGCGCTGTCGCCGATGAACTCGATCGCGTACGGGTCCTTGTTGGCGATGAGCTCCCAGGTGTCGCGGAACTCCTCGACGAAGGTGTTGGTCTCGATGTCGAGCACGCGGCCCGGCGCGTCCCAGTCGTAGTCGCGGATGTCGATGCGGAAGATCAGCTTGTCCTTGTCGATCGGCACCGGCGCCACGACCTTGATCTCGTTCGACAGGCTGTTGGCCAGCTTCGACAGGGCGTTGCGGTAGATCTCGATCTGGTCGTCGCACCAGCCGTAGTTGTAGAGGTGGACCAGGCTGAAGTAGCGGATGAAGGGCCGCGCGTCCGCCGAGATCTCCTGCGTGTTCAGCAGGTCGTTGCGGATCAGGTCGATCACCTGCGTGCGGGTCATCCACGGGTTCTCGCCGCACCCGGTCACGCCGGCGCACTCGCCGATCCACTGCTCGACCGCGCGGATGTCGTCCTCGCTCGGACGCGGCTCCTGGCCCTCGGGCGGCATCGGCAGCATCGTCGCGCTCATGCGGCGGTAGATCGCCGAGTTGTTCGGCTCGCCGGGGACGACCTTGCCGTTCGAGATCAGCGCGTCGAGGTTCGTGATGTAGTTGATGCTGCCGAGAGCCGCGCTGTCGGCCCCGTGACACTGCTTGCAGTTCTTGTCGAGGATGTTGAGGGTCTGCGCCGACAGCTCGCCGCAGTTGGCCTCGCCCTGCTCGCCGTCACCGCCGTCGGTGCTGGTGGCGCCCTCGGTGCCGCCGGCACCGGTGGCGCCGGTGCCCGTGCCCTCGGTCTCGTCGCCGCCCTCGTTGCCCGGCAGCTGGACGACCTTGCAAGCGCCGCCCATCATCAGCGCGAGCGCTGCGGCGGAGATCAGCGGGATCGATGAGTAGAATCGTTGAGTCATGGTCGAAGGTGCTCCTGGAAGATGTGGCCCGTAGGACAGGTGGGGATCGCGGGGCCCGGGCCAGGCGACGATCGCGGCCCTCAGGCCGGAGGGGGTCAGAAGCGAGCAGACACGAACAGGCCGCCGAAGGTCGGCGCGACGGCCGGCGAGACGCGGACGCGCGAGAGCTGCTCCTGGCGCGCCTTCTTGAAGTCGGTCGCGCCGAGGGCGACGAGGGTGACGCCGAGCGCGACGCCGAGGACCCCGGCGACCGCGCCCGCGGCGGTCATCGTGTCGCCCTGCTTCTTCTGCGCCTCGAGCGGCGCCAGGTACTCGGGGTTGTCGCCGGCCTTCGGCAGCTCGCGGTCGGCGGACTTGCTGAGGTAGATGCCGCCGCCCATGACGCCGAGGGCCGCGAGGCCGCCGGCGAGGAAGATCGAGCCCGCGATCAGCTCGCCGCGGGCGTTGCGGCGCACCGGGTTGGTGCGCCGCACCAGGTCCGGGAGCGCGCCGTCGGCCGCGGTCCGCAGCTCGGTGCTCCACGCGTGCATGGTCTCGAGGTCGTCCGGGTTGACGCGGATGCCGTCGACGGCCCCGCCGCTGTTGGCCGCGAGCAAGGCGTCGGCGCGGTCGATGTGGCGCAGGCTGGCCTCCCACTCGGCCTTGGCCTGGTCGGCGCTGCGCTTGCGCGCGAGCTTCTGCCGGGCGTCAGCGGCCGCGAGGTGCAGCACCGGGTCGCGCAGGGCCTCGGCCCCGCCGGCGAGCAGGCCGACGGCGCCCTCGAGGTTGCCGGCGTCGGACAGCTGCTGCGCCTGGTCCTGCAGCGGCGCGCGCTCGGCCTCGGCCTTCTCGACCTGGGCCTTGATCATCGCCTCGCGCGGCTGCGCCTTGACCTTGTCCTTCTTCTTGCCGCTGCTGCTCTTCTTCTTCGCCGGCCCCGGCGAGTCGTCGAGGACGACGGTGTCGTCGTCCTCGGCCGGCGCGGCCGACGATTCGGTCTTCCATCCATTGGATTCCCCCGGCTGGCCGGCCCACGCGGGCGCCGGCGCCACCAGGGACAATGCGATCCCCACCACCAGGAGCGAACGGCGCCCCTGCGATCGTACTGTCGACATGTGCTCTCCTTAGAGGGCCGCGGCCGCGTCATTGCGGCGCGCGGCGACGATGCTGTCCGACAGGCCGGCCTTGTATGGGACATACAAGGCTGGCGACGGCCGTGGCGGACCGCGAGGAATTAGGATTGGCCATCCTGGCCTAAAAGACAGCCTCCATGGCAGAGCACCATCCGTGGCGCATGGGCGGGATCTCCGCGACGACCGCGGGACCCGACCTGTCCCTCGAGTAACGGCGCCCGCCCGATCGATCACCGCCACCGACAAAAAATTCTCGAAAGCTGTGTAACAGGTGTATGACAACGATTTGGCGGTCGCGGCGCGCGCCTGCCCGGGTCACTCGCGAACCCTGGGGGCGAAAGACCGCCGTGCGATCGAGTATGCGCATTGCGACACCCGACGGGCCGCATTCGATCATTTAGTAATTCGAATTACCAAATGATCGCTCGCACACGCCGGCTCGCGCCTCGGCGACGTCGTCGGATTCACCCAGATGGCGCCGGCGCTCCGCAGGCAACAGGCAGGCACGCGTGGCGGCGACGAGGCGCGCCTGCAGGCCCTCGCCCGGCCGGCCCCACACGACGACGCGGCCGTCGGCCCCGGCCGAGGCCAGGCGTTCGCCGCCGGCGTCGAAGGCGAGCGCGTTGACGCCGCCGCCATGGCCCGCGAGCAGCTCGGGACCGGCGTCGCCCTGCAGCGACCAGAAGAGGAGCGCGCCGTCGGCCGCGCCGGCGACGATCCAGCCGTCGCGCGGGTCCCAGGCCACGCTGTTCAGCGCCGCGGCGGCCCGCCCCAGCTCCGTGCGCACGCCGGTGGCCGCGGCCACGCGGACCAGCGCCCTGCCCTCGCCCGCGACCGCGAGGGCGTCGCCGGCGGGGCTCCAGGCCAGGCCGCGCAGCGGGTGGCCGAGCTCGATGAACACCGTCTGCTCGACCCGCACCAGCACGAAGCCGGAGGCGGTGACGGCCGCCAGGCGCGCGTCGACGGGCGACCAGGCCAGCCCGGTGATGGCCCCGCGGCCCTGCGGCGCGCGTGTCGGATCGACCATGTCCTTGAAGTCATGTCCCGAAGGCCAGAGGAAGAACGCGCCGTCGCTGCCGCCGGCGGCCAGGTCGCCGGTGCGCGGGTCCCAGGCCAGCGCGGACACGGGGCGGCGGTCGACGCTGGCGCGCCGCGTCTCGCCCTCGCCGCGGGGGATCCACGTGACCGCGCCGCTGTCGTCGGCGACCGCGAGCTCCTGGCCGTCGCGCCGCCATGCGAGGGCCAGCGCGGTGCCGGCGTGGTCGCGCCGGCGCACCGGTCCGCCGTCGGTCGGCAGCAGCCACACGCTGCGCGCCCCCGCGGCCGCCAGCGCGGTGCCGTCGGGGCTCCAGGCGACCGCGTGGACCGCCGCGCCGACGTCGTGCTCGCGCAGGGCGGCCGGCGTCAGCCGCCACACCCGCGCGCTGCCGTCGTCGCTGCCGGTGATCACGCGGACGCCCACCGGCGCGAACGCCAGCGCCCGCACCGGCCCGGTGTGACCGCGCAGCACGTACGGCCGACCGGAGCCGCCGATCCGCCACACCCGCGCGCTGCCGTCGTCGCTGCCGCTGGCGAACCAACCTGTCCCGAGAGACAGGCCCGTGACGCCGCCGTCGCCGACCACCGCCGCGATCCGCCGCGGCGCGCCGTCGACCCGCCAGACCTCGACGCCGCCGTCGTCGCGGCCGAGCGCCAGCTGCCGCCCGCTGCGATCCCAGGCCAGCGCGCCGACGGCCGCGCCGCGACCGCCGACCGCGACCGCGCGCCCGTCCGTCACCAGCCAGACCTCGCCGCGCGGACCGGCCGCGGCCACGCGCGCGCCGTCGGGGCTCCAGGCGACGACCCCGAGCGGGCCGGCGACGCCGCGCAGCGGGGTGACGCGGTTGTCGGCGACCAGCGAGACGACCCCGCGCGCGTCGGCGCGGAGCACCTCGCCCGCCGGGCCGCGCCGCGGATCGGGGGCGAAGGTGGCGCTGCCCGGGACCGGCGGACCGCCGGCGAGCGCGAAGCGGCGGACGTGCCCGCCGGCGTCGAGCGTCTCGACCGCGCCGCGCAGGTCGTCCGCCCTGTCCGCAGGGACAGGTGGCGACGCGGCGGGCCCGACTGCCTGGCTGTCCCCGGGGACAGCTGCCGCGCCGGCGGCGTCGAAGGACTCGGCCTGCCCGAGCACCACCCTCGCCAGCACGGCGCCGTCCCGAGACAACCTGGCCCCAGAGACAGCCCCACCGCGCGCCGGCGTCGACCCGCTCCGCCCTCCGGACGACCCCGCGACCGCCCGAGCCTCCGCCCGCTCCGACCCGTCGCGGCTTTCATACGACCTGTCCCGAGAGACAGCGGCGGCGCTCGCCAGCACCACGTCGCGGCCCCGCCCAGCCGCCCCGCCTCGCCTGTCCTCCGGGACAGCTCCGCCTTCGCGGCCCGCCGCCGCCCCCGGCACCGTCCCGCCTCTCCTGTCCTCCGGGACAGCCTCGACCCACCGCACGGCAGTCACCGGCCCGTCGTGGCCGCGCAGGATCACCGCGCTGATCGGCTCGGCCAGCACGCGCTGGGCCAGCGCGCCGGGGTCGTCGAGCTCGCGCAGCAGCAGCGCCGCCGCGGTCGGGTCGCGCGGCAGCAGCGAGAACGCCGCCTCGCGGACGCGCAGCGCGTGGGCCTGGCGTTCGGCGGCGGCCCGCTCGGCCGCGAGTTCGTCCGCCTGCGCGTCGACGGGGGCCTCCGCCGGCGCGACCTCCGGCTGCGGCGCGACGGCCCCCTCGCCGGCCTCGGGCTGCGCCAGCGACACGCCGAGCGCGACCAGCCCGGCGGCGGCCGCCGCGGCCCCGCCCGCGATCACCCACGTCCGCGCGCGTCCGGCCTCGGGGACCTCGGCGAACCGTCGCCGCGGCTGCAGGGCCGCCAGCAGCTCCTCCATCGTCGGCCAGCGAGCATCTGGCTTTTCGGACAGGCCGCGAGCGATCGCGCGGCGGATGCGCAACGGCACGCGACTTTCGCGCGGAATCGGCGCGATCTCGACCTGCCCGAAGCGCGGCAGCGAGCCGAATGGTCGCAGACCGAACAATCCTTCGAACAGCGCCACGCAGAAGCTGAATTGGTCGGAGCGCGGCTCGGCGTTGCCCGTTCGCTGCTGCTCGGGCGCCATGTAGGCGGGCGTGCCGAGGATGCTGCCGGTGCGGGTCAGCGGCATCAGCTCGTCGTCGAGAGCCTCGCCGTTGTCGAGCGCGCACGTGAGCCCGAAGTCGAGGACGCGCGCGCGGCCGCGGCTGTCGACGAGCACGTTCTCCGGCTTGAAGTCGCGGTGCAGCAGGTTGGCGTGGTGCGCCGCCGCCAGCGCCCGCCCGGCTTGCAGGTACACCGTGAGCACCTCTTGCCAGGGTCGCGGGCGCTCGCGCAGCCACGCGTCGAGGGTCACGCCCTCGATCAGCTCCATGGCGATGTAGATCTGGTCGCCCCACGCGCCGACCTCGTAGATCCGCGCCACGTGCTCGTGCTCGAGACGCGCCATCGCCCGGGCCTCGCGCAGCAGACGGGCGCGGCCCTGCTCGTCGCCCTGGAGGTGCGGGTGCAGCAGCTTGATGGCGACGCGGCGATTGAGCTGGGCGTCGACAGCCGCATACACGACGCCCATGGCCCCCTCCCCGAGTCGACGCTCGACGTGGAACCGCCCGATCATGGTGGGCGCGGCCGGCTCGCCGAACAGTCGCCCCATCACGCGCGCGTGCAGACGATGGACGTCGACGTCGGCCCACGTGCCCGCACCTGCGCCGCGGGCGGCCTTCGAGTCGGGCGGCGTGTGGGGCGGCGTCGACATCGTCGGATCGCGGAGAAGATAACAGGCGAAGCGTCCCCGCGGGCGCCGCGATCGAGGTAAGATCGAGGCGCCATGGACCCCGACTGGGAACTGCTCTCGGCCTGGCGCAGCGGCGATCGCGGCGCGGGAGAGCGGCTGGTGAAGCGACACTTCGGCGCGATCGCGCGGTTCTTCCGCAACAAGGTCTCGAGCGAACACGACGCCGCCGACCTCGTCAGCCAGACCTTCCTCGAGTGCACCAAGGCGAAGGACGGGTTCCGCGGCGAGACCAGCTTCAAGCGCTTCGTCTTCGCCATCGCCCTCAACGTGCTGCGGCTCTACATCCGCACCAAGCACAAGCGCCAGGGCGAGGCGCTCGACTTCGGAGCGCTGTGCGTCAAGGACCTCGCGCCGTCGTCGATGAGCTCGATCGTCATGCGCCGGCGCGAGGCCCAATTGCTGGTGCTGGCGCTGCGAGAGATCCCGCTCGACCAGCAAATCGTGCTCGAGCTCAACATCTTCGAGGGCCTGTCGGGGCGCGAGATCAGCGAGCTGCTCAGCGTGCCCGAGGGCACCGTTCGCGGCCGGCTGCGACTCGGCAAGGAGCAGCTGCGGGCCCGCCTCGCCGAGCTGGCCCGCTCGCCGGCCGAGCTCCAGGCCACCCTCACCGACCTCGAGGGCTGGGCCGCCAGCATCCGCCGCGCGCTCGACCGCGACGACGGCGACGCCGGCCCGGCCGCGACCGGCTCGTGAGCGGGCGCGCCGGGGACGGCGCGGGTTCGCCGGCCTCCCGCGGCCGATCGCCGCGCTATAGTCGGGCCCCCCGAGGTCCCCCCAGATGAACGCCACCGGCACCCTCAGCCGTGCGACCCAGATCGTCTATCGCGTCGGCTCTCGCCACTCGAGCGAGGTCGACACGCTGACGCTCGACCCCGACGGGCGGGCGACCTGGACCTCGCAGGGCCGGCATTGCGAGGTGCAGCTGCCGCCCGAGGTCTACGGCGACATCCTCGGCCGCCTGGCGCAGTACGGCTTCAAGGCGGCGACCGGCCTGCACGGCGACGCGATGGCCGACTACCAGCACGAGATCGAGGTGCTCGAGGGGCCGAAGAAGAAGTCGCGCTGCACCCTGCGGCTCGGCCACGAGTTCGGCACCTACCTCGGCGAGGCGCCGATCGGCATGAAGGAGGTCGTCGCCCTGCTCGACCGCGTCGCCAGCCGCGTCGAGTCGGGCGCCGACCTGTCCGAGTCGCCGGACGCGCTGATGGGCGCGCTGCTCCGCAACATCGACTTCCCCTACGTCAACCCGCACGGCGAGCCGGGCGTGTTCCAGCTGATCGACCCGCGCGGGCAGGTGCTCGCGGCCTCGTCGCTGCGGTTCGCCCTGCCCCACGCCAGCGGTCTGTTGCCGTTCCGCGACGGCGACCGCTTCGGCTTCGCCCGCCCGACCGGCGAGGTCGTGATCGCCCCGGCCTTCGCGCTGACTCTCGGCTTCAGCGAGGGCCTCGCGGCGGTGAAGGTCGAGGGCGGCTGGGGCTTCATCGACGTCCGCGGCGAGCTCGTCATCCCGGCCCGCTTCGCCGCCGCCGCCAGCTTCGCCGACGGCCTCGCGTGCGTGCAGCTCGGCGATCACACCGGCTACTGCGACCGCGCCGGCGCGTTCGTGCCGGCGCCGCCGCAGGCCTCGCAGCTCGGCCGGTTCGCCGAGGGCCGGGCCCCCTTCCGCGCCCTCTCGCGGATCGGCATGCCCGCGTGGGGCTACCTCGACCGCAGCGGCCAGGTCGTCGTCCCGGCCAACTTCGACTACGCCGGCGAGTTCTGCGAGGGCCTCGCCTGCGTCCAGCAGGACGACCTGTTCGGCTTCATCGACACCAGCGGCGCCTGGGCCATCGAGCCGCGCTTCACCGACGCCGGCGACTTCCACGGCGGCCTCGCCGCCGTCGGCGACAGCGGCCAGTACGGCTACTGCGACACCAGCGGCACCGCGGTGGTCGACTTCCGCTTCCTCCGCGCCGGCAACTTCGCCGAGGGCCTGGCGCCGGTCGGCGTCGGCGCCAAGACCGGCTTCATCGACCGCGAGGGCCGCATGGTCATCGAGCCGCGCTTCGACCTGGCCCAGAGCTTCAGCGAGGGCCTGGCCGCGGTGCGCCTCGATCACAAGTGGGGCTTCATCGACCGCGCCGGCCGCGTCGTCATCGAGCCGATCTACGAGGGCGCCGGCCCGTTCGGCGACGGCGTCGCCTGCGTGCGCAAGTTCGCCGACCCGCGCCCCGTGATCCATACCGGGTCGAAGAAGGTCATCATCAACATGGGCAAGAAGACATGACCGAAGCGCCAGATCCACTGGCACGCCTCGGCTGGGACGAGCACGCCGCCGGCGCCTGGGCGGCGCACCGCGGCGACGGCAACCTGCCCGGCCGCGTCGCCGCCGAGCACCGCGGCGGCTACATCGTCCTCGCCGCCGCCGGCGAGCTGCGCGGCGAGCTGGCCGGCAAGCTGCGCAAGGCCGCGGCCAAGGACGCCATGCAGAAGCCGGCCGTCGGCGACTGGGTCGCGCTCGACGTCCACGCCGCCGCCGGCACCGCCACCATCCACGCCGTCCTGCCGCGCAAGACCGTCCTCACCCGCCGCGCCGCCGGCCGCGCCGCCGCCCCGCAGATCGTCGCCGCCGACGTCGACGCCGTCTTCATCGTCCACCCGCTCGACCAGGCGCCCAACCTGCGCCGGCTCGAGCGCTACCTGGCGATCACCCTCGCCAGCGGCGCCGCCCCGGTGCTCGCGCTGACCAAGGCCGACCTGGTCGACAGCGCTGAACCTGTCCTTTCGGCCATCCGCCCGCTGCTCGCCCGCGTCGCCGGCGATCGCCCGGTCCCGGTCCACGTGCTGTCGAGCGTCAGCGGCCAGGGCCTGGACGAGCTCGACGCCTACGTCGCCCGCCCGCAGACCACCGCGCTGATCGGCGCCTCGGGCGTCGGCAAGAGCACCCTCATCAACCGCTGGCTCGGCGAGGAGCGGCTCAGCACCGGCGGCCTGCGCGACGACGGCAAGGGCCGCCACACCACCACTCACCGCGAGCTGCTGGTCCTGCCGCGCGGCGGCCTCGTCATCGACACCCCCGGCATGCGCGAGCTCGGGCTGTGGAACGCCGACGAGAGCGTGCCCGAGGCCTTCGCCGACATCGCCGCGGTCGCCGAGGCCTGCCGCTTCCGCGACTGCACCCACGCCCACGAGCCCGGCTGCGCCGTCGTGGCCGCCGCCGCGGCCGGCCAGATCGAGCCCGAGCGCCTCGACAGCTACCGCAAGCTGGTCGCCGAGCTGGCCTCCCTCGCGCGCGACCGCGAGACCGCCGCGCGAAATCGCGCCCGCAGGGCCGACCACCGGGCGCTGCGGTCCTACTACAAGGATCCGCGCACCCGTGGCCAGCGCGACTGATTCGCCTGTCGGCCTGGCCACGCCAGCGACCTCCGCGCCGCTTTACAGCCACCGCGTTCAGCGATGAACTGAGGGCCCACGGCGGCACCGGCCGCGGAAATGCCGGCCCAGCCCGTCGTGTTCGTGCTGGAGCCCGTCGATGCGCCCGCGACCCTCGCCCCTGTCCAGTCTCGTCCGCGCCAGCGCGGTCGTCCTGGGCCTGTCGGTCGCGCCCGTCGCCCTCGCCGCCCCGGCCAAGCTCCCGCCCAACATCCCGCGCCCTTCCGTCGACCTCGAGCCTGACGGCGCCGGCCGCCTCAAGCACCGCGGCGACGGCTTCACCGCCATCATCCACCCCGACGGCTCGGTCGAGTTCCGCGACCACGGCGGCACCGCCGACATCAACTTCCTCGGCCTCGACCTGTGGCGTCGTCGCCTCCGCGAGCCCGAGCCCGAGCGTCAGCCGCCGTGGTTCATGGGCGTCGTCGACGAGGCCCTCTACTCCAAGCGATTCGCCCCGTACGGGCCCGCGCCGATCCTCGCCGCCTTCGGCGCCCGCTTCGGCGGCCTCGCCGACGGCCGCCGCAAGAACCGTCACAAGAGCGCCAAGCAGGCGTTCATGATCGCCACCGAGCAGCTGCGCTTCCACCTCGCCAACGCCTGGTACAAGCAGCGCCTGCGCAGCGAGCTCGCCGACCTCGGCGGCCAGCTGCTCGAGGTGTGGCGCGACGCCAAGCTGCCGCTGACCGAGCGCAAGCGGCGGATCTTCGAGCGCTGGGAGGAGTGCGAGGACGCCACCAGCACCCGCCGCACCGACATCGACGACATGCGCCTCGACGTCGCCCGCACCGCCCGCGCCAAGATCGAGGCCTTCGTCCGCCAGGTCGCGCCGCTCGGCTCACCGCAGGCCTTCACCGACGAGGAGCTCGATCGCTTCAACGCCGGGCGGGCCGGCAAGACCCGCTTTCGCCCCTACGACGCCCCCGTGCTGCCGCAGGACATCAACGCCGAGGCCGAGCTCGGCACCGCCGCCGACACCCCGCGCGCCGAGCCGCCGCCCCCCGATCCATTGCCTCCCGCCGCGCTCCCGACCCCCGTCGGCCCCGACCCCGGCCCCGGCTTCTCGCCCGCCCGCCCGCGCTGAGCTCGTGGCCATGTCTTTTGGGACATACTCTCCGGACATGCGCTTCAGAACATGTCCATGTCGACATGTTGCGACCCGGCCTGTCGGCCCCGGCTTCTCCCCGCACGCCCGCGCTGATCTTTGAGCCATATCCCTCGGAACAGGCGCTCCGGACATGCGATTTTAGAACATGTCCTCGGCGACATGTTTCGACCCCGACCTCGCCGGCCCGGCTTCTCGCGCGCAAGCCCGCGCGGAGCTCCAGATCATGTCCCTCGGGACATGCTCTCCCGGCATGCGATTTTGGAGCATGTCCTCGGCGACATGTTTCGACCCCGACCTCGCCGACCCCGGCTCTTCACCGCAATCCATCGCCGATCTCTTGGCCATGTCCCTTTGGACATGTTCTCCGGACAGGCAATTTTAAAACATGTCCTCGGCGACATGTTTCATGAGGCCCCGGCCCGCCGAAGCGAATACCGACCGCGACGAGACGACCTCGACGCGCCGGAGGATATCCTTCTCGACATGTCTCATGAGTCACCAATTCTCCCCTCGTCGAGCCGCAAGCCGGACGCCGAGGGGTCGCTCATCCCGCCCTCGCCCGCACGTCTTTCTAGACATGTCCCATGAGACACCCACTCGCTCCCCGTCGAGGCGCATGCCGGTCGCTACGGGCGATCCTCCCCGCGCTCGATCGGGCATGTTCCTCGAAGCATGTGCAAAAACACATGCCCTCCTCACCATGTCCCGAGGAGCACCCGCCGCGCACCCACGGCCGAGCTCGCTGGCCGCCGCCCGCGCCCTCCCGGCCGCTCGCCGCGCCGACGGCCGCGTGCGCGTCCGGCGGCCGCGACGACTGGGCGCGCGGGGCGAGCGTGCTATCTCGTGCCGCGACGGAATGCATCGCCGGCCGCTGCCGTTGTCGTCACGCTCCGCCTCCTCGTCATGAGCGCCCGCATCGACCTCCTCGTCACCCTCGGCCTGTCCGTCCTCGCCTGCACCGCGCCGGCGGCGACCCCCTCGCCCGCGCCGGCGAAGGTCGAGCCCACCCCCGCCGCGCCGCCGCCACCGCCGCCGCCTGCCCAGGACGATACCGCCCTCGCCGATCGCCTCGGCGACGCCAACACCCCGCCCGAGCTGCTCGAGCGGGGCGCGGCCGCCAAGATCTGGGCCGACCACGCCATCGACCGCGGCATCAACCCGTTCTACCTGCGCGGCGACTTCGACGGCGACGGCGCGCCCGATTACCTGGTGAGCGTCGTGCCCAAGCTCGGCGCCGGCGCCGTACCGCGGCTCGTCGTCCTGCGCGGCGGCGGTCGCCCGGCGATCTGGCTCGATGACGACCCCAAGGCCGGCCTCACCCTGCCCGCGCGCGACGCCTGGTACGTCCACGACCGCGGCACCTCCGTGCCCGCGGGCCCCGGCGGCAAGCCGCCGGAGCTCAAGGGCGACGGCATCGTCATGATGAAGCTCGAGTCCTCGAGCGCGCTCGTCTACTGGGACGGCGCCCGCTTTCGCAGCCACTGGCTGACCGACTGACGCGAGATCCGCTACGCCGATCCGCCCTCGCGCTCGAAGTCGAGGCTCGCCGAGTTGATGCAATAACGCAGACGTGTCGGCTGCGGACCATCAGGGAACACATGCCCCAGGTGGCCGCCGCAGCGGCGACACAGGACCTCGATGCGCCGCATTCCGTGGCTGGTGTCGAGCCGCTCCTCGATCGCCGAGCGATCGACCGCGTCGAAGAAGCTCGGCCAGCCGCAGCCGGAGTCGAACTTCGTCGTCGCGTCGAACAGCAGCGCCCCGCAGCCGGCGCACAGGTAGCGGCCCGGCGCCTTCTCGTCCCAGTACGCCCCCGTGAACGCGCGCTCGGTGCCTGCCTGTCGCAGCACCCGGTACTGCTCCGGGGTCAGCGTCGCGCGCCACTCGGCGTCGTCCTTGTTCACCTCTCGTTCCGACATGCCGGCACCATAGCGCGTCCGCGCCCGAACGCTCGCGCTCGCTGGCGCCGACGCGCGCGAGCGGGGCCATGGGCCCCCCGGCGAACATGCGTTGCAAGCCCTCCGGCCGGCCTCTACCGTGGCGTCCGAGGAGGCGACCCGAGTGTCACGATCCCTACCACGAACCCTGGCCGCGCTGGCAGTCGCCGCGCTGGCGAGCGGCTGCGGCGGCGGAGGCGGCGGCGGCAACGACGATGCCACCGCGACCGCCGGCGTCACCGAGAACCCCGGGCCGACCGAGGGCTCCGCCGGCACCGACGGCAGCGATCCCACCGAGGGTGGCGGCGACACCAGCGACGATCCCACCGAGGGCGGCCAGCCCGTCTCGTGCGAGGACGGCCCGCAGCCCGGCCCGACCCCACGGCTCGTGCGGCTCACGCATCACCAGTACGACCTCACCGTCGCCGACCTCTTGAAGTTGAACCTCGACCCGCTGCCCTCGGCCGAGTTCCTCGCCGATCCCGCGGTCGCCGGCTTCGACAACAACGCCGAGCAGATGGTCGTCAAGGACCGCCTCGGCCGCGACTATCGCCGCGCCGCCGAGCGCCTCGCCGGCGAGGCGGTCGCCCCCGCGGCGCTCGCCGCCCTCCTCCCGTGCCAGCCCGAGGGCGACGGCTCGCAGTGCGCCGCCCAGTTCGTCACCGAGTTCGGCCGCCGCGCCTTCCGTCGCCCGCTCACCGCCGGCGAGCAGACCACCTACAGCGGCCTCTTCACCGCCGGCCAGGGCCTCTATCCCGAGGGCACCCCGTTCGAGCAGGGCATCCGCTTCATCATCGAGGCCATCCTGCAGTCGCCGCACTTCCTGTACCGCGTCGAGCTGAGCGACAGCGTCGACAGCGACCAGGTCATCCCGCTCGGCGGCTACGAGCTCGCCTCGCGCCTGTCCTACCTGCTCTGGGGCAGCATGCCCGACGACGTCTTGCTCGCCGCCGCCGAGGCCGGCGAGTTGGGCACCCCTGCCGGCATCGAGGCCCAGGCGCGGCGCCTGCTCGACAGCCCCAAGGCCGAGGCTCCCGTCGCCGACTTCCACCGCCAGTGGCTCGAGCTCGACAAGGTCGACAACCTGCAGAAGAACAGCGACCTCTACCCCGAGTTCAACAAGGGCCTCGCCGGCGCCATGCGCGAGGAGACGCAGCGGTTCGTGCGTCACGTCGTGTTCGAGCTCGAGGGCGACTACGCCGCCCTCTTGACCGCCCCGGTCACCTTCGTCAACGCCGAGCTCGCCGCCCTCTACGGCCTC